>NZ_SEON01000010.1 GCF_004152845.1 Sphingobium fuliginis
ACATTGTGAGGATGGCTAATTTAACCGAGTATCCTGCGCCTAGAAGCCACAAGAACCCGGAGCCGCCGCCCACATGTCCCTTCATCAATCAACAATGTCAAAGAGCCGACAACCATACCGGACAGCTGTCCTACCCCGTTCCTTGCGTTCCGGGAGACCAGCGTCCGTTCCTGTTGGCGACCGTCGTTTCCGCCGTCCCTGTGGGGCAGCGCCGCGTCGGTGAAGGGGCATATATGGAGGGCTTCCCGAACCGTCAAACCCTTTTTGCAATTTTATTTCAGAATTTTTTGGGACTTGCCGGATAGAAGGACCCCGCGGCCATGAACGGTCCGGAAAACAGGAATGAAGATGGGTTTGCAGGACGCCGACGCAAGCGACGCCGGTTTTGGCTCGAAGATAAGAAGCGCGATCCTCTGGCGGTCGGGCAGCCAGATCGTGGCGCAGATGCTGAGTTGGGTCGTGACATTGGCCGTGATTCGAATGCTCGATCCCGCCGATTACGGTCTGTTCGCAATGACGCAGGTGATCCTGAACTTCGCGACCTTCCTCAACGGCTATGGGCTGGTGAGCGCGCTGGTGCAGTCCGAAACCGTCGAGACGCACAAATTGCGGCAGGCCTTCGGCATCATGCTGTTGCTGAACGGCGGACTTGCCCTGGCCCAGCTTGCGGTCGCTCCGCTGGCAGCTGCCTATTATGAGCAGCCCATGGTTGCGGATCTGCTGCGGGTGCAGGCGCTGCTCTATCTGTCGACGCCCTTCATCTCGATTCCCGAGGCGATCATGGGCCGGGCGATGGATTTCCGGCGGCCCGCGCTGGTCAACCTGATCGCGGCCATCGCGTCGGCGGCGGTGGCGCTGACCGGGGCGCTGTCGGGCTGGGGCGTCTGGACATTGGTGTTCGCGCCGATTGCGGGATTCTGGGTCAAGGGCATAGGCTATGTGCTGGCGACCGGGTTCATGCCGATTCCCAGCTTCGATTTCCGCGGGACCGGAGCGATGGTGGCCTATGGCGCGTCGCTGCTGGGGGGGCAGCTTTTCTGGATCGTGCAGAGTCAGGCCGACATCTTCATCGGCGGGCGGGTGCTGGAACCGCATCAACTGGGCCTTTATGCCGAAGCGCTGTTCCTGACGCAGATCTTCGTCAGCAAATTCATCCCGCCGCTCAACGACGTGGCCTTTCCTGCCTATGCGCGGATGCAGAAGGACCCGTCGCGAATCGCATGGTCCTTCTGCAAGGCGGTGCGGCTGCTGCTGCTGATTAGCTGCCCGGTCTATCTGGGCATGGCGGCGACGGCGGGGCCTTTGGTCGAGACGCTGTTCGGCGCGAAGTGGCGGGACATGGCGCCTTTCGTCGCGATTCTGGCGCTCGCCATGCCGTTCATGACGTTGCAGGTGATGTTCGCGCCGGTCAGCAATGCGCTGGGCCGGCCGGGGACGACGGCGCGGGTGTCGGCGGTGGGCGCGGTGCTGATGCCGGCGGCCTTCTTCATCGGGATTCGATTCGGGGCGATGGGGCTGGCCTGGGCATGGTTGTGCGCTTTCCCGATTCTGACGCTGATCACCGCCCAGCTGGCGGGCGCGCCGATGGGGTTGCGGCTGATCGACCTGATGCGGGCGACCGCACCGGGGCTTGGCTGCTCGCTGTTGATGGCTGCGGCGGTGATGGCGGTCGACCGGTTGCTGCCGCCCCTCGCCGCACCAATCCGGCTGGGGATATTGGTGCCGGCAGGCGGGCTTGCCTTTCTGGCCGCCCTGATGCTGTGCGCGCGGGGGACGCTGATGGAGCTGGTCGCGCTGGTCGTTCGGCGGGCCCCGCCGGTCGAGGCGCCCGCCTGAAACGGGTCAGGCGGTCTGGATATAGTCGCGCAGGGCGGCCGCTTCCGATTCGATCGAATCGATGCGGAACTTCACCAGATCGCCTATCGACACCAGCCCGACCAGCGCGCCGTCGACCACGACGGGCAGATGCCGGATGCGCCGCTTCGTCATTAGCGACAGGCAGTGGATGACGGGCGTCCGCTCGTCCGTGGTGATCGCCGGAGCCGTCATGATCTCCCCCACCGGACGCTCCAGAACCCCTGCCCCCTCCTGCGCCACGCGATAGACCAGGTCGCGTTCGGAGAAGATGCCGACCACCTTGCCGTCATCCACCACCGGGACGCAGCCGATCCGCCGCTCGGCCAGCAATTGCACCACCGACAGGACCGTGTCGCCCGATTGCACCTGGACGACATCCTGTCCCTTGCGTTGCAGAATCGCCGCGATCGTCATGGTCCGTCTCCCTGCCTGCCGGCTAAATGCCTCAGTCCCTTGATGATCCCACTTTCACACTCCAAAGGAAAGGGATGACGCACAGACAAGGACTTGATGACCCGCAGGTCGCGCAGGTCGCATGGCGGCGGTTCCGCCGCATCATGGGATGGATGGCGCTGGGCGGCGCATTGTGCGTCGGGGCGGCGCTGCTCTTCCTGCACTGGTGGGCGGGCCCCATGCCGATCCATATGGTCATCGCCACCATATTGGGCGTCTGGTTGACGTTCATGTTGGGGACGGGTCTGATGGCGCTGGCATTTCTGTCGAGCGGAACGGGACATGACGAACAGGTCATCGACCGGATGAAGGATGAGGTTTCCAGTGATGACTGACGAAAAGGGCGAAGTGGTGTTGCGCGTGGTGCCGCACATAACGGACATCAACGCCAATGGGCATATTTTCGGCGGCTGGGTGTTGAGCCAGATGGACATTGCCGGCGGCATCATCGCCGCCCGGATCGCCCGGGGCGCCGTAGCGACCGTCGCGATAGAGGGCATGACGTTCATTGCCCCGATCCTGCTGGGCGACATCGTGTCGGTCTATGCCCATGAGGAAAGGCGGGGACGGACATCGGTCGCCATCCGGATCGATGTCGTCGCGACGCGGGGACCGCAGGAGACGAAGGTTGAACTGACCAGCGGACTGTTCACCTTCGTCGCTTTGGATGAAAATCACCGGCCGCGTCCGCTGCCCACTGCCTGATCCCGTCAAGGCCGCGCCGGAAGCATGAAAAAGGGGACAGCGCAGCGGCACTGTCCCCTTTTCTTGACGCTCGTCCCCACCCATCCGGGCGGAACCGGCGCCTATTCGGCGGCTTCAGCAGCAGGCCGGGCCCGGCGGGTGCGCTTGCGCGGGGCTTCAGCGGCAGGTTCCGCATCATTGTCGGCGCGCGCGATCGAGGGCGGCAGCACCGCCAAGTCCAGACCGCCCTGGCCTTCCTCCTGCGCGGCCGCCGCCTTGCGCGGACGTCCGCGACGGGCGCGGGGAGCCTCAGCCTCGGGCTGCGATTCCGGAGCGGCCTGCGCGGGGGCCGACGGCTGAGGCGCGGTTTCGGGCTGCCGCTGTTCCACGGCTTCCTCGATGGCCACTTCCTCTACCGGCGAGCGTTCCCGACGCCGTTCGTTACGATCGTTGCGGTCGTTCCGGTCATTGCGATCGCGCCGATTGCGGTCGTTCCGGCCTTCGCGATAATCGCGCTGCTCGTCCCGACGGCGATCGAAGTCCTGCCCGCGGTCGCTCGCCTGATCGGCGCGCCCGTCCTCGCCCGCTTCGTCCCCGGCATCGAAATCGTCGAAATTCTCGTCGAAGCTTTCGTCGCGCGGGCGGAAGCGTTGCTGCTGCTCCTCCTGACGGGCGCGATTGTCGGCCAGCACGCGGAAATAATGGTCGGCAAACTGCAGATAATATTCCGCATTCACCCGATCGCCCGCCATCTGGGCATCGCGCGCCATATTCTTGTATTTTTCAAGAAGCTGGGCCGCATTGCCGCGCGCGCGGCTGTCGATCCGGTTGCCATTGTCACCGCCGCCCCGATTGCCACCGTTGGGCCGGCCATTATTGTTGTTCCGGCCGCGATTCCGGCGACCGGCCTGCCTGTTGTTGATCAAGAGCTGATCCTTGCGTTCACTTTGCCATCATTCACGGAAAAACACTGTTCAGTCGCCATCCTTCAGCACGGCCTGACCATCAGGCCGGATAAGGCTCCGCCAGGCAGGGGCCGAGCGATCGGCCTATGCCCTTGACCTGCCAGAGGCGCCTGCGCAGCAGCGCCGTCGTGACTTTGAAGGAGCGGGAAAACGGCCTTTTCTTGTCGCGGCCCCACAGGGCAGATCCTCAGGATAGTGCCGTCCCTAAGCTCCATGTAGTGGCTTCCCGGCCATAAACCAAGCAATTTTAGCTTGTGCCGGCGCAAATCCTTCGCCGGGTCAGACGGATGGAGCCAGGGTTGCGATCAGGCAGCGGTCATGACCGGCGAGATCGTGGCGGACCGCGACGCTAAGTCCTTGATCGGCAAGCAGGGTGGAGACGCTGAGCCGTTGGTCGTAGCCGATCTCGATGGCGGCCATCCCGTCCGGCGCCAGCAGCCGGGGCAGCATCGGCGCGATCCGGCGATAGTCGTCCAGCCCGTCCGCGCCTGCGAAAAGGGCGCTTTCGGGCTCATGGAGGACGTCGCCCGCCAACGCAACGTCGCGGGCGATATAGGGTGGATTGATCAGGATCAGGTCGAAGGAGCCGTCCATTCCCTCCGCCCAGTCGCCCATCCGGAAATCGGCGCGTTCGCTGAGATCCAGCCGATCGGCATTGCCCCGGGCGACCGCCAGCGCCGCCGGGGAAATATCGACGCCCACCCCGCTTGCCTGCGGCCATTGGCTGAGCGCCGCGAGCAGCAGCGCGCCGGAACCGGTGCCGAGGTCGAGGATGCGGGCGGGACTCCGCACGCCGAAATGGTCGAGAGCCGCCTCGATCAGCGTTTCGCTGTCAGGACGGGGAATGAGGACATCTGGCGTGACGCGCAGGCTGATCGTCCAGAAATCGCGCGCGCCGGTGATATAGGCGATGGGTTCGCCGGTCAGGCGGCGTTGGAGCAGCGTTTCGAAGCCGGGCGGGACGCTGAGGTCGCGCTGGCGCATCAGCAGCTCGTTGCGGTCGATCTCCAGCGCGTGGGCCAGGAGCAGTTCGGCGTCGAGGCGCGGGGTGGCGCTGATGAGGGCGAGGCGCTCGGTTGCCTGACGCAAGGCTGGAGCGACCCCCATATTTGTCATTCCCGCGAAAGCGGGAACCCATCTCCAGACGCTGCACCAAGTCGCAACTTATGGGAGATGGATTCCCGCCTACGCGGGAATGACGGATGGTGCTGAGAGGGCGACGGCATCACGCCACGCCGTCCAGTTGGGCGAGGCGGGCGGCTTCGTCCTCCGCCACCAGCGCGTCGATGACTTCGGACAGGCCCGGCCCTTCCAATATTTCCGGCAGGCGGTGCAGGGTCAGGTTGATGCGATGGTCCGTCACCCGCCCTTGCGGGAAATTATAGGTGCGGATGCGTTCGGACCGATCGCCGGAGCCCACCATCGCCTTGCGCGCACCGGCCTGTTCGCTCTGGGCGCGCTCGCGTTCCATCTCATACAGGCGGGCGCGCAGCACCTGCATCGCCTTGGCCTTGTTCTTATGCTGGGATCGCTCGTCCTGCTGCGTCACCACGATGCCGGAGGGCAAGTGGGTGATGCGCACGGCGGAATCGGTGGTGTTGACGTGCTGGCCGCCCGCGCCGGACGCCCGGTAGATGTCGATCTTGAGGTCGCTGTCCGCGATCTGGACGTCGACCTCCTCCGGTTCCGGCAGCACCGCGACGGTGGCGGCGGAGGTGTGGATGCGTCCTCCGCTTTCCGTGACCGGAACGCGCTGGACACGGTGGACGCCGCTTTCGAACTTCAGCTTGGCGAAGACGCCGGTGCCGGTGACGCTGGCGACGACCTCCTTATAACCCCCGACTTCGGAGGCGTTGGCGGAAATGAGTTCCATCTTCCAGCCCTGCGCGTCGGCATAGCGCTGGTACATGCGGAACAGGTCGCCCGCGAACAGCGCGGCTTCGTCGCCGCCGGTGCCTGCGCGGATTTCCAGCATGGCCGGGCGGGCATCGGCGGCATCCTTCGGCAGCAATTGCAGCGCGAGGGCGCGTTCGGCGTCAGGCAACCGACTCTTGATCAGTTGCATCTCTTCCTGCGCCATTTCGCGCATCAGCGGATCGGAATCCGCATCCTCGCCGCCCGCCATATATTCCAGCGCGCTCAGTTCCTGGCGCAAGCGGCGGACCTCATGGGCGGCCTTCGCCACCGGCTCGATCTCCGCATATTCCTTGGACAGCCGCACGAACTCCTCCGGCGCGAGGTCGGCACGCGTCATCGACGCCTGCACCTCGTCCCGGCGCGCCTCGATCTGCGCGATGCGTTCGGCGGAGATATGCATCAGCGCGTTGCCAGTTTCCCGATCAGCGCATCTAGGGCGACGGCTTCCTGTTCGCCCGTGCCGAGATTGCGGACGGCCGCCTCGCCCCGCGCCAGTTCGTCGTCCCCTAGGATCACCGCCCAGGCCGCGCCCGAAGCATTGGCCCGCTGCATCCGCTTCTTCATGTTGCCGCGATAGCCCATGTCGCAGGCAATGCCCGCGCGGCGCAGGTCGGCGATGATGCCGGTGGCCCTGACTTCGGCGGCTTCGCCCATGGGTATGACGGCGACGGTCGGGCCGGCAATCTCCGGCATATCCACCAGCATCGCCAGCCGCTCGATCCCCGCCGCCCAGCCGACCGCCGGAGTCGAGGGGCCGCCGAGATTCTCGATCAGCCCGTCATAGCGCCCCCCGCCCAGCACCGTGCCCTGCGCGCCGAGCCGGTCGGTGATGAACTCGAACGCCGTGTGGCGGTAATAATCGAGGCCGCGCACCAGCCGGGCGTTGCGCTCCCACGCCACACCCGCCGCGTCGAGGCCCGCCGTCACCTTTTCGAAGAAGCTGCGCGCTTCATCGGTCAGATAGGCGTCGATGTCCGGCGCGCTGTCCGCCACCGGACGGTCGCGTGGGTCCTTGCTGTCGAGGATGCGCAGCGGATTGCGGTGCAGGCGATCAAGGCTCTCTTCCGAAAGCTGATCCCGATGCGCCTCGAAATGCGCGATCAGCGCGGCGCGCCACGCTTCGCGGCTCGGGCCGTCGCCCAGCGTGTTGAGGTTGAGCGTCACGCCTTCCGATACGCCCAGTTCCCGCAGCAACTGGTCGGCCAGCACCAGCAGTTCCACGTCCGCGCCCGGCTCGCCCGCGCCGATGACCTCGGCGTCGAGTTGGTGGAACTGGCGGAAGCGGCCCTTTTGCGGACGCTCGTAGCGGAACAGTGGGCCGTGGGTCGCGACCTTCAGCGGCGCATATTGCTGCCAACCCTCGGTGATATAGGCGCGGGAAATGCCCGCGGTGAATTCCGGGCGCAGGGTGATGCTGTCGCCGCCGCGATCCTCGAACGTGTACATTTCCTTGGAAACGACGTCCGTGCTTTCGCCCAGCGAGCGGGCGAACACCGCCGTCGATTCGAACACCGGCACTTCCACCCGCTGGAATCCGTAGAGCCTGCGCACCCGGTCGAAGGTCGCGACCACATGGGCGAAACGTTCCTGAAACGCTTCGCTCGTGCCGCCCAGCATGTCCTGCGTGCCGCGCACCGGGCGCGGGGTTTCGATCTTCGCCATGGGGGAGCGCCTTTAACGATAAAGACGGCTCAAGGAAACGCGCTTTTTTGTCGTAAAATATGCCAAGAAGAGTTGGGGGTGGACGAGAGCGGAATGGCTCGCCATGCTGTTGTTATACGGTCGTTCGACCGCACGCTTTTTCGGAGATGTTCATGATCCGCAGCCTTGCTGCCGCCCTTTTCCTTTCCACGGCGATCGCAACCCCGCTGATCGCGCAGGATGCGATCCGCTCCAAACCTACGGCGCTGCCGGTCGACTATGCCGCGCCGGCGCCCAAGGATGCGCCCTATCCCGGCGGCACGATCAGGCTGGAGGTCGACGCCACCGATACGGTGCAGCGCATCTTCCGGGTGAAGGAAACCATCCCCGTCGCCGCCGCCGGGCCGATGACGCTGCTGATGCCGCAATGGCTGCCGGGCAACCATGCGCCGCGCGGACAGATCGAGAAGCTGACCGGCCTCAGCTTCACGGCCGACGGCAAGCCGCTGGCGTGGAAGCGCGATCCGCTCAACGTCTATGGCTTTGTGATCGACGTGCCGCAGGGGACGAAACAGGTCGTCGCATCCTTTCAGTTCCTGTCCGCCACCCAGCCCAATCAGGGCCGCGTCGTCGTCACGCCCAAGATGCTCAATATCCAGTGGGAGTCGGTGTCGCTCTATCCGGCAGGCTATTATACGCGGCAGATTCCGATCCAGGCGACCGTCACCTATCCCGACGGCTGGCAGGCCGCGACAGCCTTGCGGGGCAAGAAGACCGGATCGACCGTCGCCTATGAGACGATCGACTATGAAGCCTTGCAGGATTCGCCGGTGTTCGCGGGCCTTCATTTCAAGCCCGTGGACCTCGGCCATAATGTGACGCTCAACATCGTCGCGGACGATGCCGACGAACTGGACGCCAAACCCGACCAGATCGCCAGGCACAAGAAGCTGGTCGATGAAGCGGGCGCGCTGTTCGGCACCTATCATTTCGACCATTATGACTTCCTGTTCGCCATTACCGACGAGATGGGCGGCATCGGGCTGGAGCATCACCGGTCGTCGGAGAATCAGGTCGAGCCGGGCTATTTCAAGAAATGGGGCGACGGCGATGCGCTGCTGGACCGCAACCTCTTGCCGCATGAATTCACCCATAGCTGGGACGGCAAGTTCCGCCGTCCGGACCTGCTGTGGACACCCGATTTCAACGTGCCGATGCAGGACAATCTGCTGTGGGTCTATGAAGGGCAGACGCAGTTCTGGGGCTATGTGCTGGGGGCGCGGTCCGGGCTGTTCTCCAAGCAGGAAACGCTGGACGCCTATGCCCATATCGCGGCCAAGCTGGATACGGCGCGGGGCCGCGAGTGGCGCCCGATGGAGGACACCACCCATGATCCCATCATCTCCGCCCGCCGTCCCAAGGGCTGGTCGAGCTGGCAGCGGTCGGAGGATTATTACAATGAAGGCCTGATGATCTGGCTGGAAGCGGATGCGATCATCCGCCAGCAGACCAGGGGCGCCAAGGGCCTGGACGATTTCGCCAGGGCCTTTTTCGGCATCAATCCGGGCGATTGGGGACAGGTCGTCTATAATCGCGGCGACGTCATCAAGACGCTCAACGCAGTCGCGCCCTATGACTGGGCGGGCTTCTTCCAGAAATATGTCGACAGCACGACCAGGGAGACACCCAAGGGCGGCTTCACGCTGGGCGGCTACAGGCTGGTCTATGGCGACACGCCGGGGGCCATCACCAAGGCGGCCGAAGGATCGGGCAAGTTCACCGACCAGAGCTTCGGCATCGGCATGATCGTCAAGAATGACGGCGAGATCAGCAACGTCGTCTGGGACAGTCCGGCCTTCAAGGCTGGCCTGGCGACCGGATCGAAGATCCTCGCGATCAATGGCGATGAATATTCGGGCGATGTGTTCAAGGCGGCGATCAAGTCCGGAAAGCCGCTCCAGATCATAGTGAAGCAGGACAAATATTATCGCACTTTGACCCTCGCATATTCCGGCGGCCTGCGCTATCCGCGCCTCGAAAAGACAGGAGAGGGTGAAGGCAGCCTGGACCGGCTGCTGAAACCGAAAACATAATCACCCGTAGCGCCAACGCGTATCGAAAAAGGCTTGAAGTCCCATGAATATCGAACTGATCCCGGTGGGCGACGATCCGCCCAACAGCCTGAATGTCATCATCGAGGTTCCGGTCGGTGGCGAGCCCGTCAAATATGAGTTCGACAAGGCGTCGGGCGCGCTGTTCGTGGACCGCATCCTGCATACGCCGATGCGCTATCCGGCCAATTACGGCTTTGTGCCGCACACGCTGTCGCCCGATGGCGATCCGCTGGACGCGCTGGTCATCGCCCGCTCGCCCTTCATTCCCGGCGCCGTGGTCGCGGCCCGCCCGATCGCCGTGCTGAATCTGGAGGATGAAGCGGGCGGCGACGAAAAGCTGGTCTGCGTGCCGGCGGATTCGGTCTTCCCCTATTATTCGAACGTTGGTGAGAAGGACGACCTGCCCGGCATCGTCATGGAGCAGATCGAGCATTTCTTCACCCACTATAAGGATCTGGAAAAGAAGAAGTGGGTGCGCATCGGCACCTGGGGCGGCGCGGAAGACGCCAAGCGCATCACCCTGGAAGCGATCGAACGCTACAAGGCTGAGAAGCAGGCCGCCTGAAGCGCTGCGAAATACTGAACGAAAGAGGGGCCGCGTAGCTTATCTGCGCGGCCCCTCTTCATTTTGTCTGATCGATGAAGCGCCGCGCGTTGGAATCGGTGAAGATGGCCGTCCGCTGCGCCACTCCCCAAAGACAGAGGCGATGAATGCCGTAATGACCGGCTGCCTCCACCACCCATTCAATCCGGGCGCATGGCTTCCGCAACCAGGGCTTCGGCCTCGATGAGCAGGGCATCCTCCACCTCATGCTGGGCGACCTGCTCGCGTCCGATGAGGATCAGCACGGGGACGGCGAGCGGGCTCACCCGGTCGAGATCGACATGCAGCATGGTGGCCGAGGCGCGGTCGATCAGGTCGCCCAACCGTCCCACGTCGGTCATCCGTGCGCGGGCGTCGGCCCAGGCCGCCTTCAGCAGCAGATGATCGGGCTGATATTTGCGCAGCACGTCGTAGATGAGGTCGGTCGAGAAAGTGACCTGCCGACCCGTCTTGCGCTTGCCGGGATGCTGGCGCTCTATCAGGCCGGAAATGACGGCCACGTCGCGAAAGGCGCGCTTGAGCAGGCTCGACTGTTCGACCCATTCGATGAATTCATGATCCAATATGTCGGCCGAAAAGAGGCTCTGCGGGTCGGTGATCGGCTTCAGCCCATAAACGGCCAGCGCATAGTCGTTGGAAACGAAGCCCATCGGCATCAGCCCCTGCGCATCCATGCGGCGGGTCAGCAGCATGCCCAGCGACTGATGCGCGTTCCAGCCTTCGAAACTGTAGCAGACCAGATAGTGCCGTCCCTCATGCGGGAATGTCTCGATCAGCAATTGCCCCGGTTCGGGCAGGGCCGAGCGATATTTCTGCACCTCCAGCCATTCGCGCACATCGTCGGGAAAGCGGGACCATTGCTCCGGTTCGGCCAGGAAGTGGCGGACGCGGTCGGCCAGCCGCGTGGACATGGCCATGCGCGTGCCGCCCCAGCTGGGGATGCGTGCCTGTCTGGAAGTCGCGCGGACGATGAGGTCGGTGCTGTCCATACGGACCACTTCCAATGCGGTGCCGGAAAAGAAGAAGCAGTCGCCGGGGCTCAAGGTGGCGGCGAAGCCCTCCTCCACCGTGCCGAGCTTGCGCCCATTGGCGAAGCGGACGGCGAGCGCCGGCTGGTCGACGATGATGCCGGCGTTGAGGCGATGCTGCTGGATGAAGCGCGGATGGGAGACGCGCCATAGACCGTCAGGTCCAAGCGTCAGCCGCTTGAAGCGGTCATAGGCGCGCAGGGCATAGCCGCCGCCCTCGATGAAATGGAGGACATTGGCAAAGGCTTCCTCCGTCAACGCGCCATAGGGGGTGGCCGACCGGACTTCCGCCAGCAGATCTTCCGCCCGAAAGGGCGCTGCGCAGGCGAGGCCCATGACATGCTGGGCAAGGACGTCCAGGCTGCCCGGACGGAAATCGTCGGTGTCGCGCTCGCCCGCCTCCACCGCGTCCAGCGCCGCGCGGGCTTCGAGATATTCGAAACGGTTGCCGGGGATGAGGATCGCCTCGGACGCCATGTCGAGGCGGTGATTGGCCCGCCCGATGCGCTGGAGCAGGCGCGAACTGCCCTTGGGGGCGCCCATCTGGATCACGCAGTCCACATTGCCCCAGTCGACGCCGAGATCGAGCGAGGCGGTGGCGACCAGCGCGCGCAACCTGCCGGCCGCCATCGCCGCCTCCACCTTCCTTCGGGCTTCGATGGAAAGGCTGCCATGATGGATGGCGATGGGCAGGTTCGCCTCGTTCACCGACCAGAGTTCCTGGAAGATCAGTTCCGCCAGGCCGCGCGTGTTGCAGAAGACCAATGTCGTGGCGCGGCGCTCGATCTCCTCCATCACCTGCCGGGCGGCATATTTGCCGGAGTGGCCGGACCAGGGAATGCGCCCTTCGGGGATGAGGATGGCGACATGGGGATCGGCGCCCGCCTCTCCCAAGACCGGAGTGACGGCGCCGATGTCCCCGTCCGGGGCCAGCCAGGCCCGATAGGCATCGACATCGGCGACGGTCGCCGACAGCGCCACGCGGCGAAGGCCCGGATTGATGCTCTGGAGGCGGGACAGGGAAAGGTTGAGGATGTCGCCGCGCTTTTGCGTGGCGAAGGCGTGGACCTCATCGATGATGACCGTCTTCAGGCCTGGGAACATCAGGAAGCTGTCGGGATAACTCAGCAGCAACGACAGCGATTCCGGCGTGGTGAGCAGGATTTGCGGCGGGCGGGCGCGCTGGCGCGCCTTGCGGTCGGAAGGGGTGTCGCCGGTGCGGGTTTCCACCCGGATCGGCAGGCCCATTTCCTCGATGGGCGTCAGAAGGTTGCGCCGCACGTCGACGGCGAGCGCCTTGAGGGGCGAGACATAGAGGGTGTGGAGACCCTCACCGGGATTTTCGATGAGGTCGGCCAGGGTCGGCAGGAAGCCGGCGAGCGTCTTGCCCGCGCCGGTGGGCGCGACGAGCAGCGCGTGGTCGCCGGATCGGGCAGCGCTCAGCATGTCGATCTGGTGGCGGCGGGGCGTCCAGCCGCGTGAGGTGAACCATTGCTCCAGCGGTTCGGGTAGGCGTTGGTTCATGGGGAGGATGTAGGATGAGAAGACATAAACGTCATCCTGTTCAACGCTACCTCGCCTCAAAACGCTCCGCGCTCCTGCGCAGGAATATGGAGCGCATAGTAATTTAACTTTGGTTTCATGAAATAATCTAACAATCCGCTCTGGCTCCTTCCCCCCCGAAAGCGTTACACTCCCTGCCATCGCAGCGGCGCAACAGACGCCGCAAACATGCAGGAGATCATCGATGAACGGCGAAACCGAAGCCGACCTCACGGGCGCGGAACCCACGCGCAACCGCCGCCGCCCCAAGCAACCGATCATGGAAATCGAAGGCCGCAAGCTGAAGCCCGCGACGTTGATGATGGGCCATGGCTATGATCCCACTCTGTCCGAAGGCTCGCTGAAGCCGCCGATCTTCCTCACCTCCACCTTCGCCTTCGAAAGCGCCGCAGCGGGCAAGCGGCATTTCGAGGGGGTGACCGGCATCCGTCCGGGCGGCGCCGAAGGCCTCGTCTATTCGCGCTTCAATGGGCCGAATCAGGAGATTGCGGAGGACCGGCTGTCGGTCTGGGAAGAGGCGGAGGACGCCCTGCTCTTTTCCAGCGGCATGTCCGCCATTGCAACGACCTTGCTGGCTTTGGTGCAGCCGGGCGACGTGATCGTCCATTCGGCGCCGCTCTATGCCGCGACCGAATCGCTGATCGGACGCATCCTCGGCAAGTTCGGCGTGCAGTGGCTGGATTTCCCCGCGGGCGCGAGCGAGGAGGAGATCGGCGCGGTGATCGACCGGGCCAAGGCGCTGGGCCGCGTGGCGCTGATCTATCTGGAAAGCCCGGCCAATCCGACCAATGTCCTCGTCGATCTGGAGGCGGTAGTTGCGCGGCGCGACTTTTCCTTCGCAGGCGAAGAATATCGACCGCCCATCGCCATCGACAATACTTTCCTGGGGCCGCTCTGGCTGCATCCGCTGAGCCATGGGGCGGATCTCGTCATCTACAGCCTCACCAAATATGCGGGCGGGCACAGCGATCTGGTCGCGGGCGGGGTGCTGGGGTCCAATGCGCTGATCAACACCATCCGGCTGATGCGGAACACCATCGGCACGATCCTGGACCCGCATTCCGCCTGGATGCTGCTGCGGTCGCTGGAGACGCTGGAACTGCGCATGAGCCGCGCGGGCGAGAATGCGGCCAGGGTCTGCGCCTGGCTGAAGGACCAGCCGCAGGTGGAGAAGGTCGTCTATCTCGGCTTTCCGGAGACCGAACGACAGGCGGACATCTACCGCCGGCATTGCACGGGCGCAGGATCGACCTTCTCGCTTTACCTGAAGGGCGGCGAGGCGGAGGCCTTCGCCTTTCTGGACGCGCTGAAGATCGCCAAGCTGGCCGTCAGCCTGGGCGGGACAGAGACGCTGGCGAGCCATCCGGCGGCGATGACGCATCTGTCCGTCCCCGCCGAACGCAAGAAGGCGCTGGCGATCAGCGACAATATGGTGCGCATCTCCATCGGCTGCGAGGATGCGGAAGATCTGATCGCGGACTTCGCCCAGGCCTTGCGGGCGGTGGGATGAGGGAAGCGCGCCCCGTGATACTGGTGGCGCAGCCGCATCTGGCGCCGCTGCTGGACGTGCTGGCCCCCCATTATGACGTCATGGCCTTGTGGGAGGAGAGCGGGCAGGCGCGGCTGGCGGAGGCCGAAGCGCTGGTGACGGCGGGCGAGTTCCGGCTCGACCCGGCGATGCTGGAGCGGATGGCGGCGCTGCGGCTGATCGCCTGTTTCACCGTGGGCTATGACGGGGTGGACCTCGACTGGGCACGGGCGCGCGGCGTGGCCGTGACCCATGCGGGGGACGCGAATGCGGCGGATGTCGCGGATCATGCCCTGGGGCTGATCCTCGCGCACCGGCGGCAGATCGTGCTGGGCGACCGGCAGGTGCGGTCGGGTGAATGGAGCGCGGGCGCGAAGATGCTCACCCGATCCATGGCGGGCGCGGGGATCGGGATCGTCGGCATGGGGAGCATCGGGGTCGCCTTGGCCGAACGGGCCGGGGCGATGCGGATGCGGGTCGGATGGTGGGGGCCACGAGACAAGCCGGAACTGCGCTGGCCACGGGCGCAAAGTCTGGCGGCGCTGGCGCGGGACAGTGACGTCATGGTGGTGGCGGCCAGGGCGACCGAGGAGAATCGCGGGATGATCGATGCGTCCGTGATGGACGCGCTGGGGGCACAAGGGCTGCTGGTGAATGTCGCGCGGGGGCAATTGGTGGATGAGGATGCACTGATCGCGGCTCTGCGCGAGGGACGGCTGGGCGGAGCGGCGCTGGACGTGTTCGAGAGCGAGCCTACGCCCGCGGCGCGCTGGGCCGATGTGCCGAATATCGTGCTGACCCCGCATACAGGCGGCGCGACCTATGAGGCGGTCGGGCGGATGCGGGACATGCTGTTGGCGAATCTCGCCGCGCATTTTGCCGGGGAGGCGCTGGTTTCGCCGGTGATTTAACCGCGCATCATGCTCCTGCGAAGGCAGGAGGACCTCATCCTATGCCGCCATCGAGCCTTACGCCCAGTCCACCCGTTTCCATCCCCGTTCCGCCGCCAGCTTCGCCAGCGGCTTGTGCGGATTGGACGCGAAGGGAATATCCGCGAACTCCAGCATGGGCGCGTCGGACACATGGTCGGAATAGGCGCGGATATGCGCCTGCGTGCGGTCGATCGCCTCGGCCGCCATCCACGCCTTGATCATGCGCAGCTTGCCGGTGTCGTAGCAGTTCTCGCCCGCGATCCTGGCGCGGACATAGCGCAGATCCTGCGAGAGATGATCGGTCGCGATCACTGCATCGAAGCCCAGCCGCCGGGCAATCGGCTCGACATAAAGGCGGTAGGAGGCGGTGGCGAGAACCAGCCGGTAGCCGTCCGCCCTGTCCTTCGCGATCTGCGCCAACGCGCCCGCACGGACATTATGGGCCACCACCTTCGCCGCATAGCTTTCCACATGCGGCATCAGCCGGGCACGCTCGACATTATGGCCGATCATCAGCGCCTGGTTCATTTCCTTCAGCCGCTGCCGGCTGATCAGCTTCAGCACATAGGCCAGCATCAGCAGGACGACGCCGGGAAACAGCGCCAGACGCCACGGCGCCATGCGTTTCGCGACATGAACCAGAAAGCCGGTATAGGTGCCGCTGAAGGTGACCGTGCGGTCCATATCGTAGATTGCGAGCCTGTGCGTCATGCCATGTCCGAAACTTTTTGCGGTGCCCCTTCGTTTGATCGTGCGGATGGGCCGTTTCGGCTTGCCGTGCAACCGATAATGGACCACACCACCGCCTTGATGAACAAAGCCGCTGATCTTGCTCAGGAAGTCCGCGACGGCGAGACGGTCATTCGGCTTTCGGGCAATATGTCCATCGCTTGCCTCAACCATCTGCCCGACCGGCTGGACGCGATAGAGGGTCCGGTCGACACCATCGACCTGTCGGGCGTGGAACATATGGACACGATCGGCGCGTGGGTGCTGCACCGCACGATCAAGCGCTGGAACTGCAAGATCACGGGCGACAAATGCGATGCGGAACGGCTGATCGCGGCGGTCGGCCGCGTCGATGAACCGGTCAACATCCGCCCCGACTATGTGCCGCCCTGGCAGCGCGTCGTCGGCCAGATCGGGGAAGCGGTGGTCAATGCGGGCAGCACCATGCTGGGCCTGCTCGGCTTTTTCGGCGGAACGCTGGTGGCGACGTGGAACGTCATCCGTCATCCCAGCCGGTTCCGCATCAATGCGGTGGTCCAGCGGTTCGAGGTGGTGGGCGTCTCGGCGCTCGGCATCATCGGCCTGATGAGCTTCCTGATCGGCATCGTCATCGCCCAGCAGGGTTCGGTGCAGCTCCGCCAGTTCGGCATGGAGATGCTGACGATCAACCTGGTCGGGCGCCTGACCTTCCGTGAACTCGGCGTGCTGATGACGGCGATCATGGTCGCGGGCCGGTCCGGTTCCGCCTTCGCCGCGCAACTGGGGACGATGAAGCTGACCGAGGAGGTCGACGCCATGCGCACCATCGGCGTGTCGCCCATGGAGGCGCTGGTGCTGCCGCGCACGCTGGCCGTCGTCGTGATGATGCCGCTGCTCGGCTTTTATTCCTCCATCGTCGCGATCGTCGGCGGCGGGTTCCTTTGCGCCGTATCGCTCGACATTCCGCCGATCACCTTCGTCCAGCGGCTGCGGGAGGTGGTGCCGATCCACGACCTGTGGGTGGGGCTGATCAAGGCCCCGGTCTTCGGCGTCATCATCGCGCTCGCCGGCTGTTTCCAGGGCATGCAGGTCAAGGCCAATGCCGAGGAAGTGGGCCTGCGCACGACATCGGCGGTGGTGCAGGCGATCTTCCTCGTCATCGTGCTCGACGCCTTTTTCGCCGTCTTCTTCACCTGGGTGGGCTGGAACTGATGACGCCCGAAGAAGCGATGAGCGCGGAGGAAGAGCGGGTCGAAAAGGCGCTGGAGCGCGATGATGTCGCCATATCGGTCCGCAACCTGCGCAACAGCTTCGGCGACCAGGTCGTGCATGAGGGGTTGAACCTCGACGTGCGCAAGGGCGAGATATTGGGCGTGGTCGGCGGGTCGGGGACGGGCAAGTCGGTGCTGATGCGCTCCATCATCGGCCTCCAGACGCCCGATGAGGGCGAGGTCCACGTCTTCGGGGAATCGATGATCGGCCGGCTGGACGATGAGGCGCTGGCGATCCGCAAGCGCTGGGGCGTGCTGTTCCAGGGCGGCGCGCTGTTCTCCACGCTGACGGTCGCGGAGAATGTCGAGGTGCCGATCCGCGAATATTATCCGAACATCGGCCCCAAGCTGCGCGACGAGATTGCCGCCTACAAGATCCGCATGACCGGCCTGCCCGCCGAGGCGGGTCCCAAATATCCCGCCGAACTGTCAGGCGGGATGAAGAAGCGCGCGGGGTTGGCGCGGGCGCTGGCGCTTGATCCCGACCTGCTGTTCCTCGATGAACCCACGGCCGGGCTTGATCCCATCGGCGCGGCCGCCTTCGACGACCAGACGCGCAAATTGCAGAAGACGCTGGGCCTCACCGTCTTCCTCATCACCCATGATCTCGACACGCTCTATTCGATCTGCGACCGGGTGGCGGTGCTGGCGGACAGAAAGGTGACGGCGGTCGGCACCATCGATGAGCTGCTGGCGACCGATCATCCGTGGATTCAGGAATATTTCAACGGCCCGCGCGGGCGCGCCGCGACGGCGGCGGTCGCTCGCGAAAAGGACAAGAGGCGATAGGATATGGAAACCCGCTCCAACCATGTGCTGGTGGGCACGGTCACGCTGCTGCTGCTGGCGGCGATCATGATCGCGGCTTTCTGGTTCTCGCGCCTCTCCCAGGGCGACAATATGGAATATGACATCTTCTTCAAACAGTCGGTCAACGGCCTCGCCAAGGGATCGAGCGTCAACTATTCCGGCGTCCCGTCCGGTCAGGTCGAGAAGATCGAGCTGTGGAAGCGCGATCCCAGCTTCGTGAAGGTGCGCATTTCGGTGAAGGAAGGGACGCCGATCCTGCAAGGGACCACCGCGACCATTGCCGGGGTGGGCTTTACCGGCGTGTCGGAAATCGTGCTGGACGGCGCGGTCAAGGGCGCGCCACCGATCACGTGCCCGGCGGAAAACCCCCTCGCCTCCTGCCCCGATGGCGTACCGGTGATCCCGACCAAGCCGGGGGCGCTGGGCGAGCTGCTCAACAACGCCCCGCAGTTGCTGGAGCGGCTGTCGACGCTGACCGAGCGGCTGACGGAGTTGCTGAACGACAAGAATCAGCAGTCCATCGCCGGCATATTGGCCAATGTGGAGCGGATTTCCGGCTCGCTGGCCGACCGCAGCCCCGAAATCGCGGCAACGCTGGCCGAGGCGCGCATCGCCGTGCAGCGCACTGGCATCGCCGCCGAACAGATCGGCAAGCTGGCCGCGTCCACCGACGCCATGGTCAATGATGAGGGCCGTCCGCTGCTGGCCGACCTGCGCAAGAGCATCCAGTCGGCCACGCGCAGCATCGACACGCTCGACAAGACCATTGCGGAGGCGCAGCCGGGCGTCCACGCCTTCAGCAACCAGACCATGCCGGAGGTGAACCAGTTGGTCCGCGACCTGCGCGAAATGTCGCGCTCCTTCCGCGGCGTGGCGGAAAAACTGGATCAGCAGGGTGCGGGATCGATCGTCGGATCGCCCAAATTGCCTGATTACAAGCGATAAGAGGGACATGATGATGTTTCACAGGAAACTTGGCCTGATGCCCGTGGCCCTCGGCGCATCGATGCTGGCCGGCTGCGTGTCCTTCGGCGGCAAGCCGCCCGAACGGCTGCTGTCGCTCAACGCCGCGCAGAAGGTCGCCCCGGGCACGCTGCGCAGCGCATCGGCGGGCGCATCCATCACGGTAGCCGATCCCGAAGCGCCCAAGATGCTGGATACGGTGCGGGTGCCGGTGATCACCTCCCCCACGTCGGTCGCCTATGTGACGAAGGTGCAATGGGCGGACACGCCGCGCCACCTGTTCCAGAAGCTGCTGGGCGAAACCATCGCCGCCACCAGCAACCGCATCGTGCTCGACCCCGGTCAATATTCCGCCGACGCCGGGCAGCGGCTGATGGGCGAGCTGGTCGATTTCGGCGTGGATGAGGCGAGCAACAGCGCGATCGTGACCTATGACGCGATGCTCACCGGGCCGGGCGGCACGGCCATCGCCAAGCAGCGCTTCACCGCCAGCGCGCCGATCGGGGGCAAGATCGACGCCAGCAGCGTGGGCGCTCCGCTCAATGCCGCCGCGAACAAGGTGGCGGCGGATGTGGCCGCCTGGCTGGCGACTTCGGGAAGGTAGGGCGCCGTTCCTGGCCGTCATCCCAGCTTTCGCTGGGGTGGCGCGCAGGGTGGAAGGACGTCTTTACTCCAAACTCTTGCTTACCTGCTCCGTCACATCCTTCGACAGTCCCGGCTCAAGCAGGATGCGCTGCAATTCCGCCCGCATCAGCGCAGCGCGTGGTTCATCGAACCGTTTCCAGCGGCCGAGCGGCGGCACCAGCCGGGCGGCGGTCTGGGGGTTCAGCTTGTCGAGCGCGATGATGCAGTCCGCCACCAGACGATAGCCCTTGCCCGACGGGTGATGGAACGCCCATTGATTGCCTGCGAAGGCGCCATAGAGCGCGCGCACCCGGTTGGGATTGGTCAGGGTGAAATCCTTGTGCCTGCCCAGTTCCTCGACCAGATCGACCGTATCGGGATGGAAGGCGAAGGCCTGGGTCTGGAACCATTTGTCCAGCGTCAGCGCATCGTCACGATAGCGGTTGTAGAAGATGTCGAGCGCCGCTTCCCGTTCCGCGCTGGTGCCGTTCGCCAATGTCGCGAGCGCTGCCTGCCGCTCGGTCATATTGTCGGCCTCGCTGAACTGGCCGAAGGCGACGGTCGGACCATCGACCGCGCCGGAAGCTGCAAGATAGAGCAGCGCCGTGTTGCGCAGCTTCCTGGCGCCCTTGGCGACTGACGACAGGGCGAAGGCATTGGCCCTGGTCCGGGCGTGAATATCGCGCCAGAGCGGCTCCAGTTCGGCGCCGATGCGCCGTTGCAGCGCATCCCGGGCCGCGTGGATCGCGTCGGGATCGACCACCGCCATCTGATCGCCCAGATAGGCTTCGCTCGGCAGGCGGATCGCCTCCGCGACGAAGGCGGGATCTAGCAGCGGATCGGTGGCGGCGTTGCGGATCGCGGCGATCACCGCATCCTCATCGACCGCCTGCCCGCCGATCCGGCCGACCAGCACATTGACCATGAGTTGCTGCATCGCCTCATAACGGGCGAAGGGATCGTCGTCATGGGCCGAGAGGAAGGCAAGATCGGCCTGGCTGCGATTGGTTTCGACAATGACCGGGGCGGAAAAGCCGCGATTGATCGAAAGGATGGGCGCGGCCGTCCAGCCCTGGAAGGTGAAGCTCTGCCGCGCTTCGGTCAGCATCAGAAGTTCATCGCCCCTGTTCTCACCCGTTTCCGGATCGAACAGAGCCGTGCGCAACGGGATGGCCATGGGCCGTTTTTCGGGCTGGCCCGGCGTCGGCGGGACCGTCTGCTCCAGCAGCAATGTCACGCTGCGCGCAACCGGGTCGTGGGTCAGCAGGGCGCGGACATGAGGCGTGCCGGCCTGCTCGTACCAGAGGCGGAACTGGCCGAGGTCGATCTCTCCCCCCTCCTCCATCGCCCGCACGAAATCCTCGCAGGTCGCTGCCTCGCCATCATGTCGGTCGAAATAGAGGTCCGTTCCGGCACGGAAGCGCTCCGGACCCAGCATCAGCGCCATCATGCGGATCAGCTCCGCGCCTTTATTGTAGATGGTCGCGGTGTAGAAGTTGCTGATTTCCATATAGGATTCCGGACGAACCGGATGGGCGAGCGGTCCGCTGTCCTCCTGGAACTGCGCCGCGCGAAGGATGCGGACGTCCTCGATCCGCTTGACCGCGTGCGATCCCATGTCGGCGGAGAAATTCTGGTCGCGGAAGACGGTGAAGCCTTCCTTCAGGCTGAGTTGGAACCAGTCGCGGCAGGTGACGCGGTTGCCCGACCAGTTGTGGAAATATTCGTGCGCCACCACCCCCTCGACGCCGTCATAGTCGATGTCGGTCGCGGTTTCCGGATCGGCCAATATGTAGCGTGAATTGAAGATGTTGAGGCCCTTGTTCTCCATCGCCCCGAAGTTGAAATCGGCAACGGCGACGATGTTGAACACGTCCAGATCATATTCACGGCCATAGACGCGCTCGTCCCAGGCCATGCTGTTCCTGAGCGCCTGCATCGCATGGGCGGTGCGAGGCAGATCCGCTTCCCTGACCCATATGCCCAGTTGCACCTCCCGCCCGCTCATCGTGACGAAGCGGTCGGCATTGCAGGCAAGGTCGCCGGCGACCAGCGCGAACAGATAGCAGGGCTTGGGAAAGGGATCGTTCCAGCGCGCCCAGTGGCGGCCGCCGGGCAACTCTCCCTGCTCGACGGGATCGCCATTGGCGAGCAGCACCGGGTAGAGCGCCTTGTCCGCCGCCATGCGCACCGAATAGCGCGACAGCACATCGGGCCGGTCGGGGAAGAAGGTGATGCGCCGGAAACCCTCCGCCTCGCATTGCGTACAGAGGAGGCCGCCGCTGGCATAAAGCCCCATCAGTTTGCTGTTGTCCTGAGGCGCGATCTCCACGAGCGTTTCAACTATATGAACGGCGTCGGGAAGCGCGATGACCAGCGCGCCGCTGTCCATCGACCATAGGTCCGCGGCGACGGGGTTGCCATCGACCCTGATCTCCAGCGGCAGGAGGCCGTCGCCATCCAGTTTCAGCGGCCGGTCATGATCGCCATTTCGCGTGACCGACAAGGTTGCATGGACGCGCGTTGCAGCGGCGTCGAGATCGAAATCCAGCGCGATGTCGGGAACAAGCCAGTCCGGCGGCCGATAGTCCTCGCGACGGACGACATGGGGCACGGTGAGGGAGGAGGAATTGTCTGCCATGCGTGCAGGCTAGGCAGTTGAGGGGGAAAAGACCAGTGGCCGCCGCGCCTAAATGCGTTGGCCACCAGTCCTTTGGCGAAGCTTCAGATACGCTCGCCCGAGAGGCGCTGGCACAGCATGTCCAGTTGGTCGAGCGTCGAATAATGCAGCGAAAGCGTGCCGTTGCCGCCTTGCATATAGTCGATGTCGACCTTCACCCCCAATATGTCGGCAAGATGCTGCTCCAGAGCCGCGATGTCGGGATCGTTTTCCTTCGGGACAGCCGCCCGTCTGCGGCCGGGCGCGTCATCGCCCTTCTTCGCGCGGCGCACCAGTTGTTCCGTATCGCGAACCGACAGGCCCCTGGCTTCCACGGTGCGGGCCAGATTTTCGCAGTCCGGCGCGCCGATCAGCGCACGGGCATGGCCCATGCTGAGCTTTTGTTCGATCACCTGCTGCTGAACGGGCGCGGGCAGATCGAGAAGGCGCATCAAGTTCGCGACATGGCTGCGCGACTTGCCGACCAGACGGCCCAGCGCTTCCTGGCTGTGCTGGAACTCCGCGATCAACTTGCGATAGGCTTCCGCTTCTTCGATCGGGTTGAGGTCTTCGCGCTGGATATTTTCGATAAGGGCGATTTCCAGCGTTTCCGCCTCATCGAAATCGCGCACGATGGCAGGGATGCGGTGAAGCTGGGCGCGCTGGGCCGCGCGCCAGCGACGCTCGCCCGCGACGATCTGGAAACCGCCGCCATGGGGCCGAACGATGATCGGCTGGATGACGCCCCGCTTGCCGATGCTGTCCGCCAGTTCCTGCAACGCGCCCTCATCGAAATGGCGGCGCGGCTGTTCCGGATGGGGCTGGATCAGCGCGACTTCGATGCTCTGGATCGCCTTGGTGGACGGCGGCGTGGCCGCTGTCGGCGCGACGGGTTCTTCCCGCGCCACGTCTCCCAACAGTGCCGACAGCCCCCGGCCAAGGCCGTGGGGGCGCTTCACCGACTTCATGGCATTTTCGTTATTCAAGCAGCAACCTCCTGCCGGGGCAGGCGCGCGATCAACTCACGCGCCAGACGCATATAGGCTTCCGATCCCGAGCAGCGGAAATCGTAGATCAGGGCCGGCACGCCGTGGCTGGGCGCTTCCGACAGGCGGACATTGCGCGGGATGACCGTGGAAAAGACAAGATCGCCCAGACAGGCCCGCACATCGTCCGCAACCTGATCCGTCAGGCGATTGCGGCGGTCGTACATGGTGAGCGCCACGCCCATGATCGACAGGCCGGGATTGAAGCGGCCACGAATCCGTTCCACTGTCTGGAGCAGTTGCGAGAGCCCTTCCAACGCAAAAAATTCACATTGCAGCGGCACGAGCAGCGACTGCGCCGCGACCATGGCGTTTATCGTCAGCAGGCCAAGCGAGGGCGGGCAGTCGATAAGGCAGATGTCCCAACGGCCGGGCTGGGCTTCGGCGAGGACCCTTTCCAGCCGATGGGTCCGTTCCTCATATTCGATCAGTTCGATCTCCGCGCCCGACAGATCCTGTGTCGCGGGAACGATGTCGAGCTTGGGAACCCGCGTGCCGAGAACCGCATCCTCAAGCGCGCAATTGCCGAGAAGCAGGTCGTAGCTCGACTGGACGCGATCCGATTGGTTGACGCCGAGTCCGGTGGACGCATTGCCCTGAGGATCGAGATCGACCAGCAGCACGCGAAGACCAGTGGCCGCCAGACCTGTGGCCAGATTGATGGCGGTCGTGGTTTTTCCGACGCCGCCCTTCTGATTGGCAATGGCAATACGGATCATCCTCGGGCTTTCCTCCTGACGGATCGGACCGCCTCCGCGACGATGATGGCGCTGTCGGCATCGGTCACGCTGCGTTCCACGTGGAACGCACCTTGCCATGATCGAGTCGCCGCCTCCAGTTCATTCTGCGCATTTCGTCCTTTTGGAAGCACCCAAATGGTTTTTTCATCGGCCAGATGATGCGCGGATTCGAGTAGCCGGGGCAGAGGCGCATAGGCGCGGGCGCTGATGATGGCTGCCGCCGAAGCGGGAACGGTCTCTACCCGACCGCCAAAGACCTGGGCATGGGAGAGGCCCAGCTCTGCGATGACGTCGTTCAGAAAGTCGATCCGCTTGCGCCGGGACTCCACCAGTTGGATGGGGCGTTCATGGAGGATCGCGATGACTATGGCCGGCAAGCCGGCACCCGAGCCCAGGTCGACCCACCTGCCCTGCCCGGCCTTCGCGGCCAAAGGCAGGAGCTGCGCGGAATCGACAATGTGCCGTGCCCATATATGGGCGCGGGTCGATTCAGCGATCAGGTTCTGCTGCTCCATCTCCCTCAGAAGGATCGCAACATAGCTCTCCAGCCGCTCCCATGTTCCACGTGAAACATCGAAACGGGACTGCAACCATTGCCGTGCTTCTTCTTCCGTCACGCGGCGCGCCGCCTGATGTGAACAAGAAGGGCCGCCAGTGCCGCGGGCGTTATGCCGCGAATGCGCCCCGCCGCCGCAAGCGTATCCGGCCGCGCCCGATCCAGCCGCTCGATCATTTCCGTCGAGAGCCCGCCGATAGAAGCGAAGTCGAAATCGGCCGGAATGGCGACACGTTCATTGCGGCGCATCTCCGCGATCTCCGCCTCCTGCCTCTCCAGATAGGGCGCATAATGCGCATCTTCCAGAATCTCGTCGCGCAGGTCGGCGGATGTTCGGGCCAATGCCGGCGCGAGTGCGAAGAGCAGATCCTGCCCCACCTCCGGAAATCGCGCCCATTCGAACAGGGTGCGGCGCGCGCCATCCTGCCGGACGGATGCGCCCGATCTGGCCATTTCGGTGGCCGAGAAGGAACGGCCCAATTCTTCCTCCACGAGCGAGCGCTGATGGGCGCGTTCCGCATAATAGGCGGTCCGCTCTTTGCCGAGCACCCCATGATAGATGCCGAGCGGGGCCAATCGGGTGCCCGCATTATCGGCGCGCAGCCGCAACCGATATTCGGCGCGGGCAGTGAGCATGCGATAGGGCTCGGTCACGCCCTGCAGGACCAGATCGTCGATCATCACGCCGATATAGCTGCTGGCCCGATCCAGAATGAGCGGTTCCTCCGCCTTGGCCCTGGCGGCGGCATTGATTCCGGCGATCAGGCCTTGAGCCGCCGCCTCTTCATATCCGGTGGTGCCGTTGATCTGCCCCGCGCAGAAAAGACCGGGGATCGTGCGCACTTCCAACGTCGCATCCAAGGCGCGGGGATCGATATGGTCATATTCCACGGCATAGCCGGGCACGACGATTTCGGCCTTTTCCAGACCCGCCATCGACCGCACCATCGACAGTTGCACATCGGCGGGAAGCGAAGTGCTAATCCCGTTGGGATAGACCAGATGGTCGTCCAACCCCTCCGGCTCCAGGAATATCTGATGCCCGTCGCGATCGCCGAAGCGGATCACCTTGTCCTCGATCGATGGGCAGTAACGCGGCCCCCTGCCCTCGATCGCGCCGCTGAACAAAGGCGAGCGGCCTAGCCCTTCCCGGATGATCGCATGCGTGCATTCATTGGTGCGCGTAATGGCGCAGCTCAATTGCGGTAGCGGTCGCCCCGGCGACATGGCGGACATGGTCCATGCCGACCCATCGGAAGGCTGCGCCTCAAGCCGCGCCCAATCGATGGTGCGGCCATCGATTCTGGGAGGGGTTCCGGTCTTGAGCCTTCCAACCGGCAGGTCCAGCGCGCGAAGCTGAACCCCCAAAGCCATCGCCGCCCGCTCTCCGGTACGGCCGCCCGCCTGCGTCTCTTCCCCCCGGAAGAGCTTGCCACCCAGAAATGTTCCCGTCGCGAGCACCACGGCGGGCGCCTTGAGCATCCGTCCGTCGGCCAGGGACAATCCGGCGATGGTTCCGCCCGTCAGGATCAATCCGATGGCTTCTCCCTCCACGATCTCCAGTCCAGGCTGGCGGTCGAGGAGGCGGTGAATCTCGGCACGATAGCGTTTGCGATCCGCCTGGATGCGCGGACCCTGAACCGCTGCGCCCTTGCTGCTGTTGAGCATGCGGTAGTGAATGGCAGCGGCGTCGGCAGCACGGGCTATCAAGCCGTCCAGTGCGTCGACCTCCCGTACCAGATGGCCTTTGCCCAGACCGCCTATGGCCGGATTGCAGGACATGGCGCCCACCGTCGCTCTGTCGAAGGTCAATAGCGCAACCGAGGCCCCTTTGCGCGCCGCTGCGCCCGCCGCTTCGCAGCCTGCATGGCCGCCGCCGACCACGATCACATCATAGCTTGTTCGCATGCGCGCCCCCTTAACAGAAGTCGGGCGCCCCGGTCAAAACTGTTCCACGTGGAACATGGCTATTTACCGATGCAGAATCCGGCAAACAGGCGGTCGAGCATGTCCTCCGTACCGGCTCGTCCGGTCAACAGGTCTATGGCCTGACGGGCCTGTCGCAACTCCTCCGCTACGATCAGCAGATCGTCCGATGCCTGCGCGGCGCTCAGATGCCCGTGCAATTGCGCCCCGGCTTCCCGCTGCCGCCGGTGCAGGGCATAATCGCCCTCACCCGGCAGGAGAGCGGCGGCGCGTTCGAGCAGAATGGATGTCAGGCGATCCATCCCCTCGCCTGTGACGGCCGAAAGCCGAATACCGGGGCGGTCCGTAGCCATGTTCCGGTCGCATTGCGCGGCAACCAATAGGGCGTCCGCGCGAGGAACCTCCTCCGCCGGACCCAACCAGAGGATGATGTCCGCCGCGTCCAGCGCGCCCCGCGCCCTGTCCATGCCGATGGCTTCAATGGCATCGTCCGTCTCGGCGCGCAGGCCGGCGGTGTCCGTGAAAAGAAAGGCGGTGCCATGCAGCGCGGCCGGTACTTCTATCCGGTCGCGGGTCGTCCCGGCTATGTCCGACACAATCGCCGCCTCCCGCCCGACAAGCCGGTTGAGCAGCGTCGACTTCCCCGCATTGGGCGGGCCTGCCAGAACCACGCGAACGCCGTCGCGCAACCGCTCGGCCGATGGCGCGGCGAGCATGGCTTCGACTTCCCCTGCCAGTCCATGGACGCCCTGGTCGATCCGCGCCTCCATTCCCTGATCGGGCACATCATCCTCATCGGAGAAATCCAGCGCCGCTTCCGTCATGGCGGAAAGATCGAGCAATGTTCGGCGCCATCCCTCCACCCGCCGTGAAAAATGGCCTTCCGCCATCAACAAAGCCGCGCGCCGCTGCTGCTGTGTCTCGGCAGCGAGCAGATCGGACAGCCCCTCCACCGCGTTCAGATCCATGCGGCCATTGGCGAAGGCGCGGCGTGTGAACTCTCCCGCTTCGGCCCGGCGCAATCCTTCGAGCGTGCCCAGCGCCTGCTCGACCGCGGCGATGACCGCCCGCCCGCCATGGCAATGCAGTTCGGCCAGGTCCTCGCCGGTCGCCGTATCCGGTCCGGGAAACCACAGGATCAGGGCCCGATCCAATAAGGCGCCGTCGCGGGGGTCGTGCAGCGACGCCAGCCGGGCCCGCCGGGGTGGTGGCAATTGCCCGGCCAGCGCAAGAAGCGCCCGGCCTGCCGCCGGTCCGCTGATCCGGATGACAGCAATGCCGGCAGGGGGCGCGCCGCTCGACAGGGCAAAGATGGTGTCCGTCACGGCGCGCCGTCCCTGGCAGGATCAGCCCGGATTCTTGTCGCCATTCTTGCCCGGCATTCCGGCCAGGCCGATGTCCATCATCTGCTTGAACAGGCGCATTCCGGCATCGCCCAAGGGCGAGAAGCTCTTGAACAGGGTCTCCATCTGCTCGACATTGGCGACGCCGTCGAAGCTGTCGAGCATCGTCTTCACATATTTGTCGTGAATGGGGGTGACATCCGGCAGCCCCAGGAAAGCCCGGGCCTCCGCAGGAGTGCAGTCGACGTCCACGCTTACCTTCATATCCTGCTACCCTTTGCTGCAGCCACCCTTTACAACGCCTCATGCCGCAACAAGGGCGCGCAAGGCAAATTTTTTGACGGCAAGCATGGTTGCACTCCGCCCCGCAACCGCCATTATGCCGGCCATCGACAATGTCAGGAAAAAGGAAAGGATTTCCCATGGCAGCATTCACATCCATCCCCACGCTGGAGGG
The DNA here is from genome assembly GCF_004152845.1 of Sphingobium fuliginis. Classification (GTDB taxonomy): domain Bacteria; phylum Pseudomonadota; class Alphaproteobacteria; order Sphingomonadales; family Sphingomonadaceae; genus Sphingobium; species Sphingobium fuliginis. The sequence goes on from NZ_SEON01000010.1 coordinate 28,390, forward strand.
CGATGCCCGGTTCGATGTCTATGTTGCCCGGCCGCAGGGAACGCCCAAGGCCGCGATCGTGGTGATCCAGGAAATCTTTGGCGTGAACGAGGGGATTCGGCGCAAATGCGATGGCTGGGCGGCGGCCGGCTATCTGGCCCTTTCTCCCGATCTTTTCTGGCGCGAGAAGCCGCATGTCGAGCTGGATGCCGACATAGCGGAGGATTTTCAGGCGGCCATCGGCCATATGCAGAAATTCAACCAGGATCAGGGCATTCGCGACATAGAGGCGACGATCAAGGCCGCGCGGGAGGAACTGGGGCAAGGCGGCAAGGTCGGGCTGGTCGGATATTGCCTGGGCGGGCGGCTGGTGTTCATGTCGGCTTGCCGGACCGATGGCGATGCGTTCGTGGCCTATTATGGCGTCGGCATCGACGGCCTGCTGAAGGAACAGCACGCCATCGGCAAGCCGGTGCTGCTGCATGTTCCCACCGCCGACGGCTTCGTTCCGCCCGAGGTGCAGCAGAAGATGCATGACGGGCTGAAGGACAATCGTCATGTCACCCTGCATGATTATGAGGGGCTGGATCACGGCTTTGCCGCCGAGATGGGCGCGCGCCGCAACGAGGCGGCGGCGCAGCTTGCCGATGGCCGGACCGCGGATTTCTTCGCGGCCCATCTCTGACCGGGAGGCAAAGGCATGACGCAGGCATGGCGGATGGTGGCACGCACGCATGGCGGGCCGGAGGTGATCGCGCGGGAAGAGTTCGACCCCGGCCTGCCCGGTGAAGGCGAATTGCTGATCGCGCAGGATGCCGTCGGGTTGAATTTCATCGACACCTATTTTCGCAGCGGCCTTTATCCCGCGCCGTTGCCCACGCCGATCGGCGCGGAAGGTGCGGGCCATGTCGCCGCCGTCGGTCCGGGCGTCACCGGCTTTGCCGTGGGCGACAAGGTGGGCTGTGCGGTCGGACTGGGCGCCTATGCCACGCATCGGATGGTGCGCGCCGACCAGACGGTGAGGATTCCGGATGCCGTCACCACGCAGGATGCGGCGGCGATGATGCTGAAGGGCATGACCGCCTGCTATCTGGCGGAGGACATCGTCACCCTGGATGCGGGGCAGTTCGCGCTGGTCCATGCCGCCGCCGGCGGTGTCGGTTCCGTGCTGGTGCCGTGGCTGCGCGACAAGGGCGTGCTGGTGATCGCCCATTGCGGATCGGCGGAAAAGGCGGCGAAGGTGGATGCCGAACATAGCCTTTATGGGAGCTTCGACAGCCTGGCATTCGCCGTGCGGGAGATCACCGGCGGGCGTGGAGTGGATGTCGTCTATGACGGCGTGGGCAAGGATAGCTGGAGCGCGTCGCTGGCGTCGCTCAAGCGGCGCGGCCTGATGGTGAGCTACGGCAATGCGTCCGGCGCGGTGCCGCCGATCAGCCTGCTCGAACTCAGCCGGGGTGGGTCGCTTTATGTCACCCGCCCGACCCTGTTCGACTATATCGCTACTCCCGAAGAGTTGGCGCGGACGGCCGAAAGGCTGTTCGACCGCATGGCGCGGGGCGTGGTAAGGACCGTCGTCGGCCAGCGCTTTGCCCTGGCGGATGCCGCCGACGCGCACCGCGCGCTGGAGGCGCGGCAAACCACGGGAAGCACGCTCCTGATCCCCTGACTGCCGCAGGCAGGGCTGGAAGCGGTTTGCGTCGGTATCGGTCGGATGACAGTGCACGTCACATCATTGGAAACGCATTGTTTTTCAAGGCGGGCGGCATATTCCGCTCGACCGGGGCCCACCGGAATGGCAAGGCGCGGTCGATGAACGCCTTTGCGCCCCTGCTCGCGCCGCTCTGGTTCGCCCAGCTTTTCACCGGCGCCAAATCCTTTGTCGACAATCCGCTGATCGGTTCGACGCGGCTCAATTCGCTGGGGCTGCACGCGGCGCGCGTGCAGGCGGCGCAGGCCATGACGGCCCGGCGCCGCAAACGATTGGCCAATGCCGTCGATCCGGAGCATCGGACGACTTTCGACCGGGACGGTGTCGTTGAAATCCGGGATTTCCTGTCGACAGAAACCTTCCGCGCCCTCCAGGAACAACTCTTTTCCTACCGCGGACCGGCGCGGGAAATGGTTCAGGGCGACACGATCACGCGGCGGCTGGCGCTGGACCCCGCCGCCCGGCGCGCCATTCCGGCCTTCGAAGCCTTCCGCCGGGATGGCCGCTGGCAGGCGCTGTCGCGCTATGTCTCCGGCTTCGACATAGAGCCGCTGCTCTACGTCCAGTCCATCCTGCCGCAGCGGCGCGACGCCGCGCCTGATCCGCAGCTCGCTTTCCATGCCGATACCTTCTATCCGGCGATGAAGGCATGGCTGTTCCTGGAGGACGTGCCGGTCGAAACCGGTCCCTTCGCCTATGTGAAGGGGTCGCACCGGTTGACGCCGCAGCGGCTGGCCTGGGAAAAGCAGCGCAGCCTGAGCGCGCGCGATGGCGATTGCCGTCTTTCCGCCCGAGGATCGCTGCGCATCGATGTCAGCGAACTGGCGGCCTTGGGCCTGCCGCAGCCCAGCATCTATGCAGTGCCCGCCAACACCCTGCTGATCGCCGACACATTCGGCTTTCATGCGCGCAGCCCGGCCAGCACCCCCGCGACGCGGGTCGAGATTTGGGCCTATGGCCGTCGCAACCCGTTCCGGCCGGCCAGGGGATGGGATGTCTGGAGCCTGCCCGGCATTGCCGAGCGCCGGATTCCGCTGCGCTGGTGGCTGGGCGATAAGGCCGCCGGCCTGATCAGGCAGCCATGGCGGCCGGTGGGCATCAAGGGCGCGGCGGACGGTTGATCGGTGCGCTGAAGGGCGCATGGAGCCCTTCTGCCATAACCCGCCGTGTTCCTGCGCAGGCAGGAACCCAGTTCAAACGGCGGGACTGGGTTCCTGCCTGCGCAGGAACACAGATGCCCAATCTCTCTAGACGAAGAGCGTCAATATGCCGACCTGATGGTCGACGATGCCGTCGTAGATCATCTTGATCGCGACATAGATGATGACCGCCAGGCCCAGATAGGCGATCCAGCGGAAGCGCTCGATATATTTGGCGATGATGTTCGCGGCGATGCCCATCAGCGCCACGGACAGAATCAGCCCGATGATCAGGATGCCGGGATGATCGCGCGCCGCGCCCGCCACCGCCAGCACATTGTCGAGGCTCATCGAAACGTCAGCGACCGCCACCGCCCAGGCCGCGCCCGCGAAGCTCTTGGCCGGACGCAGGCCGGATATGTCGTCGTCGCCGGTGTCGGGCGTGTCCCCGCCCCGCTTCGGGTGGAGTTCGCGCCACATCTTGAACGCCACCCACAGCAGCAGCAATCCGCCCGCCAGGATCAGCCCGACGATCTGCATCAGCTGCGTCACCACCAGCGCGAAGCCGATGCGCAGCACCAGCGCGGCGATGATGCCGATCAGGATCACCTTCTTGCGCTGTTCCGCAGGCAGGCCCGCCGCCAAGGCGCCGACGACGATCGCATTGTCCCCCGCCAGCAGAACGTCGATCATCAACACCTGGCCGAAGGCAGCCAGCGCGGCGGGCGAGCCGATATTGCTGAAATCATTGACGATATGCGCCCAGATGTCGGCGGGTGAGCCGATCCCCTGAGCCGCAGCGGCGGCGGTTGCGAGTAGGTCGATCATGACGGCCTGCTATCCCCTGAAAATATGGCCCAAAACAAAGGGGCCGCCAGACCGGAGTCCGACGGCCCGAAAAATCGCGGCGGCGCGATGGAATGGATGCGCGCCTCCGGCAGAAGCACAACCCATGCCGCGGCTTACTGGTTCATCGAATCGAAGAAATCCTCGTTGGTCTTGGAATCCTTCATCTTGTCGAGCAGGAATTCCATCGCGTCGACCGTGCCCATCTGCATCAGGATACGGCGCAGCACCCACATCTTGGAAAGCTTGGCCTTGTCGACCAGCAGTTCTTCCTTGCGGGTGCCGGACTTGCCGACGTCCAGCGCCGGGAAGATGCGCTTGTCCGCCACCTTGCGGTCCAGCACGATTTCCGAGTTGCCGGTGCCCTTGAACTCTTCGAAGATGACTTCGTCCATGCGGCTGCCGGTGTCGATCAGCGCGGTGGCGATGATCGAGAGCGAACCGCCTTCCTCGATATTGCGCGCCGCGCCGAAGAAGCGCTTCGGCCGCTGCAATGCATTGGCGTCGACGCCGCCGGTCAGCACCTTGCCCGAGGACGGCACCACCGTGTTGTAGGCGCGGCCGAGGCGGGTGATCGAGTCGAGCAGGATCACCACGTCCTTCTTGTGTTCCACGAGGCGCTTGGCCTTTTCGATCACCATTTCAGCGACCTGGACGTGGCGTTGCGCCGGTTCGTCGAAGGTCGAGGAAACCACCTCCCCCTTCACGCTGCGCTGCATGTCGGTGACTTCTTCCGGACGCTCGTCGATCAGCAGGACGATCAGGAAGACTTCGGGGTGATTGTCGGTGATCGCCTTGGCGATATTCTGGAGCAGCACCGTCTTGCCGGTGCGGGGCGGCGCGACGATCAGGGCGCGCTGGCCCTTGCCCTGCGGCGAGACGATGTCGATGACGCGGGCCGACTTGTCCTTGACGGTCGGGTCGGTCGCGTCGAGCGTCAGCTTCTGCGTCGGGTAGAGCGGCGTCAGATTGTCGAAATTGACGCGATGGCGGACGACTTCGGGATCGTCGAAATTGACCGAGATGAGCTTGGTCAGCGCGAAATAACGCTCGCCATCCTTGGGCGCGCGGATTTCGCCTTCCACCGTGTCGCCGGTGCGCAGGCCGAATTTGCGGACCTGGTTGGGCGAGACATAGATGTCGTCGGGACCGGCGAGGAAGTTCGCTTCGGGCGAGCGCAGGAAGCCGAAGCCGTCGGGCAGCACCTCTATCGTGCCCTCGCCCATGATCTGCTCGCCATTGTCGGCCTCGACCTTGAGGATCGCGAACATCAGGTCCTGCTTGCGCAGGGTCGATGCGCCTTCGACGCCCAGTTCCTCCGCCATGGTCACGAGTTCGGCGGGCGCTTTTTTCTTGAGATCCTTAAGGTGCATTCGCGTGAAGTCCGATGGAATGAGAGACGAGGAAGGAGAAATGGGGAAGGTCTGCCCGGCAATGACTCGGGGAAACCCGCGCCGGACGGGCGGGATAGAATGTCTGGCGTTTAGCGATCTGCCATAGGCCAAGTCAAGGTGGCTGAGCCGTTCAGTTGAACGGAAATTGCCGATATGCGCCCTGCCGCGAATGAAATGGGATGGGCGGAACCGGGGCGCTCATGCTATACAGGAATAAAATTAGGAGGAACGGGAGATGGGACGCTGGCGCGCCGCTCTGGGCATCGCGATCGCGATCGCCAGCCCTCCCCTTGCGGCGCAGGATCGCCCGGCGCTGGACCCCGAAGAGCCGCCGGCGGTGATCCGCACCATTGCCAGCGACGACGCCCGCATCACCATCCCCATCCAGATCGACGGCAGGGGGCCGTGGAATTTCGTGGTCGACACCGGATCGCAGCGCACCGTCATTTCCCGCGCCCTGGCCGAACGGCTTGCGCTGCCGCTGCGGGATCGGGTGACGGTGATCAGCATGACCGGCCGAGCGGAGGTGGACACGGTGGCCGTCCCGCGCCTGGGCTTCGGCAAGACCGTGGTGGACGACATAGAGGCGCCGGTGCTGGAAGGCGAGCATATCGGCGCGCCGGGACTGTTGGGATTGGACGGCCTGCACGCCAAGCGGCTGCTGCTGAATTTCCGCACGGGCCAGATGGAGATCAGCAACAGCAAGCGGAGCTGGCGCGACCCCAATGTCATCGTCGTCGAGGCGCGGCGGCGCCAGGGGCAGCTGATCCTGCTCGATTCCGACGTGAACGGGATGCAGGTCAGCATCATCCTGGACACCGGCACTTCGGTCAGCGTCGGCAATATGGCGCTGATGAACAAGCTGGTGCGCAAGAAGAAAGCGCCCGCGATGAAGCTGGTGACGCTGACCAGCGTGACGGGAGAGACGCTGTCGGGCCAGGCGGGCCTGATCGACCGGGTGCGCATGGGGCAGGTCACGCTGAACGAGATGCCGGTGATGTTCGCGGATGCCCAGCCCTTCGCGGAACTGGAGCTTCAGGACAAGCCCGCGCTGCTGCTCGGCATCGACGCGCTCAAGCTGTTCGACCGGGTGGCGATCGACTTCGGGCGGGGGAAGGTCGACTTCCTGCTGCCGGATACGGGGCTGCTCGACCGGAAACGCTTCGCGACGGCGCGGAGAGCGGCGGGTTAGGCATGGTTTAAGCGGAAAACCGGTGGCCCCCTTCGACAGGCTCAGGGCAGCCTTTTCCGCACCATGCCCTAGAGCCAATCGACATTCAGCCCTGACGGCCTGCAAATGACGCTTTTCCGTGCTTCCGGTGCTCACCTACTTTGAGTAGGCTGCGCGCCGGGTCACGGAAAACCACCATTTTCGGCTCGTCATCATCTGAATGTCGATTGGCTCTAATGTGGCGCCGGCTGCTGCCGATTGCGGCCCAGCACATTGTCGATCCATTGCTGGTCCAGACGCGGCGGCTGCGGCCGGTCGGCGGGATTGGGCGCCGCCTGCCCGCTATCGTCCGGCTGTTCCTCATCCTCCGGCGGCTGCTGCGCCCGTTCTATGGGAAGGCCGTTTTCATCGACCATCATGCCGCTGTCCGTGCCGCCGTCGGGCTGACCATAATAGGCCTCCTCATCCGGTTCGAGCTGCCATTCGGGCAGCGTCACCTGCGTTTCGAACTGTTCGACCGGGCGTTTCGCGACGGCGACCTTCATATAGTCGGCAAAGGCATGGGCCGGCGCCCGGCCGCCCTGGAGGACGCCCACGGCGCGGGCGTCGTCGCGGCCCATCCAGACGCCGGTGGTGATGCCGCTGGAAAAGCCCAGGAACCAGCCGTCCTTGTTGCTGCTGGTGGTGCCGGTCTTGCCGGCGACGGGGCGGCCGATCTGCGCGGCCCTGCCGGTGCCGGTGCTGACGGCGGTCTGCATCAGGTCGGTCATCCCCGCCGCGACCCAGGGGGCGACCAGCACCCGGCTGGTGTCGTCCTGATGTTCGTAGAGCAGGCGGCCTTCGGCGGTCGTCACCCGGGTGATGCCATAGGGAGTCACGGCCACGCCCTTGCGCGCGATGGAGGCGAAGGCGCGCGTCATGTCGATCAGGCGCACATCGGACGTGCCCAGCACCATCGAGGGATGGGTGTTGATCGGCGTGGTGATGCCGAAGCGGCGCGCCATGTCCGCCACGGTGGGGAAGCCGACCTCCACGCCCAGCTTCGCCGCCACGGTGTTGACCGAATAGGCGAAGGCGGTGCGGATATCGATGTCGCCGGAAAAGCGGCCATTGCTGTTGCGCGGCTTCCACCCGTTGATGTCGACCGGACTGTCGGTGACGCCGGTGTCGGGCGTATAGCCCGCCTCCAGCGCCGCCATGTAGACGAAGATCTTCCAGGCCGAACCCGGCTGCCGCGTCGCGGTCGTCGCGCGATTATAGTTGGAGCTCACATAGTCCAGCCCGCCGACCATCGCCCGCACCGCGCCGTCGCGGTCGAGCGAAACCAGCGCGCCCTGCGTGCCGCTGGGCACATTGGCCTGGATCGCCGCGGTGGCCGCCTTCTGCATGTTGAGGTCGATGGTGGTGTAGACCTCCAGCGGCTCATTGGGCTCATCGATCAGCGTGTCGAGCTGCGGCAGCGCCCAGTCGGTGAAGTAGCGGACGCTGTTCTGCGGCGGTTCGGGCGCCATCCTTACATTCTGGAGACCGGCCGAAGCGCGTTCCGCCGCGCTGATCTTGCCATTTTCCTCCATCAGTTCCAGCACCACGCCCGCGCGGCCGATGGCGGCATCGGCGTCGGCGGTCGGGGAATAGCTGGAGGGCGCCTTCACCAGGCCGGCGACGATCGCCGCTTCGGGCAGATCCAGGCTGGTGGCCGGGTGGCCGAAGAATTTGCGGCTGGCCGCGTCGATGCCATAGGCGCCGCCGCCGAAATAGACCTTGTTGAGATAAAGCTCCAGGATCTGCCGCTTGGAGAATTTGCGCTCCAGCGCGAGGGCCAGCACCATTTCGCGCACCTTGCGGCCCCAGCTGTAGCTGTTGTTGAGGAAGATGTTGCGCGTCACCTGCTGGGTGATGGTGGACGCGCCCTGCCAGCGGCGGCCGCTGCCGCGCCGCTCCAGCGCCACCCAGGCGGCGCGCGCCATGCCGATGGGATCGACGCCGGGGTGCAGATAGTAACGCTTGTCCTCGGTCGAAACCATCGCATCGACCATCACGGTCGGAATCTGGTCGTAGCTCAGCCAGCGGCCGAAGCTGGGGCCCAGCGATACGATGACGCTGCCGTCGGCGGCATGGACGCGGATCATCTGGCCGTTGGGCGAGGACTTCAGCGATTCATAGTCGGGCAGAGACTGATAGGCGATCACCACCGCCACGACGATCGCGACAAGCGCGCTGAGGCCGCCGACGAGGCCGATCTTCAGGCCCCGCACCAGCCATGTCTTCAATTTGCCCCGCGGTTCGCTGCTCTTGCCTGATCGTGCCATGGTTCGCCCGGATATGCGCTAAACGAAAAGGCGGCCAGTGGAAAAGCCGTGCAGGCCGCGCAAAAAAGCCGGAATTTCTCCGTCATGCGCGATTTCGCCTCTGCCGAAATCGCCCGTCATCCTCAAGGGAAGCGCCGCTTTACCGGCGATGAACGATCATTCGCCTTCGTCGCGCGGCTTGAAATCGAGCGACGCGCTGTTCATGCAATAGCGCAGGCCGTTGACGCCCGGACCGTCGGGGAAGACATGGCCCAGATGCCCGCCGCAATTCGAACAGCGGACTTCGGTGCGGATCATGCCATGGCTGGTGTCGCGGATTTCATCGACCGCATCGATGTCGACCGGCGCGGTGAAGCTGGGCCAGCCCGATCCGCTGTCATATTTTTCGTCCGCATCGAACAGTTCGGCGCCGCAGCCCGCGCAGAAATAGCGGCCATCGGCCTTGTTGCTGTTATATTTGCCGGTGAAGGCCCGTTCCGTGCCGCCCTCCCGCAGAATATGATATTGTTCGGGGGAAAGGCGCTCGCGCCATTCGGCGTCGGTCAGGTTGAGCTTGTCCATGCCCGGCAATATGGCGGTGGGCGGGCGTGCGATCAAGCGGTTAGCATGATCTGGGTAACGGCGCTCCCGCGGCCGGCGGCAGCGCCCGGGAGAAACCTCTATCGCTCCCGCGCCGCCTGGCGGGCGATGGCGAGCAGTTCGTGCCGGACCATCAGGTCGCCCAGCCCCCTGCCCGACCGGCTGGCGCGCTCCGCCTGGGCGAGCCTGTGGATGACGCGCGCGATGCCGGGCGCGTCCCAGATGCGGACCTGCCGGGTGACGATGCCCTTTTCCTTCCAGAAGACCTGCTTGCCCGCCGCCTCGACCGCGCCTTCCAGCCGGCCGCTGTCATCGAAATCGGTGCGGATATTGGCGAGCAGCATGGCGCGGGCCAGCAGCGGGCGCAGCACCGCCGCCATCGCCGTTCCCGCCTCCGCCAGCCGCCCCAGTTCCCGGTGCATGCCGCGCAGGTCGCCGCCCAGCACGGCATTCACCAGCGGCGCGGCGTCGCTGTCGGGATTGTCGGCGGAAAGGGCGTCCAGCGCCTCCTCCGTCGCTTCGCGCGGGCGGTCCGGCGCGGCGTCGAGATAGAGGACCAGCTTTTCCACCTCCCCGGCCATCAGCGTGCGGTCGCCATTGGCAAGATCGGCGATGCGGCGGCCCAGTTCGGGCGAAAGGCGCAGCCCCCCTTCCCGCGCGATGGCGATGGCGATCTGCTCCGCCTCCCGCGCGTCGGGCTGGTAGGATATGAAGGCCATGGTCTGCTTGTGGTCGAGCGCGAGCTTGAGCAGCTTCGACGTGCCCTTGAGCGCGCCCGCTATGGCGATGACGGGATTGCCCGCCGCCTCCGCCTCCAGCAGGGCGTTGAGGGCGGGCAGCGATTCCTCCCCCATGCCGGTGACGCGAATCCAGCGCTTGTCCCCGAACATGGAGAAGGACGCCGCTTCATCCGCCAGCCGCGCCGGATCGTCGCGCAGAGTCGGTCCGTCCAGGTCGACCCGCTCCGCTTCCGGCCCCATGGCGCGCTCCAGCCGCTTGGCGAGCGCCGTGCTGCCCGCTTCGTCGGGTCCGTAGAGCAGGAAGAAGCGGCAGTCGGCAGGCGGCGCGTCGAGCGCCTTTTCGATCTGGCCGCGATTGGCCTTCAACGGGATTTGTCCCGCGCCGCGAAACGGGCGAGCCGCGCGACGATCTGGTCGGCAATGGTCTGCGACAGGCGTTCCAGGGCGGTGTCTTCCGCCGCGATGGTCGCATATTCGCTGGAGACCACGTCGATGCCGACATCCGATCCGGCGGTATCGTCCAGAATTTGCGCGCCGGTTGCGCCGTCGATAAGCTGATAGCGCGCCCGCAGGGTCCGCCGCTCGCGCGTGACGGCGGCGTCGGAGCGCAGACCGAAGCCGCTGATATTGTCGTCCAGCTTCACCACCAGCTTGTAACCGGGTCCGGTGCCGCTCATCGCCGCCAGCCGGTCGTTCAGCGCATTGCGCACCAGCCAGCCGCCCTTGCCCTCTATCGGCTGCACCTCGACATTGCCCAGCGCCTGCGCGACCGGGCCGTGGCCGCCCCCGCCATAGACCGGGCGCAGGCCGCAGGCGGAGAGGGACAGGGCGACGAAGAGCAATGGCCAGAGCTTCATAAGACCTACCCTTAACCGTTCGCCCTGAGCTTGTCGAAGGGCCGTTCTTCCCCAAAGAGAAGTAAAGAGCTTCGACAGGCTCAGCCCGAACGGATGTTGTCAGATAACCAAATTCACCAGACGATCCGGCACCACGATCACCTTCCTGGGCGTCGCGCCGTCCAGCGTCCGCACCACATTGGGCGCGGCGAGCGCCAGACGTTCCAGCTCGTCCTTGGGGGTGCCCTTGGGAACGGTGATGGTGTCGCGCAGCTTGCCCATCACCTGGCAGGCGATGGTGACTTCATCCTCGACCAGCAATGCCGGATCGACCGCCGGCCAGGCCGCGTCCGCGATCAGACCTTCCTCACCCATGTCGGCCCATGCCTCTTCGGCCAGATGGGGGGTCATGGGCGCGACCAGCAAAGCCAGCGCCCGGATCGCCGCGCTGCGGCTGGCCGAGGGCGTGGCCTTTTCGACTGCATTGGTGAGTTCGTAGATCTTCGCCACCGCCTTGTTGAAGGACAGCGCCTCAATGTCCTTCGCCACGCCGTCGATGGTCTGGTGCAGCTTGCGGTCGAGCGTCTTGTCCTTCCCCTCTGCCGCTTTGTCGGCTTCTCCGAACAGCCGCCACAGGCGGTTGACGAAGCGCCAGGAGCCTTCGATGCCCGCCTCGGTCCAGGGCAGGTCGCGCTCCGGCGGGCTGTCGGACAGCATGAACCAGCGCACCGCGTCCGCGCCATATTGGGCGATGATGTCGTCCGGATCGACGACATTCTTCTTGGACTTGGACATTTTCTCGACGCGGCCGACGGTGACTTCACTGTCGGTCCCGACAAGGAAGCATTTGCCGTCCCGGCGTTCGACCTCAGCGGGCGAAACCCAAATCTCGGCAGCATGCATTTCCGGCTGCGAGCCATCATAATCGGCAGGAACCGGGAGAGGGACAGCCGCCTTGTAGGTCTCATGCGTCACCATGCCCTGGGTGAAGAGGCCGGTGAACGGTTCGGCAAAGCCGATCTGGCCCATATGCCGGAGCGCGCGGGTCCAGAAACGGGCGTAGAGCAGGTGCAGGATCGCATGTTCCACGCCGCCGATATATTGGCCGACGGGCAGCCATTTCTCGACGGTTTCCCGGTCGAACGGCCTGTCCTTGGGCTGGCTGGCGAAGCGGATGAAATACCAGCTTGAATCCGCGAAGGTGTCCAGCGTGTCGGTCTCGCGCCGCGCCGCCTTGCCGCATTTCGGGCAGTCGACATGCTTCCAGGTCGGATGCCGGTCCAGCGGATTGCCGGGAATGTCGAAGCTGACGTCTTCGGGCAGGACCACGGGAAGCTGGTCCTTGGGCACGCCCACGGGGCCGCAATCCTCGCAATGGATGACGGGGATCGGCGTGCCCCAATAGCGCTGGCGCGAGACGCCCCAGTCGCGCAGGCGGAAGACGGTGGTGCCGGTGCCCCAGCCGCCCTCTTCGGCGCGGCGGATGACTTGCGCCTTCGCCTCCTCGACGCCCAGGCCATTGAGGAAGTCGGAATTCACCAGCCTGCCGGGGCCGACATAGGCCTCGTCGCCAATGCCCTTGGCTTCGTCGCCTTCGGCGGCGACGACGCGCTCGACCGGCAGCATATATTTGCGCGCGAAGTCGAGGTCGCGCTGGTCATGGCCCGGAACCGCCATGACGGCGCCGGTGCCATAGTCCATCAGCACGAAGTTCGCGACGAACAAGGGCAGCTTGCGACCGGTGAAGGGGTGGATCACCGACCGGCCGGTGTCATAGCCCTTCTTTTCCTGGGTCTCGATCTCGGCGGCGGCGGTGCCGGTCTGGCGGCATTCCTCCGCGAAGGCGGCGAGCGCCGCATCCTTTTCCGCCAGGGCGAGCGCAATCGGATGATCGGCGGCGACGGCCGCGAAGCTGGCGCCGAAAATCGTGTCGGGGCGGGTGGAGAAGACCTCCAGCTCACCGATTCCGCCGACCGGCGCGTCCAGCCTGAAGCGGAATTGCAGGCCGACCGACTTGCCGATCCAGTTTTCCTGCATCAGCTTCACCTTGTCCGGCCACTGGTCGAGCGTCTTCAGGCCCGCCAGCAGATCGTCCGCGAACTGGGTGATCTTGAGGAACCACTGGGACAGCTTGCGCTTTTCGACCGGTGCGCCGGATCGCCAGCCCCTGCCGTCGATCACCTGCTCGTTCGCCAGCACGGTCATGTCGACAGGGTCCCAGTTGACCGCCGATTCCTTGCGATAGACCAGGCCCGCTTCCAGCATGTCCAGGAACAGCGCCTGTTCATGGCCGTAATAGTCCGGCTCGCAGGTCGCCAGTTCCCGGCTCCAGTCCAGCGCGAAGCCCAGCTTCTTGAGTTGCGCGCGCATCGTCGCGATGTTGGAGCGGGTCCAGGCGCCGGGATGCACCTTCTTCTCCATCGCGGCGTTTTCGGCGGGCATGCCGAATGCGTCCCAGCCCATCGGGTGCAGCACCTCATGCCCGGTCATCCGGCGGAAGCGGGCCAGCACGTCGCCCATCGAATAGTTGCGGACATGGCCGATATGGATGCGCCCGGAGGGATAGGGAAACATCTCCAGCACATAGCTGCGCGGCTTGTCGCTGCTGTCGGACGCCTTGAACGTCTGCTTCTCGTCCCAGACGGCCTGCCAGCGGGCATCGGCCTCAAGCGGGTTGAAGCGCCTTTGCATGGATAATCCTTAACTCAAGTGCCGTTCGGGCCGAGCCTGTCGAAGCCCTGCACTACTCTTCAAGAACATATGGCCCTTCGACAGGCTCAGGGCGAACGGAAATCGACGCCGCGATCAGCCCGCAATCGCCATGCGGCGCAGGTCGCGGGCCTTGGTCAGGATGATCTCTTCCAGTTTCTGCACGGTCGCGGCCTGCACCGGCACGTCGACCCACTGGCCGCCCTGGCTGACCTGGCGGCTGGCGGCGACGCGCAGCGCATCGGCGCGCAGATCCTGGTCGAGGATCGATACGGTCAGCTTCATCCGCTCATTGGGGCTGTTCGGATTGGCGTACCAGTCGGTGACGATCACGCCGCCGTTCGAATCCGTCTGGACCATCGGCATGAAGGACAGGGTGTCGAGGCTGGCGCGCCACAGATAGGCGTTGACGCCGATGGTCGTCACCTTCGATGCGGCGAGGTCCGCCTTCGGGCGGTCCTTGGCGCCGCCCCCGCAGGCGGCGAGCGGCAGAAGTGCAGCCAGCAGCAGACCGGCGGAAAGGCGCGAAGAAAGGCGGCGGACCATCATTATTGTCCCATCAAACGAGTAAACGCCCCGCTTCTATAGAGGACCGGCGGCAATGGGCAAGGGGGACTCCGGGACGGCGCGACGACGACCCGCCGTGCAACCGGGGCGAGTCCTGTGTGTTCCGTGCAACAGCTCCGACAAAAAACCGGTGGCGCTCTACCAATTCCAGAGCCTTGCGTATATGAAGGACCATAGAAAAGTAGTCGGCGGGGAAGAGATTCGGAACATGCGCCTGAAAAGGGGACATATAGCGTTGGCAGGCTCGGCGGTCGCCGTGGCCGGCTTCATGCTGTCCCCTGCCATCGGGGCGGCCACCGACCTTGTCCGCATGCGCGCCGAAACGCCGGTTTCGCTGGGTGCGCTGGGCAGCATCTCCTCCTTCACGCCGACGACCAAGGACCCGCGCCTGGCGGCGGCCTATGCGAAGATCGCCGCGTCCGCGAGTCGCCAGAATTTCCGCTTCACCCCCACCAGCGGGTCGCTGAGCGGTCAGCGCTCGGTCACCGTCATGGTGCGCGCCGCCGACCTGAACGATCGCGTCGCGATCAGCCGGACGCTGGACCCGGTGAGCATCGCGCCCGTCGCCTTCAGCCTGAACAGCGCGCATAACTGGCGCAAGTTCGCCCTGCCCGAAGCGGTGGGCCGCAAGGAACTGGACCCGGTCGCCGTCGAGCCGATGGCGGGCGCCAGGAATTTCTCGCTGGATCAGGGCCGCAAGGACCGTTTCAGCACCAAGGTGCTGATCGAGAGCCGCCGCGAACCGGCCGCGACGATCCGCAACCCCAGCGCGGACAAGGATTATTCGCTGGATCTGGCCAGTTCCTATTCGCTGACGCGCAATCTGAACGTCACCGCGGGCATTCGCTATAATAACAGCTTTGCCGGACGCCTGACGCCGATGACCGACGACCGGCAGGATGCGCAGGCCGTCTATCTGGGCACGATCTTCAAATTCTAAAACGGCTTGAGGAAAGAGGTTGAGCGGCATCATGCCTGCCTCGGCTTCTGTCTTGTCCAGCGTTGGTCCCGTCCAGGCCGAACCATGGTCCGGGGCGGGAGCATGTCCCGCTTCCATCCGGCAGAAAGACCTGAGCGCCCTGTGTCGCCCGGCAACCGGGGGCTTTAGAGCCAATCGACATTCAGCCCTGACGGCCTGCAAATGGCGCTTTTCCGTGCTTCCGGTGCTCACCTACTTTGAGTAGGCTGCGCTCCGGGTCACGGAAAACCACCATTTTACCTTCGGTGGCCTTCGGCTCGGCTCGTCATCTTCTGAATGTCGATTGGCTCTACGGTTCGCCTTGATCGTCCCGCAAGCCGCCGCAGCCGTTCAGCGTTCCCTCGCCAAAGGCCACCGCCACGCGGTCGGACCAGACCGCATCGCTCATGCCGTCGCTGCATGGCCCTTCGGTTACGGTCATTGAAAAGCCCTCGCCCAGGAAACGGACAGCCCGCGGGTCGTCGTTCCGGGATATGGCGTAGCGGACGGGCGCCCTGTCCGGACGCTCCAGCACGGCGGTTGATCCCTTTACCGTCACGGCCCAGAAAGGCTCGGTCCCGATCGCCCGATAACCATCGTCCACAGCATGCTTAACGCCGGGAGAGCTGACCGGCGGGCTCTCCTCCGTCCCACGTGCCTCTGTTCCACGTGGAACCAGTTTCGAAATATTTTCAGGGCCTTGGCCTGGCGCTGGGTCCGGCGTCCCGATCGGTGCGGAGGCGTGAGGCTGCGCGCTATTGGCCGTGGGCATCCCGTCGCCGCCACACCCCGCCAGCGCACACAGGACCAGCGGCAGGAATCGTCTCACGCCTTGCCGACCTCATCCCGCCGGAAGCAATCCACCGCATGATCGTTCACCATCCCGATCGCCTGCATCCATGCATAGACGATGGTGGGGCCCACAAATTTGAAGCCGCGCTTCTTGAGGTCTCGGGAAATCTCTTCCGAAAGGTCGGTTCTGGCCGGGAAGGTCAGGCCATCGTTCCGGATCGGCTCGCCCCCGACGAAATTCCAGACATAGGCGGAGAAATCCTCGCCCCGTTCCCGCATATCGCAGAAAATCCGAGCGCCCCCGATCGTCGCTTCGATCTTCGCCCGCGCCCGGATGATGCCGGGGTCGCCCATCAACCGTTCGACATCGGCCCCGTCGAAGCGCGCAACCTTGTCCGGATCGAACCCCGCAAAGGCGGCGCGGAACGTCTCCCGCTTGCGCAATATGGTGATCCAGCTGAGGCCCGCCTGGAAGCCCTCCAGCATCAGCGTTTCCCAGAGCATCCGCGGATCGCGTTCCGGAACGCCCCATTCGCTGTCATGATAGGCGCAATAAAGCGGGTCCGATCCAGCCCAACCGCAACGGACCCGCTCCATCGGATCAGACGTCCAGATTGGCGACGTTCAGCGCATTGTCCTGGATGAACTCGCGCCGCGGTTCGACCACATCGCCCATCAGCCGCGTGAAAATCTCGTCGGCAACGTCCGCCTGCTCGACCTCCACCCGCAGCATCGAGCGATTATCGGGGTCCAGCGTGGTTTCCCAAAGCTGTTCCGCATTCATCTCGCCAAGGCCCTTGTACCGCTGGATCGCCAGCCCCTTGCGCCCGGCAGCGAGGATCGCCTCCAGCAATTCGCTGGGCCGCGTGACCGCCGTCGAACCCTTGGTCGCGACCGGCAGATCGTCATCCCCCGCCTCCTCGGCGGCGGCCGCCGCCTTGGCCGTGACCAGACGGCTGGCGGTGCGATAGCTGTCCGCCTCCTCGGTTGCGATGGCGTGCAGCTTGCGCGCTTCGGCCGACCCGATGAAGCCCGCCTCGATCATGTGATGGTCGGTGACGCCGCGCCACAGCCGCTCGAAATGGAAGCCGCCCTCCTCCGCGATCCGGCCGGTCCACCTGCCCTCTTCGTCCTGCGCATCCATCCAGCGGACGGTGTTCGTCAACCGCTCGGCCTGCGCCTCATGGCTGAGTTCCGGATCGAGCGCGCCGTTGATCGCCAGCGCTTCGATGATCGCGGGATTGTAGCGGCGCGGCACATAGCGCATCACCGCGCGCATCCGCCGGCCATGCTCGATCAGGTGGCGCAGGTCTTCGCCAGACCGCATGCCCCCGGTCGTTTCCAGCGCCATGGATTCGACGCCATTGTCGACCAGATACTGCTCCAGCGCGGCTTCGTTCTTGAGATAGACCTCCGACCGGCCGCGCGTCGCCTTGTAGAGCGGCGGCTGGGCGATAAAGAGATGCCCCGCCTCGATGATCTGCGGCATCTGGCGGTAGAAGAAGGTCAGCAGCAGCGTGCGGATATGCGCGCCGTCGACGTCGGCGTCGGTCATGATGACGATCTTGTGGTAGCGCAGCTTTTCCAGGTTGAAATCGTCGCGGATGCCGGTGCCCATCGCCTGGATCAGCGTGCCGACTTCCTTGGACGAGAGCATCCGGTCGAAACGGGCGCGCTCTACGTTCAAAATCTTGCCCTTCAGCGGCAGGATCGCCTGATTATGCCGGTTGCGCCCCTGCTTGGCCGAACCGCCGGCCGAATCGCCCTCCACCAGGAAGAGTTCGGATTTGGCGGGATCGCGTTCCTGACAGTCGGCCAGCTTGCCGGGCAGCGAGGCGATGTCCATCACCCCCTTGCGCCGGGTGAGTTCGCGCGCCTTCTTCGCGGCTTCGCGGGCGGCGGCGGCGTCGATCACCTTCTGCACGATCATGCGGCCATGCTGGGGATTTTCCTCCAGCCATTCCGCCATCTTGTCGGCCATCAGGCTTTCCAGCGGCTGACGCACTTCGGAACTGACCAACTTGTCCTTGGTCTGCGAGGAGAATTTGGGATCGGGCAGCTTGACCGACACGATGGCGGTCAGGCCTTCGCGCATATCCTCGCCGGTCAGCGAGACCTTTTCCTTCTTCAACAGGCCGGACTTGTCGGCATAATTGTTGAGCGTCCGGGTCAGCGCAGCGCGGAAGGCGGCAAGGTGGGTGCCGCCGTCCCGCTGCGGGATGTTGTTCGTGAAACAGAGGACATTTTCATAATAGCTGTCGTTCCATTCCAGCGCGACGTCGATGGTGACATCGTCGCGGCTGCCCGAAATCGCGATCGGATCGGGCATCAGCGGCTGCTTGTTGCGGTCCAGCCACTTCACGAAGGCCGCGATGCCGCCTTCGTAAAACAGCTCGATCTCCTTCTTCTCCTCATGCCGCGCATCGATCAGGAACAGCCGCACGCCGGAATTGAGGAAGGCGAGTTCGCGATAGCGATGCTCCAGCTTCTCGAAATCGAATTCGGTGTGGTTCTTGAACGTGCCGCCGTCGCCGGGCACTTTCTCGGTCGAGGGGAGGAAAGTGACCTTCGTCCCTTTCTTGCCCGCGGGCGCGTCCCCGATCACCTTGAGCGGCGCCACGGCGTCGCCATAGGCAAAGCGCATATAATGCTCCTTGCCGTCGCGCCAGATGTTGAGGTCGAGATATTCGCTGAGCGCGTTCACCACGCTGACGCCCACGCCGTGCAGGCCGCCCGACACCTTATAGGCGTTGTCGTCCGACGTGTTCTCGAACTTGCCGCCCGCGTGGAGCTGGGTCATGATGACCTCGGCCGCTGAGACGCCCTCTTCCTTGTGGATGTCGGTGGGGATGCCGCGGCCATTATCCTCCACGCTGACCGATCCGTCGGGATTGAGCGTGATCAGGATGCGGTCGCAATGGCCGGCCAGCGCCTCGTCTATGGCATTGTCGCTGACCTCGAACACCATATGATGCAGGCCGGAACCGTCGTCGGTGTCGCCGATATACATGCCGGGCCGCTTCCGCACGGCATCCAGCCCTTTCAGGACCTTGATGCTGTCGGCGCCATAGGCATTGCTGTTGGGGTTGTTCTGACTTTCCTCGCTCATATCCGAGCATATAGGGAAAAGGGGCAGCAAACTAAAGCGAAACATGGCGGCTATCGCCTGCGCCGGGCAGGGTCTATCAGGCGGCTATGCGCATGATCCTGACCCTGGTCCTGATGCTTGCCGCCTGCTCCAAGAGCAGCGACGTGCTGGAGGAACTGCCCAACAGTTCGCTTGCCGGCGCACCGCGGGAGGAGGTGCCGGAAACCCGCCTGGAATCGCGCCTCGTCCGCCCGGTGACCATTGGGGAGGACGGTCCGCGCCTCGACGCCTGCGGCGCGATGGGCCAGGCGGTGCGCGTAGGCGCCGGAGGAGCGGCGGTCCGGGCCGCGCCCTTTTCGGACGCCGGAGAAGTCGCCCGCATGGCGGAGGGCAGCCGCGCATGGGTCTGCACCCGCAGCCTCGACCAGAAATGGCTGGGCGTCGTTCTGGTCCCCGATCCTCCTGCCGACAATGCCGCGGCCCCGGTGGATTGCGGCGTGTCCGGACCGGTGGATCGCAAGCAGCCCTATGACGGCCCCTGCCCCAGCGGCTGGGTGTCGAGCGCCGCCATCCGGTTGATCGCGGGTTAGGGGGTGCGCCGCCCGCAGGCGGGAGCGGGCGGGCGCGACATCGGCGGTGGTTTGCTGACGGCAAGGCTGGAGGCTGGCTGCGCTCGCCCCTAACCCCTCCCGCAGGCGGGAGGGGAATGCCTTATGACGACCGTCGCCACCCGGCCGCTAAATCCCACCCAGATAATCGATCTTGCTCAGCGGCACCCCCGCCTGCCGCAGCAGCGCATAGGCGGTCGAAACATGAAAATAGAAATTGGGCAGCGCAAAGCCCAGCGCATGGCTGCGTCCGGTAAAGCGGAATTCGCCGCGAGGGCCCTTGAGGATCACTTCCGCATCCTCCCGCCCGTCGATCCGCTCGCGAGGCACGGATTCCAGGAAGGCGATGGTCTTGCCGATCCGTTCTTGCAGGTCGGCAAAGCTCTGCTCCGTATCGGGCATGGCAACCGGATCGAGCCCACCGATGCGTGTCACCGCCCCCTTGGCGCTGTCGCTGGCATATTGCACCTGTCCGGTGAGCGGAGCCATGTCCCCGATCAGGCGCGCCTGCGTCAGCGTCAGTGGATCGATGCCCCTTTCTTCCGCATGGGCGGCGCCCTTCTCCAGAATGGCGGAAAGGTTGCGCAGCCCGCGGATGAAGACGGAAACGGTCAGGTCGTACAGGTCGGTCGCCACCAGGCTCTCCTCATGATCGTGAGGCGCCTAGATATGGCGTGGATCACCACAGTCGATACCCGCGCGAAATAAAAGGACCGGCCGGCGGACTCCATGCCGGCCGGTCAGGGGGCAACCGGATCAGCCAAGCGCGGGGCGTTCGCGCGGGACAATGGTGAAGAAGGGCAAGGCATGGTGCACGATCCACCCGATCGTCGCCGCATAGAGCAGGGTGCCGAGGCCCACCGTGCCGCCCAGCAGCCAGCCGACCGCCAGCACGCCGATCTCGATACCGGTGCGGACCCATTTGACCGGCAATCCGGTCCGGCGGCAGAAGCCCGTCATCACCCCGTCGCGCGGGCCCGGGCCCAACCCCGCGCCGATATAAGCGCCGCCCGCAATGCCGTTGAGGACGATCCCCGCCGCCAACCAGGCGAAGCGCATGGCATAACCCTCCGGCGTGGGCAGGATCATCAGGCTGAGGTCCACCGCCGTGCCGATCACCGCAATGTTGCAGACCGTGCCGATACCGGGCCGCTGACGCAGCGGCCACCAGAGCAACAGCACGATCGCCCCGACCAGATTGACCGTCATGCCGAAACTCAGACCCAGGCGCGGCGCCAATCCCTGGTGCAGCACGTCCCAGGGATCGAGCCCCAGATCGGCGCGCAGCATCAGGGCCATGGAGAAGCCATAAAGGCCAAGACCCCAGAAAAGCTGGAAAAGGCGGCGGTGCATCATCATGGCGGTTGAAATCACCCGAAATGGCCTTTTACAAAATGGCCATTATTGGGTAAGTGGCCTCCTCCCTTTCCGGATTGGAACCTATGGTCATGTCCACTTCCCTGTTGCGGCCGCCTTCCCTGCTTCGCCTGCTGGGCGCCTGGCGCGCCGAAGACAGCGCGGAGCCCGCCTATCGCCAATTGGCGCAGGCGCTGCGGATGCTGGTGCTGGATGGGCGCGTCGGCCTGAACGTCCGCCTGCCCGGGGAACGGGAACTGGCCGCCGCGCTGGGCCTCAGCCGCACGACCATCGCCGCCGCCTTCGACCGGCTGCGCGACGAAGGCTTTCTGGAAAGCCGGCAGGGATCGGGCAGCGTCACCCGCCTGCCGCCCGGCCGGATGGAACAGGCCCTGCCGGAAATCGACATGATCGACGGCGGCAATATCCTGAACTGGACCCATGCCGCATTGCCGGCCGCGCCGGGCGTGGGCCGCGCCTATCAGGTCGCGGTGGAGGCCCTGCCCGCCTTTCTGGGCGAGCTGGGGTACGATCCTTTGGGCCTGCCGCCGCTGCGCCGGGCGATCGCCGCCTATTATGAGCGGCGGGGATGTCCCACCAGTCCGGACCAGATCATCGTCACCAACGGCGCGCAGCAGGGATTTTCGCTGTTGCTCCACTGGCTGGCGGGACCGGGCGACCGGGCGGTGATCGACCATCCCACCTATCACAATGCGATCCAGGCCTTGCAGCGCGCCCATGTCGTGCCGGTGCCTGTCGGCCTGCCCGCGCAGGGATGGGACATCGACGCGATGGAAGCGGCCTTCCGCCAGACCAGTCCGCGCTTCGCCTATATCATCGCGGATTTCCACAATCCGACGGGGCGCAGCATGGACCCGGGCACCCGCCGCGCACTGGTGGCCGCGGCGACGCGCAGCCATATGCCGCTGATCATCGACGAGACCATGGCGGCGATGGGTCTGGACAATATGCCGCCGCCGCCAGTCGCGGTGCATGATCCTTCCGGGCGGCAGGTCATCACCCTGGGTTCGGCCAGCAAGATCTTCTGGGGTGGGCTGCGCGTCGGCTGGATTCGCGCCGATCCGCAGACCGTCGCGGCGCTGGGACGACTGCGCACGACGATGGACATGGCGAGCCCGGTGGTGGAGCAGCTTGCCGTCGCGCATCTGATCGATAGCGACGAAGGGCTTGGCCCGCGGGCGGCGATCCTGCGGGGGCGTCGCGATCATCTGCTGGGGCTGATCGAACGACACCTGCCGCACTGGCGTGCCGAATCCCCTGCCGGCGGCCTGTCGCTCTGGGCGGAACTGCCGCGCGGCGAGGCGACGGCGCTGGCCGCCATTGCCGAGAGTCATGGCGTGCGTGTCGCGCCTGGGCCGCGCTTCGGCGTGAGCGGGGCGTTCGAGCGCTTCCTCCGCCTGCCCTTCACCTTATCGGAGGAGCAACTGACCGCTGGCGTCGAGCGGTTGGCGGAAGCCGATGCGCGGCTTCACGCCCGCATGCCGCGCGGCCGCGATTCCCTGGCGGCGGCGTTGGAGGCGGATCGGTTGATCTGAGCGCTGGCGGATATGGGTCATGAACTGCCATCGGCGCGGCATGCTCCTGCGGAGGAATCCGCAGGAGACAAGCGGCTCGCGAGAATAAGGTGCGGCCTTTGGATCGCCCGCCCTTACCGCCGTCACCGGCCCGACAGGCCGTCGATGGCGGCCCAGCCGGAAGCGCCGATTGCCTTCAGCATATGCCGATGCGCCGCGTTCACCCCGCCCAGGGCGATTACCGGCATCGGGGCGAGCCGGGCCAGGGCGGCGAAGCCCGCTCGCCCCAATAGGGGTGAACCGGGGTGCGAGCGCGTCGGGAAGAGTGGCGAGAGCAGGACGATATTTGCCCCATAGCGCACGGCTTCCGCCATCTCCCGCCCATCATGCACCGGCCTGCTGTGGAGCAGCGCCTTTCCTGCCCGCCGCCGGTCACGTCCGTGCCAGCCATCGGCACGCCAGGCCTGCGCCTGCGCCGCCGTGCCGCCCAGCATCAGCACCAGCCGCCGCCTTCGGGCAATCCGGGCGATCCGATCGAACAGGGCGCGCCGCTCCGCCGCGGCCGTGCGATAGTGCCGGAATATGACTCCCGCCTTCCCCTTGGGCAGACGGGCGACAGCAGCCAGCAGGGCGGGCTCCCCGATGCGTTCGTCGGTCATCAACCAGATCGTCGGCAATTTTTTGCGGTGGCGGCGTTGCATGGCCATCGCCTATAGCAGCCGCCATGACGACCGACAGCATCGAAGCCGCAGACCGGCTGGCCGCGAACCGATTGGCCGAGATACACGACGCCATGGGCCGCGCCGCCCGCCTTACCGGCCGCACCGCCGACGACATCACCCTGATCGCCGTGTCGAAGACGCAGGCGGCGGACGCCATCCGCCCGTTGATCGCGGCAGGCCAGCGGGTCTTCGGGGAAAATCGCGTGCAGGAAGCGGAAAGCAAATGGCCTGCCCTGCGGGAGGAGCATGAGGGCCTTAAACTGCACCTCGTCGGTCAGCTCCAGTCGAACAAGGCGGCCGACGCGGTCGCCCTTTTCGATGTCATCCATTCGCTCGACCGGCCGTCGATGCTGACGGCGCTGGCCAAGGCCATGGACGCGGCGGACAGGCGGGTGCCCTGCTTCGTGCAGGTCAATATCGGTGCGGAAGCGCAAAAGGGCGGTTGTCCGATTGCCGACGTGCCCGCGTTGATCCGATCGGCCCGGGACGCGGATATTCCGCTGCTGGGCCTGATGTGCGTGCCGCCGGCCGACATCGAACCCGCGCCCTTCTTCGCGCTGCTCGCCAAGATGGCGCGGGAGGAGGGGATGGAACAGCTCTCCATGGGCATGTCGGGGGATTATGAAACCGCGATCATGCTGGGCGCCACGCACATCCGCGTCGGCACGGCCCTGTTCGGGGAGCGCCCTGCCGCTCGCCCGGCACCGGGGAGCGGCAGGGGCATGATCAGAAACTCCCGCGAAGGGTGATGCCGTAGGTGCGGGGATCGCCCAGATAGGCGGAGATCAACTGGTTCGCCATTGGTGCGCCCAGGGCGAACTGGCCGGTGGTCGAGGTGGACGGGCTGCTCGACTGTAGCGGGCTGCTGAAGGCGACCTGGCTATAGTCCTGGTTGAAGATGTTCTGGCCCCAGAATTCAACCGCCCAACGCTGCTGCGGCCCGCGAATGCCGACACGGGCATTGAACACCGCATAGCCGTCCTGCCGCTTTTCGGGGAACAGGTCCGATCCGGTGTTGAAGTCGCTGCTCATGCGCCCGTCGATATAGAAAAGCGCCGACAGGCCGTTGGAGCCGAGCGAAGGCGTCCAGGACGCGCTGACCGTCGTCACGACTTCCGGCGCCTGGGAGTTGATCGAACCCGGCAGCAGGAACAGCGCCGGATCGAGCGGCACCGTTCCGTCGCCGCTGCCGACCAGGCGGTTGGCGAATTTGGCGCGGGCATAGGTGAAGCCCCCCGCGACGCGCACGTTCCGCACCGGGGTTGCCGACAGTTCCAGTTCCACGCCCTGGCTGATCAGGCCGGGTCCCACATCGCCGCCCGCGCAGGTCCGCGCCGCCGTCAGCGCGCCGTCGCAGCCATTGATGTTCTGGACGACGAAGCTGGTGCCGTTGAAGGTGTTCAACTGGAAATTCTTGAACTCCTGCCGGAAGGCGGCGATGTTGGCGCTCCATTTGGGCTGGGTATATTTCAGGCCCACTTCGAACGCATCGACCTTTTCAGCGGCGAAGCGCAGACTGGTGACGTCGGCATTCGTGCGCGGCGCGAACACGGCCGGCACCGCGTTCAGGCCCGTCGATCCGAGCTGGAAGCGGTCGAGATTGTAGCCGCCCGCCTTATAGCCCTTCGAATAGCTGCCATAGACCAGCAGTTCGTCGATCGGCTTCCATGACAGGACGGCGGTGCCGGAAAACTCCCCGTCGCTGATCTTGTCATTGAGGTCGAGCGCGTTCAGCCCGGTCGATCCGTTGCCGAGACAGCCCAGGGTCAGGATGCCGCCCGCCAGGGCCGCCGCGCTGCCGAGCTGCGCATTGGTCGCGATGGCGGGCAGGCTGGAGGCCTGCAAGGCCGCGCAGGTGGCGTTGTTATTGTTGAGGTCCGCCGAGAAACGTTTGCTCTCATGGGTGTAGCGAAGACCCAGCGTCAGATCGAGCTGCTTTGCGATATGGATGATATTATGGGTGAACAACGCCCAATTCTCGCTCTTCTGATGGTAGAGCGAGGCAATGTCGCCGGTGCCCGAAGGGATCGCCGCCAGCGCGCGGAGACCATTGCCCAGGCCGGTCGAAATCGCCCCGGCCTGCAAGGCTGGAACGCCGGCAAGGACGAGGCCGCCGTTGAGCTGCGCCTGCGTGCCGGCGATCAGCGCCTGCGTCGCAAGCCCGCTGCCGCAAGCGGCAAGCTGCGCCGCCGTCAAATTGCTGTTGACGCCTGCCCCCGCCATCAGGCGGCAGGCGGCAAAGCGGCCATAGTCCGCGCCGAAGACGATATTATCCTCCAGCGTCAGCTTTTCATGCGCATAATAGCCGCCGACCAGCCAGTCGAGCACATCGTTGAAGGCCGATCCCTGCGCCCTGAGTTCCTGGGTGAAGGTCCTGAACTGGCGATAGGTGTTGGGATCGCGGTAGAGCAGGTCGGCCCCGCTATAGTCGTAATCGCCATAGTCCTGGCTCTTGTAATCGCGATAGGCGGTTATGCTAGTCAGCTTGGCGCCGCCCAGATCATAATTGATCTCGCCCGAAACGCCCCAATCCTTGAGCTTGCTCACATAATTCCGGCCAGCCGTGATGGTGAGGTCGCGGTCATAGGGATCGGCGGCAAAGACGCTGCCCTGCCCCGCCAGAATGGCGGCGATCCGGTTGAAGGGCGCCGTGCTGTAGCCCCCGCCGGCGACCGGACGGCGTTCCCGCGTCTCCATATAGGCGGCGCCGCAGCAGCTTTCGTCGCGATGGGTATAATCCCCGATGAGGCGGATGGAGAGCGCGTCGTTCGGCTCGAACAACGCCTGCCCGCGCAGGAAATAGCGGTCGCGGTCATTGGTTTCCCCGACCTTGGCCCCGCTGGCGTTCACCAGATCGTAGAAGCCGTCGCGCCTGGACCAGACGCCGTCCAGGCTCAGCGCCAGCTGATCGCTGATCGGCCCGGTGATGCGGCCGGCAAGGCGCCAATAATCATAATTGCCGTAAGTGATCTCCGCCTTGCCCGCGAGCTTGAACTCCGGCGCCTTGCTGATGATGTTGATGAGGCCGGCGGAGGCGTTGCGCCCGAACAGCGTGCCCTGGGGACCGCGCAGCACCTCGACCCGCTCGATCTCACCCAGTTCGTTGAGGCCGGCGCCGGTGCGCGAGCGATAGACGCCGTCGATGAACACCGCGACCGAGCTTTCCAGCCCCGGATTGTCGCCCACCGTGCCGATGCCGCGGATGCGGGCAGAGGCATTGGCCTCTGTCCCCGTGGAGGACAGCAGCAGCGAAGGGGCGAGCTGGTTGAGCGCGCGAATATCCGTCGCGCCGCTATTTTGCATCGCCTGCGCCGTCACGGCGGACACGGCGATCGGCACGTCCGACAGCGGGCTGGCGCGCCGGGTGGCGGTGACGATGATGTTGACGCTTTCCGGATCGACCGCGGTTCCGCCGTCCTGCGCCCATGCGACCGGAACGCTGCTGCCCAATGCAACGGCACCGACAGAAATCAGCCAAAGGCTCTTCTTCATGATGATGCTCCCTCTCCTTATCCGCGCGGCTTTGCGTCGCGTCGAATTATTGTCGAACTATGCTGCCACAGCAGGATGAAGGCAAGATATGCCTGCTTTTCAGAGGCTTTGATCCCCCATGGTGACCGGATTCTCATGCACTGTCACCTAAAGGAGACAGCTTAAATTCCGGTTTCCGTTACGTCCGCCTAAGCAATGGGAAAACGCAGCAGCCGGCCGGCGACCGGCACCAGGGCGGCCGCACCCGATCCCATCACCCGGCGAATCTCGCCATGACCGGCATCGAGGCCGCCCGTCAGGGCGCCAAGGGCAGGCAGAATCAATTTGGTCCGCGATCCGACGAAGCAGCGCCGCGACACATGGCGTCCGCGCACGGACAGGCGGAACTTGGGGTGGAAATGCCCTGATATTTCCGGCCGGGGGTCGGCAGGGTCCGCCTCATGCCGCAGCCAGATGCCGTCCACCTGCATGTCCGTGCGACGCGTGCCGCCGGGCGTCCGCGCCATGCCGGCATCGTGATTGCCGGTGATCCAGACCCAGTCGAGCCTGTCCGTCAACACGGCCAGTCTTGCCCGCGCCGCCGGATCGAGCCGGGCCGCGCCATCGGCATCGTGAAAACTGTCGCCCAGCGACCAGACGGCCCGCGCGCCCGTCCGTTCCACCAGCATCTCGATCATGTCCAGCGTCGCCAGGCTGTCATGGGGCGGCAGGAACTGCCCGGATCGGGCGAACCAGCTTGCCTTTTCGAAATGCAGGTCGGCCACCAGCAGGGCGGAGCGCGCCGGCCAGAACAGCGCAGCCTCCGCCAACGCCAGAAAATCATGACCCGCGAACGAAAGGGGAACCATGGCCTGCCTATGCCCCCTTGCCCCGCCGCTTTCAAGAGGGCAGCGAAGCGGCTATGGGCGCTGCCATGGAATCCGCTTTCACCATTGCCGCGCTTTACCGTTTCGCGAGCTTCGCCGATCCGGAGGCGATTGCCCGCGATTTGCGCCTGCTCTGCGCCGACCTTGGCACCTGCGGCACGCTGATCGTCGCCGGGGAGGGGATCAACGGCACGGTCGCGGGGAGCGAGAGGGCGATTGCGGCGCTGGTCTCGCATATCCGGGCATATCCGGGCTGCGCCGATCTCGACGTCAAATATGCCCATGGCGACAGCCCGCCCTTCGCCCGGATGAAGGTGAAGGTGAAGGCGGAGATCGTGACGCTGGGCGCGGGCGATCTCGACCCGGCGCATCAGGCGGGCACGCATCTCGATCCGGTGGAATGGAACGCCCTGATAGCCGATCCGGACACGGTCGTGATCGATACGCGCAACGCCTATGAAGTGTCGGTGGGCAGCTTCGAAGGGGCGATCGATCCCGGCACCCGCTCCTTCCGCGATTTCCCGGCCTGGTTCGACGATTTTGCCGAAAAGCTGCGCGAGGAGGGCCGCACGCCGCGCATCGCCATGTTCTGCACCGGCGGCATAAGATGCGAGAAATCGACCGCGCTGGTCAGGGCCCGCGGTTTTGAGGAGGTCTATCATCTGCGCGGCGGCATCCTGCGCTATCTGGAGGAAATGCCCGAAGAGGACAGCCTTTGGCAGGGCAACTGCTATGTGTTCGACGAGCGCGTGGCGGTGGGCCATGGGCTGAAGGCGGGCGATTATGTCACCTGCCGGGCCTGCGGCTTGCCGCATGTGCGGGACGCTGCGCATGATTGCGCGGCGGACGGGTCGGGCGTCTGGCCGCACAGGAACCAGGGCTGAAGGATCAGGGCATAGCGTGATCCCGCCTTCGCAGGAGCAGCTTGCACTTCACCGGGCTGGCGTTTCGACCAGTTCCGCTATCTCGAACGCATAGCGTTTCCAGCCGCGCATCCGCGCGCCTTCTTCCGCCGCCGTCCGCTTCCTCTTCGCCTCGGCCAGCGAGCGGCTGTGGCCCCAGAAAACCTCCGTCCTGCCATTCTCCAGTATCGCGACGATGCGCCAATAATGGGTGAAGGCGTCCGCCGTGGGCCCGATGGTCTTCACATAGCCATCCGGCATCGTCGCTGTCAGATAGCGCTTCTTCCTGCCCATGGGCCTGTCACCCGACGAAGCGGTGCAGCGCGGTCCCATGGGTGCGCAGCCAGGCCCGCGCAGGCCGGGGGTCTTCGCCCAATATCCGCTTGTGGGCCGCGTGAAAGGCAGGGCTGTGATCCATGTGCAGCAGATGCGCCAGCTCATGCGCCACGGTCGCCCGGCGCACCTCCGGCGGGCAGAGGATCAGCCGCCAGCTATAGCGGATCGCCCCGCTGGAGGCGCAGCTCGCCCAGCGGCTGCGCGGATCGCCAATGCCGACCGACGCCACGATCAGCCCATTGTCCCGCGCCATTTCATGGCTTTCGGTCTCCAGCACGGCCTTGGCCCGCATCTTGAGCCAGCGCAGCACCCGCGACCCGATTGATTCCGCCGCGCCGCCCAGCAGCAGCCGGTCGCCCTCCAGCCGGATCGTGCGGGACGCGCCCTCGACCCAGCAGATGCGCACCTCCCGCCCCTCCAGCGGGAAGACGGCGCCGTCGCACAGCATCACCTGCGCTGGCTGCCGCGCCATTTGCGACCGGACCCAGCCCTCATGCTCCTGCGCCCAGCCGAGCGCCCGCTTCAGATTGGCGCGGGTCGGCAGCGAGAGCCGCAACTCCCCCCGCGCTTGATCCAGCGACAATCGATAGGCCTTGGCCCGCGCCGACCGGCGGACCCGCACCGGAACGGCGATGCCGTCGATCAGGATTTCGGCGTCAGAGTTCTCTGTCGACAAGATGGTTTTCCCAATCGCCGGCGTCGGCTTCCGCAATGGTCCAGCCGCGCACGGACTCCTGGGCCCGGTGCACCGCCTCGCGGTCGCCGCAGATCAGATAGTGCCATTCGGGCAATGGCTTGCCCTCGCCCCGCAGCCGATAGGCGCAGGTGCGCGGCAGCCAGCTTATCGTCTTCACCTTGGCGGGGGTCAGCCGCACGCAATCGGGCACGAAGCGGCGGCGTTCCTTATAGTTGGTGCACTGCCCGCTATGCCGGTCCAGCAGGCGGCAGGCGACATTGGTGGGGTAGATGCGCCCCGTATCCTCATCCTCCGCCTTGTGCAGGCAGCATTTGCCGCAGCCGTCGCACAGCGCTTCCCACTCCGCGCGGTCCAGTCTGTCGAGGGGCTTTTCCCAGAAGTCCAACCGTCACTTCACCCATTTTTCGAGGAAGGCCGTCACCCTGGCGGGATCGCCCTCATCCACATCCGGCGTTCCCGGATCGTCCACCGGCACCAGCGCGACCGGCGCGCCATCGCCCCCAAAAAGATAGGGCGTGCGGCTGTGGCTGACCAAATAGCCGCTTGCGCCCTTCGCCTCTTCCTTATTGTAGAGCACGACGAAATCCTTCGCCACCTTGGCGATTTCGTCCGGCGTGCCGGTCAGGCCGATCAGGCGCGGATGGAAGGCCGCGACATAGGTTTTGAGGACGGCGGGCGTGTCCCGATCCGGATCGACGCTGATGAAGATCGGCTGGACCTTTGCGGCCAGCGCCGGTTTATCCTTCTCGAACTTCGAAAAGCCCTGCATGATCCGTTGCAGGTCGATCGGGCAGACATCGGGGCAATAGGTGTAGCCGAAATAGACCAGCCGATACTTGCCCTTGAAATCGTCCCAGCGAACCTTCTTCCCATCCTGATCGGTCAGGGTGAAGGGCGCGCCGATGCTGGCCCCGTGCAGATCCCCCTGGGCGCTTTCATCGCCGCTTGATGCATTGCCCCCGGCCCCCATATTACAGGCTGCCAGCAGGGCGGTCAGCGGCAGGGCGAGCGAAATCAGCGCTTTGTTCATGGCGCCGCCAGCCATGCCCTGCTATGGCCCGATTTGCAAATCCCAACGGGGCTATGGACATAATGACAGGACGTTTTCCGGCTTGGATGGGCCTTGGCCGTGCCGCCGCTCTGGCCCTGGCGCTGCTGTCGCCGGTCGCGGCGCAGGCGCAGTTTTCCGACAATTACAATTTTCTGAAGGCGGTCAAGGACGCCGACGGGCAGAAGGTGACCGACCTGATCCAGAAGCCGGGATCGACCGTCATCAACAGCCGCGACGTGACGACGGGCGATACCGCGCTGCATCTGGTCGTCGCCCGGCGGGACAATACATGGCTGACCTTCCTGCTCGCCAAGGGCGCAAACCCGAACCTGACCGACAATAACGGCAACACGCCGCTGATGGACGCGGTGCAGGCCCGGTTCGAGGAAGGCGTGCGCAGCCTGCTGACCTATAATGCGCAGGTGGACAAGGCGAATGGCAGCGGCGAGACGCCGCTGATCCGCGCGGTGCAGCTTCGCGACGTGGCGCTGGTCCGGCTGCTGGTCGCGCAAGGCGCCAATCCCGACAAGCGCGACACGATCGCCGGCATGTCGGCGCGGGACTATGCGGAGCGCGACGCCAGGACGCCGGGGCTGGTGGAAGCGCTGAGCGCTGCGAAGACGAAGACCGCGCCCAAGGGACCGGTGCAGGGGCCGGTGTTCTGATTTTTTCCTGAAGCGAACATCAGACGATGTGTGTTCCTGCGCAGGAGCACGTATCGCTTAAGGGGAATGTCGCGGGAGACTATCCGTCCCCTCATCGATCTCCACGCAGATCAGACTACCACCCCAGTTCCGCGGCATGATCCGGGTCCGCCAGCGCCGTCAGCCGCCTGGCCGCCCGCCTAGCGAAGCGCAGCGTTTCCGCCTTGCGCCGCGCCGCCGCCAGCGGCTCCATAGGTGCGGGGCGCACCAGTTCGGCGTCATATTGGTCCGCGACGATCAATCCCGTCCGTCCCGGCCATAGCGCCTCGCTCTCGAACAGCGACAGGTCGAAGCCCGACGGCACGGCCCAGAAATAGCGGTCGCAATAATCGAAATAGTCGGGCCATTTCATGTCGCCCAACAGGTCGGCGCGGCTGCACTTGATCTCCACGATGGTGATCCGACCCGCCCCGTCCAGCGCCATGATGTCGGCGCGCCGGCCATTGGGCAGCGGCACTTCCAATATCCCGCTCATGTCATGGCGGAAGAACAGGCGCAGCGTGCCCCGCGCCACGGCCAGAGCCGTGCCGTCCGTGAGGGGCGAACAACTGTCGGAAAGATCGGATTCCATGTCCGGTTCTTAGAACAGGAAGGGAACAAAAGGAAAGGGCCGATTCAGGATCGCCCGAACCGGCCCTTCTTCACCCCCTGCGCGCCGGGCGCGAAACGGTCAGCGATAGAAGACGTGATTGTCTATCGCGGCGAGTTGGCGCTTGCCCCAGCCGGGCGAAACCCGACGGGCGTGGAAATAGAGCGCACCCTCTGCCTTGCTGTCCCAGCTATCGTCCATCGCGATCTGGGCGATGGCGACGGCCTCGCGCCAGCTTTCGCTGCCCAGGCGGATCGACGGCATGCCATTGCCGCGCACGAAGCTGAACTGGCCGGGCTGATAGACGACGCCGCACAGGCTATCGGCAAAGCGGCCGGACCGGGCGCGATTGATGATGACGCGGGCAACGGCCAACTGGCCTTCCAGGCTTTCGCCCTTGGATTCGAAATAGACGGCGCCGGCCAGGCACTTCATGTCGCCGGAAACATCCTCGGCCGCGCCCTGCGCGTCCACGAGGGCGGCGAGATTGTCGGCCTTCACATCGGCGCTGTCGGAAAGGGGAGCCAGCGGCTGCACGACTTCGCGCGGCGCGGCGAAAGTGACGGCGGGCGTGGCGCCGGCCGGAGCTGCATTCAGCTCATTGCTTCCCGGAAGGGAAAGGACCGACGGAGCCGCCTCGGAAGCGCTCGACATGTCGGCCGCGGTAACCGCCGCTGTGGCGGAAAGGGAAAATGCCGCGAAGATCGCAGCCTTCAGACGAAAACTCATTACAGCTCAAAATCGTGCGGTTCTTGGCCGGGAACGTCAAAAAACCCCTAAAACACGACGTTCGGCCGCCCCCCGTCTGCGTGTTTACCGCATCCGCCCCCCATGGACGAAAACCGGCAACCTGCGCGTTGAAAGCGTCGGAGGCCTGTGCCCGCGCGAGGAAAATGAGTCAACGATCAACAGATCGTTTCAGCGGCGAACCGTTCCGCATCCGCGATGTCGAGTTCGATGACCCACAGATCGGGGTCCGATCCGCGCCGGCGCGCAAGATATTGAGCCATGGCCTCGGCCCCCTTTTCCGGGTCCGGGCCGCAGCGGGTGAGGCGATAGCCGCCCGCATAATCAGGAACGCGTTCGAACAGTCCCTGTTCCCGGCCATTTTCCAGCGCCTGGAGCAGGATCACGCCGCTGACGGCATCGCCCTTCACCAGCACCGTGGCAAAGCCGCCCGCCGCGGCGCAGCGGCGCATCAGGACACCGACCAGCATGGCGCTGGTCAGCCGCGCGTCGGATGGGTCAGCCGGCATAGCCCGGCAGGGAGGAGAGGGGGAATTGCGACCGCATGAAGGTGCCGGTGCCGCGCCCGACCTCCTCGCCGTCGGCGTCGATCAGGCTGGCCTCCGCCACATAGACGCGCCGCTTTCCGCTGATCCAGCGCCCTTCGGCCCGAATCCGGCCCGGCCCGATCGGGCGGGTGAACAGCAGGTTGAAGCTGGTGGTCAGCAGGAAGCGATCGCTGACCAGGCTGTTGGCGGCGTAGAAGGCCGCATCGTCCAGCATCTTGAAATAGACCGTGCCGTGCACCGCGCCGGCCGCATGGAACTGCGTCTCATCCACGTCGAAATGGATGATCGACCGGCCTTCTTCCGGAATCGTCAGTTCCGACCGGAACAGCCGGTTGATCGGTGCGGAACGGTAGAGGGACTCCAGCGCCCGGAAATGCGCCTGCTCCCCGCTGGGCAAGGCGCTGGCGGCGGAACCCGGATCAGGCAGCGTCACGCGCCTCGCCACCGGCGAGCAGGGCATGGAGCGCCGCCGTCGACTTGGCGCCGCGCAGCCGGGCGATCTGCCCCTCGTCACGCAGGTAGCGCGAAACGCGCGCCAGGGTCTTCAGATGTTCGGCGCCGGAATCCACCGGAGAGAGCAGCGCGAAGACGATGTCCACCGGCGCTTCGTCCACAGCGTCGAAAGGAACCGCCGGATCGAGCAGCACCACCACCCCGCACATTTTCTGAAGGCCGGGAATCTTCGCATGGGGAATCGCGACTCCGCCCCCAAAGCCGGTCGAGCCCAGTTTCTCACGCTCCAGCAGCGCCTCCGCCACCGGATCGGCAGCCAGGCCGTAGGCCTGCGCAGCCAAGGCCGCAACCTTCTGAAACAACTGCTTCTTGCCGTTCACCGAAAGGGCGGTGCCCAATGCATCCGGTGCGACGATATCGTTGAAATGAACCATGCCGAATCCCAGCCGAGCCGCGCCCAGCTTCGGAAAAATGACGCAATGCCCGGATCTTTAAAGTCCGGCCCCATAGGCCGCCAGCGGATCGAGGTCAACCGGCGGCCGGGGGAAGGCGATCAGCCCAGGCGGGGCTCTACCCAGCCGATGGTCCCGTCCTGCCGCCGATAGACCATGTTGTACGCCGCCGTCCCGGCATTGACGAACAGCAGCGCATTGGTGTTGCGCAGGTCGAGCATCATCACCGCGTCCGACACGCTGGCTTCGGGAATGTCGACCCGGGTTTCCGCCACGATCAGCGGCGCTTCGGCCGGGTCCTCTTCATCGGCCGGGGACGCGAAAATCGTGTAGCCGGCGCCGTCCAGTTCATCGGCGCCATATCCATTGGCCCGGCTGGCCTCCGCCGCCGCGGCCTGCGCGCTGCGGTCCTTCAGGCGGCGCAGATAGCGGCGCAACTGCTTCTCGATCCGTTCGGCCGCCTGATCGAAGGCAGGATGCGCCTCCTGCGCCTCTCCGGCGCCCTTCAGGATCAGTCCGGTCATGACATGGCAGACGATGTCGCAATGGAAGGCGCCGTGCGGGGCCGGCCGGAATGTGACCTGGGCGGAAAGCGCGCGGGAGAAATATTTCTCGGCCATGGCCTCCAGACGGGTCCAGACATGCTGCTTGAGCGCGTCACCCGTATCGACCTGATGCCCGGAAACACGAATATCCATATGCCTTCTCCTTATTCTTGCCGGACCGCCCGGGATTGGCGACCCGGTTGGCGTGGAGGCCGTGAAGGCAGCCCATCCCGAAGGGACAGCCGTAATCAGGCCTCCTCAAGCCAGAGCGGCTTGTCCAGCGTCGCGACGAACGCTGCATGCCGCTCCAGCTCCTCCGCGCCTGCCGCAAAGACACGCGCGGGACGAACAGGGCGAACCGCGACTTCCGCCGCAAGTTCCATATTTACAACGAGTTTCTCTTCCTCCTGTGCAAGACCGAGGCCGATCTGACGGCCGCCGGTCAGTTCGATGTAAAGCTGGGCCAGCAATTCGGCGTCGAGCAGCGCGCCATGCTTGATGCGATGGCTGCGGTCGATGCCGTAGCGGGTGCAGAGCGCGTCGAGGCTGTGCTTGGCGCCGGGGTGAAGCTGCCGGGCGATGGCGACGGTGTCGATCATCCGCTCCATCGACACTTCAGGCAGCTTGCACAGCTTCAGTTCGTGATTGAGGAAGCCGAAGTCGAAGCGCGCATTATGGGCGACCAGATGGCTGTCCTCCAGAAAGGCGAGCAGTTCCTCCACCCCATGGGAAAATAGCGGCTTGTCCTTCAGAAAAGCGTCGGACAGGCCGTGCACCGCCTCGGCCGCGGCCGGCATCGACCGCTGCGGATTGTAATAAGCGTGGAAGGTGCGGCCCGTGGGAACCCGGTTGAGGAGTTCGATGCATCCGATCTCGACCAGGCGATCGCCGGAGGCTGGGTCGAATCCCGTCGTTTCGGTGTCGAAAATGATCTCGCGCATCGCCCTCTACAACGACTCTTGCCGGCCAACCTCGCCGGCCCCCTCTTATCGGCCTGTCTTCGCACCAAGGCAAGCGACCAAGCGGCGAACCTGGAAGCGGGTCTCAGCGAAGGTCGTGCCCGTATGGATGATATAGTCGGCCCGCCGCCGCTTTTCAGCATCGGGTGTTTGCAGATGGACAATCCGGCGAAATTTTGCAGCGGTCATGCCGGGCCGGGCCAGAACCCGCTTGCGCTGCTTCCAGGCAGGGGCGGTGACCACGATGACGCCGGCCAGCCGACGATGGCCATGGGTTTCGAACAGCAGCGGAATGTCCAGCACGACGAACCGGCGCGATCGGTTCCGTTGCAGAAAGGCCTTGCGGCTCTGCTGCACGGCGGGATGGACGATGGCTTCCAGCGCCTTCAATTCCTGGGGATGACCGAAGACCGCCGCGCCCAGCTTCGCCCGGTCGACGCCCTTGGGACCGGTCGTGCCGGGAAAGCGCGCCTCTATCGCCGGCAGCAGCGCGCCGCCCGGCCCCTGCAGGCGATGCACCTCCGCATCGGCGTCGAACAGGGGAACGCCTTCCCGCCGCAACATCCCCGCGACGGCGGACTTCCCCATGCCGATGGAGCCGGTGAGACCGTAGATCTTCATCCCATCATCTTCATGAATCTCAGGCGGCGAGCAGCAGGGCGCGCAATTCCTCGTCCCGTTCGCGCGGCGCCTCCGCATCGAAGAAGATGTCGAAGGCCAGCGCCGCCTGCCCGATCAGCATCTCCAGCCCGTCTAGGGTCTTCAGGCCCCGGATGCGCGCCGCCTTGAGCAACTCCGTCTCCAGCGGCGCATAGACGATGTCATAGACCGTCGCTTCCGGGCCCAGCGGCGAAAGGTCCAGGTCCAGCACCGGCTGGCCCACCATGCCGAGCGAGCTGGTGTTGACGAGCAGGTCCGCCCGGGGGAGCGCATCGGTCATGCCGATCACGCGGCCCCTGACCCCTGCACGGTCGAGCAGCGCCTGACCCTTGGCCGCATCGCGCACCATGACGGTGATGTCCGGCACGCCCAGGCTGGTGAGGGCGAACAGGATCGCCCGCGCCGCGCCGCCCGCCCCCACCAGAACGGCGCTCTGCCCCTTCCACCTGTCGCGCAGCAATGGCTGGAGGAATCCGCCCGCATCCGTATTCGTGCCGATCAGCGGTCCGCCCGTCTCGCTGGCGATGGTGTTCATCGCCCCGATCCGTTCCCGGACGCCGCCCGGATCGTCGGTATAGTCCATCACCGCGATCTTGTGCGGAATGGTGACGTTGCAGCCAAGCCAGTCCGGATCGGCGCGCCGCGCCAGGAAATAGGCGGACAGGCCATCGCCGGTGACATGGGTCTTCCTGTATTCCGCCTCGATCCCCAGCGCATCGAGCCAGAAATTGTGGATCAGCGGCGACTTGCTGTGTTCGATCGGATCACCGATCACTTCGGCATAGGGGAGCTTGTCGGTCATGTCGCCAGAACGCCCCGGACGCGCAGAAAGTCAAGCAAAGGCAGCAGCGGCAGGCCCTGAATCGCGAACTGGCTGCCTTCGACCCGGCTGAAAAGCTGCGCGCCCGGCCCCTCGATCCGGTAGCAGCCGACGCACCAGCGGCAATTTTCCCAATCGCCGTCCAGATAGGATGTGATGAAAGCGTCCGACAGAGGCCGCACCGTCATCCGCACGCGCTCGACATGCCGCCAGATCGGTTCGCCGTTGAGCGCGATCACCGCCGCGCTGTGGAGATGATGCACCCGCCCGGAAAGCAGCTTCACTATGCGCTCCGCATCGGCGCGGTCGACCGCCTTGTCGATCATCGCGCCGTCATCCAGACTGAGGGTCTGGTCGCAGCCCAGCACCAGCCCGCCCGGCACCCGGCGCGAGACGCGAAGCGCCTTCAGTTCCGCCAGCGCATCGGCCAGTTGCCGCGCATCCAGGCCGTCGGCGCGCAGCGCTTCCTTCGCCGCTTCCTCGTCCACGCCGGGGGACAGCGCCTCGAACGGCACCTGCGCCGCTTCCAGCAGGGCGCGGCGGCTCGCGCTTTGCGATGCCAGCACGATCATGGTCTCATGCTCCTTCCGCCAGCACGCGGTCGTTGAACAGGTTGATGATGGCGGCGGCGGCTTCTTCGATCGACCGGCGGGTCATGTCGATCACCGGCCAGCCATTGTCCGCGAACATGCGCCGGGCGAAAGACAGCTCCTCCTGCACCCGGTCGATGTCGACATAGCTGGTCTCCGGCGCCTGGTTGAGCGACAGCAGGCGATTGCGGCGGATCTGCACCAGCCGTTCCGGGCTGACGGTCAGGCCGACCACCATCGGATGCTTCAGCGAGAACAGGCTGCGCGGCGGCGGCGACTGGATCACCAGCGGGATATTGGCGGTCTTGTACCCGCGATTGGCGAGATAGATGGACGTCGGCGTCTTGGAAGCGCGGGAAACGCCAGCCAGCACGATGTCCGCCTCCTCCCAATTTTCATGGCCCACGCCATCGTCATGGGCGATGGTGAACTGGATCGCCTCGATCCGCGCGAAATAGGCCTCGTCCAATATATGCTTGCGCCCCGGACGGTTGCGCGTTTCCTGCCCCAATATGTTGGAGAGGGCGTCGGTCACGCTGTCGAGCGCCGCCACATGGGGCAGGCCGAGCGCCCGGCAGCGCGTCTCCAGCCGACGCCGGAGCTGATGGTTGGAGAGGGTGAACAGCACCAGCCCCGGATTGGCGGCGATCTCCTCCATGATCCGGTCGAGATGGACGTCGGACCGAACCATCGGCCAGAAATGGCGCACCGCCTCGACATTCTCGAACGCGCCGATGGCAGCCTTCGCTATGTTTTCCAGCGTCTCGCCGGTCGAGTCCGAAAGCAGGTGGAGATGGATGCGCGACATGAAGAACATCTCTGTGGGGAGGCTGTGGATAAATCAAGGCATAGCTTGCGGGTGAAATCAGGCGCTTTTCGTCCTCCCCGATTCCGGGAATCTTCTCCACAGCCCGCCAACAGAAGGAAATTTCCACCCACAGCCTGTGGATAACGGGAATAAGCCGACTGACTCGGACCGGAATCGGCGGCCTTGAGGAGTCAAGTTGTTGGCAAATCGGGGCACAGCGCATAAACCCCGCTGCCAACCGCCCCACTATCTCCATCATCCTTTTGAATCTAAATATAAGAGAGTTTATGACGGGACCCGATGCCGCCCTTTCGAATGACCTGACGGCCAAGCCCTTGCTTTCGGTCCTGAAGGGTGCGCGCCCTGCCGTGCCGCCCATGTGGCTCATGCGTCAGGCAGGCCGTTACCTGCCGGAATATCGCGCCTTGCGGGCAGAAAAGGGCGGATTCCTCGAACTGGTCTATGACAGCGCGGCGGCGGCGGAAGTGACCCTCCAGCCCCTGCGCCGCTTCGGTTTCGACGGCGCGATCCTGTTTTCCGACATATTGATCGTGCCCTATGCCATGGGGCAGGATCTCTGGTTCGAGGCGGGGGAAGGCCCGCGCCTCGCACCGGTCCTGGCGGAGACGGAGCTGTCGGTCCTGAAACCGGATTTCAGCCGCTTCGAGGCGGTCTATGAGACGGTGCGGCAGGTCAAGGCGGCGCTGGACAGCCATGTGACCTTCCTGGGCTTTGCGGGCAGTCCCTGGACCATCGCGACCTATATGGTCGCCGGGCAGGGCAGCAAGGACCAGGGCGCCGCCCGTCGCCTTGCCTACAGCCAGCCGGAAAAATTCGGCGCGATCATCGATGCCATTGCCGATGCCACCGTGGTCTATCTCTCCGGCCAGATCGAGGCGGGCGTGGAGGCCGTGCAGCTGTTCGACAGTTGGGCGGGCAGTCTGGCCCCGCTGGAATTCGACCGCTGGGTGATCCAGCCCAACCGGCGGATCGTGGAGAAGCTGAAGGCGATCCATCCGGAGATTCCGGTGATCGGCTTTCCCAAGGGCGCGGGCGCGAAACTGGCGGATTATGCGGCGGGGACCGGCGTCGATGCGGTGGGCGTGGATGAAACGGTCGACCCGCATTGGGCCGACCGCGCGCTGCCGCAGGGCCTGCCGGTGCAGGGGAATCTCGATCCGCTGGCGCTGATCGCCGGCGGCAGGGCGGTGGAAGAGGCCGTGGACAATATCCGCGCCGCCTTTGCCGGTCGGCCGCATATCTTCAACCTGGGCCACGGGATTCTCCCCGACACCCCCATTGATCATGTCGAAGCGCTGATTAGCCATGTGCGCCGGATGCGGTCGTAGCGGGAGACTGAACCATGCCTTATCTGGGAGCAGCCTATTTGTGGGTCAAAGCCGCGCATGTCATCTTCGTCATCTTCCTGATGGCGGGCCTGTTCATGATGCCCCGCTTCTTCGTCTATCACCATCAATGTCCGGTGGGGTCGGACGAGGACAGGAAGTGGATCGACCGGGAAAGGCGGCTGCTCAGGATCATCCTCAATCCGTCCCTCATCCTGGTCTGGGTTTTCGGGCTTATGCTGATGGTCGAGATCGGCGCCTGGCATTTCGGCTGGTTCCACCTGAAGCTGCTCTTCGTGCTGGGCCTGTCGGGCTATCATGGCTGGATCGCGGGCTATGCCAAGAAGCTGGCCAAGGGGCTGCGGCCGCTCAGCGAGAAGCAATTGCGGCTGGTGAACGAGATTCCGGGAATCGCCGCCGCGGTGATCGTGATCGCGGTGATCGTAAAGCCCTTTTGACATGGCCGTCATCCCAGCCAAAGCCGGGATGACGGAAATCAAAGCGGATCGACCGGAATATTGTCGATCAGCCGTGTCTTGCCGAGCTTCGCCGCACCGAGCAGCCTTGCCGGGCGGTCCAGCACCGTCATCGGTTCCAGCGTCACGGCATCGCACAGCGACACATAGTCGATCGGATCGAAACCATGCGCCGCGAGCAGGGCAACGGCCCTGGCAAGGGCGGCCTCGACGGTCGCGCCCTTTTCCATCTGCCGCGCCGCTTCGCCCAGGGCGCGGGGCAGAGCCAGCGCTTCCCTGCGTTCCTCCTCGCTGAGATAGGCGTTGCGGGACGACAGCGCCAAGCCGTCCTCGGCCCGCTGGGTCGGCACCCCGACAAGCTCGATGGGAACGTCCAGATCGCGGACCATCTGCCGGATCACGGCGAGCTGCTGATAATCCTTCTCCCCGAACAGCGCGACATCGGGGCGGACCTGGTTGAACAGCTTCGCCACAACCGTCGCCACGCCGTCGAAATGGCCGGGCCGGGCCGCGCCGTCCAGACCTTCGGTCACGCCTGAGACGGAGATGTTGGTGGTATAGCCCGCCGGGTACATGACGTCCACGCTCGGCGCCCAGAGGATGTCGACTCCGGCCGCCTGCAGCATCTGCGCGTCCTTCGCCTCGCGCCGGGGATAGGCGTCCAGATCCTCGTTCACCCCGAACTGGCGGGGATTGACGAAGATCGACACCGCGACATGCCCGGCATGGCGGCGCGCTTCCTCGACCAGCGCCATATGCCCGTCATGCAGCGCGCCCATGGTGGGCACCAGAGCCATCGGTTTTCCGTCGCTTTTCAGCGCATCGACGGCGGCACGCAGGGAAGGCAGGTCACGGAGGATTTGCACGACAGGAACGGCTCCGATAAGGGCATCGACAGGGGTATATCCTGCTAAGGCACGACCGGCTGAAACGGTCAAGAATCATTGCGACAATCAACGGGGTTATAAAGGTCCGATGGCGAACGCCCAAACGCACCATATCGTCTTCGCCAATGAGAAGGGCGGAACCGGCAAGTCGACCACCGCCGTGCACACGGCCATCGCGCTGACGGTATTGGGTCACCGGGTCGGCATGATCGACCTGGACCCGCGCCAGCGCACGATCACCCGCTATATGGAGAATCGCGCCGACACCGCGCGCCGCCGCGGCATCGACCTGCCTACCCCGGACTTCGCGGTGTTCCAGGGCGACAGCGTCGAGGCGCTGAACGAACAGGCCGCCGCCATGGCCGAGGGCAAGGATTTCCTGGTCATCGACACGCCCGGCCGCGACGATGACTATGCCCGCCACATGGCCGCCCGCGCCCATACGCTGGTGACGCCGATGAATGACAGCTTCGTCGATTTCGACCTGATCGGGCAGGTGGATGCGGAAACCTTCAAGGTGAAGCGCCTTTCCTTCTATTCAGAACTGATCTTCGAGGCGCGCAAGACCCGGGCCAAGGCCGACGGCGTGACCATCGACTGGGTGGTGCTGCGCAACCGCGTCCAGCATCATGACGCGCGCAACAAGAAGCGCGTCGGAGATGCCCTGATGGAGCTTTCCCGCCGCGTCGGATTCCGCGTGATTCCCGGCCTTTCGGAGCGCGTGATTTTCCGCGAACTCTTCCCTTCGGGGCTTACGCTGCTGGACAAGGGGCATCTGGGCGAACTGGGCGTCAGCCATATCGCCGCGCGGCAGGAACTGCGCGAGATGGTGTCGGGCCTCGCCCTTCCCTCGCGCGATGAGGTCGCGCCGGTGGATCTGCTCGGCGCGGCCTGATGGGTCTGCTTGCCTTGGCTTTGATCGGGCTTGCCGCCTGGCTTATCTGGACGGGACGACTGCAACGCATGAGCGCGAAGGATGGCATGGCGCTGGGCGCCGCTCTGGTCGGCGCGGTCATGGCGGCCAAGGGCAAGCCGCTGGTCGGCGCGCCGCTGCTGCTGGGCGCCACCCTGTTTTTCTTCGCCAAGAGCCGTCCCGGCAAGGCGAAGGCCCGGTCGGACCAGCCCGCCACCCGGGCCGTTTCCCCTCAGGCGGTGATCGACGCCCGCAAGCTGCTGGGCGTGGGCCCCGACGCCGATGCCAGCGCCATCCGTGCCGCGCATCGCCGCCTCATCGCCTCCGTTCATCCGGAC
The DNA here is from genome assembly GCF_004152845.1 of Sphingobium fuliginis. Taxonomy (GTDB): domain Bacteria; phylum Pseudomonadota; class Alphaproteobacteria; order Sphingomonadales; family Sphingomonadaceae; genus Sphingobium; species Sphingobium fuliginis. The sequence continues at coordinate 70,608 of NZ_SEON01000010.1, forward strand.
AAGGGTGGCACCGAAGCGCTGGCGGCCCAGATCAACGCTGCCCGCGACCTGCTGATCAGGGAAGCCGCGCAGCGCCACTGAAGCCAAGGGAAGAAGATGCCATGGCCCATCGCTTTCATCCCACGCTGCTGCGCGAATATGACATTCGGGGCGTGGTGGGCCGGACGCTGGGCGAGGGAGATGCCTATGCCGTGGGCCGCAGCTTCGGCACGATCGTCAGGCAGGCGGGCGTCAGGCAGGCCGGGGGATCAAGGGTCGCGGTCGGCTATGACGGGCGGCTGAGTTCCCCGGCGCTGGAACAGGCGGTCGTCCAGGGCCTTCAGGATTCCGGCGCCGATGTCGTGCGCATAGGCCTGGGCCCGACGCCCATGCTCTATTATGCCGAAGCGGTCCTGGATGTGGACGGCGGCATTCAGATAACCGGCAGCCACAATCCCCCCGATCATAATGGCTTCAAGCTTGTGCTTCAGCATGAAGCCTTTTTCGGCGCGGCCATCGCGAAGCTGGGAGCGATGGCGGCGGCGGGCGACTGGAGCACTGCCGGAAGCGGAGGCGGGAGCGAAGGCGGGGGCCGGGTCGAGAACGTCGACATCATGGACCGCTATGCCGCCCGGCTGGTGGAGCGGTTCGACGGCGCCGCCTGGCGCATTGGCTGGGATGCCGGCAATGGCGCCGCCGGGCCGGTGGTGGACAAGCTCGTCAAGCTCCTGCCAGGTGAGCATCATGTGCTTTTCACCCAGATAGACGGACATTTTCCCCATCATCACCCCGATCCCACTGTCGAGGCGAATCTGGCGGACCTGAAGGCGCTTGTCCGCTCGAAGAAGCTCGATTTCGGAGTGGCTTTCGACGGCGACGGCGACAGGATCGGCGTGGTCGACGGCCGGGGCCGGGCAATCTGGGGCGACCAGTTGCTGGGTATCTTCGCGGAACTGGTGCTGAAGGACCGGCCGAACGCCACGATCGTCGCGGATGTGAAGGCCAGCCAGGCCCTGTTCGATCGGATTGCCGCGCTCGGCGGGCGACCGCTGATGTGGAAGACCGGCCACAGCCTCATCAAGTCCAAAATGAAGGAGATTGCCGCTCCGCTGGGCGGGGAGATGACCGGGCATCTCTTCTTCGCGGACGATTATTATGGTTTCGACGACGGGCTCTATGCCGCGGTGCGGCTTATCCGGGGGCTGACCCGGCTTGGCCGCAGCGTGACGGCGCTGCGCGATGAGATGCCGGCCATGGTCAATACGCCGGAAATCCGCTTTCCGGTGGAGGAGAGCCGCAAGTTCGCCGTGGTGGAGGAAGTCCGCGCCCGATTGCAGGCCTTGGGCGCAAGCGTCGACGAAACCGACGGCCTGCGAGTCGGCACGCGCGATGGATGGTGGCTGCTGAGGGCCTCCAACACCCAGGATTCGCTCGTGATCCGGGCCGAGGCGAAGGATGAGGAAGGATTGGCGCGCCTGATCGCGGAGATCGATGCGCAACTGGCCGATTCGGGCGTGATTCGGATTTCCGAGGACGATTCCTGATGAACGGGCAGAAAAAGCGGTCCGTTCGGACCTGCCTTTCCGTTACGGAAATCAGGCTGGAGCATGACAGTTGCATGAAATGCAATCGAACATCAGCTTTTCGCATTTGCGAAAATCATCGCTGCACCGCAAAAGGAAAAGGCCTTTCAGGCATCCTCTCCTAAAACTTTCAAGCCGTCCTCCGGGGCGGCTTTTTTTTCATCCGCTCAGCGCCCTTCTTTTGCTTCCTGCCGTAGCGTCGTTTCGCATTCCGGCGGCGCAGGATACGGAAACCCCCGCAAATTAGGGCTTTTCGAACGATAATTTAACCATATTGCTAATAAGGCCGTGGCTTCGAGGGGATCATTTTCCGGCTAAAGCCATTTGCCACAGACGAGTTTGAAGAGAGGATTCATCATGCCCTTGCGCCGCCCCATCATTGCCAGTGTCCTGTTGTCGGGCGTATTCGCGGCACCCGTCCCGGCCCTGGCGGGTGGTTTCTACCTGCAGGAACAGGCGCCCAAGGAAACCGGGCGCGCGCTGGCCGGCGCCGGCGCGGCGGCGGACGATCCGTCCACCGTCTATTTCAATCCTGCGGCCATGACGGAACTGTCGGGCATCCAGACCTCGATCGGCGGCATCGCGCTGATGGCCTCCGCGCATCAGGCCAATCGCGGCACCTATCGCACCGTTCCAACCCTGCCGGGCGCGCGGGTGCCGGTTGCGGGCAATGACGGCGGCAATCCGTTCGACAAGGTCATTCCGATCCCCAGCTTCTACGTCACAGCGCAGGCGACCGACCGTCTGTGGCTGGGCCTGGGCGTCAACGCGCCGTTCGGGTTGAAGCTGGATTATGACGACGGCTTCTTCGGCCGCTATGACTCGCTCTACACCAACCTCAAAACCTATAATATCCAGCCCAGCGCCGCCTATAAGCTCAATGACAATTTCTCGATCGGCGGCGGCGTCGACGTGCAATATGTGAAGGCGACGCTGACCAACGCCCTGCCGCAGCTTTCGCCCCTGGCCCCGGCCGACGGCTTCGCGCGGCTGAAGGGCGACGATTGGACGGTCGGCTGGAATGCGGGCCTGTTCTACACCAATGGCGACACCAATGTCGGCGTTTCCTACCGTTCCGGCGTCAAGCACAAGCTGATCGGCACGCAGACCATTTCAGGCCTGCTGGGGCCCATCGCCACGGCCAATGGCGAATTGGATGCGTCCGCCCCGCTGGACCTGCCCGACATCGTCACCGTGGGCTTCATGCACCGCCTGACGCCGAAGCTGCGTGCGATGATCAGCGCCCGCTGGTATAGCTGGTCGAAGTTCAAGGGCATTGCCATCACCTCCGCCGCCGGCACCAGCAACAAGGAACTGGATTACAAGGACAGCTACAGCGTCAGTCTGGGCGGCGAATATGATGTCAGCCCGGCATTGACCCTGCGCGCGGGGACGATGTTCGACCGCACGCCGACCAATCCGCAGCACCTGACGACCCGCGTGCCCGATGGCGACCGTTCCTGGCTGACGGCTGGCGCGACCTTCAACATCTCGCCCGCCTTCGCACTGAACGTCAGCTATGCCCATACTTTCGTGGAAAAGGCGAACATCATCCGTCCGGACAGCTATTATCCCGCGCCCGCGACGGTGACGGCGACCACCCTGTCGCGGACCAGCGGCAATGCGGACCAGATCGGCGCTTCGTTGACGGCGCGTTTTTGATGGGAGCGGCACCGGCCCTCACCCCCACCCGACCGCCCAGACATCGTATCCTGATGGGCGGTCGGGTGGGGTGAGGGCCGGTGCGCACGTTTCAGCTTTGCTGAAACGCAAGACAGCTCGCGCTTCTAACCGACGCAATAAATCCCTATAGGGGCTCCATCACCACGGAGCCCCTTTTTCATGTCCGACCATAATCCCGGCCTGCGCCCCTGGCGCGACATCGCCCGCAGGCAATGCCGCCAGATCATGGTCGGCAATGTCCCCGTCGGCGGCGGCGCGCCGGTCACTGTGCAGACCATGACCAACACGCCGACGCATGACGTCCGGGCGACCGTCGACCAGATCCGCCGCTGCGAGGAAGTGGGCGTGGACATCATCCGCGTCTCCTGCCCTGACGAGGCGTCGACCGCCGCGCTGAAGCAGATCGTCCGCGCTGCCCGCGTGCCGATCGTCGCGGACATCCATTTCCATTACAAGCGCGCGCTGGAAGCCGCCGATGCGGGCGCGGCCTGCCTGCGCATCAATCCGGGCAATATCGGATCGGAAGCGCGGGTGAAGGAGGTGGTCGACGCAGCCAAGGCCAATGGCTGCTCGATCCGGATCGGCGTCAATGCAGGCAGCCTCGAAAAGGACCTGCTCGAAAAATATGGCGAGCCCTGCCCGGAGGCGCTGGTCGAAAGCGCGCTCGACCATATCAAGCTGCTGCAGGACCAGGATTTCCATGAATATAAGGTGGCGGTGAAGGCGAGCGACGTCTTCCTGGCCGTGGCAGCCTATATGCAACTGGCCGAAGCGGTGGACTGCCCGCTGCATCTGGGCATCACCGAGGCGGGCGGACTGATCGGCGGCACGGTGAAGAGCGCCATCGGCATCGGCAATCTCCTGTGGGCCGGGATCGGCGACACGATCCGCGTTTCCCTTTCCGCCGAGCCGGAAGAGGAAGTGCGCGTGGGTTATGAAATCCTGAAATCGCTTGGCATCCGCACGCGCGGGGTCAAGGTCATCTCCTGCCCGAGCTGTGCGCGGCAGGGCTTCGACGTGATCCGCACGGTGCAGGCGCTGGAGGAACGGCTCCAGCATATCCACACGCCGCTCTCGCTCTCCGTGCTCGGCTGCGTGGTGAACGGCCCCGGCGAGGCGCGGGAAACCGACATCGGCCTGACCGGCGGCGGCGCGGGCAAGCATATGGTCTATCTCTCCGGCCTCACCGATCATACGGTGCAGGACGAAGGCATGATCGACCATATCGTCGGCCTTGTCGAAGCCAAGGCGGCGGAGATCGAAGCGGCCAGGCTGGAAGACGAAACCACCGACGCCGGCAAGGCGGAAGCGGCGGAATGACCGGCGGCGTTCCCAGCCCGGATGATGCGGCGACTGAGCGGAGGGATGCCATGGCCGCTTCCCGTCCTGCGACAGCCACGGGTGCATCCGCCGTGGGTGCGTCCGCCCTGGGCGCCGGGGCGATCGGCAGCCTGGCGCTGGGGGCGCTGGCGCTGGGCGCTCTCGCCATCGGTGCGATCGCCATCGGCCGCCTCCGTATCGGCGGGGCGCGCATCGTGCGCCTTCAGATCGACGAACTGGTTGTCGGCCGCGTGATCCGGAAGACACGCGATTGACCGGGCCGATCCACGGCGTTCCGCATCCATAGGCCACCGGATGGGAAGCGACACCGACCGCGCCCCACCGGCGACCGCATTTCCTCTCGCCTTCGCCGTCTGCTGCGTGGGGGTTGCGCTCTTTTCCGTGATGGACGCCGCCATGAAGGGGCTGAGCCTTTCCATCGGCCTGTTCAATGCGCTGTTCTGGCGCGCCGTGGCGGGCAGCCTGCTGGGGCTGGTGCTGATGCTGCTGACCCGGCAGCGCTGGCCCGGTCGCGCCGTGTTGCGGCTGCATATGCTGCGCGGGACGGTGGTGGCGGTGATGGCCAGCCTGTTCTTCTGGGCGATCATGCGGATGCCGCTGGCCGAGGCCATCGCCCTGTCCTTCATCGCGCCGCTGGTCGCACTGTATCTTGCCGCGCTGCTGCTCAAGGAACGGATCGGGCGGCAGGCCATCGGTGCGTCGCTGCTGGGGCTGGTCGGGGTTGCCGTCATCCTGTCGGGGCGCGTGCGGGGCGATTATGACGCGGATGCGCTGCTGGGCGCGGGTGCGGTACTTGTTTCGGCGGTGCTGTTCGCCTGGAACCTGATCCTCCAGCGGCAACAGGCGCAGCTCGCCTCCCCTATCGAGGTCGCTTTCTTCCAGCATGTCGTGATGCTGGGGGTGTTCGTCCTGTTCGCGGCGCTTGTCCAGGGGATGCCGGTCGTGCCGGCGGCGCCTTCATGGGCGCTGGTGGTGCTGGCCGCGACGCTGGCCTTCACCTCGCTTGCGGCGCTTGCCTGGGCCTATGCGCGGGCGGAGGCGCAGGTGCTGATCCCGGTCGAATATAGCGCTTTCCTCTGGGCCGCGATCATCGGCTGGCTCGCCTTTGGCGAACGGCTGACCCTGACCACGGTGGTCGGCGCGCTGCTGATCGTGCTGGGGTGCCTGATCGCGTCGCGCGCGGGATCGGCCGAACCGCCCCATGTCGAACCGTCCGTGGCCTGAAAGGAAAAGCATGTCCGTCACCATTCGCGAGGCCGTGCCATCGGACATCGGCACGATCCACGCCTTCATCCTCGCCCTGGCGGACTATGAGAAACTGTCCCATGAGGTGAAGGCCGACCGCGCCTCGCTCAACAAATATCTGTTCGGGCCGCGCCCAATGGCGGAGGTGCTGATCGCGGAAAATGAGGGGAGGGCGATCGGCTTCGCCCTTTTCTTCCACAATTTCTCGACTTTCGAGGGACGGCCCGGCCTCTATCTGGAGGATCTGTTCGTCGTCCCGGAAGCGCGGGGGCTGGGCGCGGGCAAGGCGCTGCTTTCCCGCCTCGCCCAACTAGCGCTGGAGCGGGATTGCGCGCGGCTGGAATGGTGGGTGCTGGACTGGAACGAACCGTCCATCGCCTTCTACCGCTCGCTGGGGGCGCGGCCGATGGACGAATGGACGGTGCAGCGCGTCGACGGCGATGCGCTCAGCGCCCTCGCCTCAGCGCGTCCTGCACGCTGACGCCCAGCAGCACGGCGGTGAAGGCCCCCAGGGCGACGATCACGAGGGTCGGATAAAGCGTGGCGATCATGACAAAGTCTCCTTTGGCGGTACTTTTTGCGCCGGTCCGCCGCCCGTCGACATAAGGATTGTTACGGAGTCGGAGAGACGAGCCGATGGGCCGGACTCTTGACGGGGACTCCCCGCTCGGCGCATTGTCCCCGAACGGAACATTTGGGGGACATTGACGCCATGGCTGTCAGCCGCGGAGCCAAACGCACGCCGGAATGGCGCGAAATGCTGAAACGCAGCCTGATCCGCAGCGGTGCGCTGATCGGCGCGATCGCGCTGTTGCTGGCGACCCTGTTCCTGGCGCTGGCGCTGCTCAGCTATCAGCCGAGTGATCCGTCGATGAACACGGTGGCGGGCGACCATGTGCAGAATATCATGCAGGCGCCCGGCGCCTGGGTCGCGGATTTCCTGCTCTGGCTGCTGGGCGTGCCGGTGGCGCTGGTGCTGCCGCTGATGGCGATCACCGCCCGGCGGCTGTGGGGCGATCAGGACATGAGCGGGTGGAAGGCGCAGTTCGGAAAGTGCCTTGCCGGCATCGTCCTGCTTGGCGTCGCGCTGGCGCTGTTCCAGACCAATCCGCTGGTCGGCCTGCCCGCCGGATGGGGCGGCATCATCGCGCTGGTGACGGCGCGGGGCGTCATGAGCCTTGCGGCGCAGGCGCCCGCCGCGCAGGGCTGGATCACCGGAATCCTGATCGTCCTGACGCTGATCGCGGGCCTTGTCCTCTGGTATCGCAGCCTGGCGCTGGAAAAGCCGATCATCGCGTTGCGCCGGCCCTCTCTGCCGCGCCTGGCGCTGCCCCGGCCGGCTTTCGCTCTGGCCGGTCCCGCGCCGGTTGTCGGCGCGGATGAAGATGACGAGCCGTTCGAGCGCGTCGCAACCCCGCGCAAGACCGTCACCAACGAGCCCAAGCCGCCGATCAACATCCAGACGCCCAAGCCTGCGCCCGTGCAGCGCTCTATGGCGCCGGTCAGCCAGGACGACCTGTTCGGCAACAGCTCCCTGCCTTCGCCGGACCTGCTCAATCCAACCCCCGCGAGCCAGGGGCAGAAGATCGACAAGGCCGCGCTGGAACGCAATGCGCGCCTGCTGGAATCGGTGCTCGACGACTTCCATGTGAAGGGCAATATCGTGGAGGTCCGTCCCGGCCCGGTCGTCACCATGTATGAACTGGAACCCGCGCCCGGCATCAAGGCGAGCCGCGTGATCGCGCTGGCGGACGACATTGCGCGCAACATGTCGGCGCTTTCGGCCCGCGTGGCGACGATTCCGGGCCGCACCGTGATCGGCATCGAACTGCCCAATGCGAACCGGGAGGGCGTGTCCTTCCGCGAACTCATCACCAGCGAGCAGTTCGGACAGGAAGCGACGCTGCCGATCATCCTGGGCAAGAATATCTCGGGCGAGCCGATCATCGCCGATCTTGCGCCCATGCCGCATCTGCTGATCGCGGGTACGACGGGCTCGGGCAAGTCGGTGGGGCTGAACGCGATGATCCTGTCGCTGCTCTACCGCATGACGCCGGATCAGTTGCGGCTGATCATGATCGATCCCAAGATGCTGGAACTGTCGACCTATGACGACATTCCGCATTTGCTCTCACCGGTCGTGACCGAGCCCGCCAAGGCGATCCGCGCGCTCAAATGGGCGGTGGAGCAGATGGAGGACCGTTATCGCATGATGGCGTCGATCTCCGTCCGCAACCTCGCCAATTATAATGAGAAGGTCCGCGCGGCGAAGGCCAAGGGCAAGCCGCTCGGCCGCCGCGTGCAGACCGGCTACGATCCCGAGACCGGCAAGCCGATCTATGAGGAGGAGCAGCTCGATTTCCAGCCGTTGCCGCAGATCGTGGTGGTGGTCGACGAGCTGGCCGACCTGATGATGACGGCGGGCAAGGAAGTCGAATTCCTGATCCAGCGTCTTGCCCAGAAGGCCCGCGCCGCGGGCATCCACCTGATCCTCGCGACGCAGCGGCCCTCGGTCGACGTCATCACCGGGGTCATCAAGGCCAACCTGCCGACCCGCATCAGCTTCTTCGTCACGTCGAAGATCGACAGCCGCACCATATTGGGCGAACAGGGCGCCGAGCAGCTATTGGGCAAGGGCGACATGCTCTACATGCACGGCGGCAAGGGCCTGATGCGCGTCCACGGTCCCTTCGTGTCGGACGACGAGGTGCGCGTGGTGGCGGATCACTGGCGCGCTCAGGGACAGCCGGATTATATCGCCGCCGTCACCGAGGAGCCGGAGGAGGGCAGCTTCGCGCTCGATGGTGTCGACCTGGGCGACGACAGCCCGGACGCGCAGCTTTTCCGCAAGGCGTGCCAACTCGTCTTCGAAAATCAGAAGGCGTCGACAAGCTGGCTCCAGAGGCAATTGCGCATCGGCTATAACAGCGCCGCCCGGCTGATCGAGCAGATGGAGGAGCAGGGGCTGGTGGGTCCGCCCAACCATGTCGGCCGCCGCGAAGTGCTGCGCGACGAGAATGGCAATCCGCTCTGATCCGGTCGGCGTGAAATTTTCATTTGGGCTGATGCCAAAAAACCACTGCCCATTTCGCTCTGAAACGGGTTTTTGCGTGGATTGCTGGATCATCGCCGTGCGGCAAAACCCCGGTGGCGCCGGGAAAAACCCCTGATTTCCAAGGCTGATTGCGTTTCATGCAATCGTCCTTCGGTTCTTCGCATTTGCCGGGAAACGCGATCTGGGCGAAGAAGGCCCTGCCTTTCAGGCATCCTCTCCTAAAAACTTTCAGGCTGGTCTTCGGATCGGCCTTTTTTTTGTCTTCGCGCCCGGCTAAGCAGAGGCCGCTCACCGCAGCGCCTAAAAAATAAATCGGGAGAGGGGCCGCCGGAAAGACCGGCACTGGCGAAGCGGGAGCAGAGGGGGATTGAGCGACCATGTTGCTCTCCCCCTTCCCGTTTTCATTTCGTGACATGATGGCGAAGGCCGGGAATGGCCCATTCAAGACCTTCCTTCGCCCTTGAGGAGAAGAATAGGAAGCCTTGGCTGCGAAGGAGCCTGGGCTGATTGGGATGAGGAGGAGTGCCGCGCGATCCGTTGGATCGCAACCCCCTCACCCAGCTACGACTAAGGCAGCAAGCTGCCAAGTCTGCGTGGCCCTCTCCCTTGAGGGAGAGGGATAAAAGGGGTGTCCGATTCCCAACCAGCCCGCATATTCTTCGGGCTGAGCGTTGAAGCGGACAATCCATTCGTTGCATGACAGGAACGAATGGGTTCACAGCGGGTTCAAGCCCTGCCACCTACATTTCTCATCCTGAACAACCGGAGATGATTGCATGAAGCGCATCCTTGCGCCCCACAGCCTGACGCTGGCCGCCCTGGCGATCGCTGCCGCGCCCTTTGCGGTGCCGGCGATGCCGGCCGCCGCGCAGGCCGACCAGTCGGACCTGTCGAAGGTCAATGCCTATATCCGCGCCGTCACCACCATGACCGCCGATTTCGCCCAGACGGACCGCAACGGCCAGACGCTGACCGGCCAGCTTACCCTCAAGCAGCCGGGCAAGATCCGTTTCCAGTATCAGAAGGGCGTGCCTTTGCTGATCGTGGGCGACGGCAAGGCGTTGACCATGATCGATTATGAGGTGCGGCAGGTGCAGCGCTGGCCGATCGGCAATTCGCCGCTGGGGGCGTTGATCGATCCGTCCAAGGACCTGTCGAAGTTCGGCAAGGTGATCCAGACGGGCGATCCCAGCGTGCTGTCCGTCCAGGCCCGCGACCCCAAACGGCCCGAATATGGCACGATCACCATGATCTTCAAACGCGATGCGGGCAGCCCGGCGGGCTTGCAGCTCTATGGTTGGGTGGCGCTGGATTCGCAGAACAACCGGACGGCGGTGAAGCTCAGCAACCAGCGCTATGGCGTGCCCGTGGCGGATTCCGCCTTCCGCTGGACCGACCCGCGGCCCAAGGGGCGCGCGTCGGGCGGTTAAGCGGGCCCCAGGTGCGACGGGCCGAAAACTTTTCAGAACCGTTCATCTGAGGCTCATATCCCGAGCCCTAAAAGGAACTCCACGGCGCGAGACGGAACCGGGATTTCCCCCCTGTTACCCGGAACCCCGCTCCCGCCGCAAAGCGCTTCAAGGGCGCGATCGAGGCCCCCGTTCCATGCCCCCGGAGCGGGGGCCTTTTCGGTGCGATCCGACATTTGGAGCATCGCGCAGAAAAGTGGGAAGCGGTTTTGCGCTTCAAACGATGCGACAACGAAAACTGAGAGCGCGCGACCTGCGTCCGATTTAACGCAGCGCTATAGCTTGTGCGGGCCTGCAAAGCGCGATTTTCCGCGCTTCGGTGCTCACGGACATGAAGTGCGCTGCGCTCCGATGCTCGAACATCCCATTTTCGGCTCCACCTGAACTGGACGTCGAACGGCGCCAACGCTGTTCCGTCTGCCGGGACATTCGCCGCCCTTGCGCGGGGCGGCGGAGGGTCTTAGTGGATCAGCCATGCCTCAGACACTCAGCATCGCTTCCTGGAATATCAATAGCGTTCGTGCCCGGCTCGATATTGTCGAGCGCTTTCTGACGGAGGAATCGCCCGACATATTGTGTCTGCAGGAAACCAAGGTGGTGAACGATACCTTCCCGGCCGGGCTGTTCCGGCAACGGGGCTATAATCATCAGGTGCTGAACGGACAGCCGATGCACCATGGCGTGGCCATCCTGTCGAAGATTCCGATCCGGGAGGACGACCGGCTCGACTGGCAGGCCAATGGGGAGGCGCGCCATGTCGGCGTGCGACTGGACAATGGCGTCCGGATCGAGAATGTCTATGTGCCCGCCGGCGGGGATGTGCCCGATCGGGAGGTCAATCCGAAATTCGGACAGAAGCTCGATTTCCTGGAGCGCATGATCCAATGGTCCTCCACGCTGGAGGATAAGCCGACCATCCTGACCGGCGATTTCAACATTGCGCCGATGGAATGCGATGTATGGAGCCATAAGCAACTCCTCAATGTCGTCAGCCATACGGCGATCGAGTGCGAGATTCTGGCGCGCCTGCAGGAATCGAACGACTGGGTCGACATCGGCCGCAAATTCTATCCCGCGCCGCAGCGGCTCTATACCTGGTGGAGCTATCGCGCCCGCGACTGGGCGGAATCGGATCGCGGACGGCGGCTCGACCATATGTGGATGACGCAGGACGTCGCGGAAAAGGCCGTCAGCCACCGCGTGGTTGAACCGATCCGCGGCTGGTCGCGCCCGTCCGACCATGTGCCGATCATCACGGAATTCGCCTTCTGATGAGCGCCCGCGCCGCCGCCCGCGCCATTGACGCGCTACGCCGGGGCTGGCCGGTGCGCGTGCAGGCCGCCGACGGCGCCGTGCGGCTGATGGCCGTGGAGGGGGCTGATGCCGTGACGCTTGCCGGATTCGATCCGGGCGCAGAGGCTGACATATTGATCTCCGCGGCGCGGGCGCAGACGCTGAAGCTCGCCAACCAGCTGGCGGCGGCCGATCCCGACATGCCGGTGCTGGTGGCGCGGGCGCCGTGGATCGACGTCGATGTGGCGACCGCGATCTCCGACCCGGTGCTGGACCTTGCCTCGCCGCTCAAAGGGCCGTTCATGGCGAAGCCGCTGTCGGCGCCCTCAGCGGCCAAGGCGGCGCTGCGGCTGGCGCGGCTGGCGGGCATATTGCCGGCCTATTTCGTGATGGCGGAAGGCGACAGCGAGGCGGAGGTCAGCGCCGCCGACATCGACGCTTATGACGATGCCGTGCATCTGGCCATCGCCACGCGCGCCCGCCTACCCGTGTCGGCCAGCGAGACGGCGGAGATCGTCGCCTTCCGCAGTCCCGACGAACCGCGCGAGCATGTCGCGCTGATCGTGGGCCAGCGCGATTCCTCGCCCCCCGTGATCCGGCTGCACAGCGAATGCCTGACCGGCGATGTGCTGGGGTCGCTGAAATGCGATTGCGGGCCGCAACTGCATCAGGCGCTGCACCAGATCGCGGATTCGAACTGGGGCATATTGCTCTATCTGCGGCAGGAAGGGCGCGGCATCGGCCTTGTCAACAAGCTGCGCGCTTATGCCTTGCAGGATCAGGGGTTCGACACGGTCGACGCCAATGTCCGGCTGGGCTTCGCCATCGATGCGCGCGACTTTTCCGTGGCGGCGCGGATGCTGGACCTGCTGGGCGTGGACGAGGTGCGGTTGCTCACCAATAATCCGAACAAGGTGACGGGGCTTGAAGCCGCCGGGATCAGGGTGGCGGAACGGCTGCCGATCATCCTGCCTTCCAATCCGCATAATGAGCGCTATCTCGCGACCAAGCGGGACCGGACAGGGCATCAGTTGTGAGCGCCATCCGCGTCGATGCGGGCGCGGGGCGTCTTTTCTTCGGTGACTTGGACATGCCCTGCACCATCGGGCGCGGCGGCGTCTGTGCAGCGGCGGACAAGCGGGAGGGGGATGGCTGCACGCCGTTGGGCATTTGGCCGGTCCGGGGCGTGTTGCTGCGGCCGGGCAAGGCGGCGGCGGCGGGCATCCGCCTGCCGTGGCGCTGGGTGCGGGAAGGGGATGGCTGGTCCGATGATCCGGCCGATCCGGCCTATAATCGGCCCGTGCATCTGCCGCGCGCCTTTTCAGCGGAAAATCTGCTGCGGGACGATGATGCCTATGATGTGATCGTCGTGCTGGGGCACAATGACTCGCCGCCGGTGCCGGGGCGGGGGAGCGCGATCTTCTTCCATCTTTCCGAAGGCCGTCCCACGGCGGGGTGCGTGGCGGTGGAGCGGGCGGATATGCTGCGCCTGTTGCCGTTGCTGGCGCCGGGCGATGTGATGGAGATCGTCTGAAGGTTCGTCCTTCCGCGAAGGCGGGGATGACGAGGTTGTTGGGGGAGGCGGGTCTTCCTAAGCCCGCTCCAGTTCCGCCACCTCACCGCCGGCCGCTTCCAGCAGCCGCCGTTCCAGCGTTTGCAGCCGCGCCCTGCTCTCGATCTTCCCGGCCAGCAGGTCGGTGACGTAGAAGGTATCCACCGCCCGCTCGCCATAGGTGGCGACATGGGCGCTGTGCACCGTCACCTTCGACTGGAACAGCGCGTTGGCGAGGCTGAACAGCAGCGCCGGGCGATCCCGCGCATTCACCTCGATCACGGTGAAGCGGTTCGACGCCTTGTTGTCGATCAGCACATTGGGTTCGATGCGGAAGGCCTCCGCGCGGGTGCGGGGCAGGGGGCGCGCCTCCAGCTTGGTGATCATGCGGTGGCGGTTGGCGAGCGAATCCTCGATCGCCTTGCGGATGCGCGTCAATTGGTCGGGGCTGTGGAAGGCGCCGCCCAGCGGGTCCTGCACCAGGAAATTGTCGATGGCGACGCCGTCGCGGGTCGTATGGATGCGCGCGTCGATGATGTTGCCGCCCGCCAGATGGATGGCGCCCGCGATCCGGTAGAACAGCCCCGGATGGTCGGCGGCATAGACCGTCACCAGCGTCGCGCCGCGCTGCGGATAATATTGCGCGGCGATGGAGAGCGGGGAATCGCCCGCCTCCAATATATGCTGCGCATTGTGGATGAGGATGTCCTCCGGCTCCGCGATCCAGTAGCTTTCCGGCAGCCGCTTGCGCAGCTTCTCGAAATCGGCTTCGGACAGGCCCAGCGCCTGACGCAGCGCCTGCTGCTTGGCGGTGACGCGTTCGCTGCGGCCCTTCTGCTTGTGGCCGAGGCGCAGCACTTCTTCGGCCGCCTCATAGAGGTCGCCCAGCAATTGCCGTTTCCAGCTATTCCAGACGCCGGGTCCGACGGCGCGGATGTCGACCACGGTCAGGCACAGCAGCAGCCGCAACCGTTCCGGACTCTGCACCACGTCGACGAAATCGAGGATCGTCTTGTAATCGGCCAGGTCGCGCTTGAAGGCGGTGGCCGACATCAGCAGATGGTGCAGCACCAGCCAGGACACGGTTTCCGTCTCCGCCGGTGTCAGGCCCAGGCGCGGGCAGAGATGGTCCGCCACTTCCGCGCCCAATATGCTGTGGTCGCCGCCGCGCCCCTTGGCGATGTCGTGCAGCAGCACCGCGACATAGAGGACGCGGCGCGACAGCAGCTTGCCCATCAGGTCCGCCGCCAGCGGATGATCCTGGCTCAGTTCGCCCTTTTCGATCCGCGCCAGCAGGCCGACGGCGCGGATCGTATGTTCGTCCACCGTATAATGGTGGTACATGTCGAACTGCATCTGCGCCACGACGCGGCGGAAATCGGGGATGAAGCGGCCGAAGACCGTGGACTCGTTCATCCAGCGCAGCACGGTTTCCGGGTCGCGGGGGCTGGTCAGCACCTCCATGAAAGCGGCGTTGGCGCGGGGATCGCGGCGCACCTTGGCGGTGATCAGGCTGGCGTCGCGGCTGGCGGCGCGCATGGCGCTGGGATGGATGGCGAGGCCATGCCTGTCGGCGAGCGCGAAGATTTCCAGCAAGCGGACCGGATCGTCCTGGAAGAAATGATCGTTAGGCAGCGCCAGCCGCCCGCGATCCAGCACGAAGCCGTCCAGCTTCTTCGGGCGGCGGAAGAAGCTGGGGATATAGCGACGCCCACGCTCCGCCATCTGGTCGTCCAGATGGGCGAGGAACACGGCGGTCAGGTCGCCCACCGTCTTCGCGTTCAGGAAATAATAGCGCATGAAGCGCTCCACGCCCGACCGCCCGGCGCGTCCGGTGAAATGCATGCGGGTGGCGGTTTCGAGTTGCAGGTCGAAGGTCAGCCGGTCCTCCGCCCGCCCCGTGATCATGTGCAAATGGCAGCGCACCGCCCAGAGGAAATCCTCCGCCTTCTGGAACTGGCGCAGTTCGGTTTCGGTCAGCAGGCCGACATCGACCAGTTCCGCCACCGACTTCACCCGGTTCACATATTTGCCGATCCAGAACAGCGTGTGCAGGTCGCGCAGGCCGCCCTTGCCCTCCTTCACATTGGGTTCGACGACATAGCGGCTGTCGCCCATGCGCTTGTGCCGCTCGTCCCGTTCCTCCAGCTTTTCGGTGACGAAGGCGCGGGCTGTGCCCTGCATCACATCGGCGTCGAAACGGGCGCTGATCTCCTCATACAGGGCGCGGTCGCCCCAGATGTAGCGCGCCTCCAGCAGGGCGGTGCGCACGGTCAGGTCCGCCTTCGCCATGCGGATCGTCTCATCGATGGAACGGCTGCTATGGCCGACCTTCAGCCCCAGATCCCACAGCGAATAGAGCATGGATTCGATCACCTGCTCGGTCCAGCCGGTGGGCTTCCACGGGGTGATGAAGCCGATGTCGACATCGCTGTGCGGCGCCATCTCGCCCCGGCCATAGCCGCCGACCGCGATCAGCACGATCCGCTCGCCGGTGCTGCGGTTGCCCGCCGGGTAGAGGTGATGGGTTGTCGCGTCGTAGAGCAGGCGCAGGATCTGGTCGATCAGGAAGGCAAAGGCGGTCACGGCCTCCCGCCCTCGGGTCGGCCTCTGGCTTAGGCGGCGGGCGACATCCTCCCGCCCGGCGTCGAGCGCGTCCTTCAGTTCCTTCACGATCATTCCGCGCAGCTTGATCTGGTCGCCCCGATGCTCCTGCGCCAGGGCGGCGATGCGGTCGGAAATGGCGCGCCGGTCGATGATCGCGCGCCTGGACCCCAATTTCGGAAACTGCATGACCATAAGGCTTATCTAGTCTTCCTGACCGGCTGCTGCCAGTTGCTTGAGCCGGTAGAGTTGGTCCAGCGCCTCCCGGGGCGAGAGCGCGTCGGCGTCGATGCCATCCAGCGCGGCGCGCAGGGGATCGACTTTTTCCTCCACCTGAGCCGTGGCGGCGGCGAAGAGGGGCAGGTCGTCCAGCCCCGCCGCGATGCCGCCGGTCCTGGCCTTGCCCGCTTCGAGGCGGGCGAGGACGTCCTTGGCGCGCTTCAGGACGGCGGGTGGAAGCCCGGCCAGCCGCGCCACCGCCAGGCCATAGCTGCGGTCCGCAGGGCCCTCCGCCACCTCGTGCAGCAGGACCAGATCGCCCTTCCATTCCCGCGCACGGACATGGTGGAGCGAGAGCGAGGCAAGGGTTTCCGCCAGCCGGGTCAGCTCATGATAATGGGTCGCGAACAGGCAGCGGCAGCGATTGACCTCATGCACCGCCTCCACCACCGCCCATGCCAGCGCCAACCCGTCATAGGTCGACGTGCCGCGTCCGACTTCATCGAGGATGACGAAGCTTCGCTCGGTCGCCTGGGCAAGGATGGCGGCGGTTTCGACCATCTCGACCATGAAGGTGGAGCGGCCCTTGGCCAGATTGTCCGACGCGCCGACACGGCTGAACAGCCGGTCGACCAGCGTCAGGGTCGCGGACGCGGCGGGCACATAGGCGCCTGCCTGCGCAAGGATCACGATGATCGCATTCTGCCGCAGGAAGGTGGATTTACCGCCCATATTGGGTCCGGTGACGAGCCACAGCCGGTCCCCGGCCGACAGCCGGCAATCATTGGCGACGAAGGGCTGGCCATCGCGGCGCAGCGCGTCCTCGACCACCGGATGACGGCCGCCGACGATTTCCAGGCAGGGGCCTTCGCCATCCTGCGCGACGAAATGGGGCCGTTGCCAGCCGCCCTCCGCGGCGCGTTCCGCCAGCGCCGCCGCCACGTCGAGCCGGGCAAGGGCATCGGCGGCGCGGGCGATCTCCGCCTTGCGGGCGAGGGTGGCTTCGACAAGGTCTTCCAGATGCGCGGCTTCCGCGACCAGCGCATGGGCCCCGGCCTGCGCCACGCGGCTCGCCTGTTCGTGCAGGTCGACCGAATTGAAGCGCACCACTCCGGCCAGCGTCTGGCGATGGGTGAAGCCGCTGTCGGGCTGCATCAACTGGTCGGCGGCGCGGGCGGGCACCTCGACATGATAGCCGAGCACGCCATTATGCCGGATCTTGAGCGAGGCGATGCCGGTCTGCTCGCGATATTTCGCCTCCAGCGCGGCGATGGCGCGGCGGCCGTCCCCGGCGAGGCGGCGCAACTCGTCCAGCGCGGCGTCATAGCCGTCCGCGATATAGCCGCCATTGGCGGTCTCGGTCGGCGGGCTGGGGACGAGGGCGCGGGACAGGCTGTCGACCAGCGCGCCATGGCCGTCGAGGGAGGGCAGCAATTGCGTCAGCAGCAGGGGCTGGTCGGGCAGGCGGCCCAGCCGCTCCCGCAGCAAGCGCGCTTCGCCCAGCCCGTCGCGCAATTGGCCAAGATCGCGGGGGCTTCCTCGGCCCATCGCGAGACGGCCCAAGGCGCGGCCGATGTCGGGCAAGGCCCTCAGCGCCACGCGCAACTGGTCGCGCAGCATGCTGTCGTCATGGAACAGTTGCACCAGCCCCAGCCGCGCTTCGATCCCGGCCTGGTCCATCAGCGGCGCGGATAGGTCCTGCGCCAACAGGCGCGCGCCCGCGCCCGTGACGGTCCGGTCGACCGCGCCCAGCAGGCTGCCCGCCCGCGTACCGCTCATGGTGGCGGTGATCTCCAGGCTCTCGCGCGTCGCGGCGTCGATGGCGACATGGGCGCCGCTGGTCTTGGCGCTGGGCGGGGCGAGGAAGGGCAGGGTGCCCTTGCCCGCATGGTCGAGATAGGAGAGCAGGCCGCCCATCGCCGCCAGTTGGGCGCGGCCGAACTGGCCGAATCCGTCCAGCGTGGCGACGCCGAAGATGCGCTTCAGCGCTGCTTCGGCCCGGCTGCTGGAAAAGGCGGCGCGGTCGAACGGGTGGGAGTCCAGCAGTTCCAGATCCAGCCCGTCCGGCAGCACGATCTCGCTCGGTCGCAGGCGCGCCAGTTCGGCGGGCAGATCGGCCGCCCGCAGGGTCAGCGTCTCGAACCGCCCGGTCGAAATGTCGGCGGCGGCCAGCCCATATTCGCCCGCTTCCTCGCCGCCGACCTGCGCCAGCGCCACCAGCATATTGTCGCGCCGGCTGTCGAGCAGCGTCTCCTCGGTCAGCGTGCCCGCCGTCACGTAACGGACGATGGCGCGGGCGACGAGGGACTTGGACCCCCGCGCTTTGGCTTCGGCGGGGGTTTCGGTCTGCTCCGCGATGGCGACGCGATGGCCCGCCTTGATCAGCCGCGCCAGATAGGATTCCGCGCTGTGCACCGGCACGCCGCACATCGGGATCGGCGCGCCGCCATGCTCGCCCCGGCTGGTGAGCGCGATGTCCAGCGTCGCCGCCGCCGCCTTCGCATCCTCGAAGAACAGCTCGAAAAAATCGCCCATGCGGTAGAAGAGCAGGCAATCCTGCGCCTCCGCCTTCAGCGCAAGATATTGCGCCATCATCGGCGTCGCCTGTTGCGTGGATGTGTCGATCGTTCGCGCCATGGCACAGCGGATAGCGTGAAGCCCGGCCTCATGCCAGTGCTGCAAGAAACAGCAGGAAAATTGCGCTTCTCGCACTTGCCCACAAGATATTCTTACCGCTAGGGCGGTCCGGCATTCAGCCCATTCGGGCCTGCAAAGCGTGATTTTCTGCGCTTCGGTGCTCACATACTTGAGTATGCTGCGCTCCGATGCTCGAAAATCACCCTTTTCGGCTCCGCCTGAACTGAATGCCGGAGCGCCCTATGGGGCGAGCTTATTGTTTCAAACAAGGGGTGGGTGCAGCCATGACCGACAAGTCGAATGTGGAATTTTCAGAGCGCGAGGCGCTGTTCTTCCACTCGACCGGCCGCCCCGGCAAGATCGAGATCATCGCGTCGAAGCCGATGGCGACCCAGCGCGATCTTTCGCTCGCCTATTCGCCCGGCGTCGCGGTGCCGGTGCGCGCCATCGCGGAAGACCCGGCAACCGCCTATGACTATACCGCCAAGGGCAATCTGGTCGCGGTCATCTCCAACGGCACGGCGATCCTGGGCCTCGGCAATCTGGGCGCGCTGGCGTCCAAGCCGGTGATGGAAGGCAAGTCGGTTCTCTTCAAGCGCTTCGCCGACGTCGATTCTATCGACATCGAACTCAAGACCGAGGATGTCGACAAGTTCATCGACGCGGTCGAGCTGATGGAGCCGACCTTCGGCGGCATCAACCTGGAGGACATCAAGGCCCCGGAATGCTTCATCATCGAACAGACGCTGAAGGAGCGGATGAACATCCCGGTCTTCCATGACGACCAGCACGGCACCGCGATCATCGCGGCGGCGGGCGTCATCAACGCGGCGATGCTGACCGGCCGCGACATGAAGGACATGAAGGTGGTGGTGAACGGCGCTGGCGCGGCGTCGATTTCCTGCACCGAACTGATCAAGGCGCTGGGCGTCCAGCATGACAATGTCATCATGTGCGACAGCAAGGGCGTCATCTATCAGGGCCGCACCGAAGGCATGAACCAGTGGAAATCGGCCCATGCGGTGAAGACCGACGCCCGCACCCTGGCCGAAGCGGTGAAGGGCGCGGACGTGTTCCTGGGCCTTTCGGTCGCGGGCGCGATGACGCAGGACATGGTGAAGTCGATGGCCGACAAGCCGATCATCTTCGCCATGGCGAACCCCGATCCGGAAATCTCGCCGCCCGAAGCGCATGCGGTGCGCCCCGACGCCATCGTCGCCACCGGCCGGTCGGATTATCCCAATCAGGTCAACAATGTGCTGGGCTTCCCCTTCATCTTCCGCGGCGCGCTGGACGTGCGGGCGACCGGGATCAACGAGCCGATGAAGCTCGCCGCCGCCAAGGCGATCGCGGAACTGGCGCGCGAACAGGTGCCGGAGGAAGTGGCCAAGGCCTATGGCCGTTCGCACAGCTTCGGGCCCGACTATATCATCCCCGCGCCCTTCGATCCGCGCCTGATGGAGGTCGTCCCCTCCGCCGTCGCGCAGGCGGCGATGGAAACCGGCGTCGCGCAGAAGCCGATTGCGGAGATGGCGGCCTACCGCCAGTCGTTGAAGGCCCGGCTCAATCCGACCACGTCCGTCCTGACCACCGCCTATGAAGTGGCGAAGGCCAATCCGAAGCGCGTCGTCTTTGCCGAAGCGGAAGAGGAAGTGGTGCTGCGCGCGGCGATCCAGTTCCGGACGCTGGGCTATGGCATCCCCGTGCTGGTCGGGCGCGGCCATGTCTATGACAAGCTCAAGGAACTGGGCGTGCAGGACCCGGAAAGCTTCGAACTGCACAACAGCGTCAACTCGCCGCTGGTGCCGGAGATGGTCGACACGCTCTACAAGCGGCTCCAGCGCCGCGGCTATCTGCGCCGCGATTGCGAGCGGATGGTCAATCGCGACCGCAACATCTTCGGCTCGCTGTTGGTGAAGATGGGTCATGCCGACGCGATGATCACCGGCATGACCCGGCCCTTCGCCCAGACGCTGCGCGAAGTGAAGCGGGTGATGGACCCGGCGGCGGACCGCACCCCCTTCGGCATCCATGTGCTGGTGACGAAGGACAAGACGGTGTTCCTGGCCGACACCACGGTCAATGAGCGCCCCTCGGCGCAGGAACTGGCGGACATCGCGGAAGGCACGGTGGCGGTCGCCCGCCGCATGGGCCACGACCCGCGCGTCGCCTTTCTGTCTTATTCCAATTTCGGCAACCCGCCGGGCAGCTTCCTCGATAATGTGCGCGACGCGATCAAGGCGCTGGAAGAGCGGAATGTCGACTTCGAATTTGAAGGCGAAATGACCGTCGACGCGGCGCTCAACCCCACGGTGATGAAGAATTACCCCTTCAGCCGCCTGTCCGGCCCGGCCAATATCCTGGTGATGCCGGGGCTTCAGTCGGCCAATATCTCAGCCAAGCTGCTGCGCGAACTGGGCGGCGCGACCATGATCGGGCCGATGCTGGTCGGCATGGACAAGTCGGTGCAGATCGCCACCATGGCGTCCAACGCTTCGGAACTGCTGACGCTGGCGGTGCTGGCTTCGGCGGGTGTGGCGATCTGACGGAAGTGCGGGTTTGAGCGACTGGCCGGAGATGGCCAATCCAGGACATTCCCCTCCCGTAAACGGGAGGGGTTAGGGGTGCGAGCGTAGCGAGCTTCTGACTTAGCCGTTGCAAAACAGCGCAGATGCCGCGCCAGCCCACCCCCTAGCCCCCTCCCGCCTGCGGGAGGGGGAATGTCCGCCTTCCACCCTAGATCGCGCGCCCTTTCCAGTCGGCCAGATCGTCCGGCTGGTCGATGTCGAAGCCCAGACCGCGCCGGACGACCGGCGAGAACATCAAACCAAGCCTTTCCGCTTCCGCCCTGTGCGCCGCGAAACTGCCCTGGCCATAATGGAACTGGAAATCCGCCGCTCGTGGCAGAGGCAAGGACAATGCATTGGTTCCCCGCCCATGGACATCGGGCGCGGCCGCAATGCCGGGGGCGTCCAGCAGTGCCGCCACATCCGCTGCCTCGACCAGCGGCAGGTCGGCCGAGAGAAACAGCATCCGCTCGACTCCTGCTCCCCATGCCGCATCGCGGGCGCTCGTCACGGCAGGGTTAAGGCCGCCGCCCGGATCATCGAGCAAGCCTATGCTCTCCGGCAATCCATGCCGCGACGGCCCCAGCAGCCGCAGCCTTTCCATCCCGACCACTTCCGCCGCAGCCCCCACCGTGCGGTGCAGCATCTCCGCAACCAGATTGCGCCGTCCGGTTTCGTCCAAAACAGGCGCCAGCCGCGTCTTGCAGGCGGCGGGCGCCTTGACCGGGATGACGATCCAGCAGTTCATGACCGTCAACCGGCGATCCGTTCGGCCAGATCCAGCGCCGCCCGCGCCACCCGGGCGCGGTCGTCCAGCGTCTTCATCAGCGTGTCGGTGACGGCGTGGGGAATGTCCAAACCCTCGCTCCCGTCGCGCACGTCGACCAGCAGCGCGTCGATGACGCCTTCATAATGGGCGGCAATGGCCTGGTTGGTGACGCCCAGTCCCAACTCGCCCATCAGCTTGGCGGTCGGTCCCTTGACCGCCTGCCCGCCGACGATCGGTGACACCGCGACGACCGGCGCCTTCCTTGCCGCCAACGCTTCGCGGACGCCGGGCACCGCCAGAATCGGGTCGACGCTCAGCCAGGGATTGGACGGCGCGATCACTATGGCGCGGGTTGCGGGATCGCTGATCGCCTCCATTACGCCGGGGGCAGGATTCGCTTGTTCCGCACCCTCGAAGCGGATCGCCCGGACCGCCGGGACGCAGCGCTGCTCGACGAAATAGCGCTGGAAGGGGAGGTCGCCCGCATCGGTGGAGACATGGGTGGCCACGGCATCGTCGCTCATGGGCAATATCTTGAGGCCAAGGCCCCAGGCCGTCGCAAAACGGGCCGTTACCGCGCTCAACGTTTCGCCCGACGCCAGCATGTGCGACCGCAGCACATGCAGCGCCATGTCGCCGTCGCCCAGCAGGAACCAGTCCTCGCCGTCCAGCGATTTGAGCGCGTCCATGAAGCTCCATGTCTCACCCTCGCGGCCCCAGCCCTGCGCGGCATTGGCCCTGCCCGACAGGGTATAGAGCAGCGTGTCGATGTCGGGAGAGATCGCCAGCCCGAGATGACGGAAATCGTCCCCCGTGTTGACGATGGCGGTGATGTCCTCCGGCGGGCAGACCTGCATCAGCCCCAGCACCAGCTTCGCGCCGCCGACGCCCCCGGTCAGAACGACGATGCGGCCGCTCACCGGAACAAATCCTCTTCCAGCGGGCGGACCAGCGCGCCCGCGCCTGCATCTCCTTCGGGCAGGGCTACGCCGCGCAGCAGGGCGGCGGGCACGCTTTCCGCACCCTCGCCCGTCACCAGCGTCGCGGCGGTGGCGATCTGGTCGGCCAGCGCGATCTGCGTCACCTCCAGCCGCCGTCCGTCCCGATCCTCTTCGCCGCGGCGGTCGACCAGCGCGGGCAATCCCGCCGCGCCGATTGCGACGCCCACCACGCCGTGGCGCCATGGCCGCCCGAAACTGTCGGAAACGACGATGCCGATCCCGGCCGCCTCGGGCCCCGCCAGCGCCGCCAGCAGGCCGCGCGCCGATCCGTCGGGATCGAGCGGCAGCAGCAATGCGCGATCTTCATCCCCCGGCCCGATATTGGACCGGTCGATGCCGCCGTTCGCCATCACATGGCCCAGCCGGTGGCGGGTGATCAGCACATGGGGCACCGCGCGCACCACGCTGCTGCTTTCGCGCAGCACCAGTTCGACCAGCCGGGGGTCCTTGCGCGTCGTGGCGGCCAGCTCCAGCGCCTGCGCGCCCGGCTCGACGCTGTCCAGCGCGACCATCCGTCCTTCCGCCTTGGACAGGATCTTCTGCGTCACGACCAGCACATCGCCGGTCTGGAGCGGCCACAGGCCCGCCTTCGCCAGACTGTCGCGCAGCACCGCCGCCAGATCGTCGCCGGCCCGGATTTCAGGAATATCGCATAGCGGATGAATCGAGATCATGCCGTGCTGTAGCGTGCAATTGCCGGTTAAGGTAGCATTGCGATTTCCCGGAAAAGGAAACTCATGAGCTTATCAGCGGGATTCGCTTGCCATGCCCCGGCCGAGTCTGGAAGAGAGGCGACGATGAAGATCAGTGACGATATTTTTCCCCTTCAGGGCGTCCGCGCATGAGCGAGGCCATCGCCTTCGACAGCGGCACTTTCCGCCGTGTGCTGGGGCATTATCCCACGGGGGTCTGCGTGGTGACGGCGGTGGAGGACGATCATGCGCCCACCGGCATGGTCGTCGGTTCCTTCACCTCCGTTTCGCTCGATCCGCCGCTGGTTGCCTTTTTCCCTGCCAAGAATTCGCTGAGCTGGCCGCGGATCGAAAGGGCGGGGAAATTCTGCGTCAACATCCTCGCCAGCGACCAGAAGCCGCTTTGCCAGCAATTTTCGGCCAAGGGCGCGAACGACAAGTTCGCCGGGGTGACGCATCGCGTCTCCGCCAATGGCTCCCCGATCCTGGATGGGGTGGTGGCCTGGATCGACTGCCGGCTCGAAGCGGTGCATGAAGCGGGCGACCATTATATCGTGCTGGGCCGGGTCATCGCGCTGGAGGTGGAAACGCCGGGCAAGCCGCTGCTCTTCTTCCAGGGCGGCTATGGCGAATTCGCTCATCTGAGCTGATCCTGTCGATCAGCGTTGTGCGGGGGAACACTGGGCCGGCCCCCGGCGCGCCATGATCCTGCGCAGGACCATGGCCGGCCCTATGGAAGCGCATGTCCGCTTTCCATCCCCCATTGCCGCCGCTGAATCGCATCTCCCCGCGACCCGGAGGGGATCTCCGAAAACCCGCGAAAAATCATGGCCGTTACGGCATGGCGAGGGTATAGCCTGCCGGGCAGGCGGATAGGCGCGCCGAAGACGCGCCGCGAATGAGGAGATGCCGTTTTGAGCGCGATCGAGCGTTTTCCCAATCTGGTGACCATGTTCTTCGCCCGCGCCAAGGCGATGGGGGACACGCCCTTCCTCTGGCGCAAGGTGGCTGGCCAATGGAAGTCGCTGAGCTGGACCGAAGTCGCGCATGACGTCGCCGCACTGGCCAGCGCATTGCAGGCGCAGGGATTGAGGCCCGGCGATCCGGTGATGCTGGTGAGCGAGAACCGGCCGGAATTCTGCATCGCGGACCTTGCCATCATGGCCGCGGGCTGCGTCACCGTGCCGACCTACACCACCAACACCACGCGCGATCATCAGCATATCCTGACCGACAGCGGCGCCCGGGCCGTCATCGTCTCCACCGCCAGGCTGGCGCAGAACCTGATGCCAGCCGTGCTGCGGTCGCAGGCGAGCTTCGTCATCGGCATGGAGCCGTTGCGCGGCATGCAGGGTCATGTCGCCTGCCATTTGTGGAGCGACCTGATCGCCCATTATCCCACCGACATCGATGCCTGCGCCGCCGGCCAGACGGCGAAGCGCGACGATCTGGCCTGCATCATCTACACCAGCGGCACCGGCGGCGCGCCGCGCGGGGTGATGCAGCATCATGGCGCCATCCTCTGCAATATCGAGGGGGCGGACAAGTTGCTGGAGGAGGATTTCGGGCGGGACGAAGAGGTGTTCCTGTCCTTCCTGCCGCTGTCCCACGCCTATGAACATAGCGGCGGCCAGTTCCTGCCGATCATGGCGGCGGGGCAGATCTATTATGCGGAAGGGCTGGAAAAACTCGCCAGCAATATCGAGGAGGCGCGGCCGACGATCATGGTCGTCGTCCCCCGCCTGTTCGAAGTGCTGCGCGCCCGCATCATCAAGTCGGTCGAGAAGCAGGGCAAATTCCCCACCTATCTGCTGGGCCAGGCGCTGCGCATCGCGGCCAGGGAACAGCGCGGGCGAAAATCGCTGCTCGACCTGCCGATGAAGGCGCTGCTGGCGCGCACGCTGAAGCCGAAGATCGCGGCGCGCTTCGGCGGGCGGATGAAGGCGCTGGTGTCGGGCGGGGCGCCGCTCAATCCGGATGTCGGCCTGTTCTTCGACGCGATGGGGCTGACGCTGCTCCAGGGTTATGGCCAGACCGAGGCGGGGCCGGTGATCAGTTGCAACCGCCCCCGCGCCGGGATCGCGATGGACACGGTCGGCCCGCCGCTCGACGGGGTGGAGGTGCGGATCGCGGAGGATGGCGAGATTCTCGTGCGCGGCGAACTGGTGATGCACGGCTATTGGCGCAATCCCGCGGAAACGGAGAAGGCGCTGCAAAATGGCTGGCTCCACACCGGCGACATCGGGGAGATCGATGAAAAGGGCCGCATCCGCATCACCGACCGCAAGAAGGACCTGATCGTCAACGACAAGGGCGACAATGTCTCGCCGCAGAAGGTGGAGGGCATGCTGACGCTCCAGCCGGAGATCGGGCAGGCGATGGTCTATGGCGACCGCCGCCCGCATCTGGTGGGTCTGCTGGTGCCCGATGCCGAATGGACGCGGGAATGGGCGCAGGCGCAGGGACGGAAGGTTGAAGGGATCGCGGCCGATCCCGCCTATCAGGCGGCGCTGCGCGCGGCGGTCGACCGGGTGAATGACGACCTGTCCGTGATCGAACGGGTGCGGCGGTTCATCCTGGCGGATGAGCCCTTCACCATCGACAATAGCGAGATGACGCCGTCGATGAAGATCCGCCGCCACGTCATCCGCGCCCGCTATCAGGAACGGCTCGACGCGCTGTACAAGGGGTGAAGCCTGGCTGATCCTGTTCCTGCCTTTGCAGGACCAGGACGCCATAAGGAAGCAACCCTATTTCGACGGCGCGCGATAGGGGATGAAGTCACCCAGCGCGCAATTTCCCGTCACCATGCCGGTCATCAGGTCGGCGCTGGTCAGCTGGTCCCCGCGGCAATATTGCGATCCCCAGGTCCTGATGATCAGCGTGTCGCCGCGCGACAGCCCGGAACAGCTGCCGATCAGGTCGTTGCGGTAGACCAGCCGCCGGCTGACCCGGTACAGCAGGACGCTGTTGCTGATGGCCGTCAGATTGGACTGGGATTCCCGATTGACGCAGCTCGTCCTTTCGCCCGGCACCTTGCCCGCCAGGGCCCGTTCCAGCTCGCTCGTCTGTTTTTCGGTCAGCCTGGGCGGCTCATAGCTGTCCGAACATCCGGCCAGCAGCAGCGGGGCCAGGCGCAGGCTGGAACGCAACATCCATGGACGCATGGCATCTCTCCTCATTCGTCCCGCTTGCAGGACGACAAAGCAGCGCGAAAACCGTCACGCCGCATCCTTCGCCGCGCGCCGTTCGGCCAGTTGCGCGACATCGCGGGCGCGCATGAAGACATTGGTCGCGCGTTCCTGCCCGATGCTGGTCGGCACCGTGGCCTCTCCCCGCGAACGCGCCGCGTCGACATCCCCCATGCGGGCGCGCAAGGCGGCGTTGTCCGGCTCCACCGTCAGGGCGAAGCGGCCGTTCGACTGCGTATATTCATGCGCGCAATAGACGGCCGTATCGTCGGGCAGGGCGGCGAAGCGCTGCATATTGGCGAACATCTGCGCCGCCGTTCCCTCGAACAGCCGGCCGCAACCCATGGCGAACAGCGTGTCCCCGACGAAGATCAGGCGGTCGTCGGTCAGATGATAGGCGATATGCCCGGCGGTATGGGCTGGCACCTCCAGCACGGTGGCCTGATGGGCGCCGATGCGGACGCTGTCGCCCTCCCGCACCCTGCGGTCGAGCGTGCCGATCTTATCCGCCTCCGCCGCCGGGCCGGTGATGATGCAGCCCGTCGCCGCCTTGATCGCCGCATTGCCGCCGACATGGTCGCCATGCCAGTGGGTGTTCCAGATCTGGCCGATGGTCCAACCCCTCTGCCGGGCCGCTTCCAGCACCGGCTCCGCCACGGCGGGATCGACGGCCACAGTCTCCCCGCTGGCGTCGTCATGCAGCAGCCAGACGTAATTGTCGCTCAGAACGGGTATGCGGACGACCTCCAGCATGGCCTACCAGGCTCCCACATTGGGCATCGATGCCCAGGGTTCGGCCGGATCAAGATGTCCGTCCTGCAACAGTTCGATGGAGATATTGTCCGGCGTCCGCACGAAGGCCATGTGACCGTCGCGCGGCGGCCGGTTGATGGTGACGCCCGCGTCCATCAGCCGCTGGCAGGTCTCGTAGATATTCTCGACCCGATAGGCGAGATGCCCGAAATTGCGTCCGCCGCCATAGACCTCCGGCGGCGTACCGTCCTCCGCCGGCCAGTTGTAGGTCAGTTCGACCTGCGCCTCTTCATCGCCGGGCGCGGCGAGGAAGACCAGCGTGAACCGCCCCTGCGCATTGTCGATGCGCTTCTGCTCCTCTAGGCCAAGCAGGCGGAAGAAGTCGACGGTGCGGTCAATGTCGGTCACGCGGATCATCGTGTGCAGATATTTGGGCAAGAAGTCACTCCATTCGTCGCCATAAAGCAACGGTTCATCTCTGAAAACCTAAGACGCTTCCAAGATAAGATGCGTCGGGCTTCGACGGAAGAGGGAGGCAGGCATGGCTTTAACTTATCATGACAAGCTTTTCATGGGATGCGCGGCCGTTCTGGCGCTCGGCATGGTCGGCGGCGGCTATCTGCTGGGCGATGGGCTCAAGCGGGCGAAGGCGGCGGACCGATCCGTCACCGTGCGCGGACTGGCGGAAAGGGATGTGACCGCGGACCTCGCCACCTGGTCGATCAGCTATTCCGCCACCGGTTTCGACCTGCCCGCTGTCCGGGCGGAGATCGACAATAACACCCGCGAACTGCGCGCCTATTTCGCCGGCCTCGGCTTCAGGCCGGATGCGCTGACCGCCACCGGCGCCGGGGTCAACCAATATATCAACAATGGCGTCAACACGATCACCATCACCCAGCGGATGTTGCTGCGCACCACCGACATTCCCCGCGCCCAGCGCGCCGTGGCGCAGCAATTCGACCTGGTCCGGCGGGGCGTCACGCTGCAGGAGGGGTCGGGCATGCGCTACAGTTTCACAAGGCTCAACGACGTGAAGCCCCGGATGGTCGCCGCCGCGACCAGGGATGCCCGCGCCGCCGCCGAGCAGTTCGCCCGCGACAGCGGGGCGAGCGTCGGCGGCATCAAGAGCGCGACGCAAGGCTATTTCTCGATCGAACCGCGTGATGGCGAAGCCGACGGGTCGAGCGACACACCCTATAAGAAGGTGCGCGTCGTCACGACCGTCGACTTTTACCTCAAATAGCCATCAATCCTTGTCGTCGCCGATGATCGCACCGGCAGCGCCGCCGATCACAGCGCCCTCCACCGTGCCAAGGCCGGTGGCGGAGCCCACCACGGCGCCGCCCGCCCGCCGATCAGCCCGCCGCGCGTCGCGCCATGCGAACAGGCGGTCAGCGCCAGCGCGCCCGCCGTCAGCAGGCCCAGCGCCGCGATCCTTCCATGACGATCCGGCATCCTCATGCTCCTTTTCCCCTCGCGTCCCGCCTGGCGGGCCAACGGAGAATGGCGGGCGGAGGTTCCTTGGTCGCCCTTCAGCGGGCGGGCTTTGGCGGCAGGCGGGAAAGATTGTCGGCGGCCGCCTTTCCCGCCGGCGCTTCCGCCGCCAGCTTCACCGCCCGCTGCCAGGCGGAACGGGCCACATCCTCATGATCGGTGAGGATGGCGATATTGCCTTCCTCCAGCGCGACGGAGGCATCGTCGGGCGAAAGCTGCACCGCCCGCGCGATATGCGCCTGCGCCAGCTTCATTTCCCCCGATCGCCGGGCCAGCGTGGCCGAAAGCAGCCAGGCCAGCGGGTCCCGCGGCACCTGATCCAGCGCCGCATCGAGCGAAGCGCGGGCGCCCTTCACATCGTTCAGCGCCACCAGCGCGCGGGCGCGGTCCAGATGGACCTCGCCCTTCTCCAGACCGTCGGGCAACCCGCGCGCCAGCGCCGCGTCGAAATCGTCCCGCGCCTTGGCGGCGTCGCCACCAGCCAGCGCGGCATTGCCGGCCTGCGCCCAGAGCCGGCCGCTCTGCACCATTTCGCCATTGCGTTCGGCTTCGTCCGCCCCCTGTTCGAAGGCGACGATGGCGGGCGCCCAGCGTTCGGCGCGGGCATAGGCAAAGCCCATGCAGTTGCGCGCATAGAAGCTGCCGCCGTCGATCCGCCATTGCTGAGCGAAGGCGACGCCCTTGTCCGGCGCCTCCACCGCCTGGTCCAGGCAGGCCTGGAATTTCGCCGCATATTTGTCCGGCACCGGAATGCGGCCCTCACTCGCTCCTGCTCCTGACCGCGCCGGAGCGGCCGACGCAGAAGCCGCCGCTTCCGCCTTTTCCTTCCTCTTGCGGTTCATCACCGCCTCGACCTCCGGATCATAGGCCTGCGGGGCGAGCAGCAGCAGCGGGAGGAAGAGGAAGGGCATCAGAGGCTGTCCAACAGGCTGGAGACGGTCCGGATCAGCAGGGCGATGTCCGGGTCGCGGGAAAGGCGATGGTCGCCATCCTTAATCAGCAGCGTCTGCACATCGGATGAACGCAGCCGCTCCGCGATCCGCAACGCCGTTCGCCAGGGCACGTCGGGGTCGGCCTGCCCCTGCAACAGCCGCACCGGGCAATCGATCGCGATCTCCCCCTCCAGCAGCCGCAGCGACTGGCCCGATTCCCAGAAGGCCAAGGTGGTGACATAGGGGTTATCGCCATAAGGGGTCGGTTCGACGATCCGTCCTTCCGTCGCCAGCAGGGCCTTGTCCGCGTCGGTAAAGCCCCATTCGGTGAAATCCGGCGCCGCCGCGATGCCGACCAGCCCCGCCACCCGCTCCGGCCGGGCCAGCGCGATCAGCAGCGCCAGCCAGCCGCCCATGGAAGATCCCACCAGCACCACCGGCCCCTGGGTCAGGGAATCGATCAGCAGCAGCGCATCGTCGCGCCAACTCGCCAGCGTGCCATCCTCGAACCGTCCCTCGCTCGCGCCATTGCCGGCATAATCGAGCCGCAGCATCGCCCGGCCCTGATCCTGCGCCCAACCGTCCAGCGCAACCGCCTTGCCGCCTTCCATGTCGGACATGTAGCCGGGCAGGAAGACGATCGTGGGGGCGGTGCCGGGCCGGTGCCGACAGGCCAGCCGCAACCCGTCCGGCCGAGGGTGAAAGGCGGGCGGCGCAACGTCGGGACGATCCATGCTATTTCTCCGGTTCAACGGCAGGGGCCTGAAAAAGGCCCGTAAAAAGCTCTTGGCCTGGAAACCAGAAAAATAAAAAATAATGCGCCTGCCGTGATTGACAGCCCCCCGGCCAGCGGCTAGTTGCGCGCTCCTACCCCGTGCCCAGATGGCGGAATTGGTAGACGCACCAGCTTCAGGTGCTGGCGATCGCAAGGTCGTGGAGGTTCGAGTCCTCTTCTGGGCACCATTTGTTCTTCCGGGGACGTTCGAGAACGTCTAATCACCCTTCCCTGTGCTGAGCTCTGGCCGAACTGAACGGTGGTTAAACTATGCCCCTGCCGGGCCATATCGTTATTCATCAGGCCTCACGCAGGGATTGGTGAAATAAGGGAACGCGCCCGGCAGCGATCGTCTTTGTAATGCTTGACGGTTGGCGGTCGCCGATGACGCGGCCCCCCTATCTGCGTCCAGCTTAGTCCTCGTCCTGCCATCTGCGCAGATCCGTCTGGTCATGATACGCCATGCGGTCCGGCGTGGTGATGAATTCCATTGTCGTGCCCCACGGCATGCGGCAGTAGCAGACCTTGTTTCCAGGACCCTTCTCGGTCGCATAGGGAATAGCGCGCGGCGCGGTTAGGGGTATGCCTCCCGCCTTTTCGAAGCGCTTGACCGATGCGTCGATATCATCGGTATAGAGCGCGAAGTGCGTGATGCCGAAGTCGCTCGCACGGATCGGCTGGGCCTGTTCGGGGCCGTGCATTTCGAAGAGCTCGATATCGGGCCCGGTGCCGATCTTGACCATTGCCTGCGCGCGCACGACTGTGCCGGGGAAAGCACCGACGGCGCGCTCGAACTCCGGCCCCTGCCGCGGCGGGTCCTGCGGGCCGAAGGACTGGTAGATCAGCTGGCCGCCGAACGCTTCTACCAGGAACGATTTTGCGGCTTCGATGTCGGGTACCGTGATGCCGATGTGATTGACACCGCGAATGACGGGTACGGTCATGACAGTTCCTTTGCTGTTTGCGATCTGCCCGGCTCACAGGGGGACGGACAGCGGGTTTCAATTTGGGTTGAGGAACGCGATCAGGGCGGCTGCGACTTCATCCGGCCGCTCGTCCGCGACATAGTGGCTGCACCTCGCGATCGAACCGCCCGTCACATGGGTGGCGAACTCCTCGAGCATGGGCACCATCTGCGGACCGAAGCGCTGGTCCCCGCCTAGGCCGAACACCGGTATCCCGAGCGGTTGCTTCTTGTACTCGAGCGCTGCCGCATGATCGGCCTTGAGGGTGCGATACCATTCCATGCCGCCACGCAAGCGGCCGGGCAGTGCCATCGCCCTGGCGTAGATCTCGACATCGGCCGGATCGAAGCGGCTATGATCGTAGAACCGCTCCGCCATGAAGGCCGAGATATAGTCAGATTCGCGGCCATGGATGAGGCGCTCAGGCAGGTCCCGGTTCATATGGAAGCCGAAGTGCCAGAGCCTCGCGGTCGTCGCTTCCCATCCGGTCCAGCCAGGAAGCGGAACGTCGAGGACGGCGAGGTGGGTGACAGCCTCCCGATAGAGAGCAGCCTGCGGCAAGGCGACCATTCCGCCGATGTCATGTCCGCACACGGCGTAGCGCTCGTGGCCGAGGGCGATCATGACCTCATGCGCGTCACGCGCCATGTTCGCTTTGTCATAGCCGCCCTGCGGACAGTCGGAGAAACCGGCGCCGCGCAGGTCGATGGCCACCACGCTGAAATGCTCGGCCAGCAGCGGCATCACATGGTGCCATTCCCACCATGTTTCCGGCCAACCGTGCAGCAGAAGGATCGGCGGGCCCGAGCCCCCTGTGACTGCGTTGATCTTGATGCCGTTCACCGGCACCAGCTGCTGGGTAAAGCCTTGCAAGGCTGCGATCATGATCGCCCTCCAGTCAGATGTTGATGTTCAAACAGGGTCGAAGTCGGTGGCGATCGTGACAGCGCGCCAGGCGTCGATATCGCTGCGGAAGGCCGCCAGCTTTCGCTCGGCGATAGCGTGCGCGGCCGGGCCGAGCGGCAGGTGAAGCGGCGCATCATCGGCATCGACCGCCTGGAGGATCACCGCGATTGCCTTGTCGGGATCGCCCGCCTGATTGCCGTCGTTCGTCTCGCGATAGGGCTTGCGTGAGGTTGCGGCATATTCCGGCATCTCGTTGGCGGCCATGGCGATCGACCGGCCAAGGAAGTCGGTACGAAACGGCCCGGGCTCGACGATCAGCACACGGATGCCGAACGGCTTCAGCTCCCCGGCGAGCGCTTCGGAAATGCCTTCCACCGCAAACTTGGCGGCGTGGTAATAACCACCGCCGCCGCGGCCCTCGATACCCGCGCCGGACGACATGTTGACGATCGTTCCGCCCGAGCGCCGCAGCACAGGCAGGGCTGCTTTGGTAGTCTCGATCAGGCCGAAGACGTTCACCTCGAACATCGGCCGATATTCCTCGGGCATGCCTTCCTCGATCGCGCCGAACAGGGCGTAGCCGGCATTGTTCACGAGCACGTCAAACCCGCCGAACGTCTCGACCGCCTTGGCGACCGCCCCTTTGGCCGCGGCCGGATTGGTTACGTCGAGTGGCAAGGTGATCATGCGACCGCCGAACGGTGCGGCCATTTCCTCAATCGCCTTCACATTGCGGGCGGTCGCGATCACCCGATCGCCGCGCTCTGCTGCGGCGAGCGCGAGCCGCCGACCGAAGCCGCTCGAACAGCCGGTGATGAACCAGGTCTTCATGATTGTGCACCTCCAGACGATAGAGGCGATGTAGGTGTTTAGATTTGTTCTTTAACTGACAGAAATGTATTCCCGTCGTTCATTTTTGTGCAGGTGGTCCATGGAATGGAGTGATGTGAGGATTTTCCTGGCGATTGCGCGATCCGGCTCGCTCGGCGGCGCTGCGCGGTCGCTTCAGACAAGCCATCCGACCGTGGGCAGACGCCTTCGCGCCCTTGAACAGGCGGTCGGTCATACCCTGTTCCAGCGCACGGCAGACGGTCTTGTTCTGACCGAGGAAGGCCACGGGATCATCGCGCTGGCCGAGCAAATGGAAGAAGGCGCGCTGGCCATGGAGCGCCGGCTCGCAGGGCAGGAGCAGAACCTCAAAGGCAGTCTGCGCATCTCGTCAGCCGATTGGTTCGGCGCCTATGTCCTTCCTCCCATCCTGGCAGATTTCTCGAAAGCCTACCCCAATGTCGACGTGGAGATCCAGACTGGGACGCGCCTCTTCAACCTTGCCCAGCGCGAGGCCGACGTCGCTTTTCGGATCGTCCCGTTCAACTCGGCCGATGTCGTTCAGCGGCGGCTCTTCAGGCTCGATTACGATGTCTACATCGCCGAGGAAGCGGCCGATCCCGAATATGGCGATGGGACCGGATTCCGGCTGATCACCCATGACACATCCACGGGCCATTTCCCGGACATCGAATGGCTGATCGAGAGTTTCCCCAATGCGAGACCAATTCTGCGATCGAACAATCGCAACGTTCAGGGACGCATGTGTCGGGAAGATGTCGGCATCGCCGTCCTGCCTCGCGTGGTCGGCAGTCAGATCCCGGGCATCCGCAGACTGGAGCTACCGAAGCCTCCGCCGACGCGAGACATCTGGGTGGGATACCACCGAGACCTACGGCGTCTCGTGCGTCTTCGCGCGTTCATCTCTACGGTATCGAACCATCTCGTAAACGCGGCCGCGTGATGCACGGCCCGCGTTCGGACGTGTGTCAAGCGGCGACGGCCCTGGAGCGTCGGCGCACGGCGCTGATGGTCAGTGAGACCGCCGAGATGAGGAAATAAAATGCGCCGAAGGCGGCGTAGGGTGCGATGTCGGCGATGCTGACCGGTGCCGCGCCAGCGGCCTTGCTGAGCATATGCGCCCCGGCGAGCCCCGACTGAGCGCCGCTCAGGATCATCGCCCACTGCGCGCCATAGGACTTCCAGCGCCGTACCCCGGTCAGGAGCTGGAACAGGCCTGAGAGCACCGCCCACACGCCGAAGATCTGAAGAACCGCATGCATCCCGTGCGGCAGGGTCGCGGCGACGGTGACAGCAGTCACGATGCTGACGACGAAATTTAGCATCTGGCTCTTGTTTCTCGCCAAGCCGCCGCTCCGGCTGGCGTCGAGATAGTTCGCCAGCGCGTCCCAAGCGGGATAGGCGACAAGCATCACCGCAGCCAGCGGCGGCATGGCCTTCGCCACCGTGAAGGCGAGTGCGACCCAGATCGCGGAGACGGCGAAGCGCAGATAATAATAGGTCTTGAGCCAGTCCCGGTCCGGGGACTTCGTGTCGGTGACGGTCTTCATGGCATGGTTCCTTTTTGTGATGCAGGCGCACGTCTCCCGTCCCGAAATCCGGGTGGATCGGTGATGGTCGGTTCAGGCGGTGCGCGGCTCGCGATTTGCCGCGTCGGTTTTGGCTAGAGGCGGAAGCGTCGCGGTAGGCGCCATCGTGCGACGGCCGTCACGGCGGCGCACCCGATGCTATACCAGACCACCACGTAAAGAGGGTCGTTGAAAGGGCAGCAGAAGGCGAAGACGAAAGCCCCGCAGGCGCCGGCGGCGATGCCGGAGGCAAGCCCGCTCAGCCGTGGCTGGGTCGGCGCGGCTTTCCGCATCAGAGCGCCAAGCAGCGCCACGATCGGTACCGAGAGCACGAAGATCGAGGTGGCGCACACGATTCCGCTGGCCGGATTGATGCGATCGAGCAGCGCTCGCTCGCTCGCGCCATCGGGGGTGACGAACACGCCCCCGACGATGGCCGCGACCGTGAGGGCGCAGGCGAGCATCAGCCCCCGGCGCGGCTGCGCCGTTGGTGAGAAGGACCGGATCGCCAGCACGCAGGCGATCGCCGCCAGCAGGCCGAGACTTCCCACCCGCCACATCAAAAACGGCGAGCCGGCCATGTGACTCATGTCCGGCCGCATCGCGCCCAGGCCCAGGAAGAGCATGAGCTCCGCGGCACCCAGCGCGAGGACAAGTCCGCCCTCGCGCAGCATGCTGCGGCGCTGAACGGGCGTTAGGTCCGAGGACAGGTCGGCGATCAGGGATTCATTCGACATCGTGGGTCTTCTCAATGATGGCCGACAGGCGCGCGAGCCCGCGGTGGATGTTCATCTTCACGGCCGAGGGGGAGAGGCCAGTCTGGCCGGATGCGTCCTCGATGCTGTAGCCCTGCACCTTGACCAGCAGGATCGCCTGGGCCTGCGCGGGGCGGAGTTCGTCAAGCAGGCTGGCCAGAACCGAACTGCTGACCACCGAAGCCTCATGGTCGCCCACGGCCATGTCGTCGGGCAGCTCGTCCACGGGTCGGCGCGCCAGGCTGCGCAGCTGGTCAACCCATTTGTTCTTGGCAATCGCCGCCAGCCAGGGTCCCAGCGGATATTGGGGATCATATGTGTGGCGCCGCCGATGGACGGCAAGCAGCGTCTCCTGGATGGCGTCATCCACATTGCCCGGCGGCAGCCGCCGCTGGAAGTAGCGCGTAAGCCACTCGGACATCTCGCCGAGCAGCCGACGATAGGCGCCACCGTGGCCGTTTTGTGCCGCAACCATCAGGCTGCTCCAGTCGTCCGGCGCAGTTCGGGACGGACGCTCACGGCTGGCCGGCGCCTTGTCCGACGCAGGCTTTGAGATCAATCTCGCGAGGAAGTCCGAGCGCATGATCTCTTATTCGACCGCCACGCCGCCCCGGTCACCTCTCTTTGCAATTATTTCAGATTGCGTGTGGGTCGGCGGTAACCTTTTGCGGGGCAAGCCGTCGATGGTCGCAGCAGAGTGGCGCCACCAATGCCTTGATCGTCGATTTGCCGCCTCATGTAATTATGCGGCAATAGCCCTGCCTCGTGCCGACCTGACGTCTCTAACCGGCGGCCGACCGAACATCCGGCTATATTCGCGGTTGAACTGGGATACGCTTTCGTACCCCACGTCGAAGGCGGCGTTGCTGGCATTGCGCCCTTCCGACAGCATCAGTCGGCGCGCTTCAAGCAGCCGCAGGTGCTTTCTGGAACTGCAGCGGCGAGAGCGACGTCACAGCGTGAAAATGTTGGTGGAAGGCGGACTGACTCATCCCCGCCGCCGCTGCCAGCCGATCGACCGGCAGAGGCCTCGCATATTCGGAGCGCAGGATCGCCACGGTTTGCCGATCACCAGGTCGGCGCTCTCAAACGGTGCGGATGGTCCCGCCGTCGATGACGAACTCAGTGCCATGGATCGCGGCGGCGCGGTTCGAGGCGAGGTATGCGATGAGGTCCGCCACCTCCTCAGGCTCGGCTCCACGCCCGATCGAGATACCGCCAAGGGCATCGAGCACGGACTGGCGTGCATCCTCAACCGTGCCGCCATTGGCGGCTCGAAGCATTTCGAGAAAGTCGCCGGTCGCCTCGGTCATGATCCAGCCGGGTGAAACGGCGTTGACCCGCACACCCTTTGGACCGAGTTCCTTCGAAATCGACTTGCTGTAGGTCCTGAGCGCCGCCTTAGCGGCGGCGTAGGCAGTCGTGGATTCGGGAAGCGGCAGGACGGACTGGATCGAAGTGACGTGCACTACGGTGCCTGCGCCGCGCTCGATCATCTGTGGGATCAGCAGGCGATCAAGGCGGACGGTCGCCAGGAGGTTGAGGTTCAGCTCGGCAAGCCAGTGCTCGTCGGTCAGCGCAACGAAGCCACCGGCCGGCGACGCCGATCCACCGACGACGTGCGCGAGGATGTCGATGCTGCCAAGCCGGTCGAGCGCCGCCTTGGCGAACGCTTCGCCGCCCTCGCGCGTGGTCAGATCAGCCTGAACATATTCGACGCCCTCGATGGTATCCTTGATTGCCCGGGCGGCTGTGATGACACACGCTCCGCCGGCTAGGAAGCGCTCGACCGTGGCGCGGCCGAGGCCCTTGGTGCCGCCGCTGACCAGCACGCGCTTGCCGGCGAACTCGCCGGGATCTGCCTTGATGCTCATACCGTGGTCTCCAGCGTCCTGATGGCGCCGTGCACCAGCGTGAAACGATAGGTGAAACGCAGCGGACTGCCCGGGAAGTCGCCATGAGCGGGACCTTCGACGATGACATCGCCGCCTTCTTCCCGAACGGTGTCGGGCTCGAAGATCGCTTTCACCGGGATAACTTCTTCCTCGAACAGCTGGCGGATTGCCGCCTGTCCCTCGAAGCGCTTGCCATTGTCGATGAAGACAGCGTCGCGCAGAAATGGCTTCATCAGGCCGTCGAGATCGAGACGCGCATTTGCCTCGACAAAGGCGGCGATCGGCGTGGGTAGATCAATTGTCATGGTCATCTCCTCAATGGTGATGACGATGATTTAGCGATGGACTTTTCGCCTGATAATCGAGACAAATCGCCATAGCGTGTCACGAAAAACAGGATAATGAGTCGTCATTCATTGATCGAGCTAGGCAGTAGTGACATTTTAGGGATTCACGGCGGTTTGGATTTGTGATTCAAGGCTGGCTTTTGGAGGCTGGCGTGGAAGGCGAAGTGCTGCGGGATGATCAGTGGGAGCGGCTGCGGGAGTTCGTTCCGGGCGGGCGCAAGGGCAAGCGCGGTCCTC
>NZ_SEON01000011.1 GCF_004152845.1 Sphingobium fuliginis
GAACTCCCGCAGCCGCTCCCACTGATCATCCCGCAGCACTTCGCCTTCCACGCCAGCCTCCAAAAGCCAGCCTTGAATCACAAATCCAAACCGTCGTGAATCCCTAAAATGTCACTACTGCCTAGCCTTTCTCCGTCAGCGCCTTCAATATCCGGGCGTCGGCAATTGCCTGCGCGTCATAGTCATTGTTGAAATAGGCCCAGACGGTCCGGCCGTCGCTGCTCTGCGCCTTCATCCATTCGGCCCAGTCCGCCAGCCTTTCACGCGAATAGCCGCCGCGATATTTCCCCGTCGTGCCGTGGAAGCGGACATAGGCGGTCGAGCCGACACCCAGCCGGGGACTGGCCGAGCCGGGCATGTCATGCACGCAGAGAGCCGCTCCGTACCGCTCCAGCAGCGCAAAAAGTTCATCCACATACCAGCTTGAATGGCGGAATTCGAAGACCGGCACGGGATCGCGCGGCGCGATGCGGAGGAATGCCTCCAGCCTTGGCAGGTCGAGCGAGAAATGCGGCGGGAGTTGATAGAGGACCGGCCCCAGCGTCGGGCCGAAATGCGCGAAGGACTCCATCATCCTTGCCAGCGGTTCCTCGCAATCCTTGAGCTTCTTCATCTGCGTCAGATAGCGGTTCGCCTTGGCCGCATAGCAAAAGGCCCCGGGCGCCTGTTCGCGCCATTTGTCGACGGTTTCCGGCCGGGGCAGGCGATAGAAGCTGTTGTTGATCTCTACCGTGTCGAACTGCTGGGCATAGTAAGCGAACCAGTTTTTCGCCGCCAGCTTCTCCGGATAGAAGCGCCCGCGCCAATCCCGGTAATTCCATCCCGAACATCCGATCCTGATCATGCAGGGAGAACGCGGGTGAGGGCCGATCGGCTCCGCCCTTTTCCAACGCCATCAAAAGCGGCTAAGGCGGGACACATGACCGAATTTACCGATGAAGAATTGGCTCTCGACCCGAATTTCGCAGCCCGGTTCGACAGCGATGACCGGCGGCCGCCCTGTCAGCTCTACCTGATCTCCCCGCCGGCGATCGATGCGGGCTTTGTCGACAGTCTCGCCGCCGCCTTCGATGGGGGCGATGTCGCGGCGTTCCAATTGCGGTTGAAGGGCGTGGGTGACGACGCCATCGCCCAAGCCGCCGCGCCGCTGCAAAAGCTCTGCGCGGAACGGGATGTCGCGTTCATCATCAACGACAGCATGAGCCTGGCGAAGCGCCTGGGGGCCGACGGCGTTCATCTGGGGCAGGGCGACGGCGACCCTCGCGAGGCGCGCAAGCTGCTCGGTCCTTCGGTGCAGATCGGCGTCACCTGCCATGACAGCCGCCATCTGGCGATGGAAGCCGGGGAAGCAGGGGCGGACTATGTCGCGTTCGGGGCCTTCTATCCTACGACCACCAAGGAAACGATTCATCGCCCCGACCCATCGATCCTGGGCTGGTGGACGGCATTGTTCGAACTGCCCTGCGTGGCGATTGGCGGGATAACGCCCGGCAATGCCGCGCCGCTGGTGAAGGCCGGGGCGGATTTCCTGGCGGTGAGCGGGGCGGTATGGGGCCATTCGGATGGGCCGCAAGCCGGCGTGGCGGCATTCCGGGCGGTGTTGGCGCAGGAATAACGGTATAAGGCGGCAGGCAGCTTTCCTGCACTTCAGGCGTTTTCCCTTCCACAAATGGGAGAGTATCGCCTTGAAAACCAATCCGCTGATCCTGACGCTGCTCTGTGCGGCCTGCAACATGACGGTGACGGAAGCCAATGAGAGCGCACCGTCGAACCAGGCGACCGGCCAGGCTGCGCGGCCTGCCGGCGATCCCTACGCCTTCACCGTGGTGCCCGAGCCGACAGGCGCGCCTGCGCGGGTGGAATCGGTGCTGCAGGCGCAGGTGGCGCTGGACCGGGCCGGCTTCTCGCCCGGCGTATTGGACGGGAAGGAAGGCATGTCCTTCACCACCGCGCTCAGGGGTTTCCAGGAGGCGAAGGGCCTGCCGACCACCGGGGAATATGATGAGGCGACGGCCAAGGCGCTGCTGGGCGACCGGCCGCAGCCCGCGACCTGGCTGGTGAAGATACCGGCGGATTTCGCCAGGGGACCGTTCTTTGCGGTGCCCAGGGAACTCAACGATCAGGCGAAGCTGCCCGCCCTTGGTTATCGCAACCTGCTGGAGAAGCTGGCCGAACGTTTCCACACCCGGCCGGAGGCGCTGCTCGCGCTCAACCCTCCGAACACGAAGCTCGGCGCGGGAGCCACGATCCGCGTACCTGCCATCGCCAACCAGCCGGTTGCCCGGATCGAAGGCGACGAGCGCGGCTGGGGCGAGACGCTTGCCGGCCTGGGCGTGGCCAAGGAACAGCCGCAGGCCGACCATATCGTCGTGGACAAGTCGGACGGGGTGCTCCGGGCCTATGACGCGCAGAACCGGCTGATCGCGCAATTTCCAGCCACCATGGGGTCGCAGCATGATCCCCTGCCGATCGGAACGTGGGAAATCAAGGGGTTGAGCCGCAATCCCGACTTCCACTATAATCCGGACCTGTTCTGGGATGCGTCCTCCACCGACCAGAAGGCGGTGCTGAAGCCCGGTCCCAACGGCCCGGTCGGCGTGGTGTGGATCGACCTGTCGAAGCCGCATTACGGCATTCACGGCACGCCGGAGCCGCAGACCATTGGCCGGACGGAAAGCCATGGTTGCATCCGGCTCACCAATTGGGACGCGGCGCGGCTCGCCCAGATGGTGAAGTCCGGCGTGAAGGCGGTGTTCCAGCCATGAGGGCGCGCGGTTGGGCCGGCATCGGCCTGGCCGTCCTGATCGGCGCGGCCCTCCTGCGCACCTTCGTGCGGATCGTGCCGGCGGACGCGCCTGAGCCTTCCCGGCCTGCGGCGGCGGAAGCCGGTGCCCTGCTGATCCCGGTCGAGGGCGTGCCGCCCTCCGCGCTGAGCGATACATTCGCCCAGGCGCGGGCGAGCGGCGCGCGCGCCCATGACGCCATCGACATCATGGCGGCGCGGGGCAGGGCGGTGCTGGCGGCGGCGGACGGACGGATCGAAAAGCTGTTCTGGAGCGAGGAAGGCGGGCGCACGATCTATGAACGCTCGCCCGACGGACGGCGCATCTATTATTATGCGCATCTGGACGGCTATGCGCCGGGCCTTGCGGAAGGGCAGGCGGTTCGGCGCGGACAGCGCATCGCGACCGTCGGCAGCACCGGCAATGCCGATCCGGCAGCGCCGCACCTGCACTTCGCGGTGCATGAACTGCGTCCGGGAGAGCCCTGGCATGGCGGGCGGGCGATCAATCCCTATCCTTTGCTGGCGAAACCGCGATAGGCGCCGCCTCTTGCCCTTTCGCCCTCATCCATGTAAGGGCGCGGCCAGCCTCCAGAGGCCGGCTCTTTTCACCTTCAGACATATAGGCAGGCTCTTCCCATGAAGATCAGCGGCGTCGAGATTCGTCCCGGCAACAACATCGAATATGACGGCAGCCTGTGGC
The DNA here is from genome assembly GCF_004152845.1 of Sphingobium fuliginis. Lineage (GTDB taxonomy): Bacteria > Pseudomonadota > Alphaproteobacteria > Sphingomonadales > Sphingomonadaceae > Sphingobium > Sphingobium fuliginis. The sequence continues at coordinate 3,486 of NZ_SEON01000011.1, forward strand.
GCGCCGTGAAGATCCAGCATACCCAGCCCGGCAAGGGCGGCGCCTATATGCAGGTGGAACTGAAGAACCTGATCGACGGGCGCAAGAACAACGTCCGCTTCCGGTCGGCCGAGACGGTGGAGCGCATCCGCCTCGACACCAAGGATTTCCAATATCTCTATGCAGAGGGCGACATGCTCGTCTTCATGGACACGGAAACCTATGAGCAGATCAATCTGCCGCAGGATCTGGTGGGCGATGCGTCGGCCTTCCTGCAGGACGGCATGATGGTCATGCTGGAAATGTATGAGGAACGCCCGATCTCCGTGCAGCTTCCCGAAACGGTCGAGGCGACCGTGGTGGAAGCCGACGCCGTGGTGAAGGGCCAGACCGCTTCGGCGAGCTACAAGCCCGCCATCCTCGACAATGGCGTGCGCGTCATGGTGCCGCCGCACATCGTCACCGGCACGCGCATCGTCGTCGACGTGTATGAGCGCGAATATGTGAAGCGCGCGGATTGATATTCGATACCCCCTCCCGCAGGCGGAAGGGGGTCAGGGGGTGGGTGGCGAGCATGAGCGAGCTTCCTGCCCTTTCCCTTTTTAGAGTGCCGCTATTGCGGCATGCCCACCCCCGGTCCCTCCCGTTTGCGGGAGGGGGGAGACAAGAAAAATGGTATCGCACTCGGGCCTTTTGACCGTCATGGAACGCGCCGCGCGCAAGGCTGGCTCCAAGCTGCGCCGCGACTTTGGCGAGGTCGAACATCTGCAGGTGTCCCGAAAGGGGCCGGCGGACTTCGTGTCCAAGGCCGACCAGCAGGCGGAAAAGACGCTGGTCGAGGAATTGCAGAAGGCGCGGCCCGATTGGGGTTTCCTGCTGGAGGAAGGCGGCGAGATCGCGGGCGATCCGGGCAAGCCGCGCTGGATCATCGATCCGCTCGACGGCACCAGCAATTTCCTGCACGGCATCCCGCACTTCGCGATCTCCATCGCGGTCGAGGAGCCACTCTACGGCGGCAAGCGGGAGGTGACGACCGGCCTCATCTACCAGCCGGTGACCGACGAAAGCTATTGGGCGGAAAAGAGCCGGGGCGCCTGGCGGCATGACCAGCGGCTGCGCGTTTCGGCGCGGCGCGATCTGGGCGACTGCCTGATCGCCACGGGCATCCCCTTCCTGGGGCATGGCGATTTCGCGCAATGGACGCGCATCTTCGGGGCCGTAGGGCCCTCGGTGGCCGGAATCCGGCGCTTCGGCGCGGCCTCGCTGGACCTCGCCCATGTCGCCTCCGGCCGCTATGACGGCTTTTGGGAAAGCGGCCTGCAACCCTGGGACGTGGCGGCGGGCCTGCTGATGGTGCGGGAAGCGGGCGGCTTCGTGTCGGATTTCCGCGGCGGCGACCAGCCGATCGAGCGCAAGGAAGTCATCGCGGGCAATGATGCGATCCACAGCAAATTACATAAGTTGGTGGCAGGAGCGCTGCGCTGACGGCTTGCTTTTGGTAGCGTGATCAGGTCGCCGCCATTGTTGCGAATCATTCTCATGCCTCCGGGCCTTGCTTCGCATATGCAGCGGGCCTAAAGCGCGCCCGTAAATCATTTTCGCCCAGGGGATTCCGTTGGTCGATCTAGCCCAATATCTGCCGATCCTGATCTTTCTCGGGATCGCCTTGCTGCTTTCGAGCGCATTCGTGTTCCTGCCGATGCTGGTGGGGCGCCTGACCGGCGCGCATCAGCCCGATCCGGCCAAGCTCAGCGAATATGAATGCGGCTTTCCTGCGTTCGAAGAACCGCGCAGCCAGTTCGACGTGCGATTCTACCTCGTCGCGATCCTGTTCATCATCTTCGACCTGGAAGCGGCGTTCCTCTACCCTTGGGCGGTCAGCCTCGACCAGATCGGCTGGGCCGGCTGGGCGACGATGATGATCTTCATAGCGGAGCTGGTGCTCGGCCTCGTCTATGCGTGGAAGAAGGGAGCACTCGATTGGGAGTAGAACTTGAGCGGCCCGCGCCCGGCACCTTGTTGCCCGCGGGGACCCAGCCCGACCAGGATTTCTTCAACGCGCTGAACAGCGAGGTCAGTGACAAGGGCTTCCTCGTCACCTCGACGGAGGAACTGTTCCAGTGGGCCCGCACCGGCTCGCTCTGGTGGATGACCTTCGGCCTGGCCTGCTGCGCGGTGGAGATGATCCACGTCAACATGCCCCGTTACGACATGGAACGCTTCGGCGCCGCGCCGCGCGCCTCGCCGCGCCAGTCCGACGTGATGATCGTCGCGGGGACGCTGTGCAACAAGATGGCTCCGGCGTTGCGCAAGGTTTACGACCAGATGTCCAATCCGAAATATGTGATTTCTATGGGCAGCTGCGCGAATGGCGGTGGCTATTATCACTACAGCTATTCGGTCGTGCGTGGCTGCGACCGCATCGTGCCGGTCGACATCTATGTGCCGGGTTGCCCGCCGACAGCGGAAGCCCTGCTTTATGGCGTGATGCAGTTGCAGCGGAAGATCCGCCGCATCGGAACGGTTGAGCGCTGATATGGGTCATTCTGCTCCTAGGATCGCGGCCATCGATGGGATCGCGCAGGAAATCGCCGGTCTGCTGGGACCGATGCTGGTCGAAACCGTCGACCATGCCGATGAACTGAGCTTCACCGTCGTCCGGGAAAAGCTGGCCGACGCGATGGTGCTGCTGCGGGATCGCGCGCAATATCAGCAGCTCATGGAAATTGCAGGCGTCGATTATCCGGATCGTCCGGAGCGCTTCGAGGTCTGCTACCATCTGCTCAGCGTCACGCGGAACCACCGCGTCCGCGTGAAGGTGCAGACCGACGAGGACATGCCCGTTCCCACCGTCACGCACATCTGGCCGGTCGCCGGTTGGCTGGAGCGGGAGGTGTTCGACATGTACGGCGTCATCTTCGAGGGGAACGCCGATCTGCGCCGCATCCTGACCGACTATGGTTTCAAGGGCCATCCGCAGCGCAAGGACTTCCCGCTGACCGGCTATGTCGAGATGTGGTATTCCGAAGAGGACAAGCGCGTCGTCTACAAGCCGGTGAAGCTGGCGCAGGATTTCCGGCAGTTCGACTTCATGAGCCCGTGGGAAGGCGCGCAATATGTGCTGCCGGGCGACGAAAAGGCGCCGCAGGCGCCGGGAGCGCCGACACCTGTCACAGCCCCGTTGCCGGCCGCTGCGGCTCCCAAGGGCGAACCGGCCGGTGCCACGCCCAAGGTCACCGAAAAGTCCGAGGATACCGGTGCAGGTGAACCCGCCAACAGCAAGGGTGCGGAAAAGTCGCCCAACGCTCCGGTAAAGCCCGAAGAGCACACAGATGAAGGCAAAGGCGCTGCCAAGCCTGAGGATAAGGCCTGATGTCCGACTATCTGGAAAAGCTGGACCATGTGACCGACGCGGCGGACCCGTCCTACGGCGACACGGAAATCCAGAACTACACGATCAACTTCGGTCCGCAGCACCCTGCCGCGCACGGCGTTCTGCGCCTGGTCATGGAACTGGACGGCGAGATCGTCGAGCGCTGCGACCCGCATGTCGGCCTGCTGCATCGCGGCACCGAGAAGCTGATCGAGCACAAGACCTATTTGCAGGCGCTGCCCTATTTCGACCGGCTGGACTATTGCTCGCCGCTCGGCATGGAGCACAGCTATGTCCTCGCCATCGAGAAGCTGCTGAACCTGGAAGTGCCGTTGCGCGCGCAATATCTGCGGGTGTTCTTTGCGGAACTGACGCGCATCTGCAATCACATGCTGAATCTCGGCTCGCACGTGATGGACGTGGGTGCGATGACGCCGAACCTGTGGCTGTTCGAAATCCGGGAGGATTGCCTCAACTTCTTCGAACGGGCATCGGGCGCCCGCATGCATGCGGCCTGGTTCCGGCCGGGCGGCGTGCATCAGGATGTGCCGCTGAAGCTGTTGACCGACATTGGCGACTGGCTCGACACCCGTTTGCCGCGCCTGTTCGAGGACGCGATGAGCCTGGTGGTCGACAACCGCATCTTCAAGCAGCGCAATGTGGACATCGCGGTCGTCAGCAAGGAAGACGCGCTGAAATGGGGCTTCTCCGGCCCCATGATCCGGGGATCGGGCATCCCCTGGGACATCCGCAAGGCGCAGCCCTATGACGTCTATGACCGGATGGAATTCGACGTTCCGGTGGGCACCAATTTCGACTGCTATGACCGCTTCATGGTCCGGGTCGAGGAAGTCCGCCAGTCCGCGCGGATCATGAAGCAGTGCCTCAGCGAAATGCCGGAAGGCCCGGTGGCGAGCTTCGACCGCAAGGTGGTGCCGCCCAAGCGCGGCGAGATGAAGCGCTCGATGGAAGCGCTGATCCACCACTTCAAGCTTTATACCGAGGGCTTCCATGTCCCGGCGGGCGAAGTCTATGTCGCGACCGAAAGCCCCAAGGGCGAATTCGGCGTCTATCTGGTCGCGGACGGCTCCAACAAGCCTTACCGCTGCAAGATTCGCCCGACCGCCTTTAGCCACCTTCAGGCGATGGATTTCATGATGAAAGGCCACATGCTGGCCGACACCACCGCTGTCCTGGGCGCCATGGACATCGTGTTTGGAGAATGTGACCGCTAATGGCTGACGCAGTTCATATCCCGGACGAGGCCGAAACGCGCGCGCGCTGGGGCGCGTTCGCCTGGACGGCCGAAAATGCCGAGCAGGCGAAGAAGGTCATTGCCCGTTATCCCGCCGGGCGTCAGCAGTCGGCGGTGATGCCGCTGCTGGACCTCGCCCAGCGCCAGGTCGGTGCGGAAACGCAGACCCAGGGCTGGCTGCCGGTGCCGGTGATGGAATATATCGCCGACCAACTGGAAATGCCGTATATGCGCGTGTACGAGGTCGCGACCTTCTACACCATGTACAACCTCGCGCCCGTGGGCCGCTATCATGTGCAGGTCTGCGGCACGACGCCCTGCATGCTGCGCGGCTCCGACGATGTGTTCTCCGCCTGCAAGAACAAGGGGCTGGTGAAGGGCGGGACGACGCCCGACGGCCTGTTCACGCTGACCGAGGTCGAGTGTCTGGGCGCCTGCGCCAACGCGCCGATGGTCCAGATCAACGACGATAATTTCGAAGACCTGACCTATGACAGCATGAGCGCGATCCTCGACGATCTCGCCGCTGGCAAGCAGCCCAAGATCGGGCCGCAGATCGATCGTCAGACCAGCTGTCCGGAGGGTGGTCCGACCACGCTCAAGGATATGGTCAACGAAAATCACGACTATCGGGGCGAATGGGCATGAGCGACGTGATCGCGCCTCTCAGCGACAAGGATCGCATCTTCACCAACGTCTATGGCTTCCAGGATTGGGGCATCGACGCGGCGATGAAACGCGGCGATTGGGACAATACCAAGGCCCTGCTGGAAATCGGCCAGGACGACATCATAGAGCGCATCAAGGCCAGCGGCCTGCGCGGCCGTGGCGGCGCCGGCTTCCCGACCGGCATGAAGTGGAGCTTCATGCCCAAGGAGAGCAGGGACGGCCGTCCGAGCTTCCTCGTCATCAACGCCGATGAATCCGAGCCGGGCTCGTGCAAGGACCGCGAGATCATCCGCCACGATCCGCACAAGCTGATCGAGGGCGCGCTGGTCGCCGGTTTCGCGATGCGGGCGCGCGCCGCCTACATCTATATTCGCGGCGAGTTCATCTATGAGGCGAAGGTGCTCTTCGCCGCCGTCGAGCAGGCCTATGAAAAGGGCTTCCTCGGCAAGAATGCCTGCGGGTCCGGCTATGATTTCGACGTCTTCGTCCATCGCGGCGCGGGCGCCTATATCTGCGGAGAGGAAACCGCCCAGATCGAAAGCCTGGAGGGCAAGAAGGGCCAGCCGCGCCTGAAGCCGCCTTTCCCGGCGGGCGCGGGCCTTTATGGCTGCCCCACCACGGTGAACAATGTGGAATCGATCGCGGTCGCGCCGACGATCCTGCGGCGCGGGTCCGAATGGTTCTCCAGCTTCGGCCGGGAGAACAACAAGGGCACGAAGCTCTTCCAGATCAGCGGCCATGTGAACAAGCCCTGCGTCGTCGAAGAATCGATGGGCATCAGCTTCAAGGAACTGATCGACCGGCATTGCGGCGGCATTCGCGGCGGCTGGGACAATCTGTTGGCGGTCATCCCCGGCGGTTCGTCGGTGCCTTTGGTCCCGGCGAAGGAGATCATGGACGCGCCCATGGATTTCGATGGGCTGCGTGCGCTCGGCTCGGGCCTTGGCACCGCCGCCGTCATCGTCATGGACAAGTCGACCGACATCGTCCGCGCCATTTCGCGGCTCAGCTATTTCTACAAGCATGAGAGCTGCGGCCAGTGCACGCCCTGCCGCGAAGGCACCGGCTGGATGTGGCGCGTAATGGAGCGGCTGCGCACCGGCGATGCCGACCAGAGCGAGATCGACATGCTGTTCCAGGTGACCAAGCAGGTCGAAGGCCACACCATCTGCGCGCTTGGCGACGCGGCGGCTTGGCCGATCCAGGGCCTGATCCGGCACTTCCGTCCGGAAATCGAGCGCCGGATCAACGAAAACAAGGGTAGCGCCCCGGTCATGGAGGCAGCGGAGTAACCATGCCGAAGGTCAAAGTAGACGGCGTAGAACTCGAAGTCCCGGCGGGCGCCACGGTCCTCCAGGCCTGCGAACTGGCGGGGAAGGAAATCCCGCGTTTCTGCTATCATGAGCGCCTCAGCATCGCGGGCAATTGCCGCATGTGCCTGGTCGAGGTGAAGCCCGGACCGCCCAAGCCGCAGGCTTCCTGTGCGCTGCCGGCCGCGGAGAATCAGGAAATCTTCACCCAGACCGAGATGGTCAAGAAGGCGCGCGAAGGAGTGATGGAGTTCCTGCTCATCAACCACCCGCTCGACTGCCCGATCTGCGACCAGGGCGGCGAATGCGACCTTCAGGACCAGTCGGTCGCCTACGGCAAGGGCAGCAGCCGCTTCGACGAGAATAAGCGCGCCGTCACCGAGAAATATATGGGCCCGATCGTCAAGACGGTCATGACCCGCTGCATCCAGTGCACCCGCTGCGTGCGCTTTGCCGAGGAAGTCGCGGGCGTGCCGGAAATCGGCGCCATCTATCGCGGCGAGAACATGCAGATCACCACCTATCTCGAACATGCCGCCAAGAGCGAGCTTTCGGGCAATGTGGTCGATCTTTGCCCGGTCGGCGCGCTGACGTCCAAGCCCTATGCGTTCGAAGCGCGTCCCTGGGAACTCAAGAAGACCCACGCGATCGACGTGATGGACGCGGTCGGCACCAACATCCGCCTCGACAGCCGCGGCCGTCAGGTGCTGCGCGCCGTGCCGCGCATCAATGACGACGTGAATGAGGAATGGGCCAGCGACAAGACCCGGCACAATGTCGATGGTCTGGTCCGCAAGCGGCTCGACAAACCTTATGTCCGCAAGGACGGCAAGCTGGTTCCGGCAACCTGGAACGAGGCGTTCGCGACGATTGCCGCCGTCAAGCATGGCGGGTCGGTGGCTGCGCTGGCCGGTGATCTGCTCGATTGCGAGACGATGTTCGCGGGCAAGGTGCTGGTCGAGAGGCTGGGTGGCTCGCTGCTCGAAGGCCGTCAGACCGGGCTCGCCTATGACGTGTCGAGCCTGAGCGCGGTCAACTTCAACACCACGCTCAACGGTCTTGAAACCGCTGACGTGATCCTGCTGGTGGGCACCAATCTGCGCTGGGAAGCGCCGCTGGTGAACACCCGCATCCGCAAGGCGATCAAGAAGGGCGCGAAGGTCTTTGCGCTCGGTCCGCAGGTCGACCTCACCTACAAGGTCGAGTGGCTGGGCAATGACGCGTCGCTGCTTGGCCGTCTGCCCGAAGCGGTGGTGGAAGCCTTCGGCAAGGCCGCGCGTCCGGCGATGATCGTCGGCGGCGGCGTGCTGGCGAAGGACGGCGCCCATGGCGATACGCTGGCGCTGGTCGAGACGCTGGGCCTCGTGAAAGAAGGCTGGAACGGCTATAATGTCCTGCATTTCGCGGCGGCGCGCATGGGCGGGCTGATGCTCGGCTATGCGGCGCAGGGCGGCATCAAGGCGGTGGCTGCGGCGAAGCCCAAGCTGCTCTTCTCGCTGGGCGCGGACGAGGTCGATTATTCGGCCTTCCAGGATAGCTTCAAGGTCTATGTCGGCCACCATGGCGACAAGGGCGCGCATGCGGCGGACGTGATCCTGCCGGGCGCGAGCTATGCCGAGAAGGCCGGCACCTACGTCAATCTGGAAGGCCGGGTGCAGCGCGGCGAAAAGGCCGTATTCGCGCCGGGCGACGCCCGCGAGGATTGGTCGATCCTGCGCGCCCTGTCGGAAGTGCTGGGCGCGACGCTCCCCTTCGACAGCTTCGAGCAGCTTCGCGCCGAAATGGCCAGGGCGGTTCCGGCGCTGGGCGTTGAGGGTCTGGCCGATTATGGCTGGTCCGTTCCGTCGCTGCCGACCGGCGCCAGCGGTGAGTTCGGCTTTCCGATCAAGGATTTCTACCTGACCAACGCCATCTGCCGCGCCAGTCCGACGATGCAGCAATGTTCGGCCGAACTGATCCACGGCGAGACGTATGCGGAGGCCGCAGAGTGACCGCTTTCTTCCAAAATCTCGGCCTGCCGTTCGAGGGCGCCTGGCTGCTTTCGACGATCATCGGCATTCTGGTGATTGCGTTGCCGCTGATGCTGGCGGTGGCGATGATCATCTACGCCGACCGCAAGATCTGGGCGGCGATGGCGCTGCGCCGCGGCCCGAACGTCGTCGGTCCCTTCGGTCTGCTCCAGTCCTTCGCGGACGGCGCCAAGGTCTTCCTGCAGGAAACCATCATCCCTTCGGCGGCCAACCGCACGCTTTTCCTGATCGCCCCGATCATCACCTTCACCGTCGCTCTGATGGCCTGGGCGGTGATTCCGTTCCAGGTGGGCGTGGTGCTGGCCAACATCAATGTCGGCCTGCTCTACATCCTCGCCATCTCGTCGCTCGGCGTCTATGGCGTGGTGCTGTCGGGCTGGGCGTCCAATTCCAAATATCCCTTCTATTCGGCGATCCGCGCCAGCGCGCAGATGATCAGCTATGAAGTCTCCATCGGCTTCATCCTGATCACCGTCGTGCTTTGGGCCGGCAGCTTCAATATCTCGGCCATCGTCGAGAGCCAGAAGGGCTATTATGGCTTCCTGAACGGCAACGGCTTCAACCCGCTGCTCTTCCCGATGGCGATCATGTTCCTGATCTCGGCCATGGCGGAAACGGCGCGTGCGCCCTTCGACCTGACCGAAGCGGAATCGGAACTGGTCGCGGGATATCAGACCGAATATTCGTCCATGGCCTTCGCGCTGTTCTGGCTAGGCGAATATGCGAACGTGATCCTGATGTGCGCCCTGAACGCCATCCTGTTCTGGGGCGGCTATCTGCCGCCGATCGACTGGGCGCCGCTTTATTATGTGCCCGGCATCATCTGGCTGTTCGCCAAGATATTCTTCTTCTTCTTCGTCTTTTCCTGGGTGAAGGCGACGGTGCCCCGTTACCGCTATGACCAGCTTATGCGGCTGGGCTGGAAGATATTCCTGCCGACCTCGCTGCTGTTCGTCTTCCTGGTGTCGGGCTTCCTCATGTTCACGCGTTACGGAGGCGCTCAATGAGCCTCGGCTATTATGTCAAATCCTTCACCCTCTGGGAGTTTGTGAAGGCGCACGCCCTGACCTTGAAATATTTCTTCAAGCCCAAGGCGACGATCAACTACCCCTATGAGAAGAACCCGATTTCGCCGCGGTTCCGGGGGGAGCATGCGTTGCGCCGCTATCCCAATGGGGAAGAACGCTGCATCGCGTGCAAGCTGTGCGAGGCGATCTGCCCCGCCCAGGCGATCACCATCGAAGCGCAGCCGCGCGATGACGGCAGCCGCCGCACGACGCGCTACGACATCGACATGACGAAGTGCATCTATTGCGGCTTCTGCCAGGAAGCGTGCCCGGTGGACGCCATCGTCGAGGGCCCGAATTTCGAGTTCTCCACCGAAACGCGCGAGGAGCTGATCTACGACAAGGCCAAGCTCCTTGAAAATGGGGACAAGTGGGAGCGGGCGATTGCCGCGAACCTTGCCGCCGATGCGCCCTACCGTTAAGCCGCAGCCGCCGAAGGGGAACATGATCCTGTGATTCACGTGCTTGCCTTTTACCTGTTCGCCGCGATCGTGGTGTGCAGCGGCGCGCTTACGATCCTGTCGCGCAATCCGGTTCATTCGGTGCTGTGGCTGATCCTTGCCTTTTTCAACGCGGCGGGGCTGATGGTCCTGCTGGGCGCCGAATTCATCGCGATGCTCCTTGTCATCGTCTATGTCGGCGCCGTTGCCGTGCTGTTCCTGTTCGTCGTGATGATGCTCGACATCGATTTCGCCGAACTGCGCGCCGGTTTCGTCGATTACCTTCCCTTCGGGCTGCTGATTGCGCTGGTGCTGCTGGCGGAGATCGTGCTGGGCATCGGCCTGTGGAGCGCGGGCCCCATAGAACTGGCGCAACGCGCGGCTCCGGTGAACCCGGAACTCAGCAATATCCAGGCGATCGGCGCGCTGCTCTACACCCGCTACATCTTCCTGTTCGAAGCGGCGGGCATCGTCCTGCTGGTCGCGATGATCGGCGCCATCGTGCTGACCCATCGCGCCCGTAGCGGCGTGCGCGGCCAGAACATCGCCCGCCAGAACCGCCGCCGTCCCGAAGACGCGGTGCGCAACGTCAATCAGCCCGTCGGGCAGGGGGTGGAGCTGTGATCGGCCTTCAGCATTATATGGTGGTCAGCGCGATCCTCTTCGTGATGGGCGTGCTGGGCATCTTCATCAATCGCAAGAACGTCATCATCATCCTGATGGCGATCGAGCTGATCCTGCTCAGCGTGAACATCAACCTTGTCGCCTTCAGCGCCTTCCTGGGCGATCTGGTGGGACAGGTGTTCAGCATGTTCGTGCTGACCGTCGCGGCGGGTGAGGCGGCCATCGGCCTTGCCATCCTCGTCATCTACTTCCGCGGTCGCGGCACCATCGCCGTCGACGATGTCAACCGGATGAAGGGCTAAAGCTCGATGATCCAGCTTATCGTCCTTCTCCCGTTGCTGGCTGCTGCCATCGCCGGTCTTGGCAACAAGGCCCTTGGCAAGCTGCCCGCGAAGATCGTCACCACCGGCGCGCTGTTCGCATCCTGTGCGATGAGCTGGCCGATCTTCATCGGCTTCCTGACCGGCCATGCCGAGCCCTATGTGGTCCCGGCCTTCACCTGGATCCAGTCGGGCAGCTTCGATGCGCAATGGGCGCTGCGCGTCGACACCATGACGGCGGTCATGCTGGTGGTCATCACCAGCGTGTCGAGCCTCGTCCATCTCTATAGCTGGGGCTATATGGAGGAGGAGCCGGACCAGCCGCGCTTCTTCGCCTATCTGTCGCTCTTCACCTTCGCGATGCTGATGCTCGTGACGGCGAACAACCTGCTGCAGATGTTCTTCGGCTGGGAAGGCGTCGGCCTTGCTTCCTATCTGCTGATCGGCTTCTGGTTCCGTAAACCCTCCGCAAATGCGGCCGCGATCAAGGCCTTCGTCGTCAACCGCGTCGGCGACCTCGGTTTCATGATGGGCATTTTCGGCACCTATCTGGTGTTCAACACCATCTCGATCCCGGAAATCCTGGCGGCCGCGCCATCGATGGCCGGTTCGACCATCGGCTTCCTGGGCCATCGTTTCGACACCATGACCGTGCTCTGCCTGCTGCTGTTCATCGGCGCGATGGGCAAGTCGGCGCAGCTTGGCCTCCACACCTGGCTGCCGGACGCGATGGAGGGCCCGACCCCGGTGTCGGCGCTGATCCACGCGGCGACCATGGTGACCGCGGGCGTGTTCATGGTGTGCCGCCTGTCGCCGATGTTCGAAACCTCGCCGACGGCGCTTGGCTTCGTGACCTTCACCGGCGCGGCCACCTGCCTTTTCGCGGCGACCGTGGGCACGGTGCAGAACGACATCAAGCGCGTCATCGCCTATTCGACCTGCTCGCAGCTCGGCTACATGTTCTTCGCGGCGGGCGTCGGCGCCTATGGCGCGGCGATGTTCCACCTCTTCACCCACGCCTTCTTCAAGGCGCTGCTGTTCCTTGGCGCGGGCTCGGTCATCCACGCGATGCACCATGAACAGGACATGCGCTACTATGGCGCGCTCCGGAAGGAGATCCCGATCACCTTCTGGACGATGACGCTGGGCACGCTGGCGATCACCGGCGTCGGCATTCCGCTGGTCGGCTATGGCTTTGCAGGCTTCTATTCGAAGGACGGCATTCTCGAAGCAGCCTATGCGTCTGGCGGTGCGGGCGTCGGCGCCTATCTGGTCGGCGTGTTTGCGGCGCTGCTCACCAGCTTCTACAGCTGGCGCCTGGTGTTCCTGACCTTCTTCGGCAAGCCCCGCTGGGCCGCATCGGAGCATATCCAGCATGCCGTCCACGACGCACATGGCCATGGTCATGACGAACATGCCACCCACGGTCATGGCGCGGAGGACGACAACGCACCGGCGCAGGAGCATGCGGGTCACGATCCGCACGGGCATGAAACCGATGCCCATGCCCTGCCGACCGGCACCGGCGGCTATCATCCGCATGAAAGCGGCTGGGTGATGCTGATCCCGCTGGTGGTGCTGAGCCTGGGTGCGGTGTTTGCGGGCTTCCTCTTCCATGACCAGTTCATCGGGCCGGAAGGCGGCATAGAGTTCTGGAAGGGCGCGCTGGCGTTCGACAGTCATCTGATGCACGCCGCGCATGAAGTGCCGACCTGGGTCAAGTTCGGACCGTTCACGGTGATGCTGACCGGCTTGGTCATAGCCCGGCTGGCCTATATCAAGCACACCGACTGGCCGCGGCGCTTCGTCGCCACCTTCGGCGTGCTGTACCAGTTCCTGCTCAACAAATGGTATTTCGACGAGCTGTATCATTTCATCTTCGTCAAGCCTGCCTTCGCCATCGGCCGCTTCTTCTGGAAGTTCGGTGACGTGGGCTTGATCGACCGCTTCGGGCCTAACGGCCTGGCTGCGCTGGTCGTGCAGGGCAACAAAGTCACCCGTCGGCTTCAGTCCGGCTACCTCTACACTTACGCGCTGGTGATGCTGATCGGCCTCGCCGCGGCTGCAACCTGGGCGATGACACGATAATGAGCGGCTTCCCCATCCTTTCCCTGATGATGGCAGTGCCGATGGCGGGGGCCATCGCCTGTCTGTTCGCAGGCGCCAATCAGGCCCGCTGGATCGCGTTGGTCGCAACGCTGGTCGATCTCGTGCTGGGCGTCATCCTCTGGATGAATTTCGACCAGTCGGGGACCGCCGCCCAATGGCAGTTCCAGGAATATGCGCCGATCTTCGGCCGTTTCGCCTGGGCGCTCGGGATCGACGGCATCGCGCTGCTGCTGATCGCGCTCACCGTATTCCTGATGCCGATCTGCATCGGCGCGAGTTGGATCGCGATCGAGAAGCGCGTGCCGGAATATATGGCGGCCTTCCTGTTCATGGAGGTGCTGATGATCGGCGTCTTCACGGCGCAGGATCTCTACCTCTTCTACATCATGTTCGAAGCCGGCCTGATCCCGATGTACCTGATCATCGGCATCTGGGGCGGCGCGGATCGCATCTACGCTTCGTACAAATTCTTCCTCTACACGCTGCTCGGCTCGGTGCTGATGCTGATCGCGATGATGTGGATGGTGCATGAAGCGGGCACGACCGACATCCCGACATTGATGGCCTATCATTTCGATCCGCATATCCAGACATGGCTGTGGCTTGCCTTCTTCGCCAGCTTTGCCGTCAAGATGCCGATGTGGCCGGTCCACACCTGGCTTCCCGACGCGCACGTTCAGGCGCCGACCGCCGGTTCGGTCATCCTGGCGGGCGTGCTGCTGAAAATGGGCGGCTACGGCTTCATCCGCTTCTCGCTGCCGATGTTCCCGGAGGCGTCCGCGCAACTGGCGCCGCTGGTCTGGGGCCTGTCGATGGTCGCGGTGGTCTATACCAGCCTCGTCGCGCTGGTTCAGTCGGACATGAAGAAGCTGATCGCCTATTCATCAGTGGCGCACATGGCCATCGTCACCGTCGGCCTGTTCGCCTTCAACCAGGCGGGCATCGAAGGCGCGATGATGGTGATGCTGGGCCATGGCCTGGTGTCGGGCGCTCTCTTCCTCTGCGTCGGCGTCATCTATGATCGGCTCCATACCCGCGAGATCAGCCGTTATGGCGGCCTCAGCATCAACATGCCGAAATATGCGGTGCTGTTCATGCTGTTCACCATGGCGTCGGTCGGCCTGCCGGGCACCAGCAACTTCGTGGGTGAATTCCTGTCGCTGATGGGCATCTACCAGGCGTCGAGCTGGGTGGCGCTGGTCTGCACCACCGGCATCATCCTGGGCGCGGCCTATATGCTCTATCTCTACCGCCGGATCGCCTATGGCGAGCAGAAGAATGCCGATGCGGCCGCGATGCCGGACCTGTCCGCGCGCGAAATCTGGCTGCTGGCGCCGATCGCGGCGGCGGTGCTGTGGATGGGCGTCTATCCGGAGAGCTTCCTGGCGCCCATGCGTTCCGATATCCGCGCGCTCGAAGCGCGCGTCGCCTCCGCCAGGCCGGCGGGCGATTCCCAGATCAAGATGGGGGCGGCCGTTCCGGCTGCCGAGGCTGCCCATCATGAAGAAGCCCCTGCGCACGGGGAGGCGCACTGATGATTGATTCCGCTTCCCTTCTGGCGGTCTTGCCGGAACTGATCCTGACGGCCGGCGGCCTGATCCTGATGCTGATCGCAGCTTATGGCGGCGATGCGACGGCGCGGCTGGTGAACTGGCTGTCGGTGCTGACGCTGGCTATCGCAGGCCTGGCGCTGTCCACTTCGCTGGCGCATGGGCCCGATGCCTTTGACGGGCTGGTGCGCGCCGATGCCTTCTCCGTCTTCGCCAAGGCGCTAATTTATGGCGCGGGGGCGGCGGCCATCCTGCTTGCGCCGCGCTACTTCCTGGTGGGTGGCGCGCTGCGGGCCGAATATCCGGTGCTGATCCTCTTCTCCTCGATCGGCATGGGCATGATGGTGTCGGCGGGCGACCTGCTGACGCTCTATGTCGGCCTCGAAATGCAGAGCCTTGCCGCCTATGTGCTGGCGAGCTTCATGCGGCAGGACGAGCGGTCGTCCGAAGCGGGCCTTAAATATTTCGTCCTGGGTTCGCTGGCGAGCGGCATCCTGCTCTATGGTTCGGCGCTGCTCTATGGCTTTACCGGCGGCACCAGCTTCGACGGCATCGCGGTCGCGCTGAGCGACGGTGTGTCGAAGGGCGAGCTTTTCGGCCTGGTGTTCGTGCTTGCCGGTCTCGCCTTCAAGATCAGCGCCGTGCCGTTCCACATGTGGACGCCGGACGTCTATGAAGGTGCGCCCACCCCGGTCACGACTTTCTTCGCCAGCGCGCCCAAGGTGGCGGCCATCGGCCTTACCGTCCGCGTCGCGATAGAGGCGCTGGGGCCGGCGGGCCTCGACTGGCAGCAGGTCGTGATCTTCGTTGCGCTCGCCTCGATCCTCTTCGGTGCGGTGGCGGCCATCGGCCAGACCAACATCAAGCGGCTGATGGCCTATTCGTCGATCAACAATGTCGGCTTCGCGTTGATCGGCCTTGCCACCGGCACGCCCGCGGGCGCGGCGGCGACGATGAGCTACATGGCGATCTATGTCGTCATGACCATCGGCGGTTTCGCCTGCATCCTGCAGATGCGCGATGCGGAGGGGCGTCCGGTCGAGACCATCGCCAGCCTTGCGGGCCTTTCGCGCTCGCGCCAGGGTCTGGCGGCGGCGCTGGCGATCTTCATGTTCTCCATGGCCGGCATTCCGCCGCTCTTCGGCTTCTGGGCGAAGTTCCTGGTGTTCGACGCGGCCGTCGCGGCGGGCCTGACGGCGCTGGCGGCCTTCGGTATCGCCATGTCGGTGATCGGCGCCTTCTATTATCTGAAGATCATCAAGACGATGTATTTCGACGAGCCGGCGGCGCCCTATGAAGCGCGTGGCGGTGCGGTTGAGAATATCATCCTGACGGCCTGCGCCGTGGTGATCGTCTTCGGCTATTTCCTCAATCCCGTCCTCGACAAGGCGAGCGCGGCGGCCGCGGCGTCGCTGTTCTGACCGAGCTTCGCTTCGTCGAGGAGACTGGCTCCACCAATGCCGACATGCTGGCGTTGGTGGAGCAAGGCGTTTCTGAAGGCTGCTGGTTGCGCGCGGGGCGGCAGACCGGCGGACGCGGGCGCATGGGGCGCAGCTGGGAAAGTCCCGACGGCAATCTCTATTGTTCGACGCTGATCCGGTTGCGGGGGGGCGACCCGTTGCCGCATACGCTGGCGCTGGTCGCGGGCAACGCCGTGCATGCGTTGGTGGCGCCGCTTTGCAAGGGGCAGGCGCGGATCAAATGGCCCAATGACGTGCTGGTGGACGGCGCGAAGATCGCCGGCATCCTCCTGGAGCGGGCGGGCGATGCCATTGTTGCGGGGATCGGCGTCAACGTGGCCGGGCATCCGACCGGGTTCGACCGGCCGGTGACGAGCCTATTCGCGCAGGGCGCGCCAGAGGCCGACGCGGCTGCTCTGCAGGTGCGGCTTGCGGAATTGTTCGCCCATTGGCTGGCGATCTGGCGCGCGCAGGGGCTGGAGCCGGTGCGGACGCATTGGCTGCTCAATGCCCATCCTGCCGGCACGCCGATGCGCGTGGTGCAGCCCGATGGCGACACGGTGGAAGGCACATTCGACACGCTCGACCGCCATGGGATGCTGATCCTGCGCTTGGCGAATGGCGAGAGCCGTGCCATTCATGCCGGCGACATCCTTCTCATCTGACATCGGGGATCGGCCATGCTTCTCGCGATCGACGCGGGTAACACCAATGTGGTTTTTGCGCTGCTCGAAGGGCGGGAGATTCGCGCCCGCTGGCGGATCGCGACCGATCCGCGGCGCACCGCCGACGAATATGCGGTATGGCTGAACCAGCTCCTGATGCTGGAGGGCTATAAGATTGCCGATGTGGAGGCGGTCATCATCGCGACCGTCGTGCCGCGCGCGCTGCACAATCTTCAGGTGCTGGCCGATAAATATTTCAGGACGACCGCGCTCATCGCCGGTCAGGCGCCGGTGGAGTGGGGCATCGAACTCGACGTGGCCGAACCGGCCTCGGTCGGAGCGGACCGGGTTGTAAACGCCATCGGCGCGCACCATCTCTATCGCGAGGATTTGATCGTCATCGATTTTGGTACGGCGACGACCTTCGACGTCATCGACTATCACGGCGCTTACAAGGGCGGCATCATCGCGCCGGGCATCAACCTGTCGCTGGATGCGCTGGTCGCGGCGGCGGCGAAGCTGCCCAAGATCGCGATTGCGCCGCCGGAGAACCGGTCGGTTATCGGCCGCACCACCGAAGCGCAGATGCATATCGGCGTCTTCTGGGGCTATGTGGCGATGATGGAGGGGCTGGTCGCCCGCATACGTGCGGAAATCGGCCGTCCCGCCAAGGTGATTGCAACGGGGGGCCTGGCGGTCCTCTTCGACGACAATAGCGATATTTTCGATGCGATCGCGCCCGATCTCACGATCCAGGGCCTCGCATTGCTGTATGAACGGAGTTTGAAAACAGAATGATACCCGGAAATGAGCTGATCTTCCTGGCCCTTGGCGGCTCGGGGGAGATCGGCATGAATGTCAATCTCTACGGTTGCCAGGGCAAATGGGTGATGGTCGACTTGGGCCTGACCTTTGCCGATCCCGCCTATCCCGGCGTGGAGCTGGTGCTGCCGGACCTGAGCTTCATCGAGGATCGCAAGGACGATCTGCTGGGCATCGTGCTGACCCACGGGCATGAGGACCATATCGGCGCCATTCCCTATCTCGCGGCCGATCTGGGCGTGCCGCTCTATGCGACGCCCTTCACCGCGGGGCTGATCCGGCTGAAGCTGGAGGAAGAGGGGCTGACCCAGGATGTCGAGCTCAACGTGATCGACAATGAGGGCAGCTTCGCCCTGGGGCCCTTCGGTTTCCGCTATGTGCCGCTGGCGCATTCGATTCCCGAAGGCAATGCGGTGCTGATCGACACGCCCTATGGCAAAATCTTCCATACCGGCGACTGGAAGCTGGACGAAACGCCGCTGCTGGGCCAGCCCTCCACGCCCGAGGAACTGGCGGCCATTGGCGACGAGGGGGTGCTGGCGCTGGTGTGCGACAGCACCAACGTCTTCAATCCCGAAGCCAGCGGCTCCGAAGGCGATGTGCGCGTGGGGCTTATGCAGACCATCGAGGGCGCTAAAGGGCGCGTGCTGGTCACGACCTTCGCGTCCAATGCCGCGCGGTTGCAGACCTTGGGGGAGGTTGCCAATGCCATGGGGCGCAAGCTCTGCGTGGCGGGGCGGTCGCTCGACCGGATCATCTCGACGGCGCGGACGGCGGGTTATCTCAGGGATTTCCCGCCGACCGTCGATTGGGACGATGCGATGGCCTTGCCGCATAATGAGGTGATGATCATCGCCACTGGCGGGCAGGGGGAGGCGCGGGCCGCCTTGTCGCGCATCGCCTTCGACAGCCACCCCATCAAGTTGGACGAGGGCGATCTGGTCGTCTTCTCCTCGAAGCAGATTCCGGGCAATGAGATCGCCATCGGCCGCATCCAGAACGCACTGGCGGCCAAGGGCGTGCTGATGGTGACGGATCGTCAGGCGGAGGTGCATGTTTCCGGCCATCCGGGTCGTCCCGAGTTGGAAGCCATGTATCGCTGGGTACGGCCGCAAATCCTGCTGCCGGTCCATGGCGAGCGGCGGCATATGGCCGAGCAGGCGCGGCTGGGTCTGGCGAGCGGCGTTCCCCATGCGGTGGTGCAGTCCAATGGCGATGTGCTGCGGCTGGCGCCCAACGGGCCGGAGGTCATCGGCAACGAAACGACGGGACGGCTGGTGCTGGATGGCGACGTCATCCTGCCCGCTGACGGAGCGACGATGAACGAGCGGCGCAAGGTTGCGCTGCATGGCCAGATCAGCGTCGCGGTGGCGCTGGACGGCAAGGGCAGGGTGATCGGTTCCCCCGCCTTGCGCACCCAGGGCGTGCCGGTGGAAGAGGACAAGGCCGCCTTTCTGGAGGAGGCGGCCGAGGAGGCTGCGGGCGCTGTACCCAAAGGATCGCAGGAGGAAGAGGCGCTGCGTGAACGGGTCAGGCTGGCGGTACGGCGCACGGCCACCCGCTGGACGGGCAAGAAGCCGGTGGTGGACGTGCTGCTCATTCGCGCCTAAGCCCTTTGCGCATGAATTGGTATGCGATCTTTGCCATTTACGTGCTGTTCTGGGTGATCAGCGCCTTCATCGTGCTGCCCTTCGGCATTCGCACGCCCGATGAAACGGGCGAGGCGCTGCGGCCGGGGCAGGCGGACAGCGCGCCCAGCAATTTTCGTCCGGGCGTCGTTGCCCTTCGGGCGACGGTCCTGTCGGCGGTTCTGTTCGGCCTCTATTATGCCAATTATGTGGAAGGCTGGATCACGCTGGAGCGGTTGACGCATATCGGCTGAGTGTCTGGCCGGAACCGACGGGCAACGCTGTTGCGTAAGCTTGAGTAGGGGCTTCACGACAGAGTTTTGACGTTCGCCCCAGGCCGCATCATGCTCCTGCGAAGGCACTCGAACGAGGCGCGCGACTCGTTTCGACGCAGCGTACTTCAATATGTGGGCACCGGAGGCGCAGAAAGCCGCCATTTGCAGCCCGTCATGGGCCGAATCCCCGCATATTCTGGGCGGGCGAGCCCTCGGGCAGGCTCCGCAGCGAGATGGCTCAGATCCGGGCGACCACCATCATGTGCATCCGCGCCCTTATCCGAAAGCCGAGCGTTTCGTAGAGCGCCACCGTCGCCTCATGTGCGGCATAGGCATGCAGGAACGGCATTTCTCCGCGTTCCAGCATGGCCCTGGCAACGATCTGCATCAGACCCTTCGCATAGCCCCGCCCGCGATGGTCGGGATGAGTGCAGACGCCGCTGACCTCGGCAAAGCCCGGCATACGCATCCGCTCTCCCGCCATGGCGATCAGCCTGCCCCGCTCCTTGATGCCGATGAAGCGACCGAGCCGATGGGTCAGCGGCAGGAAGGGACCAGGCTTCGTCATCAATGCAAGAGCACGCATTTCCGTCGCATCATCATCTGTCAGCACGACGGGTTCCAAGGACGGCGCATCGCCCGGAATCTCCTCCGCCACCATCTGCGCCAGCATCGCTTCGCGGACCAGGCGCGTGCCGGCCGGCGGCGTTTGCGCATCGGGT
Organism: Sphingobium fuliginis; assembly: GCF_004152845.1. GTDB lineage: Bacteria > Pseudomonadota > Alphaproteobacteria > Sphingomonadales > Sphingomonadaceae > Sphingobium > Sphingobium fuliginis. The sequence continues at coordinate 23,784 of NZ_SEON01000011.1, forward strand.
TCGACGATCCACAGCTCCCCCTGTTCGGGCACAAGCGCAGCCAACGCCGATCGCGCCGCCGGACTGCCGTCCGCCGCAGCGGCAAAGGGCCCGTAGCGAGGATCGATCCGCAGCGCGAGCGCATCCCCTTCGGCCAAGGGCTTCCAGCCGCTGTTGAGGGCGTTCCAGACCGGGCGATGCAGAGGATGATATGACACGATGACGCTATTTTCCGGCTACGATCGGGGAAAGCAAGCCCCTCTTGCCCTGCCTTGCGAGCATAGGTCGCGATGGCCGGTCGATTCCGTAACAATCCGCTAATTCCCGCTTCTTTTGGACGGCGCGATTTACCAAATGGAAATCATGTTTCGGCAATGGTGGCGATGACGTGTCACGCCCTGAACGAAACTTGCTCGCATCCCTGCGAGGGCGCATGACGCCGGACACCCAGCAAAGCGCTGAAGTGCAGGCGAATCTCGTCAAATCCCTTTATGCCTCTCCCGCCTCGCTGATGATCGGTGCGGTTGCCGGCGGCGCGCTGGGGCTGGTGATCGCATGGCATGCGCGGCTACCCGCCATCACCGCGATTGCGGTCCTGATCTGTCTCGTCGGGCTCAGCCGGTCGATCTCGGCCGTTTATTTCGAGCGGCAGCTTGCCCATCAGAACGGTGTAACCCAGCCTATTTGGGGACTGGCTTATGAATTGGGTGCCTGGGCCTATGCCGCGCTCCTCGGAATATTGACCTTCGCGACTCTCCTGCTTTCGGAGGACGCGACGCTCCACGTATTGGCCGTTTGCCTGGTGGCGTCCTATTCCGGCGGTATTTCAGGTCGTAATGCTGGCCGCATTCACGTCGCGGTGGGACAGACATGTCTATCCCTGCTGCCTACCTCGCTGGGCCTCGTCCTCGCGGGTGGACTGAGTTATACGGTTCTGGGAATTCTCTGCTTCCTGATGATCTTCGCCATGGCGGACATTACCAAGACGACGCATCGCATCGTTCTGGAGGCATTGCAGGGCAAATATGAAAAGACGCAGCTCGCCACCAAGTTTGAGCGTTTGGCCCGCTTCGACAGCCTGACGGGTGTCGAAAACCGCATGGCGATGCAGATGCGGCTGCGCGAGATGTTCGATGGACGACGATCCGATCAGGATCCGATGGCGGTGTTCTGGATGGATCTGGACCGCTTCAAGGAAATCAACGACTCCCTGGGACATATGATCGGCGACCAGCTTCTATGCAGGGTCGCTGAAAGGCTGTCTCGCGCGCTGGATGGGCGCGGCCATGTCGCGCGATTCGGAGGAGATGAGTTCGTGCTGATCTGCCCCGGCGCCAGCCGGGCCGAAGCGGAGCGGATCGCGGACGATGTAATGGCCGAATTCACGCATGATTTCGACGTCGGCGGCTATAGTCTCGGCGTGACCGCGTCCATGGGGATCGCGGTTGCGCCGGGGGACGGACAGGACAGCGACGAACTGCTCCAGCATGCCGACATGGCGCTGTATCAGGCGAAGCATGCGGGCCGAAACCGCCATGCGCAATTCGCCTGGTCGATGAAGGAGCGGCAGAACCGCACCTACGATCTGGAAATGGGCCTGCGCGGCGCCATGGCGAATAATGAGCTGGTGCTGCACTACCAGCCGATCTTCGACACGAAAACCGGCAAGATCACGATTTGCGAGGCCCTGATGCGATGGGATCATCCGACGCTCGGCCGCATTTCCCCTGCGGAGTTCATCCCCATCGCGGAGAGCTGCTCGATGATCGAACCGATCACGGCCTGGGCGCTGGAGCAGGCCTGCCAGGATGCGATGGAATGGGATGAGAATGTCCGCGTCGCGGTCAATATCTCCCCGGTGTTGATCAAGAGCGACAGCCTTCCCCGCGCGGTCATCGCGGCGCTGATGCAATCAGGACTGAGGGCGCGTCGGCTGGAACTGGAGGTGACCGAGTCGATCTTCCTGGAGGATAGCGGCCGGACCAACCTGATCCTGTCCGATCTCCAGCGGATCGGCCTGCGACTGGCGCTGGACGATTTCGGGACCGGCTATTCCTCGCTGGGTTATCTGCGCGACTATGCCTTCGACACGATCAAGGTCGACCAGAGCTTCATGCGTGGCGTCGAGGAGAATTCACGCCACAGGGCGATTGCCCAGTCGGTCGCCTATCTGGCCCACGCCCTGGATGTCGAAACCGTGGCGGAGGGGATTGAAACCGACGATCAACTGCGTTGCGCCCGCGAAATGGGCTTCACCAATGTGCAGGGTTTCGTGCTTAGCCGGCCAGTCCCTGCGGTGCAGGTGTTGGAGATGATGCGGCAGATGGATGACGATAGCGGCAGCGTCGCCATGCTCCAGGACCGGCGGCGCGCCTGATCCTATCTATGCAGGCGGGTTTGGGCCGAGGCCAGGCGGCGCATCATCCGCACGTCCTTCAGATCGAGCTTGAGTGCAGTGGCCGCCCAATTCTCGACGATGTCCTTCAGTTCCTCATACTCCAGCGGATCGACGCGTCGGCCTGCCTGGAACACCCCGACATGACCGGCATGATGGGGCAGGCTGGCCGCGATATAGTCGCGGACGGCCTGCTCACCCTCGCCATCCTCCACCAGCGTGTGGATAATGCCCATGTCGTGCATCTCCTGCGCGGTATAGACCTTGCCGGACAGGATCATCCGTTCGGCCGCCAGCCGACCCAGCTTGCGCGCGAGGATGGAATAAGCCCCCATGCCGGGGAAAAGGCCGAACAGCATTTCGGGCAGACCGAAGCGCGCACTGCGTTCGGCAATCACGACATCGAAGCAGAGCAAGGCTTCGAAGCCGCCACCCAACGCATCGCCCTGTGCCAGCGCAATGGAAATAACGGGAAGGTCGCCATTGCGCCAGGTGCGATGAACCACGTCGATACAGGCATGGCCATAGTCGACAAGACCGGGCAGGTCGCCACGCTCGATGCAGCCGGCGAACAGTTCCAGATCGCCGCCCAGGTTGAAAACGCCGGGAAAACGCGATCCGGCCACCATATATTTGACCGGCAGCTTGCCCGCATCGAACAGTCGCTTGGTCTCCACATACCAATAGCGGACGTCACGCAACATGGCGGGGCTGAAATTCGGTCGATTCGATGGCGTCATGAACGCCCAGAGCGTAGCGGCATCCGCCTCCCAGCTTATGTCGATCTGGCCGAGGTCGAACATGGTCGAGGTGCCGACGTCCGGCGTCGAGGCCATGCTTTCCGTAACGGCAGCCACGACATCCTCCTCCGCCGGAAGAGGGGCGGGAGTCAGATCGTCCATATGTTCACGGCCGGAATTAAATCGTCCGGAATCAACCATCTGAGCCCCCAAACTGCAACAGATGTTAAGCAGAACAGGGTTGCCGCGCTTATGCAATCGCGCCGAAAGCTATTGCCCCGCAATTAACCATTTTTAACAGCAACTGTTGCAGGGATGTCGCCTAAAAACTGGCCAATCGCGGAGTTTTGTTGTATTTATGCAACAAATAGCTTCTTTGAAAACTTGTCGCAAATCGGGCGCAGGCCTTTGTTAACCTTTATTAATTACGATCATCGCCATGAACACGCCCCGAACCGACAGGCAGCTTGTGACCCTGCTGCTGCACGACCTGCAAGGTGAGTCATGGCAGCTCAGCCTGGCTGCGGATTGCCTTTGTTTCATCGGCAATTACCGCCGGGTCGAAGGGTTCGATGTCGACGCGATCGTTGCGCTTGACGGGCTGCGCAAGAAGGGCTGAAGCGCGGCTTTGCGGCCTTGTCTGGCGCCTCTTTCGACCGTACAGCGCGCGCTGTGACAAATCCCCGCTTCTCCTTTTCGATCGCCGCGACCGACGGCAAGGCCCGCACGGGCGCCATCCAGATGCGCCGGGGCGAGATTCGCACGCCTGCCTTCATGCCGGTCGGCACCGCCGCCACGGTGAAGGCGATGCGTCCGGCCGAAGTGCGTGCAGCCGGCGCAGACATCATTCTTGGCAACACCTATCATCTGATGCTTCGTCCGGGGGCGGAGCGCGTCGCGCGACTGGGCGGCCTGCACGCCTTCATGGGCTGGGACAGGCCGATCCTGACCGATAGCGGCGGTTATCAGGTGATGAGCCTCAGCGCGCTGACGAAGATGAGCGAGGAGGGGGTCGCCTTTTCCAGCCATATCGACGGCTCCAGGCATATGCTGACGCCCGAGCGTTCGATGGAGATCCAGCGGTTGCTGGACAGCGACATCGTCATGGCTTTCGACGAGTGCACCAGGAACGGCTGCACCCATGACGAGGCGGCGAAGTCCATGGAGCGTTCCATGCGCTGGGCGAAACGCTCCAGAGACGGGTTCGATGCAGGGGCGGAACATGCGGAGCGGGCGGCGCTGTTCGGTATCCAACAGGGATCGCTGGACGAGGGCCTGCGGCGGATTTCGGCGGAAAAGCTGATCGACATCGGCTTCGACGGCTATGCCGTCGGCGGGCTGGCCGTGGGCGAGGGGCAGGAGGCGATGTTCGCCACGCTCGATTTCGCGCCCGGCATGCTGCCGGCCGACAAGCCGCGCTACCTGATGGGAGTGGGCAAGCCGGACGACATTGTCGGCGCGGTGGAACGGGGGATCGACATGTTCGACTGCGTATTGCCCACCCGCAGCGGGCGCAACGGTCAGGCCTTCACCTGGGCCGGGCCGCTCAATATCCGCAATGCGCGCTTTGCGGAGGACAAGGGGCCGCTCGATCCGCGCTGCGGTTGCCCGGTCTGCACGACCTGGAGCCGCGCCTATCTGCACCATCTGGTCAAGGCCGGCGAGATGCTGGGCGCGATGCTGATGACGCAGCATAATATCCATTTCTACCAGGCGCTGATGCAGGGGATTCGGGACAGCATCGCCATCGGGCGCTTTCAAGGTTTCGCAGCGGATTTCCGGCGGGATTATCAGCGGGCCTGAGGGGGTAAGCTCCCCGAACGCCTATTCCAGCACCGTAATGACGATCGCATAGTCGCCCGTCTCCGGATCATGGTCCAGCGGTGCGCGCAACTGGCGTGACAGGCCGGTGAGCACCCGTCCGTAGCGCTCCTCCAGCCGGGCAGTCATGTCCGGCGATCCGCGCAGCGCCGGCGAGAGGATGTGGAGCACCGCCCGGTCGGTGCGGCCCGGTTCCAGTTGCACGGAGATCCGCATCGCCGTGCGCGGATTGGACAGCATGGCAAGTTCCACCAGCTCGGTCAGCAGGAAGGCGATGGGCACGGCGACGTCCTGGCTGATGTGCAGATTGTCGCTGTCGATCTGAATGGCGAAGCGGCGCGCCTCGGCCGGGGCGGTGCCGCGCAGGCTGGCCGACAGTTCGCTGATCAGCGACCGCACGCCGACGCCGCGATGTTCCTCCAACTCGGCATAATGGTTGCGGTGGACGACCGACAGCGCATCGACCCGCCGCTGGATAGTCGCATAGGCCTCGACCGCTTCGGCGTCATGGGCGGATCGCGCGTGCAGGTTGATCAGGCTCGCAATGATCTGGAGGTTGTTCTTGACCCGGTGATGGACCTCCCGCGTCAGCTTTCGCTGGGTTTCCAGGCCCTCCGCCATCTCCGCTTCATGGGTGGCGACATCCTCGCTGATTTCGCGGAAGGTGTCGCCCAGCGCCACGATCTCCTGCGCCGGGGTGCGGATGCGGCGCATCGGTTCCAGCACCTGACCGGGTTCATAGGCCGCCACCGTGCGGCGCAGCAGCACCAGCGGCCGGATCAGAAGGCGGTTGACGACGAACCAGCCAATGGCCGCCGCGGCGAACCACATGACCAGCGGCAGGAACAGCGACAACATGCGCGCGATCGTGACCGGGGGATCGCGCACCGTCATGGTGAGGACGATGTCAGGCGGGTCGAGCCGGGCGGAAAGCGTGGTGCTATGCCCGCCCGAAAGGCCGGCCGGACGGGTGATGAGCAGGCTGCGGCCGCCCTCATTCAAGGTGATCTGCCGGTTCTGCAACGTGCCCGCCGGGTTGGTCATCGCCTCCAGATAGCCGCGCGGATAATAAGCGATGGCGACCACCGCGCCGTTGGCGCTCCGCGCCCGGCTGATGAGATAGGGCGAATCCGTCAACAACTGCGCGGCGGCATCGCCGAAACGTTCCGACCGGGGAAGGCCCGGCGGTTCAGGCAGGGTGGAACCGCAAAGCCGCCGGCCCGAGCGGTCGTAGATATAATAGCGGCCGCCGCCACGGTCGTGAGAGGTCAGGAAGGCCGAAAGGCGCGCGCACATCGCCGGATCGGGGCCGGATGTCGCAAAGGCATTGGCCGTCAGCATCAGCGCCGTTCGGTCGGACGCGAGATCGGCGGACAATTTGCGCGCACTTTGCGTTACCGCCACGCGCAGCAGCGCTTCCTTTTCCAGGTCGGTGGTGCGGATCGCCTGAAGCGAAGCGACCAAGGCGATCAGGCCTAGCGGCAGCAGGGCCAGCGTCAGGATGAGGAACATCTTGACGCCGGTGGAATGGGAAACCGCGTTCAATCTCTGAATGAAGGAAGCGGCCGGGGGAGGCATGCCTTCGGCCGGCGGCGGTGGGGATATTCTGTCCATTTACCTGACGCTGAACATCGAACGCCGATTCTTCGGGGAGAGCGTCGCTCGCCGGCCGGATTTTACCAGATGCGCCATGTCCCCTCCGCTTGTTTCCGGCTCCCCCCGGTCCGGCCGATCAGGGAGAGTCAGTCGAGCTTGCTGAGAAGGTCAAGCATTTCCGCGGGAATATCCTCGTCAACCGCGCGCTGATAGACGGATCGCAGGGCATTAGCGACCTGGCCGTCGTCCTTCGCGGCCGATGTGCGTTTCTTGCGGGCGACACTGCCCTTCACGCCAGAATCCGGAGTGTTGGTGCCGACATCTTTCTTGTCCCCTCCCGTCACATCCCGTTCCGTCGTTGAAGCAACCAAAACACGCCCCTCTGCAGCCATCAATGTCATGCCAGCCTGCTCTTTTTGCGGCTTTCCCCTATGACGTCAATTCGGCGTCAGGGAAATCAAAACACAAAATTCCAAAGATTTTCGAAAAAACCGAACGGCAGTGAAACAAATCCGTTGGTCGTTGGTTCCCTTGGCGAAGCATTTTTTGCCCGCCGCACGAGGTCGGTGGCGAGAATGGAAGGCGACGCGGGCGGTCATGCCCGAAGCATTTCCATTCTGAAAGGGGGTAAGGGGGCTTGCCACATCGGCATCGTCCATCCATCCTCCCATTCCGGCGAATGTTTCGGCATTTTGGTTAAGGCGTGGCTTTAACATAGGACAAGGCGCCCGATGGGCTGGGAGAATTTTTACAGATGTCGCTTGGTCAGCAACTGCACCCCCACCTTCCTTTCCTGCGGCGCTACGCGCGTGCGTTGACGGGCAGCCAGGCGCACGGCGATGCCTATGTGCGCGCCACGCTGGAGGCGATCGTGGCGGCGCCCGACGAATTCCCGTCGAATGTCGATCCGCGCCTTGGCCTCTACAAGACTTTCCATGCGATCTGGTCCTCGTCCCATCTGGAAGACGGGCCGGTGCTGACCGGCGCCGACGGGCAGGAGGCGATCGCGCAGGCACGACTCGCCCGCCTGACGCCGCTGCCGCGCCAGGCGCTGCTGCTGACGGCGCTGGAGGGATTTACCGTCGATGACGTCGGCTATCTGATCGGCCTGGACAGCGACGACGTGGAAGCGCTGGTCAAGGAAGCGCTGAGCGAGATCGAGGCGCAGACCCGCGCCAAGGTGCTGATCATCGAGGATGAGCCGATCATCGCGATGGATATAGAGACCATCGTTCGCGACCTGGGGCATGAAGTCACCGCCATCGCCGTCACGCGCGAGGATGCGGTGCGCGAAGCCATGGCGGAACGGCCCGGGCTGGTGCTGGCGGACATCCAGCTTGCCGACGATTCGAGCGGCATCGATGCGGTGAAGGACATCCTCGCCGAATTCTCCGTTCCGGTGATCTTCATCACCGCCTTCCCCGAACGCCTGCTGACGGGCGAACGGCCGGAGCCGACCTTCCTCATCACCAAGCCTTTCCAGCGTTCGACCGTCAAGGCCGCGATTTCTCAGGCGCTGTTCTTCGACGAAGCGACCGCGCCGGCCTGACGTCGCGCGCGGCTTTCTGAAATTAGGCTGGAAAGAAGGGGAACCCCGGTCCACGACCCGCGTTATTGATGCGTAACGATCGGGAGCGACCCATGGTCGAACAGGAGCAGCATATTGCGACGGAAGAAGCCAGGGCGGGCTCGACGCCGCATATCGTGCGTTACGTGCTCGGCGTTTCACTGACACTCGCGATCATCGTGATGATTGTGATATTGTGGGGCCATTGAACGCGGTTGCGGCAATTGGTCCTTGAGAAGAAAAAGATTGGGATGCGGACGCACATATGGCTTTGACGACTTCCGTTCATGCAGCGAGGGCGACAGCCGGTGAAGGGGTTGTTACCATGAGCGACGGCGTGGGCCAGGATGTTGAGCGCGAAACGCTTTCAGACACCGATTTCAAGCGGGAACTGGCGGCGGTCATCCCCCATCTGCGCGCCTTTGGACGGTCCCTGTCCGGCAATCGCGATGTCGCGGACGATCTGGTGCAGGAAACGCTGCTGAAGGCCTGGGCCGCGCGCAGCCGCTTCCAGGCGGGCACCAACATGCGTGCCTGGACCTTCATCATCCTGCGCAATCATTATCTGTCGCAGATGCGCCGTTCCCGCTTCCGGGGCGATTGGGACGATCTGGCGGCCGACCGCCTGCTTGCCGCGCCCGCCGGGCAGGACAAGCATGTCGAACTGTCCGACATGCAGCGCGCCTTGCTGCAATTGCCGCAGCCCCAGCGAGAGGCGCTGATCCTGGTCGGCGCGGGCGGCTTCGCCTATGAGGAAGCCGCCGAAATCTGCGGCGTCGCCGTGGGCACCATCAAGAGCCGCGTCGCCCGCGGCCGCGCCGCGCTGGAGCAGATATTGGAAAATGGCGAACTGCCATCCCGCCGCAGCCAGGAAAGCAGCGACGCCGCGGTGCTGGACGAGATCATGGACGATGTCGACCGGTTGAGCCGGGGCCGGGAATCCCGGGAAACAGGTGAAGATACCGACTCCGACGTGGAGTGATCTGTGCTATACTCTCCGCCTCGGTATGCGAGGATCGGGAGAAGGAGAATGGACGAAGGTCGTAAGGACGAACCCTTCGAACCGGCTTCCTTGCCGGGCCGGTCGCGGGGAAGCCTGATCATATTCCTTCTGGTCGCCCTGGCGCTGGTGCTGGCGATCGGCTTTTTCTACATGACGAAGGAACGCGACGATAGCCGTGCCGACGCCCTTATGAAGGCAGCCGGTTCCGTCGACAGCGCCGCCCATGTGGTGGGGCACGCGGCGAAGAACGCCGCGGATGCGCTTCGCAACCAGAATTGATCGCCCCTGCCGCTTCGTCGGCATGGTCGGTGGTCCCGTTCAGAAAATCTTTGTGATTGTCGTGCATTGTCCCTGACAGTGTCGGATTTCCTTACAGCGCCTGTAAGCTGATCCGGCTGTCACCTGCCCGCCGGGCGCAGCGGGAACGCGCGACGAATGATAAGATTGTTCAAACATTATGTGCCGCATGCGGTCCTGCTGCTCGGCCTTCTGGACTTCATGCTGCTGATGGCGGCGGCTGAAGGCGGGTGGATTCTGCGCGCCCGCCAGATCGGCATGGAGGTCGATCATGTGTCGACCCGCATCGCGCCGCTGCTCAGCTTCGGCCTGGCCATACAGACAGCGATGATCGCGGTCGGCGTCTATGGGCCGGAGGCGCTGCAATCGATCCGCTACGCGCTGGCGCGGCTGCTGGTCGCGATTTCGCTGGGCGTGCTGTTCCTGTCGGTCATGCATTTCCTGCTGCCGGACATCACGCTCTGGCGGTCCAATTCGCTTTACGCCATGGGACTCGCCATTGCCCTGCTGCTGGCGATCCGCGTCCTTTTGGGATCGATGCTCGGCGGCGAAGCGTTCAAGCGGCGGCTGGTCGTGCTGGGCGCGGGCAATCGCGCCGACCGCATCCGGGAGATCGAGCAGCGCAAGGGATCGGGCTTCCTCGTCGTCGGCTACATCGCGATGAATGACGGCGCGCAGGTGATCCCGGAGGCGATCAACCGCAGCGCCATCTACAATCTCGCCGATTTCGTCGTCCGCCTGGCCGCGAGCGAGGTGGTGCTGGCGCTGGAGGAACGGCGCAACGCCTTGCCGCTGAGCGACCTGCTGCGCATCAAGACCACCGGCGTCCATGTGAACGAGATCTCCACCTTCCTGGAGCGGGAAACCGGCCGTGTCGACCTGGACAGCGTGAATCCGAGCTGGCTGATCTTCTCCGACGGCTTTTCGGCGGGCCGCCGCCTGTCCAGCATCGCCAAGCGGCTGTTCGACGTCCTCGCCAGTTCGATCCTGCTGCTGCTGACCGGCCCCATCATCCTGCTGGCCGCCCTGTTGGTGAAGCTCGACAGCAAGGGCCCCGCATTCTACCGCCAGCAGCGCGTCGGCCTTTATGGCGAGGAATTCTGGATCGTGAAGCTGCGCACCATGCGGCAGGACGCGGAACTGTCCGGCCAGGCGGTCTGGGCGGAAAAGGACGATCCGCGCATCACCCGCCTTGGCTACTGGCTGCGCAAGCTGCGCATCGACGAACTGCCGCAGACATGGACGGTGCTGAAGGGCGAGATGAGCTTCGTCGGCCCGCGCCCCGAACGCCGTCAGTTCGTCGAGGATCTGGAACAGCATCTGCGCTATTATGCGGAGCGGCACATGGTGAAGCCCGGCATCACCGGCTGGGCGCAGATCAACTATCCCTATGGCGCGTCGATAGAGGATGCCCGGAACAAGCTGGAATATGATCTTTATTACGCCAAGAACTACACGCCTTTCCTCGATCTGCTGATCCTCATCCAGACGCTGCGCGTCATCCTCTGGCCGGAGGGGGCGCGGTGAGCGGCCTGCTGCAATTCGTCGGGGACTGGGGCCATGCGCTGGCCGCCGTGCTGTTCGCGGCGCTCGGCATTTTCGTCCTGCGCCGCCGGGAAGAAGCCGCCGAACAGCGCCTGCTGGCCGCGGCGCTGCTGCTGACCGCCTGCTGGTCGCTCTATGTCTCCTTCGGCGGGGTGGGCAAGCCGCTGACCGGCATCGGAGAAAATATCCGAAACGCGGCCTGGCTGCTGCTGCTGTTCGCGATGCTGCGGCGGAACGGCGCGGTGCGGGGAGAATCCCTGCTGGCGATCGGATCGGTCTATGCCGCCGTGGCGGGAATCATCCTGCTTCAGACCTTCACCGACCTCATCTGGCGGCAATTGCCGGAGCCTAGCGACCTGCACCGCGCGCTTCTTCATGCCTCGCTGGTGCTGCACCTGATGACCGCCATCGGCAGCCTGATGCTGGTCCATCATCTCTATATCAGTTGGCCGGTGCGGGAACGGGAGCGGGTGGCGCTGCTGCTGGGGGCGCTGGCGGCGATGTGGACATATGACCTCAATCTCTATGCCATCGCCACCTTCGCCATCGACCGGGCAAGCGATCTCTACGCGCTGCGCGGGCCGATGATGGCGCTGCTGGCCCCGGTGATCGCGGCGGGAATGCGCGCCGACATGGCCGGACGGCTGCAACTGTCCCGCGCCCTGACATTCCAGTCGCTCTCCCTCGCGGCCATCGCGCTCTACATCGTGGTGCTGGCGGCGGCGGCGGTGCTGGTGGAACTGGTCGCCGGGCCCTATGCCCGCGCGGTCGAGATCGGCTGCGTCTTCTTCCTGGCGGTAAGCGCGCTCGTGCTGCTGCCTTCCCGCCGGCTCCGCGCCTTCTGGAAGGTGCAGGTGGCCAAGCATTTCTTCCAGCACCGCTATGACTATCGCACCGAATGGATGCGCTTCGGCGACACCATAGGCCGCCCCGGCGACAATGCCCTGCCTTTGGGGGAGCGCGTGGCGAAGGCGGTGGCCGACATCACCGATTCTCCCGCCGCCCTGCTGATGCTGCGTGCGGACGACGGCGCGCTGGCGTTCGAAACGCACTGGAACTGGCAGGGGGACAGGCCGGACGGATCGGTCGTGCCCGCCCCGCTCGCCGCCCTCATCGAACAGAGCGGCTGGATCATCGACATCGACCGCCCGCCTTCCGGGGCCGGGGAAATCAGTGCGCCGGGCTGGATGAGCCTGGACCGCCGCGCCTGGGCGCTGGTGCCGCTGATCCATTTCGGCCGGCTGATCGGCGCGATCCTGCTTGCCCGCCCGCCGATCGACCGCCGGCTCGACTGGGAGGATTTCGACATGCTGCGCGCCGCCGGACGGCAGGCGGCCAGCTATCTGAGCGAGGCGCAGGGCCAGCAGGCGCTGGACGACGCCCAGCGCTTCGAGGAGTTCAACCGCCGCTTCGCCTTCATCATCCATGACGTCAAGAATCTGGTGAGCCAGCTTTCGCTGCTCGCCCGCAATGCGGAGCGGCACGCCGACAATCCGGATTTCCGCACCGACATGGTGCTGACGCTGAAGGAATCGGTGGGCAAGATGAACGACATGCTCGCCCGCCTGTCGCAGCATAACAAGGGCCGGGCGGAGGAACCCCGGCCCATGGCGCTGCGCGAAGTGGCGGAGCAGGTCGCGCGCACCCGCTCGCGCCAGCACGAAATAGGCGTGACCGGCGACGCGCCGCCCGTGCTGGCCGATCCCGCCAGGGTCGAGCAGATCGTCACCCACCTGCTCCAGAACGCCATCGACGCCAGCCGGCCGGACAGCCCCGTGGAATTGCGCTTGTCCGCCGATGGTGGCTGCGCCCTGCTGGATGTCGTCGATCAGGGCCGGGGGATGACCGCGGAATTCATCCGCCGCGAATTGTTCAAGCCCTTCTCCTCCAGCAAGGCGGGGGGCTTTGGCATCGGTGCGTTCGAGGCGCGGGCCCTGGCCCAGGCGATGGGCGGGCGGATCGATGTGGAAAGCAAGCCCGGCGTGGGGAGCCGGTTCACGCTGCGCCTGCCTTTGGCGCAACAGGATCTTAGGGGGAAGGCCGCCTGATGAGCGACATGCGACCGAAACTGCTGATCGTCGAGGACGATCCGGGCCTGCAACGGCAATTGCGCTGGGCCTATGAGGAATATCAGCTCTTCATCGCGGGCGACCGGGAGGAAGCGATAGAGATGCTGCGCGAGCAGGCGCCCGATGTGGTGACGCTGGACCTGGGCCTGCCGCCCGATCCCGACGGCACCAGCGAAGGGTTCGCGACGCTGGCGGAAATGCTGCGGATCAAGCCGGACACGAAGGTCATCGTCGCGTCCGGCCATGGGGCGCGGGAAAGCGCGCTGCAGGCCATTTCCGGCGGCGCCTATGATTTCTACCAGAAGCCGGTCGACATCGATGAGCTGGGGCTGATCGTCCGCCGCGCCTTCCACGTTCATGCGCTGGAGCGGGAAAATGCCCGGCTGGCCGAAACCGCGCCGGAGGGCGGGCGCGTGCTGGGCCGGCTGATCACCGCCGCGCCGGAAATGATGAAGGTCGCCCGCACCATAGAACGGGTGGCGGCCGCGGACGTCTCCGTCCTGCTGCTGGGCGCAAGCGGCACCGGCAAGGAATTGCTGGCGCAGGGCCTGCACGATGCCAGCCCGCGCCGGGACGGGGCCTTCGTCGCGATCAACTGCGCGGCGATTCCCGAAACATTGCTGGAGGCCGAACTGTTCGGCCATGAGAAGGGCGCCTTCACCGGGGCGATCAAGACCACGCCCGGCAAGATCGAGCAGGCGCAGGGCGGCACGCTCTTCCTGGACGAAGTGGGCGACATACCGCTGGCCTTGCAGGTGAAGCTGCTGCGCTTCCTGCAGGAGCGGGTGATCGAACGGATCGGCGGACGCCAGCCCATATCGGTCAACACGCGGATCGTCTGCGCCACGCATCAGGATCTGGAAGCCATGATCGCGGCGGGCACTTTCCGGGAGGACCTCTATTATCGCCTGGCGGAGATCGTCGTGCGCATTCCCGCTCTCCGGGAGCGGCCGGGCGATCCGGCGCTGCTGGCGCGGCATTTCCTCCACCGCTTCGCCAAGGAGATGAATCCGCAGGTCAAGGGGCTCGCGCCCGATGCGCTGGCGGCGCTCGACGCCTGGGGCTGGCCGGGCAATGTGCGAGAGCTGGAAAACCGCATGAAGCGCGCCGTCATCATGGCCGACGGCAAGCATGTGACCGCGGCCGATCTCGATCTGGACGGAGATCGCGCCGAAGGCGGTGATGTGGTGAACCTGAAGGCGGCGCGGGAAATGGCCGACCGCCGCGCGATCCGCCGGGCGATTGCGCGGACGGACGGGAATATCTCCGGCGCGGCGAAGATGCTGGGGATCAGCCGGCCGACGCTCTACGATCTGCTGAAGCAATATCGGATGCAGAATTGAAGGCCCTGATTGTACCAAAGCGCGCCGCGTCCATTGGAGTGCGGGGAAATGGCCAATCCAAGACATTCCCCTCCCGCAGGCGGGAGGGGTTAGGGGTGGGTGCGAGCGCAGCGAGCTTCCAGCTTAGCCGTTGCAAATTCCCGCTGATGTCGCGCCAGCCCACCCCCTAGCCCCCTCCCGCTTGCGGGAGGGGGGATGGCAGGAAACCACCCAAATCAGCCAGCCCGGCGGCTCACGAACTTATCACGTCACCCGCACCCACTGCACTCATGGAAAAACGCAGCGCGATCCTAGGCTCGTTGCAAATCCAGATCCGCCGCGCTGATTCCCAGCCTCCTGATCTGCTCCGCCACAGGCGGCCATACGGTCTCCATGAAGCGCGCCCGTTCCATTTCCCGCAACCGCCGCGTCGCGCCGTCGGCGACGAACATGCCGACGCCGCGCTTCACCACGATCAGCCCATCGTCCTGAAAGCATTGATAGGCCTTCGCTACCGTCAGCGGATTGGCGCCCTGCTGCGCGGCCAGGGCACGCACCGAAGGCAGCATGTCCCCATCGCGAAACTCCCCGTCCAGAATAGAAGCGGCGATGATCTCCCGAAGGCGGAGATAGACGGGTTTTGAGTCGTCGGCCATGGTGCATCAGTGCCATAATACAGCGTGGCAGGTCAAGCGACGCCCTTGCGCCATATCCGGCTGAACATGTAACTATCTGTCCCAGACAGAAACTATATTGTCATATTCTGGCCGAGGACGCTCTTCCTGTTCCCGTCCCGCAGTGCCGATGAAGACGAAGCCCGCGATCCGCTCCCCGGCCTTCGCAAAGGCGGCGCGCACATCCTCATTATAGCTGGCCCAGCCCGTCAGCCAGCCCGCCGCAAAGCCCAGCGCATGCGCTGCATGGAGCAGATTCATGATCGCCGCGCCCGCCGACAGTTCCTGTTCCCACACAGGGATCTTGCTACCCTCTACCGGCGCGGACAGCGCGACGACCAGCGTGGGCGCCTGATGCGCGAACTGGCGCATTGACTCCATCTCCAGCCGCCCGGCATCGGGCTTTTCGGCGCGATACGCCGTCTCGAGCAATGCCGCGAGAGCGTCCCGCTTCTCCAGCGGCACGATCACGAAGCGCCAGGGCGCCAGCTTGCCATGATCGGGCGTGCGCTGCGCCACCTCCAATATCTTGCGGAGCTGGCCTTCGTCCGGTCCCGGCGCGATCAGGTCGCGCGGCTTGCCCGATCGGCGGGTCTGGAGAAGCGAGAGCGGAGAACTGCGGTCGTTGAACATGGCCGTCCAGATGGCCCGGCGGCGGGCAGGACGCAAGGGCAGGGCCGCTCTTTGACAGACGAATAATTTCGGTTCTAGGCTGGCGGCGACAAGGGATGCGTTTCGCAGGGCCCGCAACAAGATAGGATAAGGGGCCGGATGGCGACCTCCATTTCAACGCCCGCCGGGGCAGGAGCGGGCAGGACCTGGCTCGGCCATCCGCGTGGGCTGTTCCTGCTGTTCTTCGTGGAGATGTGGGAACGCTTCTCCTTCTACGGCATGCGTGCGCTGCTGATCTTCTATCTGACGCAGCATTTCCTCTTTTCCGATCGCGACGCCAGCTACGCCTATGGCGCCTATATGTCGCTGATCTACATCTCGCCGCTGATGGGCGGCTATCTGGCGGACCGCTATCTCGGCCAGCGCAAGGCCGTGCTGTTCGGCGGTGTCGTCATCGCCGCCGGGCACATCATCCTGGGCATGGAAAGCGACGATGCGGGGGCCATGGGCCTTGGCCTGTTCTGGCTCGGCCTGGCGACGGTGATCACGGGTACGGGCTTCCTCAAATCCAGCGTTTCGGCACTGGTGGGGCAGCTCTATCCGCGCGACGACATGCGACGCGACCCGGCCTATACGATCTTCTACATGGGCATCAACCTGGGTGCGACAATAGGCCCGGTCATCTGCGGCTATCTGGGCCAGACATGGGGCTGGCACTGGGGCTTCGGCGCGGCGTCGGTCGGCATGATCGCGGGCGTGATCGGCTTCATGCTGTGCAGGCCGCTGCTTCAGGGCAAGGGCGAGCCGCGCGATCCCGAGCGCCTCAGGCAGCGTGTCGGCGGCATCCTCAGCCGCGAATGGCTGGTCTATCTCTCCAGCCTGGCGTTCATCGCGCTGTGCTGGTTCCTGATCCAGAATCATGTGATCGTCGGCTGGATGCTGGCGGCGGCAAGCGTCGCCGTCGTGCTGTACATCCTCTGGGAAGCGTTCGGCCGGATGGAGCGGATCGGCCGCGACCGGATGCTGGCGGCGCTGTTCCTGCTGGTCATCAACCCGCTCTTCTGGGGCCTGTACGAACAGACGGGATCGTCGCTCAGCCTGTTCACGGATCGCTATACGGACCGGAACATCTGGGGCTTCAACGTGCCTGCCTCGATGTTCCAGTCCGTCAACGCCGCCTATATATTGATGTTCGGACCGGTGATGGCGGGCTTGTGGATCTGGCTGGCGAAGCGGGGGTGGGAACCCTCCACTCCTGCCAAGTTCGGCATTGCGCTGGCGCTGGTGGGCGCGGGCTTCCTGATCCTGGTGGCGGGGACCGGCGCGCCCGGCACGCTGACGCCGGTGCTGTTCATCTTCCTGCTCTATCTTTGCCACACGCTGGGCGAACTCTGCCTGTCCCCTGTCGGCCTGTCCGCCATGTCGAAACTGGCGCCGTCGCGGATGATCGGCCTGATGATGGGCATCTGGTTCCTGGCCATGGCGCTGGGCGAATATGCCGCCGGGCTGATTGCGGCGGCGACGGGCGGAGAGGGCGGCGCGGCCTCCCGCGGCGATGTGCTGGCGGTCTATGGCAGGATCGGCTGGTGGTCGGTCGGTGCGGGGCTGGTCGTCATGGCGCTGGCGCCGCTGGTGAAGCGGCTGATGCACGCCGACCGGTTCGACGAAGAGGGCGAGTGAGCGGCGCTACCCCGTCGCGCCCCATATGTCGCTGGCGCGGATGAAGCCCTTCTGCCCCCCTACGTCGAAGGCGCACCAGCCCTTGCCGCAGGAGGAAAGCCGCCCCACCACGCCCTTCTGCGCGCGGAACAGGGCGCGGGCGTCCTCGCTGGGGGAATCGCGCATCGGAGCGATGTCCGCCGTGACGATGGCGGTGGGGGTGTCGCTCAGCAGGCGGACATGCATCCACCCCTGCGTGCCGGTCGAATCCTCCACCTTGCGCCACAGGCCCAGCACCTGCACCACCTTCACCGGCAGGTCGCGGCGGCGATAGACCCAGTTGGACGGGTAATCGAGGCTGGGGCCCACGCGCATGCGCGCCTCGGCCTGGGTCAGCGACGCCCAATAGGGCACCGGCTTCGCAGGCGCGGCCCATGCCCCGCCCGCCCAGCACAGCGCCGCGATCATGCCCGCGCCCAGATAGCCCTTCATGCCCATATCGTCCCCGTTGCCTGACTGCCGGACCATAGCCGCTCGCAGCCATGACCGACAACCGCTCTCTTGCGGATATGGATAAGCGCTTGACCATCGTCCTCACGGGGAATAGCGGCCAGACATGGCCAAGAAACCGCGCCCCGCCACGCCGCGCGTCATCGTTACGCGCCGCCTGCCTCCCAATGTCGAGGCGCGCATGGCCGATCTGTTCGATACGGTCTTCAACATCGGTGACGTGCCGATGGATCGCGCCGCGCTGACCCGCGCCATGGCGCAATGCGACGTGCTGGTGCCGTCCGTCACCGACCAGATCGACGCCGCGCTGATCGAGGCCGCGCCGGAGAGGCTGCAACTCATCGCCAGCTTCGGCAGCGGCGTCGACCATATCGACCTCAATGCCGCGCGGCAGAAGGGGATCATCGTCACCAACACGCCCGGCGTGCTGACCGAAGACACCGCCGACATGACGATGGCGTTGATCCTGTCGGTGCCGCGCCGTCTGGCGGAGGGGGAGAAGCTGGTGCGCTCTGGCGCGTGGACCGGCTGGAGCCCGTCGGGCATGCTGGGGCACCGCATCGGCGGCAAGAAGCTGGGCATCATCGGCATGGGCCGCATCGGCCGTGCGGTCGCGCGCCGGGCGGCGGCCTTCGGCCTTTCCATCGCCTATCACAACCGCCACCGCCTTCCCTTCGAAGTGGAGCAGGAATTGCAGGCGCACTGGCATGGCGATCTGGAGTCTCTGCTGGCGGGCAGCGACATCGTGTCGATCCACTGCCCGCTCAACGCCGACAGCCGCGGGATGATCGACGCCCGGCGGATCGCGCTGATGCGGTCCGACGCCTATCTGATCAACACCTCGCGAGCCGAGATCACGGATGAACCGGCCTTGATCGGGGCGCTTGCGGAAGGACGGATCGCAGGGGCGGGGCTGGACGTCTATACGCATGAACCGGCGGTCGACGCCCGGTTGCTGGACCTCTCCAATGTGGTGCTGCTGCCGCATATGGGGTCCGCGACAATCGAAGGGCGCGACGCCACCGGGGCACGGGTGATCGCCAATATCCGCAGTTGGGTCGACGGCCACCGGCCGCCCAATCAGGTGCTGGAAGGTTGGGTCTGAAGCAACCGCCGGTGCGACGGGGAAATGGGTGGTAATCTGACGCCCACCTTATCCCTCTCCCTTGAGGGAGAGGGCTGCGCAGACTTGGCAGCTTGCTGCCTGGTCGTAGCTGGGTGAGGGGAGCGCGATCCAACGGATCGCGCGGACCGCAAGCCCGCTTCCCTCCTCTAAATCAGCCCAGGCTCCTTCGTCGCCAAGGCTTCCATCCTTCTCCCTCAAGGAGAAGGAAGGTCTTGAAATCGCCAATCCCAATCCTCCCCTCATCACCCACATTTCAAGCCAGTGGATCCAGGGTCCCAAGCGCCGCGACCAGTCCCAGGATGAGGACCGCCAGGCTGGTTTCCGCCAGCAGCGACAGGCGCAGATGGGCAACGCCTCCGTTCCTCTCCAGCATCGGCGTCAACCACCAGCGATTGGCGGCGGCGAGCAGCAGCATGCCGGCGAACAGCGCCAGCTTGGTGAGAAGCAGCCAGCCATAAAGGCCATGCAGAAGCGCGGGCAGTTGGGCTATACCGACGATCATCACTGCGTTGAATGCGCCGGTCAGGATCAGCGTCGCGACGAAGATCGTGCCGAACAGGGAGAAACGCTCCAGCATATGGGCGGTTCGTCCGCTCTCCCTTCCCGACAGCACGGCATGCAGCAAGGCCAGCAGCGCACCGAACCATCCGGCGGCGGCCAGCATATGCAGCGCGTCCGCGATGCGGTGGGCGCTGCCGGCAAGGCCTTCGCTGGCGGCGGCATGGCCCGACCAGGCCAGGGTTGCGGCGGCGATGGCGGCGGGCAGGGCCAGGGCGGCGTTCCATCCGGCGCCCTGCCGGAGCAGCAGCGGCAGGATCGACAGCAGCGCGACGGCCCGCACCGCCAGCACCATGCCAAGCGGCGTTTCCTTGAGCAATATCCCGACGACGCCCCAGTCGGGGGGCAGGAACGGGGTTCCCGCCATGGCCGCCGCGCTGGCGAGCAGCCACAGGGCGGAGAGCGCAAGCCCGGCCACCGCCAGCGCGCCGATCGCCCCGCGCCGCGCGCTTCCGCCCATGCTCCACCAGAACAGCGGCAGGCCGGCAAGCGCTGCAAGATCGGCGTACAGGGCGAAACGGGCAGTGACGAGAAGCCAGTCCATCGACCTTATTTGACCGAGAAGCTGTATTTGCCCGCGATCTTGTGCTGGTCGGCGCCGACGATGTGCCAGTTGAGGTCGTAGCTGCCGGCCGGCAGCGCCCGGGGCAGGGTGACGATCATGGTCTTCCCGTCCCCGTCGACCGCTGTCTTGAAGCCCTTGATCGGCATCGGCGCATGATCGGCCATGCCCGGCATGCCGGTCATGGTGAGGTCCACGCCGCTCAAGGGCGCGAGCAGCTTTTCGGAAAAGCTGAGCGTCAGCCGGGTGGGTTTGGAGACGGTGGCGTCCGCCGCCGGGCTGGAGGAAAGCAGCTTCGGATGCGCCAGCGCTGCGGAGGGGAGGGCGGCAAGGCCGAAGGCGGCGGCCAGCATGGCGGGGGTGAACAGGTTGCGACGCATGATGATAGGCTCCCGATAGATTGCGGTTACGGACCATTACGCATTGCGCTTTCCGACCCCTCGACCGGAGCGCAGGAATTTTTGCATGAGGGGTCGGTAAGCGCCCTGCGTATTGCAGGCGACAGGACATGGTGTTTGTGGTGATTTCCGGCGTGGCGGATGATGCCCGCCGGCTTGAAGCCGCTATGTGGAGTGAAAGTGATGAGCGACCTCGATCAGCTATTGGGCCAGGTGGCCGCCCAGATGCGGAACGCCCCCGCCGATCCGCGTCTGGAAAGGCTGGAGGACGCGGTGATGGCAGGCGTCGTCTCGCGCCGCGAACGGGCCGTGGCGCGGCGCAGCCTCGCGCTGGCGGGGATCGTCGCGGTCGGCATCGGGTGGATCGGCAGCGTGGTGCCCGGCAGCCCGGCGCAGGCGGCGTCCCGGCCCGCCATCATCGGCATGTCGGATTACGCACCCTCCCGCCTGCTGGGGCAGTGAGTCATGCGGGGGGTAAGGGCATGAGGGGAACCGCACGCTATGGGCTGGTCGCGCTGGTCGCCTTTGCAGCGGCGCTGGCGGCGGTGCTGGTGGCGCGGGCCTGGATCGCGCCGGAACCGCGCGTCGAAAGCGAGGTTCATGCCCTGATCCACCAGAAGCTGGAACTGGATGCGGCGCAGGAACGGCGCATTCACGCGCTGGAGGCTGATTTCGCGAGGCGGCGCGAGGCCATGGAGGCGGAGATGCGCGCCGACAATGCGCGACTGGCGCAGGCGATCGCGGCGGAGCATGGCTATGGCCCGAAAGTGGCCGAGGCCGTCGACCGGTCGCATCACGTCATGGGCATGCTTCAGAAGGAGACGCTGAAGCATATCTTCGCGATGCGCGCCGTGCTGCGGCCGGATCAGGCGGCGCAGTTCGACGCCGCCATCGTCAAGGCGCTGACCCGGCCAGCCCCCGTCCCGCCGGAGCGGTGAGCCCGTCGCTCACCGAACGCGGCGATGCAGAGCTGGCCGCGCTGGCGCTCGCCGGGCAGCAGAGCGCCTATGGCGAGCTGATGCGCCGCCATCGCGACGCCGTGTTCCGTCTGGCGCGGGGACATGCGGGCGATGCGACGGAGGCGCTCGACATCACGCAGGAGACGTTCATCTCCGCCTTCGCCGCGCTTGGCCGCTATGATGGCGCGCGGCCCTTCCGGCTGTGGATCGCGCGGATCGCGGTGAATAAATGCCGTGACTGGGCGCGGCGGCGGGCGGTGCGGCGCTTCTTCACCTTCGCCCGGCCGATCGAGGAAGCAGGCGCCGTGGCGGACGGCATGCCGACGCCGGAGGAGGCTGTCCAGTCCCGGGCGGAGCTGGCGCATATCCATGCAGCCATCGCCGCATTGCCCGGCAATCTCAAGGACGTGCTGGTTCTGCGCGCCATCGAGGGAATGAGCCAGGCGGAGGCGGCGCAGATATTGGGCATCAGCGAGAAAGCCGTCGAAACACGCCTCTACAGGGCGCGCAACAAATTGGCCGAAGGATTGAGGGATGGGGCGACGGGCCGCGTATAGGGGGAAACCGTCCTTATTGCAGAGCTGTCCATGGCCTTCACCCTTCCCGATGTCGATCGCCGCACCCTCGTCCGCAATCTTGGCGGACTGGGCGGCGCGCTGGCGCTGAGCCGGGTTTTCCCCGCCTGGGCGCGGAGCGGAACGGCCGGCCTGACCCCGGCCCCGGCCCCAGCCCCGGAAGTGCTGAGCGGCGAGGCCATCGCCCTGACCGTGGCGGAGGGGCATTTTTCGACCGGCGGGCGTTCGGCGCACGCGGTGATGATCAACGGCACGCTGCCCGCGCCGCTCATCCGCCTCAAGGAAGGGCAGAATGTCCGCCTGTCCGTCACCAACCGGCTGCGGGAGGATACGTCGATCCACTGGCACGGCCTGATCGTGCCCTTCCAGATGGACGGGGTGCCGGGGATCAGCTTTCCCGGCATCCGCCCCGGCGAGACCTTCACCTATGAATTCCCCATCCGGCAGTCCGGCACCTACTGGTATCACAGCCATTCCGGCATGCAGGAGGCCGTCGGCCATTATGGGCCGATCGTGATCGATCCGGCGGGAACCGATCCGGTGGAAGCCACGCGCGAGCATGTCCTCATCCTGTCCGACTGGAGCCCGGTCCACCCGCACGTCCTGCTGAAGCGCCTCAAACAGATGGGCGGCTATTTCAACATGCAGAAGCAGACCTTGGCGGGGCTGCTGGCCGGGAAGGACCAGAACGCGAAGGAGCGCATGGAATGGGGCGCCATGCGGATGGACCCGACCGACATATCCGACATCACCGGATCGACCTACAGCTTTCTGGTGAACGGCCATGGCACGGCGGAGAACTGGACCGGCCTCTTCACGCCGGGCGAGCGGGTGCGGCTGCGCATCATCAATGCGGCGGCCATGACCAACTTCAACCTGCGGCTGCCGGGCCTGCCGATGACGGTGGTGCAGTGCGACGGCCAGCATGTGCAGCCGGTCGAGACCGACGAGTTCCAGATCGGCATCGCGGAAACCTATGATGTGGTGGTGCAGCCCGGGGAAGCGAAGCCCTACGCCCTGATCGCGGAAGCGATAGACCGATCGGGCCTCGTTCGGGCGACCCTGGCGCCGCGCATGGGCCTTGCGGCGGAGGTGCCGCCGCTGCGCGCCCGACCGCTGCTGGGCATGAAGGACATGGGCATGGACATGTCCGGAATGGACATGGGGCAGGGCGGAGTCATCGATCTCAGCCAGCCCGCCAATGAAGGCATGGCCGGCCATTCGATGAAGATGCGCGACAGGTCGGTGGCGCCGCAGGTGAAGATGGGGCCCGGCGTCGCGACGCTCTCGCCCATGCCGGCCGACAGGACCGCCGACCGCCCGACGGGGCTGGAGACCGTCGACCATCGCGTGCTGACCTATGCCGATCTCAAATCGCTGACTCCCCATGCGGACAGGCGTCCGCCGACCCGGACGCTCGACATCCACCTGACCGCGAACATGGAGCGCTATATGTGGTCCTTCGACGGGGTGAAGCTGTCGGATGGGGCGGACCCCATTCCCTTCCGCCATGGGGAGCGGGTGCGCGTCAACCTGATCAACGACACGATGATGCCGCACCCGATCCATCTGCATGGCCATTTCTTCGAACTGGTGACTGGCGCGGGCGACCATAATCCGCTCAAGCACACGGTGAACGTGCTGCCGGGGGGAAAGGTGAGTTTCGACCTTACCGCCGACGCGCTGGGCGATTGGGCCTTTCACTGCCATATGCTGATGCACATGCACACGGGGATGATGCGCGTCGTGACCGTGCGGTACGCGGGGGACGCGGCATGAAGGCGCCGGTTTGCCTGGCCGCGCTGCTGCTCGCTTCCGGCGCCTTGCCGGCCTGGGCGCAGGATCATGGCGGGATGGACCACGGCGCCATGCAGCAGGAGGATCATTCCGACCATCCGCCTGCCGGGGACGCCCATGCCGGTCACGGCCAGCCCGCGCCCGATGACGGCGCGCCCGAGGGGGTAGCCCCTCCCATGCCGTCCGATCATGCCTCGGAAGCCTTTTACAACCCCGCCGAAATGGCGCGCGCCCGTGCCGCCATGCTCAAGGAAAGCGGCGGCATGACCTTCTCCCGGCTGATGCTCGACCGGCTCGAATATCGCATGGGCAGGGGCGCCGACGGCTATCATTGGGAAGGGGAGGGCTGGATAGGCGGCGACATCGACCGTTTCGCCTTCAAGACCGAAGGAGAGGGCGAATTCGGCGGCCCGCTGGAAAGCGCGGAGGTGCAGGCGCTTTACAGCCGCGCCATCGATCCCTGGTTCAACCTGGAAGCCGGCGTCCGCCACGACATTCGCCCCGATCCGCAGCGGACTTATGCGGTGGTGGGGATAGAGGGCCTCGCCCCCTATTGGTTCGAGGTCGGCGCGCAGGCCTTTCTGTCCGACAAGGGCGACGCGCATCTGCGGCTGGAGGGCAGCTACGACCAGCGCATTACCCAGCGCCTGATCCTGCAACCGGCGGTGGAGATCAACCTCGCGGCGCAGGACGTGCCGGAACTCGGCATCGGTTCGGGTCTTTCCGACATCGAGTTGGGATTGCGCCTGCGCTATGAATTCGCGCGTGAATTCGCGCCCTATGTCGGGGTCAACTGGGAACGCAAGCTGGGCGACACCGCCCGCTTCACCCGGCGGGATGGAGAGCGGGCTGCAACGACGAGCCTGGTGATGGGCGTGCGCTTCTGGTTCTGATCGCCTGACCGCGGTCAGGAACCGGCGGTCCCGCCATCCGTTGGAAGGAGCAGGTCTTTCACCGGAAGGAGTGTCGCATGATCCGTCTGGCCATTATTTCGCTCGTGATCGCCGCCGTGCTGGCCATATTGGGCTTCGGCGGCGCGGCGGGCGCCTTCGTGGGTATCGCGAAGTTCCTGTTCGTGCTGGCGATCGCACTGTTCGTCATCTTCCTCGTCCTTGGCCTGATGGCTGGCAAGGGGATCAAGAACGCGATAGACCGATGACCCATGACGGAGATCGGTGCTGGAGTGGATGAAACCGGGCGGCTGGTCCGCGACGAGGCGGGTTTTCTGCTCCAGCGCGATCTGGGCGGCAGTTTCCGCCTGGTGTTGCTGCGGGTGCCCGTCGACCATGTGGAAAAGCGGGTGCGGGTTCAGGGCTATTATGCCGGCGACGGCATAGTGGAGGTGGAGGGGGTGGCCGCGGCCTGACGGCGCGCAGCCCTCCTCCGATCAGGGATTGATCGAGTCGCGCGGATCGCCGGACGCCATGACGTCATGCGTGCTGACGAAACGGGCGCAGGCTCCGAAACCACGGTTGTTCTCCAGGGGCAGGGCGGTTTCGCAATAGGCGCATTCGGCCATCAGCCGGCCGACCATCCACTGGCTGCGGCCGCAACTGGGGCAGTGATTGGCTTCCCCCGGATGATAGTGGATGATGTAACCCCTTAAGGCCGGGTCGAAAGACTTGCCGGTCGCGAGGCTGGAAACTGGGCGCATCGTCTCTTCCTCCTCAGACATATATCTCGGCATCGACGTAAAATTCGGAAATTTCCCCCGAGCTTCACATCAGCATTGATGCAACGACGAACGTCAGAGCGAGCGACCCTTTATCATCTCTGCAAAGCCCGCTCCTTGCACCAGAACGCGGCTGCAACCCAATGTATCCCGCCCCGGAGGACCGCGTCTACAAGAAAGATTATCGAGGACCGTCCCATTTTCGCGCCTTCGCATTTGACTTGAGGCGCGCAGGCGCTATGGCGGCGCGCATCGGGACATATCCGCTTCGGCCGTGAGTTGGGGCGCATCCCGCCACCTTGCCGTCCGGTCTTTTTTCGCCGTCCGGCGAGCCTCTGGTGGAATAGCGTCATCCTGCCTGCTCCTGGCCGGGCAACTGCGAGGAGACGCACGACTCATGACCGCCATCGGACAGGACACACTCGGCACGCGCGACACTTTGAAGGTCGGCGGCAAGGACATCGCCTATTATTCGCTGAAGAAGGCGGCCGCGAAGCTTGGAGACGTTTCGCGCCTGCCCTTCTCGATGAAGGTGCTGCTGGAGAACCTGCTCCGTTTCGAGGACGGCGTCACCGTCACCACCGACGACATCCAGGCGATCGTCGACTGGCAGAATGACAAGGGCAAGGCGGAGCGGGAGATCCAGTATCGCCCCGCCCGCGTGCTGATGCAGGACTTCACTGGCGTCCCCTGCGTGGTCGACCTGGCCGCCATGCGCGACGCGATGACCGCGCTGGGCGCCGACGCCGGCAAGATCAACCCGCAGGTTCCCGTCCACCTCGTCATCGACCACTCGGTCATGGTCGATGAATTCGGCACGCCCAAGGCGTTCGAACAGAATGTGGAAATCGAATATCAGCGCAATATGGAGCGCTACGACTTCCTGAAATGGGGTTCGAAGTCGCTCGCCAACTTCTACGCCGTGCCGCCGGGCACCGGCATCTGCCATCAGGTGAACCTGGAAAATATCGCGCAGGCCGTCTGGTCGAGCGAAGGCCCCGACGGCGTCACCGTCGCCTATCCCGACACCTGCGTCGGCACCGACAGCCACACCACCATGATCAACGGCCTGGGCGTGCTGGGCTGGGGCGTGGGCGGCATCGAGGCTGAGGCCGCGATGCTGGGCCAGCCCGTCTCCATGCTCATTCCCGAAGTCGTCGGCTTCCGCTTCACCGGCGAACTGAAGGAAGGCGTCACCGCCACCGACCTTGTCCTCACCTGCACCCAGATGCTGCGCGCCCGTGGCGTGGTCGGCCGCTTCGTCGAATATTTCGGCCCCGGCCTTGCCACCCTGTCGCTGGCCGACCGTGCGACGCTGGCCAACATGGCGCCGGAATATGGCGCGACCTGCGGCTTTTTCGGCATTGACGACAAGACGCTCGACTATATGCGCCTGACCGGCCGCACCGAAGAGAATATCGCCCTGGTCGAAGCCTATGCCAAGGAGCAGGGCTTCTGGATCGATCCATCGGTCGAACCGGTCTTCACCGACACGCTGGAACTGGACCTCGGCACCGTCGTCCCCAGCCTCGCAGGGCCGAAGCGCCCGCAGGACCGCGTTTCTCTGCCGGAAGTGGACGATGTGTTCAACGCCGACATGGAAAAGGTCTACAAGAAGGCCCAGGCGCGCGTTCCGGTCGAGGGCAAGGATTTCGACATTGGCGACGGCGACGTCACCATCGCCGCGATCACCAGCTGCACCAACACCTCGAACCCCGGCGTCCTGGTCGCCGCGGGCCTCGTCGCCAAGAAGGCGAACGAACTGGGCCTGAAGCCCAAGCCCTGGGTCAAGACCTCGCTGGCGCCTGGCTCGCAGGTGGTCACCGACTATCTGGAAAAGGCAGGGCTCCAGTCGCATCTCGACGCCGTCGGCTTCAACCTCGTCGGCTATGGCTGCACCACCTGCATCGGCAACTCCGGCCCGCTGGCCGAGCCGATCAGCAAGGCGATCAACGAAAACGGCCTGGTCGCCGCCGCCGTCATCTCCGGTAACCGCAATTTCGAGGGCCGCGTGTCGCCCGACGTGCGCGCCAACTTCCTGGCCTCGCCGCCGCTGGTCGTCGCCTATGCGCTGAAGGGCACGGTGGTCGAAGACTTCATCACCACGCCGATCGGGACTGGCAAGGACGGTCAGCAGGTGTTCCTGAAGGACATCTGGCCGACCAACGACGAAGTGGCCTCGACCATGGCGGGCTGCATGGACCGCCAGATGTTCCAGGCGCGCTATGCCAATGTCTACAAGGGCGACGCCCACTGGCAGGCGATCGACGTCACCGGTTCGGACACCTATAGCTGGCGCGCCGGCTCTACCTATGTCGCCAACCCGCCCTATTTCGAGGGCCTGACCATGACCCCGAAGCCGGTCACCGACATCGTGGAGGCCAAGCCGCTGGCGATCTTCGGCGACTCGATCACCACCGACCACATCTCCCCGGCCGGTTCGATCAAGGCGACCAGCCCGGCGGGCAAGTGGCTGCAGGAGCGTCAGGTGGCGCAGGCCGACTTCAACAGCTACGGCGCGCGCCGCGGCCATCACGAGGTCATGATGCGCGGCACCTTCGCCAATATCCGCATCAAGAACCTGATGCTGGACGGCGTCGAGGGCGGCATGACCCGCTATGAAGGCGAAGTCATGCCGATCTACGACGCGGCGATGAAGCACAAGGCCGACGGCACCCCGCTGGTCGTCATCGGCGGCAAGGAATATGGCACCGGTTCGTCGCGCGACTGGGCGGCGAAGGGCACCAACCTGCTGGGCGTGCGCGCCGTCATCGTAGAGAGCTTCGAACGTATCCACCGTTCGAACCTGGTCGGCATGGGCGTGCTGCCGCTCCAGTTCAAGGACGGCCAGAACAAGGACACGTTCGGTCTGACCGGCGACGAAACCTTCACCATCCAGAATGTCGCCGGCCTGAAGCCGCGCCAGGATGTCGAAGTGATCGTGAAGCGCGCGGACGGTTCCACCTTCACCTTCACCGCGCTTTGCCGCATCGATACCGTCAACGAACTGGATTATTTCCTGAACGGCGGCATCCTCCAATATGTGCTGCGCAAGCTCGCCGCCTGACCGGCCAACGCATAAGGATGATGAAAAGGGCTCTCTCCATAAGGAGGGAGCCCTTTTCCTTTGGAGGCAAGGCCGAGATCGCAAGAGCCGCCGCATGGCCGCTTTCAGGTCAATCCCCATCATCGACCGTGTCGGGCTCCTGCGCGGGCAGGGCAGGGTGCGCCCCAGGAAGAGGGCGGCAGGCGGAACGCGCGCTACCCACCCTTCATCGTCATTCACCACCTGTTCAATGGCTCCCGGCTATGCCAAGGTCATGGAAATGAAGCGGTTCAGACTGATAGCAGGCCTGGGGGCCATGGCGGTGCTTTTCGCCGCGAATCCTTCCGCTTATGCCAGCAGCCAGCGCGATGAGCAGGATGCCGCGCGCCGCGCGATGCTGGACGGGCAGGTCATGCCATTTTCCGTCATCAAGCGCCGGGTGGATGCCGCCATGGGCGGCGCCACCTATCTGGGCAGCGAATTCAACCCGTCCACCAATCGATACCGCCTGAAATATGTGAAGGACGGCAAGGTGCTATGGGTTGATGCGGACGGTCGCACGGGCGATATAATCGGCTGGGCGCGCTGACAGGCGCGCGTCGGGCATAACAACAGAAACGGGGCCATATGCGTCTGCTGATCGTCGAAGATGAACCTAGCCTTGGGCAACAGCTCCGCAACACGCTGGAAGGCGCGGGCTATGCCGTGGATCTGGCCGACGATGGCGAGGACGGGCATTTTCTGGGTGCGACCGAAAGCTATGACGCGGTCGTCCTGGATCTCGGCCTGCCCACCATCGACGGCCTTACCGTGCTGGACCGCTGGCGCAAGGAGGGACGCAGCTTCCCGGTGCTGGTGCTGACGGCGCGCGACAGCTGGTCAGACAAGGTGGCCGGGCTGGACGCGGGCGCCGACGATTATCTTGCCAAGCCTTTCCAGAGCGAGGAACTGATCGCCCGCCTGCGCGCGCTGATCCGCCGCGCATCGGGCAATGCGTCGAGCGAACTGACGGCGGGCGACGTAAGGCTGGATACGCGCTCGGGCAAGGTGACGCTGAAGGGCGAGCCGGTGAAGCTCACCGCGCAGGAATATAAGCTGCTGTCCTACCTCCTCCACCACAAGGGCAAGGTGGTGAGCCGCACCGAATTGATCGAGCATATCTACGATCAGGATTTCGACCGCGATTCCAATACGATCGAAGTGTTCGTGACCCGCATCCGCAAGAAGCTGGGCGCGGACGTCATCACGACGATCCGGGGCCTGGGCTACAGCCTGGATGAACCGGGGCGGTAATCGCTCATCTTCCGTTCGGGCTTCGGGCGAACGGAAACAAAGGCTTTTGCGTCTTTGACTGACCAGCCGCAAGTTAGCTCGACCGGATCGCTCAGCCGCCGCATGATCGGCATCGCGGCGCTGTGGATCAGCCTGCTGCTGCTGGGCGGCGGGCTGGCACTGGATCGGGTGCTGTCCGACGCGATCACGCGCAATTTCGACGACGGCATGAACTATGTCCTGACCGCCATGATCGCGTCGGCCGAGATCGGGCCGGACGGAGAGGTGCTGTTCAACCGCGAGCCTGCCGACCAGCGTTTCCTGGAGCCCAATAGCGGCATCTATTACCAGATCAGCGGCAAGGGGCATGAGGATTGGCGGTCGCGTTCGCTGTGGGACCGGGCGCTGAAGGTCAATCCGGAGCATCATGACGACGCCCCGCACATCTATGACAGCAACCAGTTTCCGGGCGAAGACCTGCGCGTGATGGAACGCAGCATCATCCTGCCCGGATCGGACACGCGCTGGATGTTCATGGTGGCGCAGGCGCGCGAGGGACTGGACGCGCAGATCAAGACGCTGCGATCGACCCTGTTCGAGAGCTTTGCCCTGCTGGCGCTGGGGCTGATCGTGCTGGCGACGTTGCAGACCATTTACGGGCTGCGGCCGCTGCGCAAGGTGCGGCATGAAATCGTGCGGATGCGCGCGGGCGAGAAGAATCGCGTGACCGAGCCGATGCCCGCCGAGGTGCTGCCCATGGTCGAGGAACTGAATGCCCTGCTCGCTCATAATGAGCGGCAGGCGGAGGAAGCGCGGACCCATGCGGGCAATCTCGCCCATGCACTCAAGACGCCGCTGACCGTGATCATGAACGCCGCGACCGCGCAATCGCCCGATCTGGGCGATACGGTCATCCGGGAAGCGACGACGATGCGACGGCAGGTCGACCACCATCTGGCGCGGGCGCGCGCGGTCGGACGGCGCGGCGCGGCGCAGAGCCGGGCGGAAGTATGGGCCAGCCTGGATGCGGTGGAAAGGGCCGTCCAGCGGCTCTATCCCGAAGTCCGCATCGACATGGATGGCGACAAGGAAGCCGCCGTGCGGGTCGAACGGCAGGACCTGGACGAGATGCTGGGCAACCTGATCGAGAACGCCGCCAAATATGGCGGGGGCAGCGTGTTCGCGACCGTAGGGCGCAAGGGGGCGATGGTCGAAATCCTGGTGGAGGATGACGGCACGGGCATTCCGCAGGCAGACCGCACGCGCATTTTCGACCGGGGCGTAAGGCTGGATTCGGGGAAGCCGGGAACAGGCCTTGGCCTCGCCATCGTGCGGGACGTCGCGGAAATCTATGGCGGGTCCGTCGCGCTGGAGGAAAGCGACGATCTGGGCGGAGTGCTGGTCCGGCTGCGGCTGCCCGCGGCCTGATGCGGCGGCATCTCTATCTTGCCTGCGGTTTCCTGTCGCTTGGGGTAGGGGCGGTCGGAGCCTTCCTGCCGCTCCTGCCGACAGTGCCGTTCATGATCCTGGCGGCCTTCTGCTTCGCGCGGTCGAGCCCGGCGCTGGAGGCGCGCCTGCTGGAGCACCGCCATTTCGGCCCGCATATCCGGCATTGGCGGGAAAAGGGCGCGATCAGCCGGCGAGGAAAGAAGGCGGCGCTGGCGGCTTTTGCTTTCAGCATGGTGCTGGCGCTCATATTTTCGCCATTTCCGTGGTTCTTGGTCCCTGCGGCGGCCGCTGCGATCGGCGGGACATGGATATGGACGCGGCCCGAAGCTTGAAGCGCGACCTTATCCGCGCAGAAAGCGGGCAGGCCGTTTTTCTTCCCCCGTTCGCCCTGAGCCCGTCAAACCTGTCCTGAGCGCCGGCCTTGCACGCAGTCGAAGGGCGCTTCAGCTCTTCTTGAGAGAGGTCATTTCAGGAGAAAGGCGAAGGGCTTCGACAGGGCTCGCCCCGAACCGTGCTCTTATGTCCGTCCCTGGCCCTCATCCGCCAATCCCGCATTTTCTACAGCAGCGTATCGATGCTATGGATGGCAAGTCCCACCAGCCCGCCCACCAGCGTGCCGTTGACCCGGATATATTGCAGGTCGCGGCCGACCGCATGCTCAAGCCGGCTGGTGACGGTCCCCGCATCCCATCCGCGCACCGTCTCGCTGACCAGCTTGACGATGGCATCGCCATAGGCTGCCGTCGCCCCCACGGCGGCACGCCGCACGAAGCGGTTGATAAGGAACCGTAGCCGCGCGTCCTGTTGCAAGGTCGCGCCAAGCTGATGGAGCGCTTCGCCTAGACGCCCCGCCATCGCCTTGCCGGGATCGCGCACCGCGCGCAACAGCCCGCCGCGCGCCTGTTCCCACAGGCCATCGATCCAGCGCTGCATTGCCGGATTGTCGACAACCTCGTCACGGATGCGCGCCACGCGCGCCTGCATCTCCAGATCGAATTGCAGGTCGGCGGCGAGCTTCGTCAGGCCCTCCTCGGCCTTCAGGCGCAGGCTGTGGGCCGGGTCCTGCGCCATGTCGGCCAGCAGCTTGCGCAGCCCGTCGATGATCGCGTTGGACAGATTTTCGTCAAGGCCGGTCCAGCGCATTATCTTGCCCGACCGGTCATGCACCATCTGCCGGATCAAATGGTCGTTCGCCTCCAGCGTGCGATCCGCCCATAGGATGATGCCGTCCATCACCGGGGCGTGGCGCCCGTCCCGCATCGCGGCTTCCAGCGCTTGCCCGATCAGGGGGGCAAGGTTCATGGCGCGCAGGCGCTGGGCGATGGCGCCCTTCACCATGCCGCCCAGCCGTTCCTGGTCCAGCGCTTCCAATATATCGGCGGCGAGCCGGGACGCGCCCTCGCGCAGCCTGCCGTCGCCGCTGGAGGGACTCGACAGGAAGCGTCCCGCGGCGGCCGCCATGTCCAGCCGCTGCATCCGCCGCGCCACCACGGCGGGCGTAAGGAAATTGTCGCGCAGGAACAAAGCGAGCGTATCCCCGATTCGATCCTTGTTGCGCGGGATGATCGCGGTATGCGGGATCGGCAGGCCCAGCGGGTGGCGGAACAGGGCCGTGACGGCGAACCAGTCGGCCAGTCCGCCGACCATCGCCGCCTCGGCAAAGGCCTGGACGAAGCCGATGGCGGGGTGGAGGTGCGCCGTCGCCCGCGCCGCCAGGAACAGCGCCGCCATGACCAGCAGCATGCCCGTCGCCACCGTCCGCATGCGCCGCGCCGGATGGACAGGGCTGGCGACGGCGGGCCGGGGCGGAGCAAGCATCTTCATGACCAGCTAACGGTTACGCCGCCGTTTCGTTCAGGCAAGCGCTTCTTTTCCGGGGAAGGGGATGGACGGCCGGCAATTGGCCGAAGGGCGCCCCGCCACCTTATCTTTCCAGCGCATATTGCACCGTCAGCGTCACCGAGGACCCAACCTGTCCCGGCTCCACCGGCGTCGCAGGCGCTGAGTCCGCCTTGAACCGGGCCGCTGCCATCACCAGCATGGGCGGCTGCCCGCCGCTGTTGCTCTCCGCCAGCGAGACGAGCCTTGCCGAGCGATAACCTGCCGCCTGGGCATAGAAATCGGCCTGCGCCCTGGCGGTCTTCAACGCCGCCGCCCGGGCCTGCGCCAGCATCGGCGCGGGATCGCTGATCGAGAAGCTCGGCCCGTTCACATTGGTCGCTCCGGCCTCCACCATCGTGTCGAGCAGGGTTCCCACCTTCCTGATGTCGCGCAGCTTCACCGATAGCTGGTTCGAAGCCTCATAGCCGATGAAACGCGGCCCGGCGGGCTGGCCGTCGCGGTTGCTATAGTCATATTGCGCGCTCAGATTGATGCCGCTGGTCTGGATGTCCTTCTTCGGAATGCCCGCCTTCACCAGCGCGGCGACCAGCCTGTCCATCTGCACCGCATTGTCGCGCATCGCCTGCGCGGCGGTCTGGGCGCGCGTCTGGACCCCGGTACCCACCGTCGCCATATCGGGCGCCGCCTCCACGGTCTCGGTGACGTTCAACGTCACGACCGGCGCGGTTTCTGCGATGGTCACGCTGGTCTGCGCAGCGGCCGCGACGGGCAGGGCGGCGGCGGCAACGACAGCGGATGCCATCAGGGCGAACGTGGATTTCACAGGGCTTTCTCCTCAAGAAGCGATGCAGCGACATTGTGACGGCTGCGATGAATGGACGCTGACATGCGTTGAAAGCCGTCAGACAGCTTCCGGTTCCCCCCCTTGCCCCAGGCGCGCCAAAGCCCTAGCTGCACGGCCATGGCGGCTCCCATTCTCTCCTTCGAAAATCTTGGCCTGTCCCAGGGCACCCATTGGCTTTTCCGCAATCTCGACATTTTCGTCGGGGATCGGGATCGGCTGGCGCTGATCGGCCGCAACGGCGCGGGAAAGACCACGCTGCTGAAACTGATCGCCGGCCAGATCGAACCGGACGAGGGCACGCGCTCCGTCCGTCCGGGCGCCCGCGTCATCATGCTGGAGCAGGACCCTGACGTTTCCGGCTTCGCCACGCTGCGCGACTTCGCGCTGGCGGGCCAGTTCGCGCCGCCCGCGCATGAGGTGGACGCCATCGCCAGCCAGCTCGGTACGGACCTCAACCGAGAGGCCGCGACCGCTTCGGGAGGCGAACGCCGCCGCGCCGCCATCGCCCGCGCCCTCGCCAGCGAACCCGATCTGCTGCTGCTGGACGAACCGACCAACCATCTCGACATCGACGCCATCGACTGGCTGGAGGGCTGGCTCGGCCGCTATAATGGCGCGTTCATCGTCATCAGCCACGACCGCGCCTTCCTGACGCGCCTCACGCGCCAGACGCTGTGGCTGGACCGTGGCGGCATCCGCCGCAACGAGATCGGCTTCGGGGGTTTCGAGCAGTGGATGGAAGCGGTCTATGCCGAGGAAGCCCGCGCCGCAGAGAAGCTCGACGCCCGGCTCAAGATCGAGGCGCACTGGCTGGAACGCGGCGTCACCGCCCGGCGCAAGCGCAACCAGGGCCGCCTTGCCAAGCTCCACGAAATGCGGGCCCAGCGCGCCGCCATGGTGGGACCGCAGGGTGTCGCGAAAATCGCCGTCGCCAGCGACGACAACAAGACGAAAAGCGTCATCACCGCTGAGCATGTCACGAAGAATTTCGGCGACCGCACCGTCATCAGGGATTTCTCGCTGCGCATCCAGCGCGGCGACCGGATCGGCATCGTCGGCGGCAATGGCGCGGGCAAGACCACGCTCCTCAAACTGCTGACCGGTGAACTCGCGCCCGACAGCGGACAGGTCCGTCAGGCCAAATCGCTCGACATGATCTTCATCGACCAGCAGCGCAGCCTGATGCAGGCCGACAGGCGCGTGCGCGACGTTCTGGCCGAAGGCGGCGACTGGATCGACGTGCGCGGCACGCGCAAGCATGTCCATGGCTATCTGAAGGAATTCCTCTTCGACCCCTCGCTGGCGGAGGCGCGCGTCGGCACCCTGTCGGGCGGCGAGCGCTCACGGCTGCTGTTCGCCCGCGAATTCGCCCGCGAATCGAACCTGCTGGTGCTGGACGAACCGACCAACGACCTGGACCTCGAAACGCTCGACCTGCTTCAGGAAGTCATTGCCGATTATGAGGGCACCGTCCTGATCGTCAGCCACGACCGCGACTTCCTCGACCGCACGGTGACGGTCACGCTTGGCTTGGACGGCTCCGGCACCGTCGACGTGATCGTTGGCGGCTATGCGGACTGGGCCGCCAAGCGCCAGCCGAAGAACGCGCCCAGGCAAGAGAAGAAGGCTGCGGCGCCGCCCCCGCCGAAAAGCGCGTCGACCAAGCTCAGCTACAAGGACCAGCGCGATTTCGACCTGCTGCCCAAGCGGATAGAGGAGATGGAGGCGGCCATTGCCCGCGATGAGCAAGCGCTGGCCGATCCCGATCTCTACAGCCGCGATCCCGGCAGGTTCGACCTGCTCAGCAAGGCGATCGAAAAGGCTCGCGCCGAAAAGGAAGCCGCAGAGGAACGCTGGCTGGAACTGGCGGAAAAGGCGGAAGGGCTGGGTACCTAGAATGCCTTGCGCCATCCTCCTCATCTGGTAGCCAGATAGCGGAAAAAGGGGACAGGCGCATGGAACAATCCGCGACGATGCAGGACAATGACATGATCGACGGCCATCATGCGGTCCATTATGTCAACCGCGTCGGCTGGCTGCGCGCGGCCGTTCTCGGCGCCAATGACGGCATCGTCTCCACCGCCAGCCTGCTCACCGGCATCGCTGCGTCGGGGGCGTCGCGGGATACCATCCTTCTGTCGGGCATCGCCGCGCTGGTGGCGGGCGCCATGTCGATGGCCGCGGGCGAATATGTGTCCGTCAGCGCCCAGTCCGATACGGAACGCGCCGATCTGGCCAAGGAAAAGAAGGCGCTCGCCCAACAGCCCCATGTGGAATGGGAGGAATTGCGCGACATCTACGTCGATCGCGGCCTGACGGCTGACCTCGCGGGCCAGGTGGCGACGCAGTTGATGAATGTCGACGCGCTCGCCGCCCATGCGCGGGACGAACTGGGCATTTCCGACATCAGCACCGCGCGGCCCGTCCAGGCGGCGCTGACCTCCGCCGCGACCTTCTCCGCAGGCGCGGTCGCCCCTGTGCTGGCCGCCGTCGCCAATCCGTCGCACGCCATCGCGGCCGTCGCCGTCACGTCGCTGCTGTGCCTTGCGGTGCTTGGCTATGTCGGCGCCCGCCTGGGTGGCGGCGGGGTAGCGCGGGCGGTGGCTCGCGTCGTCTTCTGGGGCGTTTTCGCGATGCTTGCGACCTCCGGGGTAGGCAAGCTCTTCGGCGCCGCCATATGATGGGGGAAGCCGTCCATTCGCAAGGAGAGCATGCCATGATCCAGCAAATCCCGCTCAAGACCATCAAGGGTGCCGACGCCAGCCTGGCCGACTATGCGGGCAAGGTGGTTCTGGTGGTCAACGTCGCCTCCCGATGCGGCCTGACTCCGCAATATGAGGGGCTGGAAAAGCTCTATCGCGACTATAGGGACAAGGGGCTGGTCGTCGCCGGCTTCCCCGCCAATGACTTCGGTGCGCAGGAACCGGGCAGCAATGAAGAGATCGCGACCTTCTGCACGACCAATTTCGGCGTCGATTTCCCGATGTTCGAGAAGATCGTCGTCACCGGGCCGGAAAAGCACCCGCTCTACGCAGCGCTGACCGGCGCGCAGCCGAGTTCGCAGGGGGAGGGGGCCGAGTTCCGCGAAAAGCTGATCGGCTATGGCATCACGCCCAATCCCGAACCCGAAGTGCTCTGGAATTTCGAGAAGTTCCTGATCGCGAAGGATGGCAGCGTGGCCGCCCGCTTCGCGCCCTCGACCGCGCCCGACGATGCCGGGCTTATCGCGGCCATAGAGGCGGAACTGGCGAAATAGCGCCCAGCGCCGCCCCATGAACCAGACGCTGCTGCCGCAAATCGGCCCGGTGCTGGAGACGCTCGGCATCGTCGGCACCTTCGTCTTCGCCGCGTCCGGGGCGCTGGCGGCCGCGCGCCTGCGCCAGACGCTCGTCACCTTCGCCTTCTTCGCGCTGGTGACGGGGGTAGGGGGCGGGACTGTCCGAGACCTGCTGATCGGCGCGCCGGTCTTCTGGGTCCGCGACGCCGTGCCCGCCATCGCCTGCATGATGGCGGCGCTGCTCGTCTGGTTCACCCCGCGCCGTTTGTGGAGCGACAGCGCTCTCGACTGGCTGGATGCGGTGGGGCTCGCCGCCTTCGCCGTCTATGGCGCGGCCAAGGCGATGAGCTATGGCGTGCCGCCGCTGGTGGCGGCGATGATGGGCGTCGTCACCGGCTGCGTCGGCGGCATCATGCGCGACCTGCTGGCGGGGGAGCCGTCCATATTGTTGCGGCCGGAACTGTACGTGACGGCGGCGGCGCTCGCGGCGGGCCTGTTCGTCGTCCTGCGCTGGATCGGGCTGGACGTCCCCGTCGCGGGCGTCATCGCCGCGCTGCTCGGTTTCCTGCTGCGGGCCGTCGCGATGCGGAAAGGGCTCGGGCTGCCGCACTACCAGACGGAAGACTGAACCGGCGTCCGCGGATAGCGTCCGCCATCACCCATGCGCCTTTTTCCGCCGGGTTTCCCAACCCTTTCTGGCGGCGGCGGACCGATCGGCGGCCGGACGCCGGGCTGACGCCGCGCCGCCCTCCTTCCCGCCCTTGCGCGAGGAGGCATGGCTGTCCGGCTTGCCCCGGCCGGAGCCGGATTTGTTGCCGCCGCCCGATTCCTTGTTGACGGTCGCCCAGGCGCGCCGTTCCGCTTCCTTGCGGGACACGCCGCGATCCTCATAACCCTGCTCGATATGCTCCGCCTTGCGCTTCTGCTTGTCGGTGTAGCTGCTCTTGTCGCCCTGGGGCATGATCGTCTCCTTTTCCTTGCATTCCAGGCTAACGATCGAACTGGCGGGCCGTTCACATCGCTGCACAGGCGTTACGACGCGGGAACCGAACGACGGGGGAACAGGGCGGTCCGGCCCGCGTTCACCAGCGCATGGAGCAGCGCATTCTTCTCGAACGGCTGGCGCGGCATCTGGCCGCCGGCAATCCCGACCTGGGTCCGGATCGCTGGCAGGAACAGGTGGAAACCGCGGCAGGCCTGCTCGCCATCATCAAGGACCCTGACGATGCCATGCGGCAGGCGGGTGACGAACGGGTCTGGCAGGCGATGATCGACGCCGCGCTGCGCCAGCGCTGGGCCGTCGCCTCCGCGCCGTCCGTGGAACCGCCGGGCGGCACCGACGAGGAAGGCGACATCCCGCTGACGCCGGACACCGTCAGCGGCAACCGGGCCGAATGGGTCCATCTGCACCAAGCACAGGAGAAGCCGAAATGAAGGGGTTGTTGAAACTCGCATTCCTCACCGGACTGGGCGCCGTGGCGTGGAGGGGATGGAAGGAGTGGCAGGCGCAGCGCGACGCGGGCGACTATCGCGGGACCGGCTTCTCCTCCGGCCCGGTGCGCGATGCCGGGCCGGACGAGCAGCATATCGACGCGCGCGAATGGGACATGGTGGACGAGCAGGTCGATGAAAGCTTCCCTGCCAGCGACCCGCCGGGCAATTATCGCGGCCTGCATTGAGCCGCCGGCTCGCCCCCTTATCGATCCGATCGCTTCCCAATCCATTGCACCGCTTGCGCCCCGCCTCTATTGAGGCGGCTGCCGGTCCCATGCCGGGGCCAACAGGGGAATAATATCAATGCCTTCGGGTCTGATCGCGCTGCTCGACGACGTGGCGGGGATTGCCAAGCTTACCGCCAGTTCGCTGGACGATGTCGCCGCCGCCGCGGGCAAGGCGGGCTCGAAGGCGGCGGGCGTCGTGATCGACGACACCGCCGTCACGCCGCGCTATGTCATGGGCCTGACGCCGGACCGCGAACTCCCCATCATCTGGAAGATCGCCAAGGGATCGCTGCGCAACAAGCTGCTGTTCCTGCTCCCTGCCGCGCTGGTTCTGAGCGCCCTCGCACCCTGGCTTCTGCCCCCCTTGCTGATGCTGGGCGGCGCCTTTCTCTGTTTCGAAGCGGCCGAAAAGCTGCTGGAGGCAGTGCAGGGCGGCCATGATCTGGCGGAGGAGGCGCTGGAAACGCACAGTTCGAAGGAGCTGGAGGACCAGAAGGTCTCCGGCGCGATCCGCACCGACTTCATCCTCTCGGGCGAGATCATGGCGATCGCGCTCGGCACCGTGGCGGCGGAACCGATCTGGGAGCAGGCGATCGTCCTGATCGTCGTCGCCTTCCTGATCACCGCCGGCGTCTATGGCGTCGTCGGCTTCATCGTGAAGATGGACGATATCGGCCTGCATCTGGCGGAACGGCGTTCGGCCGGCGCACGGGTGCTGGGCCGGGCGATGGTGAAGGCCATGCCGGTGCTGATGCGGATATTGGGCGTCGTCGGCACGGCGGCCATGCTCTGGGTCGGCGGGGGCCTGATCGTCCACGGGCTGCACGAATTTCACTGGGATCTCATCCCCGGCGCCATCCATCATGTCGCGGAAGCGGCGGGCCGGGGGCTGCCCGCCATCGCGCCGGCGGTGGAATGGGTCGTGAACGCGGCGGGCGCGGCTATCGTCGGGCTGGTCGTCGGCGGCATCGTCGTGGCGGTGCTGCACCTCTTTAAAAAGCACTGATCGATGCGTTCACCCTGGCGTCTGGAGGCCGGGGCGCTGACCGCGCTCGCGCTGCCGATGATCGCGGGCAATATCGCCTGGGCCGGCATCGCGGCGACCGACCTGCTGCTGCTGGGCCGGCTCGGCGCGGGCGCGGTGGCTTCGGGGGCGCTGGCGATCAACCTGTTCAACGCGCTGCTGATCTTCGGCATGGGGCTTGTCACTGCCGCCGCGCCGCTGATCGCCACGGAACGGGGGCGTCGGCGGCATTCGGTGCGCGACGTCAGGCGGACGGTGCACCAGACGCTGCGCGCGGCGACCCTGTTCGTACTGCCCGCCTGGGCGCTGCTCTGGGAAAGCGAATCCATCCTGCTGCTTATGGAGCAGGAGGCGGACCTGGCGGCGCAGGCGGGCGAACTGATGCGCGGCCTGCAATGGGCGCTGCTGCCCTTTCTGGGCTTCACCACGCTGCGCAACTTCATTTCCGCGCTGGAACGGCCGGTCTGGGGCCTGATCATCATGGTCTGCGCCATCCCGTTCAACCTGCTGGCGGGCTGGACCCTGATCTTCGGGCATCTGGGTTTTCCCGCGCTGGGGATTTTCGGCGCGGGCATCGCCAGCACGCTGTCCTCCTCCTTCCTGTTCCTCGGGCTGCTGTCGGTCATCCTGATCGACCGGCGGTTCCGTCGCTATCGCCTGCTGGGGCGATTCTGGACCCATGATCGCGAACGGCACCGGGCCGTCTGGGCGCTGGGCCTGCCGATCGCGATCACCCTGGGGCTGGAAACCACCGTGTTCAACGCCTCCGCCTTCCTGATGGGGCTGATCGACCGCGACTCGCTGGCGGCGCACGCCGTCGCGATTCAGATCGCCGCGCTCGTCTTCATGGTGCCGATGGGCATCGGCCAGGCGGCGACCGTGCGCGTGGGTCTCGCCTATGGAAAGGGCGATCTGGCAGCGGTCGGCCGTGCGGGCTGGCTGGCGCTGGCGATCGGGACCGGATTCGCGCTGATCGCCGCGACGATGCTCATCGCCTTTCCGCGCATGCTGATCTCCGCTTTCCTGAACCTTGCCGATCCCGCCAATGCGCGGACCGCGATGCTGGCGGTCGGTTTCCTGGGCGTCGCGGCGCTGTTCCAGTTGGTGGACGCCGCGCAGGCGGTGGGGGCAGGGGTATTGAGGGGCATACAGGATACCCGCGTGCCGATGATCTTCGCCCTGATCGGCTATTGGGTGATCGGCATCGGAATCGGCATCGTCCTGGCCTTTCCGCTGGGGTTGCAGGGCCTTGGCATCTGGCTGGGACTCGCGAGCGGGCTGGGCGTCGTCGCGCTGCTGCTGGTGGCGCGCTGGGCCTTGCGTGAGCGGCTGCATCTTCTATCGCGCAGGCGAAACGCCTGAATCCATTTGTCGCGGGCATGGGCCGGGTTGCGTCGCCGTGCGATGGTGCGACGCACAAAGCAATTGAACCGGCGCGTCAAATCGGTAATGAAAAACGCATTATGAACGCTCCTACCATGTTCTTCGAGGCGATAGCGCTTCAGAAATGTCTGATGGCGACCTACAACAAGATGGTCGTGAAGCTCGCGCCGCACATCCTCTACACGCGCCATGACGAAATGTTCATCGACGCGGTGACGATAGAGCGCGACGGCCGCCCGCCGCGGGAGCTGAAGCTCGGCACCTTCAAGCTGGCGGGACTGAACGACGTCAGCCTGGTCGATGAAAAGTTCGAGGCGATGCACGGCCTCTATGATCAGGGCGACAGCAAATATAAGGGCGTGACCCTGTTCGCGGTCGAGCCGGAGAGCGCGGCAGCCTGAAACCGCATTGACGGTTGAAGAGGAAAAAGGGGCGGTCCTGCGGGGCCGCCCTTTTTCGTTCACGGTGACGCCGTGGAGGTTGCAGCGCCATCTGCTCCTGCAAGGACAGGAACTCGCGTCAACCTGCGCCGTGGAAGCTTCATCGCAAAGGGGCTCTCACCGCCGATGCTTGCCCCGCTTCGATCCGATGTGGCGGATATTGGTCGGCCGCCCGCGCCTGACGCTGCCGGGCCGCACGCGGTCCTTCTTGAAGCTCGGCCGCTGGGGCAGGGCGTCGGGCAGTTCGAAGCGCAACGAGCCGTTGATCGGGTCCGCTTCGGCCAGCCGCAATTGCAGCCGCTGCCCGACCGTATAGCGGTCCCCGCTCTCCACGCCTTCCAGCGCCCGCCCGGCTTCGTCGAAGAAGAAACGCTCGTCGCCCAGCGTCGACACCGGCACCAGCCCGTCGACGCCCAGCCCCTCGACCGTGGCGAAGAAGCCGAAGC
This sequence comes from Sphingobium fuliginis, assembly GCF_004152845.1. Classification (GTDB taxonomy): domain Bacteria; phylum Pseudomonadota; class Alphaproteobacteria; order Sphingomonadales; family Sphingomonadaceae; genus Sphingobium; species Sphingobium fuliginis. The sequence goes on from NZ_SEON01000011.1 coordinate 65,964, forward strand.
TCTGCACCCCGGTGATCCGCGCCTCCACCAGATCGCCCACATGCGCCGCCAGGAACGCCGCGACATAGCGGTCGATGGTCTCCCGCTCCGCCTCCATGGCGCGGCGCTCATGCTGGCTGATCATCTCGCCCACGCGGCCCATATTCTCCATATCCTCGCCGCTCAGCGATGATCGGTCGGGAATATCCCCCTTGGGCGCCGGCAGTTCCAGCCCATAGGCGCCCACCAGCGCCCGATGCACCAGCAGGTCCGCATAGCGCCGGATCGGCGACGTGAAATGCGCATAGGACCCCAGCGCCAGCCCGAAATGCCCCATATTGGACGGCGCATAATAGGCCTGTGTCTGGCTGCGCAGGATCTGCTCCATGATCTGGGGCTTCTCCTCCGCTTCCCCGATCCGCGCGATCAGCCGGTTGAAGGTGGCGGGCTTCACCACCTGCCCCAGGGCGAATTCGATGTCGAAGGTCGCCAGATAATCCTTCAGCGCCACCAGCTTGTCCCGACTCGGCGGCTCATGGACACGGTACATGACCGGCGCCTTCTTGGCCTCCAGCGCCTTTGCCGCCGCGACATTGGCGGCGATCATATAATCCTCGATCAGCATATGCGCGTCCAGCCGCTCGCGCACCGCCACGCTGACGATCTTGCCATATTCGTCCAGCACCACCCGCCGCTCCGGCAGGTCCAGCGCCAGCGGCTCCCGCTTGTCCCGCGCCTTGCGCAGCAGCGCCCAGCAGGCCCAGAGGGGCTTTAATGCCGGTTCCAACAGGTCGAGGGGCTTTTCGCCGTCGATTGCCGCCTGCGCATCCTCATAGGCCAGCACCGCCGCCACCCGGATCACCGCGCGGGAAAAGCGCCAGCTCTTCACCTTGCCCGCCGCATCCAGCACGAGGTGACAGGCCATGGCCGCACGATCCTCGCCCGCCCGCAGCGAACACATGTCGGAAGAAAGCTGGTGGGGCAGCATCGGCACGACCAGATCGGGGAAATAGACGCTGTTCCCGCGCTTCCTCGCCTCGCGGTCCAGCGCGCTGCCCGGACGCACATAATAGCTGACGTCCGCGATCGCGACGATCGCCTTGTAGCCGCCCTCATTGGCCGGATCATCATCCGGCGCGGCCCAGACCGCATCGTCATGGTCCCGCGCATCGACCGGATCGATGGCGACGATGGGCAGGTGCCGCAAATCCTCCCGCTTCTCCTCATGCAAGGCGAGGCTGGAAGCCGTCACCGCCTCCTCCTCGACCCGCTCGGAAAAGACGTGGGGAATGCCATGCTTGTGGATGGCGATCAGGCTGAAACTGCGCGGCGCGAAGGGATCGCCCAATATGTCCGTCACCCGCGCCGTGATCCGGGGCGGGCGCCCCACCGGCTCGGCCAGCACCAGATCGCCCTTCTTCGCCGTGCCGGCGTCCGAAATCGGGGTGTCCCGCCGGATGCGCTTGTCGACCGGGCGCAGCCACAACTTGCCGCCATCCGCTTCCTCGACCACGCCCAGCAATTCCTCGCTCGCCTTGGCAAGCTTCTTCATCGGATGCGCGACCCAGCCGCGCCCCGCTTCCTCCGTCCGCGCCAATATGCGGTCGCCGATCGTCAGCGCGCCGCGCTTGCCCCGCTCCATGACGCGCAGCCGGGGCGCGGGCTGTCCCTCCGCCTCCCAGCGTTCCGGCGTGGCGATCAGGGTGGTGTCGTCGACATCCACGATCCGCAGCACCGTGACCTTGGGCACGCCGCCCATCTTGTGGAAGGCCCGCGCCGGGCCGATGTCGATCAGCCCTTCGTCCGCCATGTCCTTGAGCAGCGCCTTGAGCGCGATCTTCTCCTGCCCCTTGAGACCGAAGGCCTTCGCGATCTCCCGCTTTCCGGCCGGCTGGTCGGACGTGGCGATGAAATCCATCACCTGCTCGCGCGTCGGGAAACCTGCGGGCCGCACCTTGGTCCGGGCGGAGTCGGATTTCTTCTTCTTTTCGGTGGATGCCATGGACCAGCTATAGGGAGAGGGGCTCCCCCGCGCCAGTGTTCCATGGCGGAGGGTCGATGCGAAAAGATAGCGGCTGCAGGGAAGGGCCTTTGTGGCGTCTGGGCTGGGTGAATAAGCGGACACCCATTTTATCCCTCTCCCTCGAGGGAGAGGGCTGCGCAGACTTGGCAGCTTGCTGCCTAGTCGTAGCTGGGTGAGGGGGTTGCGATCCAACGGATCGCGCGGGCCGCAGGCCCGCCCCTTCCTCATCCAACCCCGCCCACGCTCCTTCGCCGCCAGGGCTTCCCATCCCCCTCCCTCAAGGAAGAAAGGAATGTCCTGCACTGCCCATCAATCCCCATGCCACATCAAGCAGCACCGCACATCACCGCCACAGCCCAAGCAGCAGCGCCACCATCCCCCGGTCATCCGCCGCCGTCGCCACCCGCGGCGCGCCATAGCCCCGGCACTCCAGGCAATCGGCCCGCACGCCCGCGCCGCTCACCAGCGCGCGCACATCGGCGACGGCCTGCAAAGCCCAGTTCCGCTGCACGATCGCCTGCCGCCCGAGCAGGTCGCGCCCGACCATGGCTGACGGGGCCCCGGCATCGTCCTCATCCTCCCGATCCATGACCGACTGGACGAATTCGGCGAACTTGTCCGGTTCCTTGGCAATGCGATAGGGCCTGGCCTTGGCCGGATCGATCTTCGCCAGCCTCGCCGCTTCGGCAATCGCCTCTTCCAGCCCGCCGAAGCGATCCACCAGGCCGATCTGCCGCGCCGTGCCGCCGTCCCAGACGCGGCCCTGCGCAATGGCATCGATCTGCTGGGGGGTCTTGCGGCGCGATTGCGCGACCAGCCCGACGAATCGGCCGTAAATATCCTCGACCCCCATCTGCATGATCCGGTCGAACTCCGGCGTGGTGCCCCCGGCAATGTCCGGCTGGCCCGACAGCGGCGTCGTCTTCACGCCGTCGGTGGTGACGCCCATCTTCGCCAGAGTGCCCTCGAAGCTGGGTATGATGCCGAACACGCCGATCGAACCGGTGATCGTATCCGGCTCCGCGAAGATCACATCGGCCGGCGTCGACACCCAATAGCCGCCGCTGGCCGCCACATTGCCCATGGACACCACCACCGGCAGACCTTCGGACTTCGCTTCCATGATGGCGCTGCGGATCTTCTCCGACGCCATCACCGATCCGCCCGGCGAATCGACCCGGACCACCAGCGCCTTCAGGTCCTTGTCCGCCAACGCCTTGCGCAGCAGCGCCGAAATCGTGTCGCCCGCCGCCGTGCCCGGCCCGGCCTCGCCATCGACGATGTCGCCCGCAATGGTCAGCACGCCGATCTCGCCGTCATTGGCGGGCTTGTGCGCCCTCATATAGTTTTTAAGATCGATGGCGGCGAAATTCCCGGCCCTGTCGTCCGGCGCATCGCCCGCAACCTCTGCCACCCGCGCGCCGAAGGCGGCTTCGTCGCCCACCCGGTCGACCAGCCCGGCGCCCAAGGCCGCCTTCGCCAGATTGCCGCCAGCCGCCTCCGCCAGAGCCGCCGGATTGCCGACATAGGCCGCCAGCCGCGCCCTGGGCCGCGCCTTGGCCACTTCCTGCCGCCAATCCTCCCACAGCGCATCGGCGAGCGCCTGATTGGCCTGCTTCGCTTCCGGCGACTGGCCGGTCCGCGTGAAGGGCTCGACGAAGCTCTTGTAGGTGCCGACGCGATAGACATGGGTGTTGACCCCCAGCTTGTCGATCAGCCCCTTGTAATAAAGCCCCGATCCGCCGCGCCCGGTGATCGCCACGCCGCCCAGCGGGTCCACCCAGCTTTCGCTCGCATGCGCGGCCAGTTGATAGCTGTCGTCGCTATAGATGGCCGCATAGGCGAAGACCGGCTTCTTCGCCGCGCGCACTGCGTCCAGCGCCTTGCCCACCCGCGCCAGCGCCACCTGACCGCCGCCCATGAAACCGTCCAGGTTCAGCACGACGGCCTTCACCTTCCTGTCGTCCCTGGCGGCATCCAGCGCGGCAACGATGTCGGCCAGCCCATATTCCTTCGCCCGGTCGCTCCCGCCCGACAGCAGCGCCATCGGATCGATTTCCGACGGCTGTTCGACGATGGTCCCGTTCAGTTTCAGCAGCAGCGCGCCGCTGCCGACGCTCTGCGCTGGCTTGGGCGACCAGGACAGGGCGGCATAGAGCGCCCCGAAGAACATCAGCAGGAACAACAGCACCAGCCCGTCCTTGATGGCCACCAATATGCGCCACACGCCCTTCACAAATGCCAAGTTGCCGGTTCCTTCCTTCAGCTTCTGCGTGGGCTATCCCATCGACGGACCGACTGCAATGTGGGGGCAGGCCGGGGCCGCGCAAGCTTGCGTCGGATATTTCCCGCGCTATGGGAGGGCGCAATTCTTGGTTTCTCGTGCAGGAGACACGCTTCATGCCCACGCTCGTCCTCATCCGCCACGGCCAGTCGGCCTGGAACCTCGAAAACCGCTTCACCGGCTGGTGGGACGTCGACGTGACCGAAAAGGGCGCGGAGGAAGCCCGCGCCGCCGGCCGCCTGCTCAGGGAAAAGGGGCTGGACTTCGACCAGTGCTACACCTCCGTCCAGACCCGCGCGATCAAGACGCTGAACCTGGTGCTGGAGGAAATGGGCCGCCTGTGGCTGCCGGTCGAAAAGGACTGGCGCCTGAACGAACGCCATTATGGCGGCCTTACCGGCCTCAACAAGGCGGAGACGGCGGCGAAGCATGGCGACGCGCAGGTGAAGATCTGGCGCCGCAGCTTCGATACGCCCCCGCCGCCGCTGGAGGCGGGCAGCGAGTTCGACCTGTCGAAGGACCGCCGCTATGCCGGCATTCCGATCCCCTCGACGGAATCGCTGAAGGACACGATCGCCCGCGTGCTGCCCTATTGGGAAGAGCGGATCGCCCCCGACCTCAAGGCCGGCAAGCGCGTCGTCATCTCCGCCCACGGCAATTCCCTCCGCGCGCTGGTGAAGCATCTCTCGAACATTCCCGACGACGAGATCACCGAACTGGAAATCCCGACCGGTCAGCCCATCGTCTATGAACTCGCCGACGACCTGACCGCCAGGGACCGCTACTACCTGTCGGAACGCTAGAAAGTTCCCTTCCCGCAGGGGGAAGAAAGAAGCATTGCCCCTCCGCGAACCTCCCGCTAAGGGGCTTTGCTTTCCGCATATCAGGGAAAGTGCGAAGCGAAATGACCGGGGCACTCGAAGCCGTGCAAGTCGGCATCATCATGGGCAGCCGATCCGACTGGGAAACGATGCGCCACGCGGCGGACACGCTGGAGGCCCTCGGCGTCGCCCATGAATGCAAGGTCGTCTCCGCCCACCGCACTCCTCAGCGCCTCTACGACTATGCCACCGGCGCGGTCGGCCGGGGCCTGAAAGTCATCATCGCCGGAGCCGGTGGCGCCGCGCACCTTCCCGGCATGGCCGCCTCCATGACGCGCCTGCCAGTGCTGGGCGTGCCTGTGGAGTCCAAGGCGCTGAAGGGCATGGACAGCCTGCTTTCCATCGTCCAGATGCCCGGCGGCGTTCCGGTCGGCACGCTTGCCATCGGCAAGCCCGGCGCGATCAACGCCGCGCTCTTCGCCGCCTCGATCCTCGCCACCACCGACGAAGCGCTGGCGCAGCGCCTCGACGCCTGGCGGGAAAAGCAGACCAACGACGTAGCGGACACCCCCGAATAAGATGACCATCATCCCGCCCGGCTCCACCATCGGCATATTAGGCGGCGGCCAGTTGGGCCGGATGATCGCCATCGCCGCCGCGCAGCTTGGCTATCGCACGCACATCTACGCCCCGGAATCGAGCGGCCCCGCCGCCGACGTCTCTCCCCGCTGGACGCAGGGCGCCTATGAGGATGCCGACGCACTGGCGGCCTTCGCAGACAGCGTCGACGTCGTCACCTATGAGTTCGAGAATATCGACCCCTCGGCGGTCGAAGTCCTCGCCACCCACGGTCTCGTCCGCCCCGGCGCGGAGGCGCTCCGCGTGGCGCAGGACCGCCTCGCGGAAAAGCGCTTCGTCTGCGACCTGGGCGGCCTCACCGCGCCCTTCGCCCCGGTCGAAAGCCTGGACGATCTCGAAGAGGCGCTGGACCAGATCGGCAGCAGGGCGATCCTCAAGACCAACCGCATGGGCTATGACGGAAAGGGGCAGGCGCGCCTCTCCGATCCCGGCGATGCGGTCGGCGCGTGGAACGCCATTGGCCGCCAGAGCGCCATCCTCGAAGGCTTCGTCACCTTTGCGGAGGAATTCTCCGTCATCCTCGTGCGCGGCGCCCATGGCGACATCCGCTTCTGGGACAGCGCCGCCAACGTCCACAGGGACGGCATTCTCGACAGTTCGACGGTTCCCGCCGGCGCGCGGATCGAAGGCCAGCTTGCCGAAGCCCGCGCCCTGGCGTCGAAAGTCGCAGACGCGCTCGACTATGTCGGCGTCCTGACGCTGGAATATTTCGCCAGCGCCGATGGCCCGGTCTTCAACGAAATGGCCCCGCGCGTCCACAATAGCGGCCACTGGACCATCGAAGGAGCGGTGACGAGCCAGTTCGAAAATCATGTCCGCGCGATCTGCGGCCTGCCGCTGGGCGACACCGGCCTCGCCGCGACGAAGGTGGAGATGCGCAACCTGATCGGCGTCGAGGCCAATGACTGGCTGCAGATCCTGTCCGATCCGGCCAATCACCTGCACCTCTACGGCAAGCATGAAGCCCGCCCCGGGCGCAAGATGGGTCATGTCACCCGCCTGACCCTCTAACCTCTCATCGTTCGCCCTGAGCTTGTCGAAGGGCTTCACTTCTCTTTAAAGGGGAGGCGATGGGGGCTTCGAAAGGCTCCGACCGAACGCAGGATGGGTGTCGTGATCGATCAAATATTGGCCCGAACCGCATGACCAGTCCCACCGCCGAAATCCTCCTCATCCTGGCCCGCGCCGACAATGGCGTGATCGGCCGGGACGGCGACCTGCCCTGGCGCCTGCCCGCCGACCTCCGGCATTTCAAGGCGCTTACCCTCGGCCACCCGATGATCATGGGCCGCAAGACCTTCGACAGCCTTCCCGGCCTGCTGCCCGGCCGCCGCCATATCGTCCTGACCCGCGACAGCGCATGGAGGGGGGAGGGCGCCGAAACCGCCCACAGCCCGCGGGACGCCATAGCCACGGCCGCATCGCCCACCGTCACCGTCATCGGCGGCGCGGAAATCTACAGCCTCTTCCTGCCTTTCGCCCATCGCATCGAACTCACAGAGGTCCATGTGGATGCGGAAGGCGACACCCGTATCGCCTATCCCGATCCCGCCGACTGGCGGGAAGTCGCCCGGCAGGACCATCCCGCCGAAAATGGCCGCCCCGCCTACAGCTTCGTCACTTTCCTCCGCGCCGCCGCGCATTGCCAGCGGCCGGACGCATCCCTATAGCGCCCCTCATGGAGCGGCTGCACAGCGGCGCCCCGATGCCCGCGCATCTGCGCGGCAGCATCATGGCGCTGGGGAATTTCGACGGATTTCATGCCGGGCATCAGGCCGTGGCCCGCCGGGCCATAGAGCTTGCCCGCGCGCAGGGCAGGCCCGCTGTCATCGCCACATTCGACCCGCATCCGATGCGGCTCTTTCGCCCGGAAACCCCCTGGTTCCGCCTGACCACCCTCGACCAGCGGGAACGCCTCTTCGCCCGCGCGGGCGCCGACGCGATGCTGGTGTTCGATTTCACCCGCGAACTGGCCGCGCTGGACCCGCTCTCCTTCGTTCGCCTGCTGGTCGACTGGGGCGTAGCCGGAGTCGTGACGGGGGAGGATTTCACCTTCGGCAAGGACCGCGCGGGCTCCACGCGGAGCCTTGCGCAACTGGGCGCGCCGCTCGGCCTTGCCGCCGAAGCCGTACCCCCGGTCACCGGCGCGGATGGGGAGATCATCTCCTCCACCCGCATCCGCAAGGCGCTCCAGTCCGGCGACTGCGCGACCGCCACCCGCCTGCTGACCCGCCCCTTCGCCATTGAAGGCGTGGTCCAGCATGGCGACAAGCTCGGCCGCACCATCGGCTTTCCAACGGCCAATATCGATCTTGGCCATTATCTGCGCCCGGCCTATGGGATCTACGCCGTGCGCGGGCTGCTGGCCGACGGGCGCGTGCTGGACGGTGCGGCCAATCTCGGCATCCGTCCCAGCTTCGATCCGCCCAAGGAATTGTTGGAGCCACATTTCCTCGACTTCGCCGAAAATCTCTACGACCAGCGGATCGAGGTTCAACTGATCCACTATCTTCGTCCTGAAGCGAAATATGACGGCCTCGACGCGTTGATGGCCGCCATCGCGAAGGATTGCGACGATGCGCGGCAAATCCTTGCGGGAACGCCGCACCTCGCCTAATGCACCGGGCATATTTCTCACCCGTTCGGGCTGAGCCTGTCGAAGCCCTTTTCTTTCCTTGAGGAAGAGCGCGATCGTTCGGCAGGCCGGAACGAACGGATTATTTCACCGCCGGACCCAAAATGACCGATCAGCCTCGCCAAGAAACCCAGGATTACAAGAGCACCGTCTTCCTGCCCGTCACCGACTTCCCGATGAAGGCGGGCCTCGCGCAGAAGGAACCGGCGATCCTGGCCCACTGGGAGGAAATGGACCTCTACGGCAAGCTGCGGGAACGGCGGAAGGGCCGCCGGCGCTTCATCCTCCACGACGGCCCGCCCTATGCCAATGGCGACATTCATATGGGCCATGCGATGAACAAGGTGCTGAAGGACATCATCGTCCGCAGCCAGTCGCTGCTGGGCTATGACGCGCCCTATATCCCCGGCTGGGACTGCCACGGCCTTCCCATCGAATGGAAGATCGAGGAGGAATATCGCAAGAAGAAGCAGAACAAGGACGAGGTTCCGGCCCAGGAATTCCGCGCCGAATGCCGCGCCTATGCCGACAAGTGGGTCGGCGTGCAGAAGGAACAGTTCAAGCGCCTTGGCGTCATGGGCGACTGGGACGATCCCTATCTCACCATGAAGTTCGACGCGGAGGCGACCATCGCCGGCGAACTGCTGAAATTCGCGGAAAGCGGCCAACTCTATCGCGGCGCGAAGCCCGTCATGTGGTCCCCGGTCGAAAAGACCGCGCTGGCCGAGGCGGAAGTGGAATATGAGGACATCGTATCGACCCAGATCGACGTGGCGTTCGAGATCGTCGAAGCGCCGAATGCGCCGGAAATCCAGACCTTAATTGATAACGCCTTCAAGGTTAGTGCTGTTATCTGGACTACCACGCCATGGACCATTCCAGTGAACCAGGCGCTGGCATATGGTGAGGCCATTGAATATGTCTTGGTGCCGGAGGGCGGGAGCAAAAACGTCTATCTGGTAGCAAAGGAACTTGCTGCCATATTCTTAACTCGGTGTGGCGATCAGGGTAACGTTCCTGGCGTTCTCGCTTATCCCGAAGAAGATTGGGCGAGCCTGCGTGGCACCGACCTCGCCGGAGCCATCGCCCGCCACCCGATGCACCATCTCGGTGGCTTTTTCGCCAAGCCCCGCCCGTTCCTCGCGGGCGATTTCGTTACCACCGACGCGGGCACCGGCCTCGTCCACATGGCCCCCGACCATGGCGAGGACGACTTCGCGCTCTGCAAGGCGAACGGCATCAACCCGGTCTTCGCCGTCGAAAATGACGGCAAATATCGCGAAGACTGGCTCTGGCTGGGCGGCCAGGGCAGCGTCATCAACCCGAAATTCGTCGGCAGGGAAGGGCCCATCTGCACCGACCTGCGCGAAGCAGGCGGGCTTCTGGCTGCGTCCGATGACTTCAAACACAGCTATCCCCATAGCTGGCGCTCCAAGGCGAAGATCATCTTCCGCTGCACCCCGCAATGGTTCATCCCCATGGACCAGAATCCCTCTCCCCTTGCGGGAGAGGGAAGGGCCCCCCTCACGCAAGCGAGTGGGAAGGGTGAGGGCGACAACGCCGCTACCCTGCGCGAACTCGCCCTCAACTCCATCGAACACACCCGCTGGGTGCCGGAACGCTCGATCAACCGCATCCGCTCGATGGTGGAGGGCCGCCCGGATTGGGTGATCAGCCGCCAGCGCGCATGGGGCGTCCCGATCGCCCTCTACGTCCATCGCAAGACCGGCGACTATCTGGTTGATAAATCAGTTAATTCCCGCATCCTCAAAGCGTTCAGGGGTGCGGGAGCCGATGCGTGGTTCGGCGCCGACCACCAGGCGCTGCTCGGCCCCGATTACGACCTCAACGACTATGAGGTGGTGAACGACATTCTCGACGTCTGGTTCGACAGCGGCTCGACCCACAGCTTCGTGGTGGAGGGCCGTTACGGCGAAGGCGTCCGCGCCGACCTCTATCTGGAAGGCTCCGACCAGCATCGCGGCTGGTTCCAGTCCTCGCTGCTGGAAAGCAGCGGCACGCGCGGCCGCGCGCCCTATGACGCCGTCCTCACCCACGGCTTCGCGCTGGACGGGCAGGGCCGCAAAATGTCGAAGAGCCTCGGCAATGTCGTCGATCCGCTGAAGGTCATTGCCGAAAGCGGCTCCGACATCCTGCGCGTCTGGGTCGCCAGCACCGACTATTTCGACGACGTCCGCATCGGCAAGGAAGTGCTGGCCGGTTCGTCCGACGCCTATCGCAAACTCCGTAACACTTTCCGTTACTTGCTGGGCGCGCTTTCCGACTTTTCCGAAGAGGAAAGGCTGCCCGTCGCTGAAATGCCGGAACTGGAGCGCTACATGCTCCATCTGCTGGCAAGGCTGGACGCCGATCTCCGCAGCGTGGTCGACAAGGCGGCCGGCAGTGAGAACTGGCTGGAATTCAGCCGCTACACCCGCGCACTGATGGATTTCGCGAACAGCGACCTTTCGGCCTTCTTCTTCGACATCCGCAAGGACTGCCTCTATTGCGATGCGAAGTCGGACCCGAAGCGCCGCGCCTACCGCACCGTGCTCGACACGCTGTTCCACGCGCTGGTCCGCTACGCCGCGCCGATCATCCCCTTCACCGCTGAGGAAGTGTGGCAAAGCCGCTATCCAAATGCCGAAGAAAGCGTGCATTTCCTGGAATGGCCGACCGTCGATGCGGCCTGGCTCGACCAGAGCCTGGACGACAAATGGGCGGAGATCCGCAACCGGCGCGATCAGGTCAACGAAGCCATCGAACCGCTCCGCCGCGAAAAGGTCATCCGCTCCAGCCTGGAAGCCGATGTCACCATGGGTGAACTGGTCCCCAGTGACGGTGTGAACTTCGCTGAAATCGCCATCGTCGCCCGCATCGAAATGGGCAAGGGCGACGGCATCGTCGTCAAGCCCAGCGACTGGCACAAATGCGGCCGCTGCTGGCGCCTGCTGCCGGAGGTCGAGGAAGACGGCGCGCTCTGCAACCGCTGCGACGAGGTTTTGTCGGCATGAGCATGAAGCGCTTGCCAGTGCACGGGGGGACCAAGTTATGCAGGTTGAGCACTAATTGATGCCAAATCCCGTCAACCACCATCGCCCTCTGGGCCTGATTGTCGCGACCGTCACGCTCGTGCTGGATCAGCTCGTCAAATATACCGTCACCTATCCCCTCGCGCTGAAAAGCCGGATGGACGACGGCATTGAAATCCTGCCGATCTTCCGCCTGCGCTGGCTGGAAAATCGCGGCGTTTCCATGGGCTTCTTCCACGCTGACACGAACATGATGCGCTGGATACTGGTCGGCATGACCATGCTGATCGCGGGTTTCGTGGCCGTGTGGATGTGGCGCGAAAAGGCGCGTCAGGACGTCGCGGCGCTCGGCCTCGTCCTGGGTGGCGCCATCGGCAACATCATCGACCGCATGCGCCTGGGCTATGTGGTCGACTATGCCGACCTGCATTTCGGGGAGTGGCGGCCTTTCCTGATTTTCAACCTGGCCGATGCAGCCATCACTTTCGGCGTGCTGATCCTGCTTGCGCGGGCGCTTCTGCTGCGCGAGAAGGGCGCAAAGACGGAGTCAATGAACTGATGCGTAAACTGATCCTCGCCGCTGGCCTGATTTCCATGCTGTCCGCTTGCGGCGGTGGCGGCGGCCTTTTCAACCGGTCGCGTCCCGACGAATTTGCCGTTTCGCGCCAGGCTCCGCTCGTGATCCCGCCTGATTTCGCGCTGGTTCCGCCCGCGCCCGGCACGCCTGCCGCCGCGTCGGTCGATTCGAGCAAGGCTGCAATGGACGCCATGTTCGGCGGCCCCGCTGCCCGCAGCCCGGGCGAAAGCGCCACTCTGAACGCGGCCGGCCGCGCCAATGCCGCCGCGGGCATTCGTTCCTCCGCCGGCGATCCGGCGACCGAAGTGGTCGAAAAGGGCGCAACCACCCGCGACATCATCGCCGCCCCCGAAGGCGACGGTCAGGACGCCCGCGCGGCCACTCCGCAATAATCGGAAAAACCGGAATTCAGGGCTGGCTTTCGACGAAATCCTTGAGCCGGCCCAAAGTCCCATCCCATTGACTGCCGACCTTGGCGAGCCAGTCCCTGGCCTCTGCGACACCCTCGGGCCGCAGGCTGAACAGCGCCTCGCGCCCGGCCCTGGTCCGCGTGACGAGTCCGGCGCCAAGCAGCACATCCAGATGCTTGGCCACCGCCTGGCGGCTGATCGGCAACCCATGGCCCAACTGACCGATCGAACGCTCTCCGCCATCGGCAAGCCGCCCGATCATGCCCAGCCGCGTCGCATCTCCCAAGGCCGCGAAAAGTCGGGCTGGGGCAGCGTCAATGCTCGGCATAGTCGCGAATATTCTTCACCTGCTCCGCCCAGCCGCCTTCATTATCCCGCATGACATTGCTTCGCCGGGGTTCGGGAACCTTGTCGAAGCCGCTTTCCGTGACCGTCAGCCGGGTGCCCAGGGCGGTCGGCTCCAGCATGAATTCGACCAGCGTCCATTCGGATACGGCCACACCGCTTTCCATCAATTCCTTGTCGCCGCCGGTCGCCGGCCATTCATAGGCGAAGCGCGTCATCGGCTCGATCGCCACGACCCGCGCTTCCCAGCGATAATCCTCATATCCCGGATAGGTCATATATCCGGTCGAAGCCGCCCCCACGGCAAAGGGGTGATCGAGAGCGACCCGGAACCAGCTTCCGAACTTCTCATGATCGATCAGCGCGTCCCACACCCTTTCGACAGGGGCGGCGATCTCGATGGTCTTGGCGATGGAATCAGGCATATAGGCAACCTCCGGATTGCCCATATGCACTCATAACTTCCATCATGCAACCTTTTGGTTGCTTATTATGCCCGGACTTCGGTTCCGATCCCGGCGCTGTTATGACGCAGGGCCGTCAGCACCGTGTCGACTATGGCGCTCGCGTCCAGGCGGGCGTCGGCATATTGCTTTTCCGGCTTGTCCTGATCCTGGAAGATGTCGGGCAGGCGCATGGTGCGCAGCTTGAGACCGTTGTCGATCAACCCCTGATCGCTTGCCAATGTCAGCACATGCGCGCCCAGCCCGCCGACCGAGCCTTCCTCTATGGTGACGGCAACCTCATGCGTGGTCAGCAACCTGCGGATCAGCGCTTCGTCCAGCGGCTTGGCGAAGCGCAGGTCGGCCACGGTCGTGGACAGTCCCTTGGCCTCCAGCGTTTCCGCCGCCTTCAGCGCCTCCTCCAGCCGGGTTCCGAGAGACAGGATCGCGACCTGCCGTCCTTCCCGCACGATCCTGCCCTTGCCGATTTCCAGCCTTTCCGGCGTGGCGGGCAGGGCGACGCCCGTGCCGTTGCCGCGCGGGTAGCGCACCGCAATCGGCCCATCGTCGTGCAGGGCGCAGGTGTGGACCATATGGACCAGTTCCGCCTCGTCCGCTGCCGCCATGACGACGAAATTGGGCAGGCTGGCAAGATAGGTCACATCGAAACTGCCCGCATGGGTCGATCCGTCGGCACCGACGAGCCCGGCCCGGTCTATGGCGAAGCGCACCGGCAGATTCTGGATCGCCACGTCATGGACGACCTGATCATAGGCGCGTTGCAGGAAGGTCGAATAGATGGCGCAGAAGGGGCGCATGCCCTGCGCGGCAAGCCCCGCGGCAAAGGTCACGGCATGCTGTTCCGCAATGCCGACGTCGAACGTCCGGTCGGGAAAGGCGGCGCCGAACTTGTCCAGCCCCGTTCCCGACGGCATGGCGGCGGTGATCGCGCATACCGCCGGGTCGCGTTCCGCCTCCGCGATCAGCGCCTGGGCGAAGACGCCGGTATAGCTGGGCGGACCGGGAGGCGCCTTGGCCTGCGCGCCGGTGATGACGTCGAACTTCTGCACGCCATGATATTTGTCCGCCGCCGCCTCCGCCGGGGCATAGCCCTTGCCCTTCTGCGTCACGACATGGACGAGGCATGGCCCCTCCGCCGCATCGCGGACATTCTCCAGCACCGGGATCAACTGGTCGAGATTATGCCCATCGATGGGGCCGACATAATAGAAGCCCAGTTCCTCGAACAGCGTGCCGCCCATCGCCATGCCGCGCGCGAACTCGTCGGTCTTGCGCGCCGCATTGTGAAGGGGGCGGGGCAGCCGCCGGGCCAGCCGCTTGGCAAGGTCGCGCAGGCCAAGGAACTCCCGGCTCGACACCAGCCGCGCCAGATAGGCCGACAGCCCGCCGACCGGCGGCGCGATCGACATGTCGTTGTCGTTCAGGATCACGATCAGCCGGTTTCCGGCCTCCCGCGCATTGTTCATCGCCTCATAGGCCATGCCCGCCGACATGGAGCCGTCGCCAATGACGGCGATCGCCTTGCCGGGCTGACCCTTCATCCTGTTCGCCACGGCAAAGCCGAGAGCCGCGCTGATCGAGGTCGAGCTATGCGCCGCGCCAAAGGGATCGAACTCGCTCTCCGCCCGCTTGGTGAAGCCGCTGAGGCCGCCGCCCTGACGCAGCGTGCGGATGCGGTCGCGCCGTCCGGTCAGGATCTTGTGCGGATAGCATTGATGGCCGACGTCCCAGACCAGCCTGTCGTTCGGCGTATCGAACACATAATGGATGGCGGTCGTCAGTTCCACCACGCCCAGGCCGGAACCCAGATGACCGCCGGTCACGCCGACGGCGGAAATCACCTCCTGCCGCAGCTCGTCGGCCAGTTGCCGAAGCTGGCCCGGTTGCAGCTTGCGCAGGTCCGCCGGCCAGACGACCTGGTCGAGCAGCGGGGTGGAAGGACGATCGTTCATGAAAGACATAGACTCCCGAACGCAGGAAGTTCCCTGCTTGCCGCATTTTCCGAGTCAGCAGATCGCATCCGCTTCGAAAATGCTCTGGGCCGTTCCGGGCGAAAGCGCAACGCCATCACGCGGCGCATTTGGCGCAGATGCCCAATATCTCAATGACGGGGCGATCCGGCTGAAAACCCTCGCCCCGGGCCACTGCGCGGACCTTGTCGGTCACCTTGTCGTCGTCGACATGCGTCGCCTGCCTGCAGCGGGTGCATACCAGGAAGATGCAGTCGTGATGGCAGCCCGGATGCACATTGGCGATATAGGCATTGGCGCTTTCCACCCGCATCGCGATGTTGTTGTTCACGAACAGGTCGAGGATGCGATAGACGCTGTTGGGCGCCACCCGCTTGCCCCGCGCTTTGGATACGCTGTCGGCTATGTCATAGGCGGATGCGGGGGTTTCCTCCGCCGCCAGCGCATCGAAAATGGCCGCGCGCATCGGCGTCCATTGTTCCTGGCTCGCCTCCAGCGTGGCGCGGGCGGCATCCGCGAGACTGTCGCTCGACGGTTCGTGATGGTCGTGATGATGATGGTCGGCCATGGGTTCAATCTAAGCCTGGGTTAATGCGGGGGCAAGTGGCGGGCGCGGTCCGTCAGCCGCGCCAGTAGATCCACGCCGCCCATATCCAGCCGGCGATCATCAGCGTCCCTCCGACGGGCGTGACCGCGCCCAGCCATTTGGGAGCGCCCAGGGCCATGGCGTAGAGGGTGAAGGCGAAGATCGCCGCTCCGCCAAGATGCAGCGCCGCCGGACCCCGCGCCACCCCCATGATGGCGAGCGCGCCCACCGCATGGACGAGCTGATAGAGCCCGCCGGTGCGCAGCCACTCCGCCGCCTGCGGGCTGGCCGCGCCATGCGCGCCGAAGGCACCCGCCGCTATCGCCACGGCCGCCGATAATGCAGCCAGAACCGCGATCATGCCTCTTCCTCCCCATCGCCGCGCGCCAGCAGGCGCATTTGCCTGCCGGGCCGATACATCAGCTCCTTCGCCGCCATCAGATTGCCATGCTCCATCTGGAGCGCCATGCGCTGTTCGTCATTGCGGCGATATTGACGCTCCACTTCCTCGACCTCTTCCGGCGGAACGCCAAGCGCCTGCATCGCCAGAACGCCCATGCAGATGGCGGATTCGAACACTTCGCGCACGACGCCGGCCAGATCCATGTCCTTGAGCGCCAGCAACTGCCGCCGGTCGAAGGCGCGTACCACCAGCGCCGCCTGCGGAAAAGCCTCGGCTATCGGTTCCAGCACCCGCCCGTCGAGCGAAGGATCGTCGATGCAGAAGGCGATCAGCCGCGCCTCTTCCGCGCCAGAACGGCGCAGCAGGTCGATGCGCGTGCCGTCGCCATAATAGACCTTCATGTCGAAGCGGCTGGACACTTCGATCTGCGACGGCTTCTTGTCGATCAGCACGACGCCGAAGCCATGGCCCATCAGCATCTGCGCGACGGTCTGCCCGAAACGGCCATAGCCGACGATGATCGCCGTGCCGCGCGGCGCCTCCTCGGGCGTGGGCAGGTCCGGCTTCGCCTTGGGCCTGGCGAATTCCAGCTTGCGCGCGAACAGCATCAGGAAGGGCGTCGTCGCCATGGAGAAGGTGACGATGGCGCTGAACAGGCTGGCGGCCTGGGGAGCGATCAGCAGGGCGCTCTGCGCCTGCGCGAACAGCACGAAGCCGAATTCGCCCCCCTGGCTCAGCAGCAGGCCGGAGCCGATGGCCTGGTTCCATTCCATACCGAACAATCGGGCAAGGCCGGTGATCAGCGCCGCCTTGGTCAGCACCAATATCGCCGCCATGCCGATGACGAACAGCGGATTGGCGGCCACCGCATGCAGGTCCAGCACCATGCCGACCGCCAGGAAGAACAGGCCGAGCAGGATCGAGCGAAAGGGTTCGACATCCGCCTCTATCTCATGGCGATAGGGCGAATCGGCCAGCATCACGCCCGCCACGAAGGCGCCGAGGGCGGTCGAAAGATGCAGCGCGTGCATCAGCGCGGCCGCCGCCAGCACGGTGAACAGGCCGACGACGACGAACAGCTCCCGCTCCCCCAGCCGCCCGACCAGATGGAGCAGGGGGCGCAGGATGAAGCGGCCCGTCAGGACCAGCCCGGCGATGGCGGCCACCGTATAGCCCGCCATCAGCCATCCCGGCGGACCGGCCGCATCGGCCGGGTTGCGGGACAGCGCGGCGACGATGGTGATCAGCGGGACGATGGAAAGATCCTGGAACAGCAGGATCGAGAACACCTTTTCACCAAAGGGCGAATTGATCCGGCCGCTGCTCTTGAGGCCGGGCAGCACCTGCGCCGTGGAGGAAAGCGCCAGCGGCAGCCCCAGCGCAATGGCCGCCCCCCAGGTGAAGCCGGTCGTGTAGAAGATGATCGCCGTCAGCGCGCATCCGCACAGCACCACCTGCGCCATGCCGAGCGCGAAGATGTCGCGCTTCAGCCGCCAGAGCCGGGCCGGATGCAGTTCGAGGCCCACCAGGAACAGCAGCAGCACGATGCCGATCTCGGCTATGGCGAGCTTCGATTCCGCTCCGCCAACAAGCCTCAGGCCCTGCGGACCCACAAGAGCGCCCGCAACCAGATAGCCCAGCACGGCGCCCAGCCCAAGGCGACGGAACAGCATGACGAACAGCACTGCCGCGCCCAGCAGGATCACGCCTTCCGACAACAATATATCGGTGGCGGAAACAGGTACCGCAGCAGTTGGCCCAGTCTGCCCCTGCATCAGGCGTCGGCCATGCGCGCGGCTTCGGCAATGGCTTCGAAGCCCAGCCGGATGGAGGCGTGGCGGGCCGGATAATCGCGGGCGGGCGCGAGCACGGCCAGCCCCGGCCAGAAATCCAGCTCATCGCTTTCCCCCGCCAGATAGGCGGTCAGCCGGTCCCGCGCCTCCGCCAGTTCGCCGGCGGTGAGGCCGATCGCCTGCGCGGCCATCAGCGCCGCGGAGGCCTGCCCCAGCGCGCAGGCCTTCACGTCCAGCCCCATATCGGCCAGCCGGCCATCTTCCATCCTGACGTCGGCGGTCACGCGCGACCCGCAAGTGGGCGAGCGCTTCTCGACGCTGGCCTGCGCGTCGGGCAGCCGCTTGTGATGGGGTATGTTCGCGGCCAGCCGCAAAATGTCCTTGTTGTAGAGGGGGGCGCTCATTCCGATCCATGTAGGGCAGGATGCGTTCAGGAGAAAGGGCGGAAGGGGTCGTGCATGGCGCTGCCGGGAAAATATTGCATGTGGCGGCGCAGGCAGGCGCGCATCCATTCCGCCGCCATCAGGGCTGTTGATCGGTGGTCCCGGGACCGGCCGGAACGATCACGCGCGGCGGCGGCGCGCCCGGCTGCGGTGCGCCCGGCTGCGGTCCGGGCACGCCGGGCGGCGGCCCCTGCGGCTGGTCGATGGGCAGGCGAAGCTGGCCGCCGCCGATATTCACCGTCACCCCCTCCGTATCCAGGCCCACGCTCATATTGCCGAGCCCGGCCTCCGTCGCGACATTGGCTATGGCGTTGACCAGATCGCTGTCCCTGCTTTCCTCCGGCGCATCCTCGACCGGCTCGTTGATCGCGCCCGCCATGAAGGTCCGCCAGATGCGGGCGGGCACGCCGCCGCCCGCCGCGCCGCCGGGCAGGGGCGTATTATCGTCATTGCCGATCCACACCGCCGTCACCAGCCCGCCCGCATAGCCGACGAAGATCGCGTCGCGGCTGTCCTGCGTCGTCCCCGTCTTGCCGAAGGTGCTGGTGCGAAGCGCGGCCGCGCTGCCGGTGCCGCGATTGGCGGCGGAGGACAGGAGGTCGCGGATCATCTCCAACTGGTCGTCGCTGAAATGCTTCTGGCGGCTCATCAGCCGGTCGAACCAGCCCTGCTCCTCCGGCGGCAGGCCGTGCGCCAGCACCGGATAGGCGCCCGCCGCCACCGCCGCATAAGCCTCCGTCAGTTCGACGAGCGGTATTTCCGACGTGCCGAGCGCCAGGCTCAAATCCTCCGTCAAGGGGGCCGTCACGCCCAGATCGCGCGCCACCTTGATGACATTGTCGACGCCCACCTTCTGCGTCAGCCGTACCGCGGCAACATTGCTGGACGCGGCGAAGGCCTGCCGCAATGTGATCCGCCCGCGATATTTGCCGCCATGATTGGCCGGGCGATAGCTGCCCGTGGTGATCGGCGTGTCCTCGATGAAGTCGTCGGGCGTCATGCCGGCCCGGAAGGCGGCGAGATAGACGAACAGCTTGAAGGTGGAACCCGGTTGCCGCTTCGCCTGGACGGCGCGGTTGAAGGCGCTTTCGCCGTAATTCCTGCCGCCGACCATCGCGACCACGCTGCCATCGGGCTTCATCGCGACCAGGGCGGCCTGCGCCTTGCCCAGCGGGGCGCGGCGGATCGCGGCCTCCGCCAGCCGCTGGATGCGCCAGTCGAGCGTGGTGGCCACATTCTGCGCGCCATAGACCGCGCCGGCCCTGTCCCGCGCCTGCGGCAGCACCCAGTCCGCAAAATAGGTGCCGCTGGTCGGATCGGGCGCTTCATGCACGTTGAGCCGCGCCGGGGGCAGGGCGTCGCGTTCCGCCTTGGTGATGTAGCCTGCCTCGACCATCGCCTGCGTCACCAGGGCGGCGCGGTCGCGCGCGCCCTTCAAATTGGTGGTCGGCGCAAGGCGGGATGGCGCCTTCAGCAACCCCGCCAGCATCGCCGCCTGGGGGATGGTCAACCGTTCCGGCTGGCGGTTGAAATAGTGCAGGGACGCGGCCCTCAGGCCATAGACATTGTCCCCGAAATAGACGTTGGACAGATAGCGCTCCAATATCTGGTCCTTGGTCAGCCATGCCTCCAGCCAGAAGGCGATCAGCGCCTCCCGCGCCTTGCGCCCGAAGGTCCGGTCGCTGGAGAGGAACACGCCCTTGGCAAGCTGCTGCGTGATCGTGCTGCCGCCCTGGGAGGAGCCGCTGGACCAGAGATTGTGCCAGGCCGCCCGCGCTATGCCTCGTGGATCGACGCCCCAATGGTCATAGAATCGCCGGTCCTCGATCGCCATGAAGGCCTGCGGCACATGCTTGGGCAGGGCCGCGACGGTGACGGGCTTGTCGATGATCGCGCCGCGCCGCGCGATCAGATGGCCGTCCGCCGACATCAGGCTGATGCTGGGGGGCGCGATGGGCTTCAGGGATCGGGACATGGGCGCCGTCACCGCGAGCCAGGCGATGAGGATCATCAACAGCGCCAGCAGCGCCGCGACCACCCATCCGGCTATCTGCACCCGGCGCTTCCATGGCCGCGGCGGCGCGAAGGCGCTGGGCGGTCCGGCGCCGAAGGCGCGGGGCAGGGCGTCAGGGTCGGAAAGGGGCAGGGGATCTTTCATCGCTTCGGTCATGCTGTGTTATTTGCCTGACACGGTCAAGCGTGTCCCGTCGCGGGACAATCGGGGGTTAACTTTAAATCGCGATATTCCAAAAGGTAAAGAATCTCTTAACCTGTGCGTCATGAGAAGCAGACCTCTAGTCCTGACGAGCGAGTCGGCGCGCCATCCGTTCCGCCAGCGGTTGCCGCGCCATGTCCTGCGCGTCGTCGAACCGGCCCCCGCCGCGCGCGAACGCCCGCCGGTTTCCGACGACAATGACTGGAAACTGTTTGTGCTGAGCTTCGGTGCCTTCTTCACGGCCTTCTACAGCTTTATCTTTTAATCGCTTCTTATCAGCCACGCACCGTCAATCGCATGCCTTGTGCAGCGTCCAGGCGATCCATGCGCAGGGCAGGCACAGCGCCGCCACCAGCAGCAACTGGTTCACCACGGAAAGGCCCGCGATGCTGAGGCTGATGGTCAGCAGCGATCCCAGCACCATCGCCCCTGAATTGACGATATTGTTCGCCGCGACGGTTCGCGCCGCCTCGCATTTTTCGACCGTCGTGGTGAGGAAGGCGTAGAGCGGCACCACGAACATCCCGCCGAAGGTCGCCACGCAGAGCAGGCAGAGCGACAGCGGGATCGCCAGCGGGTGATAGAGGAATCCCGCCAGCGAGAGCATCTTCCCATCCGATCCCGCCATCCAGAGGTCGCAAACGATGTGGAAGGCGACGATGCTGATCCCCATGCCGATGACGGAGGCGGGCGCATATCGGGCCGACACATGGCCGCTCAGCAACCGGTTGATCGCCACCGACCCGATGGCGATGCCGATGGAAAAAATGCCCAGGAACAGGCTGGCGACGGATTTGTCGGCGCTCAGCACATTCTTGACCAGCGGCGGGAACTGGATGAACAGCACCGTGCCGACCGCCCAGAAAAAGCTGATCGCCATGATGGCGAGGTAGAGCCGCCGGATGTGCATCGTTCCCCGCACCAGCGCGATCGAGGATCGGATGATGTGGAAATCGATCGGTTGCCGCTCCAGCAGCGACGGCGCGGGGGGCACGTTGCGCCCCGCCAGCCAGCCTATCACCGCCGTCAGGATGATGCAGACCGCCGCCGCCTGCACGGGGATAATCCCGGCCAATATGGTCCCGGCAAGGATGGCGATATAGGTTCCGGCCTCGACCAGGCCGGTTCCGCCCAGCACTTCCTCGTCATGCAGGTGCTGGGGTAGGATCGCATATTTGATCGGCCCGAAGAAGGTCGAATGCACCCCCATGGCGAACAGCGCGACCAGCAGCAGCGGAATGGCGAGCAGGTGGACCGCGATCCCGCTCCAGATCAGCGCCAGCCCGGCCGCGCCGACCGCCATGATGACGATTTCGGCGGCCTTGACGATGCGGATGATCGCCGCCTTGTCCCGCTGGTCGGCCAGCTGGCCCGACAGGGCGGACATCAGGAAGAAGGGCAGGATGAAGACGCCGGTCGCCAGCGCGCTGAACCAGGTTTCCGACTTCTCGTCATTATAGACGGTATAGACGACGAACAGCACCATCGCGTTCTTGAACAGGTTGTCGTTGAAGGCGCCAAGGAGCTGAGTGATGAAAAGCGGCAGAAAACGTCGCTTGTTGAGGAGCCTTAGAGAGGCTTGCATGGGCGAGGGGGTCTTCTTCGCTGTGGATGAGCGTGGCGGGGTCTAGCGATAGAAGACGGGTCAGCACAACCCCTCTGCGCGAAACCTTGCCGTCCGTCCTCTCCCATGTTGCGCATCCGCTTGTGCGCCGGCCCCGACTGTGGCAGTCCGCCGCCATGCTGACGCTGCCCAATCTGCTGACGCTTTCGCGCATCCTGACCGTGCCGCTGCTGGTCGCCCTGTTGTGGCCGGCGGAGATCGGCGCGCGCTGGACGACCGGCTATATGCTGGCCTTCGCGCTATATTGCCTGATGGGGATCACCGATTATTTCGACGGCTACCTCGCCCGCGCTCAGGGCGCCGTATCGAAACTGGGCATCTTCCTCGATCCCATAGCGGACAAGATCATGGTGGGGGCGGTGATCCTGATGCTGTCGGCCACGCGCGACATTTCGGGCATCCATATCGCCGCCGCGATGATCATCCTGCTGCGCGAGATCGCGGTTTCGGGCCTGCGCGAATTCCTGGCCGGGCTCCAGGTTTCCGTGCCGGTGTCGCGCCTCGCCAAATGGAAGACGACCTTCCAGCTCATCGCGCTGGGCGCGCTGATTCTCGCCGGCGCCGTACCGCAATTTCCGTTCGTGCAACTGGTCGGCATCGCCACGCTCTGGGCGGCGGCGATACTGACGCTGGTCACGGGCTGGGACTATCTGCGCGTCGGCATCAAGCATATGGATTGAACCATGGCCGACCTCACGCTCGTCTATTTCGCCTGGGTCCGGGAGGCCATCGGCCGGGATGAGGAGCGGGTGGAGCGGCCTGCCGCCGATGCCACCGTCGCCACGTTGATCGCCGCGCTGGCCGCGCGGGGCGGCGGTTATGCCGAGGCGTTCGCCCGGCCGGACAGGCTGCGCGCGGCGCTGGACCAGCATTTCGTGCCGATGGACAGCCCGATCGGGGACGCGAAGGAACTGGCGATCTTCCCGCCGGTCACGGGCGGATGAACCGCGTCTCCATCCAGGCCGAGGATTTCGATCCGGCGGTGGAACTGGCCGCATTGGAGGCCAGCGGCGGCGGCGGCGTAGCCAGCTTCACCGGCATCGTTCGGGGGGAAGGCGGGTTGGTCGCGCTCGAACTGGAACATTATCCGGCGATGACGATGGCGCAGGTCGAACGCATCGTCGCGGAGGCGAGCGACCGCTGGCCCCTGCTGGGGGTTCGGGTGATCCATCGCTTCGGTCGGCTGGAACCGGGCGAGCGCATCGTGTTCGTCGGCACGGCGTCGCGCCACCGCACCGCCGCGCTGGAGGCTTGCGCCTTCCTCATCGACTGGCTGAAATCCCGGGCGCCCTTCTGGAAGAAGGAACATTTCGCGGACCGGACGGAATGGGTCGAAGCCCGCGTCGAGGATGATGCGAAGGCCGAGAGCTGGAAGCGTTGAGCAAAAATCTGCCCTGTTCCCGCTTTTGCGGGAACAGCATGTTTCTCTCCAGCCATCGCCCGCCAATGGGTCCTGAGCCTAGGCCGCCGCGCTGACCTCCGGCAAGTCCGCCGCGTCGCGCAGCAATTCCGCCAGCAGCCGGAATTCCTTGTCGCGCGGGCTGTTCTTGCGCCACACCAGGGCGATGTCGCGATGGGCCCGTTCCGACCGGAGCGGCCGGGCGGTGATCTGCGTATGGTCGAGCAGGCCGCTCGCAATCGCCATTTCCGGCATGATCGTCATGCCCAGGCCATTGTCCACCATCTGCACCAGCGTATGCAACGACGTGCCCATCATCATGGCGCTCGCCCGGATTTCCGGCCGGTTGCACGCGGCCAGCGCGTGATCCTTCAGGCAGTGCCCATCCTCCAGCAGCAGCAGCTTGGTTTCATCGATCATTTCCGGCGCGATCCATTCGGGCGGATCGCGCGGATCGTCCCGGGGAAAGGCGACATAAAGCCGGTCCTGGAACAGAAATTCGCTGTCCAGCTCGCCGGTGGGAAAGGGCAGGGCGAGCAGCACGCAATCCACATTGCCGTGCCGCAGCGATTCGATGGCGGCCTGCGTCGTTTCCTCCCGCAGGTACAGCTTCAGTTCCGGCCGTTCGCCCCGCAACCTGGGCAGCAGGCGAGGGAGCAGGAAGGGCGCGATGGTGGGAATGACGCTCATCCGCAGTTCGCCGGTCAGCGGCTTTCCCGACGCTTCGGCAATGGCGGCCAGTTCTTCGGCTTCGCGCAGCACCCGGTGCGCCTTTTCCACGATGCGGTCGCCCAGGGCGGTGAACCGCACCACCCGGCGCGTCCGCTCGACCAGCGTGATGCCGATCAGCGATTCCAGCTCGCGAATGCCGGCCGACAGCGTCGACTGGGTGACGAAGCAGCTATCCGCCGCCTTGCCGAAATGGCCATGCTCCTTCAGCGCCACCAGATATTGCAGCTGCTTGAGCGTCGGCATGTAACTCGACATTGATCGCCTTCCTCGATTGGAAAGCCCAATATAATTGTCTTAGCCGATATATCCAAGCCATTTGGCCACGCCGAACAAGGATGTGAGGGTCAGGATCGATCCCACGGCGATGAACAGCGTCCGGGGCGAGACGTGCCGGGCCAGCATCGCGCCGAACGGGGCCGCGATCACGCCGCCGATCAGCAGGCCGACCGTGTAGGTGGTGAAGGTTTCCCACCCCAGATGCAGCAGGAATGTGATGCTGATGGAGGTGGTCAGGATGAATTCGACGCTGTTGACCGTGCCGATGGTGTGCCGGGGGCTAGACCCCTGGATCAGCAGGTTCGACGTCACCACGGGCCCCCAGCCGCCGCCGCCGGTGGCGTCCATGAAGCCGCCGACCAGGCCCAGGGGCCCCACCCATTTGGGGTTGCGCGCCTGGGGCGGATAATGAAAGCCCCGCCACACCAGATAGATGCCGATGGCCGTCAGATAGGCCTGGACGAACGGCTTGATCATCGCCCCGTCCACATTGGACAGGAGATAGGCGCCCGCCACCCCGCCGATCACGCCCGGAATGATGAGGCGCGCGAACAGGCGCCAGTCGACATTGCGATGGATGATGTGGCTGATGGCCGACACCCCGGTGGTGAAGGTTTCCGCCGCATGGACGCTGGCCGATGCCCTGCTGGGCGGCACGCCGAGCGCCAGAAGCAGCGTGCTGGAAATGACGCCATAGGCCATGCCCAAAGCGCCGTCGATCATCTGGGCGCCGAAACCGATGAGAATGAAAGGCAGGATTTCGCCGAAATGGGCGATAAAGATGTCGATCATTCATTGGTTCCTGTTATGATTGTCTACCGCCTTGATTGGTATATCACGGGCCGCCAAGAAACTTTCTGTTTTATCGGGCGAAGCCGAAATAGCCCGCCATCTGGAAAATTCATCCTTTTGCGCTTATGTACCGTCTGGTCGGTTTCATCAGGGGCGCTTCATGCTGCGCAATCTTATTGCTTATCTGGACTCGGTCAAATCACGCGACCCTGCCCCGCGCTCGCGCGCTGAAATCCTGCTCTATCCGGGCGTCTGGTCGCTGGCTTTCCACCGCGTGGCGCACCGCCTCTACCGCGCGCGGCTCTATTTCCTGGCCCGTGCGGTGAATCATTTTTCGCGATTCCTGACCGGCAACGACATTCATCCCGGCGCCCGCATCGGCAAGCGCTTCTTCATCGACCATGGCTTCACCGTGATCGGGGAGACGGCGGAGATCGGGAACGACGTCACCCTCTATCAGAACGTGACGCTGGGCGGGACCGATCCCGCCAACGGCATCGCGGGCAAGCGCCATCCGACACTGGAAGACGGCGTGATCGTCGGTTCCGGCGCTCAGGTTCTGGGCCCCGTCCGCGTCGGCGCCCGCGCCCGCATCGGCGCCAATGCCGTGGTGACCAAGGATGTGAAGGAAGGCGCGACCATGGTCGGCATTCCCGCGCGGCCCATGCTGGTCGACGTGACGGCCTATCAGCGCGAATTCCTGCCCTATGGCACGCCATGCTCCGACTGCGTCGATCCGGAAAAGCAGAAGCTGGAACTGCTCCAGCTTGAAATCGACCAGTTGCAGAAGCGCGTGGCCGAACTGCTTGCCGAACGGGGCGGTGCGCCCGTGGATGACGTTCGCCTGGTCAAGGAGCGTGGCCGCGCCTGATGAGCAACGTGACGCCGTTCCCGTCGCAAGCGGCCCAGGGTGCAAGGGGGGCGGCCAGTCAGACCGGTTTCGATCGTCTCGAACTCCAGCGGATCATGGATCTTTACGGCCGCATGGTCGCGGCGGGCCATTGGCGCGACTATGCCATCGACCTGGGGCGCGAAGCCGCGATCTTCTCCGCCTTCCGCCGCTCCGCCGAGCGGCCGGAATTCCGCATCGAAAAACGCCCCTCCCTGCGCAACCGCCAGGGCATGTGGGCGCTGATCGGGGAGGCCGGGCACGTGTTGAAGCGCGGCGCGGAACTGCAGGGGATACTCGCGCCGGTGGAACGGCGGCTGCTCAAGATCGTGGGGGATTGACGCCCCCGCGCCCCGCCAGGGCATGGCGGGTAGGGGGCGGACGTTGGCGGTCCCGCCATGGCTCCTGCCTTCGCGGGAGCATCATGTGCCTGACGTCCCTTATTGATCCTTCCCGCCAAACCCTGCGATTTCCGGTTCGGCAGGACCGTAATCATCAGAAGAGCGATCATCCTTGACCCTACGGCATTGCGGAAGATGCCGCTCTCCCGCCAACCGCGCCAAGATTCCGCCTTTTTAGCCGCCCGTGTAAATGATAGCGCCGTCCTGGAAATCATGAAGGAGAGGCTTCGCCCATGAGCTTGCCGGCATTTTTGGAAGGCCGTTTGTCCCTGCCGTTGATCGGTTCGCCGATGTTCATCATCTCCCAGCCTGCGCTGGTGATCGCCCAGTGCCGTGCCGGGATCGTGGGTTCCTTTCCCTCGCTCAATGCCCGTCCGTCCGGGGTATTCGAACAATGGCTCCAGCAATTGAACGAGGCGCTGACGGACAGGGACGCCCCCTTCGCGGTCAACCTGATCGTGCACAGGACCAACAGCCGGCTGGAGGAGGATCTCGCCCTCTGCGTCAAATATCGCGTGCCCATCGTGATCACGTCGCTGGGCGCGCGGGAGGATGTGAACCGGGCGGTGCACAGCTATGGGGGCATCGTGCTGCACGACGTCATCAACAATGTCTTCGCGCGCAAGGCGATCGAGAAAGGCGCGGATGGCCTGATCGCCGTCGCGGCGGGGGCGGGCGGGCATGCCGGCACCCTGTCGCCCTTCGCGCTGGTGGAGGAAATCCGGGCCTGGTTCGACGGGCCGCTGGCCTTGTCGGGCGCGATCGCCACGGGCCGGTCGATCGCGGCCGCGCGGATGATGGGGGCTGACTTCGCCTATATGGGTTCCCCCTTCATCGCGACGGAGGAGGCCAATGCCGAACCGGCCTATAAGCAGATGATCGTCGACAGCGGCGCGGCGGACATCGTCTATTCGGATTATTTCACCGGCGTGCTCGGCAATTATCTGCGCCCCAGCATCGCCGCGGCAGGTCTGGACGCCGACAAGCTGCCCAAGGCGTCGGAAATGGATTTCTCCAGCGACGCGGGCGGCGACAAGAAGGCGTGGCGCGATGTCTGGGGCGCGGGTCAGGGGATCGGCGCGATCCGCAAGGTTCAGTCCGCCACGACCTTCATCGCGCAACTGAAATCGGAATATCAGGCAGCCGTCGCCGCCTTCGGAGCCTAGGCAGTAGTGACGATTTAATCATTTGAGCCATAGCATGATGCTGGCGAGTTTGACGAAGCCGAGGAAGTTTGCGGCGAGTTTGTCATAGCGTGTTGCGATACGGCGCCACTGCTTGAGCTTGGCGAAGAAGCCCTCGATGCCCCAACGCTGTTTGTAGGCGATGCGATCATAGTGGTGCTGATATTTGCGATGGCGGCGAGGTGGGATGACCGGCTCGCCGCCTTGCT
>NZ_SEON01000012.1 GCF_004152845.1 Sphingobium fuliginis
CTTCTTCGCCAAGCTCAAGCAGTGGCGCCGTATCGCAACACGCTATGACAAACTCGCCGCAAACTTCCTCGGCTTCGTCAAACTCGCCAGCATCATGCTATGGCTCAAATGATTAAATCGTCACTACGGCCTAGAAGAAACTATTCGAATCCACCCCCGCCAGGCTGTTGACCCCGACAAGCTGGACGCTCTGTTCGAATGCGCCGTCGCCATTGGCGTCGTAGAATATCCAGCCGTCCGTCGACCCGGCGACGAAAGCCACATGATTGACCCCGGCGGTCATATTCGCGGCAGCCAGCGCGTCGGAGAAGCTGTTGGTGGCAATGGTCCGTTCGGCATAGTCGACGGCGGGCAGGGAGCCGTTCAGGAAGTCGAGGTCGATGCGGTCGCCCTCGCCCGCCTTGAAGTCGGTGATCCGGTCATAGCTCGCCGTGTTGAGCGTCGTGTCGCCGCGGTTGAACAGGAAGACATCCGCCTCCGTCCCGCCGGTCAGCGTGTCCTTGCCCGCGCCGCCGATCAGCGTGTCGCTGCCCGCGCCGCCCTTCAGCGTATCGCCCGCCGCCCCGCCGTCCAGCAGGTCGTTGCCCGCGCCGCCGTCCAGGCTGTCCTGCCCGTCCTCGCCATAGAGCCGGTCGTCGCCGCCATTGCCCAGCAGGGTGTCGTTGCCCAGGCCGCCCCAGAGGCCGTTATTGCCGCCATTGCCCGTCATGCTGTTGGCGATGTCGTTGCCGATGCCGTCGATCGGGTCCGGGCCGGTCAGAACCAGCTTCTCGATCTCGGCCGCCATTTTATAGCTGACCGAGGCGCTCACCTGATCGGTCCCCTCGCCCGCCAGTTCGACGATGAGGTCGTCATTGGCGCTGTTGCCGTCGTCGGACCAGCTGTCGACGATATAGCTGTCATTGCCCAGCCCACCGGCCATGTTGTCGGCGCCCGTGCCGCCGTCCAGATAGTCGTCGCCCAGCCCGCCGATCAGCATGTCGTTGCCGTCGCCGCCGAAGAGGGTGTCGTTATCGTCACCGCCATCCAGCGTGTCGCCGCCGCCCATGCCATAGAGAATGTCCGCGCCCGTCCCGCCCGACAGAATGTTGGCCGCGTCATTGCCGGTGATCGTGTTGGCCAGATCATTGCCCATGCCGTTGATCGCCGCCGCGCCGGTCAGCGTCAGCTTTTCGACATTGGCGGCAAGGCGATAGCTGACGGAGGCATAGACAAGATCGCTGCCGCCCCCCGCCAGTTCGATCACCTGATCGTCATTGCCGGCAAAGCCGTCGTCCGACCAGGTGTCGACATAGAAGATGTCGTTGCCTGCGCCGCCATCCATATAGTCGGCGCCCGCCCCGCCATCGATGACGTCATTGCCGGCAAGGGCGTAGATGGTGTCGTTGAGGGCAGTCGTCTGATAGGCGAGCACGGTGGTCGTCGGGCCGATCATGTTGTTGCCCGATGATCCGGTGATCGTCCTCCCGTTTTCCGCGACATCGGTGATGGCGATGGACAAAAGCTGATCATCGACGTTGCTGCCGTCGGTTGCGCGCACCGTCACCTGATAGACGCCGTCGCCATCGGCATCGAGCCGGTTCTCATAATCGGGCGGGTTGATGAAGGACAGCGCGCCGGTCACCGGATCGATGGTGAAAAGCGCGGCGTCCGCTCCCCCTGAAATGGCGAAACCGGGGACGGAGCCGTCCGCATCGGTGGCCGTCACCACTGTCACGGCGCTGGCATTTTCCGCCATGCTGATCGACGCCGAGGCGCCGCCGCCATTGGAGGTGATGACCGGCGCATTGTCGTTCAGATTGGTAATGCCGATGGCCAGGGTCTGCGAGACGCTGTTGCTGCCGTCGCTCGCGCTGACGATCACATGGTAGAGGCGGTCGC
This sequence comes from Sphingobium fuliginis, assembly GCF_004152845.1. GTDB lineage: Bacteria > Pseudomonadota > Alphaproteobacteria > Sphingomonadales > Sphingomonadaceae > Sphingobium > Sphingobium fuliginis. Next base: position 1,882 of record NZ_SEON01000012.1, read on the forward strand.
CATTGCTGTCGTCCGGCGCTTCATAGTCCGGAGCCGTCCTGAAACTCAGCGCGCCGGTCTGCGGGTCGATGGTGAACAACGCCGCGTCAGCGCCGCCGCTGATGCTGTAGCTGAGCGCAGCGCCATCCGCGTCGCTGGCCTGCACGATGGCGGCAAGCAGGCTGTTTTCCGCGACGGAGAAGGCGACCGAAGCCGCCCCGCCATAAGAGGTCAGCACCGGCGCATTGTCGTTGAGATTGGCGACCGCCACCGCCAGCGCCTGGCTGTCGCTGTTGGTGCCGTCGCTGGCCTGCACCACGACATTGTAGATATTGTCGTGATCGGCGTCGGCGGCGGCTTCATAATCGGGCGCGGTCTTGAAGCGGAGGACGCCGGTTGCCGCATCGATTTCGAAGAGCGCGGCGTCCGCTCCGCCTATGATGGCGAAGCTGATCGACGGGCTGTCGGCATCGGTGGCGGTCACGCCGGTCACCGCCGTCGCATTCTCGTTGACGGTGATCGCCGCGCTTGCGCCGCCGCCATTGGAGGTGATGACCGGCGCAAAACCGTCCGGCACATCGTTCACGGTCACGGAGAGCGTCTGCGTGTCAACGCCGCCATTGCCGTCATTGGCGGCAACGATCAGTTGATAGACATTATCGCGGTCCGCATCGGCCGGGCTTTCGAAATTAGGCGCTGTGAGGAAACGCAATTCGCCCGTCATCGCGTCGATCGCGAACAGCGCCGCGTCCGCGCCTCCCACGATGGAGAAGGAGACCGTCTGTCCCATGTCGGGGTCCGTCGCGGTGACGGTGGTCACGGCGGTGCCGTTCTCATCGACCGCCAGCGCCGCGCTGGAGCCGCCGCCGTTCGAGGTGATGACCGGCGGTGCGTTCAGCGCGGTGGAAGGCGTCGTCATGTCCGCGAACTGGAAAAATTCCACGTTGCGGACTGTCTTGCTGCCCTCCGGAGAGCCTGCACGCTGGTCGACCGCGACATAGCTGCCGTCGGTCTGGAGCGTGAAGACATAATCCATACGGTTGCCCGAAAAGACGAGCGTGTCGACGTCCGCGCTGCCGTCGATCACGTCATTGCCCGCACCGGCGAGGATCGTGTCGTTGCCTGCCCCGCCATGCATATAATCGTTGCCGCTGCCGCCATCCAACATGTCGTCGCCGGTGCCGCCATACAGCTCGTCGCTGCCCGCGCCGCCATGGAGCTGGTCGTTCCCGGCATCGCCGTTCAGCGTGTCGTTGCTGTTGGTGTCGGCATCGTCGCCATGGAGAATGTCATTGCCCGACCCGCCCGACATATTGTCGCCGCCGGCCTGGCCATAGAGGATGTCGTCATCGTCGCCGCCGGTCATCCTGTCGCTGCCGCGCCCGCCATAGAGGATGTCGTTGCCCGTACCGCCGTCGATGGTGTCGTCGCCCGAAATGTTGTTGAAGCCCAGATCATCGCCATAGAGCAGGTCGTCGCCCGCTCCGCCGGAAATGGTGTCGCTGCCACGCCAGCCGAAGATGATGTCGTTGCCGCCGTCGCCCTGAAGATTATCCTTGCCCGCGCCGCCGATGATGACATCATTGCCGAGGCCCGCCTGGACCAGCACGTCCTTGGCATAGTCGATCCCGCCCGCCCCATGCGCCGTCAGGTCGATGATGTCGTCGCCGTCGCCCAGCCAGAACTGCTCGATATTGTCGAAGCTGCCGAAGCCGCCCGCGATAACGCCATTATTGTAGAAGATCGCGTCGGACAGGTTGGACCCGTAGATGACGTCCGTGCCGGTGCCCCCCATCAGCAGGTCCATGGAAATCTGGATGTTGCTCGCCGTCAGTTGATAGGCGGCGCCGCTGCCGGTGAGAATCGCGGAGTTCCAGACGAGTTGCGCCAGCACCGCATCGGGGCGCACCGTATCGAGATTGGCGAGCCGGGTGAAGGCGAAGAACTGGTCCTTCTCACTCCCTGCCGTGATGGTCTGGCTTCCCACCACGTTGAAGAAATTCGCCATGCTCGCCCCCTGTCCAGCGTCCTTGTGAAAGGTCCGGAATCCTTAGCGGCAAATCGGGCGGAAGCGGTGGGGTCTTAGGGATAGCGCCTACACCTTCGGGAGTGCGCCTATGGGTGTAGGAACAACGTCTACTGCTCCCGGAAGGAGCGCCACATCGTATCGGCAAGGGGATCGATCATATATTGCAGCGCCGTCCGCCGCCGCAGCGGCACGACCACCTCCACCGGCATGCCCGGCTTCATCGCGAAATCGCCTTCCCGATATTGCCGGATCAGCGCGATCTGATCGGGGGCGATGGTCACTTCTCCCGCGAAATAGGCGATGCCCGTCTTCTCCTCGACGAAGCTGTCCGCCGATATGCGCGTCACCTTGCCCTCTATGATCGGCAGGCTGCGCCCCGGAAAGCCGGCGAAGCGTATCTCCGCCTTCTGCCCCACCGCCAGATCGTCCACATCGGCGGGGGAGAAGCGCGCCTCGATCACGATGGCGGAATCGCGCGGCACGATGTCCATCAGCGTCTGTCCCGCCGCGATCACCCCGCCCACCGTATGCACGCTGAGGCCCACCACCGTCCCGCTCACCGGCGCGCGCACCTGCGTCCGGGCGAGTTCGTCCCGCGCCGCGCTCCATTTGGGCAGCACGTCGCCCAGCAGCGCTTCGGTATCGCGCAGGTCGGAGGTCACCTTTTCCTGCAGATTCTGCTTCGCCTCCAGCGCCTTCAGCCGCGCTTCGCCCACCATATTGGCCGCACTGTCGCGCGCCGCGCTCAGGCGACCGCGCTGGCCGATCAGGTCCGCCCTGGCCCGCTCCAGCGCGCGGATGCGCGTCTTGCTGACGAAGCCCTTCTCCGCCAAGGTGCGCAGGCTCTCCAGTTCGTCGGTGATGAGCCGCTCCTGCTCGATCACGGAGGCGACCTGCTCGCGATAGCCCACGGCCTGAGACCCGGCCTGGCTCCCCTCATGCATCGCCACGCCCTGTTGCGTGCCGAGCAGCGCCGACCGCGCCGCCATCTGCGCCTGCTGCGCGCGCATCGCCGCCTGCGCATCGGCGCGGTCGTCCCCGGTCAGCGTGCGGAACTCCACCGGCGTCTCCATCCCCGCCCCGGCCTGTTCGGCGCGCAAACGGGTGCGCTGGGCGATCAGCCAGATCGCCTGAGACGCCAGCACCCGTTCCTGCGCGGCCACGGCAGGCGCGGCGAGCCGGATCAGAACTTCGCCCTGCCGGACGCGCTGCCCCTCCTTCACCAGGATCGCCGCGACGATGCCGCCGTCGCGATGCTGCACGCTCTGCCTTTGCCCGGCCACGGTCGTCCGGCCCGGCGCCAGCGCCGCCGCGTCCAGCCGGGCAAAGGCCGCCCAGCCGAGGAACAGCAGGAAAAACGCCGCCGCCACCAGCAGCCCGCCGCGCACCTCCGGCCTGGGGTCGACCGCCACCGGCGACGGCGGGCCGGGCGGCGGCAACAGCAAGGGCCGCGTGGTCCGCATCAGCATCAGGCCGCTCCCGCCACGGGCGCGGGACGGGGACGGGTCAGCGCGCCCAGCACCTGATCGCGCGGCCCGCTCATCCGCATGCGGCCATTGTCCAGCACGAGTATGCGGTCCGCCGGTCCCAGCAGGCCGGTCCGGTGCGCCGTCACCATGATCGCCGCGCCGCGCGCCTTGGCCCTGGCCAATGCCGCGATCAGTTGCGCCTCCCCATCGGAATCGAGATGCGCATTGGGTTCGTCCAGGATCAGCACCGCCGGGTCGCGGAACAGGGCGCGGGCCAGCGCGATCCGCTGCGTCTGGCCCATGGACAGTCCCATGCCGCCCCAGCCCAGCATGGTGTCATAGCCCTGCGGCAGTCGCAGGATCATCTCATGCACGCCGCACGCCTGTGCCGCCGCAATGACGTCGGCGTCTATCCGCGCGTCGGCGTCCGGATCGGCAAAGCGGGCGATATTGTCGCGGATCGACCCGGCGAAGAGGGAAAGTTGCTGCGGCATATAGCCGACATGCACCGCCAGCGCATCGCCGTCCCATTGCGACCGTTCCGCCCCGTCGATGCGGATTTCGCCCCGGTCGCAGGCGATGGCGCCCGCCACCAGCCGCGCCAGCGTGGACTTGCCCGCGCCGCTCGCGCCGATCACCGCGACCATCTCCCCCGGCCCGACCGCGAAGGAGAGGTTGTTGAGGATCAGCCGTTGGGAATGCGGGTCCTCGATGGTCACGCGCTCCACATCCACCCGGCCTTTCGGGCGAGGCAGGCTGGTCTGGGGCATGTCGTCCGCCGCGCCGTCGAGCCAGGCCATGACCTCCCCATGGGAGGCCCGCGCCGCGACGAAGCTGCGCCAGCTTCCCACAAGCTGGTCGACCGGCGCCACCGCCCGCCCCAGCAGGAAGGAGGAGGCGAAGATCGCGCCGCCGGAAATCTGCCCGTCTATCGCCAGCAACGCCCCCAGTCCCAGCGCGCCGGATTGCAGCATGTTGCGCAGGAAGCGGCTCACCGCCATGCGGCTGCCAGCGGCGAAGCTGGCCTCCGCCTGCCAGCCGAGCATGTCCTCCCGCTCCGCAAGGTGCCGTCGGACCATCGCGCCCTGCATGCCCAGCGCCCGCACCGCTTCGGCCCCCTGCATCGTCTGTTCCTGGCTGCTGTAGGACAGGTTCGCGGCGGCATTGGCCTGCAAAAGGGGCCGGCGCGTCGCCCGGTCGCTGGCCCAGGCGATGGCGACCAGCGTCAGGCTGCCTGCCAGCGCCATCAGCCCGATCAGCGGGTGAATCAGCGCGCAGACGAGGATGTAGATCGGCGTCCACGGCGCGTCGAACAGCGCGAACATGGCCGGACCGGTCAGCGTCTGGCGGAGTTGGTCGCATTCGCGGATCGGCTGGCGGCTCCTGCGCCCGATCCCCTCCCCCGCCTGCTGGCGCAGCGTGGCGGCGATCAGCGTCCGCGCCAGCCGCCGGTCCAGCCCGATGCTCGCCCGCACCAATATGCGCGAGCGGATATATTCCAGCAGGGAGAGGGTGGCATAGGCCAGCAGCAGCGCCACCGTCAGGAAGGCGAGCGTCGTCCCGCCCCGCGTCGGCACGACCCGGTCATAGATTTGCAGCATGTAGAGCGTCGGCGCGAGGAACAGCAGATTGGCGAGCGCACTGAACAGCGCCGCCCAGAGGAAATGCCGCTTCACCACGCCCATCATGGCCGCAACGCTTCGTAGATGGCGCAGACCTTGGCGCAATGCGCGGCTTCGCTGAAGCGGGCGCGGGCATCGGCACGGGCGCGCAGGGCCATGGCGCGGACGTCGTCCGGATCGGCGCAGGCCCGGGCCAGCGCCCCGGCGTCGTCCGGCTCGACCAGCAGGCCGATGCCGCCCTCCAGCGCCTCGACATTGCCGCCGGACCGGGCGGCGACGATGGGCGTGCCGACCAGCATCGCCTCCACCAATGTCCGCCCGAACGGCTCGCCCACGGCGGGCACGACCAGCCGGTCGCAGGCGGCGATCCAGAAGGGGCCGGGCGTGCGATAGCCCATCACCCTCACCCGATCCTCCACGCCCTTTTCCGCGATCCGCCTGCGCAGGGCGATGTCCATGGCGGGCACGCGCGCCTCCCCGAACATCAGGCCCATGACCGGCCCTCCCGTCGCGTCCGTCAGCCGGGCGATCATGTCGACGAACAGCAGGGGCCGCTTCCTCGGCACGAAAGCGCCGAAATAGCCCAGCAGCAACGTATCGGGCGATACGCCCAGTTCGCGGATCAGCGCCTCCCGCGCTCTGGTCCGGTCCACCTCCAGCGTCGTGTCGAAGGGACTGTGGATCACCGAGGCCCGGTTTCGCGCCGACCAGATGCCGGCGGGCGGCAAAGCGAAGGACGAAACCGCCAGCACCCGATGCGCCAGCGCGGGTGCGAGCAGGCGCAGGCCCAGCGCGCCGGGATCGCCGCGATGGTGCCAGATCAGCTTCGCCCCGGCCAGCCGCGCCGGCAACGCCCAGTTGGCGCTGCTCCGCCCGTCATTGACATGGACGATGTCGACCCGGTTGCGCCGCAGGAACCGGGCACGCGGCAGAACGCCGCCCAGCGTCCGTCCGAATTTCCGCAGGGTGAAGGCCTCGCCCGGCACGAAGAGCCCGTGGGCGGCGGGGTCGTCCATCTGCTCATGCCCGGCGAAGAAATTGGCGATCATGCCGCCGGGCACCTCCGTCACCACCAGCGGACGGTAGAGCGCCGGGTCGAGATGCCCGATCAGCCCCCGCACCGAAATATGGCTGCCGCCGATGCTGTCCCCGGAAAAGGGGAAGCAGATGCGCAGGCGCTCGTCCGGCGCGGCATCCGCAGGCATCAGGCGGGGCAAGGGCGCATTCATGGCGTCACCCCGTCCATCAGGTCGCGCGCCCGCTGGTCCAGAAACTGGTCGAGATTGGCCAGCCCGTCTCCGTCGCCATCGGCCCAAGGATCGGCCTTGCGCGGATCGGCGCCATGCTCCGCCTCCCACCGGTCGTCCATGCCGTCTCCGTCCGCGTCGGCATAGGGCGTCCCCGGTTCCGGATCGTCGATCAGGCCGGGCTGCTTCACGATATGCCCCTTGCGCTCGCGCACCTGCTTGACGATCCGCCGGTCGAACGGGTCGCGGGGGAAGGCGCCGGCGTCGCTCAGCACCGCCTTGTAGGCCGCGTCGGCCGGTTCGGCGGCGATGGTCGGCGGGCAGGGCGGCCGATCCACCTCCGCCGCCTTCAGCAGCGGAGAGAGATGGACGAAATCCCCGTCGAAACGGTTGTCGGCCAGATAGACCTTCGCCGTCCCCTTCGACCCCATGACGTTGCGCGCCACGCCGATCGTGTCGGGCCGGGTGTTCCGCCCCGCGACGAAGCTGTTGCCGATCAGCGAGACGGGCACGCCGCCGAAGCTTTCCCATATCTCCGCAAATTCCGACTGGCCGTTATAGAGGATGTTGTTGATCACCTCCGCGCAGGAGCCGGGGGGGAAATTGAGGTCCGGATTGCGGTCGCCATTATGGGCGCAGATATTGCCGATGAAGCTTAAATGCTGCGGCCCCCTGGGATCGCTCGCCAGCAGCGCGCATTTGTCGTGCCGCGGTATCCCCTCCGCGAAGATCGAGTTGCTGATCGTGATCCAGTCATTGTCGCCATAGCCGTTGATCAGCTCGTCCCGCGCCCAGCTTGCGCTCACATGGTCGATGATGACCTGATGGCTGTTCTCTATGGTGAAACTGTCTTCCGACCCGCGATGGGCGCCGGTGCGGTCGTTGCGGACGCGGATATGGCGGATGACGATGTCGTGCGTGTTCTTGATCAGGATCGGCGTGCGCCCTTCCGCGCCGCCCGCATGGGCGATGACGATGCCGCCGCCCGGCGCCGTTTGCCCCGCTATGGAGAGATAGGGGTTGGTTATCACCGGCGGGCGCGTGGTGAAGCGGATCGTGCCGCTCACCCGGAATATGCAGACGCGCGGGCCCGTGGCTTCGATGCAGGCGCGCAGGGAGCCCGGACCGCCGTCGGCCAGCGTATCTACGGCGATGACCTGCCCGCCGCGCCCGCCCCTGGCCGCCGCGCCATAGCCGACTGCGCCGGGAAAGGCGGGTTCGCCCCTCACCGGCTGCGCCCGCGATTCGCTGCCCGCGCCCGAACAGCCCGCCATCACAATGGGCAGCAGCATGCCGATCAGCCGCCGCCTCATGATTCGTCCCCGCTGCGCAGCGCATAGCCGTAACGTCGCAGCAAGGGCGCGCACAACAGGGTGAAAAGCCGCTGCTTCCACCCCGGCATTTCGCGCTTCCACTTGTCGTCGCCCTTGATGCTGAGCGATTTCTGCATGCGGTGGCGGCTGCCCGCGACCTGGTGCTGCGGCGCGAAGGGGGTAAGGCCGGTGGCGGGCAGATGTGGCATTTCCCCCACCAGCGCGACGATCTGGCCGATAATGCCGCGTGGATCGTCGACAAAATCCTCATATCGCACCCGGATGCAGCGCCCCGGCCCGACCCGGCGGCACAGCATCTCCGCGGCGATGTTCACCATCGACCAGCGCAGGGCGGTGTAAAGCAGGGGCTTGGGCCGCAATTCGCGCTGCACCCCCTTCTCGACGCTGCGGCCATGCCCCTTCATCAGCGACCAGGCGACGCCGCGCCCGTCGCGCACCACATGCACGACATGCAGGTCGATGCCCGGCATGGCGGCCAGCGCAAAGGCCCGGCCGGGCAGCTTCGAGGAATCGACCAGTATCGGCCGCCCCGACACCAGCGCCATGCCGCGCAGCAATTTCACGGTCCGGCGAGCATGGTCCCGCCATCCCGGCAGCCGCAGCAGCCGCGCCGGGGCCAGCAGCGCCTCCGTCCGCTCCTGTGCGCGGCGGTAACGGGCCAGAAACCCATCCGGCTCGCCCTGCGTCCAACCCGTGACGATGGCGCGCCATTGCGGACAGTCCCGCACCCGCGCTCCGCAGGCGCAATATTCACCCCGGTCCCAGACATGCCGCGCCAGCGTCGTCACCTCACCCGCGCCCATGATCGCCGGATGCTCGCCCAGCGCGATGTCGAGCAGGGTCGTCCCGCTCCGCCCATAGCCGGCCACATAGATCAGCTTGACCGGTCCCTGCCGCGCGGCACGAGTCGAAGGATCGACGGTCCGCTCCACCGTCGCCGGCGGTTCGCTGTCGCGCAGGGGCAGGATCGCATCCGTCACCAGGCTTATCCTCGTCGCACGAGACGCCTGCCGGTCCGGCGGCGCTCGGGCTGCCGTTATCCCGTCAGTCCCAAGGCCATTTCAACGGATCACAAGGCTGATCCTCCGGCAAATTCGGATAAGGCGGGCTGGCTGGAATCGCCCGATGCCCTGCCCCGAAGGGCGTTTGCGCGGAGCGGTCGCCAGGCCCAGCCTATGCCACCGTGACGACTCTCGCCAGCCCCGCCTCCCATGGTCCAGCATCCGCCGCCGCGACGGATATTTTCGCGGCGCATGAGGAAATCTGGGACAGGATCGCGCGCTGGTGCCTGATGACGGCGATCTTCCTCAGCGGTTGGGGCCTGCTGCGCGTCGGCCAGATCAATCTCACCTTTTCCGACCTCTTCTTCCTCATCAGCTTCTCCATCTCCGCGTTGCGCGGGCGGCTGAGCGTCACGCCCTTCCGCTCGCTTACGCCCTTCTGGCTTGCGGGGCTGGTGATGATGCTGGGCGGGCTGTTCATCGGATCGATCATCAACGGCGATCCGCTGCGCTGGGTGAACATCGCCCTGCAATATACAGTCGCCTTCCTCTGCATCCCGATCCTGCTGATGCAGCAGGAGGAAGGCACGATCCGCAAGGCGCCGCTGATCTTCATGCTGGGCATCGCCTGTTCCGAAGCGGTCGGCATCGCCGCCAGCGCCTTCCTGACCTATCACGACACGCTGCACTGGCTGGGCGACGGCTTCATCACCGGCAATGGGCGCCTGGGGTCCATGGCGGGCCAGCCCAATCCCAACGGCGCGGTGGTCGCCTTCTCGCTGCCGATGCTGCTCTATTCGATGCGCCATCGGCTGATCGGTGGCCTTGCCGGAGTCGCCTGCCTGATCCTGCTGCTCTGGGGCCTTATGCTGAGCGCGTCCTTCACCGGATTTTCTGCCTCGCTGCTGGCGATCTTCACCACATTGCTGCTGATGGGCGTGCGCTACATCTTCCGCCTGGGGCTGGCGGTGGCGGTGGCGGCCGGGCTGTTCTTCGCCAGCGGCGCCCCGCTGCCCAAGGCTTTCCAGGAGCGCGTCGGCAATGCCGTGGAAAGCGGCGACATCAACCAGGCGGGGACATTCCTCAACAGGTCGCAGCTCATGGAGGAAGCCTGGGGCTTTGCCGAGGACTATACCGTCATCGGCATGGGCGTGGACCGCTATCGCGAACTCAGCGCCTATGACAATCCGGTGCATAACCTGTTCCTGCTGATCTGGAACGAGGGCGGGGCGATCGCCTTTTGCGGGCTGATCGTCCTGCTGGGGCTGATCGCCCTGCTGGCGGCGAACGGACTGCGCACCAGCCGCGACAAGGGCGCAATGGCGGTGGCGGTGGTGCTGGTGTTCCTGATCTACACCCTGTCCTACCCGCACATGTATTCGCGCATGTGGGTGATGCCGGTGATGGTGGCGCTGGCGACGATCTATGTCCCCCGCAAGGCAAGGCCGGAAGCGGCGCGGCTGATCTATGCGCGGCCTGTCGGGCCGCAGCCCCTGCCTGAATTATAGGCAAGGACGGGATTCAATCGGTTTTGCCCATTGAAACGCGACATGCTCCCGCGAAGGCACTCACCCAATGGTGAAAATCCCTGTCCCCTTCATTACTGTCTCCGCTTAAGCCGACCCGATCAGCAGCGTCACATTGTCCGTCCGCGGATCGCCGCCGGTCTGGCCGGGTTTCTCCACATGCAGCACGCGGTGCAGCACGTGCCGCATGCCATAGGCCTGCGTCGCCATGCTGCCGGGGAAGACGGCCAGCGTCGCGCGGTCGATCGGCAGGTCTATCCATCGCCCGCCGGCAAAGACCTGCGTCAGCATCTGCGTCCGTTCGCCGCACAGGGCGGAAAAATAGCGATAGTCGAAATGCGCGCCCTCGATCAGCTTCTGGCCCGGCGCGATGTCCCTGCTACGGTCGCGGCGCAGCAACAGGCGGTTGATGCCCTGCAACAACCGCCCAAGGACCGGCACATCGGCCAACAGGCCATAGAGGTCGGACAGGCCGCGCGGGCTGAGCACCCCAGCCGCCTGCCACCGCCTTTCATCCAGCGCGCAGCCCGCACGGCCCCAGCGCCCCAGGGAATTGCGCGCCAGCGCGCCCAGCCGCTCGAAATCGCCCGCGCTTTCCTGATATTTCAGCCTTTGCACCACGACATGGAAATCCCCAGGCGGCGTCCCCTCCGGCGCGAGCGCCGCCATCAACCGCCAGCCGATGGCCCAGCACCGGTCCAGCAGCGCCTGACCGGGCGCATAATGCTCCCCACCCTGCACGAAATAGGCAGGACGCACGGTGGCATGATCCTCCCCCGCCTCGCGTGACAGGGCCATTTTCCGGGCGATATAGCCATGGCGTCCGGGCTGGAAGTAGAAGAGGTCGCCCAGGCTGGCGGTGATGTCGCCGCTGCCATGATAGTTGCGGGCGATGTCGACCAGCGGCGCTTCCCAGGGCATCTGCTCCGCCCTGTCCTCCAGCAGGCCGTGCCACAGCTCGGCCACGATTTCCGGACAACGCACCAGCACCGCGGCATGGCCAGCCCCGAACAGCCGGGCGAGCGATCCCGGTTCCAGTTCCTGATATGCCAGCTCCGCGATCATGGCCGGTCCCCTCGTGCGGAGCGTTCTTATCCTCGATCAACTTTCGCACAATGGCGCGGAATGGGGCGATCCGGAATAGTCAGACACGCATCAGAAATGTGAAGGCTCAGGACCCATTGCTGACGGGTTCGAGACGCCATCGATGGGTTTTCGGTCAGGACAGGACATGGGCCCCCGCCTTGATCCGAAGGGTTTAGCACCTATGCGCATCGCCGGTCCCCGATGCGCTTTTGCGCTCTTCCGCCGCAACCCGCACTATCGCTGCATTGGGACGGCCCTGACGGCGGGCGCGTCCGCGCGCCGATGCGACCGGGAGATTATCATGGCGTCTGCACAGCTCACTCTGATCGATGGCGCCGCGCCGGGCGGCGGCGCGGAAAAGCCGCGCGACCTGTCCTTCGAGTTGCAGCAGATGTCCGCGCGGCAGATCTGGTTCCTGCTCCACCGCCACATGAAGCTGGTGGCCAGCATCGTCATCGCCTGCGTCGTGGTGGTGCTGATCGTCCAGTTGCAACTGCCCAATCGCTATGAAGCGACGGCGACCGTGCAGGTGGAGCTCAACGATTCCACCGGTTCCAACCAGGCCGACGCGACCCGCAACCAGCAGCGCGTCGCCAATGAGGCGCGCATGTACCGGTCGCAGGCGCTGGCGGAGCAGGTGGTGCGCGACCTCAACCTCAATCGCAACCAGGCCTTCACCCATGGCGTGCAGATGACGGTGCAGCAGGCGGCCGTGCAGCTTACCAAGACCACCCGCGTAGTCAGTTCGACCGATTCCGACTTCATCGACATCACGGTCCAGTCGCGCAAGGCGGAACTGGCCGCGCGCATCGCCAACCGCTTCGTCGACAGCCTGCAGAAGATGCGCTCCCAGCGCCGCCAGACATGGCGCAACGGTCTCAGCACCGCGCTCGACAAGGAAACCAGGCGCCTCGCCCATGAAGTGGAGCTGGCCGAGCGCGCCGTTGCCGATTTCCGCCGCCAGCACCTGATGCCGATGGGCGCTGGCAGTGCGGAGGACTATCAGCAGATGAACCGCATCGCCGTGGAGGCGGCGTCCACCGCCGCGATGAGCAGCGCGATGCAGGCGCAGGCCGCCGGCGTCAGCCGCGCCGCCAGCATGCGGACGGTGGCGGGCGCGACCTCCCCCGCGCTCGACAATCTGCAGAAGCAATATGACGACCTGATCCGCCAGCGCTCCGAAATCTCCGTCCAGATGGGCGCCAACCATCCGCAGATGCAGGCGCTGTCGGCCCAGATCGCACAGGTCAGCAGGGCACTGGTGCAGGAGCGCGCCTCCGTCGTCGCGACCCAGCAGACCCGGAACGACACCGATGCCGGGCGCGAACGGGCGATGGCGCTGGCGGAGGCGAACGCTGCCTCCGCCCGGGCCGGCCAGTTGCAGGCGAAGCTCAACGCCATGACCGGCGCCGCCTTCCGCAACAACGCCAATCTGGTCGATCTCTCCATCCTCGACCGCCGGGCGGAGGTGGCGCGGCAGGCCTATCTCACCACGGCGCAGCGCGCCCAGACGGTGCAGTCGGAATTGCAGACCACCGGCGTCAACTCGACCATGGTCTCGGCGGCGGCGGTGCCGCTCCAGCCCGTCGCGCCCGCGCCCAAGAAGATGGCGCTGGCCGCGTTCGTCGGCTCGTCCGTCCTCGCCTTCCTGATCGTGCTGGGGATCGAGATGTTCGACAACCGGCTGCGCAGCGGGGACCAGCTCCGCCGCCTCTTCGGCCTTCGCACGCTGGCGATGCTGCCGAAGCTGGAGGAATCGATCGGCACCACGATAGAGGACAATCCGGTGACCACCCAGCCGCAGTCCCTGTTCACGGAGGTGGCCCGCAACCTGGCCAGCGAGATCGGGGAACTGCCCCATCAGGGAACCAGCCAGCGGGTGCTGGTGACATCGCCGCTGCCGGGCGACGGCAAGTCCAGCGTCGCGCTGACGCTGGCCGCAGCCGCCGCGTCCATGGGCCGCCGCGCCATCGTGGTCGACCTCGACCTGCGCCGACCCGGCCCCAGCATCCTGCGTTCGATCCAGGACGGTTCCGACACGCCGGACCTGATCGAGGTGCTGACCCATGCAGAGGAAAGCCGCCGGCTGATCCCGCAGGCCGAACGCCATGTGGACCATGACGCCGCCGAAGGCGCGGCGCCCGTCGCGCTGATGCCGGTGGTGCTCAGCACCCGCGAACAGATCCGCAATCCGGCCGCCGTGGTGCAGGGCTGGCAGGTCGGCCGCCTGCTGGACGATCTGCGCGAGCGCTTCGACCTGGTGGTCATCAACGCGCCGGCCATCCTGGCGGTGCGCGATGCGCGGACTCTCTCCTCGCTGGCGGATTCGACGCTGATGGTCGTGCGCTGGGGGCATACGACGGTCGAACAGTTGCGCGCCTCGCTCCAGATGGTGAACAACCAAGTGGTCGGTGCCGTGTTCAACCAGGTCGATTATGAGGACCATGCCCGTCGCGGCTATGGCGACGCGGTCCAGTTCTACATGGGATCGGCCGCCTATTATTCCGACAGCTTCCCCATCCGCCAGAGCTGGACGGACCGCGTCCGGCACGTCTTCACGCGCAAGGCGGCATGAGCCGCCTGCCGCCTTTGCAGGAGGCGCCTTCGCCTCTCGTTCGTTTCGAAAGCGTAATAGTGGAAGAGGATGCCCTTCGTCTCAATCTGCTGATCCTCGACGGAAGCCCGCTTCGCCGGGCCTGCATTGCCGTGGCGCTGGAGACGGCGGGCGTTAGGATATTGCAGCAATCCAGCCTGGACCAACCGGAAGCCGGCGAGCCGCCCGACATCATCCTGTTCCAGACCGGGGAATCCGAACTGGAAGGCGCCGCCCTGCCGCTGCAGATCGCACAGGCGAAGCAGCTATGGCCCGCCGCTGCCATCCTGGTGATCGCGGACCATGGCAATGAAGCGCTGATGCAGGCGGCTATCGCGGCGGGGGCGCAGGCCTTGCTGCGCTCCAGCACCGGCATCGTCAGCATGCAGCGCGTGCTTTTCCTGCTGAAGGAGGGGCTGGCGGTCTATCCGGCCGCGCTTGCCGCCACCTTGCACAGGCGCCAGCCGGACACGGTGGACGGCCTGACCGAGCGGATCGCCCAGGCGGTGGACAGGTTCAAGCTGCTGACGAAGCGGCAGCGCGACGTGCTGCGCCTGCTCGCGCAGGGCGCATCCAACAAGGACATCGCCCAGCGGCTGAACATCAGCGAAAGCACGGTGAAGGTCCATGTGCGGGCGATCATGGCGGTGAACGGCGCATCCAACCGCACCCAGATCGTCGCGCATCTGTTGAAGGGCGGGGGCGAGGATTAGCGGAACGGGTGGGAAGCGGACACCCGCTTTATCCCTCTCCCTTGAGGGAGAGGGCTGCGCAGACTTGGCAGCTTGCTGCCTTAGTCGTAGCTGGATGAGGGGGTGCGATCCAACGGATCACGCGGGCCGCAGACCCGCTTCCTCCCTCCAAATCAACCCAGGCTCCTTCGTCGCGAAGGCTTCCTATTCTTCTCCTTCAAGGGAGAAAGAAGGTCTTGAAATAGCCACCTCCCGCCCGGCTCATCCCATGCTCGCCGCGACCGGCCGGGGCTTCGCCCGCCGCAGCCAGCTCACGTCCAGCAACACGGCCGTCACCACGCCCAGCACGACATGGGCGATATTCCCGCCGATCGGTCCATAGCGGGGTACGGCATAGGCCGCGACCGCCACGAACAGCGCCGTTCCGAAGCCCGAGATCGCAAGGACCGTCCAGCTTCGGTTCATCGCCAGCATCGCTGACCGGGAAGGCGCGGCATGCAGCATCAGCATCACCGCAACCAACTGCGTCAGCAGCAGGATATAGGTTTCCGAATAGGCCATGCCCGGCCCGACCCGGATGAGCAACGGTCCCAGCAGCCAGGCCCCAGCCAACATGACGAAGCCGACCGCCCCCAACGCCATCTGCACCTGCAGCGTGGCCGCCCGGAAATTGCGGATATTGCCGTTCGCCCACATCCGCGCGACATCGGGATAGACGACCGCCTGCACCTGGGCGCCGACCTGGGTCGCGACCTTGGCGATGCGCTTGGCGAGATAATAGACCGCCGCGGCCGAACTGCCCGCCACCGCGCCCACGAACAGCGAGTCCGCTTCCGTGGTGATGACGCGCAGGGTGAGCGACAGGTTGGTCGAACAGGCGAAGCCGAAGAAGCCGGGAAAATCCTTCACCAGCCCCTTCAGCCGGGCGTGCAGCGGATTGGGGATCCCCATCTGTCTCAGGGCGCGGAAGCCGACCCAGAAGACCAGCACCGAACCCAGGGCCTGCGACACCGTCCACGCGACCATGAAGCCGATCACGCCGGCATGCGTCACCATGCAGAGGAAGGCGAGCAGGATGCGCAGCACATTGCCCGCGACCTGCGCATAGGCCAGCATCTTGAACTGGCCGGAAAGGCGCAGCGCCGCGGTCGGCACGCCTGCGATGTTGAACAGGGTCGCGACCGAATAGATCGCCACCAGCTCCACATGCAGGGGTTTGAGGCCGAACAGCGGCCCGAACAGCCACGCCAGGCCAATCGCGCTGAAGGCCGCCACCGCCGCTGCGCCCATGTCCAGCATCAGGCCATAGCAGTAAAGCCGCTGCATCCGGCGCGGCGAGCCCCTGGATTCTTCCTCCACGGCAAAGCGGATCAGCGGCTGCCAGGATTCGAAGCGCAATATCCGTTCGACCACGCGATTATAGGATAGCACCAGCACCATGACGCCGTAGGTGGCCGGTCCCAGCGACCGGGCCGCCATCGCCACGCTGACCAGCATGATCAGCGCGTTCAGGAAATTGCCCGACAGCAAATGCCCCACCGCGACCAGCCGGCCCCGGGTTCCCTTGACCAGGAAGCCCGAAAACCGGCCGCGCAGCATCGGCAAGGCGCGTGCGGTCAGCACGCCCTTCACATCATAGGCCATGACGATCCCCCTGGAGCGCGCGGCGTCGCATCGGACGCCGTCGCACGCTCCAGATTCTTCGTTGCATCATCGCGCCGGCGCGCGATGCCTCAGGAATGCGCGGATCAGGCGCGGCTTGCGACGCCCGCCATCTCCAGCACCGGCAGTTGCGCCGGATGGGGAATGGCGACGGGCAGTTCGGGTTCGACTTCCGTCACGCGCCCGCGCATGCCGTGATTGGCCGCCCAGATCGCCGCCTGGGTCCGGTTCTTGACGCGCAGCTTGCGCAGCACGGCCTTCACATGGACCTTCACCGTCGCCTCGCTGATGTCCATCCGCTTGGAGATGACCTTGTTCGGGCATCCCATGATGAGCCAGCGCAGGATTTCCAGTTCCCGGTCGGACAGGCAGGCCGCATCCACCGGGCGTTCGACTTCCAGGGCATCGGTCAGGCTGGGCCGGGATTGCAGTTCGTCCGCCAGTTGCGGTGGAAGGACGCGCTCACCCATGGCCACCAGCCGCAGCGTCGCCACCAGCCGGTCGCAGGAGATTTCCTTGACGATATAGGCCAGAGCCCCCAGCCGGAACGCCTTCAGCATGATCTGGAAATCGAATCGGTCGGATAGAAGGACAAGGTAGGAACAGGGAAAACGTTTCTGCAGAACCGACAGCGTTTCGACATCCATCGCGTCGGTTCCGTCATCGATCAGCAACAGGGATGGTTCGGTATCTTCTTCCGGCACCTCGACTTGCTGAAGCACCGTAGCCACGTTGGGATATTGGGTTACACGGAAATCCCGTTCCATCAGGATGCGGCTAAGCCCCTCCCGAACGATCGCATTACCGCACAACAGACGCACATTAACTGGGTAAGACATTGGGTGGTCCCCTCATGATCTCTTCTACGTCCGTAAGCAGGCCCCAAACGGAATGTAGAAGACCAGTAATCAAATGCCTGTAGTGCGACCCTTTCTTTTCGTTTCAACAACTTATCAGTAACATATTTGTGCCGTGAGAGTCCCCGAATGTACAATGGAAATTTCGGGTGCGCGCGACAAGGCGTTAACACATTGTTAAGTTGCTGAATTTTTCTTACCACTTGTGCAATATGCTGCGCCATCGGCAGTCAAACTTACCACTTTGGTGGTATCGCAAACGGTCTAGGGCCCCGTTGCCACATCGTTTCGCAAATGAAGCGATTCGCCCGCGAAATAACACATGTTAATTAATTTGTCGAACCAGAACAAAAGCTTCAGCGGCGGAACGATAGACGGTTGCGCCACGTAGCGTCGCGAGGGCGCGAATGGCCTCTATGGACCGCTCGTCGGGGCTGGGTTTCACCTGCGTCCGGAACGCCTGGAAGGCGGCGATCTTTCGTTCGATCGTCTCGCTGATGTCCACGAAAATGTTCGGAATGAAGGCGGGCGTGACGCCGGGGGCGAGCCAGTTGGTTTCCGATAACGTCTCATAGGCCATAACGCAGCTCGGCCCGCCGGGCCCACGCGGCCGGGCATGGACCAGCGCTGCGTTGAAGACGATCTGATGATCGAGGTGGATGTCCCCGATGAAGGGGATCAGCAGCAGGTCGGGCTCGATCCGCGACAGCGCCTCCGACAGCGCCGCATTGAGTTCGCTTCGCCTGATCTGATCCAGCCCGGCCGCCGGGAAATCTAGGAACCGGGTGTCTGCCACGCCGATCATCCCGTGGGCGCGCAGGGTTTCGGAGCGTATCTGCCGCACCAGCTCTTCGTCGAACAGCGGCGGCTGGCCGCGGGTGACGACGACGACATGCACCTCCGCCCCAGCGGATGCCGCCCGCGCCATGGTGCCGCCGCATCCCAATATCTCATCGTCGGGATGGGGCGCGACGACCGCGATCCGGCGGGCGTTGAACGGCAGCGACATCGGCTAATCCCCCAAAATGGCGTGAAGCTTGGGCGGCTTGTCCGGGCCGCTCCATTGCGTGACGATAAGGGCGGTGGCCTGACCGCAGAGCACGGTGAAGCCGTCCGCCGTCCGCGCCACGACCTGTCCAGGCAGGGCCGCGTGACGCCCGCCCATGTCCGACGGCGCCGCCGCCCAGATCCGGAGGTCCGCGCCGCCCAGCCGGGTGAAGGCGCCGGGATAGGGGCGGCCCGTTGCGCGGATCAGGCGCAATATGTCGCCGGCCGGCCGACGCCAGTCGATCAGCCCATCCGCCGGGGTCCGGCGCGCGGCCCAGGTGGCGCAGCTTTCGTCCTGGACCATGCGTGGCATC
This sequence comes from Sphingobium fuliginis, assembly GCF_004152845.1. GTDB lineage: Bacteria > Pseudomonadota > Alphaproteobacteria > Sphingomonadales > Sphingomonadaceae > Sphingobium > Sphingobium fuliginis. The sequence goes on from NZ_SEON01000012.1 coordinate 20,340, forward strand.
TCCCCAGCCGCGATCCGTTCCAGCGCACGGTCGAGCATGACGGCCAGCGCCCGCATATGCTTGGCGTAGAGGGTCGCCGCCGTTTCGTCCGGCGCGACATGGAAATATTGCTGGTCGACTATGTCGCCCGTGTCCGTCCCCGCATCGATCCAGAACAGCGTTCCCGCCGTGATCGGTTCCTGCTGCAATATCGTCCAGGGAATGGCCGCGCGGCCGCGCAACCGGGGCAGGGCGGCAGGATGATAGCCGATCACCCGGTCGCGAAAGAGCGCGCGAAAGGCGGTCCCGCAAATCTGCGACCAGCCCATGACGAAGGCGATGTCCGCGCCCGCGTCCCGGATGGCGGACAGCGATTCCTCCCGGTTGATATTGTCGACATGGATGACCGGGCAGCCCCGTTCCCGCGCCGCCGGCCGCAGGTCGACATGATCCGAATGGCGCCGGGCCAGAGCGGGATCGAGCGTGACGATGGCGGCCATGTCCCATGCCGGGTGGCGGGCGATCGCTTCGAAGGCGATCCGGGTGGTTTCAACTGCCCCGATGAGGAGGGCGCGCTTCGTCGGCATGCCAGTCGATCCTTTTTTCACCCCCGACCACCACCAGCAGCGTGCGGGCGATGATCTGCGCGTCGAGGCGGGCGCTGCGGTGGCGCACATAGCGGAGGTCGAAGCGCAGCTTTTCCTCGATGGTCAGCAATGTGTTGCCGCTGACCTGCGCCAGACCCGTCAGGCCAGGCCGCACCCTGCCGCGTTCCACGCCGTCGCGGCCCATGGCGGCGATGCTGTGGGGCAGCAGCGGCCTGGGGCCTATGAAATCCATGTCCCCCCGTGCGATGTTGATCAGTTCGGGCAGCTCGTCCAGCCGGAAGCGGCGCAGGAACTGCCCAACGGCCGTGACCCGCCGGGCGTCGGGCAGCAAGGCCCCGTCGCTGTCGCGCAGGTCGCGCATGCTGCGGAACTTGATCATGGCGAAGGGGCGGCCGCCCAGGCCGCTTCGGACCTGACGGAACAGCACCGGCCGCCCCAAGCAGAGCAGCACCAGCAGGGACAGCAGCAGCAGCAGGGGGGCAAGCAGCGCGAAAAGGCCGACCGCCAGCAATCCCGCCGGGCGCAGACAGGCGGTCATGCGCGCTCCGGCACCAGCAGCGCGGGCGGAGGCGCTGGCATGGGCATCGCACTGGCCGCACCGCGCAACTGCATGATGTCCAGCAGCATGGCGTTCACCTTGTCCACATCATAGATGTCGACCGCCGTCCGCCGGGCGGCGGCGGCCATGGCCGCGACACGCCGTGGATGGGCGATCATCGTTTCCATGGCCGCCGCCAGCGCGGCTCCGTCGCGGGGCGGCACGAGCAGGCCGTTGACGCCATGCCGGATCGGCTCGCGGCAGCCGGGCATGTCTGTGGTGATGACGGGCCGCCCGGTCGCCAGCGCCTCCAATATCGTGCGCGGCAGGCCCTCCCGGTAGAAGGACGGCAGCACGAACGCATGGGCGGACGCGATGAAGGGCCGCACGTCACGCGTCTCCGGCAGGAATTCGATCAGCCCCGCCTTGCGCCATTGGTCGAGATCGGCGGCGGTGTAGCCGGTCGGATTTTCCGTCTCCGGCCGGGTCAGCAGCAGGAAACGCACGTCCGGGTGCCGGGCCCGGACGATCCGTGCGGCATCGACATATTCGCCCACGCCCTTGTCGCGCATCAGGCGACCCATCATCAGGAAGGTGAAGGGCCCTTCCGGCAGCGCCTGCTCGGCAAAATGGCGCACGTCGATGCCCGAACCGGGAACCTGCATCACCCGCTGCGACGGCGAAACGATCCCACTTTCGCGCATCAGCCGATGATCGTCGCCGTTGAAGACGAAGATGCAGCGCGCCCGGGCGACGCCGATCCGGTAGAGCCGGGACACGACGGCGCGCAGCCAGCGGCGCTCATCCGCCTCCTCGCTGAACACATAGCCAAGGCCGCTCATGATCGCGAAATAGCGCGCCCGGCTCCACAGCCGTGCCGCCAGACCGCCATAGATGATCGGCTTCTGCGTATAGGCGACCACCACATCGGGCCGCTCGGCCCGCATCAGCCGCCGGTAATGCAGCAAGGTGCGCGCATCGTGCAGCGGGTTGGTGCCCGCCCGCGCCATCGGCGTCCGGCGGAAGCGCACGCCCATTTGCGCCAGCCTTTCCAGCACCTCCGGCTCCTCGTCCGGGGCGCAGGCGACGACCTCATGCCCCTCCCCGACCATCCGGGCGATCAGCGCCCCGCGGAAATTGATCAGCGACCAGGACAGGCTGGAGAGGATCACGACTTTCACGGCGCTTATGCCCTCCGGTTTTCCACATGTTGCTGCGCACGACCCCACCGCCGCTTCAGGCGGGCGGACAGATCCAACTCTTGAAGACAGCTATCACAGCCCGCCCCGCAGCCCGGCGGTGCATCGGTAGATTACCCCTTTGAGGCAATCCGCCTCCCCTCCGCGCCCGCCAACCCCTGCCGTCCGGCGCCATCGAGCCTGTGGCATAGCCCCAATGGGCGGAAGGGCGCGCCGGTCGGGTTGCGCATGGGATAAAGGATAGTGTCCGCTCGACCGATTACCGCGATGCACCCGTTCCGATAGCCTTGGCGCCACCGTCGGTTGCGGACGGCATGCAGGGTGGCGCCTCCAGGCAGCCCTCCGCCCCCGCAACCGGCGGACCATGGACTCGGAGACATCGGAATGCCGAACATCGCATCAGCCAGGCCGGACGGGCAGGACAGCGTTGCGCAAACGCCGCCCGCCGCCATGCTCCTGCGACTGGACGCAGCCGCGCGCGCCTTCGCCGCGCGGGGCGCCACGCGCTTCTGGGCGATCAGGCTGGCCGTCATCCTGGCGCTGGACGCGCTGATCATGCTGGGCAGCTTCGTGCTTTCCCGGCTGATCCTGTCCGACCTGCCCATGCCCCGGACGCTCCTGGAACCCTGGTTCATGGCCCTGTTCGTCGGCGTGAACCTCAGCGTCCTGTTCGTCGTCGGCACCTATCGGCAAAGCTGGCGCTTCCTGTCCATCGGCGACGCGCTGTCGCTGGCGGCCAGCCTGCTCGCCAGCAGTTGGCTCATATGGATGATCACCGCGGGATTGCTGGTGCCGCAGAAGATGATGCGTGGGCCCATGACCGTCTTCCTGACCGTCGACGTGCCGCTGACCGTCGCGGCGCTGCTGGCCGTGCGCGTGCTGCGGCGGCAGTTCTTCAAGCATGTCCGCTCCGCGCGGCTCCGCCGGACAGTGCAGGCGCGCCGGCGCATCCTCCTGCTCGGCGAACTGGATTGGGCGCGGGTCATGGCGGACCTTGTCCCCACCGACGCCCATTCGGGCCTGGAGATCGTCGGCGTCATCTCCTTCGACGGGCATGAGCGGCGGCTGCATGTCGGCGGACTGCCGATATTGGGCTCGCCCGAGATGCTCCCCCGGATCGTCGCGGACCTCGACCGCGCAGGCCGGCGGCCGGTCAGCCTGGTGGTGCAGGAAAGCAGCGAGCGGCTCGACCGGCAGCAGATATTGCGCATCGCGGCGCTGGCGGAGCAGGAAAATCTGGTGGTCTCCCGCTTCCGCAATCCCTGGACCAGCGCCCAGCCGCTGAGCGGCGACCGAATGGCGATAGAGAAGATGCCGCTCGCGGAATTGCTGGGGCGGCCGGAAATCACGGTGCAGCACAGCTATCTGGAACGGGTGGTCACCGGCGCGCGGATCATGGTGACGGGCGCGGGCGGCACCATCGGCGGCGAACTGGTGCGCCAGCTTGCCTATTACGCCCCGGCGGAGATCGTGCTGCTCGATCACAGCGAATTTAATCTCTACGCCATAGAGATGGAGGCGCGGGAGAAATTCCCCCATGTCCGCTTCCACGCCGAACTCTGCTCGATCCGCCAGCGCCCCGCGCTGTGGCAGGTGTTCGAGCGGCGGCGGCCGGAGATCGTCTTCCACGCCGCCGCGCTGAAGCATGTGCCGATGGTGGAGGCCAATCCCTGCGCCGGGGTGCACACCAATGTGCTGGGCACCCGCAACGTCGCGGACGCGGTCTGCGAGTTCGAGGCTCGCGCCATGATCCAGGTGTCGACCGACAAGGCCGTGAACCCGGTGGGCCTGATGGGCGCGACCAAGCGGCTGGGCGAGCTATACTGCCAGGCGCTCGACCTGATCGGCAGTTGTGATCCGGACAGTCCGCGTTTCCTGACGGTGCGTTTCGGCAATGTGCTGGGGTCCAGCGGTTCGCTGATCCCGCTGTTCCAGCAGCAGCTCGCCAGCGGCAAGCCCCTGACCGTCACCCATCCCGACATCGAACGCTTCTTCATGACGGTGCAGGAGGCGGTGCTGCTGATCCTGCAAAGCAGCGCCCGCGCGTTGGAGACGGATTCGGAACGCGGCACCATCTTCGTCCTCGACATGGGCGAGCCGGTGAAGATCGTGGAGATCGCCCGCCGCGTCATCCGCATGGCCGGGCTGCGGCCGGAAATCGACGTGCCGATCAAGTTCATCGGGCTTCGTCCCGGCGAAAAGCTGTTCGAGGAGCTGTTCGACAGCAGCGAGGACAAGATCGAAAGCGCCATTCCCGGCATTTTCGAGGCCATGCCCTCCCCCATCCCGCTGGAGATGCTGGTGGAGGGCTTCGCCCAGCTTGCCCGGTTGATCGCGGCGGGCGACGCGGATGAGCTGGTGCGGCTGACGCATGAGATGGTCGCGGCCTCCGCCAGTTCGCGCTGGGCGGAGATATTGCGGCGGCTGGCGGCGGAAAGTTCCGACACGCTGCTGATGATGCCGCCGCGCCCCGCGGACATTCCAGCCGTCCTGTCCTCGCCGCTGCCGCGCGATGTCGCCTGACTTTTTGGGGGAACAATGATGCAAGCCGCGCCTGCCCAAGCCCAGATTCCGCCCCAGCTTCCGCTCCGCCTCAGTCCGCTCGATCATGCCGCGCTGCGTTGGCCGCAGCATGAGCCCGACGAGATCGCGGCGGTGACGCGGGTTCTGGAGACCGGGCGGGTCAATGCCATGGTCCATGGCGAGCAAAACCGCGCCTTCGAGGCCGAGTTCGCGGCATTTTGCGGCATGCCCCACGGCATCGCGGTCAGCAACGGCACGGTCGCGCTGGAACTGGCGCTGCGGGCCTTGGGCGTCAGCGCTGGAGACGAGGTGATCCTGCCCTCGCGCAGCTTCTTCGCCAGCGCGGCCTGCATCGTCGCGGTCGGCGCAACGCCGGTCTTTGCCGACATCGATCCGGTCAGCAACAATATCGACCCGGAATCCGCCCGCCGCATGCTGTCGCCGCGCAGCCGGGCGATAATGTGCGTGCATCTGGCGGGCTGGCCCTGCGACATGACGGCGCTGCGCGCGCTGGCCGATGAACACGGCCTGTGGCTGGTCGAGGATTGCGCGCAGGCGCATGGCGCGACCCTTCACGACCGGGCCGTGGGCAGCTTTGGGGATGCCGCCGCTTTTTCCTTCTGCACCGACAAGATCATGTCCACCGGCGGGGAAGGCGGCATGCTCCTGCTGCGGCAGGAAAGGCACTGGAAACGGGCCTGGGCCTATAAGGACCATGGCAAGAATCCGGACAAATTCTTCGCGCCGGCAACGACGAACGGCTTTCGCTACCTGCACGACAGCTTCGGCAGCAATTGGCGGATGACGGAGATGCAGGCCGCCATCGGGCGGGCGCAGCTTGCCAAGCTGCCCGGTTGGCTGGCCGCCCGCCGTCGCAACGCCGCGACCCTGATGCGGCTGCTGCGCGCCAATCGGGCGGTGGAGGTGCCCGCAATTCCAGCCGAGGTCGGTCACGCCTTCTACCGGCTCTATGTGACCATCGCCGCCGACCGGCTGGGGGAGACGGGAACCACGCCGATCATAGGCCGTATGGCGCAGATGGGCATGCCCGTGGGCAGCGGTTCCTGCGCCGACATGACGGGCGAAGCCGCCTTTGCGGACCGGCAGGTGCGCCGCGACGGCGCCCTGCCGGTGGCGCAGGATCTTGGCCGCCGCAGCATCGCCTTTCCGGTCGACCATCTGCTGGACGAAGGCGACATGCATCGCCTCGCCAACTGCCTGGAGATCGCCATGGCGGAACTGCCATCCGGACGAAGAGGGGAAAGAGGATGACCAACGACCGCCTGCCGCATTTCGTCATCATCGGCGCCGTCAAGGGCGCGACGACCTGGATCCACAACCAGCTTCAGGACAACCCGGCCATCTACCTGCCCGCGCCGGAGCCGCATTTCTTCAGCCAGGACCATGCGCGCGGCCTGGACCATTACCGCCGTTTCTTCGATGGCGCCCGGCCCGACCAGATGCTGGGGGAGAAGTCCGCCGATTATCTCGCCCATCCGGACGCGCCCGCCCGTCTCGCCGCCGTCCTGCCCAGGGCGCGGCTGGTGGTGCAGCTCCGCAATCCGGTCGACCGCGCCTATTCGGATTACAAGATGCTGTTCCGGCGCGGCACGGTGACGAAGGGGCCGGAACATTATCTGGACGGGCGGCCAAGCGACCAGCCGCGCTTTCTGGAGGACGGGCTTTACGCCAGGCATCTGCGCCGCTGGCTCACGCATTTCGATGCCGAGCAGATCAAGGTGCTGCTGTTCGAGGACGTGAAGGCCGCGCCGGAAGCGAGCGTCGCCATCGTCAGCGACCATATCGGAGCGCCCTGCCATTATTCGACGCAGGTGGGTGCCGACCCGCGCAACGACAGCAGCGAAAGATTCCTGCCCCTGCCCGTGCGCACCGCATTGGCGCCATTGAAGGAAGCGGTGCGGCCCCTGCGCGGCAACGCGATGTTCGAAAAGGTGCGCGGCATGTTCGCGCGGCAGATCGCCTATCCGCCCCTGCCGGCGATGCTCCGCCAGCGGATGGTCGATTATTATGCGCGGGACATCGCCGATCTGGAGGAGCTGATCGGACGGGACCTCAGCCATTGGAGGCAGGATAGGAAACTGGCTGCCTGACGGTAGCTGCTCCTGCCTTCAGGAGCACGATATGGCAGGCACGCCTCCTTCGTATCACCCCCAAAGCGCTCCGGCTCTCGCCCCTTTTTGCCCGTCCGCCAGCCGTTATTGCCCGCCCCTGAATCAGCCAAAGGGCTTAAACTTCCGCCCTATCCATCCAGAGGGGACACAGATGCGCAACCGGCTTCATCATGGCCTTTTCCTTGGCCTTTTCGCCCTGACGACGGCTTGTTCGAGCGGGCTGTCGGGCCTGGCCAGCCTTCCGCCCGCGCCGACCGTGGCCTATCGTCTGGGCGCGGGGGACGAGGTGCGGGTGGCGATTCCGGGCCTCAGCGGCACCGATTCCGGCGACAGCAGCTACACGATCAACGATCGGGGACAGATTTCCCTGCCGGTGCTGGGCGATGTCGACGCGGGCGGCAAGACGGTGCCGGAATTGCAGGCCAGCATTGCCCAGCAATTGACCCAGCGCCAGTTGCTCAATGCGCCCACCGTCAGCGTGCAGCCGGTGAAGCTGCGCCCCTTCTATGTGCTGGGCGAGGTGAAGAGTCCCGGCGAATATCAATATCGCGCGGGCATGTCGGTGCTGGCGGCGGTATCGGTTGCGGGCGGATACACCTTTCGCGCCGAACAGGGCAGCGTCGCCATCACCCGCATGGTCGACGGGCGGCAGGTGGTCGGCCGCGCGGGCGAGCGGGACATGATCCAGCCGGGCGACACGCTGCGCATCTATGAGAAGTGGTTTTGATGCGCCGCCCGGCATTTGGTCCGGCCTCGGGGGGCGCGGCCGCCCTCTTGCTGATGGCTGCCCTGCCTGACGCCCAGGCGCAGGACATGGACGCTTCCGACCCGTTGCAGGGCGAACCCGCCGCGCTGTTCGAACCGACGCCGCTGGCGCTGGGCAGCGCGACCGTCAGGATCGGCGGCAGCGCCCGGCTGGAATATGACAGCAATATCTATGCCCAGGCCTTTGGCGAGAAGGACGATTTCCGCCTTCAGGTCCGCCCCTATGTCGACCTGCTGCGCAAGGGCGGCGCACTGGAGCTGACCGCCCGGGCCGAGGGGGATTTCCGCAAATATTTCCAGTATGACAAGGAAGATGCGGTGGGCGGGCGCCTGTCGGCCGGGCTGAACTGGAACCCGTCGGCCGCCGACCGGTTGAACGTCGCCGCCGGTTGGCAGCATATCATAGAGGATCGAGGCGAGCCGGAGGGCAACACCCTGCCCGGCATCGGCCCGCGCGAACTCAATCTGGTGGAGGGCGACCTGTCCTATCTGCATCAGGGTTCGCGTATCGGATTTCTGTTCAAGGCGACCGGCGCGCGGATGCGCTACACCCGCGCCATAGACGAGGAGCGCGACCTGGATGCCGTCGGCGGCCTTGCGCGGGTGATGCTGCGCGTGTCGCCGCTGACGAGCCTCTTCGTGGAGGGCGTCGCGGCGCATCGCGATTTCCGCCTGGCCCCCGTGCCAGGCCAGTTCAACCGCGATGCGTCGACCTATGGCGGCCGGGTGGGCATCGCCATCGATCCGGGCGGCACGCTGCGCGGCGATGCCGCGGTGGGCGTCTATCGCCTCGACGCGAAGGACAGGCGGATCGAATCGCAAACCCGCATGTCGGTGCAGATCGGGCTGACCTATGCCCCTCGCCCGCGCACCACCATCACGCTGGACGGCTTCGTCGGCAATGTCGCCACCTACAGGACCGGGGTGCAATCGCGTGAGGACATGCGCTTCCGGCTCGGCATAAACCAGGAAATCCGCCACAATCTGAGGGGGCGGCTGGGGATTCTCTATCGCCGCAGCAAATATTTCGGCGTCGACGACACCGACAATCTCTATGGCGTCACCGGCGAACTGGAATATGCCGTCAACCGCCGGGTCGCCATCGCGGCGACAGCGCGCTTTTCCAAACGCGACAGCAGCGTCGCGCTGGACGAATTCGACCGCACCCGCGCCGGGCTTGAACTGCGCATCCATTATTGACGCGCAGCCGTGCCGGGGTGGGACAGGACTGATCCAAAGCGCCACCCCCTAACCCCTTCGCGCAATGGACTTGGGATCGCCCGCCAAAGACACTGGCCCCGCATAACAGCGTGATTATACAGGACCCCGCCGCCATGCTGGTAAGAGCATCCAGGCCACCCATGCTCGCCTTCGTCCTTCCGGGGCTGGGCGCCGGCGGGTCGGAACATATCGTCAGCCTGCTGTGCAACCATTTCGCGGCGCAGGGCTGGAGCATCACCCTGATCGTGTTCGAGGAGCCGTCCGCCCCCTCCTATTACGCCTATCATCCGGAGGTGCGGATCGTCAGGCTGGGCATGAAGTCGCGGCGTCGCGCCGCCGCGACCGGTGCATTGGCGATGCTGCGGCGGCAGAGGCGGCTGAGGCGGGCGTTGAAGGCGGTGCGGCCGGAACTGGTCGTGAGCTTCCTGACGCGCACCAACATCCTTTCCGTGCTGGCCGCGCGGTCGTTGCATATCCCCGTGATCGTGTCGGAACGCAACAATCCCGCGCTCCAGACCGTAGGGCCGGTCTGGAGCCGGCTGCGGCAGATGACCTATCCGCATGCCGTGGGCCTCATCACCATGACGCAAGGGGCGATGGACTGGTTCAGGGGCGCCATGGACGTGAAGGGATGGGTGATCCCCAATCCGGTGCCGCCTGCCGGCGCCGCGCCGGATCGCCGGTCGGACGGCCGCACTATCGGAGCCGTGGGGCGGCTGGTGCCGCAAAAGGGCTTCGACCTGCTGCTGGACGCCTTTGCCCATGTGGCGCAACGCATTCCCGACTGGAAGCTGGTGATCTGGGGCGAGGGGCCGGAGCGCGCGGCGCTGGAGCGGCAGCGCGACCGGCTGGGCCTGGCCGGTCGGGTCAGCCTGCCCGGCGTGACGGAAAGGCCGGGCGACTGGATTCCCCAGACCGACCTGTTCGTCCTCTCCTCCCGCTTCGAAGGCTGGGGCATCGTCGTGGGCGAGGCCATGGGCGCGGGCCTGCCGGTCGTCTCCTTCGATTGCCAATGGGGTCCGGCCGAAATGATCGGGCATGGCCGAAGCGGCCTGCTGGTGCCCAATGGCGACGGCGCGGCGCTGGGCGACGCCATCGTGGCATTGTGCGCCGACCCGGCGCGGCGCGCGGCGCTGGGACAGGCGGCGCGGGAGCGGATGGCCGATTTCGGCCATGATCGGGTGCTTGCCCGCTGGCAGTCGGTCATCACCAGCATTCTCGACCATCATCGCGTGAGGGCAGGATCATGAACATGATGTCGCTGAAGGGCTTTGCGCGGGCGATGCGTCGGCGGCTACGGGACGAACCGCCATTACGGCTGGCGGCGGCGCGGGCCGACGCCTTTCTCGTGTCCTACCCCAAGAGCGGGCGGACATGGCTGCGCTACCTGCTCTCCTGCTATTTCGCGGAAAGCGCGAAGCTGGGCTTCGAGCCCGATCTTACCAGCACCTTCCGCATCCTGCCCAATTTCGACCGCGATCCGGTGCGCGGCATCGACGCCTTCATCGGGCGGGCGGGCGAGGCCGAGCTGCCGCTGATCCTGGTCAGCCACCTGCCCTATCGCGAGCGGCTGTTCCTCGACCGGCCGGTCCTGTTCCTGGTCCGCGATCCGCGCGACGTGATCGTGTCCGCCTATTTCCACGCGACCCGGCACAAGCATAGCTTTTCCGGCGACATGACGGCTTTCCTGGATGAGCCCAAATATGGGATGGCGGCGCTCACCGGCTATCTGAACGGCTGGGCGGCGGGGCTGGCGGGGCGACCGCATCACCTGATCAGCTATGAGCATATGCTGGCCGAACCGATGCCGACCGCCGCCGCCATCCTCGCCTTTCTGGGTGTCGAGCCGCAGCCCGCCATGCTCGCCCGCGCCGTGGCCGCCGCGCAATTCGACCGGATGCGCGACAAGGAGCGGGAAAGCGGCATTCCGGGCCATGATTATGATCGCAAGGACGACCAGAGCCTGCGCATGCGCAGCGGCAAGGCGGGCGCCTTCGGCGAGTGGCTGAGGCCCGACCAGGCGGATCTGGTGCTGGAACGCTGCCGCGCCGACCTGTCGCCCCGCGCCCTGGCGCTGCTGGCGGCCACCGGCGTCGATCTGGCGCGCTGATATGCGCATCTGTTCGATCATCACCAGCTTTACGTCCGGCGGGGCAGAGATGCTGGTCTGCAATCTGGCGGAGGCCTTTGCGGGGGCCGGGCATCAGCCAGCGGTCCTTTCGCTGAGCCACGCCGCGCAGGTCGGCAATGCGCCGGATACCGAGGCGGCGATGATGGCGCGGGTGCGGGCTGGCGGCGCCACCGCCCTTTCCCTGGGACTCGCCAATCGCAACAATCTGCCCGGCGGGGCGCTGGCGCTGCGCCGCGCCTTGCGGACGATCCGGCCCGATGTGATCCACGCCCATAGCGCCCGCGCGCTCCTCCCCCTCGCCCTGGCCATGCCCGGCGTGCCGGTGGTGCTGACCCATCATAACAGCCGCCTCTCCTTTCCTCCGTCGGCCTTCGCCCTCTTCAACTGCATCGTCGACGGCTATGTCGCGATCAGCGACCAGTGCGAGACGCTGCTGCGCGGCCATGCCCGCAAGCCGATCCGCATGATCCTGAACGCCGCCGGCGCCCGCTTCCGGACCGGGCAGCCGCGCGCCGCCGCCGGTCGCGATCCGACGATCCTCGCCGTGGGCACGGTGTCGGCGCAGAAGGATTATCCCACCCTGCTCCGCGCCGCCCGGCCGCTGGTGGATGCGCTGGCGGCGCGGGGCCGTTCCGCCCGCATCCGCATCGCCGGGGCGGGGCCGGAGTTCGGCCGGCTTGCGGTGCAGGCGGCTGGAGAACCGGTGGAACTGCTCGGCGCCCGAAGCGACGTCGACGCGCTGATGCGGCAGGCGGACCTGTTCGTGAACTGCTCGCTGTGGGAAGGCTTTCCCATCGCGATGATAGAGGCCGCGATGAGCGGCCTGCCCATCGTCGCGACCGCGGTGGCGGGCAACCGGGAAATGGTCTCGCCCGGCGTCAACGGTCAGCTCGTCCCGCCCTCCGATCCCGCCGCGCTGGCGCTGGCCATGGCGGATGTGCTGGGCGACGACGCCCGCTACGCCGCGCTGTCGCAGGGCGCGCTGCGGGTCGCCCGGCGCTTCTCCATCGAAAACTGCGCGGCAGCGCATCTCGACCTGTACCGGGAACTGATCGAAGCCCGCCGTCTCCGCTTCGCCCCGCCCCCTGTGGCCCGGCCGGTGTCGCCATGCGAATAGCCGCGCTGACCGACATCCATGCGGCCAGCGACCCGCTGCAACTGGCCCTTACCGCCGCGCGGCGGGAGGGGTTCGACCGGATGCTGATCCTGGGCGACCTGCTGACCTATGGCGTGCAGCCGCTGGAGACGCTGGAACTGGTGCAGGGCGCGGCGGCGCGGGACGGCGCGATCCTGATCAGCGGCAATCACGACATGCTGTACAGGGGATCGCCCGCCGCAGAGAGCTATCGCGCTGCCCTGCCCGACTGGCTGCGCGAAAGCGTCGACTGGACCGCCGCCCATATCCCGCCGGGCGGCATGGCGGCCTTCGACTGGAGGGAAAGCTGGTCGCTGGGGCCGCTGTTCGCCGCCCATGCCAATCCCTTCGACTATGGGGACTGGCGCTATATCCGCTCGACGCAGGAGGCGGAGGAAGCCGCCGCCGCGCTCGCGGCGCGAGGGTTCCTTTATGGCCTGTTCGGCCATGTTCACCGGCATCGCCGCTATGATTGCGCCGCCGCCACCATCTTCACCCTCGCCTCGCTCGGCCAGCCGCGCGACGATGGGGACCGGACGCCCAAATGGGCGATGATCGAAGTCAGGGGAGATTTTGTGACCGTCGAAAGCCGCGACATCGATTTCGATCCGGAGGACCAGGTGCACGCCATCCGCGCCACCACCCTGTCCCCCGCCACGCAGGAGCGGCTCTGCCGGTTCTTCGCATGAAGGTCCTCGTCACCGGAGCCGGCGCGGTGCTGGGACAGGGCATCATCAAGTCGCTGCGGCAATCGGCGCTGGGCTGCCATGTGATCGCGGCCGATCCCAATCCGCTTTCCGCTGGCCTCTACTGGGCCGACGCCGCCCATCGCCTGCCCTTTGCCGACGATCCGGCCTTTGGCGACCGCATCCACCAGTTGCTGGACCGGGAGCGGCCGGACGTGGTGCTGGTGGGCACCGATGTGGAACTGTCCTGGTTCGCGGCGGAGCGGCGCCGGCTGGAGGCGCTGTTCGGCACGCATGTGCTGGTCAGCGATCCCCGCGTCGTCGCCATAGCGGACGACAAGCTGGAAACGGCGCGCTTCTTCGAAAGCGTCGGCCTGCCCCACCCCGCGTCCGCCGCGGCGGAGGATGAGGAAGCGGTGGAGGCGCTGATCGACAAGGCGGGCTTTCCGCTGGTGGTTAAGCCCCGGATCGGTGCGCGCTCGGTCGGCGTGTCGGTTGTGCATGACCGCACCGCACTGGCGTCGGCGCTGGAGGGACGCGGCGGACTCGTCGTGCAGCAATGCGTGGGCAGCGCCGATTGCGAATATACCGCCAGCACGCTCGTCTTCGACGGCGAGGTGCAGGCATCCATCGTGATGCGCCGCGACCTGCGCGACGGAAACACCTATCGCGCCTATATTGCCGATTATCCGGAACTGAACGCGCAGGTGCGGACGCTGGGGCGGGCGCTGCAACCCCATGGCCCCGCCAATTTCCAGTTCCGCACCGACGCCGACGGCACGCCCCGCGTGTTCGAGATCAACGCCCGATTTTCCGGCACCACGCCGCTGCGCGCCATGGCGGGCTTCAACGAGGTGGAGATGTGCGTGCGGAAACTGCTCCACGCCACCCCCATCGTGCAGCCGCCGGTTCGGTCGGGGGTCATATTGCGCTATTGGGACGAGATGTTCGTGCCGCAGGAGCGCATCGACAGGGTGCGATGAGCGACCGTGCCCCCCTGCTGGCGCTGACCGGCGGATCGGGCTTTGTCGGCCGTGCTTTCCTGCCCGCCGCGCGCCGCGCCGGCTGGCGCGTCCGTCATCTCGGCCGCCGACCGCCGCCGGAAGCCCATCCGGCGGACGAATGGGCGTTTCTCGACCTGATGGCGGTCGAGGGGGTGGATTTCTCCGGCTGCACGGCGCTGGTCCATCTTGCCGCACATATCCCGTCCGATCATGGCGACCCGGCGGAAGCGGAGCGTTGCTGGCGGATCAACGCGCTCGGCACGCTGAAACTGGCCGACGGGGCGATCCGGGCAGGTGTGCGGCGGATCATGCAGGCGAGCAGCGCCAATGCCTATGCGCCGGCTCCCCAGCCTCCGGACGAACATGCGCCCCTCTTTCCCGGCAGCAGGGGCTATTATCTCGGTTCGAAGGTCGGGCAGGAAATCTATGCGGCGGAACGCTGCCGGGGGGAGGATGTGCTGCTCCAGACGCTGCGGCTAGCATCGGTCTATGGGCCGGGCCAGCGAAGCGGCGCGCTGGCCGCGATGGCCGGGGCAGCCGCCAGCGGTGGGCCGATCCGCTTGCATGGCGGCGGCGGGTTCGGAGCCGACCTTGTCCATGTCGACGATGTGGTGCGGGCCATGTTGCTGCTGCTCGGAAATGAGGAGGCAGGGCCTTTCAATGTCGGCAGCGGGGTCCGGACGACCATGGCGGAACTGGCGCAACTGCTGTCCAGGCAAACCGGTGCGCCGGTGGTTCATGAGGCTGGAGGAAGAGAGCAGGATTGGGGGTTTCCCGCCCTTGACATCGATCGGTTGCGGGCATTGGGCTACCGACCGATGCGCTTGGCCGATGGTCTGCTCAGGAAGGTGTAGGGTTGGAGAATGCCGCTTGCGACGGCCAGTTGCCGACCCAAGAGGACCGTTCGGGCTCAGCCAAGCCCGGCCGGACCTGGTCGTTTCCAGAGCGCGCTGCGTTAAATCATACGCAGGCCGCGCGCTCCAAGCTTTTGTTGTCGCATCCTTTTAAGCGCAAAACCGGTTCCCACTTTTGCGCACGATGCTCTAGCTTCCGTTCGGACCGCCGCCGGTGTTGCTGCCGCCGCCTGCACCGCCCATGCCGCCGGCGCCCACCGCGCCGATATTGCCGAAAATCTCGTCGAACAGGCTGCGATGGCGGCCCAATGTCGGCGTCTTGTCGCCGGAAGGCGAGATTTTCGCGACCTGCTCCAGCCCCATGCGATCCACCGCCACGACATTGCCCGCCGCGTCGAAACGCACATGCAGCACGGTCTGCGACACCGGCTTGGGATTGGAAAAGGCGAGCGAGCGCATGTCGCGCGACACATAATACCAGTCCTGGTCGCCGAACTGCGCGACGAAGCTCGGCCGGCCCAACGTCCCTTCCACCGATGCGCGGTTGTCGATGCCGGGCTGGACCGAATCCACCAGCAGCTTGTCGACCTGATAGCCCTGATGGGTGCGGATGCGCGAACAGCCCGACGCGCCCAGCAGCAGCGCGCAAAGGCCTGCGCCAAGCAAAATCCGCCCGCTGCGGGATTGGCGGCTGAACTGGCGCATGAACTTCTCCTGCGGGGGCTTGCCCCGGACCTTGCCGAAAAACAAAGCCGCCATTGCATCGGGCGGCCGGGCGATCAATATGGAAATGCGCGAGCCTCGGCAAGGGGCCGCCGATCGGTCCAGCCAGGAAACAGTCAAACTCATGCCCAGCATCTTCCAGCGTCTGTTCGCGCCGAGCGATCCCAGGGACGCGATGCGCACCCTCTACAACGCCATCGTCGCGGAGGGACGCCAGCCCCATTGGTATGTCGAGGGGCAGGTTCCCGACACGATGGACGGCCGCTTCGACATGATCGTCGCCATCCTCGCCCAGGCCCTGATGCGGCTGGAGGCGCTGGGCGCCGCGCAGGAGAGCGTCTGGCTGACCGAACTGTTCGTGGACGACATGGACGGCCAGTTGCGGCAGGAGGGGATTGGCGACGTCGTCGTCGGCAAGCATATCGGCCGCATGGTGAGCGCGCTGGGCGGGCGGCTGGCGGCCTATCGCGCGGCGCTGTCGGGCGAGGCGGACCTGAGCGAAGCGATTGCGCGCAACCTCTATCGCGGCGATGCGCCGTCGGCAGACGCGCTGGCGCATGTCGAATCGCATCTGCGCGCGCGCTGGGTGAGGCTGGGCTGCCTCAGCCGCGACGCGCTGATGGCGGGAGACCTTGGATGAGCGCTGCCCCCGAATTCTCCCGGCCCGTCCGAATCGACCAGCTTGCCCGTCATGCCCAGCCGGTGACCATCACCGCCGACGCCGCGGAGCGGGAGGCACTGGCGAAGCGCTTCAACCTGCTCGCGCTCGATAGGCTGGAGGCGGATTACGCGCTGAACGAGGACAATGGCGCGATCTATGCCAGGGGGCGGGTGCGCGCGGACCTAGCCCAGCCCTGTGTCGCGACAGGGGTCGCGGTGCCCGAAAAGCTGGACACCGATTTCCTGCTCCGCTTCGTCAGGGAGGGGGAAGAGACGCCCGAAGGCGACGAACTGGAGCTGGACGCCGAGGATTGCGACACCATCGGTTTCGACGGCCTCACCATCGACATGGGCGAGGCGGTGGCCGAAACGGTGGCGCTCGCGATGACGCCCTATCCGCGCTCTCCGGAAGCCGACGGAGTCCTGCGTGAAGCGGGCGTGCTGAGCGAGGAGCAGGCCAGCCCCTTCGCCGCGCTGCTGTCGCTCAAGGACAGGAAATGAGGCTGGCGCTGGCGGCGCTGGCGGCGGCCCTGCTGTCCGGCGCCATGCCGGCTTTTTCGGCCGAAACCACGACGCTGATCGGGGAACGGCGCGCCCGCACTGAATGGGCCAAGGCGGAGAACCGCCAGTCCTGCGCGCCGCTCGCGCTCGCCCGGCCCGGCATTCCGGAGGGGACGCCGCGCGCCGCCAGCTTCGGCGGCGGCTGGGGCGTTGCCTTCGACCTTCCCGGGCTGCGCAGCGCCTATGGCTTTGCCGGAACCGGCCTGCTGCCGGACGACCGGGCCGATGCGCGGATACAGCGGCGCAGGCTGACCGAACAATGGCCCTATATGCGCGAACTGGCGCGCCTGCCCGCCCCATCCTTTGCCGGCTATGGGCAGGAAGGCGCGCAGCGCTATCCTGCCGCCAATCCGGGCGGCAAAGGCCTGCATTCCCTCGCTTATCTGCGCGTCGGCGGCCAGCGCTGCACCTATAATGTGTGGAGCCGGATCAGCCGCGCGCATCTGGAATGGCTGCTCGACAATCTGCGCCTGTTGCGGCGCTGAAGCGCGCCCTCCCCTTTTCCTTCCGTTCTGCCCTGTGGCATAAGCGCGAGCCATGGAGACCCCGCCGCGCAAGATCATCCATATCGACATGGATGCCTTTTACGCGTCGGTCGAGCAGCGCGACGATCCCTCGTTGCGGGGCAAGGCGCTGGCCGTTGGCGGCGGCGGTCCGCGCGGGGTGGTCGCCACGGCCAGCTATGAAGCGCGGAAATATGGCGTCCGCTCCGCCATGCCGGGCGCGCGGGCGCGGCGGCTCTGCCCCGACCTGCTGTTCGTCCGTCCCCGTTTCGAGGTCTATCGCAGCGTGTCGGCGCAGGTGCGGGAGATATTCTCGCGCTTCACCGACATCATCCAGCCGCTGTCGCTGGACGAAGCCTATCTCGACGTCACGTCGAACAAGCCGGGCATCGCCTCCGCCACGCGCATAGCGGAGGAAATCCGCCGCCTGATCCGGGAGGAAACCGGGCTCACCGCGTCGGCTGGGGTGTCGTACAACAAGCTGATCGCCAAGTTGGCGTCGGACCAGAACAAGCCCGATGGCATCTGCGTCGTACGGCCGGAGGACGGCGCGGCCTTCATCGCGAAGATGCCGGTGCGGCGCATCCATGGCGTGGGGCCGGTCACGGCGAAGCGGATGCAGGCCTTAGGCATTGAGACGGGCGCCGATCTGCGCGCCCGCGACCTTGCCTTTCTCCAGCATCATTTCGGCAGCGCGGCGCTATTCTACTATCGCGCATCGCGGGGCCAGGACGACCGCCCGGTGCATGAGCGGCAGGAACGCAAATCCGTAAGCGTCGAAGATACCTTCTTCGACGATCTGGTGACGGAGGAAGCGCTGATCACGGAACTGGACCGGATCGCGGAAAATCTCTGGGGCCGCATCGAAAAGAGCGGCGCCTATGGCCGGACGGTGGTGCTCAAGGTCAAGTTCGCGGACTTCAGGATCATCACCCGGTCGAAAAGCTTCGGCGGACCGGTGCGCTCCCCCGACCTGTTGGCGCAGACGGGCCGGGCGCTGCTGCGGGCCCAGTTGCCGCTGCGCATGGGGGCCAGGCTGCTCGGGCTGGGCGTGCACAATCTGGATCATGAGGAGCCGGAAGAGGCCGGCGAGCAGCTCAACCTCTCCCTTTAGAGGGCGGCAGGAGCGAATCCCCCAAATCCTCCTTATCGAAAGATGGGGAATGGGACCGCCGCCCAAGGCGGTGGTGGAGGAGAAAGGGGAGAAGGTCACGGCTGGCTTCGTAAAACCAGCACTTGTCCCCGGGCCGTCAGAAGGGCAGCCAGTTCCGCTTCTCGGTGAACTTCATGTAACCGGCATTGACCCCCAGCCGATAGCCGACGCCCAACCGGATCGGGATCAGCACCACGCTGCCCCAACGCAGGTAGCTGGCGGTGAAGCCGCCTACCAGATAGGCGGTGCCCTCCGCCGCCGGGAAGCGATGGTAAAGGTCCTGCGTGTCATAGAGATTATAGACGAGCACGAAGGTGTTCGCCGCGTTGCCGCCCACGTCGAAGCCGATGGACGGGCCGGTCCAATATACCTCCCGCTTGCCCTCTACCTTGTGATTGAGGGTGCCGGACCCATAGCGCAGGCCGACGACGAACGCGCCCGACGCTTCGCGCCCGGCGATATAGGCATTGGGGCGGCCCTGGTCCTTCAGGATCTTCTCGATGATCCCGGCCAGACCTTCCGCCCCCTTGCCGAACACCCCTTCGGCCGCGCCGATCAGATCGTCTTCCTGGTAGGAATCGCTGGGGGAGATCGCCGCCGGCGGAGAATTGGCCGTCACCGGCGCGCCAGTTGCGGTCGCGCCCGAACTGACCGGCGGCGGATTATAGGGTGCGCCGCTGTCGGCGGGCGCGCTGCTCCCCGGCTGCGCATTGGGGTCCACACCGGGATCGGTGGGCGTGCTGCCGCCCTGCTGCGGCACGGGGGCCAGATCGGAATCGATGGCGCTATTGGGGTCGACGGTGCGCACCTGCGCCTGTGCGACCGGCGCCAGCGTGATGCCGCCCAGCGCGGCCGCCAAAGCGCCCGCCCGTGCAGCGCGGCCCGAAAACCGCCGCAAAATCCCGATCATGCCCGCTACTCCCCAAAGAACCCGCTCTTCAACCATATTTCAGATTATCGGGGAACAAGCTGAAACGACAATGAACGAACGGCGACCCGAGTCGATTCCGCGCCAGTCCGAATCCGCTTTTTCGGAATTCGGGTGATTTTTCTCCGCTGCGGACCGTTGCCATGCATGAAACCCGCCGCTATAGGCCGACATCTAGCCACTGCTCACCTCATCCGGTGGGCAAATTCGTGCGGAGACGTGGGTGAGTGGCTGAAACCAGCGGTTTGCTAAACCGTCGTAGCCTTAAGGGGCTACCGAGGGTTCGAATCCCTCCGTCTCCGCCACCTTTCCATCCTCTCACAACCGGGCCAATCGCTGAAAGTCCCGCATTTCTGCGGCTTTCAGGGTGATTCGAGTCTCCTGCGATCCACCGCCTTCCATCGGCAACCGATTGGATTTGTGGTAAGATTTGTGGGAGATTTTGAGCATGGGAAAGCTCTCGGCAACGGCTGTCAAAGCCGCAACGCGACCCGGTCGACTGGGTGACGGCGATGGTCTCTTCCTGCTCGTGCAGCCCGGTGGAACGAAAAGCTGGGTCTGCCGCGTGCAGAAGAACGGCAACCGCCGCGATTTCGGGCTGGGCAGTGCTTCGAAAATATCGCTGGCGCAGGCGCGGGAACGTGCACGACAAATCCGGACATGGATGGAGATGGGCCTCGATCCGCTGTTCGAGCGTCGCAAGGCGCAAGGGGTGCCGACCTTTAAGGAAGCTACCGCAAAGGTTCTGACCGCTCATCGCAAGACATGGCGGAACGAGAAGCATGAGGCCCAGTGGCTCCAGACCCTCAAAGCCTATGCCTTTCCGCACATTGGCGATGTACGGGTCAGCGAGATCACAGGACCCATGATCCGCAACGCCCTTGCCGAAATCTGGCTGACGAAGCCAGAGACGGCCCGACGCGTAAGGCAGCGGATCGGCACTGTTCTCGATTGGGCCTATGCGTCGGGTTATCGGGAGAGCGAGGCTCCCATGCGGGCGATCACAAAGGGCTTGCCCAAGCAGCCCAAGAAGGACGGGCATTTCGCTGCCATGCCTTACTCCAAGGTACCTCGGTTCGTCCTCAAGCTCCGGGAGCGTGAATCATTCAGTCGTCTGGCGCTGGAATTTGCAATCTTTACGGCTGCCCGTTCTGGCGAGGTGCGAGGGGCGAACTGGGATGAGATCGATCTGGAGGAAAAGCTCTGGACCATTCCCAAGGAAAGAATGAAAGCCCATCGGGAGCATGTGGTTCCACTTAGCCCGCGCGCTATCCGCATCGTCGAGCGGTGTGTCGAACTGCGTATCAGTGACTGTCCCCTGATATTTCCGGGCATGCGGGGCAACCAGCCGATGTCCGACATGACGCTGACCAAGCTTATCAAGGAAATGAAAGAGCCTTACACCGCCCATGGGTTTCGATCGGCGTTCCGAGACTGGGTCAGTGAGGAAACCGAATATCAGGGCGAAATTGCCGAAGCGGCGCTGGCGCATGTCGTCAAGGACAAGACTGAGGCGGCATATCGCCGAGGTAATCTCCTCGAGAAGCGCCGCAGCCTCATGACAGACTGGGCAAAGTTCATCGGTAGCTGACTCATCTTGCCGCATGAAGAACGGCACCGCTTCTTTAAATGAACGACTAGGTTACTGCTTCGGTGCCTTCTGGATCGTAATGCTCATCGCAACAATCGACAATGCGAACCCATGGCTTAAGGCAGGCTTTTCTGGCTGCTTCGCGTGGGCAAATACGCAGACGGCCACGCCAGTGGCGCAACGCACAGCAGGCGAAGTCACCTTCGAAATCCGTCACCGCTCTGGCGTCAGCGCGGAAGCGGTCGAAGAGGATGGAGAATTTGTCGTGCTTGAAGGGTCGGAGGCCCTGAAGGACACCGGCTACGTCCACCTCGGCGTTGATCCAGACGAAGGCATAGAGTCGGTCCTGTTTGTCCTTCATCAGCCACCTTGGACGTCCAAAGAGGGCGATCCGCGATTTTGGAATGCAAAAGGCATCGTCGCGGATTTCTTGAGCCGGCTGCAAGATATCGCATTGGCCCCGATTGTAACGAGTCGGAACGTCCCTGTTTCCTTGTGGAACAGTAAGCAACTTGAATTTAAATATCTCTATATCAAGGACATTGTATCCTTGCGTGATCTCGTTGGCGCTCAACGTCCGGCTGAGTTCTTCCGGGATATGGAAAGCACCCACGTCTCACAGCTTATCGACGAAGTGCGCATCCGCGTGCGCCTCAAGAAAAACGATGGCACTGTGACATTCCGGGAGTTGAGCGAAGGTGAACAGCAGCTTTTGACCGTGCTCGGCTTACTGAGGTTCACGGCCGAAAGTGAAAGCTTGTTCTTGCTTGACGAACCTGACACGCACCTCAACCCGCGCTGGGCATTGGATTACCTCAGCTATCTCCGCAAGTTCGCCGGACAAAATGACGGTGACCGGGAGAACAGCCACATTCTGATCACTACGCATAATCCTTTGGCAATCGCTGAGTTAGAAAAGGAGCAAGTGCAAATTCTCCAGCTGTCACAGGACAAGGGCGACAGTAAGATTGTTGCCGTGCACCCGGAGCTCGATCCGCGCGGGCAATGCAATCGGTACGTTCTTCATCGAACTGGCCAAGCAGGACATGCGCAAGTGGTTCATCAACCTGCCCGATGAGGATCTGGCCTACTTCCCGGAAGGGACCGACCATTTCGACGACTATGTCGAGGCGGTCGAGTGGGCGCAGGACTTCGCGGCGCTGAACCGCCGGATGATGATGACCAATGTGATCCGGGCGCTGCGTGGCCAGATCGCCAAGCCATTCGATGCCGAACTGGAGGCGGTGAACTGCCATCACAACTATGTTCGCCGTGAGAACCATTTCG
The DNA here is from genome assembly GCF_004152845.1 of Sphingobium fuliginis. Taxonomy (GTDB): domain Bacteria; phylum Pseudomonadota; class Alphaproteobacteria; order Sphingomonadales; family Sphingomonadaceae; genus Sphingobium; species Sphingobium fuliginis. The sequence continues at coordinate 42,521 of NZ_SEON01000012.1, forward strand.
GCCAGAATGTGCTCGTGACCCGCAAGGGCGCGGTGCGCGCAGCGAAGGGCACGATGGGCATCATCCCGGGTTCGATGGGTGCGAAGTCTTTCATCGTGCGCGGTCTGGGCAATGTGGAATCGTTCGAGAGCTGCAGCCATGGCGCAGGGCGCGTGATGTCCCGCACCCAGGCCAAGAAGCTGGTCTCGCTCGACGAGCATATCGCCGACACGGCGGGCGTCGAATGCCGCAAGGACGAGAGCGTCATCGACGAAACGCCCAGGGCCTACAAGCCGATCGAAGCCGTGATGGCCGCGCAGGCCGATCTGGTGGAGATCGTCCATGCGTTGAAACAGGTCGTGTGCGTGAAGGGGTAAGGTTAGGCAATGATCGCCTACCCTTCTCCGTGAGAACTATTCCAGAAGGGTCAGTCGTGCCACAGCAGCTATTCTGCGCCCAATGCCATGTCTCTTTGTCGGGGCCCATCGACATATTGTCGGCCGGATATCCGGCTGGCCGCGTGTGGTCAGGCTATGAGTGCAAGCCACTTACAGAGCCGGGAAGCGCGATTCTCTCGGTAGAACCGATGGTGTCGAGCGACGATCCCGGCAATAGGCCACCGTTACAGTTCGTGCCGCAATATTGGCTCAACCCGATCGATGTCGCTGGTCGGGTGAAAGATGTGGACGACGCCTGCCGTCTCAATGGATGCTGTGGTCCCAGCGGGCACAGTGGACCCAATCAGCAATGCCGTGGATGTGGACTGGAGGTTGGCACGTTAATGGCCGACTGCTGGACGGACCATGTTTTTGTTGCTGAACCGAAACAGACTTATTGGATCGAACTGAAATGATCACCATCGATGGATCGGAGGGAGAAGGCGGAGGGCAGGTCGTTCGCAATTCGTGCGCGCTTTCGCTCGTCACTGGAGAACCTGTCCGCATCACCAATGTCCGTGCCCGTCGCTCCAAGCCTGGCCTGATGCGCCAGCATGTGACGGCTATCGAAGCGGCTTGCGCCATTGGCAACGCCAGTTGTGAAGGATTGAGCGTCGGATCGTCCGAACTGACCTTCCGGCCGGGGCGCGTGATTCCGGGAGACTATCATTTTGCGGTGGGGACGGCCGGTTCCACGGGTCTCGTCCTGCAGACCGTTCTCATGCCCCTGATTCTCGCCGGCAGGCCTTCACGCTTGGTGTTGGAAGGCGGCACGCACAACATGCTGGCTCCGCCGTTCGATTTCATCAGTAAGGTCTTCCTGCCGGTCATCAACCGCATGGGACCGCGCGTCGAGGCAAAGCTTGTCCGCCATGGCTTCTACCCGCGCGGTGGCGGCCGGATTGAGATCGATATCGCCCCGGCCCCGCTTGCTCCCGTCGATTGCATCGAGCGGGGGCAACTGCTGGATCGAAGCGCTTGCGCCTATTTCGCGGGATTGCCGTTCGATATTGCCGAGCGGGAAATCAAGGCGGCGCAGCGGGGACTTGGATGGAATGATCGGGAATGCTTCGTGCGGGAACTGCCGGAGGACCAGGGGCCGGGCAATATCCTGTTGCTCGAGGCTCGCTTCGAACATGGCACCGAGATCGTCAGCGGTTTCGGGGAACTGGGTGTACCAGCTGAACGTGTGGCGAAGCGGGCGGTAGGCCGGATGCTCGGTTTCCTCGAATCGAGGGCCTTTGCAGGCCCCTATTTGGCAGACCAACTCCTGCTGCCTTTTGCGCTCGCAGGTGACGGAAGGTTTACGACCGTCAAGCCGAGCCAGCATAGCTTGACAGCCAGTGACGTGATTGCGCTGTTTCTTGAGCGCCGGTGCGCTTTCGAACCGGCGGGGGACGGGTCGCACCTGATGGAGATCAGATAGGTCTGACGCACACCCAATAATGTGCCAGCCATAGCGTGATTCTGAAGAAAAAATATGAACCAGACGCCTGGGGATATGTGCAGGTTACGGTGGACATGTCAGTGTCTTTTTCTTATAAGTATAGATGTCGATTGAAGCTGTTCTTCACAGGAATGTGGGAAACGGATTGGTAAGATAGGATTTGGACAATAAATTAGATTCTATATCAATTACTTACGATATAGATAATAATCCCTCCGTCTCCGCCACCTTTTCCTCACATTGATGGTATCAAGACAAGGTGCGTCACCGGGCAGCCTGATCATTCCCGGCGACATTCATCCCAGCGGAGTGCAAATCAGTGTTTCCAAAAGATAAAATCCTGACTGCAAGATTTAGCCTTTGAAATCAGTCCAGATTTCGGTTTGGCCGAACGTCTATTGATGAAGAACTGAACTCAGCACTCTATTCCCTATATCTACTTCAGCAATGCTCTTCCGCGCGGCATCCATTGATTTCGGTTCGTCGCAGGATGTGCTCCAATTGCCTCTTCAACTAGCTGACTGATCCAGCCTGTTCATGTACCAGAAAGGTCATTCTCAACAGGCAGAAGCTGCGCGGCGTCATGCCGCACATCTTAGGAAGGACAATGGAGGGGGTTCTGACAGCCGAATACGCCATCACGCAGACGGCAGTCGGACGAAAAGCTGCGGCATTGCAGGCCCGACTATCGAAGCTTGGAGGAGTAGCGTGATGAGTGTGATTTCCAGAAGCCCCAAATGTCTCTTGTTGCTTGCCCTGCTGTCCGGGGCATCGGCCAGCCTGGCTGCGCAGACGCAGGACCCACCGTCGGCCGATGTCTCTGCGACCGCTTATCTGCCCGCCGAAAAGTCGGAAGGCCCAGAGATAAAGGGCATCATTTCCGCGCGCAGCGGCGACAAGATGCAGGTCACGGCGGCAGACGGCACCAAATCCGTCGTCGCCATCGACGATGCCACCCGGATTACCGCCAGCAAGGGCTTTTTCGGCCTTAACCGCAGCAAACTTGCCGCAACCTCGCTGCTGAACGGCCTGCCGGTCACCGTCAAGACGTTGCAGTCGGGCGGCGGGCTCGTGGCCAGCCATATCAATCTCCAGAACAAGGATCTGAAAACCGCGTCCATGATCCACAATGGCACGGCCCAGCGCTTCGACGAACAGACTGCCGCGACCGAGGCGCTGCGCGGCCGCATGGGTGAGATCGACCAATATAATGTGAAAAGCACGACCAACGTGAATTTCGACACCGGCAAGGCGGTGCTGTCGTCTCAGGCGAAGAACGATCTCTGCGCCACGGCGGCGACTGCCGAGGGAATGAGCAACGCCCTGCTGCTCGTGGTCGGTTACACCGATTCCACGGGAGACGAGGATTTCAACCAGGAGCTTAGCGAGAAGCGGGCCGGCCGCGTCGTCAATTATCTTCAGCAGGCGTGCGGGTGGAAACCCTATCGCATGCTGACGCCCACCGGCATGTCCGAAGCGGACCCTGTGGCGAGCAACGACACCATCGAAGGCAAGGCGCAGAACCGCCGGGTCGCGGTGAATATCCTAGTCAGCAAGGGCCTTGACGGACTGTGAGATGCGCGGGGTGGGTTCCGCCCACCCCGGATTTTCGAATGTGGCCATGTCTCTCGCGAAGCGCGAAGATCTAGATCCGGACGATCAGCGTTCCGGCGTTGCGCCCGTTGAAAATGTCGACAAAGGCGTCGGGTATGCGCTCGAACCCGTCCCGCACATCATAGCGATTGCGCAGCCGCCCTTCAGCTTCCCACTGTCGTATCGATGCGATCGCGGACGCATAATCGTCGGCATAGTCCCCGACGACAAAGCCCTGCATCCGAATCCGTCCATAGACCAGCTTCATCATATCCCGGGGGCCGGCGGCGGGGCTATTCGAATCATAGGCGGCCAACTGTCCGCAAAGCACGATGCGGCCATGGGGCGCCATCCGGTCGACGGCCGCCTGCAATATGTCCCCGCCCACATTGTCGAAAAAGATGTTGATGCCGTCGGGACTGGCCTCCTTCAAAGCCGCAGGAAGGTCGGCCGAGCGATAGTCGATCGCCACATCCGCACCGCCTTCTTCCTTCAGCCAACGACATTTGTCGGGACCGCCCGCCACCGCGATGACCCGGCAGCCCGCGATGCGGGCCATCTGGCACACCATCGCACCGACCGATCCCGCCGCACCGGACACGAGCACGGTCATGCCGGGTTTCGGCTCCCCCACCGCGAAGAGGCCGAAATAGGCGGTCAGGCTGTTGGGCGAGTACAGCGTCATGGCGTCGACCGGATCGATGCCGGTCTCTAGGGTGGTGACGGGCACGGCCGCCTTATCCGGCTGCAGAACAGCATAGTCCTGCCAGGGCGCCACAGCCGTAGCCCATTGCCCGGGTTCAAACCGTGCATGACGAGACGCCAATATTTCGACCGCCGCCATGCCCCGAACCGGGTCGCCGATGCCGATCGCGCCGCGATAGCTGCGTTCGGGCGGGTTCAGCCAGTTGCGGATCGTCGGCGCGCAGGAGATGATCCGCGTGCGGACGAGAATGTCGCCCTCCTGCAGCGCGGGCGTATCGAACGGCTCCTCCCGATAGGCGAAGTCGCTGGCGCGCACCGCGCCTTCGGGCCTGTGCGCAAGCACCCAGGAGCGGTTGAGGGTCACGCCCTGTCGCCGAACCGCCGCCCCGTCTCTGCCAGCCGCACGAGCAGCGGCGCGGGGCGGAAGGTTTCGCCATGCACCGCCGCCAGCCGGCGCATGTCCGCCACGATCCCGTCCAACCCGACCTGATCGGCCCAGAATAGCGGTCCGCCGCGATAGACTGGCCAGTTATAGCCCAGCACGGCGGCTATATCGATGTCGGAGGCGCGCAGCGCGATGCCTTCCTCCAGGATCTTCGCCCCTTCGTTGACGACCGGATAGAGCAGCCGCGCAAGCAGCGCCTCGTCGCCCGATGTGGGCGCATGGGCGACGCCTCGCGCCGCGGCCACCTCGCTTATCAGGCTGCCAGTCACGTCCGACGGACGCGAGCGCCGCTTCTCATCATAGTCATAATAACCCGCGCCGCGCTTCTGGCCCAGCCGTCCGGCGGCGACAAGATCGCCCATCACGGTGCGTTCCGTCGCGTTCCGGCCGATGACGTCCAGGCCCACCAGATCCATCATCTGGAAATGGCCCATGGCAAAGCCGTAGTCGACAAGCACGCGGTCGATCTCCGCGATCGGCGTGCCTTCCAGCATCATCGCTTCGGCCTGCGCGCCACGCGGAGCCAGCAGCCTGTTGGCGATGAAGCCGTCGCACACGCCGCTCAGCACCGCCACCTTGCCGATCCGCTTGGCCAGCCGCATCGCCGTGGCGACCACCGGCTTCGCCGTCTCCGCCCCTCGCACCACCTCCAGCAGGCGCATGACATTGGCCGGCGAGAAGAAGTGGAGGCCGATGACCCATTCGGGCCGGCTGGTCGCCGCCGCGATGCGATCAAGGTCGAGGAAAGAGGTATTGGACGCCAGGATCGCCCCCTGTCTGGCGATCCGGTCAAGCCGGGCGAAAATGTCCGTCTTGACGTCCATGCTCTCGTAGACGGCTTCGATGATGAGATCGGCGTCGGCGAGCGCGGCGAGGTCGAGGCTGGGCGAAATCAGGCCCATGCGCTGCTCCACCTGCGCCGCCGTCATCCTTCCCTTGGCGGCCGTAGCCTCATAGTTGCGGCGGATGGTGGCGATGCCGCGATCCAACGCCTCCTGGCTCGTCTCCACCAGCGTAACGGGGATGCCGGCATTCAGGAAGTTCATCGTGATGCCGCCGCCCATCGTGCCCGCGCCGATGACGCCCACCGATCGGATGTCGATCGCGGATATGTCGGGGCCGATGTCGGGAACGCGGGCCGCCTCCCGCTCCGCGAAGAAGACATGGCGCTGGGCGGCGGATTCCGGGCTGGCGACCAGCCGCTCGAACAGGGCGGTTTCCTTTGCCAGCCCCTCATCGAATGGAAGGGTCACTGCTGCCTCGACAGCCTCGATGATGGCGGCGGGCGCGACGAACCCCTTGAACCGGCGTGCGTTTGCGGCGGCAAAGGCGGTGAACAGCTCCGGGCGATCCCGGTCGCGCTGGAGCGCGTCGGCCCGATCGCATATTCGCGGCTTCGCACCGCCATCGGCCACGATGCGGCGCGCGAAGGCCAGCGCCTCGTCCTGCAAGGCCGCATCATCGACCACGGCGTCGACCAGCCCGAGCGAAAGGGCTTCGGCAGCCTTGATCTGCCGCCCGGACGTGATGATTTCGAGCGCCGCCTCCGCACCGACGATCCGGGGCACGCGCTGGGTGCCGCCCGCGCCGGGAAGCAGGCCCAGATGCACCTCCGGCAGGCCGACCTTCGCGCTCCGCGCCGCCACCCGATAGTGGCAGGAGAGCGCCAGTTCGAACCCGCCCCCAAGCGCCGTGCCATGAATGGCGGCGATGACGGGCTTGGGCGCGTCGTCCAGCATGGCGCAAAGGTCGGGCAAGGACGGCGGCTGCCAGGGCTGGCCGAATTCGGTGATGTCCGCGCCGGCGATGAAGGTCCGTCCGGCGCAGAGCAACAGGATGGCGCCAACCGCCCCATCGCTGAACGCCTGCTCCAGTTTGGCCTGCAATCCCTGACGGAGGGACGCCGAGAGCGCGTTAACCGGCGGATTGTCGAGCGTGATCAGGGCGACGCCGTCGGTGACGACGCTGGTTGCGGTCTGCTTCATGTCATGCGTCCTGTCTGGTGGGCGGCGCCGCGCGCCTGCGGGCGACCTCCTCCACGGCGATGGCGGCCATCGCCTTCTTGTCGAGCTTGCCGGTGGCGGTGACGGCCATCGCCTCGACCAGCACCAGATGCTCTGGCCATTTCTTGCGGGACAGGCCCTGCTGGGAGAGGTGGTCGAGCAGGGCGGACAGGTCGATGCGCCCGTCATCCGTGCGCAGCCGGCAGACGGCGCAGGCCTGTTCGCCCAGCTTGCGTTCGGGCACGGCCACCACCGCCACCTCAGCGACGGCGGGATGGCGCAGCAGGGCTGCCTCCACCTCGGCCGGATCGATGTTGAAGCCGCCCCGAATGATCTGGTCCTTGATGCGGCCGACTACGCGCACGAAGCCGTCCTGATCGCGGACGATCTCGTCGCCGGTCAGGTAGAAGCCGTCGGGCGTCATGCGCTCCTGCCCCGCCCCCATGCCCTGCGCATAGCCCAGGAACAGCGAGGGGCCGCGCACGCCTGCCTGCCCCCGGCTGCCGCGCGGCAGGGGACGCAGATCGGCGTCGAACGCCTCCTCCTGCGTGCCGGGAAAGGGGATGCCGTCGAACAGCTGACGACGCTCCAGCGAATGGGACGGATGGGTGGAGGCATGGCCCATGCATTCGGACATGCCGAACATGCGCAGCGCCTTGAGGCCGAGCAGCCGGTCGGCGTCCTCGATCAGTTCCGGCGTCATCGCGCTGCCGCCCACCGCCATGGCGCGAAGCGGCAGGCGGCCGGTCCATTCGCCAAGCCGCGCCGCCTCCACCATCGTGAAAAGATGCGTCGGCACCGCGATCGCCCAGCCGCATCCATAGCGTTCGGCCCGCCGCAGCGCTTCGGCCGGCACCCAAGGGTCGACCAGCACCAGCGGATGCCCCAAAGACAACGCAAAATGCGCCGTGAAGGTGAAGCCGGGCGCACTGTCGAGCGGGACGATGCCCAGGATCGCGTCATCCGGTTGCAGACCCGCAATGGCCGCGCAGGCGCGGGTCGCGTAGTTCAGGGCTTCGGGGCCATGCATCACCCCCTTGGGGACGCCGGTGCTGCCGGAGGTGAAGCCGATGAGCGCGGTGTCGCGATCGCGGGGGTCGCTCGATCGTCCGCCGATAGCAGCGAAAATATCGGGCGGGGCGCTGCCGGCGCCGCTCACCTTGGCGGCATGGCCGAGCGAGGATTCGAGCGAGGCAAGGTCGCCCGCTCCGAGCTTTGGCGATACGGGGCAGAAGGTCGCCTGCAGCGATGATATGGCAAGCGCCGTCGCGATCGTCGCAGGGCTTTTATGCGCGGTGACGAGGACGCGGTCGCCCGGCTCGACCCCTACCGCCTTCAGCAGAGCCGCGATCTCCACCGCCTGCTCCCGCAACTCCTCCCGGCTCCACAGGCGATCATCGCAATCCGCCAGGGCAAGCGCGTCCGGTTCAGCGTCGGCAAGGCGGGCGAATTGCGGCCAGAGCCGCTCGGCATCCCATTCGAACGCCGGATGGCTTTGCTCTTCAGGCAAGGGATTGCCCTCCATCGACCAGGAAGGTCTGACCGGTGATGAAACTGCCCGCGTCCGACGCCAGCAGGGCGAGCGTGCCTGCCACTTCTTCCGGGCGGCCGAAGCGGCGCATCAATATGCCTGCCCGCGTCTTTTCCTGAATGGCGGGATCGAGCGTCTCTGTCATCCCCGTCTCGATCGATCCGGGCGCGATGGCGTTGACGCGGATATTGTGCCCGGCCCATTGGGCGGCGAGATCGCTGGTCAGGTGAACGATTGCCGCCTTGCTGGTGGTATAGGGAACGACCTGCCCGGCGTCCGGCTGATAGGACAGGAATGCGCCTACCGACGCGATATTGACGATGGCGCCGCCGCCCGCCGCGATCATGTGGCGCGCGGCGTGGCGGCAGGCGAGGAAGGTGCCGGTCACATTGACGTCCATCACCTTCTGCCAGCCCTTGAGCGGGATGTCCTGCGGCAGACCCCACCAGGAGGCGCCTGCATTGTTGATGAGGATGTCGAGCCCGCCCAGCCGATCGACCGTTCCCGCGACCGCCGCCTCCACCGACGCCTCGTCGGCGATATTGCAGGAAAGGCCGACAGCCGGAACCCGGAACCGCTCGGCTATGCCGGCCGCCAGATCGGCGCAGTCGGCCTCCGTGCGGGACGCAAGGGCGACGGCGCAGCCCAGGTCCGCCAGCGTTGCGGCCATGGCTTCGGCCAGCGCGCCGCGTCCGCCGGTTATGAGCGCGCGCTTGCCGTCGAGGCGGAATTGGGCAGCGGTGAAGCCGGGGTTCCAGTCAGCCATGATCGTCTCCGGCAAGCAGATCGACCTCATCGGTGATGAGGATGATGCGGCGACCGCCCATGCCCTTTGTCTGGGCGGTCGCCGCCTTCCATTCGGGCGAGGCGAAGGCGGCGTCGAGCGCCGCCTGATCGGCGAAGGTCAGCACGGCGTGGCCGTCCCAGCCCGGTGCTTGCGGATTGTCATAATCCTTCGTCACCGCACCGTGCCGATAGGCTATCAGCCCGGGCAGTATCCTGGCGGCGTCGGCATGCGGGCCGCGCCACCAGGTGGTGAACTGCTCGTGCGTCCAGTCCTGCGGCCGGCTGGCCAGGACGACCATGCTGACCGCCATGGCTTACTTGCCCGTCCAGACCGGCTGGCGCTTTTCGAGGAAGGCCGCGACGCCTTCCTTCGCATCGGCGGAGTGATGCACCACGTTGCAGGTCATCGTCTCCAGCGTGATGAGCGAGTTGGTGTCGGCGTCCATGCCGCGATTGACCGCCATCTTGGTCATCCACATGCAGAAGGGGCTCTTGTCGATCAGCGGCGCGCAGAAATCCTGGATCAACTGCTCGAGCTGATCGCTGGGCGCCGAGGCGTTGCACAGGCCCCATTCGACGCATTCCTTGCCGGACAAGAGCTTGCCGGTCAGCATCAGCTCCTTCGACTTGCGCATGCCGATATAGCGCGGCAGGCGATAGATCGGGCCAGCGCCGCCGAACAAGGCGCGGCGGATGTGGAAGTCGCCGATCTTGGCGTCGTCGGCGGCAATGCCGAAATCGCAGGAGATGAAGAGTTCGAACCCGCCGGCGACGGCATAGCCCTCGACGCAGGCGATGGTCGGCTTTTTCATGTTGTAGATCTTGTCATAGGTGCGCGCGGAGTCGATCGCGAGCTGAAGCGAGGTGCTGGTCTCGTGCAGCACCGGACCCACCAGTTGCCCGAGATCCGCACCGGCGCAGAAGGTGTGGCCGCGACCGCGGAACACGACGGCCAGCACCGAATCGTCCTCGGCCGCCTTGTCCACCGCCGCTTCAAGATCGCGCAGGAGCTGGGGGCTCACGCAATTTTTCACATGGGGACGGTTGAGCCAGATCGTGCAGATGCCGTTGTCGGCCACTTCATATTGGATGACGTCCTTTTCCGGTTCCATGTAACTCTCTCCTTGGCAAAGATGTGAAAAGATCGGTCGTTTTCAGCGGGCGATGCCGCCTTCTTCGGGCGGGGCAAGCATGCCGCCCACGGCCATCCAGGCGGCGATCCCCGCCGACGGAATGGCGCAGAGCACCGCTTCGGCAATTTCCTCGTCGCTCGCGCCTGCATTGCGCGCGCCGCGCACATGGGTCGCGGCCATGGGGCTGTATCCCGCCGCCAATATGGCGAGCAGAAGCAGTTCGCCATATTTGGGCGAGAGCGGGTTGGCGTCGATGCTGCCTCGCCGCATGAGATAATAGGCGTCCGCAGCCTGGGGCACGAGGCGCATCAACGCGCCGAGCGGCGCGGGGATGCTCCCCGCCCAATAAGCCCGGAAATTGGCCTCCGCCTCTCCCTCCGCCGCCATGGGCAGGGGTTGCGGCTCCGGCGCCTGGGCGTCGCCAAAACTGCCCTCGATGAGCTGCGCGAAATCGAGCGCCGCCGCCTCGCCGCGAAGGCTGGACAGCACGATAAGGCCTGCGGTCGCCTCCTTGGCGGTCAGGCCAAGCTTCACGCCGCGTTCCAGTTCCCGGCGCGCAAGGGGCAGATGGCGGCGATCGACGGCAGCCACCGCCGCGAACAGCGCTTTCAGGCGAGCCGGCACCGCGCCGTCCGACTCGATCACGGATCGGAAAATATCATATCCTGCAAGCGTGTACGGCGCATAGCCCTGCAACAGGGCGACATCCATGATTGGGCTATTCGTCATCGCTTGCTCTCCTCGGTCCAGATGATCGACCGACTGGTCGGGCGTCAACCAAAAATTTCTTCCCTGACCAGTTTGACAGCCGACCAGTCGGTCGACTACTTATCGCTCGACCGATCGGTCGGGTGAGTATTAGAACGGGAGCAGGCCGGCTCGAATCCGGCGGCGTAATTGGAGCGGATGCGTGGATTTCGAACAGTCGGCCAAATCCAGGGAATGGATGGAGCGCGTAAGGGCGTTCATGGAGGAGCACATCGTTCCTGCCGTTCCGGTCTATCACCAACAGTCCGCCGCGATCGATCGCTGGACCGAAATCCCGCCCGTGTTCGACGAACTCAAGGACAAGGCGCGGGAGGCGGGGCTGTGGAACATCTTCATGCCGCCATCTGAGCATGACGATGAATTTTTCACCAGCGTCGGCCTCACCAATGTCGAATATGCGCCGATCGCCGAACTGATGGGCCGGATTTCCTTCGCCAGCGAGGTGTTCAACTGCATGGCGCCGGACACCGGCAATTTCGAGGTGCTGCATCGCTATGGCACGGCCGAGCAGAAGCAGCGCTTCATGGTGCCGCTGCGTGACGGCCAGACCCGGTCCGCCTTCCTGATGACCGAACCGGCCGTCGCTTCATCCGACGCGCGGAACATCCAGACCGACATTCGCCGCGACGGAAGCGACTATGTCATCAACGGCCGGAAATGGTGGTCGTCGGGAGCGGGCCATCCGCGCTGCGACTTCTTCATCGTCATGGGCAAGACCGATCCGGACGCCGCGCCCTACCGGCAGCAATCGATGATCCTGGTGCCGCGCGACACGCCGGGCGTGACGCTTGTGCGGCACCTCCCCGTCTTCGGTTACGATCATGCGCCGCACGGCCATTTCGAGGTGGCGCTGGAGAATGTGCGCGTGCCGGCGGAGAATATGCTGCTGGGCGAAGGCTGCGGCTTCGAGATCGCGCAGGGCCGCCTTGGTCCCGGGCGCATCCACCACACGATGCGCAACATCGCGACGATGGAAGTCGCGCTGGAAAAGATGTGCCGGCGCCTCCTTTCGCGACGGGCCTTCGGCAAGGTCATCGCCGAACATTCGGTCTGGGAGGAACGGATCGCCCGCGCCCGTTGCGAGATCGAGATGGCGCGCCTGCTGTGCCTGAAGGCCGCGCATATGATGGATACGGTCGGCAACAAGGCCGCCCGCGCCGAAATAGCGATGATCAAGATCGCCGCACCGAAAATGGCGCAGCAGATCGTCGACGACGCGATACAGGCGCATGGCGGCGGCGGCGTCAGCGACGATTTCGGCCTGGCGGAGCTTTGGGCGAACACCCGCATCGTGCGGCTGACCGATGGGCCCGACGAGGTTCATGAACGCCAGCTCGCCCGGATGGAACTCGCCAAATATGCGGAAGGCGCAGCGTCGTGAGCGCCGCGCAGCCTGCCGCGACGATCGGCTCGAAGGTCGATGTCGCCGTCAACAGTGCGTTCGACGAAGCCCGACTTGCCGCTTATCTGGCGGGTCGGATCGCGGATTTTTCCGGACCCATGCGCGTCCAGCGGTTCGAGGGCGGACAGTCCAACCCGACCTTCCTTCTGTCGACGCGGGACCAAAGCTATGTCCTGCGGCGCAAGCCGGCGGGCGTTTTGCTGAAATCCGCCCATGCGGTGGATCGCGAATATCGCATCACCATGGCCCTGCACGAAGCCGGCCTGCCCGTCGCCGAACCGCTGCTGCTTTGCGAGGACGAGGATGTCATCGGCAGCATCTTCTATGTGATGCGCTACGTTCCGGGGCGCAGTTTCTGGGACCCGCTTATGCCGGGCCTAGACCGTGCGGAGCGCGCCGCGATCTATGACTCCGCCAATGAAACGCTTGCCCGCCTGCATCTGGTCGACTTCGCGGCGCTCGGGCTCTCCGACTATGGCAAGCCGGGCAATTATTTCGCGCGGCAGATTTCCCGCTGGTCGCGGCAATATGATGCGTCGCGCACCCGCGACATCCCGGAGATGGACCGGCTGATAGACTGGCTGCCCGGCGCGATCCCGCCCACGGAAGAGCGCACCACGATCATCCATGGCGACTATTCCTTCCACAACCTGCTGGTCCATCCGACCGAGCCGCGCGTATCCGCCGTCATAGACTGGGAGTTGTCGACCCTGGGCAATCCGCTCGGCGACCTCACCTACCATATGATGGAGTGGTTCAGGCCGGAGGGCGTGGACGTGCGCGGAACCCTGCGCGGCGCCGATCTTGCCGCGCTCGGCATTCCCACGGCCGAAGATTACGCCCGCCGCTATTGCGAGCGGACCGGCCTTCGCGGCGATCCGACGCATCCTTTCTATCGCGCCTTCAACCTGTTCCGGGTGGCCGCCATTCTGCAGGGCATCGCCGGCCGGGCGCGCGACGGCGTGCAGACCGCAAGCAATGCCGCCGACATCGTCACACGGATCGAACCACTCGCCAAGGCCGCCTGGCTGGCGGCGCGGGAGGCCGGCGCAGTCTGATCTTCTGACAGGATGAAACGAGATTTCAGGGCGAAAGACAAAATGGCCCTAATCAGAGGGAGAGAGATGATGACAAGGTTCAAGATTGGCCGACTGGCGCTTCTTTCGGGATGCGCGTTTGCCGGGATCATCGTGCCGGCCCATGCGCAAACGGCGGCGACGGCGACGACCGAACCGCAGTCGGCGGAGGATGCCGCCGCGCCTTCCACGCGAGACATCATCGTTACCGGAACGCGCGTCGTGCGCGACGGCTACAACCAGCCGACGCCCGTCACCGTCGCGCCCACCACGGAGCTGGAGAAGGCGACCCCCACCAACCTTGCCGATGCGATCAACAAGCTGCCGCAATTCGCCAACTCGGTCAGCCCGCAGTCGAACAGCCAGTTGCAGGGCAATAGCGGCGAGCATGGCAATCTGCTCAACCTGCGCGGCGTCGGCCCGACGCGGGCGCTGATCCTGCTCGACGGCATCCGCGTGCCGCCCACGACATTCCGCGGCGCGGTGGACGTCAACACGATTCCGCAACTGCTGATCCAGCGCGTCGACGTCGTGACCGGCGGCGCATCGGCGGTCTACGGCTCCGACGCTGTCAGCGGCGCGGTCAACTTCGTCCTCGACAAGAAGTTCGAAGGCGTGAAGGGCGTCGCGCAGCGCGGCGTATCGACCCGCGGCGACCTCGGCAACTATCGCATCGGCATTGCGGGGGGCCTCAGCTTTGCGGGCGATCGCGGCCATATCCTCGCCTCGGTCGAGCGTTTTCACAGCGATGGCATCAAGCGCAGCGCGCGCATCTATGGTGACGACGCCTATGCGGCCGTGGGTTCGGTCCCCGGGTCGACCGCCGCACCGGGCCGCGAGGCAAACCCGTTCATCTTCCTGCCGAACCTGCGTTTCACGACCAACGACTATAATAACGGCATCATCCTGACGAGCACCGTGCCCTCGCTCACCAATAATATCTTCCTGCCGGGCGGCGCGGTGCGGCCCATCCAGCGCGGCACAGCCACTGGTACGCCGGGCACCAATGTGGGCGGCGACGGCCTTTATATTCCCGGCTTCAACCAGTTGATCGCGCCGCTGACGACGACACAGGGCTTTGGCCGCCTGGCCTACGACCTGACGGACGGGCTGACGGCGCATGTCCAGGGCAGCTACTCGCGCAGCGTCACCAGCTACGATACGCAGGCCCAGTCCGTACTCGGCTTCCGCTTCTTCAGCGGCAACGCCTTCCTGAACCCGGCGGTCCAGGCGCAAATGGGGCCGAATGACAGCTTCACCGTCTTCCGCTTCATCGGTGAGCAGGGGCCGATCCCGACGCGGGAGGCGACCAATGCCTATCTCATCAACGGCGGCCTTGAATGGAACCTTGGCGGATGGAACGTCACCGCCGACTACACCCATGGCAAGTCCGTCACCAAATTCGCCCAGACGCAGGTCGAGATTCCCAAGCTGGCAGCGGCGCTGGACGCGGTTCGCGGTCCGAACAATTCGATCGTCTGCCGCGTTACGCTGACCAATCCCGGACTCTATCCGGGGTGCACGCCGCTCAATGTCTTCGGCGCGGGAACGCCCACGTCCGCCGATCTGCAAACCGTCCTTGGCGTATCCCGTTACCGCGCCATGAACACGACCGACGACTTCGTCCTGTCGGCGCGCGGGGATCTTTTCGAGCTTCCGGCAGGCCCGGTCACGGTCGCCATTGGCGGGCAATATCGCAAGCAGAAGCTGGACCTGACGTCCAATTCCGATCCCGCCGTGCCGGTGGACTTCACCGGGCTGCGGGGCATTCCGGCCAATCGCATGACCCGCTTCAACAACACCAATGTCGGCTCGGCCTTCGGCAAGCTGAACGTGAAGGAAGTGTTTGCCGAAGCGCAGGTTCCGGTATTCAAGGGCCAACCCTTCGCCGAGGAGCTGAGCCTCAACGGCGCTTTCCGCCTGACCGACTACAGCACCAGCGGAAGCGTCAAGACCTGGAAGGTCGGGGCGGTCTACAAGCCGATCCAGGACGTGATGTTCCGCGTCACGCGCTCGCGCGATATTCGCGCGCCCTCGCTGTTCGAACTGTTCGCGGGCGTTCAGACTGCGCCGGTGAACTTCAACGACCCTCACACCGGCCAGCCGGGTTCGATCCGTCAATTCAGCGGCGGCAACCCCGACCTCGATCCCGAAACCGGCGACACGTTCGCGGCGGGCGTGGTCCTCAGCCCCAGTTTCCTGCCCGGCTTCGACGTTTCTGTCGATTATTACGACCTCAAGATCAAGGGCGCCATCGCCACGCAAGGGCTGAACGATGTCGTCAACGAGTGCGAAACGTCGAACGGCACGTCGCCGACCTGCGCCCTTATCGAAAGGCCGCTGCCGTTCAGCGACCGGTCGGCCGCCAACTATCCGATTTCGGTGAGCCTCATCACGCAGAATATCAGCTTCCTGCGCACCAGCGGCCTCGACATCACCATGTCGTACCGGACCAAGCTGGGCGATGGCGAACTCACCCTGCGCGCCTTCGCCAACTATCTGGACCGGTACAAGACGCAGACCAATTCCATCGCGCCGGTGATCGATTATGCCGGCCATGGCGTCAACAGCCAGACCGGCTATGCCTATCCCAAGTTCAGGGGCACGCTCAGCGCCAATTACACCAATGGGGGCCTCACCCTGTTCGTGCAGGAATCGATGATCGGCAAGGTGACCATCGGCAACCTCAAGAACGATCCGACGTCCTTTTATGCGGTCCCGGCGATCAAGCCGGTCTTCTACACCGACGCCACGGCATCCTATAAGTTCGACGTGCGCGGGGAGCCGGAACTGTTCGTGACGGCCACGAACCTGTTCGACCGCAAGCCGCCGCTGGTCGCCGCAGCCGCCGCGCCGGGCCTTCTCTATCCGACCCTGTTCACGCTCTACAACGTCGCCGGGCGCACGCTCACGGCGGGGGTCCGTTTCAAGTTCTGATGGATTGCCGAACGGACTGCCCGCAAGGGAAGTTCGATAGTCCGGGGAGGCTCGCCCAAAGCGGGCCTCCCTTCAATCCCGGAGCCATTCAAAAGGTAAACGCATGAACAGCCCTCCCATCGGACTCACCGCCCCGCCGACGACCTCCGCCGCCGGGTTGCGCCGTACGATGCTGGTCATGCTGGGCCTGGTTTCGATGTTCAACTATATCGATCGCACGGTCCTGTCGGTGCTTCAGGAACCGATCAAGCGCGAACTGGGGCTAAGCGACGGCCAGCTCGGACTGCTGACCGGCCTTGCCTTCGCGCTGTTCTACGCGACGCTGTCCCTTCCGATCGCGCGTCTGGCGGATCGCTTCAATCGCCGCAACATCATCGCCGCCTCGCTCGCCACCTGGAGCGGCATGACGGCGCTATCGGGCCTGGCGACCGGTTTTGGCTCTCTGGTAGCCTTCCGCATCGGCGTCGCGCTGGGAGAAGCGGGTTCCGTGCCGGCTTCCCATTCCATCATCGCCGATTACTACCCGCCCGAAAAACGGGTGACGGCGCTTGCCCTGTGGGGACTGGCGCTCCCGGCCGGGATCATGCTCGGCTATGCGTCGGGCGGCTGGATCGCCTCGGCGCTGGGATGGCGTCTTGCCTTCGGGGTGATCGGCGTCGCGGGGCTGGCGCTGGCGCCGATCGTCCTGCTGCTCGTGCGGGAGCCTGCGCGGACGGGATCAGACCCTTCGATCCGAACGGAAAAGGCGCCGCCCCTCGGCGAAGCCATGCGCTTCCTGTGGCGGTTGCGGACCTATCGCTACATGCTGATCGGCACGACCCTTCACGCCTTCGCCCAATATGCGATGATGAGCTGGTCCGCGCCCTTCTACATGCGCGTCCACCACATGCCGCTTGCCGACGTCGCCTCCTGGCTGGCGCTGATGAACGGGCTGGGCGGCGGCATCGGCATCTATCTGGGCGGCCGCCTGTCGGACGCGGCGGGATCGCGCGATCCGGCGGGCCGCGTCTGGGTGAGCGCCGCCGCGATGCTCCTGATGGTGCCCGCCGCGCTGGTCCAGTTCCTGATTCCTTCGCTGACCGCGTCGCTGGCGTTCGGCTTTATCGCGACCATGCTGATGTTCTTCTATTATGGCCCGATCATAGGCGTCCCACAGTCCGTCGTTCCGCCGCGCATCCGGGCACTTACGTCGGCCGTGACCCTGCTGGTCTTCAATCTGTTCGGACTCGGTCTGGGGCCGGCGGTGACGGGGTTCCTCAGCGATTATCTGGCGGCGGCGGATGGGATGCACGACACATCGCTGCGTTACGCGCTTTCGGCTGTGGTGCTGTTCTCGCTCGCGGGCGCCGGCAGCATCGCCTGGGCATCCCGCTTCTACGCGGACGATCTCAAACGGCAGTGAGTCTCACGCCACCGTCCGGCCATTGTCGATCACGATTTCCGCCCCGTTCAGCCGGGCGGACTCGTCCGACACCAGGAACAGGACCAGGTCGGCGACATGCTCCGGCTGCCCCTCATGCCTTTGGGCGGCTTCGCGCAATCCGGGCGCGGCGAAGCGATAGGCCTCGCGAACCATCTGCGTATCGTGCGAGCCGGGGAGAACCACATTGGCGCGAACCGGATAGTCCTGCTGCTGGCAATGCACGATCAGGCTGCGCGTCATGGAGAGTACGGCGCCCTTGGCCGCGCTATAGGCGAACACCGCCGGATTGCCCCGGATCGCGGCCACGGACGCGATGTTGACGATCGATCCCGCCCCGCTGGCCGCCAGCGGCGGCAGGCAGGTCTTGCATCCCAGAAACGTCCCTTCCGCCGAAACGGCCATCACGCGGCGGAATGCCTCCAGCGACGACTGCTCGACGGTTTCGAAGGCGGCAATGCCCGCATTGTTGACCAGCGCATCGAGCCGGCCATGCGCCCGCATGATCTTCGTCAACGCGGCCTGCCATTGCGCTTCGCTCGTCACGTCCAGGCGGAGCGCCATCGCTGCCGGAAGCGTCTCGACGACCCGTTGCGCCTCCTCCTCGTCGACATCGGCGACGACCACCCGCGCGCCCTCGCGCGCCAACGCTTCGGCGTCGGCCTTGCCCAGCCCCTGCGCCGCGCCGGTCACGAGGACGACCTTCCCCTCAACCCTGCCCTTCTTCGCCATGGCCGATCCCTTCAGGCCGCCAGGGCGGCACGGGCGGCGGTTCCACCGCCATGGAGACGCGACAGCAGCAGCACGCGCCGCAGCCCACGCCCGACCGCAAGTTCATCGGTCACACCCATGCCGCCATGCAACTGCACCGCCTCCTCCGCGAGCTTCAAGGCAGCGTCGCCAATATAGGCCCTTGCTGCCGTCACGGCCCGGACCCGTTCTTCCTCCTCGGCCAGGGCCGATTTCAAAAGCAAAGATCGGGATTGCTCCAGCCAGGTGTACATCCGGGCGCAGCGATGCTGCACGACCTGAAAGCTCGCGATCGGCTTGCCGAACTGGTGGCGCTGCCTGACATAATCGACGGTCAGGTCAAGCAAGGTCGCCATCGCGCCGACCAGTTCGGCGACGATCGACAGGCCGGCCAGGGCTTGAGCCTCTGCCCACGCGCTCCCCGGAATCGTGAGCGGCACGGCATGCACCGCATCGAATCGCACATGGGCTGCCATGCTGCCGTCGACCAGACGAACCGGCATCCTGCGGACGCCGCTGTCCTGCCCATCGATCAGCAGAAGCGCGCCCGCTTCCGTCTCCACGACAAAGGCGTCGGCATCCATGCCGTCCCGGACGATGCCCCCCGATCCGCAGAGCCTTCCGTCCGTCATCGCACCTCCCGGCGCAAATGCGAGCAGAGCCTCCCCTTGCATCAGCCTGTCGCCCCAGCGCCGGGCCACAGGATCACCAGCGATCGCCCGGCCGCAGAGCAGAACGGCTTCGGTCAGTGGCGTGATCGCAAGGGCGCGCCCCATCTCTTCGGAGACAATCATCACCTCCACCGCGCCGCCGCCCAGGCCGCCTGCCTGCTCCGGCGCCAGCAGGGCGAAAAGACCGAGTTCCCCCAATGCGCGCCAGTCGTCGGGAGACATCGGCCCTTTCGCCATGGTCGCCGCGTCATAGCGGTCAGCCAGAAAGCGGCGGACCATGTCGCGGACCATCGCCTGCTCATCGCTGAGCGCGAGGTTCATGGCTCAGAGCACCTCGATGATCGAGGCGTTGGCGATGCCGCCGCCCTCGCACATGGTCTGAAGGCCGTAGCGCTGGCCCCGCGCCTTGAGCGCATGGATGAGCGTCGCCATCAGCTTCGTGCCGGTCGCGCCGAGCGGATGGCCAAGCGCAATCGCGCCCCCGTTGACGTTCAACCTCGCCGGGTCCGCGTCGAGCGCCTTCATCCATGCCATGGGGATCGACGCGAAGGCTTCGTTCACTTCGAACAGGTCGATGTCCTTCATCGACATGCCGGCCCGATCGAGAACCCGCCGCGTCGCCGGGATCGGCTCTTCCAGCATGATGACCGGATCGCCCGCCGTGACCGCCAGGTTGACGATGCGGGCGATGGGCGTCAGGCCATGCGCCCTGACGGCCGCTTCGGAAGCAACGAGTACGCCGCTCGCGCCGTCGCAGATCTGGCTTGCGGTCGCCGCGGACAGCGTGCCGCCCTCGCCCAGCAGCTTGACCGAACCGATCGACTCCATCGACGCATCGGCGCGGACCCCTTCGTCTCGGTCGTGGATGGCCTGCTCCCCTTCCGCCGTGACGATGGGCACCGGCACGATCTCCCTGTCAAAGGCGCCCGCATCCATGGCCGCCGCCGCCTTCCGGTGGCTGGCGAGCGCGAACCGGTCATGATCGTCGCGGGTGAAGCCATATTTGTCGGCGATCATCTGCGCGCCCTGAAACTGGCTGAACATCTCCACGCCATAACGCTTCTGGATCGCCTCGGAGAAAGGATTGGCGCCGATGCCGCCCGCTTTCGCCAATGTGATGGGGGAACCCATCGGCACGCGCGTCATGCTTTCGACGCCCCCTGCGATCACGATGTCCTGAAGGCCCGACATGACCGCCTGCGCCGCGAAATGCACCGCCTGCTGGGACGAGCCGCACTGCCGGTCGATCGTCACCGCCGGCACGCTGTCGGGCAGGCTGGACGCGAGCACGATGTTGCGGCCGAAGGCGAAGGTCTGCTCGCCCACCTGGCTGACGCAACCGATGATCACATCATCGATCGCGGCCGGATCAACGCCCGCATCGGCGACCAGCGCGTCCAGCACGAGGGCGCCAAGATCGGCGGGGTGCCACCCGGCAAGCCGGCCGTTGCGGCGGCCACCGGCGGTGCGGCGTGCGGAAACGATATAGGCTTCAGGCATGATGCATCCTTCTTGTGTCTAAAGGCCGAGCGCGGCCTTCGCGATCAGGGTGAGCTGGATTTCGCTGGTGCCGCCGAAGATCGACCAGGCGCGGGCGTTGAGGTAGCGGGCAGCCGCGACCTGCGCTTGCGCCGAACCGACCGGAGCGGGCATGTCGTCGCCGTAGAAGGGACGCTCGACCGGCAGTTGAAGACCGGCGAGGCCGAAGGCGTCCACCGCCAGCGCCTCAACGCCCTGCCGGATTTCGGACGCCAGCAGCTTGGTGGTCAGGCTGCGCGGGTCGGGCGCGGCGCCATGCTCGATCTCGATCAGCGTCCGAAGCTCTGTCATCTCCAGCGCTTCCGCCTCCAGTTGGAGCCGGAGAGCGCGATCCGCCAGTTCGCCGGTCAGCGGCCCTGTCGATGTCCGCAACCGGGCAAGATCAGCCAGGATCGCCGGCGCGAAGCTCGATCCGCCGCGCTCATTCTCCAGCAGGAACTTGGCGATCGACCAGCCTTGCCCTTCGTCGCCGACACGGTCCGAGACCGGCACCCGTACTTCATCGAGGAAGACCTCGTTCAGTTCGTGATCGCCCGATGCGCTGAGGATCGGCTTCACCATCACGCCGGGCAGCGCCATGTCGATCAGCAGGAAGCTGATGCCCTGCTGCGGCTTCACATGCGGGTCGGTCCGGACCAGGGCGAAGAGCCAGTTCGCATATTGCGCCTGCGTGGTCCAGATCTTGTGCCCCGACACGACATAATGATCGCCATCGCGCACGGCGCGGGTGCGCAGGCTTGCAAGGTCGGAGCCGGAACCGGGTTCCGAAAAACCCTGCGCCCACACATGTTCAGCCGAGCGGAGGCGCGGGAGATAATGATCCTTCTGCGCCGGGGTGCCATAGGTGTACAGCACCGGCCCCACCAGCTTCAGGCCCATGCCGGGAAGGACCGGCGCGCCTGCCTCCGCACATTCCTTTTCGAAAATCCAGCGCTGGACCGGCGTCCATCCCGGCCCGCCCGCATGGTCCGGCCAGTGATAGACGAGCCATCCCTTCGCTTCCAATATCGCCTGCCATTCGCGTGCGATGTCGGGTTCAGCGAAGACACCGGATGTCAGTGCGGCCCCGCGCCGAAGCGCGGGCGAAAGCGACGCGGCGAGGAAAGCGCGCACCTCCTCGCGGAACGCATGCTGTTCTGGGCCAAGCGCCAGGTCCATGGCGTCAGCGCTCCACGATGGCGACGGCGGAGACGCCCGGTGCGCCATAAACGTGGCTGTAACCGAGGCGCAGCCTGCCCGGCGCCTGTCGTGCGCCCGCCTGCCCGATCAACTGCACATAATTCTCATAGACCTGACGAAGCCCCGATGCGCCGATCGGCTCCCCGCAGGCAAGGCACCCGCCATCTGTGTTGACCGGCAGGCTGCCGTCGATCCGCGTGCGGCCCTCAGCGATCCATGCGGTCTGCTCACCATCGGCGCAAAAGCCATTCTCCGCCATGTGCATGATCTCGGCTCCCGCCTCCGTGTCCTGAAGCTGTGCTATGTCGATGTCCTCGGGGCCGACGCCCGCCATGTCGTAGGCCGCCTGAGACGCGACGCTGGTGGGCGAGCCGCCACGCTCCAGATCAAGCGCTGGCGAAAAGACCTCGAACGAACCGGGGGGCCGGGTGCGGACGGCCGCGGCACGCAATCTTACCGCAGGCAGTCCAAGTTCGCGCGCCTTCCTGCCGCTCGCCAGCAACAGTGCGACCGCGCCTTCGCCCGGCGAGCAGAACATGAATTTGGTGAGCGGGTCGCTGACCATCTGCGAATGGAGGATGGTGTCCATATCGACCGCCTCGCGCCGCCAGGCATGATCGGCCAGAACGCCGTTGGCAAAGGCCTTTTCGGCGACAGCGCCCAGCGTGTGCGGGGTGATGCCGTATAGGCTCATATAGCGCTGAATCTTCATGGCGAAGAACTGGGTGGTCAGCATCAGCCCCGTCTCGCCATACCAGTCCGGCAACCCCCAATCCGCTGGAAGAGGCGAGAAAGAGCCGCGCGGGTGCTTGTCGAAACCTACCGCGAGGCCCAGATCGAACTCGCCGGACTTGATCGTGCTGTAGGCGCCGAACATGGCCGAACCGCCAGTCGCGCATCCGTTGGCGACGTTGATGAAGGGAATGCTGGTAAGCCCCAGCTCCGACACCATCGTGTCCGCATTGCCGGCGGCGTCCGACCCGCCGAAGGCGAACTGGACATCGCGCCATGCCAACCCCGCCCGTTCGAGCGCCTGGCGGACGGCGAAGACGCCCTGCTGCAGGCCCGAAAGGCCAGGGGTGCGGCCGAAGGGATGAATGCCCGCGCCGATGATGAAGACGTCTTCGCTCATGCCCCAACCCCCTTGTCCGGCGCGAAGCCGAAGCTGGTGCGCAGCGTTCCGTCCGTCATCTCGAAAGGCAGCGGCACGACGCGCATCGCCATGCCAATTGCCAGATCATCGAACGCCACATCGACCAGACGCCCCTCGACGATCAGCGCTCCATCCAGATCGACATAGCCCACGGCATAGGGCTCGAACGCTTCCGGGCCGGCATAGGGCGGCGACTTGGGGCGGAAGCGCTGGATAGTCCACGACCAGAGCCGGCCCGTGCGCGGCAGCAGGACGCGCTCGTAGCGCGGGTCGTCTTCCGGTCGCGCCGGAAAGCACAGGCGATTGGTTGCCCGCTCTCTGGAGGCAAACAGCGCATTGCCCTCTGTCTCGGGGCAGATGAGGCCGTCGGCTATCGGAACAGGCAGGGTGTCGGGCATCTCTTGTCTCCTTCCGAAGACATAGCGCCCGACCGTTCGGTCGGCTTCTGACCAATGCGACAGGGGTTAGTTTATCATGCCCAGAAAGCCGAGCTGCGCCGCCTTGAACATCGTCTGGTCGCGGTTGACCGCGTCCAGCTTCACGGATGCCGATCGGATGTGGAATCGCACCGTGGTGCGTTGCAGGCCCAGGATGATGCCGATTTCCTCGTTCGTCTTTCCGGCAGCCGCCCAGCGCAGGCATTCCACTTCGCGCTTGGTCAAGGATATGCTCCCCAGCCCGGGCCGCGCCCGCGCCGTAACCTTGACATAGCTTTGCACGAAGGCCCGCGCGAGCACAGCCAGAGCGTCCGCGGCACAGGCATAGGCATCGGACAGGTCGTTGGCCTCGGGCTCGGGCGAGAGGAAACTGGCCGCGCCGATCTGCCCGAACGGCAGGTGGATCGGAACCACGATCGCGGCCGCCGTCATCGCCCGGATGCGGAAATCATGGAGGTCGATCACGTCGAGCAGCGGGTTGGGCAGGCGGGTGAAAAAGCCATGCGCGTTGCACCAGAACGGCTCCGCCTCCACCCGGCAGGCGTGAACGATGGGCGAGGAAAGGGCAAGCTGAGGCACCTCCCACCAGCGCGACTCCTCGCCGCGAAAACCAAAAACCTCGCTTGCCAGCACGGCGCCATTCCCGTCGCGCATCGGTTCGCGGGAGGCCACATTATGCGTCACCGCCGTGCGCAACCCGCAAAGGTCCATCACCGCATCGCGCAGCCGCTCCGCCGCCGGTCCTATCCCCCCCGGCTCCGAAAAGCGGACCGCGTCGATCAGGGCGGCGGACGGCATCGTGCAGGAGGGGCCGGCAGCGGACATGATCAGCGGCCTTTCAGGCTCAGCCCCTCGAAAAAGGGCTGGCAGATCGCGTCGGCGACGTCCTCGGGCGGTCTGCGCTTGGCCAGGGGAGGATACCATTTATAGGCCCAGTTGCACATGCCGAGGAAGCCAAGGGTGGTGAGCCCCGGGTCGCACGGGCGGAAATGGCCGTTCGCGATCCCCTGTTCGATGATGCCGCGCACCCGCTGCAGATAGGCGTTGCGCTGCGCCCGGATATGGTCGCGCATCTTGCCTTCCAGATCTTCATAATGGTCCATGAACGCCCGGACATAACCCGGATGCTCCGCAATCTGCCGCAGGATGTCGATGCATGCCGCGCGCAGGCGGCCGAGCGGATCGTCCGATCCGCCTTCCTCGTCGAGGCCTGCCAGCAGCGCGCTCATATGGGCGTCGTGCATCGCGAAGAGGATGGCGTTCTTGCTGGGGAAATAATGGTAGAGCGTCGGCTTGCCGAGGCCCACCTCATCGGCCAGCATCTGCATCGACGCCTTGTGATATCCCACCCGGTCGAACAGCGTCGCGCAATGCCTCAATATCTCGTTGCGCTTCTCGTCATGCGCCTCGGTCGTCTGCCGTTTCTTTGTTGCTTCTCGCGCCATCGCCGGCTCTGTTCCCTGTTCTGCGTCCTACCTCTCACAAAGGTAAGTCGACCGTCTGGTCGGTTCCTCCTAGGGATGGCGGCTGGATGAAAAGAATGCAAGCGCGAGGGAGCGGACAATGCAAGTTGAGGGCAAGACAGCGCTGATCACCGGAGCGAGTTCGGGTTTGGGCCGGCATTTCGCTCGCCTGCTGGCGCGGGAAGGGGCGACGGTCGTGATAGCGGCGCGCCGAGTCGACGCGCTCTCGGCGCTCTCCGATGAGATTGGGCGACAAGGCGGCACATGCATTCCCGTCGCCATGGATGTGACCGATCCGGACGCGGTCGCGGCGGCCTTCCGGCAAATCGAGCGCGACCTTGCGGCGCCTCTCTCCATCCTCGTCAACAATGCAGGCGTAGCCCACATGCGTGCGGCGCTCGATCTCAGCGCAACCGAGTGGTCGCAGGTGCTCCAGCCCAATCTGACCGGCGCCTTCCTCGTGGCCCAGCAGGCGGCGCGCATGATGCGGGGCGAAGGCGGGACGATCGTCAACGTCGCCTCGATCCTGGGGGAACGCGTGTCCAAGGGGCTGGCCGCCTATGCCGCCAGCAAGGCCGGCCTCATCCAGTTGACGAAGGCGCTTGCGCTGGAATGGGCGGCGTTCGACATCCGGGTCAACGCGCTCGCGCCCGGCTATATCGAGACGGACCTCAACCGCGACTTCTTCGCATCCGACGCAGGTCAGCGGCTCATCTCGCGCATCCCGCAGAAGCGACTGGGCCAGATGCAGGATCTGGACGGGCCGCTCCTGCTGCTATGTTCCGATCAGTCGCGCTACATGACGGGCGCGGTCATCGCGGTGGATGGCGGGCACCTCGTCAGCGGTCTTTAAGGACGGACGACCCTCACGCATCCATCGCGGTCGCGCCGATGACCCAGGCGGACAGGCCGGCGGTCGGCACGGCGCAGATCACCGCTTCGGCCACTGCTTCCTCGCTGGCGCCGGCGGTGCGCGCGCCCTTCATGTGAACGGACGCCCATGAACTATAATCGGCGACGAGGACGGTGACGAGCAGCAGTTCCGCATGGACAGGCCCCAGCGCCGTCCCCGACAAAGTCCCCTCGCGCATGAGATAATAGGCGTCGGCGCCAAGGGGCTTGACCTCGAACAGCTTGCCCAGCGAAGGGGGCATGGTGCCGAAATATTGAAGGAAATTGGCCTGCGCCGCGCCATCTTCCACCACCATGTCGTCGTCGGGCCAATCGGGATCGACGGCTTCGGGGTAGATTTCCCGGAAAAGATCATGGAAGCGCAGCGACGCCCCCTCGCCGCGCACGCTTGCCAGGATTGCGATCGCCGCGCCGGCCTCCGCCTCGGTGAGACCGGCCGCCCGGGCTTCGGCCAGTTCCCGCGTCGCAAGTTCCCGATAGCCCTTCATCGTGGCGGCGCAGGCGACGAACAATCGCTTCATCCGGGCGGGGACAGCGCCATCGGTATCGATGATCGCGCGCCAGCGGCGAAATCCCGCGACGGTCTTCGGGGCGTCGCGACGCAGGCGGCCAAGGCTGGCGAGCGGGGGCAGAAGATCAGTCATCGTCTCTCCGATAATGCATGGACCGTCCGGTCGGTTGAACATGGCTATGCCGCTTCGCGATCGCGGTCAACTTCTGATAAGGAGTTGACGTCCGACCGGACGGTCGACTACATCGCACGCTTATACAGGGCCGATCCCGGTTCGGCCGATGCGAGAGGAGCACGCCCGGATGAGGGACTTCAAGGGCAGGACGGCAGTCATTACGGGGGCCGGCAGCGGCATCGGCGCGGCGCTCGCGCATCTTGCCGCGCGGGAGGGGATGAAGCTGGTCCTCGCCGACATCAATCTTGCCGACCTTGAAGCAGTGGCCGGCACCATCGACAGCGCGGCCATCGCGCTCCACAGAACCGACGTGGCCGATCCGGAGGCGGTACAGGCTCTGGCCGACCTCGCATGGTCGCGCTTCGGCGAGGTATCCCTGCTGTGCAACAATGCCGGCGTCGTCCCCGGCGGCCGCCACCGGCTCGTCTGGGAATATGGGCTGGAGGACTGGCGCTGGGCCTTCGGGGTCAACATGGAGGGCGTGGTCAACGGCATCCGCAGCTTCGTGCCCCGGATGCTGGCCGAGGGACGGCCGGGACATATTCTCAACACCGCGTCCGTGGCCGGCTTCGTGAGCGGCGAAGGCTCCGCCGTCTATGGCGCGTCCAAACATGCCGTCGTCCGCATCACCGAAGCGCTCTATGCCGGCCTGCGTGAGCGGAACGCCCCGATTGGCGTCACGATGCTGTGTCCCGGCCTGGTCGCAACCCGCATTTACGAGGCCGAACGATCCCGCCCTGCCCATCTGCGATCCAGTGATGGGCAGCCGGCGGAAGCCGCCGAGTTCCAGTCGATTTCGGACAATCTGTTCCAGAATGCCCCATCGCCTGAGGAAGTCGCCGCGCAGGCGTTCGACGGCATCCGGAATGACCGGTTCTACGTCTTTACCACGACCCGTTACGATCCGGTGATCGCGCAGCGGACGCAATCGATCCTTGCGCGGGAAAATCCGCTATTCGACAGCCTGATTTCGCTCAGCAAGGGCAAGGCTGACGCAGAAGAGGAAAGATCGTGAGCAGGCTTCAGGCGCGGATCGCGCTCATCACCGGCGCCGCTTCGGGCATCGGGCTCGCCACCGCACGGCGCTTCGCGACGGAGAGCGCGACACTCATCCTGGCGGACCGCAATGGAGATGCCCTGTCGGATGCGGCCAAGTCCCTGCCGGGCGACGGCCATGAGGTCGCCGTCATGGACGTCACCGATGAACAGGCATGGGTCGCGCTGGCGGATCGGATACGAACACGGTTCGGCACGCTCGACATCCTCGTGAACAATGCCGGGTTCGGCAAGTTCGCGTCGATTGCGGACACGACATTGGCGCAATGGCGCTCGATCATCGCCGTCAATCTCGACAGTGTTTTCCTGGGCACCAAATATATGATGCCGCTGCTCGCCGCCTCGGGCCGGGGCGCGATCGTCAACATGTCCTCCATTCGGGGCATCGTGGCCGGGGCGGGCACCGGCTCCTACAGCGCGGCTAAGGGGGGTGTCCGGATGTTCACCAAGGCGACCGCCCTCGAATGCGCTGCCGCCGGCAATGGCGTGCGGGCGAACTCCATTCACCCCGGTCACATCGCGACGCCGCTGACCGCGCCTGCCTATGCCGATGCGGAAACAGCCAGGAGCCTGCTGGCGGATGTCCCGCTCGGCCGGATCGGGGAAGCGGAGGAGATAGCGGATGGAATCCTGTTCCTGGCAAGCGACGAGTCCCGCTACATGACGGGCGCCGAACTTGTGATCGATGGGGGGAGCACTGCGCAATGACCGAGCGAGCGAACGCCATCGCGTCGAAAGTGGAAGCCTTCGTCCGGACCGTGATCATTCCCTATGAAAAGGACAGTCGCCTCGGCTTCCATGGCCCGGAAGACGCGCTCGTCGCGGAGCTGCGCGCAAAAGCACGCGAAGCAGGCGTGCTTACCCCGCATATCCTGCCTGACGGATCGCATCTGACGCAGCGGGAAACGGCCATCGTCCTCATCAAGACCGGCCTGTCGCCGCTCGGCCCCCTCGCCTGCAACACCGCCGCGCCTGACGAAGGCAATATGTATCTGCTCGGAAAGGTCGGCAGCGCCGAACAGAAGACGCGATTTCTCGACCCGCTGGTGAGGGGCGAAGCGCGCTCCGCCTTCTTCATGACCGAGCCTGCCGAAACCGGCGGCGCGGGGTCCGATCCGTCGATGATGCAGACGACCTGCCGGCTCGACGGCAATCATTGGGTCATCAACGGCCGCAAGAAGTTCATCACCGGGGCGGAAGGGGCGCGCGTGGGCATCGTCATGGCCCGGTCGGACGAGGGCGCCTGCATGTTCCTTGTCGACCTGCCCGACCCGGCGATCCGGACGGTGCGCGTGATCGACACGATCGACAGTTCGATGCCCGGCGGGCATGCGGAGGTCGACATCGTCGATCTGCGCGTTCCGGCGGACCAGATGCTGGGCGCGAGCGGAGAAGGCTTCGCCTATGCGCAGATACGCCTCAGCCCTGCCCGCCTGTCCCACTGCATGCGCTGGCTCGGCCTTGCGACGCGCGCGCAGGAAATCGCCACCGACTATGCCTGCCGCCGCCACGCCTTCGGCAAGCCGCTGGTCGATCATGAAGGCGTCGGCTTCATGCTGGCGGACAACCTCATCGACCTGAAGCAGGCCGAACGCATGATCGACTGGTGCGCGGGCGTTCTCGACACGGGTTCGCTCGGCACGGCGGAAAGCTCCATGGCGAAGGTCGCGGTGTCGGACGCGCTGTTCCGCGTCGCCGACCGCTGCGTTCAGGTGATGGGCGGGACGGGCGTGTCCGGCGACACCATCGTCGAGCAGGCGTTCCGGGAAATCCGCGCCTTCCGCATCTACGACGGCCCGACCGAGGTTCATAAGTGGAGCCTGGCCAAGAAGATCAAGCGCGACTGGAAGGCGGCGCAGGGATGAACGCTGGACGATGGATGCCGGCCATGCGGCCGATGCTGGTCCTCCTGCCGATCCTTATGTCGACCGCTGGGCATGCCGAGCCAGCGAACTTCGCCGCGCCGGAAGCGCCCACTTCGCAAGCCGGATATGGCGAGGACCTGCTGCCCAGGGACGAGAAGGACCGCGCCACCCTGCTCCGGACCGTCGCATTCGATGCGACCGTCTATGGCATGGCTGCCTATCTGCATTATGAGCAACTCTATCGGCAGGTGTTCGATCGAAGTTCGAGCAATTATACCGGATTCAACCGCTTCGCGCATGAGAGGAACCTGGCGGGGCCGGACTATGCCACCTTCAAGGTGCCCAATACGGACACGCTTTACTCCACCGCCTGGATCGACCTGAGCAAGGGGCCGGTCGAAATCGACATCCCGGCCACGCAGCTCAAATATTTCACGCTCAACATCTTCGACATTTTCGGCAATCCCAGCAATCTCAGCAATCGCACGATAGGCGTCAAAGGCAGCCGCTTCCTGCTGGTGCCGCGCGGCTGGCGCGGCATCCCGCCCGCCGGGGTCACGGTCTATCCAGCCGCCACCACCCAGCTATGGATCCTGATGCGCGCCTTCGCCCAGTCCGACGCCGAAGTCCGGACTGCGCGTGCTTTTCAGGATGCGGTCCGGATCATCGTTCCGGAAGGCGAAGGGACGGCGGACTCTGATGGCGAAACATCGCCACCACCACCCGCCTCTGGCGCTATCGGCTATTTCCGGGCGCTCGACTATCTGCTTCGGGCCAATGGCTGGCAGCCGGGCGAGGAGGCGCTTGTGTCGCGATTCCGGCTGCTCGGCATAGCGGGCGACCGCCCGTTCAACCCTGACAGGCTGACCCCGGCCATGCGAGCCGCGATCGAAAGCGGTTACGCGGAGGCGCTGGACATGCTCACCCGCGCCAAGTCGCAGTTGGGCGAACCCACCGGCACGGGCTGGATGAAGGTCAACAAGGGCGTTTACGGTTTCAATTATCTGCGCCGGTCCGTCATCAACATGGCCGGCCTCGGCGCGAATGTGCGGGAGGAAAATGCGTCCTACACCACGTTCGCGGACGGCCAGGGCGCGGCGCTGGACGGCGCGTCGTCGCGCTACATGCTGCGGCTGCAAAGGCCTCCGCCCGTCAACAGCTTCTGGTCCGTCACCCTCTACGACGCGAAGACCTTCGCCCTTCATCCCAATCCGCTGCGCCGCTATCTGGTGAGCGACCGGACAAAGGGCCTGAAGATGCAGAAGGATGGGTCGATCGAAATCCGCATCCAACACGCCGCATCCTCCGATGGAAACTGGCTTCCCGCACCGGCTGGCCCATTTTTCGTGGTGATCCGCGCCTACGGACCGAAGCCCGACATGCTGAACGGCCAATGGCTGCCCCCGCCCATTTCAAGGGAAGGCGACGCACGATGAATGCCCTGGTCGAAGACAATAGCGGCACCGCCGCCGTCCGCCCCGGCTATGAGCTGGATCTGGGAGCGCTGGACGCCTGGATGCGCGCCAATGTCGCCGATTATGGCGGGCCGCTCAGGGTCGAGCAGTTCAAGGGCGGGCAGTCCAATCCGACCTACAAGCTGATCACGCCGGGCAAGAGCTACGTCCTGCGCAAGCAACCGCCCGGCCCCCTGCTCAAAGGGGCCCATGCGCTCGACCGGGAGGCGAGAGTGATCGCCGGCCTCTCCGGGGCAGGATTCCCGGTCGCCGCCGTCCATGGCCTGTGCACCGATCCCGCGATCATCGGCACGATCTTCTACGTCATGGACATGGTGGAGGGCCGCATCTTCTGGGATGCCGCGGTCCCCGATGTGTCCCCCGCAGAAAGAGCCGCGCTCTTCGATGCGATGAACGCCACGATCGCCGACCTCCACAGCATCGATCATGTGGCCGCCGGCCTTGCGGACTATGGCCGACCCGGAAACTATTTCGAACGGCAGATCGCGCGCTGGTCCCGCCAATATCTTGAGGACGCGGAGGCAGGGCGCGATCCCTATATGGACAGGCTGGTGGAATGGCTCCCCGCCCACATCCCGCCGGGCGAGGAAACGAGCATCGTCCATGGCGATTTCCGCATCGACAATCTGATCTTCCACCCGACGCAGCCGCGCGTGTTGGCCGTGCTCGACTGGGAGCTTTCGACGCTCGGCCATCCGGGCGCCGACTTCGCCTATCACGCGATGATGTATCGGATGCCGCCGCATATCGTCGCCGGCCTGGGCGGGAGCGACCCCGCCGCGCTCGGCATAGCCGATGAAGAGGCCTATCTCGCCGCCTATTGTCGGCGCAGGGGGCTGGCGGACATGCCGGGTTACGACTTCTATATCGCCTTCAACTTCTTTCGCCTCGCCGCCATCTTCCATGGCATCAAGGGCCGGGTCATTCGCGGCAATGCGTCCTCCGCGCAGGCGCGCGAGCGCGTCGCGGTGCTGCCGGAACTCATGCGTCTGGCGTGGCGGCAGGCGGAAAGGGCTGGCGCCCGATGAACAGCCCGGCCATCACGCTCGACATCGAGGACGGCGTCGCCTGGCTGACGCTGGCGCGCCCCGAAAAGCGCAACGCCGTCGATCCTGAATTCGCACTCCGCCTGCATGAACTGGCGGAGCACTGCGCGGCGGACCAGCAAATACGCTGCGTCGTCCTGACCGGAAGCGGCAAATTCTTCTGCGTCGGCGGCGACATCGATGCCTTCTCCGCGGCCGGGGAAGATGCCGAAGCGGCGGTCGGTGCCCTCGCGCACAGTTTCCATGCCGGCATTCATCGGCTTGCCACGATGGAAAAGCCTCTGGTCACCGCAATCAACGGCCCCGCGGCCGGCGCGGGGCTCAGCCTTGCGATATTGGGAGATATTGCGCTCGCAGCCGCCTCCGCGCATTTCACCTCGGCCTACAGCGCCGTCGGGCTGACGCCGGATGGCGGCGCATCATGGTGGTTGCCGCGCCTGATCGGGATGCGCCGGGCGCTGGAGATGCTGTTCACCAATCGACGGATCGGGGCGGATGAAGCGGCGCAATTCGGCCTTGTGACGCGCGTGGTCACCGACGATGCGCTCCGCGCCGAGGCGTCGACCGTCGCGTCGGCGCTCGCGAAGGGGCCGATCCGCGCACTCGCCAGATGTCGCGCCTTGTTGATGGAATCGGCAACCGCCGACCTTTCCGCCCAGCTGGAGCGCGAAGCCGCCTCGATTGCCGAATCGGCCGGTGCGGCGGAGGGGCGGGAAGGAGTCGCCGCCTTCCTGGCGAAGCGACCGCCGCGTTTCATGTAACCCAGGGCGATGGACAAAGCGCGCTGCAAGCCGCATGAACGTCGCAACCATGTCGGCAGGTTCGCGCCCTTGTCATGAGACCTAAGCAACTCAACTTTCCACTCAATCCCGATTACGGGACCGGCGCCACCATTCGCCGCGTATCCCTGCGCGCGCAATCCAATCGGGTCAACGCCCATCTCCTCGACAATTTTCACGAGATGCGCTGTTCCATCGTGCACGACTGCTCGATCGTGACCGCCATTACCGGCGAAAGCGTCCGCATTCCCACCACGGCATGCCCTGCCGCAGTCCACCAGCTTCAGTCCTTGGTGGGCCTGCCGATCAGCACGCGAACCCGCGACTTTTACGCCGGGGGGATTGCACGCCATCATTGCACCCACCTTCTGGACCTGGCTGTCATGGCCATTGGCCATGCTCAAAGACCATCGACGGAGATACTCTATGAAGCGGAGGTCCCGGACGAAGTCGAATTGCCTGTCCCCATGACGATCTGGCGAAATGGTCGGCTGGTCTGTCGCTGGCTGGTCCGGCAGGGCGCGATCCTGGAGCCGCTGGAGCTTCGGGGAAGGCCATTGGGAACAGGCTTTGCCGCATGGGCCAGTCTGGTTTTCGAGCAGGATCAACTTGAAGCCGCCACCATCTTGGCGCGTACTTGGCTCATAGCCATCGGTCGGCGCTACCGCCCCTCACAAGCTGCCGGTCGCCCTGCCCGCGACAATCCGGAGATGCTTGGACGATGTTACGCCTACAGCACCGGACCAGTGGAAACCGCGGTCATGACCGGAGAGAAGGAGGCTCATCTGCACCGTCTCCAGCGTGAAGCATAGGCACTTTTGACATTCAGCAACCATGGTCGCGACGGCGTAGCGGAAGATGCGCCCAAGGAGGGTCCGCATAGGACGTGCCTTCGTAGCGGCCTGTCTCATCGATGAAGCGCAGGACGGCCACAATCTCCTGCGCCGTGATTTTGGAGACGGGTCTGTTGCCGATCTTGGGATAGGTCTTGTCCAGCAGCCAAGGAATCTTGCTCGATGCGATCTCGGCCATGCCCCGAAAGCGAGCGACCGACCCTT
Source organism: Sphingobium fuliginis (assembly GCF_004152845.1). GTDB lineage: Bacteria > Pseudomonadota > Alphaproteobacteria > Sphingomonadales > Sphingomonadaceae > Sphingobium > Sphingobium fuliginis. Next base: position 76,252 of record NZ_SEON01000012.1, read on the forward strand.
TGCGAGATAGCGATAATTGAGGCGCCAAAGCTCCGCGCCGTTGGTCCGCACGAGAAGATAGAGACCACCGCCGCCCGACAGCTTTAAGTCCTTGGCTTGCGGTTTGGCGTTGGCTAGTTGGTCGCGAACAGGGTGCTCATCGGGGGTATCGTCCTTGCAAAGGACGGAAAACGATACCCTCGGATATACCACCCCTCGTGCCCAATTGGTGCCGTATCTGCCCGGATTTCACCGGACGGTTATAGCTCAAGGAACAACATATTTCAGCCGTTTCCGGGACGTCTTCGGACGGGAAAATGGTGCCAGAAGAGCTTTATCGCGGGGCACCTAAACGATTGATTTCGCAGTCAAATCATAGACTTGCGAAGTCGCCAGAGGGATCATTAGCACGATCTGAATTCGTGGAAAAGGCTGGACGTGAACGGACGGAGCGGTTCGAGCCCCGCTGGCAGCGGCTGGGGTCTGTCCGAAATACGCCTACAATTTTCGGACAGACCGTGGTTGCGACAAAGCTGAGCGATAAAAAGCGTTTATATAAATCAGATTGCGCGATATGGTGATCGATATAAAGGAGTGCTATCGATCATGCGTTGGAATTGGCAACAACCCGACTGGTCTAACTTCGCCTATGACGCGACGCGTCTGAGAGGCCGTGAGGACCAGTTTCTGAAGGGTGCCGGTATTCTGGTCGGTGTCATGGCCCACCTCCATGCCGACGATCGTCAGAACCTTTCCATCGAACTCATGGCACAAGAAGCTGTCGATAGCTCTGCAATTGAGGGAGAGATCCTCGATCGCGCGAGCGTGCAGTCGTCGGTCGCGAAGCATTTGGGGATCAAGGCCGACCACCGCCGAGCCAATGCCGCCGAGGCGGGCGCTGCAGAACTCATGGCGAATCTCTTCCGCAGCTATGGCGAGCCGGTCAGCGATGCCATGCTGTTCCATTGGCACGCCTTGCTCATGAACGGTAGGCGGGACCTCGCCGACATAGGCCGATATCGATCACATGCCGATCCCATGCAGATCGTATCGGGAGCCGTGCACGCGCCGAAGGTGCATTTCGAGGCGCCGCCATCGCAAGCGGTGCCAGGCGAGATGGACGCATTCATTGCCTGGTTCAACGATACCGGGCCGACGGGCCCTTCACCGGTGAGCGCGCTGACGCGAGCGGGTATTGCTCATCTATGGTTCGAGTCCATCCATCCCTTCGAAGATGGCAACGGGCGCCTCGGCCGCGCGATTGCGGAAAAGGCCCTGGCCCAAGGGCTTGACGCGCCCGCAATCACGGCTCTTGCAGAGATGGTCCAGCGCCATCGCAAGGACTATTACGCCCAGCTTCAGCGTGCGAGTATATCCAACCGGATCGACGATTGGCTCGAATGGTTCTCGGATATCGTGCTCGCCGCCCAACAGCGCACGCTTGATCGGGTTCATTTCCTCTTGGCTAAGGCAAAGCTGCTCGACCGTCTCCGCAGTCGGATCAACGCACGGCAGGAGAAGGCCCTGATCCGGATGTTCGCCGAAGGACCGGACGGCTTCAGGGGTGGCCTGAGCGCGGCAAACTACCGGACCATCACCGACGCAGCCCCCGCGACAGCCACTCGCGATCTCGCAGAACTGGTGGAGTTAGGAGCCCTTCGCAAGGAAGGAGAACTGAAGCACACAAGATACTATTTAAACCTCAGCGAATGACCAACCGCCCCGCACGTCAGATATTCTCTGTGCCGTGCGCGGTCAGGCTCGTTCGAGAACAGGCGGGAGCAAGCGTCCGAAAGCGTGATCAGCGGAGGGAAGGCTAACGTCGAGCTGGCGCCGCTAGTTCGCCGATCACTTGCCCGACAAGTCCACGCAACCAGCGGTGCGCCGGGTCGTGACGGTAGCGGACATGCCATGCCATCTCGACGGGGAAGGTGCCGAGATCGACCGGCGCGGGCAGAATATGCAAGCGAGGATCATGCGCTAACCGCCGGCAGATCAACCGTGGTAGGGTCGCAACGTAGTCGGTCACCCCGATCATCTCCGCCACAGCAAAGAAATTGGTGACCGACAGCGCGACCTCTCGCTTCAGGTTCTGCTGTGCCAGCGCCTGGAACAGCCCGGCGCGCATGCGGCCGGGCGGCACCACGTTGACGTGGCGCATGCCCTCGAACTGCTCGCGCGTGATCGCGTCGCCGATGTCCGGATGCCCGGCACGCACGACGCAGTCCAGCGCCTCGTCCATCAGATGCTGAACCACGAGATTGTCGGGCGGATCGATGATGCGGCCGAGCACCATCGCCGTGGTGCCGGAGACGACGCCGGTCTCGGTCAGGTCGTTGCCGTAAGGCGTGAGCCGCAGCTTGATGCGGGGCGCGACTTCAGCAAGCTTCGCTACCAGGACTGGCACGATCACGAACTCGACATAACCATTGGGCGCGATGGTGAAGAGTTGCTCGGCACTGGCGGGGTCGAAGTCCTGCTGCCCGAGCACGGCGTCATCCAGGCTGGCGAGTGCGTCCGCAATTTGCGGCGCCAGCTCCAAGGCGATCGGGGTCGGCTGGATGCCGTAGCGCTCACGGATGAACAGCTGGTCCTTCAGCATCAACCGCAGCCGGGCCAGCGCATTGGACAGCGCTGGTTGCGTCATGCCCAGACGCTCAGCGGCACGGGTGACGCTGCGCTCCTCCATCAGCGCGATGAAGATCGGCAGCAGATTGAGGTCGTAGCGCATGAGTTATGCTCTCACACATATATCTAAAATCCAAGAAATAAACTTCTGCAATGAGTGCGAAAGGCGCATCTCCTGGTCGTCCGGAATGCGGACGAGATCGAAGACAGGAGGTTTCCATGAGCAAGGGTAAGGTTCTGCTGATCGGCTCCAACGCCACCCGCATCGAGGTGCAGGGCAACAAATGGGGCGCTACGGGTCAGTATCTCAACGAGACGGTCGTCCCGGCGATGGCGCTCGAAGCTGCCGGTTATAAGGTCGTGCTCGCCACCCCGAACGGCAGCAAGCCGATCATCGATGCCGCGTCGGACGCGCCGGCGCATTTCGAGAATGACGAAGTGGCCTACCGCGCCGCTCGCGATTATTACGACAACAGCCCCGCCATGAACGCGCCGGTGACGCTACGCTCAGTCATCGATGGCGGGCTCGACCAGTATGCCGGTGTCTTCTTCCCCGGCGGCCAGGCCCCGGTGGTCGACCTGATGCAGGACGCCGAAGTGGGCGAGATCCTGCGTCACTTCCACGAAACGGCCAAGCCGACGGCGCTGCTTTGCCACGGCCCGATCGCGCTCGCCGCGGCGATGGATGATCCGCGTGCGTTCCGCGCCGCGCTGATCGCCGGCGCCGACGACAAGGCGCGCGAATGGGCGAAGAACTGGCCCTATGCCGGCTATCGCATGACGATCTTCTCAGGCAGTGAGGAGAAGGTGGTCGAGGATCACATCCTGCATGCCAAGATGTATTTCGACATGCCGCAGGCGCTGACCGCCGCCGGCGGCAAGGTGGAGACGACCGCCGTGGACTTCGAGCCGAACGTCGTCATCGACCGCGAGTTGATCACCGGTCAGAACCCGCGTTCGGACCACCCCATCGCCAAGGCGCTGGTCAAGGCACTCGACGCGCGGCAGACCGCGTGAGAACTCGGATGACCGGTGGGGCGCTGCGAACGCGCCCCGCCTCGTCCCTCCATCCATTCCAGGCAGGAGCAACCGCCATGACCAGCCATATCAAGATCGTCGCCGTGCTGACCGCTCGCACCGGCAAGGCCGACGCGTTGCGCCATCTGCTCGACGGCATGATCGCGCCTTCGCGATCCGAGCCCGGCAATCTGCGCTACGATCTCTGGACCGATCAGGCGGAGCCGGACCGGTTCGTGCTCGACGAGCTTTATGAAGACGCCGACGCGGTGGCAGCGCATCGTGCATCCCCGCACTTTCAAACCTATCTCGCCGCCATCAACGACCTCGCGGAGCGAAGCGCCTTCACGCTCGCGCCGGCGGCGGTCGCCTGAACGAGATCACAGAAACAGGGATCAACATCATGGCCCTCAAGGACATCCTTCCTCCAAACTCGGCTTCGGTGCCGCGCCGCTCGGTAATATGTTTCGCGCGATTCCCGATGCGGAAGCGCTCGCCACCGTCGAAGCAGCGTGGGACGACGGCATCCGCTATTTCGACAATGCGCCTTTCTACGGCGGTCTCGCTGAGATCCGCATGGGCGAGGCGCTCAGGGACAAGCCGCGCGATCAATATGTGATCAGCACCAAGGCCGGCCGGATCGTGCTCGACGAGGTGGATGATGCGCCGCGCGACAATGGCGAGAAGGGCGCCGTGTTCGCCAATGGGCGACCCAACAACGTGATCAACGACTATTCGCACGACGCGACGCTGCGCTCGATCGAGGACAGCCTGAAGCGCCTGCAGACCGACCATATCGACATCTTCTGGGTCCATGACGTGGCGCAGGACTTCTATGGCGACGAATGGCTGGCGAAGTTTGAGGAAGCCCGCACCGGCGCGTTCAAGGCGCTCGACCGGCTGCGCGACGAGGGCACGATCAAGGCCTGGGGCCTCGGCGTCAACCGGGTCGAGGCGGTCGAGCTGCTGCTCGATCTCGATGGCCCGCGCCCCGATGGTTCGCTGCTCGCTGGACGTTACACGCTGCTCGACCACGACCGTGCGCTCGAACGCCTCATGCCGAAGGTCGCTGAGCGCGGCTTGGGCATCGTTGTCGGCGGCCCCTATAGCTCGGGCGCGCTCGTTGGGGGGCCGAATTTCGAATATGCACCTGCCACGCCGGAAATTCTCGCCAAGGTTGCTGCGATCAAGGCAATTGCGGACCGCTACAGCATCAGCATGAAGGCGGCGGGGCTGCAGCCAATCCGGCGGTGGCAGCCGTCATCCCTGGAGCCAGCCGCCCGCAGCGCATCGCTGAGGACACAGCAGCGTTGAACCAGACGATCTCGGCCGACTTCTGGCGCGAGCTGCGCGATGCAGGTCTCGTCAATCCGGCCGCGCCATTGCCGCTCTGATCCTGATCCGGCGCGGTCTCGGAACCGCACGGTTTGCTAACGTGCGTCCCTGCGGAGGCAGCCTTGTTCATGGTCGTTGACGATGCCGACCGCCTGCCTCCAGGCATAGACGATCGTCGGCCCGACAAATTTTAAGCCGCGTTTTTTCATGTCCTTGGAGATCGACTCCGAGAACGGCGAGGTAGCGATCCACGCGCCGCCGGCGTTCTTGATCGGCTTGCCGTCGGTGAAGGCCCAGCAATAGTCGGTGAAGCTTTCGCCGCGCTCGGACATCTCGCAATAAATCTGCGCGCCGCGAATGGTGGCGCGGATTTTGGCTTGGGCGCGAACGATGCCGGAATCAGCCATCAAACGCGCGAATCGTCCTCGTCGAACCGGGAGACGGTCTACGGGTCGAATCCGGCAAAGGCCTTTCGAAGCCTTTTGGATGTCCTCGAGCGCCGGCCTGATCTGTGCGACGAAGATCCGCCCCGCATGGGTGAGCGAGACGCTGCGCGTGGTACGGTTGAACAGCCGCACCGCAAGCTGTCGCTCGAGCTTGCCAACCGCATTGCTTATGGCCGTTGTCGATATGCCAAGGTCCAGCGCCGCCGCGCGAAACGAGCCGCACCGCACGATGGCAAGAACGGACTCTAGGCCGTAGCGACGATTTAATCATTTGAGCCATAGCATGATGCTGGCGAGTTTGACGAAGCCGAGGAAGTTTGCGGCGAGTTTGTCATAGCGTGTTGCGATACGGCGCCACTGCTTGAGCTTGGCGAAGAAGCCCTC
>NZ_SEON01000013.1 GCF_004152845.1 Sphingobium fuliginis
CCAAGCTCAAGCAGTGGCGCCGCATCGCAACACGCTATGACAAACTCGCCGCAAACTTCCTCGGCTTCGTCAAACTCGCCAGCATCATGCTATGGCTCAAATGATTAAATCGTCACTACGGCCTAGAGCCAATCGACATTCAGATGATGACGAGCCGAAAATGATGGTTTTCCGTGACCCGGAGCGCAGCCTACTCGAAGTGGGTGAGCACCGGAAGCACGGAAAAGTGTCATTTGCAGGCCGTCAGGGCTGAATGTCGATTGGCTCTAGGGGGCGGTTAGGGGACATCAAGCCCCTTCCCTCCAGGTCCAGACAAGGCAAGTGGCTGGTTTGAAGGGGTGGAGTGGAGCAGTGCCGCTGTTCCCCCCTTCCAATCGCCGATATGGCATTTTTTTCGCGACCCATGTCACGCCAGCCGATCCTGTCTCGTCATGTCGGCATAACTCAGGAAGAAAGGTGCTGACATGACTGCCAAGCTCGACCCCTTTGCCGCCGCGCCCCAGCTTATGAAAAGCTGGTTCGCCACCTCCGCCGCCATCAATGCCAGCCTTGAGCCGAGCCTTATCGAGCTGGTGAAGATCCGCGCGTCGCAGATCAACCAGTGCGCCAACTGCATCAACATGCACACGGTCGAGGCCCGCGCGCAGGGCGAAAGCGAACAGCGCATCTACCTGCTTTCCGCCTGGCGGGAGGCGCCCTGCTATACGACGCGCGAGCGGGCCGCGCTGGAATGGACGGAGGCCTTGACGCGCCTTTCCGAAGGGCACAGCCATGAAGCGGCCCACAAGGCGCTGGCAGCCGAGTTTTCGGAGGAAGAGCAGGTGAAGCTGACCCTGATGATCAACGTCATCAACGGCTGGAACCGCATCGCGGTGGGCTTCGGCCTCTGGTACGACACGCCGGCCAGGGCGGCCGCGTGATGGCGCAGGGGGCGCATGGGGGCGCGGCGGAGAGCTTCGATCCGCTGCGTCCCAGGCTCATCCGCGTCGCCTATCGCATGCTGGGTTCCGTCGCGGACGCCGAGGATGTGGTGCAGGAAGCCTTTATCCGATGGATGGGCGCCGACCGCGACGCGGTGCGCGAGCCGGAAGCGTTCCTGCGCCGCACCGTGACGCGGCTGTGCCTCGACCAGCTCAAGTCGGCGCGGCGCAACCGCGAAACCTATATCGGCCCCTGGCTGCCCGATCCGGTGGTGGACGACGCCGGGGAAGAAGAGGATGTGACGCTGCCGCTGATGCTGGCGCTGGAACGGCTGTCGCCGCTGGAGCGGGCGGCTTTCCTGCTGCATGACGTCTTCGGCGTCGGCTTCGAGGAAATCGCCGCCACGGTCGAACGCGATCCGGCGGCCTGCCGTCAACTGGCGGCGCGGGCGCGGGCCCATGTGCGGGAGGCGAGACCCCGCTACCGGGTGGAAAGACAGCACGGGCTGGAGATTGCCGGCGCCTGCTTCGCCGCCTCGCGGAGCGGCGACATGGCGGCGCTGGGCGCGATGCTGGCACGGGATGTCAGCCTGCACAGCGATGGCGGCGGCAAGCGCCCTGCCGCGATCGTTCCCGTGCTGGGCTTCGGCCCGGTCATGCAGATGCACAAGGCGCTGGCCGTGCTGTTCGGCAAATATGGGTCGACGCTGGTGCGCGTGGGATTGATCAACGGCCTTCCGGGCTTCGTCACCCGGGAGGCGGACGGCGAACTCCAGACCACGGCGCTCGACATCGAGGATGGGCGCGTCACCGGCATCTATGTGATGCGCAATCCCGACAAGCTGCGGCATCTGCATTGACGGGGCCGGAAAGCCTGCGCTGGGCCTGTCGAAGGTCGGGAACCGGTCTTCCGATCAAACGATGCCCCAACAAAAGCCTGGAGCGCGCGTCCCGTGTAACGCAGCGCGCTCTATAGGAAAATCCTTTGCGCGCCGGGGACGGCCCGGATCAGATAATAAGCGGCGAGCGGTATCAGAAGCGCCTGCACCAGCAGCCACGGCTTGGCCATATAGGGCGAAAGATAGTGAATGACCGCCACGTGGAGATACATGACGACCAGCGACGCGCGCCCGATGGCGGCGATCCATCCGCCAAAGGGCGCGATCCGCACCGAAAGGCGGAAAAGCAGGAAGCTGGTGGCCATGGCCGAGGCGATGGACAATAAGGGCCAGCCATAGTCGGCGGCCTTCATGTTGAGCGTCGGCAGCAGCGCCGTCAGCCCCGCCAGCGACAGCGGGACCAGCGGCGCCAGCATCCAGCTTCGCCAGTCCACGCGCTGCCATGCCGCCCCCACCCAGAGCAGGACCAGGGCCATGGGTACGGTAAGCAGCCCCAGCGGCGACAGGCTGGTGCATTGTCCCGCGCCATAGGCGATCAGCAGCACCGGCAGCATCAGCAACGCCCAGCGCCGGTCGAGCGGGTCGGGCCAGCGGGCCAGCACCATGTTGAACAGGATGCGCGCCATCATCAGGCAGGGCACGAACCAGAATATGGTGAACGGCCCACGCAACCAGGAGCCGCCGAGCGCTATCGGTGCCAGATCCCCCGGCCAGTCATGGAAGATCGGCCTGCCGCCCTTCATCGTTTCGACGACCTGATCCGTCAGGATCAGCAGGATCAGGAAAGCCGCATAGGGCCGCATCTGGGACGCAAGCTGGCGGCGGGTGAAGCGTCGTGCCGGCTGCGGACGGGACAGGAGGCCCGACAGCAGGAAGAACAGCGGCATGTGGAAACTGTACATCGCGTCGCGCAGTCCCCCGCGCGTCCACACATGGCCGGCGACCACGGCGACGATCCCGATGCCGCGTGCGACATCGATCCATTCCAGCCGCCCTCCACCCGGCGGATGCGCCTCATGCCCCCTGTTCTCCATGCCCTCCACGCCCTATAGGAAGCGGCACGCGCGTCAATCGCTGCCCTGCATTTACGGAAAAACGCCTCTTGTCCCTGCTTCATGACCGAGTTCTGTTCATCGATGGCGAGGCCATCATCCTCGACAAGCCGGCGGGCCTGCCCGTCGACGCGCCGCGTGACGGGTCGCTTTCGCTGGAAAACCACCTGTCCTCGCTGACCTTCGGCTTCCAGCGCTGGCCGCTGCCGGTGCACCGGCTGGACCGAGACACCAGCGGCTGCCTGCTGCTCGCCCGCAATCCCAAGGCGCACAAGCGCTTCGCCGCGGCCTTTGAGGCCGGAACGGTCGCGAAACGCTATGTCGCGGTGGTGGACGGCGTTCCGGCGGAGGACAGCGGCACCATCGGCCTGTCGCTCAAGAAGATCAGCACGCCCGCCCAGGGGTGGCGGATGATCCCGGCGAAGGCGGGGAAGGCCGCGTTCACCGACTGGCGCAAGATCGCGGAGAAGGACGGACGCTCGCTGATCGTCTTCACCCCCCGCACCGGACGCACCCATCAGATCCGGACCCATGCGCTGCATGGCCTGGGCTTCGGCATTGCGGGCGATCCGGTCTATGGATCGGGCGAAGGGCCGATGCTGCTGCACAGCCGCTTCCTCAGCATCCCGCGCGGGGAGAAGCCGCCGGCGGAAGCGACCGCCCCCCTGCCCGCGACCTTCGCGGCAGCGGGCTTCGGGCAGGAACTGCTCGAACAGGCCGGGCTTTAGCGCCCTTGCCACGCATCCCCGTCACCCGGTCGATCTCCATCGACAGCGACGAGCTGTCGGAAAGCTTCGTCCGCTCGACCGGGGCTGGCGGCCAGCATGTGAACACCACGGACAGCGCGGTGCAGTTGCGCTTCGACGTGGCGAACAGCCCGTCGCTGCCCGAGGCGGTCAAGCACCGGCTGGCGGCGATCGCCGGACGGCGGATGACGGCGGAGGGCGTGCTGATCCTCCGTTCCGAAGGCTCGCGATCGCAGCTCTTGAACCGGCAGGAGGTGCTGGCCCGCCTGGTGGAATTGATCCGGGACGCCACGGTCGTGCCGAAGGCGCGCAAGGCGACCAAGCCGGGCAAGGCCGCCAAGGCGCGGCGCGTCGACGCGAAGAAGGCGCGCAGTTCGGTCAAGGCGGGACGTGGCAAGGTAAGGCTGGATTAACCGGTCTGGCCTGCACCCGCGCCACATCCTATATGCCGGCCATGTTCGATTTTTCTCCCCCGGCCGGTGCCGACAAAGCCACGCTCCATGACGACCTGCTCTCCGCCGCCGATGCGCTGACGGCGGGCGAGCCCGATGCCATCGCCAACATGGCCAATGTCTCCGCGCTGATCTGGCAGTTCCTGCCCGACCTCAATTGGGCGGGCTTTTACCGGATGGTCGGCGGCGAACTGGTCCTTGGCCCCTTTCAGGGCAAGGCCGCCTGCATCCGCATCCCGCTGGGCAAGGGCGTCTGCGGCGCCGCGGCGGCCAGCGGCCAGACGCAACTGGTGGAGGACGTCCACGCCTTTCCCGGCCATATCGCCTGCGACGCCGCCAGCGCTTCGGAGATCGTCGTGCCGGTGATCGTCGAAGGCCGGGTCGTCGCCGTGCTGGACCTCGACAGTCCGATCCCGGCGCGCTTCGACAGTGCGGACCGGACCGGGCTGGAGGCGCTGGTCGGGCGGATCGCGTCGCGTCTGGTTTAGGTCGTAAACCCATGAACGGCACGTTCAGGGAACCAAAATAGCGAACATATCGGGCCGCAATGCGCGCCGGTGCCTCTTTTCGGGACAGGCATGGAAATGCCGGCGCTTGGATGGCGGCGGCCGATCATGCTAAACAAGTCGTTAACATATCAGCCGAAAACGGGGATTTGAGCATGCATATCCGGAGCTTCATCCTGGCCGGCGCCGGTCTGGCGATCGGGTTGACGGCGCCGGTTTCCGCAAATGGGCCGGTCGGGGGTGGAGGAATGGCCGCCCGGCCGGCGGTGCATGCGGGAACCACGGTGCACCGCTGGGGTCCGCGCCATCAGGGCCGTTGGCATGCGGGCTGGTACGCGCCGGGCGGCTGGGCGGTCTATCGCAGGCCCGTGGTCGGCTATGTCCTGCCACGCTATTGGGTCAACCCCGTCTATCATATCCGCAACTATGGCGCTTACGGGCTGCCGGCGCCCGTCAGCGGCTATGGCTGGTCGCGCTATTATGACGATGCGGTGATGACCGACCGGGATGGCCGCGTGCGCGATTATCGCAACGGCGTCGCGTGGGAGGAAGCAGGCGACACGCCACCGCCGCCGGGCATCGGCTATGATGACGAAGTCACCGCGCGGGATGACCCGCCGCCACCGCCGCTGGGCTATGAAGGGCGCTGGAGCGGCACATGGCGGGACAAGGACGGCAAGACCTTCAGCGGCGATTATGAAGGCCGTTTCGAGGGGCAGGTCCGGGGTGGACCCGGCGTCGATTTCGACCCGCCGCCCTATGCCGCCGGGCAGAACCGGACGGAGCGGCGCGCCGGTCCGGGAGAACCCGTCATCACGACGACGCAAGCGCCGGGCTTCATATCGGGCGGCTATTATTATCCCGGCTCCACCACCACGACGGTCGTGGTCCAGCCCGCCGTCACCACCACCCGGACCTATGTGACGGAAGTTCCGGTCCGCAGGCGCAGGGTGCGGTAGCATCGACAGAGCTGTTCCGGTGCGCGCGGGAAGGATTGGAACGGAAAAAACCGGCTTTCGCTCCGATGAATCAGATCGCCGCTCCAGCTTCCTTATCTTCCGCGATTTCTTGACCAGCGACGGTTACGATCGCTTGGAAATCGCTCTGGAGCAGATTCCGATCCGATCGCATCGGCTCGACTGCTCTAAGTTTTTGTTTTATCGCGTTTTCCGGGTCAGCAGACTATTCCATCTGCCTGGAAATCGCTCTAGGCGGCGCGGGATCGTACCGCCGCCCAAGGCCGGGGGCGCCCCATCAGATAACCCTGGCCGATGGTGCAGCCGCGAGCGATCAGCATCTCGACCTGTCCCACCGTTTCGACGCCTTCGGCCACCACCTCCATGCCCAGGCTGCTGCCCAGCTTGACGATGGCGTCGACAATGACGGCGTCGCCCGCATCCTGTTCGATATTGCTGATGAAACTGCGGTCGATCTTCAGCACGTCGACCGGATATTGCTTCAAATGGCTGAGCGATGCGTAGCCGGTGCCGAAATCGTCCAGCGCGATCCGTACGCCCGCCGACGACAGGCGGTGCAACGCCCGCTCCACCTGTTCGGCGCCCCGGCCCAGGAAAACGGTCTCCGTCACCTCGATCTCGAACTGCTGCGGCGGGATGGTGCAGCGCGCGAGATGGGCGAGGACATAGTCGGCAAAATCATGCTGCATGAAATCGGCGGCGGAGGCGTTGATGGCGACCCGGCCCGGATCATGGCCGGCGCGCAGCCATCGATCGACGTCGCGGACGACCTTCGCCAGCATCTTTTCGGTAAGTTCGACGGCCAGTTCCGCATTGTCGAAAGCCGCCGCGATCGTGTCGGGCGCGTGGACGCCGGTGCGGGGATGCTGCCAGCGCAGCAGCGCCTCATAGCCCAATATCCGTCCGGTCCTCATGTCCGCCTTGGGCTGGTAATAGGGGACGACCAGATCGTCCACGATCGCCTGCCGCGCCATGTGGATCATCGAACTGCGCTGTTGCGCGTCGGCGCGCAATTGCGACTGGAACAGCGTCAGCCGGCCCCGTCCGGTGGACTTGGACGCATAAAGCGCCAGGTCCGCCGCCTTCAGCAATTCCGCCGCATCCTCGCCATGTTCGCCAAACACCGCGCCGCCCATGCTGATCCCATAATCGAGCGACCGCCCATTATGGACATAGGGCGCGCGCACACCGCCCAGCAATTCGGCGCTCCAGGCCGAAAGCGCCGCGCTGCTGGCGAGCGAAGGCGCGATCATGCCGAACTCGTCGCCGCCCAATCGCCCGATCATGGCATCGGCCGGCGCGCAGGAGGCGAAACGCTGCGCAAAACCGCAGAGCAGCGCATCGCCCGCATCATGGCCCAGCGTGTCGTTGGTCCGCTTCAGGTCGTCGATGTCGACCAGGATCAGGCCGAAACTGTCCCCCGTCCGGCGCGCCTGCTCGGTCATTTCCTCCAATGTCGTCTGCCACAGCGCGCGATTGGGCATATGCGTCATGGGATCGTGCGTGGCGGCCCAGCGTATCCGTTCCTCGCTGTTCCTTTCTTCCGTCACATCCTGGAAGGTCACGATGACGCGCAGTGGCTTGCCGGAATCGGAGAAGCTGCTCCAGCCGACGCTCTTGATCCAGCGCAGGGCGCCGGTGTCGGCCCTGTGCACCCTCAGCGTGGCTTCGAAATGCGGCGGCATGCGCCCGTTCGCGACGGCGTCCAGCATTCCGGCGAGACGCGACCGATCATCCGGGTGCACCAGCCGCAATGCCAGTTCGCTCGTCGCCGGTTCGGTATCAGACAGGCCCAGCATCGTCCGGAATTCCCGCGACCATGTCCGTGTGCCGGCGACCGCGTCGAAATCCCATATGCCCAGCCGCGCCGACTGCACCGCCAGGCGGAAGCGTTCCTCGCTGTCGGCCAGTTCGCGCTGCGCCAGTTTCTGCGCGTGAACATCCTCCAGCGTTCCGTACCAGCGCACGATCCGGCCCTTCGCGTCGCGGCGCGCCGAGGCACGCGACCGCATCCAGCGATAGCCGCCGTCGGAGAGGCGCAGCCGGTAGTCGACGTCGACAGGATCGCCTGAATGGAGCTTTTCCGTCCAGATGGCCAGCGTGCGATCGACATCGTCGGGATGCAGCGAATCGATCCACCCCCTGCCCCGCGCACGCGCCGGGGCCATGCCGGTCAGTTCCTGCCAGCGGGGTCCCACCTCCTCGATTTCGCCGCTGACCGATGCCGTCCAGGGGACCTGCGGACTGAGTTCGACCGACCAGCGATAATGCTGCCGGCTTTCCGCCAGGGCATCGGCCAGTGCGCGGCGGTCGCAGTCGTACCTCTCATCGATGTCCTCGATCGTTCCGTACCAGAGCGGCGCCTCGTCGGGCTCCACGACCAGCGACATGCGCACGATCCCCGACCTCGTTTCACCGGCAAGGGTGTGCATGCGGACGGGAACGGGATCGGGACGGGCGGAGCGTTTGGCGGCGTCGGCCAGCGCTTTCCAGTCATGCCTGTCCAGCATCGACCGCCAGCCATTTCCGATGATGTCGCAGGAAAAATGACGGGCAAAAAGGTCCGACATGATCTCCCGCGACAATATGCGGCCGCGATAATCAGCGATCCAGCGAATCAGTGGCGGCGAAACGCGCTGGAAGACCGGAGAGAATAATAGTTCGTTGCGATAGTGAAACGCATCCCATTCCAGCCCGTCCCGAGCCAGTTCGGAGGCAAATTCCCCAAATCTGCGATCAGCAAAACGGTCCATCTGCCGGTCCTGATCCAACGCCATTTCTGCAATCCATGGGAAAGCAGTAACGGAAAAAGTTAAATAAGATTTCCAATGCCGTAGTACGTAATCAATCCATAATGGCGTTAAGCCGTTCCATGCCGATCGCGCGAAAGCGCCATCGGTCGTCCTTCGTACGGGCTGGATTTTTCGCCGGCTTTATTTGCGGAAGATCGCCGCCAGTTCGCGCGGCAGCGCCGGCTCGTCGCGGCTTTCCGCCTGCTGCACGGCCTGCGCCTGCTCCTGCGGGTCGAAGCGGGTCCAGCCGTTGCGGCTCAGTCGTTCAAGCGGCCGGTAGCGTATCTTGTACTGCATCCGCTGCGATCCCTCGACCCAATAGCCGAGATAGACATAGGGCAACCCCGCCTTCGCCGCGCGCAGGATATGGTCCATGATGATGAAATTGCCCAACCCCTTGCGATGCTCCAGCTCCGTATCGAAGAAGCTGTAGATCATCGACAGGCCATCGCCCTGCCGGTCGGTAAGGCAGGCGCCGATCAGCCTGCCGGGACGGCCATCTTCGCCTGGTTCGCGATATTCGACGACATGGCTTTCCACCGGGGTCTGTTCGACCATGTCGGCAAAGTCCATCTCATCCATTTCGGTCATGCCGCCGCCGGGATGCCGGGCGCGCAGATAGCGCTGGAGCAGTTCGAACTGTTCCTCCGTCGACCAGGGCTTGCAGGCGGTGATGACCAGGTCTTCGTTCCGGCGCAGCAATTTGCGCTGGGTGGCGTTCGGCTCGAACTCCCCCGCGACGACGCGCACGGACACGCAGGCGGAGCAATCCGCGCAACTGGGGCGATAGGCGACATTCTGGCTGCGGCGGAAGCCGATGCGACCGAGCGCATCGTTCAGTTCCGACGCATTGTCCCCGCTCAGTTCAGTGAACACCTTCCGCTCGCTTTTGCCGGGCAGATAGGGACAGGGACTGGGGTTGGTGACGAAAAAGCGCGGAAAGCGGAACGGTGCACTCACAACCGCATCTCCCCCACAGCGCTGCCCGACCCCTGATTCATGAGTCGACTATGCCGTTCGCGGGCCGCTGTGAAAAGTTTATTTACCACGAAAATTGGTTAAGCGGCAGAGAAGAGGCAGGGACGTTATGAGATAGGCCGGGGATGGCCAGTTGCGGACATTGACGCTACGCAATCCGACCGCTTGACCATTTCATTCGGCGGCGACAGCCTCGAAATCGGCTTCGGCCAGGAACTTCTCCACATCCAGAGCGGCCATGCAGCCCATGCCGGCGGCGGTAACGGCCTGACGATAGACCTTGTCGCTGACGTCGCCCGCCGCGAAAACGCCAGGGATGGCGGTCCGGGTCGTGCCCTTTTCCACCAGCAGATAGCCCTCGTCCATCGGCAGCTTGTCGACGAACAGCTCCGTAGCGGGCTGGTGGCCGATGGCGACGAACGCGCCGTCCGTCTCTATATGCGATTTGTGGCCGGTCACCGTGTCGATCAGGTCGACGCCGACCAGCCCCTCGGGATCGCCGCCGCCCACGAAGCGATCGACCGCCTGGTTCCACAGCACCTTGATGTGCGGATGGGCGAACAGGCGCTGCTGGAGGATCTTCTCCGCCCGGAGCGAGTCGCGGCGGTGGATCAGGGTGACGTCATGGCTGTGGTTGGTGAGGTACAGCGCCTCCTCCACCGCGGTATTGCCGCCGCCGATCACCACCACCTTCTTGCCGCGATAGAAGAAGCCGTCGCAGGTCGCGCAGGCCGAGACGCCCTTGCCCTGCAAAAGCTGTTCGCCCTCCGCACCCAGCCATTTGGCCTGGGCGCCGGTCGCGATCACCAGGCTGTCGGCATAATAGAGCGTGCCGCTGTCGCCCTTCAGGCGGAAGGGCCGTTCCGACAGGTCGACGTCGATGATCTGGTCGTACATCATCTGCGCGCCGACATGCTCCGCCTGCGCCTGCATCTGTTCCATCAGCCAGGGCCCCTGGATCACGTCGCGGAAACCCGGATAATTTTCGACGTCGGTCGTGATCGTCAACTGGCCGCCCGGCTGCATGCCCTGCACCACGATCGGCGCCAGGCCCGCGCGCGCGCCATAAATGGCGGCGGACAGGCCGGCCGGGCCGGAACCGAGGATCAGCATGCGGGTCGAATGGGTGGCGGTCATGAAAGTCTTTCCGGCTGCGATTCGTCTGTCGGGATGAGATAGGCGAAGCAGGCGGACGCGCAAGCGATGGATTTGCTTGAAGGGTGAGAAGCTGAGCCTTGGACCGCCGCCTTCGTCCCGTCAATCGAGGACGTTGGGCAAATCCTCGAACCCCTTGCGCAGCGCGGCGGACCAGCTGTGCGAGAGAAGCTGGAACTCCTCATTGTCCGCCTCGATCCGGGTGCGCACGCGGAAGTCGAAGGCATCCCGTTCTATCACGGTCAGGTCCAGCGGCATCCCCACCGACAGGTTGGACCGCAGCGTCGAATCCATCGACACCAACACTGCCTTGGTCGCATCTTCCAGACTGGTTTCGCGCTTGATGATGCGATCCAGGATCGGCTTGCCATATTTATGCTCGCCGATCTGGAAGAAGGGCGTGTCCTCCGTCGCCTCGATGAAATTGCCGGCCGAATAGATGAGGTAAAGCCGCGGCTTGCCGCCCCTGCGTTGCCCGGCGATCAGGATGGAGGCGTCCGCCGCCGCGCCCTGCATCTCTATGGTGCTGCGATAGCGGCCCTGCATGGTGCACATCGCCTCCCCCACGATCTGCGCGACGCGGTGCATGGTGGGGCAGTTGAGGATCGTCTCCACATCCGGATCGAGCGCCGAATCCTTGATCGCGCGGCCCAGCATCGCCTTCACCCCCTGGGTGATAGACAGATTGCCGGAGCACATCAGGGTGATCGCCCGCTCGCCCGGCACGCTGTAGGTGAAGCTTTTCCGGAAGCGCGCGATATTGTCCATCCCCGCATTGGTGCGGGTGTCGGACAGCATGACCAGCCCCTGGTCGACGCGCACCGCCACACAATAAGTCATGGCCCCAAGGGCTCCTATCGTCGTTCAACCCTGCGTGGTGGTCTGCGCGCCCTGTTGTTGCTGCCGCTGGAGCTGCCGCTCCTCCACCCCATCCTCCGCCTGCGCGATCCGGACGTCCGCGTCAATCCAGATATCGCCCGCCACGGTCACGGAGCCGCGTATCGGCGCGGCCTCATCCGCATCCAGCCCGCAGGCGAGGCGCAGATAGCGCTCCGTCACGCAGACCCGGTTGGAGGGGTCGAATCCCACCCAGCCCAGTTCGGGCACCAGCGCCTCCGCCCAGCCATGAGTCTCATGCAGCACGTCGCCCTCATCGGCCAGCAGATAGCCGGACACATAGCGCGCGGGGATGCCCATGGACCGCGCGCCGGCGATGAACACCTGCGCATGGTCCTGACAGACCCCGGCGCCCAGCGCGAAAGCCTCCGCCGCCGTGGTGTTCGTGGTCGTCACGCCTGCGCGATAGGCCACGGCATCGCTGACGGCGGCCGACAGCGCATGCAGCCGGGCCAGCGGCCCGTCTCCGTCGGGGAGGGACAGCGCCATCGCCCGGATTTCCGGCGATGCCCCGGTCAGCCGCGTTTCCCGCAGGAAATAGCGCGGATTCACCGGGCAGCCGAGCCAGCCCACCACGCCATGACCTTCGCATGTTTCGACCAGTCCTTCCGCGACGATGACGGCATTGTCCAACCGGTCGTGCCGGACCCAGATCGCCTCCATCTCGCCATAGCTGTTGCGGCGAAAGCCGGTCAGCGGATCGCCATTGACGCTGACCTGCCAGTCCAGCACCTTCTGCGTCGGCGTGTCGACGGGCATCAGCTTCAGCCGCATCGCCACCCGCCCGGCCGCAGCCTCATAGCGATAGATGGTCTGGTGGCGGACGAGCAGTTTCATGCGCGTCCTCCCATCAGCCGAAATGATAGGCCTGGGCGATCTCGACGCCCAGGCGGTTGGTGCTCATCAGGCCGTTCTGCACCGTTTCATGCAGCCCCGCCCGGAAGATTTCGCCGCTGTCCAGCTTCTCCAGATCGGTCACCATCTGCCGCACGGTGTCATGGCAGGCCGAACGCGCATCATGCCATCCGGCCAGACGGTTCAGCCGATAGGCAAGCTGGTCGTAGCAATAGGCGACGCTGCGCGGGAACAGGCGGTTCAGCATCAGGAAATCGGTGATCTGCCAGGGCGTGTAGGTGCCGCCATAGACATGGTGGAACGCCCGCGCGCCAGACAGCGCATACAGCACCGACGTCCATTGATAATGGTCGCGATTGCCGCCGACCACTTCCGTTTCCGGCAGCAGCACATAATATTTGACGTCCAGCAGGCGCAGCGTCATCTGCGCCCGCTCCAGCGCGGAGCCGGTGCGCAGGAAATCATGCCCCTCATTGCGGAGTTGCCCCGAATGGGCCGCGCCGCGGAAGGTCATCACCCGCGTCTTCACCCAGTCGATCAGCGCGGGAAGCTGCTGCCGCGCCTCCGCCACGTCATAGCTGTCGAGCTTGCGCCAGCCTTCATTCAGCGCCTCCCACATGTCCTGCGTCAACATGGTGCGGGCCGATTTGGCGTTGGCGCGGGCTTTCAGCAGGCAGGACCGGATGGAGGAGGGATTGTCGAGGTCCAGCATCAGGAAGGCGATGGCGTCGCTTTCCGTCACCTGCGCGCCTTCGGGGAAATGGTTGAGCGCGCCTGTCGCCCGCACCACCGATCGCCACTCGTCGCGATGATGCGCGCCGGGCAGGATCGCCATGCGCTGGCCCATGGTCAGCAGGCGGGCGGTAGCCTCTGCGCGCTCCATGTAGCGGGCCATCCAGAAGAGATTTTCGGCGGTCCGGCTCAGCATGAAGGCATACTCTTTGCATTCGTCATTCCCGCGAAGGCGGGAATCCATCTCCTGACCTCACCCCTAGTGGCACGCTTGGGAAATGGATTGGCTTCGCCGTACTGGCGTTTCCCGCCTTCGCGGGAATGACGAAGAAGGGTGATGAAGGTTCTAAACATCATCAATCCTGCAATACCCAGGTGTCCTTCACCCCGCCCCCCTGGCTGGAGTTCACCACCAGCGATCCTTCGGTCAGCGCCACCCGCGTCAGCCCGCCGGGCACCAGCCTGATCTGCTTGCCCACCAGGCAATAGGGGCGGAAATCCGCATGGCGCCCCACCACCGCCGCCGGTCCCAGCGTGGGCACGGTCGACAGGTCCAGCGTCGGCTGGGCGATGAACTCGCCCGGATTGGCGCGGATGCGGTCGGCATAAGCCGCGATCTCGTCCTTGGTCGATTTCGGCCCGATCAGCATGCCGTAGCCGCCCGATCCATGGACTTCCTTCGCCACCAGTTCGTGCAGATTTTCCAGCACATAGGCGCATTCGTCCGGCTTCCCGCACTGCCAGGTCTGGATATTGTCCAGGATCGGCTGCTCGCCCAGATAGAAGCGGATCATTTCCGGCACATAGATGTACACGGCCTTGTCGTCCGCGATCCCCGATCCCGGTGCGGACGCCAGCGTCACACCGCCATTGCGATAGACGTTGAAGATGCCGGGCACGCCCAGCAGGCTGTCCGGCCGAAAGACCAGCGGGTCGATATATTCATCGTCGATGCGCCGGTAGATGACGTCGACCGCCTTCGGCCCCAGCGTGGTCTTCATCCACACCCGGTCATCGTCGACGAACAGGTCCGCCGGCTCCACCAGTTCCACGCCCATCAGGTCGGCAAGGAAGCTGTGCTCATAATAGGCGCTGTTGAGCGAACCGGGCGTCAGCACCACCACCACCGGATCGCCCTTGCAGGCGGGCGGCGCGACTTCCTTCAGGCTTTTCAGCAATTCCGCGGGATAATCGTCGACCGGCGCGACCACGCCCTGCGCGAACAGTTCCGGGAACATGCGGGTCATGATCTCACGATTTTCCAGCATGTAGGACACGCCGGAGGGGGTGCGGCAATTATCCTCCAGCACCTCGAACCGGGTTGGCCCGGTGCGGACGATGTCGATGCCGACGATATGGCTGTACACCTTCCCCGGCGGGGTGAAGTCGGCCATTTCCGCCAGATAGGCGCTGTTCTGATAGATGATGTCCGCGGGCATGACCCCCTCTTTCACAATTTCTCCCCGATGATAGACGTCGTGGAGGAAGGCGTTGAGCGCCCGCGCCCGTTGCCGGATGCCCTTGTCCAGAACGCGCCATTCCTGGGCCATGAAGATGCGGGGCAGCAGGTCGAAGGGGATCAGTCGTTCCGGATCGCCCCCCTCCCCATAGACGGCGAAGGTGATGCCGATGCGCCGGAAGATCGCCTCCGCCTCATCCATTCGACGATTGAGCCCGGCAATGCCGGTCCGATCCACCCAATTCTGCACTTCCGCGTAGCAGGGGCGTATCGAACCATCCGGCTCAAACATTTCGTGGAAGGGCAAAGTATCGATCCTCCCTCAGCCGGCCATCGGCTGGTTGTGCATTGCAACATTAGTGCAACAGGAAAGGACGAATGCAAGCGGAAAATCCGCCTGGGCCTGACTGTCTGTAAAGGTGGTAGCGGAGGAGGGACTTGAACCCCCGACACGCGGATTATGATTCCGCTGCTCTAACCAGCTGAGCTACTC
This sequence comes from Sphingobium fuliginis, assembly GCF_004152845.1. Lineage (GTDB taxonomy): Bacteria > Pseudomonadota > Alphaproteobacteria > Sphingomonadales > Sphingomonadaceae > Sphingobium > Sphingobium fuliginis. The sequence goes on from NZ_SEON01000013.1 coordinate 14,914, forward strand.
CGCCCCATGGGCCGTCCGCCGGGCCATGCCCTGCGGTGAGGCGGCGCTATAAGCAGAGCGGGCTTATGGGTCAACGGGGTTTCACAGCATCGTGAAATTTCTCTGGCCGGGTCATCCGCCTGCACTGGCAAGGACGGTTGCAAGCCACCATCCCGGCACCGCGGCCAGGGCGAGGAAAGTCCCCAGCGGCACACGCGTCGTGCCGTCCACCCTCCCGCCCGTCGCCATGGCCGCGAGGACCGCCAGCAGTCCCACGCTCGCCGCCAGCAGCAGGATGAAGGGCAAGGCCTGCCAGCCGAACCAGGCGCCGAGCGCACCCAGCAGCTTGGCATCGCCCAGACCCAGCCCGTCGCGCCTCCGGAAGCGCCGATAGCCGAGCGCGACCAGCAGCAGCGTCAGATAGCCGGCCAGCGCGCCGATCGCCCGATCCGCCAGCGTAGCGTCGGTCGTCCAGGGACCAAGGGTGAAGCCCAGGAACGCCAATGGCAGGGTCAGCGCGTCGGGCAGCCAGAAATGCCGCCGGTCGAGCACCGCCAGCGTCAGGAGCAGCCAGCCCAGCAGAGCCCATCCCGCCCCGCCCGGATCGGGCGAAAAACCCAGGGCGAGCGCGCCGATGATCGCGCATCCCGCCTCCACCCGCCCATGCAGCGGATCGATGGGCGCGCCGCAGGTCCGGCACCGCCCTCGCTGCGCCAGCGCGCTTGCCATCGGCACGAGATCGAAGACGCTGAGAATCCGCCCGCAGCCGTCACAGGCCGACCGGCCGCGCAGCACGCTGCGCCCCTGCGGCCAGCGCAGGACGATCGTGGCGAGGAAACTCCCGGCTATGGCTCCGGCTGTCGCGCCCAGCAGGGCGGGGAAGACCTCAATCACAGCGTCCCTTCGATCTTCAGCACCCGCGCGCGCCCGGCATCGGCAAAGCCTGCCTTGGCCAACGCCTCGCCCAGCGTCGCGTCTGCGGTTTCCACCCGCATTTCCGCCTGATAGCGGCCCGATCGCCAGATGCGCAGATTGACCTTTTCCAGCCCCGACTGGCTGACCAGCGGCAACAGCAGCGCTTCGCCGTCACAACTGGCCACGCCCGAAAGGCCCTGCGACAGGTTCAGTCCGGGAAACTGCCCCGCCATCTGCGCACGGACCCGTCCCTCGGCATGGCCGCAGCGGTCGCCGGAGAACCAGGCCGACACATCGTCCATGACGAAGCTGCCTACCGGCAGCGGCGCGAAGGTCCGGCCCAGCGGCACCGCGCCCGTCACATCGTCGATCCCCATGCGTCCGAAACCGACCGTCAGCGCGCCGCTCAGATCGTCCGCTGCGCCATTGCGGCGCCAGACGTCGAACCGCGCCCGTCCGACCAGCAGCGACACGGGCGACAGGCCCGCATGGACCGATCCCAGCGACACCGTGCCCAGCATCACCCGGTCGATCCCGCCGCTCCACACCGTGCCGCGCACCTCCCGCGCCGCCACGCCCAGCCGCTCCAGACCCGCCATGCCGAGCGCGACGCGCATCGGCAGGAAAATGAGGAATCCCAATGCGAACACAGCGATGAGCGCGATGCGCACCCGCCGCGAAAGGCTGAGCCCCATCATTGCCCGCCCCGCACCAGCACGGCCTGCACCGCGACGCTGCCTGCGGTCGCAGCCGGCCGCGCGCTTATCGTTTCGATCCGGACGCCCTCTGCCTCCAGGACGGAGAGCCATGACAACAACGCGACCGGCCGCACCGAGGCAATGGCCATGTCGACCCGGTCGGCGCCCTGCGCCTGCGCGCGTTCCAGCGTCAGCCCCGCCTCGCCAGCGCTCTGGCCGATGAACTGGTCCAACGGCACGCCCGCGTCGACTGTCGCCGCCGTGCGCGGCAGCGACTTCAGCAGCTTCACCTTGGCGCGGATGGCGGCATTGCGATCGGTCGCCTCCCGCAACCTGTCGCGGGCCGAACGCTGTGCAGCGTCGAGCGGCCGCACCACGCCCAGCCACAGGATCACCACCGCCAGCAGCGCGAACATCACGCCCAGCATCCACTGTTCGCGGGGACTCCGTTCGCCCCATAATGCCTGCAACCGTCCCATCATGACCGCACCGTTATGTCCGCGAGCATCCGCCCGCCGGGGTCCTGCGAAGGCGTCGCCGTGATGGCGAAGCCCGCCGCCTGCAAGGCCAGCAGCACGCTGTTGATGTCATCCCCCTTCGCCGCCGCCAGCGTGGCGCGGATCATCCCGTCCGGATCGCGCGACAAAGCCGTCAGCGACACGCCGGGCACATCCTGCATCGCGCTCAACAGGCCCGAAACCGGCGCGGTGAAGGCATAGCCGCCCGCCCCGCGCGCAGCGAGTTGACGGTCCATTTCCGCCTCCGCCTGGAGGACGTCGTTCGCCCCCGGCACCACCTGCCGCGCCAGGGCCAGGCTTTCCGCGTCCAGCGCGTTCGCCGCGAAATGCTGCTTGGCAAGGCCGACCAGCGCGATGGACAGGCTGACCAGCAGGATCAGCCCGCTCCAGACCGCGATGCGCGCCATCGTCCGTTTATCGAAGGACCGCCGCACCCGCTTGGCGAAGTCGCCCTGCCGCAAGTCGAGCGGCGGCCGGTCCAGCGCGGCAATCGCCCGCGCTTCGATCTGGTCCGCGGGAACGTCGCGCACTGCGGCATCGCCGATCAGTTCCGGCAGGGCCAGGTCGCCCGCCAGCGCCAGGTCGCTCCCGCGCAGCACCGCTTCGCCGCCGACCAGAGCACGCTCGAACCCCTCCTGCGGTTCGGGCAGCAGCAGCGGGGCAGGCACGATGATGTCCGGATCAAGCCCATGATGCTGCGCCCAGAGCAGCCAGTGCTGCATGTCGGCCCTCGCAGTCACGGCGACGCAATGCGGCCGCGCCGGATCGTCATTGTCGTCGGCTGCGGCGAAAAGCTGGTCCGCGGGCACGATCCCGCCCGCCATGGCCGCAAGCCGCGCCGCCGCCCTTCCCTGCCGGGCAGGCAGATCGGGATAGGCGCCCCGGTGCAGCGTCACCAGCGCCGCCGGAGGCACCAGCATCACCGTCATATCCCCGGGCAGCGCCGTGAGGCCGCAAGCCGCGAGCCAGTTCGTCCCAGCCCCTTTCTGCACCACGGCGCCGTTCGCCACCCGCATCCACAGCGGCTCCGCGCCCGGCCGTTCCGGCAGGGCGACGATCAATCCCTCGCTCACGCGCCGGTCCCCCAATTGCGGCGTATCAGCTTGGCCGGACTTTGCCGCGCATCGATCAGCGCCCGTTCGACCACCTGCGTTCCCCCGACATCCACCGACACTTCCACTCCGAAAAATCCCGTCGTCAACCTGACCTGCTGTGCCGCCTCTTCCAGCGGGCTGAGCCCCGCCAGCGACGGGGCGCGCCAGAATTCCACCGTGCTGCCGTAGCCATCCACCGGCCGCTGCGCCAGCAATTGCCGCGCCTGCGCGACGCTCAGCTGCCCCTGCATCAGCATGGCGAAAAGCGGCGCCTGATCGGGCAGCAGCGTATTGATGTTGATGGGCGACAGATCGGCGGTCGGCAGGGCGCATACCCATGGCCGCACCAGCCCGTAAATGGCCGGCGTCACCCCGTTGACCGCCCGCAATTCGCTGGGATCGACCATGAAACGGTTGGCCGTGCGATAGGGCCGCGGCGCCCGCGCATAGGTCTCGTCCTCCGCGCCGCCGGGCTGCGGCACGCCGTCCGTGTCGATCCAGTCCGCCAGCGACGCCGCCGCCACCTGCGCCTGCCGCGCGTCGACGCCCAGCGCCTGCAACAGCGCCTGGAACTGCGATACGCCTACCGGGCGCACCTTCAGATCAGCCTCGGTCTCGCCCGCGACCACGCTGTTGAGGTTGAAGCAATTGCCCCCGTCCGTCACCCGCGCCGTGGCGACCCCGCCCGGCACGGATATGGCCTGCGGCGTGCCCATCCAGTTGCCGGCCAGCGTCGTCTTGCCCGGATTGGCCGCAACCAGATCGCCTATGCGCATCCGGGCGATCTCCGTGCCGGCATCGGCAAAGGCGCGCGCCTGATCGACCGCGCCGCCATTGCCGGTCATCCGCGTGGCCAGCGCCAGCCGCTCCAGCGCGGTGGAAGCGACCACCGCCATCACCGCCACCAGCAGCAGCACGGTCAACAGCGCCGCGCCGCGCTCTCCCGGCTTGCGTGGGTCAACCATTGGCTGGCACCCCTTCCTGCTTTTCCGCCGGACCCGGCCCCACCAGGAAACGCAGCGTCACCGGCGGCTCGCCGGTTCGCGTCACCGTCATCTCCACGGCACGGGGCATCAGGTCGGGCTGGGTCGGCACCCATTCGTCGCGCCAGTCGCCGCTGGAGTCGCGGAAGCGCAACGCGACGTCGCCGACCCCGGTGAGCAGCGCGGCCGGCTCGTCGCCCGCCGCGCCGTCGACCTGCGCATAGGTGCGCCGTTCCAGCCGCCCCTGCCGCACCCAATATTCGACCTTCTGGAGCGACGGCCGCGGCAGATCGCCCAGATTGTCCCAGCCGCCGCGCACGAACTGGAGGATGGGCTGGCTCTCCCCCTCGCGATGCGACCAGAAGGCGGGCGCCAGCGTGCCTGCCTCCGTGCGGCTGATGCGCGGCACCGCCTGCCCCAGATCGGCCGCCAGCGCCCCGCTCGCCCGCTGCACCGCCGCCATGTCGTCCAGCCGCAGCTTGATCTGCGCCTCTGCCGATACGCTATTGCCCAGCAGCAGCACCCCCGCCGCCGCCAGCATGGCGAAGATCATCAGGGCGACGAGCAGTTCGATCAGCGTGAAGCCGTGTTCGGCGGAATGTCTCAGAGACTCGAAGCCGTGTTCGGCGGAACGTCTCAGAGACCCGAAGCCGTGTTCGGCGGAATGCCTCACGGACCCTATGCCGTGTCCGATGGAACCTGCCTGCCTCATTGCACCACCCGCACGAAGCTCAGCACCACGGGGGAGGAGCCCGCCTGGCCGTCGACGGCAAGATCGACTTGCAGCAGGCGCTTGTCATCGGTCGCCTTGACCTGCCGCGTCCAGTGCCAGCGCCGCCCGCCATTGTCGACATCGCCTTCTTCACTGCCGAGCGAAGGCGGCGCGGGATCGGTCTGCACCTCCACCATCAGGTTGCGCGCGACGATCTGACCCATCGCCTTGCTGTCGAGGTCGGCGGCGGTGTGCAGAGTCACCCCTTGCAGGCGGACGAGCGCCAGGGCGGCCAGGCTGAAGACCGCGAGCGCGACGAGCATTTCGAGCAGGGTGAAGCCTTGCTCCTCCCCACGCGCCTTGCGGCAGCGTGACCGCATGCGGCGCGTCCTACCCACCGACAACGACCTTTCCAGCCATATCGACCGAAATCGAGACCCGCTCTCCCTCGCGGGCAAGGATCACCGTCATGGGATCGGTCGGAAGTCCCGTGCCGTCGAAGCCGATCTGCTGCCGTCCGTCCTTCCCGACCAGCGCCCGCGTCCCGGCCTTCCAGTTGGCGGTGGCGAAGGGCTTGTCCTCCAGCCCCACCCATTGCCCGCCATCGCGGCGTTGAAAGCCATAGCCCGAGGCCGATACCCATACACCCATGGGCCGCGCGGTAACGACCGCTTCGTCGCGCGCCGCGGCAAGGCGAGCGGCGAAGCGATCGGCATCCTCGATCACCCGGCCGCGAGGGTCGGGGATCGCCAACACCACTGCGGCCGAAATGAAGCTGATGATCGTCAGCACGACCATCAGCTCGATCAACGTGAAGCCGTGTTCGGCGGAACGTCTAAAAGACCTGAAGCCGTGTTCGGCGGAACGCCTCAAAGACTCGAAGCCGTGTTCGGCGGAACGCCTCAAAGATCCGGAGCCGTGCCGCCGGCGATCAAAGCTCGCTGGAATAGATGTCGGCATTTTCATTGTCGCCACCCGGCTGCCCGTCCGCTCCCAGCGAACTGATGTCGAACGCGCCCTTCCGCCCCGGCACCGCATAGCGGTATGGCCGGCCCCAGGGATCGTTCGGCAGCTTCTTGATATACCCCCCGCGCCGGTAACGCTGCGGCTGGGCGAGCGCGGCCGGCGGGTTGATCAGCGCCTGCAACCCATCGGTCGCGGACGGATAGGCCAGATTGTCGAGCCGATATTGTTCCAGCGCCTGTTCGATGGTGGCGATGTCGGCCTTCGCCTTCTCCACCCGCGCGGTATCCGTCGCCGGGATGACGTTGATCGCCACGATGGTGGCAAGCAGGCCGATGATGACGATCACGACCATCAGTTCGACCAGCGTGAAGCCGTGTTCGGCGGAACGCCTCACGGGCGTGAAGCCGTGTTCGGCGGAACGTCTCAAAGACCTGAAGCCGTGTTCGGCGGAGCGGCTCGGAGACCCGAAGCCGTTCTCTCCTTCCCCTCTCCTGACGTCATTCCCGCAAAGGCGGGAAACGCCAGTTCGGCGCAGCCAATCCATCTCCCACAAGAAACGCCAGGGGGAACGTTCAGGCGATGGATTCCCGCCTTCACGGGAATGACGGAAAGAAAGGATCTTGCGCATAAACACTCCTCAGGCCCCGGTAAGGCTCTGCAATTGCAGGATGGGCAGCAGGATGGACAGGATGATGACGGCGACGATGCCGCCCATGGCGATGATGATGACCGGCTCCAGCATGGCGAGCGCGGCAGAGGTGAAGCTGTCGAATTCCCGCTCCAGATAGTCCGCCGCCCTCTCCAGCATGGTGTCCAGCCGCCCCGCGCTCTCCCCGCTGGCCGCCAGATAGACGAGCAAAGGCGGAAACACGCCCGCCCGCCGCAGCGCCGCCGACAGGCTGCCGCCGCCGCGAATGGCCTCCACGATCTCCTCCGAAGCCTGCCGCAGCACCCGGTTGTGCACCGTCTGGGCGGTAAGCGACAAGCCCTCCATCAGCGGCAGGCGGCTCGCCACCATGGTCGACAGGGTGCGCGCCATCCGCGCCGCATGCAGGTCGCGGATCAGCCGCCCCAGCAATGGCAGGCGCAGCAGCATCGCATCGAAGCGATAGCGGAAGCTTTCGACCTTCAGCGCCCGCCAGAAGCCGAAGCCAGCCACCCCCAGCAGGATCGCCAGAAGCCACCAATAGCCCGCCAGAAAGGCGGAAATACCCATCACCATGCGGGTGAGCAGCGGCAGTTGCTGGCCCACCGTATCGAACTGCTCCACCACCTTGGGCACGACGAAGATCATCAGCGCCGCGACCACGCACACCGCAAAGGCGGCAAGCACGGAAGGATAGGCGATGGCGGTCAGCACTTTCGACCGGATCACCGCCTGCCGCTCCATGAGGTCGGACAGGCGCTCCATGATCGTGGGCAGGCTGCCGGAACTCTCGCCCGCTGAAATCATCGCGCGGTAGAGCGGCGGAAAGCTCCTCGGCTCGGCGCCCAGGGCGTCGGCCAGCCGCCGCCCCTCCAGCACGCCCGAATGCACCTTGCCGACAATCGCCTGCACATGCGCCTGCTCGCTCTGCCGCCCGATGGTGCGGAGCGATTCCTCCAGCGGACTGACCTGGATCAGCGTCGACAACTGCCGGGTGAACAGCGTCAGTTCCTTGGCCGAAAGGCGCGGCGCGCCGAACGACAACCCTGCCCGCCTGCGCGCCTTTTCCACCGCGCCCGGCTCGATCCGCACGATGAACAGCTTGCGCGAGTCCAGCTTCGCCCGCGCATCCTCGACCGTTTCAGCCTTGATCGCGCCCTTGCGCTCACGCCCGGCGGGGTCGATGGCGATATAGTCGAACTCAGCCATCGGTGATGGTTTCCACCTCGCCCGCGTCGCGCCGCGACACGCGGATCGCTTCTTCCGCCGTCGTCTGGCCGTCGCGCACCAGCGCACGCGCCGCCGAACCCAGATTGGGCGCGTTCAGGAAAGCATGGCGCGCGATCAGCGATTCATCGCCGCCGTCATTGATCAGCCGCCGGATCGTATCGTCCACCCGGATCGCCTCGAACACGCCGATGCGGCCCTTGTAGCCGGTGCCGTTGCATGACTCGCATCCCCGCGCCCGATAGATGATCGTGCCCGGATCGAAGCCCAGCAGGGCGCTGGCCGACTTGTCCGCCTGCACCGGCTCCCGGCAATGCTGGCAGAGCCGCCGCACCAGCCGCTGCGCGATCACGGCGCGCAGGGTGGAGGCGAGCAGGAACGGTTCCACCCGCATGTCGCGCATCCGCGTGATCGCACCCACCGCGTCATTGGTGTGGACGGTGGACAGCACCAGATGCCCCGTCAGGGACGCCTGCACGGCGATTTCGGCAGTCTCCCGGTCACGGATTTCGCCCACCATCACCACATCGGGGTCCTGACGCAGGATGGCGCGCAGGCCGGCCGCGAAGGTCAGGCCCACCTTCGCATTCACCTGCGTCTGGCCGACGCCCTCGATCGCATATTCGACAGGGTCCTCGACCGTCAGGATGTTGCGCGTGCCGTCGTTGAGCTGCCTGAGGCCCGCATAGAGCGTCGTCGTCTTGCCCGACCCTGTCGGCCCGGTGACGAGGATGATGCCATTGGGTTCCTGCAACCCCTCCCGGAAAATCCGGTCCGCCGCCCCGGCCATGCCCAGCAGGTCGAGGTTCATGCCCGCATTCTCCTTGTCGAGAATGCGCAGCACCACCCGCTCTCCCGCCCGGCTCGGCAGGGTGGAAACGCGCACGTCGAGCAGTTTCCCGCCCAGCGTCAGCCCGATCCGCCCGTCCTGCGGCACGCGCCGCTCGGCTATGTCGAGGCGGGCCATCACCTTGATGCGGCTGACGACGACCGGCGCGACATGGGGCGGCATGCGCAGCGTCTCCCGCAGCACGCCGTCGACGCGCATCCGCACGATCAGCCCGGTCTCATAGGGTTCGATATGGATGTCCGACACGCCCTGCCGCGCCGCTTCGGCAATGATGCCGTTGATGAGGCGGATGGCGGGTGCGTCATCGGCGCTGTCGAGCAGATCGTCGGCGGTCGGAATGTCGGCGGCGAGGATGTCCAGCTCGTCCGCCCCGACATCGAGCGATCCCGCCATGGCGGCGGCGCTGCCCTCCATCGCATAATGATCCGACAGATGCCGGTCGAACTGCGCGGCATCGACGAAACGCACGTCGAAGCTGCGCGCCAGATGCCGCCGCACCTCCAGCAGGACGCGCGGATCGCTGCCTTCGCGAACGGCGATGGTCAGCCGCTCTCCATCCGGCGGCAGCATGACCACGCCGTGCTTTCGCGCGAAGACATAGGGTATGTCGACGGCGCGCGGCGCGATATGCGGGGGGATATCGCCAGAAGCAGAAGCGGCTTCCTGCACCCTAACCTCCGTTCGGACTGAGCTTGTCGAAGCCCAGTCCTTTCCTGAAAGGAAGAAAAGCGAAGGGCTTCGACAAGCTCAGCCCGAACGGAGAGGAAGCCCGCTTCCCGATCATTTCGGTTGCTCGCTTTCCGGGATGTCCACGGGCCGCACCACCCCGCTCGACTGGCGGGCGGTCGGTTCGATGATCTCGGCGGGCGGCTGCACCACGGCGTCGCCCGGCTGCGGCGCGGCGGAGGGAGGCATCGCGCCCATATAGTCGCGCACCAGCTCGTCTATGCCCGGCTCCTGTTCCGGGTTGCGCTGCAACTGCATGCCGCGGATATAGCCGTAGCGCTGCTGCGTCAGCTTCTGCGCATCTTCCTTCGAACGCAATATGGTGGGGCGGATGAAGACCATGAGGTTGGTCTTGGTCCGGCTCTTGCTGCGCGACTTGAACAGTTCGCCGATGCCGGGAATGTCGGACAGCAGCGGAATACGCTCTATCGTCTTGCGCTCATTGTCGTCCAGCAGGCCGCCCAGCGCCAATATCTCGCCATCGTCGACCGTCACGGTCGTCTCGATCTCACGCTTGTTGATGATGAGGTCGCTGTTGTTGTTCGACACCGGCCCGGCGACGCTGGACACCTCCTGCTTCAGGAACAGCTTGATCGCGCCGCCAGTGTTGATCTGGGGCTTCACCTCCAGCTTGATGCCGACATCCTGCCGCTGGACGGTGCGGAACTGGTTGTCGAAATTCTGGCTCAGCGCCTCGCCCGTGGTCACCGGCACCTGCTGGCCGACCAGTATCGACGCCTTCTGATTGTCCAGCGTCATCACAGAAGGCGTGGACAGGATGTTGCTGTCGGTATCGGATTTGACAGCATTGATGATCGCTCCGAAAATCCCGTTCCGCCCGAGCGACGTCGCCACCCCGCCGAAGCCGCCGGTCGCGTTCATCAGGCTGTCGACCGCCGCCTGTTGCAGCGTATTGGCAAGGTCGCCATTTTCCCGCGTCCTCGTCTCCGTTCGGGTGCCGTCCGGCGCCACGACGGTCGTCGTCGTCTCGCCCAGCCGATCGGCGGCGATCGCGCCTGCCAACGTCAAGATATTGGGTGAAGCATTGGAATAATTGGTCGCGGCAAAACCCGTCTTGGTGCTGCCGATCAGGAATTGCACGCCCAGCTTCTTGGCGGCGGCGTCGCTGATCTCGACGATGATCGCCTCCACCAGCACCTGTTCGCGCCTTGTGTCGATCTGGCGGATCGTCTCGCCCAGCATCCGCTGCACGTCGCTGTTGGCCGCGACGATGATCGCATTGGCGCCCTCATAGCGGGTCACGATGGCGGGCCCGCGCGACGAAATCCCGTTGCCGCCCGAGCTGCCCGGCCCCGCCACCGCGGTTGAAGCGGCGGCTGGCGCCGCGGAGGGCGCGGTTCCCGCCGCGGGGGTGGAGGCGGTCACGGGCGAAGCGGTCGCCTGCCCCACCAGTTGCTGCAACACCGGCAGCAGCTTTTCGGCATCGGCATGTTCCAGCCAGTAGACGCGGATCTCGGTCCCGCTCGCGGCCTGCCGGTCGAGGTCGCGCGCCATCTGCGCCAGCCGCGCCACCGTCCCGGCATCGCCACGGATCGCGACGGCATTGCTGCTGTCGATGGGCACGATGGTTGCGGGCTTCGCCGCCCCTTCCCCGCCCGTCGTCACCAGCGCCTGCAGGGACGTCGCGATCTCCCGCGCCCCGGCATTTTTCAGCACGACCGTGGTGGTCGAGGCCGTATCCCGGTCGATCCGCGCGATCACCTGCCGGATGCGCCCGATATTGTCGGCATAGTCCGCCACGACCACGCTGTTCCCGGCCCGGTTCGCCGTCACGGAGCCATCCTTGCTGACCAGCGGCCGCAGCGTTTCCAGCGCGCTCGCCGCGTCGATGGAGCGCAGGCGGAACACCTCCGTCACGAACTGGTTGCGATTGGCCGCGCGGCCCACGGCGCTGGGCTGGCCCGCCGCGCCGTCCGCCGGCTGGATGCGATAGGCGCCGCCCGGCGCCGGCACCGCCACCAGCCCGTTCGCCCGCAGCGTCGACAGGAAAATCTCGAAATATTCGGATCGCGACAGCGGCCGGTCGGTCACCACGGACACCTTTCCGGCCACGCGGTTGTCGATGATGAAGGTCCGCCCGGTCACCCGCGCCGCATCCTGGATGAAGGCGCGGATGTCGGCGTCGCGCACGTTCAGCGTCTGCTGCGCCATGACCGGCGATGCGATGGGAGCCGCCAGCGCGAGGGCCATGGCGGCGGAAAGAAGCAGTTTTCTGGTCATTGGCCTTGCAGTGTCAGGTTGACGGAGGACATGGCCGCGCCGCGCTCCACCGTCAGGGAAATGCGCGCGCCGGGCATGATCCTGCCCTGCAGCGCCTGAAGATCGCTCACCGATCCGATGGGCTGGCCGTCGACCTGGGTGACGATGTCGCCGGGCTGGAAGCCGGCCTGCTGGAAGCCGGGCCCCCTGGCCGTCAGGATGAGGCCGGTCACGCGCCCATTCTGCATCCGGGGGGTGTAGCCGACGTCGCGTTTCAGCATGTCGGCGGTCGGATTGTCCGTTCCCGCCACTGGCGAAGGCGGCGAAGGCGGCGAACCTGCGGGCGTTCCACCATCCGGCATGGCCGTCGGCGCGGGCTGCGACTGGTCGAGAAACACCTGCTCCTCCGCCCCGCCGCGGTCGATGGTGATATGGTCGAAGGCGACCGCCTTCAACACCACGCCGGGCATGATCTCCTCACCCACGGCAAAGCTGTTCTGCACCCCATCCGGCCCCGCCACGATCGCGGAGCCCAGTCCGGACCCTTCGTTCAGGCGGATGCCGTAAACGGTCAGCGCCAGGGAGGTCACGACGCCGCCGCCCGCCTGTTGCGGGCCGCCGCGATAAAAGGGATCGAAGCTGGAAAACAGCGCCTGCCGTTCCGCGATGGAAAGGAAGCGGGCCTGCCTCCCTTCCCAGGGGCCGAAACTGCCGACGGGCGTCAGCACCGTCCAGACGAGCGCCGCGCATTGCAGCGCCAGCAGGCCCAGCAACAGCTTCTCGACCGCCGACAACCAGTCGATCGGCCGCAACCGTCCGCCCATGTTCCGGATATTCTCGCTGAAAGCCACACGCATGCGCGTCGTTCATCCCCCTTGATATCGGCGCCTGCTAGAAAATTGGTTTTACTACCGGATGACACTATTGTGACGCTTTGATGACAATCGCAACGGCCGAAGCGACAGCGCTTGCATTTCGCGCGGCCAGCGATAGCAAAAGGCCGGATTTCCGCTTCCTGGACCCTGCCGATGGCCGATAGCCTCCCTCCCGCCGCGCCCGATGCCGATCCTGCCTGGATCGCATCCCACCCCCGCATCCAGCGCGTGCCCAGCCGCGACCTGGTTCTGTTCATCCAGCGCCATTTCCTGTCGGCGAAGGAATGTGCCGGCCTAATAGAACGGATCGACGCCCACCGCCGCCCCTCCACCATCGCGGACGCGAATGGCGACGGATATTTCCGCACCAGCGAGACATGCGACCTGGACGCTTCCGACCCGCTTGTGGCGAGGATCGACGCGAAGCTCGCCGCCTTCGCCGGCATCGATCCCGCCCATGGCGAACCCATTCAGGGGCAGCGCTATTCCGTCGGTCAGGAATTCAAGGCGCATACCGACTATTTCGAACCCAAGGGCCCTGATTTCGAACGCTTCTGTGCGGTTTCCGGGAACCGCACATGGACGCTGATGGTCTATCTGAACGAACCGGCGGCGGGCGGCGCGACCCGCTTCGTCAAGATCGGCAAGACGGTACAGCCCGAAACCGGCAAGCTGCTGGCGTGGAACAACCGGCTGGGTCCGGGGGCCTATAATCCCGCCAGCATCCACCACGGCATGAAGGTACGCAGCGGCGTCAAGCATGTCATCACCAAATGGTATCGCGAACGGCCGTGGGGGTGATCGGGGGTGGGTCGCGAATGACCATTGGCAGCCCATCAAGCGCGACATGCTTCATGGAGGGGCGCTCAGACCATCCGCTCTCCATCCATCGCCGCAAATACCCTCACCGCCAGAAGCGAGGGGCCTCCAGCAAATCCTCATGGGCGCGGGCCGCGGCGCCCAATAATTTCCGTTTCCGCTTCCGCTTCGGACGCAGCCTGGCTTCCTCTCCCCCCAGCCCATAATGCGCCAGCAACCCCGGCGCGGCGACCAGATCATTCAATGCGCCCAGTTCCGACTGCACCTGTTCCAGCGCGGCGATGAATTTGCCCCGCCGCCGCCGCGCCTTCCTGCCCTCGAACAGCCCGGCGAAGAATTCGGAGGCGTAGCGCAGTTTCTTGGCATCCTTGCGCACCTCATGGCGCGCTTCGTCGCTCAATCCGGCAAGCCCCCTGCCCTCCTTCGCGATCCGCCTGCGCAGCCGCCGCAAGCGCCGCGCGGCAAAGTCCGCCGCCGGCTCGTCCCGCATCGCCAGCGCCTTGCCCCCGCCAAGCCCCGCGCCCAGGGTCAGCCATTCGACAAGATCGATCAGCAGCATCCGAACCCGGGCCGAGCGCAGCCATTCCTGCACGCGGCCATGCACCTCGCCCCGAACCGCATCCCATCGCTCGCGCAGTTCCTCCGTCTCGACCCGTTCGGCCAGCACATCCAGATTGCGCGCCTCGCCCAGCATAGCCGCCAGCCATTTGAGCTCGCCCTGGAAGCGCTCCACATCCGCAGGAGCCAGCATGGGCCTGAACAGCGAAAGGGCCGAGCGTAACCGGCGGATCGCCACCCGTGCCTGGTGCAGCGCCCCTGGATCATAATGATCCAGCAGCAGCGCCTCGTTCAGCCGATAGTGCCGCAGGCAGCTTCCCGCGATCCGCGACAATGCCTCCTCCGCCCGCATCGACGGGTCGAGCGCCACCGGTTCCGCCTTGACGAAGGCGGCAAGCCGGTCGCGCAGCCGGTATCCTCGCTCCGCCTTCGTCAGCACGCCGGGACGGACCGGCATTTCGGCGTCGATCCGCCGCGCGAGGAGGAACAGGGCGCCCGGTGAGCCGGATTTCAGTTCCAGTTCGACTTCGCAGATCGCGGCCTGCCGGTCCCCGGCGCTCACCTGCCCCCGGTCCAGCACCAGTTCGATCAGGGCATCATCCTGCCGCACGATCCATCTGCGCCGCTCGACTTCGGCATGGAAGACAGGCTGGATGCCATGCACCCCCTGCCCCAGCAGCTCGGCTATCGGCGTCCGGGCATCCAGCACTGGCGCATCGTCCGCGACCGGCATTTCCCATTCCGCCCGCGCGAACAGCCCCGCGCCGCCCTCTCCATCGGCCTTGACCGTCTGCACCCGCTGGCCGTTCGCCCGGCGAATACGCAGGCTGATCCCCCGGCCCGCCAGATCCCGCTGCGCCGTGTCGAAATAGATGGAGCGCAATGTCGCCACGTCGCTGTCCGCCGGGAACCAATCCAGTCGCCCGAAAGCATCCGCCGCATCGGGCGCCAGTTCCAGCTTCAGTTCGACTTCCCGATTCATGCGCCGCCTCCGCGCACTTGTTTGGCCATGGCAAGGCTGATGGAGCGCAGCCTTTATCATGAACCCGCCATCCGGGCCAATCCTGCCACAGGCATGACGGCCGATCCATTGGATGCGGATCGGCCGTTCCTTTCCTCCAGCAGGGTCCGGAGGAAGGCCCTTCAGAAGGCGACGGTCAGCGATGCGGCTATGGTCGTGCCGATCTTGTACCGGTTGTAGAATATCTTGGTGCCGTCCAGTTCCTGAAACTCCTGGAATTTCCGGCCGGTAAGGTTACGCGCCTCGAATTTGAACTCGCTGTTGATCCCACCCGGCAGCTTCACCGCCTGGCGTGCCACGAAGTCGAGAGTCAGGCCCGGCTTTTCCTTGATGTCCGGCTGAAGGTTCGGACCGCGGCTGGTCACGCGCGGGCTGGCATAGGTGAGGAGCAGGGTCTGCTGCGAGAGCCTGTCGGTATCCTCCAATCCGATCTGGAAGTTCACCAGATGGTCCGACTGGCCGGTCAGCGGCACGCCGTTCTGAAAATAGTCCGAAGCCAGCGGCAGCGGCCCCGTCGTATAGCTGTAGGGGATGGTGGTATCGTCCGCCCCCACCTTCAGTTCCGACTGGGTATAGGTGTAGTTGCCGATCAGCACCACGCGCCTGCTCTGAAAGAAGGGCGAGTTGGAGAGGCCCTCGAGCGGAAGATATTTCTGCGCCTCGACCTCGAAACCATAGAGCTTGGCTTCCGGCGCATTGGCGAAGCTGGTCGTCACCGAATAGGTATCGGTGATGGTGGTGAAGGTCTCGATCGGATTCTCGATCTTCTTGTAGAAGGCCGCTGCCGTCAGCCGCTCGTCTCGACCCATATACCATTCGGTGCGAAGGTCGGCATTCCACAGTTCGCTGTCCTGAAGGAAAGGGTTGCCGCGATAGAAGCGATTGGATTCCGGGTCGAGAAAGGGCTGCGCGATCAACTCGCGGAATTGCGGGCGCGCCACCGTCTTCGATCCGCTCAGGCGGAACTGCAGGCCCTTGGCCGCTTCCAGGGTGATGGTGGCGGCGGGCAGCCAATATTCCTTGCGGATCTGGTTGAACGGCGTGATGCCGGTCGAATAGACGTCGACGCCTGTCACCGACTGCCGCCCCTTTTCGAAGCGAACGCCCGCGTCGAACGAAAGGCCGGGGAACAGTTCCGCCTTTACCTGCGCATAGCCGGCATGGGTTCTGAGCGCGGCGTCATAGACCGGGTAATTGCCGGAGAATTCGAGCAGGCTGATGTCGTAAAGCTGGATCGCCGCATCCGACAGCAGATAGTCGAGCCGCATCTGCTGCGCACCCAGCGGCAGGTTGGTCGCATCGAAATGCAGTTCATAGCGGGAGGAGCTGCGCTTTGTATCGGTGAAGGCATAGCCGATGGTTGTCGTCAGGGCCGGCGAGAATTTATAGCTCAGGTCCCAGCCCGCCGACCACAGATCCTCGTTGAGGTCGCTGAAGGTGATGGAGGCGTCGCCGCGCTGGCGGTTCAGCGCGTTGATGAAGCGGTCGCCCACCGGATCGGTTCCCAGGTCGCGATTGGTTCGGACATAGACGAACTCACGCTCATAGGGCGCTTCACGCTGTGAATTGGCATAGCCGCCGCGGATGTCCAGGCTCAATGCATCGCTGAACTTGAACTCACCCACCAATTGGGTGTCGATCAACTGGCGCTCGTACCAACCGGTCTGCTGTGTCATATAGTCTGCGCCCTGGATCAGCCCGTCATTCTGACCGATCGCCAGCGCGCTGCGCTTCAGCGTGTCGCGGATGTAGAGATTGGTCCAGCGCAGCTTCTGATCGCCCAGTTCCAGACCGAAGCCCAGCAGGCCGTTGACCGTCACCTCATTTTCGGTGCTGACCTGCCGGTTGTTGCGCCCGGCGCCGCGCGCCACGTCCAGAGCCGCCTGCTGCAACGTGTCGCGGGTGCGCCATTTATTGCTGTAGGACGCCGTGGCGATGATGCCCAGGCGACCGTCACCGCCGACATCCAAGGAGGTGCCGCCATTCAGCGAGGCGGAAAAGTTGAACGGCAGGCTGTTCGTCCGCTGAAGGAGCGAGGTATCGGCATTCTGGAACTGCATGGCGATGGCGCGCAGGTCGGCGCGGGGAATGTTGGAGAAGGCCGTGCCGCCGCCGATTGCCTGCTTCAGCGCCGGGGGAACATCGCGCGTGCCGTCGTCGAAACCGGTCCAGTCGGACTTGCTGCCATAATGAGTGTAGCCCAACTGGCCCGACGTCTCGGTATTCGCGGAACTGCCGAGAGTGATTTCCAGATAGCTTTCTACCGGAATCGCCTTGGTGGTGAGGTTGATCACACCGCCGCCGAACTCCCCGGGAAAATTGGCCGAATAGCTTTTTTGAACCAAGGTCGATGCGATCACGCTGGTGGGGAAAATGTCGAGCGGGACGACGCGCTTCAGCGGCTCGGGGCTGGGCAGCGGCGAACCGTTGAGCAGCGCCAGCGAATAGCGGTCGCCAAGGCCGCGCACATAGACATAGCCGCCGGACACGACCGACAGGCCGGTCACGCGCTGCAACGATCCGGCGATGTCGCCCTCACCCGTGCGCTTGATGTCGGCGGCGGACAGCACGTTCACCACCTGCGGCGCGGCCTGCGAGACGTTGCTGGTCCTGCGGCCGGTGACGATGATGTCGGAACCGGGAATGGAAACGTCGACATTGCCCGACTGGGCGTCCGCCTCTTCCGATGCGGTCGGCGTGCCGGAAGTCGCTGGCCGGCTGGCTCGCGGAGCATTTTGCGCCATCGCCGCCGGAGCGGACAGAGCGGTTGAAATCAGAAGCAGGCGCGCCAGGCTGAGCGGCTTCGACATGGCTTATGTCCCCCTTGGGAAAAGTCTTTGCAAAGAAGGCGGGGAAGCGCCTGATGCCGCTCCCCCGCCCCTGTTGAGGTCAGGTCACCGATCAGGTCGTTGGGATCGCGGTGCAGTTCTTGGAGCTGCTGCCGAAGTTCGCTGTCACCGAGTTGCAGGTCCAGCCGGCATACCAGCTATCGTTGCTGTCCTTGACCGCGCCGACATAGTTGGTGGTGGTGAAGGCGCTGTCGATGGTCTTGGGGTCCGTCGCGGTCAGCGCCGTTTCGGTCGCGCCATTGATGAACAGGCTGCTCAGCGAGGGAGTATAGGTGATGGTGCTGCTCGGACCCGCCTCGAAGATCGACTGTACGACCGCGGCGGTCACGCCGTTATTGCCCTTGTAGGGGGTGGCGGGCAGGCACTGCATCGCGACGGAGATGTAACGCGGCTTGCCGGCGTCCTGCAGGGCGGTATCGGCGTCACGCACCGTCGACGCACCGTCGATGCGGAGGCAGGTCTGGGTCGGGCTGACGACCAGGCCATTCACCAGCGTCAGGTCGGCGCCGCCGCGCAGCAGCATGGCCGAACCGTTGCTGCCTGTGGTCGAGCGGTTGATCGCGGTGAAGTTGGCCACCTTCAGATACTGGCGGGGCAGCGCATCCTCGGAGAAGCTGGTGCCCGTCGTCGAACCGTTAGAGTCGGTTTCGAGGAAGCTGTCACCGATATTATTTCCTTCGCGCTGGATGCTCAGCAGAAACTGCACCGTGCCGCGATAGCCGACGTCGGTGTCCAGATTGTCGTCCTCGTTCCCGGTCAGAACCAGGTAGCGTGGGTGGACGCTGCCGCCGAATATCTCGATGCCGTCGTCGGAGCTGTTGTGGACTTGGATATGGTCAAGCTGCGTGCCGGTGCCGACGCCGGAGGGGGTCAAGCCCTGAAGCTCGCTGGAACCCGACAGGACGAAGCCCGAATAGCGGATCTGGACATAGCTCATCCGGCCCGAATTGTCGGCGTCGTTGGCGCCGCCATAAAGCGCGCCGCTCGCACCCTCGGTGTCGCGTTCGCAGGCCGTCGTGCCGGGCGCAGCATTCGGCGCCACCGAGCAATCCGTGATCTTCGCACGACCGAGCAGCACGACGCCGCCCCACTGGCCGGATGACTGGTCGTTTGCCGTGCCCAGCACATTTTCACGGCTGGTGAACACGATCGGCTGCGCCGCCGTGCCCACGGCGTTGATCTTGTTGCCGCGGTTGACCGCCAGGAAGGTGTTACCCGTTCCGGCAAAGATTACCACGCCCGGATCGATCGTCAGCGTCACCACGGTGTTCGTGCTCGCGGCGCCCTGGTCGGTACCGACATCGACGCGGCCGGGCATGGAGTAAATCACCCCCGCCACCTTCGTAATGGCTGTCGAGCTGTTGAAGCGCGCCGGGAAAGCGCAGTTCCGCCATGTGTTGCTGCCGTCGGTGATCGTACCGAGGTCGGTCAACTGATCGGAACCCGAAATGGCCGGGCAGCTCGAAGCCGGCGTCACGGCCGTGGGCGTGGGGGTCGGAGTCGGCGTAGGCGTCGGGCTGGGCGTCGGGGTCGGCAGCACGATGGTGCCTTCGCCGGGCGAAGCGACATCATCGGCGCCGCACGCGCTGAGCGCCGCGCAGGCGCAGCCTGCCATCAGGATGGTTTGAAGTCGATTGAACTTGGCCATGTCGTCTCCGCTTCCGGCTTTGCCGGCATGTGATGGAATGCGGAGCGTCAAGGGGAACTCGAATCGGACAACGCCCCCTGTCGCCCTCCGGGGCGGCAGCTAGGCGCGTCAGATGACAGGCTCATTTTGATTCTGTGACGAAATGGCGTCAACTAAATGACAGTTTGAAGAAAATTCTTTCATTCCGATGACAGCAGACGCAGCAGGGGCGCCGTCCGGTAACGAACGACGCCCCCTCTCCCTGCACCCAGGGCTTACGCCAGACGCCTAGTTTCAGCGCATGGCATATTGCGCGTTCAGCCGGCCGAGCGCACGGCGCGCGATCTCTCGCGAGGATGCCTCATTGCCGTCTGCCGTAACCAACGGAGTGTCCGGGGCGAAACGGGCTGCCTTGTAAGCCTCATGAGCCGCCTCCATTCGGCCCATTCCGGCATAGGCATTGCCCAAATTGATGAGACGGGCCGGATCATTCGCCGCATCGGGACGGACAACGTTCAACCGACGGGCTGCCCGGCCATAATCCCCCGCGACCAGCGCACCGGCGGCGAGACGACCGTCAGGCACGCCAACGACGACGACCTCCTCTGGAGCTGCGAAGGCCGTGGCGGGCGCCATCGCCGCCAGCCCAAAAGCCAGTATCGCAGGCACCTTCTTCATCCCATTTCTCCTGAAAAAACCTTCTATAATAGCTGTAAGTATTTCACTTTGATGACATGGGAGCAAGGGCTGGAGCATCCACAAAAAAGGATTTTTATCGCCCTATATTCAACATCTTATATCTTTTTCTTTTAACTGTCATAAAAGTGTAATCGAATGAAGTCGTTCCGGACTTCACCGATTCGCGAGCAGCCGCGCAGGGGGCCAGCGATCCCGCGATCAGCCGACTGGAAAAAGTGGAATTGTGAGGGAAGGTCCGGAGGGTTCTGTTGCCCGGCCCCTCCGGCGGCCGCTGAATTCCCTTCTGTTGCCCGGTGGGTTCAACCGCGTTCTTTTTGAGTAATGTCCGGCCGTGAGGCCATCAATTACGCAGCAAGAGCAAGAGCCTCGTTATCGTTGGCACTTGTGAGTTTTGAACCTTTTTACGGCGTACTCAGGCCGGGTGAAGGCATCGCTTTTCAACACACGTCGATCCTAGTTCGGCCCCGTCACGCGCCCCGGAACGACGGGGAATGTGGTGGAGCCGCCGGGTACCGCCCCCGGGTCCGCTGCGCCTATTGCACGATACGATTTATCACCATAGCCGGGCGAACCCGGCACCGGCCTATATGGAGAGGCGCGGACCGTTTATCAAGCCGCTCCCGATCTGGAGGAAAACACGCATGTGCATCATGGCAATGGCTTGGGACGCGCATCCCCGCTGGCGACTGATCCTCATCGGCAATCGCGACGAACTGCACGCGCGCCCCGCAGCGCCGCTCGCCCGCTGGGAACAGCCGGACCATCTGATCGCAGGCCGGGACCTGCTTTCCGGCGGAACCTGGCTGGGCGTTTCCGAACAGGGGCGCGCCGCGATCGTCACCAACCTGCGCGGCTATGGCGGGCCCGATCCCGATCGCGCGTCCCGCGGCGCGTTGGTGACAGACCTTCTGAGCGGCGACGAGACGGCTCCGCTGGGAGATTTCAATCCGTTCAATCTCATCCTGATCGACCGGGACCGAGCGCTGTTCCTGACCAACCGCCCTCACCTCCTGCGCACGGAACTCACGCCTGGCCTCTATGGCCTTTCCAACGGCACGCTCGATGCGCCTTGGCCGAAGACGCTCGCCCTCAAATCCGCCTTGCTCGACTGGCTGGTCGCCGGAGCCGACGATCCTCTGACGCTGTTCGGCGCCCTCCGCGCGGAAAGCCTGCCCCACGCCGGCATTGCCCCCGATGCGCCCTCCGACATTCCGGCGGAGGCGATGATCTCGCCCATCTTCATCCGCAATCCCGTCTATGGCACGCGATGCAGCACGATCGTCGCCGTCGACGCGCGGGGACAAGGCGTCATTTCGGAGCGCCGCTTCGACCCTGACGGCGTGCAGACCGGCGAAACCCGCTTGGCTTTCAAATGGGACGAGAGGGGCGAATGAAGGGAAATCCATTTGCCACCGCCAGTCGATGCTTGCCCCCTGCCTTCGCGGAAGCACATGCGCTTGGGGTCGACACTCCCTGTCCGGCTTCCCACCCAAATCGCCGCTGCCGCGGAAATGCGGCCCTTCCCCAAGCTTCGATCCCGCGCTAAAGCCGCTGCATGATCCTCGTCATCGACAATTATGACAGCTTCACCTGGAACCTCGTCCATTATCTCATGGAATTGGGAGCGCAGGTGGAGGTTGTCCGCAACGACGCCATTTCCGCCGGCCAGGCCCTCTCCACCGGCGCGCAGGCATTTCTGCTGTCGCCCGGTCCGTGCACGCCCAATGAAGCAGGCGTCAGCCTCGATCTCGTGGCCGCCTGCGCCGATGCGGGTGCGCCGCTGCTGGGCGTGTGCCTGGGCCATCAGTCGATCGGCCAGCATTTCGGCGGCAAGGTGGTGCGCGGCGGCCTGATGCACGGCAAGACCTCCCCCGTCACCCATGACGGCACGGGCCTGTTTCAGGGGCTGCCTTCGCCCTTCACGGCCACCCGCTACCATTCGCTGATCGTCGAGGAGATTCCCGAAACGCTGATCGTCAACGCCACCAGCGAGGACGGCTCGGTCATGGGTTTCCGGCATCGCGACCTGCCGATCCATTCGGTCCAGTTCCACCCGGAAAGCATCGCCACCGAACATGGTCATGACATACTGGCGAACTTCATGCGGATCGCCGGCATTCCGGTTCGCGAACGCGCGGCGGCCTGAAGCGGCTTCACCTTAGACCAAGTTCGGAATTTGGGGGAAATGGCCAATTCAGGACCTTCCTTCTCCCTTGAGGGAGAAGGATAGGAAGCCTTGGCGATGAAGGAGCCTGGGCTGATTTGGATGAGGGGAGCGGGCCTGTGACCCGCGCTATCCCCTGGATCGCGACCCCCTCACCCAGCTACGACTAGGCAGCAAGCTGCCAAGTCTGCGCAGCCCTCTCCCTCAAGGGAGAGGGATAAGGGGGTGTCCGATTACCCCCCAAATCAGCCAGTCCGGCAAATCACGCGAAGGCGGGACCGCGGCGGCAAACCCGCAAATCTCGCCGCCTGCGAACGCATCGCCTAGCGCACCATATTGCGCTGGCATAACGACTTTCGCGCTTCCCCATCTCGACTCCGGCGCCTTCCCATGATTAAGGCAGCGTCGATGACCCGCCTGCCCGATCCCGCCACCCCACTCGACGCGCAACAGGCCGCAAAGGCTTTCGACCTGCTGTTCGACGCCAACCTGCCGGAAGAGGAGATCGCCGGCTTTCTCGTCGCCATGGCCCGGCGTGGCGAGACGGCAACGGAAATCGCCGCCGCCGCCCGCGCCATGCGCCACCGCATGATCCCAGTCACGGCGCCGGTGGGCACGATCGATGTCTGCGGCACGGGCGGCGATGGCCATCATACCCTCAACGTTTCGACCGCCGTGTCGCTGGTGGTCGCGGCGGCGGGCGTGCCCGTGGCCAAGCATGGCAACCGCGCCGCTTCCTCCAAGGCCGGCGCAGCCGATACGCTGGAAGCGCTCGGCCTGGACCTGGACCGCGCCGCCACGACAGCCGAAGCGACGCTGGCCGATCTTGGCATCTGTTTCCTTTTTGCGCAGAATTATCATCCCGCGCTCAAACGGCTTGGCCCCATCCGCAGGGCGATCGGGGAACGCACCATCTTCAACCTGATGGGGCCGCTCGCCAATCCGGCCGGGGTGCGCCGTCAACTGGTCGGCATAGCGCGTCCGGACTATGTCCCCGTCTATGCGGAGGCGCTTGCGGAACTGGGCGTCGATCATGCGATGATCGTTTCCGGCGACGAAGGGCTGGACGAACTGTCGCTGGCTGGCGGCAATGCTCTGGCGGAGGTGAAAGGCAGCAGGCTGGTTGCGATGCGCCGCCTGACCGCTGCCGAACTCGGCCTGTCCACCCATCCGGTCGAGGCGATCAGGGGGGGCGACCCCGCCTATAACGCCGCCGCCCTGCGCGCCCTGTTGCAAGGCGAAGCGGGGCCTTATCGTGACGCGGTGCTGCTGAACGCCGCCGCCGCCCTTGTCGTGGCCGACGCCGTGTCCGATTTCCGCGAAGGCGTGGAGGAAGCCGCCGAAACCATCGACCGCGGCCTTGCCAACGCGCTGCTCAATTGCTGGATAGCCTATAAATGACGAACAAGCTGATCGAAATCTGCGATGTAAAGCGGGAGGAAGTCGCCCGGCGCAAGGCCGCCACGCCCATCTCCTCGCTTCACGCCCGCGCCGCCGACCAGACGCCTCCACGCGGCTTCCGCAAGGCGCTGGACGGTGCCGCCGGCTCCGGATTCGGCCTGATCGCGGAGATCAAGAAGGCCAGCCCGTCCAAGGGCCTGATCCGCCCCGATTTCGATCCGCCCGCCCATGCCCGCGCCTATGCGGCGGGTGGCGCGGCCTGCCTGTCGGTGCTGACCGACGAACCCTATTTCCAGGGGCATGACGATTATCTGGTCGCGGCCCGATCGGCCTGCGCCCTGCCGGTGCTGCGCAAGGATTTCATGGTCGATCCCTGGCAGGTGCTGGAAAGCCGGTCGCTCGGCGCCGACGCGATCCTGATCATCGTCGCCGCGCTGGACGACAATCAGATGGCGGAGATAGAGGACGCCGCCCTTGGCCTGGGCATGGATGCGCTGGTTGAAGTGCATGATGCGCAGGAACTGGAGCGCGCGATGAAGCTCCGCTCGCGCCTGATCGGCGTCAATAATCGCGACCTGCGCGACTTCACGGTCGATTTCGCCCGCACCTACGAACTGGTCGGACAGGCTCCGGAAGGATGCACCTTCGTTGCGGAAAGCGGCATCGGCAGCCATGACGACCTGATCGCCATGTCGGACCATGGCGTGCGCTGCTTTCTGGTGGGGGAAACCCTGATGAGGCAGGCGGATGTCGAAACCGCCACGCGCGGGCTGCTGACGGGGCGATGAGCAAGCTCACCCATCTGGACGAGGAAGGGTCGGCCCATATGGTCGATGTTTCCGCCAAGGCGACGACCGCGCGCAAGGCTGTCGCGAGCGGCCGCATCAGCATGAGTCCCGATGCAGCAGCAGCGATCGAGCAGGGATTGGTGAAGAAGGGCGACGTGCTGGCCGTGGCCCGCGTGGCGGGCATCATGGCGGCCAAGCGAACCGCCGACCTCATCCCGCTCTGCCACCCGATTCCGCTCAGTTCGGTCAGCATCGACCTCGATCTCGACGGCAGCGGCGTGACCGTGACGGCGACCGCGAAGACCGCCGGTCAGACCGGCGTCGAGATGGAGGCGCTGACCGCCGCGTCGGTCGCGTTGCTGACGGTCTATGACATGGCCAAGGCGCTGGACAAGGGCATGATCATCAGCGACGTGCGCCTGCTGGCCAAGAGCGGCGGCAAGTCCGGCGACTGGACGGCTGGGGACGGGCCGGCATCATGAGCCTGCTTCCGGTCGCGGAGGCGCAGAGCCGCCTGATGGCGCTGGCAAGGCCGCTGCCGACGGAGCATATGCCCATTCCCGCCTGCGCCGGACGATGGCTGAAGGAAGATGTCGTTGCGCTGCGTGATCAGCCCTGGGCCGATCTTTCCGCCATGGACGGCTATGCCGTGCGCGCCGCCGAATGGCCCGGGCCATGGCAGGTCGCCGGCGAAAGCGCGGCGGGCGGCCCGCCGCCTCCGCCCCTCGAACCCGGCCAGGCCTGCCGCATCTTCACCGGCGCGCCCTTGCCGCAGGGCGCCGACAGCATCCTGATTCAGGAAAACGCCGCGCGCGAGGGGGACATGCTGCGCGGACTGGAGGAGGCGCTGACGAAGGGCCGCCATGTGCGTCCGGCCGGTTCCGACTTCCGCAAGGACGGCCTTTTGCTGAAGGCCGGCAGCGCATTGGGGGCGGCGCAGATCGCGCTCGCCGTGCTGGGCGGGCATGGGACGCTGCCCGTATCGCGCCGGGCGCGGGTCGCCCTGCTCTCGACAGGCAACGAACTCGTGCCCCCCGGTGCGCCGACGCAGCCCGGCCAGCTTCCCTCCTCCAACGCGCCCATGCTGGCCGCCCTGCTCGCCGGCCTTTCCTGCGATGTCATCGATCTGGGGATCGTGCCGGACGATCTCCCCGGCCTGGTCGAGGCCTTTGCCCGCGCCAGCCAGGCGGACATCATCGTTTCGACCGGCGGCGCATCGGTGGGCGATCACGACATCGTCCGCCCGGCTTTCGTCCAGGCCGGGGGTTCGCTCGATTTCTGGAAGATCCGCATGCGTCCGGGCAAGCCGTTGATGGCGGGGACATTGGGTTCCGCCGTCTTCCTGGGCCTGCCGGGCAATCCGGTATCGGCCTTCGTGACGGCAACGCTGTTCCTGTTGCCGCTGGTCCGCAATATGATGGGCGCGGCATCGCCCCTGCCCCGCACCGCGCCGGCGACGCTCGCCGCGCCGCTGCCCGCCACGGGGGAACGCGACGATTACCTCCGCGCGTTCCGCACGGAAGCGGGCATCGTTTCCGTGACATCGCAGGACAGCGCCGCCACCGCGGCCATGGCGATGGCCGACTGCCTCATCCTGCGCCCCGCCGGCTCTGCTCCGGCTGCCGCCGGCGATCACGTCACGGTTCTTCCCCTCGCATAAGGAAAGGGGCCGCCGCGCGACCCCTTCCAGTGCAGTCCTGACGGATGGCGGCGATGTCAGCCCTGCTGGACCGCCGCCGTTCCTTCAGCGCTGCTGCTTGCCGGGCGACTTGTCCTGACGGCGTTCATCGCCCATCTGGCCCTGCCGGTCTTCCTGCTGCTGCTGGCGTCCACCCTGGCTGGAGCGGTCGCCGCCCTGCTGGTCGCGACGTTGACCGCCGCCCTGGTTGTTCTGGTTGGCCATCTTTCTCTCCTATTCACCTTCTTCGTGGAAGGCAGGCGTTAAACGGCCTGCGGCCTTCCGCGTTCCAGCAAAAGCGCCCAACGGTTAGGCGCTTGACTTACCCCGTTCCGTTTCCTATGCGTTCTCCATCCGTTCCAAGGAGGGCAAGGCGAGATGTTGACACCCAAGCAACAGGAATTGCTGAGCTTCATTCAGACCCGGCTGGAGGAGGGAGGCGTATCCCCCTCTTTCGAGGAGATGAAGGAAGCGCTGGACCTGCGGTCCAAATCCGGCATCCACCGCCTGATCAATGCGTTGGAGGAACGCGGTTTCATCCGCCGCCTGCCCAATCGCGCCCGCGCACTGGAAGTGCTCAAGCTGCCCGATGCCATGCATCGCGCTCCCAAGGTCGTCGTGCCTGCCAAGCCGCCGCTGACGCCCGGTCCGGTGGCCAGCAGGCCCCCGGTCGCCGCCAACGACATATTGGAGATTCCGCTGCACGGCCGGATCGCGGCGGGCGTGCCGATCGAGGCGCTGGAGGGGCAGAACATGCTTTCCGTTCCTGCCGCGCTGCTGGGCACCGGGGATCATTATGCGCTGGAAGTGGCGGGGGATTCAATGGTCGAAGCGGGCATTCTGGACGGCGATTTCGCGCTTATCCAGCGCACCGACGTCGCGCGCGAGGGGCAGATCGTGGTCGCCCTGATCGACGAAAATGAAGCGACGCTGAAATATTTCCGGCGTGAGGGTCCGAAGGTCAGGCTCGATCCCGCCAACAGCGCCTATGAACCGCAGATCTACGACCCTCGGCAGGTCCGCATCCAGGGCAAGCTGGCCGGGTTGCTGCGCCGATATAACTGATGCTTCCTGTATTCGCGCGGCCGGCGGGAAGACCGCGCGACCCAGGGGTGCTCGTCATGCCACGCCTTCGCGCTGCGCATGGTGCCATGGTCCAGATCGATGGTCAGGCCACCCGTCCTGGCGAGGAAGTGTCGATCCACCTTCAGCCAGCGTGGGCGACAGGCGCCCGGCAGGCGGCGGTCGCTGACGACGATGTCTGAATAGGCGCAATCCCGCGCCAGTATCGCATTATCGATCCTCACGCTGCTTCGCGTCAGCAACAGGTTCCAGTTCCGGCCCCCTCCCTTCAGGCGAACGGCGCATAGATCGGGAGAACAGCGGGCCTGGGGCAGCGCCGTCAATGCCTGCAAGATACCGTCATAACCCGCGCTTTCCGCCATGACGTCGCGCGCATAGCCGCCGGCTCGCGCCCGCAGCATCGCCATGCCGCCATCGGCAGTGCGCACCGCGACATGCCGGCCGTCCCCGCTTATCAATATGGCGGGCATCGGGCTGGTCAGGACCATCATGACGCCGGTGGTCACGGGCATCAGACCCGCCCAGCGCCACCGGCTTCGCCATAGCAGGCACCACAGCATGCCCAGCAGCATCAGGCCGAACACTACGCCCGACTGGGCGGGCGCCAGTACCACCGCCCAAGGGCTGGACGCCACGCCATGGGCAATCAGCAACAGCAGGTCGATCGATCGCGCGGCAAGCCACCAGAAGGGCGCACCCCACCCGCCTAGGTCCAGCAGCAAGGCCGTCGCCTCCAGCGGCATGACCACCAGGGTCGTAAGCGGTATGGCCACCAGATTGGCGATCGATCCCAACATGCCCGCCTTGTGGAAATGGAACAGCGCTATCGGCGCCAGCACCAGCTCCACGACCAGGCCGGTCGCCAGCATGCCCGCAAGATTGCGCCCGATCCGGCGCCCCACCCCTTCGCCACGCGGCGCGAGAAAGGCGCGGAAGGCCGAATGCTCGCCCAGCGACACCAAGGCTATCACGGCCGCGAAGCTCATCTGGAAACTCGGCCCCACCAGTGCTTCTGGCCAGAGGATCAGCACCACCAGCGCCCCCGCCGCCACGAGCCTGAGCGTGATCGCGTCCCGCCCCATCGCCAGTCCGCCCAGCACAAGCAGGGCAGCGACGCAGGATCGCACGGTCGGCACCTCTGCGCCGGTCAGAAGCGTATAGCCGATGCCCGCCAGAGCGCCGCCGCCCGCGGCCAGCAGCATCAGCGGCCAGTCGAGAGCCGCCCGGCGGCTGAGCGCCATCAGCCGCATCAACAGGAAGATCACCGCAGCGATCAGGGCCGTGACATGCAGACCGCTGATCGACAGCAGATGCGCAAGGCCGCTCCGACGCATCGCCTCCGCATCTGCCTGCGCGATTGCGCCCTGATCACCCGTGGCCAGGGCAGCGGCGATGCCGGCGCCCTGTCCCGGAACGCGCTCCAGGATATGCTCGAACAGACGCGCCCTCAACCGGGGGCCGGCCGTGGCCGGCCGCAGGACCGTGAGCGGCGGCAGCACACGCCCGGTCGCGCCGACGCCCTCGAAATAGGCGCGGCGCGCAAAATCATAGCCGCCCGGCAGGCTGGGCGGCGCAGGCGGCATCAGCCTTGTGCGGAAGGCTATGATGGCTCCCTCCCCGACCCCCGGCGGCATCGACGCATCGTCAAGATTGACGCGCACCAGGGGCGGCAGGGCAGGCACGCCGACAGGCCGGACCAGCACGCGACTCATGTGCTGCGCGGGCAGCCTTTCGACCGACCGGACCTCCCCCTTCAGCGAGATGAAGGCGGGGCGGTCGAGGGGCGGCGATCCGACGATCGTCGCTTTCCCCCAGACCAGCAGGCACCCCGCACAGGCAAGAATGCCACCGACGACGATCGCCTGACGCACCCGGCCACCGGGCGGCAAAAGCAGCGCGGCGCAGGCGACCGCAAGCGTCACGCAGCAAAAGGCCAGCCATTCCAGCCGATTAGGCAGAAGGAACCAGGCCGCGATTCCCGCAGCCAGGGCGACCGGAACCCATAGCGGCAACCGTTCGCGCTCCTCCTCCAGCCACAGCTCCACGCCGCGCCAAATCCGCGCTGCTTTCCCCCGGGCCGAACTGACAACGGAGGTTTGTCGTGGCTCGAAAGCCATGCTAGGGGGCGTCGCGATCATGGATGGGTCGGGTGGTATCCGGGCGAATGGCAGGGAATGAAACGGTGAGTGCTACAGGTTCGAACAAGCAGGTAGTAACCCGTTTTGCGCCGTCGCCTACCGGTTTTCTTCACATCGGCGGCGCGCGCACCGCACTATTCAACTGGCTGTTCGCGCGTCATCACGGCGGCAAGTTCCTGCTGCGGATCGAGGACACCGACCGGGCCCGCTCCACCGAGGAAGCGGTCGCCGCCATCTTCGACGGGCTGGAATGGCTGGGGCTGGGCGGCGACGAACCGGCGGTCTTCCAGTTCGAGCGCACGCCACGCCATGCCGAAGTGGCGAACCAGATGCTCGCCTCCGGCCATGCCTATCGCTGCTATGCGACACCCGAGGAACTGGCGGAACTGCGCGAGCGGCAGCGCGCCGCCAAGCAGCCGATGCGCTATGACGGGCGGTGGCGGGACCGCGATCCTTCCGAGGCCCCGGAAGGCGCGCCCTTCGTCATCCGCCTGAAAGCGCCGCGCGAAGGCGAGACGGCGATCGAGGACGCCGTGCAGGGCCGCGTCGTCGTCCAGAATGCGGAGCTGGACGACATGATCCTGCTGCGTTCGGACGGCACGCCCACCTATATGCTGGCGGTGGTGGTCGACGACCATGACATGGGCGTCACCCATGTCATTCGCGGCGACGACCATCTCAACAATGCGTTCCGCCAGCTAGGCATCATAAAGGCGATGAATTGGGAAGAGCCCATCTACGCCCATATCCCGCTGATCCATGGGGCCGACGGCGCGAAGCTGTCCAAGCGGCACGGCGCGCTTGGCGTCGATGCCTATCGCGACGAGTTGGGCATGCTGCCCGAAGCGGTGTTCAACTATCTGCTGCGACTCGGCTGGGGCCATGGCGACGAGGAGATCATTTCCCGCGAGCGTGCGGTGGAACTCTTTGATATTTCAGGTGTCGGCCGCTCGCCCTCTCGCTTCGACATCAAGAAGCTGGAGAATCTGAACGGCCATTATCTGCGCGAGGCGGATGACGCACGCCTTGCCGCGCTGGTCGCGCCAAGGGTTGCGGCAAGGTTGAACATCGATCTGCCGGAGGATGGCGAGAAACGGCTTGCCGAGGCCATGCCGTCGCTCAAGCCGCGCGCCAGGACGCTTAACGAAATTGCGGAGGGCGCCGAATTCTTGTTCAAAAATTGCCCGCTCGATTTTGACGAGAAGGCGCTTGCTCTGCTAGACGATTCCGCACGCGCGCTGCTGGGACAGACAGCCGACGCTCTTGCACCCGTCCAGTCCTGGACGGTCGAAGCGATCGAAGAAGCCATTCGCCGCGTGGCAGAGGATGCCGGCCTCGGGCTTGGAAAGGTCGCGCAGCCTTTGCGCGCGGCGCTGACCGGTCGCACGGTTTCGCCGGGAATTTTCGACGTCCTTTTCCTTCTGGGGAAGACGGAGAGCTTGGAACGATTGGCCGCTGTGAGGCACGCATCGGCCAATTGAAGTATCAGGAGAATACCATGTCGGATAACAATGCCACTTTGAGCGTCGACGGCAACGCGAAAGACTATGCCATTCTGAACGGCACGGTCGGACCGCAGGTCATCGACGTTCGCAAGCTCTACGCCAACACCGGCATGTTTACCTACGACCCCGGCTTCACCTCGACCGCGAGCTGCGATTCGGGCCTGACCTATATCGACGGCGACGCCGGTGTGCTGCTGCATCGCGGCTATCCGATCGACCAGCTTGCCGAACAGTCGAGCTTCATGGAAGTGTCCTACCTCCTCCTCAACGGCGAACTGCCCTCGAAGAAGGAACTGGAGGATTTCACGCGCACCATCACGCGCCACACCATGGTGCATGAGCAGCTCACCACCTTCTACCGCGGTTTCCGCCGCGATGCCCACCCGATGGCGATCATGTGCGGCGTGGTCGGCGCGCTCTCGGCCTTCTATCACGACTCCACCGACATCAACGATCCGGAACAGCGCAAGATCGCCAGCCACCGCCTGATCGCCAAGATGCCGACGATCGCGGCGATGGCGTATAAATATTCGGTGGGCCAGCCCTTCGTCTATCCGCGCAACGACCTCAGCTACACCGCCAACTTCCTGAACATGACCTTCTCGGTCCCGGCGGAGGAATATGTCATCGATCCGGTCGTCGTCGACGCGATGGACAAGATCTTCACGCTGCACGCCGACCATGAACAGAACGCGTCCACATCGACCGTGCGTCTGGCCGGCTCGTCCGGCGCCAACCCCTTCGCGTGCATCGCGGCGGGCATCGCCTGCCTCTGGGGTCCGGCGCATGGCGGCGCCAACGAAGCCGCGCTCAACATGCTGCGCGAAATCGGCACCGTCGACCGCATTCCGGAATATATCGCCCGCGCCAAGAACAAGGACGATCCGTTCCGCCTGATGGGCTTCGGCCATCGCGTCTACAAAAATTACGATCCGCGCGCGACCGTGATGCAGAAGACCGCGAAGGACGTCCTGGCGAAGCTGGGCGTCGACGATCCGATCTTCGACGTGGCGAAGGAACTGGAGCAGATCGCGCTTCACGATCCTTATTTCATCGAAAAGAAGCTCTATCCGAATGTCGACTTCTATTCGGGCGTGATCCTCTCGGCCATCGGTTTCCCGACCGAGATGTTCACCGTGCTCTTCGCCCTTGCCCGCACCGTCGGCTGGGTCGCGCAGTGGAACGAAATGATCTCCGACCCTGCGCAGAAGATCGGCCGTCCGCGCCAGCTCTACACCGGCCCGGCGCAGCGCGATTATGTCCCCGTCGACAAGCGCTAGTCTGCACTGGCAATGAGGCAGGGAAGCGGCGTCCGTTTGGACGCCGCTTTTATTTTGGCGGGAGTTGGCCGGTTGCTGACAGGGAGCGCCCCATGATCCCGCACAGGCGGGAACCCGGTCCCCGCTTCAAGGGATCATTGCCCCGTCTGATCCGTGCTCCTCCTTGGCAGGAGTACGGTTTACCCAGACCGAATATCGATGTCCGCTATACGCCCAAAGCCGGAAGCAGCAGCGTGAACCGCGCCCCGCCTTCGGGCGCGTCGTCGATACGGATGTCGCCGCCCATGGCGCGAGCCAGACGCCGCGAAATGTAGAGGCCAAGGCCGCTGCCGCCCGCGTCGCTGCGGCCCAGTCGCTCGAACTTGTCGAAGATGCGCTCCCTGCTGTCGGCGGCTATGCCATCGCCCTGGTCCAGCACCGCGATCCAGGCCTCGCCGTCCGACCGCCCTGTCTCTATCCGAACGGCAGACCCTTCGGGCGCATAGCGCACGGCGTTGCCGACAAGGTTCATCAGGATCTGCAAGGCGCGGCGAAATTCACCGATGGCCGGTTCCGCGACCGTCAGCGCAGGGGCGAGGATGCTGATCCCCCGATCCTGCGCCTTTACGAGGAACAGCCCGGCGGCCCGGCGCCCGACATCGGCCAGGTCGATCTCTTCCGCGGTCACGCTGAAATCCGGCCGGTCGATCGCCTGCAGGTCCGCCAGATCGTCGATCAGCGCCATCAGATGACGCCCCGCCGCCGAAATGTCGCTGGCATAGCCCAGATAGTCCGGCCGCAACGGCCCCTCCAATTGCGCGCCGATCGAATCCGCATTGGCGATGATCCGCCCCAAAGGCCGTCGCAAAGAACGGTCCAGCCTCTTCCCGAACTCGGCGGGATAGAATGGCAGCGGTTCCGGCGTGGCGAGCGGCGCCGTCACCGCGCGGTCGACGGGCAAAGCCTTGCCGCGATAACCCACCAACTGGCCCGCGAGATCGAACATTGGAAAGCCAGACAGCATGAAGCGCTGCGCCGGATCGCTCGTCAATCCCGCCACCTGATCGCGAAAGGCGCGCCGCTGCGCGAAGCCGCGCAGGATCGCCAGGTCGCCTTCGGCATCCGGGCGCAATTCGAAATAGCTCGTGAAGCGGCTGCCCGGCAAAGGCGAGGCGGATGGCAACGCGCCCTCGCCGCCCAACCCCTCATGCACCATCTGGAAGCGCAACTGGGTATCGATCTGCCACGTCCAACCGTCGGACAGGGCAGCGATGTCGGTCTCTCGCCGCGCCAGATCCAGCGGCGCCGCGACCGCCTGCCGCTCATGCCAGTCGATGATGGAAAGCTGCACCCGTTCGGCCTCGGGCTTGGCGCGCACCCACATGTCGATGTCACCACGCTCCGCCGCGGCCACGACCGGGCGGGACAGGGCAATGCCCAGATGCGCCGCCAGCCGCGCCATCGCCGCCAATTGCGGGACCGCCAGCGCGCTGCCGAGATCGCCGCCCGCCTCCTGCTGAAGGGCCAGCACGGGTGCATCCGCACTCAGCAGCCGGCCATCCGCAGCAACCGTCGCCCGGATGATGGCGGGATGCGCGGGCATGTTCATCAACCGGCGATCCGCCGCAGATGATCCAGCTTGGCCCGCAGCGCCGCAGGCGCGCGCAGGGCGCCCACCGTCGCGTCGGCCTGCGTTACGCTCAATTCCTGATAGCGCATGGCTTCCCCGACGATGGTCGCATCGGACAAGGAAGGCCGCACCGGCCGCAATGCCAGCAACAATTGCCGGTAGTCGCTGTCCGATCCCCCGAGCGCCCGGCATAGAGCGGCAACCTGCCCCACCGGACCCATGACCAGTATGTCCGCGACCTGCGCGCTCTCCATCCGCAACCGGCGCCCGGCGAGCGCGGCGAACAGCAGGAAATGCCTGTGCTGCAACGCGGCGGCCATCAGTTCGGGCGCATCGGCGCGCTCGCCCAATTGACGGACCAGCCTGTCCGCCGCCGCGATGGGCCCTTGCGCCTCGTCATGCCGGATCAGTTGGCGTTGCGCCGCGGCTTCGACCAGCGGCACCACCGCTTCCGCTTCGATCAGGCCGCTCCGCTGGATGATCGCTGCCAGGCAGGCGGCCGCCGTCCACAGCAGTTCCGCAAAGAAGCCCGCCGGCAGATCGGGCTGCATCGGCTGATCCTCCGCCGCGGTCATCAGCCAGCGCCCTTCCGCCAGCATCAGCGCGGCAAGCGCTTCGCCCAAGGCGGGATCGTCGGCGGGAAAGAGCGACTCCGCCTCCGATTCGCTGCCCGAACCGCCATCGGGCCCGCCGAACTGGCGCAGCATCAGGCTGATCCCGCCCCGCATCTGCATATGGGCGAGCAGCGCCGGCCCCAACAGGGTCGGCTGCGCGCGCAGCGTCGGCCAGCAAACGGGTTGCGGCCATTGCGCCAACGCCGCCGCGATTTCCGGCCTATCCTCCAGCGCCAGACGCAATCCGATCTCCATTGCGGTCAGGCATCCGCCAAGATGCCGCCGGGTCTCCGCCACCAGAGCGTCGTGCCGCTCCCGCCCGTCGTCCGGAAAGAAAAACGCCAGATCAATGGCATGGCCGACAGGCACGGCGGACATGCCCGCCATGACTTGCGCCATCGGCCAGCAGTCCGCCCGGGTCGGTCCGATCAGGGACGAAAAGGCGCTCATGCCAGCCAGCATAATGGCACGTCGTTAAAATGCACTAAACCGTAACGAGCAAAATCGCTCAATTCCGGCGGAGCAGGATCATCGTTCCAAGCGACCCGATGGCGCACAGCGTCGTCAGGTCGAACATCGGCCCCAGCGCCCCGGCCAGCGACGCCAGCAACAGGGGAATGAGCGCGCTGGCGGGCGTGAAGATCATCCACGGCCGCAACGGCCCGGTTTTCTGCCAGCGATCCGCCATCTGGATGATCGCCAGCATCAGCGCCAGATAGGCCGCCGTCGTTCCTCCGCCCGCGAGCGCGATCCCGCCAAGCGCGAAGGCCGGCGCGATAAAGGCCATCCAGCCCATGGGCAACGGCCGCAGCGCCATCTCGTCCAGCCGATCCGCGGTTTCCGCCAGCAACAGCGACAGCAGCAGCAGGCAGAAGCCCGTCCCTGTCCACAGCAGTTCGATCGGCACCAGCGCAATCGCACCCAGCGCCATGGCGGCGATCCGCACCTGCAGCGCCGGAACCTGCATGCGCATCAGCGCCGGGCTGATCAACCGGGCGGCCGGGCCCAGCAGATATTGTTCGGCCGCGCCCCTGACGCGCCGAAGCCGCGGCCCGCCGGAAAGCACCGCCTGAGCGGCCAGGTCCGCCTGCTCCTGCGTCTCCACCAGCGCGACGCGCCCTTCCATCAGGTCGTCCTGCGGCACGGTGATCCGGCGCGCGCCGGCCTGAACAGCGCCCCGCACGAGGGTCAACGCCAGATCCCAGTCCCCGATCATGTCGAGCGTGTTGAACAGCAGGTCCGGACTGACCCGGACCAGGCCGGCCCAGCGCTGTCCGGCATCGATCCGTTCGAACGGCGCGCTGGCCCGGCTGTCGTCCGCCACCAGCAGCGCATCGCCCTGCTGAGCGGCCATCGCCTCGAAATAACCCTGTCCGATGATCGCCCCGTCCGCAACGAGCAGCGTGTCCGCGTCGCGGGGCGCATCGCGCACCATCGACACCATGTCGCGCACCAGCGCGACGGCGATGCCGTCCGCCGACAGCCGGTCGACGGCCTGCGACAGGGCGGGCGTGATGACGCTGACCAGGATCATCACCCGGTCGGCGCCCGCGCGCACCGCCTGCCGCGCCTGATACTCGACCAGCGTCTGCCCGGCGAAATGCAGGCTGGCGCGCAGCGACCCGGCCGAATCGCCACCGGCCCGGCTCGCGCTGAGAATAGCCGCAAAAGTCATGCGTGTTGAAACCGACCCGATCGTTGTTCAGCCCACCTTGTTACAAGGCGGAGGCAATCACGCAAGCAGCCTCACGCCTCAACGCTGCGCAAGATCGTCAAGCGCGGCACGCAAGCGCCGCAATATGCGTGGGTCGCCCGGCGCCGCGTCGGCCGCTTCATCGGCCATCGCCATCAGGCCGGTGAGGCCGAAACTGGCCGCCAGCCCCTTCAGCCGCCAGGCGGCAAGCTGCCAGTTCGCATCGCATCGCGACCGCCCCAGCAGATCGACCTGCCGCTCCGCGCTTTCCATGAAGGCGACGCGCAGATCCTCGATCAACGGTCTGTCGTCACCGACAGCGGCGGCAAGAGCGGCATTCAGGGCGCCTGGATCATAGGACATGGGGTCAACGCTATCTGGCTTGCGTTAAGTTTTGGTAACAGGGCATTTTCGTGCGCGCAAAAGCTGCTAGGATAGGACGCATGAATGGGGGCAGCACAATCGTCGAATTCTGGCGGGACAAGGACGCAGCGACCGATGATACGGCGCAGGCAGACGACGCCTTGCTTTTGAAACAGGCCGTTCTTGACCTGGAGGATGAGGGCGTGCCTGCGGAAAGCGGCGAGCATGGGATGCGCGCCGCGACATGGGCATTCCCCGCCGCCGGCCTTGGCTGGATCGGCTTTGCCGGTTGGGCGACGCTGTCCTCCGGACAATGGCGCGCCGGGCCTGCGGCGTGGCCGGGGCTGGTCGCGACCATCCTGGTCCCGCTCATCCTGCTCGGCGTCTGTTATCTGCTGCTGCTGCGGAACAGCCGCAGCGAAGCCCGCCGCTATCTCGACACCGCCCGCGCGCTCAGGACCGAGGCGGAACTGCTGGAACTGCGCGTCGCCCGAATCGCCGGCCAGTTGGAAACCGCACGCCAGAGCATGCAGGATCAGGCGGAACTGCTCGACAGCTATGGCGCCGCCGCCAGCAGCAATATGGAGGCGTCGGCCGAGCTGATCGCAAGCCGCGCCAACAGCACCGCCGAACGCGCCGAGTCCGCCGAACGCGCCGGGCTGGCGCTCGTCCAGCGGATGGAAGCGCTGGTCGCCTCCATCCCGGAGCTAGAGGATCGCGCGACGCGCATGTCCGCGCAGATCATCGACAATGGCCACGCCCTGTCGGAACGCATCGACATGTTGGAGGCTCGGCTGCATGCATTGGGCGAGTTGTCGGACGATGCCCGCAGCCGCACGCTTTCGGCAACCAAGAGCCTTTCGAGCCAGCTTATCGAGCTTCAGGAAACCACGCGTTCGGCCACGCAGGAAGTGACCGGCATGGCCGATGTCGCTTCGGGCCGGATCGAGGCGACGACCCTGAGCGCGCGCAAGGCGATGGAGGAGAGCTGGCTCGACATCGAGCAGAAGTCGATCGTGCTGACCGGCCTTACCGATCGCACCAAGTCGGAAATAGCGGAGACCACCCAGTCGGTCATCGCCCTGCTGACGCAGGAATTGAACCGCGTCGAGATCGACGTGCTGCACCGTCTGGAAACCACCCATGGGCGCGCGCAGGAAACCATGGCGGCGGTCGACGCCAATCTGACCGCGCAGGCCGCGTCGCTGAAGGCGCTGATCGAGGGTGCGCAGGCCGGCATTGCTGCCACCAGCCAATCCGCCCTCTCCACCCTGGCGCGCGACACCGAAACCGTGGAGGCCGAACTGCGCCGGCGGGTGGAAGCGGCTATTGCGCAAACCCATGAAGGCATCAGGCTGACCGACGACGGCATCGCCCGCCATGGCGCGGCGCTGGAGGCGCTCATCGCCCGGTCGCGCGACAGCATCGCCGCCATCGGGGATGAGACCGTCACCAGTATAGCGGATCATGTGGGCGAGATCGAAAACCGCCTGCACCAGATCAACGATCTGGTCGAAGGCCAGCGCACGCTTGTATCGGGCCTGCAAAGCAGCCTGGACGATGCGGTCGATTCCGCGCAGTCGCGCTTTGCGGCGATGGAACAGTCCGCGCTCGCCCGCAATGAGCGGTTGACCGAAGCGTTGTCGCGCCTGACCGCCGAAACGCAGCGCATCGATGCCGCCCTGGGGGCTGGCGGCCTGACCGCCGAAAAGCTGATCGGCAGTGCGGAGACGCTGATGGTCGCGCTTGATTCCAGCGTGCGCGAACTCGACGAAACCTTTCCTGCCGCGCTCCAGCGCTTCAACGGCCGGATCGAGACCAGCCGCACCCTGCTCGACAGCGCCGCGCCGGAGATCGAACGGCTGGAGGCCATTTCGGAGGCGTTGCTCGGGCGCACGCAGGAGGCCGAGGAATTGCTGCGCGGCCAGGGACGCCGCCTGACCGAATGGCTGGAAAGCACGCAAAGCGGCGTGGATGCCAATCGCGAACTGGTGGAGAAGCTGCGCAGCGCGCTCGACAACGCGCATCAGGACGCGACGCGCATCACCGAAGGCGCGGGACCGCTGCTCGTCACCGCCCTCCTCCGCGTCAAGGATACCGCCGATCAGGCGGCCGAACGCGCCCGCCAGGCGCTCAGCCGCGCCATCCCCGAAGCGGCGGAGGCGCTTGCCGACGCCAGCGAGCAGGCGATGCAGCGCGCCATCGACGAAAAGGTCACGGCCCAGATCGAAATGGTCGCCAGGGTGGCGGAGAAAGCGGTGAAGGCCGCGCATCAGGCATCCGACCGCCTGACCCGCCAGCTCCTGACCATCGCGGACACCAGCGCCAGCGTGGAAGCGCGGATTGAGGAAGCGGAGCGCGCCGCCGAGGACCGCGACCGCGACCATTTCGCCCGACGGTCGGCGCTGATCATCGAATCGCTCAACAGCACGGCGATCGACGTATCGAAGATACTCTCCAACGATGTCACGGACTCGGCCTGGTCAGCCTATCTGAAGGGCGATCGCGGCGTCTTCACCCGCCGCGCGGTCAAGCTGCTGGACGCGGGCGAATCCCGCGAAATCGCCCTGCATTACGACAATGATCCTGAATTTCAGGAGCATGTGAACCGCTACATCCACGATTTCGAATCGATGCTGCGGATCATCCTGTCGGCCCGCGACGGCAATGCGCTGGGCGTTGCGATCCTTTCATCGGACATGGGCAAGCTCTATGTCGCGCTGGCGCAGGCGATCGAAAGACTGCGGCAATAGGTCGTCGAAGCCTGGCGATAATTCTGCCATCGCCCGCTGCCGTCAAAAAGCATGCGCGCCTCGCAGCGGACCCCGTCGCCCCGGACAAATTCAGTCCGCTGTCGTCGGATCGATCGTCGCGCGTATCTGGGCGATGCTGTTGGCCGGGAATCCCGCCATGTCCGCATGCCGGCGGATCAATTCCTCGCTGGGCGCACGATAGACGCAATAGATCTTGTCGTCGGTGACATAGCTGTGAACCCATTGAATATCCGGGCCCAGCTGACGCAGCACATTGCAGGAGCCCTGCGACGCGCCCTTGAGCTGCTCGCCCGATAATTGGCCGACGCCGGGCATGTCCCGTTCGATCACGAATTGCGGCATGATGTCCTCCCCTGTCTGACAGGCGCATGGATCATAGACCCTTCATGCTCCCTGTTCGAGGGCGATATTGGGCTAGAGCGCGCTGCGTTAAATCGTGCGCAGGCCACGCGCTCTAAGCTTTTGTTGTCGCATCGTTTTAAACGCAAAACCGGTTCCCACTTTTGCGCACGATGCTCTAGGCCCTCATCGGCAGGCCCGCCCGCCCCAGGCGCCGCGTTCCGCCTGATCGAGATGCAGATGATCGCGATGTGCGGCATTATAGTCGGGCGAAAGGACGGTCGAAAACAACCCGCACGCGCCGTCACGAACCTCATGCAGAAAATCCGCGTCCTTTCCCCCTCCCTTCCAGTCCGCCGCAACGCCGATCCGGTGTCCGTCCGTCAGGGTGAAACCGGCCACATCAATGGCGTCGGCCGTGGCATGCTCGCTGAAATCCCCTGCGCTGCGTCCATAGAGACGGCGGCAGCTATAAGCGCCGAAATGCGTGACCTTCCGAACCGCGCGGCCGAAGTGACGCTGGGCGGCGGGCTGGACCACCTGCCATTCCCAGAGCTTGAGCGCCGCCGCAACCGGACAGGATGGCGCGACCGCCGCCGGTTCCCATGCTATGGCGTCCTTGACCGGAGTCAGCCGCACGGCGTCGGCATAGGCGCACTGGCCCTCGCCCCCCGGCTTCATGCGGGAATAGGCAACGCCCGCCCGATCCAGCAGGGCGCGGCACTCGGCAGGACGGCCGGTCAGCGAGGCAAGCTTGCGGCCGGTGAAGAGACCGATCGGCTGGGATAGATCAAGTCGAGTCCAGGGGATATTCTGGGGCCGGCGGCTGACATAGGCATAGCCGATCAGGCAAAGGCTCAGAACCGCCGCGACATGGACAAGGCGGCGCAGGAAGAGGTGGATTCGGCGCATGCCTCAAGCACGCCGGACCGTCCCCATTGGTTCCGACGTCACCGGATAACCGAGATGATCGGGAATACAGAGATGCGGTTCCCCATTTCTCTCCTCGAACCAGGGCGTCACCTTCTCAACCGGGATCGACAGGGCATGCGCCGCCAGATCATCGAAGCGGCCGAATTGGGCGAGCCGCTCCAGATTGCGCCGCGTCGGAAAGATGATCTGCCCCTCGCCCCGGTCGCATCGGGCCAGCGTTTCCGCTGCGCTGCTCCAGAACAGTTGCACATTTTCGGTGGCATCGACGCTCGCGGCCTGTCCTTCCGGCGCCTCA
This sequence comes from Sphingobium fuliginis, assembly GCF_004152845.1. GTDB lineage: Bacteria > Pseudomonadota > Alphaproteobacteria > Sphingomonadales > Sphingomonadaceae > Sphingobium > Sphingobium fuliginis. The sequence continues at coordinate 55,553 of NZ_SEON01000013.1, forward strand.
GCGATGTAGAAGCGGGTATCGAACACCCGCTGCGCCTGCTCCAGGCGCGCAGGGTGCCAGCGGGCAAAGGGCAGCAGCCGATCCAGCGCGATTTCCAGCCCATGATCGCTGAGGATGTCGCCAAGCCCGGCCCCTGCCCCCAGCGCCTGCCGCATGGCCGCGATCCGATCGGCCGCCAGGGGGGATGTGAAGGCAATGGCGAGACCGCTTTCCTCCAGCGTCTCCCGAATGGCGGCGATCCGCGCCGCCGCCTCGTCCAGAGGCAGGCCACCAGCGATCTTCGCTGCAAGAGCATGATCGCCCGCATCCACCGCGCCACCGGGAAAGACCAGCGCGCCCGCGGCGAAGGCCATGCTGGACGCCCGTTCCATCATCAGGATTTCCGCGGCGGCATCCGGGCGGTCGCGCAGGATGACCACCGTCGCAGCGGCGCGGCCTTCGCAAAGCATATCTGTCATGAAACCGCCATAGGCATCGAAATCCCCGGCGGTAAAGTCCCTTCCGGTCAATGCCGGAAGGGATTGGTGGAGCCGAGGGGGATCGAACCCCTGACCTCGTCATTGCGAACGACGCGCTCTCCCAGCTGAGCTACGGCCCCGTAAAGGAGCGCTGCCTATAAGCGAGCGATTGCGCCCATGCAACGGTCTTTTTGCGCAAAATGCGACGGCCGCGAACAGGCCCGGAACCGCGCAGCGCAGCCGCTCTGTCGGGGCCAAGGCGGAACATTACTCCTGCGTAACGCCCGGAACGATGCGGCCGCATGCTCATTGGTGCGGTGACGACGCTTCCGAAAGGACGTCGTGCAAAAAGCAGACAAGGAGACGGACAATGGGTTACCAAGGCGGACGTCGCTATGGTGACGGCGATCGTAACTGGACGGACTGGGACCGCGATTCCGACCGTTACCGTGCGCGGCGCGACTGGCGGGACGACCGCAGCTATCGATATGGCACGCGCGGCCAGTTCGGCGGATCGGGATCGGGATATGGCGGATCGGGCAACCGGCGCCCGCCCGAAGATTATGATCCGGAAGAACGGGGCTTCTTCGACCGCGCGGGCGACGAGATCCGGAGCTGGTTCGGTGACGAAGAGGCGGAGCGTCGCCGCGAATATGACGATTATTACAACCGGCCCTATGGCGATCCGCGGGACCAGAGCAGCCGGATCGGCTATGCCTCTGCCTCCAATTCGGCGCGTTACCTGCCCAATCGCGGCTATGCGCCCTTTGCCGGCGAACGCAGCGGCTTCGGCAGCGAGGATCATGGCTATCGGGTGCGCGCCTATGGCCCCAACCATGATTATGGCGAGCATCACGACGCCAATTATTATGCCTGGCGTCAGCAACGGATCGACGAGCTGGACCGCGACTATGCCGAATATCAGCGGGAGAATCGCGAACGCTTCAACAATGAGTTCGGCAGTTGGCGGAACCGCCGCGGCGAGCAGCGCCAGGCGGTCCAGCAGGTCCGCGAGCATATGGAAGTCGTCGGCAGCGACGGCGAGCATGTCGGCACGGTCGACAAGCTGCGCGGCGACCGCATCATCCTGACCAAGAGCGATCAGGAATCCGGCGGCGTGCATCATTCGATCCCGTCATCCTGGATCAGGTCGGTGGACGCGCAGAAGGTGACGCTGGAAAAGACGGCGGAACAGGCGCAGACCGCATGGCGCACCGAACGGGAGCAGCAGGCCCTGTTCGGATCGCAGGACGACGATGCGAGCGACAGGTTCAGCGGCGCAAGCGGCTCGACCTTCGAAAAGGGCCGTTACCGGTAAAAAATGGGAGGGCCCGGCCGCGGGCCGGGCCCCTTCTTCATTCGGCGGCGGCCAGTACCCGCTGCGCCTGGACCAGATGCGGACGGTCGATCATCTTGCCGTCCAGTTTCAGCACCCCTGCACCCGGATTCGCGGCGAAGGCGTCGATCACTGCCCTCGCCCGGGCGATTTCGGTCTCGCTGGGGGTAAAGCCATCATTGATGGCGGCGACCTGTACCGGATGGATCGCCATCATGCCGGTGAAGCCATCGCGACGCGCCCTTCCTATATAGGCGTTGAGATCGTCCATCGCCTCGATCCGGGGGAAGACCGTGTCGATGGCTGGCACGCCTGCTGCATGGGCGGCGAACAGCGTGAGGCTGCGCGCCAGTTCGAAGGGCGCGGTGTAGCGGCCATCCTCCTCGCGGGAGGTCGAGGCGCCGACCGAGGCGGGCAGATCCTCCGCCCCCCAGGTCAGGCCAGCGAGCTTTTCGCGAACCTGCCGGAACGTGCCCAGTTCGAAGATGGCGGCGGGCGTTTCGGTCGCGATGGGCAAGATCGGCGGCACATTCGCGCCGTCCGCCAGGGCGATCAGCGCCTGAATGCTGGGGGCGCCTTCCGCCTTGGGCAGCATGATCCCGTCCGGCGAGGCAGGCAGCACCGCGGCCAGATCGGCGCGGGTGTGGTCGCCGTCCAGCGGGTTCACCCGGACGAAGGCCACGCAGTCGCGGGGCGAGGCCAGCCATTCCGCAATCGCCTCCCGCCCAAGGGCCTTGCGTTCCGGGGCGACCGAATCCTCCAGGTCCAGAATGATGGCGTCGGCGCCGCTGGCCGCCGCCTTGGCGAAGCGTTCGGGGCGGTCGGCGGGAACGAAAAGCAGCGAACGGAGCTTCATGCGGGCCTCTTCTTCAGCAGCGCCATGCGCAGGCATTGGCAGACGATTTCGTCCCGCTGGTTATAGAGCCGATGGGTGAATGTCACGATCCCCGCTTCGGGGCGGGAACGGCTTTCCTTGAGGTCCGTCACTTCGCTGTCCGCCCGCATCGTGTCGCCGATAAAGACCGGCTTGGGCATGACCAATTTGTCATAGCCCAGATTGGCGACCAGCGTGCCCAGCGTCGTGTCGCCCACCGACAGGCCCACCATCAGCGCGAAGGTGAAAGTGCCGTTGACGAGGATCTGGCCGAACTCCGAGGCTTTCGCGGCCTCAGCGTCCAGATGCAGCGGCTGGGGGTTGTGGGTCATGGTCGAGAAGAGGAGATTGTCGGTTTCCGTCACCGTGCGGCGGATGTCATGGGTCATCCGGTCGCCAATCCGCCATTCGTCATAATAGCGGCCCGCCATCAGCCTTCCTCCCGCTCAACCAGCACCAGCAGCGCGCCTTCGCTGACCTGGCCGCCTTCGGACGCGTCCAGTTCCGCCACTACGCCGTCGAAGGGCGCCGTCAGGCTATGCTCCATCTTCATCGCCTCCAGTGTGACCAGCTTCTGGCCCTTGGCGACCTTGTCGCCCTGCGCCACGGCGACGGCGATGATGCGGCCCGGCATGGGGGAGAGGATCGCGCCGTCGGATACGGCGCCGCCGCCTGCCTTGACGGGCGGGGTCTGGCTGAAGAACCAGCTTTGCCCGGCTTCGGTGACGATGATCGTGCCGTCGCGCTCCATGTCGGAGCAGAGACCCGTGCGCAGATCGTCAGATTGCGCTTCCACTACGACATGGCGGCTGTCCACGAACAGGTCGACCTTGGTCTTCGACTGTCCGTTGAGGCGGAAGCCGAACAAGCCGTCGCGAAAGGACCGATCGTCCCAATCGCTCCGGGCGAGCCAGTCCCTGCGGAATCGCTCGCCCGCCGCCGCAAGGACTCGGTCCGAGGGGCCATCGATCCTTGTCAGCGCCTCTCCCTGCCGCTCGATCAGGCCGGTGTCGAGGCGACCCTCGGCAAAATCGGCCATGGAAAGGCAAGCGTGCAAAAACGGCTTGTTGGTGTGCAGCGGCCCGACAAAACTGCTGTCGAGCCAGCGGATCAGGCCGCCCCGCGCTTCCTCCCGATCCTCGCCATGGCAGATGACCTTGGCGATCATCGGGTCGTAGAAGGAACTGACGGTATCGCCTTCCTCCACGCCCGTTTCCACGCGGGCGCGGTTGTCGAACAGCAGCCGGTCGATCTTGCCGGGGCTGGGCAGGAAGCCTTTGGTGGGGTCTTCGGCATAGAGCCGCGCCTCGATGGCGTGGCCGTTGATCGACAGCTCCTCCTGCTTTTTCGGCAGCGGTTCGCCGCTCGCCACGCGAAGTTGCCATTCGACCAGATCGACGCCGGTAATCTCCTCCGTCACCGGATGCTCGACCTGGAGGCGCGTGTTCATCTCCATGAACCAGATGCGGTCGGCGCGCAGGCCTTCGCTGGCGTCCGCGATGAACTCGATCGTGCCCGCACCGACATAATCCACCGCCTGCGCCGCCCGGACCGCAGCGCCGCAAATGGCTTCGCGGGTGGCGGCGTCCATGCCGGGCGCCGGAGCTTCCTCGATCACTTTCTGGTGGCGGCGCTGGAGCGAGCAGTCGCGTTCGAACAGGTGCACCACCTGGCCGTGGCTGTCCCCGAACACCTGCACTTCGATATGGCGGGGCGAGAGGATATATTTTTCGATCAGCACTTGGTCGTTGCCGAAGGAGGACGCCGCCTCTCGCTGGCAGGAAAGCAGCGCGTCGGCAAAATCCGCCACCGCTTCGACGCGCCGCATGCCCTTGCCGCCGCCGCCTGCGACCGCCTTGATGAGCACGGGATAGCCGATGGCGTCAGCTTCGGCTTGCAGGCGCTCTGCGCTCTGGTCCTCGCCCAGATAGCCGGGGGTGACGGGGACGCCCGCGTCGGCCATCAGCGTCTTGGCGGCGTCCTTCAGGCCCATGGCGGTGATGCTGGAGGGATTGGGGCCGACCCAGATCAGGCCCGCGTCGATGACGGCCTGCGCGAAGGCGGCGTTTTCCGAGAGGAAGCCGTAGCCGGGGTGGATCGCTTCGGCCCCAGTCGCCTGGGCGGCGGCAATGATGCGATCACCGATCAGATAGGATTCGCGCGCCGGGGATGGGCCGATATGCACGGCTTCATCGGCTTCGCGGACGTGGAGCGCTTTCGCATCGGCGTCGGAATAGACTGCGACGGTGCGGATGCCGAGACGCCGGGCGGTGCGGATGATGCGGCAGGCGATCTCGCCGCGATTGGCTATGAGCAGGGATTGGATCATGAGAGACTCCCAAATACCTCCCCAATATGGGGAGGGGGACCAGCCGCAGGCTGGTGGAGGGGCTGGCGCGCAACACAGGCGGCTGTGATCGCCTTGACGACATTGTCCAGATTCTGAAGGACATCGCGGGCGGGAATGCGGAGAGTGTGAAAGCCCAGCCGTTCCAATGCAGCATCCCGGTCCTGATCGCGGGCGGGCCGATGGCCGCGCGAATGGACTTCGCCGTCGACTTCGATAGCCAGTCGTGCCGACAGACAGGCAAAGTCGAGACTGTAGCGGTCTATCGGATGCTGGCGCCGGAATTTGAAACCGCCGGGGCGTGTCTTCAGGGCGCGCCACAGGACGACTTCCGGTAGATTGCCGCTGCGGCGTTCCTTGCGTGCCATGCGGATGGTTTCAGTCGTTGCCGAGAACACCCCTCCACCAGCCTCTGGCTGGTCCCCCTCCCCGTTCCGGGGAGGTATTTGGTCCCGCCCCCTCACATGCGGAACACCCCGAAGCGGGGCGCCTCCTCGACCGGGGCGTTGAGCGTGGCGGCGAAGGCCAGGCCCAGCACGTCGCGGGTCTGGGCGGGGTCGATCACGCCATCGTCCCACAGACGCGCCGTCGCGTGATAGGGGTTGCCCTCATCCTCATATTTCTGGCGGATCGGGGCCTTGAAGGCTTCGGCTTCTTCCGGCGTCCATCTGGCGGCGTCGCGGTGGACGGTCGCCAGCACGCTCGCCGCCTGCTCGCCGCCCATCACGGAGATGCGGCTGTTGGGCCAGGTGAAGAGGAAACGCGGCCCATAAGCCCGGCCGCACATGCCGTAATTGCCCGCGCCGAAGCTGCCGCCGATCAGCACGGTGATCTTGGGCACGCTGGCGGTCGCGACCGCGGTCACCAGCTTCGCGCCATGCTTGGCGATCCCCTCCGCCTCATATTTGCCGCCGACCATGAAGCCGGAGATATTCTGGAGGAACAGCAGCGGAATGCGCCGCTGACAGGCCAGTTCGATGAAATGCGCGCCCTTCTGCGCGCTCTCGCTGAACAGCACGCCGTTGTTCGCGAGGATCGCGACCGGCATGCCCCAGATATGGGCGAAACCGCAGACGAGCGTGGTGCCGTAGAGCGATTTGAACTCGTGAAATTCGCTGCCGTCGACGATGCGGGCGATCACTTCGCGCACGTCATAGGGGGCGCGGACGTCCTGGGGGATGATGCCGTACAGTTCCGCCGGGTCATATTTCGGCGCCTTGGGCTCGCGCAGGTTGAGGTCGATCTCCGGCGCCGGTTGCAGCGTCGAAACGATGTCCCGCACGATGGTCAGCGCATGCTCGTCATTTTCCGCGACATGATCGACCACGCCGGAGCGGCGGCCATGCACTTCCGCGCCGCCCAGGTCTTCGGCGGAAATGACCTCGCCCGTCGCGGCCTGCACCAGCGGCGGGCCGGCGAGGAAAATCGTGCCCTGGTTGCGCACGATCACCGTCTCGTCCGACATGGCGGGCACATAGGCGCCGCCCGCGGTGCAGCTTCCCATGACGCAGGCGATCTGCGGGATGCCCCGCCCCGACATCTGCGCCTGATTGTAGAAGATGCGCCCGAAATGCTCGCGGTCGGGAAAGACCTCCGCCTGGTTGGGCAGGTTCGCGCCGCCGCTGTCGACCAGATAGACGCAGGGGAGGCGATTCTCCATTGCGATCTCCTGCGCGCGGAGATGCTTCTTGACGGTCAGCGGATAATAGGTGCCGCCCTTCACCGTGGCGTCGTTGCAGGCGATCATCACCTGCCGTCCCGACACCCGGCCGATCCCTGCGATCATGCCCGCGCCGGGCACTTCGCCATGATACATGTCGTTGGCGGTGAGCTGGCCGATCTCCAGAAACGGACTGCCCGGATCGAGCAGCCGCTCCACCCGGTCGCGGGGCAGCAGCTTGCCGCGCGCCACATGCTTGGCCCGCGCCGCTTCGCTGCCGCCGAGCGCGGCCTGCGCGACTTTCGCGTGCAGTTCGTCGCGCAGAGCCCGGTTATGCGCGGCGTTGGCGCGGAAAGCATCACTCTCCGCCGAGAGCTTCGTGTCGAGAACAGGCGCACTCATGCTCTTGCGTTCCCCTGCCCTGCGGTTGCATATCCGGGGTCATCCATGCCGACCATCCTGCTCCTCACCATATCCAACCTGTTCATGACGACCGCCTGGTATTGGCACCTGAAAGGCGGGATGAATAAGCCCCTTTTCGCGGTCATCCTGATCAGTTGGGGCATTGCCTTCGTCGAATATTGCTTCGCCGTGCCCGCCAACCGCATCGGCTTTGCCCATGGGTGGAGCGCGGGCCAGCTCAAGATCGCGCAGGAGGCCATTGCGCTGCTGATCTTCGGCGGATTCATGGTGACGGTGCTGGGCGAGCCGCTGCACTGGCGCCATCTGGCCGCTTTCCTCTGCATCATGGCGGCGGTGGGCTTCCTGTTCGTGGGGCGGTCATGAGAGAGTTGCCCGCTCTTGCGGAGGCAGGAGCCCAGTTTGGACGGCAGGGGCACATTCACACGCCGATCAGTTCGCGGCCGATCAGCATGCGGCGGATTTCGTTCGTTCCCGCGCCGATGTCCAGCAGCTTGGCGTCGCGCATGTAGCGCTCGACCGGCCAATCCTTCGTATAGCCGGCCCCACCCAGCGCCTGCACGGCTTCGAGCGAGACCTTCATCGCATTCTCGCTGGCCAGCAGGATCGCGCCCGCCGCGTCGAAGCGCGTCGTCCTGCCCCTGTCGCAGGCCTGCGCCACGGCATAGACATAGGCCCGCGCCGAATTGAGCGCGACATACATGTCCGCGACCTTGGCCTGCATGAGCTGGAACGCGCCGATGGGCTGGCCGAACTGCTTGCGCTCCCGCACATAGGGCAGCACCACGTCGAGACAGGCCTGCATGATGCCGAGCTGGATGCCCGACAGCACCGCCCGCTCATAGTCGAGACCCGACATCAGCACGCCGACGCCGCCGTTGAGCGGGCCCATGATGTTTTCCTCCGGCACTTCGCAATCGTCGAAGACCAGTTCGGCGGTGGGCGATCCGCGCATGCCGACCTTGTCGATCTTCTGCCCGATGGAGAAGCCCTTGAAATCCTTCTCGATCAGGAAGGCGGTGATGCCGCGCGACCCTTCGCCGGTCTTGGCATAGACGACAAGCGTGTCGGCATAAGCGGCGTTGGTGATCCAGAATTTGGTGCCGTTGAGGACATAGCGGTCGCCGCGCTTCTCCGCGCGCAGCTTCATCGAGACGACGTCCGACCCCGCCCCCGCCTCCGACATGGCGAGCGATCCGACATGCTCGCCGGAGATCAGCTTGGGCAGATAGCGCGCCTTCTGCTCCGGCGTGGCCCAGCGGCGGATCTGGTTGACGCAGAGATTGGAGTGCGCGCCATAGCTGAGGCCTATGGAGGCGGAAGCCCGCGCCACCTCCTCCTGCGCAACCACATGCTCCAGATAGCCGAGGCCAAGGCCGCCATCGGCTTCCTCCACGGTGACGCCGTGCAGGCCCAGCGCGCCCATTTCCGGCCACAGGTCGCGCGGGAACCAATCCCTGGCGTCGACTTCCGCGGCCAGAGGCGCGATGCGGTCGGCGGCGAAACGGGCGGTCGTCTCGCGGATCATCTCCGCATTTTCACCCAGCGCGAAGTCGAAATCAGTCATGGCAAGCTCTCCTTGCCGCGCATCCTATCGTTCAACAACCGCCAAGAAAAATTGAAACGGCGCAGGATAGTGTATAGTTTCTGTCTATGATCGAACGCTATTTGCTCCGCTATTTCCTGGCTGTCGTGGACCATGGCAATTTCTCCCGCGCGGCCGCGCACTGCCTGGTGTCGCAACCGACTTTGTCCGTGGGCATCTCCAAGCTGGAACAGGCGGTGGGCGCTCCGCTTTTCCTGCGCAGCAACCAGCGGGTCGAACTGACCGAAGCCGGAGCCCGCCTGCTGACCCATGCCCGGCGGATCGAGCGCGAATTCAACCTGGCGGAACTGGCGGGGGCAAAGGCGGAGCAGGCCCCGGTGCTGCGCATCGGCGTGCTGCTGAGCATAGCAGGCGAGCTGGTCGCCCGCGCCGTTGCAGACCGCGCCATGGCCAAGGAAGGCAGGATCGAGATCATCCCCGGCAGCGAGCGGGAATTGCTGGGGCGCCTGGACGCGGAGCGGATCGACGTGGCGCTCACCCTGATCAGGCCGGGCGCGGACCGCTTCCTGACGCAATCGGTTATAGAGGAAGGCTATGGCATCGCCATGGCCGCCGACCATCCGCTGGCCGGGAGAGCCGTGGTGGCTGCCGAAGAACTCGCCTCCGAAACGATGATCGTGCGCCGCCATTGCGAGGCGCTCTCCGCCACCAGCCGCTATTTCGTCGATCGCGGCGTCCGCCCGCATTTCGCCTTGCGCTCGACCAATGACGAGCGCGTGATGCAGATGGTCGCGGCGGGGCTGGGCATAACGGTCATGCCCGAAAGCTACCGCTGGCCGGGCATGGCGCGGGTCGCGCTCAAGGATTTCGGTGAGCGGAGGAATGTCGGACTTCTCTATGGCGCGCGAGCGGCGGGGCTGCGGGAAGCGCCTATGCTCAGGGCGCTGGAAGCGTCCTTGAGGGCGGAAGGCCCCCGTATCTGGAGCAGCCGATGATTCTATCCGCTTGGAAAACGCTTGTCTTATGACATTGCGGTCCGTTTGGGTCATGCTGGATTGCCCGGGCCGGGGTGGCCACCCCGGCCCGGGCGGAAGGGGACGGATCGTGAAAGCGCCGGTCGTTGTGGGACCGGGTTAGAGTA
>NZ_SEON01000014.1 GCF_004152845.1 Sphingobium fuliginis
AATCTTACATGGTGTGTAAGGACATTGTGAGGATGGCTAATTTAACCGAGTATCCTGCGCCTAGAAGCCACAAGAACCCGGAGCCGCCGCCCACATGTCCCTTCATCAATCAACAATGTCAAAGAGCTTCACCGAACATCAGAAGCGGACAACCAGCGATCCTCGAACTTTCATTCGAGGATTTGGCCATCCTTGATATTGGCGACCGTTCGCAGCGAAAACCGGAGGTCATCACCGCGTCGGTGGAGTGGCATCTAGGCGCGTCGAATGAGTCGGTCAACAGGAAAAATAGGATTTTGGAAAATTTCCCGCAAAACCAGAGGAGACGCGGGTTTGGGCTTGCCCGGGCCTCTCATGGACGCAAGCGCTGAACGCGGCTGTCAACCGAGATCGAGTATGACTGCCTGGTCCCTTGCGTCGCGCAGGCGGATGTAGAATTTGCCGTCCCTTGGCGCCGGGACGGACAGGCTGGAGCCAGTGAAGCCCTGCGTGACCATCGTCGGCTTTTCAAAGCCGGGCGCGCCGTCCACGGCCTCGATCAGGAACAGGTCGCGGCCCTTGATCGTGCAATCCTGCGCCTCGCAACTGACGCCATCGATATGCGGCAGGCGGGCGAGCGTCACGAGCGGCTGCCAGTCGCTGGAGCCATCGCCGCGCAACAGGCGAAAGCGCAGCGGACCCGACGCGGGCGCCAGCGCCGCCGGGTCCAGGGTCGCCACCATCACATCCGGGCCGGACAGCCGAAGCCCGCTGGCGCTTCCCAGCCTGACGGATTTCGCTCCATCTGCCGAAGCGACCTCCAGCGCATCGTCCGGTCGGAAAGCCGCCCCCTGTTCCGCCCGGACCGAGAAGACCAGACGCCCGTCGTCGGGCAGCAGATCCTCCCCGGAAAGCTGGAGGCTGCGGCCTGCGCCCGTACCTTGCGAAACGCTCCTGCTGAGCAGGGCCAGCCGGGGGCGCGCTTCCTCTACAGTGGCGGCCAGATCGACGGAGCGGCCGTCCTTCAACCGTACCCGCGCCGTCGCCCGGTCGCCAGCCTTCAGAGCAGCGCCCTCGCCCTTCGTCAAAAGACGCAACCGGTCCACGGACCCGTCGCGCACCAGTTCACCGGGCGCCAGCACCATCCCGGACAGCTCAACCGCGGCGACCTGATCCAGCCGCTGGCCGGAAAGGACCGCGCTGTTGTCCCCGGCATGCAGGCTGAGCGCGTCCAGCCTGCTGGCCTGGGCATAGGCCTTGAGCGACAGGACGGAAGGCGTGGCGACGCCCTGATATTTGACCTCTATCCTGATGTCGCCGGGCTTGCGGTCGGCCAGTGGAAGGGTCAGGAGCAGGGCGTCCGTCCCCTGCACCTTCCACGGCAGGGATTGGGGCGCGCCGTCCCCCTGCCGCAAGGTCACGCCTTCGACACAGGCAGGCGCTTCGCCGGTCAGGGTCAGGCCATTGTCGCGACCGACCACCAGCGTCGGTTCCTCGCCCGCCACTTTCCACCGCGCGTCGCCGGGCAGTTGCAGCGAGAAGTCCGGTCCTTCGAACCGCTCGAAACCCCAATAGCCGGAAAGATGCCCCTTCACCGTACCCTTGAAGACGGCAGGAAGCGGATCATTGCCCTTGACGACATAGCCGCCCCGGTCCGCCCGCGCCTCCAGGGGCAGGTCTATCGTCTCGCCGCTGGCGGCCGTCAGCTTCACCGTCATGTTGCGCGCATAGGCGGTCGAATAGATGAGCGGCGCGCCCTCGACAGGAAGCACCACGCCGGGACGCGCCGCGCAGATCGGGCCGCTGGCCGCGCTGCGCAGGCGGGGCGGGCTGTCGGCTTCGATCGCGGGCATGCCGACGACCAGCACCGACTTGGGTTTCTGGAACGAGGGCGCCTTGTTGAGCAGCAGCGCGGCGGCATCGTCCCGCCGGACGCTGAGCGTCGGCAGATAATCGAACTCCGGATTGCTGAACGCGCCGAAAATCTTCGCCAGATCGCGCACCACGCCGATATAGGGGCTGTAGAAGCCATAGCCCGCCTCCCGCGTGGAACTGAGTTGCAGCGCCAGATCGGTGGGCGCGCCGGTCAGAGTCTCTGCAATGGAACTGCTGTGCACGTCAGCCAGCACCAGTTGTTCGCGATTTTCCAGCAGGCAATTGGCCTGAAGCTCGACCACCTTGGACAGGCATTCGTCATTCAGCTTCATCGACAGGCTGCGCGCCAAGGCAGGGGCGACCGAACGCAGATATTCGGGATGGGTGTTTTCCTGCGCCCGGATCGCCGCCATGAAGGCATCCAGCCGCGACCGATCGAGCGAGGCCTGATTGAGTTCCTGCGTCGCGCGGATGAACTCCCCCGGCTTGCCGCGCACCGCATCTTCGATCGTGCCTTCCGCGCCGCCCGTATCCGGCACCAGGAACAGCGTCATCTGCCGCGCGCCCTTCGGCACGGTCAGGCTGAGGCTGTTGTCCTTCGCCTTCTTCTTCCAGGTTTCGGCGGACTTGATCCAATCCTTGGGCGGCGGATTGGTGGCGCCCCGCAGGAAGGTGGAGAGCAGCAGGAATCTTGCGCCCTGGTCCTCCGGCAGGTCGGCCCCGATCGACAGCCTGTCGCCTTCGGCCAGGCTGGGCACCTGCGCAATGGGCAGCACGTCCTTGCCCCGCATGACCGTGATGCGCAGGCCCGGCCCGCCAAGCTCGAACGGTGCGGGATCGGCCGCCCGCACCGATGCGGCCGAAAGCGCGATGCCGGCGGCACCGCAAGCCCAGGGCAGGATCTTCCATCGGCTAGGCAGCGGCATAAGGTCCCGGTATCTTCCTGTCAGCGATCCAGATTCCGCTGTCCCACATCGGCTCCCCAATTCCAAGAGCGCGGGCGACGCAACCGGCTTTGCGACGAAGGGTCAGGATCGCGGGACGAGCAGGGTCAGCCCTTCGCCGAGGGCAGGATCATGGCGGCAAGGTCGTGCAGGCTGGGGAGCACCGCCGCGACCAATGCCCGTTCCGCGTCGGTGGGCGGGAGCAGGTCAGGCACCATCACGGTCGCGATGCCGGCCGCCGCCGCCGAACGCACTCCGGCATAGCTGTCCTCCACCGCCACCGCATCGGCAACCGCCACGCCCAGGCGCTTCGCCGCCAGCAGATAGGGTTCGGGATGCGGCTTGGGCCGTTCCACATCGTTGCGCGTCACAACCACGTCGAAATAGTCGAGCAAGCCCGCCTTTTCGAGGCGATGGCAGGCATGGGGCGCCTCGGTCGAGGTCGCGACGGCCATGGGAATGCCTGCCGCGGCAAGCCCGGCCAAAGCCGGTTCGACGCCCGGCCGCTTCGGAATGGCGGCCTCCAACGCCGCCTCGAACAGCAGGTCGCTGTCGGCGTAGAACTGCTCCAGCGGAAAGTCCGCGCCGAAATGCTCCGCCAGCATCACCCGGTTCGCATCGCGGTGAATGCCGACCATGGCAAGCTGCAACGCCTCGGAAAAAGGCCAGCCCAACGCGGCAGCCGCCTCCGCCATGGTGCGCCGATGCTCCGCTTCGGTATCGAGCAGCGTGCCGTCCATGTCGAAAATCACCGCCCGCACCGGATCGGGCAGGCGGCGGTTGAGGATGGCGGGTTCAGCGCTGGCGAAGGTCGACACTTTCATCGCGCCAACGTGGAGATCAAGCGGCTGTTTTGCGAGTGCATAAACCGCGCGGCCAGATGCAGATCATGCGCATGTGGCGGCGCGGCATCACCCCCGTCCCGTTCAGTAGGGTTGCGGGGGCGCCGAATGTCCACCCTGCTGGAGCGTCGAATCCGCCTTCTCGACAAGCTCGTCCTTCTTTTCGCGCAGCGTTTCGGCCAAAGCGTCCTTCTGCTCGGCCGCCATGCCGCGCGCCTTCTCGCCCAGCGCACCCAGCCTTTCCTGTTCCGTCCGGCTGAGCGGCAGCACCGATCCCAGCGCCGCGCCCACCGCAGCGGCGATCAGGCCGCCGACGAAGGGATTGTCGTCATAAAGGCTGCGGGCCCTTTCGGTGGCCTGCGTGGCCGCATGTCCGGCGGCGTCGCGCGCCTGCCCCGAACCCTGCGCCCAGGCATGGCGCTTTTCCCGGAATTTGTCGGTCAGGTCGTCGAGCCGCTGGCGGAAGCTGCTCTCATCCTCATCGTGCCGGCGTTCGAGCATCAGATAGTTGGCGCGTGCCGCGTCGCGGCGCCGCTGATAGGCGATCGCATCTTCCCCATCGCGAATCTCGATGCCGGACATATGGGCCACATAATCGCGATGGTGCGGATCGACATGGCGGTTGCCCGTGCCGGAGCCGAAGCTGGGGAATGGGGAGTCCTTGTCGCTGATCAGCCAGATCGTGCCGGCGGCGATCAGCCCAAGCGCGATGGGGTTGCGCCGCGCGCCGTCCAGCAGCGTCCGGGCGTCGACATGATGTTCATCCGCCTTGTCCAGCAGGGCATTGAACAGGTTGCGCGGCGTCAACCGGTCTCCGATCCTGTCGATCGTGCGGCTCATATCCTCCTGCGTGCGGCGGATGTCGCGCTCTATGGCGTCGGGATCTCGGTCAAGCGTGTCGGTCATGGTCTGTGCTCCGGATTGAGGTCGCCGCGCAGGGCGGAGGGTGTGCGTTCCAGCACGTGCTGCGTGCGTTCGGGCGCGAGTTCGGCGGCGCGAACCTTGGCCAGCGCCCCGCGATAGAGGATGAAGGCGACGATCAGGGCGACGATGCCGACGATCAGCGTAGCAAGGCCCAGATGGTCGATGGCGTCGGCCAGCAGATAGGCAAGGCCCATCAGCAATACGCCAAGCCCGGCGATGCCGACCACGGCCGCGACCGCGACCGAGCCGACGGCCAGTTTCACGCTGGTGGCGGATTCCCGCACTTCGGCCTTCAACAACGCGATCTGCTGTTCGGCCAAATGCGTCCCCTGCCCCATCAGCGCGCGGAGGAGCGAGGCTATGTCCTCGTCCCTGCCGCCACCGGCTCCGGCGACGCTGGCGCGGTCCGGTTGCGGGTCGCTCATATCACCCCTCCCGTTCCGGAAGGCGGCACGGGCGTCGTGACGGTCGTATAGGGCTGCGGCTGGGGCGCCGGCGGTGCCATGGCGGCACCTGAGGCGCTGCCGTCCGCCTCCGCCCGGAAGATGCGGCTGGCGGCAAATCCCGCCGCCGCGCAGGCGGTCAGGAAGGTCACGGGATTGTCGCGGGCCAGGTGGCGGATGCTGCCGGCCAGTTCCCGGGAGTCCTTCTGCTCGATGGTTTCGGCAAGGCGCCGCATCTGCTGCGCGCCCTGTTCCAGCGTCGATCTGATCCAGGACAGCATCGCGCCTTCGCCCAGTTCGCCCGCTGCCCGGTCGAGCGCGGCGGAGGCCGATTTGGCCTGATCGACCAGCGGGCTCTTGCGCGCGTCCACCTCTTCATGGAGGCGGTCGGTCGCGGCACTGGTCAGGTTTTCGGCATCGTTGCGCAGTTCGCTGCGCAAGTCGTTGCGGTCATCGGATGGCGTCTGCATAAGTTCATCTCCTGGGCTGTACGGGATGAACAGTATGAAACTGGCGCGGTTCCGTGCCTTTTCCCCGATTTGCGGTGAATCGATATTTGGACGGACCGTCGAAAGATCATGAATATCGATGATCCTTCAGCGAAGATTTGGACTAACCCAATTTGGTAACTTGGGTTGGTCCATCTTCGCCCGCCCGCGTTCCCTGCGCGACATGATCCGCCGCCCAGGCGTTCCTCTGCCCCAGCGGGCGTTCGTCGCCTTCGGTCGTGTCGCGCGCCGTCTGATGCTCCAGTTCCGAATTGAGTTCCGCGCCGAAGATCAGGATGTAGCTGGACAGATAGAGCCAGGTCAGCAAAATGATGACGGTCGCCAGCGATCCATAGGTGGCCCCGTAATTGCCGAAATTCGCCACATATATTCCAAAGCCGAGCGTCAGCAGCACCCATGCCGCCGCGAAGAACAGGGAACCGGGGGTCAGCCACATCCAGCGAGCGCGGTCGCGCGACGGACCGAAGCGGTAGAGCGTCGCCGCCGCTGCCGCCGCCGCCAGCGCGAGGAGGAGGTAGGACATGAGCCTGGACAGCATGGCAAGGACCGGCGATGACGGCAGCCAGGGCTCGACATAGGCAAGGACGGTCATGGACAGCAGGGCGAATACGGCCATCGCGACCGCCCCGGCCGTGATGAGAAGCGCCAGCAGGTTCACCTTCACCAGGCCTCGCTTCTCCTCCTCTTCATAGGCGATGTTGAGCGCCGTCACGATCGCCGCCGCGCCATTGCGCGCGCTGAACAGCGCCAGCGCCAGCGCCACCAGCACGCCCAGCCCCTTCTTCCCGCCAGAGGTCTGGACGACATACATCAATTGTTCGCCGATGAAGCGGGCGATGTCCGTGGGCATGACCCGCGTCATCGCCGCCATGTTTTGCGTCACCGTCTGCGGATCGGCAACCAGCCCATAGGTCAGCACGATGGCGCCGAGCAGGGGCAGCAACGCCAGGAAGGCATAGAATGACACGCCCACAGCGACCAGCCCGACATTGTCCGCCGCGCTTTCCTTCCATGTGCGCATGAGCACGTCCTTCCACGCGCCTGCGGGCATCCGCCAGGGCGAGGTCGCGTCCTGCCCCCTGCTCATGATCCGGTTCCTGCCGATCCGGTCGCGGGCATGGCGGCGGCTTTGCTGATGATGTGCATGGATGTGGAATGGACCGCACCCGGCATTGGTTCCCTGTTCGGCCCGCCATCGCGCCGGGCCGGCAGGCTGCGGATCGCAACGGGATGCGGCAGCGGGCTCCATCCGCGCGCCGCGATCGCCATCGCCTGCAAAGCTTCGCCATCGTCGACGCTGCCCACGATCTCCGCATGCGTCTGGCCGGGCAGAGGCTCACTGTGCCCGATGGCGGTGCGCCGCCGCTGCAGGATCGGCTTGCCGCCGGTGACGGCAATTGTCGCCCCGGCCCTTGCGTCACATAGGTCAGCCGCCCTTCCGGTTGCGCCGCCGGGCGATCAGGGCTGCTCCATCGCATCCCCCGCCCGGGCGGTGACCGCCGTGCCGATGGACGCGCAGATGATGAGGCCGATCGCGAACCATTGGGACAGCGTCAGCACCTCGCCCAGCAGGATCAGCGCCATGACCGCGCCGACGGCCGGCTCCGCGCTCATCAGGATGCCGAAGGTGTTGGACGTTAATCTGGGCAGGGCGACCATCTCCAGGGAATAGGGGATGGCGCTGGACACGATGCCCACCGCCACGCCAAGCAGCAGCGCCTGCGGCGTCAGCAGCGCGGCACCGGCATGGACCAATCCCACCGGCGCGACGAGCAGGGTGGCGACGATCATGCCGCCGGCGGACGCGGCCGCTCCGTGCATGCGGCCTGCATGCCGGCCGATCAGGATATAGCCGGCCCAGCACGCGCCGGCGAGGAGCGCCAGCGCAATGCCGCGCCAGTCGAGCTGGGACGCCGCGCCCCAGAGCGGCAGCAGGCTGGCCAGGCCCAGCACCGCAAGGCCGATCCAGAGAAAATCGAGCTTCCGCCGGGAGGTGAGCAGGGCGACCGTCAGGGGGCCGGTGAACTCTATCGCAATCGCCAGCCCCAGCGGAATATAGGCCAGCGCATTGTAGAAGGAGAGGTTCATGACGCCCAGCACCACGCCATAGGCCAGCAGCGGCCGCCAGCCCGCCCGCCAGTCCAGCCGCCACGGCCGGAACACCAGCGACAGGATCACGGCGCCGACGATGAGGCGCAGCGTCGTCGCCCCCTCCGGCCCGACGAGCGGGAACAGCCGCTTGGCCAGCGAAGCGCCGGAAGTGACCGACAAAAGGGAGAGGGAGAGCGCTCCGAAGGCGACAGGATCCACGCGCGTGGAAAGGGGGCGGGGCGCGGCAACGCTGGACATGCAACACTCGAATATGGATGGACGGACGCGGCATAGCTAGCGCAACGCATGCGATAAGTGCGTTCGATTTTGTCGCTTTTCCGATAAAATTTATCGCCTATCCTTTGGGGGCGATGAAAAACGATCTCCTCGATTCCTTCGACCGGAAACTGGTCGAACTGTTGCAGGCCGATGCGCAGCGACCGGTCTCCGCCCTCGCCGAAACCGTCGGCCTGTCGCCGCCCGCCTGCTACCGCCGCATTCGGCGCCTGCGCGCGATCGGGGTGATCGAGCGCGAGATCGCCATCGTCAGGCCGCGGAATCTGGGCTGGCCCCTCTCCATGATCGTCCTCGTCTCGCTGGAACGCGAAAGCGCGCATACGATGAACGAGATGATGGAGATATTCCGCGACGAGCCCGAGATATTGGAGGCCTGGAACGTCACCGGGGATCATGACTTCGCGCTGCGCATCGTGGCGCGTGACATGGAGGGCTATGACGATCTGGCGCAGCGCCTGTTCGCCGCCAATGACCGCATCCGCACGTTCAAGACGCTGGTCGTCATTCGCGAGGTCAAGCCGCTCAGCCCGGTACCGGTCAACGGAGCGTGAGAAGGCCCGCCGCGCCCCTGATCAAGCCCTTTTCCGTGACATAGCCTGTGACCAGGCCGGCTGGCGTGATGTCGAAAGCCGGGTTGAAGGCGGGCGATGCGGTGATGCCGACACGGGTCTGCGCGCCATGATCATCGGGACCGGGGATGAAGCGTATCTCGTCGGAGGCACGCTGCTCGATCGGCACGGCCGCGCCGTCCGGCGTCGCGGGATCGAAACTGCTGGAAGGAAGCGCGACGTGGAAGGCTATGCCATGCGCCTGCGCCGCCAGCGCCTTCAAATAGGTGCCGATCTTGTTGCAGACATCGCCATTGGCGGTCACCCGGTCGGTGCCGACGATGACCATGTCCACCCTGCCCTGCTGCATCAGCAAGCCGCCGGCATTGTCGACCACGACGCTGTGCGGGACGCCGTGGCCCGCCAGTTCGAAAGCGGTCAGCGCGCCCTGGTTCCGGGGTCGCGTCTCATCCACCCAGACATGGACGGGCAGGCCCTCGTCATGCGCGAGATAGATGGGCGCGGTCGCCGTGCCCCAGTCCACCGTTGCCAGCCAGCCGGCATTGCAATGGGTGAGGATATTGACCGGTTCCCCGCCCTTGCGCGCGGCGATTTCCCGGATGAGGGGCAGGCCGGCTTCGCCTATCGCCCGGTTCGCCGCGACATCCTCGTCGCAGAGGCGGGCGGCCTGTGCATAGGCCAGCGCCGCCCGTTCGTCGGCCGGGCGTTCCGCGACGGCGGCCCGCACCCTCTCCAGCGCCCAGCGCAGGTTGACCGCCGTCGGGCGCGCCGAGGCGAGATGGGCGAAGCTGCGCTCCAGCGACGCGGTGCTCGGATCTTCGCGCAAGGCCAGCGCCAGCCCATAGGCGGCGACGGCGCCGATCAGCGGCGCACCCCGCGTGGCCATGTCGGCTATGGCGTCGAACGCCTGTCCGGGCGTTTTCAGGACCAGCCGCTCCAACGCCCAGGGCAGGCGCCGCTGGTCGAAGATGCCGACGCTCCATCCATCCGGCTCCAGCCATATGGAGCGTGTGGCCCTGCCCTCCAGCCTCATGCGGGCGCCCTGTCCAGCCGGATTGCATGCGACACGGCGGCGATGCCGGAAAAGGCGGCGCGATCGACCAGCAGCCTGCGCGCGATCTGGAGCGCCCGGCGCTCGCAATCGGCGCGCAAGGCTTCATCCGCGATGCTTTCGAAATCAGCGACATGGGCAAGGCCGAGGATTCGCCGGATCATCTCGCAACCGGCAAAGCCCAGCGCGTCGGTCCAGATGCCGGCGAGCACATCCTCCATCGCCGCCGCGCGCAGATCGGCATCGCCCCTGGCAAGCGCATGCAGCGCGCCATGTTCCGCCTGGGGATCGAGGGCGTTCCCATGCCCGGTGAAGCGCTTTGCAAAGCCCTTCCACAATGTTTCGGACTGGTCCAGCAGCCAGGGGTCGGGCCGCTCCGCCGGACGTTGGCCGGGCTGGGCGAGATAGGCCATCCAGAGATTGGCGAGCACCATGCCGACATCGAAGCCGATCGGCCCGTAAAAGGCGAATTCGGGATCGATCACCTGCGTATCGTCCGCCGTCACCATCACCGATCCGGTGTGGAGATCGCCATGCAGCAACGCCTCCGGCGCGGCGAGGAAGCGCGCCTTCATCCGCTGCGCGGCAAGGCAGAGGGGCACGTCCGTCCGGAAGGCGGCGACGATGTCCTCCAGCCCCCGGGTATGACGGTTCATGGGCGCGTCGAAATAGGGTTCGTCGAAGATCAGGTCCTCTGTGATCCGGCACATGGCCGTATTGCCCAGATAGGCGGCGATGCGCGCCTTCTTGTCCACCACCGGCACGGCGAGGTCGGAGGTGAAGAACAGCGTATCGGCCAGGAATTCGGCCAGATGGCTGGCAAGCAGCGGGTAGCGTTCCCCTTCGACAAGCGCGCCGCGCAGGGTGCGGTGAGGTTTGAGCAACGCCATCACCGTGAGCGCCATGGCATCGTCATGATGCAGCAGCGCGGGGACGCGCGCAGGCGCATGGGCGGCCTGATCGGCCAGGGCGAGACGCTCATAATAGGCACGCGACAGCGGCAGCGGCCAGCTTTCGCCCACCATGCGCACATAGGGCAGCGCCTGCTTGGCGGCGACGCCCCCCGACGGCCCGGTCACCAGGAAGACGAGATTGAGATTGCCGTCCCCGACCTCCGCCACCGTCCAATCGCCCGGCCTGCCGCCCAGACGCTCGGCAATGGGGGCTATATCGGCCAGAAAGGGGCCGACGCTGCGGTCGTCCAGGGCGGTGTAGCTCATCGGCGATCCTCCTGCCATCCGATGGCGTCGAAGCTGTCGGCTATGGGAAAGCGGCTGTCTGCCGGCGCCCCGTCGCGCGCCAGCAGGGTCACGGCAAGGCCCGCCTCTGTCGCCGCCGCCAGTTCCTCCGGCGTGTCGGAGAGGAACAATATCTCGGCGGGCGGGCGGTCCAGCGCATCGGCAATGGCGCGATAGGAGCGCGCTTCCCGCTTGCCGCCGACCGCCGTATCGAAATAGCCCGCGAACAGCGGCGTCAGGTCGCCATGATCGCTATGCCCGAAGAGCAGCTTCTGCGCCGCCACGGACCCCGACGAATAGACATGCAGGGCAATGCCCGCGTCATGCCAGCGGCGCAGCCCTTCGGCCGCGTCGGAATAGACATGGCCAGTGAAATGCCCCTGCGCATAGCCGTCCGCCCAGATCATGCCCTGCAATTGCTTGAGCGGCCCGATCTTGCGGTCGGCATCATGCCATTGGCGCAGAAGGGCGATGCAGGCCTGCCGGTCCAGGTCCGTGCCCGCTTCCGCGCGCACGGCATCGAATATCGCCGCCGCCGCGTCCGGACGATCGGTGAGGAAGCGCTCAAGCCGCGCACGGGAATAGGGGAAAAGCACGTCATGGACGAAGGCGATGCTGGACGTGGTGCCCTCTATGTCGGTGACGATTGCGCCCGGCCTCATGCCGCCCCCTGATAGAGGGGGACGGCGCGGGCGATCTCATCGCCCGTGAACCGCGCGACCCAGCCTTCCGGCGTCGTGAACAGACGGATGGCCGTGAAACGCGGCCGCTCCCCGGTGTCGAACCAGTGCGGCGTCCCTGCGGGCAGGACGATCAGGTCCCCCGCCGTGCATTCCAGCGCATGGACCGTGCCGCCGAAGCGAATGTAGAACAGGCCCGCTCCTTCGACGAAGAAGCGGACTTCATCATCGTCATGCACATGTTCCGCCAGGAATTTGGCACGCATGGCTTCGCGGTCGGGATGGTCCGGGGTCATCTTGACGATGTCGCAGGACCGGTAGCCGCCCCGCGCCTTCAGCCGCTCTATGTCCTCCGCATAGGCGGCCATGATCTCGGCATCCGCCGCGTCGGGCGAGAGCGTCGCGCCCGCCTCCCACCGCTCAAGCCGCACGCCCGTCGGCTCCAGAATGGCGGCGATCGCGCCGTGATCGTCCAACCGGCCCCGCGCTCCATGCGGCGGGCTGTCGTCATATTGGATCAGACTGGTCATCGGCCCCTCCCCTCAGCTTCACCTCTTCCCAGGCGCAGGCCAGCAGGAATTCGCACCCCTCCACCATCGCCTCGGCCGCGTCCAGCGTCGGCCCCCAGGCGTAAAGCCCGTGGCCGCGAATGTAGAAAGCCGGCACCAGCCGCTCCTGCGCCAGCAATATCGGCCGCAGCAGAGCGGCGAGCGCGGGCATGTCCTGGCTGTTGTCGACCAGGGGCAGGGTGACGCTCGCCTCATGGGTCGCGACGCCCGGAAAAATCTTGAGCAGCTCATATCCGGCCAGCTCGATCCCGTCCCGGCCGGCCAGCGCGCGGCTGAGGACCGTGCCGGCGACGGAGTGGGTGTGGAGCACCGCCCCGGCGGCGGGATCGACGGCATATATCAGGCAGTGCAGCAACGTTTCGGCAGAGGATCGACCCGCGTCGATGGCCGTGCCGTCCGTCGCCACGCGCATGAACTGCGCTGCATCGAGGCGCCCCTTATGCGCCCCCGACCGGGTGATGAGGATCGTCCCGTCGGCCAGCCGGGCGGAATAATTGCCGGCGGTCGCGGGCGCCAGGCCGCGAGCATCCAGGCGGCGACCGGCCTTGGCAAGCGCATCCGCTGGATCAGGTAAATCAGGCACGGTGGCGGGCATATCCAGATCTGCAGAAAACCGCGGTTCGGCGCGGCGCCGGTCATCCCTGTCGGACGTCCCGGCTGGACAAGGGCGTTCGGTGATCCTTCGATGACAAAGAACCATGGCGACCTTAGCGGGCGGAACGGAGGGCCGCAATCGGTCCTTTCACGACCCGGAGCGCGCGCAGCACGAAACGATCGGCGGCCGCGCGGCCATTCTCGCGTTCCGCCGGGCTCCGGCGACCGTGAAAACAGGCTTGCTCAACGCTTTATGAAATTATCTTGAGTGTCCTGCCGCCTCCAGCGTCTAAGGAGAATGGGCGGAGGCCAGCTTCTACAGGGATACGGAATGGAATATCGCACATTGGGACGCACCGGGATCGAGGTCAGCCTGATCTGCCTCGGCACCATGACATGGGGCGCCCGAAACATCGATAGGCTATCTGATCGACCGCCGCACGACCGGTCATGATAGTTATGCCGTCAGCCTGCGCATCCGCAAACGGATCGAGGAGGCCTTTGGCTGGGCCAAGACCGTCGGCGGTATCGCCGGGCTCAAGGTCAGGGGCCTGGCCAGAGCAGAGGCCGCCTTCCCCTTCCGAATGATCGCCTACAACCTCGTGCGACTTCCCAAACTCATCGCCAAGCCCACATGAAAGCCATCCAACACCCAGCTTGGCGATCAATGACTTCATCTGATGGGCAAGTGAGTGGGGCGCACAAAATGAGGAGGCAGGATGATGTCCGACACGAGCGACGTTCGGAACAATAAAAAGGAAGGGCGATACGAGTTGGCAATAGAGGGCGAACTCGCCATTGCCGTCTATGATCGCCGCGACGGCGCGTTGGTCTTTACGCACACGCAGGTGCCCGAGGCTCTTGAAGGGTAAGGCTTGGGTAGTCGCCTCATCAGCGCCGCGCTTCAGGATGCGCGCGAACAGGGTTTGAAGGTCATACCGCTTTGCGAATTTGTCGCAGCCTATATCGAACGCCATCCCGAAGAACAGGATCTGCTCGCGCTCGACGCGCCGGGGTGAATGCTGGAGACGCCATGAGCAGGCGCATTAACCTGTCATCTTTGGCTCTCCTATCGTTGAAGCGACGAGGACGTGCGCAACGCCTTGAAGGGCCAGGCTCCCGTAACCGAGACGCTGTTACAGGCGGGTGTCAACCCGTTCCAAGACGCTCAGGAGCGAATTTCTTGCTCCGAGGTCCGGTCGGTCCATTTTCTCATTTTTCAAAGCCTAAAATTGGCCGATTTCCGAACGACCGTCAGCGGAAAACAATTCGGGAAAGCTGCCTTCAATTCTTCTGCAAGATCAAAATTGCCAGTTCAGGCCGGCCTGAAACTGATGATTTTGCCCGCTACGG
This sequence comes from Sphingobium fuliginis, assembly GCF_004152845.1. GTDB lineage: Bacteria > Pseudomonadota > Alphaproteobacteria > Sphingomonadales > Sphingomonadaceae > Sphingobium > Sphingobium fuliginis. The sequence continues at coordinate 13,959 of NZ_SEON01000014.1, forward strand.
GCCAGGGCGCCTTGATAACCGAGATTGACCTGCAACCGGTCGCGGATCGCGCCATGCAACCGCAATTCGCTGACCAGACTATCCTGTGCAATCGGCAGGCCGCTGACCGCGAAACGCTGGCCGTCAAGGGCAGCCTGAACCACCGGCAGTTGATCTCCGAAAACATGCTGCCAGCCCGCCGATGCGCGCACCGCGAGCCGAGCGCTTCCTACAGCCAGATCGAGGTCGCCGCGCGTGCCCGCGGTCGCGTAGCTGGTGCGCAGGGAATCCGCTTCCAGTTGCAATGCCGCCGCCGCGCCGCTTTCCTGCCCGCGACCGACATCCAGCCGCACATGCGCGATGCTGGCGAAGGGTTCGATCGATCCCGCCGCCGTCTCGATGCGATAAGCGGTCTCTCCGAACATCTGCGCGGTCGTTGCGCGATACTGGGTGGCGACACCGTCTGCAAAACCGGAAAAGCGCACGGAACGTTGGACCGCTACATCCTGCCAGGCGAAGACCAACCCGCCGCGCAACGCCACCCGGCCCAGCGTCCCGCCGCCGTAGACCCCGGCGTGGTAGCTGTCCACATCCGCCTGCCCCTCTCCCCTCATGCGATCGCGGTTGTGGCCGCCGACCATGCCGAGGCGAAAGCTGCTGCCGGGTGCCTGAGCCTCAATGCCTATCAGTCCGCCCGACGAACTTTGTTCGAACCGCGCGGCATTGCCGTCGCTGCGCCAATGGCTCCAGGCATCGAGCGCCTGTCCCCAATAGGTCAGCCCCGGACGGTCCGAAACCGTCCCGCGCAATCGGTCCAGCGCCGCATCGCGCGACAGGCTGCTGTTCTGGATCAACGCGGCACGCAGCGAGGCGTGAAATTCGCCGGACAGCTGATCGAAGGCTTCGCGCGCCGTCTCGGCATCACTCATCAACACGGCGTCCTGTACCTTGCTGCCTGCCGCCATCCTCTCCAGCGCCGCACCGGTCGCCTGCTGGTTCGAGGATGCGGCGACATCGCTGAACCGGACATCATTGCGATCCAGCCTCAGCCTCACGCTGTCACGGCCGTAGCGGAGCTGAGGCGTCAGGAAGGCGTAGGTGGACGTAACCCCGTCGAACCGGCCCTGCACCCCGCCCTCCGCGAGCAGAATCACGTAGGTGGAACTGGGCCGGTAATTGCCGCTGGCGCCGATATGGGCGACTGTGCCGCCGAGCGTCGCCACGCCGGTCACGATGATCGTATCCGCCGACGTACCGAACGGATCGACCTCCACCTCATAGCGGCTTCCCGGCGCGAAGGTCAGATTTCCCTCGACATGAAGCTTTGCGATCCCGGGACCGGGCGCGATCCTGCCGCCGGGAGCGACTCGGACGGAACCCAACGTCCCGCGGCCGGCCAGCATCGCGTTCGCCTCCACCGCAATCTGGCCGCCCAGCTTTCCCTCGAGTATCAGCCGTCCGGACTGAAGCTGGGTGCTGCCGGTGAAGCCGGAGGAATCGCCATCGAGGGTCAACGCGCCGCCGCCCGCCTTGATCAACCGCCCGCTGCCGCCGATCCGGCCGGAATAGCGGCTGGCGCTGGTCTCTGCGAACTGAAGTTCCGCGCCCGGCCGCAGGTCGGCATTGCCTGTAAAGCGGCTCGCCGCGGTCGTCAGCCGTCCCTCTTCCAATCGCCAGTCGAGCGCGCTGGGGCCAGTGAGCGTCAGCACGCCGCTGCCCCTTTTCACCATCGTCCCGGCGTTTCCATCGAGCGCCCGGATCGCGCCGGAGAAACTGCCATTCTCCCGCTGGTCGAACACTAGCGTCGCCGCATTGCTGACATTGCCGCGAAGCGCGCGGCTATTGCCAATCAGCGTGCCCGCCTCGACTTCAGTATCGCCCGTGTAGCTGTTGGCGCCGGACAGGATGAGCGTGCCCGCATCGCGCTTGACCAGGGTGGTGGCTCCGGCCAGGGGCGCGGCGATTTCGGCGGTCAGGCCGGAATCCCACACGCTGCCCGCGCCGACGCGGATGACCGTGCGATCCCCCCCCGCCAATGTCAGTGTGCCTCCCGACAGGACATAGCCGCCGGTCGCGAACTGCAATCCGCCGGTTTTTACCGCCCCGGCGCTATTGTCGATCAGCACCTGCCCGCTATTGCCGGTGAAGATCGCAAAGCCATTGGCCTTTCCAGCCTCGTTGACGGTTCCGTCCTGCCCGGTCCAACTAAGAGCTCCGTTGCGCCAGACGCCGGGGCCGCCGTCCACCCGGCCGTTTCCATAGCGGGTCGGGTCGCCACCGTCCCAGAATTGCAAGGGCCGCGCCGCCGTGCCGGAAAGAAGATTCACTTGCCCCACGGTCGCAGTCTGGATCGAAAGACCGTCGGCAGCTTGACCGGGCGGCAGCGCACCGATCTCCAGCCCTCCATCGGTGAGCTGGCCGCCATAGCTGATGAGCCGATAAAGCCCTTCACCCAACGGCGCGCCGTTGGAAACCTGCAGCGTGCCGTCCAGCGTCACATCGCCCGCTACATCGAACAGCGCCGGATCTTGCGTCGTCCCGAAACTGGCCTGGGTGATCGAACCGGCGCCAAGTACAAGACTTCCCATATGAAGCGTCGCGCCGGCCCTGCCCGTCAGGCGCCCGCCTGTGGCGATCTCCACGGCGCCGACCTGCCCACCGCCGCTCAACATGCCATGTGCGCCGACATGGAGCGTGCCGCCCAATGCGCCATCCACCCGCAGCGCGCTGTCGACAACCTCCGTCCGGCCGGAGAATGTGGACTGGCCGGTCAGGACGAGCATGCTGGCCCCTTTGATGTCGAAACGGCCATTACCCGAAAGAGCGTAGGGATAGAGGGTTTCCGTCTCCGCCCCCTCGCCCGCGTCGAAGGTCAGTTGTCCCGCCGCACCTATCTCGACATTGCCGCCAAAGCCGGCCGCGCGAGCCACCAGAGCGCCTTCTTCCACACGCCAATCCAGATTATTGCTGCTTCCAAGGGTCAGCGTGCCTTCACCCCGTTTGATCATGAAGCCCCAGAAGCTGAACAGGCCGCTTACGCCCCCGGCAAAGATTCCGTCTCTATTCTGATCGAAGATGACGGTGCCGCCATTTTCCAGATTGCCGCGGATCGAATCCGCGTTGCCGATCAGCGTGCCGCCATCGACGCGCGTATTGCCTTGATAGCTGTTCGCGCCGGTCAGGATGACCGTGCCGAAATCATTGAAGAACACGCCTCCATTGCCGGTCAGTTCGGCCTCGATCCGCGTGGTCGCCCCCGCCGTTGAACGAACCGAGGTGTAGGCGCCACCATCGAGTTTCAGTTGCCCGCCGACGAGCCGATAGCCGTCCGTTAGAAAATGCATGCCGGTGACAGCCGGTACGCCGCTCCTGTCGTCGATCGTTACCGTGCCGGCCTGTCCTTGAAAAACGGTGAAGGCGGGGACGGGCCGCATCGGACCATTCACCGTGCCGCTGCTGTCGGTCCAGCTCGGGTCGGTGGCGCTCCAGACGCCCGAGCCACCGTCGATGACGCCATTCTCATGCTCGGCCGGATCGCTGCCATCCCAAAAGCGCAGCGCCGGTTGCGCTTCCGCATTGTCGGGCAGCACCATCAATCCACCCACGACCAGCGCTGCGATACTGTCGCTCGCCAGCCGTCCTGCTTTCGATACGGAATGCGCAATCGCTCCGCGCCGTCCTTCACCTCGCATTGGCGTAACCCCTTTATTAAGAAGGCATTTTTATAGCCTCCTGAAGAGCTGTGACGACGCAATAGCTTTGCGCCATTATGTTATCATTCTGCGGGGGAAAGAGGGGTGATCGCCAAACTTGCCGCGAAGGCTGTTATCCCCGCCTCATTGCGAAGCGGAGAGGCGAAGAATTTGAAGGAGTTGGGGCATGGTGCAATCGATCTTCTGAGCGCCGGCTTCATAGCCGGAATGCTCTTTGGCCGATCCCAGAACAGGATCCATGGGGAAGCTGCCGTTTGTTTGAACAGGCTGGTCCGCCACATGCATCCCAATCGTGCGCGCCCGTCTTGAGTTTACGATTCCGCGCTTTTTCAGCCGAGTAGCAATGGCGCAATAATATTGCCGATGATATATATCAAACTAGATATTTATGCCGTTTGTTATATACGATTAGTCTTAATTAATAAAATATATGTTCTTTAAAGGGACAACTTATTAATTTTAACCAACAATCATTGGTAACAGTTTTCTCCAAATTCTATATGGTTCACCAGATCCGTCGGGATTTATTAACAGCGACAGACATGTTTGGGGGGATAGTGAACATGGCGAATTCGACTACATCGGTAAACACGACGTCGATGTACAACACGCCGCAGGCTGTGGACGATTTCTATTCCGTCTCGGAAGGGAACGCGACTCACATATTGACGTTCGATGTCATGGCGAACGATCTGGGCGGCAACGCCAAGAGCCTCTATTCGATCACCGATCAGACCGACAGCGGCGCCGTAAACTACAACACGAGCCAACTGATCACGAAAGACACTCCTGGCGGCGCCTGGGAACCGACGGAACGGGGCGGCAGCATTCGCATCAACAATGGCAAGCTTGAGTATCTCGTCTCTTCCAGTCTGCAGGCGAGCATCGATCATCTCGGCGTCGGCGAAACGATCGTCGACCGCGTGACCTATACCATTCAGCTCGCGAACGGCACGTTGAGCGTCGCCGAAGCCACCATCACCTTCGTCGGCACGAACGACGCGCCCGTCATCAGCCTCGCCAGCGGCGACAGCGCCGCCACGAGCCTTGACGAAACCAACAGCGGGCTGAGCAAAGCCGGTACGTTGACAGTCACTGATGTCGATACATCGGACAAGATTTCCTCCGTCGTGAGCGGCGTGACGGTGAACGGGCCCTCCGGCGGCCTTAGCAACGACGCGCTGAAAGCCATGCTGACCTTGTCGCCGTCCAGCGCACTCGAAGCTAACAGCGGCGATCACAACAATCTTGGCTGGAACTTCAACTCGGGCACGCAGGCCTTCAATTTCCTAGCCGCCGGCGAGACACTGACGCTGACCTACGGCGTGCAGGTGAGCGATGGTCATGGCGGCACCGATAGCACGAATATTACCATCATCATCCACGGCACCAACGATGCCCCCGTTCTGACGGCTCCGGCGGCAACGCTCGCCCCTGGCACGGAAGACACCGGCTACACCATCTCGGCCACCGACCTGTTGGCTGGCTTCACCGATGTCGACGGCGACACGCTCGCGATCTCCGGCCTCACCGCCGATCATGGCACGCTCGCCGACAACGGCGACGGCACCTGGACCTTCTCACCGGCCGCCAATTATAACGGCCTGGTCAGCCTCAGCTACAATGTCGTGGACGGCCATGGCGGTTCGACCGCCGCGACGCAGGACTTCGTGCTGGATGCAGTCAACGACGCGCCCGCGCTGACCGGCATGGCGGCCACACTCGCCCATGGCACGGAAGACACCGGCTACACCATCTCGGCCACCGATCTGCTGGCTGGCTTCTCCGATGTCGACGGCGACACGCTCGCGATCTCCGGCCTCACCGCCGATCATGGCACGCTCGCCGACAACGGCGACGGCACCTGGACCTTCTCACCGGCCGCCAATTATAACGGCCCGGTCAGCCTCAGCTACAGTGTCGTCGACGGCCATGGCGGTTCGACCGCCGCGACGCAGGGCTTCGTGCTGGATGCGGTCGCTGATCCAGCCTTGATCGGCGGCGTCGATACGGGATCGGTGACTGAGGACGCCGCGCTCACGACGGCACAGGGGCAGTTGACCCTTTCCGATCCGGATGGCCCGACGAGCTTTACCTCTACCAGCCAGAGCGGTACCTATGGCAACTTCAGCATGGGCAGCGACGGCCTGTGGACCTATGCGCTGCTCAACGGCGACGCCGACACGAACGCTCTCAACAACGGCGATCATCCGACGGAAACATTCGTGGTGCAATCTGCGGACGGCACCAGTCATAATGTCGTCATCACCGTGAACGGACATAGCGACTTCGCCTATGTCGCGCCGACGATCTTCACCGGAACGGGCGATCCGAACGACAATGACAGTGAGACCGTCACCGGGGCCAATGCGCAAACCGGATCGAGCGGACCTGACACGCTCACCGGCTCGGTCAATAACGACAAGATCGCAGGCGGGGCCGGCAACGACATCATCAATGCGGGCGACGGGAACGACAGCCAGCTTTATGGACAGGCGGGCAACGACACCCTGAATGGCGGGACAGGAGCGGACAAGCTATGGGGTGGGTCCGGGGACGATCTCCTCTACGGCTATCAGGCGCCGGCAGCCTCTTCGTCGGCTCTGGACGGCGCGGACGACATCTATGGCGGGTCCGGCAACGATCAGATCTTCGGACAGAATAGCGCCGATCTGATCGTCGGCGGCTTTGGCGCCGATCTGCTGACCGGCGGGACGGGCGCGGACACCTTCCGCTATCTCGACGTCCGGGATACGGGCGACACCATCACCGATTTCTCGCAAGCACAGGGCGACAGGATCGATCTGACCGCGCTGTACACGGCCGGTGTGAATGGCGGCGTGCTGATCTTCGACGACGCGCTTTCGGCGGCGGGCGCCGTGGCGGAAGGGCATGTCGGCTACGTCTATGATGCCGGCACCAATGTCACGACCGTCTATGTCGGGGTGAATGCCGCCTACGGGGCCGATCTGGAGATCAAGCTGAACGGCAATATCGATCTGGCGGCGGGCGACTTCCTGCTCTGACCGCCGGGGATCGATGGCGGGCGGGCCGCGGTGGCCGCGCCCGCTCCAGCCACGAAGAACGGATTTGACGGGCCATGCAGCCTCGCTTTTCAGCCCTCTCGCTCCTGCTCAAGGACAAGGAACTGGCCCGGATGGTCGGCCCGTACCGGTCCGCCCTGTGGACGGTGCTGGCGCTCAGTGTCGTCCTCAACATCCTGCTTCTCGCAGGTTCGATCTACCTGATGCTGGTCTATGACTCGGTTCTGCCGAGCCATAATCTCGCGACGCTGGCGGGATTGTTTCTGATGGTGGCGCTCGTCTACGGCTTTCAGGCCATGCTCGACACGATGCGGGCGCGGATCATGGGGGATGTCGCCAATGCGTTGGAGCGCCCCCTTTCGGCGCGGGTGCAGCAGGCCATGTTCCGATCCTCGCTGAGCAGCGCCGCCGGCGCGGGCGATCCGCTTCAGCCCATGCGCGACCTTGATCACGTCCGCGCCTTCCTCGGCGGATCGGGACCGATGACGTTGCTGGACCTGCCTTGGGTGATCTTCTTCCTGCTGATCCTGTCGCTGCTGCATGTCTATCTCGGCCTCACGGCGTTGTTGGGCGCGATCGCCCTGTTCGGGCTGACGCTATTCACCGATCGGGCGACGCGCGATCCGGTGCGAACGCTGGCCGAAGTGACGGGTCAGCGGCAGGCGCTGGCTGCCGACAATGTGCGGCATGTCGAACTGCTGGCCAGCATGGGCATGCGCGGCGTGATGCTGGAACGCTGGGCCGGCATCAACCGGCAGTTTCAATGGGCCCAGACCCGCCTCTCCGAAACGACCGGGGCGTTGGGCGGGGTCAGCAAGACCGGCCGCATGTTCCTGCAATCGCTGCTGCTATCGGTGGGAGCCGTGCTGGTGATCCGAGGAGAGGCCAGCGGCGGCGCGATCTTCGCCTCCTCGGTCTTGGGATCGCGCGCGCTGGCGCCGGTCGATCAGCTGATTGGCAACTGGCGCTCCTTCGTTTCCGCCCGGCAGGGCTGGTTCAGGCTGACCGAGCTGCTGTCCCGCTGTCCGGCGGAAAACGGTATCTCGACCACCCTGCCGCCGCCCGTCCGCGAAGTACAGGCCGAACAACTGGTCATCGTCCCGCCCGGCACCCAGACACTCGCCGCCCATGGCTTGGACTTCAGTCTGGCGGCCGGCAGCGCGATGGGCGTCATCGGTCCCAGCGCGGCGGGCAAATCCTCCTTCGTGCGGGCGCTGATCGGCGTGTGGCCGCCCGTGCGCGGCTGCGTCCGGTTGGACGGCGCGGCGCTCGACCAGTGGGACCGGGATCGGCTGGGCCGTCATATCGGCTATCTGCCGCAGACGGTCGAGCTGCTGGAGGGCAGCGTCGCCGAGAATATCGCCCGCTTCGATCCCGCCGCCCCATCCGAAGCGGTGGTGGCGGCGGCGATAGCGGCGGGATGCCATGACATGATCGTGCGTCTGCCCCAGGGCTACGAAACGCGGGTGGGGCGTGACGGCATCAGTCTATCCGCGGGCCAGCGCCAACGCATTGCACTCGCCCGCGCTCTGTTCGGCGATCCGTTCCTGGTGGTGCTGGACGAACCAAACAGCAACCTCGATGCCGAAGGAGAGGCGGCATTGGAAGCCGCGATCGCCGGCATCCGCCAGCGTAATGGGATAGCGGTGGTGGTGTCGCATCGCCCCTCCATTCTTGCGGGAGTCGACCGCATCATGTTCATGCGCCACGGCCGGATGGAGGGCTTCGGCCCCAAGGACGAGATATTGGCACGTTTCGTGTCCGGCCAGGCTGCTCCGGTCGCGATCGACGGCGGCAGGCCCGCGCATGCCGCGCGGGCGAAAGGGTGAGCGGCATGTCCCAGGTTCCGATGACGGTCGCCAACGATATTCTCGCCTCACCCGCCTATGATCCCGACACCCTGCTGCCGATCCGGATCAGGCGCGCGCGCGTCGCCTTGGCGGCGATGGTGTTTGGACTAGGCGGACTGGCCGCATTCTTGCCTATGGGAGCGGCGGTTATCGCCCCCGGCCAGATCGGGGTCGAATCCCGGATCAAGCGCGTCGCCCATCCCTATGGCGGCACCATCGCGGAAATTTTCGTCAGCAACGGCCAGCATGTGCGCAAGGGCGACAGGCTGATCCGGCTCGACGACAAGGTATCGGGCGGCGATGCCGACCTGTCCCACCTTTCCGTCGACCAGTTGCTCGCACAACGCGCCCGGTTGGAGGCGGAGAGCAATGGCGCCGCCCATATCGCCTTTCCCGCCCTGCTGACGCGACGGAACGATCCGGGCGCGATCCGGGCGATGGCGGACGAGCAACGCCAGTTCGCGCTCCATCGCGGTGAAGCGGCCGGGCTGATCGCCCAGCTTCAGGCCCGGATCGCCCAATATGAGCAGCAGATACGCAGCCAGCAGGCGCAGGTCGAGGCGCTGCGTCGTCAGGCCGGGTTGATCGAGCCGGAACTGCGCGGGCTGCGCGAACTGTACGACAAGCAGCTGGTGACCATCACCCGGAAAAATCAGCTTGAACGCACCTCGGTGAGCATCGATGGCGAGGCGGCCTCACTGGAAGCGAACATGGCCGAGGCCCGTTCGCGCATCAGCGAGGCGCGTGCCCAGATCCTGGAGGCGACCCAGAAGAAGCGCTCCGATGCGGGCACGCTGCTCGCCCAGGTCAATGCCGCACTCAACCAGCAACAGTCCAAAAGCCTGTCCTCCACCGACATGCATGACCGCAGCCTGCTGGTCGCGCCTTATGACGGGGTCATCGACAAGCTCGCCTTTAGCGCTGCGGGCGACGTCATTCGCCCAGCCGAGACGATCATGGAAGTCGTGCCCGACAAGGACCAGTTGGTCGTCGAGGCGGCTATCACCCCGATGGACATCGATCAGGTCCGCAACGGTCAGCATGTTCGGATCAAATTCACTTCGCTGAATTCCACGGCAGCCCCTGAACTCACCGGGAGGGTCATCTTCGTGGCGCCATCGCGAACGAGCGATCCCGATGGACACAATAGCTTTTTCCCTGCGCGAATCATGATCGACCGAGAAGCATTGAAGCGGCATTCCACCTTACGAATCCGACCGGGCCTGCCCGCCGAACTGTTCATTGAAACGGGTAGCCGATCGATGCTGTCCTATCTCACCAAGCCATTGCGGGATCAGTTCGACCGCGCGTTCACCGATAATTGAACTATCGCCGTCACTCCTGTTTCGGCCTGGGCAAGAAATTTATACCCGCTCCTTATGGTCGCCTGCCACAGGACAGCGTTCCTGCCGAGAGCCGTGTCCGCACAAGGATATGGAGGCGCGACTCATATGCGCGGAATGACCGTTCCAGAATCGCTATCCGGGTGCTGGAGCGGCCCGAAATGGCGGTAGCAGCCAATTCCGCAGTCGGTAGAGTCAGGAAGTGGCGCGGTGTCGTGCGGCGCGCCTGTGGGGCTTGCCAGACGGTCCGTTTCCACTCCCTGCTCATCGAACCGGACGTGCAGATCTCCCGCATCCGGCTCTCGGACAAGACATCACGCCTTCACCCACGGCGGGCCGCGGCCACGTTAGCCAGACGCACGAGGCCGAAGCGCTCGTACAGCTCAGGGTCGTGATAGGCTCCCTCTCGCCGTCGTCTGGTCTTGTATTTGGCGCGCAGCCACCGACGCAACCGCACCACTGCGTAGCTGTCGACGGCCCGATATGCTCTGCTCGTAGTGCCAACCGAGAAGTAGTTGGCCCATCCGCGCAGCACCCGGTTCATCTTGGCCACCAGATATGTGGTATCCTGCCATGTACGCGCTCGGTCCGTAAGCTCGTGGATCGTTGCGACCACGCGCTGGATGCTTTTCTTTGATGGCCGGTGGCCCATGTAGGCTTTACCGGTTTTCGCGGAGTACATCGTACCGAACGTGTATCCCAGAAAATCGAACGTTTCGTCCGGCACCTTGCAGATGCGTGTCTTCTCCTCGTTCACCGTCAGCTTCAACTTCTCCATGAGCCCGCGCATGTGATCGAGCGCGGCTTCCGCGTTGCCCTTCTCACACAGGATCACGAGGTCGTCGGCATAGGTGATGAGCCGCGTGCCGAGGCGTTGCCCAAGGCCGAGCTTCCGCCATCCCAGCACGAACCGGCGCATGTAGATATTCGCCAGCAGCGGTGAGATGGGTGATCCTTGCGGGATACCGCGCCGCTGATCGCGCGCCTGCGTCGTTCGCTTCTTCCGCCCCCTGTCGTCCGTTTCCTCGACAGCGCATTCCAGCCAGGATTTGATCAGATGCAGCACGCGCGGATCGACGATCCGGCGCGACACTGATTTCATCAGCTCCAGGTGTGGGATGGTGCCAAAGTAGTCGGCAAGGTCGGCGTCCACGACATCCGGACGGCCACGGAACAGCTGCTCTTCCACCTCAACCACGGCCTGCTGGGCGTTTCGCCCGGCTCGATAGGCGTAGATTTCCGGTGGAAGGTCGGCTTCAAAGATCGGTTCGAGCACCAGCATCGCTGCTGTCATGCAGACCCGATCCCGCACGGTGGAAATGCCCAGCGGCCTGAGTTTGCCGTTGGCTTTTGGTATGTAGACACGTCTGATCGGTTCCGGCCGATACGTCTCCTCCCTGAGCGCAAGCGCCAGTTCCGCCAGCCACCGCTCGGCGCCATATTCCTCGATGTCCGCAAAGTCCTGTCCATCCACGCCCGGCGCGCCCTTGTTGGAGCGACACTGGGCATAAGCACGGGCCAGAATGTCATCGCGGCTGATCTTGTCGTACAGCGCGTAGAAGCGATAGCCGGCTTCTGCCTTCGCTTTCGCGTGCAACGCCTTCTGCAGTTTCTGGACGCTTTTCGGAGTTGATAGGTTTCCCAATCTCCTGCCCCTTACCACTTGTTGCGTTCATCTTGAACTGAGGCTCCTTCCCTCCACCGGCATTACCCGACTTCCTCGGTACTACGGGCCTCTCCGCCACCCCATCGCGCCCGTCCCATCCCTCGCGGGCGTCCGGTTGCCGATCCCTCGGCACGCCATGGGGCTTCCCGTGTTGCGTGCACTTTCCTTGCGTACATGCTATCGCCACTACCCCGGTGCAGCAGACGGGCTCAAACGTCGCTCAAACTTGCCCGTCCATATCAACCTTCCCCGTAAGGGTTAACGGGTCGGCCTGCACATCGTCCTTTTCGAGGATTGCTCAGCGTTCACTCACGTTACGGCCTGTACGCTCGCACGGTCACCTACGTGACCGTCATCCGAGGGCTTCAGACATATCGTCACCTCCATGCCTGCCCCGGTTGCTTCCGGCTGGAGCATCGCCGGGTGGGCCTTTCACCCACTAGAAAGTGCCGCCTTTGCACGGCGCACACCCATCGAAGACATTCAACCCCGGTTTTTCTGTTCCAAGCAGCAGAGCCTCGGCCAATCTCCCTCCGGCCGCGCGGAACTGCGCTTCGCCATCGCCCGGCGCCTTGGTCTGCGACCCCTTCTCGGCGAACGGGTCGAATTCATCTGGAATGACGAGCCCCATTAAGCATCTGACGGCAGATAGTGCGCATCTTTGCGCCATGGCGTGCTCCCGTACGGTAGCGGTTCATTTCGCGTTTTGCATTGCGTTTGAATTTGCTCCCGTACAGGAACCGGGTTCGGCTGAGTATGATACCGAGCGGGATCATTTTTCTTGCCAAATGGGATAAAACGGCCTATCTGCTCCCGCTCAGGAGCATATCGTGGCAAAGTCTTCACATTCATCACCGATCGATCTCGCTGGCGAAGGCTCGCTGAGCAATGCGGTGCGATCGCGTGGCGCCGGTGGGCTATCTGGGACTGACCAGGCTGCGATTTCGGACATCCTCGGCGGGGGAAGATCTACTCTTGCGCCCATCGCGCGAGGCAAGCCCGCACTGCCCCCCGGGCCGACGCCACCTGCAGTCCACTCGACGCCAATCGAACCCGGCCCACGCGAAGACCGCAAACGCGGCACCGTGGTCACCTCGGTTGCCGATATCGGCGATCTCGTGCGACAGGCCCGAGTGCGCCTCGGCTTCAACCAGCAGCGCTTCGCCGATATCGCTGGCGTCGGACGTCGCTTCGTCTCCGAACTGGAAGCGGGCAAAGGCAGCGTCGAAACGGAGCGCTTGCTGCGGTGCTGCCTTGCCGCTGGTATCGACCTCTTTGCGCGGCCCCGCCAATCGTGACGACGCTCGACGTCTGGCTGGAGGCGTTCGACCAGCCGGTCGGGACACTCGCGCGCAGCGATGCGGGCGATCTGACCTTCACCTATGCGCAGACCTATCTCGACACAGCAGCCGCGCATCCCATCTCGCTTTCGTTGCCACTGGACGAGCGCGCCTATGACGACCGCATCGCGCGCGCCTTCTTCCAGAATTTGCTGCCCGAGAACAACCAGCTCGATCAGTTGATTGTTCGCGAACGCCTGGAGCGCAGCGATATCGCCGGCATCCTGTTTCATCTCGGCGCCGACCTGTCCGGCGCGTTGTCGTGTCTTCCCACGGGAACGGAGCGGATAAAGATCCCTGGCATCTTCGAACGCGACTATGACCTGATCGACACCGATCAACTCGTCGACATAGTTCGTCGTCTCGGCAATGATCAGCCGCTCCCAGGCGAACTACGTGATCCATCACCCGTGTCGGGCTATCAGCGTAAGGTGGCGCTGACGCTCCTGCCGGGCGATCGCTACGCGGTCCCGAAGCCTGGATGCGGTGCGCCCACAACGCACATCCTCAAGGTGCCCGAGACCGCATTCCCGCGCGAAGCCTTTTACGAAGCGGTCTGCGCGAGCCTTGCAGATCATGTCGGGCTTGACGCCGCGCCCTCCCGGTCCTTCTGGATCGACCAGTACGAAGTCATCTTGTCGACCCGCTACGACCGTGTCGTGGTCGACGGAACCGTCTATCGGCGCCATCAGGAGGATTTCGCGCAGGCGCTTGGCCTACCGCCCCGCCTCAAATATGAACGCGAAGGCCGCGAGGGCTATCGCTATGACACAATATCCATCGCGACTGTCCTTCGCCAGACCGAGAGTCCGGCGCTCTCGATCGACGCATTCCTGCGTGCGACGATCTTCAACCTCGCCATCGGCAACACAGACAATCACGCGAAAAACCATGCCTTGCTCTATGAGGCTGGCGCCGCGCCCCGGCTCGCGCCCCTGTACGATCTGGTACCCATCACGCTGAGCGCCGCGCACAATCACAATCTGTCCTTCAAGATCGGGACCGCCGACCATCCCGATGCCATTGCGTCTGACGACCTGGCTGCGCTGTTGGCACAGTTCGATCTCATCGGTCCCTCGGCGCGACGCTTCATTGAACAACGGCTGGTTCCGGTCATCGCGCCGCTGGCCCAGGCGCGCGACGTCGAGGGCGGTTGGGCCAAGCGCTTCGATGCCGCGCTGACGCAGCGAAGTGCGCGCTTGCTCGACCAGCTCGCCCAAGTGATTGAACAAACGAGGCATAGCGCGCGCGGCACCAGGCATCAGGGATGAGAGGAAACGCATGTCCGGCATCGACCTGCTAAAGGCAATCAACAAGGTATAGGACGTGGTGCACAATCGCCCCCGCCCGCTGCGCGAGTTCGACCAGATCTATATGAAAACCGGTGATCTGGTCATACAAAGCGATGTCGTCGCCGGCTGGGCGCCGGCAAGCGCCTCGCCTTCATCGGCAACGGCGACGTCGTCAGCGTTTGCGTCGCCTATCTGCGCGACCCCGTCGCCATCGCACATACCAGCACCGCTACGATCGCATCGCCTACAAGCAGCGTGGGGCATCAAAGGCTTCTTCGCCAAGCTCAAACAATGACGACGCATCGCCACCCGCTACGACAAACTCGCCGCAAACTTTCTCGGCTTCGTCAAACTCGCGAGCATCATGCTATGGCTCAAATAATTAATTCGTCACCACACCCTAGCTGTCTGGTTGCGACACATCATTGGCGTAATATAGTACGTCGTCGACTTTAGTCATAAGATCGTCCGGTACCATCGGCTTGTAAAGAGGATTGGCGAGCGCGGGCATTAGGTCGATCCGCTCCTCTAC
>NZ_SEON01000015.1 GCF_004152845.1 Sphingobium fuliginis
ACGAACTCCCGCAGCCGCTCCCACTGATCATCCCGCAGCACTTCGCCTTCCACGCCAGCCTCCAAAAGCCAGCCTTGAATCACAAATCCAAACCGTCGTGAATCCCTAAAATGTCACTACTGCCTAGCCCCCGCGGCCGTCCACTGCATCAGCGCGACCTTCATCCCCCCGGCCAATGACCGCTTCCCAAGCCTTGCAAAAATGCTCTAGGGCGGGCGGCATGACCAATATTCTTCTCGTCATGGCAGGAGGCGCCGTCGGATCGGCCTTGCGCTACCTGCTCGGGCGTCTCGCTGCCCAGATATTCCCTGGCGCCCTGTGGCCCTGGGGAACATTCGGCGCGAATATCATCGGCGGTTTCGCCATGGGCCTGTTCGCCGGATGGCTGGCCCGCTTCAATATGACGGGGGGCGAACCGATCCGGCTGCTGCTTGCCGTCGGTCTGCTGGGCGGCTTCACGACCTTCTCCTCCTTCAGCCTGGAAACCGTGCTGATGATGGAGCGGGGGCAGCCGGGCATGGCGCTGGGCTATGCGGTCCTTTCCGTCATCGGCGCCGTGGGCGCGCTGGCCGGCGGTCTGGCCGTCATGAGGAGCGTCGCATGAAGGGCCGTCCTCCCGGCAAACCCACCGGCCCCCGCAAGCCCGGCGCAGCGCCCCAGGGGCGGGCGCGCGGCGCGGCCAAGGCGGCTCGCGCCCGCAAGCCGGATGCGCCTAAGCCCGCTGCCCGGCCTCCTGTCAAAACGCCCGCCGCCAAAACGCCTGCGGCAAAGACTGCTGCCCGGTCCGCCTCCTCCTCTCCGGCGAAGGGCGTGTCGCTCGACGTGCGGCAATTCCGCGTGGCGGCGGATGACGACGGCATCCGGCTCGACCGCTGGTTCCAGCGGCATCTGCCCGACATCGGCTTCAACACCGTCTCGCGCTGGGCACGCACCGGCCAGTTGCGCGTGGATGGCGCCCGCGCCGCGCCGGGCGACCGCATCGCGGAGGGCCAGACCATCCGCGTGCCCCCCGCCGAGCCCAAGGCTCCCGAAACCGCGAAGCCCAAACGCGTCCGTCCGCAACTGACGGACGATCAGGCGGCCTTCGCCCAGGGGCTCGTCATCCATCGCGACGCGCAGGCCATCGTCATCAACAAACCGCCCGGCCTCGCCACGCAGGGCGGCACCAAGACGGACGATCATGTCGACGGCCTGCTCGATGCGCTGGAGTTCGACCTCGACCAGCGGCCCAAGCTCGTCCACCGGCTGGACAAGGACACGTCCGGCGCGCTGCTCGTCGCGCGCACCGCGCGGTCGGCCGCCTTCTTCGCCAAGGCCTTCTCCAGCCGCACGGCGCGCAAGGTCTATTGGGCCATCGTGATGGGCGTGCCCTCCATCGAGGATGGCATGATCGAACTGCCCATCGCCAAGCAGCCCGGCACCGGCGGCGAGAAAATGCATGTCGATGAGGAGGAAGGGCTTCCTTCCCGCTCGCGCTATCGCGTGATCGAACGCGCGGGCAATCGCGCCGCCTGGGTCGAACTGCAACCCTATACCGGCCGGACCCACCAGTTGCGCGTCCATATGGCGGCGATCGGCCATCCCATCGTCGGGGACGGCAAATATGGCGGCAAGGACGCCTTTCTGAGCGGCACGATCAGCCGCAAGATGCATCTTCACGCCCGCCGCATCCGGGTCGATCATCCCGATGGCGGCCGGGTCGACGTGCGGGCCGAACTGCCCGAGCATTTCGCCGCCAGCCTTGCCTCGCTGGGCTTCGACCTCTCCGCCGGCGACCTGCCGCTGGACGAGGAGGTCGCCCGCGCGCCTACGCGGGAGGATGAGAAGAAGGCCGCCCGCGCCCATGCCAAGCAGATCCGCAAGGGCCGCAAGGGCGAACGGCGCGCCCGCGGTTCAGGTGGAGGGCCGCGCAGGAAATGACGCCCGGCGCGCCCTATCGCTGGCGGGACGAAGCCGCGATCCGCGCATTCGTCGCGGAGGTGGGCTTCGGCCTGCTCTGCGTGGCCGCACCGGACCGCCAGCATGTCGTCCATCTGCCGCTCGTCTGGAGGGACGAGGGGCATGTCGGCCTTCACCTCCACCGCGCCAATCCCATCGTCCGCCACCTGGACGGTCAGGAAGCGCTGATCGTCGTGACCGGCGCCCATCATTATATCAGCCCCGACTGGTACGGCATGCCCGACAAGGTGCCGACCTGGAACTATCAGTCGGCGGAATTGCGCGGCGTCATGCGCAGGCTGGACCATGGGCAGACCGTCGCCCATCTCGACGCGCTGTCGAACGATCAGGAAAGCCGCCTCCTGCCGAAACCGGTCTGGACCCACGAGAAGATGAGCGAGGGGCTGTTCGAGCGTGTGATGACGGGCCTGATCGGCTTTGAGATGGCCGTGCATGCGATGGAAGGCACGATGAAGCTGGGACAGGACAAGCCGGAATTCGCGCGCATCGCCGTGGCGGACGCTCTCTTGGCCAGAGGCGATGCCGCCATGTCCGCCCTCATGCGGGCGACGCTGCCATGAGCAATCGCCTTGCCGTATTCGATTGCGACGGCACGCTGGTCGACAGCCAGCACAGCATCTGCACGGCCATGGTCCGCGCGTTCGAGGGCGAGAAGCTGGCGGCGCCGGACCGCGCGACGATCCTGTCGGTCGTCGGCCTGTCGCTCCCGCTCGCCATGGCGCGGCTCCTGCCGGATGCGGAGGCCGATTATCACGATCATCTGTCGGAAAGCTATAAGCTGGCCTTCCAGCAGCTTCGCCGCGAAAATGCGGTGTCGGAACCGCTTTATCCCGGCATTGCCGAACTGATCCGCGAACTGGATGCCGATGGCTGGCTGCTGGGCGTCGCCACCGGCAAATCGGACCGCGGCCTGCAACTTTGCCTCACCCATCATGGCATCCACGCCCATTTCGTGACGTTGCAGACCGCCGACCGCCATCCGTCGAAGCCGCATCCCTCCATGCTGCTGACGGCCATGGCCGAAGCAGGAGCGACACCGGAAAGCACGGTGATGATCGGCGACACCAGCTTCGACATCGACATGGCGCTGTCTGCCGGCACGCGGGCGCTGGGCGTGGGCTGGGGCTATCACACGCCGCAGGATCTGATGGACGCCGGCGCACACAGCGTCGCCATGGACAGCGCGGAGCTGCGCGGCCATATCCACGCCCCCCATGTCCCTTCGTCCGACAGCCGCTCCCGATGACCGACATGCCGCCCGTTCCTCCCACCGACCCGGAAAAGGTCGCCCGCCAGCGTTTCTTCGCGCTCGGCCTGTTCCGCCTGTCGGGCGCGCTGCTGGTGATGTTCGGCTTCCTGGTGCTGATGCAGCGCTTCCATTGGGTGCAGGGGAACAAGGCGAAGGCGATGGGCGCGATCTTCGTCATCGTCGGCCTGTTCCAGTTCGTCATCGTCCCGCGCCTGCTGCTCGCGCTGTTCAGGAAACCGCCGCAATCATGAAACGCTTCTACCAGGATGCCGCCGTCGTCGCGGTTGAATCCGGTTTCGAAATCCGCCTCGACGGCCGCCCGGTCCGCACGCCCGCCCGCGCGCCGCTGGCGCTGCCCACCCAGGGGCTTGCAGAGGCGATCGCCGAAGAATGGCGCGCGCAGGGCGACACGGTCGACCCCCGATCCATGCCGTTCACCGGGCTCGCCAACGGCGCCATCGACCAGATCGCACCCAATAGCGGGAGTTTTGCCGCAGGCATCGCCCGCTATGCCGAAAGCGATCTGCTCTGTTATCGTGCGGAGGGGCCGGCCGAACTGATCGCTCGAGAGGCCGCGGCCTGGGACCCGCTGCTGGAATGGGCGACGACCCGCTACGACGTCGCGTTCCGGGTGACGCAGGGCATCGTTCCGGTGGCCCAGCCGACCGAAACGCTGGAGCGGCTGGCGGCTGCCGTGGCGGTTCTCGACCCTTTCACCCTGGCGGGGCTATCGACGCTGGTGACGCTGTCCGGCTCGCTCGTCTGCGGTCTGGCGGTGGTGGAGGGGGGGCATGACGCCGACCTGATCTGGACGGCGTCCGAAATCGACGAAGCCTGGGAAGTCGAACAATGGGGCGAGGACAAGGAAGCCGCCGCCCGGTCGGCGCAGCGCAGGAACGAATTTGCCATGGCCCGAGCCTTTTGCGAGATGGCCCGCGCCTGACCGGGTGGGAATGACGCAGCGTCTTCGTTCAATATCGACAGGCGGGCGGCCCCGAAGCCCGCCTTTTTCGCAAGACCGAGGAGTGCTCCATTTTGCCGCCCCGTTTTTCTCTTTTTGTCCTGATCGCCCTGTCCGCGCCGCTGGCGCTGGCGGCCCCGGCGCTTGCCCAGCAGGCGGGGCAGGCGGCTCCCGCCGCCGGTCGGATGAGTTCGGAACAGATCGCGGCCTTCAACCGGGCGGTCACTGATTTCACCGCGGGACAGACCGCGCAGCGGGCCGGCGACAATGCCGGCGCCGCCGCGAAATATGAAGCCGCACTGCCCGCTATCCGCACGGCCGTGGAGTTCGACCCCGCCAGGATCGAAAATGTGAATTTCCTCGCCAACGCGCTTTACGCCGATGCGGCGGCGCAGGGCGCGCTGGGCAGGATGGACAGGGTGATCGCGCTCTATACCGAATCCGCGCCCCATTGGCGCAAGCTGGTGGAGGCAAAGCCCGCCGATGCCGCCAGCCGCAATATCTTCGCCGGCATCTTGATCCAGATGGGCAATCAGAAGCTGGCCGGCAATGACAGGACCGGGGCCGATCCCCTCTATCAGGAGGCGCTGACCCTCGCGCGCAGGTCCGTCGCGGAAAAGGCCGGGGACGCGGTGTCCCGGAACATCCTGCTATCCGCACTGATCGGAGCCAGCCAGACCGGCAACGACCCGGCCCTGTCCGCCGAAGCGTTGAAAATGGGCAAGGCGATGCTGAGCGACGGCACCATCGATGCGATGAACAGACCGTCTATCGAGGCGATGACGGGCGCCAAGGCCGGCTGACGCCGCTATTTAGAGCGCGCTGCGTTAAATCGGACGCAGGCCGCGCGCTCCAAGCTTTTGCTGTCGCATCGTTTTAAACGCAAAACCCACTTTTGCGCACGACGCCCTATTTGTCCAACGGTGAACCTGCCCCAGCGAGGGAGCAGGCCATGTTCAACCTGCCCGACCCTGTGCGAACGGGACTGGGTAACGCTCTGCGCCTAAGCCGTCAGGCCCATGATCTTGTCGGCATAGAGCAGCCGCCCCGGCCCCATCAGGCCGATGAATTGCGGCAGCATATGGCGGGCAAGCGCGAAACAGCCCTCGCTGCGGCCGATCTTGCCCCAGGTCGCGATATGGTTCTCGCTGACATAGTCCGCGCCATGCACGACGATGGCGCGCATCTCCGCATTGTTGTTCTGCGGATCGAGCCCGGCCAGGCGCATCGCCCGGCCATGCTGGCCCTCATAGATTTCGCCGGTCTTGAAGGCGCCCGAACTGCTCGCCAGTGAATTGGGCTCATTGGAAAAGCTGTGGAGCCATCCCGAATGCTCGGGGTCGGAACCGCGGCCATGGGCAACCAGATAGGAACTTGCCTGCCCGCCGATCAGGTCGACCACATGGAAGCGCAATTCGCGCGACGGCGCATTGAAATCGGCCAGCGCCACCCGGTCCCGCAGGGTGAACATATGCCCATGCTGGTCCAGCGCGGCCTTTGCCCGCTCCAGCAGTTTCGCATAGGGCTGGGTCGCGAGCGGCCCCGGCGAAGCCGGACGCGGTGCGGGAGGAACTGCCGGCTGTGGCTGCGTTTCGCCCAGCGGAGCGGCCCGCCCGGCACTGTCGGCAAGAAACGAAAATGCCAGCCCGCTCAAAGCGAGCTTGGTAAAACTACGACGATCCATGAATCGCAATATAGCAAAGGAGCAGCGCCAGTCCAAGGGCGGCGCAGGATCGCCGCCGCCGTCCCGCCTCCTTTCCGGGGCGGGAAGACTCCGGCCGATGGCGCGGGCCCCTATTCGGTGGCGTTCGCGCTTTCGTCTGCGCCGTCCTGGCCAAGGCGCGCCGTCATGCCTGTCGCGGCGGCGTCGTCCTCGATCTGCTGCTGTTCGGAAATGCTCGGCGGCGGTGCAGGTTCCGGCGCGGCCGCATTGTTGCCCGGCTCGGGAGCGGGGGCCACCGGTTCCTCCTCGATCGCATTTTCGACCGGCGGCTCGACCAGATTGTTGGTCGCGGGCGCCTCTTCCTCCTTCTTGCCGCAGGCGGCGAGGGCAAGCGTCCCGGCAAGGGCGATAAGGGCGAATTTGCGCATGAAGATCAGTCCTTGGATGCGATGGAGGTGGCGGGCGCGGCGGTCGGGTCGACCCGGCGGCTGGACGCCTCGATCTTCGCCGCCAGCAGCTTGTCCCAGCCATAGGGGTCGGAACGGAAGCTCATCGTCCCGTTATTGCTGGCGAAGGCGGTCCAGTAAAGCAGGTACACCGCCACTTCCTTGGGCAGCGACACCCGCTGGGTCTTGCCCGCGTCGATCAGCGACTGGATCTTGCCGGCAAGGTCGGGATTGCCCGCCACCATCAGCTCCGCCAGCGGGACGGGCTTTTCCAGGCGGATGCAGCCATGGCTGGCCAGCCGGTCATAGCTTGAAAACTTTGCCCGCGACGGCGTGTCGTGCAGGTAGACGGCGAAGGGATTGTTGAAGTCGAACTTCAACCGGCCGAGCGCGCTGTTCGGGCCGGCGGGCTGCACGATCCGCTCTCCGGTTTCCGGCGTGCCGACGATCTTGTACCCCTGCCGGATCAGTGTCGCGCGCCCCTTTGGCCACAATTCGCGCTTCGCGATGGAGGAGGGGACGTTCCACGGCGGGTTGACCACGATCGAATGGATGCTGGACGACAGCATCGGTGTCGCATTGTCCGGCGAGCCCGTCACCGCGCGCATCGACGTCACCGGCTGGTCGCCCTCGAACACCGTCAGCACGGCGGCGGCGATATTCACCTGCACCCGGTTGACCGGCAATTCGCGCGGCATCCAGCGCCAGCGTTCCATATTCGCCATGATCGCGGCGATGCGATCGTCCACCGGCACGTTCAGCTCCCTGAGCGTCCGGGCGTCCAGCAGGCCGGTGGGGTTGAGGCCATAGCGCCGCTGCGCCCGTTGCAGCACATCGACCAGCTTTTCGCCGGGCGTGACGCTCTTGTCCTCTATGGCGATGCGCGCCCGCACGGCATCGGGGGAGGATTGCGCGGTGAGGGTGGGCCAGCCGCCCGCATCGCGAATGCGTTCGTAATTGGCGAGCCCCTTGCGCAGCCCGTCATAGCCGGCATAGGGCGGCGTCAGGCTGAGCGCCCATTGCGGCAGCCTGTCCTCGCTGATCGCCTTGGCAAGGCCGGGCCGGGGATCGAACCGCGCCGGGCGCAACGCCCAGATCTCCAGGAAGTCGGCGGTATCCACGCGCCCGGTGCTGAGCGCCTTCGCCCGGTCCAGCACGGCGGACAGAAGCGCCTCTCCCTTCAGTTCTCCGGTCGCTCTGGCGCGCGCCATCAACCCTTGGACCGCGCCGCCCTTCAGCCACTCGTTCAGCCATTTTTCCTGCGCTGCCGAGGGTTGCGGCAGCGGCACGGGCGGTGGCGTCACCATGGCCGGAGGCAGGATGACCTGCGGGGCGGGGGGCTGCGCCGACGGGGCGGGCATGGTCGGTGCGACGGCCGGCGGTTGCGCCACCGCCGGCACCGCGACGGCGCCCAGCAGGGAAATTACGGAAAAACGGATCATTTCAGGACGGTTCATGCTGGACCAGATAGCGCAAAGCCCGCATCGTTCAAACTCGAAGATAGCGGAAAAGATGATGCTGCACGTCGTTCACCATCCGGCCTATGTCTCTCCGGCAACAGCGGGCAGTTCCTTTCGCTTCGACAAATATGGGCTGGTGATGGAGGCGCTGACCATGGCGGCCGCACCCTTTACCGTGCATGAACCCGCCCCCATGCCGCGCGTCTGGATAGAGGCGGTCCACGACCCCGATTATGTCGAGCAGGTCGCGACGCAGACCGTGCCACACGAAAAGGAAAGACGGATCGGTTTTCCGGTGACGGAGCGGGTGGCGCGCCGTTCGATGCTGTCGCCCGGCGGCACATGGCTGGCGGCGCGGCTCGCCATGCGCCACGGCTATGCGGCCAATGCGGCGGGCGGCAGCCATCATGCACTGCCCGGCAGCGGCGCGGGATATTGCGTGTTCAACGACCTTGCCATCGCTGCCAACCGGCTGATCGCGGAGGGGGATGCGCACCGGATATTGATCCTCGACCTCGACGTGCATCAGGGCGACGGCACGGCCGTGCTGACCGGCGGGCGAGGGGACATATTCACCCTGTCCATCCATGCGGACCGCAACTTCCCCGTGCGCAAGGCCCGCTCGACGCTCGACATCGGCCTGCCCGACGGCACGGGCGACGAGGCTTATATGGAGGCGCTGATGAGGGCCCTCCCGCCCGTGCTCGACGATTTCCGGCCTGATCTGATCCTCTACCAGGCCGGGGTCGACCCGCATGAAGACGATCGCCTCGGCCGTCTGGCGCTGAGCGATGCCGGGCTGGACCGCCGCGACCGCGCCGTGATGCGCGCCGCGCGCCGCCGGGGCATCCCGCTCGCCAGCACCATGGGCGGCGGCTATGGCGAAGACCGAATGGCCATCGCCCGGCGCCACGCCGATTGCATGATCCACCTGGCGGAAGAGGCGGGTGATGGCCGATAGCTGCCGCTGAGCGCGCCGTGTTCCTGGCGAAGGCTCTCACGAGCCATTTGTCTGTTCAGCAAGGAAAGCGGAAAGTCGGCAAGCCCCCTTCCGCGCTTAATGCAGCGTTGCCTCCCCCGTGGCGTCGGAACCGGCGGCCTGCCTGCTCTCCATGATTTTAGCCGCGACCAGTCCTGCCGCGACCAGCGCCGCGAAATCGCTGAAGGCCAGATAAAGGATATAGCCCCAGGGCGCATGGTTGAACACCGCTTGCCCGATATGCAGCCACAGCACGGCCGCCAGCGCGAATAGGACCGTCGCTCTCGCCCGTCCAGCCAGATCGCCGCTCACGATCCGCAGCATCAGCGCAATGACGATGCCGACGACCAGCGCCAGGATCAGGCCGCCGATCAGCGCCCCGGCATCGGTCACCGGAAATCCGCTATTGTTGTAGAAGACCGTGGCGACCGGCCCCTTGCCATAGAGGATGGTGCCGTGCGCGGTCGCCGGGTCGGGAATCACATAGACGCCGGTGCCCGACGGCGTCAGCGCCTGCGCCAGGGCCGCCTGCAAATTGCTGCCGGCGGCGGACTCCGCGCGATGAAAGGCGAGCGCGCTCAGCGGCGTCCCCCAGAAGAGGAAGCCGACGAGATACATGGCGACGCCGCCGATCAGGCCGCCCAACAGGGTCTTGAACATATGCCCTCCTGTCCTCTCAACGATCGAGAGGCTGACGGACAAACGCCGGAACGGCAATATCTTTCCGGGAAGGGCGCTCAATCGCCCTTGCGCGACGCCTTTTCCGCAATCCCCGACACGCCCTCGCGCCGGTCGAGTTCGTCCAGAACTTCGTCCAGCGCGATGTCGAGGTCGGCCAGCAGCACCAGCAGATGGAACAGCAGGTCTGCGCTTTCGCCGATCGCGCCTTCGCGGTCCGCCGCCATGGCGGCGATCACCATCTCCACGGCCTCTTCGCCCAGCTTCTGGGCGATCTTGCCGCGCCCCCTGGCGGTCAGCTTGGCCACATAGGACTGATCGGGATCGGCCTGCCGCCGCTGGCGGATGGTCCGTTCAAGATTAAAAAGGGTCGCGCGCATGGCGCCATCAAGCGCCACGCGCGCAAACCGTCAAACGAAAACTTACTTGCGCTTGCGGCGGGCGACGAAAACCCGCGCGCCCAGCACCGCGGCGCCAAGGCCGAACAGCGCCATCTGTTCCGGTTCGGGCACCGGCGTCGGCGTGCCGCCGGACGAGGAACCGCCCGAGCTGCTGGAGCCGCCGCACTTCTTGCCCCAGCACCAGGTCGCTTCCGCCGGAGCCGCCGCGCCCATCAGAGCGGCCACGCCAGCGGCCAGAAACAGCTTGTTCACATTCATCATCTTCACCCCGCTGTTGATTGAGTCAGGTGCGGGAAGAGGTGCAGGCACCGTGCCAGTTCCACTAAATGGAGGCGGAACGGGGCCATCATGGTTAACATGGACCTGCCGATCTGGGTTAATGTAAAGGCAACCGACGTTTTTCGGCGGAATCGGGTCGGTCAGGCGGTCCGGACCGCAATGCCGGCGGCCGCCAGCGCCTGATGCGCTTCAGCAATGCTATGTTGACCGAAATGAAATATGGACGCCGCGAGCACCGCGCTGGCATGCCCCTCCACCACGCCTTCGACCAGATGATCGAGCGTCCCGACGCCGCCGCTGGCGATGACCGGAACCGAAACCGCATCGGCAATGGCGCGGGTAAGGGCAAGGTCATAGCCCGCCTTGGTCCCGTCGCCGTCCATGGACGTGACCAGCAGTTCGCCCGCGCCCAGTTGGGCAAGCCGCACCGCATGCTCCAGCGCATCGATGCCGGTCGGTTTGCGGCCGCCATGGGTGAAGATTTCCCAGCGGCCATCGCCCACCCGCCGCGCATCGACCGAGCCGACGACGCACTGGCTGCCGAAGCGGTCGGCGATGTCCGCCACCACCTCGGGCCGGGTGACGGCCGCGCTGTTCACCGCGACCTTGTCCGCACCCGCGAGCAGCAGGGCGCGGGCATCCTCCGGACTGCGCACGCCCCCGCCCACCGTCACCGGCATGAAGCAGACCTCCGCCGTGCGCCGGACCACGTCTATGATCGTGCCGCGCGCCTCATGCGTGGCGGTGATGTCCAGGAAGCAGAGTTCATCCGCGCCCGCTGCGTCGTAAATCTTCGCCTGCTCGACCGGATCGCCCGCGTCGCGCAGATCGATGAAGTTCACGCCCTTGACCACGCGGCCATTGGCGACGTCCAGGCAGGGGATGACGCGGGTGCGGACGGTCATGCGGCCGCCTGCGCCACCGCCAGCGCCGCCTTCAGGTCCAGCCGCCCGTCATAGAGCGCGCGGCCCGTGATCACGCCTTCAATGCCCTCGTCGGCATGCAGGCTCAGCACCCGGATGTCCGCGATCCCCGCGACGCCGCCGCTGGCGATCACCGGAATGTCCGTGGCGCGGGCCAGATCGACGGTCGCATCGATGTTGCAGCCCTTGAGCAGGCCGTCGCGGCCGACATCGGTGAACAGCAGGCTGGCGACGCCCGCATCCTCGAACCGGCGGGCAAGGTCGACCACCGGCATGTCGGACTTCTCTGCCCAGCCGTCCGTCGCGACGAAGCCGTCCCGCGCGTCCACCGCCACTACGATCCCGCCGGGGAAGTCCCGTGCCGCCGCCTTGACGAAGCCCGGGTCCTTCAGGGCCGCCGTGCCGATGACGATGCGCGACACGCCCAGGTCGAACCAGCGCTCCACCGCCTCCCGGTTGCGGATGCCCCCGCCCAGCTGCACATGGCCGGGAAAGGCCGCCACGATGGCCTCGACCGCTTCGGCATTGACCGCATGGCCCGCGAAGCTGCCGTCCAGATCGACCACATGCAGATGCTGCGCGCCCGCTTCCGCGAACAATATCGCCTGGGCGGCGGGATTGTCGCCATAGACGGTGGCGCGGTTCATGTCGCCTTCGGCCAGGCGCACGACCTGGCCGCCCTTGAGGTCGATGGCGGGGAAAACGATCAGGCTCATGGACGCCAATCCAGAAAACGGGAGAGGAAGGAAAGGCCGTAGCTCTGGCTCTTTTCCGGGTGAAACTGACAGCCGATGATGGTGTCGCGCGCCACCGCCGCGACCAGCGGCCCGCCATGATCGGTGACGGCGGCGACATGCGCCGGGTCGGCGGCTTCGAAATGATAGCTGTGCAGGAAATAGGCCTCGCCCGCTTCCAGCAGCGGAGGCGTGCCGCGCAGGGCCACGTCGTTCCAGCCCATGTGCGGCACCTTGATCGCCGGATCGCGCGGCTCGATCAGCCGGACGGTGCCGCCTATCCAGCCCAGCCCCTCGTGCCGGCCGAACTCTTCCCCCGCATCGGCCAGCAACTGCATGCCCACGCACACGCCCAGAAAGGGGACGCCGCGCTGGCGGACGGCCTCGTTCATCGCCTCCACCATGCCGGGAATCGCGACCAGCGCATCGCGGCAGGCGCGGAAGGCGCCGACGCCCGGCAGGACGATGCGGTCCGCCCCCGCCACGACATCCGGATCGGCGGTGATGACGGCATCGTCCGCTCCCGCCTTGCGCAGGGCGTTGTGCACCGAATGAAGGTTGCCCGCGCCATAGTCGATCAGGGCAAGCGCGGTCACAGCATTCCCTTGGTCGAAGGAATGGCGTCGGCCTTGCGCGGGTCGATCTCCACCGCCTGCCGCAACGCGCGGGCAAGGCCCTTGAAGCAGCTTTCGACGATATGATGGTTGTTGCTGCCGTAGAGATTTTCGATGTGCAGCGTGATCCCGGCGGCCTGGGCGAAGCTGTGGAAGAAATGCTCCACCATCTCGCTGTCCCATTCCCCGATGCGCTGCACGGTGAAGTCCACCTTGAACACCAGCCAGGGGCGTCCCGAAATGTCCAGCGACACGCGGGTCAGCGTCTCGTCCATCGGGGAATAGACGCTGCCGTAGCGGGAAATGCCGCGCTTGTCGCCCAGCGCCTTCGCCACCGCCTCGCCAATGGCGATGGCCGTGTCCTCGGTCGTGTGATGCTGGTCCACATGCAGGTCGCCGACGGTCTTCACGTCCATGTCGATCAGCGAGTGACGCGACAATTGCTCGATCATGTGATCCAGGAAACCGATGCCCGTCGAAACGGTGTAGATGCCGGTGCCGTCCAGGTTGACGGTCACGTCGATCTGCGTTTCCGCAGTGTTGCGGTGAATGTCGGCCGTGCGCATGGCAGCGCCCTATAACGAAGTGGACGGCCGTTGCAATGTGGCGTTGCACCTATAGCGCGCACTTGACCCGCGCCGCCGCGCCGTTAGGACATTGGCGCATGAGCGACGACCTGCCCGACAGCCTGATTCCCTATGACGAAATCGTGCAGGAGGCCCTGCGCGCCGTCGTCGGCCGCGTGCTGGGGGAAATCGAACGGACGGGCGGCCTTCCCGGCGCGCATCATTTCTACATCACGTTCAAGACGCAGGCGGCCGGAGTCGATATTCCGCGCCATCTGGTCGAACGCTTCCCCGACGAAATGACCATCGTCCTCCAGAACAAATTCTGGGACCTGAAGGTCAGCGACGACGCCTTCGGGGTCAGCCTGACCTTCAACCAGGTGGCGGCGCATCTGCATATTCCCTTCGCCGCGATCACGGCCTTCGTCGATCCGGCGGTGAATTTCGCGCTCCAGTTCCAGGCGCAGGCCGACATTGCGCCCGAACCGCATGAAGAGGCGGAAAATGACGCGCCGCAGGTGACGACGGAGGACGGCTCCAATGTCGTGACCGTGGACTTCGGCAAGAAGAAATAAGGCTGGAAACAGGGGCGGGGGCTCCCCAGATTGACGGCACTCCGGCGACATCATGGGAGTGCCCGACTTGAACGACAGCCGCACCGAAACCGACAGCATCGGCGCCATCGAAGTGCCCGCCAGCGCCTATTGGGGCGCGCAGACCCAGCGGAGCATCGAGAATTTCCCCTTCGGCCCCGGAGAACGCATGCCGATCGGCATCGTCCACGCGCTGGCCATCGTGAAACAGGCGGCGGCGCGGGTCAATCGAGGACACGGACTCGATTCGGACCTGGCGGATGCAATCGAGGCGGCGGCGGCGCAGGTCGTCGCGGGCAACCATGACGACCAGTTCCCGCTCGTCATCTGGCAGACCGGCAGCGGCACCCAATCCAACATGAACGTCAATGAGGTGATCGCGGGCATCGCCAATGAGGCACTGACCGGCAAGCGCGGCGGCAAGAGCCCGGTCCACCCCAACGACCATGTGAATATGGGCCAGTCGTCCAATGACAGCTTCCCGACCGCCCTGCACATTGCGGCGGCGCGGGCCGCCACGGCGGCCCTGTTCCCGGCGCTCGACCGGCTCCACGCCGCCCTCGACGCCAGGGCGAAGGCGTGGGAGGGCATCGTGAAGATCGGCCGCACCCATCTGCAGGACGCGACGCCGCTGACGCTGGGCCAGGAATTTTCCGGCTACGCCCATCAACTCTACCGCAGCCGCAAGCGGATCGAGCCGGCGGTCATGCACGGCATGATGGCGCTGGCGCAGGGCGGCACGGCGGTCGGCACCGGCCTCAACGCGCCCGCGGGCTTCGACGTGGCGGTGGCGAAGGAAATCGCGGCGCTGACCGGCCTGCCGTTCCGGACCGCCGACAACAAGTTCGAGGCGCTCGCCTCCAACGATCCGCTGGTGCACCTGTCCTCCACCCTGGCGACGCTGGCAGTGGCGCTGACCAAGATCGCCAACGACATCCGCCTGCTGGGCAGCGGCCCGCGCTCGGGCCTTGGCGAACTCGACCTGCCGGCCAATGAACCGGGCAGTTCGATCATGCCCGGGAAGGTCAATCCCACCCAGTGCGAGATGCTGACCATGGTCGCCGCGCAGGTCATCGGCAATCATCAGGCGGCGACGGTCGGCGGCCTTCAGGGGCATCTGGAACTCAATGTCTTCAAGCCGATGATCGGCGCGGCGGTGCTGCGGTCTATCCATCTGCTCAGCGTCGGCATGGACAGTTTCGCAGAACGCTGCGTCGACGGGCTGGAGGCGAATGAGAGGCGGATTGCCGAGCTGGTCGACCGGTCGCTGATGCTGGTCACCGCGCTCGCGCCCGAAATCGGCTATGACAATGCCGCCAGGATCGCGAAACACGCCCATGCCGAAGGGCTGACGCTGAAGGAGGCGGGCCTGCAATTGGGGTTGGTCGATGGGGAAAGCTTCGACCGGCTTGTCCGGCCCGAAAATATGGTCTGATCCACATCGGCATGGTGGAACCGGTCGCGCTGCGGTACATTGATGTCCCATGAGGAAAAAATCGCCCGCCCAGCCGCTGATCGCCGTCCGCCCGCCCCGCAAGGACGGGCTGCTCCGAAAGGCGGCCCGCGTCGGTGCGACCGTCGTCGCGGCGCGGGTGGCCGCCGATACCGGCAAGAAGGGCGTGATCGGCCTGCTGGCTGGCATGGGGGCCAAGCGGCTCATCATGCGTCATCCCATGGGCACGCTGTTCGTGACGGGCGCCTATATGGCCGGAAAGGTCTATGAGGCGAAGCGTGAGGCGGATCGCAAGCGCAAGGTCAAGGCCCTGCCGGACGGCAGTCCGCCGCCGATCCTGATCGAGGAAGCGCGCAAGGCCCGCAAGGGTTGACGGCGCGACAGTCCCCCTTGCCAAATCCCGTCCATGACGCCAAGAGCGGCCATGGCCGACAGCATCTCCATAGAGACGCCCGATTTCAAGCGCCGCGGCGTCCTGTTCGTTCTTTCCTCGCCCTCTGGCGCCGGTAAATCCACCATCGCGCGCAAGCTGCTGGCTGCGGAGCCGGATCTTGCCATGTCGGTTTCCGCGACCACGCGGCCGATGCGGCCGGGGGAGGTCGACGGCAAGGATTATCATTTCGTCGATCTGGAGGAATTCCGGCGGATGACCGCCGATCACGAATTCCTGGAATGGGCGCATGTCTTCGGGCAGCGCTACGGCACGCCCCGCGCTCCGGTGGAGGCGATGCTGAAGTCCGGCCGCGACGTTCTGTTCGACATCGATTGGCAGGGCGCGCAGCAACTCCACCAGATTGCGGGCGGTGACGTGGTGCGGGTGTTCATCCTGCCGCCGTCGATGGAGGAGCTGGAGCGTCGCCTGCGCGGTCGGGCGACGGACAGCAATGAGGTTATCGAAGGCCGCATGGCCCGCGCGGCGGGAGAGATCGCGCACTGGGACGGCTATGATTATGTCCTGTGCAATGTCGATGCGGAAGATTGCTTCCGGCGCGTCCAGACGATCCTGCACGCCGAACGCATGAAGCGCAGCCGCCAGACGGGTCTGATCGGCTTCATCCGCAGGCTCAGCCGCTATCATCAGGAAGATTGAGGGATTTGGACGTACCATGCGCCTGCGAAGGCAGGAACATGGCAGGTTTCAATCCTGCCGGGTCATGCCCGGGGATGATCGCCAGAGCATCATGCGCAAAAGTGGGAACCGGTTTTGCGTTTAAAACGATGCGACGACAAAAGCTTGGAGCGCGCGGCCTGCGTCCGATTTAACGCAACGCGCTCCAGAGCAGATTCCGATCCGATTGCATCGGCTCGACTGCTCTAAGTTTTTGTTTGTCGCGTTTTCCGAGTCAGCAGATGATTCCATCTGCTTGGAAAACGCTTGTCTTATGACATTGCGGTCCGTTTGGGTCATGCTGGATTGCCCGGGCCGGGGTGGCCACCCCGGCCCGGGCGGAAGGGGACGGAT
The DNA here is from genome assembly GCF_004152845.1 of Sphingobium fuliginis. Taxonomy (GTDB): domain Bacteria; phylum Pseudomonadota; class Alphaproteobacteria; order Sphingomonadales; family Sphingomonadaceae; genus Sphingobium; species Sphingobium fuliginis. The sequence goes on from NZ_SEON01000015.1 coordinate 16,421, forward strand.
CGTGAAAGCGCCGGTCGTTGTGGGACC
>NZ_SEON01000016.1 GCF_004152845.1 Sphingobium fuliginis
ATCGGGGGTCCCGTTTGCACGCCGATTGACAGACCAGACCCTATATGCGGGCGCGAGCAGGACTGGCGATGACATTATGGCTCACGGGCGAGCAGCAGGCGGCGATCGACCATTATCGCGCGATGCTGATCCTCAATCCCAATGACAATCAGGGCATCCGCTACCTGCTGGCAAGCGCCTTGCTCCAGCGCGACGATCTCGCTGGGCTGAAGGTGCTACTGCGCCAGTATGAAGGAGATGGAAGTGCCGCCTGGGCCTACACGCTGGCGCTGATAGCCTATCGCGAACAGGACCCGCGCGGTCCGGCGATTGTCCGGGAAGCCTGGGAGAGCAACTCGCATGTGCCTGCCATGTTGGCCGGCCTCAAACGCCTCGTTCCTTCTCGCGACGGCTACATCAGTATGGGCGGAGAGGATGAGGCGACCGCTTATGTCGAGGAAAACGGCGCCGCCTGGCGTGCCATCCCGGGCGCCATCGACTGGCTGGCCGAAAGAAGCACGGGGCTGAAGCCGCGACATCGCGGATGCCAGTCATGAGGAACGAACGCGCGCAAACGGTCGTTTGCGCAGCATCCAGACCGGTCCAGCAAAAACAACGCGCTATTCGTCGCACAAAGCTGTTGCCAAACGACATGCAAAAGCAACAGATAAATGCAGCATCACCCAAGCTGCTGGCTATGCTCGCGTGTCCAAGGCCGAAGACCAGGATACCGCCCCGCAGATCGAAGCACTCGAAGCCGCGGGCTGCACCCGGGTCTACGAAGAACATGCCTCGGGCGGCCGCTGGGATCGACCGGAACTCCACCGACTGCTCGACCGTCTCGAGCCCGGTGATGTTCTCGCAGCCTGGAAACTTGACCGGCTGTCGCGGTCGCTGAAAGATCTGCTGCTTATCCTCGACCGCGTCGAAAAGGCCGGCGCCGGATTCCGCTCGCTGACCGAAAATATCGACAGCACAACGGCATCCGGTCGCATGATGATGCAAATGCTGGGCTCGTTCGCCGAGTTCGAGCGCGCCATGGTGCGCGAACGAACGCAGGCTGGCCTGCGCTCGGCGCGTGCCCAGGGGCGCAGTGGCGGCCGACAACCCAAGCTCTCGCCCCACCAACAGACCGAGGTCATCACCATGCTCACCGCTGGCAGATCGACAGCCGATATCGCCCGCCTCTTCCGCGTCCATCGCGCCACCATCAGTCGCATCGTCAACAACTTCGCCGTCAAAGACGCCGCGCGAACTCCATAACGTTCCGCGTCCGTTCTTCGCCTTGGCCGTTTTTCAACCTATGAGGTCACTGCGCCTTGTTGCGCCTTTTCCCGGTGCGCCGCAGTCCAGGTGTACCAGGCTCCGAGTACGATCACAGCATGAGCCGCCAGCGTTGTGAAGACGACCCATTCCGCCTCGCCGCTGCACAACAGGCTGTAGATGTCCCATGCCGCGCCGACCGCTTCGGTTAGCACGATCACCGGGACCAGCGCGATGTATTTCCACGGCTGCCGCGCGCCCCACAGGGCGACGATACCGATCGCGGCCAGCTGTATCCCGACGATCAGCCAGGCATCGAGCAGCAGATCGAACACCGGCTGGCCCTGGCCCAGATCGATTCCCGGATAGATCAGGGACAGGGCCCCTGCATAGACCGGCGGCCAGAGCAGGACCAGATTGCACAGGTACCAGATTCCGCTGGCGATGAAGAAGATGCGCAGGCTTTGCATGGTTCGATCTCCAAAGGCTGCGCCGGTCAGTCGGCGACCGCGAAAATGTCGGACGTTGCGCCGGCGATCCGTGCAACCTTGAACGGCGCATAGTCGGGGCAGGCCATGAACGCTTGGACATCCGCCATCGCAGGGAAGCGGATGATCACCGTATAGTGCGGCGCCGCGCCTTCGCCTTCGAAGCGTTCGAACTGGTTGGAGCGGCAGATCAGTTCGCCGCCGAACCGCGCAACCATCGGCGGAACATTGGCTTGGTAGTCCGCAACCCAGCCATCGTCGTGCGAGGTGACGGAAGCGATGAAATAGGCGGCCATGGTTGTTCCCTCCGTGTCGTTAGCGGTCTGGTCTGCGGCTTTCGGTTCGCCGCGTCAAAAAAATCGATTGCCGGGGCGCGGCAACCCGAAATGATCGCGCAGGGTCGTGCCTTGGTAGTCCTTGCGGAAAATGCCCCGGCGCTGCAATTCGGGCACGACCCGATCGACGAAATCGTCGAGCCCCTCCGGCAGATAGGGGAACATCACGACGAACCCGTCCGAACCGCGCTCCTCCAGCCATTGCTCCATCTCGTCGGCGATCGAAGCCGGAGTGCCGACGAAGGCGAGCCCGGCATAGCTGCCGGCTTTCGCGGCGAGCTGGCGGATGGTGAGGTTGTACTGTCGGGCTTGCGTGACCAGCATTTCACGAGAGGTCTTGCTGGCGTTGGTATCGGGTATTTCGGGGAGGGGGCCATCGGGGTCGAACCCCGAAACATCGTGATCGAGCATGCCGCACAGCGAGTGAATCCCGCTTTCATAGTGAACCAGGCTGTCCAGGTGAGCGCGCTTGGCCTTGGCCTGCTCGACCGTGTCGCCGACAACGACGAGCGCGGCGGGCAGGATCTTGAGATGATCGGGATTGCGTCCGATCGGGATCATCCGCCCTTTCACATCGGAATAAAAGCTCTTGGCGGCGGCAAGATTCGAACCGGCGGCAAAGACGACTTCGGCGGTTTCGGCGGCAAGTTGGCGTCCAGGATCCGACGCACCGGCCTGGAAGATGACCGGCCAGCCTTGCGGAGGGCGGGCAATGTTGAGCGGCCCGCGAACGGAGAAATGCGGGCCCTTGTGATCGAGCACGTGCATCCGCGCGGGATTGAAATAGATGCCGCTTTCCGCATCGCAGACGAAGGCGTCTTCCGCGAAGCTGTCCCACAGGCCAGTCACGACGTCGTAGAATTCGCGGGCGCGCCCGTAGCGGCCGGAATGATCGGGCTGCACCTCGAACCCGAAATTCTTGGCGCTCTCGGGGTTGGACGTGGTGACGACGTTCCAGCCGGCCCGCCCGCCGCTGAGGTGATCGAGCGAGGCAAAGCGGCGCGCGACGTGAAAGGGTTCGTCGAAGGTGGTGGAGGCAGTGGCGACCAGCCCGATCCGTTCGGTGGCGCCAGCCAGCGCCGACAGCAGGGTGAAGGGTTCGAACGAGGTGACGGTGTGGCTGCGCCGCAGCGCCTCGACCGGCATGTTCAGGACCCCGAGATGATCAGCCATGAAAAAGGCGTCGAACTTGCCTGCTTCCAGCTTGCGCGCGAATTGCCGGATCGCGGCGAAGTTGAAATTCGCATCCGGGATTGCCCCGGGGTAGCGCCAGGCGCCGGTATGGATGCTGACCGGCCGCATGAACGCGCCGAGGTGAAGCTGACGTTGCAGGCTCATGCGTTTTGTTCCTTCAGGCTCGCGAAGACTGCCGGGGATCACCTTCCCTGCAGCTTTTCCAATATTTGGCGGGTCAGGACCGCTGTACTGCCGTTGCCGCCCAGATCGGGGGTCAGGACTGCTTGCGGATCGCGCAGGACCGCTTCGATCGCGGCCAGCACCATCGCTGCGGCTTCCGCTTCTCCCAGATGGTCGAGCATCATCGCCCCCGACCAGATCTGGCCGATCGGATTGGCAATGCCCTGGCCGGCAATGTCCGGAGCCGATCCGTGCACCGGTTCGAACATCGACGGATAGCGCCGCGACGGATTGAGATTGGCCGACGGCGCGACCGCTATCGTCCCGGTTACGCCGGGACCGAGATCGGACAGGATGTCGCCGAACAGATTGGATCCGACCACCACGTCGAACCGTTCGGGTGACATCACGAAGCGGGCGGCCAGAATGTCGATATGGTACTGGTCGGTGGCGATCCCGGGATATTCCGCGCCGATCGCCGCGAAACGCTCGTCCCAGAACGGCATCGAATGGTAGAGCCCGTTCGACTTGGTGGCCGAGGTGACATGCGGCCGGCCAAGCTTGCGCGCGAAATCGAAGGCGTAACGCAGGATCCGGTCGGTGCCGCGGCGGGTGAATACTGCCTGCTGGATGACGATTTCATCCTCGCCGGTGCCGGTGCGGCCGCCGATCTGGGAATATTCGCCTTCCGAATTTTCCCGCACCACCCAGAAGTCGATATCGCCGGTGCTCTTGTCGCGCAGCGGCGAGCGAATGCCGGGCAGCAACCGCACCGGTCGGAGATTGACATATTGATCGAATTCGCGCCGGATCGGCAGCAGCAGGCCCCACAGCGAGACGTGATCGGGCACCCCCGGGTAACCGACCGCGCCAAGGAAGATTGCGTCATGATCGGCAAGCCGGGTGAGCCCGTCATCGGGCATCATTTTCCCGGTGGCGAGATAGGTTTCGCAGCTCCAGTCGAAGTCGCGAAACTCGAGCGCGAAGCCGCATCGCTGCGCGACCGCCGACAAGACCTGCACCCCGGCGGGCAGAACCTCGCGGCCGATGCCGTCGCCGGGAATATTGGCTATGGTATAGCGGTTCAAGCGGGCTTCCCGTGCCGAAAGGTCAAAGGTAGGTGTTCAGGGTCTTGAGGACCCGGTAAGCCCCCAGGAATGTCGGCGCATCGACGCCGAGGCGTTCGGCGGCCTCGGCGAGCGGTCCCAGAATTTCGTCGACCTCCATGCGCCGTCCTGCCACCAGGTCATCGTGCATCGAGGTCCGCACCGGGCGATTCTCCGGCTTGAACCGGCCGACCATGGCCATCACCCCGGCGAGCGCTTCGTCGAAGCTTTCTCCGTTGATCTCGACGAGCCGTGAGACGGGCGCGAAGAAATTTTGCGGTTCGTACCCCAGCGCATTGTAGATCGCCAGCAGGTCCTTGACGATCAGGACATACTGGGCCGCGCCTTCGCGTACCGCCACACCGTCGATGAAATCGAGCTCTTTGATGCCGCCCAGGGTGCTGGCGCTCCACGATGAAGCACTTCCGACCTGGACCAGTTTTTCCCAATGGACATGGGTGATGTCGGCAGTCGAGCGGGACCCCATCCCGGCTGAGTCGAGCGCCTCGGCCATGGTCCGGGTGCGATCGCTTTCCCCGCCTCCCAGTTCACCGAAATAGGCGGTTACCGGGACGGCCATGTGGTTGAGCGCGCGGCCGGGTTCGAGCAGGGTTGCGCCGTCCATGATCGACCCGCCGATCACCTTGTCCTTGCCGAACGCGGCCTGCAGCCGGCCTTCCTTGCCAACCCCGTTCTGCAAGGTGAGGGCGCAGGCTGTCCGGTCAACCAGCACTGTCGCATCGGCCAGCGCCTGATCGGTGCCCTTCGCCTTGGTCAGCAAGATGTAATAGTCGATCGCGTCCTCGACCTCAGCCGGGGTCTCGACCGCGAACAGGTTGTCGCGCTGCACGAACTGTGCACGCACCCCTTCGATTTGCAGACCGCCCTGACGGATTGCCTCGACATGGGGTTTGCGCGCAATCAGCGTTACCTTGTGTCCGCCGCGGGCCAGGAAGCCGCCGACAACGGAACCAAGACCGCCTGCGCCGTGGATGCAGAAATGCAATTGTTTCGTCATTGCCGATGTCCCGCGTTCGATCAGGCGATGCCGAGCTCGATGAGCTTGGCTCTGATCTCTTCCTTCTTCTGCGGGGTCACGTCGGCAACCGGCGGCAGGATCGGGCCGGCCTTGAGGCCGATCGCCTCATACCACGCCTTGATGTTCGCCAGTGCCGAAGCATAGGTCGCGGTGCGCGCAATATCCCAGACAAACTGGTCATGGTAATATTCGCGGACATCGTGCAGGCCTTCCCACTTGGTGCGGGCCTCTTCCCATTTGCCCTGGTTGGCGAGGTTGATATAGTCGCGCGCGAGGTGGCGCTTTTTGCCATAGAGCATGAACGACAGTTCGCCCCAGCACACCGTCCCGCCCAGCCGGAGGTCTTCGAGGAAGAAATATTCGAACGGCTCCATGGTGTTGAAGCCTTCGGGCATCAGGCTGCGGATCTTGATCGTCTCGGCGCGGTTAAGCGCACCCTGCTTGACCCCGATCACGGTCTCGAGATCGGCCAGGCGGCGCATCAGGTTCCAGCTCAGCACCGTGCCCGAAACCGGCGTGCGGTAGAGGCAGACCGCCATGTTGCTGCGATCGGTCAGATACTTGAACCAGGCGAAAATCTCGTCGTCAGTGCGAAGCTGGACGACGGGATTGATGACCTCGGCGCCGTTGAAACCCAGCTTCTCGACGAACTGCATCTTTTCGAGCGCGAGGTGGACCGACGGGTCGAGGATGATCGTCCACAGGTCGAGCCGCCCGGCGTTGGCATCGGCGACGATCTCGTGAAAGCGCATCCATTCGGACGGAGTGACGTTCCAGCATTCGGCAATGAAGCCGCCGACAACCAGGCCATCAAGGCCCATTTCGACGTATTTGTCGATGTTGTAGCGGATCCCGTCGATATCAAACTTGTGGTCGGCGGTCATCGGGGTGATCGGGCACTGGTAGAATCCCCGGACTGTCTCGGTGGCCCACTTCTTGGCGTCTTTGCGATCGTAGTCCATGTTAGTATTCCTTCACCCTTTGTCTGGTTGACTTGTTGGCAATGTGCCGAGCTAGGTTGCGGCCAGCGCCGATTGGGCAGCGGCAAGGCGCGCGATCGGAACGCGGAACGGAGAGGCGCTGACATAATCGAGGCCGACCCGGTCGCAGAAAGCGATCGAGGCCGGATCGCCACCGTGTTCACCGCAGATCCCCAGCTTGATGTCGGCGCGCGTCTCACGGCCCAGCCGGGCGGCCATCTCAATCAGCTTGCCGACCCCGTCGACATCGATGCTGACGAACGGATCCTTGGCATAGATGCCCTTGTCGATGTAGCTGCCAAGAAACCGTCCGGCATCGTCCCGGCTGATTCCCAGCGTGGTCTGGGTAAGATCGTTGGTGCCGAACGAGAAGAACTCGCCAACCGCGGCGATTTCGTCCGCCACCAGCGCGGCGCGGGGCAATTCGATCATGGTCCCGACGGTGAATTCGACCGTCAATCCCTGCTCCGCGAAGACCGCTTCCGACACCCCGATCACAGTCTGCTTGAGCATGTCGAGTTCGCGGGCCGTGCCGACGAGGGGGATCATGATTTCCGGCACGACCGGTTGGCCGGTCTCCCGGCTCACAGCGCAGGCCGCTTCGAAGATTGCGCGGACCTGCATCTCGTAGATTTCCGGATAGACCACGCCCAGGCGACAACCCCGGTGGCCGAGCATCGGATTGGACTCGGCCAGTTCCTCGGCCCGGCGTCTGAGCTGATCCACGCCTATGCCGACCGCGGCGGACAGCTCGGTGAATTCCGATTCGGAATGGGGGAGAAACTCATGGAGTGGGGGATCGAGCAGCCGCACCGTGACGGGAAGCCCCTGCATGATCTCGAAAATCCGGACGAAATCGCTACGCTGTTCGGGCAACAACCGATCGAGCGCGACGAGCCGCTCTGTCCCGTTCGTGGCCAGGATCATCTGGCGCATAAAGTTGATGCGTTCGCCGTCGAAGAACATGTGTTCGGTGCGGCATAGGCCGATGCCTTCCGCCCCGAACTGGCGGGCGACTTCGCAATCCGCCGGGGTTTCGGCATTGGTGCGCACATTCATGCGGCGATGCCGATCGGCCCAGGCCATCACCGTCGCAAATTCGCGGTCAAGCTCAGGCATCACGGTTGGCAGGGCGCCCTGGAAAATCTCGCCGGTGCTGCCATCGATAGTGATCAGGTCACCTTCGGCGATGTGCACGCCACCAATCTCCGCTGATCGCGCCTGGTAATCGATCGACAGGCTGGACGCCCCCGAGACGCAAGGGCGCCCCATGCCCCGCGCGACGACCGCCGCATGGCTGGTCATGCCGCCCTTGGCAGTCAGAATTCCGCGAGCGACATGCATGCCATGGATGTCGTCCGGCGAAGTTTCCTGCCGGACCAGGATGACGTTTTCCCCCAGTTCGGCGCGCACCGCAGCCGTATCGGCGTCGAACACGACCGCGCCCGATGCAGCCCCCGGCGAAGCCGGAAGCCCCGATCCCAGCAGGGTCCGTGGCGCGTCGGGATCGAGCGTGGGATGCAGAAGCTGATCGAGCGAGGCCGGATCGATCCGCCTGATCGCCGCTTCCTCGGCGATCAGGCCTTCCTCGACCATATCGACGGCGATCTTCAGCGCGGCTTTGGCCGTGCGCTTTCCGGAGCGGGTCTGCAGGATATAGAGCTTGCCGCGCTCGACCGTGAATTCGATGTCCTGCATGTCCTGATAGTGCAGCTCGAGCAGCTCGAACAGGCGGGCGAGCTCCGTGAAGACCGCGGGCAGCGCCTCTTCCATCGACGGCAGCTTGGCACCGGCGGCCGTGCGGGCTGCGAGCGTCAGATATTGCGGCGTCCGGATCCCGGCGACCACATCCTCGCCCTGGGCGTTGACCAGCCATTCTCCGTAATAGGCCTTGTCCCCGGTTGCCGGATTGCGGGTGAAGGCGACGCCCGTCGCGCTGGTTTCGCCCAGATTGCCGAATACCATCGCCTGGACGTTGACCGCCGTTCCCCATTCGCCAGGGATGCCGTTGAGGCGGCGATAGACCTTGGCGCGATCGGATTCCCAGGATTCGAATACAGCAGCGATTGCGGAAGCAAGCTGCTCGTCGACGTCCTGCGGAAAGGGAGCGCCGCGTTCGGCCTCGACGATGCCGAAGAACTCGCCGATCAAGTCACGAAGATCGGTGGCGCTCAGGTCCACGTCCTGCGAGACGCCGCGATCTTCCTTGGCCTTTTCCAGCGCGTCCTCGAACCGCGCGTGATCGATCCCGAGCACAACGCTTGCGTACATCTGGACGAAGCGGCGATAGCTGTCCCAGGCAAACCGCTCGTCGCCAGACGAAGCAGCCAAGCCACGCACCGTTTGGTCGTTGAGGCCCAGGTTGAGGATCGTGTCCATCATGCCCGGCATCGAGACCCGGGCGCCGGAACGAACCGATACCAGCAAGGGATCGTGCCGATCGCCGAACCTCTTGCCCACCGTGCGCTCGATATGGGTCAGCGCCGACCTGACTTCGCCATCGAGGCGCGCGGACTGGCTGTGGCGATCGCGCAGGAAATGAAGGCATTCTTCGGTTGTGATGGTGAAGCCGGGTGGGACAGGCAACCCGATCCGCGCCATCTCGCCGAGATTGGCGCCTTTGCCGCCCACTACCGCCTTGTCGCGGGCGCGCGAGTCATCATGGGCAATGCCGGGGCCGAACGTGTAGACGGTTTTCATTTGCTGCTAGTTTCCCCGCGGAATGTGCCGCTCTTGCCAAACATGTCCCCGGGCATGCCGCGCCTTGCCGCCACACGGGCGGCAAGGCGGCTGGCGAACACGGTCCTTACATCCGGAGGATGGCCTTGATCGCGCTGCCGGTTTTTTCGGTGTCTTCGACAGCCTGGTTGATCTGATCGAAATCGTAGAACGAGCAGAGCTTCTCGAATGGGAACAGGCCGGCCTTCTGCATCGCGATCAGCTGCGGGATGAACACCTGCGGCGTGCTGGAGCCTTCCACTACCCCGCGCAGCTTGCGACCGAACAGGATGTTGTTCATATCAAGCGAAAATTCGGTGCCCAGCTTGGCGCCGCCCACGACTGCGGTTTCCCCCATGTTGTGGGTGCTTTCGACCGCCGAACGCAGGACTTGCGGGATCGCGGTCGTATCAATCGCATAGTCCGCGCCGCCGCCCGTCATCGCGACAATCGCTTCCTGGGCATTTGTGGTCGAGGCATCGATGACATCGGTTGCGCCGAGTTCGCGCGCGACTTCGAGTCGGGCGGGATTGCGATCGACCGCGATGATCTTGAGACAGCCCGACGACTTGGCGGCCATCAGCGCGCTGAGACCGACAGAGCCGACGCCGAAGATGGCGATCGAGGAACCCGGAGCCGGCTGCAGCGAATTGAGGACTACGCCCGCCCCGGTCTGGATGCCGCAGCCCAGCGGGCCGAGCAATTCGATCTGCGCGTCGTCGGCAACCTTGACGCAATTGTTCTCGCTCGCGATCGAATAGGTCGCGAACGAGGACTGGCCGAAGAAGCAGGCGTTCACGTCCTCGCCGTTGCGCGTGATCGGGGTCGATCCGTCGAGCCTGCGGCCCATGAAATTGAGCGGGAACAGGCTGGGGCAATAGGCCTGATGCCCCTTGAGGCATGACGGGCAGGTGCCGCAGTAGCTGAACGACAGGACCACCTTGTCACCTGGCTTGACAGTGGAAACGCCGCGTCCGACCTTTTCGACAACGCCCGCGCCCTCGTGGCCGAGCACAGCCGGCAGCGGGGTCGGATAGTACTGGTCGCGGACAGTCAGGTCGGTGTGGCACATGCCCGCCGCGGCAACCTTTACGAGCACCTCACCATCGCGGGGGTCCTCAATCGATACGTTATCGAGGACGAATTCCCCGCCTTGGCGTTCGATGATCGCGGCGTAGGCTTCCATGCATTTTCTCCCGGTTTTGCGCCAAATCGCGCGTTATCAGCAAAAGAAATAGAGATTCTTGTCTTGCGTGACTCTCGCATCGAGGATCAGTTTGCGCCGGAAGACCTTGAAGCCATTGCCGTCCCGGCGCAGCTTGTCCTCGCGCCCCAACGTATGGACCGTGACCTCGGTCTGGCGGCGGTTGCGGTAGACAAGGATGTTCGACAGGACGTCCAGTTCACCGTTGCCGGCTTCGAAAGCTTCGACATTCGAAACGAAGTACCGGATCTTGGATGGCGGATCCTCCATCCAGACCTGGCCTGAATAAAGCCGCTCGACGCGCTGCTTGAGCTCTCCGAAATCGTCGTTGTAGATTGCCGCATCGTCCGGCGTCGGGTCCGGGCGCCGATCCCTTGCGAAGCGCTGTTCGTAGATCGGCATCCAGTAATGGATGTCTTCGGCGACCATTCCGTGCAGCCATTCCCGGTATTGCCCGGTCTGCAAAAGTCTGACCTCGGCGCGATAATGCGCCTCGACGGCATAGTGCACATCCGGCGTCACCGGTACTTGTTCGGACGACATGTTCTCTCCGTAATTCTCGATATTTGTATCGGCGTTTGCGGTCACTCGGCGGCGTCGAGCTTTTCAGTCCAGAAATTGCGGTTCGGGAAGACCGAATCCCAAGTGTCGTCATTTGCTTTCACGCTCGCCCAATCAGGGGCATCGATCATTTCCTTCCAGAACCGGTAGAAGCCCCGGTAGGAGGTTTCACCGATGAAGCTGATTCCGACGATACCGGGATAGACCGGATGCGGTCCTTCGTAGCCGGCACCCATCGTGGAGTTCATTCTGCCATCGCGCGTGATCACGCCACGGTTCATGTAGGTTGCCGAAGACATGTTTTCGCCGTCATCGCTTTCCAGCGTTCCGGCGGTGCCGAAGGTGCGGATTGCTTCGCGCTGTATCATGCTCTTGGTAGCTGGATCGGCATCACGCGGCACCATGGTATAGGTCCACACCTCGATTTCATGCGGTCCGCGCGGATGCCAAATCTTGAAGGTGTTGGTCCCGTAGAGGAACGAGCAGTTGGGGAAGATCGAGCAGTTCCAATGCCCCATATAGAGCCGTTCGCGCTCCGGGCCGAACTTGCGGCGCACTTCGCCGCGCGTGTCCTCGAGATATTTGGTCCAGCCCTCGCGCTTGACGTGGATTGCGGCCGCTGCGTTGTCGATCACCCCGAAGCCGTGGCCATGACGGGTCGTGAACTGCAGCCCAAGATCGTCGAAGGGAATGTCCGCGCGATTGCCCGAAAGGCCTGCCAGCTCGCCGCCGATCTGGCCGAGCGCGGCGGCATGTGTCCAGCCGACGTGATAACCGTCGCCGATGAAGTTCTCGGTCGGTACCTTCCAGTTGCACTGGAGCAGGCTCTTCATCGGAGGGCCAAGCAATTCCATTCCGCCGCCGGCGCCCTCCCAGATGGTATCGAGGTAGTAGCGGAACTCACCCAGATAGTCCTCCAAGCTGGGCGCTTCGGGATCGTGGCAACCGAAAATGAAACCCTTATAGGTTTCGACCCTAACCGACTTTGCCGCCAACGCATCCTTATCGAGGCTGTTGTGGTAGCAACGCGATTCGAGCGGGACATCGACCAGCGATCCATCCTGTCCGAACACCCAGCCATGATAGTTGCAGACGAACGCCTTGGCATTTCCGCTGTCGGCGTGACAGATCTGGTTGCCGCGATGGCTGCAAGAGTTGATGAAGGCGCGGAAGGTCCCGTCGCTTTGATGCGAGAGGATGACCTTATCTTCGGCCATGTAGGTGGTGATGAAATCGCCCGGCTTGGGCACAAGCGACTCGTGGCCGAGCATCAGCCATGCGCGTGAAAAAATCCGCTCTATTTCAAGAGCGTAAACATCTTTGTCCCAAAACACCTTACGGGATTGGCTGGCATTCACTGTGTCTACGAGTGTGGTGTCGCCGCTCATGGCTCTCTCCGGTTTTCACGAACTGCGGTTGTCGTCTGCAGATTCGTACACTAAGGGCAATGCGATGTACGATATGCAAAAAGCCGATGCCACGCAAGTGGGATTGAGAGTGACGGACCGTTCGTTCTGATGGGTACTGGCAATGGTTCTTCTGGATGGCGGCAGGCCCTTCGTTACGTATGGAGCTCACCAGTCTTGCTGCTTTCTCTCGCTTCGCTATTCTGGGCGCTGAACCCCATCGTGGGCCGGGCGGCGCGCGACTTGCTTTCTCCTCTGGCGCTGGCCTTTTGGCGTTGGGTGGTCGCGTTGCTATTCGTTCTGCCCTTTGCCTGGCGGCACGTCGTGGCCGATCGTCGGGTCCTGCGCGATTCCTGGCGCCTGCTGGCGGTGCTGGGCGTGTTCGGCGTGGGGGTGTTCGCCTTCATCGTTTACTGGAGCCTGCAACTCACCACAGCCACCAACAGCCTGCTGCTGCAATCGACCATGCCGATCATGACCTTGGTCATGCCGAGCATTCTGTTCGGGGAGCGGATCAGACCGCTGCTGGTTTCCAGTGCGGCGCTGTCTCTTACCGGAGTCGTCTGGATCGTGACCAGAGGGCAGCCTTTCGCGTTGCATCTTGGCGGACTCAACCATGGCGACTTGCTCGCCCTGACCGGGGTCTTCCTGTACTCGGCCTACGCGACGTTCTTGCGCAAGGTGCCCGCCATACACCACATCACTCTGCTCGCTGTGCTGTTCGCGGTCGGCATGGGAACGCTGGCTGTACCTTACCTGGTGAGCCTGGCCGATGGCGGGGTCGCCAAGCCACAAATTGAAGTGATTGGCGCGGTGCTCTATGTAGGCATCTTTCCTTCGCTGATTGCCTATGCCTTCTTCAACCGTGCGGTAATCCTGATCGGTTCAGTAAGAGCCGGCGTCTACATGAATCTCCCCACGGTGTTCGGTGTTTTCTTGGCGGTGCTGCTGTTGGGAGAGAGACTTGAAACCTATCACATGGTCGGAGCGGCCATTGTCTTGGCCGCGATATTCGTATCGCGCCGAGCAGCAGCAGGCCAGACGGAAAACAGGGGAGAGCGGGAATTATGATTGAAGATACCGAGGCGGTGGCTTACGCGGACGCGGTGCGGTACGCCGCAGACCGCCCAGACCAATTCTGGAGCGAGGCCGCAAAGGCGATCGATTGGGTCGCGAACCCGCTGCGCGCCCATAACCCAAGCATGGGTTGGTTTCCCGATGGCATGCTGAACACGTGCCACAATTGCCTCGACCGGCATGTCCAGGCCGGACGCGGCGATGCGCTGGCGCTTGCCTATGACAGCCCGGTAACCGGAACCATCCGCCATTACACCTACCGCGAACTGCTGTACGAAACCGAACGTACGGCGGCGATGCTGGCGAGCCTCGGCGCGGAAAAGGGGGATCGGGTAATACTCTACATGCCGATGATCCCCGAGACGGTTTTCGCGATGCTTGCTTGCGCGCGGCTCGGTGTGATCCATTCCGTTGTGTTCGGCGGGTTCGCCCCACCCGAACTGGCCAAGCGGATCGACGATGCCACCCCCAAACTGGTGCTCACCGCTTCGTGCGGAATCGAGGGCAGCCGCACCATTGCCTACAAGCCGTTGGTCGACGAAGCGCTGGTCCTTGCCGCCCACTCGGTCGAGCATGTCGTCCTGGTCCAGCGCGAACAGCTAACCGCGGACTTGATGCCCGTCCGAGACATTGACTGGCACGATCTGCAGCGCCGGACCGCGGATCAGCCGGCGCCTCCGTGCGTTCCTCTCGCCTCCGGCGAGCCGCTCTACATCCTCTACACCTCGGGCACCACCGGAACGCCCAAAGGGGTGGTGCGCGACAATGGCGGACACGCCGTGGCCCTGGCCTGGTCGATGGCCAACATTTACGGCATCGGGGCAGGGGACACGTTTTGGGCAGCCTCGGACGTCGGTTGGGTGGTGGGGCATAGCTACATCGTCTATGGCCCGCTGCTAGTTGGGGCCACGACCGTACTGTTCGAAGGCAAGCCCGTCGGCACACCCGATCCCGGCACCTTTTGGCGAACCATCGTGCGGCATAAAGTCAAGAGTTTCTTCACCGCGCCGACCGCGATTCGGGCGATCCGCAAGGAGGATCCCGATGCCCGGTACCTGAAGGAGATCGGCGTCGGCGCGTGCCGTGCGGTGTTTCTGGCCGGCGAACGCGCGGACCCGGAAACGATCGCCTGGTTGGAGCGGGAAAGCATTTTGCCGGTGATCGATCATTGGTGGCAGACCGAGCTGGGCTGGCCGGCCATCGCCTCGTGCTTCGCGATGGGGGATTTGCGCCGCAAGCCTGGCAGCGCTGGCTTTCCGGTGCCAGGATATCAGTTCGCCATCCTCGACGACGAAGGATTTGCTCTGCCCGACAAGGCAAGCGGCAATATTGTGATCAAGACCCCGCTGCCGCCCGGCACTTTCCGTTCGCTGTGGAACAACAACGCCACGTTTGTCCGGAATTTCGAGACGTTCCCTGGATACTACGAAACCGGTGATGCAGGCTTTCGCGACAGTGAGGGCTTCATGCACATCATGGGACGAACCGACGACATCATCAACATCGCCGGTCATCGGCTGTCGACCGGACAAATGGAAGAGATCGTGTCGCGGCAACCAGGTGTCGCTGAATGCGCCGTCGTCGGTGCGGACGATGACCTCAAAGGTATGGTACCGATTGCTTTCGTCACCCCGCAGATTGGTTTTGCGGCAGATAAGGGCATAGCCGAGCGCTCTGTCCTTGCCGTGCGTAGCGAGCTTGGTGCGATCGCGGCGATGAAGGCGGTGCTGGTCGTCGAGCAATTGCCCAAGACCCGTTCTGGCAAGATCTTGCGTAGCCTGCTCCGCAAGATTGTGAACCGCGAACCCTTTGATATCCCCGCGACAATTGACGAGCCAGAAACGCCGGCCAAGATTGCGGTTGTTTATCGGGAAAAATGTGGATTTAATGACCCTCATCCGCCAAACTCCGGCAAGTGATTGACCCGCATCACGATTTTTTGACCGTTTAGTGTGGATCGGCGTGCAAAAAAGAACCCCGTTA
>NZ_SEON01000017.1 GCF_004152845.1 Sphingobium fuliginis
TACTCTAACCCGGTCCCACAACGACCGGCGCTTTCACGATCCGTCCCCTTCCGCCCGGGCCGGGGTGGCCACCCCGGCCCGGGCAATCCAGCATGACCCAAACGGACCGCAATGTCATAAGACAAGCCTTCCCGGCAGGCAGAATCATCTGCTGCCTTGAAATCCGTTCCGGGCGGCGGTCCACCGGCCCGGCTTGCGCAAATCCCTTGGGGACGGCAATGCTGCGCCCCGCCCGATGATCGCCGCCGGCCTGGGGAACGGCGCCATGGGCATGCGGTCAGTCGCTCATGTCCGGATCACGCCCCTGACGCCTGTCGAGCCATCGCATGGCGGGTGTGACGGTTAGGCCGTGGAGCAGGATCGACATCAGTGCGGTCAGGCCGATGATCGCCCACAGGCGGCTGGCCTCTCCCACCTTCATCTGGTTCAGACCATAGGCCAAATAGTAGAAAGATCCGACGCCCCTTATGCCGAAGAAGGCGATGGTCAGCTTTTCGACCCGATCCGCCCTGAAGCCGGCCAGACCCACAAGACCCGTCACCGGACGAACGATCAACAGGATCAGCAGCACCAGCACGATGTCGGACGGGCGCAACGGCGACAGGAGACCGCCGATCAGCGCGCCGCCGAACAGAAGCAGGAGAGCCATCATCGAAAGGCGCTCCACCTGTTCGGTAAGATCATGCATCTGCACGTTGAACGCATGGTCGCGATGCGACGCGCGCAGGGTCAGCGCCGTCACGAAGACCGCCAGGAAGCCATAGCAGTTGAGGATTTCGGTCAGGCCATAGGACAGGAAGGTGGCGGCTATGGCGATCAGGCCGTCTCCGGTCCGGGCAAGTTTCGTCTCGGCCGGAATGTGGAAGGTCAGCCATCCGAACAGCTTTCCCACGGCCCAGCCGCCGCCCACGCCGACGACGATCTCCCACAGCACGTTCAGGCCAAGCCATTTTCCGAACCATGACTCCCCCATATTCCCCGTCAGGGCGAGCGCGATGGCGAGGTGAACGAAGGGAAAGGCAAGGCCGTCGTTCAGGCCTGCCTCCGATGTCAGGCCGAAGCGGACTTCATCTTCCTCGCCCGTGCGCGGCGGGCCGACCTGGACATCGGCGGCCAGCACCGGGTCGGTGGGGGCGAGGCTGGCGGCCAGCAGCAGGGCGATGGCCCAGGGAAGACCGAGCAGCACGCCCCCCAACAGCGTGATGAGCGCGATGCCCAGCGGCATGGTGATGGCGAGCAGCCGCCAGGTCACCATCCAGCGCCGCCAGTCGAACGGCCGGTCCAGCTTCAGTCCCGCGCCCATCAGGGCGATGATCACGACCAGTTCGGTAAAATGTTCGGTCACATCCGGATATTCCAGCGGCGACGGTCGGAATTCGATGCCGGGGATGCGGAATATCGCGGCGCCGATCAGGATGCAGACGATGGGCAGCGACAGCGGCAGCTTCCTCAAGGCCAGCGGCAGCCATGCGACCAGGACTATCAGCAGCCCCGCGCCCGTCAGGACCAGAATATAGGGATCGGGCGCGGTGAACGGCATTTCCATGGGGGGGCAACGCGCCGCCGCGGCCGGCGTTGCCGCGACATGGCCCGGCGGTCCGCCCCTTCGTCCCGGAAGGTCAGCTTGCCGCGGCCAGCGCCCGGTCGATGTCGCCCAATATGTCGTCGATATGCTCTATCCCGATGGAAAGCCGCACATAGCCGGGCGACACGCCGGTCGCCATCTGCTCCGCTTCGTTCAACTGCGAATGGGTCGTGGACGCTGGATGGATCGCCAGGCTGCGCGCGTCGCCGATATTGGCGACATGGTAGAAAAGATCCAGCGCATCGATGAAGCGGCGACCCGCCTCCATGCCGCCGGCAAGCTCGAACCCGACGAGCCCGCCCTTGCCTCCGGTCAGATAATGCTCCGCAAGGGCCCGGGCGCGGCCATCCTGTTGCGAGGGGTAGATGACCCTGGTCACGGCGGGGTGGCGCGCCAGATGTTCGGCCACCCTGACCGCATTGGCGCAATGCCGTTCCATCCGCAGCGCCACGGTCTCGATACCCTGGATCAGCTGAAACGCATTGAAGGGGGACAATGCCGCGCCTAGGTCGCGCAGCAGGATGACCCGCGCCCGCAGGATATAGGCGATCGGGCCCAGGGGCTTTGCCGCCTCTGCCCATATCGCGCCATGGTAGGAAGGATCGGGCGTGTTCAGCAGCGGCTGTCGTTCGGGATGAGCGGCCCAGTCGAAATTCCCGCCATCGACGATCAGGCCGCCGATCGACGTGCCATGTCCGCCAAGATATTTCGTCGCGGAATAGACGATAATGGCCGCGCCGTGATCCAGCGGGCGGCACAGCAGCGGAGCGGCCGTGTTGTCCATGATGAGCGGGATGCCCCGTTCCCGGCCGATGGCGGCGACCTCCGCGATCGGGAACACCTCCAGCTTGGGATTGGGCAGGGTTTCGGCATAGTAGGCGCGCGTGCGATCGTCGGTGGCCCGCCGGAAATCTTCCGGATCGGCCGGATCGACGAAGCGCACTTCGATCCCCTGGTCCTTCAGCGTGTTCGCGAACAGATTATAGGTGCCGCCATAGAGCGCCGTCGAACTCACGATATTGTCGCCGGCCCGCGCCAGATTCTGGATCGCATAGGCCGACGCCGCCTGTCCCGACGCCACCGCCAGCGCGGCGGCGCCCCCCTCCAGCGCCGCGACGCGCTTTTCCAGCACATCGGTGGTCGGATTCATGATCCGCGTGTAGATATTGCCCATTTCCTGCAGCGCGAAGAGCGAGGCCGCATGCTCCGCGTCGCGAAACTGATAGGATGTCGTCTGGTGGATCGGCACCGCGACGGAGCCCGTCGCTGGATCGGCCCGCCATCCCGCATGAACGGCAAGGGTTTCCGGATTCGGCTTGTTCCTGGACATTGGGGCTCCGCAGCATCGTTGATCCGGCGTCAGGGTGACGGTGCGGCCCGGCAAAAACAAGAGGCTGCGTCACGCGCGGCGGTCAGGGGAGCCGGCCAGCTTCCCCTTCCGGCGCGCCAGCCGCGAAGCGCCGGTCATGCCGCGGCCGCGGCGTCCCGCTCCTGCCTGAACCAGCGCGAAAGCAGGAACAGCACAGCGGCGATATAGAGGCCCGCGCCGGGAACCCACATCAGCAGCCCGGCAAGCTGCTGGTCCTCCAGCGGCGTCAATCCCCAGGCCAAGCTGCTGATGAAATGCGGGGAATAGACCGCCACGCTCGAAAAGGTCAGCAACGCGCCCAGCAGGCCCATCTGGAGCATGGTGGCCAGAAGAGCGGTCACCGCCAGAGGAAGCGGCGCGGCCATGACCCCACGCCACAGCGCCAGCGCGGTCAGCAGCAGGCTTCCCTGCATCGTCCAGTAGACGGCATGATCGGAAAGCGCGGCGGCATAGGCGCCGGGTATATGCCACGACCATAAAGCGGCCGCATGCAGGCAGGTCCATAAGGCCACGCCGCCCGCGGCTCGCCGCTCGGCAAAAGCCATGGCCAGCAAGGGGGCGACAATCGATGTCAGGACGAGATGGTGCAGGGTCCGGGCCGAAAACAAGGCGGAGGTCAATGCGCATAGCGGGGAGATGAACAGAAATGCGAGCAACAGGATCGCGGACAAGGACCGGCTTCTCCCGTCCGCGGACCGCAGCCGGAGGCTCGCCATGATGGCAAGCCCGAACGCTGCCAGCAGCACCGGATCGAAGTTCCAGCGGGTCAGCAGGTCCACGGGCGCCGGCGCGGGGCCGCAATAGGGTATCCAGCCTGATCCCGGCTCCACGCGCTGCCTCCGTGCGAAATTGCGGATCGCCCTTTAACCGCTCGCGCCGGGGCTGGTTCCCGGACGCGGCATCGTGCATCGCGCGGCTGCGCTATCGTCGCAGCAGGACGCTGCCGACCTTGTCTCCATTGGACCGCCGCATCACGCAATGGGACGGCTGGTGCTGCTGGATGGCGTTCAGGATCGCGGCGGCATTCCCCCGCGACACGGGGGACCAGAATGGCGGCGTGGTGAAGGAAATCTCCAGATTCTCGGCGGCAGCGCGTTTGACGATCGAGCGAATCAGGGCGTTCTTATGGTCCGACATTCATGTCCCCCCAGCGATGTTCATGCGCCCGTCATGCGGCTTTGCCCGCATTTTCATGGTTAATTCCATCCAACTGGCCACAAACGGCAGGCCGGCCATTTTGTTCCGCACCTGCGAAGAAAATTCTTTCGGCCATGTTTGCGGGGAACAGGGCAGCGCGGGCAACCCCCGCATTCGGCCTTCACCATAGCACGCCATCGACCGGTTCCACCGGGGCGGGCGGCGGCAGATCGATCGACTCGTACAGGTCCGCTTCGATCACGGTCGTGATGCTGTCGAGCGGCAGGTCATGGACGCTGTTGCCGAACGGATCGACCAGATCGTCCCCGATCTGGAGCACCGCCAGATACATGAAGCCGGCGACCGCCGATCCGATCGGCGTCGCCGCGCCCAGCGTCTCCACCAGCCCGATCGGCAGCAGGATGCAGAAAAGCCGGGTGAAGAATTGCGGGAAGGCACGATATTGGGCAGGTAGCGGAGTATTCTTGATCCGCTCCATGCCGCCCTGCGCATTGGCCATGTCCACCAGCACGGCTTCGATCCGGCCTTGCTGGATAGTGTCGATCCATCCCCGCCGCACCAGACCGGCGACACGGCGTCCGCTGCCCTCCAGCACGCCGTTGGCGGGATTGCGCCGGGCCAGTTCCGGATGATCGCCCGGGCCCAATATGCGGTGGATGTCCCCGCCCGTTTCCAGCCGCCGCAACTGCCGGCGCAGCGTGTGGACATAGGCCACCTGGCGCAGCACCAGTTCACGTCCCAGGGCCTGCGCCTCCTCCTCTTCGGGCAGGAAGGCCAGCACCGCGCGGGCGAAGCTGCGCGACGCATTGACCATCGCGCCCCACAATATGCGCGCTTCCCACCAGCGCTGATAGGCCGAATTGACACGCACGCCGAGCACCAGCGCAAGCGCCGTGCCGAAGATGGTAAGCGGCAGGGCCGGAGCCCTGAACGGCGAGATGAAGTAGAAGATGGTGACCGCCAGGTCCCAGAAGAAGAGCGCGACCAGCACGCTCCAGGCTCGCTCGAAACCCTGACGGATGCGTGGGGCGGTACCGATGATCATGAGAGGTTACGAAACGGCACCGTCATGTTCGTCCAGCTTCAGCCAGGCGTTGCGCAATGCAAGGCTGCCGAATATGCCGACGGCTTTCAGCGTCGTGGCTTCCAGTGTCGGCACGCCATCGAGCAGCGCCAGGACAAGGCAGCCCAGGCCCAGGAGCATGGCGGCATAGATGGGCAGCGCCTCCAGGTCGTTCCATCCGATGGGGGCAAGGGCGTCGGCGCGGGAAAGCCGGATCGGCGGCATGACGGAAACTCCTCTTCCAGATGCAGGGATTTCCGCGAAAATGATGCGTTGCGAAAGGCGCGGTCAACGCTTCCCGCGCCGTGCAACCCAGTCTTGCGTCAGGGTGAAACGAGCAAGAAACGCTAACAGTCCGGGCTTATTTCGGAGACGCGGCAATGAAAACATACGGTCTTGCAACCTGACTTCCGTTGCATCGCAACATGCCGGGCCTAGCTTGTCCCCATGCCTGATCGCTTTGCCGAGATCGAATCCTTCGTGACGATCGCCCAATCCAACAACCTGTCGGAGGCTGCGCGGCGTCTGGGCCTGTCGCTGGCCGCGACCAGCCGCCGCCTGTCCCAACTGGAACAGCGGCTGGGGGTGCTGCTCGTCCGCCGCAACAGCCGGCATTTCAGCCTGACGGACGAAGGATCGCTGCTGTATGAACGGGCAGGCCACGCCCTGACCGCAATCGAGGAGGCGGAAACCGATCTGATGCGCCGGTCGACGGAGGCGAGCGGCACGCTGCGCATCGTCACGACCATCGACGCGGGGCGGGCGCGCCTGGCGCCGCTGTTCCACGAATATGCGCTGCTGCATCCCGACGTCACCCTGCATCTGGAAACGTCCGATCAGCCAGCGACCAGCATGATCGGCAGCGGGCACGACATCGCCATCTGCTTCGATCCGCCAGCCGACAGCGCACTGATGATGAAGCGGCTGGCGGACAATCCCCGGCTGCTCTGCGCCGCCCCCGCCTATCTCGACCGGCGCGGGCGCCCGTCGCGGACAGCCGATCTCGCGGGACACAACAAGATCGTCGTGGGCGCGTCGCAGGGCGAGCTGTGGCGAAGGATCATGGGTGGCGCGGCAGGATGGCGGCTGACGCTGAACACCAATGATGCCGAACTGGCGCGCGCCTGGGCGCTGGAGGGGTCGGGCATCGGCATCAAGTCGCTGTGGGATGTGCAGGAGGATCTGGAGAACGGCCGGCTGGAGCCGGTGCTGCCCGACCTGTCGCTGCCGCCCTCGACCATCGCGGCGCTCTATCTGCCGGGCCAGTTGAATTCACCCAAGGTCCGCTCGTGCCTCAACTTTCTCGCACGCCGCCTGCGCGGATCATGACGCCTTCTCCGTCGATCCCGCCTTTCATCGATGGGATCGAAAGGGCAGGACGCCCCTATTTCACCGCCTCCTCCCGCTCCCGCGCGAGCCGCCTCGCCAGCAGTCGGCGTGACCGCCCGGCATAGCGGCGGCAGGCGCCGGGCGAGCCGTCATACCGCCGAGGACCGGCATTGTCCGGATGCGCGGCAATCAATATGTCGCACTTCAACATGCCCATGCGCCTGTAGCTGACAGCAAAACCTCTGACGATCGCGGCGCTGGAAGGCGCGGTAAAGCGGTAATTGTCGGCCGACACCGGGTTGAGGCTGGACGCGAAGACGATCTCCTTGCACGCCCTGCCCTCACAGGCGTTCCAGCTCCACGTCATGCTGCCCATCGTATGGCCGGGCGTCGCATGCGCCTTGATGGATATGCGGCCCAGCCTCAGGACTTCTCCGTCATCCATGATGCGCAGCCGCGACACCGCCGGCCAGGTGCCGCCATAATCGAATTGCGGATCGTCCTTTGCAAGTGCGCCGGCCCGCAGGCCCTCGGCGCCGCGCCGGCTGGCCACCACCGTGGCGCCAGTGGCGCGCGCCAGCGCCGCAAACCCGCCGGCATGATCATAATGCGGCTCGGTACTCAGAATAAATTTGATGTCTTTGGGATCGAACCCCAGCTTGCGGACATGCCTCAGGATCATCGGCGCCGCCTGCGGGAGCGCACCGTCGATCAGGACAAGACCCGCCCCCGTGTCGATCAGAACGACGCTCAGGCCGCCGAAACCCACCAGATAGCTGCTGCCGAAAATCTTCTCCGGCGGCAGAGGCGCAAGCCACTCCCGGGCTCTTTCCACCGCCATCGGGCGGGTCAAGGGGTCGTCCGCAGGCAAGGGCCCATGCGGTTCCGTCCTGACAGCCGCTGACGCGGAACTCACCGCCAGCGATGCGGCCATGGCCATCGATGCGATCATCTTCATCTCCCTTCCCTGCCGGGATGCCGATGGACGCTTTCGCGCACAAAGCATGATTTCTCGACAAAGCCATGAGAATAATTGATGACGGGCCATGGATCGCGCCCAACTTCCCCTGAACGCCCTGCGCGCCTTCGAAGCGGCGGCGCGCCACCTTAATTTCACCCGCGCGGCGATTGAGCTTTGCGTCAGCCAGGGGGCGGTCAGCCATCATGTCGCGCAGCTTGAGCGCCGCCTTGGCGTCCGCCTCTTTCACCGCCTGCCGCGTGGGCTGGCGCTCACGGACGAGGGGCATGCGCTCGTGCCCGTGCTGGCGGAGGCGTTCGACCGCGTGGGCGCGACGCTCGACCAATATGCCGGCGGCCGCTTTCGCGAGATGTTGAAGGTCGGCGTCGTCGGCACGTTCGCGACCGGCTGGCTGTTGCCCCGACTGGACGCCTTTGCCCGCGCCCACCCCGCCATCGACCTGCGCGTTTCGACCAACAACAATCGCGTGGACCTGGCGGGAGAAGCGCTGGATTTCGCCATTCGCTTCGGCGACGGCGCATGGCATGGCACCCATGCCGAACCCATGTTAGAAGCACCGCTGACGCCGCTTTGCGCGCCGGCCATGGCCGCGCGGTTCAGCGCACCTGCAGACCTCCTCCATGAACGGTTGTTGCGTTCCTACCGGCCGGACGAATGGGCGCTCTGGTTCGGGGCCGCGGGCGTTGCCGCCCCGCTTCTGCGCGGGCCCGTTTTCGACAGTTCGGCGCTGATGGTCTCCGCCGCCATGGCCGGCCTGGGCGTCGCGCTGGCGCCGCCCGTCATGTTCATGCGCGAACTCGCCTCGGAACTGCTCGTCCAGCCCTTCCCGATCATGATCGACGCGGGCCGTTATTGGCTCACGCGCCTCATCTCGCGTCCTGAAAGCGACGCGATGCGGCGCTTCCGCGAATGGCTTGCGGACAGCGGCGGGGCAGAAGCGCCGACCGCGCCATAGCACCGGATTCCGGCCCCGACATGGAGCCTTGTCCGCCCCATCGAAATCGTCCAGATTTCCATCGAACCGACGGCGGAGAACAGATGATGGGCTTTCAGGCGGCGCTTCCGCGCATCCTTCGCGTCGGCGGCGGCGTGTCCGGCGAACTCGCCCCGCTATTGGCGACATTGGGGCTGTCGCGGCCGCTGATCGTCACCGACCGCTTCCTGAAGGACGGCGGGCGAGCCGATGCCCTGATGGACGAACTGCACAAGGCGGGAATGGCCGCCCGCATATTTGCCGACACCCTGCCGGAACCGACCGCCGCCTCCATCGAGGAGGCCCGCGCCTTTCTGGAGGAGGGCGATCATGACTGCGTCGTCGGCTTCGGCGGCGGAAGCCCGATCGATAGCGCGAAGGCGATCGCGGTGCTCGCCGTCCATGGCGGCGTCTGCCGCGACTATAAGGTGCCCCATGTCCAGGACGCGCCCGGCCTTCCCGTCATTGCGATACCCACGACGGCCGGCACCGGATCGGAAGCGACGCGCTTCACCATCGTCACGGATGAGACGACGGACGAAAAGATGCTGCTGGCCGGCCTCGCCTATCTGCCGACAGCCGCCCTGGTCGATTTCGAACTGACGCTGACGATGCCGCCGCGCCTGACCGCCGACACCGGGATCGACGCGCTGACCCATGCCATCGAAGCCTATGTGTCGCGCCGGGCCAACCCCTTTTCGGACAGCTTCGCGCTATCGGCCATGCGCGCCATCGCGCCGCATCTGCGACGCGTATGGGCGGACCCGGAAGACCGCCCCGCACGCGAGGCGATGATGTTCGGTTCGACCCAGGCCGGCATCGCCTTCTCCAACGCCAGCGTCGCGCTGATTCATGGCATGAGCCGGCCGATCGGGGCGCATTTCCACGTGCCGCACGGCCTTTCCAATGCGATGCTGCTGCCGGCTGTCACCGCCTTTTCGGCGCCGGGCGCCCTTCGGCGCTATGCCGATTGCGCGCGGGCCATGGGCGTCGCCGCGGCGGAGGAGGGCGACCAGGGCGCCGTTGGCAAGCTGATCGAGGATCTGACCCGCATCAACGAGGAACTCCGTGTCCCCACGCCCGCCGCCTACGGCATAGACGCCGACAAATGGGACGCGCTGCTGCCGCTGATGGCGGAGCAGGCGCTCGCTTCCGGATCGCCCGGCAACAACCCCATCGTGCCGGACGCGGACGAAATCCAGGCGCTTTATCGCCAGGCCTGGGGGCCTTGATCCGGGGCCCGAGGCAGGTCGTAGCCATGCATGTCCCGATCCGGCACAACCCTATGTTAACCATCTTTAACCCTTAGCGTCGGGCGATCGGTCGCATAGGGTCGGCGCATGAAAAAGCTCAGCATTCTCTTCGCCGCCAGTGTTGCCGCCCTTGCAGCCTCGCCCGGCCTCGCTTCTCCCGTCGCGGGCACGGACGCGCTGCGCGAATGGAATCTGATCGTCCTTGGCAACCTCGATTCCTCTTCCGAAGTGGAAGGCAGAACCTTCGTGGGCGGCGACCTGACCGGCACGTCGTCCAATTATCAGATCGGCACGCCGACCGCCTCCCCCACCGGTCAGCCCGGCCTGACCGTGGTCGGCAACGTCACGGGCGGCGTCAAGAACCTGAACAACGGATCGGGCGCCGTCATCGGCGGCAATGTCGATAGCGGGTTCAACCTCAATGGCCCCAGCCAGACGGTGAAGGTCGGCGGGACGATCAACAACACCAACGTCAACCAGAATGTGGTGCAATCCGGACTGGCCGGTTCGGACCCCGCCTTCATCGGCAACCTGACCGCCCAGGGAGCGACCCTGGCCGGCAGCATGAAACAATTGTCCGCGACCCTGTCGGGCCTTTCCCCGAACAGCCAGATGGACATCAGCGGCAATCGGGCGACCTTCAACGCGGCCCCCGATGCGGACGGTCTGGCGGTCTTTTCGATCACGGCGGCCGACCTCAATTCCATCGGGGAAATCGCCTTCCATCTGAATGGCGCGGATACGGCCATCGTCAATGTAAGCGGAGCGTCGATCAACCTGAACGACAATTTCCTGGGCGGCACCGCGGGACTGGGCGAACATGTCATCTGGAACTTTGGCGATGCGCAGAATCTGGACCTGACGACCAGTTGGGGCGGCTCCGTCCTGGCGCCGTGGGCGGCCGCCCATAGCAGCAATTACATTCAGGGATCGGCTGTGTTCGGCAGCCTCGATCAGGACGGGGAAATGCATCTGGGCACCTATAATGGCGGGTATAATCCGCCGGTGACGCCGCCCGGCGGCAGTTCGGGAGGAACGCCGGTTCCCGAAGGTCCGGCATGGCTGCTTTTCATCCTCGGGGCCGGTGCGCTGTTTTTCGCCAGGCGGCGGCGTCGTTCGGCAGCGGCCGGGGGAATGTAAGGCCGGCGTCTCCTGTCTTCGTCATTGCGTGGAAGCGATCTTTTGTTCACCTTCGCGCCGGATGATGAAAGAAGATGATCGGCAGGACCGCCCCATGGCCCGACATATGGCGTTTCACCGCAAACATCCCGTCGCCGCCGCGCTGGTGACGCTGGCGCTATCGGCAATCGGCCTGGGCGGGACTCTCTGGGCCTGCGCCGACTCTTCCTGCTCGCCCGGCTGGCAATTGGCTTCCCCCGATTATGATTGCGGCGGACGCGCGGCGATCAGCCCGGGCAACGATACGCGGATCAACATCCTGCTGCTCATGCGAAGCCTGAGGCCCGTGGACGGCCCTCGCAAAGGCGCGGCGACCGATATGAACAATCCGCAATTCGGTGGAACCTTCATGACATGGCCCGGCCTGCGCGCCGCCTTCTGGCCGGAAGCCGCAAGGGACAGCCAAGGCGATGGCGCTGCGGCGAACGGCCATGCGACCGACTGCGCGGCTTCCGCTGAAGCCACGGCAGCCTTCAATGCCGCGCTTGCCGTCGAGACCGGCCTGCCGGAGGCGGAACGCACCGAACTGGCGCGGCTGCGCGCACAGACCGGTTGCGGCACGGCCGATTGGGGAAATGCCGCGATCTCCAGCAGGCCGGGCCGCGAATATCTATCCTATCTGAAAGCGGCAGAGGCCTTCCACAAGGGCGACTGGCAGGTTGCGCGAGACAGCTTCGTTCCATTGACCCGCGCCCGCAGCCAATGGGTCGCGGAAACAGCGAAATATATGCCGATCCGTATCGGCCTGCGCGCGGCGGTGGCCCAGGCGGTCGATGAATATGGCGATTTCGCTGGCCCCGAAAAGGTCGATCGCGCCGCGGTCGCGGAGGCGGGCAACGCCATCTCCGCTTATCTCAAGGCCTATCCCAGGGGCCGCTATGCCGCATCGGCCGAAGGGCTGATGCGCCGCGTGGCGTGGTTGAGCGGGGACATGGCGGCGCTTGCCCGCAGCTATGAAAAGCTGCTGGCCACGGTGCCCGGCGACGATGAGGCAGCAGCCGATCTTGCAGAGGAGATCGACATCAAGCTGCTGGAACGTCAGGATGCGAGCCGGATCATCGGCAGCCAGAACGGAACGCCGCTGCTGCTGGCCGTAGCCGATCTCAAGCGGATGCGGCGGCAGGGCGCCGA
Organism: Sphingobium fuliginis; assembly: GCF_004152845.1. Taxonomy (GTDB): domain Bacteria; phylum Pseudomonadota; class Alphaproteobacteria; order Sphingomonadales; family Sphingomonadaceae; genus Sphingobium; species Sphingobium fuliginis. The sequence goes on from NZ_SEON01000017.1 coordinate 12,020, forward strand.
TCCGGCCGTCCTGTCTGCCGCCGAGCTGGCGGCGCAGAAGAGCCAGTTCACCGCCCATGCCGATCTTTACGGGCTGCTCCAGGCCAGCAGGCTCTATTATGCCGGGGACGATCCGAAGGCGATCCTGGCGCTGCTGCCCGATGCGGCGCGCAGCAGCCGCTTCACGCCGCTTGCTTTCAGCCGGCAGATGCTGCGCGGCATGGCCCTTGGTCGAACGCGCGATCCCAACGAGGCGGGATTCTGGCGCGATCTGCTGCGTGGGGCGAACCCGCTTTATGAGCGGCCGTTGGTGGAAATGGGGCTTGCTCTCCGCTGGCAGCGCGATGGACGGCTGGAGCAGGTCTTCGCGCCCGGATCGCCTGTCACGGACAGCATGACCCGGACGATTTTGCTGCAAACCCTGGCAAGCCCATCCATCCTGCGTGCGGCGGCGAATGATCGCACGCGTCCAGTGCGCGAGCGGGACGTGGCGCGCTTCACCTTGCTCTACAAGGATTTGACGAGAGGAGCCTTTGGCGATTTCACCGGCGATCTTACGCTAGTGCCCGCCAGCGCGGGAAGCGAGGGCGGGCTATGGGACTTCTCCCAGCAGGACATGATTCCGGTGGGGCTGTTCCGAAAGGGCAGATGGTCGGACGGCTTTCCTTGCCCCAGCATAGCGCAAACCGCCGCGACTCTCGCGCACGCTCCCGCCAATGCAAAGGCGCGGTTGTGTCTGGGCGATTTCTATCGGCTGAACGGTTTCGATGGCTTCAGCCTGTTCAAGGCAGGTGGCGACAGGTTCAGCCTCGGCAATGGGCCGGACGGCTTTTCCGGCCGCCCGCTGTCTCGCGCGGACATTTATGCCGCGATCATCGCGGACAAGGGAGCGGCGGCTGAAGACCGGGCCTATGCTCTGTATCGTGCCGTGATGTGCTATGCGCCGTCTGGCTTTAACGGTTGTACCGGGCCCTATCGCAGCTATGAGGAATTGGAGGCGGCGCAGGCACCTCAAGCCGATCGCAAGGCGTGGTTCACCGAGTTGAAGCAGCGCTATCCCGACAGCCGATGGGCAAAGTCCCTGCGTTATTATTGGTGAACATGCGTGCAAGCGGATGGTCGATGGCGCTGCTGGCGCTGCTGGCGTTGACCGGCTGTCGGCGCGAAACGGAGGCGGAGCGTGTCGATCCGGCTGGTCATGAGGCATTCTATCTCTGGCCTGGCGTGCGTCCGGCAAAGAATGTCCGGGCGAAGATCCTCTACCTTCTTGACGGAGAGGTTCGGCGTAGGGGACCCGTCCGGCTGGAAAAGCTGCGCATGGGGATGCCCCGGTTGCCGAGCAAGAAGATCTGGCTGGTCGTCAGGGCAGATCGGCTGGATTGGAATGATGCTGTTTACGAGACGATCTTCGACGATCTGCATCGCTGGCGCGAGGCAGGCAATGAGGTTGTCGGACTCCAGGTCGATTTCGATGCCGCTACGCGCGGGATCGGCGGCTATGGCAATTTTCTGCGTGATTTGCGGCAACGCCTGCCCCGCCATTGGCGGCTGTCGATCACCGGCCTGATGGACTGGAGCGCCCATGGCGACCCGCGGGCCCTAGCAAGACTCGCCGGCCTGATCGATGAGGTTGTGGTCCAAACCTACCAGGGTCGCACCACCATCCCCGGCTATGAGGATTATTTTCGCCGGATGGAAAGCTTCCCCATTCCCTTCCGCGTGGCATTGATCGAGGGCGGAGCATGGCAGGCACCGCCTATGCTATCGCGTCATCCGCAATTCAAAGGCTATGTGGTGTTCTTGCTATCCCGCAACAGCTCTGACGGCCATTGATTCTCAACCGGTTCCTTCCAGGAAATCTACCCAGGGTTGGAGGGTGGGTTTGAGGTATGATTTGGGCTGGTGGTTTGCCGGTTTGCCAGCGCGGCCTGAGGGGCTGCGCTTGGGGGCATTGCGCCTGGGCGCAGGAGATTGCGAATGGGTTAATGTGAAGCGCGAGCTATAATGCCTGGCGACGCCCTACTCTTCCGGGGCTTGAGCCACAGTACCATCGGCGCAGACTGGTTTCACG
>NZ_SEON01000018.1:2500-5555 GCF_004152845.1 Sphingobium fuliginis
CGTGGCACGCTGCGATAAGCGTGGGGGAGCTGTGAGCAAGCTTTGATCCCGCGATTTCCGAATGGGACAACCCACCTTCACCATTTAAGGCTGCACCCGAGCGATCGGGCACAGCGTTAAATGGGAGAGGTATCACTAAGCTGAATAAAATAGGCTTTGGTGAAGCGAACCCGGAGAACTGAAACATCTCAGTACCCGGAGGAAAAGACATCAACCGAGATTCCGTTAGTAGTGGCGAGCGAACGCGGACCAGGCCAGCGCCTGGTGTTTAGTTAACAGAAGCCTCTGGAAAGTGGCGCCATAGCGGGTGACAGCCCCGTATGTGAAAGCGAAACATCAGGACTTGAGTAGGGCGGAGCACGTGAAACTCTGTCTGAACATGGGGGGACCACCCTCCAAGCCTAAATACTCGTACATGACCGATAGCGAACCAGTACCGTGAGGGAAAGGTGAAAAGCACCCCGATGAGGGGAGTGAAACAGTACCTGAAACCGGATGCCTACAAGCAGTGGGAGGGTCCTTGAGACCTGACCGCGTACCTCTTGCATAATGGGTCTGTGACTTAGTGTATCGAGCAAGCTTAAGCCGTTAGGTGTAGGCGCAGCGAAAGCGAGTCTGAACAGGGCGATTGAGTTCGATGCATTAGACCCGAAACCCGGCGATCTAGGCATGACCAGGCTGAAGGTGCGGTAACACGCACTGGAGGGCCGAACCGTTTAATGTTGAAAAATTATCGGATGAGTTGTGTTTAGGGGTGAAAGGCCAATCAAGCCGGGAAATAGCTGGTTCTCCGCGAAATCTATTGAGGTAGAGCGTCGGATGATTGCCGTTGGGGGTAGAGCACTGGATGGTTGCGGGGGTCGCGAGATCTACCAATACTAACCAAACTCCGAATACCAACGAGTCTAGTCCGGCAGACAGACGGCGGGTGCTAAGGTCCGTCGTCAAAAGGGAAACAGCCCTAACCTACAGCTAAGGTCCCCAAGTCACGTCTAAGTGGGAAAGCATGTGGGATTTCCAAAACAACCAGGAGGTTGGCTTAGAAGCAGCCATCCTTTAAAGAAAGCGTAACAGCTCACTGGTCTAAATAAGAGATCCTGCGGCGAAGATGTAACGGGGCTCAAGACGTGCACCGAAGCTTAGGGTTCAGCACTTTGTGCTGAGCGGTAGCGGAGCGTTCCGTAGGCCGTTGAAGCGGGAGGGTAACCGACCGTGGAGGTATCGGAAGTGCGAATGCAGACATGAGTAGCGATTAACAGTGTGAGATGCACTGTCGCCGAAATTCCAAGGGTTCCTGCTTAAAGCTAATCTGAGCAGGGTAAGCCGGCCCCTAAGACGAGCCCGAAGGGGGTAGTCGATGGGAACCACGTTAATATTCGTGGGCCTGGTGGTGTGTGACGGATGGCGTAACTTGTTCGGCCTTATTGGATTGGTCCGGGCAGGGAAGTTGTCCCAGGAAATAGCCCCACCGTATAGACCGTACCCTAAACCGACACAGGTGGAATGGTAGAGTATACCAAGGCGTTTGAGAGAAGTATCCTGAAGGAACTCGGCAAATTGCCTCCGTACCTTCGGAAGAAGGAGGCCCCACATATGCGCAAGCACTTGTGGGGGGCACAGGCCAGGGGGTAGCGACTGTTTAGCAAAAACACAGGGCTCTGCTAAGTCGGCTTCAAGACGACGTATAGGGCCTGACGCCTGCCCGGTGCCTGAAGGTTAAGAGGAGGAGTGCAAGCTCTGAATTGAAGCCCAGGTAAACGGCGGCCGTAACTATAACGGTCCTAAGGTAGCGAAATTCCTTGTCGGGTAAGTTCCGACCTGCACGAATGGCGTAACGACTTCCCCACTGTCTCCAGGATATGCTCAGCGAAATTGAATTCTCCGTGAAGATGCGGAGTACCCGCGGTTAGACGGAAAGACCCCGTGCACCTTTACTGCAGCTTCAGAGTGGCATTAGGAAAGAACTGTGTAGCATAGGTGGGAGGCTTTGAAGCCGGGACGCCAGTTCCGGTGGAGCCATAGGTGAAATACCACCCTGTTGTTTTCTGATGTCTAACCTCGCACCGTCATCCGGTGCAGGGACCCTCTGTGGCGGGTAGTTTGACTGGGGCGGTCGCCTCCTAAAGAGTAACGGAGGCGCGCGATGGTGGGCTCAGGACGGTTGGAAACCGTCTGTTAGAGTGCAATGGCATAAGCCCGCCTGACTGCGAGACTGACAAGTCGAGCAGAGACGAAAGTCGGTCATAGTGATCCGGTGGTCCCTCGTGGAAGGGCCATCGCTCAACGGATAAAAGGTACGCCGGGGATAACAGGCTGATGATTCCCAAGAGCTCATATCGACGGAATCGTTTGGCACCTCGATGTCGGCTCATCACATCCTGGGGCTGGAGCAGGTCCCAAGGGTTTGGCTGTTCGCCAATTAAAGTGGTACGTGAGCTGGGTTCAGAACGTCGCGAGACAGTTTGGTCCCTATCTGCCGTGGGCGTCGAAATTTGAGAGGAGTTGACCCTAGTACGAGAGGACCGGGTTGAACATGCCTCTGGTGTACCTGTCGTCCTGCCAAGGGCGCAGCAGGGTAGCTATGCATGGACGGGATAACCGCTGAAAGCATCTAAGCGGGAAGCCTCCCTCAAGATAAGATTTCTTCGAGCGGTCGTAGACCACGACCTTGATAGGCCGGATGTAGAAGTGTGGTAACATATGGAGCTAACCGGTCCTAATTGCTCTGATCGCGCCTGAGAGTCCCACCATCAATGACAACACTGGATAAAACCAGCGTCAGCCATCGAGCGTGGTGATCAACCTCATGCCAGATAAACAAACCAACTCATTTGATGACGCGTTTCTCAACCGAAACGCCCAAGTGCACGGCACCGATTAAAACCCGAAGCGCAAGCTCTATTGCTTGGTGACCATAGCGTCTGTGACCCACCCGATCCCTTCCCGAACTCGGACGTGAAACCAGTCTGCGCCGATGGTACTGTGGCTCAAGCCCCGGAAGAGTAGGGCGTCGCCAGGCATTATAGCTCGCGCTTCACATTAACCCATTCGCAAT
>NZ_SEON01000019.1 GCF_004152845.1 Sphingobium fuliginis
TGGAGTGGGCCCCTGGGGTCGGACAGGTGGGACCATAATGATTGACCGTGGGTTTGGCTTTTGGAGAAAAGCCAATGCGACACCGTTCCCACAGCATGGAGTTCAAACGTCAGGTCGTTCAGGAATATCTGGGCGGCGAAACATTGCATGGGCTGGCCAAGCGTCATGACGTTTCTCGCCAATTGATCCGGGTCTGGATTGAGAAGTATGAGGCGGGCGAGTTCGACGATGACGCGCAAGCGGCTGATCTCATCCAGCAATATGAGGCCCGCATCGCCGCGCTGGAACGCCTGGTAGGCAAGCAGGCTCTCGAACTGGAGTTTCTAAAGGGGGCTCTGCAAAGCGCACCGCGGCCGAGAAACGGGACTACATCCGTCATCACCGGCCCCTTGGCATCTCCGTCTCCCAGGGGTGCAGACTGATGGGTATCGCACGTTCAACCTATTATCATGGGCGGGTGAAGCGGGTTGACGAAGCCGATCTGCTGGCCGCAATCATGGCGATCTGCGATGAGTTTGAGGCTTATGGCTGGCGACGCGTACGGGCGGCCCTTCAGCACCAGGGCATCTGCGCAAATCATAAGCGCATCAAGCGTTTGATGCGGGAACACAGCCTTCAGCCGCGGAGACGGCGGAGATATGTCGCAACGACTGACAGTGATCACGATCTGCCGATCTTCCCGGACCTGGCAAAGGACGTCGCTCTGACAGGTGCGGATCAGCTCTGGGTCGCAGATCTGACCTATGTCGCGATTGCGAGTGGCTTTGCTTATGTGGCGATCATCCTAGACGCATGGTCAAGGCGGGTGGTTGGCTATGCCATCGGTCGGTCGATCGATGCCCGCCTCGCCATTGCCGCGCTTGAAACTGCTATCGCAAGTCGGCAGCCCTCACCGGGCCTCATTCATCATTCGGACCGTGGATCCCAGTACGCAGCCGCTTCCTACCGTGCGCTGCTGGCAGCCAATGGCATTACCGGATCGATGAGCCGGCGCGGAAATCCTTACGATAACGCCAAGGCGGAAAGCTTCATGAAAACGCTCAAGGTCGAGGCGGTCTACCCGATGGCGTTCGAGACTTTCGAGGATGTCGCCACCCATCTTCCACCGTTCATCGACCGCGTCTACAATGAACGCCGACTGCATTCCGCTCTGGGCTATTTGAGCCCGGTGCAGTTTGAGGAGTTACACACCAAAACTATGGTCAAATCCGCGGCCTGATACCTGTCCGACCCCAGGGGCCCACTCCAT
>NZ_SEON01000001.1 GCF_004152845.1 Sphingobium fuliginis
GCCAAGCTCAAGCAGTGGCGCCGTATCGCAACACGCTATGACAAACTCGCCGCAAACTTCCTCGGCTTCGTCAAACTCGCCAGCATCATGCTATGGCTCAAATGATTAAATCGTCACTACGGCCTAGTTTCACCCCGTCAGAACCGAACCGTGCTCCTGCGAAGGCGGGAGCACGGCGGACCGGCCGCGAGCGCCTTCCGGGCGCTCACGACCGTCACCGCAGATCAGGCCGCCTTGCTGGTGGAAGCGCCGTGAATCTCGTCGATCGCTTCGCCCAGCGAGGCGTTGAACTCCTCGTCGCTCATCTGGTGGCGCAGGTCGTTCAGCAGCGCGCGGCTGAAGCTGGCGATGATGCCGCGATTCCTGGCCAGCTCGACGCAGGCTTCGGAACGCGAGAAACCGCCGGACAAGGCGACGACGCGCAGCACGCGGGGATGGTCGACCAGCGGATCGAACAGACCGGCCTTGGTCGGCAGCGACAGCTTCAGCATCACCTTGTCGTCTCCCGGCAGCGCGTCGAGATTCTTGAGGATTTCCTCCAGCAGGATCTGGTCGGCCTCTGCGCGTTCCGGGCTCTTGATGTTGACTTCCGGCTCGATGATCGGAACGAGCCCTGCGGCCAGCACCTGCCGACCGACCTCGAACTGCTGCCTGACGACGGCGGCGATGCCCTCGCGATTGGCGAGGTTGATGACCGAACGCTCCTTGGTGCCGAACACGCCCAGCGCCTTGGCGCGGTGCAGCAAGGTGTCGAGGCCGGGGTTCGGCTTCATCAACTGAACGCCGTTCGCTTCATCCTCCAGCCCCTTGTCGATCTTGATGAAGGGCACGACGCCGCGCTCGATCAGCGCCTGCGGAACCGATTTGCCGCCCGCTTCGCCGTCCATGGTGCGCTCGAACAGGATCGCGCCCAGCACCTTCTCGCCCGAAAAGACAGGCGAGGTGATGATGCGGCTGCGCATATCGTGGATCAGCGCGAACATTTCCTCTTCGGTGGACCAGGCGTCTTCCTCGATGCCATAGCCCTTCAGCGCCTTGGGCGTCGAACCGCCGCTCTGGTCGAGCGCCGCGATGAAGCCGTTGCCGCCCTCGATCTTCGCCTTCATGTCCTCGAACTGCATCTGCACATACCTCTTGGTTGGATGCGCCGCCCTCCCGGCAGCGCGTCTAGGGGGCGGACGCCATTGCACGGCGTCCATGGTCGAGCGGAGCGCGCCACTCTCCAAGGCGCGCGCCGCAATCTGAATCAGGCCATCAGCGCCTTGACGCCGGGCAGCTCCTTGCCTTCCATCCACTCCAGGAACGCGCCGCCAGCGGTGGAGACGAAGCTGAAATCGCCCGCCACGCCCGCATGGTTGAGCGCCGCGACGGTATCGCCGCCACCCGCGACGGACGTCAGCCCGCCTTCCTTGGTGAGCGCCGCCGCGGTCTTGGCCAGCGCCACGGTCGCCTTGTCGAAGGGCGCGATCTCGAATGCGCCCAGCGGGCCGTTCCATACCAAAGTCCGGCAATTCTTCAGCGCATCGCCCAACGCCTCGACCGCCGCTGGGCCGACGTCGAGGATCATCTCATCCTCTGCCACCTCATGCACGTTGCATGTGCGCAAGGAGGGCGGGTTGGCGGCAAATTCCTTCGCCACGACGACGTCATAGGGCAGATGGATGGTGCAGCCCGCCGCTTCCGCCTTGTCGAAGATCGCCTCCGCGGTCTCCGCCAGATCCTTCTCGCACAGCGACTTGCCGACATCCACGCCGCGCGCGAACAGGAAGGTATTGGCCATGCCGCCGCCGATGATCAGATGATCGACCTTGGCGACGAGGTTGTTGAGCACGTCGAGCTTGGTCGACACCTTCGCCCCGCCGACGACCGCCGCGACCGGCTTCACCGGTTCGCCCAGCGCGGCCTGCAGCGCGTCCAGTTCCTTCTCCATCGATCGGCCGGCAAAGGCGGGCAGCTTGTGCGCCAGCCCCTCGGTCGAGGCATGGGCGCGATGCGCGGCGGAAAAGGCGTCGTTGACATACAGGTCGCCAATCGCCGCCATCGCCTCCACCAGCGCGGGATCGTTCTTTTCCTCGCCGGCATGGAAGCGGGTGTTCTCCAGGATCGCGATGTCGCCGTTGCGCATCACCTTGATGCCGTCGACAGCCGCCTCGCCCTGACAGTCGGGGATGAACTGCACGTCGCGGCCCAGCACGGCGGTCAGCGGGCGAGTGATCTTGGAGAGCGAGAATTCGGGGTTCTTCTGGCCCTTGGGACGGCCGAAATGGGCAAGGATCAGAACCTTGGCGCCCCGATCGGCCAGTTCCAGCACGGTGGGCATCGCCGCGCGCAGGCGGGTGTCGTCGGAGACGGAACCATCCTGCATCGGCACGTTCAGATCCTCGCGCACCAGCACCACCTTGCCCGTGATGTCTTCCATGTCGTCGAGTGTCTTGAACGGCTTTGCCATGATCGCTCCCTGCTGCGAAAATAAGGATGGTGATGAAAAACCCCGCCGGACGGTCCGGCGGGGCTGATGGTCTTTTAGAGGAACTTCGCCACGACCCCGGTGGTGTCGATCATGCGGTTCGAGAAGCCCCATTCATTGTCGTACCAGCTCAGCACGCGGACCAGCGTGCCGTCGATCACCGCCGTTTCCAGGCTGTCGACGGTCGAGCTGCGCGGATCGCCATTATAGTCGATGGACACCAGCGGCTCCTCCGAATAGCCAAGAATGCCCTTCAGCGGGCCGGATTCCGAAGCGGCCTTCAGCAGTTCGTTGACTTCCTGGACGGTGGTGGCGCGCTTGGCGATGAACTTCAGGTCGACGACCGAAACGTTCGGGGTCGGCACGCGCACCGACGAACCGTCCAGCTTGCCCTTCAGTTCCGGCATCACCTCCCCGACAGCGCGAGCGGCGCCGGTGGTGGTCGGGATCATCGACAGGGCGGCGGCGCGGGCGCGGCGCATGTCCTTGTGAAGCTGATCCAGCGTGTTCTGGTCGTTGGTGTAGCTGTGGATCGTGGTCATGAAGCCCTTTTCGATGCCGATGGCGTCATGCAGGACCTTCGCCAGCGGCGCGAGGCAGTTGGTGGTGCAGCTCGCATTCGAGATGACGACGTCGCCGGCGCTCAGCGTCTCATGATTGACGCCGAAAACCACGGTCTTGTCGACGCCGGTGGCGGGAGCGGAGATGACGACGCGCTTGGCGCCCGCGGTCAGGTGCGCGCTGGCCTTTTCCTTGTCCGCGAAAATGCCGGTGCACTCCAGCGCGACGTCCACGCCCTGGGCGGCATGGGGCAGCTTGGCGGGGTCGCGTTCGGCGGTCACGGCGATACGCTTGCCGTCGATGACCAGGAAATTGCCGTCGACGCTCACTTCGCCGGCCCAGTTGCCGTGCACGGAATCACGCTTGAACAGCAGGGCATTCGACTTGGCGTCGCCCAGGTCGTTGATGCTCACCAGTTCCAGATCATGGTCGGTGCGCGAGAGAATCGCACGGGCGACCAGACGACCGATGCGGCCGAAACCGTTGATTGCTACCTTCGTTGCCACTGCACTTGTCTCCCGGTTGGTTTGAATTTCAGTCGAGCGCGGCCACGATCTGCGGCGCGATCTTGGCGGCGGTCAGGCCGAAATGATCGTAGAGCACTTCCGCCGGAGCCGAGGCGCCGAACGTATCGATGCCGAAACGCAGGCCGGCGATGCCGACATAACGCTCCCACCCGAAAGTGGTGCCTGCCTCAATCGAGGCGCGCAGGACATGGTGCGGAAGGAGATCATCCTTATACGCCTGCGGCTGCGCATCGAAATGCGCCCAGCTCGGCATGGAGACGACGTCCGCGCCGATGCCCTGCTCTTCCAGCAGCGCGGCGGTAGCGACGGCGATCTCGACCTCGGACCCGGTGGCGACCAGCACCACCTTGCGCTCGGCCGTGGCCGCCTTCAGGCGATAGGCGCCCTTGGCCGACAGGTTTTCACCCGCCTTCTCGGTGCGAAGCTGCGGCAGGTTCTGGCGGGTCAGCGCCAGCACCGACGGGCCGTCGGCATCCTTCAGCGCCAGTTCCCAGCACTCAGCCGTCTCGACAATGTCGGCCGGGCGATAGACGTCCAGGTTCGGGATCATGCGCAGCGACATGACATGCTCGATCGGCTGGTGGGTCGGGCCGTCCTCGCCCAGACCGATGGAGTCATGGGTCAGCACATGGATGGCGCGGATCTGCTGGAGCGCCGCCAGACGGATGCCCGCGCGCATATAGTCGGAAAAGACCAGGAAGGTGCCGCCATAGGGAATGACGCCGCCATGAAGCGCCATGCCGTTCATGGCGCAGGCCATGCCGAACTCGCGAATGCCGTAATAGACGTAACGGCCCGAATAATCGTCTTTGGTGAGCGGCCCGGTCGACTTGGTCTTGGTGTTGTTGGAGCCGGTGAGGTCCGCCGAGCCGCCCAGCGTCTCCGGCAGCAGGTCGTTGATCGCGCCCAGCGTCAGTTCGCTCGCCTTGCGGGTGGCGACCTTCTGCGGATTGGCGATCAGCGTGTCGATATAGGCGTCAAGCGAGAAACCGGCGGGCAGGTCGCCGGCCATGCGGCGCTCGAATTCGGCCCTTTGCGCGTTGGAACCAAGACGATCCGCCCAGGCCACATGGGCGTCGCCGCCCTTTGCGCCGATGGCGTGCCAGGCGGCGGCAATGTCTTCCGGGATCACGAAAGGTTCGGCCGACCAGCCAAGGAATTCACGAGCGGCAGCGACTTCGGCTTCACCAAGGGCGGAGCCGTGGACGCCCGAAGTGCCCGCCTTGTTGGGTGCGCCATAACCGATCTTGGTGGCGCAGGCGATCAGCGAGGGGCGCGGATCGGCCAGCGCCTCGTCGATGGCGCGGCGCACATCGGCCATGTCATGACCGTCGCAGGACACGACATGCCAGCCGGTCGCGGCATAGCGGGCGCGCACATCCTCGCTGCTCGAAAGGTCGACCGCGCCGTCGATGGTGATCTTGTTATCGTCCCACAGCACGATCAGGCGGCCCAGGTTCAGATGCCCGGCAAGGCCGATGGCCTCATGGTTGATGCCCTCCATCAGGCAGCCGTCGCCGGCCAGCACCCAGGTGCGGTGATCGACCAGATCGTCGCCGAACTGCGCATTCAGATGCCGCTCGGCAATCGCCATGCCCACCGCGGTGGCAAGGCCGGAACCCAGGGGCCCGGTGGTCGCCTCCACCCCCGCCAGCTCGAAATTCTCCGGATGGCCGGCGCAGGGGCTGCCCAGCTGGCGGAAATTCGCGATGTCTTCGATGGTCGGACGCGCATAGCCGGTCAGGTGCAGCAGCGAGTAGATCAGCATCGATCCATGGCCCGCGGACAGCACGAAGCGGTCGCGGTCCGCCCATTTCGGCGCCTTGGGATCGAACTTCAGATAATCCTTGAACAGCACGGTGGCGACGTCGGCCATGCCCATCGGCATGCCTGGATGGCCGCTGTTAGCGGCCTGCACCGCGTCCATGGAAAGCGCCCGGATGGCATTGGCGAGGGACTTTTCGGAAACGGTCATCGAAGCGGCGTCTTTCCTGGCTTGTCTATGGCCCCCTGTTAAGGCCAGCGAATCGAAATTGCGCCCCCTTTGTCGCCTCAGGGACAAGGCGTCAACTACGGGTGGCCCCCAGGGTGCGCCAAGCCGCCGAATGACGGCTTTTGCGCGGTGAAAACTTTGTCTATGCGTGGAGCATGGCAAGTGACCGAATGATGCAGGCGATCCGCGCTCTGGAACGCGCGATCGACCGGCTCGAACAGGATGTGGAAGGCCTTGCGTCGGCCGCCTCCGGCCCCTCCCCAGGCATCGACGCCGCCGCCGCCCGCACGGCGCTGCGGTCGCTGGACAGTCTCATCACCGAATTGAAGGGGCAGGATGTGAAGGAACAGGCCGGTGGCTGAAACCACATTGCACATTGCCGGGCGCGTCTATGACCTGCGTTGCCGCGACGGGGAGGAGGCCCATCTGGCGCATCTCGCCAACCTGATCGAGCGCAAGGCGCGACTGGCGCAGCAGAACACCCCGGGCCTGACCGAGGTGCGCACGCTGCTGTTCGCCGCGCTGTTCCTGGCCGACGAACTCAACGACCTGAAGCGCGAGGCGATAGGGCGGCAACAGACCCTGGCGCTGGAGCCGGAGGACGAGCCTGCCATCCGCGCGCTCGAATCCCTTGCCACCCGCATAGAAAAGCTGCGCGAGAGACTTGTCGCCGCCGCTCCTCAGGCCTAAATAGAGAGGCGACGGGCACTGCGCGGTATCGAGCTTTAGCGAACATCCCTGAGGCGATAATCACATCCACGGGGACTGTCCCTGGGCGGGCTCTGGCCCGATCTACATGGTTCCCACCTGACGTTGAGGCGTCAGAGGATTTTCCAGCACACGGCCGAGGCGGTCCCGTCACCCCCTCCCGCAATTCAAGGCCCCCGATGAGCGACGACACTGACAAGGCGACCCTGCGTGCCATCGCCCGGCAGAGGCGACGCGCCTTCGTGGCTTCGCTCGATCCGCTGGCGCACCGGCTGGCGTTCAAGGTGGTCCCTTCCCCCCTTGCGCATCGGCTGGCGGACGCTGAGGTGGTGGCTCTCTATATGGGCCTGGACGATGAAGCCCCCGCGCAAAGGCTGGCCGCGCCCTTGCAGGCCATGGGCAAGACACTGGCCCTGCCCCGCGTACTGGATCGGCTTGGCAGCATGGATTTCGTGCGCTGGAACCCGGAGGAACAGCTTTTCCCCGGCCTGTTCGGCACCAGCCATCCCGAACCGGTGGGCGATCCGGCTACCCCCGACGTCATCATCGCGCCGCTGATCGGCTTCGACCGGGCGATGAACCGGCTGGGGCAAGGGGGCGGCTATTATGACCGGGTGTTCGCACGCTATCCGGATGCCTTGAGGATCGGCCTCGGCTGGTCGGTGCAGGAACATGACGATCTGCCCGCGGACCCATGGGATCTGCCGCTGCACCTGATCCTGACCGAAGTCGAACTGATCGAAGGATATGAAGCATGAGCACGGACCCCCGGCCAGCCTACAAGCCGAGCTGGCGCAAGCCGGTGGGCATGTTCGTGATCCTGGGCCTGATCGCGCTCTGGGCCGTGCTTGTGGGCAGCCTGTCGGCGCTGATCGGACGGCTGCCGATGATGGTGCAGGTGCCGGTCTATGTCTTTCTGGGCCTGATATGGATCTGGGTGCTCCCGTTGAAGCGCCTGCTTGCCTGGATGGAGACGGGACGCTGGCGGGGATTTTGAAGGCGGGATGGATGGATTGCGGACATTCCCCCTCCCGCAGGCGGGAGGGGGTTAGGGGGTGGGCTGGCGCGGCATCTGCGCTGTTTTGCAACGGCTAAGTCAGAAGCTCGCTACGCTCGCGCCCACCCCTAACCCCTCCCGTTTACGGGAGGGGAATGTCCTGAATTGGCCATTTCCAGCCATATCCATTATAAAGGAAAGTGGCGCGAGTGACGGGGCTCGAACCCGCGACCTCCGGCGTGACAGGCCGGCGCTCTAACCAACTGAGCTACACCCGCGCAGGGCGGCATCTTGGCATGACCTCAATGGCCACCAGACGATGCTGATCTGGAAAACCTTCCACTTCCCCCTTGAGGAAAGTGGCGCGAGTGACGGGGCTCGAACCCGCGACCTCCGGCGTGACAGGCCGGCGCTCTAACCAACTGAGCTACACCCGCGTTCGGTGTGGGCGGGCATCTATGCGGCCCCGTTCCCCCTGTCAACTGCCTGCAACATCAGTTTCACGGCTTTCGTCATTTTCTTTGCGCGGGTCGACCGTCAGCGTGCCGCGCTCGAACAGGAAACCGGCGATATCCGGTGTTCCGGCCGCCGACACGACTGTCTGGATGATGATCAGCAACGGCACGCCCAGCAAGGCGCCCGGGGTTCCCCACACCCACCCCCAGAAGGTCAGCGACACCAGAATCAGCAGGGGGTTCATGGTGAGCCGCCGTCCCAATATCGTCGGCGTGATGACATTGGCCTCCACCAGATGGAATCCGACCTGCAAGGCCGCGGGCAGCAGCGCCTTCCACACATCGTCGAACACCATGAGCCCGCCGAGCGCCAGCAAGGCGGCCGCCAGCATCGGCCCGAAATAGGGAACGAAATTCAGCAGCGCGACAATTCCGCCCCACATCAGCGGCGAAGGCATGCCGATCAGCCACAACGCCAACGCCACCGCCAAGCCAAGGCACAGGTTGATCGTCGCGATGGTGAGGACATAGGCGGATGTCGCGTCGACCACATTCTGGATCACCCGCGCCACCGCCATTGCGCCATCGAAACTGCCCCGGCTGTTGATCGTCCGCCGCCGCAGTCGCGTCCAGCCGGCAAGGAAGAAATAGATGATGAGCAACGCGAACACCATCTGGATGATCGCCGCGGGGGCGGAGGTAGCCGCGAACTGCAGGAGCGATCGGGGCGCATCCACCGCCGCCGTCTGCGCCGCCGCCACCGGCCCGGTCGCCAGCATCTGCACCGTTTCGTCGACGAAGCGCTGAAGCTGCGAATAGAAATCGATCAACGGGGCGAGATTATTCTGTATCTGGGGAAGGCGCTCGGGCAACAGCCGGAACCAGTCGGCCGCCGGGACGACGATCAGCACGAGGGCGGTATTCGCCACCAGCAGGAAGGCGATCACCGCCATCAGCGCCGCCAGTGCGGAAGGGACGCGCCGCCGCTCCATCCATTCCAGGAACGGAACCAGCGCAATGGCGATCACCAGCGCGGCGGTCAGCGGCAGGAAGAACTCCGCCCCCTCCCTCAAGGCGAAGGGTAGCGCCAGGACGAGCCCGATCCCGGTCGTCAGCGCGATCGACGCCAGCAGGCGGTCCCGCCGCCGGTTGATCTCCTGCTGTTCCTGGGGTGTCACGCCTGAAATGTCCTTGCCCGCCGCCCTTTTTCTGCACCGGCGGCACCGGTCCGTCAATTTAGGCCCGACGATTTACATCAGCGAAACAGGCGGATAGCAAGGGAAACAAGGTCTTAACCAAATCTTCGGCACCTGCTGCCACATTCGGCCGGGAAACAGCATGGGGGACTGGGATGAAATTGGGGGCTTGGCTCGTCGCTCTCGCCTGCACGGCGGCGCCGCAGCTTGCGTCGGCACGGCAGGAGATCCGTTTGGAGCGGCAGATGTTCGTGGAGCGGGTCAGCACCGACGTCAACGGCCGCGCCCGCCGCGTGCTGGAAAGCGCCGACCGTGCAGGATCGGGCGACCAGCTTATCTTCGTCGTCAACTGGCGCAATGAGGGCAACCGTCCGGTGCGCGGCCTGGCCGTCACCAATGCCGTGCCGCGCGGTACGCAACTCGACCTCAGCGATCCGGCCATGCAGGTTTCGGTGGATGGGGGTGCTCATTGGGGGCGCCTTGCCGACCTCTGGCTGCCAACTCCGCTGGGCGGAACCCGTCGGGCCGTGCCTGCCGACATCACCCATGTCCGCTGGACCGTGCTGGACGAGATTTCACCGGGGGAGAGCGGCCGGCTGAGCTATCGGGCTACTGTTCGTTAAGCGGTACGGCGATCCGGGTGTAATTGGCCAATAGGCGCCCTTACCGCCCCGCTCCCAATACGCCCGCCACCCAATTCATTTCCCGATCCTGATCTCGAAAAGCCTGGCCCAGTTCTTGCCTGTCACGAACAGCCGGTCGGCCTTCGCGTCATAGGCGATGCCGTTCGCCACCGCCTCGCTGTCCTTCGCGCCGCTCGCCTTCAGGAGCGGCGCGATGTCGAGCCAGCCGATCACCGCGCCCGTGCGCGGATCGATCCGGACGATATGGGTGTCGTACCAGATATTGGCCCAGATCTCGCCCTTCACATATTCCAGTTCATTGAGCCGCTCCACCGGGCGGCCGTTCCATGTCACCGTGATCCGGCGCTCTTCGGTCAGCCCTTCGGGGTCCAGGAACCGCAATTGCGCGGTGCCGTCACTCATGATGAGGCTGCGCCCATCCTGCGTCAGCCCCCAGCCTTCCCCTTCATAACGGAACTGGGAAACCGGCGAAAAATCATCGAGCTTCCAGACGAAACCCTGCCGATGCCGCCAGGTCAGGCTGATCAGCCGATCCTTCCAGTTGACGATGCCTTCCCCGAAATAAGGGCGGGGAACGATCCGGCGGTTCAGCACCTTGCCGCTTTTGGGATCGACCTTCCGAATCTCCGACTCGCCTTCCAGACCCGTGCTCTCGTACAGGGCGCCGTCATGGTAGAAGAGCCCCTCGGTAAAGGCGCCGGGATCGTGCGGATAGCTTCGGACGAGCGTCCAGCGCGTTTCCGCCTGAGCGGGAACGATCAGCAGCCACGCGCCCAGCAGCGCGAAAAGCGCGCGCTTCATCCGGCGGCCTGGTCCGCCACGGCCCCAGCGAGCCAGCCGGGCAGGAACGCGGGATCGACATCCTCCACCCGCCGCAATTCGATGGAGAGGCCAAGATCGGCCAGCGCGGCCTTCTGCCGTTTCTCGTCGGCCTGGGCCAGCGGCACCGCGACCAGGCGCCGGTTCACCTTGTTGCGATAATGCATGCGGGCGGTGTTTTCCTGCCCGACATAGCATCCCTTGTCATAATCGACCCCGCCCAGTTCGCCGGCATTGGTTTCCAGCCATAGGATCTGGTCCTGTCCCAGTTCGCCCACCCCCTCGAATATGCCGAGCGACAGCCGGTGCGCCCGAAATGCCGCCGAAGCATCGCCCTCATCCGGCGGCGCGATCCAGCGATGGCCGAGTTGCGACAGACGTGGGTCGAAAGGCTTGCCAGAAGCCTCCAGCGCCCAATGCACCGCCAGTTCATCGGCCCGCGCAATGGCGACCTTGCGCCGCAGCCGGTAAATCGTCAGACGCTTCGCCAAGGCTTCCGCCTGACTCGCCTCGCAATCGATCAGCACATCCTCGCCATCCGCCCACAGGATGAAGTCGAACAGCGCCTTGCCCTGTGGCGTCAGCAGCGCGGTCCAGCGCGGTTCGCCCTCCTTCAGCCCCAGCACATCGCGGGTGAGCAGGCCCTGAAGGAAGCTTTTCGCCTCCTCGCCGGAAATTCTGAGGAGAGCGCGGTCGGTAAGGGTGGTGCCGGTCATCGGCTTTAGGTAGGACAATCGCCCATCATATCCAAGCCCACCCCCAAGCTGGCGAGACCGACATGACTTTCGACCTTCTCCTCAAGAACGGCACCGTGCACACCCCCGGCGGGGCGGAAAGCGTGGATGTGGGCGTGCGCGGCGGCAGGATCGTCGCCATCGGCACGGCGCTGGGCGACGCGGGAGAGGCGATCGACTGCACCGGCCTGGACGTGCTGCCCGGCTGCATCGACAGCCAGGTCCATTTTCGCGAACCGGGGCTGGAGCATAAGGAAGACCTGGAATCGGGCAGCCGCGCCGCGGTGCTGGGCGGCGTCACCGCCGTGTTCGAAATGCCGAACACCAACCCCAATACCGACACCGCCGATCGCGTGCACGACAAGCTGAAGCGCGCCCATCACCGCATGTGGTGCGACCATGCCTTCTATGTCGGCGCCACCGCCGACAATGCCGAGCGGTTGAAGGAGCTGGAGCGGATTCCCGGCACATCGGGGGTCAAGATCTTCATGGGCGCCTCGACCGGCAGCCTGCTGGTCGACGATGACGACGCCCTGTCGCGCGTGCTGGCCAGCGGCACCCGCCGCGTCGCCATCCATGCCGAGGATGAGGCGCGGATGAACGCCCGCAAGGATCATCGCGTGGAGGGCGACCCGTCCTCCCACCCCGTCTGGCGCGACGATGAAAGCGCGATGATCGCGACGAAGCGGATCATCGACCTTGCCCGCAAGGCCCGCCGCCGCATCCATATCCTGCATGTGACGACGCCCGCCGAACTGGAATATATCGCCCGTCACAAGGACATAGCGACCTGCGAGGTGACGCCCCAGCATCTGACCCTGGCGGCGGAGGACGCCTATCCCCGCCTTGGCACCTATGCGCAGATGAACCCGCCGATCCGGTCCGGCGCGCATCGCGACGGTCTGTGGCACTGGCTGAACCAGGGCGTGCCCGACGTGCTGGGCAGCGACCATGCCCCCCACACGATCGAGGAGAAGGCGAAACCCTATCCCGGCTCGCCCAGCGGCATGCCCGGCGTCCAGACGCTGGTCCCGCTGCTGCTCAACCATGTGGCGGAGGGACGGCTGTCGCTGCGCCGCTTCATCGAACTGACCTCCTCCGGTCCCCAGCGCGTCTTCGGCCTGGTGGGCAAGGGCCGCATCGCCCTGGGCTATGATGCCGACTTCACCGTGGTGGACCTGAAGAAGCGCTGGACCATCGGCAGCGACTGGCTGGCTTCGCGCTGCGGCTGGTCGCCCTTCGAGGGCATGGAACTGACGGGCAAGGCCATCGGCACCATCATCCGCGGGCATCGCGTGATGTGGGAGGACGCACTGGCCAACCAGGCGGTGGGCGAGCCTGTCCGGTTCGAAGCGACCGAGTTCGCCTAAACCGTAGCCAGGCGATTGCGGCGGGCAGCGGTCAGGCCGTCCGCCGCGAACAGGATGAGGCTGAGCCAGATCAGCGCAAAGCTCGCCATCTGGCCCGCCGTCAGCTTTTCCCCGAACAGCAATATGCCGCACAGGAACTGCAGGGAAGGCGCCAGATATTGCAGCAGGCCGAGCGTCGCCATGGGCAGCCGGTGGGCGGCGGTCGCGAACAGCAGCAGCGGCGCTGTCGTTACCGCGCCGGCGGCAATCAGCAGGATGGTGGTCGGCATGTCCTGCCCGAAGCCGACGCCGCCATGCCCCGACAGCCAGAACAGATAGGCCATGGCCGGCGGCATCAACAGCAATGTCTCGACACCCAGCCCCACCATCGGCGCCACCGGCGTCAATTTCCGGATCAGCGCGTAAAAGGCGAAGGTCAGCGCCAGCGCCACGCTGATCCAAAGCGTCGTGAGGGCGGTCGCCGCCATGATGGCGACGCCGACCGCGGCTATTCCCACCGCCGCCAACTGCCCTCGCCGCAGTCTTTCGTGGAGCAGCAGCACGCCCAGCCCGACGGTGACCAGCGGATTGAGGAAATAGCCCAGGCTGGCGGCGAGCACATGCCCGGCGTTCACCGCCCAGACATAGGTCAGCCAGTTCATGCCGATCAGGACGGCCGATGCGGCGAGGGCCGAAAGAAGCCGCCGGTCGCGCAATATCGTAACCAACTCGACAAGGTTGCGCCGCATCAGCAATAGCGCCAGGATCAACAGCAGCGACCAGAGCACGCGCTGGCTGACGATCTCCACTGCATTCACATGATGCAGCAGCTTGAAATAGATCGGCAGCAGCCCCCAAGCGCAGTAGGCGGCCACCGCCGCGATGAGGCCGCGGCGAGCCGCCTGTTCCGATGGCGGGGAGGAATTCAGAGGATGCCTCCGCCCAGGAACAGCCGCAGCGCACCGAAGGCCGCCACGACCAGACAGAAATTGCGCCCGCCATTTTTGGTCGAGAACATGCCGACAAAAGCGCCCAGCAGCGCGACCGGCACCAGCAGCCAGTTGAGCGCCCCCAGCAGCGGAAAGACCGCTGGGATCATCAGGATCAGGGTGACGAGGCCGATCAGAGCTGCCAGGATATTGAGCATGGTTGCACAAATGGCGTGTCGGCAGGCCCAGGGCAAGGCGGACAGCCGGGCCAGTTGGCAGAGACTGGCCCGCCCCAGGATTGAATTTCCGGATTCACCAATATCCCTAACGGAAAATTAACCTTTGCTCTTCATCCCCTGTTTACGAAGGAGTGAAGCCATGCCGCCTGTTCGGTCTTTCTATGTTCTGGCGATACTTGTCGCCCTGCCGCTGGCGGGTTGCGGCAAGAAGGAGGATGATCTGAACGCGCTCGACGCCCAGCTCACCAATAATGCGGTGGACGCGCTCGCCAATCAGATCGTGGTCGATCCGCAGCTCGCCGGCCAGCCGCAGCGTACCGCCAAACTCCCTGCGCTGAAGGGCGAGGCCGCCGCTGCGCTGGCGGCATCCGTCAAGCTCGCCGGCGGCACGCTGCTCGCCACGCCTGCGCCGGACGAGGGGGAGGCCAAGGAATCCGAATCGTCGCTCGCCGCCGTCGCCAGCGAGCAGAAGAAGCCGGGCGGCAACGCCTTCTGCCGCGAGCGGCTCATCCATGGTGCGCAATGGGCCAGCCGTCTGCCGGAACCATTCACCGTCTATCCGGGCGCGCAGCTGACGGAAGCGGCGGGTGCGGAAAAGGACGGATGCACGCTGCGCGCGGCGACATTCGTGACCCCTGTCCCATGGCAGAGCGTGATGGACTTCTACTATACCCAGGCGCGCCGCGCGGGTTTCGATGCCGAACACAAGGTTATGGGCGGCGACCATGTACTGGGCGGCTCGCGCAAGGATGACGGCAGCGCCTTCCTGCTCCTGTTCGCGCAAGCGGCCGACGGCACGACCAGCGTGGACGTGCTGGCGGACAACGGCCGATAAGGGGGCCGGCAGCCCGGAGAAGGCCGCGTTCCGCCATCCCTCACCACCACCAATAGCCTAATCCGCGAACAGCAGGACAGGCGTTTCCAGCAACTTCCGCACCGCCTGGACGAAGCTCGCCGCGTCCCAACCGTCGACCACCCGATGGTCGCAACTGATCGACAGGTTCATGAGCTTGGCAGGCACCACTTCACGGCCCCGGAAGACCGGCCGCTCGATAATGCGATTCGGTCCGATGATCGCCACTTCCGGCCGGTTGATGACCGGCGTCGTCGCCACCCCGCCCAGCGGCCCCAGCGAGGTGAGGGTCAGCGTCGAGCCGGACAGTTCCTCCGACTTCGCCTTGCCCGTGCGGGCCGCGTCGGCCAGCCTTTTTATCTCCGCCGCGAGCTGCCAGACATTGCGGTCCTGCGCATCGCGGATCACCGGCACCATCAGTCCAGCGTCGGTCTGGGTCGCAATCCCCATATGCACGGCGCCATAGCGCGTCACCACGCCCGCCTCATCGTCATAGCGCGCGTTCAGCATGGGAAATTCGGGCAGAGCACGGCAGATCGCCACGATCAGCAGCGGCAGCAGAGTGAGCTTCGGCTTGTCGCCGCGATGGGCATTCAGTTGCTCGCGGGTTTCCTCCAGCGCAGTGACGTCGATCTCCTCGACATAGGAGAAATGCGGGATGGCGCGTTTGGAGGCGGCCATGTTCTCCGCGATGCGGCGGCGCAGGCCGATGACCTTGACCTCCTCGTCGGCGCGCCTTCCTGAGCGCCCGGCCGGCCGATAGCCCTGCCCCGATCCGTAAAGGAGAAAGGCGTCGAGATCGGAATGGCGGATATGATCGCCGCCCGGCTTCACCTGGGAAAGGTCGATGCCCAGTTCCCTGGCGCGGGCCCGAACGGCGGGCGAAGCCAGCACATCGGCCTTCGCAGCCGTCCTCCCCTGCTGGGAGACGTTAGCGGAGGGCATGGGCGCGGCCGGCCTTTCCTCAGCAACGGCTGGGGCAGGATCGCCCCGCTCGCCGCCCTCCCCCGCCGCTTCAGGCAGGGGCGCCGTGATCGCGGGCGGCGGAGCTGCCTCGACGTTGGGAGCAGAGGCTTCGCCCTCTCCTTCCGTCTCGATCTCCACCAGCATGGAACCGATGGCGATCTGCTGTCCCGGCTCCCCGGCCAGCCGGACCACCGTGCCGGCAACCGGCGATTCCATTTCCACCGTCGCCTTGTCGGTCATCATGTCGGCGATCGGCTGGTCTTCCTCGACCCGGTCGCCGACCTTCACATGCCAGCCGACGATCTCCGCTTCCGCAATGCCTTCACCGATGTCCGGCAACCTGAACGTAAAAAGCGCCATGACAGCCCCTCAATCCTTCAAAATCTTGTTGATGGCCTCGCGAATTCGCACCGGGCCGGGGAAATAGGCCCATTCCAGACTGTGCGGATAAGGCGTGTCGAAGCCGGTGACGCGCTCGATCGGCGCTTCGAGGTGGTAGAAGCACCGCTCCTGCACCTGCGCCATCAATTCCGCGCCAAAGCCGCTTGTCCGCGTGGCTTCATGCACGATCAGGCAACGCCCGGTTTTCCGCACCGACCGCTCGATCGCCTGGATGTCCAGCGGCACCAGCGTGCGCAGGTCGAGGATTTCAGCATCCACGCCCATTTCGGCAACCATATTCTCGACCACATGAACCATCGTGCCATAGCAGATTATGGTCAGCGCCTCGCCCGCCCGCGCCACCCGCGCCTCGCCCAGGCTTATGCGATAATAGCCCGTCGGCACCTGCGCCTGCGCATGTCCCGCCCAGCTCTTGGCCGGCGCGTCGTAATGCCCGTTGAACGGCCCGTTGTAGATGCGTTTGGGTTCGAAGAAGATCGTGGGATCGTTATCCTCTATGGCCGCGATCAACAGGCCCTTGGCGTCATAGGGCGTCGACGGGATCACCGTCTTCACGCCCGACACATGGGTGAAGATGCCTTCGGGCGACTGGCTGTGCGTCTGCCCGCCGAATATGCCGCCGCCAAAGGGCGAGCGCACCGTCATGGGCGAGATGAACTCCCCCGCCGAGCGGTAGCGGAGCCGCGCCGCTTCCGACACAAGCTGGTCCAGCGCGGGATAGATATAGTCGGCAAACTGGATCTCCGGCACTGGCCTCAGGCCATAGGCGCCCATGCCCACCGCGACGCCGATAATGCCGCATTCGGTGATCGGCGTATCGAACACGCGATTCTTGCCATATTTCTGCTGCAAGCCCGCCGTTGCGCGGAAGACGCCGCCGAAATAGCCGACATCCTCGCCCATCACGACCACGTCGGGGTCGCGCTCCATCATCACGTCCAGAGCGCTGTTGATCGCCTGGATCATGTTCATCTGGACCGTATCACCGTGGGTTTCCGTAACCGCTTCGCTCATCATGTCGCTCACAGGCCGGCTGCCTTCCATTCGTCGAGCATCTGCTGCTGCTGCTCGCGCAGGTGCCAGGGCATTTCCTCGAACACATCCTCGAACATCGATTCCATCGGGTGGTGCAGGCCGTGGCCGAGGATGCCGTTCTTCTCTGCCTCCCGCGCCGCGTCGCGGACCGTTTCGGCCAGTTCCCTGTCCATCGCCGCATGCTGCTCCTCGTCCCAGATGCCGAGCGCGATGCAATGTTTCCGCAGCCGTGCGATGGGGTCGCCCAGCGGCCAGTGGCTCGCCTCGTCGGCGGAACGATAGGCGCTGGGATCGTCCGACGTGCTGTGCCCCTCGACGCGATAGGTGAAATGTTCGATCAGGGTCGGGCCCGCATTGGCCCGTGCCCTGTCGGCGGCCCAGCGCGTCGCAGCATAGACCGCCAGCGCATCGTTGCCGTCGACCCTGAGGCCGGCAATGCCATAGCCGATGGCCCGCGCCGCGAAGGTCGTCGCTTCGGCGCCCGCAAAGCCCGAAAAGCTGCTGATCGCCCACTGGTTGTTCACGACATTCATGATCACAGGCGCGCGATAGACGCTGGCAAAGGTGCAGGCGGAATGGAAGTCGCCCTCCGCCGTGGACCCTTCCCCGCACCAGGTCGCCGCGATCCGCGTGTCGCCCCGCGCCGCGCTGGCCATGGCCCAGCCCACCGCCTGCGGATATTGGGTCGTGAGGTTGCCGGAAATGGAGAAGAACCCCGCCTCCCGCGCCGAATACATGATGGGAAGCTGGCGCCCCTTCAGCCTGTCGCCCTTGTTCGAATAGATCTGGTTCATCATGTCGACGATGGGCCAGCCACGCGCGATCAATATGCCCTGCTGGCGATAGCTGGGGAAGCACATGTCGTCGCTGGCCAGCGCAGCCGCGGCGCCGATCGACACGGCTTCCTCACCCGTCGACTTCATGTAGAAGCTGGTCTTGCCCTGCCGCTGCGCGCGGAACATGCGCGCGTCGAACGCCCGGGTCAGCGCCATGGCCCGCAGCATCTTCAGCAGCGTTTCGGGCGGCAGCTTCGGATCCCAGGGGCCGACCGCCGCCCCTTCCTCGTCCAGCACCCGGACCAGTCCATAGGCAAGGTCGCGCATGTCGCCCGGCTGCGCGGTCTCGTCCGGCCTTGGCTGCGCACCCGCGGGCGGAATGTCGAAATCGCTGAAATCGGCGGTGTCGCCCGGCCTGAATTTCGGCTCCGGCACATGCAGCCGAAGCGGCGGCAGATTACGCCCCGCCCCTTCCATTCCGGCGTCCGAATCGATCCGGTCGCTCATCCTGCCTCCTTTTGTGCATTGCAATAATATTGCTCAGTGCAATTATTATATTACAACACCCGCAAAGGCAAGCCTTACTGACCCATTTGGCCGCGCCTCGTCCTCCGCTAGACGGCGACGGGGGCGGCGATATGCCTTTGCGGCGCATAATCGACCACTTCGAAATCCTCGATCCGATAGTCGAAAATGCTCGAAGGCCGACGGTTGATCCGCAATTTGGGGCTGCCCGCTGGAATTCGCTCGATCTGCTCCTCCACCAGCGCGGCATGGTTGAGGTAGAGATGCACGTCCCCGCCCTGCCAGACGATCTCGCCTGCCTCCAGATCGCATTGCTGCGCCAGCATCCGGGTGATCATCGACAGGCCGAAGATATTGAAGGCGAATCCCAGCCCCAGATCGCAGCTCCGCTGGAACAGCAGCCCGTTCAGGCGCCCGTTCGCCACCTGGAACTGATAGGTCATATGGCAGGGCGGCAGCGCCATGCGCGATACTTCCGCCACGTTCCAGCCAGTGAACAGCAAACGCCGCGATCCGGGACTGGTCCGGATCGCCTCGACCAGATCGGCAATCTGGTTATGTCCCTGCGCGGCCCGGCGGTAGAGCCCGTCCCCGACCTCCTCATAGCGCGGCCAATTCACCCATTGCGCGCCATAGACCGGCCCCAGATCGCCCCAACGCGCCGCGAAGGCCTCATCCTCGACGATCCGCGCCTCGAACGCATCGCGGTCGATCTCCTCGCCCGTGGCCCGGCGATAGCTGTCGAGCGGCCAGTCGGTCCAGATATGCACGCCCTGCCGCACCAGTTCGCGAATGTTGGTGTCGCCGGTCAGGAACCAGAGCATCTCCCGCGCCGCGACTTTCCAGTAGACCCGCTTGGTGGTGAGCAGCGGCACCGCATCGTCGGCCAGGGAGAAGCGCATCGTCGCGCCCAATATCGACCGCGTGCCCACGCCCGTCCGGTCGATCCGCTCATCCCCATGCCGCCAGATCTGCCGCATCAAGTCCAGATATTGCTGCTCATAATGGGGCGGGAAGGATGCCATGCGGACACTTTCATGATTCTGGCGAATGTCCCCTCCTGTAGCGAAGCGGCCCGCCGACGCCAAATGCTGCGAAACGGATCAAATTGTCCGCCATCCGGTCGGAAAGGGATCAGCCTTCCCCTACCGCTCACGCGGCGCAAGCCCATTCTGCCGCGCATGTGTGAATGCGTTTCCCTAAACCTCCTCGTCCTGGACGAGGAATGGCGCCCACTCCACCGGCTGCGCGCCGATCAGGACTGGCACTGCACCGTGGGCGCGCTGCTGCGATGGGAAAGCCATTGGCTGGCGATCGAACAGCAACGGCCGGGCAGCCCCCTTCCCCGCTGGGCCGACATCCGGCTGACCCGGACCCTGTCGAAACGCCTGCGGCCGATCGAGATCGCGCTGGCGGACCATGTGATCCACACCGGAAAAGGCCGTTTCAGCTTCCGCCAGGCGGGGCTTTTATAGGCTGCCCAAAAAAAACCGCATCGGCCGCTTGCCAGCCGGAAAAGCCGCCTCTATAGGCTGCGGCCTGCCCAGCGGGATCGCCTCGAAACGGACCCGCTATCGGTCGGGGAGTAGCTCAGCCTGGTAGAGCACTGTCTTCGGGAGGCAGGGGCCGGAGGTTCGAATCCTCTCTCCCCGACCATCATCCTTGTCGGAAAATGCGTGGCTTTTCGCGACAACCTGCTCCCACGGCGCAATCCATGAAAAATCAGCCGACGACGATCGAAATGGACGAGTTCGATCGGAAGATCGTCGCCGCCCTGGTCGAGGATGGCCGCATGACAGTCACCGATCTTGCCCAGACGGTGGGCCTGTCCAAGACGCCCTGTCAGGTTCGCCTGCGTCGCCTCATCGACACCGGGGTGATCCGCGGGTTTCGCGCCATCGTCGATCCCGCGAAGCTGGGCATGGACCATGTCGCCTTTGCGGAGGTGAAGCTGTCCGACACGCGCGAAAAGGCGCTGGATGAGTTCAATGCCGCCGTCCGCCGCATTCCCGAGGTCGAGGAATGCCATATGATCGCCAGCAGCTTCGATTATCTGCTGAAGGTGAGGACCGCCGACATCCGCCGTTACCGCGCCGTGCTGGGCGAGAAGATCTCCAGCCTGCCCCATGTCGCCAGCACCTCCACCTATGTCGCGATGGAAACCGTGCTGGATGCGGGCGGCCATCCCCGGAACAGGGGCCGCGCCTGACCGGTCCGGAAGCGGGTTGGAGGATTTTGCTTAGTATCGGGCGAGCTTCCCGTTACCATTACGCCCATGGAACCGAGAAGCTCTAGGCGGCAGCGCAACGCCCCTACCATCAATGATGTTGCGAAACATGCGGGTGTGTCGCCCATGACGGTGTCCCGCGTCATCAACGGCGAACAGATCGTGAGAAGCGCCACCAAGGAAAAGGTGGAAGCGGCCATCGCCGCGCTCAACTATTCGCCCAGCGCCGCCGCGCGCAGTCTGGCGGGCGGGGACGAAACCCGTATCGGCCTGCTCTACAGCAACCCGTCGGCCTCCTATCTGAGCGAATTCCTGGTCGGCAGCCTGGACCAGGCGAGCCGCAGCGGGGTCGATCTGGTGGTGGAGAAATGGGATGAGGAAACCGCCATCGACACGGTGGTCGACCATCTGTTGCGCGGCCGGATCAACGGAGTCATCCTTCCGCCCCCATTGTGCGATCATCAGGCCATGAAGGATGCGCTGAAGGCGGCGGACATCGTCGCGGTCGCGGTCGCCACCGGGGAAGCGCCCGCAGACATGTCGGCCGTCAGCATCGACGACCATGCCGCGGCGCTGGCGATGACGCGCCATCTGATCGCGCTGGGCCACCGCCGCATCGGCTTCATCAAGGGCCACCCGAACCAGAGCGCCAGCCAACGCCGGTTCGAAGGCTATGGCGATGCGCTGGCGGAGGCGGGTATCGAGCTGGACGAGACGCTGGTCGAGCAGGGTTATTTCACCTATCGCTCCGGACTGGATGCGGCGGAACGCATTCTGGCGCTGCCCGAGCCGCCGACCGCGATATTCGCCAGCAATGACGACATGGCGGCGGCGGCCGTCGCCATCGCCCATCGCAGCGGACTGGACGTGCCGGGCGACCTGACCGTCTGCGGCTTCGACGATACGTCGCTGGCGACCACGATCTGGCCTGAACTGACGACGATCCGCCAGCCGATCAGCGCCATGTCACGTGCCGCCGTCGAATTGCTGGTGCGGCAGATCAAGGCGCGCAAGGGCAAGTCGGGGGAAAAGCCTTCGCATCTGCTGCTCGATTATGAGCTGATCCGGCGGCAGTCGGACGCCGTTCCGCATTGACGGCTTTTCCGTCATGAGGGCCGGGTTCTAGCGCGGCAGCGATCCACCAGGGCTGCACCGTGCTCCTGC
Organism: Sphingobium fuliginis; assembly: GCF_004152845.1. Taxonomy (GTDB): domain Bacteria; phylum Pseudomonadota; class Alphaproteobacteria; order Sphingomonadales; family Sphingomonadaceae; genus Sphingobium; species Sphingobium fuliginis. The sequence continues at coordinate 21,567 of NZ_SEON01000001.1, forward strand.
TTTCACAGGATCACGGAACCGGCAGGCCCGGCACGGCTTGCCGGGCCTGTTCGATCCTATTCCCCGAATACCCGGCGGAAGATCGTGTCGACCTGGCGGAAGTGATAGTCGAGGTTGAACTTCTCTTCGATCTGCTCCGCCGTGAGGGCGACCGCGACGTCGGGGTCGGCCTTCAGCAATTCCATCAGCGATAGCTGGCCGTCCGATTCCCAGACCTTCATCGCGTTGCGCTGGACATAGCGGTAGCTGTCCTCCCGCGAGACGCCCGCCTGCGTCAGCGCCAGCAGCACCCGCTGCGAGTGGACCAGGCCGCCCATCTTGTCGAGATTCTTCATCATCCGCTCAGGGTAGACGAGCAGCTTGTCGATGACGCCCGTCAGCCGGCCCAGCGCGAAGTCGAGCGTGATGGTGGCGTCGGGACCGATATAGCGCTCGACCGACGAGTGCGAAATGTCGCGCTCATGCCATAGCGCCACATTCTCCATCGCCGGCAAGGCATAGCTGCGCACCATGCGGGCAAGGCCGGTCAAATTCTCGGTCAGCACCGGATTGCGCTTGTGCGGCATGGCGGAACTGCCCTTCTGGCCGGGCGAGAAATATTCCTCCGCCTCCAGCACCTCGGTGCGCTGAAGGTGGCGGACCTCGACGGCGAGCCGCTCGATGGAGGAGGCGATCACGCCCAGCGTGGCGAAGAACATCGCATGGCGGTCGCGCGGGATGACCTGCGTCGACACCGGCTCGATGGCAAGGCCCAGCTTTTCCGCGACATGTTCCTCGACGCGGGGGTCGATATTGGCGAAGGTGCCGACCGCGCCGGAAATGGCGCAGGTCGCGACTTCGGCACGGGCGGCGATCAGGCGCGCCTTGCAGCGGCTGAACTCCGCATAGGCCTCTGCCATTTTAAGGCCGAAGGTCACCGGCTCCGCATGGATGCCATGGCTGCGGCCGATGGTCGGGGTCAGCTTATGCTCATAGGCCCGGCGCTTGATGACCTCCAGCAGCTTGTCGAGATCCTCGATCAACAGGTCGGCGGCGCGGCTCAACTGCACGGCCAGGCAGGTATCGAGCACATCGCTGGACGTCATGCCCTGGTGCATGAAGCGGGCTTCGTCGCCCACCTGCTCCGCAACCCAGGTCAGGAAGGCGATGACGTCATGCTTGGTCACGGCCTCGATCGCGTCGATGGCCGGCACGTCGATCGCGGGGTTGGTCGCCCACCAGTCCCAGAGCGCCTTGGCCGCGGATGCCGGCACGACGCCCAGTTCGCCCAGCTTTTCGGTCGCATGCGCCTCAATCTCGAACCAGATTTTGAAGCGGGCTTCCGGCTCCCAAAGGGCGGTCATTTGCGGGCGGGCGTAACGGGGGACCATCGGGCGAATCCTGCGTGCATGAGTTGAATGTCGCTGCGCCGCCTAGCAGCACCGCCTTTCCGGGGCAAATCGACCGCAAGGACAGGGCAGGAAGCACCGCTTTCCCGTACTTCATCCCATTAATGGCAGGATCGGGCGGCGAAACGACGCGAATCGGAAGATGAGTGGAGCGGCATGAACAAAAAGTCAGGAACCACATGTTTTATCTGGCTATTACTCCATGTGAAATACGGACGATCGGTTCTGGAGCAGATGATGATCCGCGCATTTCTTCTGACGGGCGCCCTCCTGGCCGCAACGCCCGCCCTTGCGCAGGCGGGGGCAGCCGCGCCGCAGGAAGCCGCTCCGGCCTCGCCGCAGGGGAATGAGGCCCAGCCCGCGACGCCGGGCGATGCGGTCGCATCCATCGTCGATACGGAATTTCCGGCCTATGACCAGAATCATGACGGGCAGCTCGACAAGGCGGAATTTTCGCGCTGGATGGTGGCGCTCAAGGATCAGGAGCTGAAGGCGACGGGCCAGTCCCTTCCGCCCGCCGAAGTGACCGCCTGGGCCGACGGCGCCTTCGTCACCGCCGACGCGGACAAGAGCATGTCGGTCAGCAAGCCGGAACTGATCGCCTATCTGAGCGGCAGCGCGGCATAGGATAATTCCCCGTCCGAGCGGGGACAGAGCCCTGGAAGGGTCGCATCATGAGGCGGCATGGAGCGAAGGCCATGCCGCCTCCTTTTTTTCCGCTTTGCCGGAGGGAGCTTCAGCCCCGTTTCTTGTTCGCGTAGAGCAGCGCCGCGACGATGGCGGCCGATCCTATGCCGACGGCCGTTCCCATCCAGACCGCCTTGCCCGCCGATTTACGCGCTGCGGAGGCCATGTCGGACGTCTCGGCGGTGGAGGCAGGGGCGGCGGCGGCGCTATCGGGCGCTTCTTCGGTCGGCTTCGTCATGGTGATTCCCGATATGCAACAAAGCACAGGCGCAGAAAAGGCGAATGCGGCAAAAATCCGCCCAAGCGCCGTGTGGGACGCGGGAACCGACTCTCCCTTCGCACCGATGCGACAGCAAAAATCCGGAGCGTGCGGCCCCCGTCGGATGACGCAGGCCGCCCTAATGCGCCGGCAGCGGCTGATGCGCCTCGCCCCAGCCGCGCAGGTCCCGCGAAGAGGCGCGGTCCAGCAGGACGGCGGCATCCTTCACCGTGAAGTGCGCGGCGCTGTCGATCCCGTCCAGCTCTTCCCAAGTGACGGGGGCGGCGACGGAAGCCGGCTCGCGGGCGCGCACCACATAGGGCAGCACAGCCGTCGCGCCGCGCTGGTTGCGCAGCCAGTCGATGAAGATGCGGCCCTTGCGCTTCGCCTTGCTCATCGTCGCGGTGAAGCGGTCCGGTTCCTGGGTGGCGAGGGCGCGGGCGAAGCGGTCCGCGAAATCCTTGACCTCCGGCCATTGCGCCTGCGGCGTCAGCGGCACGACGACGTGGATGCCCTTGCCGCCGGACAGCATGGCGAAGCTGGTGAGGCCCAGATCCTCCAGCGCCCGCCGGATGTCCCGCGCGGCCTTCTTCACATCCTCAAAGTCCAGCCCCTCGTCGGGATCGAGGTCGAAGATCATGCGATCCGGCCGCTCCACATCCGCGACACTGGACCCCCAGCCATGAAATTCGATCGCGCCCATCTGGACGCAGGCCAACAATCCCTCGCTATCCTCGATATAGAGATAATCCTCCTCATTCCCTTCCTTCTCGCGGATCGGGACATGTTTGACATGATCGCCGAAGCTGCCGCTGTCATGCTTCTGGAAGAAGCATTTTTTCGCCCGGCCCTGCGGACAGCGGACCAGGCTGATCGGCCGGCGGACGATCCAGGGCAGCATCGCCGCGCCCATGCGGGCGTAATAATCGGCCAGCTCGCCCTTGGTGATCTTCGCCTCCGGAAAGATCAGCCGGTCGGGATTGCTGATCCGGATCGAGCTATGGGCTTCGGGCGTCGGCATGGCTTCCTCGCGTCGAACGTCGCCGGCTGCCTTGTCCTCGCGCAGGCCAAGGAAGCTGGCATGGCGGACGATATGCTCCGCCGTGAATTCGGCAAAGGCGATTTCAGCGACCAGATCGGGGCGGACCCATTGGGCGCCTTTGCTTTCGCTGCGCGGCACGCTGAGCGCGGCGGCCTTGCGCCCGCGCTTGCCCAGGGCGGCGATCAGTCCGGCGCTGTTGGCCGCGTTGAAGCCCGTGCCGACCTTTCCCGCATAGACCAGGCCATCCCCTTCCCGTTGGCCAAGCAGCAGGTTGCGGATGGACCGGCCGCTGGCGCTGCTGGGAGTCCAGCCGACGATGACGAATTCCTGACGGCGGGTGCATTTGACCTTCAGCCAGTTCTTCGTGCGCGCGCCGCGATAGGCGGCGTCGGCGCGCTTGGAAATAATCCCCTCCTGCCCGGCGCCGCACATGGCGTGGAACAGCTTTTCCCCGGCGCCGACGACATGATCGCCGACATGGACATGGGCGGAACCCTCCCCCAACAGGCCGGCCAGCTTTTCCTTGCGGCCGATATTGGGCATGGCGGTCAGATCCTGCCCGTCCAGATGCAGCAGGTCGAAGGCGAACAGGTGCAGCGCCGCCTTTCCCTCTCCCTTCAACACCTGTTGAAGCGTGGAGAAATCCGGATTCCCATCGCTGCCGGGGGCGACGATTTCGCCATCGATCAGGGCGGCGGGCAGGTTCATCGCCCCGATTTCCGCCGGCAACGGCGCAAACCGATCCGTCCAGTCGAGGCCCGACCGCGTAAAGATCTTGACCTTCCCGCCCGATACGGAAACCAGACAGCGATACCCGTCATATTTGATCTCGTGCATCCAGCCATTGCCCGTGGGCACGGCATCGACCAGCGTCGCCAGTTGCGGCGGCCGGAAGGCCGGCATGCGGCCCGTCCCTGCCTTGGCGCGCCTTTTCGCCGGGACGGCGCGGTCGGCCTGCGCCATCGCCGCGTCAAAGGCTTTTCCCCTCTTCCCCTTCAGCGACATGGGCGGCGTGCCGGCGGCGATTTCCGCCATGGTGCGACCGCTCCTGATGCTCGTCAGCTCGCGCGCGGTCAGTTCGTCCGCGCTGCCGGCATGGGCATCCTCGATCTTGCGCAGCAGCCAGTTTTCTCCCTTTTCCCTGCCCCGCGGCTTCAGTCGGATCAGCAGCCATTCGCCCCGCATCCGCTGCCCGTGCAGGATGAAATGGAGATGCCCTTTTTCGATGTCGCTCGCGCTCTTGCCCGGAACGGGTTCCCATGTGCCCTCGTCCCAGAGCATCACGGTGCCGCCGCCATATTCCCCCTTGGGAATGGTCCCCTCGAACGTCGCATAGGACAGCGGATGATCCTCCGTGCGGACGGCCAGCCGCTTGTCCGCGGGATCGATGCTGGGGCCGCGCGTCACTGCCCAGCTCTTGAGCACGCCATCCATTTCCAGGCGGAAGTCGTAATGCAGGCGGGTCGCATCGTGCTTCTGCACGATGAAGCCGTTGCCATTGCCGTGGCTGCGTCCGCGCTTGCCCGCCGGCTCGCGGGTGCGGGTGAAATCGCGCTTGCGGTTATAGGTGCTGAGCGGATCGGCATCGGCCATGGGTCAGGCCCGTTTTCGGCTGGCCGGCTTGGCGGGGGTCTTTCGCGTCGTGGCCTTGGCGGGCGCCTTGGCGGCAGGCGCCTTCTTCGCCGCCGGTTTCGCGGCGGAAGAAGCCGCGCCGGAACCGACCGACTTCTTGAGCGCCGCCATCAGGTCGATCACATTGCTGCCGCGCGGAGCCGCGCCCTCCTCTTCCTCCTCTATGACGCGGCGGCCCTTCGACTTCTTCTTCTTTTCGATCAGCCTTTCCAGCGCGTCCACATAGCGGTCGTGGAAGCTGTCGGGCTTGAAGGGCGCGGTCTTCTTCTCGATCAGCGTCTCGGCAAGGTCGAGCAGCTCCGCATCGGGCTTCGCATCCTCTATGTCGCGGAAATAGCTCTGGGCGCGGTTCACCTCATCGGCATAGCGCAGCGTTTCCAGAACCATGCCCCGGCCGCAAGGCTTCAGCGAGACGATATATTCCCGGCCCCGCATGGCAAGCTGGCCCAGCCCGACCTTCTTCGTCCGCCGCAGCGCCTCCCGCAGGACGATGAAGGCTTCCTCCGCCAGATCGTCGGCGGGCACGACATAATAGGGCCGCTCATAATAGAGGACATCGATCTCGCTGGCGTCGACGAACTGGGTGAGTTCGAGCGTCTTCTTGCTCTCCAGCTTCACCGCGTCGATCTCGTCGGGCTGGAGCAGCACATAGTCGCCCTTGGACAGCTCATAGCCCTTGACGATGTCCTCCGGATCGACCGGGCCCAGGCCGGGAACGGTCTTTTCATAACGGACGCGCTTGCCGCTGGGCTGGTGTATCTGGTGGAAGGCGATCTGCGCGCCGGACTTGGTGGCGGCATAGATCTCCACCGGAATGGATACCAGCGCCAGACGAATCTGCCCCTGCCAATATGCGCGAGCGGCCATGAGCGTGCTGCCTCCTTTTTCAGGAGGAAATGCGCGGGCGATGGGGCGGTTCCGCGGCTACGACTCCCAGCACCCTTGACTTCGACCGCCAGTCGTGGTGGTAGCGCTATCAATAACGGACGTTCTTAGGAGTCGATGATGCCGGGGGTCTCCACTTTGCTCGATTGCCTTCCCGCCGACTGGCGGTCTGGCCTGTTCCTTGGCCGCATGGAAACGGCGGAGGGCCCAACCCCCATATTGGTCGAAGGCGGCGTCGCCTATGACATGAGCCGCGTCGCCCCCACTGTCGCGCAACTGGTCGAAATGCTGCCTGCCGCCAGGACAGCCAATGGTGTAGCGCTGGGCGCGCTGAATAGGCTGAACCTGCCGCTGCTGAGCCCGGTCGACCTGCAATGCGTCAAGGCCTGCGGCGTGACCTTCGCCTTTTCCGCCATCGAACGGGTGATCGAGGAACAGGCGCGCGGCGAAGCAGGCGCGGCGGCGGAAATCCGGGCGCGGCTTGAGGAGCGGGTCGGCGGGTCGATCCGCGCCGTCGTGCCGGGTTCGGCCGAGGCGGCGGCGCTCAAGCAGGCGCTGATCGAAGACGGGCTCTGGTCGCAATATCTGGAGGTCGCCATTGGCCCGGATGCGGAGGTGTTCACCAAGGCGCCGGTGCTCTCGACGGTGGGCGCGGGCGCGGAGATCGGCATCCGTTCCGATTCCAACTGGAACAATCCGGAGCCGGAGATCGTGCTGATCGTCGATGCCGGCGGCCGGACCGTCGGCGCGACGTTGGGCAACGACGTCAATCTGCGCGATCTGGAGGGTCGTTCCGCCCTGCTGCTGGGCAAGGCCAAGGACAATAATGCATCCTGTTCGCTGGGGCCGCTCGTCCGGCTGTTCGACAATGATTTCACCATCGATGACGTGCGCAACGCTGTGGTCGAACTCACCATCGACGGCCCGGAAGGCTACAGGCTGGAAGGCACCAGCAGCATGAACCAGATCAGCCGCGATCCGCTGGAACTGGTGCGTCAGACGCTTTCCGAGCATCAATATCCCGACGGTCTGGCCCTGTTCCTGGGCACGCTGTTCGCACCCGTCCAGGATCGCGACGAACCGGGACGCGGCTTCACCCACAAGGTGGGCGACATCGTCGCCATCTCCACCCCGCGCCTGGGACGGCTGGTGAACCGGGTCGTGACGTCGAAGCAGGCGGCGCCGTGGAAATTCGGACTTGCCGCGCTGATGGCCAATCTCGCCAAGCGGGGCCTGCTCGCATGAGCGGCGCCATCTATCCCAGCCTGAAGGGCAAGCGCGTCTTCATCAGCGGCGGCGGCAGCGGAATCGGTGAAGGGCTGGTCGAAGCCTTTGCCGCGCAGGGAGCCAGGGTCGCCTTTTGCGACATTGCGCAGGAAGAAGGCCGGGCCGTCGCGGAACGGCTGAAGGACGCGGATTTCGCGCCCGTCTTCCACCCCTGCGACCTAAGGGACATCGAAGCCGTGCAGGCCATGATCGCCACGGTGGAAGCGCAGCTTGGCGGCGTCGACATATTGATCAACAATGCGGCCAATGACGACCGCCACGGCATCGAGGATGTCACGCCCGCCTATTGGGACGAGCGCATGGCGGTGAACCTGCGCCACCTCTTCTTCGCGGCGCAGGCGGTGGCCCCGGCGATGAAGCGCGCGGGCGGCGGGGTGATCCTGAACTTCGGGTCGATAAGCTGGCACCTCGCCCTGCCCGATCTGGTGCTGTACCAGACCGCCAAGGCGGCGATCGAGGGGCTGACGCGCAGTCTGGCCCGCGATCTGGGGCGCGACAATATCCGCGTCAACACCATCATTCCCGGCAATGTGAAGACGCCGCGCCAGATGAAATGGTACACGCCCGAAGGCGAGGCGGAGATCGTCGCCGCGCAATGCCTGGACGGGCGGATCATGCCGGCGGACGTGGCCGCGCTGGCCATGTTCCTGGCGTCCGACGACGCGCGCATGTGCACGGGGCATGATTATTTCATCGATGCGGGCTGGCGCTGAGGCTATGGCCCCGGTTCCGGAAAGCGTCCTCAGCGTCGGCGCGACCCTGGGCGAAGGGCCCGTCTGGGTGGCGCGGGATGCAGCGCTCTGGTTCGTCGACATCAAGGAGAAGCGCATCCACCGCTTCGACCCCGATCTGGGCGTCGCGCGCAGTTGGGACGCGCCGGGCCAGGTCGGCTGGATCGTTCCGGCGCAGGACGGATCGTTCGCCGTCGGGCTCCAGTCCGGCGTGCACCGCTTCGATCCCGATGCCGCCGGCTTCACGCTGCTGCACGCGCCGGAGGCCGACCGGCCCGGCAACCGGTTGAACGACGCCACGGTCGATCCGGCGGGCGGTCTCTGGTTCGGATCGATGGACGATGGGGAGGAGGCCGATAGCGGGCGCTTCTACAGGCTGCACCAGGGCCGGCTGACTGAAAGCGGTCTGCCTCCGGTCTCGATCACCAATGGTCCTGCTGTCTCGCCGGACGGCACGCTGCTCTATCACACCGACACGCTGGGCAGGCGGATCTGGCGGACGCGGATCGCGGCGGACGGCACGCTGCACGATACGGCGCTGTTCGCGGAGATCGAGGATGGCGCCGGCTATCCCGATGGACCGACCGTCGATGCGGAAGGCTGCCTGTGGACCGGGCTGTTCGCCGGCTGGGCCGTGCGGCGGTACGATCCGGCGGGCGGGCTGATGGCGGAGGTCCGCTTTCCCGTCGCCAATGTCACCAAGATCGCCTTTGGCGGACCGGACCTGTCGACCGCCTATGCCACCACCGCACGCAAGGGCTTGACGAGGGACCAGCTTCTCGCGCAGCCCTGTGCCGGTGATCTTTTCGCTTTCGATCCCGGCGCGCGCGGGCAAACATCCTATATTGCAGCCATCTAGAATATAAATCGGAGGAGCAGGAATGTCCGAAGGGAGTGCCGATAAGGTCAATATGGCCTTCATCGCCGCCATCGTCGCCGTGGCGACCATCGGCGGGTTCATGTTCGGTTATGACAGCGGCGTCATCAACGGCACGCAAAAGGGGCTGGAAAGCGCCTTCGACCTCGGCAAGCTGGGCATCGGCGTCAATGTCGGCGCCATCCTGGTGGGCTCCTCCATCGGCGCGTTCCTGGCCGGGCGCATGGCCGACCTGATCGGACGGCGCGGGGTGATGATGCTGTCGGCTGCGCTGTTCCTCGTCAGCGCGATATTGGCGGGGGCGGCGGGATCGTCCGTCATCTTCATCGTCGCGCGCATCGTCGGCGGCCTGGGGGTCGGCGCGGCGAGCGTGATCTCCCCGGTCTATATTTCCGAAGTCACTCCGGCGGCGGTGCGCGGCCGTCTCTCCAGCGTACAGCAGGTGATGATCATCTCCGGCCTGACCGGCGCGTTCGTCGCCAATTTCGTGCTGGCGCGCTATGCCGGCGGATCGACGGCGCAGCTGTGGCTGGGCTTTCCCGCCTGGCGCTGGATGTTCTGGCTCCAGGCCATTCCGGCCGCGATCTACTTCCTGGCGCTGCTGGTGATCCCGGAAAGCCCCCGCTATCTGGTGGCGCGCGGGCAGGAGGAGCGCGCCCAGGCCGTGCTCACCCGCCTGTTCGGCGCCGAAGCCGCATCGCGCAAGGTGGTCGAAATCCGCAACAGTCTGGCCGCCGATCATCACCGGCCCAAGCTCAGCGACCTGATCGACAAGGCCAGCGGCAAGATCCGGCCCATCGTCTGGACCGGCATCGGCCTGGCCGTATTCCAGCAGCTGGTCGGCATCAACGTCGTCTTCTATTATGGCGCTACCCTGTGGGAAGCGGTCGGCTTTTCGGAGGATTATGCGCTCCAGACCAACATCCTGTCGGGCGTGCTGTCGATCGGCGCCTGCCTTGCCACCATCGCGCTGGTCGACCGGATCGGGCGCAAACCGCTGCTGCTGATCGGATCGGCGGGCATGGCGGTGACGCTGGCGACCGTCGCCTATGCCTTCTCCACGGCGGTCACGGCGGCCGACGGCGCCGTATCGCTGCCCGGCAATAACGGCGTGATCGCGCTGGTGGCCGCCAATCTCTACGTGATCTTCTTCAACATGAGCTGGGGTCCGATCATGTGGGTGATGCTGGGCGAGATGTTCCCGAACCAGATCCGGGGATCGGGGCTTGCCGTGTCCGGCTTCGCGCAGTGGATCGCCAATGCGCTGATCTCCGTCAGCTTCCCGGCGCTGGCGGTCTCGCCCGGCCTGGCGATCACCTATACCGGCTATGCCTTCTTCGCCGCCGTCTCCTTCTTCTTCGTTCGCGCCCTGGTGCATGAGACGAAAGGCCGCGAGCTTGAGGACATGGTCGGCTGAGCGGCCTGATCGCCCTGAAGGCGGGCGCGGTGGAGGCCGTGCTCGCCCCCGCCGTCGGCGGATCGCTGGCGGCGCTTCGCTTCGCGGGGACGGACATATTGCGGACCGCTCCGGTCGACAGCAGCGATCCGTTGCAGATGGCGAGCTTCCCGTTGGTGCCCTATACCAACCGGATCGCCCATGGCCGCTTTCGTTTCGCCGGGCGCGACGTGCGGATGCCGCTCAACTTCGGGGACCATCCGCACAGCCTCCACGGCATCGGCTGGACCTCGGCATGGAGCGTCGCGGCGGCGGCGCAGGACAGCGCGCACCTCACGCACCGATATGACGGCGATGGCGGCTGGCCATGGGCCTATGAAGCGCAGCAGCATTTCACCCTGTCCGACCATGCCATCGAAATGAGGCTGACGCTGCGCAACATCAGCGATGAGGCCATGCCGGCGGGCCTTGGCTTCCACCCCTATTTCCAGGCGGACGAAGACACGTCGCTCCAGTTCCGGGCGGACCGGCTGTGGCTTGCGACAGCCGACATGCTGCCCGTGCGGCAGGTGGCGGCGGACGCGCTGGGCGACTGGTCGGCGGGCGCGCGGGTGCGGGGAAACAGCCTGATCGACAATGCCTATGGCGGCTGGGACGGCAGCGCCACCGTCCGGCGAGGGGATGGGACGCGGGTCGTGCTCAGCGCCGTGGGCGCGTCATGGTTCCATGTCTATCGCCCGCCCCTTTCCCCGGATTTCTGCCTGGAACCTGTCACCCACATGCCCGATGCCGTCAATCGTCCGGGGGGCATGGACAGCATCGAACCAGGCGCGGAAAAGACGCTTTCCCTTCGCATCGCCTTCCCTCCGTCCGACGAAGCGCTTCCGCAGCGCGACAAAATCGCCTAAGCTGCCCGCTCAGCAGCTATAGGAGCGTTGATGCAATTTCTGCGGACTGCCTTCTGGGTCGTCATCGCCGTCGCCCTCGCGCTATTCTGCGTCGCCAATTACACGCGCGTAGAAGTGAATCTCTGGGGCGACCTGGTCATGGAAACGAAACTGCCGGTCCTGCTGATCGGCGCCTATTTGCTGGGTGCGCTGCCCTTCTGGATCATGGCGCGGGCAACCCGCTGGCGCATGAAGCGCAAGCTGGAGAGTACCGAGCGCGCGCTCGTCGCGGCGACCGCCGCCCCCTCGTCTTCCACCCCTCCATCCCTCGCCGTCGCGGACAACAAGGCCGCGACCCCTACCCTCTCCACCACAGGACCAGCATGACCAGCCCCATCTATGTCGCCATCGATACGCCCGACCTGCGCAAGGCCCAGGACCTTGCGCAGCAGGTGCGTCATCATGTGGGCGGGCTGAAGCTGGGCCTCGAATTCTTCTGCGCCCACGGCCATCATGGCGTGCATGAGATGATGAAGTTCGGGCTGCCGGTCTTCCTCGATCTGAAGCTGCACGACATTCCCAACACGGTCGCCAAGGCGGTGCAGGCGCTGCATGTGCTGGAGCCTGCGATCCTGACCGTCCATGCCGCCGGCGGGCGCGCCATGCTGGAGGACGCGAAGGCGGCGGCAGGGGCCAAGACCCGGGTGGTCGCCGTGACCGTGCTGACCAGCCTGGACGATGGAGACCTGCTCGACATCGGCGTGGGCGGCAAGGCCGAGGATCAGGTGGCGCGACTGGCCGATCTGGCGCGCAGCGCGGGGCTGGACGGGATCGTCTGCTCCGGCGAGGAGGTCGCGCTGGCGAAGAAGGCGTGGCCTGACGGGTTCTTCGTGGTTCCGGGCGTGCGGCCGGCAGGCGGCGCGATGGGCGACCAGAAGCGCGCGGTGACGCCGCGCGAGGCGCTGGACCGGGGCGCCTCGATCCTGGTGGTCGGACGGCCGATCAGCCTGGCGGAAAAGCCGGATATTGCAGCGCGGGAGATAGAGGCGACGCTTTAGGCGGCCCGTTCAGGGTCGAAACGTCACGTTCCGTCCGGCGCGAAGAAATGCTGGATCACCTCCCGCGCCAGGCGCGCCGGACGCAGCGTGGAGGCGTCGAGGCAGCACCAGCTCGACTTCACCTCCGCCAGCACTTCCTCGCCACGGCGGATCACCGTTTCGTAGAAGGCGCGCGCGCCCTGCACCTTTTCCAGCAGGACGGTCGCGATGACGTCGTCGTTGAGGAAGGTCGGCTTGCGATAGGTGATCTCATGCTTGAGCGCGACCCATAGATGCTGGGCAACCGCCTCGGTGGGAGCGAGCGCCCGCCAATGGTCGAGTACGGCCGCCTGAACCCATTTCAGATAGCTCGCATTGTTGACATGACCCATGAAGTCGATGTCGTCCGGCTCTATGCCGACGGGATAAAGATGGGGAATGGCGTTGTGCACGGGCAGCGTCATAGCAGGTTCGAAGGCAGGGCGACAGGACGGCGCGGCATGCCTTGGGGCGAAGGGGCCGGAACGACCGGCCCCTCCCTCCCGTCAGAAGCGCCAGCCCAGGCTCGCGACGATCTGGTGCCGGTCGGTGTCGATGCCGAATTCGTCCGTCGTCGTGCCGTTGGCGAAGTCGATATGCGCATCCTCATATTTGGAATAGCGATATTCGAGCTTGGCGAAGGTATTGGCGTTGATGGCGCGCTCCACGCCCGCACCGATGCGCCAGCCGTCCAGCTTGAAATTGGTGTCGGTTTCGACATTGGTGTTGCCGGCCAGCACGTCCAGCTTCGTGTTGGTGTAGCCGCCCTTCACATAGACCAGCGTGTTCGGGCTGGCCAATATGCCCGCCCGCGCACCGATATAGAGGTCGCGGCCCTGCTTGACGCGGCCGAAGCCGAACTGGTCGGTGGGGTCCGATCGGCCGCTCTTCGAGGTGGAGTCGGTATATTCGCCCTCGACGCCGACCACCGCGCTGCCAAGGTTCACGTCATAGCCGGCGCCCACGCCGTAGAGCAGGCCGTCGATCGACTGGTCGTCGCGGCCATTGTCATTGTCCACGCTGCTGCCGGCGCCAGTATGGTCGTAGCCCAGTATCGCCTCGACGCGCGGGCCGGTGAAGGTAGGATTGACGTCCTGCGCCAGAGCGGGGCTTGCGACCGCTGCGCCGGTCAGGAGGGTTGCGGCCAGGATCTTACGCATATTCGGGTACTCCACTTTATCTTCTCAATCCCCTGTCAGCCGGGGAGACGGTGAAGTCATGGAAGTCCCTGGAGGTTGCATGAACCTCAGATAAACAACTGAATTTGTGTCCTTTATGCCACAAAACCAGCTCGGTTCGCCGCGTAGCTGAGGCGTGCAGGCGGTGAGTTGATCAACATTCCACGACATTGACGGCCAGTCCGCCAAGGCTCGTTTCCTTGTAGCGGCTCGCCATGTCCTCGCCGGTCTGCCGCATGGTTTCTATGACCGCGTCCAGGCTGACGATGTGGCGGCCATCGCCCTGGAGCGCGAGATAGGCCGCGTTGATCGCCTTCACGGCGCCCATGGTGTTGCGCTCGATACAAGGGATCTGCACCAGCCCGCCGATGGGATCGCAGGTGAGGCCGAGATTATGCTCCATGCCGATCTCCGCGGCATTTTCGACCTGCTGGTTGGTGCCGCCCAACACGGCGGCAAGACCTGCGGCAGCCATGGAGCAGGCGACGCCCACCTCCCCCTGGCAGCCCATTTCGGCGGCTGAGATGGAGGCGCGCTTCTTGTAGAGGAAGCCCATGGCCGCCGCGGTCAACAGGAAGCGGCGCTCCCCCTCCCGGTCGGCGCCGGGGACGAAGCGGCGATAATAATGCAATACGGCGGGGATGACGCCCGCCGCCCCGTTGGTCGGAGCGGTGACGACGCGCCCGCCGGCGGCATTTTCCTCATTCACCGCCAGCGCGAAGAGGCTGACCCATTCGAAGATCTGCGCCGGGCCGAGGGCATTTTGCTGGAGCACCAGCCGGTTATGGATGGCGCGGGCGCGGCGCCGGACCTTCAGCCCGCCGGGCAGCAACCCCTCTTCCTTCAGGCCGCGATCGATGGATGCGCTCATCGCGTCGATCACGCTGTCGAGGAAGGCTTCGGTTTCCCGCGGCGCGCGCCAGGCCCCCTCGTTGCGCAGGACCAGCGTGGCGATGCTGAGGCCGGTACTCTCCCCCAGCGCCAGCATTTCCGCGCCGGAGGAGAAGGGATAGGGCTGGACGACATTATGGCCGAGCGGCGCGTCGGCGGCGATCGCCTCCGCGCCCGGCAGGACCGCGCCGCCGCCGACCGAATAATAATCGCGGACCAGCGGCTCCTCCTGCCCGTCTAACCAGGCTGAAAAGCGCATGCCGTTGCTATGCGCCTCCAGAAACTCTCCCATGCGGAAGAGGAGGTCGGTCGTTTCTTCGAAGGGAACGAAGCGGTCCTCCACGCTGCCCGCACGGATGCGGCGCTCGCTGCGGATGGTGGCGAGGATGTCGGCAATGGCGTCGGGATCGACGCTGTCGGGACGCTGGCCGGACAGGCCGAGCAGGATCGCCATGTCGGTAGCGTGGCCCCTGCCCGTGAGGGCGAGCGATCCATAGAGTTCGCATTGCACGCGGGCCGGGATGGCGGGCAGCGAGTCCATGAACATCAGCGCGGCGCGCATCGGCCCGACCGTGTGCGAACTGGACGGCCCGATGCCGATGGTGAACAGGTCCATCACGCTGATCGCGGCGGCCGCATTGATGCGGGATTTGGTCACGTTCAATAATCCTTTGAGACACGGACGTTGGCGCTTTCGCGGCCAAGGGTGGAGATAGCGCCGAGCAGCGAGAGCCAGCGCGTGACCTGATATTCGATGCGGGTCGCGGAATAGCCCTGCCCGTCGGTGATCAGTTCCACATAGGTCTTGCGGGTCAGATATTTGCCCGCCGCGATGGAGGTGCCCTGCCCCTGCGTCGGATCGGCGGCGATGATGCGCAGCCGGTCGAGCCCAGCCGCCTTGCGCACGGCGTTGATCGGGTCGAGGCCGCCCTGCCCCTGAAGCGAACCCACGGCCGAGGCGAGTTGCAGCGCTTCGGGCGCGGACAGGTTGGTGATCGACGTGCCGAAGAGGATGCGGGACAGCAGTTCGTCCTGCGGCAGCGCGGGCACGCTGGTGAAGCTGATCACGGGCTTGAGGCCCGTGCCGCCGACATGAATGGTGGCGGTGAGGTCGCTGACATCCGCCTCCGCATCGATGTCGAGCGTCGGGTTGACGGGGGTGCGGCCGTCGAACTGGATCTTGCCTTCCTTGAGGTCGAAGCGGCGGCCGGCAAAGTCATAGGTGCCGCGGACGAGATCGGCGGTGCCCGCAATGGCCGGGCTCGTGACCGTGCCGCCGATGTCCAGATTGGCGCGCCACTCGCTCTCAAGGCCAAGGCCCGTGACGGTCAGGCGGTTGCGGGCGCGCGCCTTGATCGCAAGGTCCCAGGGAATGCTGGTGCGGGGCCGCTCTATCTCGTCGCCGCGACGGTTGATCTCGATCACGCGCAGTTCGGGAATCTGCGCCACGGCGGCGGCGCGCCCCATGGTGAAGCGGCTGCGGTTGAGGATCAGGTCGCCGCCGATGGTGCCGCCTTTGCCGGTGGAGGCGATGGTGATCGGGCCGGTGACGGTGGCGGCGATGTCGTCCCGTTCGAGGAGCGCGGCATTCTCCGCCTGGAGACGCAGGTCCATGCCGACCCCCGCTATGCCGTTGAAGGTGAAGCTGCCCGTCCCGGTGACCGTGCCGCCATTTTGCGCGGCGGCGCTGAAGCCGGTCATGACGAGTTGCGCGCCGGAGAAGCGGCCCCGCGCCTTGACGCCGTGCAGCCGCATGCCCGTGACGGGGCTGTTGATCGCGGCATTGTCCGTCGCGAGAGACCCCGCGATGACGGGGTCGCCCAGCGTGCCGCGCGCGTCGGCGGTGACGTTGACCGGGCCGGATATGTCCACGATCTCCACCCCCGTCAGGCGCCAGAGCGTGTCGGCGGTGCCATTGTAGCGAAGCTGCGCGAACAGGGACGCGCGGTTGAGCCGCTCCACCAGAGTGCCTTCGGTGCCGAGCGGCATGAGCAGCGCCTGCGCCCGGCCGATGGTCTGGCCGTTCGCGACGAAGATCATGCGGGTGGCCAGACGGTCATGGCTGAGGACCGCGTTGACGCCCGCATCCACGGGACGGGAACTCAGCGACAGGCCGGAGCGGGAAAGGCCGCGCACGCGCAGTTCGGCCTTCCCCGTCGGCATGCCGCCGCGCGTATGCACATAGCTGAGCGAGCCGGTCGCCGTGCCGCCAAGGCCCAGATCGTCATAGGCGATGTCCAGCAGCGAAAGCGGCAGTTTCTGCAGCCGCGCCTCTATGCTGGTGGTCTGGCCGCTGAGTTCGCCGCCAAGCTGGAGCGATCCGCCCGCAAAGCCTATAGATGCGGGGTCCAGGCGCCAGCCGTCCTGGGTGCGGGTGAATATGGCGGGGCGATTGAGCTTGATCGGCCGCTTGTCGATGGTGCCGCCCGCCTGAAGCTGGATGCGGTCGGGCGTGACCTGCGCCTCGCCGCTGAGGTCGAAGAGGCGGCCGCGCTGGCCGGAGAGGCTGGCCGTCACCTTGCCGCTGCCGTCGACCAGATCGGCATTGGCCGCAAGGCGGCCGATCTGGATCGCACCGATGCGCAGGCCCCGCGCCTGCGCCGTGGCGCCGATCGTCGTGCCGGAAGGGTCGAGCAGGATCGTGGCATCCAGCCTGCCCCGGCGCACGGCGATGCTGGTCGGGCCGTCGAAACTGGCGTCGGTGGCGGTGAGGGCGAGCTTCAGCTGCTGAACGCCGTTTACAGGGGCAAAGGCGACGGTGCCGGTCACAGGGCCGCTGACGTTCAGCACGCCGTCCAGCCCGCCGGTCACCGGGCGCAGGTCGCCGCTGGCGCTGACGCCCGATGCGGCCACGCGGGCAATGCGGACGATCGCCTGGCCGCCGGGCGGCAGCAGGATCGCGCCGTTGCCGGTGAAGGGACCGAGCGTCGATCCCCCCTCCGCCGTGAAGGCGTAACCCGCCGCATCGGGGACCAGATGGGCGTGCATGTCCGTGACGCCAAGCGCCTTCAGCGGGCTTTGCAGCACGACATCGACGGTCGGACGGTCGATCCTGCCATCCAGGATCAGGCGCAGCGGACCATAGCTTCCATGCTGGCCATTGCCTTCGAAATGGAACGTGCCGTCGCGGCGGCGATAGCCCTTGGCCGACAGCGTCAGCAGCGGCGCCTCCAGGCGGAGGCCGGTGAACTGAAGCTGCCCGTCCGGTCCGAGCGACAGACCGCTGCGCAACACCGGAAGGCCGCCGCCCAGGGACCGCAGGAAGCTGTTGTCCAGCCGCCGCATCCGCGCCATCGCATTGCCGCTCAAGGTGAAGGCGCCACGGGGGCCGGGCACGGCGCGCAGCTTCGACGTCAGGTCGACGATGCCGAGGCCGCGAATGGCCAAGCCGCTGATCTGGCCGTCCAGGCCGATGTCGTAACGCCCCGATTTCAGGTCGGCGAGGAAAAGCAGCCTGCCGCGCAGCTTGTCGGACCGCACCGTCATCGGATTGCTGACGACCTGCTGGTTCCTGAGCTGCAACACGCCGTTCAGGTCGAAATTGCGGATGATCCCCTCTACCAGCGGGCCCTGGCCGTCGAGACGCCGGGCGCGCAGATGGACGGGGATCAGCGCCGGGCCGCCTTTCGCCCTGCGTCCCTTGCCGTCGGCGCGCACATCGTGGATCACGGTCTTGCCGAAGGCGAGTTGCCTGGCAGTGAGCAGATATTCATAGCCGAAGCCCGAGAGCGAGCCATCCAGCCGGATGCGCGCCGCAATATCCCGGCCGCCCATCGACTTGAGCAAAGCCTGCGGGCGGGCGAGCTTCACATCGACCAGCAGATTGTCGAGCGCATTGTTGCGCAGGTCGATGGCGCCGTCCGCGTTGAGGTCGATCGCGGCGGAGCGAAGCGACAGCTTGCCGTCGACCACCCGGTCGGCCATCGATCCGCTCGCCTGGATGGCGAGGCGCGGCGCGGAAAGGCGCTGGACAAGGCCCTGTCCCGCCATGGCGGCTCCCTCGACGGTGCCGGCGGCCGTATAGGTGCCGCTGCGGGCCGCCAGCTTCAGGTCTATGGCGGGTTCGCTGTCCAGCGTGCCCGCCAGGCGACCGTTCCAGCCTGTCCAGCTTCCCTGCCCCTGGATGCGGAGATTGGCGTCCTGCTTCAACCCGGCCATGATTCCCAGGACGCCGCCCCTGGGTGCGTTCACCGTGACGTCGAGGTCGAACTTGTCATCGTCGGGCCGGCTGTCGAGCGCGATGTTGAGCGCATCCTCTCCGTTCAACACCCGGGCGGAAAGATCGATAATGGCGCGGCCGCCGCGAATGTCCGCATCGCCGGAAAGCGTCGCCTGCTGCACCTTGCCCGTGATGCCCCGCTCCATGATGAGGCGCCCGACCGAAAATTGCATCAGCCGGATGTCGAAGCCGGGAAGGATCGGCCCCTCCCGCTCGCTGGGGTTGAGCTTGGGCAGCTTGTGCAGAGTCGCCTGCGGAATGACCAGGCGGTCTATATCAAGCCGGTTGGAGAGCCAGGCGAAGGGCCACCAGTCCAGTTCCACGCGCGGGGCGTCAAGGAACGCGCCCTTGGGATCGGACAGGGTCAGGCCATGGAGAACGGCCTTGCGGTAGATGCTGCCATCGATCCGGTCGACATGGATGCGCAGGCCCGAAGGCGGGCTGATCTTCGCAATGCGGGACACGAGGAAGCGATGGCCCGGCACGGTGTCGAGCCAGGCCAGCGCGCCGGCGGCGATCAGCAGCAGCGTGGCGAGAATGCCGGCGACCCAACGCTGCCAGCGACCGTCCCAGGCGCGGCGGCGGCGCGGCGGCGGCGGCGCGGCGGGCGTCTCCCCGGCCATCAGAAGGCCTGCCCCAGCGAGACATAGACGGCGATCTTCGGATCGCCCGACTGCGGATTGAGCGGCGTGCCGACATCGATGCGGATCGGGCCGAAGCTGCTGTAATAGCGCACGCCCAGCCCCGCACCAATGCGCAGGTCGCGGAAGCGCGGCAGGAAACTGGTCGAGATGTTGCCGGCGTCGACAAAGGGCACGACGCCGAAATTGCCGAAGCGGATGCGGGATTCCAGCGAGAATTCCGCCAGGCTCTTGCCGCCGACCGGATCGTCGTTCGGGCCGTAGCGCGGGCCGATCGCCTGATAGCCATAGCCGCGCACCGAAGCGCCGCCGCCGGCATAGAAGCGCCGCGAGGGCGCGATCCGGTCGACCGTGGACCCCAATATGGTGCCGAAACGCGCACGGGCCGCGAGCACGATCCGGTCGTTCATCGGCTGATAGACGCTGCCGTCAAGCTGCACGCGGGCATAGCCGAAGGTGCTGTTCTGGAAGGACAGTTCGGGGCTGAGCCGGCCGCCCAGGCGGAACCCCCGGCTGGGGTTCAGCAGGTCGTCGCTGCCGTCATAGGTGAGGCTCAATGGAATGGCGCCGATCAGGAAGGTGCGCCGGCTGCCGTTGCTGAACGCATCCGCTTCGTCCGACGCGATCAGTTCGCCGCCGATGCGCCAGACCCATTTCTTCTGGAACAATATGTTGGTCTGCCGCTCCAGCGCGCCCGACAGGGTTATGGTGCGCGCGTCATAGGCGTCCCGCTTGATGTTGCTGACGGAGAGCAGGCCCGTCAGCACATTGTCGCGACGGCGGAAATTGTTGCGGCGATAGGTGAAGGACGCCGTCTGCTCCTGCGTGCCGATCACCCCGCGCACAGTCACCGCCCCTTCCGGCGGGAAGAAATTGCGGTGCGCCCAGCTCACCTCTGCGCGATAACCCTCCCCGGTGCCATAGCCCAGTTCGCCCGCTATGGTGCGCAGCGGCGCCGGCCGGGCGTCGATGGCCAGGTCGACATGCTCGCCGTCTCCCGCATCCCTGGGGGTCATGGTCAGCGATGAAACGAGCCCGGTGGCGATCAGCGCCTGCCGCAGGTCTTCGACATCGGATGCCATATAGGTGTCGCCGGGACGGAAGCGGGCGATGCGCTGGACATGGCGGGCGCTGAACAGCGCATCATTGGCCATGACGATCCTGCCGAAGGTGCGGTAGGCGCCGGGATTGACGACGATGTCCAGATCGCCCTTGCGCTCCTCATGGTCGATGCGGACTTCCGGTTCCTCGACCTTGCCGAAGGGAAATCCGTTCTCGAGCAGCGCGACGGCCAGGGACTGCTGGCCGGCGAGGATGGCGTCGGAATCGACCGGATCGCCCGCCCTGGGCGGAAAGGCGGACCGTAATTCCGGTTCGCGCTCGCCGGTGTTCTCCAGGCCCTTCAGGTCGACGGACGACAGCAGATAGCGCGCGCCCGGCACGATCCGGAAGGTGACCGCCAGCCTGTCGCTGCCCGCCGGCGGCGGCGTCACGGCGCCGCGAATGCGCGCGGCATAATAGCCCTTGGCGCGCAGCAACCGGTCGAGCAGGTCGCTGTCCTCCTTGATCCGGCGGTTGATCTGGGCGAGATTTGCGGGCTTCCCCTCGCCCTGATGCAGCACCGACAGTTCGTTGAAGCGGGTGGTGAACTGGGCGTCGGCAATCTCCTCCACGCCGGTCAGCGCGACGGTGTAGCGGCGCTCCTCACCCGTATCCGCGCCCGTGTCCGCAAAGGTGACGGCCTCCTCAGCCTGTTCCTCGGCCGCTTCGGGCGCGACCGCCTGCTGCGGCACGTCGGAAGACTGGGGCGGCAGTTCGACCATGGGCGTGACGATGTCGGGCTGTCCCATGTCCGGCCAGTCGACGCCGATGTCGGGCATGGGGGCCAGATTGGGATCCAGATCGGGCTGATCGGGAACCGGCTGGGCGCCGGCCTGCGCCGCCGCCTGCGCATGAGCGACAGGCGCGAGCAGAAGCAGCGGCACGAGAAGAGCAGCTTGCGGCAGGCCTGAAATGCGGCGGCAGGTCCGCAAACCGGTATTCATAGCGCTGATCTAGACCAGAAATCGGGCGGATGGCCAGCCCCCAAGATGATGGCGGGACAGGCTGTGCGGGGATTTGGGCTGAAAGGCTGGATGGCGTGGAGATGTGTAACCCCGCTCCTGCCGACATGCCCCAGCGAACCCGCCTGTCAGAAGGCGGCGTTGAGCCGATCCATCAATGCCCGGGCCGGATTGGGTTCCGCCTGCGCCCGCGGACGCGCCATGCGATCCTGAAGGCGCGCGACCCTTTCGTAAAGGTCCTGGCTTGCCTCTATCAATGCGCGGGCGGCGAAGGGGAAGTTGCCGGCCACCGAAGGATCGGTGGTCGCGGCATGGCCGAGGCGGTATTTCTCGTCCAGCATTTCCGCATCGCTGAGTTCCCCCCGTTGCCAGGCGCGCTGGCTCAGCAACCAGGCGATGATGTGCATGAGGCGCGTCGTGACCTTGAGCGATTCGCAGGCGAAGGCGACGCGGCGAAGCGGATCGTCCGTCTCCGGATCGCCTCCCTCCCGCACGTCGAAATAGGCGCGCGCTTCATCCGCCATCACCATGGCTTCGACATAGAGACCGTCGACAAGGCGGCGATGCAGGCCCTGTTCAAGAGAAGCGGCGAGTTTCATGGCCGATATGTGCCATAGAGCGGGCGCCTTGTCAGTCCCGATGCGGGCCCGTTAACCCCGAATTGTGTCATTCGGGATCAGTCGGGACCGCACTGGCCATAATCCGTTCAACCGTTCAAGCGATGATGTCGGGGACGAGCTGATCCTCCAGCAGGGCCATTTCGTCGCGCAGGCGCAATTTCCGCTTCTTGAGGCGCGCGACCTGCATCTGGTCGCCCGAACCGGAGTCCACCAGCGCGCTGATGGCGCTGTCCAGGTCGCGATGCTCGATTCGCAACAATTCCAGCCGACGCATGATGTCTTCGCGGCTCACCATACACCTACTTTCGCACCCATTGCCGTCCCATCGCCCCTTGATAGCCCGGCGGGCCGGCACGAACCATCGCAAATTTCAAAGCGGCCCGTCGCAAAGCGCGAATCGCCCGAAGACACGGCCAGCGAATCGTGATCTACTCGTTCATCCATTGCCCTCGTAAGGAGAATGTCATGGAAAACAGCCACATTTCAGCTCTTTCGGCCAAGCATGCCGGGCTTGAGGCTCGAATCAAGGCGGAGACGAGTCGTCCCATGCCTGACGCGATCCTGGTGGCCTCGCTCAAGAAGCAGAAGCTTCGGCTGAAGGAGGAAATGGAGGCGCAACACTGACAGCGGTGACGCCTGTGTGAAAGGCATGGATCGGCGGTCCCTTGCCGCTGATCCTGCCCTTCCGGGAGAAGCTCCGGGGCCATGCCTTGCGGGGCTTTTTTGTTGGCGGCGGCAATCCGAGCCACCCTGTAATCCGCTTTGGATGCTCAGCGCATGAAGCGGCGCTGGCGCAGATAATCGGGCACCGCAAGCTGTCCTTCCGGCGCGGAAACCCGGCGGCGCGCGAGTTGGGGATCGATCGGCACGTCGAACGCGATGCCGATGCGATCCTCCCGTGACCAGACGACCGAACCGTGGACCTGACCGATGCCGCGCAGGTCGAAGCGAATGCGGATGCCGTTGGGCACGGCGCGCTCACAATCGGCCATGAGGCCGGTGGCGGAAAGATTGCGGACGCGGGCGCGGCCGAGCGGAACCCCGTCGGCCGAGCTTAGATTGGTGAGCAGGAAAAGGCTGTCGCGCGGGCCGGAACGCGCCGGACCACGATCACCATCATCCTGATTGCTATCCATCGACAACGCCCTGCAAGATCACTGGAATTTCCCGGCGACCCTGCCATGGCGGCATGGATAAAAGGTTAATCGTCGCGAGAGACTTTTTCCTGCCGCTCGTGCCGTTCCTGCGCTTCGACCGTCATGGTCGCGATCGGGCGGGCTTCCAGGCGGCCCAGCGAAATCGGTTCGCCAGTCACTTCGCAATAGCCATATTCGCCCTCGTCGATGCGGCGGAGCGCGGCGTCGATCTTGGAGATGAGCTTGCGCTGGCGGTCGCGGGTGCGCAGCTCGATCGACCAGTCGGTCTCGCTCGATGCGCGGTCGTTGAGGTCGGGTTCGCGGAGCGGTTCGTTCTGCAGGACGGCCAATGTCCCTTCCGCTTCGGCCAGGATCTGCTTCTTCCAGTCCCACAGGCGCTGCCGGAAATATTCCAACTGGAGCGGGTTCATGAACTCTTCGTCTGCGGAAGGACGATAGTCGGGTGGGAGTGTTACAGCCGATTTCGGCGGATTTTGGCCGTCTTTATCGGAATTCAGGACCGATGCCATCTGGCTCTCCGACTCGCGGGACCCCCGATGCTGAAAGTGCCGGGGTATCCGTGACTTGTGGTTGACGGCGCCTAATAGCCAGCGCCAAGGCCTGAGACAAGCGGGCAATCGGTCGTCCGGCGCGCCGGCCGCGCATTGCGGCGCGCTTATCCCCAGAAAATTCGCGATTCCCGGCCATCGGCAGATCATAAAAGAAAATAGACCAGCCGTATCGCCCAAGCGGCCGGCCGCCGTATCACAATGGGACGTTAACCATATGAGTTCATAATTTGTTAGTTTTTTCCTCGACTTGACCCCGATATTCAGAGTTAACGCCATTGAAGTTAACGCTTTGTTTTGCGTTGTTAGCAATAGGGAACGGCCCCGCATCCGTTACTGCGCAACGCGGTGACGAGATCGTCAGGCCGAAGACAAACAAGAGTGGAACCTATGTCGGTACGGATGGCATTGGCTAAATTATGCGCTTGCGCCGCCGGCGGCGCGATCATCGGCGGCGGCGCCGTCCATGTCGCGGAAAGCGCGCGTCCGGCAGGGGTTCAGAGCACGAAGAGCGTCAAGGCGGCGCCCCGCAAGCATTATGCGGTGCGCAAGGTGCAGCGCGTGGTGAAGACGGTTTCCTGCGCCCCGCAGACGGTGACGGTGACCACCCAGGCGGCGCCCATCCCCCTGCCGGCGCCGGTCGCGGCCGCGGAAATGCCGGTCATGTCCGGCGGTGGCGGCGGCGCGCCGGTGGTGCTGGCGGGTGGCCCCGGCTTTGGCGGCGGCGGGTTTTTCGGCGGCTTCTTCGGCGGCAGCAGCGGCGGTTCGGGCGGATCGGTAGTGATCTCCTCCACCAGCAGCTCGACCGGCGGCATCACCAGTTCCACCAGTTCGACCACGGGCGGCGTGTCCACCTCGACCGGCGGGGTTTCGACGTCCACGGGCGGGGTTTCCACCTCATCCGGCAATGTGTCGACATCCTCCGGTAATGTGTCGACCTCTTCGGGCAACGTCTCGACCTCCAGCGGCAATGTGACCAGCAGCTCCTCGACGTCGAGCTCCACGTCCAGCTCCTCTTCGACCAGTTCCTCGACCAGCAGCTCGACGTCGTCTTCGTCCTCGACGTCCTCTTCATCCAGTTCGTCGGGCGGCGACCATCATCATCCGCCGCCGCCGACCGACGTGCCGGCGCCGCCGATGGTGCTGCTGTTCGGGGCGGGCGCGGCGGCCCTGCTGGCGCGCAAGCGTTTCGCGCGCGCCAAGGCGGGCACCGAGGGTTAACCGCGGGGCGACCCGGCCGGCGCATCCGGGGGGAGCGCCGGCCGGGTCGGGTTTCAACTCGTCGCGATGATCCGCTCGATTTCCGGCACCGGGTGGTTCGACAGGTCCTTGGCGATCTCACCCACCAGCCGGCTCTGCACTTCCTTGTGATAATGTTTGCGCATTTCGCCCAGAGCGGCGGGCGGCGCGACGACGATCAGCTTTTCGAAATCATTGGCGAGCGCGCGGCGCTTCAGCAATTCTGCCGCTTCCGCGGCGAAGCGCGCTTCCTCCAGATCGTGGAAATTGGTCTGCTCGACGGAGCCGCGATGGCTCGCGACCGAATTGGGCCCGCGTCCCGTGCCGTCGGAGGCCTGCTCGCGATCGGGGGGATTATCCTGCTCCTTCACCTCCTCCGTTTCCAGATTGGGAAAGGCCGGGCTGCCCTTGTTGCGAAAGAACAGCATCTTGCGCCCATCGGCCACCAGCACCATCGCGTCATGGTCTATCTGCATCGTCCCGTTCCTCTTTTCTCAACGCCTGATTTTACCACCAACGGACGGCGGTGTGCAGGGTTGCGCGGCTGGTCGCAGAACGGCATAGGGCTGACCCATGCACGACATTCGTTTCATTCGCGAAAATCCCGCCGCTTTCGACGCGGGGCTGGCCCGGCGCGGGCTTGAACCGCTGAGCGCGGAGTTGCTGGCGCTGGACGAACGGAGCCGCGCGATCAAGACCGCGCTGCAACAGGGTCAGGCGCGCCGCAATGAAGCGAGCAAGGCCATCGGCCAGGCGATGGCGCAGAAGGACATGGCGACGGCCGACGCGCTGAAGACCGAAGTCGCGGCGCTCAAGGAGAGTCTGCCCGCCCTGGAGGCGGAGGATCGCGAGATTGGCGAAGCATTGGCGGCGCGGCTGGCGGCGATCCCCAACCTGCCGGCGGACGACGTGCCGACGGGGGAGGACGAGGTCCAGAATGTCGAGGTGGCACGGTGGGGCGAACCGCGGAGCTTCCCCTTCACGCCGAAGGATCATGCCGATTTCGGCCCGGCGCTGGGGCTGGATTTCGAAGGCGGCGCGGCGCTTTCCGGGGCGCGCTTTACCGCGCTGCGCGGGCAGATGGCGCGGCTGCACCGCGCGCTGGCGCAGTTCATGCTGGACCGCCAGTCGGGCGAAAACGGCTATGAGGAGGTCAACCCGCCGCTGCTGGTGAAGGATGAGGCCCTGTTCGGCACGGGACAGTTGCCGAAATTCGCGGAGGACCTGTTCAGGACCACCGATGGGCGCTGGCTGATTCCCACGGCGGAGGTTTCCCTCACTAATCTGGTGCGCGAACAGATCGTGGCGGTGGAAAGCCTGCCGCTGCGGCTGACGGCGCTGACACCTTGTTTCCGGTCGGAAGCCGGATCGGCCGGGCGCGACACGCGCGGCTTCATCCGCCAGCACCAGTTCGAGAAGGTCGAACTGGTGGCGATCTGCAGGCCCGAGGAATCCGAGGCCGAGCATGAGCGCATGTGCGCCGCGGCTGAGGGGGTTTTGCAGGCGCTTGGCCTGCCCTATCGGAAGGTGCTGCTGTGCACCGGCGACATGGGCTTTGGCGCGCGGAAGACATGGGATCTGGAAGTCTGGCTGCCTAGCCAGCAGACCTATCGCGAGATCAGTTCCGTCTCCAATTGCGGCGATTTCCAGGCGCGGCGGATGAACGCGCGCTACAAGCCGGAGGGGGAGAAGCAGACGCGCTTCCTCCATACGCTGAACGGGTCGGGACTGGCCGTGGGACGGACGCTGGTGGCGGTTCTGGAAAATTACCAGCAGGAGGACGGCAGCGTGATCGTGCCGGAAGTGCTGGCCCCCTATATGGGCGGGGTGACGCGGTTGCGGCCCCGATAGGCTGCCGACCCCCAAGCGAAGGGATTCCAGATATATGCGCATCCTGCTCACCAATGACGACGGGGTCCATGCGCCGGGCCTGACCGTGCTGGAGGAGATCGCCCGGACGCTGTCGGACGACATCTGGATCGTCGCGCCGAGCGAGGAGCAGTCCGGCGCCGGCCACAGCCTGACGCTGACGCGGCCGTTGCGCGTCCGGCAGCATGGCGAGAAGCATTTCAGCGTATCGGGAACGCCGACCGACGCGGTGATGATGGCGGTCGGCCATCTGATGAAGGATGCGAAGCCCGATCTGGTGCTGTCAGGCGTCAATCGCGGCGCCAACCTGGCGGAGGACGTGACCTATTCGGGCACGGTATCGGCCGCGATGGAGGGCGCGATCTCGGGCATCAGATCGATCGCGCTCAGCCAGGTCTATGTGCGGGAGGGGATGGGCGACGCCGTGCCCTTCGCGGCGGCGCGGGCCTGGGGCGAGCGGGTGCTGCGCCCGCTGATCGCCATGCCGGCCAGCCCCCGGCTGCTGTTCAACGTGAACTTCCCGGCCGTCGAACCCGAAGCCGTCAAGGGCATCAGCGTGGTGCGGCAGGGCTTTCACGATGTGGACCGGACGAAGATCATCCATGGCACCGATCCGCGCGGCTATGATTATTACTGGTTCGGCCTGGGCAAGAGCGACTCCGTGCCGGAGGGCAGCGATCTGGCCGCCATTGCCGAAGGCTATGTGACGGTGACGCCGCTGCATTACGACCTGACGCAGGACAGCGCGATCGCGGCGACGGCGCAGGCCTTCGGAGGGCAGGTCGGCTGACGGCATGTTCCTGCCCAGGCGGGGATATGGTTTTGCAGTCGGCCGGAACGGAATCTGGCCATGGCGCGGCCAGAGCGTTAAAGACATGGCGATGTCGCGCGCATTCCTTCTTCCTGCCTTCACCATTCCCACGATGCTTCCCGTCCGTATCATCGAAGAAAAGGTCCGATGAGGATCGTTCCGGTAAGGCCGCCGTCCAGCGCGGCGGGCTTTCTGCGGCGGCGGTCTTCGCTGCCGATCTGGGCCGATCTCACCTGGCGCGTGGGACTGGTGTTCGGCCTGATCGGGCTGGTGTTGCTGATCCACTGGGTCGGCCGGGATGGATTGAAGGACAATCTCGACGACAGGATCAGCTTCGTCGACGTGCTCTATTTCACCACCGTCACCGTGACGACGGTCGGCTATGGCGACATCGTGCCGGTCAGCCCGGAAGCCCGGCTGTTCGAGGCATTGCTGGTGACGCCGATCCGCCTGTTCGTCTGGCTGATCTTCCTCGGCACGGCCTATAATCTCTTTTTCCGCAACATCCTCTACAGGTGGCGCATGGCTCGCATTCAGGCCGATCTGCACAATCATATCGTCGTGACCGGCTTCGGCACCAGCGGGGCCGAGGCGGTGCGCGAGCTACTGGCGCGGGGCGTCGATCCGCGCGAGATCGTGGTGGTCGACCCGGTAGAGAAGGCGCTGGCCGAGGCCGAAGCGCTGGGCTGCAACATATTGTGCGGCGATTCGACGCGGGACCGGACGCTGAACGATGTCGCGATCCACCGGGCGCGGACGCTGATCGTGTCGGCGGGGCGGGACGACACCTCGATCCTCATCACCCTGACGGCGCGGCATCTGGCCCCTCGCCTGCCCATCAGCATCGTCGTGCGCAACGAGGATAACGAACTGCCCGCGCGGCAGGCGGGCGCGACCACCGTGATCAACCCGGTCAGCTTCGCCGGGCTGCTGCTGGCGGGCAGCACCAGCGGCCAGCATATTGCCGACTATATGTCGGACCTTGCCGCTTCGGGCGGTCAGGTGAAGCTGAACGAACGCTTCGTTCTGCCGGAGGAGATCGGGCAACCGCTTTCCGCCATCGCCACTGGTCTGGGGGTACGCATCTACCGCGACGGGCGGGCCATCGGCTTCTGGGAAGAGGGCGCGGCCCGGCTCCAGACCGGCGACCTGATCATAGAGATCGTGCAGGGCGCGGCCGCCGGGGAAGCCCGGTCCCTGCCCTGATTTCCTGCCCCCGTGACATTGCGCGCAAAAATCCCTATGTGCGCGCCGATCATGGCAACCAAAATTCCCGAAGCGCCGAAGGTCGGCATGGTGTCGCTGGGCTGTCCCAAGGCGCTGGTCGACAGCGAGCGCATCCTGACCAAGCTGCGTTCCGACGGCTATCAGATGTCCGCCGACTATGCCGGCGCCGACGTCGTGCTGGTCAACACCTGCGGTTTCCTCGATTCGGCCAAGGAAGAATCGCTGGAAGCCATTGGAGAGGCGATTGCGGAGAATGGCCGGGTCATCGTCACCGGCTGCATGGGCAATGAAGCGGAACTGATCCGTCAGAAATTCCCGCAGGTGCTGGCCGTCACCGGCGCGCATCAATATGAGGCGGTGGTGAACGCGGTGCATGAGGCGTCGCCGCCCATCCCCAACGCCTTCGTCGATCTGGTGCCGGAGGGTGGGCTCAAGCTGACCCCGCGCCACTACAGCTATCTGAAGATTTCGGAGGGCTGCAACCATCGCTGCTCCTTCTGCATCATCCCCTCGCTGCGCGGCGATCTGGTCAGCCGGCGCATAGACGCTGTGCTGCGCGAGGCGGAAAAGCTGGTGCATGCCGGAACCCGGGAACTGCTGATCATCAGCCAGGACACCTCCGCTTACGGGGTCGACACCCGGCATGAGGCGCGCCAGTGGAAGGGGCGCGAGGTTCGCGCGCACATGACCGATCTGGCGCGCGAACTGGGGCAGCTTCGCACCGCCGATGGCACGCCGCCCTGGGTCCGTCTGCACTATGTCTATCCCTATCCCCATGTGGATCAGGTGATCCCGCTGATGGCCGATGGGCTGCTGACCCCCTATCTCGACATTCCCTTCCAGCACGCCGCGCCTTCTGTCCTCAAGGCCATGAAGCGCCCGGCGAACGAAGCGAAGGTGCTGGACCGCATCCGCAAATGGCGGGACATCTGCCCGGACATCGCGATCCGTTCCTCCTTCGTCGTCGGCTTTCCCGGCGAGACGGAGGCGGATTTCGACTATCTTCTCCAGTGGCTGGACGAGGCGCAGCTCGACCGCGTGGGAGCCTTCCGCTTCGAACCTGTGGAGGGCGCGGCGGCCAACGACCTGCCCGGCGCCGTGCCGGAAGAGGTCAAGGAAGAACGCTATCAGCGGATCATGGAGAAGACCGCCGCCATTTCCGCCGCACGGTTACAGGCGAAGGTCGGCCGCGTGCTGCCCGTCATCATCGACGAGGTGGGCGAAGCGGACGAGGACGGCTCCATCGGCGCGACCGCGCGCAGCCAAGCCGACGCACCGGAAATCGACGGCAATGTCTTCCTGCGCGACGTGGGCGAAGGCTTGCAGCCGGGCAGCATCCTGAACGTGCTGATCGAGGATGCCGACGAGCATGACCTTTACGGAGTGCCGTCGGTTTAGGGCACCATGTTCCTGCGAGGGCATGAACCCAGTTCCGACGTCAGAACGGAACGCCCGCCTTCGCAGGGGCACGGCGCATTGTGGGGGGGGCAGCGTCATTCTGCCGCCGCAAAGGCGTCCTGATATTCCGTCCTGATCGCCTTGCGCATGGCCCCGTCCACAGGCAGCGCGATCTCATAGCTTCCCTCGGCATAGGGCCCGGCGCTGTAGGGACCGACGACCACGGTGACGCCGTCGATCAGCTTGCCGTCCTTCGACGTCGGCACCAGCACCTGCTGCATCGGATCGATGCATTTGGTGAAGTCGTCGTCATCGCTCCGCTTCACCGGCTCGCCGCGCTTTTCGGCGCGAGCCTTGTCCAGTGCGTCGCAGAAGCGGTCATGGATGGCGGCCGCGAAGGCGGCAGGCGAAGTCATCAACGCCGTGACCGCCGTCTCCCGCTTGCGCGCCTTGTCCCACAGCAATGCGTCATAGCCGGTCATGCCATGCGCCCCGCCGGTATAGACATAGCTTTCCGATTGGAGCGCAAGGAAGCGTGGCGTATCGGCGGCGACCGTCCAATGGACGTCAAGCGCATGGGCGCGGAAGGGATAGCCGGACGCGCTGGCGGCCTTCTGGTCTTCGCGCGCCATTTTCAACGCATCCGCCTTGCCGACCTTCAGCGCGTTGCCGAACTTCTCCGCCAGGGCGGGTATCTGCGCGGCCTGGGCAGGGTAGCCATAGGCGAATTCGAGCAGATCGGTCTTCTCCTTCTGCTCGAAGGGTTGGGCGGGCGGCGGCGGCTCCGGCTGGCCGGACATGCGGTTCGCGAAATTGCTGGCCGCGACATCGTTGCCCGGCAGAGCCGCTTCGCCCGCATTCCGGGCATCTTTCGACGGCGAACAGGCGCAAAGCAGCAGGACCGCCCCCAGGGGCAGTCCCGCCAGTCCCCTCCCCTTTATCCGGCGCATCAATGGGCCTTGGCTGCCGCCATGCACCGTTCGCTGATCGCCTTGCGCGCATAGCTGCTCTGGAGCGCCGCGCCGGCATTGGGCCAGCCTTCCGCGATCAATGCCTGCTCCACCGCATGCGCTCCGTCGAAACGCCCGCTTTCCGCCAGCGCATAGGCACGGGCGCGCAGGGCCTGAAGGCGGCCATCGTCGCTGTGCATCATCATGTCTCTCCTTCTTTTAACTTCGTTCAATCTATGCCTGCGCTCCGCCCGACGCAAATGATAGCGCGGTCGAAGGAGGCGCGCGGACGACGAAAGATTGGGCTTTTCTTACCCGCCGCCTTTCTCCAGAACATAGGGCATGAGCGATTTTTCCGACCTGCTGAAAGCCGACAACAATCAACCTGCCCGTTCGATCCTGATCGTGGAGGCGCCAGGGCTGGAAAGCTGGCTGGGAAGCCAGCCGGAGCGTGTGCGCGCGCTGGCCGCCGCGCAGAAATTCAAGGGCAAGGCGCATGAATTCGCCATTCTGCCTGGCGAAGATCCGGCGGACTGGTCGGTAGTGGCGGGCGTCGCTTCCGCCACGAAGCTGGGACCATGGTGCCTTGCCAGGCTGGCCGAGGCCTTGCCCGAGGGGACTTATCGGTTGGTCGAAGGCGCGGCCGGCGCGGCGATGCTGGGATGGCTGACCGCGCAATATCGCTTTGACCGCTATCGCAGCGAAGAAAATGGATCGGGAGCGCGCGTCCTGCTGACCGCGGAAGTGGCGCAGATCGATGCGGCCACGCGCCTGGCGGAGGCGGTGGCGCTGGTGCGCGATCTGGTCAACACGCCCGCCGCCGACATGGGGCCGGCCGAACTGGAAGCTGCAACCCGCAAGGTGGCGGAACGCTTCGGCGCCGACTGCAAGGTGACGAAGGGGGATGCGCTGGAACATGGCTTCCCGATGATCCATGCCGTGGGCAAGGCCGCGGACAAGGGCTTCGCGCCGCGCCTCATCGAATTGCGCTGGGGCGATCCCGGGCACCCGAAGGTCGCGGTCGTCGGCAAGGGCATTTGCTTCGACAGCGGCGGCCTGGACATCAAGCCGTCTTCCGCCATGCGCCTGATGAAGAAGGACATGGGCGGCGCGGCCCATGCCCTGGCGCTGGCGCAGCTTGTCATGGACGCGGGCCTGCCGGTTAGGCTTCACCTGCTGATCCCGGCGGCGGAGAATGCGGTGTCCGGCAATGCCTTCCGGCCCGGCGACATATTGCGGTCGCGCAAGGGGCTGACGGTCGAGATCGGCAATACCGATGCCGAGGGGCGGCTGGTGCTGGGCGACGCGCTGACGCTGGCGGGAGAGGACAAGCCGGACCTGATCATCGACTATGCTACGCTCACCGGCGCGGCGCGGGTGGCCGTGGGGCCGGACCTCCCCGCCCTGTTCGCCAATGACGAGGCGCTCGCCGCAGACATGGATGCGGCCGGGACCGCCGTCGACGATCCGACCTGGCGCCTGCCCCTGTGGGACGGCTATGCGGAAATGCTGAAGTCCGATGTGGCCGACATCAACAATGCGGGCGAAGGCGGCTTTGCCGGGGCGATCACCGCCGCGCTGTTCCTCAGGCGGTTCGTGCCCGACGCCGTGCCCTGGCTGCATCTCGACACCTTTGCCTGGCGTCCCGCCTCCCGGCCGGGGCGGCCCAAGGGGGGCGAGGCGCTGGGACTGCGCGCCGTCTTCCATATGCTGCAAGCGCGCTACGGCCGTAAAAAGTAAAAAGAAAGCGATTGTCCGAGGCCGTTACGCAACCGGATTGGCTATCGTGCGTTACGGGGTCATGGATGCCCATTCCGCACAGACTGAAGCCGCAGAGCTGAACCGTCCCGGCCTGAAGCCGCTCAGCCAATGGATGCGCACATTGGTCGATTATGTGCGGTCCGGCAAACCCGACCTCACCAACCGGCAGATGGCGCTGATGCTGACCGTCTACATCGGCGCGGGGCCGCATACGGTGCGGGGACTCGCGGAGGCGCTGAACGTCTCCAAGCCGGTCATCACCCGCGCACTCAACAAATTATCGGCGCTCGGCTATCTGCGGCGGGAACGGGACTCCACCGACCGACGCAATATTTTCATCACCCGAACCCCAAAAGGGGCGGAATTTCTTGACGCCTTTCACCATTTCATCGCAGGAACCGGCCGCGATGAACGCCTCAACTTCTCCCCTGCGGAACGCACCGCCTGAACGCATCCGATTCAAGCTGGACGGCCGATCGGTCAGGCTCGACACGCGCGTCCACGCGGCGCGCGGCGACCTGGCCGACCTGGCGCTGGCCGGCGTGCTGTTTTCCGCCCATTATGCCCGCGCCGTCGAACTGACCTGCGTCGCCGCCGGCGCGCCGGTGCTGGCATCCGACACGCCCAAGGCGCAGGCGGTCAGCGAATTGCTGCGCGGCGAGAGCTTCCACGCGCTGGACGTGACGGCGGACTGGGCCTGGGGCTTTTGCGGGCATGACGGCTATGTCGGCTATGTCCGGCGGGAAGCGCTGGACGTGCGGGAGGTGGTGAACAGCCGCGTGATCACCGGCACGGCGCCGCTCTTCAGCGCCGCCGACATCAAGTCGCCCATTGCCGATTACTGGCCGCGCGGCGCGCAGTTCGCGGCAGAGGCGCGGGGCGATTTCTTCGCCTGTGCGGAAGGCTTCGTGCATCGGCGCCATGTCGCGGAGATCGACGCGCTGGAAAGCGACTGGGTTTCGGTGGCGGAGCGTTATCTGGGCCAGCCCTATGTCTGGGGCGGGCGCGGGCATCGCGGCGTCGACTGTTCCGGCCTGGTGCAGGTATCGCTCGGCCAGTGCGGGATCAAGGCGCCCCGCGACACCGATCTGCAGCGGGAGGGGATCGGTTCCCTCATCGCGCCGGATGCGCCGCTCCGACGAGGGGACTTTGTCTTCTTCCCCGGCCATGTCGGCATCATGACCGACGAGCGCAACATGATACATGCCAACGCCCATTGGATGAGCGTGGTGATCGAGCCACTGGCCGACGTCGTCGGACGGTTGGCGGCGGACCATGCGGAACCCGTGACGGCGAGGCGGAGAATCGGCACATGACACATCGGATATTCATCGACGGCGGCGTCGGCACCACGGGTCTGGAAATCAACGAGCGGCTGGCGGGTCGTCCCGAACTGTCGATCATCACGCTCGACGAGGACAGGCGCAAGGACGCGTCGGCGCGCAGGGAGGCGCTGAACGCGGCGGACATCGTCATCCTCTGCCTGCCCGACGATGCAGCGCGGGAGGCGGTGGCCCTGATCGACAATGGCCGGACGCGGGTGATCGACGCGTCGACGGCCCATCGGGTGGCGGACGGCTGGACCTATGGCTTTGCCGAACTGGAACCGGGGCATCGGGACAGGCTTGCAAATTCGCGGTTCGTCGCCAATCCGGGCTGCTGGCCGACAGGCTTCCTGGCGCTGGTGAGACCGCTGGTGCTCGCCGGTCTGCTGCCGGGCGACTGGCCGGTGACGGTATCCGGCGCATCCGGCTATTCGGGCGGCGGCAAGTCGATGATCGCGGAATATGAAGGCGCGGAGGGCGCGCCGAGCGCGTTCCGGCCCTATGGACTGGGGCTGGCCCACAAGCATGTGCCGGAAATGCTGCGCTATTCCGGCTTGCAGCACCCGCCCCTGTTCGCCCCGGCCGTCGCCAATGCCTATCGCGGCATGATCGTGGAGGTGCCGTTGCAGTTGCGCGCCCTGCCCGGGGCGCCTTCGGTGGCCGATGTGCATGGCGTGTTGGCCGCCGCCTATGCGGGATCGCCCATCGTCAGCGTGGAAGCGCTGGAGGACAGCGCGGCGATGACTCAGGTCCGGCTGGAGCATGTCGGCGCGACCGACCGGCTGGCGCTGTTCGTCTTCGGCAATGAGGCGGCCGGTCAGGCGCGGCTGGTGGCGGCGCTCGACAATCTCGGCAAGGGCGCGGCCGGAGCCGCCGTGCAGAACCTCAACATATTGGCGGGACTGCCGGAAACGGCTGGCCTGCGGCTATAGGCCGACATTCGATCTGCTCCATCCGTCATGCCGGACTCGTTTCAGCATGACGGATGGGAAGTCGGGGCGAGCGAAGCTTCGGAGATGCGCTGGATCAATGGATCGTGCCCAGCGGCCCTTCATGGGTCAGCAGCACGATCAGCCGCTCGATCTGCCGCCAATGGCAGAAGCGGATATGGTTGCCCAGATCGCGGCTTCGGTCGGCGCGCGCCGCGGCTTCATAGCCTGCATTGTCGCCAAACAGCGACATCAGCTCAGCTGCGTCCTCATAGCTCTTTCGATTGGAAAGATATGGCATGTTCATGACGAAGCCCCCCAAAGTCCCCACCCTGACGGTAAGGATCATGGTTCAATCCCCATGCCAACCATGGTCATCGACGGAGCAGCGCGGCCTGGAAGGGTGAACGGCCGGTTAGCCAAGTCCCGCCATGGCACAAACATCCCGTTGCGGCACAGACCTGTCCTGAAAAGGCGCAGGCGGGAAAGCGCTGGCCATGCATCCCCGCGCGTGGCAAGGACCGGGAAATGACCAATGCCAGAAAAGAACCGATCGGCGCAGGCGCCATTTTGGCGCTCACCATTTTGGGCGGAACAATCGTCGGCGGCCTGATGGGCCAGCCAAGTGCAGGCCTGCTGGGCGGCACCGCGCTGGGCATCGTGATCGCGGTGCTGCTATGGGTGCGGGATCGGGGAAAATAGCTCCGCACCCGGCACTTGCGCGCCTTGCCACCATCTGTGGGCCAGCATAAACGGATAGCCATGAAGAAGCATCTGATCGCGCTCACCCTCCTCACGCTGGCCGTTCTCATCGGCCTTTTCTTCTATTTCGCGCGGGGAGATACGGCGCGGCTTCCGGCCGGCGCGGATGTGGGCAAGGAGCCGGTTTTCACCAGCCCCCGCAGCGAAATGATCCCGACGATGAACGTCGCGGATGCCGTGCCGTGGAAGGGTGGGGAAAAGCCGGTTCCCGCAAAGGGGCTGAACGTCGATCGCTTCGCGGATGGGCTGGACCATCCCCGCTCGCTGCTGCGCCTGCCCAATGGCGATGTGCTGGTGGCCGAAACCAACAGTCCGACACGCCCGACGGGCGGCATCGTCAACCGGGTGATGAACTATCTGATGAACAAGGCAGGCGCCGGCGTGCCGTCCGCCAACCGCATCACCCTGCTGCGCGACGCCGATGGCGACGGGCGGGCGGAAACCAAGACCGCTTTCCTCAGCGGGCTCAACTCCCCCTATGGCATGGCGCTGGTGGGGAACACGCTCTACGTCGCCAATACGGATGCCTTGATGGCCTTTCCCTACAAGGAAGGGGACAGCAGGATCACGGCCAGGGGGCGCAAGATCCTGAACCTTCCCGCGCAGGCGCCCAACATGCACTGGACGCGCAGCCTGGCCGCAAGCCCGCAGGGGCTGCTTTATGTGGGCGTCGGCTCCAACAGCAATATCGGGGAAAATGACCTGGAGACGGAGGCCAATCGCGCCGCCGTGCTGGAGGTCAATCCCGATACGGGCGCCTATCGCATCTACGCTTCGGGCCTGCGCAACCCCGTGGGGCTGGCTTTCGAGCCCAGGAGCGGCGCCTTGTGGGGCGTGGTGAACGAGCGCGACATGCTGGGCAGCGATCTGGTGCCCGATTATCTGACGCGGGTGGAATTCGGCGCCTTCTATGGCTGGCCGTGGAATTATTGGGGCGGTTATGAGGATCGCCGTGTCCAGCCGCAACGGCCGGAGGTTCGCGAATATACCAAGCGGCCGGACTATGCGCTGGGCAATCATGTGGCGCCGCTGGGCCTCAGCTTCGCCGACAAGGTGACGCTGGGCGCGCCCTATGCCAACGGCGCCTTTGTCGGGCTGCACGGCAGCTGGAATCGCAAGCCTGCCGCGGGCTACAAGGTCGTGTTCGTGCCCTTTGGCGACAATGGGGAGGCGGGCAAGGCCAAGCCGGTCGATGTGCTGACGGGCTTCCTGGGAAGCAAGGGCGAGGCGCATGGGCGCCCGGTCGATGTGACGGCGGACGCCAGGGGCGCGTTGCTGGTCAGCGACGATGTCGGCGGTGTCGTCTGGCGGGTGACGGCGGCGAAGTGAGGTGATGGGTTCTTGCCGGGGTGTGCCCTTGATCCTCTCCCGTCGAGGGCCGGCAGAGAGGGACACTCCCCAAAATGCCCCGGCCGCAAACCCATGAATGGCGCGCTCAGGATTTGAGGCAAAGGGCCCGGCACAAGGAGAGAGGGCGCGGGAATATGTTTCAAGCCCTGCCGACGCCGTGATGGGCCTTTCTGGTCGAACCGCAGGACGCCCGGATGGGTTTACGGCCTAGATATTGAGGCCATGCCGCCCGGCCAGTTCCACCACATATTGCCAGGCCACGCGGCCTGAGCGGCTACCCCGCTGCGTCGCCCACTGGATCGCGTCCAGCGGCTGGAAGCTGAGGCCGAGGCTGGCCGCATAGCCGCTGACAATAGCGACATAGGCATCCTGGTCGATCGCGTGGAAACCCAGGGACAGCCCGAAGCGGTCCGAAAGCGCCATCTTGTCGTCCACCACGTCGCGGGGATTGACGGGGTCGTCCTGCTCCGACAGGTGGCGGGGCACGATGTGACGGCGGTTGGACGTCACATAGAGGCGAACATTGGCCGGGCGGGCGGCGGTTCCGCCCTGGAGCAGCGATCGAAGCGCACGGGCGTCGCCCACCCCATTTTCATCGAAGCCAAGATCGTCGAGGAACAGGATGAAGGGCCGGCGCGTGTCGCGCAACAGGGTGAAGAGTTGCGGCAGGCTGGCCAGTTCATCGATCGCGCATTGCAGCAGGGCGATGTCCTGCCCCTCCGCCTGAAGCTTGCCGATGACGGCGGCAACGACGGCGGACTTTCCGGTTCCGCGTGCGCCCCACAGCAGCACGTCATGCGCCGCATGTCCGGCAGCATGGCGGCGGCTGTTTTCAAGCAGCGCCTGCTTCTGCGCATCAATGCCGGTCAACAGGGCGTAATCCACCGGCGCGAAGGCCTCCACAGCCCGGATCGTGGCGCCGTTCCACACATAGGCGGGCGCGGCGGCCAGATCGGCGGAAGAAGCGGGCGGCGGAGCGATCCGTTCCAGCGCTTCGGCAATGCGGGTCAGCAGGGCATCGTTCATGGCGCCCTCGCTTAGCCCGCATCCGCATGACGGGCAAGCGCGGCGCCCATGTCATTCTTCTGTAGCAATGGCCTTTTACTCCCGGAAATCGGGGCTTATATCGCTGGGGTCGTGACCATCCCAAATCCAGTCTTTTCCACCCGAATAAGCCGCTATGGCAGCGAAGCGCTGCGCGAGGCGGCGCTGCTGATCCGTGCGGGCGAACCGGTCGCCGTGCCGACGGAGACGGTCTATGGCCTGGCGGCGGACGCCACGGACTCCAACGCGGTGGCGGCGATCTACACCGCCAAGGGACGGCCAAGCTTCAATCCGCTGATCGTCCATGTCGCCGATCGGGAGATGGCCGGGCGTCTGGCCGATTTTTCGCCCGTGGCCGACAAGCTGGCGGAGCGGTTCTGGCCCGGCGCGCTGACCATGGTCCTGCCGGTGCGCCCGGATAGTGGGCTGTCCCCGCTGGTCATGGCGGGACTGCCGACCGTGGCGCTGCGCCTGCCCGCCCATCCGGCGATGCGGGCGCTGATCCGGGAAAGCGGGCGTCCGCTCGCCGCGCCTTCGGCCAATCGCAGCGGCGCGATCAGCCCGACGCGCGCCGAACATGTGCTGGCGAGCCTCAACGGCAAGATCCGCATGATCCTGGATGAGGGGCCGACCAGCGAAGGGCTGGAATCGACCATCGTCGCGCCGGAAAGCGACTGCATCCGCCTGCTGCGACCGGGCCCGATCACGGCGGCCATGCTGGAGGAGGCAAGCAGGCTGCCGGTGGTGACGGGCGCTGACAATGCGAAGATCGAGGCGCCGGGGCAGTTGGAAAGCCATTATGCGCCGTCCAAGCCGGTGCGGCTGAACGCGCTGAAGGCGGAGAAGGACGAATATCTGATCGGCTTCGGCCTGATGCCGTGTCATGTGAATCTCAGCCCCGACGCCGATATGCGGGAAGCGGCGGCGCATCTGTTCGCGGCCCTGCACATCGCGGATGCCAGCGCGGCGGAGCGGATCGCGGTGGCGCCGATACCCAATGAAGGGATCGGTGTAGCCATCAATGACCGGTTGCGGCGGGCGGCGGCTTAACATTCGCATTCATGCGGACCGCCTATGAATATGGTCATGCTGAACTTATTTCAGCATGACGCGTGGGGATGGGCCGGATAAAAGGGCGAGAAATCACTCACCCGCAATTATCATAACCCGCATCGCGGCATTCGCGGCGACGGCGTTCTTCCTCCTTCTTCCGCTCGCGGGCTTCGCGCGCCTCCTGCTTGCGCATCTTGCGGCCGTAATTGCGGTCGGCCTCTTCCTGGCTGGTGGTGCTCCAGTCGACCACCTGGCTGCCAGCGCGCACCGGCGCCGTCACGATATTCGCCGCCGTCCGCGCGATGCAGCCCGGCAGGAACAGCAACAAAGCCGGCGCGGCCACCCATGCGATCTTGTTCATATCTCTTCCCCGGCTTGTCATGTCCGCCAGCTTAAAGACGCTGGCGGCCAGGGCAAGCCGTGGGCGACGAACCGTTAGGGCGCTTCGATCCGCTCGGCAAAGCCCTTGCGCAGCTTGGCGAGCTTGGGCGGGATCACCGCCATGCAATAGGGGTTCCGGTCCCCCACCCGCTCCCAATATTTCTGGTGATAATCCTCCGCCGGATACCAGGGCGCGTCGGGCTCTATGGCGGTGACGATCGGGTTCGCCTGATCCGCCTGAGCGCGCTCGATCCCGGCCTTCGCCTCCGCCGCCTGTTCGGGCGAATGGGGGAAGATGGCCGACCGATACTGGGTGCCGATGTCGTTGCCCTGCCGGTTGAGCGTCGTCGGATCATGGGTGGCGAAGAAAATGTCCAGCAGGTCGCCATAGCCGATCGCCGCCGGATCATAGGTGATGCGGATAGCCTCGGCATGGCCGGTCGCGCCGGAGCAGACCTGCTCATAGCTGGGGTTCGGCAGCGTGCCGCCGATATAGCCGCTTTCCACGGCCTTCACGCCCTTCAGATTCTGATACACCGCTTCCGTGCACCAGAAGCAGCCGCCAGCCAGGGTTGCGATCTCTTCGGCCATATAGGGAGTCCTTATCCTGAATTGGCCGCCGAGATAGGAAGGATCAGCCCGCGGTTCCAGTCTGCCGCATCGCCGCCTCCGCCTTGGCGCGTTCCTCGGCCACCAGTTCCTTGCGGGACAGCTTGCCGACCAGCGTCTTGGGCAGGTTGAGGCGCACCTCCACCTCGCACACCTTCTCATGCTTGCCCAGTTGCGGGTTCAGCCAGTCCTTGAGCGCGGCCCCGTCGATCCCGGAGCCCTCCTGAAGAGTGACGAAGGCCTTCGGGCATTCGCCGCGATAATGGTCGGGAATGCCGATCACCAGCGCTTCCTTGACCGCCGGATGGTGGTAGAGGACCTTCTCGACCTCGCTGGGGAAGACCTTGAACCCGCCGACGGCGATCATGTCCTTCAGCCGGTCGACGATCTTCA
This sequence comes from Sphingobium fuliginis, assembly GCF_004152845.1. Taxonomy (GTDB): domain Bacteria; phylum Pseudomonadota; class Alphaproteobacteria; order Sphingomonadales; family Sphingomonadaceae; genus Sphingobium; species Sphingobium fuliginis. The sequence continues at coordinate 62,132 of NZ_SEON01000001.1, forward strand.
CATAGCCGTCCTCGTCGATCAGCCCGACATCGCCTGTGCGCAGCCAGCCGTCGACGAAAACCTCCTCGTCGGCGTCCGGCCGCTGCCAATAGCCCTTCATGATCTGCGGCCCGGAAAAGACCAGTTCGCCCGGTTCGCCCTCGGGCGGCGGACGGGTCGGGTCCTCGCGGTCGACCAGCTTGACGCGGGTGCCGGGCACCGGCTGCCCCACCGTGCCGGACTTGTTGAGGCCCTCATAGGGGTTGGAGCAGACGACCGGGCTGCTTTCGGTGAGGCCATAGCCCTCGACCAGCTTGGAGCCCGTCATCGCCTCGAACCGCTGCTTGACCTCCAGCGGCAGCGGCGCGCCGCCGGAAATGCAGAGGCGCAGGGAGGAGAAGTCGATATTGGGCGTCGCGGGATGATCCAGCAGCGCCTGGTACATGGTGGGCACGCCGGGCAGCGAGGTCGCCCTGGTCCGCTGCAACGCGGCCAGAACCTGCGTGCCGTCGAAACGGGGCAGCATCACCATCTCGCCGCCGTTCAGCACCGTCCGGTTGAGCACGCATGTATTGGCGAAGACATGGAAGAAGGGCAGCACCGCCAATATGCGGTCGGGCGCTTCGGGATGCGGATCGATCAGGCGGACCTGCCGCGCATTGGCGGTCAGGTTCTGATGGGTCAGCATTGCGCCCTTGGGCCGGCCGGTGGTGCCGCCGGTATATTGCAGTAGGGCGATGTCCTGCTCCGGATCGATGGCGACCGGCACGGGGTCTTCGCCATGGCGCAGCAGGTCCGCATAATGGGTAAGGCGCGGATCGTGCGGTACCGCGACCGTCTCCTTGCGCTTGAACAGCCGGAACAGCACCGACTTGGCAGGCGGCAGGACTTCCGCGACGCAGCCGACGACCAGCCGTTCCAGGCTGCTGTTGTCCAGCACTTCCAGCGCGGTGGGCAGCAATGCCTTGGCCGACAGGGTGAAGAGGATCTTCGTCCCGCTATCCTCGACCTGATGTTCCAGTTCGGCGGCCGTGTAGAGGGGGGAATAGTTGACGACCGTCGCCCCGGCCATCATCGCGCCATAATAGGCCGCGACATAATGAGGGACATTGGGCAGGAAAAGACCGACCCGGTCCCCCTTTTCTATGCCCATGTCCTGCAATCCCCTGGCGACCCGCCGGATGCTGTGGAGCATTTCGCCATAGCTCGTCTTGCGGCCCATGAAGTCGATCATCACCGCTTGCGGATTGGCCGCGGCGCTGTTCGCCACCATCTCCACCATCGACAGGGGCGGGAATGTCTGCTCCCAGGCAGAGGGATGATTATAGCGGGTTTTCCAGATTTTTTCGCTGCTCTCCATTTGTACAGGTGTAAGTTACGCCTTCCCTTTACGCAAGCGTAAAGCACGGCAAAAGGGCCGCGGCCCTTGGCAAGGCGCGGCCCTTTTCCCGGTCTCTGCCGTCGTCGCTCCGCACGGGGCGGATTGACGTTACGGCATCAGACGTGACCCTTGTTGTCGCTGAACGGATCGAGGATTTTCGCGGCGCCCGAAATCAGGTCGGACTCGCTCTTCAGCGCTTCTTCCGCGCGGCGGGTGGCGTCCTCGCGCTCCCGGCGCAGCTCGTTGATCAGCGCCTCGCGATCGCCGTCCAGGCGCGAATCGGTGGGGGCCTCGATGCCCGCCTTCTTCGCCGCCTTCGTCACCAGCGCGTCCAGTTCCCGCTGCGAGCAGAGGCCCAGCGTCACCGGGTCCTTGGGCACGATGTTGGAGATATTCCAGTGCGTGCGGTCGCGGATCGCGGCGATGGTGGTGCGCGTGGTGCCGATCAGCTTGCCGATGGCGCCGTCCGAAATTTCCGGATGGTTGCGCAGGATCCAGGCGATGCCGTCGGGCTTGTCCTGACGCTTGCTGACCGGCGTATAACGCGGTCCCTTGGTGCGGCGGACCGGCTCGGGGCCCTTCAGCATCTTCAGGCGATAGTCCGGATTGGCCTCGCCCTTGTGGATTTCCTCCATCGTGATTTCATGGGCGCGCACCGGATCGCGGCCGGTATATTTGGTGCCGGCGGTATCGTCGGCAATCGCCTGCACTTCCAGGATATGCAGCCCGCAAAACTCCGCAATCTGGTCGAAGCTCAGCGCGGTATTGTCGACCAGCCAACTGGCTGTCGCATGGGGCATGAGAGGCTGGGACACGGGAATTCTCCGGCATAGAAACGGCGCTTAAAAACGACAAGGGCCGCCCAAGCAGGGCGGCCACGCCCGACCCGAGATAGTGCATCCGGCCGCGCCGGGCAAGGAAAAGCGTCAGGCCGCGCTGCCGAGCGCCTGGGGATCGATATTGTGCAGGCCGGTGAGGAATTCCCGCGCGCTGCGTTCCCAACTGAAGCTCTTGCCATAGGCGGCGCATGCCTGACGGTCGCAGAGGAGCGCTGCGGCGATGGCATCCTCCAGCCGATCCGACAAGGCGCCGCTTTCCGGGGTGACGATGTCGACCGGGCCGGTGACGGGATAGGCCGCCACCGGCGTGCCGCAGGCCAGCGCCTCTATCATGACCAGGCCGAAGGTGTCGGTGCGGCTGGGAAAGACGAAGACGTCGGCGCCGGCATAGGCGCCGGCCAGTTCCGCCCCGAACATGGGGCCCAGGAAATGCGCCTGCGGATAGGTTCTTTCCAGCATGGCGCGGGCGGGACCGTCCCCGACGACGACCTTCGTGCCCGGATGGCCGCTGGCCAGGAAGGCTTCCAGATTCTTCTCGACCGCGACACGGCCGACATAGAGCTGGATCGGACGCGGCAGATCGGCAAAGAGGATGGGCGGCGTCGCCATGGGCGTGAAGGCGGCCAGGTCCACTCCCCTGCCCCAGGCACGCACCTGCGCCAGCCCATGGGCGCGCAATTGCCGCCGCACGGACCGGGTCGACACCAGCACCGCCTCGGCCGGTCCATGGAACCAGCGGATATAGCGCCAGAACCACGCCGCCGGCAGCCCGGTGCGCTGCGCCACATAATCCGGAAAATGCGTATGATAGGCAGTGGTGAAGCGGATGCCGCTGCGCAGGCACCAGCGCCGTGCGGCCAGGCAAAGCGGCCCCTCCGTCGCCAGATGGATCGCGTCGGGACGGAAAGCCGCGATCATCTGCCCCACAACGCTCGAACGGGCGAAGGCCAGCCGGATTTCCGGATAGGTCGGACAGGGGATGGAGCCGAAGAGATCGGGCGAGACCAGCTTCACCTCATGCCCCATCTTCTCCAGTTCCGCCTGCATGGTCTGGAGCGTGCGGACGACGCCGTTCACCTGCGGGCTCCAGGCGTCGGTGACTATGGCGACACGCATCGTTCGCCCTCCCGTCAGGCCGCGATCCGGGAAGGTTCTTCGGCGGCGCGCCCGGCGATCTCGTCGGCCCAGTGCAGCACCTCCATGCGCCCGTCGAAATGCTCGACCAGCGCCGTGCATCCCTCCACCCAATCGCCGTCATTATAATATTCGACGCCCGCGATCTCGCGGATTTCCGCATTGTGGATATGCCCGCAAACGACCCCGTCGACGCCGCGGGAACCGGCCTCATGCGCCACCACCTCCTCGAAGCGGGAGATGAACTCGACGGCGTTCTTGACCTTGTGCTTCGCCATCTTGCTGAGCGACCAATAGGGCAGCCCCATGCGTTGCCGCACCGCGTTCACCACGACATTGACGCGCATCAGCATGGTATAGGCGGCGTCGCCCACAAAGGCCAGCCAGCGGTGCGCGAGCATGATCGTGTCGAACTCGTCGCCGTGCAGCACCAGCAGCTTGCGGCCGTCGGCGGTCTCATGGATCGCCTTGCGCCGGATCTCGACGCCGCCGAAGCTGAGGCCGGTGAACTGGCGGAACATCTCGTCATGATTGCCGGGGATGTAGACGACGCGGGTGCCGCGCTTGGCCCGCTTCATCACCCGCCAGACCACATCGTTATGCGCGGCGGGCCAATAGAAGCGCTTCTTCAGCCGCCAGCCGTCGATAATGTCGCCCACCAGATACATGGTGTCGCTGTCGACGCTGTCGAGGAAGTCGATCAGCATGCTCGCATTGCAGCCGCGCGTGCCGAGGTGAATGTCCGAAATCCAGATCGTGCGATAGCGGCGACGCTTCCCTTCCCGTTCGGGAATGGCGAACTTGTCGTCGGCGCCATCGTCCAACTCCGCCAGGAAAGGCAGGCGAGTGATGGCGTTCATGATGCGACCCCTGAGCTGTTTCCCTCAGGAGCGAATCCATAGCCGCCCTATGTTACAACTCCGCAGCGAATATGACGGAAATGCTACGGTCTTTGCCAGTGCAGGACATTCCTTCTCCCTCGAGGGAGAAGGATAGGAAGCCTTGGCGACGAAGGAGCCTAGGCTGATTTGGATGAGGGGGAAGCGGGCCTGCGGCCCGCGCGATCCCATGGATCGCAACCCCCTCACCCAGCTGCGACTAGGCAGCAAGCTGCCAAGTCTGCGCAGCCCTCTCCCTCAGGGAGAGGGATAAAGCGGGTGTTCGATTACCCCCCAATCAGACCCACCCCCTCGTCAAACCGTCAGCACGATCTTCCCGAAATGCTCCCCCGCATCCATGCGCGCATGCGCGGCGGCCGCCTCCGCCAGCGGAAAGCGCATGTCCATCGCCGGCCGCAGCCTGCCCTGCTCGATGAAAGCCCACACCACCCGCATCAACTCGTCCGCCACCAGACTCTTGAAGGCCACAGAGCGCGGGCGCAGCGTCGATCCGGTCAGCGTCAGCCGCTTGCCCATGATCGCGGGAATGAAGACCTCCGCCTTGGGCCCGCCCATGACCGCGATGGACACATGGCGCCCGTCCTCCGCCAGGCACTGGATGTTGCGCGGCAGATAATCCCCGCCGACCATGTCCAGCACCGCCTGCACGCCCCGCCCGCCGGTGATCCGCTTCACTTCCTCGACGAAATCCTGGCTGCGATAATTGATCGCATGATCGGCGCCCCAGGCCTTCGCCTGCTCGCATTTCTCATCGCTGCCACAGGTCACGATGACGCCGATGTCGAACAGCTTGCAGAGCGAGATCGCCATGGTGCCGATGCCGCTCGTGCCGCCATGGACCAGCACCACATCGCCCTCCACCACATAGGCGCGCTCGAACAGGTTGCTCCACACGGTGAACAGGGTTTCCGGCAGGGCCGCCGCCTCGACCAGATCATAATCGTCCGGCACCGGCAGGCACTGGCCGGCGGGCGCCACCGCATATTCGGCATAGCCCCCGCCGGGCAGAAGCGCGCAGACGCGCCGGCCGATCAACAGTTCCGCGCTACCGCCCGCGGCGACGATGATGCCGGAAACCTCCAGCCCCGGAATGTCCGGCGCACCGGGCGGCGGCGGATATTTCCCCTGCCGCTGCATCATGTCGGGCCGGTTGACGCCGGCCGCCGCCACCTTGATCAGCACCTCGTCCGGCCCCGGCACGGGAACCGGCCGCCGCTGCGGCACCAGGGCCTCAGGCCCACCGGGAACCGCTATGCCGATCACCGTCATTTCCGTCGGCAGGTCGTTCGGCTTCACGCCCTCTATCGCCATTGCGGCCCCTCGCGGCAGATGTTGCACCGCACCTAAATCGACGGGCGGAATGCAGGCCTTATTGACAGACTGGCCCGCAGGGTCAACATTGCGATTCATGGACATGGAAGACGATCTGCCCCGAAAGGCCGATGATCCTCTGGCCCAGCTGATCCGGCAGGATCTGGGTCCGCTGTCCGTTGCCGATCTCGAAGCGCGCATCGCGGCGCTGCAGGGCGAAATCGCCCGCACCCGATCCAGGATTGAAAACGCCGTTAACCACAAAGCAAGCGCCGAGGCGTTATTCAAGCGATGAACCCGCGCCCCGCCCCACGCGACTCCGACAAGGGTCTCACCGGGCATGGGCAGTCTGGCAATTCCGGCGGTCAGGATGCCCATCTTGATCCGCCGTCGAGCAATGCCGACATATGGTTCAAGACAGCCCCTCATTGGGGGTCAGGAGTATAAGAGACATGCCATCTTTCGCACCCGCCCTTGAAACCACCCTGCATAATGCGCTGACCCACGCATCGGAGCGTCGTCACGAATATGCGACGCTGGAGCATCTGCTGCTCGCGCTGATCGACGACGAACATGCGTCGAAGGTGATGCAGGCCTGCGGCGTGGAGCTTGGCGAATTGTCCGACGCGGTGACGCAATATCTGGATACCGAACTCGACAGCCTGAAGGTGGAGGGGGCAAGCGACCCCTCCCCCACCAGCGGCTTCCAGCGGGTGGTCCAGCGCGCGATCCTGCATGTCCAATCCTCCGGAAAGGATGAAGTGACGGGAGCCAATGTGCTCGTCGCGCTTTTCTCCGAGCGGGAAAGTTATGCCGTCTACTTCCTCCAGCAGCAGGATATGAGCCGCCTGGATGCCGTCAGCTACATCAGCCACGGCGTCGGCAAGGGCACGGCCGCCCCTGAACCGCGCGAAACCAAGGGCGCTCAGGAGGAGGAGAAGAAGGCGCAGGACAGCAAGGGCAAGAAGGACAGTGCCTTGGAGCAGTTCACCGTCAACCTCAACGAGAAGGCGGCGCGGGGCAAGGTTGACCCGCTGATCGGCCGCGCTTCCGAAGTCGACCGGACCATCCAGATCCTGTGCCGGCGGTCGAAGAACAACCCGCTCTATGTGGGCGACCCGGGCGTGGGCAAGACCGCCATCGCGGAAGGCTTGGCGCGCAAGATCGTGGAGGGCGAGGTTCCCGACGTCCTCAAGGAAGCGGTGATCTACTCGCTCGACATGGGCGCGCTGCTTGCCGGAACCCGCTATCGCGGCGATTTCGAGGAGCGGCTGAAGGCGGTCGTCACCGAGCTGGAGAAGATGCCGCACGCGGTCCTCTTCATCGACGAGATCCACACGGTGATCGGCGCGGGCGCGACCAGCGGCGGCGCGATGGATGCGTCCAACCTGCTGAAGCCTGCCCTGTCGGGCGGCACGATCCGCTGCATCGGCTCCACCACCTACAAGGAGTTCCGCAACCATTTCGAGAAGGACCGCGCCCTGCTGCGCCGGTTCCAGAAGATCGACGTCAACGAACCCACGGTCGAGGACACGATCAAGATTCTCGCCGGGCTGCGCAGCGCCTTTGAGGAGCATCACAACGTCAAATACACCCCCGACGCGATCAAGGCGGCGGTGGAGCTGTCGGCGCGCTACATCAACGACCGCAAGCTGCCGGACAAGGCGATCGACGTGATCGATGAGGTCGGCGCGATGCAGATGCTGGTCGTGCCGTCCAAGCGCAAGAAGACGATCACCCCCAGGGAGATCGAGCAGGTCATCGCAACCATGGCCCGCATCCCTCCCAAGACCGTCTCGGCGGACGACAAGTCGGTTCTCGAAACGCTCGACACCGACCTCAAGCGCGTCGTCTTCGGCCAGAACCGGGCGATCGAGGTGCTGTCCTCCGCGATCAAGCTGTCGCGGGCGGGCCTGCGCGATCCCGACAAGCCGATCGGCAACTATCTCTTCTCCGGCCCCACCGGCGTCGGCAAGACGGAGGTCGCCCGGCAACTCGCCCATCTGCTCGGCATTCCGCTCCAGCGGTTCGACATGTCCGAATATATGGAACGCCATTCGGTCAGCCGCCTGATCGGCGCTCCTCCGGGCTATGTCGGCTATGACCAGGGCGGCCTGCTGACCGATGCAGTGGACCAGAATCCGCATAGCGTGCTGCTGCTGGACGAGATCGAGAAGGCCCATCCGGACCTGTTCAACATCCTGCTCCAGGTGATGGACAATGGCCGCCTCACCGATCACCACGGCAAGACGGTGGATTTCCGCAACACCATCCTCATCATGACCACCAATGCCGGTGCGTCGGACATGGCGAAGGAAAGCATCGGCTTTGGCGAACTGACCCGCGAGGATGCGCAGGAGGACGCGGTGAAGAAGCTCTTCACCCCCGAATTCCGCAATCGCCTCGATGCCATCGTACCCTTCGGCTATCTGCCGCCGGAGATCGTGGCGCGGGTCATCGACAAGTTCGTGCTGCAACTGGAACTGCAACTGGCCGACCGCGACGTCCACATCACCCTGGACGACGAGGCGAAGGCCTGGCTCACCAAGCGCGGCTATGACAAGCTCTATGGCGCCCGCCCGATGGGCCGCCTGATGCAGGAGAAGATCAAGCAGCCGCTGGCCGAGGAACTGCTGTTCGGCAAGCTGGTGCATGGCGGCGAAGTCCATGTCCGGCTGAAGGACGACGCCCTCGCCTTCGAAATCACCCCCGCCGCCCCCAAGAAGGGGAAGAAGGGTGGCAAGTCGAAGCCTGCGGAACGGGCGAAATAAGACAGCGCCATCATCGGCAATCATGACAAGGGCTGCCCCTCGGGGTCGCCCTTGATCATTCGGGCGCGCCGAAGAAACCGGCCACGGATCAGCACGGCCGATCCTCCCTCCGGCATCAAGCCTCCCGAACCGCTGGACCGCCTGCCGAAGCGAGAACTTGCGGATTGCTCTCCATCGGGCACAAGGATGGCTCAAGCCAGATGCGGGAGAGTCGCGATGTCGAACGAAATCACCCTCTACACCAATCCGATGTCGCGCGGGCAGATCGCCCGCTGGATGCTGGAGGAAGTGGGAGAGCCCTACGACATGGTCGTGCTGGATTATGACGTCGGCATGAAGTCGGCCGATTACCTCGCGATCAACCCGATGGGCAAGGTTCCCGCCATCGTCCACGCAGGCAAGGTGGTGACCGAATGCGCCGCCATCTGCGCCTATCTGGCCGATGCCTTTCCCGCCGCCGGCCTGGCGCCCGCCACCGATGGTCGCGCCGACTATTATCGCTGGCTCTTCTTCGCCGCCGGCCCGGTGGAGGCCGCCATCACCAACAAGGCGCTCGGTTTTGCCGTTCCCGAAGGCCGCGAGCGTCTGGCCGGCTATGGCACGTTCGACCATGCGATCGATGCCCTGGAACGCGCCGTCTCCGGACCAGCCTGGATTTGCGGCGACCGGTTCACCGCCGCCGACGTCTATGTGGGAGCGCAGGTCGATTGGGGCCTCAGCTTCGGTTCGATCCCCAGCCGCCCCGTCTTCGAAGCCTATGCGGCGCGCCTGCGCGAGCGCCCGGCCTATAAGCGGCAAAAGGAACTGGACAACGCCCTGATCGCAAAGATGCAGAAGCCCGCCTGAAGCACCCCCAAAGCAAAAGGCCCGGCGAACCACTTCGCCGGGCCTTCCCTTATTTCAGCTAAAGCCGTCTTCAGTTGCGCTGATTGCCCATGAAGCGCAGCAGGAACAGGAACATGTTGATGAAGTCGAGATAGAGGTTCAGCGCCCCCATCACCACCGACTTGCCCATCATGTCCGTGCCGGCGACATAGGCATAGATGCTCTTGATCTTCTGCGTGTCATAAGCGGTCAGACCCGCAAACAGCAGCACGCCGACGAAGCTGATCACCAGATTCATGGCGCTCGACCGCAGGAACAGGTTGATGAGGCTGGCGACCAGCAGACCGACAACACCCATGATGAGGAAGGTGCCGAAACCCGAAAGGTCGCGCTTCGTCGTATAGCCCCAGAGGCTAAGCCCCGCAAAGGCAGCCGCCGTCGCGAAGAAGGTCTGGGCAACGGACGTGCCGGTATAGACGAGCAGGATGGACGAGAGCGACAGGCCCATCACCGCGGCATAGGCCCAGAACATCGCCTGCATCGCGAAGGTCGACAGACGGTTGATGCCAAAGCTCATCGTCATCACGAACAGCAGCGGCGCGAACATGATGACATATTTCAATATGCCGGGTCCGGCCAGGATCTGGTAAGCAAACCCGCTGGAGGCGAACAGCATGGCGACGACGCCCGTCAGCAGCACGCCGCTCGCCATATAATTGTAAACCGACAGCATATAGCTGCGCAGGCCAGCGTCATACGCCTCCCCGCGCGCAACGGTCGTGCCGCCAAAACCCGCAACGTCGGAACGCGGATCGGACCAATTGGCCATGAGATATTCTCCTTCACCGGCATCCATGCGGCCGGTTCCCTCATTATCGGCTTATCGCGCTTCCAATTCAAGCCGCGAGCGCAATCTGACTTATCGCCGCGAAACAGCTATAGGAAGGCGATGCACCGCCTGTTCGTCGCCATACGCCCGCCCGCCGACATCCGCGCCGGCCTCATCGCCCTGATGAACGGGATCAATGGAGCGCGCTGGCAGGACGACGACCAGTTGCACATCACCCTGCGCTTCATTGGAGAGGTCGACCGCCACCAGGCCAATGACATCGCCGACGCACTGGCGAATATCCGCTTTTCGCCCTTCCGGACCGCACTGTCCGGCGTGGGCTGCTTCGACCGCAAGGGCCATGTCAACGCGCTCTGGGCAGGCATGGAGCCACGCGCACCCCTCGCCCGGCTTCATCGGAAAGTGGACCGCGCCTGCATCGCCGCGGGCCTGTCACCGGACGATCGCAGCTATCTGCCGCACATCACCCTCGCCCGCTTCGGACGCACGGCCGGCCCGATGGACGCCTTCATCGCCCTTCATGCCGGCCTGGCAAGCGCCCCATTCACCGTCGATGAGTTCGCCCTCTATGAAAGCCATCTCAGCCAGAACGGCTCGACCTATCATTTGATCGAACGCTATAGGGCGGACAGGGACGAGCCCGAATAAGACGCGATTGCCGCAAGCGTTCCTGGCGAATTCAGGTCGACAGCGCGCCGCAGGCCACCCGTCCACCCGCATTGCCGGCAGGATCGGTCTTGTTGTCGTCCGCCTGCGCATGGATCACCAACGCCGCGCCGTCGCCGTCCAGCAGCGGCGTCGCGCCTCCGCTGATGGTCCCGCCGGGGATGACATATTCCATTTCGCCCGAACCGTCGGCGCCGGCGATCATGTTCGGCATATCGCCCATGTGCATGCCCGCAGGATTATCCTTGCCATGCTTGTGACCCGTGGGATTCCAGTGTCCGCCAGCGCTCGTGAAATCGGGCGGCGTACAGGTTCCGGTGCCGTGGATATGCACGGCATGCATGCCCGGCGTCAGCCCTTGCGCGCGCACCAGCACATGCAGGCCATCGGTCGCCTGCGTCACCGTCGCATCTCCGCGCGGCGATCCGTCCGCGGCCAGCAGCTTCGCATGGGCCACGGGCGCGGCGGCGTCGCTTGCAGGGGCCGTCCCCGACGACCCGGTCGCACAGGCCGATGCCAGGGCAGCCATCGGCAATGCCAGAAGAATTGCGGCAATTTTCATGATGAACCAACTCCGAGAAGAACGCTGCTAGGCGAACGCAACATGACGGTCTTTGTTGCCTAAGCGATCCGAAATGTCACCGCTTTTCATCCCGATCATGCTTTGGGCCGGAGGGCACAAGCCGCTCCTCCAAGGGCGCTCGAGCAAGACAGGGGTTCGCCAGGGGCCAATCCATTGCACGCAACTTCCGCATTGCCATTGGCAGCACCAGAGGCTGGCCGGGCCTGAACAGCATCTTCCCCGATTTGGTCCGAAGCCCGCTACAGGCGAGTTCGCAGCCCTCCCTGTACAAACCGCATGGAAAAAGGGGCCGGTCTTTCGACCAGCCCCTCAATCCCTTCCCATCCCGAAGGATGGAAAATCTTACTGACCCGAACCCGGACCGTAGGTGATTTCCACGCGACGGTTCTGCAGTTCGCGGACGCCGTCGGCGGTTTCGACGCGAGGGTTCGATTCACCGAACGCCTGGGTCGTGATCACGCCGTCAGGAATGCCCTTCGACGAGATATATGCCTTGACGGCATCGGCGCGACGCTGGGACAGGCCGACGTTGTACGAGGCCGAACCCGAACGGTCCGCATAACCCGCCAGCATGACCTGCGCGCTGCCGCAGTTGCTGTAGGCCGAAACCGCATTGTCCAGAATGGTGGCGGCGTCAGGCGTGATGTCCGACTTGTCCCATTCGAAGAAGACGATGTACGGCCCAGGGCTGCACTCAGCCACCGGCGGCGGAGGCGGCGGGGGCGGAGGCGGCGGGGGCGGCGGAGGCGGCGGGGGCGGCGGCGGAGCAGCCGGTTCACCACCGAAGTTGTAGGTCAGGCCCAGCAGCAGGCTGTGGGTGCGCAGCTTGGTGTCGACCGACGAGCCGGCGGGGCCACCGATGGTGGTGTAGGCCGGGATCAGCTTGATGTCGTCCTGGTTGAAGAAGCGATACTTCAGCGAGACGTCGACATTGTTGGTCAGCGGATAGCGAACGCCAGCCAGCGCCTGCCAGGCGAAGCCGGTGTCGGAATCGTTCACCAGATCGTTGGCCAGCTTGCCGCGCGAAACGCCGACACCGCCGCCGACGAAGCCCTGCAGGCCGTCATCGGGACCGAAGTCCAGCAAGCCGTTCAGCATGAACGACAGAGCCGAAGCCGAACCGCCGAAGCCGCTCTTGTCCAGATCCACCTTGGCGCGCTTGTAAGCGGCCTCGGCCTCCAGACGGAAACCGCCGAAGTCATAACCGATATTGGCGTCACCGTCGAAGCCCTTGTGGTAGTCCACGCCGGCAACCGTGTTGCTGGCAGCGCCGCCATTGCCGGGGGTGAAGGTGATGTCCTGATCTTCGACGAGAACAACGCCGGAATCGATACCGATATACCAGCTATTGTCACGCGCCAGGGCCGGGGTGGCCAGGGCGCTGGTCGCAAGCACAGCCGCGAGGGCAAGCTTCCGCATCTGAATTCCCCTTTCAAAAGTGTCACGAAGGACTGCTGAAACCCTGTATCGGGTAGAAAGTTTCATGGCAAGTCCACAATTGGCAAAACTGTTGCAAAAATAACGCAGTTAACCCTGTCGCCTTCCGTTGGCTCCTAATTCGAAAGGGCAATTCTGGTAAAAGGCGGACACAGCGAAAGTCACAGCAGGATCAGCTTGCGATCAGTCCATGTGTCCGCAGCGCGCCCAGAATTGCGGCAAGGGCCGAACGCGCCTCCACGTCGACTATGGCGCCGCCCGCCGGATTGGCGACGGCCGCCACGGCCGCGCCCACGACCCGCTGCCCACCGACATAGAAGCCATCTGCCCGCACGGCGGAATCCTCCCAGCGCGCGCCGTCATGCCGCATGACATGCCCCCGGTCCGCGACCCATAGCGAAAGGCCCGCACGGGGCGCGGCGAAACGCCATCCCCCTTCCGTCCAGCAGGCCAGGGCCCCATCCTGCCCTTCCCAGGCGCCACCTGCCCCGGCGGCCACGATCCAGCAGGCGCCAGCCGTCGGCGACGCGGGCGGCTCATCCCGGTCGGCGCTTTCCACCGCGCCATGCAGCAGCATGTCGATCCGCGCCAGCGCCTCGTTGTGAAACAGCTCCTTCTGCGCCTGCCCGGCGAAAAGCTGGGGCAAGGCCCAACGGAGCGTCGAGTCCATCACCATGATTCGATTGTCCTTTTCTTCAGAAAATGCCCATCAGCCGACCAGAACGATCCGCGCCGCACGCCCCAGCGCATAGGTGCCGATCTGACGGATCTCGACCGCCAGCCCGCCCGAATGGCCCATATCCTCCGCCACCGCGGCCGCGTCATAGGTCCAGGGCGATCGGTCGGTGACGATCCTGCGCAGTTCCGTCGACCCGGCCCACAGGCGCAGTTCATAGCTCTCCCGATCCTCGCCCAGGGGCACGTCGGCCCCGCCGGTCCAGCGCCACCCGCTCCTGCTGCGCCTGGTCCAGCCGACGATCCAGCCGCCATCCCCGTCCGCACGCGCCGTGACATGCACCGGGGAAGGCGGCGCCAGGGCCTCCCCCCTTATCGTCAACAGCGCATCGGCCGGCTCGCTGTCGCCGACCCCGATCGCGGAGACATGGAGGCTGCCGCCAATCTCCACCCCGCCATAAGCGGCAAGCTCGACCAGCCGGTCCTCCTCCAGCAACAGGAAGGCCTCGCCCTCGCCATGGGAATCCATCGCCCATTCGGTTCCGAACAATCCCCGCCGCAGCCCTTCCAGCCGGAAACTGGCGGCCCCGGTCTGCACCACATGGCTGAACTGGACCAGTTCCCGCCCGACAAGGCACAGATTGCGCCCCAGCCCCAGCGCCGCCTCGTCCGCCCCCGCCAATTCCATGTCCGCCGACAGCAGAGTGACATGGAGGGCATTGATCCGGTCGATCATCGTCACGCTCCCCGCGGCCAGTCCATTGTCCGTTCGCCCCATCACGGCGCGGCCGGCCGTCCGCCCGGCAGGCGAAGCCTCCCCCGTCGCACCGACCACGAAAAGCGCCGCGCCGCGCCACGCCTCGCCACCGCTCGCCGCCGCCACGATCAGGGGAGCGGCCGCCGCCCCTTCCCTGATCATGGGCAAATCGGCCAGCATCAGCGTGGTCGGGCCATGCGGCGTGTCGGCCTGCCGCACCATCGCGCCGGAGGACGCCCCCGGCGGCATCGCGGCGCCCGCCCCCGGCAAGCGCCTCAAGGCGAGGCGCACGGCCATCGCCTCCCATTCGCGCTCCTCTATCCGCCACCGGCCCGGCACGCCTTCCACCGCGACGACATCGCCCGGCGCATGGCGCAGCGCATCCCACCCGCAGCGCAGCGTCATGGTCGATCGCCCCGCCCAGGCCATCCCCAGCTTCCGCGCCGCCAGCGACCGCGCCTCCTCGCCCGACAGCACCATCGGCAGGTCCACCCCCTGCTCCAGCCGTCCCGGCCCCGGCCGTCCGATACGCTGCACACCCGCCTGATAGTCGCGCGCCGGATCATGATAACGGACCGACAAGGCCGCCGGCACGCTGTCCGCCGCGCCGCCCGCATGCTCGAACCCGTCCAGCGCCCGCCCATTGACCGACCGGCACAGCGCCCCCGCCGCGATCCCCGCCGTCCCTTCCCCCTCCGCGGCCCGCAGGCGCAACCCCGCTTCTTCCGCCACGAAGGCCAGGCCGAACGCCTCCACCAGCGGCGCCAGCGCATCGCCCACATCGGCGCCGCCCGCCGCCATGCCGGCGACCGCGCCCAGCCCATCGCCGGTCAACATCCCCCCGCTCAACGCCGCCGCCAGACCGGCAATCGCGACCGGCCCCTCGTCCGCCTCCACCTCGAAGGTCAGTGAAGGAATGCGGTTGCCATAATCCGCCAGCGCCAGATCCTCGAACACGGCATAGGCGATCCCCCGATGCGCCGGCGTCGCTCCCACGCCCTCCGCTGCCGCGATCAGCGGATCGACCGCCTGATCCTCGCCTCCGCCATGCAGCCTGAACGCCCCCAGCTCGGTCTTGAAGTCCCCCGCCGCCCCGCGCAGCAGGTTGCCGTCCGCCCAGATGCGCCGCACCGACCGCACGGCCCGCGCCGACAGCGCCACGGCAAAGCTCGCCGAATAGCTGTAGCTGGTGACGCTGGGCCGCCCCTTGCCTCCGCCGCTCCTGTGCCTCGTCTCCTTGAGGTCCGTCGCCCAGATCACGGTTCCCGCCACCCGCAGCGTACCGAACAGCCTCGGCACCTGCGACCCATAGGTCGACGTCTGGACCTGAACCTCGTTCAGCCGCCGCCCCTCCACGCCCTTGGGCCTGAACAGCACCGCATGGTCGAAGGCGTTGCCGATCAGCCCGCCGATGGCGCCCCCCAGCGGCCCGCCAATGGCCGTGCCAAGGGCGGTCAACACGATCGTCGCCATAGATTCTCCTATTCCGCCCGCCAGTAACCCAGCACCGGCCAGGGCGAAGGCCCCGGCATCTCCACGACGCGCCCCACGCCCGCATGGGCATGGACATGTCCGCCCGGCACGACGATCATCAGGTGCAGTTGCAACGGCCCCGGCCGCACCAGCGCCAGATCGCCCTCGCGCGCCGCATCGACCCGCCGCAGCCCCGCCGCGCGCAGCCAGTCCGCCGCCCGGCCCTCATCCCCGGACCGCAGCCCATATCCCTCCGGCGCCGCCCGCCCCAGCACCAGCGCCGCCAGCCCGACGCAATCCAACCCCCGCTCGGGCAGCCGCCCGTGCAGGCGGAACCGCACGCCCACCAAGGCGCGGGCCGCCGCCACGACCCCGCTCACGCCGCCCCCGGATAGCGCGTCAGCAAATCCGTCCCCGGCAGATAGGGCTCCCCCCGAAAATTCACCGCATTGCCGAACCGGCCGACGCACGTCGCCAACCGCCGGTCGCACCCCTCGGTCAGCAGCGCCAGCGCGCCCGCCTCCACCGCAAAGGGCGGCGGATCGGCCAGGCCGACATCCTCGGCGCCATTGTCGATCACCCCCTGCACTATCCCGCCATTGGCCCCGGTCAGCCAGCGCAGCGTCCCGAAGGCGTAGGCCCCCGGCTCCAGCCCGGCCACGCTCGCCACCGCATCCTCCACCGCGCCGACGGCCACCACGCGCCGCCGCCCGGCCAGATCGACCCGGCACTGCCTGTCCCCCAGCGCAGCCCGGCAGTCCGGCGAAGTGGACGGCGCGACAGAAGCCTTCAGCGCCGCCATCGCGCCCACCAGCTCTGCTGAAAAAGCCCCCGCCTTGCGCGTCACGGCCCCGATCTCCCCCCGCGCCAGCAGCAGCCACAGATCGCCCGGCGCCTCCCACTCGGTCAGCCGCAACTCCAGCCCGGCCCCGTCCCAGCGCCCCGCTATCAGGTCCGCCTCGCTGATCGCATCCGCCACCAGCGCGCCTTCGACATCGCTGTCCGCGCCCTCCACCCCGATGCCGCTGCGCACGGCGGAAGGCGTCATCCCCGGCGCCGCGCGATAGAGCAGATGGCCGATCTCCAGATCGCGATCATGGCTCGTCAGCCCGATCGTCACCCCGTCCCGCCGCTCGATCCGCCAGCAAAAGGCCAGCGTCGCCAGCGGCTTCTCCAACGCTTCCAGCCCGCTCATTCCCTGATCTCCACCAATGGCACCGACGGCGCCTCGCCCGCCGCGAAGGTCGCCCGGTTGATGTCCAGCCGGTCCTCGGCAAAGCGCACCGGCACGTCGAAGCGGAAACCGGCCGTCAGCACCGCTCCCTCGGCGGGCGCGACATCGAAGGCGATCATGCCCAGCCCGGCATGGCTCCAGCCGCCCACCATCTCCACGCCGTCCACGGCCACCCGGATGGTCCCCGCCACCGGCCGCGTGATCCGCCGCGCCTGCGCCTCCTCGCCCGCGCCGTAGAAGCGCTGCAAGGGAAACTCCGCCCGCACCCCGTCGCCCAGCCCCAGCCGCTGGTCCAGCGGCCCCGGCGCCTCCCCCATGCCGCAACTGCGGTCATCGAAGGGATCGCTGAACCGGAACCCCCGCGCCGCGCCCCGCCGCGCCCGGAAGAAGGCGATCAGCGCCGCCATGTCCGCCTCCGACCGCACGCCCGGCCCGGCATCGAAGGACAGGCGCGCATTCGCCCAGTCGCTGCTGCGCCGCTCATGCCCCGAAACGCTCTCCACGACCTGCGTCGAAAAGGCCGGCGCGACACTCGCCTCCCGTCCGACGCCCAAAGGAAAGGACACATCGTCAAAGGCTTGCACATCTTCCTCCCCATTCAATCTGAAGCAGGTGAAGCCGTCCCGCGCCACCTGCGGCAGCGCCCAGATGAAGGTCGCGGCCGTCCCCCGCCGCACCGCCGCATCCGCCGCCGCCGCGATCTCCCGCCATTGCGCGGCATCCTCCCCGCGCAGCACGAAGCCCGAAAGATAATGCTGCGCCTCGACCGGATAGCCGAGCCGCTCCACCGCCAGTTCGACGCCCCGCGCCGTCAGCCGCTCGCGTCCCTGCGTCACCCAGTCATAATCTTCCAGTTGCAGCACATCGAAGGCGGGCGACGCCCATCCCAACGGCATGTTCGCCCGCTTGGCTTCCGGCGCCAGCGGATCGAGCACCGTGGGCAGATAGGCGAGCAGATGCGTCACCGCCCCCGGCGCCACCCCCTTCACCCAGGCGCAGAGCGCCGCCGTCGATGCCGCCAGCACTTCGCCCGCCCGGTTCAGCAACGCCTTCTGCCCGGCGCTCAGCGTCCCCCGCACATCCGGGATCGACACCAGCGCCGTCCCGAACGCCGCCCGCGCCGCATCGTCATACAGGCAGATGCGCCCGTCGGCAGGCATCACCCACCACCAGGGCTCGCCCACCTGAAATCCGATCTCCAGTCCAGCCGCCAACCCGATGAAAACAAAGGCCCCTGCCACCAGCCGCAAATAGCTCATCGCCCCGTCATGCGCAGGGGAAAGCAGGGTGGAGGGCGGCGACCAGCCCGTCAGCGCGGGAGAACCATCCTCCGCCCGCTGCTTCCAGTCGTTCCAGCAGTGCTCGTCGAACAATTCATAGGAAAGCGACCAGATCACCCCCAGCCCCAGCGCCTTCGCCCGCCGCGCGAAATCGGCATGCCAGGCGGCGCAGGGCGCGTTCAGCACCCCGCCGGCCAGGCTGATGTAAAATCCGCCGCCCAGCGGTTCCAGCCGGAAATAATGGCTCATCCCGACATAATGGTTGATGTCCCCGCGATAGCCCAGCGCATGGATCGACGCGACGATCCGCTCCGGCGTCTGGTTGAAGCAGTCGTCATAGCCGGTCGCCATCGACAGCCCATGTTCGGGCAGCACCGCATCGCCCACGCGCAGCACCGACCCGGCCCCGTCGCAGCCCATGTCGGAAAGCTCGCACCACCCCTCGACCCCGCCGGCAAAGGCGGCGCTCCCCGCATCGTAACCGGGCGCGGCGAGGGAGATGAACATCCGGTCCACATCGCCTGCCCAGACCTCTTCCCCTTCGCTCAACAGGAATCCGCTCCTGATCGCGGAAAAATCCAGTGTGATCACAGCATCTTCCGGCCCGCCGCTCGCATAGTTCCACAAGCGCACATACCAGGCCCGCGCATGCCCCGCCGCGTCCCTCCCCTCGATGGTCAGCGTCGGCCCATGCGTCTGGTCCAGCCGCCGCAGCCCTCCGCTCCGCCAGCGGAAGCGCAGCACGCAATCGCGAAAATCCCGATCCGTCTCATAGGCCAGCAGGGCATGGCTCCACTTGTCCTCCGCCTCCCAGATCAGCCCCGCCAGATCCCCGGACCCGTAAAAGACGGCATCCACCCGAAGCGCGTCCGGCGCGGTGGTGACGACACTCGCCATCATCGGCCGGGGAAAATTGACGGTCCAGTGCGTCGGCGCGAACCGCTTCATGAACCGCGCCTCCTGCCCCCGCCGCGCATCGGCCAGCCAGTAAGCCAGTCTGCTCATCCGCTTATCGCCCCCCTGACCGCCCGGGCCACCTGCCGCGCGCTGCGCGCCAGCAATCGGGCGCTATCCGCCCCCTGCCCCTGCACCGCGATGCTCACCCGCACATCCCGCGCGCCACCACCGCCATGGGGAACAACCTGCCCGCTCGCGGTGGGCACAAAGACCTCGGGCCCCCGCTCTCCCACGACATAGGCCCGCCCCGGCGCCACCGGCCCGCCGGTTGCCCGCCCCGGCAAGCCCAAGGCGGACGCCGCCAGCCCGATCAGCCCGCCATCGCCGCCGATGCCGTTCATCCCGGCCCGCAAGGCGCTGGCCGCAATGTCGTCCAGCACCCGCAGCGCAATGGCCTTCAGCTCCTCGAAACCGAACCGCCCGGTCCGCACTGCCCGCAACAACCCCTGCTCGATCCGCCGCCCGGCCCGCTCCGCTCCCGTCGCAAGAGGCCCTTCCAGCTCCCCCCGCATCGCCTCGACATCCCGCGCAAAACCCTGCCTGTCCGCCCGCACCCGCACGACCAGATTGTCGATCTCCTCGTCCATCCCTCTCACCTCGCAACCGAAAAGAAAAAGCCCCTCCCTTCAGGGAGGGGTTTGGGGGAGGGGAAAGCCCCACATTCCAACCTCAATCCGGCATCCCAGCCCGCAACCTCTCCAACTCCCCGCGATCCATCCCCACGCGCGCCTCGTCCTCATCCCCATGAGCCGCCCGCAACACGCTCTCCAGTTCCGCGGGCGTCGACCGCCAGAACTCCTCCGGCCGCCACCCCAGCAACCACCCCGCGACCCCTGCCAGCCGCGCCGCCGCTTTGAAAAAGCTCATCGTCCCCCCAAAATCTGCCCGAGTATCCCGCGCAGAACCGGCGTCAGCTTCGCCAGCCCCGCCGCCACGATCGCCTCGCCCAAAGCCTCTCGCGTCAATCCCGCCGGCGGCTCCGCCAGGCAATGCCAGAACAGCCCGGCCATCTCGCCCAGCGACAGCTTCCCGTCCGCCGCCCGCTCCACCAGCGCGAACAACGGTCCCAATTCCTCCTCAGCCGCCACCAAAGCCGCGAAACTGGGCCGCAGCACAAGGCGCTCCCCACCCAGTTCCAGCGCAGCCTCCCCCCGGGCACCGTTAGCCGGGGCGCCATTGCCCCCGCTCACAGCGACACCACCGGCCCGGAACTTTCCAGGCTCAGCGCATAGTTGCGCTCGCCATTATAATCCCCGGCATAGTCCAGCCGCGTCACCAGAAAGCGCCCGCGCATCTTCTCGCCGCTTTCGAAGCTCAGCTCATAATCCTCGATGGTCCCGGCCAGCGCATGGTTGCGCAGCCGCACCTCCGCCGCCGATCCGGTGAATATGCCCGCCGCCGACACGCTGACGGATCGCACGCCCGCACCCGACAGCAGCTCGCGCCAGCCGCCCGATCCCTTGTGCGTGACGTTCACCGCCTCGCCGTTGACGGACAGTTGCGTGGTCCGCATCCCGGCCACGGTCGCATAGGCCGCAGGCGCCCCGCCATCGCCTATTTTCAACAGAAACGCGCTTCCTTTTTCCACGCCCATGGCGCATTCTCCTCTACGATAAACCGTGCAAGATTCGGGATTTGGAGAGAGGCCCCCTATGTTCGTCACCGCCCCCCTGATGCTGTTGCTGGCCGCCGCTCCGCAGGGCGGCGTCGATGTCGGCACTGGCCGCAAGGACTATTCGCAGTGCCTGTCGAAACAGATTCAGCCCGCCATCGACAAGAAACTGTCGCTCGGCGATTTCCAGTCCGCGCTGAAGAGCGAATGCGGCGCCAAGGAAGCCGCCTTCCGCGCCGCCATCGTCGCCGACGACAAGTCGAGCGGCATGTCGGACAAGGACGCGCAATCGGACGCCGACGACCAGATCAGCGAATATCGGGACAAGATCGTCGGAGAATATGAAGACTATTCGAAGCCGGGCAGCTAAGCCCGCACCACCCGCACCCGATAATCCACCAGGGCCTGCCACCCGTCCCGTGCCGCCGTCCGCGCCACGCGGGACCGCACCAGCCCCGCGCCAACGACCCGCCAGCCCTCCACCGGCCCCATCGCCCGCATCGCCGCATCCACGCGCTCCAGCAGGCCGCCCAGCCGCGCAGGCGCTTCCCCCACGTCGAACAGGCTGACCGCCACGGTCAGTTCCCACCCCTCCACATCCTTCGCGCCCCAATCCAGCGCGATGCAGTCCCCCACCACCCCATAGGGCGCGCTGGCCCGTCCCGGCGCGCCGTCGAACAGCCCGTTCACCCCCGCCATCAAGACGGCATCCCCACGCAGGGCCGCAACCACGGCTCCACGCACCGCCACCTCCGCGCTCATCGCCGCCCCTTTCCCGAATGCCGCACCGCTTCCCGCAGCGCCAGATCGCCCATCCACCGCGCCTTGAGCCCGCGCCCGGACAGCCGCACCGCCTCACCCTCGACCTGCGCCTCCACGCCGGTCGCCGCCAGAGCCGCGGCAATCCCCCGCCGCCGCGCCTCCATCCGCGCCTCGACCAGCGCGCCCAGCCATCCCCTCATGCCCACCGCCCCCTCATGCTCATGCCAGCCGCATCCGCCGCCATGGCCGCCACAGCGCGCTCACCACGGCGGGCGGCGTCGCCACGTCCCCGCCCCGCGCCGCGAAATGCTCCGCCGCCAGCCGCACGATCCCCTGCCGGATCGCTTCGGGCAGCGCATCCTCATCGACCGCCAGCCCCGCGCGATAGCGCACCACGACCTCCCCCGGCCCATCGACCGGCCGCGCCCGCACCCAGCCATCGCCGGAAGCATCGATGTCGATCGCATGGGCCTCCGGCGCCAGCGCCACGCCGGCCGCCTCCACCCCCTCGATCGCCACCACCGGCCGCGCCGTCAGCCTCTGCCAGCTCCCGTCCGCGACGACCGTCTCCGACGCCTCCCGCACCACCAGCCACTGCCCGATAAACTGCTCGCAAAGCCCCGAAGCGCTTCCCAAAAGCCGCTCCAGCACGCCATCCTCATCATCCGACCCGATCCGCAACCAGGCCTTGAGATCCGCCAACATGGCCCCTCCCACCAAAAAAGGGGACGCCCCGCAGGACGCCCCCAGTCTTTCCTTCTCCCCTTGTGGGAGAAGGATGCGCAGCCTTAGCGGCAAGGCCGCTTAGGCGAAGTTGGATGAGGGGTGATCAGGAAGCCGCGAACTTCATCAGCTTGATCGCCTCCGAATTGGCCACGGCCCCGCCGATCCGCTTCACCGCATAGAAATGCACGAACGGCTTGTTGCTGAACGGATCGCGCAGGATGCTGGTCTCGCTGCGTTCGGAAATCACATAGCCCGCCTGGAAATTGCCGAACGCGATCGACAGCGAACCCGCCGCAATGTCCGGCATGTCCTCGGCCTCGACCACCGGATAGCCCAGCAGCGTCGCCGGCTGCCCCGCGCTCAGCGAAGGCTGCCAGATGAACGCCCCGTCGCTGGTCTTCATCTTGCGGATGACCGACAGCGTGGCCGAATTCATCACGAAGCAGGCCCCCTGGCGATAGGGCGCGCGCAACGCCTGCACCAGGTCGATCAGCCTGTCCTGCCCCGAAGCGGCAAAGGCCCCCGAAGCCCCCGACGCCACATATTGCAGCGACCCGAAGGCGCGCACGCTGTCCGCCTCATTGGTCGTCGTATAGGTCAGGAAGCCCTTGGGCTTGTTCGTCCCATTGCCGTTGACGAAGGCCGCGCCCTCCGCCGCCGCGAACTCGCGGGCGATCTCCCCGGCCAGCCAGCCCTCGACGTCGAACTGCGCATCGTCCAGCATCGCCTGGCTCGCCGCCGGATTGGCGTAGAGCTCGCCCGAAGGCGGCACGATCTCGTTGAAGCTCGGCGTCGCCGTCTCCGCCCGCGCGCCCGTTTCGCTGGCCCAGCCGGACACGATGCCGCCCGACGTCACCAGCTTGCGATAGCCCGCCGTACCCGTCCGCACGACATTGGCGATCGACCGGATGGGCGAAATCGCCTTCAGCGTCGCGCCGATGATCTGGTCGATCTCCCGCGGCACCGCATAGCCGCCCGCCGCGCCCGAAGCGCCGGAAAAGCTCTTGAGCTCGACCCCGGCCTCCAGCCCCTGCCGCACATAGCGCTCGACGAAGGCGGCCCGATGCGGATCGACCGCCCCGCCCTTCACGCCATCCAGCGCGGGCCTCTGCTGAACCAGCAGCGCCCCCCTCAACGCCGCGACCTCACTTTCCAGCCCGGCAATACGCTCACCCTGCGCCATCACGTCAAAGCTCGCTTCCAATTGATCCGTCATCCACCACTCCCACGAAAAAGGGCGGCCCACCGGACCGCCCGAACAGCTCCTTCTCCCCTTGTGGGAGAAGGATACGAAGCCTTGGCGGCAAAGCCGCCCAGGCGAAGTTGGATGAGGGGTAAGGCCCCCTATTCCACCGCAATCACCCGAGCCAGATCCTGCATCGGATGCGTGACGACGCTCACCTCCACCACCTCCAGCTCCAGCAATTCCCGGGGCGAAACCCCTCTCGCCTCCCGCACCCGATAGCCAAAGGACAACCCGTCCACCGCCTTCTCCCGAAGCGCGCGACCCGCCTCCCGCCCCGCCGCCGTCCGCCCGGAAACCCGCCCGATCACGCGCAGGCCCCGCGCATCCTCCTCGACCTTCTCGACCGTCCCGATCACCTCGCCGGGCCGATGCTGCCACAGCAGCGGCACCCCCGCCGCCACCCCGGCAAAGGCCCCCGCCCGCACCACATCGCCGCCCCGGTCCACCCGGTCGAACACCGCCGCATAGCCGGCGAACCGCACGTCACTCATGCGCCAGCCCCAACAGACCCAGCTTCACCGCCATCCCCAGCAGCATCAGCGCGGTGACGATCCGCACGACCCAGGCGACGACCGCGCCCCGCGCCGCCTTCTTCGCGTCGCGCCAGCCGCCCAGCAGTTCGCGCAGCTCCCGCACATCCGCCTCCGCCCCGCGATCCGCCAGCCCCAGCCGCTCCAGCGCCCGCCCCGCGCCCAGTTCGCTCGCCTCCTCGACCAGCGCGCGGATCATCAGCATGTCCGCCCCCGCCGGCTGCGCCTCGGCCTGCGCCACCAGCCGCGCCAGCATCTCCCCATCATATTTCATCACCTGCCTCCGCGCCCGTCGCCTCACCCCATGCCCAGCATCGCCTTCTTCTCCTCCGCCGACAGGAAGTCCGCGGCCGCCACCCGGTCCCACAGCGCGCTCCTCTCCTCGAACAGCGCGGGCACCGCATCCAGGTCGGCGCCCAGACACAGCGCCGGCCACCAGCCCTGCAGACCCTGCGCCAACCCACCCCAGATCTTCGCCAGCAGCGGCAGGATCGTCTGCCGCCACAACGCCCGATTGGCCTCGCGATAATTGGCGTAGCTATTGTCCCCCGGCAGCCCCATCAGCATCGGCGGCACGCCGAAGGCGAGCGCGATCTCCCGCGCCGCCGCCGCCTTCAGCCCCACGAAATCCATCTCGGCGGGCGTCAGGCTC
Source organism: Sphingobium fuliginis (assembly GCF_004152845.1). Lineage (GTDB taxonomy): Bacteria > Pseudomonadota > Alphaproteobacteria > Sphingomonadales > Sphingomonadaceae > Sphingobium > Sphingobium fuliginis. Next base: position 86,711 of record NZ_SEON01000001.1, read on the forward strand.
ATCGCCTTCCAGTCCAGCCCGCCCTCCAGCAGCATCGGCCGCCCGGCATTGGCCGCGCCGGAAAAGGCGACCTCCATCTCCCGCTTGACCCGCTCGAACTGCTCGGGGCTCATCACCGACCCGTCGCCCGGATCGTAGACCATCGCGCCCGAAGGCCGCGCCGCATTGTCCAGCAGCGCCTTGTTCCACACCGTCGCCGCATTGTGGATCGCCACCGCCCCGGCGGCCGCCCCGACGCAGCCCAGCCCATAATGATCGTCCAGCGGATGCAGCGCCTTCAGGTGCACGATCCCGGTCCTTCCGGCGCCATCCTCGGGCGACAGCCGCGTCACGCTTTCCCCGACGCGATAGAGATAGGCCGCCGGCCATCCCCGCGCATCCGCCTCCACGCTCACCCGCTCGGGCCGCAGCGCATACAGCTCGCCCGGCATCCCGTCCGCCCCCAGGATGATCTGCACATAGGCATTGCCATGCAGCAGCAGATGGCCGGCCACCGTCTCCACCAGCGACTGTCCGGACGAACAGCGCGCCACCAGCGCCTTCACCCGCGCCCGAACCTCCTCCGCGACGCCCCCGACGACCAGCGCGGTCCCGCCAGCCCCCTCCGACACCAGCCGCAGCGCCCTCTGCGCCACCGGATTGCCGATCATCCCGGCCCGCACCTGCTGCTCATAGCTGGCCGGCCACTCGCCCAGCGCGACCCCGCCCGATCCCCAGGCACGCGCCAACACCGGCCGCGCCCCGCCGCGCGCCGCCTTCACCCCGAACAATTTCATGGACCCACCCACCGACAAAAAATCCTCCCCCCGGGAACGGAGGGAGGATCGTGAAGGTCTGCGGCGCTCAGCCGCCTACCGAAAACCGGACGGGTCTGCCCCGTCCCCGAACTCTCAGGGATTGCGGGCCAAAACCCGATCGCAGGCGGAATTGGTCCCCTCGCTCTTCCCGATCACGCGCCCCGCCACGGCGCCCGCCGCGCCGGCCAGCAGGGATTCGCCCAGACTGCCGCCGGCCAGCGCGCCGACGCCGGCCCCGCCCGCCGCACCGATCACCGTGCCCTTGTCCCGCCCCTTCTTCGCCTGGAGCAGGCAATAGCGCACATCATCCCGATCGCGCGGCGCGGCCCGCGCCACCCGCGCCCGCTCCTTGCCGTTCAGCGAAGCCGCCAGCACCGGCGAACCCACCAGAGCCAGCCCCGCCGCAGCCATCGTCCATCCGGCCAGTTTCATGACCAATCTCCTTGCAAATCAGACGAAAGGACTACGCAAACACCAGGTCATTGTTCCCCCATTACGAACAGGCCCTCCATTACGAACAGGCCCCCATTACGAACCGGCAATGTCCGTCGATCATGACCATAGCGCTCCTGCGAAGGCAGGACCGCGCAGGATCAGGCATCCCCCCAAATCCCCCGCACCCGCGCATCCCCGCGCCGCCCCAGCATCAACTCGGTCAACCCCCACACCAGGGCGTCGGCCCGATCCGGCGACCGCCCCGGCCCCTCATAGCCGCCGCCCAGCATCATCCCGCACATCTGGTCCTCCAGCGCGGGAAAGCCGCCCCGATGCGCCACCCGCCCGGCCTCATAAAGGGCCGCCACCGGCTCGGCCCGCGCCACCTTCCCCCGGCTCGCATGCACCAGCCGCACGGGCAGCCCGGCCTCGGCGGCGCGCAGCACGCTCTCGACCATCGCCCCGCCATTATTCGCCTCGGCCACCACCCGGTCCGCGCCATGCACCAGCGCCGCCGCCGCCACCGCCCGCGCCCAGCCCTCCGGCGTCGCGCCCTCCACCGTCGCATCGGCAATCACATAGGCGCGCCGATCCGCCCCCAGCCCGACGACCACGATCCCGCAGGCGTCGCCATGCGCGGAGGCGGGCGGATCGACCGCCACCACCACCCGCGCCAGCCCGCCGCGTACATGCGCCACCCGGCACCGCTCCAGCAGATCGCGGGTCCACAGCGCGCCCTCGACTTCCTCGATCAGCTCGCCCTCCAGCTCCTGCCGCCCCAGCCGCGTCCCGCCATAGCTCCGCTCCATCGCCGCCAGGAACCCTTCCGCGAGATGCGCGACATTGTCCGCCGTCCGCCCCCGCGTCACCACCACGTCGCCGCCGTTGCGCGCCACCAGCCCCCGCACCAGGGCGACGGGCCGCGGCGTCGTCGTCGCCAGCACGCGCGGCGCGCCGCCCAGCCGCATCCCCATCATCAGATTGTCCCACACCGCCTCGCCGCCCGCCCATTTGGCGATCTCGTCGGCCCAGCCATGGCTGAACTGCGGCCCGCGCAGCCCCTCCGCCTCCGCCGCGCCGTAAAGCGTGGCGATCGCGCCATTGGGCCAGACCAGCTTGCGCAGCGCCGGCGCGAAGACCGGCCGGTTCCACCAGGGCGCGATGGACAACAGGCCCGACGCCCCCTCCACCATCACCGCCCGCGCCTCGCCCAGCGTCGCGCCGACCAGCGCGATGCGCGCCGCCGGATCGCTCTCCGCGACCGAGCGCACCCACTCCGCCCCGGCCCGCGTCTTGCCGAACCCGCGCCCCGCCATCATCAGCCAGATGCGCCAGTCCCCTTCGGGCGCCAGTTGCTCCGGCCGCGCCAGCCAGCGCCAGTCATGCGCCAGCGCATCGGCCGCCGCCGCGCCCAGCCCGGCCAGCACCCGCTCGCGCGCCGCCTCCGGCAGATGCGCCAGCCGTTCGAAATCCGAAAGGGCCATGCGCCCGCCTCCATTCATCGATTTTCCACGGCGGCCGATTTGGCCGATCAGCCCCACATCCCTATATGCCCGCCATGAGTTCCATCCGCCCCGCCCGCGCCGCCGACGGCGCCTGCCTGCTCGACATCTGGCGCAAGGCCGTCGACGCGACCCATGATTTCCTGACGCCGGCAGACCGCACCGCGATAGAGGCGGAGGTCGCCGCCTTCCTCCCCCACGCGCCCGCCTGGCTCGCCACCGACCCGGACGACCACGCCATCGGCTTCATGCTGATCGACGGCACGCATATGGAGGCGCTGTTCATCGACCCCGCATGGCGCGGCCAGGGGGTCGGGCGCCGCCTGATCGACCACGCCCTGTCGCTCCACCCCACGCTCACCACGGACGTCAACGAACAGAATGCGCAGGCGATCGGCTTCTACGAAGCCATGCGCTTCGCCCGCACCGGCCGCTCCGACCAGGACGGCCAGGGCCGTCCCTACCCCCTGATCCACCTCCGCTACGCCCCCTGACGAGATAGCTGAAACGACCAGTTTTTGCCGTCTAAGATGAAATCTTTTGTCTCAAAAGCGGTCATCGCTTTCCTGATAGCAAGCGCCTATTAAAGATTCCGGGCTACATGAATTTGGTTCCTGCCAGCCTCCTTGGCGGCGTAGAGGGCTTCGTCAGCGGCTTTCATTGCAGCACGCGGGTCCGGATAATCGAATATGTCGGCGATGCCGGCGGAAAAGGTGACCCGCCCGACGGGCTGGTCTGTCTTCCGGTTGATCAGGCGCCGGTCGGCCATGCTTTCCCGCACATCGTCAAGCTGATTCTTCACTTCGGAGACTGGCAGTCCTCGGAAGAGCATGACGAATTCCTCGCCACCATGGCGCGCGACATGGCACTTGTCGTCACTGATCCTGGCGAGTGTCTCCGCTATCAACCGGATAACGCGGTCGCCGGTGTCGTGGCCGTGCGTGTCATTGACGCGCTTGAAATGATCGATGTCGCAAAATGCGACGGCCAGCGGTTCCATCGCGCCGCGCGCTTCGCGATATTCGCGTTCCAACACGGCTTCAAAGGCACGCCTGTTAGGGAGGCCGGTCAGATGATCGACCTCCGCCTCCCGCTTGGCCTTTTCCAGGCTCCGGCGCAATGATTCCGCTTCCTCCTCGCTGCGGTGCATATCGCTTTCGAGTTGCCGGGTCCGCTCCAACATGGCGGTAGCCATTTTCGTGAAGTGCGAAATGATCTGCCCCGTTTCCGAACTGGCGGCGAGTTCGGCGACATGGCCCTCCAGCTCGACGGAATATTCCGAGGTGGCGCTGCGCGCCGCATTGGTATTTCTGGAGAATATTTCGATGCTGTTCTCCATCTGGCCGATCAGCAACTCGACGCCGTTGTGCTGCTTGTCGGATTGATCGATCCCTGCCACTTCATCCAGCCACTCCTGCGTGATCTCAAGGCCAGCCGCATGGCGCTTTGCAATTTTGCGGGCCAGGACTGGATTGCCTCCGGAGAATATTCCATGCGTGGTGACGAGATTGGTCGATGTCACGTCAAGGCGATGACTGACCAGGAAAGTCGCAATTTCATCGAGCAGGTGCCGCCGCACCGCCTGGATCAAGTCGCCGCTTCCCTTGGCATATTGTTGCTCTGCCGGTTCACGAACGCCGCGCCGACCGAGCCAGCCCAGAAATCTGTTCGATGCATTGTCAAAGTCGCTCATATATCCCGCCCCCACGAGAAGATTTAATTGCCGATTTTCAGCGCTGCTGCCTGCGATATTGTTTCGGCGTCGTGCCCGCAAACTGTTGAAACACACGACGAAATGCGCCGGCGCTCGCGAAGCCGACCGCCTGTGCAATGGATTCGACCGATTGATCCGGAACGGCGCGCAGCATCTCTTGCGCGCGGCGAACGCGCCAGTCGCTGACGAAACGATATGGTCCGACGCCCGTCGTCGCCTTGAACGCGCGGGAGAAGTGAGAGCGACTGAGATCGACCACGTCTGCAAGCTCATCAAGGCCGATGGCGCGATGCTGATTGGCGAAGATAAAATCCTGAATGCGTGCAAGTTGCGCCTTGCTCAAGGGCGCGGCCTCCCGTGACGGCCGCATTCCCAGCAATTCGATTGTCGCGCTCAGGCAAAGAGCTTCGGCGTAGAGGGGGTCATCGTCACCACGTACGGCCAGGTCGCGCAGCTTGATCATCGTCGATGCCAGGCCGGCATTGCGAACATATGCAAAAGGTGCCGCATTGGCGCAGGCATATCGTTCTCCCAATTCTTCGGAAACGATATCGGGTTCGAAATAGAGAGCCGTGTAGCTGTTTTCTCCGCGAGCAGGCTTTGCCCACCCCTCAATGGCGCATCCTTCGGGCGCGAAGGTGAGCGTGTCGCGAAGCTGCGTCTTGGCCAAGGTCGGCAAACCCTCCATCTTCAGCTCACCGTCGGTCAGCATCAGCTCATGATAGGCGAGATAGCAACTGTCGCCCTTTGCGCGGAAATCATAGCCTTCATCTGTCGTGAGGAGCACATGTTCGACCCTGAACCCGCGCCAGGCGAGCGGGGATTTTTTTGCTCCGACTTGCGAGGCGTCTTGGAACTGGAGTTCGAGCGTAGGCAGTATTTCCATGGCGGCGATATACGGCAATTTTTGCTATATGCTACAATTATTGCTGCAAATGATCGTGCTCTTTGTCAGCTTTCGCGATGCGCGAACCAGCAGTTGCCAGTCCGCAACCACCCAAAATCCCCTACCCCCCACTCCGCTTCCGCACCTCATCCAGCGCCACCCGCAACCGCTCCACCGCATCCTCGCCATCGGGCCGCTCCACGCTCTCCAGCCGCTGCATCTCCTCCACCTCCTTCTCATGCGCCCTGAACAGCAGCGCCTGGATCATGTGCGGATGCCCCCGCCTGATCTTCCGGCTCTTGACCGCCCCTTCCCCGTCCAGCACGATCTCCTCATCCTCCGTGCCGAACAGCGCCTGCCGCAGCATCAGCGCCCGCAATTCCTCATGCCCGATGCTCAGCGCCTGCTTCCACGCCCGCGCAAATGCCGGATCGCGCCGCTTCAGATAATAGACGGTCGACAAGTTCCGCCCGACGACCCGCGCCGCCTCGCTGACGTTGCAGGTCAGCGCCAGCGTCTCCAGGAACTTCTGCCGCAGCGCCGGCGTCCAGCCATTCCGGCGGACCGCGCGCATCTGCGGCGCGACGCCCAACGCCCCCTGCGGCCCATTCTCCAGCGCCAGCACCCGCTCGGGCGCATCGGCCCGCCCGCCGAACCGGCTCCTCTTCCCTTCTCCGTCCGCCACAGCCAATCCCCCGCATGCAAAGCAAAGGGGCCGGCCCTGACGAGGACCAGCCCTTCACCGCCTCATCGGCGACTCACATTTTCCCAATGTCGACCTATGTGCCAGAACAGCGTGACGATGTCAACAAAAATGTTCCATATGGGTTAAAAACTCCTCCCGGTTCACCGCCCCGCATCGTCCCCGCCGGCCACGCTGCGCGTATAGTCTATCCTGATCCGAACCCAGCTTCCGACCATCACCTTGCCATTCACCCGCGGCGGCAGCACCAGAAATTGCCACGCCGCCAGCCGAACCGCCTTGGCAAAGCCGGACCCCATGGGCGATTCCCCCAGCGCCTGGCAGTTCTCGACATGGTAATGATCCACCGTCTTGCACGCGACCAGACCCCAGCCGCTTGTCGGCGCATCGGCGGGCAGATAGCCGGCCAGTTCCGCATGGCTCGGCCGCCGGTACCATTCCGCATCGAACAATTGCACGCCCCCCGGCCCCTCGCCCGGCCCCGCCGCCGCCGCGCTGTTGCCCTGCCCCGTCGCGCCGTCGGCCGCGCCCTTCTTCGCCATCTTGCCGATGTCGGCGGACGCCATCTGCTGGCTGTCCAGCACCAGGAACGGCAGCGGCGAGGGCTGCTGCTCGGTCGGCTTCACCACGGGACGGTCGCGCCTGACCACCGGCTGCTGCACCTGCCGCCGCGCCGATTTCTCCTGCTTCTTCTTCTCGCTCTTCTCGGCCTTGCTCTGCGCCTTCTCCGCCTTGGGCGCGGGCGCCATCTCGAACGTCACCGGATTGCGCAGGTCGGGCAGCCGGATCACCGGATCGGGCGCCAGCGTCAGCAACGCCAGCAGCAGCGCGTTGAACAGCAGCGCCAGCAGCAATCCGCCGCCGCGCTCGCGCCATTGGGAGGGAAGGGATAAGGTCAAATTCACTCGGATGCGCCGGGCCGGACTCATAAGGGGTCATGCCCAGACGCCGCCGCGCCGTCAACGCCGTGGCGTCAACAGATATCCTCCTCCCGGACGACAGGACGGCTTTCCCGGGTCGCCCGCATCCGGCTGGCCTTGTCGTCCGGGTCCGACGTCAGCACGACATGATCCTCATGCACCTCCAGCAGCACGCCGGCAAAGGGCATGCCCTCCAGACTGCCCGTCACCCGGTAGCTGACCGAATCCCCGACCTTGAACGTCGCGGGATCGGTATTGAACTCAAAGGGACAGGCGCCCTCTCCCATGCCAAGCATATGCGTCTCCTACACGGCAAAGCTAGCGTGGCGACGCCGCACCGATCAAGACCCCTGTCGCTTCCATCACAAGGGCGTTACAGGCCGGCCATGGACATACGCCTCGCCCGCCCGTCGGACCTCCCCCGTCTCCACCCGATCATAGAGCGCGCCTATCGCGGCGACACCGCCCGGCAAAGCTGGGCCATAGAGACCGCCCCGCCCGCCACCCCCCGCACCAGCATCGCGGCGCTGGAGGCGATCCTCGCCGACCCCGCCGAACGCCTGCTGGTCGCGCCAGACCCGGACGACGCCCCCATCGGCTGCGTCCAGATCTCCGACCGGGGCGACGGCCGCGCCTGTCTCGGCCTGCTCTGCGTCGATCCCGCGCTCCAGTCGGGGGGCCTCGGCCACCGCCTCATCGCCGCCGCCGAACAGCTCGCCGCGACCGCCTTCGGTACCCGGCGGATGGAAATGACCGTCATCTCCACCCACGACAATCTCATCCGATATTATCGAAGACGCGGCTACCGACCGACGGGAGAGACGCGCCCCTATCCCGTACCGCTCGATCCGCCGCAGCAGATGGTCGTCCTGGCAAAAGCACTGGCGGCCCGAAAGCAGTTGGGCTAGGGCCTCAACCCGATGCTCACCAAGCTCTACCAATGGACGCTGGCGAAAGCCGCCCACGCCCACGCCGAACGCTGGCTCTTCGCCATCAGCTTCATGGAAAGCAGCTTCTTCCCCATCCCGCCGCACCCGCTGCTGGGCCTGATGTGCCTCGCCCGCCCGGAACGCGCGATCCGCTTCGGGCTGATCTGCACCATCGCCTCGGTGCTGGGCGGGCTGTTCGGCTATGCCATCGGCCATTTCCTCTATGAAACGGTGGGGCAGCAGATATTGCACGCCCTCGGCCTCGCCGCGAAATTCCCCGTCGCCGCCTGCTATTTGCGCGATTACGGGGCGGAGATCATCCTGATCAAGGGCGCGACGCCGATCCCGTTCAAGCTCATCACCATCACGGCGGGCTTCATCGGCCTCTCCCTCTTCACCTTCCTCTGGGCGAGCGTCCTCAGCCGCGCCTTCCAGTTCATGCTGGTGGGTTTCCTGTTCTGGAAGTTCGGCCGCCCGATCAAGGCGTTCATCGAGAAATATCTCGGCCTGCTCTCCGCCGCCTTCCTGGTGCTGCTGGTCGGCGGCTTCATCGCGGCCTCCGCCCTGTCCGGCGGCGGGGACAAGAGCGACAAGTGCAGCCACGCCACCATGGCCACGCTGCACTGATCCGCACCGGCATGAAGGACATTCCGGCCCGCTTCCCGAAGCTCACCGCCCTGCTCGCCGGATTCGCGGCGGCCACCGGCTTCGAACCGCTGAAGCTCTGGCCTGTCACCCTGGCCTGCTTCGCGCTCCTCATCCTCCTGATCGAACAGGCTCCCGACCGCCGCAGCGCTTTCCTGCGCGGCTGGCTGTTCGGCGTCGGCCATTTCACCCTCGGCCTCAACTGGATCGCCCACGCCTTCACCTTTCAGGACGCGATGCCCCACTGGTTCGGCTATGGCGCGGTGGTCCTCCTGTCCCTCTACCTCGCCGTCTATCCCGGCCTGGCCACGCTGGCGGCGCGGTGGCTGTACCATCTACAGAACAACGTGTTCCTGCGAAGGCACTGGAACGAGACAAGCGACTCGCGACAGCCCAGTCCCGCCGTCAGAACTGGACTCCTGCCTCCGCAGGAGCACGCCACACTTCCTTTCACCCTCCTCTTCGCCGCCTGCTGGCTGGCCTCGGAATATCTCCGCGCCACCGTCTTCACCGGCTTCGCCTGGAACCCGCTGGGCGTCACCCTCCTCCCCACCGGCATGGCGATCGCCTCCACCCTGATCGGCACCTACGGCCTCGGCGCGCTCGCCATACTGGCGTCGGGCGCGCTCCTCCTCGCCCTCCGCCGCCAGTTCCGCCCCGCCGCCGCCCTCATTACACCCCTCATCGCCCTGACCCTGTGGGGCAATCTCTCCCCCGCCCCGCCCACTCCCACAGGCGCCCCCAAAATCCGCGTGGTCCAGCCCAATATTGGCCAGGACGAAAAATATTCTCCCGAACTCGAACAGGCCCATTTCCAGACCCTCGCCGCCCTCTCCGGCACGCGGCGCCCGGCCCCGCGCCTGATCTTCTGGCCCGAAGCCGCCATCCCCGCCTATCTCGACATGGAGCCCGACTGGCGCGCCCGCCTCGCTGCATTGCTGGGCCCCGGCGACCTCCTCATGACCGGCGCGACCAAGGTCTATTTCAAACAGGTTGGGAAAGAAGGCGTCCCGGAAAACGCGCTGGCCGGCGCGAACAACAGCCTGTTCGTCGTGAACGCACAGGCCCGCCTGCTCGGCCGCTACGACAAGTCCCATCTCGTCCCCTATGGCGAATATCTGCCGATGCGCCAGATTCTCCAGCCGCTCGGCCTGTCCCGCCTCGTCCCCGGCGCCGTCGACTTCTGGCCCGGCCCCGGCCCGCAAAGCCTGGCCCTGCCCGCCACGCTGGGCCGCCCGCCGCTCAGGATGGGCGTGCAGATCTGCTACGAGATCATCTTCTCCGGCCAGGTTGTGGACGAAGCCAACCGCCCCGACTTCCTGTTCAACCCCTCCAACGACGCCTGGTTCGGCAGTTGGGGCCCGGTCCAGCATCTGGCGCAGGCCCGCCTCCGCGCGCTGGAGGAGGGCATCCCCATCATCCGCTCCACCCCCACCGGAATCTCCGCGGTGGTCGACGCCCGCGGCCATATCCTCGGCAGCATCGGCCACCACCGCGCCGGTTTTCTCGACACCGCGCTCCCCCCCGCGCTGCCGCCGACGATCTTCGCGCGATTCGGCAATCTTCTCCCCTTCGCCTTTGCAGCGCTGCTCGTCCTCGCCTGCATCCCACTTGCCCGGTTGCGCGGCAGCCGCTAAGGCATCCACTGCACATAAAGATTTCTTTATACGCAGACACAGCATCAGACTGGAGCAACCATGCGTTCGAACTACCTCTTCACCTCGGAATCCGTTTCCGAAGGCCATCCCGACAAGGTCGCGGACCAGATTTCCGACGCCATCGTCGACCTCTTCCTGTCGAAGGACTCCGAAGCCCGCATCGCCTGCGAGACGCTGACCACGACGCAGCTCGTCGTCCTCGCCGGGGAAATCCGCTGCAAAGGCGTCTATGAAAATGGCGAATGGGCGCCGGGCGCGCAGGAAGAGATCGAACGCACCGTCCGCGACACGGTAAAGCGCATCGGCTACGAACAGGACGGCTTCCACTGGGAAACTTTCCGCTTCGAAAACAACCTCCACGCCCAGTCGGCGCACATCGCGCAGGGCGTCGACGCCGCCGGGAACAAGGATGAAGGCGCGGGCGACCAGGGCATCATGTTCGGCTTCGCCTGCGACGAAACGCCCGACCTCATGCCCGCCACGCTGGACTACAGCCACAAGATCCTGGCGAAGATGGCCGCAGACCGCCACAGCGGCCGCGCCCCCTTCCTGGAGCCGGACGCGAAGAGCCAGGTGACGCTGCGCTTCGAAAACGGCAAGCCCGCCGCCGCCACCGCCATCGTCGTCTCGACCCAGCACGCGCCGGGCTATGACGCGGGCGAAAAGGAAGCCGAACTCAAAAATTACGTGAAGGGCGTCGTCGCGGAAATCCTGCCCGGCGAACTGCTCTCGGACGAGACCGTCTATCACATCAACCCGACCGGCAGCTTCGAAATCGGCGGCCCGGACGGCGACGCCGGCCTTACCGGCCGCAAGATCATCGTCGACACCTATGGCGGCGCCTCGCCCCATGGCGGCGGCGCGTTCAGCGGCAAGGACCCGACCAAGGTCGACCGCTCGGCCGCCTATATCACCCGCTATCTCGCCAAGAACATCGTCGCCGCCGGCCTCGCCCGCCGCTGCACGATCCAGCTCGCCTACGCCATCGGCGTTTCCGAACCGCTGTCGCTCTATGTCGACACCCACGGCACCGGGACGGTCGGGGACGACAGGATCGAACAGGCGATCAAGAACATCAAGGAACTGGGCGGCCTCACCCCGCGCGGCATCCGCACCCATCTCGGCCTCAACAAGCCGATCTACCAGCCCTCGGCCGCCTATGGCCATTTCGGACGCAAGGCGGAGGGCGACTTCTTCCCCTGGGAACGCACCGACCTGGTGGAAAAGCTCAAGGCCGCCCTTTAAGGCGCGCTGGGATTCCGTTCAGGGCAAGGCGAAAAAAAGCTCGAAGCGCAGTTCGGCAGGTAAGCGCCGGAAGCGCGGAAAGCCGCCATTTGCAGCCGCCATGGGCTGAATCCCACACACCCGATCCGGGTCGGGAAAGCAAATCGCATCAGGGGTTGCCGGTCGCCCGGCAGCCCCTTTTCCATGGCCCCTTACCCTTCCTTAACCATGCTCCGCCTAGCGCCGGATGGATCAAGGAGACATGGTTTGGCCTCTTCCCTCTCTTACGGCACCCACGGCGCCGAAGCCGCGTGGACAGCCCTCAACCGCAGCCAGGCGGTGATCGAATTCGCGCTGGACGGCACGATCCTGACGGCCAACGCCAATTTCCTGGCCCTGATGGGCTATGGGCTGGAAGAGATTGCGGGCAAGCACCACCGGATCTTCTGCACGCCGGACCATGCCGCATCCCAGGAATATGCCGATTTCTGGCAGAAGCTGGGTTCCGGCGCCTTCGACGCCGGCGCCTATGAGCGCCGCGACCGCAACGGCCGCGAAATCTGGTTGCAGGCCACCTATAATCCCGTCTTCGAAGCCGACGGCACATTGCGCAAGGTCGTGAAGATCGCCACCGACATCACCCGCCAGGTCCGGCAGGAACGGGAGGCGCGTCATCGCCTGGCCGACAGCCATCGCCTCCAGCACGATCTGGAGCGACAGAAGAATGCGCTGGAAAAGACGATGACCCAATTGGCCGACATCGTCTCGACCATCCGCGGCATCGCCGCCCAGACCAACATGCTCGCCCTCAACGCCCGGATAGAGGCGGCCCGCGCCGGGGAGGCCGGCCGCGGCTTCGCCGTCGTCGCGGGCGAGGTCAAGAAACTGGCCGACGACACCCGCATCGCCACCGAACGCGCCGCGGCCATGATGCAGCAGGAACGGATCGGCCTGACGGACCGGCAATCGGCGGCCTGACAGGCCCCCCGCATGGCGGCAACATGACGAAAAGTTCATTGGCATGCCGCCCGCAAAACGCCCATAAGCAGGGCGTCGGACCCGCACCCCTGTCGGGTCCGGCAACCTCTTTCCAAGGGGAATGCGATGACCAGGCCACTGACTTCCGCCCTCCTCGGCCTAGCCCTCATGACCGGCAGCGTAGCCCCAGCGTTGGCCGCGCCATGCAAGGACGCCAAGGGCAAGTTCGTCAAATGTCCGCCCAAGCCGGTCGCCAAGAAGGGACCGTGCAAGGACGCCAAGGGCCGCTTCGCCAAGTGCAAATGACCTGACGGGTTCGCATCGGCCCTGACCCATCGCCTCCCAAAGGAACAAGCCCGACGCCGCCCACGGCGTCGGGCCTGAGCCTCCTGTCCCCGGCATCATCTCCTCAACAACGGGGACAGGAGGCGCCCCATGACGCTTCCCTCCTTACCATCCCCTTCCCGCATTTTTCGATCCGGCAGGTGATTTCACTCGCACCGAAAATGCTCTATCCGCCCGCGCATGACAGCGCATAAATCCGGCGATCCCACCACGCTCAACCGCCTCTACGGCCGCCAGTCCGGGCACAAGCTCCGCAAGGGGCAACAGGAACTGGTCGATTCCCTGCTGCCCGCCCTCTCCGTGCCTGAGGAAGGGGATGTCACCGCCGCGGGCCTGTTCGGCTACGACCGTCCCCTGCATTTCGAAATCGGCTTCGGCGGCGGCGAACATCTCGCCTATCGCGCCGACCTGCTGCCCGATCACGGCTTCATCGGCTGCGAACCGTTCCTGAACGGCGTCGTCACCGCGCTCGGCCATATCCGCGACAGGGCGCTGGGCAATGTCCGCCTCCACATGGGCGACGCCCTCTCCGTGCTCAGCCGGATTCCGGACGGCTCGCTCAGCTTCGTCTATCTGCTCCACCCCGACCCCTGGCCCAAGGCCCGCCACGCCAAGCGCCGCATGATGAACCCCGGCCCGGTCGCGATGATCGCGCGCAAGCTGAAGCCGGGCGGCGAATTCCGCTTCGGCACGGACCATCCCGTCTATCTGCGCTGGGCGCTGATGGTGATGAACGGCCATCCCGATTTCGAATGGCTGGCGGGCTCTCCCACGGATTTCCAGCGCCGCCCCGGCGGCTGGCCCGAAACCCGCTACGAAGCGAAAGCGCGCAGCCTGGGCCATGAAGTCTGGTACTTCCGCTACCGCCGCCACTGATCGCCGCCCCGGCCCTCTCCAAAAAGAAACCCCGCCGGAGCAAGCTCCACGGCGGGGCCAAGGTTCAGGGAGGTGTCACTCCAAGGGGGAAGAGTGACCACATCAATCTAGGGCTCCCATCCGGCAATTCAAGGGCTTGCCGGCCCTCCTTTCCCCGCGACACGCCATCGTCCCCGCAATCGCCACATCTTCATTGACCGTTCAGCGCCCCTCCATCAATCTCACGGCCAGATCGCAACGCCGTGAAAGACCGACAGGTGCCGAAGCCATATTGGGCGTTTCTTCTTCCGACGCTCCTGTTTCCCGCCCCCCTCGTCACCGCCGCCCACGCCGAAACCTATTATGTCGATTCCCGCCAGGGCGACGACAATGCGGACGGCACGGCCGGCAACCGGGCCTGGCGCTCGCTTGCGCGGGTCAATGGCTGGCCGCTCCGGCCCGGCGACCGTGTCCTGCTGGCCGCCGGATCGGTCTGGCGGGAACCGCTGACGATCGCCCGCTCGGGCAGGGCGGGATCGCCCATCACGGTCGGCGCGACCGGCTCCGGCCCGCGCCCGCGCATCGATGCGGGCGGCGTTTCGGAATATGCCGTCGGCGTGATCGACGCCGATCACGTCACGATCAGCGGGCTGGAAGTCACCAACGCCGCCCCCTCGCCGGCCCCGCGCATCGGCATATTGGTGCGCGCCGAAAACCGGGGGGTGACGCGGGGCATCCGCATCAGCGACAATTATGTCCACGATGTCCGCGGCACCAACGACCGCAAGGACAATGGCGGCATCCTGTTCCGCGCCACCGGCCGGCAGGTCGCCACCCGCTTCCAGGACCTGGCGATCGAGCGGAACATCCTGTGGCGCGTCGACCGCTCCGGCATCGCCGGGATCAGCGACCGGGTGTCCTTCCTCGACTGGTTCCCCAGCAGGAAGGTGGTGATCCGCGACAATTATCTGGAGGACATCGGCGGCGACGGCATCGTCCCCCGCGGCACGGACGGCGCCCTGATCGAACATAATATCGTCCTCCACGCCGGCAGCCGCGCGCCCGGCTACAATGCCGGCATCTGGCAGTGGAGCACCGACAACAGCCTGATCCAGCTCAACGAGGCGGCCCATACCCGCACCCGCTATGATGGCCAGGGCTTCGATTCCGACTTCAACTCGCGCCGGACGACCTTCCTCTACAATTACAGCCACGACAATGCCGGCGGCTTCCTGCTGATCTGCTCGCCCCGCCGCAACGACAAGGACAATCTGGGCAATCGCGGCACGCTGGCGCGCTTCAACGTCAGCCGCAACGACGGCGCCCGCATCTTCCAGCTTTCCGGCAATGTGTCGGACGCTCGGATCGAAAGGAACGTCATCCATGTCGGCCCGGCGATGGACGTGCAGATGATCGTCGCCACCGAATGGCAGGGCTGGGCGCGCGGAGTCCGCTTCGCGCGCAATGTCTTCAAGGTGGCGGGCACCGCCCGCTACGGCAGCGAGAGCGGGCGCAGCGGCCCCGACTATCTGATCCGGGCCGGCTTCGCCCCGGCCGAATCGATCCGCTTCCGGCGGAACAGCTATTTCGGCAGCCATATCGACCTGCCGGACGATGGCGCCGGCCAGACCATCCAGCCCTATCAGGAAATCGCGTCGGACTGGGACGTGCCCAGGTTCGACCCCGCCAGCCCCGACGCTTTCCCCGAATTCATCGACCGCCACCGGAACTGGATGCTGGCGATGCTGGGGCGCGAACTGGGAACCCCCGTCCGGCTCCGGCAACCACGGGCCAGTTCCGCCTTCGAAACCCGCCGCTGAGCCGATCCCCCTCCGCCAAAGGCAAAGGAGCCCCGCCCCTTGCGAAGGAAGGCGGGGCTTCAGTTGGGTCGCACACAGGCCAATGCCTGCGGACGGCAATAGGACATAGTTCCGCCGGGAAGTCGATTGCGATAATCTAGACCTGGATCAAGCGCATGGAGGGTCATGACGGCGGAAAAAGGCAACGGCGCGCCGGGTCCGGCCCGCCGCGCCGTCATCGCCGCGTCCCTCGCGCCCCTCCCCCCGGACGGGCCCGGACCGCTCGCTCAGTTCGCCTTGCTCAGATCCACCTTCTCGACCCATTCGGGATAGAAGGTCGGCTCCCGGTTCGACCATCCGACCGCCGTCGCCGCCGCTTCGCTGATCGACTGGAGCAGCGCCCGGCGCTTTTCGGGGTGGAGGTGCGGCAGGCTGGCCGCCGCGCAGAAGGCCCCCGGCAGCCATGGCCGCGATCCCGCACCCAACAGCCGCTCGTACAGGAAGCGATAGGCGGAAAAGCTGCACAACCGGTCCTGCCCCAGGTCGAAGGCGGAAACCGTCACCAGCGGCGCCATGAAGGGCTCCATCTGGTCCAGGCCGCTGTCATCGGGCACCCGCGCCTTGATCTCCTCCAGCCGCCCGTAGATCCGCGCCTGCGCGCGAATGCTGGCTTCCTCCACCATGTCGCGCGACCACAGCTTCATGGCGTCGCGCCGATGAAGTCCGATGTCCAGCGATCTTCGGATGTAACGCTGCGTGGCGGCCGGGAAACTGGCGAATTCACGCAACTCCGCCAGGGTAATCGCCCCGTCCGCAGGTCTTGCACTCGTGCCCATGCTTTTGCCCTCCGACTTCAAGTCGTAAGCAGAACATGCGCCCCCGATGGTTACTGCAAGCTTAAGCGCCGGTTCTGCCGACAGACACAGGGAATCATTTTTCCTTGTGCAGCGCAACATGTAATTTTTATGAATGCGCCCAATCGAGTAGCATCAGCCGGTTCGCCGCCCAGCCGCCGCCGGCATTGTCCGGCGGCAGCCGCTTTCCTCCAAACGGGCTTCATTCCTGCGAGGCGCTCGAATGCGGCGAATGGCTCATGCGCGCACAACCAAGCTGCCCGATAATCCGCCAGGGCGGAGGCCCGGCTCCCGATCCCTGCAAGCAGGACAGGCCGATCGGCAAGGGCAACCCAAACCCGGCCGCCGCCATGGAGCGCCGCGTTAAACCGGATGCAGGGCGCGCGCTCGAATTTTCCGCTGTCGCATCGTTTTCAGCCGCATCCTTTTCAGCGCAAAACACCCACCCACGACCGGCTCAGGACAGGCGTTTCTGCGCGATGCCCTACCCGGCCCTGCGCTCCAACACCGCGCCGATCATGCTGCGCCAAACGGCCACGTCGCCCGCCTGCGCCATTTGCGCATCGGGCTCCCGCAGCGTGTGCAGGATCGCATAGGCATCGTCGACATGGTCCTGCCAACTGGCATCGACTGCGCTCGCCGCATGCGGATCGTTGCCCTCGCCGTTCAGGCTGAGCTGGCGCCCGGCCAGCACGCGGGCAATGCGTTCGATCACGGGAGTGGCGGAAGTCGGCATATGAAGTGGCTCCTCTCACCTGCGGAGGGCAACGCGCGGCTGCCCTCCCGACCGATCATATCACGATTTCCCCTATCGTCTATCGCCCGTCCTTCCGATCCTCGCCGTCCGGCCGATCCCTGCCTTCCGGAAAACCGGAAGACGGCACCGGATCGCCATGATCGCCCGGCGCGGTCGCCGATGGCGGATCGGACGCATCCATGCTGTCCATCAATCCCTCGTCCAGCTTCTCCTCCGTCGTCACCGCATGGTCCTGCGCGTCGGTAGGCCGCCTGTCGTCGGCTTCCTCGCGGCTGTTGGGCCGAATATCGGTCTTGTCGCTCATCATGCTCTCCTTTTTTGGCGCGCCGGCGCCTCGAACCATGAAACGGACGGCGGCAACGGCGGGTTCCGCCCGCCGCCCCTATCGACCAACGCATGGAACCCTTCGACCAGCTTCGCCGCCAAGGGGCGACAGACGCCGCGCCTTGTCCTAGACTTTCGCCCATGAGCATAAAAAACGAGGACGGCGAGCCTGGCGTGCCGCCGACGGTCGCACTGTATTCGATATTGGGTTTCTGGTTCTTCTACGCGGTGCTGGTGACGCTGCGCGCCTCCGTCATGGGGTTCGAGGCGCAGGGGGCCATGGCCGCGCGCCGCGCGGTGGTGACGGTGATCGGCATCGTCGTCACCTGGGTCCTCTATCTCTGCCTGCGCCGCTTCGACCGCCAGCCGCTGACGACGCGCATCGTCGCCGCCTTCTCGCTCGCCGCGCCCTTCGCGCTGGCGACGGCGGCGGCCAATTTCTACGTCTTCAACATCTACGACCCGGCCTCACTGTTTCCTGACGCCGATTATCAGAAATATGCGAGCGAACAGGGCTTCGCCCTGATGCAGATCGTGGAGGACGCGATCAGCCGCTATTTCTTCCTCGCCGCCTGGGCCGGCCTGTACCTCGCCCTCTCCTACGCCAGCGAGGCGCATCGCGTCGAACGCCGCGCCGACCGGCTGGAACGCGCCGCCCAGCAGGCCGAACTGCGCTCCCTGCGCTATCAGGTGAACCCCCATTTCCTGTTCAACACGCTGAACTCGCTCTCTTCGCTGGTCATGAAGGACCGGCGCGACGAGGCGGAACAGATGATCCTCTCCCTCTCCAATTTCTACCGCACCAGCCTGACCGGCGACCCGCTGGAGGACGTCTCGCTGGAGGAGGAAGTGCATCTCCAGAAACTCTATCTGGACATCGAAGCGGTGCGCTTCCCGGATCGCCTGTTGACCAGCATCCGCATCCCGGACACCCTGCTCAATGCCTGCGTTCCCGGCCTGATCCTGCAACCGCTGGTGGAAAATGCGATCAAATATGGCGTGTCGCGCACCTCCAGCCCGGTGACCATCGCCATCGAAGCGCGGGAGGAGGAGGGCATGCTCCACATCAGCGTCACCGACAATGGCGACAAGCCGCCCAGCGAAGCGGACGCGGGCAGCGGCATCGGCCTCGCCAATGTGCGCGACCGCCTGACCGCCCGCTTCGGCGAACAGGGCCGGATCGACTATGGCCCGCGCCCCGGCGGCGGCTTCGCGGTGGACCTCACCCTCCCCATCATCCGCCGGAGCTAGGCCGTATCGACATTCAACTTGAAAATATAAGCGACGTCATGCTGAACTTGCTTCAGCATCCATTTCTCCCCAGCAACCGCAGGTGGGTAGAGGCACAATGGATGCTGTCGCCGCAGCCTGGAGCGTTTTCCAAGCAGATGGAATCATCTGCCGACTCGGAAAACGCGAGAAAACAAAAACCTAGAGCAGTCGAGCCGATGCAATCGGATCGGAATCTGCTCTAGGGTACGGAATTTCCCCATCCTTGGCGCAATCCGTGAAAGGTCGAACCCATGCCCATCCGAACGCTGATCGTCGACGACGAACCATTGGCGGTCGAACGCCTCCAGATGCTGTGCGCCCGCGAACCGCGCATCGCGCTGGTCGGCACCGCCAGCGACGGGGAGGCGGCGCTGCGCCTGATCGAGGGGCTGGAACCGGACCTGGTGATGCTCGACATCGCCATGCCGCTGCTCGACGGCATCGGGGTGGCGCGGGCGACCTCGCGCATGGGCATCTGCCCGGCAGTGATCTTCGTCACCGCTTTCGAAGGTTTCGCGGTGGAGGCCTTCGACCTTGCCGCCGTGGACTATCTGCTGAAGCCGGTGGCCCATGAACGCCTGTCCCGCGCCATCGACCGCGTCGAACAGGCGCTGGGCAACCGCACCGTCCCCTCCCCCGCCACCAGCACGCAGGACGAACCCGAATGGGCGGAGGAATTCTGGGTGCCGCACCGTTCCGAACTGATCCGCATCGGCGCGGTCCAGATCGACCGGATCGAGGCGGAACGCGACTATATGCGGCTGCATGTGGGGGCCAACAGCTATCTGCTGCACCAGACGATCAGTTCGCTGGAAAACCGGCTGGACCCGCAGCAGTTCGTCCGCCTGCACCGCTCCCACATCGTGCGCCGCGACCATATCTCCCGGCTGCGCCACGACGGCAGCGGCGTCTGGTCAGCCTGCCTCGCGGACGGCACGGAAATCCGCATCGGCCGCACCTATCTCACCAACGCCCGCGCCATGGCAGGCCGCTGACCCCTTCAGTCCTCCCGTCGCAGATGGGAAGGGAAACCGCCAAAGACGATGGAGGGCAACGCCCGCGGGACGCCGCAAGGGCAGCCGCAACGCTCCGCGCCCACAAAAGGAAAGGCCCGGTGAATTCCGGGCCCTTTTCTAAAAACCGATTGAATAACTCAGGCGCCTGCGCTGACTGGCTTTTACTTGCCCAGATCGGCAAAGCGCTCCCCATTCTGAGCCTTGGCGACGGCAAGGTCCACAGCGCCGCGAACATGCGCGGCTGCAACCTGCTGGCACTTCTCGATCGCGGCCGTGGTATCGTTGAGCGGGCAGACCTTTGCCGCGGCACGCCGTATACGGGCATTCAGGACGCGTTGGTCGCTCGTCTTCGACAGGTCCAGATCATGATAGCTGACCTCGACACTCTTTCCGTTGGACTCGAATTCGATGGCGGAAGCCGTGCCAGCGGCGCCCATGGCGGCCATGGCGGCGAGAGCAGCGGTGAACTTGATGGCGATCATGGCAATTGTCTCCTCAACGCTATGCTTTTGTCGGCCTGGCCGCGTGGCGCGCAGTGCAGACCTCAAGCGAAGAGAAGAGAAGGCCTCAACAGATCATCGTCTCTGTCTTCGCCCATTTTGTTTAGGCGCATTGCAAATGCATCGCTTTTCGCTTTCGACCGGCGCCTGTCCCTGTCGGCCAACGGCGCTCCCGTCGACCAAATACAGTCTCACGGGGACGAACGACAATTTTACGACAGAAAAACAACCGTTCCGTAGCGTAAAATTACAATCGTTCAACAATTCGCGCACATAAAAACACCCCCGGCGCAAGGGAAAGGCCGGGGGTGCATCCAGGAAGCTGTCGGGCTCTCCGGGATCTCTTTCAATCATCTTGCGGCGATACGGCCCGGGGCCGGTCGATCCATAGCCAGATCGTCGCCATGTCGAACCGCATCATAGCGCGGGTGCGCAACGACCGTTTTCCCCATTCGATGATCCGCCCATCCATCACGCCCGGCAACATCAGCCGTGGACGAACGGACGACATTCTTCCACGAACGACATCACCGCCCCTGCGCGGCGAGCTGCGCCCGCAAATTGGCGAGCGTCCGCGCATCGACGACCGGCCGCTCCGGCGCCTCCTTCCCTTCGCGCAGCTTGCTGCGGTCCTTCTCCGGCGGCTCCACGACGCGCACCCTGACCGGCGCATGGCCCGTCGCCCTGATCCCCAGCTGCTCCGCCGCCCCGCGCGACAGGTCGATGATCCGCCCCCGCCCGGCGAAGGGCCCGCGATCGTTGATCCGCACCAGGATCGTCCGCCCCGTCTCCAGCGCCGTCACCTCGACATAGCTCGGCAGGGGCAGCGTCGCGTGCGCCGCCGTCACCGCCTTCGGCCGAAAGCGCTCGCCATTGGCCGTCCGGTTCCCGCTCTCCCCGCCATACCAGCTCGCATAGCCCAGATAATCATAGCCCGGATCGGCGGCAGGCACATAGGTCACGCCCCTGACGCTATAGGGCTTTCCCACCCGCACCGGCACGTCGCTCACGGGCCGATAGCGCACCCCCCCGCCACAGGCCGCCAGCGCCATCGCGACGCCCAGCGCGCCGAACCGCATCCGAACAAAAGTCCCGCTCATCCCCGCCCTTTACCCCAGCCCGGCGCGGGGGCAAAGCCGCCGCCTTTTCCTTTCGCCGCACAGTCCCTATCTTGCGCCCGACCGGCCCTTGCCTCCCAAGAACAAATCTGGAACAACACGCCCCCATGAGTCTCACGCAAATTTCTCAGCAGAGGTCTGCCGAATGCTGACCACCATAAGCGTCCGCGGCGCACGCGAGCATAATCTCAAGGGCGTCGACGTCGACCTTCCGCGCGACAGCCTGATCGTCATCACCGGCCTTTCCGGCTCGGGCAAGTCCTCCCTCGCCTTCGACACTATCTATGCCGAGGGTCAGCGCCGCTATGTCGAATCCCTCTCCGCCTATGCGCGCCAGTTCCTGGAGATGATGCAGAAGCCGGACGTCGAACATATAGACGGCCTCTCCCCCGCCATCTCCATCGAGCAGAAGACGACCAGCCGCAACCCGCGCTCCACGGTCGCCACCGTGACGGAGATCTACGACTATATGCGCCTCCTCTGGGCGCGCGTCGGCATCCCCTATTCGCCCGCCACGGGCCTCCCCATCAGCGCCCAGACGGTCAGCCAGATGGTCGACCGCGTGATGCAGCTGCCCGAAGGGACGCGCTTCTACCTCCTCGCCCCCGTGGTCCGCGGCCGCAAGGGCGAATATCGCAAGGAACTGGCGGAGTGGCAGAAGGCCGGCTTCACCCGCGTCCGCATCGACGGCGAACTCTACGCGATAGAGGACGCCCCCGCCCTCGACAAGAAATACAAGCATGACATCGAAGTGGTGGTCGACCGCCTCGCCGTCAGCGACGACATGGCCACCCGCCTCGCCGACAGCTTCGAACAAGCCCTGAAACTCGCCGACGGCCTCGCCTATGTCGACCTCGCGGACGGCGCCGTCCCCGGCCGCGAGGTCGAAGCGGAATCCACCGGCAACCTCAAGGGCGCAGGCATCCCCGCCAACCGCATCGTCTTCAGCGAGAAGTTCGCCTGCCCCGTCAGCGGCTTCACCATAGCGGAGATCGAACCGCGCCTCTTCTCCTTCAACGCCCCGCAGGGCGCCTGCCCCGCCTGCGACGGCCTGGGCGAACGGCAGGAGTTCGACCCCGAACTCGTCGTCCCCAACGAAGCCCTCAGCCTCAAGAAGGGCGCGGTCGTCCCCTGGGCCAAGTCCAACCCGCCCAGCCCCTATTATATGCAGGTCCTCGGCTCCCTCGCGAAGGAGTTCGGCTTCTCCCTCGACACCCCCTGGGCCGACCTGCCGGGGGAGGTGAAGCTCATCATCCTCCACGGCACCGCCGGCCGGCCCGTCACCCTGCGCTTCGTCGACGGCAAGAAAAGCTATGAGGTGAAAAAGCCCTTCGAAGGCGTCATCGGCAATCTCAACCGCCGCCTCCTCCAGACCGAATCCGCCTGGATGCGGGAGGAACTCAGCAAATACCAGACCGCCATGCCGTGCGAGACCTGCCACGGCGCCCGCCTCAAGCCGGAGGCGCTGGCGGTGAAGATCGCGGGGGAAGACATCTCCATGTCCACCCGCCGCTCGGTGGTGGACGCGCTCGGTTTCTTCTCCACCCTCCCCAGCCGCCTCAACGATCAGCAGAACCAGATCGCCCGCGCCATCCTCAAGGAAATCGTGGAGCGCCTCGGCTTCCTCAACAATGTCGGCCTCGACTATCTGAACCTGGACCGCACCAGCGGCACCCTGTCCGGCGGCGAGTCCCAGCGCATCCGCCTCGCCTCGCAGATCGGCAGCGGCCTGTCGGGCGTCCTCTACGTCCTCGACGAACCCTCCATCGGCCTGCACCAGCGCGACAATGACCGCCTGCTCATCACGCTCAAGCGCCTGCGCGACCTCGGCAACACCGTCATCGTCGTGGAACATGACGAAGACGCGATCCGCACCGCCGACTATATCGTCGACATGGGGCCGGGCGCGGGCGTCCACGGCGGCACCATCGTCGCGCAGGGCACCCTGAACGAACTGCTCGCGCACAAGGACAGCCTGACCGCCGACTATCTGAACGGCACCCGCCGCATCGAAGTCCCGCCCCGCCGCCGCAAGGGATCGGGCAAGAAACTCACCGTCCACAACGCCCGCGCCAACAACCTGCAAAATGTCACCGCCAGCATCCCGCTCGGCACCTTCACCTGCATCACCGGCGTATCGGGCTCGGGCAAGTCCAGCTTCACCATCGACACCCTCTATGCGGCGTCCGCCCGCACCCTCAACGGCGCGCGCATCGTCGCCGGCCCGCATGACAAGGTGACGGGCCTCGAACATTGCGACAAGGTGATCGACATCGACCAGTCGCCCATCGGCCGCACCCCCCGCTCCAACCCGGCGACCTACACCGGCGCCTTCACCAACATCCGCGACTGGTTCGCCGGCCTCCCCGAAGCGCAGGCGCGCGGCTACAAGCCCGGCCGCTTCAGCTTCAACGTCAAGGGCGGCCGCTGCGAAGCCTGCCAGGGCGACGGCGTGCTCAAGATAGAGATGCACTTCCTCCCCGACGTCTACGTCACCTGCGACGTCTGCCACGGCGCCCGCTACAATCGCGAGACGCTGGAGGTGAAGTTCAAGGGCAAGTCCATCGCCGACGTCCTCGACATGACGGTCGAGGACGCGGTGGAATTCTTCAAGGCCGTCCCCCCGATCCGCGACAAGATGGCGATGCTGGCCGAAGTGGGCCTGGGCTATGTCAAGGTCGGCCAGCAGGCGACCACCCTGTCCGGCGGCGAAGCCCAGCGCGTCAAACTCGCCAAGGAACTCAGCCGCCGCGCCACCGGCAACACGCTCTATATCTTGGACGAACCCACCACCGGCCTCCATTTCGAGGACGTCCGCAAGCTACTGGAAGTCCTCCACGCCCTCGTCGAACAGGGCAACAGCGTGGTCGTGATCGAACACAATTTGGATGTCATCAAGACCGCTGATTGGATCATCGACATGGGACCAGAGGGGGGCGTCAAAGGCGGCGAAGTGGTCGCCGAAGGCACGCCCGAAAAGGTCGCAAAGAACGCCCGGAGCTTCACCGGACGCTATCTCGCGCCGTTGTTGGGGATGGAGGCTGTGGCGGCGGAGTGATTGACTTGAACGATCTTAACTGGAAATTTTAATATTTTTCAGCAAGATGGTGTGCAGGTATAATTGGGGGGTTAAATGGAACTGGCTACTAAACTGGTCGAACTCGAAAAACGAACAGCCCAACATCGCGAGCTATTGCTAACCGAGGAAGCAGCCAAAACGGCGCTAGTGATGCCGTTTATCCAATCATTGGGATATGATGTCTTCAATCCGGCAGAAGTCATACCCGAGTTCACGGCAGACGTAGGGATAAAGAAAGGTGAGAAAGTTGATTACGCAATCTGCATTGACGGTCAGCTAAAAATTTTGATGGAATGCAAACCTTCCTCTGTTGACCTCGATCTCAAACATGCTTCTCAACTATTTCGCTATTTCTCAACAACAGACGCTCGCGTCGCGGTCCTAACGAATGGCGTTCAATATCAGTTTTATTCTGATATAGAACAACCCAATAAAATGGACGAAAAACCATTTTACATCTTTTCCATGGATGGGATAAAGCGGACCGATCCGCCTATCTTAGAGAAATTTACACGTCAGCATTTTGATATCGACTCAATTGTCGCAGCCGCTGGTCGATTGAAGCTTGAATCACAAATGCGCATTGAATTGGAAAAGGAATTTGCCGACCCTTCGGATGACTTCATCAAAATGATGGCTGCAAGGGTGCAAGGAGGGCGTGTAACAGCATCCCTCAAAGAGCAATACCATGCTGTTCTTACGGCATCTATCGCCTCGATCATCAGAGACCGGGTCAACGATCGTTTAACATCGGCACTGAATGTTGCCAATCCGGCTTCCGAAATCATTGAGGAGGGTGGGTCTGATGACATGTCCGATGCGGCAGGCATCATCACGACGGATGATGAGATTAACGGGTTTCGTATCGTACAAGCCATAGCTGCACGACATGTAGATCCTAGTCGCGTGGTCATCCGGGATTCAAAATCATATTGCGCCATATTGCTAGATGACAACAATAGGAAATCTCTAGCCCGGCTCCACTTCAATAGCCCAACGACACGATATGTTGGCACGTTCGTTGACAAAGTAGAGACGCGGCATGCCGTTTCGTCCCTCACCGACATATACAAACTTGAGGAGTTAATCGTAGCGCGTATCACGGCTTTAGAAAGCGGGCCTGACAGCTAATCATACCATGCCTCAATATCGCTTAGAATTCACCGCCGCGCTGGAAATCTTCGCACAGATTTGTGATGCAATGGCCGCACGAGGCTTCACTCGACCTGTGCTGGTGGGAGGCGCGGCAGTAGAATTTTACAGCATGGGATTTATTACTACGGGCGACTTCGATCTCTGCTCACCGGCGCAGGATGCCCTCGAAGAAGAATTTCAGCGCTACGGGTTCGTCCGCCCCTCAGGACCAGGCCGTGCTACACGCGGGTGGGTTCATCCCGATCTCGGCCTCGGTTTCGAAGTCGTTGGCGACATGCCGCTCGACGGCGCTGTCACACGCGACCATATCGCCCTTGTCGAGGATTTTGAAAATGGTCCGCCCTTTGCGATTATCTCTGTGGAAGATCTGATAGCCGACCGCATGGGCCAATATGCCTCCGGCACCGCCCGCGAGATGCTGGCGCAAGCAAAAACGCTGCTACGCCTTCACCCGGAAGCCGACATGGATTATCTTGAACGCCGCGTCCGCCATGAAACTGGCGGTGATTTCGGAGCAGATGATGTCCTTGACCGACAAAACTGAGAATTGGCCCGGCCGCCGCATCGCCTTCAAAAGCTTTGCGGCCGATCTCGCGCGCCGCCGCGCCGAACTCGGTATCACCGACGCCGATATACCCCGCAACAGCGGCACCCGCCGCACAGCCAGCAAAAAGGCCCTCCTGAAAGCGATCAGGGACGCAGGCGGCAACTGGTAAATCCGACTCATCTAATCGGACCAATTCAGCCGTTCCATGATTGGCACAGACCGCGGCTACTGATATTTTCCAATCCATGACAAAACTCACTCCCATCGAGTCCGAGTTCGCGACCACCGAGGACGCCGAGGCCTATGACGCTTGGTTCCGCGCCAAGGTCGAAGCCGCCTTGGCCGATCCCCGACCCGGCATCCCGCACGATCAGGTCATGGCGAAACTGCGCGCCATCATTGAGGCCAAGAAAGCCAAGCAGGCCTGATGCCGCACGTCATCTGGCGCCCGAAGGCGCTCGAAGATGCCGACCGCATCATCGACTATATCTCCGACCGCAATCCCGCCGCTGCCGCCCGCCTTGCCGATCTGTTCGAATATGCCGCTGAGCGACTGGCCGACCATCCCTATATGCATCGCGCCGGTCGCGTCCCGGATACGCGGGAAGCCATCGTTACCCCCAACTATATTCTCGTTTACCGCGCAGGCGCAGACGTCATCGAAATACTGGCCATCCTCCACACCCGCCAACAATATCCTTGACTTCGTTCCCATTTTGTTCTGTCCTACACGCCCTCCCCTTACATATCCTCCCGGCAAAGCACCTAACGGAAAAGGGCCTTGCCATGACCTGCCAATTCCCTCCCCTCCCCACCACCGCGCAGCAGATCCGCGCCGACGGCTGGAGCCCCGCTCGCCAACGCGCCTTCCTTGAAACCCTCGCGGCCACCGGCATCATTCTCTCCGCCTGCGAAGCCGCCCGCATCAGCCCGCGCTCGGCCTATGCCCTGCGCATCCGCCGCGACGGCGCGGCCTTTCGCCTCGGCTGGGACGCCGCCATCCTCATCGCCCGCGCCCGCCTCGCCGACGATCTGCTCGCCCGCGCCCTCACCGGCCATGAGGAGGTGATCCGCAAGGACATGGACGCAGGCGAAATCACCCGCCACCGCCACGACAACCGCCTCGCCATGTCGATGCTCTCCTGCCTCGACCGCATGGCCGACAGCCCGCCGCAGGGCAGCGACGCCGCCCTCGCCCGCGTGGTGGCGCAGGATTTCGCCGCCTATCTCGACATGCTCTGTCCGGAGGATCAGGCGCAGCCCGACCGCCCCGACGCCGCGCCCCCGCCCATGGCCGCCGATGCGGACCACGCCGCCCTGCCTGACCACGCCGCCCCCGAAGATGCGCCGGCCATCGAACAGGCCGCCGCCGCCTTGTCCCCCGGCGCCTCCGCCGCGCTGTTCGTCGCCGCGCGCCTGGCGCTGGGCGAGGGCGGCAAGGCCCCGCTCTTCGCCCTCGATGGACGGTGTGAACTTCGGCCCATTCCGGCCGCTCCGCCGGTCGACCGCGCCAGCTTCCCGCCGGAGGAAGCCGCCGCCCGGCTGCGCGGCATCTGGTGGGATGAGGAAAGGGACGGCTGGCGCACCGACTATCCCGCGCCGCCCGGCTTCGACGGCGAAGAAAGCGACGCCCTCTACGACATCGACGCCTATGAGCGCGACCTGACGATGGCGGAGGAACAGGCGCTGGCCCTGCGCGCGGAGGCGGAGCGCCGCCCCTATGAACATGCCGCCGCCCGCGCCCGCGACGCCTTTTTCGGCTTCGCCGCGCTGGCGGGAGCAGGATGATCGCACCCGCCGATTTGCTATTCCGCCCCCATGCCCCTATATGGGGAAGGCTATAGTCGCAAATCGACGGTCTTTCGGCGCTTTGCGGCACCAAACTTCCTTCTTTCCCTGCCCCTCTAGCGCAAGGCCCGTCCACACGGGACGCGCCCACGTAAAGAAGGAAATACCCCATGAGCATCATCGGAACCGTCAAATTCTTCAACGCCGACAAGGGCTATGGCTTCATCGCTCCCGATGACGGCAGCCCGGACGCCTTCGTCCACATCTCCGCGGTGGAGCGCGGCGGTCTCGCCACCCTGCGCGAAAAGGACCGCGTCTCCTACGATCTGGAGCAGGACAAGCGCGGCAAGATGGCGGCGGTGAATATCCAGCACGCGCAATGATGCGCCGCTGACAGGCCGGGCGCCGCCCACGCGGCGCCCGCCACTCTTGAAAGGAGCGTCCCATGGCCAACCCCGATTTCCGCGCCCTCGCCCGTCAGGCCCGGAACGAAGCCGACGCCGCCACCCTGGACAATGTCCGCCAGCGCTGCCTGCGTTCCGAAGCCGCCTTTCTGGTCATGGCCCGACGACAGGAATATGTCGACGAAAGCCGCGCCCGCCGCGCCGCCGCCACCAACTGAACGGCCCCGGCCGGCCCTGCCACTCTTCGCATCGCCGGCCCCGCTCGCCCTGCCGCACCGCGCCGGAACCGATCCGCGCCGCCAATGTTATCCTTGCAAATTCCCCACGGAACAAGGAGCCCCCACCCATGATCCGCACCCTGATCTTCGGCGCGATCGCAGGCTATGTCGGCAAGAAACTCTATGACGAAGGCAAGCTGACAGAGTTCAAGGACGACCTCGTCGCCCGCTACAACCAGGCCAAGTCGGACCTCGACCAGCGCCGCGACAGCGACAGCACGGTGACCAGTCCCAACCTCGCCACGCCCGCCGCCAGCACCACCGGCGCCGCGCCCGTGACGCCCTGACGGCCCGACCCTTTCCTTTCCAGCGGTGAACACCCTCTCCCCGCTGGCATCACTGCCCGCCCGGCTGCCTTTCCCCCCTTTTGGTGCCGCGGCGGGCAGACTATTTCGCGCAACTTCCTCCCTTCCCAAGGGTTGTCATCCCAGCAGGGAAAGCACAGGAGAAAAGGACAATGCGCACCCCCCTATTGGCAGCGGCGCTGCTTGCAATGCCGTTGACGGCCTGCGTTTCGGACGGTGACGGTGGCCGCTACGGCTACGACCGCCCCGGCTACGGCCACCGCCCCGGCGGCCGGCCCATCGGCGACAACGACTATATCTACCGCGACAATGACGGCCGCTACTATTGCAAGCGCGACGACGGCACCACCGGCACCATAGTCGGCGCGATCGCGGGCGGCGTATTGGGCAACATCATCGCCCCCGGCGGCTCCAAGACGCTCGGCACCATCCTGGGCGGCGCTGGCGGCGCGCTCGCCGGCCGCGCCATCGACAAGAACGACGTCCGCTGCGAATAGAACGAAAAAGGGCGCGGACCCAAAGGCCCGCGCCTTCCTTCTGAACCCCGACAGGGCTTACAGCTTTTCGACCAGCTCCGGCACGACCTTGAACAGGTCGCCGACCAGCCCGATGTCCGCCACCTGGAAGATCGGCGCGTCCTCATCCTTGTTGATGGCGACGATGGTCTTGGAATCCTTCATCCCCGCCAGATGCTGGATTGCCCCGGAGATGCCCACGGCAATATAGACTTCCGGCGCCACGATCTTGCCGGTCTGCCCGACCTGATAATCGTTCGGCACATAACCCGCGTCGACCGCCGCGCGGCTCGCGCCGACCGCCGCGCCCAGCTTGTCCGCCAGCGGGAAGATCGTCGCCTCGAACGTCTCGCCGTCCTTGAGCGCACGGCCCCCCGACACGATCACCTTGGCCGAAGTCAGCTCCGGACGCTCCAGCTTGGCGATCTCGGCCCCGACGAAGGAGGAAATGCCCTTGTCACCCGTCGAAGCCACCGCCTCGACAGTCCCGTTGCCGCCTTCCTTGGCCGCCTTCTCGAAAGCGGTGCCGCGAACGGTGATGACCTTCTTGGCATCCTTCGACTTCACCGTCGCGATGGCGTTGCCGGCATAGATGGGCCGGGTGAACATATCCTCGCTCTCGACCGACAGAATGTCGCTGATCTGCATGACGTCCAGCAGAGCCGCCACGCGCGGCGCGATATTCTTGCCATTGCTGGTGGCGGGCGCGACGAACGCATCATGATGGCTCATCAGCTCAACGACCAGCGGCGCGACATTCTCGGCCAGCGCATGACCGAAGGCGGCGTCGTCGGCGACATGGACCTTGCCCACGCCCGCGATGCTGGCGGCTTCCGCAGCAACGCCGCCGACGTCCTGCCCCGCAACCAGCAGATGCACTTCACCCAGCTTCGACGCAGCGGTGACGGCGGAAAGCGTCGCGTCCTTGACCGCGCCGCCCTCATGTTCAACCCAAACGAGCGTCTTCGTCATGCTGCAACTCCCAGAGCCTTGAGCTTCGCGACCAGTTCATCGACATCGGCCACCTTCACGCCGGCCGAACGCTTGGCCGGTTCGGACACCTTGATCGTCTCCAGACGCGGCGCAATGTCCACGCCGTAATCGGCAGGCGCCTTGGTCGCGAGCGGCTTGCTCTTCGCCTTCATGATGTTGGGCAGCGAGGCATAGCGCGGCTCGTTGAGACGCAGGTCGGTGGTGACGATGGCCGGGACGTCGAGCTTCACCGTCTCCAGACCGCCGTCGACTTCGCGGGTCACGCTGACCTTGTCGCCTTCGACCTCCACCTTGCTGGCGAAGGTGCCCTGCGGCAGACCCAGCAGGGCCGCCAGCATCTGGCCGGTCTGGTTGCTGTCGTCATCGATCGCCTGCTTGCCCAGGATGATCAGGCCAGCGCCTTCCTCTTCCTGCACCTTGGCGAGCAGCTTGGCCACGCCCAGCGGTTCGACCTCATCGTCGGTCTGGATCAGGATCGCCCGGTCGGCACCCATGGCCAACGCCGTGCGCAGCGTCTCCTGCGCCTTGGCAACGCCGATCGACACCGCCACCACCTCGGTCGCCACGCCCTTCTCCTTCAGGCGAATGGCTTCCTCGACCGCGATCTCGTCGAACGGGTTCATCGACATCTTCACGTTCGCCAGATCGACGCCCGTCCCGTCCGCCTTCACCCGAGGCTTCACATTATAGTCAATCACCCGCTTCACGGGCACAAGGATCTTCATCTCCAACATCCTTCCTTCATTCACGCCAAGCCCGCAAATGCAAGCAGGGGCGCGGGCAGCCCGTCTCCGGACCACCCGCACCCTTTGGTGTCTTGTTCAGGCGAAAAGCTGCGTCAGGCTGCCTTCCTCACTTCCGCCACGATCTTCTTGGCCGCGTCGCCCAGATCGTCCGCCGGGACGATGGCCAGGCCCGACTTGGCCAATATGTCCTTGCCCTGCTGGACGTTCGTGCCTTCCAGGCGGACGACCAGCGGAACCGACAGGTTCACATCCTTGGCGGCGGCGACGATGCCGTCGGCAATGATGTCGCACTTCATGATGCCGCCGAAGATGTTGACCAGAATGCCCTTCACCGCCGGGTCCTTCAGGATGATCTTGAAGGCCGCCGTCACCTTTTCCTTGGAAGCGCCGCCGCCGACGTCCAGGAAGTTGGCCGGGAATTCGCCATTCAGCTTGATGATGTCCATGGTCGCCATGGCAAGGCCCGCACCATTCACCATGCAGCCGATATTGCCGTCCAGCTTGATATAGGCGAGGTCATATTCCGAAGCCTCGACTTCCGCCGCATCTTCCTCGGTCAGGTCGCGCAGTTCGACGATGTCCTTGTGACGGAACAATGCGTTACCGTCGAAGCCGACCTTGGCGTCGAGGACGAGGAGATTGCCCTGCTCGGTGACGGCGAGCGGGTTGATTTCGATCTGCGACGCGTCGGTCGCCAGGAAAGCGTCGTAAAGCGACGAAGCGACCTTGGCGGCCTGCTTGGCCAAGTCACCGGTCAATTCCAGCGCGGCGGCAACGGCCCGGCCATGGTGCGGCATGAAGCCGGTGGCCGGGTCGACGGCGAAGGTGTGGATCTTCTCCGGGGTCGAATGCGCGACTTCCTCGATGTCCATGCCGCCTTCGGTCGACACGACGAAGGCCACACGGCCGGTCGCACGGTCCACGAGCAGGGCGAGGTAGAATTCCTTCGCAATATCAGCCCCGTCGGTGATGTAGAGGCGATTGACCTGCTTGCCTGCTTCGCCGGTCTGCACCGTCACCAGCGTGTTGCCGAGCATGTCGGTGGCGTGAGCCTTAACCTCGTCCAGGTTGAAGGCCAGACGGACGCCGCCCTTCGCGTCGGGACCGAGTTCCTTGAACTTGCCCTTGCCGCGGCCACCGGCGTGGATCTGCGACTTCACGACATAGAGCGGCCCGGGCAGCTTCTTGGCGGCTTCGACCGCTTCATCGACGGAGAAAGCGGCGTAACCGGCGGCGATCGGCGCGCCGTACTTCGCCAGCAGTTCCTTCGCCTGATATTCGTGGATGTTCATGGGGCTCGCCCGTCCTTTCCGCTGAAACTCTTGTGTCCAGCGGCTAAGCACAGGCAAAAGGGCAACACCAGCAAATTTCGCAAAATGACTTTGCAAAATTGCAAAACCTTTGCGAAGCGCAAGCCTTGTTTATTGCGAAATCAGCCGTCGATGGCGCAGACGATCGCCGCCTTGCTGGTCACGGCAAAGATCTCCGGATCCTCCAGCGCGCGGACCTTGAAGAGGAACCGGTCCACCGTCATGTCTCCCATGTGAGACTTGCGGAGCGATGCCAGCGACTGAAGCCTGCGGAGCTGCATCAGACTCAGCCGATCGACCATCCTTTCGGCCATGCAGCCGGCCATGCGGGGCGATATGCCCGCATCGATCAGCCCGGTGCGAAGGCGCGATTCGGGCGAGACCGTCGCGCAGGACAGGAGGAGGAGCGAAGCGCCCAGCCCGCAGGCCAGCGAACGGAGGGGGATGGTTGTCATCCCTCCTTCATGGCAAGCATGGTCTGAACAGAGGCTAAATGCTGGCCGCGCCCAAGGGAGAAAAAGAGAGATGGACAGGATTTTCACGGCCTTTGCCCACCGGATCGCAAGCTGGTCGGGCCAGCCGGCCGCCTTCATCCTGGCCGCGCTGGTGATCCTGGGCTGGATCGTGACCGGCCCGATCTTCCATTATTCCGACACCTGGCAGCTCATCATCAATACAGGCACGACGATCGTCACCTTCCTGATGGTCTTCCTGATCCAGAATGCGCAAAATCGCGACGGCTCCGCCATACAGGCGAAAATGGACGAACTGATCCGCGCCGTATCGACGGCGCGGAACGAGTTCATCGGCATCGAACATCTGACTGAAGCGGAACTGGAGAAGATCAAGACGGTGCTGGAAAAGGAATGCGGCGACAATGAAACGCACCGCGAGTCGATAGAACGGCTGATCGAACGCCGCTAATGCGCCAAGTCGACCAGCCTTTCATTCTCACGGCGATAGGCGTCGATCTGATCGGTATAGCCGCGCGCAAGGCCTTCATAGGCCTCCCGGCCCTTCACCGACCGGCTCATCTGCGCGCGGATCAATGCAACTTGCTGTCTGTGCAGCAGATAGTTGACATCCATCTCCCCATTCATATTCACCCTCCTACCTGATCGCTGAAAGAGATTGGCTGGGGTTCGCATCCTGTGCGAGTCGCTCTACGGCGTGCTTACGATAGCATCGGCCCGATGGTCATGCGATTCCATCCGGCGCATGCGGAGAGCAGCCTGCCGGATATTACCCTCCTCCTCAAAAGCGGGCCGCCTTCCAAAAGGAGGCAATCCACAATGGTCAAAGCAGCAGCAAGCCAGCCAGAATGGCGGTCTTCGCCTGCTCGAAGAGCAGCGAGGGCCTGAAAGCCACTGTTGGGGAAGGCTATGTATCAATAAAAATTATTACGGTTATGAAATGATTATTTGTTTGAGAATCAAGTCTTTGCTGTCATAGCCGTTCGTCGGGAACAGGGGGAGCTCGATCCGTGGAGGCAATGATCTTCGCTTATCTGGCGGGGGTTCATCATGAAATTCTGCTGTTCGCGGTGGTGGCGCTGGCGATCGGCGGCATGGACGATTTCATCATAGACCTGGTCTTCCTGTGCCGAAGGCTGTGGCGCAAGCTGATTGTCTATTCCCGTCATCGACGAATGACGACCCTCACCCTGCCCGCCTCCCCGCAACCCGGCCGCATCGCCATCTTCATCCCAGCCTGGCAGGAAGCCGATGTGATCGGCCCGATGCTCCGTAACGCGCTCAGCCACTGGAGGGACCAGGACTATCGGATCTTCGTGGGCGCCTATCCCAATGACCGGGCGACATTGGATATTCTCACGCCCTTGGCCGGTCGGGAAACGCGGTTGATCCTGTGCATCAACGAACGAAATGGGCCAACTACGAAAGCCGATTGCCTGAATGTGGTCTGGCGCGCCATGCTGCGGGAGGAAGAGCGCACGGGGGTCCGGTTCAAGGCGATCGCCCTGCACGATGCGGAAGATGTCGTCCATCGCGACGAGATCAGGCTGTTCGACCTGATGACGGATCGGTTCCAGCTCGTTCAGCTCCCGGTCCTGCCCCTGCCCGGCCAGGGCGGCTGGTGGTCGAGGGCCATAGCCAATCATTACTGTGATGAGTTCGCGGAAAGCCATGGAAAGTTCCTGACCGTGCGCGAGGCCATGGGTGCGTCCATGCCCTCGGCCGGGGTGGCCTGCGCATTCGAGCGGCAAATGCTGGAAAGGCTTGTGAATCCGGCCAATGGCGGACCGTTCGATCCGGAATCGCTGACCGAGGATTATGAGGTCGGCCTGCGTATCAGCAATATGGGCGGGCGCGGCGTGTTCGTCCGCATGCGCGACGGTGAGGGCCAGCTTGTCGCGACCAAGGAATATTTCCCGGACAATCTGACGGATGCCGTCAAGCAGAAGGCGCGCTGGACGGTCGGCATCTCGCTTGCCGGATGGGATCGCATGGGCTGGCAGGGCGGCCCCGCCGAATGGTGGATGCGGATGCGGGACCGGGGTGCGGCGCTTTCCGCCTTCGTCCTGTTCACCGCCTATCTGGCGCTGCTGCTCTGGGGCGTGCTGCTTGCCGGGAGCCTGTTCAGCGCCTTTCCCGTGCCCAGACCCACGCCAGTGGTCGAAGCCCTGCTGTGGCTCAACTTCGGCTTCATGAGCTGGCGGATGGCGATGCGCGCGATTTTCTCGGGCATGGCTTATGGCTGGGCCTTCGGGCTGGGGGCGATACCGCGCACGCTGATCGCCAACATCATCGCGATGATGGCTGCCCGTCGCGCCATGTTCCTGTATCTTCAGTCGCTGTTCGGCAAGCCGCTGACCTGGGACAAGACGCATCACCGCTTTCCCGAGCTGGATTTTCCGGGGTGAGCGAAGCCGCCACCGGGCGCCCGCTCCGCTTCTTCGTCCTCGTGATGGCGGGTTGGGTCGCGATCCGTCTGGCAGGCCCAGAGGGTGATCTTCCCCAAATGGCGAGGGGAATTGACGGCGAGAGGCGTTTTCACCCCACCGCCTATTCGAAGAAGAAGGGCTCCGCAGCCGCGACGGGGCATGACGCACCGGCCTGGTTCGGTGAAATGCCGCAAAAGCGCCAGCCTGCCGCCATCCTGGGTCCTATATTCAAGGACTCTCGACGCCTTGGGAGAAGGACAAGCGCGGCCCCCTTCCTGTCCGTCGAAGAGAAGGCGGCGCCGGCTGCACAGGACCAGAGTGGCGGTCGCGTCGTTCCATCGAACAATCCTGCGCCAGCCTTACCCCTCGCTTCCACGCCATCCGCAAGCGACGCGCGCTGGCATGGCAGCGCCTGGCTGCTCTGGCGCGACGGAAGCACGACCCGCGCCGATGCCGTGACGGGCGGTAGGCTGGGCGGATCGCAGGCGGGCCTACGCCTCGATTTCGACCTGACCCCGCGCTCATCGAGCCGGGCGGCCGCCTATGCGCGAGCCAGTGCCGCGCTGAACGAACCGGCATCTCCGGAAGGCGCGCTCGGCATTGCATGGCAACCGGCGCGCACCATTCCGGTCAGCTTCGCGGCGGAACGACGGATTGCACTGGGCAAGGGCGGGCGCAACGCCCATGCCGTGCTGGCGGCAGGCGGTTTCGGGCCGGCGCCGGTGGCGCCCTCGCTGGAAGTCGAAGCCTATGCCCAGGGCGGCATTGTCGGCTTCCGCTCTCACGACCTGTTCGTCGATGGCAAGATGTCGCTGCTGTCGCCGCTAGGCCATTCGCCCATGCGGATCGGCGCGAGCCTTTCCGGCGGCGCGCAGCCGCAGGTCGAGCGGCTGGACATCGGGCCGGAACTGCAGGTCCGCCTGCCGCTCAGGCCGGTGAGCGCAAGGCTGAGCATCGAATGGCGGGAACGGATTGCGGGGCGCGCGGCACCGCCGTCCGGCCCGGCCGTTACGCTGGGCGCTGATTTTTAAGCGGGAGCGCCTTTATCTCTCCGCATATTGCGCTTAACCCAGGAAGCGCATGGATCTCTATCTGCCCATCGCCAACCTGTCGGTGAATGCGCTGGTCATCATCGCCCTGGGCGGCGTGGTGGGCCTGCTTTCCGGCATGTTCGGGGTAGGCGGCGGATTTCTGACGACGCCGTTGCTGATCTTCTACGGCATTCCGCCGACCGTCGCGGCCGCTTCGGCGGCGAGCCAGGTGACGGGCGCCAGCGTATCGGGGGTCGTCACCCATATGTCGCGCGGAACGGTCGATTTCCGCATGGGCGGCGTGCTGATCGCCGGCGGCGTGGTGGGCGCCGGCCTCGGCGTGCTGATCTTCCGACTGCTTCAGGCCATCGGCCAGATCGACACGGTGATCGGCATCCTCTACGTGCTGATGTTGGGCGGCATCGGATCGCTGATGGCGAAGGAGTCCATCCAGGCGCTGATCGCGCTCAAGACCGGGAGGAAGATTCAGGCCCGCAAAAGACGGCACCATCCGCTGGTGGCGGCCATGCCGATGCGGTGGCGCTTCTATCGGTCCGGGCTGTATATTTCCCCGCTGGCGCCGCTGCTGCTGGGCATGGCGACGGGCATCCTCACCATGTTGCTGGGGGTGGGCGGCGGCTTCATCCTGGTTCCGGCGATGCTCTACCTGCTGGGCATGACGACCCAGTCCGTCGTCGGCACGTCGCTGTTCCAGATATTGTTCGTCACCATGGCGACGACGATGATGCACGCCATGACGACGCATGCGGTCGACCTGGTGCTCGCCCTGCTGCTGCTGATCGGCAGCGTCACCGGAGCGCAGGTGGGAACGCGCCTTTCGATGACGATCCGGCCGGAATATCTGCGCATCCTGCTTGCCGCGATCGTGCTGCTGGTGGCGGCACGCATGGCGCTGGGGCTGGGCTTTCGGCCCGACGAAATATACACGGTGGAGATCCGGTGAGGCGGCGGGCGCTTCTGGCCCTGCCGCCGGCCCTGCTGCTGCTGACGGCGGCGGACGAACCGATGCTGGTGCCTGACGTGTCCCAGCGCGAGGTGGAAATACAATATAGCTTCACCGGCGCTGACCTGCTGCTGTTCGGCGCCATCGTCTATCCCGATGGGCGTCGGCCCAGCAAGCCGCCGGACATCATGGTCGTGCTGAAGGGTCCGGACCAGTCGATCACGATGCGCGAAAAGCAGAAGGTGGCCGGCATCTGGGTCAATGCCGACAGCGCGCGCTTCCGGTCTGCGCCCAGTTTCTACGCCATCGCATCGTCCCGACCGGTCGACAAGGTGGTCGATGAGCGAACGGCGGCGATCTATGAAATGGGCGTGGACAAGCTCCAGCTCTCCCCTTCCTCGCTCAACGACAGCGCGGAGCTGGACCGGTTCCAGAAGGGGCTGATCGACCTCAGGGAACGGGCCGGGCTCTATGTCGAGCGGCCGGGAACGGTGGAGATCACCGACGGCGTGCTCTACCGGGCGCGGCTGCCGCTTTCGGCGCGTGTGATCGTCGGTGACTATACGGCGGAAACCTTCCTCGTGCAGGATGGCCGCGTGGTGGCCGCCGCCGTGCGCGACATCACCGTCCGCAAGTCGGGCTTCGAACGCTTCATGGCCGTCGCGGCGGAACAATGGCCCTTCGCCTATGGTCTGGTCGCGATGATGCTGGCCGTTGGCATGGGATGGGCAGCAGGCGCAATCGCCAGGCGGGTTTAGCGTCGCGCCGCTTTCCTGGGCCGCAGCGCATCGCGCATGGCGATGCTGCTGTTGATCCGCGTGACGCCCGGCATGCGGGAGAGGATTTCGCTGTGGATCGCTTCATAGGCGGCCACGCTCTCGGTCTCGACGCGCAGCCAGTAATCAACGCCACCGGTCATCAGGAAACATTCGCGGATTTCAGGACATTGCCGCACGGCATGTTCGAAACGGGCGAGATAATCCTCCGTCTGCCGGTCGAGCGTCACCTGCACAAGGACATCGACGGCGCGGCCCTCTTTTTCCATCGGTGCGGTCACGATGGTATAACCGCGGATCACGCCGGCATCCTCCAACATCCGGATGCGCCGGTGACAGGCCGAGGGGGACAGGCCGATCTCCGCCGCAATCTCCGAATTGGGACGCCGCGCATTGAGCCGCAGCAGACGGATGATCGAGCGGTCCACGGCATCCAGCGATTCTGCCATTTTTTCCATTCCTTGCGAAGGATCGTTCAATTATCCCGTCACATTAGACGATCCTGCGATCATTTGGGAGCATTTTCACCGAACGCCGCGTTACCCTCCCTGCAAAAGGGGGCAGATATGCAGTCCATCGATACCGCCGGAGCCGTGCTTCGCATCGACCTTGATGCACTGGTCGAAAACTACCGCACGATTCAGCGGCAGGTCGCCCCCGCCACCGTCGCCGGCGTGGTCAAGGCGGACGGTTACGGCCTGGGCGCGAACCTCGTCGCGCGCAGCTTGATCGGCGCCGGGTGCCGACACTTCTTCGTCGCGCATCTCAGCGAAGCCATGGCGCTCCGACCCATTCTGAGCGATGGAATGGCGCTGTTCATCCTCAACGGCCTGCAACCAGGCGCGGAAGGCGAGTGCGCAGCCATCGGCGCCATTCCGGTCCTGAACTCGCTCGACCAGATTGGGCGCTGGGCCAGGACGGCACGCACGCTGGAGCGGACCCTGCCCGCTGCGTTGCAGGTGGACAGCGGCATGTCCAGGCTCGGTCTTCCGCCCGAGGAGGTCGCCATTCTGCTTGCCCAGCGGGAAAGATTGGAGGGCGTGGACCTTCGCCTGCTGATGAGCCACCTCGCCTGCGCCGACGATCCCGATGCCCCCTCCAACGCGATGCAACGCCGGAAATTCGATGCGTTCAGCATGAATTTCCCCGGCGTGCCGCGCTCGCTGGATAATAGCGGCGGAAGCTTCCTGCCCGCCGATCATTTCGACATCGTCCGCGCCGGGATCGCCCTGTATGGCGGAGCGCCGCAGGGCGAGCGCCGGGAGATGCGGCCGGTGGTCTCGCTGGACGCGCGGATCATCCAGTTGCGGAACATCCCGGCGGGCGCTGCCGTCGGCTATGGCCTCACCCACCGTTGCGAGCGGCCGACGCAGATCGCGACGATCGCCTTGGGCTATGCCGATGGCTGGCCTCGCCACCTGAGCAACGGCGGCTCCGCCTATATCGACGGCCATCGCGCGCCGATAGCGGGACGGGTTTCGATGGACAGCATCACGCTGGACGTGACCGACGTGCCCGATGTGCTCCTCTATCCTGGCGCCCTGGTGGAACTTCTGGGGCCTCATCAGACCGTGGATCAGGTCGCCGCCGACGCCGGCACCATCGCCTATGAAATACTGACACAGCTCGGGCATCGCTATCACCGCTCCGTACGGGGTGGCCGCGATCCGGCACAAGCGGAGCATCACGCCATGAAAGTCGCCATATGAGGGTCGCCATTCTGGGCAGCGGCGTCATCGGCGTCACATCCGCCTGGTATCTGGCACAGGCCGGGCATGAAGTGACGGTGATCGACCGGCAGGACGGGCCGGCGCTGGAAACCAGCTTCGCCAACGCTGGAGAAATCTCGCCCGGCTATGCCTCCCCCTGGGCTGCGCCGGGGATACCGATGAAGGCGCTGCGCTGGCTGTTCATGAAGCACGCCCCGCTGATCCTGCGGCCGCGGATGGACATGGCCATGCTACGCTGGATGGTGGCGATGCTGGGCAATTGCAACGAACGCGCCTATGCCATCAACAAGAGCCGGATGGTGCGCCTGGCCGAATATAGCCGTGACCGGCTGATCGACCTGCGGCGCGAAACCGGCATCGCCTATGACGAGCGGTCGCGAGGCACCTTGCAGCTTTTCCGCGAGCAGAAGCAGCTTGACGGCATCGCGAAGGACATCGCCGTGCTGAAGGCGGACGGAGTGCCTTTCGAAGTGCTGGATGCGGCAGGCTGCATCGCGGCGGAACCGGGGCTGGCAGGCAGCGGCGCGCCTGTGGCCGGGGGCCTGCGGCTTCCCAATGACGAAACCGGCGACTGCTTCAAATTCACCAACGCGCTGGCCGACATGGCGAAGGCGAAGGGCGTGACCT
Organism: Sphingobium fuliginis; assembly: GCF_004152845.1. GTDB lineage: Bacteria > Pseudomonadota > Alphaproteobacteria > Sphingomonadales > Sphingomonadaceae > Sphingobium > Sphingobium fuliginis. The sequence continues at coordinate 127,092 of NZ_SEON01000001.1, forward strand.
TCCTCAACGGACGGACTATCGGAAGGATCGCCGTCGACAATGGAAAGGTCAGCCATGTCGAAACCGACAGGGGCCATGTCGTGGCCGACGCCTATCTTGTTGCGACGGGCAGCTATTCCCCGCTGCTGCTGGCCCCGCTGGGGATCAGGCTGCCGGTCTATCCGGTGAAGGGCTATTCGATCACCGTTCCGATCGTCGATGAGGCAAGGGCGCCGGTGTCGACCCTGCTCGACGAAAGCTACAAGGTTGCGATCACGCGGCTGGGCGACCGTATTCGTGTGGGCGGCATGGCGGAACTGTCGGGCTATTCCAAAGGGCTGCCCAGGGCGCGGCGTGATACGCTGGAATATTCGGTGGGTTCGCTCTTTCCGGGCGCAGGCGATCTGGGCGGCGCCAGCTTCTGGTCCGGGCTGCGGCCGATGACGCCGGACAGCACGCCGGTCATCGGGGCGACGAAAGTCCCGAACCTCTTCCTCAACACCGGGCATGGCACATTGGGGTGGACCATGGCCTGTGGGTCGGGGCATGTGATCGCGGACATCATCGGCGGGGGCAGGCCCCGGATCGAAACCGCCGATCTTGCGATCAGCCGCTATTCATAACCGAAAAGGAGCCTTTCCGCATGACCATCACCCGCATTGATCGCGGCCCGCGCATGAGCGAGGCCGTCATTCATGGCGACACCATCTATCTGGCGGGGCAGATCGGCGCCCCCGGCGAGAGCGTCACGGCGCAGACCCGGGCCGTGCTGGCCGAGATCGACGCCCTGCTGGAACGCACGGGCAGCAGCAGGAACCATATGCTGAGGGCGCAGATCTGGCTGGCGGACATGAACGACTTTGCCGAGATGAACGCGGTGTGGGATGCGTGGATCGCGGATGCCGAAGCACCCGCCCGCGCCACGGGCGAGGCGAAGCTCGCCAGCCCCGATTACAAGGTCGAGATCATCGTGACCGCCGCCAGGGCGAAGTGAATCGTGCGGGTGGAATGCCGTGCAGCAAGGCACGGCATTCCACCCAAAGCGTCGTCTGAAAAAGAGACGCACGACTTATATTCATATATTTATTGCGATTGACTTGCATTATTATGAGCAATAAGGCCCTTTCTGCCGGTTGCGCCCGGCAAGAAAAAGGGTCCGTCCGCATGTCCATCGCTTTCCGTTCCGTTCTGCTCACCCCTGTCCTTGCCGCTTGCTGGGCGTCGCCCGCCCAGGCCGACGTGCTGGCGGAGGCAGACAATATCGTCGTCACGGGCACGGTCACGGATGAGAACGCATCGGCCACCGGCCTTGCCCTGACGCTGCGCGAAACGCCCCAGTCGATCACCGTCGTCGACCGCGAACGGATCCAGGATTTCGCGCTGACCAATGTGAACGACCTGCTGACCCAGATGGTCGGCATCAATGTGGAGCGGGTGGAGACCGACCGGACCTATTATAATTCGCGGGGGTTCGACATCACCAATTTCCAGGTCGACGGCATCGGCCTGCCCTTGCGCTGGGGCATCCAGTTCGGGGACCTCGACACCATCCTGTTCGAGAATGTCGAGGCGGTTCGCGGCGCCAATGCAATCATGACCGGGGTCGGCAATCCGTCCGCCACGATCAACTATGTCCGCAAGAAGCCGACCAGGGAATTGCAGGCCTCCCTTTCCGCCATGCTGGGAAGCTGGGACAACCGCCGCGTGGAAGCCGATATTTCGGGCCCGTTGAATGAGTCGGGCACGCTGTCGGCACGGCTGATCTTCGCCCATGAAGACAGGGACAGCCACCTCCGCTACAATCATGTCGACCGCAACGTCTATGGCGCGATCCTGGATTGGGAGATCACGCCGCAATTAAGGGCGTCGGCCGGCTATACCCGGCAGGACAATGACGCGGACGGCGTGTTGTGGGGCGCGCTGCCGCTGCTCGACGATAATGGCGATCGGATCGCCTATCCGCATTCGGCCAGCACTTCAGCCGACTGGACCTATTGGAACGTCAGCGACGAAAGCGCATGGGCGGAACTGGCCTATGTTTTCGGCAATGGCTGGAACGCCCGCGGCCGCTTCACCTATAATCATCGCAGTTCGGGGGCGGAACTGCTTTACGCCTATGGCTATCCCGATGCGGCGACGGGCGTCGGCGTGACGGGGATGGCGGGCAAATATCGCTCCCCCTCCGACCAGTATCTGGGCGATTTCTACGCTTCCGGCCCAGTGACGCTGTTCGGGCGCGAGCATCAACTCGCCTTCGGCCTCTCCACCGGCAGGACCGACGGCCGCGAATATGAGCAAAGCGGGCTGGCTGCCGTCGCCTACCCGGCTGTTGCCCAATGGGCGTTCAACCGCACCACGCTGATCGAACCCGACTTCACGCAGGAAAGCCTGGAGGAAGAGGTGACGGACCGGCTGACGCGGGCCTATGGCGCGCTGCACGCCAATCTGGCCGACAGGCTGAAGGCGGTCGTCGGCGCCAGCGCCTTCTGGCTCAAGACCACCGGCGCATCCTACGGCACGGACCAGTATCGCAAGAACAGCGCGGTCAGCCCCTATCTGGGCCTGGTGTTCGACGCCACGTCCAACATCAGCTTCTATGCCAGCTACACCGACATCTTCAATCCGCAGGACAAGGTCGACATCACCAACCGCCGGCTCGATCCTGCCAAGGGCAGCAGCATGGAGGGCGGCATCAAGAGCGAATGGTTCGACAAGCGGCTCTATGCCAGCGCCTCACTCTTCCGCGCGAAGCAGAAGAACCTCGCGGAGCAGGCCGGCGTGTTCGGCGCGGGCGATCCGGGGCAGGTGGGCGACGTCTATTATGCGGGCGTCGACACCACGGCCAAGGGTTTCGAGATTGAGCTGACCGGCCGCGTGACGGACCACTGGTCGGTAAGCGGCGGCTATACGGGCCTCAGGATCGAGGATCAGGCCGGGAACCGCGCCCGCACCTACCTGCCGCGTCAGTCGCTGAAGCTTGCCAGCACCTATCATATTCCCGAGTGGCGCGACCTGAAGCTGGGCGCACAGTTCCGGTGGCAGAGCGACATCAGCACCCTCGACAGCACGGTCGGCCGCGACATCCGGCAGAAGGATTATGCGGTGTTGGACCTGATGGCCAGCATCAAGCCCATCGACAGGCTGACCGCCAGCATCAATGTGCGCAATGTGACCGACAGCAAATATCTGGGCAGCCTGATGTGGGGGCAGGCCTTTTACGCGGCCCCCCGCAGCGTGATGGGCACCTTGCGCTTCGATTATTGAGGATGATGGTGAACCAGCCTTCCCTTCTGCTCTGGACCAGCGCGCTTTTGGCGGCGGCGGCGGTGTGCCTGCTGCGCTTCTCATGGGGCAAGGCGCTACGATCGGCTCCGCTCAACGCTGCTGCCTGGGGGCTGCTCGCCTTTGCCCTGGCGATGGGAATGGCGGGAGCCGGCGCCTGGGGCGTTGCCATGGTGACGCTGGCCGCACTGGCAATGGCCTTCTCCTGCCTGGCCCTTGCCGCCGCGACCGCGCCGCCCGGCAAGACCGGCGCCTCCAACCGCCGCGCCCATATGCTGCCGGAAGGACAGGAGCCGTTGCGCATCGGCGGGCGGATGGTCAGTTTTCTGCTCAGCGTGCCGGGTGCGATGCTGGTGGCGCTGATCCTGGGACTGGCGGCGCGGGGCGCGGCCGGAGCGCTGGGCGCGCATGAGGCGGACGGCAATGTGCTGATGCTGTTCCTGATGCCGCTGCTCTGGGCGGTGCTGGCCATGCTGATCCTGCTCTGGCCGCAACGGCGGCGGCAAGTGGGACTGCTGGCGGCCCCTGCCCTGCTGGGTCTGGCCATGCTGTGGATGGCCCGGCCATGAACCTTGGCCTGTCCAAAACGCTGGTCCAACGGGGCCTGTCCGCCCATGCCGCCATCGGCCTGCTGGCAAGCGCATTGCTCTATATCGTCTGCCTGACCGGCACGGTGACGGTGTTCTACGAGGAATGGCAACGCGCCGAGCGGCCCGATGCTCCGGAAATGCAGCGGATCGCGCCCGATGCGGTGCAACGCGCCGTGGCTTCCGTGCTGGCAAGCGAGAAGGACCGGAAAGCGACCGAGCATCTCTACGTCCATCTGCCGACCGACGCGCTGCCGCGCACGACCGTCACCACCGACCATCAGGCGGTGCATGTCGACGATCAGGGACGGGTCGTCGCGAAGGAGTTGAACGGATGGTCCGAATTCCTGCTGAACCTGCACTATACGCTGAACATTCCCGGCATGGTCGGCCTGACGATCGTAGGCGGGCTGGGGGTGATGACCATCGCCCTGTCATTGACCGGCCTGATCGCCCATCCCCGCATCTTCCGCGATGCCTTCCGCCTGCGGGCGCGGGACCGGGGTGGCCTCGGGTTGGCGGACTGGCATAACAGGCTGGGAGTGTGGACCCTGCCTTTCGCGCTGGCGATCGCTCTGACCGGCGCGATGATCGGCCTGGGATCGATCAACGTCTATGGACTGGCGCAAGGCTTCTACAAGGGCGATATGGAGGCGGCCTATGCGCCGATCTTCGGCGCTGAGGGCAAGCCGAATGCCAAGCCCGCCCCGTTGGCGGACGTGGCCGCCGCGTTGCAGACGATGACCGCCCGCTTTCCGGAGGTGCGTCCGATCTACGTCTTCATGCACGAACCGGGAACCGCGGGGCAGCAGCTACAGGTGCTTGCCCTGCCGCAGCGACGGCTGGTCTATGGCGAAACCTATAATTTCGATCAGGCCGGGCGCTTTCTGGGGACGGTCGGCCTGGCGGACGGCGCGACGGGACAGCAGGTGGCGGCGTCGGCCTATAATCTGCATTTCGGCAATTATGGCGGACTGCCGGTGAAGATCGCCTATCTGCTGCTGGGTGGAGCGCTTTGCGTGGTGATCGCGACGGGCACTTCGATCTGGCTCGGCAAGCGGGAGCGGCGCGGCTACCGGCAACCGCGCTTGCGCAACGGGTGGAACGCGATCGTCTGGGGTTCGGGACTGGCCCTGGCCCTGACGCTGCTGGCACGGCTGTGGATCGGCAATGCGGCGCCGTTCAAGACGATCTTCTGGCTTTCGCTGGCGGTGCTGGTGGTCCTGAGCACCGCCTTGCCGGAGCGGTACCGCGTGCGGCGCGCCCTGCAATGGAGCCTGGGCATCTGCGTCGCGGCGCTGGTGCCGGCGGTGCTGGGAGGATAAGCGCTCCTGCGCCGATCCGGCGGACAAAGGGCATGGATGGTCGCTCTCGTCATTGATCCCATGCCGGTGGCTGTCTAGGCCATGCGCGAGGAGACCATCAGCTTATGAAACCACCCATTGGGCGGGATACCCGCTTGTGCATGTCCCTGTCCGGACGGCCCGGCAATGCGGGATCGCGCCTGCACAACCGGCTCTACGAACTGCTGGGACTGGACTATGTTTACAAGTCTTTCAGCACGACGGACCTGCCCGCGGCCATCGGCGGCATCAGGGCATTGCGCATCCGGGGATGCGCCATCTCCATGCCCTTCAAGGAAGCCGTGATCCCGCTTGTCGACCGGCTGGAGGAATCGGCGCGGATCATCGACAGCGTGAACACCATCGTCAATGACGTGGGCGTCCTCACCGGCTACAATACGGATTTCGTGGCGGTCCGCGACCTTCTGGAGCGGCGGATCGCAAGCCCCCAGCCCTTTCTGCTGCGCGGCAGCGGTGGCATGGCGAAGGCCGTTGCGGCGGCGCTGCGGGACGCGGGCTTCGACAAGGGCACCATCGTCGCCCGCAATGAGGCGGCGGGCCGGGCGCTGGCGGAACAATATGGCTATGCATGGCAGCCGGCCCTGCCCGATACGGGCGCGCCCCTGCTCGTCAATGTGACTCCCCTTGGAATGGAGGGGCCGGATAGCGAGGCGCTGGCCTTTCCGGCCGACTTCATCGCCGCCTGCGACATCGCCTTCGACGTCGTGGCACAGCCGGTGGAGACGCCGTTCGTCCGCGCCGCACGGGCGGCGGGGAAAGCGATCATCTCCGGCGGGGAGGTCATTGTGCTGCAGGCCGTCGAGCAATTCGCGCTCTATACCGGCATCCGGCCGACGCCGGAACAGGTGCGGGATGCCACGCTATTCGCGCATGGGCCAGAGGTCGCGGCCAGTCTCGAAGCGTGAACGGGTCGTCCTTCGTCACAGGGGCGTCACGAATTGGCGCTTTTCCGACGCCTGTATGGCCGCTACGGCATTCCCTGGTTCCATGCATGGCGTGCGTTCGGCGCGCCATATTCTCTTGAGCGAGTAAACCGCCTATGCAGTCCGTCACCCTCACCCGCTTCCTGATCGAGCAGCAGCGCGAGGCCAATGCCATCCCGCCGCAATTGCGCCTGCTGATCGAAACCGTTGCGCGCACCTGCAAGACGATCAGCCACAGCGTGTCCAAGGGTGCGCTGGGCGAAGTGCTGGGCAGCCTGGGTAGCGAGAATGTGCAGGGCGAGGTCCAGAAGAAGCTGGACGTCATCGCCAACGAACTGCTGCTGGACGCCAATGAATGGGGCGGACATCTGGCCGCCATGGCTTCGGAGGAGATGGAAACGATCCATCGCATCCCCAATCGCTACCCCAAGGGCGAATATCTGCTGCTGTTCGATCCGATCGACGGGTCCAGCAATATCGATGTCGACCTGAGCGTGGGCACCATCTTCTCCGTGCTGAAGGCGCCGGAGGAATGTTCGGGCCGTGAGGTGACGGAACAGGATTTCCTTCAGCCGGGCACGCAGCAGGTGGCGGCGGGCTATGCGATCTACGGACCGCAGACGCTGCTGGTGCTGACCATCGGAACCGGCGTCTATGAATTCACGTTGGACCGGGAAATCGGCTCCTGGCGGATGACGGATGGACCGATGCGGATGCCGCAGGGCAATGCCGAATTCGCCATCAACATGGCGCGTCGGCGGCAATGGTCGCCCGGCATCGCACGCTACATAGAGGAACGCATCCAGGGCACCGAAGGGCCGCTGGGCAAGGATTACAACATGCGCTGGACCGCTTCGATGGTGGCGGATGTGCATCGCATCCTGAAACGGGGCGGCATCTTCCTCTATCCCGCCGATCACCGCTACGCCGACAAGGCCCGGCTGCGGCTGATGTATGAGGCGAACCCCATGTCCTTCCTAGTCGAGCAGGCGGGCGGCGCGGCCAGCAACGGCTATCAGCGGATCATGGACGTCAAGGCGACCGGACTGCACCAGCGCGTCGGCGTCGTGCTGGGCGACAAGGCCGAGGTGGAAACCGTGGTCGCCTATGGGCGCGAGGAATAGAATCCCGACGCACAGGCGCGGCCTTGAGGAATGTCCTGTTTTGGCCAATCCAAGACATTCCCCTCCCGTAAACGGGAGGGGTTAGGGGTGGGCGCGAGCGTAGCGAGCTTCTGACTTAGCCGTTGCAAAACAGCGCAGATGCCGCGCCAGCCCACCCCCTAGCCCCCTCCCGCCTGCGGGAGGGGGAATGTCCTGATTCCACCCCATTCCCGCCGTCACTTACGGCAGGCGGATGTCAGGAAACCGTCAGCACACCGTCATAGGCGCGGTCTTCCAGCGCCCGGCCAGCGCCCATGGCCACGCAGATCAGCGGCTTGTCCGCGACCGTGACGGGCAGCCCCGTCGCGTCGGACAACGCTTCGTCCAGACGCCGGAGCAGCGCACCGCCGCCGGTCAGGGTGATCCCTTCCTCGATGATGTCGGCGGACAGTTCCGGCGCGGTCTGTTCCAGCGCGGTCATCACCGCCATCTTGATCTGGCCGACCGGTTCGGACAGGGCATCCGCGATTTCCGCCTCGCTGATCGACATTTCGGCGGGGCGGCCGTTCACCAGATCCCGGCCCTTCACCGTCATCCGGCGGCCTTCGCCATCGGGTGAGGTCGCGGCGCCCAGTTCGCATTTCACACGTTCGGACGTCGCTTCACCGATCATCAGATTATGCGTGCGGCGAATGTGGGAAGCGATGGCATCGTCCAGCCTGTCGCCACCGACCCGTGCCGAGCTGCTATAGGCGATGCCCCGCAGGGACAGGACGGCGACCTCCGTCGTCCCGCCGCCAATGTCGACCACCATCGCCCCGCGCGGCTCGGTGACGGGCAGGTCGGCGCCGATCGCGGCAGCCATGGGTTCCTCGATCAGCTGGACCCGATAGGCCCCCGCGTTGGAGGCGGCGTCGCGCAGAGCGCGGCGTTCAACCATGGTGGAACCTGTCGGTACGCAGATCACCACTTCATGGCGGCGGCCGAAGCGGTTGGCGCCGTTCAGCGCCTTGTCGATGAAATGCTTGATCATCTGCTCGGCCACGTCGATGTCCGCGATCACGCCGTCGCGCAGCGGCCGGATCGCCTGGATGCCGGCCGGCGTCTTGCCCATCATCAGCTTGGCTTCGTTGCCGACCACCTTGACCTTGCGGATGCCGTCGCGCGTCTCGATCGCGATGACGGAGGGTTCGTTGAGGACGATACCCCGGTCGCGCACATAGATGACCGTGTTGACGGTGCCGAGGTCGATGGCCATGTCGCAGGCGGAAGAGGAAAAGAAGCGCGGCAGTTTCATGCGAATGGCGGACAATCTGTGCAGGGGAAGCGGGATGGCATCCCCTGCACAGCCCCCTCTCCAAGCAGAAGCAGGGTGCGACAGCCCGTCCGGTATCCGGGGCCAGTTGAGGCGTTAATAGGCTCGCCGGGTATAGCTGATCGATATGGCCGGGGTCTGGTAAAGGATGAAATTCAATGGCCGGGAATAGGTCATGGTGATTTCCCTGTAGGAAACGCCATATTGCGTGCCCTGCACGACCGTCGGATCGTTGGTGTAGGTCGGGTCGAGGCCGAATTCACGGCTCTTCACCTTGGCGATGATCTCAGCGTCGGTGGGCTTGGGAAAGATGCTGGCATAGCGCGCGCCTTCGTCGACCGCATGTTGCAGGCCGGTGCGCGCGCAGGCGATGATGCCGAGTTGCAGCGCGCCCATCAGCAGCATGATGAAAGGCGGCACGGCGAGGACGAATTCGATCGCCGCGGCGCCGCGCTGGTCGCGTATCAAGCGCGTCATTGCAGGCGCACCGAGGCCGAGCCGGTGAGCGCGATGCCCTGGGACGACCATCTGCTGCCGGGGGCAAGTTTCGCGAACATCGGCGTATAGGTTCCTGAAATGCTGATCGCGACATAGCGCTTCGTCTGCTGGCCGTCGGGGCAAGGAACCTCCGGGCTGGCGGTCTGCACGGTTGCGTCGCAGAGCAGCGTGGGCGTGACGGTGACGTTGCCGGTCGGAACGCCGGCTGCTGCAGCGGCGTCTGCCGCCAGATTATTATAGGCCTTCGAAGTGTCTGTGGTGTCGTTGGTGTAGCCGCCCGCGGCCGCCAGTTGCGCCGTGCGCTCCGCCGCGCGCTGGAGCCCGATCTTCGCCTTGAACGCCATGGCGACATCCCCCGCCATGCAGGTCAGCAGGACCAGGACCGGCATGATGATCGCCAGTTCGACGGTGCTGTTGCCGTATCGGTCGGAGAGAAGCCGCTTCATCATCCCACCAGCTTCACCAGCGTGGCCGTGAATTTATCGACTCCCGTATCTTTGCATTGATTGACGATATTGCTGTTCCCGATGAAAGTGACGCGCTTGCCCACCATCTTCACGCAGTCGGTGGTCATGCCCGATGTGCCGCTGAAGGACAGCGCCTGGCCCGGAAAATAGAAAGCGCCTTGCAGGACGGAACTCGCATTGCCGTTGATCGTGTTGGTTCCCGAATCCAGCGCGCGCCGGTCCTGATAGAAGAGGACGCCATGATAAGGGTCACTGAGGTCCGTCGGCGCCTTCAGGTTGAGCGTCGCACCGCCATTGATATTGACGTTGGCGATGGAACTGGGGTTATTGGCTGCGTTACTGCTGGTCAGGATGATGGTGACGCCGGTGCCGTTGACCACTGCCTGCGACCCGATGTCGAAGGTCGTGCTGTCGATAAAATATACACCTGGCGCCATGTTGAGCGTGCCCTTGACGTTGAAATTTTTATAGCAGCCTGGCGAGATGGATTTGCTGTTATTGGGTTGAACATTGGCGTTGCCCCCACAGCCCGACAAATCCGACGCAGTGGGCGTTGGCAGCGATGCATAGGGGTCTAGCACCGGGATGCTGTAGGGCAGCAGCGTGGTCGGCGAGACATAGTTGGAACTGGACGTCAGCCCGCCCACCGCCGCCACCGGCGTCGCCGTCACCGTGCTGCTGCCGCCTGCATAGACGGCGTTGGATGCCCGCGAATTGGTGGCGATGCCGCAGCCCAGATTGACCGTGGCATTGCCCTGGAGCGTGATGCCGACCGCACTCGTCTTTTCAAGCGCAACGACGCAATAGTCGCCGCTGCCCACCACGGCTGCGGTCGCTTCGCCATAGATGACCGGCGCTTTCACTCCCAATATCTTCGAAAAGGGCAACTCCGCCGAGGTTTGCAGCACCACGCGCACCGCCTTGCTGTTGCCGGCATAGGAACCTGTCGTCGGCGCATTTTCGATCGTCGGGGTTTGCGTCAGGTTGACCAATGACATGCGGTTGATGTCCGATGTCGCGCTGTCCGACGCGCTGAAACCCTGCGCGACCGCATAGGCTCCAGCCAGCGCGGCGCTGTCCGCCTGGCGCTGGATCTGTCGTTTCCAGAGGGTCCATTGCACCGTGTCTGTCGCCAGGCCCGCCGCGCCGACCAGTACTGGCATGGAGGCTGCGGCCATCATCAGGACATTGCCCGTCCTGTCCCGCAGCAACCGCCCCACCGCTCTGCCGAACATTCCCATTCCCTTCCTGCGTGGAGCATCGCTCCAGATCACAGTCGGGGTTTTAAATATTATGGGTTAATGAAATATGATTTTCTAACATAAATTAGTTATATTGAATAGTATATAACTTTAGTTATATCAATATTGAGATAAATTAATTGATTTATTTTCGCATCTATATTCTAAATAATACCCGATAAATATATTATAATATGAAATATTTCTACATATTTTTGAAAATAACTGAGATTTTCTTGCCTGCCTCCTCTCTGGGACGACAAGCTCAACCACCCTTCAGTCTCAATGAAAATCCCGCGATTGCGGCAATATCCGCACATTGCGCGGATGTCCTGAAGCGTGCCTCTGGCGCGTGCGGGAAGACTCCTGCACATCCGTTTGCGAAAGCCGTGACAATTCCGCGGTCCTGTCATGCACGCGGGAAGCCATCAGGTGGACGACGCCTTCCTTGCTGCGCTGCACTTCCCCTTCGACCAGCATCAGCCGCGACGCCATGACCGGACGCCGCTGCATTTCGAACAATCGCGCCCATAGAAGAATATTGGTGATTCCCGTCTCATCCTCGATAGTGATGAAGACCGCATTGCCCTTGCCCGGCCGTTGCCGCACCAGCACCACGCCGGCCGTCTTCACCAGGGCTCCGTTCTTCGCCGCCGAAATCTGGTTGCAGCTCAGCACGCCCTCCGCCGCGAAGACCGGGCGCAGGAATTGCATCGGATGCCCTTTGAGCGACAGGCGCGTCACCAGATAATCGGCCTCGACATGCTCGGACAAAGCCATGGCAGGCAGCATCGCATCAGGCTCCTCCCCCAGTTCCTGGGCCTTGGCGGCGGCGAACAGCGGCAATTCATCCGAAGGCGTCCGTCGCGCTTCCCACAGGGCAGCCCGCCGGTCCTTCCCCAGCGAGCGGCAGGCATCGGCGTCCGCCAGCAACCGCAAGGCCCGCGCCGGCAATCCCGCCCGCCGCGCCAGATCCTCCATGGTGGAAAACAGCCCTTCCTTTCGCGCCGCGACCAGTTGCTTCGCCCAATCCTCGCGAAAACCATCCACCTGCCGCAGTCCAAGGCGCAGCGCCAGGGCCCGCCCCGCCCCCTCGCCCCGACCGTCATCCCGCGACCGCAGCAGCGGTTCGAGCGCATTGTCCCACTCGCTCATATTCACATCGACATCATGCACGGTGACGCCATGCTCCCGCGCATCGCGCACGATCTGGGCCGGGGCGTAGAAACCCATGGGCTGCGAATTGAGGAGCGCGCAGGCGAACACCGCCGGCTGATGGCATTTGATCCAGGCCGACACATAGACCAGCCGCGCGAAGGACAGGGCATGGCTTTCGGGAAAACCGTAGCTGCCGAAACCCTCGATCTGCTTGAAGCAGCGTTCGGCAAACTCCGCCTCATAGCCGCGCTTCACCATGCCCCTGATCATCTTCTCGCGAAAATGATGGATCGTGCCGACATTGCGGAAGGTCGCCATGGCGCGGCGCAGGGCATCCGCTTCCGTCGGCTTGAAGTCCGCCGCCGTGATCGCAAGCTTCATCGCCTGTTCCTGGAACAGCGGCACGCCATAAGTCTCGCCCAGCAATTTCTCCAGTTCATCGGCTGGTCCATGATGGGGGGACGGCCGGGGATATTCGACCTTCTCATCCCCGCATCGCCGCCGCAGATAGGGATGGACCATATTGCCCTCGATCGGCCCGGGACGAACGATCGCCACCTGCACGGTCAGGTCATAGATGGAGCGTGGCTTCAGACGGGGCAGCATGTTGATCTGCGCCCGGCTTTCCACCTGGAAAACGCCGATGCTGTCACCCTTGCACAGCATGTCGTAAACGGTTTCGTCCGCCGCCTCCATATCGACCGTCAGCTGGTGATCGCCCAGCCCCTGTTCCCGCATCAGGTCGAACGCCCGGCGGATGCAGCTCAGCATCCCCAGCGCCAGCACGTCGACCTTCATCAGGCCGAGCGCGTCGATGTCATCCTTGTCCCATTCGATGAAGCTGCGATCCTCCATCGCCGCATGATGCAGCGGCACCGTCTCGTCCAGCCGGTTCTGCGTCAGCACAAAGCCCCCCACATGCTGCGAAAGATGGCGCGGAAAGGGCTCTGACAGCAACTGGTCGACAATCGCCTTCAACTGCGCGATCTGCGGATTGTCGAGCGCGAAGCCCGCCTCCACGATCCGCGCATCGTTCATGTCGCTCGAATAACTGCCCCACACCGTGCTGGAGAGGCGGGCCGACACATCCTCGCTAAGGCCCAGCGCCTTCGCCACTTCCCGCACGGCGCTGCGCGAACGGTAATGGATGACGGTCGCGGCGATCCCGGCGCGATGACGGCCATAGCGTTCGTAGATATATTGCATCACCTCCTCGCGCCGCTCATGTTCGAAATCGACGTCGATGTCGGGCGGTTCGTTGCGATCTTCGGATACGAAGCGGGAAAAGAGCAGGTCGTGCTTGAGCGGATCGATGGATGTCACGCCCAACAGGAAGCAGACCATGCTGTTCGCCGCCGATCCGCGTCCCTGGCAAAGGATGCCCTTGGTCCGGGCAAAGGCGACGATGTCATGCACGGTCAGGAAATAATAGGCATAGTTGCGCTTGGCGATCAGTTCGAATTCTTTTTCCAGTGTCTCGCGGGCCTTCAGGGGAAGACGCGCGCCATAGCGGGCATGGGCGGCGGACCAGGTCAGTTCCTCCAGCCATTGCTGCGCCGTCCATCCTTCCGGCACCGGTTCATGGGGATATTCATAGGCAAGCTGGTCGAGCGTGAAATGCACCCGGCTCAGCAAATGTCCGCTTTCCGCCACTGCCTCCGGGCAATCGCGGAACAAATGGGCGATTTCGGCAGGGTCATGGATATGCCTTTCCGCATTCGCCTCCAGCAGGCGCCCTGCCCTGGCGATGCCGGTGCCTTCGCGAATGCAGCTCAGCACATCCTGCAGGGGACGCTGCGCCGGACTGGCGTAGAGCGCGTCCATGGTCGCCAGCAAAGGCACGCCCGCCGCCACGGACAAGGCCTTGAACTGCGCCAGCCGCCGCGCATCCCGCCCATCCCGCCCCAATGCCGCCGCCAGCCAGACCCGGCGCGGCGCAAGACGCGACAAGCGCGCCAGCAATCCCTTCAGATCGGACGGAGCCGGCGGCGGCACAAGACTGAGATGGCCCTGCCTGATCGCTTCCTTCGGGGGCCGGTCGTCATAATCATAGTCCACCGGCTTGCGATGCGCGGTCTGTTGGGTGGCGGTGGAGCCAGGCATCACGATCAGCAGCAGATCGTCCAGATAGGCGGTCAGATCCTCATAGCGCAGGATACAGTCGCCCTTCACCGAACGGAGATTGCCGACGGTCAGCAATTTGGTGAGTTCGCCCCAACCCCGCCGCGTCGCGGGATAGGCGACGATGTCCGGCGTTCCATCCACGAAGACCAGCCTTGCGCCGACGACCAGCCGCAGGTCGGTCCGGCAGGCGCGCTCCTCCTCTTCGCTGAGTTCCAGCGGCTGCCCCGCTTCCTTGCGCGCCTCCAGCAAAGCGGCGCGCATCCGTTCGGGCCAGCGCTTGCGCGCGACATGGGCGCGGACCACCCCGGCGACGCTATTGCGGTCGGCTATGCCCAGCCCCACAAGCCCCAGGGCGATGGCGCGCGTCACCATGTCCTGCGGATGGGATGCGCCGCGCAGGAAGGAGAAATTGGTCGCCGCCACCAACTCGGCAAAGGGAGGCGCCTCTGCCGGCCCGATCGGCGGAGATTCGCCGTGCGACCCGCGCCGCCCCTTTTCCCGCGCAGCCTCCAGCGCATTCAGTTCACGCCGGTCGATGGATTTGGGCCTGGACGGGTCTGGACCCTTGGCGTGGCGCTTCATGCGAACAGGCCATGGATGTACCAGCCGGGATGTTCCGCTTCGGCGCCGTAAAGCCCGTTGCGGAATATCCAGTAGCGCCGCCCGCGCGCATCCTCGACCCGGTAATAGTCGCGGGTCAGCCCCACGCTCTCGCCCTCCAGCGCGCCGTCCCTGGCCGTCCACCATTCGGGCGCGATGCGTTCGGGGCCTTCATAGCGCGTCACTTCATGCAATGCCTTGCGCCAGCGGAAGCGATGGGGCGGACCATCGGGCACCTCGGCCACCACGTCGATCGGCTGCGGCGGATCGAACAGATGCAGCGGGCGCATGGGCGGCTCCCCCTCCTGCCCCTCTTGCGGCCAGTTCATGGGGGCGCGGCTTTCCACGGCGGGCAGGGCAAGCTGGGCCTGTTCGGGGATATGGCTGTCCTTCGGGTGAAGCCGCTGGATGCGAGCCCGGCCTGCCCGGATCGACAGCCGGTCGACCAGAGCCGCGACGCTTTCCTCGCGACGCGCCTCTCCCCCTTCCAGCGCCAGTTGCGTCGGCGCCATCGGCTCCGCCTGCGGCACGGTGAGGCGCAGCATGTCGAAGCCGAAACCGGGATCGAGCGGATCGGACAGCGCATCGATCCGTTCCTGCACCAGCCGCATGATAGCGGGCGCGTCCCGCACCGGCAGGCTGGTTTCCACCCGCAAGGGAAAGGCAAGGCCGTCGCTGCGGAAGAACAGCGCCTCGAACCGTCGACCGCCTTGCCCGCGTTCGCTGAGCCGCTCCCCCACCTCGGCCGCCATCTCCTCCAGCGTCCGGAGGGCAAAGGCGGTGCTGCCCATCGGCTCGGCAAAACGCCGCTCGATCCGGATCGCGGGACGCGACCGCCGGGGTGCAAGAGGCCGCCTCCCCAATCCCAGCAAAGCGTGCAGCGCGTCCACCGCCGCCTCACCGAAGCGCGACGCCAGGACCGCCGCCGGCCGCGCCGCCAGATCGCCCACGGTCCGCAGTCCCGAGCGGCGCAACGCCACCGCGCTTTCATCCTCCAGCCGCAACGCCTCGACCGGCAGGCGGCGCAGCGCCGCATCCTCGTCCGCCGCCGCGCCCACCGGAAAACGGCACAGCGCATGCGCACCCTCCGCCGTTCCGGCAAGGGCATGGCGCACCCGCATGCCATGACGCTCCAGCCGTTCGGCCGCCTCGCGCGCCAGCATCTCCTCCCCGCCCCAGAGATGCGCGCAGCCGGTAATGTCGAGCATCAGACCGAAGGGTGAATCCAGCGCCGCAACCGGCGTGTAGCGGGAACAACCGTCGCAGAGCCGCTCCAGCCAGTCCTGATCGCCATGGGGATCGGCATCGAACACGCGCAGGTCCGGTTCCCGCGCACGCGCATCGGCCAGCGTCATGCCCGGCGTCAGGCCCAGCGCGAGAGCGTCGGCGTCGAGCGTGGCCAGCCGCATCGCGCCGCGCACCTGTTCGACGACGGCTGCGGGACCTTCGCCCTGCGCCCAGAGATCAGGCCGCGCGATCCGAAGCCGGTCGATCGGCAGGAACGGAAACCACAGCGCCAGATAGCGGCGCTTGCCCATCGCGTCCTCCGCCCTCCCGTCCGCTGCCATCCTGTCCAAGGCCATGGCGTTCATCGCGCCCACCTCCACTTCCTTCAAACATGCCCCGGCCATTGTCCCAGACCAGCCGCCAGCCGAGCCCGTCCCGTCCCGCCCGCCGTCGCAACAGGCCAAGGTCGAAGGCGCTTCTGCCCGGCCCGTTTCCCGGCAAGGGCAGAGAGGGCGCCGCCGCAACGCGCCAGCGCGTGTCCGCCGCGCTAGGCACCGGATCGCCGCCCACCCGCAACAGGAAAGCCGTGACGCCGGACGACTCCGCCGCCAGCGCCAGCCGCCGGCTGGCTGTCAGGTCGAGCAAGGGCGCCGGCCCGCGCAATTCCACCACAAGTGCGCCCAAAGCGGGGCATCGCAGCGCGTCGACCGCCGCTCGCAGCAGCATGGCGTCATCGGCCATCGCGCCGATCAGCAACCGGGCGGGATCGATGCCCAATGCGGCCAGTCCGGGGCCATAGGGCATGCCCCCCGCCCGGCCCGCCGCCATCGTGCGCAGCCAGAGCAGGGGCGCCTCCCCCGCCGCCAGCCGCGCGAGGATCAGGGCCAGCCCAGCCCCCGCCCCCCCTTCCTCTGTCGCGGCGAAGAATTCATGCACCCGACCCCGCGCCAGACCGCCGTCCAGCGCCAGGTCGAGCGGCGCATAGCCGGTTTCCACCCGCGCATGGGGCTGGGAGGCTGGAACGCCCTCCAGCGATGCGATATGCCGCCTGAGGGCGGCGAGGGTCTTCACCGACTCAGCCATATATTCGTTCCCTGTTTGTTCTTTTCGCCGCAATGACAGGCGCTGTCAATCGACCGTGAAGGCCCGAGCCGGAAAAGGCGCTGGCGACGCTCGCACCCCACAATTTCCCAAACGCTTCCCCCGTCAGCGCTTTTTCTGTAAGTTGTCGCGGCGGGTGTTACCGAGGCGACTCGAAATGCCGGACTGAAAGGCTGCGAGCGCCTGCCAATGTGGGAGAGGGCTTGTGCCGGTTGCGGTAGCCATCGCCATGCTCGTGGTCGGTTCGGTCGCCTTTCACCTGTTCAGTCCATGGTGGCGCACGCCCATCGCATCCAATTGGGGATCGATCGATTCCGCGCTCGACGTGACGCTCTGGATATGCGGGGCGGCCTTTGTCGGGCTGAACCTGTTCCTTGCCTGGGCGCTGGTCAAATATCGCCATCGCCCCGGCCATCGCGCCCATTATGAGCCGGAAAACCCTTCGCTGGAAAGGCGGCTGACATTCTGGACCGCCATCGGCATCGCCGGCATGCTGGCGCCGGGGCTCGCGGCCTGGGGCAAATATGTCTCGGTGCCGAAAGAAGCCACCGTCATCGAGGCGGTCGGCCAGCAATGGCAATGGTCCTTCCGCTATCCCGGTCCGGATGGCGTGCTGGGTGCGGCGGGGGTCAAATATATCACCCCCGACAATGGGCTGGGCCTCGATCCGCTCGACCCGTTCGGCCGGGATGACATATTGGTGGAAAGCGGCGACCTTCATCTGCCGGTCGGCAAGCCGGTGAAGATCGTGCTGCGCTCCAAGGACGTGCTGCACGACTTCTATGTGCCGGAATTCCGGGCCAAGATGGACCTCGTACCCGGCATCGTCACCTATTTCTGGCTGACCCCGACCAAGACGGGCACGTTCGACATCCTCTGCGCCGAACTGTGCGGCACCGGCCACCATGCGATGCGCGGCAAGGTGGTGGTGGAGACGCCCCAGGCCTTCGCGCAATGGCAGGCGCAGCAGAGCAGCTTCGGACAGATTCTGGCGGAGGCGCCGCCGGCCGCCATGTCGATCCTGCTGATCAAGGCCAATGCCTGTATCGTCCCTGCCTCCTGGAGCATTCGCTGATGGCTACCACCCTGGCCGACGACCTGCGCCCGCTGCATCATCCGCATAGCTGGGTCACCAAATATGTCTGGAGCCAGGATCACAAGGTCATCGCCATCCAATATAGCTGCACCGCCATCGGGATCGGGCTGGTGGCGCTGGTGCTGTCGGCGCTGATGCGGTTGCAGCTTGGGTTTCCGGGGGCTTTTCCGGCGATCCAGCCTGATAATTATCTGCAATTCGTGTCGATGCACGGCATGATCATGGTGGTCTATCTGCTGACGGCGCTGCTGCTGGGCGGCTTCGGCAATTATCTGATCCCGCTGATGATCGGGGCGCGGGACATGGTGTTCCCCTTCGTCAACATGCTGAGCTTCTGGTTCTATCTGCTGTCGGTGATCGTGCTGGTGGCGGGATTCTTCGTGCCGGGCGGGCCGACCGGGGCGGGATGGACGCTCTATCCGCCGCAGGCGATCAGCGAGGGGACGCCGGGGCATCAATGGGGCATCGTGACCATGCTGGTCAGCCTCGCCATCTTCGTCGCGGCCTTCACCATGGGCGGGTTGAATTATGTGACCACGGTGTTGCAGGCGCGGACCAGGGGCATGACGCTGATGCGGATGCCGCTGTCGGTGTGGGGCATCTTCACCGCTTCGGTGATGGGCCTGCTGGCCTTTCCGGCCTTGTTCGTCGCGGCGATCATGATGCTGTTCGATCATCTGGCGGGCACCAGCTTCTTCATGCCCACCATGCAGTCGATGGGTGCGATCACCCCGACGCAGGGCGGCAGCCCCCTCCTCTTCCAGCATCTCTTCTGGTTCTTCGGCCATCCCGAAGTCTATATCGTCGCCCTGCCCGCCTTCGGCATCGTGTCGGACCTGATCAGCGTCCATGCGCGGCGGAATATCTTCGGTTATCGCATGATGGTGTGGGCGATCGTGATCATCGGGGCGCTGAGCTTCCTGGTATGGGCGCATCATATGTATGTGAGCGGCATGAATCCCTATTTCGGGTTCTTCTTCGCCACGTCGACTTTGATCATCGCCATTCCGACGGCGATCAAGGTCTATAACTGGCTGCTGACCCTGTGGCGCGGCGACATCCATTTGCGGGTGCCGATGCTGTTCGCCATCGCCTTCATCTTCACCTTCATCCACGGCGGGCTGTCGGGGCTGTTTCTGGGCAATGTCAGTGTCGATGTGCCGTTGTCCGACACTTTCTTTGTCGTCGCGCATTTCCATATGGTGATGGGCGTGTCTCCGGTTCTGGTGATATTCGGCGCCATCTATCACTGGTATCCCAAGATATTCGGCAGGATGTGGAACGAAACTTTGGGGAAGCTCCATTTCTGGATCACTTTCCTGGGCGTCTATGCGATCTTCCTGCCGATGCATTATCTGGGGATTTTGGGGGTTCCGCGCCGTTATTACGCTCTGGGCGAGACGGCCTTCATCCCGCAATCGGTGCATCTCGCCAATGCGTGGATCAGCATTGCGGCGCTGGTCGTCTTCTGCGCGCAGGGGCTGTTCTTCTTCAACATGATCTGGAGCCTGTTCCGGGGGCCTCGCGCCGATCCCAATCCCTGGGGCGCGGCCAGCCTGGAATGGCTGACGCCCGACACGCCGCCGGCGCATGGCAATTGGGGGCCGCATCTGCCGGTCGTCTATCGCTGGGCCTATGATTATAGCGTGCCGGGGGCGGCGCGGGACTTCATTCCCCAGACGGAACCCCAAGTGGAACAGCGGGCATGACCATCCTCGCGCGCCTCACCGAAAAGAGCTGGGAGCCGGGCCCGCAGCCGGTGGAGCGGGATCGGCCGTCGGCGGGGGCGGTGGGGATGGTCGCCTATTTCGGCGTGGCCATGGTGATGTTCTCGCTGCTGCTGGCGGCCTATCTGATGCGCATGGGGCTGCATGCAGGCACGGAACATGTCCATGACTGGAAGCCCATGCCCGATCCGCCGCTGCTGTGGATCAATACGCTGGTGCTGGCGGCGAGCAGCGTCGCCTGGGAAGTGGCGCGGAGGGAACGGGCGGTTCGGGCGGCAATCGTCGGATCGGCGCTGGGGGTGCTGTTCCTTGGCGGGCAGTTGTTGCTCTGGCGGCATTATCAGGGGGCGGGCTATACGCTGTCGAGCAATCCGGCCAATGCCTTTTTCTATCTGCTGACGGCGCTGCATGGTCTGCACATCATCGGCGGGCTGTTTGCCGCCGGACGGGCGCTGGCGGCGGCCAATATGCGCAATGTCGCCCTTTGCGCGCTCTACTGGCATTTTCTGTTGATCGTCTGGCTGGTTCTCGCCGCTTTGCTGCTGTCGACTTGAGGATGTTCCGCCATGGCTCAGGCTGTCCCAGATAGAGAAGTCATCGCTCCCACGTTGAGGGAGATCGCGTCCGACTGGTCAGCCGATCAGGAAGTCTTCCGCCATACCCATTGGGGCAAGGCGATGATGTGGATCTTCCTGCTGAGCGACACCTTCATCTTTTCCTGCTTCCTGACCGGTTACATGACGATGCGGGCGTCGGCTGTACTGCCCTGGCCCAATACGGCGGAAGTGTTCGCCCTGAATATCGGCGGGCAGGAACTACCGCTCGTCCTGATCGCGATCATGACCTTTGCGCTGATCAGTTCCAGCGGCACCATGGCGATGGCCGTGAACTTCGGCTATCAGCGCGACCGGCGGAAAACGACGGCGCTGATGCTGATCACCGCCCTGTTCGGGCTTGTCTTCCTTGGCATGCAGGCGTTCGAATGGAGCAAGCTGATCTTCGAAGAGGGCGTGCGGCCCTGGTATAATCCGATGGGCGCGCCGCAATTTGGCGCGACCTTCTTCATGATCACCGGCTTTCACGGGCTACATGTGACCTGCGGGGTCATATTGCTGCTGATCATCGCGTCCAAGGTGGCGCGGGGACATTATGACAAGGCGGGCGATTATTCGGCGGTCGAGATCGCCGGGCTGTACTGGCACTTCGTCGATCTCGTCTGGGTGTTCATCTTCGCCTTCTTCTATCTCTGGTGAGGGGCTCCATGCAGCATGATCCTTCAGCGACCCATAAGGGCCAGCAACATCCGATCAGCCTGTATCTGAAGGTCTGGGGCCTGCTGTTCCTGCTCAGCGCCATGTCCTATCTGGTCGACTATATGCATGTGCAGGGGATCGTGCGCTGGGTGCTGATCGTGACCTTCATGTTGCTGAAGGCGGGGCTGATCCTGTCCATCTTCATGCATCTGGCGTGGGAGCGGCTGTCGCTGATCTATGCGATATTGGTGCCGCCGCTGGTGCTGCTGGTGCTGGTGCGGATCATGACGATCGAGGCGAATTACGCCTTCTGGACCCGCGCCATCTTCATGGGCGGAGGGGGGTGAGCCATGGGCCGGATGCATGGGATGGCGGTGGGACTGTGCGTTGCGGGAGCGGCGGTGACGGCGCTGGGGCTGGGATGGTTCAGCGACAAGCTCTATACGCGGGTGCGGCCGGGGGAGCTGGCCTATAAGCCGATGGACGAGATGCCGCCGCGCGTCGACATGGCGTCGATCCAGCGCGACTGGCCCGCCAGTTTCAGCGAGGCGGGGGAAGGCAGCCGGGTGATCGCCTATCATCGGGACATGCGGGGGAAAGCGCCGATGCCCGGGACGGGCGGCGGCGGGGCGGCGGCTGCTCCTCCGGTCGATCTGGGCACCCTGCTCGCCAGCGCGGATGCGGGGGTGGGGAAGCAGAAGGTGCAGCTTTGCATGAGTTGTCACGACTTCACCCAGGGCGGACCCAACCGCATCGGGCCTAATCTGTGGGGCGTGGTCGGGCGGCCGGTGGCGAGCCATGCGGGCTTTGCCTATTCGCCCGCCATGCAGGGACATAAGGGCAGTTGGAGCTATGAGTCGCTGTTCGCTTTCCTCGCCTCTCCGGGGCGCGAGGTGCCGGGAACGAAGATGAGCTTTGCCGGGCTGCGCAAGCCGGAGGATCGGGCGGCGGTGATCAAATATCTGGCGACCTTGGGGACGGGGGCGCCGCCTTTGCCGCAGCCGAAGGTGGTTGCGGCGCGATAGGGCGGTGGCGGCGGGTCGCATACCACCCCGCTCTTTTCTTGAAGAGAAGTGAAGCCGTTCGACAGGTTCAGGGCGAACGGGGCGTGGAGATGCCCGTGGCTTCAGGGGCTGGGCCGCCGCCAGTCTTCCTCGACCAGATAGCGGCTGAGGAATGTCGATCCCTGCCGCGCCGCCGTTCGCGCGATGTGGCGGCGGATGTCATGATCGGTCGATCCGAGCACGGTGCGAAAGGCCTCCATGGCGCTGGCGGTCGGTTCGCGTTTCAGATCGACATAAGGCTGGAAAATATCGCCCAGCGCCTGTTCCCACGCTTTCTCGATCTGGAGCAGCCGGTTTTCCATGGCGCGCCTCGTTCTGCATGAACCTCATCACAATATGGGACGACGAGGGCGGCGGGACAAGAGGAGGGAGGATGCGGTTCCGGCTTGACTTCAATCAACTGCGTTAATATGAAATCTGCACCATAGGATAATAATATTGCAGCAGGAGAGCCCATGTCCTCCCTTCGCGCCAAGCTCGGCCGGCAATGCCTGCCAGCCCTCCCCCTGCTGGCGCTCGCCATGCCGCCGGCCACGGCGCAGGACGCGCCCGCGCAAAAGGTCTATGGCCGCACGCCCGCCGAATCCTCTCCGCCCGCCTGGCCTCAACCGGTGCGCGCCGCCAGGGGCGCGCCCAATATCCTGCTGATCATGACCGACGATGTCGGTTTCGGGTCCAGCAGCACCTTCGGCGGACCGGTGCCTACGCCGACCTTCGACGCGCTGGCGAAGGCAGGGCTGCGTTACAATCAGTTCAACACCACCGCCATCTGCTCCCCCACGCGCGCCTCGCTGCTGACGGGGCGCAATCCGCAGGCGGTGGGCATGGGCTATGTCGCCAATTGGGCGACGGGCTATGACGGCTATAACAGCGTCATCCCCAAAAGCGCCGGGACGATGGCGCAGATATTGAAGGAAAATGGCTATAACACCGCCATGATCGGCAAGGGGCATGTGACCCCGGAATGGGAAATGAGCCGGGCCGGGCCGTTCGACCGCTGGCCGACCGGTCTGGGCTTCGAATATTTCTACGGCTTTCTGGGCGCCGACAGCAGCATGGCGGAACCCAATCTGGTCGAGAATATCAATCCGGTCACACCGCCCGCCGATCCCCGCTATCATCTGGAGCGCGATCTGGCCGACCATGCGATAGGCTGGATCGACAGCCAGCATGCGGCCGCCCCCGACAAGCCCTTCCTGCTCTATTATGCCACCGGCACGGCCCACGCGCCCAATCAGCCGCCCGCCGACTGGCTGAAGAAATTCCGGGGCAGGTTCGACGCGGGCTGGGACGTGCTGCGCGCCGAAACCGTGGCGCGGCAGAAGAAGCTGGGCGTCATTCCGCCCGGCACCGACGATGCGCCGCATCCGGGCACGCTGCCGCGCTGGGACAGTCTGACGCCAGACAGGAAGCGGCTCTATGCCCGCTATATGGAGGCCTATGCCGCTTCGCTCGCCTATGCCGACGAGCAGATCGGGCGGGTCATCCAGAAGCTGCGCGACAATGGCGAACTGGACAATACGCTGATCATCTACATCCAGGGCGACAATGGCGCGAGCGCGGAAGGCAGCTTCGACGGCAAGCTGTTCGAGCAGTCGGCGCTGAGCGGGGTCCGGGAAGACCCGTCCTACGCCCTCGCCCATATCGATGAGATCGGGACGAAGGACGCCTATAATCTGATGCCGGGCGGCTGGGGCTGGGCGATGAACGCGCCCTTCCCCTGGGCCAAGCGCTATGGATCGCATTTCGGCGGCACGCGCAACGGCATGGTGATCGCCTGGCCGGGGCATATCGAGGATGCCGGCGGCCTGCGCAGCCAGTTCCACCATGTCAGCGACATCATGCCCACCATATTGGAGGCGGCGGGGGTGAAAGCGCCGGAGATACTGGACGGCGTACCGCAACAGCCGATCACCGGGATCAGCATGGCCTACAGCTTCAGGGCCAGGGACGCGCCCTCCCGCCGCACCGTGCAGGTGTCGGCCATGGCGCAGAATCTCAGCATCTACAAGGATGGCTGGGTGGCCGCGACCGCGCCCATGGCGACCCCCTGGGAGCGGACGCCGCCCCCGCCGGTGCCGCTGGATCAACGGACCTGGCAGCTTTACGACACCCGCAGCGACTTCAGCGAGGCCCATGACGTCGCCGCCGCCAATCCGCGGAAGCTGGAGGCGCTGAAGGAGTCGTTCTGGGCGGAGGCCGCGCTGTCCAACATTCTGCCCATCCACGGCAGCGAGGGCGGGCAGAAGGGCAGGCCAGACCCCAATGAGGGGCGGACGAACTTCGTCTACAGCGCGCCCGTCAGCCATATTCCGGAAAGCGCCGCGCCGGCCCTGATCGGGCGATCCTTCGCGATCACGGCGAAGCTCGGCATAGCGGCGGAGGGCGGCAAGGGCGTCATCGTCGCGCAGGGCGGACGCTTCGGCGGCTACAGCCTGTTCTTCGACCGGGGGAGGATTGCCTTCACCTATAATCTGACGCCCGCGCATATGACGCGGATCGTGGCGCCTGCGCCATTGGCGGCCGGCGCGCATGTCGTCGGGCTGGACTTCGCGATGGACAGGGCAGCCCCGACCAGCGGCGCCACCGTCATGCTGACCGTCGATGGCAAGGCGGTGGCGCAAGGGCGGGTCGAACGGACCTTCGCGCAGGTGGTTTCGCATACGGAAGACTTCGACATCGGCATGGACCTGGTGAGCCCCGTCGACCCGGCGGCCTATGACAGCGCGGCGAGCCGGTTCAACGGGCCGCTGGACCGGGTCGAGGTGACGATCAGATAAGCTGCCGGGCGCCGCGCCTCCGCAAAGGGACCCGAACGAGACGAGCGGCTAGCGGGAGCGCGGTTTCAACGGTGGGATTCGGCTTCATCGGCGCGTCCGGAACCGAAGGGCCGTATCAGCCGAGGCCGTCGAACCATTCCTCTACGGAGGCGGGCACGCCCTTGTCCTCCGGCCCCGCCAGCAGGCTGGCGCAGGCGGCTCGCATCACGTCGCGCACATGCGCCTGCAACGGCACCGCGCTATCCTGCGGCTCGCCATGGTCCCAGCGGACCAGCACGCATTGCAGCATCATGTTGCAGAGCAGGATGCGATTGCGGGCGATGTCCGGGTGCACATGCCCGACCAGCGCCGTCAAATGCCCCATCAGGCGCATCAGGTTCGGCGCCTTGTCCCGCACCTGTGCAAGCAGGCCGGCGTTCAGCGACCAGTAGCGCGTCGCGAAATGCAGCATGAACGCCGCATAGGGATGGCGTCCCCGGCCATCGGCCAGATGGAGCTGCGGCAGGAACAATATGCCGAGCAGCGCCATCGGATCGTCCAGCCTGCCCTGCCGTTCCAGCCTGTCCAGCATCCCGCCCCGCACGCCCTCCATCTTCTCGGCACGGCTCGCGAAGATGGCGGAGAGCAGCCCTTCCTTCGATCCGAAATAATAGGTCACCGCATTGGTGTCGCCGCAACGGGCGGCGGCCGCGATCTCCCGCATCGAAACGGCGTCGATGCCCCGCTCCGCGAACAGCGCCTCGGCCGCCTCGATCAGCCGCAGCGCGGCGGGGATGGCATGGCGCCTGGGGTGACGTCGGTCGGTCATGCCTTGGCGGACAGGGCGCTCAGTTCCTCCAGATCGAGGTCGCGTTCCAGTTCCTGCAACGTATGTTCATCGATCTCTCCTGTGCGGTGGAGGCGCAGCAGTTCCGCCCGCCCGGCGGCTATGGCCTTCAGCACCAGGTCGAAATGGGCGTGGAGCGTCTCCGAAAACTGCGCCTCCTGCCCGGCATAATTGGCGGAAAGTTCGGCATGGCGCTGATAGCGCTCCAGCAGCCGGGGGTGGAGCAGCCTGCCTTGCGCATCATAGGCGTGCACCTCCACGACGCGGACCTGCGCCTGCGCCATGGCGGCTTCCGCCTCGCTCATCGTCATGCGCGGACGGTCGCTTTCCGGTTCCTCCAGCTTCACCAGCCGGATCACGGCGCCCAGGGTCGTCCCTTGCAGCAATACGGTGCCGATGATGACCGCGAAGGCGGCCGTCAGGATGAAGTCGCGTCCGGGGAAATCGGCCGGCACGCTGAGCGCGACCGCCAACGTCACCACGCCGCGCATCCCGGCCCAGCCCAATATGGCCGCCGCCCGGAATCCCAGCGGGCGATAGCCGCAAAGACCCGTCGCCCTGAGCCCCGCGATCACCGCGTCGGAACCGAAAACCCAAATGAAGCGTGCGGCGGTGAGCGCGGCCAGTATCGCCAATATCGGCAGCGCCATTTCGTCCAGCACGACGCCGAAACCGCCGACGCGATCGATCACGCCGCGCAGCGACGAACCGATCAGCAGGAAGACGAACGCCTCCATCAGGAAGATCATCACCGCCCAGAAGGCCGTGCCGTTCATCCGCACCATCGCGGGGAAGACGACATGCTGGTACCAGCCGCAGATAAGGCCGGTGGTGACGGTCGCGATCACGCCGGAGGCATGGATGGATTCCGCCAGCAGATAGGACGCCCATGGCGCCAGCAGGGAGGAGGCGATCATCAGATATTTGTCGTCGAGCCGCTTGACCGTCAGCACCCAGAGCGCGCCGATGACCGCCCCGACCAGCGCCCCGCCCACGGCCAGCAGGGCAAAGCTCTGCAAGGCGTCGACCATGCTGAACGCGCCGGTGACGCCGGCCGCTATGGCGAAGCGAAAGAGCACCAGCCCCGTGGCGTCGTTGAACAGGCTTTCCCCCTCCAACAGGATGGAGAGGCGACGGGGCAGGTGGACATGCTGCAACACCGCGCGGGCCGATACGGCGTCGGGCGGCGAGACGATGGCGCCCAGGGCTGCGCATGCCGCCCAGGGGAGGCCGGGCACCAGCCAGTGCGCGACCGCCGCGACCACGGCTGTGGTGAAGACCACCGCGCCCAGGGCCAGCGCTAATATGCCGAACATATGCCGCCGCAAGTGACGCAGGGCGATGAACCAGGCGCCGTCCATCAGCAGCGGCGGCAGGAAGATCACCAGCACCAGTTGCGGATCGAGCGAGATCACCGGCAGGCCGGGCAGGAAAGCGAACAGCGCGCCCCCCGCCAGCAGCGCGACGGCGGGCGGCAGGCCCAGCCTGTTCGCGGCATAATGCAGGACGATGATCGCCAGCAGCATGACGATCACCAGTTCGAACAACTGCATCGGGTGCATTGGCCCTCCCCCCCGTCCATCCGCATCATGGCCATATGACATGGAAATCCATCGGCCGACGATGAAAATGCCAGCAGCGCCAGCAGTTTCAAGAGGCGTCTTCCATGCAGCGAAATTCCCCGAAACCGTAGAGGAAAGCGGCGCGCCACTGGCCGCCGGACGGATGTAATTTCACGATAGTCATGGTTTTTCAAATAGATAGCGGATCATACTGAATACGTATGTGGGATTCTGTGCAGACCATGGGCGGCGCGGCTATCGGTGACGGCAAGAAACACAAGCAATGCGTCTTGGGGAGGGTCCACAAATGCACATGTCCCATCATTCCATCCTGCGCGCGGCCCTTCTGGCCGGCGCTTCGCTGTCGGTCGCGGCGGCAGCCTCCGCTCAGACCGCGGCTGAGACCACCGCCCCCGCCGAGCCGCAGGGAGAGGCCATCGTCGTCACCGGCATCCGCGCATCGCTCGCCTCCGCCGCGAAGCTGAAGCGGGATTCTGTGCTGATCGTGGATTCCATCTCCGCCGAGGATGTCGGCAAGCTGCCCGACGTGTCCATCGCGGATTCGCTCGCCCGCCTGCCCGGCGTGACGGCGCAGCGGCTGGAGGGGCGCGACCAGCGTCTGTCGATCCGTGGACTTGGTCCCGATTTCTCCACCACGCTGCTCAACGGGCGCGAGCAGGTGACGGTGGGCGACAATCGCGGCGTCGAATATGACCAATATCCGTCCGAATTCTTCCAGAACGTCAATGTGTACAAGAGCGCCGACGCGGCGCTGATCGCGGCGGGGATTTCCGGCACGGTCGACCTGCGCATGCTGCGCCCGCTGGACAAGAAGGACCGCGTGATGGCGGTGTCGCTGCGCGGGCAGATGAACGGGATGGACAAGCTCAATCCCGACGGCAAGCGCTACGGCTATCGCGCTTCGGCCACCTATATCGACCAGTTCGCGGACGACACGCTGGGCCTGTCGCTGGGCTTTTCCGCCTCGCAAACGCCCTCCCAGAACGAACGGTTCAATTCCTGGGGCTATCCTTCCGCTCCCGACGGCACGCTCATCATCGGCGGCGCGAAGCCCTATGTGCAATCGAACCTGCTGAAGCGCTATGGCGCGGTGGGCACGCTGGAATGGCAGCCCAGCGACGATTTCCATTCGACCTTCGATGTGCTGGCGTCGCATTTCGAGGAAGAACAGCGGCTGCGCGGCATCGAATTCCCGCTGGTCTGGGGCACCGATGTCGGCGTCAGCGACGTGACGGTCGAAAACGGCTTCGTCACCGCTGCGACCTTCAGCAATGTCTATGGCGTGCAGCGCAACGACTATAACAAGCGCAAGGCCGACATGATCTCGCTGGGGTGGAACAATGACATCCGCCTGAACGATGCGCTGAAACTCAATGTCGATGCGAGCTGGTCGCGGGCCAAGCGCACCGACTTCCTGCTGGAGACCTATTCGGGCACCGGCTATCTGCGTTCCGGCGTGCCGGACACCGTGCGGGTGGAACGCCAGTCGAACGGATTGTTCCACATCGCCCCGACGCTCGACTATACCGATACCGGCATCATCAGCCTGACCGATCCCAATGGCTGGGGCTATAACGGCACGACCGCGGTGGTGCAGGCGGGTTTCCTCAACCGGCCGAAATTCATCGACGACATGAAGTCGTTCCGCGCGAACCTGGTCGGGGACATTTCAGGCAGTCTCTTCTCCCAATGGGAAATCGGCGGCAATTATAGCCGGCGCAAGAAGACCAGCGCCTATACATCCTATTTCCTCTGTCCGCCGGGCGGCACGGACTGCACCATCGCCGGCGGGACGCCGGGATCGGTGGCGGTGCCGAACGAAGCGCTGCTGGGATCGAACGTCTCGCTCGATTATCTGGGCGTGCCGGCGATGCTGACGCTGAACCCGCTCTATCTGTACGACAATGTGCTGGATGCGGTGTATGATAACCGCCCCGGCTCGCTGGTTCGCGACAATGTGGTGAAGGAAGACGTGTTCACCGGCTATGCGAAGCTCAGCATGGACGGGGAACTGGGCGGAAAGCCGCTGAAGGGCGCGATCGGCGTGCAGGTGATCCATTCGCGGCAGGCATCGACCGGCACGATTTCCAACTTCGCCAACGGCGTGGTGACGATACTGCCGGTGTCGGGCAAGGACAGCTACACCAACGTCCTGCCAAGCGCGCAGATTTCGGTGGAACTGGAGCCGAGCTTCTTCGTGAAGCTGGGCGCGGCGCAGACCATGGTGCGTCCGCGTCTGGACCAGGAGCGGATCAACCAGGAGTTCAAATATAATTTGAGCTATGTCGGAATCGGATCTTCCGATCCGCAGTTCAGTCCGTTCAAGTCAGAGGGCGGCAACATCTTCCTGCGTCCTTATCAGTCGACCAATATCGACCTGTCGCTGGAGAAATATTTCCGGGGCGGCGGTTATGTATCGGTCTCCGGCTTCTTCAAGAACCTGACCGACTTCGTCGATCCCAACAACAATATCGCTTACGACTTTTCCGCCGTTCTGCCGACATTGCCGGCCGATCAGCGCGACGCCATTCTGGCCGACGGAAGCTATATCGGGCTGGTGAAGTCGCCCGCCAATACCGGCAAGGGCACGATCATGGGCGTAGAGGCGACCGCGTCGCTGCCGTTCAAGCTGTTCAGCCCGGCGCTCGACGGCTTCGGCATCTTCGCCAGCGGGTCCTATACGCATAGCGAGGTCGAATATGGCAGCAATCCGACCGAAAGCGTCACCCTGCCCGGCCTGTCGAAATGGGTCGCCAGCGGCACCGCCTATTTCGAGAAGGCGGGTTTCCAGGCGCGGGTGAGCTATCGTTACCGCTCCTCATTCCTGGGCGAGGTGGCGGGGCTTTCGGCGGCGCCGACCTTCCGCACGGCGAAGGCCGAGGGCATTCTCGATGCGCAGATCGGCTATGAGTTCCAGTCCGGGCCGCTTCAGGGGCTTTCGATCCTGTTGCAGGGCAAGAACCTGACCGATCAGCCCTTCGTCACCTATCAGAATGACGATCCGCGGCAGGTGATCGACTATCAGCGCTATGGCCGGGATTATTATCTGGGTCTGACTTACAAGTTTTAACGTCCCCCGACTGCCTGACTGCACGCAGGCAGTTCTCCCCCGGACCGCCGCCCCTTTCAGGGGTGGCGGTCCTCCCTTTTTATGTTCCCCTCCCGTAGACGGGAGGGGTTAGGGGTGGGTGCGAGCGGAGCGAGCTTCTTCACTATCGGTTAGGGAGGAACGCCGCTGCGCGGCTTGCCCACCCCCGGCCCCTCCCGCTTGCGGGAGGGGAGAAGTCAGGCGGTCATTCTTGTGACCAGTCTTGGCGCGAGCAGCGTGGGCTCCACCGGCTTGCGGTCGATCTGGCCGATCAGCGCGTCCACCAGCACCTCGCCCGCGCGCAGATAGTCCTGGGCGACGGTGGTCAGCGGCGGGCGCGTCAGGCTGGCGGCGGGGATGTCGTCGAAGCCGATCAGCGCCACATCCTGCGGCACGCGCATGCCCGCTTCGTCCAGCGCCCGCATCGCACCGATGGCGATCAGATCCGACCCGGCGAAAATCGCGTCGAAGGGCAGGCCGCGCGCGATCAGGCGGCTGGCCGCCTCATGCCCCGACTGTTCGGTCGAGAGGGCGTCGACATGCAGGCCGATGTCGACCAGCAATCCGGCCTCCCGCATCGCCTCGGTCAGTCCGGCATAGCGGTCGCGGAATTCGGGATAGCGGCTCGACGCATCGCCCAGGAAGGCGATGGTCCGGCGCCCCCGCTCGATCAGATGCTGTCCCGCTTCGCGTCCGCCCCGCCGGTTGTCGCAGCCGATGGTCATGCCCAGCGCATTGGGGTCGACCGATCCCCAGCGCACGAAATGGGTGCCCTGCGCCACCAGTTGCTCCAGCCGGGCGCGATAGCTTTCATAATCGCCATAGCCCAGCAGGATGATGCCGTCGGCCTTGCGGCTGTCCTCATAATCGACATGCCAGTCGGTCGAAAGCTGCTGGAAGGAGGTCAGCAGGTCGTAGCCCCGCTTGGCGCAGGTTTGCAGGATCGGCCCCAGCATCGAGAGGAAGAAGGGATTGATATAGCTTTCATCGGGCAGCAGATCTTCGAAGAAGAGCAGCGCCAGCGTGTTGCTCTTGCCCCGGCGGAGGGAGGAAGCGTTCTTGTCCACCGTATAGTTGAGCTGGCGGGCGATGGCCTCGATCCGCTTGCGGGTGGCTTCGCTGACGGTGCGGTCGCCGCGCAGGGCCCGGGACACGGTCGGCTGGGAAACCCCCGCAAGCGTCGCGATGTCGAAGGACGTCGGTTTTTCGTTCACGGCCATCGCGCGATCCTACGCCCTGCCCCGGATATTGGAAAGATAAGCTTTTGAATACGTATGTCGGCTGCTTGGCCCGGCGGGTGCGAACCGATTAAGACCCCTATGAAAGCCGCTGCGATCAAGCCAGAAGGCCAAGGGAGGAACGCCATGCGTGGAAGGAAGGCGATGCTGTTTGCCGCGCTGGCTGCCCTGGCCCTCCCTGCCCTGGCCCGCCCTGCCCTGTCGCTGGCAGCCGAGCCATGCGATTTCCGGGCGCGGCTGCCGGAGGATGAGGTCATCTATTTCCTGCTGCCCGACCGGTTCGACAATGGCGACCCGGCCAATGACAAGGGCGGGCTGAAGGGCGATCGGCTCGTCACCGGCCATGACCCCGCCTCCAAGGGTTTCTATCATGGCGGCGACCTGAAAGGGCTGATCAGGCGGCTGGACTATATTCAGGGGCTGGGCGCGACCGCCATCTGGGTCGGGCCGATCTTCCGCAACAAGCCGGTGCAGGGGCCGAAGGGGCAGGAAAGCGCGGGCTATCACGGTTACTGGATCACTGACTTCACCCATGTCGATCCACATTTCGGCACCGACGCCGATTTCGCCGCTTTGGTGGAGGCCGCGCATCGCCGGGGGATGAAGGTCTATATGGACATCATCGCCAATCATACGGCGGATGTGATCCGTTACCGGGAATGCCCAAGTACAAATGCGGACACGACATGCCCCTATCGTTCGCGGGCCGACTATCCCTATCAGCGGCGGGGCGGCATAGGCGGCAAGGCGATCAACGCCGGTTTCGCGGGCGATCAGGACCATGGCGAGGCGAATTTCGCCAGACTGACCGATCCGTCCTTCGCCTACACGCCTTATGTGCCCAAGGGCGAGGAACGGGCGAAAGTTCCGGCTTGGCTCAACGATCCGCTTTATTATCATAATCGCGGGGAAACGACCTATTCGGGCGAGAGCGCGACCATGGGGGACTTTGCGGGGCTGGACGACCTGATGACCGAGAATCCGCGCGTGATCGCGGGGATGATCGATATTTTCGGCGGCTGGATCGACCGTTTCGGCGTGGATGGCTTCCGGGTGGATACGGCGAAGCATGTCGATCCGCATTTCTGGCAGATGTTCGTTCCTGCCATGCAGGCCCGCGCCAAAGCGAAAGGCATCCCCAATTTCCATATTTTCGGGGAAGTCTATGTCGAGACGGTCGATGCCGGGCCGCTCGCCTGGCATACGAAGGAAGGCGGCTTTCCAGCCGTGCTGGACTTCGCCTTCCGGCAGGCGGCGCTGGAGACGGTCGCGGGCAGCGGCGCGACGGCGGTCTGGGAGCGGATGCTGGCGGGAGATGCGCTCTATCGCGATGGCGAGGCGACGGCGCGGACCTTGCCGACCTTCGTCAGCAATCATGATGCGGGGCGCTTCGCCACCTTCGTGCGCAAGGCTTTCCCGCAGGCGAGCGATGAGGAAGTGTTGCGCCGGGTGATGCTGGCCAACGCCATGCTGCTGACGATGCGCGGCGTGCCGACACTCTATTATGGCGATGAACAGGGCTTTGTCGGGGACGGCGGCGATCAGGATGCGCGGGAGGATATGTTCGGCAGCCGGGTGGCGAGCTATAACGACAATCGCCTGCTGGGGACCAACGCCACCACGGCGACGCCGCGCTTCGACACCGGCCATCCGCTTTATCGGGAGATCGCCGCGCTGGCCCGTCTGCGCACTACCCATCCGGCGTTGCGGCGCGGCCGGGAGGTCATCCGGGCGCGGGGCGACCAGCCGGGCCTGTTCGCCCTATCCCGCTTCGATCCCGACAGCGGCGCGGAAACATTGATCGCCTTCAACACGTCCACCGCGCCGATCAGGGCGCAGGTCGAGGTGGATGCGCGGTCCGACCAGTTCACCACATTGGCCGGAGCCGAATGCGCCGCAAGCGCTTCCGCCCCCGGCAGCATCGCCGTCTCCCTCCCCCCTCTCAGCTACAGCGTCTGCGCTGTCCGGAGTGCCGTACCCCAATGACCGACACGACCCTCCCCTGGTGGCGCGGCGCCGCCATCTACCAGATTTATCCGCGCAGCTTTGCCGACTCCAATGGGGATGGCATCGGCGACCTCAAAGGCATCACCGCCCATCTGCCCTATGTGGCGTCGCTGGGGGTGGATGCGATCTGGCTGTCGCCCTTCTTCAAGAGCCCGATGCGCGATTTCGGCTATGACGTGTCGGATTATTGCGACGTCGATCCGATCTTCGGCACGCTGGAGGATTTCGACGCGCTGGCGGCGCGGGCGCATGAACTGGGGCTGCGCATCATCGTCGATCAGGTCTGGGCGCATACGTCGGAGGAGCATCACTGGTTCGTCGAAAGCCGCTCCAGCCGCGACAATCCCAAGGCGGACTGGTATGTCTGGGCCGATCCCAAGCCGGACGGTTCCCCGCCCAACAACTGGCAGTCGGTGTTCGGCGGGCCGGCCTGGACCTGGGATGCGCGGCGCGGCCAATATTATATGCACCAGTTTCTGGCGCAGCAGCCGCAACTGCATTTGCATCATCCGCAGGTGCAGGAGAGCGTCTTCGACATCATCCGTTTCTGGCTGGACCGGGGGGTGGACGGGTTCCGCATCGATGCCATCAACCATTCGATGCACGATCCGGAGTTGCGCGACAATCCGCCCGCGCCGGAGGATGGCAAGGTGCGGACGCGGCCGTTCGACTTCCAGATCAAGAAGTACAGCCAGAGCCATCCGGACATTCCGCTGTTCCTGGAAAAAGTCCGGCAAGTATTCGATGAATATCGGGATCGCTTCACCGTGGCCGAAGTCGGCGGAGCGGACAGCGACATAGAGATGAAGGCCTTCACGCAGGGCGACGGCAGGCTGAATACCGCCTATGGATTCGACTTTCTCTATGCGCCGAAACTGACCGCCGAATTCCTCAAGACGGCGCTCGTCAAATGGCCCTGCGAAACCCATACGGGCTGGCCGAGCTGGGCGTTCGAAAATCATGACGCGCCCCGTGCGGTGTCGCGCTGGGCCAAGGGGGTGGACCCGGACGCCTATTGCCGGATGAAGATCCTGCTGCTCGCCTGCCTGCGCGGCAATATCTTCCTTTATTATGGCGAGGAACTGGGGCTGCCGCAGGTCGACATCGCGTTCGAGGATCTGCGGGACCCCGAGGCCATCGCCAACTGGCCGCTGACGCTTTCCCGCGACGGCGCGCGAACGCCGATGCCGTGGCGGGCGGATGCGCCCTATCTGGGATTTTCGGAGGCCAAGCCCTGGCTGCCGGTCGGGGAAACGCATCGCGCGCTCGCCGTGGATGTGCAGGAGGCGGATGCGGATTCGCTGCTGCACTGGACGCGGCGGGTGCTGGCGTTGCGCAACGGGTCGCCCGCGCTGCGCGTGGGGGCGATCGATTTCCTGGAGGCGCCGGAGGAATTGCTGGCGTTCGAGCGGGAGCATGAGGGCGAGAGGATGCTCTGTGTCTTCAACCTTGGGGACGAGCCTGTGACATGGACGCCGGCGGGTCATTGGCAGCCGTTGCTGTCGACCGGCGGAGTCGAAGGATGGCATTTCCCCGCAGCTTCCGGTCTTGTCGCGCGCGTTTAAAGGCATCGTACAATGTTCCTGCGTAGGCAGGCAACCAGTCCCACCACCTGAACTGGGCTCCTGCCTCCGCGGCAGCACGTCGCGCTTTGATCTCGTCAGGGCAGACTCAAAAGGAATTATCATGAAGAAACCGACCGCGCTCACCCTGCCGCTTTTCGCGCTTTCGCTGGCCCCGGTGGCTGCCCGCGCCGATGTGGTAGCCAAGGCCGCCTCCCCCGATGGCCGCATCACGCTGACCGTCAGCCTCGATAATGAAGGCCGCCCCAGCTACGCCGTGCAGCGCGACGGCAAGGCGCTGATCGCGGACAGCCGCCTTGGTTTCATGTTCACCGACGCACCGAAGATCGAGCGCAATCTGACGCTGGCCGACAGCAGGACCGGCAAGAGCGACACGACATGGACCCAGCCCTGGGGCGAATGGTCCAGCATCCGCGACCATCACAATGAGATCCGCCTCGCCTTTCGCGAGAAAAGCGACCTTCAGCGCGAGATGGACGTGACCTTCCGCCTGTTCGACGACGGCGTGGCCTTCCGCTACACGCTGCCCGATCAGGCCCATCTGCACCACGCCAATATCGCGGAGGAACTGACCCAGTTCGCCTTTGCGGAGGGCGGCACCGCCTGGTGGAAGCCCGCCTTCGAATGGAACCGGGAGGAATATCTCTATAACAGGACGCCGCTCGATGCGGTCGGGACCGCGCAGACGGTGATGACGGTGAAGCTCGCCAGCGGCACCCATGTCGCGCTGCATGAGGCGGCTTTGGTGGACTATGCGGGGATGAACCTGGCGCGGGCGCAGGGCAATATATTCCGCGCCGCGCTGACGCCGGGTTCCGGGGCGCCCAAGGTTTCGCGGGACGCCGGTTTCTCGACGCCATGGCGCACCATCGCCATCGCGGACGATGCGGCGGGGCTGTACATGAACCATATGATCCTGAACCTGAACGAACCCAACAAGCTGGGCGACGTGTCGGGCTGGATCAAACCGGGCAAGTTCGTCGGCGTGTGGTGGAACATGATCAAGGGCGAGTGGACGTGGGCGCGCGGGCCGAAGCATGGCGCGACCACCGCCAATGTCCGCCGCACTATCGACTTCGCCGCCGCCAACGGCATCCCCGCCGTG
This sequence comes from Sphingobium fuliginis, assembly GCF_004152845.1. Taxonomy (GTDB): domain Bacteria; phylum Pseudomonadota; class Alphaproteobacteria; order Sphingomonadales; family Sphingomonadaceae; genus Sphingobium; species Sphingobium fuliginis. Next base: position 163,411 of record NZ_SEON01000001.1, read on the forward strand.
CTGGTCGAGGGATGGAATGTCGGCTGGGACGGCAATTGGTTCGGCAATGGCAACGGCATGAACTTCTCCCAGTCCACCGAGGATTTCGACGCCGATGGGCTGGCCGCCTATGCCAGGTCCAAGGGCGTGACGCTGATCGGCCATCATGAGACGGGCGGTTCGGCCAGCCATTATGACGGGCAGCTCGACAGTGCGTTCAAATGGGCCGCCGACCATGGCGAGCGGGTGGTGAAGACCGGCTATGTCACCGATGCCGGGCAGATCGAGCGGGTCGATCCCGACGGCTCGCAGCATCGCGAATGGCATGAGGGGCAGTGGATGGTGAACCACTATCTCCGCGTGGTGCAGGCAGCGGCGAAATATAAGGTCAGCATCGATAGTCACGAGCCGGTGAAGGATACGGGCCTGCGCCGCACTTATCCCAATTGGGTGGCGCGCGAAGGCGGGCGCGGCATGGAATATAATGCCTGGGTCGGCGGCAAGAATCCGCCTGAGCATGAGGCCAATCTCGTCTTTACCCAGTTGCTGGGTGGGCCGATGGACTTCACGCCGGGCGTTCTCAGCCTTTCCGGGTCGGAGGGGAGCGCGATCCAGTCGACCATCGCCAAGCAGTTGGCGCTTTATGTCGTGCTGTACTCGCCCTTCGTGATGGCCGCGGATACGCCCGAAAATTACGCGAAATATCCGGGGCCGTTCCAGTTCATCAAGGATGTGCCGACCGACTGGTCCGATACCCGCGTCCTGAATGGCGAGGTGGGCGACTATGTGACCATCGCGCGCAAGGCCAAGGGCAGCAATGACTGGTATCTGGGCGCGGTCGGGGATGAAGAGGCGCGCTCCACTCAGGTGAAGCTCGACTTTCTGGAGGCCGGGCGGTCCTATGTGGCGGAGATTTATCGGGATGGGCCGGGGGCGGACTATCGCACCGAGGCGCGTCATGCGATCGTGATCGAGAAGAAGGCGGTGAAGAGGGGGGATGTGTTGAGCATTGACCTCGCGCCGGGTGGGGGGGAAGCGATCCGCTTCGTGGCGGGCGGGGGCAAGGGCAAGCGCTCAATACGATAAGATACCCCGCACCGTTCGCCCTGAGCCTGAACGGCGATAGGAATAAGTATAAAGCAAAGGTTGGGGACGCATGGATCAGGCGCAAGATAATCTGGAACCGCAGTCCCGCCCTCGCCAGGGCTTTTGGGGCCTGTGGAACATCAGCTTCGGCTTTTTCGGCATCCAGATCGGCTTTGCGCTGCAGAACGCCAATATGAGCCGCATCTTCCAGTCGCTGGGCGAAAGCCTGGACGATCTGGCGCTGCTGTGGATCGCGGCGCCGCTCACCGGCCTGCTGGTCCAGCCGATCATCGGCCATTATAGCGACCGGACATGGTGCCGTTTCGGGCGGCGGCGGCCTTATTTCTTCGCGGGCGCGCTGTTCGCGGCGCTGGCGTTGGTCGGCATGCCCAATGCGCCAGGCCTGCTCGCCGCGGCGATGATGCTGTGGGTGCTCGACGCCTCGCTCAATGTTTCCATGGAGCCCTTCCGGGCCTTTGTCGGGGATATGCTGGCGAAGGAGCAGCATATGGCGGGCTACGCGCTCCAGACCGCCTTCATCGGCGCGGGCGCGGTGATCGGGTCGTCCACCCCGTGGCTGCTGGACCGGCTGGGGGTCGCCAATGTCGCCAGCGGGTCCGGCATTCCCGACACGGTGCGGATCAGCTTCTATATCGGCGGCGCGGCCCTGTTCCTGGCGGTGTTGTGGACCGTGCTCACCACCCGCGAATATTCGCCCGAGCAGATGACGCGCTTCGAACCTTCGGAGGGCAAGCCGGTCGCTGAAAGGGACGCTGTCCCGGCCATCCCGCCCGGCGGCACGCTCTGGATCGTCGCCGGGCTGGCCGTCGTCGCGATCGTCCGCATCCGGTCGCTGGAGAAGGAACTGTACCTGCTCGGCGCGCTGCTGGCCGGCTATGGCGCGGCGCGGATGCTGGCGCGCCGGCTGCACTGGGGCGGTCGCACCGACAATCTGCTCACCCATGTGGTCGGCAATTTCGCGGCCATGCCCGCGATGATGAAGCGCCTTGCGCTCGTCCAGTTCTTCACCTGGTCCGCGTTGTTCATCATGTGGATCTACACCACCCCGGTCGTCGCCCAATATGTCTTCGGGTCCGCCGATCCCGCCAGCGCCGCCTATAATGCGGGCGGCAACTGGGTCGGCATCCTCTTCGCCACCTATAATGGCGTCGCCGCCCTGGCCGCACCCTTCCTGCTGCAACCGCTCGCCCGCCGGATCGGCCAGGCGCAGACCCATGCCCTGGCGCTGATGCTGGGCGCGTTGGGCTTCCTTTCCTTCCTGTTCCTGCGCGACGCCCGCATGCTGCTGCTGTCGGAAGTCGCCATCGGCATCGCCTGGGCATCCACGCTCGCCATGCCCTATGCGATGCTCGCCTCCAGCGTGCCGCAGGCGAAGCTCGGCATCTATATGGGGCTGTTCAACGCCTTCGTGGTCATCCCGCAATTGCTGGTGGCCACCGTCATGGGCACGATCATGCGGCATTTTTTCCCGACGGAGCCGATCTGGACCATGGCCTTTGCAGCGGGCGTCATGCTGCTCGCCTCAATGGCCGCCCTGCGCTGCCGCCAGGCGCGAAGCTGAGGAAACCGGCGAATCGCAAAAGCGCTTCATGGAAAAGTCGACAGGCTCAGCAAAGGCAGTCGACACCCGATTCCTCTTCGTCGGCAATCATGGCGTCCGCCACCTTCTTATATCTGCCTATTATTCGCCTGCATTCTTCCTGCGACTTGAAATATCCGAAATCATCGTCACCGGGGATCCTGTCCTGCTTCGGTTTTTTCACCATTAACCATGGCGTAAACGCAGACGATGTTTCACAATCAGATGCCTGCCTGAGATCGGTCCATTTCTTTCTGACAATCCCGCCCCCGAATATGGGGCCGGGAACATCCATCTTTGTCATTTCCAATCCTGTATATTGGGAATGATGGCGACGATTTCACATATTCAACAGGTCAGGGTAATCCTGAATCGGGCAAGAACCGGATGATTTCGGAGAATTTCTTGACGCCGAACTTCTTCATGATGCTGGCGCGGTGCATTTCCACCGTTCTGATGCTGATCTGCAGCGCGTCAGCCACATCCCTGTTGCTGCCGCTGGAACTCAGCGCGCGCACGACATCCAGCTCCCTTTTGGTGAGGCTGCCGAAATAGGCTGCGGCGGCTTCCCGCCGGCGCTGGATCTCGATGTTCCGTTCCAGCATGGGCCAGGCATTGGCGAGCACCTTGAGCAGCAGGCCGTCGGCAAAGGGCTTTTCCAGAAAGTCGATGGCGCCCCGCTTTATGACGTCGACCGCCGTCGGAATATCGCGCGACGCCGTCATGACGATCAGGGGGATGTCCACCCGCCGCGCGGACAGTTCCTGCTGAACCGCCGGCCCGGCCATGTCGGCCAGATGCAGTTCCATCACCGCAATGCCGGGCGCTAGGAAATCAAGCGCCTCGATAAAGTCGGAACCGCAGGAAAAGGGGACGGGTCCGAACCCTTCCCGGCGCAGGATTCGCACCAGTTCCTGGCGCATCCTGCTGTCGTGGTCCACGATATAGACTGGACATCCTGGGTTCATAGCCAATTGCCTAGACCATCATTCCCGCGCCAACGCGCGAAGCCGCCAATGGTTTCGGCTCCGATCCTTTCTTTTTTATCGCGTCAGTTCGCAGCCGTCCGGCGGGGTTCGAAGAAGACCCCGATCATCCCGCCGCTCGACCACTGCACCCGCCCCATCCGTACATCCAGGCCGCGGGTTTTCACAAGCAGCCGCGTACCTTCGCCAAGGCCGCCCACTTCGATCATCATCCCTTCGGCCGACAGGTTGCGGATCGTCCCGATCAACACGGGCGTGGAAGTCACCAGCGTTGCGGAGAAATCGACCGCCAGTCGGCGGCTGCGCGGCTCGTAGGTCTGGGGCGCGGGGTTCGCATCAGGCTCCTCGCCCGGAATCCAGGGCAATGTCTCTTCAAGCAGAAGACCGCATTTGGGCCCGTTGATCCAGCGGACCTCCGCCGTACGGAAGCTGGCGTCGTCGAAGCTCACATGCACCTGCTGGTGCAAGCTCAGCGACAGGGCGCACCGTCCGCTCAGTCCCGCATGGGACACATTTTCGACAGACAGGTTCGCTTCCTCGACGACCGGATAGAGCAATGCCGTCTTGAAGACGGTCTGCCGGGGGTGCCGGCGTTTCTCCATCATCGCGCTCCGGTCGTCGGACGGCTTTTCTAGCGGCTCGGTCATACGGGTTCCCACAGATTCGCGGAATCCCATAAATGATTGGACTTGCACGCCGATTAGCGGGGAAATAGGTATTTTTACGGTATCGCCCGGAGCGGTTGCATTAACCTTCATCTCCTAGACAGCCGGGGGCCGTTTCCTCCGCTGAGGCCGGCCTGGAACCGGCGGGGCGCATTTTCAGTCCCATCATGCGCCTCGCCTTTACTTTCCTCAGACAAATGGCATCATCGTCGCATGCTTGCTCGATGGTCCTATATTAGCACCAGCCAGTTGGATGCAACCCAAGCCGAAAAACACATGGAAGAGATCGTCCAGGTCTCCATTCCGCGCAACCGCTCGCTGGAAGTGACGGGCGCGCTGCTGTTCACGGGCAACCGCTTCGCCCAATATCTGGAAGGCGCGCCGGCCGCCATCGAAAACCTCAAGGCGAGCATCCTGCGCGACCGGCGCCACAGGGAGGTTCAGACGATCGCATCGGGCGAAGCGCCGCATCGCCATTTCGTCACCTGGTCCCTCGCCTATGCCGGCCCTTCCCATTTCGTTTCCGACATCATCGAACGCGCCTTGAACGATGCGCTGGAAAAGGGCGACGAAGGGTTCGAAGCGCTGGTTCAGATGATGTCGGAATTTTCGATCCGCGGCCGGGGTTGAGCTTTCGTCCCGCCATGGCGCGGCGACGCCGATATACCATCCCGCCGGAAAGCAGGCGATTATTAACTCAGATCAATATCCGCCGGGGAACAGGAAGACCTGCCGCTGGTTGCTCTGCCATGCCACTCGCCCTATCCTCGCCGATCGTCCGGGCGGCGGCCGGTCCACTGCCATTGTCACGCAGGATGCATGGCCTTGTCCCTTCCCCGCCCCACCGATATGAGCAAGGGCAGACCATCGGTGTGAATGACAGACGCCCCGGTCGGGCGGAACGTCCAGCGCACGACCGGTTCGGAAAGAAAGGGAGAGCCCGATGTCAGAGCCTGTGGTCCGTGCCGGCCAGAACCATGCCGATCGCCCCCAATATGTCCGTGCGGGAATAGGGCTTGATCACCCGCCTGCAGCTTTCATAGGCCGACGGCAGGCTTTGTTCGTCATAGCCCGTCACGATGATCACCGGCACGGCACGCGCGACCAGTTCGTCGATCAGGGGATAGCTCATCTCCCCCTGAAGATTGACGTCGAGCATGACGATGTCAGGCAAGTGTTCTGCAATGGCCTTGAGCGCGCCGAACAGGCTGCCATGCGGGCCCATCACCGAAAACCCCTCTTCGGCCAGCAAGGCGCCAAGGTCGCTCGCGAGAAAATAATCATCCTCCACCACCAGCACGCGAACCGCGCCGGGGGTCACCCCTTCCATCATTCATCTCTCCTCTCCCGCCAGCCGTCGCACGGGAATGGGCGGCAGAAAATAACATAGGTGGAAACGCGCCATGTCATCGCTCGATATCCCGCAGGTTGCGATGAAGGATAGCATCACTGCCCAGAAACTGGCGGCGCACTGGCCGCTCGGCCGGCGCGACCGGGATGTGATCAACGGCCTGGCCGGTCGGGCGCTTCAACCGCTGCGCACCGGCACGGACCTGTTCACCCAGGGGGACCGGCTGACCTCCATCTTCTTCCTGCTGGAGGGATGGGCGGCCCGGTACAAGATGCTGGAGGACGGCCGCCGCCAGATCGTCAGCCTGCTGCTGCCGGGCGATTTGTGCGATCCCTTCTGCTTCCTGCTGCATCGCGCCGACCATGGCGTCACCGCGCTCACGCCGGTCAGGGTCGCCGAAGTCGGACGCAGCCAGTTCGAGGAGATCGCGCTGGCCCATCCCGAAATCACCAAGGCGATGTGGATCAACGCCCTGATCACCGCGTCCATCCAGCGGGAGTGGTGCGTCAATCTGGGCCGCCGCACCGCGCTGGAACGGTTCAGCCATCTCTTCTGCGAACTCTATCACCGGCTGCTGAAAGTGGGCTTGGTCAGCGGCAACGGCTTCCACTTTCCCGTCACGCAGCTCGAACTGGCGGACGCAACGGGATTGACGATGGTGCACACCAACAGAATATTGCAGGAAATGCGTCGCCAAAGGCTGATAGAATTGCACCGGCGCCATCTTGTCGTGCCGGATCTCGCAGCGCTGGAGCGCGTCTGCGCCTTCGACCCTTCCTATCTGCATCCGGCGGCGCAAGAGGCATCGTGACGACACCATCCCCGACCGACGGCTGGCGCGACTTCCTCGCCCTCTTCGATGCCTCTCCCCTGCCCCAGATCCAGGTCGGGCCCAACGACAATATATTGCGCGCCAATGCGGCATTGACGGAATTGCTGGGCATTCGGCCGGACCGGCTGATCGGCGGGCGGCTGGTCGTGCCGGCATCGGGCGAGTCGGCGGCACGGCTGAGCTGGGACGACGGCAAATGCGAGGCGCGGCTGTTCGCCGCCGTGCTGGTGACGACGCCCGACTATCGCGTCTGCGTCTTGCAGTTCGGCAATGTCGACGCCCTGGAGGCGGCGGCGCGGCAATATCTGCTGCGCGACGTGCAGCATCGGCTGCGCAACCTGATCGCCTCCGTCCGCTCCATCTTCCGGCGGACTGCCGCGACCAGCGATTCCGTCGACCATCTCACCAGCCATTTCCTGGGGCGGCTGGACGCCATCGCCCGGATCGAATCCAATCTGGCCCTGGCGGAACGCCATGGACTTGAACTGCACGACCTGATCATGGACGAGCTGGCGGCGTTCGCCGTCCGTGCGGGGGAACAGGCCTTTCTGGAGGGGCCGGATGTCCGGCTGCGCACCTCCGCCGCGACGACATTGGCCCTCGCCTTTCATGAACTGGGCAATAATTCCATCAAATATGGCGCGCTCGGGTCGGACGGCGGCCGTGTCTGGGTCCGATGGTGGAGCGATCGCGAACCGGCCGGTCCGGTGCTGCGCATCCTTTGGGAGGAAAAGGGCGGCGACAGCCCGACAGCCGCCCGCCGGTCCGGCTTCGGCACGGAGATGCTGACCAAGACGATCCCGTTCGAACTGGACGGTTCGGGCACCATCGACTGGACGCCCGGCGCGTTCAAGGTGCACATCAGCCTGCCCATGACCAAGAGGCTGCTGCACCCCAGCGACTAGAGCCAATCGACATTCAGCCCTGACGGCCTGCAAATGACGTTTTCCGTGCTTCCGGTGCTCACCTACTTTGAGTAGGCTGCGCTCCGGGTCACGGAAAACCATCATTTTCGGCTCGTCATCTTCTGAATGTCGATTGGCTCTAGCCGGCGGAAGGGCGAAGAAGCGCGCCGGCCATGATCCAGGTTATGGGCCGGCCAGGAACGGGGGAACGTCCGCCGCCGTTCTATGTGCTGGGAGGCATGGCCATATGCTTCCCCTCAAGACCATGAAACCAGAGGAACCGCCGACATGCACGAACCGGAACGTCCCAGCGATCGGCGTCTCGGGCTGGCGGCGATCTGGGCGGTGGGAATCGTCCTGCTGGTGATCGCCGTCGTCTTCATCGGGCGCAACTTCTGGCATCATGACGTGCTGAAGGAAGACCAGCAGACGGGCGAGAACAGGGCCGACGACCATGAGGGCCTGACGCCGAACGAAAAGCGCTGAAGCGGCGCCATGCGGCGCGTGGATGCTCCAGAGCCAATCGACATTCAGAAGATGACGAGCCGAGCCGAAGGCCACCGAAGGTAAAATGGCGGTTTTCCGTGACCCGGAGCGCAGCCTACTCAAAGTAGGTGAGCACCGGAAGCACGGAAAAGCGTCATTTGCAGGCCGTCAGGGCTGAATGTCGATTGGCTCTAGCCCTGTTCTTCCTCCAACTCGACATGCCGGTCCATCCGGCCGAGCCAGGCCTGGGGGCGGAAATCGGACAGTTCTGTCAGGCGGCGCCAGTTGGGGATGGTGATCCGCCGCCGGTCGCGTTCGATCACCCCCGCCTTTTCCAGCGCCTTCAGCGTCCGGTTGACATGCACGGTGGTCATGCCGGTGGCGTCGGCCAGCTCCACCTGGGACAGGGGCAGGATCAGCCGGCACCCGTCCGATCCCCCTTCCGGATAGCTGCGCATCACCAGCTCGCAAAGCAGATAGGCTATCCTTCCCCTGGCGTCCCGCCGGCCCATATTGCTGATCCAGGCGCGGAAGACCGATGTTTCGGCCGTCATCTCCGCCCACAGCGCATCGGCGATGTTCGCCCGCTCGCGCATCAGCGCCAGCACGTCCTCCAGCGGGATGGCGGCGACGCGCAGATCGGTCAGCGCCTGGACGAAATCCTCCGATGGAAAGAGCTGCACCGGCGGCAGCGTCAATATGTCGCCCCGGCCATGTATTCCCACGATATGGCGGCCGCCATTGGACGATATGCGGTGGCGATGGGCAAAGCCCGACAGCAGGATCAGGCAGGATTGCGGCCGGTCGCCCTCCCGGATGATATAGTCCCCCGGTTCGCAATGACGCAGGCTGTGCGGCAGGGATAGCAGAGCGGCGCCGTCTTCCTTCGAGAGAGCCGTGCGCCCGCCAAGGCGCGCCAGCAGCGGCAACAGGATCGATGATGGCATTTTCATGAGCGGGATGGGATGCCGTCTTCATCTCCGCCGCGGCCGCGATGCTCGCCGCTGGCCGTCCGGCTGTCCATGGCGGAATGCCGGCCTGCCGCATGCAGGACCGGGCCGTCGCGACGCGGCGCTCTCCCCCCGGCGGGAAGAACGACGGAGCAGTGCGGCATGGGACTCATTATAAGGGTGGAGGAATTCATCCCGGATCGTGTCATGACTCGTCGTCTTGGTGGCGCTGCTCATTCTCCTTCGGTCGACCGGCCGGCGCCGGCGTTCGAACGAAGAAGGATTCACCTTGCTCCAGCCGCCCGCCGACGCTCGCTAACATATGCTAATGCAGGTGTAATTTTTGCCGTTGGGCCTCATTTTCCGGGGCTGGACGGTTGCAGAAGTTGCGCGACATCAAGAAGTTCGCGCCCGCCCGATCAGGCCGCCATGTCCTGGCCGGTGAGGGCGGCCACTTCGCGCAGGGCCTGAAGCTCCGGTATGCGCAGCCATTTGGATTGCAGTTCGACCAGACCGCGCGCCCGCATGGATTGCAGCGTGCGATTCACATGGACCGGGGTCAGCCCGGTCATGTCCGCGATCTCCATCTGCGTCAGCGGCATGGCGCATTGCTGGCCATAGGCGAGACCCGCCTGCCGCATGCGTTCGAACAATTCCAGCAGCAGATGCGCCACCCGTTCGAGCGCCGTCTTGCGGCCCAGGGTGACAAGCCAGTTGGCCTGCCGCTCGATCATGCCGGACAGCGCCTGCCAGAAGCCGTTATGCCCGTCGAAACCGGCGTGCGAGGGTATGCGACAGGGCAGCCGGAGCGCCCTGACGTTGGTGATCGCCACCACGGGCTGGGACGCCACCCCGCCCAGCGCCCATTGCGGATCGCAATAATCGCCCGGCAGATAGAGCGCCGTAATCTGGCGGCGGCCATCCGACAGCAGCCGGTATCGGCACGCCCACCCTTCCTGAACATAAAGCATGGCGTCGGGTTTTTCATTTTCCCGGGCCAGAAACTGATGCATTCGGAAATGAACCTGGTTTTCGCCTTCGGCAACCTGGCTTAACATGGACTACTCCTTGTTAAGCCCCCCTGGACCAATATCGATTGAACCTGCCCCCACCATAGCGTTTCTGGTTCATGCTGGATTCACCTATGTTTCCTCGCAGCAAATAATTGGGATGGAGCGAGAAAAAGAGCCGATGAACGCGGCACGCCCTCCGGCGGCCTCCGGAAAATTGCCGTTCGTCTAGGGTGTGTGGGGATTCAGTTCAGGGTGGAGCGAAAATGGTGGCTTTCGAGAACCAGCGCGCAGCGTACTCAAAGTACGTGAGCACTGGAAGCGCAGAAAGCCGCCATTTGCAGCCCGCCATGGGCTGAATCCCCACACAGCCTAATGCAGGTTATCGCGCGGGCGTGGGGCCGTGGAACCTCCTAACCCCGAAAACCGCTGGCTTTGCAGGAGGAACGACCATGTCCAAAATGCTCTTGCTGATGCCGCTGATCGCCGTGGCGATGCCCGCCGCCGCGGCGGAATCCCCCACCGCCTATCTGGGGAAAGCGGGCGCGGGCGACCTGTACGAACAGACATCCAGCAAGATCGTGCTGGAAACGACCAGGGATGCCAGGGTCAAGAGCTTCGCCACCATGATGGTGGGGGATCACGGCAAGAGCACCGCCATGCTGAAAAGCGCGGCTGCGGCATCGGGCGTCAAGGCGCCGCCGCCCAGTCTGACGCCCGATCAGCAGGCGAAGGTCAGGGCGCTGAAGCAGGCGAAGGGCGCTGCCCGCGACACCCTCTACTGGCAGCAGCAGAAGGCGGCTCACAGCCAGGCGCTGCAACTGCATCAGGATTATGCCGCCCATGGTTCTGACCGGTCGCTCAAGGACGCGGCGGCGAAGATCGTGCCTGTGGTGAAACATCATCTCGACCTTCTGAACGCAGGCCGATGACGGACGTCCATAGCCTCGCCGCCCCTGCCGCTCCGGCGGACCTGAAGCATGTCTCGCTGGATCGGGAAAGCGATGCGCGCTACTGGCAGCAGCGTTTCAGCACATCGCGTGCCCGGCTGGAGCAGGCGGTCGAGCAGGTCGGCCATAATGTCAGCGCCATAGCGGAGTTCCTCCACCACAGCGGCTGACGGCGGGCGTGACGGCCAGACCCTTGTTGCACCCGGATAAAAGATCGACCAGGGCCGCGCCTTTCCGGGAACCAGCCCGTCGGCGCGCCTGTTCTCTCCTCAACGAAAGGAGAGTTTTCGATGCACAAGGAAGAGGAAGACGGCCGCATCGTCACCCATGTCTCACGGCAGGAGGCGCGAAGCGGCGCTTCCACCCATGTCACCCGCTATGTTCTGGGCATCAGCCTCTTACTGGTCGTGATCGCCTTCGCCATCCTTCTGGCGGGCGGCTTCTTCAGCACTGCCGAAACGGGCGCCGACGGATCGCACATGGCCAGCCCGGCCGAAGCGAACGGAGGCTGAGTCCCGGCATGATGGGCCAGACCGACCTTGCGGCACAGACGGTGTTGATCGTCGAGGACGACTATTATCTCGCCTTCGATACGGCGGAAGCGCTGCGAGGCGCGGGAGCCGGGATCATGGGGCCTTTCCCGACCGAGGAGAAGGCGATGGCTGCGATCCGCCAGGAACGCCCCACCGCCGCCGTGCTGGACATCAACCTGGGAAACGGTCCCTCCTTCGACCTTGCGCGGTTGCTGAAGGAACGGGGCGTGCCGTTCCTGTTCCTGACCGGCTATGACGAGGAAATCATACCGCCCGATCTCGGCGATACATTGCGGCTGCAAAAGCCGGTCGCCCCCAGGGAGATCGTCGCCTCGCTCGCCAGGCGCCGCCAGGGCAGCGCCTGACGCCCGGACTCATTCGGCCGCGATGCCCGCGCCCCCCACGAAGGAGGCGCCGCTCAACGCAGGACTGCATGCAAAGCCCGGCATGCGATCGTAAAGCTCCTTCTCGAAAAAGGCGCAGGTGATCGCCAGCCCCTCGCTCAAGGGAACGTGCGGTTCCCAGCCGAGCAACTGGCGCGCCCTGCGGATGTCCGGCCTGCGCCGGCGCGGATCGTCGACCGGCAGCGGCTGGAACACGACCTGGGACTGCGTGCCGGTGGCGGCCACGACCTGATCCAGCAGTTGCAGGATGGTATATTCCTCAGGATTCCCCAGGTTGACCGGCGCCATGTCGGACAAGGGCGCCTCCATCAACCGGATCAGCCCGTCCACCATGTCCGACACGAAGCAGAAGCTGCGCGTCTGCGATCCGTCGCCATAGATGGTGATGGCATCGCCCGACAAAGCCTGGCAGACGAGGTTGGAGATCACCCGGCCATCGTCGGGATGCATGTTCGGGCCATAGGTGTTGAAGATCCGCGCCACCCGCACATCGGCGCGGCCCAGCCGGGCGAAGTCGAAGGCCATGGCCTCCGCCGCGCGCTTCCCCTCGTCATAGCAGGCGCGGGGGCCGGTGCAGTTCACCCAGCCACGATAGTCCTCGCGCTGGGGATGCGCCTCCGGATCGCCATAGACCTCGCTGGTGGAGGTGAGCAGGAAGCGCGCGCCGACCTGCTCCGCCAGCCGCAGCAGGCGATCGGTTCCGACCACGCTGGTCAGCATCGTATGTTCGGGATCGGCCTGATATTGCGGCGGCGAAGCCGCGCAGGCGAGATTGTAGATGCGGCTGATGTCGCGCCGGCGCGTGACCGCATCGGGCAGGGGATCGACGATGTCGCCGCGCACGAAGGTGAAGGCGCGATGCCCCTCCAGCATCCGCAGGTTGACCTCCCGCGAGGTCTGGAGGTTGTCGAGGCAGATCACCTCATGCCCCCGGTCCAGCAGCGCCCGGCACAGATGCGACCCGATGAAGCCGGCTCCTCCGGCCACCAGGGCTGTTTCACGCTTTCCGTTCATCGACCCTCCGTCCTTTTCTGTCCTGTCGTTCTTCATTCGGCCGCCGCCATGTCCCGCGTGCGCATCCGGGCGGCCTCTTGCAGCCAGTTTTCCAGCTCGGCGGCGCGGCTGCCCGATATATGCCGGTCCAGGATGCGGCGGCGGGCGGCCTCGCCCACATCGGCGCGATCCTCATGGAGGGCGACGATCACCTGCTCCGGATTCCAGGCGAAGATGATTTCGCGATTGGGCTCCAGCAGCTCATTGAGCCCCGGCCAGACATCGGAGATGATAGGCGTGCCGCAGGCCGCCGCCTCGAACAGCCGGACGGAGGGGGACCAGCCCGCCTCGATCATGTCGGCGCGCGTGACGTTCAGCGTGTAGCGCGAGGCGGAATAGAAAGCGGCGTGGTCGCGCGGGGCGAGATGCTCGATCCGCTCGACATTGGCGGGCCAGTCCATGTCGTCCGGATATTGCGGCCCGGCGACGACGAAACGCCTGTCAGGCAGCAGCCGCGCCGGTTCGATCAGCAACTTCTCCAAGGTGGGCTGGCGATCCGGGCTGTAGGTGCCGAGATAGGAGAGATCCCATTTCTTCGGCACGTCCATCGGCCGATAGGCCGACGCATCCACCGAGCAATAGAGCGCCCGCGCCATGGGGGAACGATAATGCCGCTCCAGCAGGTCGAGCGTCGGGCCGCCGGTGAAGGAGCAATAGCAGTCATAGCCCGCGATCAGTTCCGCCGACAGATAGTCGCACCGCCCTTCGCGCAGCGCCGCCAGCGTGACGGGCGTATCGATGTCGTAGAAGGCGGTGACCCCGCGCGCCGTGCGCTGCACATAATGGCCGACCGCGATGCCGTCGGGCACATAGGAGCCGACCATGACCGCGTCCGCCGTCTCGATCTCCTGCCGCCAATCTTCCAGCGCTTCCACGCTGTCGTAGAATTCCAGCCGGCAGAAAGCGGGATCGATGAGGTCGCGCTGGCTGGCATACCAGGGCACGTCCCGCTCCAGGAAGAGTATCTCATGCCCGCGCCCGGCGAAGGCGGAGAGCAGGGCGCGGAAGGTCGTGGCATGACCATTGCCCCAGGATGAAGACAGGCTGAGTCCGAGGACGACGAGTTTCATGCTCCCTCCATCTGATGGTGCCTGGCGGCGCGCCGCCCCGACCGGTCGCGCAGGATTTCGTCGACCTGGCGCCCGCGTAGTTCATAGCTGTGTTCGGCCCGGACACGGGCAAGCGCCGCCTGTCCGATCGCCCGCGCCCGATCCGGCGTCAGCGCCGCCAGATGATCCGCCACATCCTGCCCGTCGCGGGCGACCAGCACCTCCTCGTCCGGGGTCAGGAACATCTCTATCCCCTCCCACGCATCGGTGATCAGGCAGGCCCCTGCCCCCGCTGCCTCGAACACGCGGGTCGCGGGGGAAAAGCCGATATGCGCCATGCTGTCGCGGGCGACGTTCAGCACGGCCAGCGGGCTGCAATTGAAGGCGTTGTGCTCGGCGGTGTAGACATGACCGCGATGGCGGACATTGCCGGGCATCGCCTTGCTGTCCCAGCCATTGCCGCCGATCAGGAACTGGCGGCCGGGCGACAGGGCCGCGGGTTTCAGGAAGAATTCCTCCACCCGCGCCTCCCGGTCGGGCAGGCGGTTGCCAAGGAAGGCGAGATCGGCGGTGAAGCGCGGATCGGGCGGCACGGGATGGTGGCTCTGCGGATCGAGCGCATTGTAGACGGGAACGCACTCCACCGCGCCGAAGCCGCGATAGGCGTTCACCACCGGATCGCCGCCGCCATAGGTCAGCACCATGTCGAGTCCGGGCAAGGCGCGGCGCACGGCATGGTCCGGATCGGCGCGCATCTCGTCCAGCGTCGCGGCGGCGTCCACATCCCAGAAGATGCGCAGCGCATGGGGCCCGGCGCGGCGCATGACCCCGTCCAGCAGCTCGTCGTCGAACACGCCCACGCCGCTGGCCTTTACGACGACGTCGGCATCGGCGGCCTCGTCCATCACGCCCTTCAGCGCGTCCGGCGTGGCGGGATAGACCACCACCCGCGCCCAGTCGGGCGGGTCGATGTCACGGTGCTGCTGCCGGTCGAAGGCATCCGGTTCATAGAATGCGATGTGATGGCCATGCCGGGCAAGCTGCTCCAATATCCCGCGATAATAGGTGGCCGCGCCGTTCCAGTAGGAGGAGAGCAGGCTGGAGCCGTAAAAGGCGATCTTCATGCAACGCTCCTGATCGGCTGCGCGTCGAGCGACGCCGTGATGTCCATCAGCTGCTGCGCGCGATGGGCGCAGCTATGGCGGCTGCGGATCGTCTCCAATCCGTTGCGGACGAGGCTGGCGCGAAGGTCCGCATCCTCGCTGATGGCGCGCATATGGCCCTTCATTTCGTCGCCGGTCCGGGCGAAGAGGAAATCCTCGCCGGGCCGGAACAACCCTTCGCTGTCGTCCCAAGGGGCGGACAGCAACGGAATGCCGCAGGCCAGCGCCTCGAACACCCGGATCGTCGGAATGCCGGGCAGAAGCTGCGTATAATAGCGGCGCGGCACATGGACGGTGGCAAGGTGGCGGGCGAAGATAGCCGGCGCGGCGGCATTGGGCGCCCAGCCATGATAGGCGACGCCATAGCGTTCCAGCGTCGCCAGCGCCTCCTGCGGATAGCGCACGCCATAGATGTCGAGCGGAAGCTTCGCCTGCCGCGCGGGGCGGAAGAGGTAATCCTCCAGTTCGGCGGTACGCTCCCCATCGCCCCAGTTGCCGATCCAGACGAGGCCGCTCTTCTCACCGGGCAGGGGGCGGAAATGCCTTATGTCGGCGGCTTCATGCCAGGTCCAGACGCGCTCGCCCCAGCCCCAGCTTCGATAGACCTCCGACAGGGCCTCGCCGAACGCCAGCACGCCGTCATAGCCCGACAGGTCGAACGCCCGGATCGCGTCGGGATCGGACACGGCGCGATGATGGGTGTCATGGAACAGCAGCGTGAAATCGCTCCGCCCCGCCCGGATCAGGCCGAGCGCCCCGACCAGCGAAGGCTCGTTCCATTCATGGACGATGACGAGGTCCGCGCCGTCGACCAGCGCGACCAGATCGTCCTTCATGCCATAGCCTTGGGCACGGAGTTCGGGATAGGCCTGACGATAGGCGGCGAGCCCCTCCTCCCCATGGTCGGACAGGAGGTTGGCGAGGCTCCAATTGCCCTCCGGCTCCAGCGCCAGCACGTCATGGCCCATGGCGGCGAGTTCGCGCAGCACGCCGCGCAGGAAATGAGCATTGCCATGGTTCCAGCAGGACAGCAGCGAATGGGTGAAATAGAGGATCTTCATGCGGCGACCTTCCGCTGGACGGCGCGATAATGGGCGGCCATGTGCGCGGCCGTGGCGGCGGGGGTATAGGCGCCCGCCCGTGCTTGGGCGCGCTGGCCCATTTCCCCGCGAGCGGCGCCGTCGCCCAGCAATTCCTCTATCGCCCAGGCGAAGCCCCGCGCGTCGCGAGGATCGACGAAGATGGCGGCGCCATCCCATAGCTCCCGGAAAGTCGGAATGTCGGACAACACCAGCGCGCAACCCGCCAGCGCCGCCTCCAGCACCGCAAGGCCGAAGGGTTCGTAAAGCGCCGCCGAGGCGAAGACCGGTCGGCTGGCCAGATGCCGGGCCAGCGCCATGCTGTCGAGCGGGCCGAGCGGCAGCAGCGAAC
Source organism: Sphingobium fuliginis (assembly GCF_004152845.1). Classification (GTDB taxonomy): domain Bacteria; phylum Pseudomonadota; class Alphaproteobacteria; order Sphingomonadales; family Sphingomonadaceae; genus Sphingobium; species Sphingobium fuliginis. The sequence continues at coordinate 179,844 of NZ_SEON01000001.1, forward strand.
GCAGACCGATCGCCCCTCCCTGCGGCCCCTCAAGCGGCCCCGCGGCCCTGAACGGCACGGCGATGCGGGCGGCCGCCTCGTCCAGCACCCGGACATTCTTGCCCTCGTCCCAGAGACGGCCGGCGGTGAACACATGGTCCTGCATCGCCTGCGGCTTCACCGGAAAGAACCGGCCATTATGGACCGCCATGGGGAGCACGCCATAATGGCGGCGCGCCGCCTGCGCAAAGGCCATGCTGGGCGCGACGATGCGGCTCGCCTGCCGAAGGCCGGCCGCGACCAGCGCGGTGCGCCAGTTGAAATCCTCCGGCATGGGACCGCCGCGCACCGCTTCCCACCAGGTCGCGACGCAACTGTGCAGCAGCGCGATCACCGGGCAGGGATAACGGCCGGCACTGGCCAGCGCCGGCGTATGCAGTTGCACCGCGTCGGCGCGAAGGTCGCCCGCCATTTCCGCCAGCCGCGCCTCGGCCTGCACGATGGGCGCCGCTTCCGCCGCCAGCCATTCGAGTTCGAGGCCGGTTTCCACCAGATGGCAATTGGCTATGGCCGCCGCCTCCGCCCGCTGCGCCTCGCTCAGCGCAGGGCCCATGACGGCCAGCGTCACCTCATAGCCATGGGGCTGGAGCGCGCGGATCAGGTCTGTCGAATATTGCCAGACGCCGCCCACCGCGTCGGCGGACAGCAGCAGATGCCCGCCGCCCCTCACAGCGCGCTCGCGGTCATCAGCCTGGGCCCGGCGCGCTCCGCCCGTTCCTCCGCCAGCCAGCGGGCCAGGTCGGCGACGCCCTGCCGCCAGGGCTTGCGCGCCTTCAGGTTCAGCGCCGTGCGCGCCGAGGCGGTGTCCGCGACGAAATAGCGCTGGTCGCCCGCCCGCCAGGGCGCGAAGTCGGGTACGATGGACTTGCCCAGATGGACGCCGATGAAGGCCAGGATCTGCCGCAGGCTGACGGCATTGTCCGGCCCGCCGCCCAGGTTGAAGGCGCGGCCGCCCACCCGTCCGATCTGCCGCCAGACCGCCAGATAGGCGTCCACCGCATCCTGCACGTCCAATATGTCGCGCACCTGATGGCCGTCGCCATAAAGGGTGATCGGCTGTCCTTCCAGGGCGCTGATCAGGAAATGCGCGACCCAGCCCTGATCCTCCGTCCCCATCTGCCGCTGGCCGTAGATGCAGCTCATGCGCAGCACTGCGGCGGGCAGATCGAAGCTGCGGGCATAGTCCAGCACATATTGGTCCGCCGCCCCCTTGGAGCAGCCATAGGGCGTATGGAAATCGAGCGGGCGGCTTTCGTCTATGCCGTTGGCGCGCAGATGCTCCGAGGCCGGCTGATAGGCGCCGTCGATCAACGGGAAGTCCAGGTCCTCCAGCCCGCCATAGACCTTGTTGGTGGAGGCGAAGATCACCGGGGGCGGCGTGGCGCAGCGGCGCGCAGCCTCCAGCACGTTGAGCGTGCCGAGCGCGTTCACCTCGAAATCGGCGCGCGGATCGGTGAAGCTGGTGGTGACGGCGACCTGCGCGGCCATGTGGAAGACCGCCTTCGCGCCGGCGACCGCCCGGTCCACCGCCGCATCGTCCCGCACATCGGCGATGACCGGCGTGATCGCGGCGCCATGGCGCTGCTCCAGCCAGGCAAGGTTGCGCTCGACGCCGGGCCGGGCCAGCGAGTCATAGACGACGACCTGCTCGCCCTCCCCCGCCAGCCGGTCGGCGATGTTGCAGCCGATGAAGCCGGCGCCGCCCGTGACCAGCACGGGCCTTCCGTCGGCGCGCTTCACGCGACCAGCCCCCGCGCTTCCAGCTCCGCCCGCGCCTGATTGACGCGGTCGTCGGCGGTCTGCCGCGCCACCCATTCGGCCAGCACGGCAAGGCCCTGCTGGAAGTCCTGCCGGGCCCTGAAGCCCAGCACCTCTTCCGCCTTGCCGGTGTCGCAGAAGCAATGGCGGATGTCGCCGGTGCGCGCTTTGCCGACGATTTCCGGTTCCCCGTCGTTCCGGCCCATCGCCAGTGCAAGCGATTGCGCCACCTCCGTGACGGAGCGGTCCTGCCCGGAGCCGATGTTGAAGGTGCCGCCCGCCGCCTGCGGCAGTTCCAGCGCATCGGCAAAGGCGCGCGCCACGTCGCCGACATGGACGAAGTCGCGCCGCTGCCCACCATCCTCGAAGATCATCGGCTTCTGCCCGTTCAGCAGGCGCGACGCGAAGATCGCCAGCACGCCGGTATAGGGATTGGACAGCGCCTGCCCCGGCCCATAGACGTTGAACAGGCGCAGGCAGACGCCCTCCATGCCATAGGGCGCGGTCATGATGTGGGTCGTGCGTTCCTGCACATATTTGTTGAGCGCGTAGATAGAGGCGAGATTGGGCTGCTTCCATTCCGGCGTGGCGATGGGGGTGAGCGGGCGGCCCTGCCGGTCGACTGGGTCCCAAACCTTCTGATTGTCGCGGATCGACCCGCGCTCCGCGTCCTGGACGATCCGGCCGTCCTCGTCGCGGTACAGCCCCTCGCCATAGATGCTCATCGAGGAGGCCGTCACCACACGCCGCACCGGACGGTCGATCAGCCGTTCGAAGAGGACGGCGGTGCCGACGTCGTTGACGGAGGTATAGCGCTCCACTTCATACATGGACTGGCCCACGCCGACTTCCGCGGCGAGGTGGATGACGGCGTCGACGCCTTGCAAGGCGCGATCCACCGCATGGCCGTTGCGCACATCGGCGCGGATCAGCTCAACCTCCGGATCGAGATCGGCCGGCCGCTCGATGTCTCCATGAACCTGCTCGATCATGCTGTCCAGCACGCGAACGGCATGGCCGCGCTCCAGCAACTCCCGGCAAACCGTCCGGCCAATAAAACCGGCGCCACCCGTGACAAGAATCTTTTCCACGGCCGCTCCCCTTCATTGATGATGATTTGCCAAGGATTGGCCGCGAGGATGTGATATTCCCCGCAACCGTGGCAACGGCATCATGAACATCTTCTTCTACCGTCAGGTTCCGGAAATATTTCAGAAAACCGTTGAATCTCTACTCAATATAAACTCATGAAAATAACTCATGTTATACGGCAAAAACACAGGTTATTCATGATATTTCCATTTACCTGTTTGAGAATTACGTCTATGGAACTTTCCTTCTCTTAATCCTGTTAAGCAGCATCTATGTTGATGCTGTCCTCCTCTCGCGAACCGCCCCGCACCTGCTTTCACCTGATCCGTCATGGGATGCATGGCGAATATGGCCGCCTGCTGAGCGGGCGGGCGGGCGCGTCGCCCCTCACTGCGCGGGGCCGCATGCAGGCAGCCGGGGTCGCGGCATGGCGCGGCCTGCACGACATAGACGCCGTCCACGCCAGCCCGCGCCGGCGCACGGTGGAAACCGCCTCCATCATTGCCCGGTCCCTGGAGCTGGAGGTCGCCATCGTCCCCGATCTGGACGAGGTCGATTTCGGTTCCTGGAACGGACAGTCCTTTCCGGAACTGGAGGAAGATCCGCGCTGGCGCGATTGGAACCGCAACCGCTCCACCAGCGCGACGCCGGGCGGAGAGACGATGGGCGGCGCAGTCGCCCGAACCGTCCGGCATCTGGAAACAGTCGCGCGGGAAAAGGCGGGCGCGACCATCCTCTGCGTCACCCATTGCGACATCATCCGCGGGACGATCGCGCATTATCTCGGCCTCAGCCTCGACAATCTGCTGAGGTTCGAAGTCGATCCCGGTTCGATCAGCACGATCCTGCTGGGACCAGGCGGCGGTAGCGTGACCCGATTGAACGAGGTACCCGCATGAAGACAGTGAATCTCGCCGCAGACCGCAAGACCGACGCATTGCGCCGCCAGATCGAAGAATTGGGCCCATGGTTCCACAATCTTCGCATCGGCGGCGTGGAAACCGCGCCGGATCATTTCCTGGGCGATTATCCGGCTTTCAAATTCGCGCGCTTTGCGGATGCCGTTCCCGAAGACCTTTCCGGAAAATCCGTACTCGACATCGGCTGCAACGCCGGTTTCTATTCGCTCGAGATGAAACGCCGGGGCGCAGCCGAAGTCCTGGGCATCGATTCCGACGACCGGTATCTGGCCCAGGCCCGTTTCGCCGCCGAAGCGCTGGGCCATGACGGCATCGAGTTCCGCAACCTGTCCGTCTATGACGTCGGAAAGCTCGGTCGCCGCTTCGACCTCGTGATCTTCATGGGCGTGCTCTACCATCTGCGGCACCCCCTGCTCGCGCTCGACCTGATCCGCGAGCATGTGGCGGGCGACATGATGCTGTTCCAGACGATGCAGCAGGGTTCGTCCGACGTGCTGCTGGTGCCGGAGGATCATCCCTTCCACGTCCCCGGCACCAGCCGCCCGCCCGGCTTCTTCGACAATCCGGCCTATCCCCGCCTGCACTTCATCGAACGGAAATTCGCGCATGACTGGACCAACTGGTGGGCCCCGAACAAGGCCGGCGCACAGGCGCTGCTGCGCGCCGCCGGCTTCACCATAGAGGCCGAGCCGGAGGAGGAAGTCTATCTCTGCCGCGCCGCCCCGATCCCCTTCGGGGAGCTGATGGGCAGGCCGGCCGTCTATCCAGCCCAAGGGCCAGAGGAGGGAACCGACGCATGATCGAAGCCGCGATGATCTGGAACGAACCCAATAACAAGTCGCATTGGGACCCGGAGGTCGACCCCGACTGGTCGCTCTATGCCGACATGGTTATCCGCGCGGGCGCCGCCATCGCCGACGCCAATCCCGCCGTGACCCGCGTGCTGGGCGGCATGTCGCCCATCGATCCGCATTGGGTGAACCGGATGCGCGACCATGGCGCGCTGGACGCGGTGGATGTCGTGGCGGTGCACGGCTTCCCGCTCGACTGGAACCTCTGGCCGCTCAATGACTGGCCCGCCCGGATCGCGGAGATCGAGGCGGTGGTGCCCGACAAGCCGGTCTGGGTGACGGAAGTCGGCGTCGGCTCCTTCGGCGCGGAGGAAGTGCAGGTCTTCGGCCTCAACCGCACCGCCGAACTGCTGATCGGGCGGGTGCCGCGCATCTATTGGTACAGCCTCTACGACCTGCCGCAGGAATGGGGCGCGACCACGCGCCATCGGGAAGCGGAAGGATCGAGCTATTACCGCCATTTCTACATGGGGCTGATCCGCGCCGACGGCACGCCCAAGCCCGCACTGGACGACTATGCCAGGGTCGCTGGCGAGATGGGGCTGATGCAATGGTTTCATTTCGAGGACCCGCGCCTGAACGATGCCGTCGACTGGATGAAGCGGCTGGGCGTCAGGCAGTTGCGCACCGGCCTGAGCTGGGCCGACAGCTTCCGCCCCAATGCGGTCGACTGGTTCGACCGGCAGATGGAGGCGCTCAGCGATTTCGACGTCACCGTCACCTTCTGCTTCACGCCCGAACATCTGGGCATCGCCCCCCATCACAGCAGCGCGGTCCACGATCCGCAGGCCTTCGCGGATTTCTGCGCCTGGATGATCGACCGCTACGCGCCGGCATCGGCCGCCCTGCCGGTCGCCCGCACCGCCTGACGGAGACGCATCATGCAACCTATCAACATCGGCATCGTCGGCGTCGGCAATTGCGCCAGTTCGCTGGTGCAGGGCCTGTCCCACTATCGCGCCGAGAGCAACGACCATAGCGGCCTGATGCATTGGGAACTAGGCGGCTATCGCCCCTGCGACATCCGACTGGCGGCGGCCTGGGACATCGACCGGCGGAAGGTCGGCCGCGACATTGCCGAAGCGATCTTCGCCCGGCCCAATTGCACCCAGACCTTCTGCGGCGACGTCCGCCCAAGCGGGGTGAAGGTGGAGATGGGCCGCCTGCTCGACGGCTGCGCCGATCATATGGCGGACCATCCCGACGAGCGCACCTTCCTGCCTGCCGACGCCGCGGAACCCGACCGCGCGCAGGTGATCGAACGGCTGCGCGAGGCGAAGGTGGACGTGCTGCTCAACTATCTGCCCGTGGGATCGCAGCAGGCGACGGAATTCTACGCGCAATGCGCGCTGGAGGCGGGCGTTGCCTTCGTCAACAACATTCCGGTCTTCATCGCCAGCGACCCCGCATGGGCGGACCGGTTCGAGCGGGCAGGCGTGCCGATCATCGGGGACGACATCAAGGCGCAACTGGGCGCGACCATCGTCCATCGGGTTCTCACCGACCTGTTCGCCAAGCGGGGCGTGAAGCTGGACCGCACCTACCAGCTCAACACCGGCGGCAATACCGATTTCCTCAATATGTCGAACCGTTCGCGGCTGAAGTCGAAGAAGATTTCGAAGACCGAAGCCGTGCAGTCGGTCGCGGAAACCCGGCTGGAGGATGAGAATATCCATATCGGCCCGTCCGATTATGTCGCCTGGCAGAATGACAACAAGGTCTGTTTCCTGCGCATGGAAGGCCAACTCTTCGGCGGCGTGCCGATGAACCTGGAACTGCGCCTGTCGGTGGAGGACAGCCCCAATTCGGCGGGCGTCGCCATCGACATGATCCGTTGCGCCAAGATCGCGCTGGATCGCGGTCTGGGCGGCCCCATCCATCCGGCGGCCGCCTATTTCTGCAAGCATCCGCCGATGCAGATGACGGATGACCGGGCGCATGAAGCGCTGGAGGCCTTTATCCGTGGGGAGGGCGCGATCGCGCTGGCGGCGGAATGAGCGCATTGCTGATGGCGGAGCGCGAACCGGCCGAAAAGGCGGCGACCATGCGCGCGGCGGTTGTCACCGGCCCCGGCGCGGTGCGGATCGACCGGGTTCCGATGCCGCGGCCCGGCCCCGGTCAGGTCCGCATCAGGCTGGAGGGATGCGGCGTCTGCGCCTCCAACCTCACCCCCTGGGCGGGACCGGAATGGCAAAGCTTCCCGCTGGAGCCGGGCGCGCTCGGCCATGAGGGCTGGGGCATTGTCGATGCCATCGGGAAGGACGTGACCTCCGTAACGGTGGGGGACCGCGTGGCGGCGCTTTCCTATGCCAGCTATGCCGACCATGACCTCGCGGACGAAAGCGCCATCGTGCGGCTGCCGTCCGAACTGGACGGGCTGCCCTTCCCCGGCGAGCCCCTGGGGTGCGCGTTCAACATCTTCCGCCGCGCCGACATCCATCCCGGCCAGACCATCGCGATCATCGGCATCGGCTTTCTGGGGGCGCTGCTCACCCGGCTCGCGACGGAGGCGGGAGCCCGCGTCGTCGCCATTTCGCGGCGCCCCTCCTCGCTCGCCCTCGCCCGCGATCATGGCGCGGCGGAGACGATCGCAATGGACGATCATCAGGCGATCATCGACCGGGTCGGCGCGCTCACTCAAGGACGCTTCTGCGAACGGACGATAGAGGCGGTGGGCAAGCAATGGCCGCTCGACCTGGCGGGCGAACTCACCGCCGAGCGCGGCAAGCTGATCGTCGCGGGCTATCATCAGGACGGGCCGCGCCAGGTGAACATGTGGCTGTGGAACTGGCGCGGCATCGACGTCGTCAACGCCCATGAGCGCGATCCCGCGGCCTATGCAGAGGGAATGAGGGAAGCGGTGGCGGCGGTCGCTTCCGGCCGCATCGATCCCGCGCCGCTCATCACCCACCGCTATCCGCTCGACCGGCTGGGCGAGGCGCTGGACGCCACGCGCGACAAGCCGGACGGTTTCGTAAAGGCGATCATCGTCCCATGAATGCCGCTATCGCCCCTGCACCGACCCTCCTCACCCGCCCGCACATCGGCTTTCTGGGCGTGGGCTGGATCGGCCGCAACCGGATGGAGGCCATGCTGGCGACCGGCGGGATCGAGGCGGTCGCCATTGCCGACGCCCTGCCCGGCAACGGCGCGGAGGCCGCGCTGCTCGCTCCCGACGCGGTGCGGCTGGACTCGCTCGACGCGCTGCTGGAACAGCCGCTCGACGGCATGGTCATCGCCACTCCCAGCGCACTCCACGCAGAACAGTCGATCCGCGCGCTGGAGCGGGGCGTCCCGGTCTTCTGCCAGAAGCCGCTGGGCCGCACCGGGGCGGAGGTCCGGGCCGTGATCGACGCCGCCCGCGCGGCCGACCGGCTGCTGGGCGTCGACCTGTCCTATCGCGGCACCGCAGGAATGCGCGCCCTGCGGGAGCATGTCCGCGCCGGCCAACTGGGCCATGTCCATGCCGTCGACCTCATCTTCCACAATGCCTATGGCCCGGACAAGCCATGGTTCCACGATCCCGCACTGTCGGGCGGCGGCTGCATGATGGACCTTGGCGTGCATCTGATCGACCTGGCGCTCTGGGTGCTCGACTTCCCCGAGGTGGAGCGGATAGATGCCGCCCTCTTCGCGAAAGGACGCCCGCTGGAGGATCGCGGCCGGCAGGTCGAGGATCTGGGCATGGCGACGCTGCATCTGGCGGACGGGCGCATGGTCCGGATCGCCTGCTCCTGGAACCTCCACGCCGGGCAGGATGCGGTGATCGCCGCCGATTTCTACGGCGACAGGGCGGGAGCCGCATTCCGCAACATCGGCGGCTCCTTCTACGACTTCCGGGCAGAGCTGTTCCGCGGCACGGCGCGGGAGACGCTGTCGGAGCCCGGCGATCCATGGGGCGGCCGAATGGCGGCGGAATGGGCCGAAAAGCTGGCGCGCTCCCCTCGCTTCGATCCGGGATGCGAAGAACTGGCGCATGTGGCCGACATCATGGACGGCATCTACGCCGCGGCGACAGGATAAGGAAAGGACTTCATCATGAGCACATCGGACACGACCACCGACCATGACACCATCCGCAAATGGGTGGAGGATCGCGGCGGCCGCCCTGCAGTCGTCAAGGCGACCGAAGACAATGGCAAGGGCGGCGGCCTGCTGCGCATCGACTTTCGCGAAAAGGATGAGGCGCTGGACGAAATCGAGTGGGATGAATTCTTCCGCATCTTCGATGAGAACAATCTCGCCTTCCTCTATCAGGACAAGACGAAGGACGGGAAGGAAAGCCGGTTCAGCAAATTCGTGGAACGCGACAAGGGGTAAGCCCGCAGCAGGCGCCCCCTGACCATTGCGGCCAAGGGTCACGCAAAACGGTCGAACAGCTTCCCCAGCCAGCCGCGCGAATAAGCGAGGCCATGGTAGAGCTTCAGCATGGCCCGCGCCCAGAGCAGGAACAGGCCGGGCCTGCCCAGAGCCTCCGCCAGCCGGAACACCCTGCCGCTGCCCCTGCTGATCGCGTGGCGCAGCCGATAGATCATCCTGCGCCGCCACGGCAGGCCCGCGCTGCCCGGCCGCACGCGCTTGCGCGGCCGGACGCCCGCCTTGCGCCAGCAAAGCCGATAGGCCAGTCCTTCCCGCCGCTGGCGAAAGCCCGCCGCCTGCGTTTCCCGCACGAAACCGGCATCGACGGGTTGCAAGGCCAGCCTTCCCGCATCGATGCGTTCGCGCAGCATCGCGTGCAGCGCGGGCGACCGCACCACCACGACATTGGTGCCGCGCCCGTCCGAGGAATAGGGTTCCACCCAGGCATCGCCAAAGGCGATGTCGGCGGTCTCCGCCACCACATCGTCGCAAAAGTCGCAGGCGCTGTTCTGGAAGAATCCCGACCCCCAGTCACCATCCACCAGATGCCACCAATCCCGCATACGCTGTTCGCCGGCACGATCGGTCAGCCGCGCCCTGTACCAGTTGGCCGGCCGCTCCGGGTCCTTGACGCGATAGTCGATCTCCCGGACAGCGGCGGGATCGAAACCCATCTGCCGAGCGAAGCTGGACGCCATATGGCGGCTTTTCATATGCCCGCACACCAGGCCCAGCGTGAAGACAATACGTTCCCGCAGCAGCGGATCGGCGGCGCGGGCGAGATGCACCGCCTTGATGAAACAGGGAATGCCGACGACGGCATAACGGCCCGGCACCTCCCGGATCTCGCGCAGCACCTCGGCCATGTCGACGGGATAATAGCGCGACTGCGCGCCCTCCCACAAAGCAGGAAGATCGCGCGCTATGCGATAGCGGAACAGACGCCCCTCGGTCGCGGGATCGGCCCGCGTCACATGCGCCACGCCATCCACCATCCCCCGGCGCAACAGTTCACCCGCGACCCAGCTTACCATGCCGCCCGAACTGCCCCTTTCGCGATAGCCGGCTTCGGCGGCGTGGCCGACATAGGCGGCGTCGAACCGGCCGATATAATCGTCCCGCGCCGCCGCTGCCGGAAAGCGCTGTCCGGCGATCTCATCCTCATTCATGGCGTGCGGGGAAAAAGGACAGCATGCCGAAAAGCCCTCGCTCCGCCGCCGGTACCAATCCGGATCGCCGGCCGGGTTTCGCTGGCCGTCCCTGTTCCACTCCAGCCGGGCCTGCTCGGACCGGGCCTGCGCGACGCAGCCGCCGCAGCCGATGCAGAGGCCCGACGAAACCATGTCGCGGGGGCTGACCGCCGCCGCGCTCATGACGGCATCGCCAGCGCCCGCCGCAGGAAATCGCCCGACTGCGCCCGCAATTGATCGATGCGCTGCTGCACGGCCGATGCCGGCGGTTCGTCGAGGCTCCGGGCGACGACCCGATCATCATCCTCCGGCAGGATCATATGCCCTTCCGCGCCCAGCTCCCAGAGGAGGTCGCGCACCTTGTTCATGCGGTAGGCGGAGGGCGCCGTGACGAAAGGACGCCCATTCAGCAGGGCGAAGACGCAGCCATGGAAGAAATTGGTGACCACGGCGTCGGCGCCCGCCATCAGCTCGGCGAATTCCAGCGGTCCGGCCTCCAGCCATTGCTCGTCCGCCCAGTCGTTGCGATAGCCTATGCTGCGGATCGGGAGCCCGCGCGCCCTTGCCCAGTTGCGGACGGAAAGACAGAACCACTCCGGGAAATTATGACCGTAAAGCGCCACATAGCCTTCGCCGGACGCGCCCCTGCGCGCCGCCGGTCCGGGAAATTGCAGGCAAGGGTCCAGCACGATGTCGGGGTCATGACCCAGCGCGGTTCTGATCATCCGGCGGCTGTTCTGGTCGCGCACGGAAATGGAGGCGAAGTTGCCGATCTGGCTTGCCCAATGGTCGGACAGTCCCTCCGACGCGTTCTGATTGCCGAAACTGGCTGCATAGGAGATCAGCGTCCCGCGAACCCCCTTTCCGTAAAAGGCCGAACATCCGCCATACCAGGGGTGGCGCAGGTTCCACACCTCGTCGCTGCCGACGATGACGGCGTCATAATCGCCCATCTCTTCCGGCCGGTCGATGGGAAAGCGGCGCGACAGCGGCAACCGCTCGAACGCCTCGCGAAATTTCCGGGTCTTGCGGGCATAGGCCGGAAAATCGCTGCGCGGCGTCCGCTGCGGCAGGGTGGGACTGAGCGCGCAGCGAAGCTCCGCCCGGGTGACGCGCGGCGACTCATGGTCCAGCAATTCGGCCTCGACACCCATGCGCCGCAACCCTTCGACCAGACAGCGCGCCTGCCAATAGGAACCGTAGTTGATGCAACGGTGGAATGTCAGGACGCCCAGCCGCCGCATCTCAGTCCGCTGCGCAGGCGGCATAGCTTTTTTCCTCCACCAGTTCGGAATCCAGCAGGCGGTTGATCTCCCGCTTGATCGCGGCGCGCCGGTCGTTCATCCGGTAGACCGACCGGGCAAGGTCGATGAAGGACGCGCCGAACCGCGCTGCCGCCTCTTCCCCCCGGATCGCGTCCTCGATTTCCCACAGCGCCTCGTTCACCCGCTTCAGGCTTTCGACCAAACCGCCCACGGCTCCGTCGCGCAGGGCCTGTTCGCCAATGGCGCTCAGCAACCGATATTCCCTGCCCACATTGTCCCGCGCGGCGGGCGTGGCGATCCGCTCCTGCTTGATCTGCAGGATCGTCATCTTGTCCAGCAGCTCCCCCCAGGACACCGGCACGGAAGGGGTCGGCATATATCCCATGTTCAGCTACCTTTCCGCTGCGAGCGCCGGACAGGCGGCAAGGTCGCGCGCCAGTTCGGCCAATGGCGTTTCCCAGTCGCCGGCGCTGGGCTGGGCATAGATCCGCATCGACGGATACCAGGGCGTGCCGCGCGCGCCGACCGGCCAGCGCCAGTCGGGATCGGACTTCAGCAACAGCCAGGTCGGCTTGCCCATGGCGCCGGCCAGATGGGCGATCATCGTGTCGACGGTGATGACCAGATCCGTCGCGGCGATCAGGGCCGCCGTCGCCTTCATGTCGAAGGGGCAGCCGTCCGGATTGAGCACGGGCAGCGTCGTCGCCTCCGGCATCAGGCTGATGCAGGGCGCCATGGCGCAGATCGGCGCCAGCAGGTGCGGCGGAATGGACCGCGCGGGGTCCCACGGTCCCGCGCCATGGCAAAGCCCGACGCAACCATGCGGCAGCACGCCGCTTTCCGCCGCGAGATAGGGCATCGCCGCATCGGCGGGCGTCAGCCGAAGAGCGAAGTCCAGTTCCGTGATCTCCAGATCGCATTCCGACTGCGGCAGCGGATGGGCGTCGATAAAGGGGACGAAGCGGATGCCTCCGCCCGGTCCGGCGATGAGGTCGATCAGCCGCGGCTGCATCTCCACCGTCAGCGAGGCCGTGCGCGCCGCCAGCATCGGCAGGAAGCGCGCGAACTGGATGCTGTCGCCCAGGCCATGATAGCAGCGCACCAGACAATGCCTGCCTTCATAAGGCCGCCCGTCCCATACCCAGCGCTGATGATAGGGCAGCGTCGGATCGTCCCGGCGGGCGGGATCGCGCCGCTGGAGTTCCCGATCCGAAATCGCCCAGGCGGCGGCATGGTCCCCCGCGCGCATCGCAGCCGCCCAATCTGCCATGTGATCCGCCATGCCTGCCCCAATTCCCGCCCGGTGGAGCGCGTTCCGGACCGCCGGCGCGACCCGGACGATCCGCTAACCTATGTGATCGAAATTCCGGCATCGGCGTGTACGGGAAACCGGCCCGCTATCATGGGTTAACGGCCATGCACCTCCCGCCATGCCTGCCGTGTTGAACCACGGCTTTGCCCGTTCGAGGTGGAAATTGACTACCCAATCCCGTGAACCGCTGAAAACCCGCAGGCCGGTGGACAGGCCGCGCCGGGGCGTCATGAAGATGCTCGCCGCCGGCATCGTGACGGGCGCCGCAGACGACGATCCTTCCGCGATCGGCACCTATGCCAGCGCGGGCGCGCGCTACGGCCTTGCCTTCCTGTGGATCGCGCCGGTCCTGCTGCCGATGATGTATGTCGTCGTCTATCTGTCCGCGAAGATCGGGCAGGTCTATGGCAAGGGCCTGTTCGCCTGCATCCGCGATCAGTTCCCGCGCTGGCTGCTGCTGCCGCTGGTGACGCTCGCCTTCGCCGGCAACATCATAGAGGCGGCGGCGGACCTGGGCGGCATCGGCGCGGCGCTCAACCTGCTGGTGCCGATCCCGGTGCCGCTGATCGTGGTGGGCGCGGCTGCGATCATCTTCGCCCTGCAATATTTCGGTTCCTACATGCTCATCCGGCGCGTGTTCCGCTGGCTGGCGCTCATCCTCTTCGCCTATGTGGCGGCGGCGGTCATGGCCCGCCCCGATCCCATCGCGGTGCTGCGCGCCACCTTCATCCCCGCGCTCAGGATCGATGCGCAATCGCTGTCGCTGATCGTCGCCTGCATAGGCACCTCGCTTTCCGCCTATATCTATACCTGGCAATCCAATCAGGAGGTGGAGGAGCAGATCGCCCTGGGCCGCCGCCGGCTCTGGCAGCGCAAGGGCGCGACCGCGTCGGAGATGAAGCGGACGAGCCGCGACGTGCTGACCGGCATGATCTTTTCCAACCTCATCCTCTATTTCATCCTGCTCGCGACCGGGATCACCCTGCACGCCGCCGGACGGACGGAGATCGAGACCGCCGCCGACGCCGCCGCCGCGCTGGAACCCATCGCCGGTCAGGCCGCGAAATTCCTGTTCGCGGCCGGCGTGGTCGGGGTGGGCTTCCTGGCGGTGCCGGTGATGACCACGGGCGCGGCCTATGACGTGGTGCAGGGGCTGGGCCGCGCGGGCAGCCTGCATGACGCGCCGCAGGACAACAGGCTGTTCTATGCCATCATCGCGGCGGTGACGGCGCTGGCGGCGGCGATGAACTTCCTGGGCTTCAACCCCATGAAGGCGCTGGTCTGGTCGGGCATCGTCCAGGGCTTTTCCGTGCCGCCGCTGCTGCTGCTCATGATGCTGCTCACCAACCGCCCGGCCGTGGTCGGCGCGCGCACCAATGGCCGCTGGACTAACCTGCTGGGCTGGACGACGACCGGCGTCACCTTCCTCTGCGCCCTGTCGCTGGCGGCGAGCTGGCTGCTATGAGCCTATTCCCGACGCATTTCCAGATAGCCGCCGTCGAAGCTCGCGATGCGGACGAGGCCGTCCCAGTCCAGCACGCGGATGGTCCGCCCGGTCCAGGACAGGACACCCTGCTGCCTCAGCCAGCGAACGACGCGGTTCATGTGCACCGGCGTGATGCCGAGCGCGTCGGCAATATGCGCCTGCGTCGCCTTGAATTCGAAGGCCGTGCGCGAACCCTGGCCCGCGCATTCCAGCCGCAACGCCATTTCGCACAGCAGATGCGCGGTGCGCGCCGCCGCATCCCGCCTGCCAAGGCTGACCACCCATTGGGCGATGATGGAAGCGTCGACCACGCAGTCGCGCCAGAAGGCCTCCGCCACGCGCGGATGGGCGCGCGAGACCCGCAGCAGTTCCTCATGCGGGATCTTCAGGTAGGTCAGCGGCGCGGAAAGGGCCTGAACCGCCCATTCCACGCGCGGCAGCATGGCGGAATGCAGGTCGCACATGTCGCCGGGAATATACATCGCCGTGATCTGCCGCATGCCGTTGGGCAACTGCCCGAACCGCCCCGCAAGGCCTTCCGCCACCAGGCAGGAATAGGTCACCAGATGACCGGGAGGGACGATGTCGACATTGGGCGACACCTGCGCCAAATGGAAGCGCATGGACAGGATCGCCTGCCGTTCCTCCTCCGTCAGCGGGGAACGGATCAGAAGCCGGTTCAGGAAATATTGCAGGGCAGGATGCGGCATCAGCCGACGCTCCCCACAAGAGGGCGCAATGGCCGCAGGGCGATGATGCGCGAGGGGGGCGGCCTGCAGGATCGCCGCAGGTCAGCCACCGAACGTCACGACATCGCGAAAATAGATCGTTTCCAGCTTGCGGCCCTGATCGTCCTGCAAGACCAGATGATGATCGAGATTGACAGGCCGGCCGTGGATGACATGTTCCGCGATGATTTCGCGCCCGCTGCGGATCGCTTCGGCCCGCGCCTCCGCCACGTCAGCAAATTGCTGACCGGCTTCGTCGATCACATTGTCGTCGTTGAACAGGTGAATGTGGAATATCGGCATGGGTGATAAAATCCGTGTTCGAAACATTGTTCCGGCGTCAGGCCGCGTGATCCCACGACGACTTCGGCGGAGGTCAGCCCCCGTTGTCGTCGCCATCCAGGCCACGCGCCAATTCGTCGAGCCACACCGTCGCGGTCCCGTCCGACGGCGCCCGCCAGTCGCCTCTGGGCGACAGCGCGCCGCCGGAGGAGATTTTCGGGCCATTGGGCAGCGCGGACCGCTTGAACTGGCTGATCGTGAAGAAGCGGTAGAGGAAATTTTCCAGCCAGTGCCGGATCGTCGGCAGATCATAGGCGCGTTTGGCGCTCTCCGGATAATCCGTCGGCCATGCGCCGCTTCCGGCGTCGCGCCAGGCGTGCCATGCCAGAAAGGCGACTTTCGACGGCGGCAGGCCCAGGCGCACGATATGATGCAGGAAGAAATCGTTGAGCGCATAGGGGCCGACCCGATCCTCCGTGCTCTGCAAGGCGCCGTCCTCCCCCGCCGGCACCAGTTCGGGCGAGATTTCGGTATGCAATATCGCGTCCAATATCCGCGCAGTCGCCGCATCGAACTGGCCGGTCGCGATGCACCAGCGGATCAGGAACTGGATCAATGTCTTGGGAATGGCGCTGTTGACCGCATAATGGCTCATCTGGTCGCCCACGCCATAGGTGCACCAGCCCAGCGCCAGTTCGCTGAGGTCGCCCGTCCCCACGACGAAGCCGCCATGCCTGTTGGCCAGCCGGAACAGATAGTCCGTGCGCAAACCCGCCTGCACATTTTCGAAGGTCACGTCATAGACCGGCTCCCCCCGCGCGAAGGGATGCCCCATGTCGCCCAGCATCTGGCGGGCGGCGGGGCGGATGTCGATCTCCTCCCCCTTCACCCCCAATGCGTTCATCAGCGCCCAGGCATGGCCCTTGGTCAACTCGCCCGTGGCGAAGCCCGGCATGGTGTAGCCCAATATGGCCGAGCGCGGCAGGCCCAGCCGGTCGCAGGCCTTGGCGGCGACGATCAGGGCATGGGTGGAATCGAGGCCGCCCGACACGCCGATGACGAAATGCCGGCCCGCGGTCGCGCGAAAGCGCGTGACCAGCCCCTCGACCTGGATATTGAAAGCTTCGTAGCAATCCGCCGCAAGCTGCCCCGGATCGGCGGGGACGAAGGGAAAGCGCCGGGGCGACCGGTGCAGGCCGACATCCTTGCCGCCGCGCAAAAACGGAAAACGCACGGTACGGAAGCGGGTTTCCGGATGCCCGGCCGCGGCCGCATTGTCGTTGAAGGTGCCGTTGCGCATCCGCTCCAGCCGCAGCCTCTGCACATCGACATCGGCGTAGAGCAGTTCCGCCGCATCCCCGAACCGCTCCGATTCCGCCAGCAGTTCGCCCAGCTCATGCACCATGGCCTGCCCATCCCAGGCCATGTCCGTGGTGCTCTCGCCCGTGCCCGCCGCCGAATAGGCATAGGCCGCCTGACAGCGCACCGACTGGGAGGCGGATAGCAGATGCCGGTCGCGCGCCTTGCCGATGGTGATGTTGGAGGCCGAAAGATTGCACAGGATCAGCGCGCCCGCCATCGCCCCCATGGTGGAGGGCGGCAGCGGCGCCCAGAAATCCTCGCAGATCTCGACATGGAAGATGAAGTCGGGACAGCTGTCCGCCGCGAACAGCAGGTCCGTGCCGAACGGCGCGACATGGCCGCCGACGTCGACTTCCAGCCCGGAAAGACCGGCCCCGGACGCGAACCAGCGCTTTTCATAATATTCGCGGTAATTGGGCAAATAGCTTTTCGGCACCACGCCCAGCAGCCGCCCGTCCGCAATGACCAGCGCGCAATTGTAGAGCCGCCCGCCGCGCCGAAGCGGCGCACCGATCAGCAACACCGGCCAGCCGGCGCTCGCCTCGATCAGCGCCGCCGCCTCCCGTTCCACCCGGTCGAGCAGCGCTTCCTGCAGGTGCAGGTCGTCGATCGCATAGGATGACAGGCATAGCTCGGGAAACAGCAGGAGGTCGGCCGCGCCGCCCGCCGCCTGCCGCGCAAGCGTCCGGATCGCCTGTGCATTGGCTCCGACATCGCCAACGCTGCCCTTGGGCGTCGCCGCCGCGACACGGACAAGGCCGTGGCTATGGATCGACGCGAACCTTTCAACCTCGCTCAAGGGCATGCCTCATCATCTCGAGCGCGACCCGGATGGACCTGATCCGCACGGGTCCTCGCCCTATGTCCCCGAAATGCTCTTCCCGATGCTCGGTCGGCCCGCCTCGTGCGGCGCAGGCGAAATGGACCAGGCCCGCTTCTTCCCCGGGCGGGGCCGCGCCGGCATAGCCCGTTATGGCAAGCGCGATGTCCGCATGGGACCGTTCGATCGCGCCATCGGCCATCGCCATGGCGACCTCCCGGCTGACCGCACCGCAGGCCGCGATCCGCTCGCTGCGGATGCCCAGCAATTCGCATTTGGCATCCTCGCTATAGACGACGAAGCCGCGTTCGAAGGCATGGCTCGCGCCCTCCACATCGGTCAGCAGCGACGCCAGCAGCCCGCCCGTGCAGCTTTCCGCCGTCGCCAGTGTCAGTTCGGCGGAACAACAGTCCTTCAGCAACGCGGCGGCGGCATTCTCAATATCTTCGGGAATGATGGGCGACAGGGTTTCCGCCGTATCGCCCTTCCCATCCGATGCGCTCATGGCGGGCCATCCTCATTCTAATGCACGATCCGGCGCAGGGCATCGATCAACTGGCGGGACAAGGCCCATTTGGGCACGAGCGGAGCGCCGGGATGAGCGTTGACGGCAGGATGCGCAAAGGCGCCGGTGCAGAACAGATAAGGGATGTCATATCGGTCCAGATCGTCGGCGAGCAGACCGACATCCCCATCCCTCACCCGCACGTCGAGCACCGCGCCCGCCGGGAAGTCCGCCGCGACCGCCGCCATGCCGTCCGCCAGGCTGGCATATGGACCGTCCACCTCATAATCCGCGTCTTCCAGCAGGTCCGCGATGATGCCCGCTATCGCCGGATCGTCCTCCACCAGCAGGATTTTGGGATTTGCCGCCATGGCGCCTCATCCCAATCCGAAATGCGCGCGATAGCGCTCGAAACAACGCTCCCCGCATTGAAGGCGGATCAGCGCGCCTTCCGCCATCGCCGTCGCCCGCCGTGGGTCTTCGGCGACGAGCGGCACTATGGCTTCGTCGTTCCAGTCGCGGCTATGCTTGACGTCCAGCACGGCATGCAGATCGAAATAGCGCCTTTCGCTGCCGCTGAGCCCGATGCGGCGCAGGCCCTGGGCGGTATGGGCGGAACGGCCGGGCGCGGTCAGTTCGATCACGCCCAGCGCGCCGACGCTGTGCCAGGCATAACAGCGCGACGTCGCCATCGCCGTCATCGCATTGGCGAGGGCCAGGCTCTGCCAGACCGTGCTCTCGACCCCGATGTCGAGGTGGAGTATGTCGACCAGCTGGCCCAGCATCGGGCCGTGCATGCCCTTGGCATTGCCGCGGCCCATCTCGTCCCAATAGTTGCGCGCCAGTTCCAGCTTGGCGCGCGGCGGCAGCTTCACCTGAGTCAGGGCGACCAGATCGTCGAAACCCGCTTCCCCCGCCGCTTCCTGCGAAAGGAACCATCGAATCTCGTCCCGGCTCGCCTCCTGCGCCAGCCAGGGGAAAAGCGCGTCCTTCTGGCCGGGTCCGCTTTCCTTCAGTCCTTCGAACCAGGCGATGAACCCGTCCGGGTCGGTCGGCGCCTGCGCCGCTTCCTCGCGAACCTCCGCGCGTAGCTCCTCGATAAAGCCATGCTCCAGACGAAGCATCCGCCGATCGCGGTCGAATCTCTCCGCCGTCATGTCCGAAGGAAATGCTGGCGAAAGCCGTTCACGATTCCAGTAGGTAAGTTCCTCCTGAAACGGCTGCTGCAGAAATTGTGACCCGTGATATTCCCATTGTGTCGCCACGATAAAACCTCTCATTCATCATGGCTAAAAATCCCGGGACAGGCGAGCGTTCCTGAAAATCTTACTGATCCGGATCAACTCTGCAGGAAACGACCATGATGACTGCCGGACGGGTGCCGACAATCATCCTGGTGAAACGATCAGGGAACCCGTCGGCCCGCCACAAGCTGATAGACGAGGACGACCAACGCCAATACCAGCAGCAGGTGGATCAGTCCCCCGCCCACCGGCACGATGAATGCGCCCAATGCCCAGAGGATGAGGAGGATGATAAGGATGGTCCACAACATGATCGGCCTCGCTGTCGCTAAGTCAGGCTGGATAAGTCGCGCCGCCTGCGATTGTTCCGACGCGATCCATTCCCGTGCATGAAATATGGCGGCTCCGCTCAGGAAGCCGCCATGTCCGGGGTCCGGCGTCGGCCGTCAGCGCTGGGTGACGGTCGTGGTCGTCTTCTCCACCACGGAAGCGCGGGCCGGGCTCGTCGTGCGCTGCACCACCTTGCGCTTGACCGGAGCGGCCTTGCGCGTCGCAGTAGGGGTGGTCTTCACGGTTTCCGTGGTCACCGTAGTGGTCGCGGGCGCGGGCACCGCTGCGGCGGCGCGGGCGGCGCGGGCGTCTGCGGCCGCGGAAGCCGCTGCGCGCTCGGCGGCTTCGGCGCGCGCATTGGCCGCCGCGGCATCCTGCTGCGCGGCCACGGCCGTCGATGCATGCACCTGGGCGTCGGCATCGGCGCGCAGCCGGCTTTCACCGATGGCAGTGTCCGCGAATTGCTGCGCTTCCACCGCCGTCCGGATGGCGGCCTGTTCCTTGCCGCTCTTGAGATGCTCCTGCGCCAGACGCAGGGACGCCTGGGCCTTCGCCAACACCGCCGGATCGAAGTCGCCGGCCTTCAACTTGCCCGCCGCATCGATTTTCCCCTGGGCCTGCGCAATCGCCGCAAGCGCGCGTTCTTCATCGCCCGCCAGCGCGGGCGTGCTTGCCAGGAACAGGGCCGATGCAGCAGCGAAAGCACGCATGGAAAAGCTGATCTCACGCATATACTCTCCTGTATTCGTTTCTTGAGGCCACGAGAACGAATCATATGGCGACTGTGTTCCACTTGGATGATGCGGATGCCGACTGTCGCATCCTCCGCCAAGGTCAACGCCTGATCTTCGATGCCGATATATTTCTCTTCCGGATGGGAACAGGATTGCACCGGAATATAAGGCGGCCGCTCTAACCTGCATTATATGGCTTGCCCCGGCATCGGGGAACCTGCCCGCGCGAGCCGCCGTTCTTCCGCCGAGGAGGCTGTCTGCACATGACACCGAAGAACTGGAGCCTTGGCCTCGGTCTTTTCTCCATCGGTCTGGGACTGGCGGAAGTCGCACGGCCACGCGCCATTGCGAGGCGGCTGGGGCAGGACCATGCCGCCGCCCGTGCGACGATAAGGCTGTTCGGAGCGCGCGAGCTGCTCGCCGGCGCAGGCATCCTCGCGGCGCCGGCGCATTCCACGCGGGTCTGGAACCGCGTGGCGGGCGATGCCCTCGATCTTGCGGCGCTCGCCCTGGCCAGCCGGCGCCGCCCGCTCTGGGGGCCGATGGCCTTCGTCATGGGCGCCACGGTGGCGGACATCATCGTGGCGCGCGCACTGGACCGAAAGACCGGGAAGATGTTGCCGCTGTCTCCCGGCAAGCCGCGCACACCCCCCGATCCGCCTGCCGACAACCAAGGGTCCCCCACCACCATAGAGCCGGACGACATGGCGTTTCACCATGCGCCGCCGGTGCCCGCGCGACAGGTGCGATGACCGGGGCGGGGAGATGACCTCCGCCCCCCTCAATCCGCCGCCCTGTCGTGGCGCCCGCGGCAGCGACCTGCCGGCCTATGTCGGCAACGGCACGATCGGCCTTCGGGTGCGGGAAATCCCCCTGCTGGCGGGTTCCGCGATCCTGAACGGCGTCGTCGGTCCCGATCCGGACAAGGGGATCGAAGCGGCGGTGCCCATCCCCTACCCGCTCGCCGCCGACATCGCGATTGGGGAGGCATGGCTGTCGGACCAGCCCTGGGCCGCCGAAGACCTTCTGCAGAGCTATGACTTCGGCACAGGGGAACTGTTCAGCCAGTTTCTCTTCCGCATCGGGGACGTGGCGCTGACCGTGGAGGTCACGACCTTCGCCAGCCGTAGCGACTGCTCGCTCGTCCTGCAGGAAAGCCGCATCACCGCCGGGCAGGCCTGCTCGATCCGGCTGCGCACGCTGGTCGATTCCCGCCCGGCGCAGGGGCGCATGACCGAAAGGCGCACCGGCGGCCCCTCCGCCGGCGGGGGCGAAGGGTCGCTGCTCTGGGTGCCCGAGGGCGATCTCAGCCATTGCGGCATTGCCTTCCACAGCCGCTGCTCGCTGACGGATGACAGCATGATCGCGCCGAAATTCGGCTCCGGCCCTCTGGTCGCCGAATATCGCGTCGACCTGAGGGCCGGCCAGCCGGTGGAGCTGCATCAGATCGCCGCCCTCATCCCCTCCATCGTGCATCACCGGCCAAGGGAGGAGGCGGTCAGACGCGCCAGCCTGGGCGCGCGGCGCGGGCTGGCGCGTCTGCGCGCCCTCAATCGGGAAAGCTGGGCGGAAATCTGGAAGGGCCGCATCGTTGCGCAAGGCGCGGAACCCCGGCATCAGCAACTGATCGACGCCGGCTTCTACTATCTCAACGCCTCGGCCCACCGCTCTTCACCCGCCGCGACATCCATGTTCGGCCTCGCCCATTGGCCGGGCTATCATTATTATTACGGCCATGTGATGTGGGACATCGACGCCTTTTGCGTGCCTCCCCTTCTGCTCCTGCAACCTGGCGCCGCCCGCAGCCTGATCGACTTCCGGGCGCGCCATGTCGAGGCTGCCCGGCGCCATGCCCGGCTGGATGGGAAGCCGGGCATGCGCTTCCCGTGGCAGGCCGCGCCCCTGAGCGGGGAGGAGGCCGCTCCGGACGACGGCCCGGCGGCAGCCTTGGCCGCCCATCTGTCCCTCCACGTCGCCCGCGCCTTTTCCCTGGACGCCGATTGCACGGGCGATCTGCGCTACCTGCGGGACCGGGGTTGGCCGATCATCGCCGGCGTTGCCGACTGGCTGACCGGGAGGCTGGAACGCACCCAGCGCGGCGCAGAGCTGCCCTGCGCCACTGGCCCCGCCGAAGTGCCGGATCCGCCGGACAATGACAGCTTCACCCTGATGACGGCCGCCGACCTGCTGAAGCGCGCGATCCGGATCGGCGCCGGCATCGGCGCCGACATCCCGGCGGCCTGGCAGGACATGCTGGACGCGCTCTATCTGCCGCGCCGGAGCGACGGGGTCATTCCCGCGCATGAAGACTTCCGGATCGACGAGGACAAGGGCGCCACGCCCAGTCCGCTGGCGGGCCTGTTCCCGATGGACTATCCCGCAGGCGAAAGGGAGCGGCAGGCGACGCTGGACTTCTTCCTGTCCCGCTGGCGCGATTATGTGGGATCGCCCATGCTGGCCGCCTTCTATCCCGCCTGGGCGGCCATGGCGGGCGACCGGAAGCTGGCGCTCGACCTGTTCGAGGAGGGCTATGCCGCCTATGATGCGGGACGGTTCCACCAATGCCTGGAATATCGCGTCGACCATCCGGACTCGGCCGTGCCCGCCGGCCCCTTCCTCGCCAATATCGGCGGCATGCTGATGACGATGCTGTTGGGACTGCCCGGCCTCCGCATCAGCGGCGACAGTCCGGAGGCATGGCCCCACCGCCCCGTGACGCTGCCATCGGGCTGGTCCTCCATCGCCGTCGATCGCCTCTGGGTGCGGGGAAGGCCGATGCGGCTGATCGCGGAACAGGGCAAGGATCGCGCTCAGATCCTGCCGGCATAGCCCGGCCGCCGCAGCAGGCGCCCGCCGCGCAGCCGCAACCGGCCGAGAAATCCTTCCCGCTGCAGCGTATAGGCTCCGCCCGCCGCCACCAGGGCAATGCCCAGCAGCGAAACCCCGTCCGGCAGGGCGCCGAAGGCCAGATAGCCGACCAGCGTGGCGAACAGCACCTGCGCATAGGAGAAGGGCGCCAGGAACGACGCCTCGCACCGCCGGTAGGCCAGGATCAGCAGCAATTGCGCGGCGGCATAGAGCAGGCCCATCAGCGCCGCGGCCGCCACCTCCCACCGGTCCATGGCCGTGAACCACAAGGGGCTGCCCGAAGTCAGGACCAGCAGTCCCAGACCCGACGACCAGAACAATGTGATCGACAGCGGATCACGGTCCCCGATCCGGCGTGTCACGATGATGCCCAGCGCGCCGCATAGCGCGGAACCCAATGGCAGGAGGGCGGAGGGCGCGAAGGCGCCCGCCCCCGGCCGGACGACGATCAGCACGCCGGCCAGACCCAGCAACATGGCGGTCCAGCGCCTTCGCCGCACGACCTCGCCCAGCAGGGGGACGGACAGCATCGTCACGAAGGCGGGCGTTGCGAAGGATATGGCCGTCGCCTCCGCGACCGGCAACCGCCCCAGGCCCAGCAGGAAGAGGCTGGCGGAAAGCAACAGGCACAAGGCGCGCAGCGATTGCAACCCCGGTTGGCGGCTGCGCCACGGCACGCTGCCCGCCCGCACGGCCAGCATGGCGGCAAGCATGAAGAAAAGCAGATAGCGCAGCCAGGCGACCTGAAATCCGGGAAGCGTCTTGCCCAGCCCCTTGGCAAAGACGTCCGAAATGGAAAACAGGAACACCGCGCACAGGATCATCCCGATCGGCCGCCAGGGCGAAGCGGGCCTTTCCGCCGCCGCCTCCACCTGCGGCGGCACGCCGTCAGGGCCGGGCCATCCTACGATGGGCTCGCCGCTGCGCATCAGGTCCAGTTGGCGCTGTCGGCCGCGTCGATGCTCAATGTTCCGCCGCTGACGAAGCGCGCCTCGTCGCTGAGCAGGAAAAGCGCGCCGGCCGCAATGTCCTCCGGCTTGACCCAGGCATAGCCCATCGGCGTCGCATCCCTGCGCGCCTCCAGATAATCGTCGCGCGTCGGATTCTCCTTGTCGGGGACCACCTGACGGAAGCGTTGCTCGCTGGACATCATCGGCGTGTCGACAGGCCCCGGCAGGATCGCGTTCACGGTGATGCCGGCCTTCGCCACCTCCAGCGCGGCGACCTTGGCAAGGCCGATCAGCCCCCATTTGGACGCCACATAGGGGGCGGCGTTGGGCTCGGCATGGCGCGCATCGCCCGAAGCGACGACGATCACGCGCCCGCGCCCGGCGTGGCGCATGCTGCGCAGCGCGGGCGAGAGGATGTTGAACACCCCCAACAGATTGTTGCGGACCACCGTCTCGAATATCTCGGGGGAAAGGTCGACGATCTCGCCCTCGATCGTCAGGGCGGCATTGGCGATCAGGAAATCCAGCCCACCGAAGTGCCGCTCGGCCAGCGCCACCAGTTCGCGCGCCAAGGCCGGATCGCCTGCATCGCCGACCTTCCAGACCACCTCCGCACCCAGCGCTTCGCAGATGCGCTGGGTCTCCGTCAGGTCGGCGCGGGACGTCCGGGGATAGGGCGTGCCTTCGGGCAAGCCCTCGCAAATGTCGCAGATCACCAGCCTGCACCCTTCCCGCGCCAGCGCCACGGCGAAGGCCCGCCCGATGCCGCGCCCCGCCCCGGTGATCAGGGCGGATCGCCCGGTGAAGCGGGGCGTGGACGTGACCGGCGGCGCGGCGGGCGGATCGGCGGGGTGGGGCATGACGGCGCTCTCCGGCTCGGGAAGACGACCCATATCGCTTTGGCGTGGCGGGCTGTTCCGGAAAGCCGCCCCGAAACGCGCATGACGATGACCTGGGTTAGCATCTCTCCCGCCCCCCCCCCCCGATTCCTTCCGGCCCGACCGCATGAGACAAAAGGCGCAAGGGCCAACTTATGTTAGTGATCCCAATCCCTTGCCGGGCGTTTCATCTTCCACGTGGAAGATGATGCAGGGAAGCGGCCTTCATGAAACGATATGCCTATGGATGGATCACGGCGATATTCTTCCTGGTTTCCATCGTCGGTCACTGGGCGTTCGGATGGCTCGCCTATGTGGACGACGCGCGACAACATGGGCAGGCCGCCGAATTCACGCAATATGCCGTGGAAATGGGCCGCGACACTTTCGAGAACTGGCAATCGGAATTTCTGCAACTGATCTGGCAGGTCGTCGGCCTTGCCTATTTCCTCTATGTCGGCTCCCCCGCGTCGAAGGAGAATGACGACCGCATGGAGGCCAAGATCGACGCGCTGCTGAAACTGCAAGGCGGGGAGAAGGCGGATGCGCTGATCGCGGAACTGGACGATCGCTACCTCCGAACCCATGGCCACGCAAAGCCGCACGGCCATTTCACAGGCTGAAGGCCAGCCGCATCACAGGCCCTCCAGGCGGAGAGCTTAACCTGCTTTAGTGCATGGAGGCCTCGCGCCACTATAAGCGGCCAGTCAACGCCATCGCCCCCGAATGGGGGCACGCAAGGAAGCAGGATTGTCGGATATACCAGCTACAGCCAGGGCGGCAGGCGGTTCGGACGGAAAATCAGAGATCGATGCCGGCGCCTGGCTGGCCGCCATCGTTGAAAATTCCGACGACGCCATTCTGAGCAAGACGCTGGACGGCATCATCACGACATGGAACGGGGGCGCCAGCCGCCTGTTCGGCTATTCCGCCGAGGAAGCAATCGGCAGGCCGGTGACGATCGTCATTCCCGAAGACCGCCTGCATGAGGAGGATCATATCCTCGCGCGCCTGAGGGCGGGAGAGCGGATCGATCATTTCGAGACGGTTCGCCGGCGCAAGGACGGGACGCTCATCGCAATATCGCTGACGGTTTCCCCCGTCCGCAATGCGGCTGGGCAGATATTGGGGGCATCCAAGATCGCGCGCGACATCACCGCGCAGAAGCGCGCAGCCGCGCAACAGACCCTGCTGCTCAAGGAGATGCGCCACCGCGTCAAGAACCTCTTCGCGCTGGCCACCGGGCTGGTGGCGCTGAGTGCGCGCGGAGCGAAGGATGTCGGGGAACTGACGCGCGATCTGACGGCGCGGCTGATGGCGCTCGCCGCCGCGCACCAGCTTACCTTGCCCGATGTGGACAATGAGGGGACGGCGGGAACCGCCACGACCCTGTTCTCGCTGCTGGAGGCCATCGTCGCGCCCCATGAACTGGCGGATGAGCGCAAGCGCATATTCGTGAAGGGCACGGACCTGGCCATCGGCGGCGGCGCGTTGACGTCGGTCGCGCTGCTGCTGCACGAACTGGCGACCAATGCCGCCAAATATGGCGCGCTCTCGACGCCGGACGGCCGGCTGGACGTCACCGTCAGCATCCAGGATGACGATGCGCTCATCCAGTGGGTGGAATGCGGCGGCCCCACCCTGGACCGGGCGCCGGATCGCGAAGGCTTCGGAACGGCGCTGGAGCAGGCGTCGCTCAGGGGAACGGGCGGCACCCTCGTCCGGTTGTGGAAGGATGCCGGCCTGACGATAGAGATCCGGTTCAGGCTGAGCCGTCTCAGCCAATAGCGGCGCTCAATACCGCTTGAGCAAGCGTTCGACCGTGGGGGCGGCCGACCCTTCGCGGCCCGATTTGTCCTTGATGTCGCGTTCCAACGCGTCGCGGATGGCCGCGATCTGCGCATCCGTCAGATGTTCGATGCCGACAAATTCCACGCGCGCCCTGTCCAGGGCCCGGATGATCTCGTCCAGTTTCGCCTGCATGGCCGCGCCGTCGCGGTTCTGGCTGTTCTGGATCAGGAAGACGGCGAGGAAGGTCAGCACCGTCGTGGCGGTGTTCACGATCAACTGCCAGGTATCGGAGAAATGGAGAAAGGGCCCCGACACAGCCCAGAGGAGGATCAGCAAGGTGGATATGATGAAGGCCTGGGGTTGTCCCATGAGGCGTGCACTGCTGGTGGCGATTTTGGTGAAAATTCGATCCATTATTTTGCGCCTGCGACAATATGGCCCCCATCGGAAAGGATAGGTGCGAACCGAACCGCGGACATTAACTTATGATAGTGCCGGCGGGCCGTCGGTTTTCGGGGCAGGAGCGGCGCAATGCTTCGACCGTCGCGGGAAGATTGCCGGGATACAGTCGCAAGGCGGATGCGTTGAACGCGAAGGAAGCAAGGCGGCACGGAGCGCAGGCATGAAACTGGACTGGCACGGCGAAGACGGCGGAGCGGGCGCCACCATCATCCGCGATTTTTTCGTGGAAGGGGAAAGCGACAGGCTGACCGACGTGCTGCTTTGCGCGCCTTCCCATCTGGAGCCGGTTCCCTGCTGTTCGGTCACGCGCGAAAGCCTGCGCAAGGGACTGGCGGTTTCGGTCGACAAGGCCGAACGGCAACATCGCGCCCTGCGCGGGGCATTGGCCGATCATCAGGTGCGGTGCCATCTTCTGCCGACGCATGCCGATCTGCCGGACCTCTGCTTCACCCGCGATACGGGCGTGGCGACGCCCTGGGGCCTTGTCGCGTTGAATCCCGCCATGCCGCACCGCGCGCGGGAAGCGGACCATGTGGCGCAGGCCTTGTCCCGCCTCGGCGCCCGTCCCGTCCGTCGCATCTGCGAAGGCAGGATAGAGGGCGGCGACATCTGCCTGGCGCGGCGCGGGCTGCTGATCCTGGGCATATCCGGCGAGCGGACGGACGAGGCGGGCGCCCATGCCTTTGCGGAGCCCTTTGCCGCCAATGGCTGGGACATTCTCCGCTACGCTTTCGATCCGCATTTCCTCCATCTCGACACGCAATTCTGCATGCTCGACGCCCATCATGCACTGGCCTGCGTCGACGTTCTCGACGACGCCTTCCTCGCAGCCGTCGAGGCGCGCGGCATCACGCTGCTGCCCGTTTCCTACAAGGAGGCGCGTGGCCTGGGCTGCAATATCCTCTCCATCGACGGCCGGACGATCCTGATGGGCGCTGGGCATGACGACGTCGCCGCCCGGATCAGCGCGGCGGGATTTCAAGGCGTCGCGCTGGACGTGTCGCAATTCGCCGCCTGTGGAGGCGGCATCCATTGCATGACCATGCCCCTCCGGCGGACGGCCGGCTAGGCGGGCGCGAAAAGACCCCAGACGGTCCTTTCCCGAAGTCGTTCATCTGGGTTAGCGCCAGCGCATGAAAGGGGCCGGCGTCCGGAACGCCGCAAGCGCCGCTCCGTTGATCCTTCGATCATATCAGGAGGCAGGAATGGCGCAAAAAGGTGCAGGCGGAAATCCGGGCGCGGTCACGAAGAAGGGCGGCGATGGCGCTCATGGAAGCACCGGCACGGGCCGCGGCGGCGGCAATAACGCGCGCGGCAGCGGCAGCGCCAGTTCCGGCAAGAAGAAGGAAGACGGGAAAGCGGCCAGCGGAAAGGGCGACCGCTAGAGCCAATCGACATTCAGGTCTGGCGGCCTGCCAATGATGCTTTTGCGTTTCCGGCGCCGGGGGTACAGCGGCGCCGGTCGGCATCCAGTTCGCGCCGGTAGAAACAGGCGATGGCCCTCGGCATTCCGGCCGTGCCATCCTGGCATTTCCGCAGGTCATTGCCCGGCCGGAACCGGCCTGGCGGTCGGACCGAAGCTGGCGTCCAGCGCCTCCGCCTCCCTGCGATGCGCCGCGATCACCGGGACCATCTCCCCGGCCATCTTCTTCAGCACGGGATAATCGCCCCGCCGGGCATAGCTGCTCTGCAGGTTGAAGGCCTCCAGATGCGCCGCCGCCTGTTGGCCGACATAGACGCTGTCGAATTCCCGGTCGCCCGAACCGTTGAGGGCGCCCAGCATCGCCCGGCGGCGCGCATCGATATTCTGCGGGATGGCGATGTTGACCGGATTGTCCGCAACGAAGCGCCTGAGCCGCTCGCCGCTCTTCTGGTGGTCGGAGACCATCTTCCGCGCAAAGGCCTTCACCTCGGGCGCGCGGGCACGCACCATGGCGATCTTGCCCGCCTCTATCTCATACATGTCGCCGATCGCGGCCTGCGGAATGTAGAAGGTGGTGGTCACCGCCTCGTCAGGGCGGGAGACGCCCTCGGGCTTCGGCCCTTCATAATGCTTGGCCACCGTGGCGCTGCCATTGGCCGGTCCCCGTTCGGACGCGCCATCGGTCTGGTTGCAGGCGGAAAGGGCCAGCACGGCGAGGCAGGCGGGCAGTCCCGGCCGGAACGAACGGCCGCCGGTCATGGCTGCGTTCCGTTGCCGGCCGCGCCCGGAGCGCCGATGCCCGGCATGGCGTTCGCGCCACCCATGTCGCCAGCGGCATTGATCGCCTCCTGCTGGTTCGTTCCGCCGGGCACCCTGCCATTCTCATTCTGCGCGGCGGGGCTGCAGGCGCAAAGCAGGGCGGAGGACGCCATCAGGATCAGGGCGGTCGATATGGGACGGGGCATGCTGGGACAAAGCATGAGGTTCTCCTTCTGCGGGGCTGCTGCGGCGACAACGCCCGGCAGGCCGAAGGGCAGCGTCCGTGCGATAACCCTATGTTAGCGCGGGCGCGCTTTTCCCCTTTTGCGGCGCGGCCGTCCGCCAGCCCGGGAACCCCCTGCCGATGGGCCGCGTATAAAGGCTTTCCCCCATCCCGTGCGCCGCCATCCTGACGATGGAGCGCGACACATCGCGATTGGAGACGGCCCATGTCGGTGACAGGTTTGACGGCGATCATCGTCCTCGTGGCGGCCGCGCTTCTGGGCGTCGTGCTCTACGGTCTGCACAGGGGCCGGTTGAGCCGGGGCGGCGCGCTCGCGGCGGCGATCCTCATATTGGCGGCCGCCTCCGTCATCTTGGTCTATCCGTCGGTTCTGACGACGACGCACATGAGCTGAAGAGGAGAGAGACACCATGACGATCGAGGATGAAGCCCTGACCGACGGAGACATCGCCACCGCCGGCGTCCAATGGGTGGCCGCGCTGGTCGGCAGGTTGGTGGAGAAGGGCCTGATCACCACCCAGGACGCGCAGAGCATCGCGTCGGAAGCGCGCGAACAGTGCAGGGCGGAGGGCGTGGCCAAGGCCGCCCGCGTCATCGCCGCCCTGTCGGAAGAGGGCGAACCGCGCGGCTGAACCGGCCGGTTCCCGCCTAGAGCCAATCGACATTCAGATGATGACGAGCCGAAAATGGTGGTTTTCGGTGACCCGGAGCGCAGCCTACTCAAGGTAGGTGAGCACCGGAAGCACGGAAAAGCGTCATTTGCAGGCCGTCAGGGCTGAATGTCGATTTGGCGCTAGCGGTCGATCTCTCCGAACACGATGTCCAGCGATCCCAATATCGCCGTCACATCGGCCAGCATATGGCCGCGCGTCAGGAAATCCATCGCCTGAAGATGGCTGAATCCGGTCGGCCTGATCTTGCAGCGATAGGGGGCGTCCGTGCCGTCGGCGACCAGATAGACGCCGAATTCCCCCTTGGGGCTTTCGGTCGCGACATAGACTTCCCCCGCCGGAACGTGGAAACCCTCGCTGTAGAGTTTGAAATGATGGATGAGCGCTTCCATCGACCGCTTCATCTCGGCCCGTCGCGGCGGCACCACCTTGTTGTTGTCGCTCGACACGCGTCCGCCGGGCATGGCGTTCAGGCACTGGCGCATGATGCGGGCGGATTGCCGCACCTCCTCCACGCGCACCAGCAGCCGGTCGTAGCAATCGCCCCGGCTGCCCACCGGTATGTCGAAATCCATCCGGTCATAGACGTCATAGGGCTGGCTCCGGCGCAAGTCCCACGGTACGCCGCAGGCGCGCAGCATCGGCCCTGAAAAGCCCCAGCGCAGCGCATCCTCCTTTGAAACCGCGCTGATGTCGACATTGCGCGCCTTGAAGATCGGGTTGTCGATGGCAAGGCCGACGGCATCCTCGAACATGGTGGAATAATGGTCCAGCCATGCCCCTATGTCGTCGAGCAGCTTTTCCGGCACGTCCACGCGCACCCCGCCCGGCCGGAACCAGGCCGCATGCATCCGCGCGCCCGATGCCCGCTCGTAAAAGCCCATGAGCTGTTCCCGAAGCTCAAGCAGCCAGAGATTGGGAGTCATCGCCCCGACGTCCATGATATGTGCGCCCACGGAGAGCAAATGATTCTTGATCCGCGTCATTTCCGCGAACAATACCCGCAGATATTGGCCGCGCATGGGAACTTCCAGATTGAGCAGCTTCTCTATCGCCAGAACGAAGCTATGCTCCTGACAAAGGGGAGATACATAGTCGAGGCGATCGAAATAGGGGAGCGCCTGCAAATAGGTCTTATATTCTATCAGCTTTTCCGTGCCGCGATGCAGCAGGCCGAGATGCGGGTCGACCCGCTCCACCACTTCCCCATCCAGTTCCAGCACCAGTCGAAGCACGCCATGGGCCGACGGATGCTGCGGTCCGAAATTGATCGTGTAGTTGTGGATGGCGGTGTCGCCGGGCGTCGGCTCCTCTCCTGCTATGGGATGAGCGAAATTCCGGGTGGCGCTGGTCGGTTCGCGGGCCATCATGTCCTTCCATCCGCCCCGTTCAATGGCAGGAGCGGCGCATCGGTAAGAGGGGGCGGCCTGCGGATGATCACGGGCGAGCCGGACGATGAGGAGAAGAGTAGAGCGGAACCGCCCCGACCGCATCGGAATGGACGCTGATCCATCTTAGCGCGGAATCGCCTTTGCCGGAACGCGGAAACACATCCTTTCCTATGTTAGCGCAACCCATGAATGGGGAAGAAATCGCCTCCGGATTCATCTGTGTTGATGACATCTTCTTTCATCCGCGCTTCTTCATCGGAAGATTTGCGACAAAACAGCATGGCAAGGCGCAGCATGATCAACAAGGATGAACGACGGCGCAGGCTGGTCGCGAAACACCCGATTCCCGGCATGATCAAGTCGGGCAGGCAGGCGGCATGATCATCATAGCCATCGTCGCGGCGGTCGCGCTGGCGGGATTGACCGGCATCCTCGTCGCGCTGCGTCGTCGCCGGGTCGGCGTGTTCATGGCCATGCTGATGCTCATCGTCCTGCTGGCCATTTGCGGCATGGCGCTTCTCTATCCCGCAGCGCTCACGCTGCGGTCGCCGGGCCGCTGAACGCCCTCAACCGAGTGCGACGTCGAGGCAGGTCATCACCGCAAGGCCGATCAGCAGGCTTCCCTGGGCGGCATGCCCGTCCTCGCCAAGTTCAGGGGCGATCTGGCTCATCACGACGCTGATCATCGCCCCCGCCGCAAGGCACAGGGCGATCGGCAACAGCATGGCGAAGCGATGCACCAGCGTCGCGCCCAGCGCACCGAATACCGGTTCCACCAGTCCCGATGCCAGCGCCCCGGCAAAGGCCAGGAGCGGCGGATAGCGCAACGCCAACGCGCTGCCCACGGCGAAACCTTCGGGTATGTTCTGGATTCCGATGCCCAGGGCCGTGGCATAGCCCTCTCCCCCCGCATCCCGCGCGAAGCTGACGCCGACCGCCAGCCCCTCCGGCGCGTTATGCAGCGTGATCGCCGCGACCAGCAGCCAGATGCGATGGCCCGTCCGGTCCAGCCCCTCCTCACTGGTGAAACGCTCGACGGAAAAGCGCCCGAGGGCAAGCAGCAGCGCCCCGCCGACCAGAACCGCCACGGCAATCATGGCCGCCGCCGGCCAGGAGCCGATGCCCTGCCGGTCCAATATGCCGATGGCGGGCACGATCAGAGAGAAGAAGGAAGCGGCGAGCATCACGCCCGCCGCAAATCCCAGCATCACGCCCTGACAGCGCGCCGCCGACCGGCCGATGCCCAACATGGGCAATCCGCCCAAGCCGGTCGCCGCGCCTGCCAGCAGGCTTGCAATCGTGCCGGCCAGAACCGGCGACAGGTCGATGCTCAATGGCTGGCCTGCTCTCCTTGGCTGCGCAGCGCGAGGAACCTGTCGATCACCCTGGGCAGCATCTCGTCCAGGAACGTGGCCATCGCCAGTTCTTCGCGCAGGCTTTCCTCCAGCACGGGAATGGCCGCCTCGAACCCGCCCGCCCTGGCCATGGCGATCAGGGCCTTGTAGGCCGCCGCCTCATAATTCTCGAACGCATAGTTGGCGAGGCTGTTCTTGATGACCTCGTCCGGCGCCAGCGCGTGGGACAGCGCAGCAACGCTGCCCCCGAACTTCAGCGCCGCGTCCTTGATGGCCGACGGACTGTCGCCCAGCGCGTCCAATATGCCCTCCAGCCGTTCTATCTGGCGTTCGGTTTCGCCCCTGTGGCTGCGAAGCCGCGCCTCGACCTCGGTATATTGGGCGAGATGCTCGATCTGCCGGTCCATGATGCCCAGCGCCTGATGCTCGACGGCATGGGCGTCGCGCAGGCCGACGATGAACATGTGCCGGACGGTGTCCTGGTCCATCTCACTCCCCGTCGGACTGGAGGGGGCTCTTGGCGGCGGCCTGCGACCGGGCGTCGGCCATGTCGCTCGCCCCGCCCAGATCCTCGTCGCTCAACTTGCCCGCACCCGGCCCGCCGCCCAGGTCCGCGCCGGTCACCGGATTGGCGTTGGGATCGGACTGCAGCCGGCCGGTCATGGCCGCGAAATCCTGCATCTCCTGCTCGCGGAGCGTGACCGAGGCCTGGCCGTCGCCGCCATCGACCGGCAGCTTGCCCTCGACATCGTCCAGCCGTTCCCATTGCTCGCCCGTATTCCAGGGGCCGACCGCATCGCCCTCCCCCTGGGAGGCGTTGACATAGAGGTTGGCATAGGGAGCAAGGCCGGGCAGCTTGCCGGCGGGGAAATTGTCCTTGATCGAATAGAGCGCCTTCTCGAAGCTCTTCTGGTGCGAAACCTCCCGCGTCATCAGGAAACCCAGCGCATCCTTGACGCCCGGATCGTCGGTGATGTTGATCAGCCGTTCGTAGATGATCTTGGCCCTGCTTTCCGCCGCGATGTTGGACCGCAGGTCGCAGGTCGGGTCGCCGCGGCTGTCGACATAGGCGGCCGTCCACGGAACGCCCGAACTGTTGGTGAGCGAAGGCCCGCCGCCATAGAGGATCGACTGGGTATGGCTGTTGCCGCCCGCATTCAGCGACATGTAGAGTTCCGCCTCCTCCATCGACGCTTCGGTCAAGGCCGACTTCGCGCCCTTGTTCAGCATGGCGACGATCGATCCGATCACTTCCAGGTGACTGAGTTCCTCGGTCGCAATGTCCAGCAGCATGTCCTTCCGGCCGGGATCGTCCTCGGCAAGACCCTGGGTGAAATAGCGCATTGCCGCCGCCAGTTCTCCGTCCGGTCCGCCAAATTGTTCCAGAAGAAGCGAAGCGAGCGCCGGATTGGTTTCCGAAACCCTGACCGTATATTGAAGCCGCTTATTATGCATGAACATGGAATGGTCTCCTCAGACTCCGCTGCCGGATGAAAATATGTCGGGATGATGGGTGCGGGCGCTGGCCCCGCCGGGTTTGAATTCGCCGTGCAGGATATGGCGGACGCAGGCCAGCACACCCCCGGCGATCAGAACCATGGCCCCGGCGCCCAGCACCGCCGCCATGACCGCCTCCCGCCGAAGCGGCGCGCCGGTCAGCCAGACATGGAGCAGGATGCACAGGGCCGCGATCCCCGCCGCCTCTATGGCCGCACCGACGAGCAATCTTGCCGTTGCCCTGGCGCTTCTATTTACCCTGCTCATGATTGCTCCCACATCGAACAAGGACAGTTAAGCCTCACCGGGAGCAAGCGTTCCGCGATCCGCGATGGAACGCTAATGCAGTTTACAGCGAACCGATCTACGATATTTCCGCCGTAAAACTTCGACTGCGATCCGGAACCATTCCGGATCGACAATCATGGCGGCCCGTATCATGAAAGTAGCGGAAGCAGAAGCCTGGAAACTTCCGCCCCCACCCGGCAGGATTTCCGATGAAGGACCGGCAACCGGGTTCCGGCTGCGCTTCCGGTGGCGAACGCCGCGCCATGGAAAAGACCGTCCGAAGCTGATCCAGTTTATCGTCCTGCGCGGATCGCCCCTCCACCCGATGCGTTGCTTTTGAAAGCGGATATTTTCAGGAAGACGCGCGATGAACGACCGCAATGCATTTCTGCAAGGGCAAGGATCGCCCATCAGGGACGACGCGGCGCCGCCCGAACAGGGCTGGCGCGGCGAACGCGCCGCCGACGAACCGGCTGGAAAAGGTCCAAGGCGGCGCCGGATCGGGGGCGTGAAGGCGGAGGTGGAGGACATATCCGGCACCGCCTTCGTCGAGGCGGGCGGCGCGGACATGGCGTCCACCCACGACGACGGCGACGGCGACGGCGAAGACAGGCGCATGCAGCCGCGGCAGGAAGGCGGCAGGCGCTCCCATCCGGACGGGGTCAGCGATCTCGACATGTCCGCGACGAGTCCCGGCGGGGAAAGCGCCGGCGCCCCCTATCCGCACGGGCGCAGGAAGTCGAAGAACGACTTCGGCAGCCGCATGGGCCATGGCGGGCAGACGGAGATCGGCTATCACGGCACCGGCCATCTGGGCGGCCGCAAGGTGGGGGAGGACGACAATCGCAACGGCGTCGCTGAAACGGACGATTGACCCTGTTGCGGCCCGGCAACCCGTTGATATTTCGGCTTCGCAGGCAAGCGGCATGGACGGCGGCGCCATTCGGGCATAGCAAGGGCAATCCTGTTGCGGAGCCGAAAGAGTTCAATGGTCGAAAGAGCTGCCCCCGATCCCGAGTTCGAAGCCCTGCTGCGTCACATTCAGGAGAGTCGGGGACTGGACTTCCGCGGCTACAAGCGCACCAGCCTGCGGCGGCGCATCTCCCTGCGGATGGAGGCGGTCGGCGCGGAGGATTTCGCCGCCTACCGTACCTGCCTGGAGGCGCAGCCCAGCGAATATGAGGAACTGCTGAACACCGTCCTGATCAACGTCACCTCCTTCTTCCGCGACGAGGATGCGTGGAACGTGATCCGCGACGAGGTGATCCCGGAAATCCTCAAAAATGCGGAGGACGACCGCGCGATCCGGGTCTGGAGCGTGGGCTGCGCCAGCGGCGAGGAACCCTATTCCATCGCCATGCTGCTGGCCGAGGCGATGGGCATGGGCGACTTCTGCCGGCGCGTGAAGATATATGCGACAGATCTGGACGAGGAAGCGCTGAAGGTGGCGCGGGTCGCCACCTATTCGCCCCGGGAGGTCGAGAGCGTGCCCGGCCATCTGCTCGAAAAATATTTCGAGCGGACCAGCAATCATTATGTGTTCGAGCGGGAATTGCGCAAATGCGTGATCTTCGGCCGCCACAATGTCGTGCATGACGCGCCCATCTCGCGCATCGACCTGCTCACCTGCCGCAATCTGCTGATCTATCTGGAGGCCGAAACCCAGTCGATCGTGCTGCCGCGCCTGCATTATGCGCTGAACCCCGATGGTTTCCTGTTCCTGGGCAAGGCGGAAACGCAGCTTGCGCGATCCTCGCTGTTCCGGCCCGTCGACATGAAGCACCGCATTTTCGCCAAGGTGCCCCAGGAATGGCGCCGCCCTCTGAACGGCAGCTTCACCGCCAACCGCCCGACCCGGCTCGACATGCCCCTGCCCGACGTCCACCTGCTGGAGGCCGTGATCGACGAGGTCGGCACCGCCCTGCTGGTGATCGACGACAGCGGCGCGGTGGCGCTCGCCAATCTTCCGGCCCGCAACCTGCTGGGCGTGGGCGAGGCCGATCTTGGCCGGCCGTTCCAGGACCTGCCCATTTCCTACCGTCCCATAGAATTGCGCGGCCCGATTGACGAGGCGTTCCGCGGCCGCAGGGGCCTGCGGCTGGAGGACCAGGAATATCGGCTCAACCAGACGGAGGTGATGCGGCTCACCATCGACGTCCGCCCGCTCCAGCGCGCGGACGGCAGCGTGCATGCCATCCTGCTCGCTTTCCACGACCATACCGGCATTCACGGCTTGCGGCGGGAACTGGAGGCGGCGCAGGAAAATCTCGAACAGTCGATCGAGGAACTCCAGTCCGCCAATGAAGAACTGGAAACCACCAATGAGGAGCTTCAGTCCACCAATGAGGAGCTGGAGACCACCAATGAGGAACTCCAGTCCACCAATGAGGAACTGGAAACGCTGAACGAGGAAGCCCGCTCCTCCAATGAGGAGATGGAATCGGTCAACGAGGAACTGCGCATACAGGCCGAACAGGCGGCCGGGTACCGCCTCCATCTCGAATCGGTGCTGCGCTCGATGAATGCGGGCATCGTCGTGCTCGACCCGCGCCATTTCATCCAGAGCTGGAACCGCTGGAGCGAAAACAGCTGGGGCCTGCGCGCGGAGGAGGTGCTCGGCACCAGTTTCGACAGGCTGGACATCGGCCTGCCCGTCCAACAGTTGCGCGACAACATGATCGCGGTCCAGTCGGGGTCGGAGGAGCAGACCGAGCGCCAGCTCGAGGGGCTGGACCGACGCGGACGCCGCATCATCTGCCGGATACGCATTACCGGCCTGCTGGACGAAACCGGCGCGAATCACGGGCTGGTGCTCGTCTTCCAGGACATTACCGACGAACGCAACAGCGAGGATTACACCCGTTATCTTGGCCGCGTGCTGGGCGGCGCGGCCAATCAGATCTACTTTCTGGACCCCGATAATCTTCGCTTCCTGCTGGTGAACGACAGCGCGCAGAAGAAGCTGGGCTTCAACGCCCACCAGCTTTCGCGCATGGCCCTGCCCGACCTGCTGCCGGACATATCCGCCGACGACCTGCACGCCATCCTCGCCCCGCTGCTGGGCGGCGAACTGCCGGAGCTGCCGCTCCAGACGGCGATGCGGTTCGGGGAAGGCGGCAGTCTGCCCGTCGACCTGCGCCTGCAATATTTTTCCGAAGAAACGCCGCCCATCCTCGTCGCCATGGTATATGACAGGAGCGAGCGCGAACTGTCCGCCGCGCTCGAATAGAAAGGCGGCACATGGCCGGCCATGACATCATCGTCGTCGGCGCCTCCACTGGCGGCGTCGATGCGCTCGTCCGGCTGGTGGCGCAGCTTCCCGCCGGGATGGACGCGGCCATGCTCATCGTACTGCATGTCGGCACCGGCGTCAGCCGGCTCGCGGACATATTGAACCGCGCTGGCAAGCTGCCCGCCGGCCAGCCCGCCGATGGCGAGGAGATACTGGCCGGACATATCTATGTCGCCCCGCCCGACCTGCACATGACGGTGGAGGGCGGCCGCGTCAGGCTGGCCCATGGCGACAAGGAGAATTTCAGCAGGCCCGCCATCGACCCGCTGTTCCGATCCTCCGCCGCCGCCTATGGCCCGCGCGTCGTCGGCATCGTGCTGACCGGGAAGCTGCAGGACGGTTCGGCGGGCCTGCTGGCGATCAAGCAGGGCGGCGGCATCGCGATCGTGCAGGACCCGGCGGAGGCGGTCGCTCCTTCCATGCCGCAACGGGCCATCGCCTGCGCGCCGGTGGACCATGTCTGCCCCCTTGCAGAGATGAGCGCGCTGCTGCTCCATTACGGCCGGCCGCCGGGCAGCCTCAACCCTCCGCTTCGTTCGACGCCTTGCGCAGGCTCGTCATCGCCTCTTCCAGCACCTCGATCATATGCCCGCTTTCCCGCGAAGCTTCCGTCCAGCGCTGGACCGCATGCGCCAGGCCGCGTTTCTCCGCGCTGTGCTGCATCTGTTCGAACAGCCGGATGCGGTCCCGATGCGTCCGCACCGCAATCGCCAGCGCCCGCTCCAGCTCGTCATTCTGCGCCGCCGCCAGTCCCAGCGGCGTGAAGGCATGGCCGACCTGGCAGCGGAAGCGGACTTCATCCTCAGTCTCGATATGGTTCAGCACGCCCCCGCAATCGGGGCAGGACAGGTGGCTGGGCTCACCCGGCGTGACGATCTGCGGTTCAGCCACGGCAAACTCCTGTGCGGCAATCCGGTCCTCGATCAGATATTCCTCGGGCAGGGGTATGGTCGGCCCCGCTTCCTCCCGCACCAGCCGCGCGAGCAGGTCGGGTATATGATCCAGGGCGAGCGCATGGTCGACATGATCGCGCTTCAGCGCGTTGCGCGGCATGGACGGCCATTCCGCGTCGGCGGGGTCCTGCACGACCGAAAGCCCGCCGGCCGCCTTGACCGCGATCAGCCCATCGGTCCCGTCGTCCAGCAGGCCGGTCAGCACGATGCCGGTCACGCGCCCGCCATAATGGATCGCCGCCGATCGGAACAGGGCGTTCACCGCCGGCCGCGTGCGGTTCTCATAGGGACCGCGCCGCATCAATATCCTGCCGGGACGCAGCAGCAGATGCATGTCGGGCGCGCACACATAGATGTGCCCCGGCTCGATCGCCTGTCCGTCCACCGGGGACAGCGCAGGCAAGGGCCCGGCCCTGTCGAGCAATTGCGGCAGCACGCTGCGCGCCGAAGGCGAAAGATGCTGGGCGACGAACAGCGAGGCGCGAAGATCGGCGGGCAGCGCGGCGCAGAGCCGGCGCAGGGCATCCACTCCCCCGGCCGATGCCCCGATCACGATAATGTCCCTGCTGGGCATGCTGTGCTTCTCCATGGGGGCAACGAAGCGCGCCGACAAAAAGGTTCAGACGGAACCAACTTATTTTAGAGCCAATTCCCCCGCGGGCGCGTTATCAGGGTGACGCAACAGGGAAAATCATGGGCAAGAAGGCTGAAGCTCCGGGGCAGATCAGCGCCAGGCTGCTCGACGAGGTCGAACAGTTGCGCACGTCCCTCGAATCCGCGCTGGAGGAGAATGCGCGCCTGATGGAGGATCGCGACCGGCTGAGCCGCCGCGTGACCCAATTGTCGCAGGACCTTCAGGCCGCCCGCTCGGCGCCGCCGCCGGCGCCCCCTGCCCTGCCGTCCGTCGAACAGGGGCAGGCCGAAGAGGAGCTGCGCGTCGCCTTCGAGGAATTGCAGGTCCTGACGGAGGAACTGGAAGTCGCCAACAGCAGCCTGCAACAGGCCAATCACGAACTGGACGGCCGCGTCGAGGAACGCACCCGCCAGATCCAGGAGATCAACGACACGTTGCGCGCGACCGAAAACTCCCTGCGCACGATCGCGGACCTTGTGCCCGACCTCCTCTGGCGCAGCGACGCCACCGGCCATGCCAACTGGTTCAACCAGCGCTGGTGCGACTATACCGGCTGGGATAAGGAGGAACTGAAGGAAGAAGGCTGGACCAATGCGCTGCATCCGC
This sequence comes from Sphingobium fuliginis, assembly GCF_004152845.1. Classification (GTDB taxonomy): domain Bacteria; phylum Pseudomonadota; class Alphaproteobacteria; order Sphingomonadales; family Sphingomonadaceae; genus Sphingobium; species Sphingobium fuliginis. Next base: position 220,183 of record NZ_SEON01000001.1, read on the forward strand.
TGGACCGCGCCTCCTCCCTCGCGGCCTGGGCGCAGGCGATGGCGGCGGGCACCGTCTATCAGGAACAGCACCGCATTCGCGACGCGCAGGGCGATTATCGCTGGTTCCTGATCCGCGCCGAACCGATGCGCGACGCGAACGGCACGATCCTCGCCTGGTTCGCCGCCGCCACCGACATGCATGAGCAACGCACCGCCATGGAGGCGCTGCAACGCAGCGAATTGCGGTTCCGCACGCTGATCGAGGGCATGCCCCAACTCGTCTGGCGCGCCGTGGACAGCGGCCAGTGGACCTGGTCCAGCCCGCAATGGAGCGCCTTCACCGGCCAGAGCGAGAAGGCCAGCCGGTCGCTCGGCTGGCTGGAGATGCTCCATCCCGACGACCGGGATCATGCCATGGCGGCATGGACCCGGGCGCAACAGACCGGCAGCCTGGAGATCGAAGGACGGATATTCAACGCGCAGGACCGGCGCTACCGCCATTTCCGTACCCGCGGCGTACCCGTGCGCTCCAGCGAGAGCAGCTTGCTCGAATGGCTGGGAACGTCGACCGATGTCGACGACATCGTCCAGTTGCAGGCGCATCAGGAAGTGCTGGTGGGGGAACTTCAGCACCGCACGCGCAACCTGATGGCGGTGGTCCAGTCGGTCACGGCGCGCACGCTGAAGGGCAGCCATTCGCTCGATCATTTCGCCCAGTGCATCGGGGACCGATTCGATGCGCTGGCCCGCGTCCAGGGACTGCTATCCCGTCGCAAGGGCGGGCTGCGGGTCACGTTCGACGCGCTGCTGCGCGAGGAACTGTCCGCCCATGTCCCGCTGGATGCAGACGGCAGGGGAGAGCATGTGACGCTTACCGGGCCGGCCGGCATATCGCTGAAATCGGCGACGGTTCAGACGCTCGCGCTCGCCCTGCACGAACTGGCGACCAACGCGGTGAAATATGGCGCGCTGTCGCAACCCGCCGGCCGGCTGGAGGTCCGCTGGGACATCCGCAGGCCCGCGCCGGGCGAATGCCGGCTGTTCGTCGACTGGCGCGAGCGCGGCGTGTCCGAACTGCCCGCCCCCGGTGCGGAACCGAAGGGCGGCGGCTATGGCCGGGAACTGATCGAACGCGCCTTGCCCTATCAGCTCAATGCGCAAACCAGCTACGCCGTGGAGACTGACGGCGTTCATTGCACGATCGACGTGCGCGTCCCCTCTGAGGATAGTGAAGGCGGTGGAAGATGACCGAAGCTGCGCTGCAGGATTGCCGCATATTGATCGCAGAGGATGAATATCTCATCGCCGCCGATATTGCCGAGGCCCTGGAACAGGACAATGCCGTGATCCTGGGGCCGGTGCCGCGCGTCGCGGACGCGCTGTCCCTGATCGGGTCCGGAACGCGGATCGACCTGGCCGTGCTCGACGTCAATCTGTGCGGCGACATGGCGTTTCCCGTCGCCGACGCGCTGGTGGAGCAGCGCATCCCCTTCGCCTTCGCCACGGGCTATGACGGATGGACCATCCCCGCCCGCTTCGCGGACGTGCCGCGCCTGGTGAAGCCGTTCAGGCCCGACCGCTTGCGCAGCGCGCTGAAGTCGCTTCTGCCCTAGGGCAGATCCCGATGATCGGCTGCTTCAGAGGTCGGGCGGCAACAGGTCCTGGTCGGCGTCAAGACGCCGGTCTATCTCCTCGCCCAATCGGTCGAGCTGATCGAAGGACGCCCCGACCACCAGGATCGAACCGTCCTCCAGCGTCAGGCGCAACCGATAGCTTTCGCCGTCGGCCTCTATGGCGAAATGGGCGAGGCGCACGGTCATGACTGTCTCCCGATGATGAGCGCCCCCGCACCGATCCGGGGCGCCGCCGCCTCATTTGGAAGCATGGCGATGCGCCGTTTCCGCCAGAGCGAGCCTTCTGCCCGTGACCAGGGTCTGGCCGATGAAAAGAAGGATCAGGATCGAACCGGCCGTCCCGACGAAGAGGTCGAAGCCCGACCAGCGCCCGAACAGGCCTGGACCGGACCCCAGCACCATCATCATGACCGTCAGTCCGATCAGCAGCAGCCTGAGTTCGGTCGGCCCGGCGGAAAGATAGGAAAGCTTCAATTCCCCCAATACCCGCGCGGACAGAAAGGCATGGATCGACAGCAGCAGATAACCCGCCAGCGCGATCAGCGCGACATCCATCGTCACGAACGGGCTGAGGCCGATCCCGGCAAGGATGAGCAGCGTCGCCAGCCCATCGCAGCTATGATCGATGAAATAACCGTAGGACGGTCGCTCGATCCGCCGATACCGCGCCAGGCTGCCGTCCATGGAGTCACCGAACCACTGCACCGCATAGCCCGCAATCGCCAACAGCAGCCAGGCCGACGCGACGTTGCTGGCGGCATAGCCGGCGAATATCATCAGCGCGCCGACCATTCCGGTCGCCGTCAACCGGTCCGGCGTGACCCAGGCGGGCATCCGGCCGCACAGCCAGCCAAGCAACCGCCGCTCGTTCGCGGCAAGCCAGTTCTGCTGGATTCGGGAGAGCGATGGGGGAGATGGGGGCTGGATCGTCATGGGGCCTTGGATAACAGTCTGGAACAACGGGAGCGCCGCAGCGCCGTCATATTCGCGGCATCAGCCGCTCCGTCCGAAGACGCACCGTCCCGGAAGGATCGGCACGACGACCGATACGACCGGCGCGACCTGAAAGGAAAGACAATCTTCCTGCACGACATGCTCCCTCTGCGCGGGAGCACGCAAGTCTCTCTGTCGGATCGTGCGAAGCGGAAATCCGATGACTGCTGGTAGCATCCTCTGCATGACCCGAACAGAAGTTTTTGGAACTTGCACGACTTTCGCGCGAGACGGGAGCGGCCCCTTGTGCTACAGTTCCTTTATTGCGCGAAATTTGCCGCAAGCATTCGCCGTGACAGAGAGACCATCGTGCTCCCGCTTGCCAGCCGAGGAGCCTCGTCATGGAAGACCTGAACTATCTGCTCAAGCGCGAACAGGAAGAACTGCTGCGCGCCCGGACGGCGCACAGTCCGGAGGCCGGCCGCGTCCACGAACGGCTCGCGCAGGGATATGCGGCGCGGATCCGCCATCACCCCCATCCCTATCGTTCCAGGCGGGCGGACGGTTCGGCGCCCTTCAACCCCTTTCCCTTCAATGTGGAGGGCGGCGCGGCATGAGCAGGGTCGTCAACGTCCGCGCCACGCCGGACAGCATCAAGACGATGTGCACGAAGCACGCCTTCCGCATATCCGCGCTGGAGGAACTGGTTTCGGGCGGGGCGCGGGTCGTCCTGCTCGATCCGCGGGACGCGGACGCCTTCCGCGTCCTGATGAAGGACAGGCTGATCGAGGGCAGCGTCACGCGATCAGCGTCGCACATGGCCAGACAATGGACGCCGCCGGCACGATGGAAATAGTCATGAGCCAGTTCGATTATCTCGACCGTCGCAGAAAGGCCGAATTGAATCATGCCGATCTGGCCATCTGCCCGGTGGAGCGGACGAGGCATGAAGAGCAGGCAAGGGCCTATGCCAAGATCATCTCTGTTCTGCGCCGGGAAGAGGAAGAGGCGACATCACGCCATCGATAGCGGAATATAGCCGAATATTTGTCCCTGCATGCGCCAATATTATATGCTGGGCGAACGACAGAAGAAGAAATCCGGCGGGAAATGGGACGACTGAGCCGCTGTCAGCGCGAAGCGGCTGCCTTCCGGATGGCCGGGCCCGGCTTGGCGGCAAACCAGATATTGTGCCAGCGTTCCGTGCTGCCGATATAGGCCGGCAGGACGATCTCATCGACGTCGAAACCCGCTTCCTCCAGCCGCCCCGCAAAGCAATCGTCGGAATAGGAGGACCAGACGGACAACAGCCCGCCCGGCCGCAAGGCGTCATAGGCGGCGGAGAGTCCGGCATGCGAATAGAGCCGGTCGTTGCGCGACGTGATGAAACCGTCCGGACCGTTGTCGACATCCAGCAGGATGGCGTCGAACCGATCCGGCCCCTCCATGATGATGTCATAGACGTCGACCACCCGAACGCTGACGCGCGGGTCCGCGAGATTGTCCCTGAACAGATGCGCCAGCGGCCCCTTGGCCCACACCAGTATCTGCGGCACCAGTTCCGCGACCGTCACCAGCGCGTCGCAGGTCCAGGAACCCAGCACGGCGTCCAGCGTGAAGCCCATGCCCAGTCCCCCCACCAGGACATGACCGTCCTTCCTGTCGAGACGCTCGCTCGTCAGCGTGGCCAGCGCCATTTCCGAAACATGGTCCTGACTGCCCATCAACTCGTCGCGACCGAACTGGATGGAATATTCCTTGCCGCATTTGAGCAGGTGCAACTGGCCGCCGCCGGGAATGTCCGCGACATCCACCATTTCTATCGGCGGGCGGCCTCGGCGGGCGGCGGGGGATTGCCCCTGTCCGATGATCCCGGCCGGCCTGCCTTGCGGCTCATGGCCGGGCGGCCGCTGGCGGTGGGGCCGCTTTGGCGAGGCGTCGTTGCGATCCATGCCGTTCCTGTCGCATTTCAAGATCAATCGCGACGTAAACCAGCATGGCGTCCATTGCGCGGTGACGCCGTGCAATGCCCCGCCTGTCTTCCCTTTGCAAGGCCGCTGCGCATGCAGCCCCGAAGATCGCTGGCGGCCCGCATCGACATTCAGAAGAGGACGAGCCGAAAATGCCGGTTTTTCGTGATCCTCCAATGAGTGACGTGCATCCCCTGAATGGCGCATATTCAAGGCATGGGCAGCGCCGGATGCGCAACAGGCGCCATTTGCAGGCCATCAGGGCTGAATGTGGATACAGGCTAAATGGACGACCTGCGCGGTCGTCTATAGGGAGGAAGGAACGACATGCCCACCCATAGCCCGATGAAATCCGCCACGGCTCTGGCCATGCTTGCACTTGGCTCAACCGGAAGCGTCCATGCCGCCGAAGCGAAGCAGCGCATGGCCGTGGGCGCCGTGGTCGTGGCCCCATGCACCGTGGAGGGCCTGCGGGTGGATTGCATATCCGGCCAGCGCCCCCGGATATATATGGCCGGAAAGGCCACGACTTCGCCCGCTCCCGGCCATGGCGCGGAACCGGCGCACGCGGGGCAAGGCGCATCCCCTGCCGCCACCCGCTATATCGAGGTATCATTTTAACCTAAGCCTCGGAATAATCGGAACAACTTCGCGCCTTCCGCCGTTTCCTCCCTCGCGACGACCGGCATTGGGACAGACATGCTGCAGCCGGTCCCGCGATGCTCATGGAGTGCGCCTATAGCCAGAACAGGGCGCAGGATGCGTTACAGGAGATGCGCATGAAGCGGTATGGCAAAGGCCATCTGGCCGGGCTGCTGATATTCGGAATGGCTTTGCCGGACGCCGCGCAGGCGGCGCAGACGACGACGACATTCCCGGTGACGGCGACCGTCCTCACCGCCTGCGCCGTGACGGCGAACCCCCTCAGCTTCGGAAACTACGATCCCACATCGGCCACGCCGCTCGATGCCACGACCACGCTTTCGGTGCTGTGCACGGTCGGCACGTCCTTCACCGTCGGCCTGAACGCGGGCACGTCGAGCGGCGCCACCGTCACCAGCCGGAAGATGGTCAACGGCGCCAACCTCCTCAACTATGGCCTCTTCCGGGAGACGACGCGCACGAATAATTGGGGCAACACGCCGGGCACCGACACGCCGCCGGCCACCACCGCACCGGTGCTGCCCAGCACGCTCACCGTCTATGGCCGCATCCCGCCAAGCCAGAATGTGCCGGCGGGCGGCTATGCCGATACGGTCACCGTAACCGTCAACTACTGAAGCGCGAAAAGATGAACAGGGGATATGCAAGCGTTGCGGCAGCGGCGGCGATGCTCTTTGCGCCGCCCGTGCAGGCGGCGGGGCTCAAGGTCTTCCCGGTGCGCGTCGTGCTGACGCCGGCGGAACCGGTGCAGACGATGACGATAGAGAACAGCAGCAAGGAAAGCGCCCGCGTCCAGCTCCGCGTCTATGGCTGGCGGCAGGAAAAGGGCGAAGACGTGCTGGAGGAGACCCGCGACGTGCTCGCCAATCCCGCCCTGTTCGAGATGCGGCCCGGCGCCGTGCAGATCGCCCGCTTCGGCCTGAGGACGGGAACAGGCGCTGCGGAGAAGAGCTATCGCGTGATCCTGGAGGAGGTGCCCGGCACCCGCGCGGTTCCCGCCGGAACCGTCCAGACGCTCCTGCGGATCAGCATTCCGATCTTCGTGCCCCCGGCTCGCGGGTCGGGCAGGCTGGTCTGGCGCGCCTGGCCCAGCGGACCGCGCCAGATGACCTTCGCCATCCGCAACGAAGGCAACGCCCATGTGCAGATCAACCGCCTGATCCTGTCGCGCAAGGGCGGTCCGCAAGTGGCCCGGCAGGACATGTCGGTCTATCTGCTCCCCGGCTCCTCGCAGCAGGTCGTCCTCGACACTGCCGCATCCATCGCTTCCGGCCAGACCCTGAAACTCGACGCGATGACCGATCAGGCGGATGTCGCCGCGGAGATCGTTGCAGAGGAGCGGCCCCGTGAAGTCGCGCGCCCTTGAAGGGGCCATGGTCGCGCTCTGCCTCCTGTCCCGCCCCGCCGCCGCCCAGGCTCCCCCCGGCCATGGATCGCCGCCGGCCGCCGGGGAAGACGGCGACGGGCCCTCGCTGATGCTGGTCCGGCTTCTGGTCAACGGCCAGGCGCAGGAGGGCGAGATACTGGCCGGGCGGCGCGGCGACGCCTGGTTCCTGAAGGCCGCGGACCTCGAACGCTGGAAGATCCGCGCCGATGCCCCGCCCGTGACGATCGACGGAGAGGCGCTGGTCCCCCTCCCCTCCTTCATCACGCCCTCCTTCGATGCGGCCAGCCAGCAGCTTGACCTGACCGTACCCGCCGAACGGTTCGCGGTGCAGCGGCTTTCCGGATCGGCCGGCAGGCTGCTGCCCACAGCCGGCACCTTCGCCGCCTTCCTCAATTACGACCTGTCGGTCTCCCATCAGGACGAACTGGCCTCCTCCGCCTTCCTGGAAGCCGGCCTGTCGGACGATTGGGGCCTGTTCGCCAACAGCATGACGGTCGGGCAGAGCAGCGGCATCGGCAACGGCGTCGTGCGGCTCGACAGCTATTTCATCCGCGACGATCCCCAGGATCTCCGCCGACTGATCCTGGGCGATACCGTCACGACCAGCCCCGACTGGGGCCGCCAGATACGCTATGGCGGCGTTCGCTACGGCACGGAATTCGGACTCAGTCCCACCCTCATCACCTTTCCCACCCCCGCCTTTCTCGGCCGCACCGCCGTGCCCTCCAATGTCGAACTGCTCGTGAACAATGCCGTGCGCTTCCAGTCGGACGTCGATCAGGGGCCCTTCTCCATCGATCAGGTGCCTCTGGTGACGGGCGCGGGCGAGGTGACGCTGGTCGTGCGCGACGCCACGGGCGTCGAACGGCGCGTGCGCACGCCCTATTATGTCAGCCCCCGGCTGCTCAGCGCCGGGCTGTCCGCCTGGTCGTTCGAAGCCGGGGCGGAACGGCGCGACTATGGCATTGCCAGCTTCAGCTACGGCACCGCCTTCGCCGCGGGCAGCTACAGGCGCGGCCTGACGGACTGGCTGACCGTGGATGCCCGGGCGGAGGCGAGCGGCGACGTGCAAATGCTGGGCGGCGGCCTGTCGTTCGTCTGGCCGCTGCTCGGGGAATTCAGCCTCGCTTTGGCGGGATCGCGCGGGAGGGAGGGGAGCGGCGGCCTCTATCGCGCCTCCTTCGCGCGCATCACGCCGCGCTGGAACATCGCGCTCAGCTATCAGCGCGCGTCGGATGGCTTCGACCAGATCGGCATAGACCGCCCGGCGGACCGCATCGCGCGGCAGTTCCAGGCGTCGGCCGGGGCGTCGCTTGGCGATCTGGGCAGCATGGTCGTGACCTGGACCGACCTTGAATATGGCGACGGCAACCGGGCGAGGATCGGATCGGCCAATTACAGCGTCGGGATCGGCAGCCGCGCCTATATGAGCCTGTTCGCCCTCCGCAGCGACATGGCGGGTCGGGAACCGGAGGCGGTCGTCGGCCTTGGCCTCACCATTCCGCTGGGCACGCGGACCAGCGTCTATGCGCAGGGCGACAATCGCAACCGCCTGGCGGAAATACGGCGGACGGCGCCGCTTTCGGGCGGCTGGGGCTATCGCCTGGCGGGCAGCGAGGGCGAAAACGACCGGCAGCAGGCGGAAATGAACTGGCGCGGCTCCACGGGCGAGCTGAGCCTGGAGGCGGCCCGCTTCCGGGGCAAGACGGGCGTGAGGCTGCTCGCGAGCGGCGGGGTCATGTTCGCGGCCGGCGGCATCCATGCCTCCCGGCGGATCGAAAATGGCTTTGGCGTGGTCGAGGTGCCGGGGCAGGGCAATGTGCGCATCTATCAGGAAAACCGCCCCGTCGCGCGCACCGACCGGCGGGGCATCGCCATTGTTCCGGACCTGCGACCCTATGAGGCGAACCGGATTTCGCTGGCGCCGTCCGACCTGCCGCTGGACGTGCGGCTGCCCGACGACACGATGATCGTCGTTCCGCGGATCAGGGGAGCGGCCCATGCCCGCTTCCCGGTCGAGCAGGACCGGCCGGGCACGGTGGTCGTCGCCACCGCCGACGGCAAGCCGGTCGCAGCCGGCGCGAACGTACGCACCGACGGCGGCGAGACGCTGTTCGTCGGCTTCGGCGGAGAAATTTTCGTGCGCAATCTCCGCGAAGGGATGGTGCTGGAGATCGACACGGGCGGCGGCGTCTGCAAGGCGACCGTGACAGGCATCGCGCCGCGCGATACGCTGCCCCGCATCGGCCCCGTCGCCTGCGCGTTCCAGCGGGAGCCGGCGCCATGAGGCGGCGCGCTCAGGCCCTGACGGCCCTGCCGCTGCTGACGGCCATCCTGTTCCTGATGCAGCCAAGCCCTGCCCAGGCCGCCTGCAACGGTCTGGCCGGCTGCTCCTGCACGGTCACGGCCACCGGCATCAGCTTCGGCAACTATAATCCGCTCTCGCCCACCGCGACCGACGCGACGGGTACGATCAACGTCCATTGCGATCTTCTGGTGGCGCTGGCCGGCTCCTACACGATCGACATCAGCGCCGGCAGTTCCGGCAGCTTCGCGCCACGCACGCTGCGAAGGGGCGCCGCTGCCCTCAACTACAACCTCTACACCAACGCCGCACGCACGCAGATATGGGGCAACGGCACCGGCGGATCGGTCAACGTCACGCGCACCGTCCTGGCATTGCTGGTATTCAACGACAGCGTCACCGTCTACGGCCGCATCCCGGCGGGACAGAATGTGGCGGCCGGCGCCGGCTATCTCGACACGCTGACGGTGACCGTCACCTATTAGGGCAGCGTATACGGGCCGGCGTCAAGCTGAGCATGTAGGCGCCTTCTCCCGCCCAACGCCTTTGTCGGAGATCGACGAAGCGTGATGCACGTCACGCGCAAGATAGGAAGAGGCGCTTATTGTTCCGCCCGCGACCCGAGGAACTCAGGCTTGCCTGATTTCCAACTCAGGGCCCGGCAGCCTTCGCGCTGCTGGGCCTTTTTTTGAGAGCCATCAGCCGGTAGGTTCGACCGCGCTGGCCCACATGGTTTTTGGGGGAAGAGCTTGCTTGAGACGGAACGGCTGGCCGTTATCAGAAGCGTGTTTTCATGTGGGCAGGCAGGTGCCGAGGCTCTGGCGTCCGCCGTTCGCGACATGGTTTTTCCGCACAAGGCCGTCGTCGCGCATCAGGGCGACCTGGCCGATCATTGCTGGGTGGTCGTGGAGGGCGCCGCCCAGGCCCAGATCAACTCGGCCGATGGCCAGTTGACCTTGCTCGCTTCCCACGGGCCGGGCGAAATCTTCGGCAGCTATCCCGAACCGGCGGCGCTGCGCAGCGACATCGTCGCGCAGGGTTCGCTCCATCTCCTCTGCATCGAAACCTCGGCATTGGTGGACCTGGCGCGGCACAGCGCGGATATCGCCCATGGCCTCAGCCTGCTGTTCGCGCGGCAGTTGGACGTGATGCTGGACCGCATGGCCGCCAGGACCACTTTGACGGCGAATGGCCGGGTCTATGCCGAACTGCTGCGCCTTGCGGGCGCCTCCAACCGCATCGAGCCGCCGCCCGTGCTGTCCGCGCTGGCGCTGTCGGTGCATACCACGCGGGAGACGACATCCCGGGCCATTGCGCATCTGCTGCGGCGGGGCATCGTCAGCCGGACAGACGAGGCGCTGGAGATACTGGCGCCGCGCCTGCTCGCCGAATTGATAGCCTGAAGCCTGCCCGGACCACGCCATGCGGAGATCGGGCCTGCAAGCGCCGATTCTCCTCCCGGTCGCGGAAGCCGGATCCTCGCACATCCTGAGCAACGTCCGATGAACCGGAGCCGCTCAACATCCGTTCGCCCTCAGCTTGTCGAAGGACTCAGCGCGGACCAGAAGAGGTGATTCCCCCCAGGCTCAGGGAAACAGGCCATAAAGCGCCAGGTCGCCCGACGCCGTCCTGATGTCGCCCATCGGCTGCACATTCGCCTCCGGCGCGTGCAGGGCAAGGGCAAGGGCGGCCGACTCGCTCAACGCCACCGCCCCCTCCAGGTCCGCGGCGGCGATCATGAGCGCACGATCCCAGCGTCCGTCCTGCGTGTCGGCCAGGGCGCGGTAATCCAGCGCCAGCCGGGCCTCGGGATGGTCGCCGCGCAAAGCAGCGGCCCTGTGGGCCGCGTCGGCAAGGGAAGACAGGCCATAGGCATGCTGCCCCTCCTGCCCCACCAAGAGCGTCGCATCCCCGCCGAAGTGGAAGGGCAGGGATTCCGGAACGGCGATCAGCGCCACGACTTCCGCCTCCGGCGACAGGGCGACCTGAGCAGCGTTGCTCCGTTCCAGCGCCAGCCGATCCAGCCGCAGCCCCAGCGCTTCCCAGCCTGCCATGTCGCCTCCCCCCTCCTCGCCCCGCCCGACGATCTGCAAGGCGCGGGCGGAGGATTGCAGGCGCCTGGCCTCGCACAGGGCCAGCCCCATGGCGGCCTGCCTCGACACCTCGACGGATGCATTGCTGAGCGGTTGCCAGTCGTCCATTTCCCTGACCGACACCGCCCTTCCCATCAACGCATCGAACCGATCGGCCCATGCCGGACCGAAAGGATCGACCGACGCCGCCCGGAACAGTTCGGCCGGACAGGGCAGAACGACATGCAGCTGGCGGCCCGCCTCAATGGCCGCCTCCGCCACCAATATGTCCGCCCCGGCGGCCAGCGCCCCGATCACCATGGAAGGGGCCAATGCATCCACCGCCCCGGCAATCGTGCGGGCCGCCTGGGCGTCATCGGCTGCAAGGCCCAATATTCCCTCGAAATAGAGCGGCGAAGCCGGACGGTGGCGGTCCAGCCAGTCCGCCGGCCGTCCCGCCTCCGCCAGGATCATCGCGAACTGTCGCAGCGTGGAGGCATGGTCTTCCCACGCTTCGGGCTGATGCCCGATGGCCTGCCGCAGCATCCGTTCGGCATCCTGGGTCCGGCCCAGCAGCAGCAGCGCTTCGGCCCGCGTCGCATCGATCCAATAGGGCGTCTCGGCGGCGCGCAGCGGATCGTCGAGCAGCGTCATCACGGCATTGGCCAGCGTCACCGCCGCCTCGTGCCGCCCTGCCACATAGGCCAGCGTCGCCGCGTTGATCAACGGATAGGTCGCATGCGAAAGGGCGGAAGCACGCTCATAGGCGGTGATGGCCCGGTTCAACAATTCTTCCCGCGCCGCGCCGCTCTCGCCCGCCGCGCGGTCCTTCAGCAGGCGTCCGTAAACCGTCAGCACATCCGGGTCGTCCGATTGCGGCGACAGGCCGGCGGCATGGAATGTGGTCCAGGCCTGTTCCAACGCGCCCGCCCGGGCCAATCGCGTGATGCTGTTAAGCTGCGGCCTGATCATTTCCCGCCTTGTCCCACAAGCGCCCGTCCGCCGCCACCGGATTCGCGCGATCCTATTTCCGCGGTCCCTTGCTGACGCCGTCGGGATCGATCGCCAGGACAACCCCCGAATCGCCGCCATGTTCATAACGGCCGCGAATATAGAGATTGAAGATGAAGCCCTGCTCCTCCCCTTCCTTCAACGGTTCGCCGGTATAGCCGTTGCACATGTAGTTGCGGCAGCGCAGCGCCGGATAGCCGCCGATGTCGGTCATCTCCAGGTCGTAGAAGCTGCGGTTGGGCGCCACCGGCGCGGGCGGCGGGGGCAGCGAACTGTTTTCCTTCTTCTCCACGAACCAGATCGGATCGGTGTCCTTTCCGTCATGGAAGCTGTAGCCGGGCGCATCCAATATGATGGTGAAGAAGCACATATATTCGACGAAGGCGATGTTCTCGAACCCATAGCCCCTGAATTCGGGATATTGCGCGGGGTCGCGGGACTGCGCCATCTTCAGCAGGCGCGCCTCCGTGGCCTGCAGTCCGCGTTCGCAGATCGGCGCGAACCAGCGGCTGACATTCCACGCGCCTTCCCGCACGCGAATGGAGAGCAGGGTAACATGATCGATCTTGTCGCCGGGGCCGATGGTCCTGACACTGTTCCCGTAAGGCAGCATTCACTCCCCCTTTGCCGAAGCCCTGTCATTCGACTGTGCTATAGCATCCAGACGCCGGATCGACGTAGCCCGAAATGCCGGGTCCGCCGCGGCCGTCGGACTTGCATCATGCATGATCCGACGAGCTTGGTCGACCAGTCGGTGGACCTCCGCGCCCTGGTGGCGCGCCCTCGCCACCTCGGCTGCATCCATCAGCAGCCGCAAATGCTGCTCGAACCAGTTCTGGTTCTCCGGATCGCGCTGGCGCAGCGCCGAAGACTGGCTCCGCGCATCGCGCAGCAGCCTGACCGCCTTGGCCGTCTCACCGGTCTCGAACGCGATCCGCGCAAGCGAACGGGTCGCCACCAGAGTGTCATAGGCGATGTCGCCATTTTGCGGATCTTCCCGCCGCAAGGGTTCGAGCAGCCTCAGTTGCTCCAGCCGATGCTGCTCCGACGCCCGGAAGTCGCGGCGGTCGAAATGCACGTCGGCCAGCCGCGCATGGCGTTCGGCCACCTCCATGCGAATGTTGAGCGATCCGGGATCGGCCTGCTGCGCCCGCTGGAACCAGTAGAGCGACTTCGCATAATTCCGGATCGCATCGTCATGGTCGTTCTTCGATTCCCATTGGACCGAAGCGATGTTGCTGAGCGCATAGCCCATTTCCGTGAAGCTGCGCGCCGCCTGGGGCTGATACCGGAAAAGCTCGCGGGCCCAATGCAGATAGGCCCGATAATGCCTGAGCGCGGCGTCAGCCTGCCCGGATAGCTGATCGACCTGCCCGATCCAGAATTCGCTCTGCGCGTGGACGAAGATCCATTCGGGCCGCTGGGGATCGTCGTCCAGCAGAGCGGTGGTGGTGCGATGCGCTTCCTCGAACTTGCGCCGCGCCGCCGGCAGGCTGCCGCGCGCAATATCGTCCTCCCCCATCGCCTGAAGGATGCGCGCCCGCCTTTCCAGGCTGTCGTCCGGCAAATCGTCGAGGTCGCCCTGGTCGCGATAATAGTTCATCGCCCGGTCGTTGACGACGGTCAGGGCATCCAGGCGACCGACGCTGCGCAGACGTTCCCGCAAATCGGTCAGCATGAATTCAATGATCCCTTCTGCTTCGGCGCGTTGCCGCTCCGCTTCCCGCTGCGCTTGCAAGGCCGCAATCGACAGCGCGAGAAAAGCTAGCATGACCAGCAGCAGGGCCAGCGTGACAGCCGTCACGCGCCGGACGCGCCGCTGCGCATCGCGCTGCACCAGCCGGTCCAGGCCGATCCCGGCCAGCCCGGCAATGATCTTCAGGGTGCCCAGCCGAACGCCGTCGCCCTCCCGCCGAAGGTCGGCGGCAAGCGGTTCGCCACCGTCCCGCAACGCAGGCGGAAAGGCCTCTTCCGGTTCGCCTTCGATGATCGCGGCCAGGATCGGCCGGTCGGGATGGAGGACGCGGAACAGGCGGATTTCCTTGTCCACCCAGGGCGAAGCCGCCGCATGGGGCGAACACAGGACCACCAAAGCCGCCGATCGGGAAAGCGCCTGCTTCACCGCCTCCGACAGGTCGGCCGCGGCAGGCAATTCGTCGCGGTCGCGGAAGATCGGGCCAAGCCGCCGCCCGCCGTCGGACCGCATGGCGCCCTTGGGCAGCCGATAGGATTCCAGCCGCCGTTGCAGCCCGCGCGCGGCCCGAACGTCCCTGTGATTATAGCTCAGGAAGGCGGTGTAGGCCGCCTTCGCACTGTCTGCCCGCATCTCCACAAATCGCGCCGTCGCCCCTTCCTACGCCGGAGGTGGACTGCTTATCGCGATGTTCCACCGAAAAATCGACCGCTTTGCCGAATCGCCCGCTGCCGCAACGGCCGAATGGAGCCGCATCCCGGGCGCGACTCGCCGCGGGGGCCATGCGCGGACGCCGGAACATATCCGATAAACCGTTCATAATGGACGATGATCATCTTGCCTTCGGCACGGGAAAGGGAAACAAGGATATGGACCGGCCAGAAGCAAAGCCTCGGGTCGCAGCCGGTTCATTGCGATGACATCGTCCGGCGCCGTTGCGATGCCGGCCTTGCGCCGCCTGCCCCCATCATGAAGACCATCCACGGAAAAGCAGAAGGGCCGGCATCGCCGCCAGCCCTTCCCTTGCCGATGCCGCAGGCAATCAGCCTACGAAGGCGCGCTCAATAACATAGGCGCCCGGCGCGGCGTTGGAGCCCTCGGCAAAGCCCTGTTCCTCGAAATAGGCGCCGAACTGCTTGATCATCTCCATGCTGCCGCACATCATGATCCGGTCGGTCTCGGGATTGAACCTCGGCTCGCCTGCAATCCCTTCGAACAGCGCGCCCGTTTCCACCAGCTTGTCGATGCGGACGTTGTTGCGGAAGGGTTCGCGCGTCACGGTCGGCACATAATGGAACTGGCTGGCCGCCTGCTCCGCCACCAGCGGGTCGTCCGCCAGCTTGCCCGACAGCTCGTCATGGAAGGCAAGGTCGCTCACCCGGCGGACCGAATGCACCACCACGACCTGCTCGTAAAATTCATAGACGTCCGGATCGCGCGCCAGGCTGAGGAAGGGCGCCAGGCCCGTGCCGGTCGACAGCATGAACAGCCGCTTGCCCGGCAGCAGCGCGTCCGTGACGAGCGTGCCGGTCGGCTTACGCCCCAGATAGATCTGGTCGCCGGGCTGGATCAGTTGCAGTTTGGACGTCAGCGGCCCGTCCTGCACCTTGATCGACAGGAACTCCAGTTCCTCGTCCCAGGCGGGGCTGGCGACCGAATAGGCGCGCAGCAGCGGCTTGCCATTGTCGCCCTGCAAACCGATCATCACGAACTCGCCCGACCGGAAGCGGAAGCTGGCCGGCCGCGTGATGCGGAAACTGAACAGATGTTCGTTCCAATGCCGCACCGACAGCACGGTTTCCACTGAAAGCGCGCCGGTCGGTTCCAGCACCGGCTTTTCGATCGTCACGTCGTTCAAAACCTTTTCCCCTGCCAAATCCAGGGCGACTGTCGCGGGTAAGAGCGTCAGTTGCGTGGGCTTCGCAATAAGCTATGCAGCGCGAATGCCCCTTGGGACGTTCCAAGGCAAGGCGAAAAAAACTTGTCCGTGCGAAAGCTGGCGATCATCCGCGCGGATCAGGACCGCGGGCAAAGCGGCGGCACCGCGCGACGCGCCGGAACGCAGCAGGGAAGATTGCGCGTCTCCGGCGCATTCAGGGCGCGGTAGCTGGGCACGCAGGCCCCGTCCTGCATCCATTCACCGGACAGAAATTGGCTCTGCGCCTGCGCGTTGCTGCTCAATATCGCTGCAATGGCGGCGCTGCCGCGCAGCATATCCCCCATCATCATGATTTTCCCCTGCTCCCGGAGCGCCGACACGCCCGTCCCGCAGCAAGCTCATAATCGCTTATCTATCCAAAAGCATACCCAATCCGGGGTATGTCCGGCCATTTCCGCAAAATCCGTCATCCCAGCGCGCGCCGGGACGGCGGATCAGCCGAAAAGACCTTTGGCCAGCCCGCCCAGTTCGTTGAGCGGATTGCCGTCGCCATCCCGGTCGAACAGGCCGCCGATCTTCGCCAATATGGCTTCCGGGCCGCCGAAATGGGCGAACAGCTCCTGCAACTTGTCCGCCGACACGCCATGTTCGGCGGCCGTGGTCGCCAGCGCGGCGACATCGGTCTCGCCCGAAGCGATCTTGCCGCCGATTTCGCTCATCAAGGCCTGCATCTGGTCGGGCTGAAGGCCGATCTTCGCGGCAACCGCCTCCAGGCCACCCATATTGCCCAGCAAATCGTCGAACAGTGCCATAGCTCATATCCCGCTGAAGTTTGATGCAGGATAGCATTCCGTCCCGCCGACGGGAAGCGAAAGAGGCCGGAAGATCGCTCCCCGGCCCCTGTCGTTACGAAATGCGGGCCTGTCAGGCCGCCGTCAGCGCCGCGTCGCGCACCGACGCATCGACATGATCCTCGAACTGGGCGAAATTGTCGACGAACTGCTTGACCAGCTTGCCGGCGGTTTCGTCATAGGCCGCCTTGTCGGGCCAGGTCGCGCGCGGATCGAGTATGGTCGAATCCACGCCCGGAACCGCAACCGGCACCTGGAAGCCGAAATTGGGATCGGTGCGGAATTCGGCGTTGTTGAGGCTGCCGTCGAGCGCCGCGTTCAGCAGGGCCCGCGTCACCTTGATCGGCATGCGCTTGCCGACGCCATATTTGCCCCCGGTCCAGCCGGTGTTGACCAGCCAGCAGGTCACGCCGCCCTTGTTGATCCGTTCCTTCAGCAGGTTGCCGTAAACGGAAGGGTGACGCGGCATGAACGGCGCGCCGAAGCAGGTGGAGAAGGTCGCGGACGGCTCCGTCACGCCGATCTCCGTCCCGGCGACGCGCGCGGTATAGCCCGAAAGGAAATGATACATGGCCTGGTCCGGCGTCAGCCGCGCGATCGGCGGCAAAACCCCGTAAGCATCGGCGGTCAGGAAGATGATGTTTTTCGGCACCGGCCCCAGATTCTTCTCCGACGCATTCGGGATGAAGTCGATCGGGTAGGAACCCCGGCTGTTCTCGGCCAGGCTGTTGTCGTCCAGGTCGATCTCGCGGGTTTCCTCGTCGATCACGACATTTTCCAGCACCGTGCCGAACCGCTTGGTGGTGGCGAAGATCTCCGGCTCGGCCTCGGCCGACAGGTTGATCATCTTGGCGTAGCAGCCGCCCTCGAAATTGAAGACGGCGGTGTCCGACCAGCCATGCTCGTCATCCCCGATCAGCGTGCGGCTGGCATCGGCCGACAGGGTGGTCTTGCCCGTGCCCGACAGGCCGAAGAAGACCGCCGTGTCGCCGTTCGGACCGATATTGGCCGAACAGTGCATCGGCATCACGCCCCGCGTCGGCAGCAGATAGTTGAGGATGCCGAAGACCGACTTCTTCATCTCTCCGGCATAGCGGGTGCCGCCGATCAGGATCAGCTTCTCGGTGAAGTTGACCGCGATCACCGTCTCGCTGCGGGTGCCGTGACGGACCGGATCGGCCTGGAAGGTGGGCAGGTCGATGATCGTATATTCAGGCGCGAAATCCGCCAGCTCCTCCGCGCCCGGACGGACCAGCAGCGTGCGGATGAAGAGGTTATGCCAGGCGAATTCGTTGATGATCCGCACGTTGACGCGATGCTCAGGCTGCGATCCGCCGAACAGATCGGCAATGTACAGCTTGTCCTTCTGCCCCAGGGCGGCGAAGAAATCGGCCTTCAGCGCGGCGAAATGCTCCGGCGTCATGGGCACGTTGGTCTTGCCCCACCAGACGGTGGATTCGGTTTCCGCGTCCCTGACGATGAACTTGTCGCTTGCCGACCGCCCGGTATGCTTGCCGGTCTTGACCACCAGCGGGCCGTCCTTGGCCAATATGCCCTCGCCATTGGCAAGCGCGGCTTCGACCAGCGGCGCGGTGCCCAGATTCCAATATTGATCGGCGCTGGTGGAAATGCCCTGCCGATCGAGGGTGAAAGAGGATTTGGCCTGCACGCCTTTACTCCTGAATATCATTATGTCCGGCCGCCATCTTATCATGTTCACGGCCGGTCCGCCTCTCAACGCCGCGATCTTCGCCGCTTGGCGCCATCTGCTGCAGACCTAGCGGGCATAAGCCTTTGCAGAAGATGCGTCAAACCCCGGGAAACCCCGCATCCCCGGCATTTATCCCGAATTCCCATGGCTACACCGCATAACCCGCCCGCCCGGCCTTCCTTGCAGGGGAAGCCGCCTTCGTCTAACGCAGGGGCATTCCCATTGCCGACGATTTTCGGGGCGCAGCATGACCGCAACCATCGCTCTGGTGGACGATGACAAGAATATCCTGACCTCCGTCTCCATCGCGTTGCAGACGGAAGGGTTCCTGACGCGCCTCTATTCGGACCCGGAGGCGGCGCTGAAGGCGCTGATAGAAAATCCCGCAGACCTGGCCGTGTTCGACATCAAGATGCCGCGCATGGACGGGCTGGAACTGCTGCGGCGGCTGCGGGAAAAGAGCCATATGCCGGTCATCTTCCTGACGTCCAAGGCCGACGAACTGGACGAGGCGCTGGGCCTCGCCATGGGCGCGGACGATTATATCAGCAAGCCTTTCTCCCAGCGGCTGCTGATCGCCCGCATTCGCGCGATCCTGCGCCGGGCGGAGGCGAGCAAGGTGGATGCCGCGCCCGACGAGCCGGTGGCCGAACCGATCGTGCGCGGCCGGCTGGAAATGGACCCTGCCCGCCACCGGGTCAAATGGATGGGCCGGGACGTGACGCTGACCGTGACCGAATTCCTGATCCTGGAAACGCTCGCCGCGCGCCCCGGCGTGGTCAAGAACCGCAACCAGCTGATGGATGCCGCCTATCAGGACGACGTCTATGTCGACGACCGCACCATCGACAGCCACATCAAGCGCCTTCGCCGCAAGTTCCGCGAAGTCGACCCCGAATTCAACGCAATCGACACCCTCTATGGCGCCGGCTATCGTTTCTCCGAAGAAGCATGACGCGGGCGCAAGGTGGAGCTGGTCCGGCCGGATCAGCCTGACCCCGCGCATCCTGGCGGTCAATGTGTTCGCGCTGGCGCTGCTGGCGGGCGGCTTCTTCTATCTGGACAGCTACCGCACGCGCATCGTCGACGACCGGCTGGAGCAGTCGGCGCGCGAATTGAAGCTGCTGGCCATTGGCCTTGAAAATGCGCCGGCTGACCGGCAGGACGCGCTGATCGCCGCCTATGCGCGGCAGACCGGCGACCGCGTGCGCCGCTATGACGCGCAGGGACGGCTGATCGCCGACAGCTTCGCCATGAACGCGCCGCGCTATCGCCTGCGCCTGCCCGCCGAGGAGGAATGGCAGCGCCATGTCGCCCGCTTCCTCGACAAGGTGATAGACCGCATCGTGTCCGCCGACCGCCCGCCCAATTTCGAGGAGCCGGCAGTCGACCGGGCACAGGCATGGCCCGAAATGGTGGTGGCGCGCAAAAGCGGCCGCACCCAGGCGGTGAACCGCTATGCCCCCGACCGCACCTTCATGATCTCCGCGGCGGTCAATGTGAAGGACGGCACCGGCCTGCTGGCGACGGAAAATGCCCGCGACATCACGCGCACCGTCCGCGCGGAGCGTTTCCGCCTGGGCATGGTGCTGGCGGCGGCGGTGCTGGCTTCCGTCCTGCTCTCCCTGTTCCTGGCCCGGACCATCGTGCAGCCGCTGCAACGCCTCGCCCGCGCGGCGGTGCGCGTGCGGCTGGGGCGGGCGCGCGAAGTCACGGTGCCACGCCTGCCCGACCGGCGGGACGAGATCGGCATGCTGGCCCGCGCCCTGTCCGACATGAGCCATGCGCTGCGCCAGCGGATCGACGCGACCGACGCCTTCGCCGCCGATGTCAGCCATGAGCTGAAGAACCCCATCGCCTCCCTGCGTTCAGCCCTGGACGCGCTGGATCGGGTGGACAAGCCGGAACTGCGCGCCCAGCTGATGGCGATCGCGCAGGACGATGTGCGCCGGCTCGACCGGCTGGTGACGGACATTGCCGAAGCCTCGCGCATCGACGCGCAGCTTTCCCGCACCCGGTTCGAGCCGATCGATCTCGGCCTGTTGATCGAGAAGATGGTGGTCGCCCGCGAAGCCCGCGGCGTGCCCCGCGGCGTGCGCCTCGCCTTCGCCCGGCCACGCAGGAATGTCGCGGTTGCGCTGGGCGAGGAGCAGCGGATCATCCGCGTGCTCGACAACCTCATCGACAATGCGATCTCCTTCTCCCCCGATGACGGGCTGGTCCAGATCGTCGCCACCGTGGCGGACAATGAAGTGCTGGTCAGCGTGGAGGATGAGGGTCCGGGCGTCCCGCAATCCGAACGCGAACATGTCTTCCGCCGGTTCCACAGCGTCCGCCCGGAAAATGAGGCGTTCGGCAAGCATTCGGGCCTTGGCCTCGCCATCGCCCGCTCCATCGTGGAGGGGCATCAGGGCAAGATCAGCATCGCGGACCGCCAGGACGCGCAAAGCGGCGCCTGCTTCATCGTGCGCCTGCCCATGGCGGTCGAACGCGATCCGGGCATCGTTTCGGAATAAGCCGGAACGGGGGAGGCGCAGATACTCCCCCTCCCATGGGCGGGAGGAGGCCGGGATTTTAAGCTGCCGCCCTCCAGGCCCGCTGCGCCGCGCCGACCGTCTGCGGGGAATGGCCTGAATTTGCCCCTCCCCCACACCCCCACTGCACCATAATGAGAAACGCCCCGGTTAATTCGATTTCCACCAGCGCCAACAGGAGCTAATATGACGTCAAAGCGATAAGGCGATATGGCGTCGACACATTCTTCCGAAACCCTGCATGCGACCAGCGTGGCGATTGACGGCCGGGCCGTGCTGCTCTGCGGCCCCAGCGGCATGGGCAAGTCCGACCTGGCGCTGCGCCTGATCGATCGCGGCGCCGTGCTGGTGAGCGACGACTATACCCGCCTGCTGGAGATCGAAGGGCGCCTGTTCGCCCGCGCGCCCGACCGGATCGTCGGCATGATGGAGGTGCGCGGCCTGGGGCTGGTCGACATGCCCCATGCGGACAACGCCCCGGTCGCGCTGGCGGTCGACCTCAGCGACGACGTGGAGCGAATGCCGCCGGAAACCGCGCAACGGTCCATCGCCGGGGTCGCAATCCCCGTGGTCCGGCTCGCCCCGTTCGAAGCATCCGCCCCGATCAAGGTGGAACTCGCCGTCCGGACCCTGGGCCTCGGGAGCATGGACCCGTTGTGAGCCTGGAAACGCCGAAGACCATCCTGCTCGTGTCCGGCCTGTCAGGCGCGGGCAAGACGACCGCGCTCAAGACGCTGGAGGATATGGGCTGGGAAGTGGTCGACAACCTGCCGCTGGTGCTGCTCGACCGCCTGCTCGACACCCCCCTGCCGGAGGGGCATGAGGAAGGGACGGACCGTCCTCTGGCGCTGGGCATCGACGCGCGCACCCGCGGCTTCGACGCCGCCGCCATCGTCCAGCGGATCAAGGCCCTGCGCGCTCGCCACGGCCATGATGTGGAAACGCTGTTCCTCGACTGCTCCGGCGAGGAGCTGGAGCGTCGTTTCGCGGAAACCCGCCGCCGCCATCCGCTGGCCACCGACCGCCCCGCCCGCCATGGCATCGCCCGCGAACGGGAACTGACCGAACCGCTGCGCCGCTGGGCCAATCAGGTGATCGACACCAGCAGCCTCACCAGCAACGGCCTGCAACAGGAAATCCGCAACCGCTTCTCGCGCGAGGGGCTGTCGGACCCGGTGCTGACCATTATGTCCTTCGGCTATTCGCGCGGCGTGCCGCTCAACGCCGATCTGGTGTTCGACATGCGCTTCCTGCGCAATCCCCATTGGGAGGAGGCGCTGCGGCCGAAGACCGGGCTCGACCCCGCTGTCGCCGCCTATATCATGGAAGATCCCGCCTATGATGAGGCGGTCGGGCGCATCGAACACTTGCTGGCCCTGCTGCTGCCCCGCTATGCGGAGGGCGGAAAAAGCTACATTACCGTGGCCTTTGGCTGTACGGGCGGCCGCCATCGGTCGGTCCATGTGGCCGAACGCGTCGCCAGATGCTTGCAAGATGCGGGCTTTTCGCCCACGGTCTCGCACCGCAATATGGAATCAGCGCCCCAGGACGCCCTGGAGAAGCGCAGACCGGGAGGCCCGAAAGCGTAATCCATGAAGAACAGGTGGGCCACGTAAGCAAGATGATTGGACTGGTACTCGTCACCCATGGGGCGCTGGCGACGGAATTCGTCGTCGCGATGGAGCATGTGGTCGGTCCGCAGCAGCAGATCGAGACCATCTGCATCGGGCCTGAGGACGATATGGAGATGCGCCGCGCCGACATCGCCAATGCGGTGGCGCGCGTCAACGACGGGTCCGGGGTGATCCTGCTGACCGACCTGTTCGGCGGCACCCCCTCCAACCTCGCCATCTCCCTGCTGAAGGCGGGCGAGATAGAGGTGATCGCGGGCATCAACCTGCCCATGCTGATCCGCCTGGAAAGCGCGCGCAAGGTCATGGACGTGCGCCAGGCCGTCGCCGCCGCGCGGGAAGCGGGTCAGAAATATATCAGCGTTGCATCGGAACTGTTGGGCAGCACCACATGAGCGAAATCAGCCAGGAAGTCAGGATCAGCAACCGCCGGGGCCTCCACGCCCGCGCCAGCGCGAAATTCGTGACCCTGGCCAGCGGCCTTCCCGCGCAGATCACCGTGCGCAAGGACGGCAGCGAAGTCACCGGAACCTCCATCATGGGCCTGATGATGCTGGGCGCGGCGATGGGGGACAGCATCGTCATCAGCGCCACCGGTCCCGAGGCAGCCGATTCGCTGGGCAAGCTGGTGACGCTGGTCGAGGATAAATTTGGCGAGGAATAAGGCCGGTCGAGCCTGCTAAGCCTTTGTCAAACATCGGCAAGCGACTATCACAGGATAATATCGAACGGGAATCGCGGGGCGCAGGAAGGGCGCGCCGCCGGTTGAGGATAGTTGGCAATGCTCGATCCAAAGCTGATGGACGAACCGGCGCGTCTCGCCGCGCTGAACCGGTACGAAGTTCTGGATACGCCAAGGGAATCCTCCTTCGACCGCATCACCGATCTGGTCCGCAGCATCCTGGGCGTGCCGATTTCGGCCGTCTCGCTGGTCGATACCGATCGGCAGTGGTTCAAGTCGCTGGCCGGCCTCGACGAAAGCGAAACCGCCCGCGACATCGCCTTTTGCGACCACACCATCCGCCAGCGGGCGCCGATGGTCATTACCGACGCCAAGGAGGATGCCCGCTTCCGCGACAATCCGCTGGTGACGGGC
This sequence comes from Sphingobium fuliginis, assembly GCF_004152845.1. Classification (GTDB taxonomy): domain Bacteria; phylum Pseudomonadota; class Alphaproteobacteria; order Sphingomonadales; family Sphingomonadaceae; genus Sphingobium; species Sphingobium fuliginis. The sequence goes on from NZ_SEON01000001.1 coordinate 243,534, forward strand.
GATCCCAACATCCGCAGCTATGCCGGCATCCCGCTGGAAACGCCGGACGGCTATAATATCGGTTCGCTCTGCGCGATCGACACCGTGCCGCGCGAATTCGACCCGGCGCAGATCGCCATCCTCAAGAACCTCGCCGCGCTGGTGGTTGAGCAGCTCGAACTGCGCCGCATCGCGGAGCGCGATCATCTGACCGGCGCGCTCAGCCGCCGGGCCTTTCTCACCGAAATGAACCGCGCCATCGCCCTGTTCGAACGGCATGAGCGGCCCTCCAGCCTGCTGCTGTTCGACATCGACCATTTCAAGCATATCAACGACACCTACGGTCATCCCGCTGGCGACCAGGTGATCCGCGGCATCGCCCGGCTCTGCGCCGGCCTGCAACGCCCCAGCGATTCGCTCGGGCGGCTGGGCGGCGAGGAATTCGGCATATTGCTGCCCGAAACGGCGGAGGACGATGCCGCAAGGGCGGCGCAGCGCTTCTGCGACGCGATCGCCGCTGCGGAAATGCCCGGCACGCCGCCGCTGCGCGCCACCGTCAGCTTCGGCGTGGCGGAACTGCGCGGCGACTGGCCGACAGGCGAAAGCTGGCTGGCGGTCGCGGACATGGCGCTCTACGAAGCCAAGCGCTCCGGCCGCAACCGCGTCGCCGTCGCCCGGCACGGCGCCTCCCAGGCGACCTGAGATAGGGGATCCGGTTTAACGCCTGCCGGCAGCAAGGCCAAATCCCCACCCTGCCAAGCCCCCTACCCTTTTCCCCTCTCCCCCTATAGAGAGGCCGTTTCGGCGGACCTGCAAAAAGGGCAAGAGACAGCATCGTGGCGCGAGAAATCACCGGATTTTCCAACCCGCTGGTGAAGCGCGTCCGTTCCCTGCGGGAGAAGAAGTTCCGCAAGGCGGAGGGACTCTTCCTGGCCGAAGGGCTGCGCATCCTGACCGAAGCGCGCGAGGAAGGCGTGCTGCCCGAAATGCTGTTCCACGCCGGTTCCACCCACCCCCTCGCCGCCGATCTGATCGCGGCGATGGAGGCGGCGGGCGGCGACGTGATAGAGACGACGCCCGACATCCTCTCCAAGATCAGCGGCAAGGATAATCCGCAGGCGGTGGTCGGCGTCTATCGCGACCGCTTGACCCCGCTGGCGAAGCTCGACCGGAGCAGGGCCGACATCTGGATCGTCGCCCAGTCGCTGCGCGATCCCGGCAATCTGGGCACGATCCTGCGCACTGGCGATGCGGTCGGCGCGGGCGGTCTGATCCTGATCGACGATTGCGTCGACCCCTTCTCCGTCGAATCCGTGCGGGCCAGCATGGGCGCCCTTTTCACCCAAAGCATCACCCAGGCGCGCTGGGGCGAGTTCATGCACTGGCTGCGCCAGGGGCCGGGCGAGCTGATCGGCACCAGCCTGAAGGCCACGCACGACTATCAGGAACCTCGCTACCAGAGCCCCAGCTTCCTGCTGGTCGGCAACGAGGCGCAGGGCCTGCCCGAAAGCTATGAAGCCGAATGCGACCTGCTGGTGAAGATGCCGATGCTGGGCAAGGCCGACAGCCTGAACGCGGCGGTCGCCTGCGCGGTGATGGCCTATGAATTGCTGAACCAGAAGCGGGCGGGGAAATGACGACGATGGGGGGCGTGCAAGCGGTGGAAGCAGGGGCCAGGGAAATGGGCGGCATGGGCGCGATGCTGCGCCACAAGCGGGTGCTGGCGGCCAGCCTGATCGGCACGGCCGTCGAATTCTACGACTTCTATATCTACGCGACCGCCGCCAGCCTGGTCTTCGGGCCGCTCTTCTTCCCCGCCTCCTCCCCCTCGGCACAATTGCTCGCCGCCTATGGCAGCCTCGCCCTCGCCTTCTTCGCCCGGCCCCTGGGCGCGGCGGTGTTCGGCCATTATGGCGACCGCATCGGGCGGAAGGCGACGCTGGTGACGTCGCTGATGCTGATGGGCGGATCGACGCTGGCGATCGGATTCCTGCCGACCTATCAGAGCATCGGCTGGTGGGCGCCGCTGATCCTCTGCCTCCTGCGCTTCGGACAGGGTTTCGGCCTTGGCGGCGAATGGGGCGGCGCGGCCTTGCTGGCGGTGGAGAATGCGCCTCCGGGATGGCGGGCGCGCTTCGGCATGTTCCCGCAATTGGGCGCGCCGGTGGGCTTCCTCGCCGCCAACGGGCTGTTCCTGTTGCTGGGCATGTTCCTCACTGACAAGGATTTCTTCGCCTGGGGCTGGCGCCTGCCCTTCCTGGGCAGCGCGGTGCTGGTGATCCTGGGCCTGTGGATTCGTCTGAAGCTCACCGAAACCCCCGAATTCGCCGCCGCTCGGGCCGAAGCACCGCCGCCCGCCGTGCCGCTCGCCACGCTGTTCAAGAGCCATTTGGGCGCGGCCGTCGCGGGCACCTTCGCCTGCGCCGCCTGTTTCGCCGTCTATTATATCGCGACCGCCTTCGCCCTCGGCTATGGCACCACCACGCTCAGGATCGACCGCGAAACCTTCCTCGCCATCCAATTGGGCGCGATCCTGTTCATGGCGTTCAGCATCATCGTCGCCGGCTGGTGGTCGGACAGGAGCAGCCCGACCCGCGTGCTGGTCGCCGGCTGCGTCGGCACGGTGGCGATGGGCGTGATCTTCGGTCCCGCCATGGGCACCGGGCAATTGCTGCCGATCTTCCTGATCCTCAGCCTCGCCCTGTTCCTGATGGGCTTCGTCTATGGGCCGCTCGGCGCCTATCTGCCGCATCTCTTCCCGGTGCAGCTTCGCTATACCGGCGCGTCCTTCGCCTTCAACCTGGGCGGCATCATCGGCGGCGCGCTGGCGCCCATCGTCGCGACCTGGCTGATCCAGGTCCAGGGCGTCGAGCTGGTCGGCCTCTATATGTCGGCAGCGGCAGCGCTCAGCCTGATCGGCCTCTGGTTCACGAGTCGCCAATAGGCTTGCGCATCAGGATCAGCGGCACGCCGCTATCCTCGAACGCCCGCACGTCGACGAAGCCGAAGCTGCGGTAAAGCGGCACGCCCGCCATGGTGGCGGACAGTTCCAGCGCCGCGAAGCCCTCCGCCCGCGCCGCCGCCTCGCAGAGGGAGAGGATCAGCGTGCCCACGCCCTTCCGCACATGATCGGGATGGGTGTACATGGCCCGCACCCTGGCGGCCTCCGTCGCCGGATCGAGCAGCCGGTCGTCCCGCCCCGCGCTATGGTCGCCGCCATAGGCCGTGGCGCGCCGACTCCAGCCGCCGCAACCGGCAATCTCCCCCCGATCCTCGATCACGAAATAGGTGCCGTCGCTGATCAACCGGCTGTCCAGCCCCATGAAGCCATGGCTGGCCTTCACCTGTTCCGGTGTCAGGAAACCGGATTGCAGACGGTCGATGGCCAGGGTCATCAGTTCCAGCAGCGCCGGTTCGTCGGCCGGGGTGGCGATACGGTGGAAAAGCGGCATGGACTGGCACCGATAAAAGGCAGAAGGGCGGCGACGGCTCGTGCCGTTCGCCGCCCTTCCCGTTGCAAGACAGGCAGGCCGGAAGGCCTGTCCGCCTTTTTTCAAAAGGTGACGTTCACCCGCGCATAATAATAGCCGCCATTGATGCCGAAGGGCGAGATGGTCGGATATTTGCTGGTCGAATAGCCGCGTTCGCCATTGGCGAGTTCCGCGTTGCGGATGAACTCCTTGGACCGCTGGGTCGGATATTTGTTGAACAGATTGTTCGCACCGATGGAAAGCTTGATCGGCTTGGCGATCTGGTAGCCAAGTTCGAGGTCGGTGATGAACGCCTCCTTGACCGGCACCTTGATGAGGTCGCCGGCATCCGGGCCGCTGCGCGCGGTTTCCAGCGTATAAACCTGCGAATAATAGCTTTCGCGCAGGTTGGCGGAGAATTTGCCCCAGGTCCAGAAGGCGTTGAACGTGCCCCGGAAGCGCGGCGTGCTGTGCTCCAGCTCCACTTCGCTCGACGCGTCGATAAGGCGCGTCAGCTCGGGATTGACGGTGCTGGAATAGAGCGCGGAAGGAAGCGGATTGATGCCCAGGACCTTGTTGGCGTTGTAATTGCCGGTGAAGGTCAGGTCGAGCTTGCCCATTTCGCCAAGGTCGGTGACATAGCTCGCCACCAGGTCGACACCCCGGGTCCGCATCTTCACGCCGTTGACGAAGCTCTGCACCGACACTCCGCCCTCGGTGTTGCGGTCGACGCCATTGTCCGCGAACAGCACATAGGCCGGGATCGCGTCCGCCGTCCTCCAGTCCGTCACCGTGCTGCTGCCGCCCAGCGCCGCGTTCACCGCGCTCAGCACCGCCAACTGGTTGTAGATGGCATATTGGTCCGCATCGAAGGGCAGGCAGGCCGCCGCATTGCCGCCCGCATAACCCGCCGGGCAGCGATTGCCGGTAAAGCCGGAGAAGGCCGTGGAGGTCATGATGCGGTTGCGGATCGTGATCTGATAGGCGTCCAGCGTGATCGTGAAGTTGCGCGCCGGGTTGATGACCGTACCCAGGCTGAAGTTGGTCGACTTTTCAGGCTTGAGGCCGCCAAAGCCCAGCGACGCCGCGGCGGACGATGCGGGCGGAAGCACGCCGCCGATGAAGCCCGGTCCGACGTTCAGGCCGGAATAGCCTCCTTCGGCCAGGGTCGGCGCGCGGAAGCCGGTGCTGACCGTGCCGCGCAACGCAAAGGCGTCGGAGAAGTCATAGCGGCTGGTCAGCTTGAAGACGGTCGTGTCGCCGAAATCGCTATAATGTTCGTGGCGGACCGCGCCGTCCACCAGCCAGTTTTCCAGCGGCTTGAGGCTGATGTCCAGATATTGCGAGAAATTGTCCCGCTTGTACTTGCCCGCGTCATTGGGGCTGTAGCCGAAGAAGGACTGCGCACCGCCGCCATAATAGGAGGCCGGATCGCCGGCCCGGATGCCATAGGTCTCATGCCGGAATTCCAGGCCCGCCGCGATGTTGACCGGTTCCGAAAGCCCAATGTCCACGGCATGCGTCAGGTCGAGCGTGTTGCTCCACTGGGTGTTGAAGAAGTCGCCATTGTGGAAGGTTTCGGGCGTGAAGCCGGTATCGGCGTAGAGCTGGGCATTGGCCGAATGATAGACATAGACCTTGACCAGATCCTTGCCATAGGTGGACGCCAGGTCGAACGTCGTGTCCCCCAATGTGCCGCGGAAACCGCCGGTCACCGAATAATCGGTCTCGTCGATGCGCTCCTGCGGCTGGAAGCCGCCGGCATAATAGGGCACGCCGCCAGCGCTGACGACGGTCGTCGGCGGGCGCGTATTCTCATAGGCGGCGGCCTTCTTATGGCCGTAGCTGCCGAAGCTGTAGATTTCATAGTCGCCGAATTCATAGCCGGCATTGTAGTTCACGACCGTCTGGTCGATGTGCGGGTCGCCTATGATCCGGTTCGTATAGGGATAGCCGGGCAGGTTCCTGATTTCGGGATAGGTGTTGGACAGGTTGATCGATTGCGGGTTGATGTCGCCCCGGAAGCTGAAGCCCTTGTGCTTCTTCTGCGCCGATATGTTCAGATAAGCGCCGTCGAAGGGCGCCAGGCCGATATTGCCGCCGATCGCATAGGTCTTGCCGCCCTGGTCGTAATATTCGCCGCCGGTCGCATTGATCGAGCCGCCATGGTCGGCCTTCTTCTGGAGGAAGTTGATGACGCCCGCGATCGCGTCCGTGCCATATTGCGCCGCCGCGCCGTCCTGCAGCACTTCCACGCGCTCGATCGATTCGGGCAGGATGAAGCTGACGTCCGGAGCGGCACTGCCGCCATAGGGGCCACCGGCGACCGAGACGTTGGCGGTGCCGTGACGCCGCTTGCCGTTGACCAGGACCAGCGTGTGGTTGGGGCTGAGGCCGCGCAGCTTCATCTGCAGGTTATGCGCCTGAAGGTCGCTGCCGAAGGATTGCGCCTGGACGGAGGGAAGCTGCTGCGCCAGGCTCTGCATCAGGTCCGGGGAGCCCGTGCGCTGCAACGTGTCCGCGCCCAGGAGCTGGATCGGCGCCGGGCTGTCGGCCACCTTCATCCCGGTCAGGCGGGTGCCGGTGACGATGATCGCCGCGCCATCCGTGGCGGAGGCCGCTTGCGGATCGGTCTGTGCGTAAACTGTTGCTGAAGAAGACAGCGCAATAATCATGGCTGCGCGAGAAACGAAACTCTTTTGGTTCATGAACCAGCCCCCTTGCTTCGTTATGAAGAGAGCCTCTCCCGACAGATATTTTCTTGTTCTTACCTGAACAGTTCGTTCAAATCCTTTGAGCTACGATGATCCTGCTCCAGAGCCGCAGGCTTGGATCTTCGAAATATTGAGCAATCTCTGGAAACGGAACGCTGACACAAAACCGCCATCAAAGAAAAACGAATTTCTGCTGCGGCGCAAAATCATGGCTGACGGGGAAAGGGGAAATCCCCGCAATTCCGGATCAAATCATTGATGCATAAAGAAAAAGGCGGCACCCCCATGGGATGCCGCCTGTCTCTTTTTTACAACTGTCAAGACAGTATGAAAGCGATCAATCCTCGCTGCGCACTTCACGGCGCTCGGCAATGCGAGCGCGCTTGCCGGTGCGGCCGCGCAGATAATAGAGCTTCGCGCGACGCACCACGCCCTTGCGGACGACAGTGATCGAATCGATGTTCGGCGAATAGAGCGGGAAGACGCGCTCCACGCCCTCACCGAAGCTGATCTTGCGCACGGTGAAGTTGCTGCCCATGCCCTTGTTCGAGCGGGCGATGCAGACGCCTTCGTAATTCTGGACGCGGCTGCGGTCGCCTTCGACGACCTTCACGCCGACGCGCAGCGTGTCGCCGGGGCGGAATTCCGGAATATCCTTGGCGAGGGCCGCGATGTTCTCGGCCTCGATCTGCTGGATCAGGTTCATGACTTCAAGTCCTACTTTTCGCGTTGCGCACCAGAGGGCGGCTGGTCCCGAACGCCGATATGACGTTCCCAAAGGTCCGGCCGCCTTAGCCGTGTGTCATCCTCCGCCCTTTGTTTCCGCCAGGCGGCGATCTTCGCATGATCCCCCGATCGCAACACTTCGGGGATCATACGCCCTTCCCATATAACGGGCCGGGTGTAGTGGGGATATTCGAGAAGGCCGCTTTCGAAGCTCTCTTCATCCCCACTGGAAGCGGCGCCCATTACCCCAGGAAGCAGGCGGATGCAAGCATCCAGCAGCATCAGGGCGCCCATTTCTCCGCCGGAAAGGATGATGTCGCCCATGCTGATCTGCTCGACGGGCCGGGCGTCGAAAATCCGCTCGTCAAATCCCTCGAACCGGCCGCAGAGGATGGTGGCTCCGGGACCGGCGGCAAGCTGGCGGATGCGCCCCTGGGTGATCGGCGCGCCGCGCGGCGTCATGGCGATGACGGGCAGGTCGGGGCGCTTTTCCAGCGCATGATCGATGGCAAGGCCAAGTATGTCGGCCCGCAACACCATGCCCGCCCCGCCGCCCGCGGGCGTATCGTCCACGGTGCGATGCCTGTCCGTGGCGAAGTCGCGAATGTGGATGGGATCGCAGCCCCATTTCCCCTCCGCCAGCGCCCGCCCGGCCAGCGACACGCCCAGCGGCCCAGGAAACATCTCCGGGTAGAGCGTCAATATCTGCGCCTGAAAGCTCATGCCTTGCGCGCCTTGAACCAGGCGCCCGTCATGCCGCCCAGCAGCGACACCCCGCCGCCCAGCATCAGCGCGATGCCGATGGCGCACAGCAGGTCCGCGAAGGGCCGGTCCGGCTGCACCAGCGCGGGCAGCAGGAACAGCATCGGAATGGGAACGACCATCGCCACGCCCGCGGCGATCTTGAGCGCCCGCGACCAGGACATGGTGAAGAGACGCCAGCCGGCGGCGACCATCAGGAGCAGATAGAGAGCGGCAAGGATTTTCGGCATGGTTCGCGCCCTCTTAATGCCTCCGATTGATCTACAAGCTGCTCCTGCGAAGGCGGGAGCCTGGTTCCACCGTCCGATCTGGGCTCCTGTCTTCGCGGGAGCACGGCGGTTCAATTGCCCTGGCGAACGAAGCTCAAGCCGCAAACGCGGCCTCTATGACCGCCCGCTCATCCGCAATGGTCACCGCATGCATCGGCGCCATGAAACGCTTGCCGTTGGGCCGCTCCACCTCGATGATGTCGCCGGCGCCGAAATTCTCGACCGCCACGACATGGCCCAGCCCTTCGCCATCGCTGGAGAAGCAGGGCAGATCGATCAGGTCGGCATGATAATATTCGCCCTCCCCCAAGGGGGGCAAAGCCGAACGGGGAACGGTCAGTTCCGTGCCGCGCAGCGCCTCCGCCGCGGAGCGATCGCCGACTTCGGCAAAGCGGGCGACCGCGCCGTTCGGGCCGGGGCGCACCGACTTCAACGTCAGCCTGCGCCCCGCCGCATCGAAGCCGTCATAGGATTTCAGGGCCTCAGCCCCCTCCCCGAACAGCTTCAGACGGACCTCGCCCGTCACTCCATGCGCGCCGATGATGACGGCAAGCGTGACGGGCTTGTCGGTCAAAGGGCTCAGCCTTCAGCCGATTCTTCAGCCGGAGCGGCTTCTTCCGCCGGTGCTTCGGCGGCCGGAGCGGCAGCGGCCTCGGCGGCGGCCGCCTTGGCGGCTTCGGCGGCTTCAGCGGCTTCCGCAGCCTTGGCGGCGCGGTCTTCGGCGCGATCCTTGGCCTTCTGACCCGGCTCGGCCTTCTTCGGGTTGTTGCGGGCGGCGCGTTCCTTCACGCCGGCAGCATCCAGGAAGCGGGCCACGCGGTCGGTCGGCTGCGCGCCGGCGGCAACCCAGTGCTTCGCGCGCTCGACGTTCAGAACGACGCGCTTCTCGTCGCCCTTGGGCAGGACGGGGTTGTAGCTGCCGATGCGCTCGATGAACTTGCCGTCACGCGGGGCGCGGCTGTCCGCCACGACGATGCGGTAATAGGGACGCTTCTTCGAACCGCCGCGCGAAAGACGAATGGACGTTGCCATGAAACCTGACCTTACCTTTCTGTACCAAATTACGTGTTTTTCAATTCGTCATCCCAGCTTGCGCCAATGACGAGCAGCTTCACTTCTTCATGAAATTCTGAAAGCCGGGCGGCAGGTTCGGCATATTGCCCCCCAGTCCCGGCAAACCCTGCGGAGGCGCGCCGCCACCGCCCAGCATCCCATCCAGCCCACCACCGGTGAACATCTTGGCCAGCCCTTTCAGGCCGCCCATCTTGCGGATCTTCTTCATCGCCGTTTCCATCTCCTGATGCATTTTCAGGAGCCTGTTGACTTCCTGCACGGTCGTGCCGGAACCCTTGGCGATACGGATCTTGCGCTTGGCGTTGATCAGGGCGGGCTTCTCCCGCTCCTTGGGGGTCATCGACCCGATCATCGCGTCGAGATGGATCAGCGTCTTGTCGTTGGCGCCGCTCTGAGCCATCGCCGCCTGCGCCTTCTTGAGGCCCGGCAGCATGCCCGCCAGCGCGCCAAGACCGCCCATGCGGCGCATCTGGTTGAGCTGGGCGCGCAGGTCGTTCATGTCGAACTGACCCTTGGCCATCTTCTTGGCAAGCTTGTCGGCTTCCTCGGCGTCGATGGTCTCGGCCGCCTTCTCGACCAGCGAGACGACGTCGCCCATGCCCAATATGCGCTGCGCCACGCGGGCCGGATGGAACGGCTCGATCGCGTCCAGCTTTTCGCCGGTACCCGCGAACTTGATCGGACGGCCGGTAACGGCGCGCATCGAGAGCGCCGCGCCGCCGCGCGCATCGCCGTCCATCCGGGTCAGCACCACGCCGGTCAGCGGCACCTGCGCGGTGAAGCTGGTCGCGACATTCACCGCGTCCTGACCGGTCAACGAGTCGACCACCAGCAGGATTTCCGCCGGGCTGGAGACTTCGGCCACCGCCTTCATCTCGTCCATCAGCGCCTGGTCGACATGCAGCCGGCCTGCGGTGTCGAGCATCACCACGTCGAAACCCTGGAGCTTCGCCGCCTGCAACGCCCGCCTGGCGATGTCGACCGGCTGCTGCCCCGGCACGATGGGCAGGGTCGCCACGTCGGTCTGCGTGCCCAGCACCGCCAACTGCTCCTGCGCGGCGGGTCGCTGGACGTCGAGCGACGCCATCAGCACCTTCTTGCGCTCTTTTTCCTTCAGGCGCTTGGCGATCTTCGCGGTGGAGGTGGTCTTGCCCGAACCCTGCAGGCCGACCATCATGATGACGGCGGGCGGGGTCACGTCGATCAGCAGGTCGGACGATTCCGAACCCAGCGTCTCGGTCAGCGTGTCCGAGACGATCTTGACGACCATCTGCCCCGGCGTGACCGATCGCAGCACATCGCTGCCGACCGCGCGCTCGGTCGCCTGATCGACGAACTGGCGCACCACCGGAAGCGCGACGTCGGCCTCCAGCAGCGCGATTCGCACCTCGCGCATCGCGGCGCGGACATCGTCCTCCGTCAGCGCACCGCGCCCACGCAGCTTGTCGAATACCCCACCCAGACGATCGCTTAGCGAATCGAACATCATCACCTCAATTTGGGCCGAAAGGCCCGGAAAACCTTGCTTACCCCGTCAAACGACAAAATCGCCGGCGGGCGAAACCTCGCCGGCCAGCGTCCATCCGGTACTCCTCTTGAGTGCCATGGATCTGTCAGGGTATCGGACGGCAAACCATCCGACTGCTGGCGCGCCCTTAGCGCAAGGGCGCGCCCGACGCAACCGAAAGCGGCTCAGCCGGCCAGGGCGGAAGCCAGCCAGAGGACAGGCCGCGTCGCCGCCAGGACCGGCACGGCCAGTCCCTCCGCCAGAATCGCCGCAGCGCCCACGGCATAGGCGGGATGCACCCCGCCCCGCGTGGCGAGGTCATGGACCATGCCGGCCGCGACGAACAGCATCTGCCCGCTCATCACCGCCAGCCCGCCCCAGGGGCCAAGCAGCGGCATCGGCAGGATGCGTCCGAAGGCAGGCCCGATGATCGCCACCATGGCGCACAGCATCAGCCGCCGATGCCATTCGGTCCGTCGGCGCATCCGGATGGCGCCCGTCAGCAGGGCGGCGAAGACCAGCAGTTCCAGCAGGCTCAGCGCCAGGAAGATCGGCGGCGTGAAGAAGGGCGGCACCCGGTCCAGCACGACCGCCATGCTCATGGTCAGGATGCCCAGCGGCACCATCGCCGTGGCCAGGCCTACGGCCACCCATCCCATGCGCCGATGCAGCGCCATCGACCCGCGATGGGCAAAGGCGTTCTGCATGACGAACAGCAATGTCCAGCCGACGAACACCGCGCCGTGGACATGCACCCAATAGGGCACGCGCGCCACATCCACCATTCCGCGCAGCGCGTAGGAGCCGAAGCCCCCGATCACCGTCGCCGCGATGGCGACCGACATTCCCAGGTAAAAGCCATTTTCCCGCACGGACGCGGGAACGGTCGACGCAGCAGCATCCATGGGACGCCTTCCCCCTTTTCAAGAAGATTTAAGCCGTCGCGACCTTTGTTTGCGTCCCTGTAACAGAATATCAGGGGAGTCGCGAGAGGTGGCCCGGCGCTGCCTTACATTTGTAAAACCCCTTGCCAGCAGCTTCGGCAGCGGCAAGGTGCGCCGTGCAGAGAGGGGAATCAGGACATGGGTTGGACGCGCCGCAAGCCGATGGAGGCGATGATGCCCTCGCATGAGGGGCAAAGGCTGGCGCGCACCTTGTCCTGGCCGCACCTGCTGGCGCTGGGCGTGGGGGCCATCGTCGGCACCGGCATATTGACGCTGATCGGCGTCGGCGCGGACCGGGCGGGTCCAGCCGTGCTGCTGTCCTTCGCCATTGCCGGCGCGATCTGCGCCTGCGCGGCGCTGGCCTATGCCGAACTCTCCACCATGATGCCGGCCGCCGGCAGCGCGTACAGCTACAGCTATGTCGTGCTGGGCGAAGGCATTGCGTGGATCGTCGGATGGAGCCTGATCCTCGAATATTCGCTGGTCGTGTCGACCGTGGCGGTGGGCTGGTCCGGCTATGCCGCACCCCTGCTGACATCGGCGGGCTTCCCGGACCTGTTGACCAGGGGGCCGGAACTTGGCGGCCTGGTCAATGCGCCCGCCATCTTCATCATCGCCGTGGTCGCCGGCCTGTTGATGCTCGGCACGCATGAAAGCGCGCGGCTGAACTCGTTGCTGGTGGTGATCAAGATCGCGACGCTCAGCCTGTTCGTCGCCATCGCCCTGCCCGCCTTCGACGCCCAGAACCTTCAGCCTTTCATGCCCTTCGGCTTCGCCAAGTCGATGGCGCCGGACGGCGTCGAGCGCGGCGTCATGGCCGCGGCGGCGATCATCTTCTTCGCCTTCTACGGCTTCGACGCCATCTCCACCGCGGCGGAGGAGGCGAAGAACCCGGACCGCGACCTTGCCATCGGCATCGTCGGATCGCTGGTCGCCTGCACGCTGATCTATGTGCTCGTGGCGGCGGCGGCGGTCGGGGCGATGCCCTTCACCCGCTTTGCCGGCAGTCCCGAACCGCTGGCGCTGATCCTGCGTGAAATGGGCCAGGGACAGGTGGCGCGAATCGTCGCCATCGCGGCGGTCATCGCCCTTCCCACGGTGCTGCTGGGCTTCCTCTACGGCCAGAGCCGCATCTTCCTCGTCATGGCCCGCGACGGCTTCCTGCCGCAAAGGCTGGCGCTGATCTCCCGGCGCGGGACGCCCGCCCGGATCACCGCCGTCACCGCCCTGCTGGTCGCGATCATCGCCGGCCTGCTGCCCATCGACGAGATCGCAGCGCTGGCCAATGCGGGAACGCTGATCGCCTTCACCGCCGTGGGCGCATGCCTGCTGATCCTGCGCCGGCGCATGCCCGACATGAGGCGCCCCTTCCGCACCCCGGCCGGATGGCTGGTCGGGCTCGGCGCCATCGGCGGCTGCGCCTATCTGTTCATCAGCCTGCCGGCGAAGACCATCCTCGCCTGCCTCCTCTGGAACGCCATCGGTCTGGCCGTCTATTTCCTCTATGGCCGCAGGCGCGCCGCACTGAACGCGGGATAGGCTGGTCTTTTGCCGGCACAGGCCTTACATGCGCGCCCATCATGGGCCGTTTTTCGAAGATGCATGGACTGGGCAACGACTTTGTCGTGATCGACGCGCGGGAAACCGCGCTCGACATGACGGAGGCTCGCGCGCAGGCCATTGCCGACCGTCACGCCGGCATCGGCTGCGACCAGTTGATCCTGATCGGCAATAGCGACCGCGCCGACGTGTCGATGCGCATCTTCAACAGCGACGGCAGCGAGGTGGAGGCCTGCGGCAACGCCACCCGCTGCGTCCCCCTGTTCGTCGGCCGGGACGTGCTGATCGAGACGAAGGCCGGCCTGCTGGACGCAAGGGCCGTCGATGGCGGCGCGAGCGTCGACATGAGCGAACCGCGCCTCGAATGGGACGCGATCCCCCTCGCCTACGCCATGGACACGCTGGCCATGCCGGTAAGCTGGGAGGATCTGCCTGCCCCGGTCGCGGTCAATGTCGGCAATCCGCATGTGATCTTCTTCATGGACCGTCTGGACGGTGTGAACTTCGACCGTCTTGGGCCGTTGATCGAGCATGATCCGCTCTTCCCCGCCCGCGTGAACGTGAATTTCGCGCAGATGGTGGGCGACAATCATATCCGCCTGGTCGTCTGGGAACGCGGCGCCGGCCTGACCCGCGCCTGCGGAACCGGCGCCTGCGCGACGGCGGTGGCGGCGGTGCGGCGCAAGCTGGCGAGCGGGCCGACCACCGTGAGCCTGCCGGGGGGCGACCTTGTGATCGATTGGGCGCCGGGCGGGCACATATTGATGACCGGCCCTGCCACCCATGTCTTCGACGGCGAGGCTGACTGGGCGCGATTCTGACATGGGCGGGCCGCAGATCATCACGCTTGGCTGCCGCCTCAACATCGCGGAGAGCGAGGCGATTCGAGAGATTATCGGCCGCGAGATGCCGAACGCGCAGGATGATCTGGTCGTCGTCAACAGCTGCGCCGTGACGGCAGAGGCCGTGCGCCAGAGCCGGCAGGCCATCCGCCGCGCCCGCCGCGACCGCCCCGGTGCGCGGATCATGGTGACGGGCTGCGCCGCGCAGACGGAGCCGGAAACCTTCGCCGCCATGGCCGAAGTCGACGCGGTGATCGGCAATCGGGAAAAGATGCACCGGACATCCTATCTCCCGAACGGAGGAAGTGACCCGGTCAGGGTCTCCGACATCATGTCGGTCCGCGACACCGCTCCCCATATGGCCAGCGCCTTTGCAGAACATGCCCGCGCCTTCCTGGAGGTCCAGAATGGCTGCGACCATCGCTGCACCTTCTGCATCATCCCCTATGGCCGGGGCAACAGCCGCTCCGTCCCGGCCGGCGCCGTCATCGACAAGGCCAGGGAACTGGTCGGTGCGGGTTACAGGGAAATCGTCCTCACCGGCGTGGACGTCACCAGCTACGGCCCGGACCTGCCGGGCGCGCCGTCGCTCGGCCTGCTGATCGAACGCATGCTGAAGGGGGTGCCCGACCTCCCCCGCCTGCGCCTTTCCTCGCTCGACAGCGTGGAGATCGACGAGCGGCTGTTCGACATCCTCGCCCATGAGCCGCGCATGATGCCGCATCTGCACCTGTCGCTCCAGGCGGGCGACGACATGATCCTGAAGCGCATGAAGCGCCGCCACAGCCGCGCCGACGCCGTGCGCATCGTGGAACGCCTCAGGGCCGCCCGTCCGGAGATCAGCATCGGCGCCGACATCATCGCCGGCTTTCCGACCGAGGACGACGCCATGTTCGAAAACAGCCTCAGGCTGGTCGAGCAATGCGCCATCGTCCATGGCCATGTCTTCCCCTATTCACCGCGCGCAAATACCCCGGCCGCCCGCATGCCGCAGGTGGAGCGGGCCACCATCAAGGCCCGCGCCGCCCGGCTGCGCGCCGCCTGCGGGGCGCAACGGGAACGCTGGCTCCAGAGCCTCATCGGTTCCACCCAATCCGTGCTGGTCGAACGCAACGGGCTTTCCGGACATGCCGAAAATTTCGCCCCGGTGCGTTTCGCGACCCCGCAATCGCCCTCCTCCATCGTCCATGCGACCATCACGGCCCTTGAGAATGGCGCGCTGATCGCGCAAGAGGCAGCGTGAGAGACAATCATTTTTCCGTCATTCCCGCGCAGGCGGGAATCCATCTCCGGGCCGTTCCGCCTGGTGCACCCCATGGGAGATGGATCCCCGCCCGCGCGGGGATGATGCTGGTGGATAGACATGGCTGAAACATCCTGGCGCGATCGCCTCTTCGGCGGCCTCAAGCGCACCTCCGACAAGCTGGGCGAGAATCTCACCGGCCTCTTCTCCAAGGCCGCGCTCGACGAGCAGACACTGGACGAGATCGAGGAAGCGCTGATCGTCAGCGACCTCGGTCCCGCCATGGCCGCCCGCGTGCGCGACCGCCTGTCCGAAGGCCGCTACAACCGCGAACTGACCGAGGATTATCTGCGGGAGATCATCGCGGAGGAGATCGAGAAGGTTCTCGCCCCGGTCGCGCGCCCGCTGGAGATCGAGGCTTTTCCGCGCCCTCAGGTGATCCTGGTCATCGGCGTCAACGGTTCCGGCAAGACCACCACCATCGCCAAGCTCGCCAACCTCTTCCTCGAACAGGATTATGGCGTGATGCTGGCGGCGGGCGACACCTTCCGCGCTGCCGCCATCGGCCAGCTCAAGGTCTGGGCGGAACGGCTCGGCATCCCCATCGTCGCGGGCAAGGAGGGCGGCGACGCGGCGGGCATCGTCTTCGACGCGGTGAAGCAGGCGACCGCCACCGGCATCGACGTGCTGATCGTGGACACGGCCGGGCGCCTGCAGAACAAGACCGAACTGATGGACGAGCTGGCCAAGATCCGCCGCGTGCTCGGCCGGTTGAACCCGGCGGCGCCGCATGACGTTGTGCTGGTGCTGGATGCCACCACGGGACAGAATGCGTTGAGCCAGATCGAGGTCTTCAAGGAATTCGCGCAGGTGACGGGCCTCGTCATGACCAAGCTGGACGGCACGGCGCGCGGCGGCGTGCTGGTCGCCGCGGCGGAGAAATATCGCCTGCCGATCCATGCCATCGGCGTGGGCGAGAAGATCGAGGATTTGCGGCCGTTCGACCCGGGCGACATGGCGCGGGCGATCGCGGGAACCGCCTATGCGCGGTGATCGCTTCCCCTTCGTCATGCCGGCGCAGGCCGGCATCTCTGGCCTCCACGGCTCGACCCGGCCGCACGAGATCCCGGCTCCCGCCGGGATGACGGAGTGAACATATATGGCTGACCCGAAAAAACCGACCCATGGCGGCAATCTCAGCCTCGCGCTGGACTTCGGCCCTCTTCTCGTCTTCTTCCTGACCTATAAGGGCGCGGGCTGGCTCTGGGGGCCGGGCAACCCCATCACCGCGATGATGTTCGGCACCGCCGCCTTCATGGCCGCCATCGTCGTCGCCGTGATCGTCTCGAAGGTGAAGCTCGGCCGCGTGTCGCCCATGCTCTGGCTATCGGCGCTGCTGATCCTCTTCTTCGGCGGCCTCACCATCTATTTCCGCGACCAGAGCTTCATCCAGATCAAGCCGACCATCATCTACGCCTTCTTCGCGCTGATGCTGTTCGCGGGGCTGATGCGGGGCAAGGCGTTGCTTAAATATCTCCTCCAGGCGGCCTATGACGGCCTGACCGAGACCGGCTGGCGCAAGCTGTCGCGCAACTGGGCCCTTTTCTTCGTCGCCATGGCGCTCGCCAACGAAGTCATGCGACGGACCATGAGCTTCGATAGCTGGCTGGCCGTCAAGGTGTGGGGCGTGACCATCGTGTCGGTCGTCTTCGCTGCCGCCAACATCCCCATGCTGATGCGCCACGGCCTGGACCTGGGCGAAAAGCTGGACAGTGACGAGATCGGTGAAACCACCCCGCCCCAGGGTTGAATCGGCCGCCTAATTAAGATCGTTTCGCAATAGGCATATATCTGTTTTCATGGCCGCCGGGGGCGCATATGGGAGGGGCGCGGAGGCGTCCACGCCCCGACAGGACCATTGAACCAATCGACCGCACCATCCGTTCTGCGGCCGACCCATAACGAACCCGAGGAGTTCCGCCATGGCCTTTGTTCTTCCCCCCCTGCCCTATGCCAAGGATGCCTTTGGCGACATTCTGACCGCCGAAACCTTCGACTTCCACCATGGCAAGCACCACAATGCCTATGTCGTGAAGGCCAATGAACTGGTCGCCGCCGACGCCTCGCTCCAGGGCAAGTCGCTGGTCGAGCTGATCAAGTCGTCCAAGGGCGGCCTGTTCAACCAGGTCGGCCAGATCTGGAACCACACTTTTTACTGGCAGTCGCTGTCGCCGATCAAGACCGCGCCGTCCGGCCAGTTGCTCGACCTCATCAACGAGGGTTTCGGCTCGGTCGACGCGCTGATCGAAAAGCTGAAGGCCGAAGCCGTCGGCCATTTCGCCAGCGGCTGGGCCGCGCTGATCCTGAAGGACGGGAAGCTGGAAGTTACCAGCTACCATGATGCGGACACGCCCGTCGCGCATGAGGGCCATCAGCCGTTGCTGATCCTCGATGTGTGGGAACATGCCTATTATATCGACTATCGCAACGCGCGCCCCAACTATGCCGACCGCGTCCTCAAGGAAGCGATCAATTGGGACTTCGCCGCGCAGAATCTGGACGGCCAGGGCGTCAGCCGCGCCGAACAGCCGGCCTGAATGGAGGGCGCCCGCCGCGTGGATTGCGCGGCGGGCGGACCGCTCAAGCCTTTGTGAAGTCCGCACAACTGTTTCTTAACCCCGCGAGCGGAATATGCCGGGCGGGGACGAGGAAAGCGGTGCATGGACCTCGACGAATTGCAGAAGCAGCATGATGAGATAGAGGCGATGGCCGCCCGCTTTCATCAGGCGATAGCGGACGAAAGCGTTCCGCAAAGGCTGGGCCCGCTGCGGTGGCAGTTCGCCCGCCTGCTGATGGCGCATCTGGCGCTGGAAGACCGGATTTTCTACCCCAATATGCAACGGCAGCCGCACGAAAAGCTGCGCGGCACCGCGGCGCGACTCGAAAGTGAAATGGCGCCCATCGCCAGTGACTTCGCCGCCTATATGACGCGTTGGAGCGATGATCGGATCGAACGCGAATGGGCGGATTTCTGCCGTGAAACCCGTGCCATCCTGGCCAGCATCCTGAACCGGCTGCACAAGGAAGAAGGGCTGCTGATGCCCTTGCTGTCCGACGCCGGGCTGATCGATTCGGCCCGGATCAGGCGCGCAGGCTGAATTCAGCCTTCCTTTGCCGGAACCAAGCCCAACGCCTGGGCCAGTTCATCCAGATCGGCGCCCGGCCGCACCAGCAACCAGTCGCGCGATTTTGCACCGTCGACGACTGTGACCGCACCCTTGGGACAAATGCCGAGGCAATTGACCTCGACGATCCCAGCCGCCGCCTTGCGCCCCTTTTTCAGAGAAAGATGCCGGCGCAGCGCCCTGGCAAGCCGCTCGTCCCCGTCCCGGCCGAAACCGCCGTCCAGCTTCTTCGAACATTTGCGGCAGACCAGCACCGCATGATCCCAGTTCGACCGGACGCGATCCTTCAATCCGCCCGCTCCCGCGGTTTCCACGTCCGCCGCTCCTCCACCGCCCGCAGCACTTCATAGGCAGCCTGGATCGTCTGGAAACGCACAGCCGCCTGCGCGTCGCCGGGCTTCACATCGGGATGATATTCCTTGGCAAGGCGGCGCCAGCTCTTCTTCACGGCCTCGAAATCGGCGTCGTCCTCCAGCTCCAGCGCCTGCAGCGCATGCAACTCGTCGCGCGAGCGGCTGCCGTCACCCGGCCCGCCCCAACCATGATAGGCGCTGTTCTGATAACCGCCCGCGTCACGCCGCTCGGCACGTTCGCGCTGCTCCCGCTCTTCCTGGTCCAGGCCCTGAAAATAGTCCCAGTTGCGGTTATATTCCGCTGCATGGTCGGTGCAGAAATACCAGCGTTCGCGGCTGTTGGGCGATTTGGGCGCGGGGCAGTCGCCCGGCCGGTCGCAGCCATGCCGGTCGCACAGGCGCACCTGCTGCGCCTCACGCGATGCGCCGTAGCTGCGCCAGCGGGGAAAGCCCCAGTCATTGGATCGGCTGCTTCTTGCCATGGTTCCAAATTAGGCAGGCCGCAGGCGGAACACCACCCCGGCAGCCGATGAAATTGCCGTTATTTTAAATCCTCCCCATCTGCCGATGGCGAGGATTTAAATGCCAGAGGGCCTGTAAGCCGGGTTCTGTCCCCCTCTTGCGAAGGGTGGCGACCATTCCTCTAGGGGACGGATCGCTCCGTCCCTCAAGCAACCAACCCGGGCGGTCTCAGCCGAAACTGGCCTAGCAGCCGAAACTGCGCGCCGCCCCTATTCGGTCTTGCTCCCGGTGGGGTTTACCGTGCCGCCTTGCGTTGCCGCAGGCGCGGTGCGCTCTTACCGCACCCTTTCAATTTCGCTGAGCCGAAGCTGTAGCGACCTGCTTTCTGTTGCACTGTCCCTTGGATCACTCCAGCCGGCCGTTAGCCGGCACCGTCATTTCGTGGAGCCCGGACTTTCCTCGCCGTGGAAGTTACCCGCCACGCCGCGGCCGCCCGGCCCTCTGGCAGAGGGGCCTATACACAAATCCGGCGCCCCCGTCATCCCCGTTTGGGCGTCGTCCCCATTCAGTCGTCGCCCATCGGCTTGGGCAGCAGCAACGCCAGCAGGATCGCCCGGCACTCGCCATCGATGATTCCATCGATCAGTTCGGGCCGGAAGCGCCGCTGGAACGCGACCACCGCCGCCTGCGGCTCCGCAATGTCGTATCCGAAGCGCTCCAGCGCCAACATGAAGCCGCCGTCGCTCCAATGCGGGTCCATCAGATTCTTGGTCGGGCGCGGCAGGGCCAGCCGCAGACGCGCCAACTGGCCCCAGGGGAACAGTTCGCCGGGGTCCTGCTTGCGGGCCGGGGCGACGTCGCTATGCCCGACGATGTTGCCGCGGGTGATCCTGTGCCGCTGCACGATCTGGTGGATCAGCGGGATCAGCGATCCCATCTGCGCGTCCGGAAAGGGTCGATAGCCCCATTCATGCCCCGGATTGACAATCTCGATCCCGATGCTGGCCGAATTGATGTCGTCGATGCCGCGCCAATGGGCGCGGCCGGCATGCCAGGCGCGCTTTTCCTCATCCACCATGCGGATGACCTGCCCATCCTCCGTCACGACATAATGAGCGGATACCTTGGATTCCGGGCTGGCGAGCCAGTTGATCGCGGTCGCGGCATCGGCCATCCCGGTATAGTGCAGCACCAGCATGGAAATCGGCAGGCTGCGCTCGTCAAAATTGGGCGACGGCGTGTCGATCATCGGGAAGTCGTTCATCGCCAAGGGCCAGTCACTCGCATTCGTCCGTCAGCGCCTTCGGGCGCGCGGACAGACCATGGCCGACAGCGGCAGACCAATCAAGCAGGGCGCGGTATTTTCCCGCCGGGACGATCAGACCGCCCGGCGCATCGCTCCGCCCGATTGCGCCGCGGCGTCGGCGCGGCGTCCATAGCCGCCGCGGAATTCGGCATGGGGGACGAAATCCTCGCTATGGCCGATCACCGTCTCGCCCGCGCCCAGCAGCAGGACAGAGCCCGCATGGCTGTGCCGGGCGAGAAGACGCAGCACGCTCTGGCGGCGTTCGGGCGTGAAGTAGAGAAGCACGTTGCGGCAGAGCAAAAGGTCATATTCGCCCTGGGGCGCATGCGCGTCGAACAGATTGTCGGTGCGGAAATCGATCATCTGGCGCAGAGCCGAATTGGCGCGCCAATCGTCGCCCGAAGGGTCGAACCATTTGAGCAGGTCCCCCACCGGCAGGCCCCGCTGCACGTCCATCTGCGTGAAGATGCCCGTCTTCGCCTGCGCTATGGCGGCGGTGGAAATATCGGTCGCCAATATCTCGATCCGCCAGCCGCGCCAGCGCGCCATGTCGTTGCAAAGCTGGATCGCCAGCGAATAGACCTCCTGCCCAGTCGAACAGCCCGCGCTCCAGATACGCAGCGTCCGGTCCGATCGCTGTGCATGGATGCGCGGCAGGATATGGCGGTGGATCATGTCGAATATCTGGAGATCGCGGAAGAAGCTGCTCTCATTGTTGAGCAGCGCGTTGACCACGTCATTTTCCAGCATCGCATCCTTGTGCCCCATCAGCCGGGAGGCAAGTGCATCCATGTCGCTCAGCCCATGCGCCCGCAGCACCGGCTTCAGCGCCGTCTCCATCCGCCAGGCCCGGCTTTCGGACAGGATCTGACCGGTGCGCGCTTCCAGCAGGCCGGAAAAGATGCGCGCCGCCCCGCGCATGGGATCGGCGGAGGAAACGGAGCCGGACAGGAGGGGGTCGGCCGAAGGGGGCAATGCCATCAGTTTCTGTTCTTTCCTCTTCGCGCCACGAAATCCATGATCGCATGGGGTTCCAGCAGGGCGCAGTTCAATCCTTCTCCGGCGACCGATCCGGGCATGCCCCAGACCACGCTGCTCGCTTCGTCCTGCGCCACGATCCATCCGCCGGCCGCCACTATGTCCCGCGCACCGGCGGTGCCGTCCCGCCCCATGCCCGTCAGCACCACGCCGGCCGCGCCCGCGCCATAGGCCTGGGCCATGCTGGCGAACATCGGGTCGACGCCGGGCAGATTGCCGGTCGGCGTGCGCTGCGGATTGAGCACGACGGACACCCGAGCATAAAGCCCCCGCCGAAGCTGGAGATTGGCGTCGCCCGGCGCGACATAGACGATGTCCGGGGCCAGCAACTCGCCCTGCTCCGCCACCTTGACGCGCAGGGACGTCATCCGCCCCAGTTGCTGGACGAAATAATGGGTGAAGCTGGCGGGGAGATGCTGGGTCAGCAGGATCGGCACGCCCAGCGGCGCGGCCAGACCCGCGAAAAGCTGTCCCAGGGCATGGATGCCGCCGGTCGATGCGCCGATGCCCAGGCAGGCGAGCGGCTGGGCCGCCTGCTCCGGATCGGCCCGCAGCGGCGGCCGGACCGCCACAGGCATGGCTTCGCCGCTGAACAGGCGCGATAGGCGGTCGATCAGGGCCTGGGGGAAGTGCTCACCGAAGCTGCCGCTTCCCGGCTTCGCCAATATGTCGCTCGCGCCCAGCGCCAGCGCTTCTACCGCCGCGGCGCTCCCCTCCTCGCAATTGCCCGACAGGATCACGACCTTGGCGCGCGGATTGGTCCGCAGGATCGCGGGCAGCGCCGTAAGACCGCTCTGTCCCGGCAATTCTATGTCGAGCAGGATCAGGTCGACCTCATGGTCCCGCAAATAGCCCAGCGCATGTTCGGCGCTGTTGGTCTTGTGCGTGACGGAAAACCGCCGGTCGGCGTTCAATATCCGTTCGATGACCGTCCTGACCACGACCGAATCGTCGACGATCAGGGTACGCAGCGCCCTGTCCTCGTCGCGGCTGCTGGCCATGATCGGCACGTGAACGGTCATCGAGGGAAATCTTTCTGAACAAAATCGGGGAGGTCGGTCGAAGATCGCTCGATCCGAAGCGCTACGCCTAGATGACGCCGACGATCGTCAGCTTGCTTTCCAGCGTTTCGCGGTCGAACGGCTTCATCACATATTCGTCCGCGCCGGCTTCGACGGCGGCCTTGATATGGCTGATGCCGTTTTCCGTGGTGCAGAAGATGATCTTGGGCCGCGCGGACAGATTGGCGTCCGGCAACGCCTGGAGGAATTCCATGCCGCTCATCACCGGCATGTTCCAGTCCAGCAGGACCACGTCCGGCACGGACGTTTCGCATTGCGTAAGGGCGTCACGCCCGTCGACCGCCTCGCTCACCGAAAGATCGAGCGATTCCAATATATGGCGGGCAACTTTGCGGATGACTTTCGAATCATCCACGACCAGGCAGTTTTTCATAGAGCGTCCCTTGTTTTGCGTCCCATCGTCACAAGCCTTAACCGGCAAAGGCGAGGATTTGGTAAACGCCGGTACGAGATCGTGCGATCTGGCGTCATGCCGCCTGGGCGACGGTGCCGGCCTCGATGAAGCCGCTCAACGACACCAGCAGATAGGGCTGGCCCTCATGCTCCACCAGACCGCGGGCATAGGGCGCCCAGGCGGCATCGAGCTGGCCCCGCAGCGGCAGCTCGCCCTCCGGCACCTGGCAGATGTCGTGCACGGCATCGACCATCAGCCCATAGCTGTGGCCGCTGATGTCCGCGATGATCGCGAAGACCCGCCGCTCCATAGGCGTCGGCCGCCCCCGGACCAGCGCGGCGACGTCGATGACGGTCAGCACCCGGCTGCGCAGCGCGGACAGCCCGGCGACATGCGCGCCCATGCCCGGCACCGGCGAGATGTCGGTCAGCTTGACCACCGCCTCCACCTCCCGGGTTTCGACGGCGATCCTCGTGCCCGCCAGCGTGGCGAAGAGGTAAAGCTGGTTCATGCGGCTATTTCTCCGTTCCTATCGCCGCGATCCGGCGAGCGCGGCCATCAGCGCGTCCTGATCATAGCGATAGATGCTGCTGTCCTGGGGTCCGGCGGGTCGCGGCGTGGCGCGCAGATGGACGATGCGGCAGCCCAGCAGTTCGCTCGCCTGGGAGGCGTCCGATCCGGTGAACAGCACCACATCCTGCGGGTCGACCGCTTCGTCGGCGGGCAGGCCCATCACCACATCATGCCCGGCCTGGCGGAGCAGCGGCGCCAATATCTCGCGCGTCCAGCCATCTTCGCTGTCGGCCAGCAGGCAGCGACCGCCGCTCCGTTCCGCAACCGGCTCCTCCGGCAGGGCGGCGAACAGGGCGAAGGGGTTGATCACCTCCAGATGCTCGCCATCGATCACGGCAACCCCGCTCAACAGCCCATGCATCGCAACCATGTCCGGCACGGCGGGCATTTCCACGATGTCGAGCACCGCGGCAACCGGATAGCAGGCCTCCCTCGCGCCGTCGCGCAGGCGGAGCGCGGCGACCTTCTCCTCGGAAAAAGCATGATGGCCGTTGGCGACCGGCACCAGCCGCCCGTCCAGACGCACGAAGCCGCGCCCGCCCGACCGACCGAACAGCCGGGCATCTATGTCCTCGACCCGCTCGATCAGCGACAGCTTCAGCAAGCGCCGCTCGCCCGAATACTCCTCGAACCGCAAGGCGGGCACCATCTCGACACCGCCCTGCGCCTCCTCATCCTCCCCGGCCCGGCGGGCCGCATGATCGTCGATGATGTTGGGCAGGCGCGCCGCGTTGGCGAGGCCCGCCGCGTCCAGCAGCAGCATCGGCTTGCCATTGTCGGGCAGGGTCATGCCGGCATAGACGCCCGACGCCATCACCAGCGGCGATGCGGGACGGATCACCAGTTCCTCATGATTCTCCACCGCCGACACGCCCATGGCGAAGGGCACGCCGGTCGCGGAACGCACGACCATTACGGCACGCGGCCCGGACTGCGCGACCCGCTCCATGCCCAGCACGTCTTCCAGATCGATCATCGAATGGCGGATGGAGCGGATCGTCGCGATCTTGGCCCCGCCGACCTGCGCGATGTTCAGCGTCTCATTGTTGTCATGCAGGATTTCCACGACCGCAGCGCGAGGAATCGCGAAATGCAGGTCGCCGGCCCGCACGATCAATCCCGGAATGATGGTCAGCGTCAGCGGCACCCGCAAGGTGATGGTCAATCCGCAGCCGGGCCGGTTGTCGAGCGCGATGACGCCGCCGATCCGCTCCACATTGGCGCGGACCACATCCATGCCGACGCCGCGCCCGGAAATGGCCGTGACCTGACTGGCGGTCGAAAGGCCAGGATGGAAGATCAGGTCGAGCTTCTCCGCCTCGCTCATCCGCGCGGCTGCTTCCGGCGTCAGGCGGCCCGCGGCCATCGCCTTGTCGACCAGCCGGCCGGTATCGATGCCCTGCCCGTCGTCGGAAATCTCGATGACGATCTGGTTGCCCGACTGGCGCGCCTCCAGCTTCAGCCGCCCCGCTTCGGGCTTGCCCAGCGCCCGGCGCCTTTCCGGCGTTTCTATGCCATGGTCGATGCTGTTGCGGACGATATGGGTGAGCGGGTCGACCACCATCTCCACCATTTCGCGGTCCATTTCGACATCGCCCCCCTCAAGGCTGAGGTCGATGCGCTTGCCCAGGTCCCGGCCGAGATCGCGCACCATGCGCGGGATGGCCGTGAACAGGCGGTCGACGCGCTGCATCCTGGTCTTGGAAATGGCGTCGCGCATGTCCGCGACGCAGGTCGACAGTCTTTCGAAGGCGCTTTCCAGTTCCGGATCGCCCGACCGCTCGCGCAGCTTGCGCGACAGCTCGTTGCGGGCCAGCACCATGTCGGACACGCCGTTCATCAACTGGTCGATCAGCG
Source organism: Sphingobium fuliginis (assembly GCF_004152845.1). GTDB lineage: Bacteria > Pseudomonadota > Alphaproteobacteria > Sphingomonadales > Sphingomonadaceae > Sphingobium > Sphingobium fuliginis. The sequence goes on from NZ_SEON01000001.1 coordinate 268,874, forward strand.
ACAGGGGCAGGCGGATCGTGCGCGGCGCCGATTGCCCGCCGGAAGCGCGCGCGACGGCGACGGACGCCGCCGGCGCCTCGCCCTCATCCGGCGCGGACGCTTCCTTCTCCGTCAGGGCGGCGATCAGATAATCGTCATTCTCCTGCGGCAGCGCAGCGCCGATGGCGACCGCCTCGGCCAGTTCCGCGATCCGGTCCATAATGCCCAGAACGGCGCTGACGGTGGCAGGATCGGCAAGGCGCTTGTCCGCCCGGATTTCCGACAACACATCCTCAGCCGCATGGCTCAGCCGTTCGAACCGCGGCAGGTTGAGGAAGCCGCAGCTCCCCTTCACCGTATGGAAAAAGCGGAAAATGGCGTCCAGCCGGTCGCGGTCCGTGGGGTCGGCTTCCCAGGCGACGACCTCCCCCGCCAGCGCCTCCAGCGTTTCCTGCGTTTCCGATATGAATTCCTGGAGTAGCTCGTCCATTCCACCGCCTCATGGGATAGGCGGCGGACCATGGCGCGGCTGTGGTTAAATCCCCGTTAAAGAGGGGTGGCACGGCAACCATGAAAGGAAAAGGGGCGCCGCGACCGGCAGTCGCGGCGCCCCTTTCGGCTCGGTAACAGCCTTGAACTTAATGCGCCTCGGTCTTCTCGACCGAGTCAGCCGCCTTCTCCCCGGCTTCGCGGGTGGCGTCCGCCTTGTTCTCCAGCGCGTCCGCGGCGTTTTCAGCGGCGCTTTCGGCATTGCCGCTCAGATTATCGGCCATCGCTTCCATATTGTCGGCCTGGTTGTCGATGGCGTCCGCCTGATTCTCATACGCGTTCTCGACCTTGTTCTCCTGCTTGGAATCGCATGCAGCAAGCGCGATCAGGCTGGCAAGGCCAAGGACTGATACGAAGGTTTTCACGGCGTTTTCTCCTGTTGCGCCCCCATGGGCTGACGTCATTCGGCAAGGGGACCGGATGCCCGGAACCCTGACGCCCATCAACTGGTCGCGCGAAGGATGGTTCCCGCCGCACGCTCCTTTCGTCGCGGAAACGACTTATTTTTTCAGGGAATCGCGAATTTCGCGCAGCAGCAGCACGTCCTCCGGCGTCGCGGCCGGCGCTTCCTCGGGCTTGGGCATCAGCTTGTTCACCGCCTTGACCAGCAGGAAGATGATGAAGGCCAGGATCAGGAAATTGACGAACACGGTCAGGAATTCGCCCCAGCCGAACATGGCGACATTGGCCGCCTTCAGGTCGGCATAGCTGTCCGGGTTCCCCTTGAACCCGGCGGGAATCTCGCCCAGCCGGATGAAATAGCCCGAAAAGTCGGCCCCGCCGAAGATATAGCCGACGACCGGCATGATCAGGTCGTCCGTCAACGACTTGGTGATGGTGGCGAAAGCCCCGCCGATGATCACGCCGACGGCCAGGTCCATGACATTGCCGCGATTGATGAACGTCTTGAATTCGGAAATCAGCCCCATGGCGAACCCCTTGTCCCGATTGCGATATGGACAGCATGAGCCGTTGCGAAGGCTTCGACAACCGCCTATTTCCTCACACGAAACAAGCCTGAGGATGTTCCATGACGATCCTGCGCCAGTTCCGCCTGTTCCTTCTGCCGCTGCTGGGCGCCTTTGCGCTCAGCGCCTGCGGCATCAACAGCGTCCCCGCCGCCGAGGAGGTCGCAAAGGCCAAATGGGCCGATGTGCAGGCGCAATATCAGCGCCGCGCGAACCTTGTCGGCAATCTCGTGGCCACGGTGAAAGCCGCCGGCAAGCAGGAGCAGGACACGCTGGTCAAGGTGACGGAGGCCCGCGCCAGGGCCACCTCCGTCCAGGTCAATGCCGAGGATCTGTCCGATCCCGCCAAGGTGCAGCAGTTCCAGCAGGCGCAGGCGCAACTGAGCCAGGGCCTTGGCCGCCTTCTCGCCTCGGTAGAGGCTTATCCGGAGCTCAAGACCAACCAGAATTTCCTCGACCTGCAATCGCAGCTCGAGGGTACGGAGAACCGCATCGCCGTCGCCATTCGCGACTATAACGAAGCGGTGCGCGCCTATAACACCCGCATCCGCACCTTCCCCGACGCGATCGGCGCCAAGATCATCCATGGCGCGAAGCCCATGACTCCGTTCCAGGCCACCACGCCCGGCGCGGAAGAAGCGCCGAAGGTCGATTTCGGCAACTGAGCCGGTGATGCTCCGCCGCCTGCTCCTGATCTTCGCGCTGCTGGTTTTCATGCCCGTGGCGGGAGGGACGGGAATCGCGCCTTCCGCTCAGGCCCAGACCTTCCCCAAGCTGACCGGCCGGGTGGTGGATGACGCCGCCCTGCTCTCCCCTCAGCAGAAGCAGGCGTTGACCGACAAGCTGGCGGCGCTGGAGCAGCAGAGCGGGCGGCAACTGGTGGTGGCGACCCTGCCCGACCTCCAGGGATATGACATATCCGATTATGGCTATCGGCTGGGCCGCGCCTGGGGAATCGGGTCCAAGGACAAGAATGACGGCGCGCTGCTGATCATCGCCCCCAATGAGCGTAAGGTGCGGATCGAGGTCGGCTACGGCCTGGAAGGCATCATGACCGATGCGCTGTCGTCCCAGATCATCCGCAACGCCATCACGCCCCGGTTCAAGGCCGGGGACATGCCCGGCGGGATCGATGCGGGCGTGGACGCCATCGGCAAGCTGCTGACCCTGCCCCCCGAAGAAGCCAAGGCGCTGGCGGCGCAGGCCGAAGCCAGGGCGCGCGACGCAGCGGACGATGGCGGGGCATTCATGGCGATATTCTGGCTCGTGGTCGTCGCGATCATCGTGATCGCCATGCTTTCCGGGCGGGGCAAGGGACGGCGCTATCGGGGCGGATCGGGACCGATCATCCTGTGGGGGCCGGGCGATTCCGGATGGGGCGGCGGCGGTGGATCAGGCTGGGGCAGTGGCGGCTGGGGCAGCGGCGGCGGCTTTTCGGGCGGCGGCGGCAGCTTCGGCGGCGGCGGCGCGTCGGGGGACTGGTGATGCGCCTGATCATGAACGAAGCCGATCACGACCGCGTGACCGCTGCGGTGGCCGAAGCGGAGAAGGCGACGGATGGCGAGATCGTCACCATCGTCGCGCGCCGGTCGGACGCCTATCATGATGCAGGGCTGCACTGGGCCATCGGCGCGGTGTTCCTGGCCCTGTCGGCGGCGGCGGCCTTCCCCCTGCATTTCCGGCGCTTATGCTCCTGGCTGCTGCAAAGCTGGGAGCATGAGGTGGAGGACTGGAAGCTCTTGACGGTCCTGCTCAGCCTGCTCATCCTCAAATTCCTGATCGTCCGCTATGCACTCGCCTGGATGCCGCTGCGCATGGCGTTGACGCCCAAGGCCACCAAGGCCCGCCGCGTGCGCCGCCGTGCCATCACCCTGTTTCGCGCGGTAGCCCAGGGGCGCACGCGCGGACGGACCGGCGTGCTCATCTACCTCTCGCTGGATGAGCATCGGGCGGAACTCGTCGCGGATGCGGCGATCAACGAAAAGGTCGCTCCGGAAATTTGGGGCGAGGCCATGGCCGCACTGATCGACGGCGTGCGCGCAGGCCGCGCCGCCGAAGGCATGGCGGAAGCGGTGCGGCAGGTCGGCAGCGTGCTGGCCGAATATTTTCCGGCGACCGGCGACAATCCCAATGAATTGCCCGACAGGTTGATCGAATTATGAGCGAGCAGGACGGGGCTTCCCCCGAAGAGATCATGTGGGAAGGCCGCTTCATCACCGCCAAGCGCCGGGGCAGGTGGGAATATGTCGGCCGGGCGCGGGGCATCCATGCCGCCGTCATTCTGGCCGTGGACGAGGCGGCGGACGGGCGGCATGTGTTGCTGGTCGATCAATATCGCGTGCCACTGGGCCGCCGCTGCATCGAATTGCCCGCGGGCCTTGTGGGCGACCATGACGAGGGCGAGGAAGCCGTGCTGGCCGCCACTCGCGAACTGGAGGAGGAAACCGGCTACCTGCCCGGCCGGATGGAGGCTTTGGGTGAATTCTACAGTTCGCCCGGCATGGTGTCGGAGAGCTTCACGCTGTTCCGTGCGCATGACCTCATGAAAACCGGCGATGGCGGCGGCGTGGAAGGCGAAGATATCCGCGTGCACCGCGTGCCGCTCGACAGGATTCACGACCGGATCGCGGCATGGCGGACGGAAGGCTTCGCAATCGACGTGAAGCTGCTGTTGCTGCTGGGTGCGGGCATCGTGGGCTGAGGCCTTTTGCAGGGCGAGGCGCTCCAGGCCGTCCCGCCCTGTAAATGCATCACCTCCGCCAACGTGCGGTCACCTCAACCGTCCGCTGTCGAAACGGTCCCAAGTCGATCCAGGCGATGATCACGCTCAGCCAAAGGTCACAGACTGCCGAAACCAGGGGCTTCGCCACGGGCATTGCCGTCGATGCGGGTCGGCCGTCTCCAGCCGATCCGCGGGCGCTTGCGCAGGCGGAGGGTCGGCCAGTCGCCGCGGTCCGTCCGTTCCGCCAGGCGCATTCCCTGGGCGCGATAGGCAGCCAGCACCGCACCGGCCTGTTCATTGAGCAGCCCCGCAAGGACGATGGTGCCGCCTTCCTCCACCAGCGCGCAGAGCGAGGGAGCAAGTTCGATCAGCGGACCGGCCAGGATATTGGCGATCAGCAGGTCATAGGGCGCGCGCGTCGCAATAGCCGGGTGATCCACGCCGGCAGCCGTGTAGAGCGCGAGTTGCCCCTGTCCCTTGCCCGTCGCAATCCCGTTGGCCGCCGCGTTGGCAGCGCTGATCTCCACCGCGACGGGATCGATGTCGGACGCCGTCGCATAAGCACGCGGCCAAAGGTGGAGCGCCGCGAAGGCAAGCAGGCCAGTGCCCGTTCCGATGTCCGCGACATTGCCGAAGCGCATGCCGACCCGCCGCATGCGGTCGAGCATGATCAGGCAGCCCGCCGTGGTTTCATGCTGGCCAGTGCCGAAGGCGCGGCTCGCCTCGATCAGGAAATTGACGTGACCGGGCGCCGCCGGGTCGCTGGCGAGATTGCGGACATGGAAACGCCCCGCAGTGACGGGTTCCAGCCCCTGCTGGCTCAACGTCACCCAATCCTCGTCGGGCAGTTGCTCGACCAGCGGCTTGACGCCGGCGGCGCTGGGGACGAGCGAACGGAGCAGCCGGATCGCGGCGGGGCTCGGCTGGCCTTCGAAATAGGCGTCGAGCCGCCAGCTTTGTTCATTATCGGGCTCCGCCTCGCTGGTCATCAGCACAGGCGGACGATCCATCAGCGCGAAGGCGGCAATGTCGCCATCCAGCGCTTCGGCCTCCGCACGGGTGCATGGGAAGGTGACTTTCCAGCTTTGCGCCTTCTCTTCGGCCAGCGCGGATGGGGTGGCAAGGTCGTTCATGTCGCGGCCTTTAGACCTTTGGCGGATGGAGGGGAAGCAGGCACATCTGCCGGGGATGCAAGCCTTGGGTGATCGAGGACATCAAACCCCTTCCCTGAAGCAGGGGGGAAGCGCCGGTGTCCGCAATTTCCCAGAACGAAGCATATATAAGAAAAGGGCGAGCTTCGCAGCCCGCCCTTCCCTGTTTCCCGCCGTTCGCGCGGCTTAGTAAACGCGCGCCTTGGGCTTGATATATTCCGCCTCGTCCGTGAGCGTGTAATCGTGCACCGGACGGTAGTCGAGCGTCACCTTGCCGCCCTTGCCGCCCCAGCCCTCGAACCAGCTTACGGTGTGCTTCATCCATTCGGCGTCGTCGCGGTTCGGGAAGTCCTCATGCGCATGGGCGCCGCGGCTTTCCTTGCGGTTTTCCGCGCTGACCATGGTGCAGACAGCCTGGGACATCAGATTGTCCAGTTCCAGCGTCTCGATCAGGTCGGTGTTCCAGATCAGCGAGCGGTCCGAAACCGCGACGTCCTGCAAGCGGCCATTGACCTCTGCCATCTTCGCGACGCCCTCCGCCAGCAGCGCGCTGTCGCGGAACACGGCGGCGTGCTTCTGCATGGTGTGCTGCATTTCCAGGCGGATCTTCGCCGTGGGCGAACCGCCCTTTGCATTGCGATAGTGATCGAGGCGGCCCAGCGCCAAGTCGGCCGCGTCCTTGGGCAGCGGACGATGCGAGCCGTTGGGCTTGATCGTTTCCTTGAGGTGCAAGCCGGTCGCGCGGCCGAAGACGACGAGATCGATCAACGAGTTGGAACCCAGGCGGTTCGCGCCATGGACCGAAACGCAGGCCGCTTCACCCACGGCATAGAGGCCCGGCACCACGACTTCGGGATCGTCACCGACCTTCGTCACCACCTGCCCATGATAATTGCAGGGAATGCCGCCCATATTATAGTGGACGGTCGGCGTCACCGGCAGCGGCTGGCGGGTCAGGTCGACACCGGCGAAGATCTTGCCGCTTTCGGTGATGCCCGGCAAGCGTTCCGCCAGCACCTTGGGATCGATATGATCGAGGTGCAGGTAGATATGGTCCTTGTTAGGACCCACGCCGCGCCCTTCGCGCATTTCCATGGCCATGGAGCGCGACACGACGTCGCGCGACGCCAGATCCTTCGCGGAAGGCGCATAGCGCTCCATGAAACGCTCGCCCTCGGAATTGGTGAGGTAACCGCCCTCGCCCCGCGCGCCTTCCGTGATGAGCACGCCCGCGCCGTAGATGCCGGTCGGGTGGAACTGCACGAATTCCAGATCCTGCAAAGGCAGGCCCGCGCGCAGCACCATGCCGCCGCCGTCGCCGGTGCAGCTATGCGCCGAAGTGGCGGAGAAGTAAGCGCGGCCGTAACCGCCCGTCGCCAGCACGACCGCCTTGCTGCGGAAGCGATGGATCGAACCGTCTTCCATGCAGATGGCGATGACGCCCCGGCATTCCTTGCCGTTCGGGCCGTCTTCCATGATCAGGTCGATGGCGAAATATTCGATGTAGAAGTCCGCGTCATACTTCAGGCTCTGCTGATAGAGCGCGTGCAGCATGGCGTGGCCGGTACGGTCGGCGGCGGCGCAGGTGCGCTGCACCGGCGGGCCGGCGCCCATATTCTGCATGTGGCCGCCGAAGGGACGCTGGTAGATGGTGCCATTGTCGTTACGGCTGAACGGAACGCCCGCATGCTCCAGCTCGATCACGGCGGCCGGCGCCTCGCGCACCATATATTCGATGGCGTCCTGGTCGCCCAGCCAGTCCGACCCCTTGACGGTGTCGTACATGTGCCAGGTCCAGTGGTCGGGCGAGTTGTTGCCAAGGCTCGCCGCGATGCCGCCCTGCGCCGCCACCGTATGGCTGCGGGTCGGGAACAGCTTGGTGATGCAGGCGGTCTTCAGGCCCGCTTCCGCGCTGCCCATGGTGGCGCGCAGGCCGGAGCCGCCGGCACCCACGACGACCGTGTCATAGGTGTGGTCGATGATCTTGTAGGCTTCGCTCATTATTTGACGATCCCCGTGAAGGCGATCTTGGCGATCGCGAAGATGCCCGCGGCCGCGCCGCCAATGGCATAGAAGTTCAGCAGCAGGATGCAGAAGAAGTTGAGGCCCTTGTCGTGGACATAGTCCTCCAGCATGATCTGCATGCCCAGGCGCAGGTGATAGAAGATGCTGACCAGCATCAGCATCAGCGGCACCGCCACCAGGGGCTGCGCGATCCAGTTATGGACGCTCTGATAGTCGAGGCCGGGCAGGGCGATCAGGCTGAACAGCAGCCACAGGACCAGCAACAGGTTGCCGACGGCGGTATAGCGCTGCGCCAGCCAGTGATGCGCGCCATGCCTCGCCGATCCAAGACCGCGGACGCGGCCGATTCCGGTTCCGGTTCCCATCAGAATTTCCCCGTGCAGATGGCGGCCCAGAAGGCGATGGTGAGGAGCATCGAGAAGACGAAGGTCAGCAGCGACCAGATCTTGTTGTTCTTGAGCTCATAGCCCGCGCCCAGATCGAGCACGAAGTGGCGAAGACCGGAGCAGAGATGCTGGAAGAAGAACCAGCTAAGGCCGGCCATCACCAGATAGCCGATGGGCGAAGTCGCGCATTTGACGAAGGTTGCATAGGCATCCGGCCCCATGGCGGCGGCCATCAGCCACCAGACCAGTCCCATCGCGCCGACCGTCGCAAGACCGTTGCCGGTCACGCGGTGCATGATGGAGACGGCCATGGCTGGCCCCCATTTCCAGATCGTCAAATGCGGCGAGAGCGGCCGGCTCGTGGTTCGCGCCATATCTTCCCTACGTCCCTGATGTTTGTCCCTCGAGTCCCGTCCCCTTAGGAGCGATACGCCAAGAGGGCAAGCCGCCCTGACCACGCGACGGGGCGATCCCCGCCAGGCCGGCGGAACATTTCCGGGATGAGGAACCATGCAGGCCGGTTTTCGGCGGTCGATGACGGGTAAAGCGCCAAAGGATCGGGATCGGGGCCGAATGTCCGCCGATCCTAAGAAGTGATTAACCAAATGGCGCTATCACCCGACGGGACAATGAGACCAATCTGGGGTTTTGCCGCACATGAATTCCGCCGCCACGCCCAAAAGCACCGTCCTTGCGATGATGAGGGAGGTCGACCCGCATGGCGAGCTGGCGCAGGGGTTGCGCCAGATTCGCGACCTGCTGGGCGAACAGGTGACCCTGGCGGCGCGCACTTTCTACGATGCCTATGTCGAGCAGACGGGGCTGCGGTCGAAGCTCAACCCCTCCACGCTCGCCAAGATCGAGACGGAAGCGCATGAATATGTGCGCCAGAAACTCGGCTATTACGATGCGGGCGAATGGGCGATTTCCTCCATCGCCTGCGTACGCCACGCCCGCAAGCACGGCTCCCCGCTGCGTGCGGTGCTGATGCCGGTGGCTGCGGCCAACGAGAAGCTGATCGACCTTATCTGGCATCGGATGGAGGATGAAACGGGGCGTCGCCGTCTGGTGCATGTCATGATGCAGGTCGGCATGGTCGACGCCGGGCTGATGGCGAACGTCATCGCAGGCGACGAGGCGGAGGCGCAGCGCAACGAGCGCCAACGCTTCGGCACGATGTTCGAACAGCGGATCATGGGAGAGATCGACGGCGCGTCGCAATTGGGCGAATCGCTGCGCGAACAGGCGAAGGACGCATCGGCCGCGACACGCGGCATGCTGGGCAAGGCGTCGGAAGTCGCCGCCGCCGCCGAACAGTCCGCCCTTGCGATGCGCGAAGCCGCCCGCACCTCCGCCGGCCTCATTCGCGCTATCGAGGATGCGCGGACGGAGGTGGAAAGCGCGGCCGACGTCGCCCAGCGGGCGGCCCGCCAGTCGGGCGACGCGGTGGCCATGTCGACCACCCTGTCCGACCATGCGAAATCCATCGAATCGATCCTGGGCCTGATCCGCGACATTGCCGGCCAGACCAACCTGCTTGCGCTCAACGCCACGATCGAGGCGGCCCGCGCGGGCGATGCCGGCCGCGGCTTCGCGGTGGTCGCGCAGGAGGTGAAGAGCCTCGCCAACCAGACCGCCCGCGCCACCGATGAGATCGCGGGCAAGATCGCGGACATCCAGGCATCCACCCGCCAGTCGGTGGAGACCAACGAGCGCATTCGCGACACGGTGGGCGAGGTCCAGGCCAGCGCCGAACGCATCCGCCACGCCATGGATGCCCAGGCGCAGACGGTGACGATGATCACCGCCGCTGTCGACGAAACCGCGCTGGCCGCCGACTCCATGTCGTCGACCATCAGCGCCATCCGCCAGGATACCGAGGTGGTCGCATCCGAAATCGACCAGCTCGAACGCGGCTTCATGAGCGTGGAAGGCAAGCTTTCCAGCCTGCGCGCGGCGTCATCGGACTTCGGACGCCAGGTGGCCTGAGGAAGAGCGGCGGCCGGCGGGGCGGAACTGCCCGCCCCGCCCCCCTTACCGCCAGTCGAAGGTCAGCGGCGCTTCCCTGAAGGCGAAGCGGTCGAGATGGTCCGCCACCACCTGCTTGAAGCGTTCGACATCGGTCCCCTCCCCCGGTTCGATCGTGACGGTCAGGGCGTCAGCCCCGGCCGCCATCCGGATCGGCCCCATGGGAAAGGCGATGCTTCCCTGCCGCGCGTCGAAATCGGTTTCGAACTTGTGCCCCCAATGCTTGCACAGCTGCTGGAGATAGCGGCTGGCGCTGGCGGTCGGCACATGCGCCGTCAAAGCCATGGTCAAAGCCTTTCGATCCTGCTGGCCGCCTCGTCGATCAGCGCGGCGACGTCGAACATGGTCTGCGCATCCGCCCCCTCCTTTTCAAGCCGCGCCCGGACCGCCATGCCCAGATTGTGCATGGCCCGCCGGATCGGCGCGCCGTCGGTGCGCTCCGCCTTGCGCGCCAGCGAGCCCAGCCGGTCCATGACCAGCGCCACGCCTTGTTCATGGTCGGCAAGATAGGCCGTGCCCGCCTCCGTGATCGCGAACAGCTTGCGGCTGCTTTCGCCCGGCTGCTCCGCGATCAGATCCATGTCCGCAAGCAAGGTCAGCGTCGGATAGACGACGCCCGGACTTGGCACATAAACCTCGCCCGACAGGGTTTCGATCTCGCGGATCAGATCATAGCCATGGCGGGGCGCGTCGGAGATGAGCTTGAGCAGGATGAGCCTGAGCGCGTCATTGCCGAACAGGCGGCGACGGCCGCCACCCCGCCCGCCGCCAAAATGCCCGCCCCGGCCGCCGCCGAACGGACCATCCCCGAAGCGACCGCCAAAGCCGCCGGGTTCGCGGCCGTCCGGTCCGAACATGCGGTCATGGCCAAAACCGTGGTGCCCGCGAGCGCGATGATGAAAATGCATGGATGATTCTCTCAACTGTTTCTTGATAGTTTGAGATATATCTTAAAAAGATCGAACGTCAAGAGTTGCGATATATCTTTATCGCGGATCAGGGCTATTGCGGGAACTCCCCAAAAATCTGGGCCGGCCTTCCGCCCCACCAGTGCCTGAATCCGGCTCAAGCATGACCCGGCCATCCCGGCGCGGTTCTGCCGGCGGACCGCGCGGGCCCGTGAACGAAAAAGGCCCGCCGGACGGTGGTCCAGCGAGCCCTTGCATGCTTCAGGTGCAACCGATCAGTCCGGTTTCTTCGCCACGCTGACCAGCGCCGGGCGCAGCAACCGGTCCTTGATCGTATAGCCTGCCTGCATCTCCACCAGCACCGTACCCGGCTCGGCATCGGCGGAGGGTACTTCCATCATCGCCTGATGCTTGTTGGGGTCAAGCGGCTGGCCGACCGACACCAGCTTCTCAATGCCGTTGCGGCCGAACACCGCCTCCAGTTCCCGCCCGGTGGCTTCAAGCCCGGCGACCAGGCCCTTGAACTTCTCATCCTCGCGCAGGTCGGCGGGGATCGCCTGAAGCGCGCGGCCCAGATTGTCCGCCACCGACAGCATGTCGCGGGCAAAGGCCGTCGCGGCATAGGCGCGTGCGTCGGCCAGTTCCTTTTCCAGCCGCCGCCGCACATTCTGCGCTTCGGCATGGGCGTAGAGCACCTCCTGCTTCGCGGTCGCCAGCTCGTTTTCAAGGCTCGCGATCCGTTCCGCCGCCGCGTCGCCGGCGGGCGACGCATCCTCGGGCAGTTCATCCACGACTTCGGTATTTTCGATATTCTGCTTATCTTCGCTCATCTCATCAATCTCGACAGCGTCTGTGCGGTGAAGTCCACCATGGGGATCACCCGCGCATAGTTCAAGCGCGTGGGGCCGATTACCCCGACCACGCCCACCACCCGGCCGTCACCGCTGCGGTAAGGCGCGGCTATGACCGAAGAACCCGACAGGGAAAAGAGCTTGTTTTCCGAACCGATGAAGATTTTGGTCGCGCTGCCCGCCAGCGCACTTTCCAGCAGCCGGGAAATCTCCTGCTTGCCTTCAAGCTGTTCCAGCAATTGCCTCACCCGCTCCAGATCGGCGGCGGTGCCGTCATCCAGCAGATGCGCCTGACCGCGCACGATCAGCACCGGGCGGTCATCGGCATCCTGCGACCACAGGGCGATACCCCTCGCCACCAGTTCCCCCGCCGCGCCCTGAAGCGCGTTCCGGTCCCCCTCCACCTCGCGCCGGAGGGCCTCGCGCGCCTGCGCCAGCGTCATGCCGCCGAAGCGCGCCGACATGAAGTTGGCAGCTTCGTTCAGCATCATCGGCGTCACGCCCACCGGAAGGTCCACGACGCGATTCTCGATGGAACCGTCCTGCCCCACCAGCACAGCCAGCGCCTGCCGTTCATTCAGGGGCACGAAGCCGAACTGCCGCAGCACCGGCTCCCGCTTGGGCACCATCACGATGCCGGCGCAGGCCGAGAGGCCGGACAGCGCAGCGGTCGCGGCCGACAGCGCCTCCTCTATCGGGCCGCCTTCGCTGATCCCGGCCTCGATCGCGCGCCGTTCCTCGACCGAAGGCTCCGCGGCCTGCATCATGCCGTCGACGAACAGCCTGAGGCCGGTTTCCGTCGGCATCCGTCCGGCGGAGGTGTGCGGCGCGGCAAGCAGGCCCAGTTCCTCCAGATCCTGCATCACATTGCGGATGGAGGCGGGCGACAAGCTGAGCGACGCCATCTTGCTGATCGTGCGCGAGCCAACGGGCAGCCCGGTGCCGAGATAGCTCTCGACCACCAGACGGAAAACGTCACGCGCACGTTCGTTAAGTTCGGTGATCGGGGTGACCGCCATGGCCTTTATCTAGGCAAGCATCGGTCCCGGCTCAAGCCCGTCGTCACCGGCCCTTCGCCGTCGTCGGCTTCACCATGGCGGCGACGTCGAGCATGCTGGGGATCGACGCGATGGTGGCGCGCAGCTTGCCATAGCCCGCATCCATGCAGCCCGACTGGAACTCCAGCCGGGTGGGCGGCGCTTCGCCCCGGGTCCATTCTATCACATAGCCGGGCATGTCCGTGGCGAAGCGGACGCAATTTTCCCCCTGGCCGATTCGCCTGACCGTGCCCTGCGCGGGCCGAAACTGCGCCAGCGCGGCGCGGAAGCGGCGATATTGCGCCGGCGTCACCGTGAAACGGGTCGGGCCGGGAATGGCGGTGAAACGCTGCGGCTCGATCAGCCCGGACCCGTCCGGCGTCACGCGCAGGCTGTAGCTGGGGCAGGCGCCGAAACAGGGACCGGCGGAAAATCTGATGGTATCGCCGGCCAGGGTCGGCTTTTCCAGCTCCGCCTGTTCCATGGCACAGCCGCCCAGCAGGACAGTGGCCGCCAAAATCGATAGTGCTTTCGTCACCATAGGCCGCTCTCTAGCATCTTTCGGGTTCATCGCCACTGGCATGATGGGCCGCCCGACGCTAAGCCCGCTCGACACAACGCTTCGGAGTAGAATATTTATGCGTCCTTCCGGCCGTGCGCCCGACCAGATGCGCGACATCACCATGGAACCCGGCTTCACCATCCATGCCGAGGGGAGCTGCCTGGTCAGCTTCGGTGACACGCGGGTCCTCTGCACCGCCTCGATCGAGGAGAAGGTGCCCCCCTTCCTACGCGGCAAGGGGTCGGGCTGGGTCACGGCGGAATATGGCATGCTGCCCCGCGCCACCCACACCCGCGGCAGCCGGGAGGCCGCCAAGGGCAAGCAGTCGGGCCGCACCCAGGAAATCCAGCGCCTCATCGGCCGGTCGCTGCGCGCCGTGGTCGACCTCCAGAAACTGGGCGAGCGGCAGATCGTCGTCGACTGCGACGTGATCCAGGCCGATGGCGGCACCCGCACCGCCGCCATTTCGGGAAGCTGGGTGGCGCTGCGCATCGCCATCGACAAGCTGCTGGCATCGGGCGCCCTCACCGAAGACCCCATCGTGCAGAAGGTCGCGGCGATAAGCTGCGGCATCTATAACGGCACCCCGGTGCTGGATCTGGACTATGCCGAGGACAGCAATGCGGAGGCGGACGCCAACCTGATCCTGACGGGCGACGGCAAGTTCGCGGAGGTGCAGGCGACCGCCGAGGGCGCGACCTATGACGAGGAGGAACTGCTGCGCCTGCTGCGCCTTGCCCGCATAGGCTGCGCGCGGATTTTCGCGGCACAGGACAAGGCGACCGGGAGATAATTCTTCCTTCCGTTCGTTTTTGGGGCGCGTGGGATATGGGATGACGGAATGAGCGATGAATTCGGGCAGGAACAGGCGATCCGCAAGCTGGGTCCGGGACGACTGGTGATCGCCAGCCATAATCCCGGCAAGGTGCGGGAAATCGGCGAATTGCTGGCGCCCTATGGCATAGAGACGGTATCCGCAGCGGCGCTGGACCTGCCCGAGCCGGAGGAGACCGGCACGACCTTCATCGCCAATGCGGAACTGAAGGCGATGCAGGCGGCGGATCTTTCCGGCCTGCCCGCGCTGGCCGACGACAGCGGCCTGTGCGTGGAGGCGCTGAACGGCGATCCGGGTATCTTCTCCGCCCGCTGGGCCGGCCCGACCAAGGATTTCGGCCTCGCCATGCAGCTCGTCTGGGACAATATCCAGGCGAAGGGGCCGGAAGCGGGTCATGACGCGCATTTCGTCTGCGCCCTGGCGCTGGCCTGGCCCGACGGCCATGTGGAGGCATTCGAAGGCCGCGTCGACGGCACGATCACCTGGCCGCCCCGGGGCGACAGGGGCTTCGGCTATGATCCGATCTTCCAGCCGCATGGTCATGGCATCAGCTTCGGCGAGATGGACCCGGAGAAGAAGCATGGCATGAGCCACCGCGCCGATGCGTTCGCGCAATTGGTGGCGGCGGTTTTTTAAGGAGCGCCTTCCGCCCGATTCGGCTGCCATGCTGCCGCGAAGGCTGCTGGACGAGGTGGGCGGCTCTTGGAAGCCCGGGGCCGGGCCCTGTGGATGATCTCATCGCCTTGACCGTGCTCCCGCCATCGCAGGAGCACGGCATGCATGAAGCCGGCGATCGGCCAGTAGCGGCCGATCCCGGCTTGTCCGTCATCCCGTGTAGAGGTTCGTCGGCAACCCCCGGACGCCGGGAAAGACTTCGAAAAACGCACCGTCATAGTCGCTTTCCGGCAGACCGGTCGCCGCCGAACTGACGAACATCCGGTCCAGCTCGTCCCCGGCGAAGCAGATGTTCGTCACCTGCCTGGCGGGCAGCGCGATCGAGCGGTCGAGCTTGCCCCCGGGCGTGAAGCGGCTGATCCGCCCGCCGCCCCAATGGGCTACCCACAGATGCCCATCCGCATCGACGGTCATGCCGTCGGGATAGCCATCCTCCTCGGCAAGGCGGATGAAGGGCCGGCGATCCGCCAGGCCGCCTTCGGCCGTGCGGGCGAAGCGATATATCTGCCGCCTGGCCGTATCGCTGTGATAAAGCCAGTGCCCGCAGGCGGAAAAGGCCGGGCCGTTGGGCACGCGATAGCCCCCGTCCATCACCGCCCAGCGTCCATCGGGATCGAGCCAGTAGAGCGCGCCCACGTCCTGCTCCTCCGCCATGTCCATCGTGCCGCACCAGATGGCGCCGCTCGCATCGGCCTTGCCATCGTTCATGCGGCTGCCGGGCAGATGCGGTTCGGGATCGCCCATCGGATCGATGACCAGCGGATCGAGCGAGAACCGGGCGAAGCCGCTCTGGAAGCCGCCGATGAAGCCCCCGCCCGCCCGCTCGGCCACCCAGCCGATCGGTTCGGGCATGGCCCAGCGCTGGATGGCGCCGTCGTCCAGCGACAGGCGGTTGAGCGCGGGCGCGAGTATGTCGGTCCAATAGACCGCATTCTCACGGGCGGACCATAGCGTCCCCTCCCCCAGCGCATCGCTTATGTCGCGGTCGACCTTGCGCCATTCACCCATGCCGGATGTTCCTTCAGCGCTTGACGGACAGGCGGTAGATCATCTGGTGATGATAGGGCTTGCCGGGGTCCACCCGCGCCGACAGGAATTTCGGCTGGTTGGGCGAGTCGGGGAATTTCTGCGGCTCCAGCGCGATGCCGTCGCCCATGCGGTAGAGATGTCCCTGCTTGCCGATCAGCGTCCCGTCCAGGAAATTGCCGGTGTAGAATTGCACGCCGGGCTCCGTCGTCAGCACGTCGAGCACGCGGCCCGACGCCGGGTCTTCCAGGCGCGCGGCCAGTTCGGGGGCCCTGGTCGCACCCTTGTCCAGCGCGAAATTATGGTCGTAGCCGCGCCCGGCGACGATCTGCGCGTCGCGGCCGTCGCGAATGCCATCCGCCACGCGGCGCGGCATGCGGAAATCGAACACCGTGCCTTCCACCGGCTTGAGTTCGCCGGTCGGGATCAGATTGGCGTCCACGGGCGTGAAGGCCCTGGCCGGAATGGTCAGCAGATGCCCCAGTGCGCTGTCGGCCGCTCCCTCGCCCGCCAGGTTGAAGATCGCATGGTTGGTCATGTTGACGATGGTCGGCCTGCTGGTCTTCGCGTCGAAGGCAATGCCCAGATTGCCTGCCTCGTCCAGCGTATAGGTGACGGTGGTGTCGAGCTTGCCGGGATAACCGGCGTCGCCGTCCGGGCTGGTGAGGGACAGGACCAGCGTGGCGGTCGGCCCGCTCTTCAGCGAAACGACGTTCCACGCCTGCTTATCGAAGCCCTTGCCCCCGCCATGCAGCGAATTGACCTTGTCATTGAGCGGCAATTGATAGCTCTTGCCGTCCAGCGTGAATTTGCCGCCCGCGATCCTGTTTGCGTAGCGGCCCACGGTCACGCCGAAATAATTGGGACGGTCGACATAGCCGGCAAGATCGTCATAGCCGAGCAGCACGTCCGCGATCTTGCCGTTGCGGTCCGGCCCCTCCAGCTTCTGCAAGGTCGCGCCATAGGTCAGGATGGTGGCCGACACGCCTTGTGCGTTCTTCAGCGTGATCGCCTCGATCGCCGTGCCGTCGGCCAGCGTGCCGGCGGGGGCGCGACTGGCCTCCGCCGCCAGTGCCGCCGTGCTTGTCATCATCAGGACGGCACCGTATGACAACGTTGCCAAAACCGTTCTGTTCATAAAGGCCTTTCGCATGCAGTTCCTCCCGGACGCCATTGACGCGTCGTTGGAGGGGATATACTCCTACAAAATAATCGGGCGCAACCCTGTTCCGGCGGCGCTCCTTTTCGACTCTTCCGGAGAAGGATGAATGGCAGGACCCATTTCCTCAACCGCGGCGCCCGCCGCGGCCCATAATCCGGGCACGCGCTACGGCCCTGCCCTGACGTTGCTGGCCAGCCTCTTTTTCATGTGGGGCTTCATCACCGTCATCAACAATACGCTGCTGCCGCATCTGCGCAGCGTGTTCGAGCTGAGCTACACCCAGACGACGCTGATCGAATCGGTGTGGTTCATCGCCTATTTCGTCGCTTCCATCCCCTCGGCCAAGCTGATCGAACGCATCGGCTACCAGAAGTCGCTGGTGACGGGGCTGCTGATCATGGCGGCGGGCGCGCTGGGCATGATGCTGGCGGCGTCCATCCCCTCCTATGGCGTGACGCTGCTCATGCTGTTCGTGATCGCCAGCGGCATCACCCTGCTCCAGGTCGCGGCCAATCCCTATGTCGCGGTGGTCGGCAAGCCGGAAACCGCCTCCTCGCGCCTGAACCTGGTGCAGGCGATGAACTCGGCGGGCACGATGCTGGCGCCGATGTTCGGGGCCTATCTGATCCTCGGCCGGTCGAAGGGCGGCACCGCCCAGGGCGATGTCGTGCTGACGCAGGCGGAACGGCTGGCCGATGCCCAGTCGGTGATCCTGCCCTATGGCCTGGTGGCCGTGGTGCTGGTGGTGCTGGCCGTCGTGATCGCGCGCTTCCCGCTGCCCGCTATGGGCGCATCGGCCACCCGCCTCGCCAAGGAGGAGCGGAAGAAGCATTCGCTGTGGGCGCATCGCAACCTGGTGTTCGGCGTTCCCGCGATCTTCATCTACCTGATTGCGGAAATCGGCGTCGCCAACCTGTTCGTGAACTTCGTCAGCCAGCCCCACATCGCCAACCTCACCCATGAACAGGCGGGCCGTTACCTGACCTTCCTCTGGGGCGGCATGATGGTCGGCCGGTTCGCGGGCTCCGCGATCATGCAGCGGTTCGACGCGGGCAAGGTGCTGGCCGCCTTCTCCATCGGCGCCTTTATCGTGATGATGATCACCGTCTTCGCCCATGGGGAGGTGGCGATGTGGTCGCTGATCCTGGTGGGCCTGTTCCACTCGATCATGTTCCCGACCATCTTCACCCTCGGCATCAAGGGGCTGGGGCCGCTGACCGAAGAAGGATCGGGCCTGCTGATCATGGCGATCGCGGGTGGCGCGCTGGTGGTGGTGCAGGGCTATCTGGCCGACCGTTTCGGTTTGCAGACCAGCTTCCTGCTGACTGCGGTCTGCGAACTTTACATCCTGTTCTATGCGCTATGGGGATCAAAGCCGACCCATGCGCTGCCCGATCAGCAGATCGGGTGACGGAGCCGAGGGTCGCAAGCCTCGAAACCGGAAAAGGCCGGAGCGGGACGTCCCGTTCCGGCCTTTTTTTCATCCTCGCCATCGGGATTGGAAGGGAAGCCGGCCAAAGGCTGGCGCAAGCGAAAATGGCACGACCTGCGCGTCCTTCCCGTCCACCACCGCTTCGCGCAGGTGAGGATGCGAATCACCGCGTCATCGCGCTCGCCGTATCCTCCAGCGCCAGATCGACAAGCACGCCCATCGCCTCCGCCGCCGCGGCCGCATCGCCTGCCGCAATGGCGTCGAACACCCGCACATGGTCCGGAATCGGGTTGCGCGGCAAGGCGCGCGCCCGCTGCTTGAACTGGGTGGTCCAGTTGACCGCCGCGCCGATGCTGGCAGACAGCGTCTGCAGCGCATCGTTGCGCGTCGAATTCAGGATCGCATTATGGAAATCGCGATCCGCCGCGCGCCCGGCCTCTGTCGCCAGCGTGTGGCGGCGCATCGCGGCCAGCGCGTCCTTCATCAGCTTGATGTCCTCCCTGGTCCGCCGCTGCGCCGCCAGCCGCGCCGCCGCGGGCTCGACGATGGCGCGCAGTTCGAACAGGTCGCGCACGAACTGAACGTCGGGCTCCCCGGCGAAGGCCCAGGCCAGCACCTCGGGATCGAGCAGGTTCCAGCGGTTGCGCGGCAGCACGCGCGTCCCCGCCTTGGGCCGGCTTTCCACCAGCCCCTTGGCGGTCAGCACCTGTATCGCCTCGCGATAGGCGCTGCGCGACACTTCCAGCTCCTCGGCAAAGGCGACTTCGCCGGACAGGACGTCGCCCGGCGCATATTGGCCGGACAAGATCGCCGTTCCCAGCTTGTGCGCGATGGCGCCATGCAGACGCCTTCCGGGACCCCGCGCCTCTTTCGATGCGCCCCCTTCGCCCTCTTCAGCCCCCTTCAAGAGCCGCCTTTCTTCAGCCATTCATGCTCCTCCGGCTCCTTCCTTAGCAGTCCATCAGCCAAGGCGAAACACAATCATTGCCTTCTACGACTAGCTGTAATATGTCGGAGTAATAAGGAGATTCACATGGCGGATAAAGCCCCGACTTTCGAACTTCAGGGCAGCTAGGCCGCCACGCGCCAGTCTCGCGCCGATGAAATGACTGACAATTCGACCTTTAGATGACGTTTGCGAGCGCCGGGAAAGGCGCGCGGGAGGAGATCGTTCATGAATTTGCGCCTGTTGCAACACCGCTCGGGCAATGGGCGGCGTTCGGTTATCGCCGCGCAGGACAGCGAGGCGCATTTCCTCCTCGGGGTGGGGAGCATCCGCGCCCTGGCGCTGGACGCCATCGCCAAGGGTCTTTCGCTGGCGCAGATCGTCGCCGCGGCGCCGAAGGGCGATGCCGTCGACATCGCCGCCGAGTTCGAGGCCGGCCGCCTGATCGCGCCGATCGACCATGAGGACGCGGCCCATGTGCAACTGACCGGCACGGGCCTCACCCATCTCGGTTCCGCCGAAGGCCGCGACAAGATGCACCGCGAAGCCGCCGCCGCCGAAAAGCAGACGGACAGCATGCGCATGTTCCTGGAAGGGCTGGAAGGCGGGAAGCCCGCCCCCGGCGCGGTCGGGCAGCAGCCTGAATGGTTCTACAAGGGCGACGGGTCCCAACTGGTGGGGCCGACCGATCCGCTGACCATGCCCGCCTTCGCACGGGATGGCGGCGAGGAGCCGGAGATCGCCGGCATCTACATCATCGGCCCCGACGGCCGGCCCTATCGCCTCGGCCTCGCGCTCGCCAACGAGTTCAGCGACCATGTGACCGAGCGGCACAATTATCTCTGGCTCGCCCATAGCAAGCTGCGCCAGGCGTCGCTCGGCCCGGAACTGCTGGTCGGCCCCGCGCCGGAACATATCGAAGGCAGCAGCCGCATCCTGCGGAACGGCGAGGTGCTGTGGGAAAAGCCCTTCCTCTCGGGCGAAGGCAATATGTCGCACAGTCTGGCCAATCTCGAACATCATCATTTCAAATATGACCTGTTTCGTCGCCCCGGCGACGTGCATGTCCACTTTTTCGGCACGGCCACGCTTTCCTTCGCCGACGGCGTGCAGACGCAGGAAGGCGATGTGTTCGAGATCATCGCCGCGCCCTTCACCCTGCCCGTGCGCAACCCGCTGAAGCGCGCGGCACCGGTCGAGGTGACGGTGAAGGTCCTCTAGGCCCATGGACCCCATTCGCATCGCCATCGTCGGCATCGGCAAGATCGCGCGGGACCAGCATGTCCCCGCGATCCGGGGCAATGGCGCCTTCAGCCTGGCCGCGACGGTCAGCCCGCAGGATGCGGGACTTGAGGGCGTGCCGCATCATGCCAGCCTCGACGCCCTGCTGGCGGAGGGGCCGGCGGTCGATGCGATCGCCCTCTGCACCCCGCCGCAGGTCCGCCATGCGCTGGCGTCGCAGGCGATCGGCAGGGGCATCCATCTGTTCCTTGAGAAGCCGCCCGGCGCGACATTGGCCGAAGTCGCCGCACTCGAAGCGGAGGCGGACAAGGCCGGCGTCAGCCTGTTCGCGGCCTGGCATTCGCGCTTTGCCGCCGGGGTGGCTCCGGCCCGCGCTTGGCTGGCCGAGCGACGGATCGACAAGGTGTCCATCGTCTGGCGCGAAGATGTGCGCGTCTGGCATCCAGGTCAGGCGTGGATCTGGGAACCGGGCGGGCTTGGCGTGTTCGATCCGGGGATCAACGCACTCTCCATCGTCACCCATATCCTGCCGCGCCCCTTCTTCCTGAAGGACGCCACACTGGTGCTGCCGGAAAACCGCGCCGCGCCGATTGCCGCCGACATCGCCTTTCGGGACACCGGCGGCGCGGCGATCCACATGGACCTCGACTGGCGCCAGACCGGCCCGCAAAGCTGGGACATCATGGTCGAAACCGACGCGGGCATGCTGAAGCTCAGCCAGGGCGGCGCCGTGCTGCACCTGCCCGGCGGTACGGAGCATGGCGAGGACATCGAATATGCGGGCCTCTACCGCCGCTTCGCCGCGCTGATCCGGGGCGGACGCAGCGATGTGGACACCGCGCCCTTGCGGCTGGTTGCCGACGCCTTCCTGCGCGGCAAGCGTCAGACCACCGCAGCATTTCACGACTGAACACATGCCTGGACATAGGGAGAGAGGAATGATCAAGGCCCTGCGCCGCACCACTGCCGCGCTTCTGCTCTGCGCCACAGCGCTCGCCGGCGCGCATGCGCAGACCGGCGGCAGGCCGACCATGGCGACCATCCATGCCGACAAGCCCGGCGCGACCTATGACAAGGCGATCTTCACCCAGTTCGCGGAGCATCTGGGCAATGGCATCTATGGCGGCCTGTGGGTCGGCAAAGACAGGTCCATCCCCAACACCAACGGCTTCCGCAACGATGTGGTGGCCGCGCTGCGCAACCTGTCGGTGCCGATCATCCGCTGGCCCGGCGGCTGCTTTGCCGACGAATATCATTGGCGGGAGGGGATCGGGCCGAAGAAGGACCGCCCGGTCAAGGTCAATACCCATTGGGGCGGCGTGACCGAGCCCAATTCGGTCGGCACGCATGAATTTTTCGAACTGCTGCGGCAGGTCGGCGCACAGGCCTATATCGCCGGCAATGTCGGCAATGGCAGCCCGCAGGAAATGGCCGAGTGGGTGGAATATATGACTGCGCCCGCCGGCAGCCTGGCCGATCTGCGCGCGAAGAACGGGCATAAGGAGCCATGGTCGGTGCCCTATTTCGGCGTGGGCAACGAACTGTGGGGTTGCGGCGGCAATATGCGGCCTGAATTCGCGGCGGACGAGACGCGCCGCTACGCCACCTTCATCAAGGCGCCGGCGGGCACCCGGATCCTGAAGGTCGCGGCCGGGGCCAATGTCGACGATTACAACTGGACCGAGACGATGATGCGGGTGGCGGCCGATCGTCTGGACGGCCTTTCGCTGCATTATTATGTCCACCCCGCGGGCGGCTGGCCGCCCCGCGCTCCCGCCGTCGACTTCGACGAGACCGGCTGGGCCGACGCGCTGGCCGGCGCGATGCGCATGGACGAGCTGATCACGAAGCACAGCGCGATCATGGACAAATATGATCCTAAGAAGCGCGTCTTCCTGGCGGTAGACGAATGGGGCGCCTGGTACGCGCAGGACCCCGGCACGCATCCCGGTTTCCTGCGGCAGCAGAATACGCTGCGCGATGCGCTGATCGCGTCGATCCATCTCGACATCTTCGCCAAACATGCCGACCGCGTGCGCATGAGCGCCATCGCGCAGATGGTGAATGTGTTGCAGGCGATGATCCTGACCGAAGGGAAGAAGATGGTGCTCACCCCCACCTATCATGTCTTCGAAATGTACAAGCCCTGGCAGGATGCGACGGTGCTGCCGATCGACATCGACACGCCCTGGTACAACAAGGACAGGTTCGTCATGCCGGCGGTCAGCGGATCGGCGGTGCGGGCTAGGGACGGCAAGGTCCATGTCGGCCTTTCCAACCTCGATCCCAGCCAGACCAATATGGTGACGGTGAAGCTGGACGGGCTGAACGCCGCCAATGTGTCGGGCCGCATCCTGACAGCCCCCGCGATCAATTCGCACAACAGCTTCGACGCGCCGGAGGTGGTGAAGCCCGCCGCCTTCACCGGCGCGCAGGTGAGCGGCGGCACGCTGACGGTGGCGCTGCCGCCCCGGTCCGTGGTCGTGCTCGACCTGCAATGAAGCCCTTGGAGCGGACGGAGGGTGGAATCGCCGTCCGCTCCATCCTTTTTAGCTGTGCCGTGTTCCTGCGCAGAAGCACGTTGCGCCCGGAACCATTATCGGAGAGAGCCTATATGGCGCGGCAGACTATCATGAAACTCATGGGCCTCGCGCTGCTGGCGGCTGCTGGCCAGGCCTTGGCCCAGCAACCCGCCGCCACCCTCAACAGCCGCCTGACCGGCGACCTGACGCCGACCCACGATCCGGTCATCATCCGCGAAGGCGACAGCTATCATGTCTTCAGCACCGGCCACGGCCAGCGCCTGATAGAAACGCGCACGTCGAAGGACCTGGTCCACTGGACCGCCGGCGATCCCGTCTTCACCGCCCTGCCCGGCTGGGCGACGAAGGCGATCCCCGGCAGCAACGGCATGTGGGCGCCCGACATCAGCTTCGTGAACGGCCGCTACCGGCTTTATTATTCCGTCTCCACCTTCGGCTCCAACCGCTCGGCCATCGGGCTGGCGACCAGCCCGACGCTCGATCCCAAGGCGAAGAATTACGGCTGGCGCGACGAAGGGCTGGTGGTGCTGTCGACCAGCACGGACGACTTCAACGCCATCGATCCCAATTTCATCGTTGACCGGGAGGGTCGCCACTGGCTGGCGCTGGGCAGCTTCTGGACAGGCATCAAGCTGTTCGCGCTGGACCCGAAAACCGGCAAACCCAAAGACCCCAAGGCGAAACCCCATGCCATCGCCCGCCGCCCCGCGCCCACAGGCGGCCCGGCCCCGGTGGAGGCGCCCTTCATCGTCGACCATGGCGGCTATTACTGGCTGATGGCGTCCTATGATTATTGCTGCAAGGGCGTGAACAGCACCTATTATACGGTGATCGGCCGGTCCAGGGCGATCACCGGCCCCTATCTGGGCAAGGACGGCAGTTCGATGATGCAGGGCGGCGGCACCATCTTCCTGCGCGCCGACCTTCAAGAGCAGCAACGCTGGCGCGGGCCGGGCCATGCGGGCTGGCTGCACGACCGGGACGGTACGGACTATGTCGTCTATCATGCCTATGACAAGCAGGCGAACGGCGCCCCCACCCTGCGGATCGCGCCGGTCCGCTGGGGCGCGGACGGCTGGCCGGTGGCTGAATATTGACCCCGTCGCCCTCCCCCCTTCCGGCGCTTCGCGTCTCCCTCCCTCTCCCGCCGGGAGAGAGGGGGTCCGCCCCCAAGGGCGGCGGGAAGGGCAAGGGCGACCCAAGAGGAGAGCTTTTCATGAATCCAATCGATCGCCGCCTATTCCTCGCCGGGACAGCCGCACTGTCGGCAACGCCGCTGATCGCGCGCACCAGGGTCGAAGTCCCCACCCCCGCCGCCGTCAACCCGTTGGTCAAGCAACGCGCGGACGCGCAGGTCTTCCGTCATGAAGACGGCCATTATTACCTCACCGGTTCCGTCCCCGAATATGACCGGCTGGTCCTGCGCCGATCGAAGACGCTCGCGGGCCTCGCCACTGCGGAGGAAGCCGTCCTTTGGCGGCATGAGAAGACAGGCCCGCTGTCCGGCTTCATCTGGGCGCCCGAACTGCACCAGATCGACGGGCGCTGGACCATGTATTTCGCCGCAGGCCCCAGCGGCGGCGGCGAGGACGTATTCCGCATCCGCACCTATGCCATCGTCTGCGACGGTCCCGATCCGATGACCGGCCGATGGAAGCTGCTCGGCCAGTTCCAGGCGCCGTGGGACAGCTTCAACCTCGATTCCACCAGCTTCGTGCACAAGGGCAGGCGCTACTTCGCTTGGGCCCAGCGCGAACCGGGGATCGAGACCAATTCCAACCTCTATATCGCCCCGCTGGCGTCGCCGCTGAAGCTGGCGGCCAGGGCGACGCGCCTCACGATCCCGACGCTCGACTGGGAAACAGGCGGCTACAAGGTGGCGGAGGCGCCCGCCGTCCTTCACCGCAACGGCCGGCTGTTCATGACCTATTCGGCCAGCGCCACCGACGCGCGCTATTGCCTGGGCCTGCTGACCGCGCCGGAGGATGCGGACATCATGGACCCCGATGCCTGGGTGAAATCGCAGCAGCCGGTCTTCACCAGCTGCCCGGAGACCAGGGTGTACGGGCCGGGCCACAACAGCTTCACCGTGGATGAGAAGGGCCGCGACATATTGGTCTATCATGGCCGCGACTATGAAGCGATCAAGGGCGACCCGCTGTTCAATCCGGACCGCCATACGCGCGTCCAGCGCCTCTATTACAAGGCGGACGGCACGCCCGACTTCGGCGTGCCCGTCGGCAACGGCCCGCTGCCCGAGCGTTTCGCCTCCGCCGTCGATCCCAGGGCGCTGCTGGCCCATGACGGCACCCGCCTGATCGCCGGCAATCCTTCGCTGCCCGCGACCCAGTTCCGCCAGACCGCCGGACGCGCCGGGCCGCAGAGCATCATGCTTTCCCCCATTCTGCTGCCAGACCATTATCTTTTGGCCGGCAAGGACGGCTCCGTCACCCTCGCCCGCAATGATCGCAGCGCCGATTTCGCCATGCGCAGCCAGTTCGTCCGATTCTCCGACGACAGGTCGAACACGGTCCGCTTCGTGTCCATCGCGGTCACGGGCAAGGCGCTTGCGGCGGTCGGGAAGGAGATCCGCCTTGCGGGCAGCCGCGACGCTACGGCACGGTGGATCGCGGACTGAAACCCAGCCTCCAAGTCCGACAAATAAAAGGATAAAAGCCGCCTCCCCATTTCGGAGGCGGCTTTTTCTTTTCGCCGGAAACGCAGAAAAGCGCCGTTTTTTCGGATGAGACATATTTGTCACTAGGGAAAATTTTTTCGTGAACGGCAGTGCAAATTCCCTCTTGCCTTCTATTACTCCGAGAAATAATTAGTCCGAGTAATTCATGGCGCCCAAGGCGCTCGCATCTCCAAGGGGAGGATCAAACATGGCTTTGAAGCCGCTCGCTTTCACGTCTGCATCCCTGCTCGCGCTCATGTTGGCGGGCACGGCCCATGCCCAATCCGCAGCAGCGCCGCAGGATGAAGAGGCCAACGACATCATCGTCACGGGCGTCCGCGCCTCGATCGTGGGCGCGCTCAACGTCCGCAAGGAATCGACCCAGATCGTCGACTCGATCGTCGCGGAGGATGTCGGCAAGCTGCCGGACAACAACGTCGTCGAAGCGCTCCAGCGCGTCACCGGCATCCAGGTGACCAACCGCACCGGCGGCGAAGCGGCGGCGATCTCCATCCGCGGGCTGCCCGATGCGCTTACCACGCTCAACGGACGCAACATCTTCACCGCCGCCGGCCAGGCTTTCGCGTTGCAGGACGTGTCCGCCAACCTCGTGAAGCGCGTCGATGTGTTCAAGACCCGCTCCGCCGACCAGATCGAGACCGGCCTTGCCGGACAGGTCAATGTCGAAACCCGTCGTCCCTTCGACTTCGACGGCTTCGCCATTTCCGGCCTTGCCCGCGGCATCTACAATGAACAGGCCGACAGCTATAACCCGAACGTCGCGCTGCTGGTCAGCGACCGCTGGGAAACGGGCATCGGCGACATCGGCCTGCTGGTGAACGGCAGCTACAGCCGCACCAAATATCGCGACCAGACCGTGACGGCGGGCGCCTTCGTGCCGTTCGCGACGATGGACCCGGCGACGGGCACCGGCCTGACGCCGTTCCAGCGCATCTTCCCCGCCGGGCGCGATCCGATCACCGGCCAGTTCGTCGTCGCCCCCGCCCTCGGTGCGTGGGACCCCGGCCTGGACCGCGGCCTGCCCACGGCGACCGGCTCCACCATGCTCGTCAACGGCGTCGAAACCCCCTATTATCTGTCGCGCGACGCGGTGTTCAGCTCCGACCTTTACGGCGAGCGGGAACGTCCGTCCTTCAATGTCGCGCTGCAATGGGCGCCCAACAGCAGTTCGGTCTATACGGCCGAGGTCTTCTACGCCGGCTTCCGGGGCGAGACCTTCAACAGCCTGCAGTTCAGCTTCGTCGACTTCTGGGACAATCCGCAGGCGCCGACGCTCTATGACGGCACCAACATCGTCAAGTCGCGCGTCGCCAACAATGTCTACGGCTTCAACAGCGGCGACTTCACCAAGACCTCGACCGACAGCTTCGTCTATGCGCTGAACGGCAAGTGGGATCTGGGCGACCGCGGCAAGATCGTCGGCGACATCGCCTATCAGACCAGCAAGGTGAAGACCTCCTTCATCGCGATGCGCACGGACCGCGTCGCCAGCCAGATCACCACGGATTTCAATGCCGGGGGCGGCATACCGTCCTATCATTTCAGTGACGACAGCCTGCTGAACGACACCGGCATCTGGAACGTCGCACAGCTCTACGACAATGCGAACCGGGACAAGGGCAGCGCCATCACCGGCACGCTCGACGGCTATTACACCTGGGACGAGGGCTTCCTGCGCCAGATCAAGGCAGGCATCCGCATCGACCAGCGCAAGGCGTCGACCGCCGTGCGCACCCAGGACGCCGGCGCGCCGCTGGCCGCGACCACGCTGGCGGGGCTGGGCGAAGGCGCAGCCTTCACCAATTCGGACTTCTACCAGGGCCGCGCCGACGTGCCGACGAGCTGGACGCTCGCGAACGGCTACTGGCTTCACGACAATGCGGACACGGTGCGCGGCCTCTACGGCCTCAGGACATCCGACCAGCTCTCGCTCCAGAGGGTGTTCGACATCGATGAAAGCACCATCGCCGCCTATGTGCAGGCCGATGGCGAACTGTCGATCTTCGGCCGCCCGCTGAAGCTGCAGGCCGGTGTCCGCTACGTCACGGTCGACACCGACTATAATTTCTTCGACCGCTACAATGGCGGCGCGCAGACCCGCGTCTCTTCGGGTTCGGATCGCTTCCTGCCCAGCTTCACCGCGCGCTACGAGATTTTCGACAATCTGCGCCTGCGCTTCAACTATGGCGAAACGCTGCGACGCCCGAACTTCAGCGACATCAACCCCAATTATTCGCTGACCGGCGACCTCACCAATGTCGGCTATGGCAGCGGCACGGCGGGCACGGCGACGCTGAAGCCCACCCATTCGAAGAATTTCGACGCCGCGATCGAATGGTATTTCGAACGCAACAGCGCGATCACGCTGACGGGCTTCCGCCGCGAGATCAACGGGCTGGTGGTGCCGCTGACGGTGATGGAATTCATCCCCAACAACGGCATCGTCGCGGGCGCGACCAACAATTTCGCCATCACCCGGCCGGTCAACGCCTCCAACGGCGTGCTCAAGGGCCTGGAACTGGGGCTCACCTATTTCCCGAGCTATCTGCCGGGTCCGCTGGACGGGCTGGGCTTCGTGGGCAGCGTGACGGTGCTGGATTCCAAGCAGAACATTCCGCAGACGGATGCTGCGGGCAATGTCACCGGTCAGGCGACCTCGTCCTTCTTCGGCGTGTCGGACCTCAGCTACAACGCCACGCTCGCCTATGACAACGGCCCGATCGGCGCGCGCCTGTCCTATATCTGGCGCAAGGAGTTCCTGGCGAACAACGAAGCCCGCCTGTTCGCCAACCCGATCGGCGTTTGGCGCAACCCGGAAAAGAGCCTGGACTT
The DNA here is from genome assembly GCF_004152845.1 of Sphingobium fuliginis. GTDB lineage: Bacteria > Pseudomonadota > Alphaproteobacteria > Sphingomonadales > Sphingomonadaceae > Sphingobium > Sphingobium fuliginis. The sequence continues at coordinate 297,431 of NZ_SEON01000001.1, forward strand.
CCAGCTCACCTGGAACGTCAACGACCGTCTGGGCGTGACTTTCGACGCGGTGAACCTCACCAAGTCCAAGCAGCAGACCTATTACAAGTTCGAGGATGTCGGCGGTCCCGAGCAATATAATCTTGGCACGACCCTGCTGGCGCGCACCTTCGCGCTCGGCGTCCGCTACACCTTCAAGTGAGTGCCCGATGGGATGCGGTGTCTCCTCACCGCATCCCATTTCCATGGCGGCCGGTCCGGGACCCCTCTCCATTCCCGGGCCGGCCGCCATATCCTTTGCGGTCATGGGCGGGTGAGAGATGCATGCTTCGATGAAGGTCCTGCTGGCGGGCGCGACGCTGTTGGGGGCCGCTGCGGCTTCCCAGCCCCCGTCGCGGCCGGGGATGGACAGGCACCGCATCGCCGTGCAGCGCTTCGGCAACGATGCCCCCTGGTACGAGCAGCGCATTCCCTTCTTCGAGTCCGCCGATCCCCGGATAGACGCCGTCTATTATTATCGCTGGTCCCTCTTCCGCGCGCATCAGCGCGATCTGGGGGAAGAAGGCTTCATCTCCACCGAATTCCTGGACGATGTCGACTGGCAGCGGCACCCTATGCCAGCCTGAACGACGCCACCGGCTTTCATCTGGCGGAGGGGCGCTGGCTGAACGACCGGCGCTATGCCGACGATTATCTGAACTTCATGTATGCCAGCGGCGGCAATGACCGCCACTTCACCGACTATATGGCCGACAGCGTCTGGGGGCGTTATCTAGGCTCAGGACCTATTACTGGCGGGGTCGAGGTTTGAGGCAAAATGGCTCAGGGCAAGAAGGCGAGGCGCAGGAATATGTCGATATTTCCAGCCTGCCGACGCAGCACTGGGCCATTTTGGTCAAATTCCCGCGGGACGCCGAAATGGCGCCTCGACCCCGCCAGTAATGGGTCCCGAGCCTAAAGGGGCTGTAAAGGCGCGACATGCAATGTTGCGGTCGCCCCTGCGAACCGGGCCCGCGCCATGGCGTTCAAGAGCGCTGGCCGCGTCCGGCTCTGTCGCGCCTGCTCCACAAGGAAGCCGTTACACAAGCATGCGTCTTTCCATCGGCGGCCGATCGGCATAGTGCTTCAAGGCCGTTTCCTTCTTTCCGGCTTCCACAACCAGAATGTGCGCCATTCAGCCGGCCCCGGAAGCAGCACAAGTTGCACGATGACCCCATTTCCAGAAAGGAACGGCATAGTGACCGTCGATCGTCGTACATTCATGCAGACCGCTTTCATCGCCGGAGCCGTCGCCGCCTCCGCCAACGCATTCGCCCAGACCGTCGCAAAGACGAAGGCGCGCAACGTCGTGCTGGTGCACGGCCTGTTCGCCGATGGCTCGTCCTGGTCGGAGGTGATCCCCCTGTTGCAGGCCCACGGGCTCAACGTCACCGCAGTCCAGAACCCGCTGACGACATTGCCCGATGCGGTGGCTGCGGCGCGGCGCGTGCTGGATCGTCAGGACGGGCCGACCGTCCTCGCCGGGCACAGCTTTTCCGGGATGATCGTCACCGAAGCGGGCATGCACCCCCATGTCTCCGCCCTCGTCTATGTCGCCGCCCGCGCGCCCGATGCGGGCGAGGATTATGGCGCGCTGGCGAAGACATTTCCGACGCCGCCGGCCAGCGCCGGCATCGTCTTCGACGGGGATGAGGGGCGATTGACCGAAGCGGCCTTCCTCCGCGATTTCGCGGGCGACCTTCCGGAGGCCAGGGCGCGGGCGCTCTTTGCCGTCCAGTGGCCGTTCCACAGGGAACTGCTCGCGGGCCGCACGACGAACGCGGCTTGGCGCAGCAAGCCCAGCTATTATGCGGTCTCGACGGAAGATCGCACGATCGACCCCAACCTCCAGCGCTTCATGGCGAAGCGCATGAACGCAAAGACGATCGAGCTGAAGTCGAGCCATGTGTCGCTGATCTCCCACCCCCGCGCCGTTGCGGATCTGATCCGCGAGGCGGCGGGGCCGGCCTGACCCGGGTGCCGGCGGGCATGGGAAAGCCTAAGGCTCAAGGCAATAGGCGCACAGCTTATTGCCATCGAGGTCGCGGCAGTAGGCGAAGTACCATCCCGGACCGCGCACATCGGGTCCGCCTTCGGTGGCGCCACCCAATGCGAGCGCGCGCTGATGAAAAGCGTCCACCTCCTCGCGCCGATCAAAGCAGAAGGCGACCATCGATCCATTCCCCACCGTTGCTGGCTGTCCGTCATAGGGCCCAAGGACCGCGAAGCTGAAGGAACCATCTCGCCCGTACACACGACCTCCAGATGGATGCTCGAACAAAGGCGCAAGCCCGACCACCGCAAGCAGCGCGTCATAGAAGGCCTTTGCACCGGCGAGATCGTTCGAACCAACTGTGCAATATGCTAAGACGCCCATGCCGAAGCCTCCCGTTCGCTGAACCTCCATCCATCCGGGGAAGAGCGATGATGCGCAACCGGTCTTTGGCGGAGCCCTGGATTCGGACGCACCGCTTCAGCCAAGCGCCCTCATAACGGTCATGATGCTCACCCTGTGGCGAACGCGAAGGCAGCGTCACGCCGCCGGCTGCACGCGAATGAGTGGATGACGCCGGCTACCCGCCGCCCGAAACGGATGAAAGTTCCAATATGAACATGGCAGTACCAGCAGGTCGAGCATACCGGGGCGCCCTGCCAGTTCGGTCATCGACCCCAGATCGGTCGTTTAGCGCCCCTGTCGGATCTTCATGACCGGCATGTCTATGCCAAGGCGCCCTGACTGGCGGCCACGAGATAGGCGTGGCAAGCTCGGGGCAATTCACAGCGCAGCCGGGCGAAATTCTCTTCCGATGGCTCAGCCTCCATGACGACCCGCACCGAGCCGCCCAGAAGGGCCGCGAGCATGAAGGCGGCAGAAGATCGGTCGGCGAACCGCGCATCCGGGACATTGGCGAGCAGCGTATCGATCACCTGCGTCATGCGTTGCGCCGCCCGGCTCATCATTTCCGACAGGTCGAACTCGGCGGCGATGCCATAGATGGCGCGGGAGGCGACCATGTCAGCCATCTTCGCGTCCAGCCATGCCGTGGCCACCCCGTGCGCGACCGTCCCAAGGTCCGATCCCGCCAGCCGCGCCGCCGCATCCCGCATCGCCGTATCGATCAGGTCGAACTGCCGCTGAACGAGGGCGAAGAGCAGCGCCTGCTTGTGCGGATAATATTGGTACATCGTCCCCACGGAGACGCCGGCGCGCGCCGCCACACGGGTGGTGGTGAGCCGCCCCACGCCGCCGGCAAGCAAAACCTGAATGGTCGCGACGTGAATCGCCTCGATAGTCACGGCGGAGCGCGCCTGTTGCGGCGCTTTGCGAGGTTTCAGCAAGGCTGGCGGTGGGCGGTTCATATGCGAATACCGAAACTGAAGGATCATTCATATCTATAATGCTCCAATGATCGCCCGCAAGGAGCTTCACGATGAACACTGTCCTCATCACCGGCTGTTCGACCGGCTTCGGCCGTGACACCGCCCTCCATTTCCTGAACCAGGGCTGGAATGTCGTCGCCACCATGCGCGATCCCGCAGCCAGCACCCTGCCCGCCTCCGACCGGTTGCGCATATTGCCGCTCGACGTCACGGATATGAGCAGCATCGCCGCGGCGGTCGCGGAGGCGGGGCCGGTCGACGTGCTGGTGAACAATGCCGGGGTGGGCTGGCTAAATGCCGTAGAGGGCACCCCCCTGGAAACGGTGCGCGCCATCTTCGAGACCAACCTGTTCGGCGCGATCGCGATGATGCAGGCGGTGTTGCCGGGAATGCGGGCGCGGCGCACGGGCGTGATCGTGAACGTCAGCTCCAGTTCGCTCTACAAGCCTTTGCCGCTGCTCTCGGTCTATCGCGCCAGCAAGGCGGCCATGAATGCGCTCACCGAGTCCGCCGCGCACGAACTTGCGCCGTTCGGCATCAGGGTGCGGATCGTCATGCCCGGCATGGCGCCTTCGACCAGCTTTGGTGACACGGCGCGGGGCCAGGTGATGAAAGATGGCGGCTTCCCCGCGGCCTATGCCGATTATGCACAGCAGACGCTGGCCGCGCTCATGGAGGCCGCCAACGGTCCGGTCACGGTCGGACAGGATGTGGCGGACGCTGTCTATCGCGCGGCGACCGATCCGGAGTGCCCGGCAGTGCTGCCGGCCGGCGCCGACGCCGTCGCCTGGGCAAGAGACGCCTGATCTGTCAGGAACGATCCTCGATGCGATCCCGCAATCGCTATTATGCAGGGCCCGTCTCGTCCCGTGTCGACGGGGGTCGCTTCCTGAACCCGCCGGGGAGAGCATCGTGCAGAAAAGTGGGAACCGGTTTTCGGTTTAAGCGATGCGACAACAGAAAGCTGGAGCGCGCGGCTAGCGCCTGATTTAACGCAGCGCGCTCTGGAAGCTTGTGGGATTTGGACTTCCTATTTTGCCGGAGAAGCGTTTCATGCCTTGGATGGAACGTTTGTACTGACGGAGGCCCAATGGAGCACGGATGTGATTGCCGATGTAAAAACGCCACCTTCTGCAATTTGCAGAAAGTGGCGGTTTTCCTTGGTGCACCCGGCGGGATTCGAACCCACGGCCCTCAGATTAGGAATCTGATGCTCTATCCTGCTGAGCTACGGGTGCCCGGTGACGGCTCTATTGCGAGAGAGCGGCGCGGTCAATTCTTCGCGTCGGGGGGAATGACCGGAAAAGGCAGCGGCGCAACCTCCACGCCCTCCGCGATCAAGGCCCGGGCCTCGCTCAGGGCCACTTCGCCATGGATGCTGGTGCGATCCTGCTCGCCATAATGCATGGCGCGCGCCTGTTCCGCGAAGTCGCGCCCGACCCAGGTCGAATCCTCCAGCGCCTTCTGCTGCGCCTTCGCCAGCGCAAGCACCAGTTCGCGCATTTTCGCTTCCTCGCCCGCACCCATGGTGATCGAAGCATCGCCCGAAGAAGCGATCTGCGGCATGGTTTCCGGCCGGCTGTTCCCCTTGGCAGCGACGGCGGGAGCCATCACCGCCTTGCCGACATGCCCGTCGCCGCAAAGCGGGCAGGCGAGCAGCCCACGCGCCTTCTGATCCTCATAATCGGCGCTGGAACCGAACCACGCCTCGAACACATGGCCTTGGGATTCGCATTTGAGGTCGAAAACGATCACGATAGCGTCACATCCATGGGCAGGGATCGCCGGTTGGCGAGCGCGGGCACCCGCCCGCGCACGTCCTCTATGCGCGACAGGTCGATCTCCGCAAGAGCAAGGCCCGCCTGCTCGCCCATGTCGAGCACCATGTCCCCCCATGGGTCGACGATCAGGCTATGCCCATAGGTGTCGCGGCCATCCGCATGATGGCCCGTCTGCGCGGCGGCGATGACGAAGCAGCCCGCCTCTATGGCGCGCGCCCGCAGCAATATGTGCCAGTGCGCCTTCCCTGTCGGCACGGTGAAGGCAGCCGGCATCAGCAGCACCGTCGCGCCTGCGTTGGTGAGCGCCCGGTAGAGATCGGGAAAGCGCATGTCGTAACAGACCGACAATCCCATGCGGGCCCAGGGCGTGTCGACCGCCACGACCCGCTCGCCCGGCCCATAGACCGACGATTCGCGCCAGCTTTCGCCCGTCGCCAGATCGACGTCGAACAGATGGATCTTGTCGTAGCGGGCCCGGATCGCGCCGCCATCGTCGATCATGAAGCTGCGATTGGCCCAGCGCCCGTCGCTCCGCTCATCCTTCAGCGGGGTTGAGCCCAGATGCACCCACAGCCCCTGCTTCGCCGCCGCATTGCGCACCACGGCGAGGACAGGGTCGTCCGCCTCCGAATGCAGGGTCGCCGCCGCCCTTTGCCGGTCGCGGTCCAGATAGCCCGCCATTTCGGGTGTGAAGAGAATATCCGCCCCCTCCCCCTTGGCACGCGCAGCCATGTCCGCGATGGCGGTGGCATTGGCGGCGGGATCGATCCCGCTGGTCATCTGGAAGATGGCGGCGCGCATCCGGCCTATGCCCCCAGCAGGGCGTCGAGCTTGCCCTGCCGCTCAAGCATCGCCATGTCGTCGCTGCCGCCGATATGCCGGCCGTCGATGAAAATCTGGGGCACGGTCGTCCCGCCATTGGCGCGGTCCAGCATTTCCTGCTGCCTGGGCCCGCCCATGGTGATGTCATATTCCTCGAACGCCACGCCCTTTCCGTTCAGCAGCGCCTTCGCCCGGGCGCAATAGCCGCACCAGGCCTTGGTATAGATTTCGACCTTCGCCATGTCTTACTCCTTGATCGTCGAAATTGTGGTTCGGCGGCTGTTTGTCAATCGGCGCCGTCCGGCAGCACCCGCGCCCAGCACAGCAGATGAACGCTTGCCGCTCCGCCGCGTTTCAGCGCCCGGGCGCAGGCGGCCGCCGTTGCGCCGCTGGTCTGCACGTCGTCGATCAGCAGAACGGCGCGTCCTTTGAGCATATGACCCGGGGCCAGGGCGAAGGCGCCGCGAACCGCCTTCGCCCGCGTCTTCGGACTCATGCCGCGCAGGGGCCGGGTCCGGCGGGTGCGGAGCAGCGCATGATTGTCGACCGGCAAGCCGGTCAGCCGCGCCAGATGGCGGGCGATCAGCGCCGACTGGTTGAAGCCCCGCCACCACAAGCGCCAGCGGTGCAGCGGCACCGGCACGATGACGGCATCGCGCACCGCCGGAACCTGCCGCGCCATCTGCCTCGCAATCAGCCGCGCAAGACCGATCCGCCGCCCATATTTCAGCCGCAGCGCCACGGTGCGGGCGACATCGCCATAGGCCAGCACCGCCCGCGCGCTGTCATAGGGCGGCGGATCGGCCAGACAGGCTCCGCATTCCGCGCCATCCCCGCGGTCATAGTCGAAGGGAAGCCCGCAACGCGCGCAGCAGGGCGCGCCCAGGAACCGCATCCCGCTCCAGCAGGCGAGGCAGAAGGCATCATCCGCAGCCACGATCTCGCCGCAGCCCGGGCAGCGTGGCGGCAGGGCATAATCGACCAGCGGGCCGAGCGTGGTTTTGAGGAGCGGGACGCTCTTGTGAAGCAGGGCAAGGGACATCATCTCCCTTGTTCCCGCTCCTTCGCCCATGCACAAGGCCCCGATGACCAATCCCGACATCTTCGACCGAGCCCTGCGCGCCAAAAGGCGCGACCGGATGATGGCGCGCTTTGCCGAGCATGACTTCCTCTATCGCATGATGCTGGACGAACTGCTGGACCGGCTGGGCGACGTGCAGCGCGAGCTGAAGGAAGTGCTGGTGATCGGCTGCCCCGATGGCAGCGCGAGGGCCGCGCTGGAGGCGATGGGCAAGAGCGTCGTCTGCGCCGACCCCGGCTTTGCGGCGGCGAAGGCGCAGGGCGGCGTGCAGGCCGATGAAGACGCCCTGCCCTTTGCCGATGAAAGTTTCGACCTGGTGATCGCCTGCGGCACGCTGGACAGCGTCAACGACCTGCCCGGCGCGCTGATCCTGATGCGGCGGATATTGCGCCCCGACGGGCTGATGCTGGCTGCTTTCGCGGGCGCAGGCTCGCTGCAGCTACTCCGCGCCGCGTTGATGACGGGCGAAGGGGACCGGGCGGGGCAGCATATCCATCCGCAGGTCGACGTTCGCTCGGCGGGTGATCTGCTGGCGCGGGCAGGCTTTACCATGCCGGTTGCGGACGGCGAAGTGCTGACGGTGCGCTACGGCGATATATTGCGGCTGATGCGCGACTTGCGGGGCATGGGGGCCGGCAATGTGCTGGCTTCGCGGCCGCCCGCGTTGCGGCGGGACGTTCTGATCGGGGCCACGGAGCATTTCGCGGCGGCGGCCGACATCGATGGGCGGACGGCGGAGCAGATGGCCGTCATCTATCTTAGCGGATGGAAGGCCGATCCCAGCCAGGCGCAGCCCGCGCGACGGGGCAGCGCGACCGTTTCCCTGGCGGAGGCGCTGAAGCCGAAGCATTGACGGCGGTGAAAATGCAGCAAGGGGACTGTTCAATATGCCGCACCCATGCCCGCGTCCCTTTCCGAAATCCCCCATAATTCCGCCATTTTACCGATTGGCACACGTCTTGCGATTTTCCCCGGGCAACAACCGGAGACTTGCCAGCCGTGCCGACCCTATCCGACAGCGCCCCCACAAAGGCCAAGCAGCCCGATGAGATCTGGTTCACCCGCTGCCCCGTTCCGACTGCCACCGGCATCGCCTACAAGCTGGGCTGGCTGACCGAGAGCTTCGAGGGCGACGGCATTGCGCTGCGCACCTTGCAGGAGTCGGGATCGGAACTCGGCCGCCATCATTATGACCACCGCCTGCCCACGCTGATCCGCGAGGGCGGCAACATGCTGGCCATCGCCGCCCGCGCCCAGGGCGAGCCGACGAAGCTGATCGGCCTCACCTGGATCGAGGAGAGCCAGCTCATCCTAGCGCGGCCGGATTCCGGCATCCGCTCCGCCGCCGATCTCAAGGGCAAGCGGCTGGCCCTGCCCGGCTGGAGCCACAACGACATCCCCAGCCATGTGCGCGGCACCAGCATCGCGCGCGGCATGTCGCTCGCGGGCTATAAGGGCGCCCTGGCGTCGGCGGGGCTGAGCTTCGACGATGTAGAGCTGATCGAGACGCCCGACCGGCTGCGCAATATCGGCGGCAGCGGGCGCGACCTGCAACCACGCGGGTCGGGCCAGCGCAGCGGCGTCGGGCGGCTCTGGCCGATCGAGGCGCTGGTCGAGGGGAAGGTCGACGCCATCTATGTGAAGGGCGCCGCCGCGCTGGATCAGGCGCGGGAGAACGGTCTGGTCGTCGCCATCGATCTCGACGCCCTGCCCGACCCACGCTTTCGCGTGAACAACGGCACGCCGCGACCGATCACGGTCCATCAGAGCCTGATCGACGATCATTTCGACCTGCTGGTCCGCTTCCTGGCCGTCACCCTGCGCGCAGCCGATTGGGTCGCGGAGCAGCCCGACCGGCTGCGCGACATCCTCGAATATGAAACGGAGGGCAGCGCGCAGGCCGTCGACCAGGCCTATGCCCGGCTGCACGAAGGGCTGCACCCGACATTGGACGACGAACGGCTCGCCCTGTTCGACCTTCAGAAGAAGTTCCTGTTCACCCACGGCTTCCTCGATGCGGATTTCGCCCTGTCCGACTGGGTCGATCCCCGGCCGCTGGAGGCCGCCCGCGCCCTCAACGCCCAGCGTCCCCAACCTGTCGCCATTCCAGCCTGAAAGGAAATAAGCATGTCTGACACCAACGGACTTTCAAGGGAAACGATCGGCTTCGTGCTGCAGACGGAGAAGGACGCCCGCCGCGCCTTCCGCGTCCTGCGCGAGACCCATACCATCTCGGCCAGCGGCACCCTGTTCTTCGCGGTCCGCATCCCCGGCGAAGACAAGATCATCACGCTGAACTATGCCGGTCTGTGGGAAGACGATCCCGATCAGGCCGTCACCAGCGTCATCGGCTTCGACGGCACGCTCCATTGGGGCAACGCACCGGGCGGCGCGGCGCGCTACCTCAAGATCTTCAAGAAATATCCGGACTTCCAGGCGATCAGCCACGTCCACACGCCGCATCTGGGCGCCTATTCGCAGGCGCATTCGGAACTGCCGCTGCTGTACGTGCCCAACCGCCGCTTCCGCTTCACCGCGCAGCTTCCGGTCTATATCAACCGCCGCCAGCCTGAGCCCGACTTCATCCTGGAAGCGATCGAGCAGGATAGCGAAGTCCCCGGCATCGTGGAGGCCAATGGCGGCGCGACCATCTGGAGCTGGAAGGGGCTTCGCGACCTCACCAACACCATCGTGCTGCTGGAGGAAGGCGCGCAGTTCCAGATATTGGGGCAGGCGCTCGGCGGGTCAAAGCCCTTCGGCCCCGGCGTGCTGGAGCAGCAGTGGAAGATGGGCAAGCTGGTGCCGCCCGACGCCCGCGTCGATGATGACGGCACGATCCATCTGCCTGAAACCGCGCAAGCCGCCGAATGATGTTTGAAGTCCGGCGCCGTTGCTGACGCATTTGCGCGGTTAATCGGACCAGACCCCTCCCGTTCGGCTGAGCCTGTCGAAGGGCCCTCCTTCTCCTGAAGAAGTGAAGGGCTTCGACAAGCTCAGCCCGAACGGAGGTGAGGTGGTTCCGGTCAACCGCGCCATGCTCCAGCAGCGGCGTCGCTTTCCGGAGCGATCCCATGTCCCAGAAGAAGCGCCAGCTTGCGCTCGCCGTTTTCCTGACCCGCCACGGCCATCATCCCGGCGCCTGGCGCCAACCGGGCACCGCCGATACCGGCAAGCCCGATTTCCGCTATTGGGCCGGCCTCGTCCGCACCGCGGAGCGCGGCAAGCTGGACGCCGCCTTCTTCGCGGATTTCGTGGGACAGAGCGGCGACAGCACCAAGGGGATCGCCCGGCGGCATGCTTTCCTCGATTTCGAACCGCTGACCGCAACGGCGGCGCTGGCCAGCATCACCAGCCATATCGGGCTGGTCGCGACGGTGAACACCAATTTCGAACAGCCCTATGCGCTGGCGCGGCGCTTCGCCTCGCTCGACCATATCAGCGGCGGACGGATCGGCTGGAACATCGTGTCCTCGCTGGCGGACGGCGCGGCGAAAAGCTTCGGCATCGACCAGCCCGCCAGCCATGCCGAACGCTATGCCCGCGCCCATGACTTTGTGGAGCTGGCCAAGGCGCTGTGGGACAGTTGGGAAGACGACGCCTTCGAGGGCGCGGACAAGGACAGCGGCATCTACCTCAATGCCGACGCCGTGCATCCGGTCCATTATCGCGGGCCCTATTACGGCATCGACAGCGTGCTCGACATGCCGCGCCCGATCCAGGGCTATCCGGTCTTCGCGCAGGCCGGCAATTCGGAGGTCGGCCGCGATTTCGCCGCCCGCCATGCCGAGATGATCTATGCCGCCGCCCAGTTCATCGAGGATGCGCAGGCCTTCTACAAGGATGTGAAGACGCGGGTCGCCGGTTACGGCCGCGATCCCGATACGCTGAAGGTGATGCCGGGCCTGTCCTTCACCATCGGCTCCAGTCTTCAGGAGGCGCAGGACAAGTTCGGCGCGCTGGAGGAGAAGGTCGATTTTTCAGGCGACCTCAATTTGATGGGGCATGACGTCAGCGCCTATCCGCTCGACGGGCCGCTACCCGACCTGCCGGAGCCGGAGAACGGCAAGGGCCGCTGGCGGCAGCTCACCGCGCTGGCGCGGCGCGAGAATCTCAACATCCGCCAGCTTTTCCTGCGCTTCAACGCGGTGCGCGGGCATCGGGTGGTGCTGGGCACGCCGGTCGACATTGCCGACCAGATACAGGACTGGTTCGAGCGCGACGCCGCAGACGGTTTCAACCTGATCCCGCCGCTGTTGCCAAGTTCGCTGGAGGATTTCGTGGACCTTGTGGTGCCGGAACTCCAGCGGCGCGGGCTGTTCCGGACGGAATATGAGGGCACGACGCTGCGCGAGCATCTGAACCTGCCGCGTCCGGAGAATCCGAATGAGCGGCACGCTCCCGCCGAAGCCGTTCTGGAGTCCGCCGCCTAGGACTGTCCTGCTCCTGCCGGCGCAGGAGCATATCCTACCAACATCGAAAGGATTGCCGAATGAGCAACACACTCGACACGCTCTGGTACACGCGCTGCCCGGTGCCGACCGGCCTTGGCATCGCCATCCAGCAGGGCTGGCTGGAGGAAGCCTTCCGCGCGCAGGGCACCAGCCTGTCCTCGCTGCTCGAATCCAGCGATTTTTCCAAGCGGGAGTCGCATTTCTCGCACACCGTCCAGAACAGCGTGCGCCATGGCGGCAATATCCCGGCGATCAGCGCGAAGGCGCGGGGCCGCGACACGCGGGTCATCGGCCTGTCCTGGGCGGACGAGACGCAGTTGATCCTGGCCAGCCCGGAGTCCGGCATAGAGACGGTGCGCGACCTGAAGGGCCGCCGCTTCGGCCTGCCCAACTGGAAGAATGTCGAGATCGACTTCACCCGCGCCCAGGCCATTCGCGGCCTTGAGAATGCCTTGCGGCTGGAGGGACTGGAAGTCTCCGACGTCGAGATCGTCGATCAGGACATCGAGACTCATTATAGCGACGGGCAGGCACAGACGGTCGGCGGCACGCTTGCCTGGAACGGGCGCAGCACCAGCCGGGCGCGGGCCAATAATCTGGAACTGATCGCCCTGCTGCGCGGCGAGGTCGACGCGATCTTCCTGAAGGGCGCGAGCGGCGCCCAGATCGCGCATCAATTCGGGCTCAAGACGGTGATCGACACCGGCATCCATCCCGATCCGCTGGTGCGCTCCAACAACGGCACGCCGCGCACGCTGGCGGTGGACGGGCATCTGATCGACCATCATTTCGACGCCGCCGTCACCATCGTCGAGCAGGTGCTGCGCGCCGAACGTTGGGCGCAGTCCCACCCGTCCGACGTCCGCCGTTATCTCGCCCGCGAAACCAACAGCAGCGAATATTGGGTCAGCATCGCCTATGGCGAGGACGCGCAGACGAAGCTGAAGACCGACCTTGCCGAACAGTCGGTCACGGCAATCCAGGACTTCACCAACTTCCTTCACCGCTGGAACTTCATCCCGCAAAGCTTCGACGTGCGCGACTGGATCGACGCCCGTCCGCTGGAAGCGGCGCAGTCGCTCGCGCTCGCAAGCTGAACGGAACCATGGGGGAGAGAGGATTTCCGCAAGGCAGCCCGTTGCTGCGCTGCCTTGCCATCTATGGCGAGATGCCGGGCCGGTTTGCGCTGACCGCGGTGCTGCTGGCCGCCGTCAACGTCGCGCTGGTCGGCCAGCAGGTGATGGTCGGCCATGCCGTGCAGGAAGCGCAGCATGGCAGGCTGGTCGCTGCCGGTCCGGACGGGGTGCTGCATTATGACCGCGCCTGGTTCTGGGTCGCGCTGCTGATCGGCCTCTCGCTGGCGCGGGCGGCGGTGCAATATGGCGCGGGCCTCCTCTCCCTCTCCATCGGCCAGCGGCTGCTGACCATCCTGCGCGGGCGGATATTGACGCAGATACAGCGCCTCGACCTTGCCTATCACTGGCGCCATGGCGTGGGCGAGATGGTGACGCGCATGACCCGCGACGCGGACAAGGTGCGCGACGCGCTGATCAATTTCTGGCGGCAGATATTCGAAACCGGGCTGATCGTCGCCATCTCGCTTGGCCTGCTGGCGCTCTATTCGCCCTGGCTCGCTCTGGGTCCGCTGGTCCTGCTGGCGATCGGCATCGGCCTGCTCTGGTCGGAAGCCGACACGCTGGTGGCGCTCGACCGGCGGATCGGGGATGCCTATGACGCGGTGACGCAGGACCTGTCGGAAGGCGTCAACGGCGTCCGCGTCATCAAGGCTTTCTCGTTGGGCGAGGCGCGCGCCGAGCGCTTCCGCCGCCATGTCGACCTGTTCCGGGTGGAGGCGCGGGCGGCGATCCGCCACGCCTGCCGCAGCATTCCCCTGCCCCAGACGATCATCGCCCTGTCCCATGCCTGGGTGCTGGGCCTGGGCGCCTGGATGGTGGCGCATGGCGCGCTTGGCCTGGGCGCGCTGGTGGCGGCGATGCTGGTCGTCAACACGCTGGTCCTGCGGATCGAGAGCATCGGCCGCCTGCTGCAAGTGATCGCGGACGCCCGCGCTTCGGCGGCGCGCATCTGGGAAGTGCTGGACGCGGAGCCGGTCATCAATTCGGGCAGTGCGCCGCTGCCCGAAGGCCCGATCGGTTTCCGCCTGTCGCATGCCGCCGCCTCGCCCTTGGGCGACGGGGCGACCGTGCTGCGCGACCTCAGCCTTGCCGTGCAGCCGGGCGAGGTGGTGGCGCTGGTCGGCGCGACCGGATCGGGCAAGAGCATCCTCACCGCCCTGCTCCCCCGGCTGGTGGAGGTGGACGAGGGCCGCGTCGAACTGGGGTCGGCGGAAACCGGCTGGCGGGACGTGCGGACGAGCGACCTGCATGCGTTGCGCCGCCGCGTCCATGTGCTGCCGCAGGAAAGCTTCCTCTTTTCCGACACGCTGGCCGCCAATCTGCGCCTCTGCGCGCCCGATGCGACCGACGACGAGTTGCGCGCGGCGCTGGACAAGGCGGCGGCTGGCGAATTGCTGGCCCGCCTTGAGGACGGGCTGGAAACGCGGGTGGGCGACCGGGGCGCGACCCTTTCGGGCGGCCAGCGCCAGCGTGTGTGCCTGGCCCGCGCATTGCTGGCGGACGCGGACATATTGGTCCTGGACGACGCCACCAGCGCCCTCGACGCCCAGACCGAAAGGCGGGCCATCGACAATATCCGCAAGCTCCGCGCCGAACGCCCGGTCACCCTGCTGATCGTCGCCAGCCGCCTGTCGACCGCGCTCGCCGCCGACCGGGTGGCGGTGCTGAGCGGCGGCCGGATCGTCGCGGAGGGCACGCATGAGCAATTGTCGCAGGACAGCGCCGCCTATCGCGACCTGATGGGACTGTAAGACAGATGAACGCATTCAGAGGCGACAGCGCCCTGTCCGACATCGAGCTGGAGGAGAAATTCTCCCAGCGCAGCCTGAACCAGAGCGTGGTCGAACGGCTGATCCCGCTGCTCGCGCCGATCTGGCGCCCCATCGCGGCGGTCATCGGCATAGAGATGGTGCAGGTGCTGGCGATCTTCGCCCGGCCGCTGCTGATCGGCCTCGTCATCGACCAGGGGCTGCGCCATGCCGAGACCAAGGCCGGAGGCGGCATCGACGCGCCGCTGATCGCCTGGGCCTGCGCCGGGCTGGCGGCAAGCTGGGCCGTGCGTTTCGCGCTGGGCGGCCTGTCGCAATATTGCGCCGGGATCGCGGCGATCCGCCTGCTCAACGACCTGCGCACCCGCGTCTTCGCCCATGTTCAGACGCTGAGCGTCGGCTATTTCGACCGCACCAAGGCGGGCCGCATCATCGCCCGCGCAGACCGCGACGTCGACACGCTGGAACCGCTGCTGATCCAGGGACCGCCGGAATTCCTCTCCGCCCTGTTGCGGCTGTGCCTGTCCGGCTTCCTGCTGTGGCTGATCGCGCCGGTGCTGCTCGCGGGGCTGGTGGCGGTGGTGCCTGTCCTGATCGCCGCCACCTTCCTCTTCAAGCGGGTGGCGCAGCGCAGTTGGGCCAAGGTGGCCGAAAACCGCAGCCGCTTCACCGCCCATCTGGTCGAGACCGTGGCTGCCGTCCGTCTGATCAAGCAATCGGGCCGCGAGCAGGAAAATCTGACCAAATATCAAAGGCTGCTGGAGGACTTCAATTCCTCCCTGATCTACGGCTCCGTCCGCTCGGGCTGGTTCGCGCCCTTTACCGGCCTGCTCACCACGGCGGGCCTGGCGCTGACGCTGGTCGTTGGCGGACGCGGCATCGCGCTCGGCACGCTCACACTGGGCGAACTGACGCAAAGCCTGTTCTACGTTTTCCTCTTCCTTGCGCCCTTGCAGGAATTCAGCGACCTTTTCGAACGTTTCGCCAACGGCACCGCCTGCGCCCAGCGCGTCTTCCTGCTGCTCGATACGCAACCCGACATCGTGGACCGGACCGATGCCGCCGTCCTCGACGCGGTGGAGGGCCGGATCGAGTTCCGCAATGTCCGTTTCGGCTATCGTCCCGGCCAGCCTGTCATTCGCGACCTCAGCCTGGATATAGAAGCGGGCGAGCTATTGGCGATCGTCGGTCCGACCGGCCATGGCAAAAGCACGCTGGTCCAGTTACTGACCCGTTTCTACGATGTGGACGAAGGGTCGATCCTCCTGGACGGGCAGGATATTCGCGCCGTTTCCGAACGCAGCCTGCGCCGCCATATCGGCGTCGTGCTTCAGGACAATGTCCTTTTCGGCGGAACGGTGCTGGAAAATCTCCGTCTCGCGAGGCCCGAGGCCAGCGACGAAGAACTGATCGCGGCATCGAAACGCATAGGCGCGGATGAAGTGCTCGATGCTTTGCCCCACGGCTATGCGACCCATGTCGGTCCGCTCGGCAGCCAGCTCAGTCAGGGACAGCGGCAACTGGTTTGCCTTGTACGCGCCTATCTCGCCGATCCATCAGTGCTGATCCTGGATGAGGCGACCTCCGCCATCGACGTCAGCACCGAAAGGCGCATCCAGCGGGCCTTGCGGGTGCTGTGCGAGGGGCGAACCTCCATCGTCATCGCCCATCGCCTGGAAACCATCCGATCGGCGCACCGCATCGCCGTCATCGAAAATGGCGGGGTGCGGGAAATCGGATCGCACCGCTCGCTGCTGGAAAGCGGCAGACGTTACGCCGCCATCTATCGGGCGCATGAGGAAACAGCGGTCTTGATGGAGCAGCCAATGGCGGCTGCCCTGCCCTGATGCACGATCAGGGCGTGGAATCGCGCCTGTCCTTTTCCGGATAATCCTCCGGCTTCACCTGCCCGACCACCGGACGATCCTCTACCCGTTCCTGATCCTGCCCACCGGTCGTCCGGGGGTCTTCCTCTTCGCGCCCGGGCAGGGCGTCGCCCAGCGGTCCCTTGGGCGTCCGCGCCTTTTCGGGCGCATGATCGCTGTCATTCCGATCCATCGCTCGCCTCCACTTTTTCGGCAGTGCCGGGTTCGGCCATCTTGCGATGCCGCTCCGCCAGTACGCCCGCCGGCGTGACATGCGCGGCGGCAGCCTGCAGCTTGTTCTTCCAGCCGGACACGATATGCGCCTTCCCGTCCATCAGCGCGTCCCAGCCGTCCCTGGCGACCTTGGCCGGATCGTCCTTCTCGTCCGCGCCGACCTTGGTGTCCAGCATCTCGGCGCGGTCGAAGAACTCGGTCTCCGTCGGGCCGGGCATCAGGTTGGTGATGGTGACGCCATCGGCATCCTTGATCTCGTTCCGGACCGCATCGGCGAAACTGTCGATGAAGGCCTTTGTGCCATTATAGACCGCCTGGAAGGAGCCGGGCATGAAGCCGGCGATCGATCCGGTGACCAGCACCTTGCCCGCATTCCGGGCGACCATCGGCCGCAATATCTGCTGGAGCAGGTAAACGGTGCCCGTGATGTTGGTGTCGATCACCCGGCGCCAGTCTGCCACGTCCTGCTCCAGAAAGGCATGGCCCAAACCCCGCCCCGCATTGGCGCAAAGCAGGTCGACCCGCCGCCCGCCGGTACAGGTGATCAGGCGGTCCACCCCTTCCATGGTGGAAAGGTCGGACTCCACCGCCTGCACGTCGACGCCATGACGCCGAAAGTCGTCCGCCGCCGCATGGATCAGCGGTTCGTTGGCCACCACCAGCAGATCATAGCCGTCCTGCGCGGCGAGATGCGCAAGTTCGAAGCCGATGCCGGTCGACGCACCGGTCACGATCGCGAATTTCTGCGAAGCCATATGCTTCTCCTTTCAGGCGTCCCGGGCGGGCTGCATGCCCCGCTTCAGGACGATCTTGGTCACTTCGTTCTGCCTGTCGTGGAACATGCGATAGCCCTCCGCCGCCTGCTCCAGCGGCAGGCGGTGGCTGATCAGGAAGGTCGTATCGATCTTGTCCTCCATGATCGCGTTCAGCAGGCCGGGCATATAATGCTGCACATGGGTCTGGCCGGTCTTCAGCGTCAGCCCCTTCTCCATGAAGGCGCCCAGCGGGAATTTGTCGACGAAGCCGCCATAGACCGCCGGCATGGAAACCCGCCCGCCCTTGCGGCAGGCGAGGATCGCCTGCCGGATCGAATGGGCGCGGTCGGTTCCCATGAAGGTCGCCACCTTGATCTGGTCCCAGACATTGTCCGCGAAGAAGCCATGCGCCTCCAGCCCGACGGCATCGATGCAGGCGTCGGGGCCGATGCCGCCGGTCATCTCCATCAGCGCTTCATAGGTCTTGCTTTCCTCATAATTGATCGTCTCCGCGCCGAAGCGGCGGGCGAGTTCCAGCCGGTGGGGGAAATGGTCGATGGCGATCACCCGCTCCGCCCCCATGAGGAAGGCGGACTGCACCGCGAACAGGCCGACGGGGCCGCAGCCCCAGACGGCGACGGTGTCACCCGGCTCGATCTGCGCATTTTCGGCGGCCATCCAGCCGGTCGGCAGGATGTCGGACAGGAACAGGACCTTGTCGTCGTCCACCCCATCCGGGACGACGATGGGACCGACATCGGAAAAGGGGACGCGAACATATTCCGCCTGTCCCCCCGCATAGCCGCCCGTCATGTGGCTGTATCCGAACAGGCCCGCCATGGGCTGTCCGTAGATCGCCTGGGCGATGTCCTGATTGTCGGCGGGCAGGCCGTTGTCGCAGGCCGAATATTGATGCTTGCCGCAATGGAAGCAGCTTCCACAGGATATGGTGAAGGGCACGACCACCCGCTGCCCCTTCTTCAGCGTCGAACCCGGCCCTGTCTCCACCACTTCGCCCATGAATTCGTGGCCCAATATGTCCCCCGCCTTCATCGTCGGGATATAGCCGTCATAGAGATGCAGGTCCGATCCGCAGATCGCGGTGGAAGTGATGCGGATGATCGCGTCGCGGGGATTGACGATTTCGGGATCGTCCACGGTTTCGACCCGGACATCATGCTTGCCATGCCATGTGAGCGCGCGCATCAGGTGCCTTCCTCTTCATATTCACGGCGGTTGCGCGCGCTGGTCGCGATCTCGCCGGTTTCCATCAGTTGCTTGAAGCGCCGCAGGTCGCGGCGCGCCTGGATGGCCGGTTCGCGCTGGAACATCTTGGCGATGGCCTTGCCGATGAAGCCGCCGGGCGGATCATAGAGGATCGTCGCCGTCACCCAGCACCCCCGGCCGCCCGGCGCGTCGCGAAAATCCACGCGGCCGCTATTGGGCACGTCCGCGCCCTCCTCGGAAGCCCAGGCGATGGTTTCGCCCGGACGATCCTCCGTAATGGCGGATACCCATTCGACGGTGCTTCCGGCGGGCGCCTTCACCACCCAGCGGGAACGGCGATCGTCCAGAGGTTCGACAGCGACGACATTTTCCAGAAACAGCGGAAGATTGCCGACGTCGCGCCAGAAGGCATATAGCTCCTCCCGCGGCCGGTCGATCGTCACCGTCTTGCCGATCAGATCGTCGCCCTTCGCTTCCACCAGGCTGTCGGCGGCCTGCGCCGCCGCATCATCCTGTTTCGCCGTGGTGAGCGGTGCGTCATCACTCATGCTGACCCTCCTTGAAAGGTCAGACAGCAACCAGTTCATCCGCTCCGCCGTTCCGCCCGACCCCGGCCGAAAAGCGGCAAAACGCCGGTTTGTTAACATGGGTAAGTCCTGCCGCAAGCCGGGGAACAGGGGCTGACGGCCCCTCGTTGTCACGGGCAGGAGACCCGGAGGAGAAGATCATGAAGCAGACGCATTTCAGAAGCGGCGGGACATTGATCGGGGCCGGCATCGGCGCCAGCCTGGCGCTGCTCGGCATGGTCGGAAGAAAGCTGGCGGTTCAGGCTCCGACAGCACTGGCCGGCGATTGGGACCGGGCGCTGGCGGCGGAACATGCCATGACGCTCGTGCTGTTCGACAAGCTGGGCGAGACACAGCCGGGCGGCAAGCGCAGGATGCTGTTGATGCAGCTCAAGCATGCGCTCGGCAAGCATGCGCTGGAGGAGGAGAACGCCGTCTATCCCGCCATGCGCGCGGCGGGCCTTAAGGAAGAGGCCGACGCGCTGAACGGCGACCATGGCTATGTGAAGCAATATCTCTACGACCTGAGCGATCTCATACAGGATGACGCGGGGTTCCGGAGCAAGCTGGCGGCGTTCCGCGCCGACATCCAGGACCATATGCGCAAGGAGGAGGATGAGCTTTTCCCCCGGCTGAAACAGGCGCTCGATCCGCAAGCCGTGAGCCGCCTGACCCGGCGGATGAACCAGGAGGGGCTGAAACTGGCCTGAGGAAACTGGCCTGAAAAGGAGAGCATCATGGACGAGCCCCGAAAGACGCGTTCCCTGCCCACCGAACATACGCGCGATCCGAACATCTCTACGGAGAACCAGCCCGAAGGCGCAGCCCGCCGCCCCAGCGACTCGTTGGACCGGGAGCCGGATCGCGATCCGCTGAGCGGCGGCGCCATCCCATCCAATTACGACCCGCGCACCATGACGCGGCGGGGCGAGGAAGAGGACAGCCGCGCCGGGCGGGAGGACGCCGGCGCGAAAAGCCGGCGGGAGGAAGGGAGCGGATCACCGGCCGGCAGACGTTCCGACTGACCCTTTTCGCGATCCGGACGGGCAGATTCCGCTCTTGCGAACGGTTCGCTTGGAACCGACGCATGGCTGGCGACTTCCACCGGAAGCAACGCCCACGGAGGAGGAAGACCATGGCCAATCAGCAGTTCACCGACGCGATCGCCCTTCTGAAAGCCGACCACCGCAAGGTGGAGGATCTGTTCGAGCAGTTCGAAAAGGCCGGATCGCCCGCGCGCAAGAAGACGCTGGCGCGGCAGATCTGCCTGGAACTCAAGATCCACACGCTGATCGAGGAGGAAATCTTCTACCCCGCCTTCCGCGGCAAGATAGAGGACGATACGCTGGACGAGGCCTATGTCGAGCATGACGGAGCCAAGCTGCTCGTCAACGACATAGAGGAAGGCGATCCTTCCGACGATTTCTTCGACGCCAAGGTCAAGGTGCTGTCCGAAGAGATCAAGCACCATGTGCATGAGGAGGAAATGCGTGGCGAGGGCATGTTCGCCCAATGCCGGAAGACCGATGTGGACCTGATCCGGCTCCGCGACGCGATGCTGGCGCGCAAGGAAGAATTGTTGAAGGAGGCGGGGAATGGCGGCCTTCCGCCGGCCAAGCCGCGCGTCATCCAACTCGTGCCGGCCTGACGGCTGCGGACCGCCGGCCGAAGACTCCCCCCTTCGGCCGGCCTGTTTCCGGCAGCGCCTGTCCACGGCGCATGCCAGCTTCGAAACGCCGATTCCGACTAACCTGAGTGATGGGCGGCCCCGCCCGCTCCAGCTATGATCGCCTGGCAATGACAAGGAGAGAGCCCGTGTCCCGCCATGATGATGCGTCCTATTTCGAAGCCCGGGCCAGGGAAGAAATCCGCAAGGCGAGCGAAGCCAAGCAGCGCGGCGACAAGGGCGTGATGATCGCCGTCCATGCCGAACTGGCCGTGCGGTACCAGGCCAAGGCCCTGCAATTGCAACGCCACTGATCCATTTCCCCGATCCTGCTTTCCCCTCATTTAGGGGAAGGCAGGGCGGCAGGCCTTGAAAGCTGTCCCCTGTCCCGCCATCTGGCGGTCGGATTCCACTGGGGAGAGATTTCGATACTGCCATGACCACCACGACCGGCACCGCACCCGAAACCCGTTCCTTCGAGGCCGACGTCGCCCGCCTGCTGCACATGATGGTGCACTCGGTCTATTCGGACAAGGACGTCTTCCTGCGCGAGTTGATCTCGAACGCGGCCGACGCCTGCGAAAAGCTGCGCTACGAACTGCTGAGCGATCCCGCGCTTGCCGGGGACGACGGCCAGCCGCGCATCACCGTCACGCTCGATCCCGAAGCGCGGCAGCTCATCGTCGAGGATAATGGCATCGGCATGAGCGAGGTGGAGCTGGCCGAAGCGCTCGGCACCATCGCCCGATCCGGCACGCGCGCTTTCATGGAGCGCGTCGCGGCGGTCAGGGAAGGCGCCAAGGAAGGGGAAGGCGCGCAACTGATCGGTCAGTTCGGCGTCGGCTTCTATTCCGCCTTCATGGTCGCGGACAGGGTGGATGTCTTTTCCCGCCGCGCCGGGGCCGATGTCGCCGCGCATTGGGCGTCGGACGGCCTTGGCAGCTACACCATCCAGCTTGTCGACATCGCTGACGCGCCCGCTCGCGGCACCCGCATCGTCCTCCATCTGAAGGAAGACGCCGCCAGCTATACCGAGCCATTCACCGCCCAGCGCATCGTCACCGCGCAGTCGGGCCACGTCCCCGTCCCCATCTTCCTCAAGGAAAAGCCGGATGCGGAGGAAAAGCAGATCGCGGACGGCGCGGCGCTCTGGACCCGCCCCAGGTCCGACATCACGGCGGAGGAATATGCCGACTTCTACCGCAGCACCGCCGGACAGTTCGATGAGCCCGCGCTGACGCTCCATTATCGCGCGGAGGGGCTGCACGAATATTCGGTTCTCGCCTTTCTCCCCTCCATGCGCCCCTTCGACCTGTTCGATCCGGACCGCGCCGGGCGGATGAAGCTCTATGTCCGCCGGGTCTTCATCACCGACGAGGCGCAGATATTGCCGCGCTACCTGCGCTTCGTGCGCGGGCTGGTCGACAGCAACGACCTGCCGCTCAACGTCTCGCGCGAGATGATCCAGGAAAGCCCGGTCCTCGCCGCGGTCCAGAAGGGCGTCGCGAACCGCATCCTTTCCGAACTGGACAAGCTGGCCCAGAAGGATGGTGAAGCCTATCTCAAATTCTGGGACAATTTCGGCGCGGTGCTGAAGGAAGGGCTGTACGAGGATTTCGCCCGGCGGGAGGCGCTGCTCGGCCTCGCCCGTTTCAAAAGCACGGCGTCGGGGGAAGGCTGGCGCTCGCTCAAGGACTATGTCGAGGCGATCAAGGACAATCAGACCGCGATCTACTATGCCACCGGCGCCGATCTCGACCGGCTCGCCTCCTCTCCCCAGCTCGAAGGCTTCCGCGCCCGCGGGATCGAGGTGCTGCTGCTCACCGACCAGGTCGACAGCTTCTGGGTCACGGCCGGCGTCGACTATCAGGGCAAGCCGTTCAAGTCGGTGACGCAGGGCCTGGCCGACCTCAGCCTGATCCCGCTGGCAGAGGGCGAGACGCCCGCCGCAGAGGCATCGGCGGAGGTGGACGGCTTCATCGCCTATGCCAGGGACGTGCTGGGCGAGGCGGTCTCCGACGTCCGCGCATCGGAACGGCTGACGGAAAGCGCCGTCTGCCTGGTCGCGCCGGACAATGCGATGGACCGCCAGCTTGAAAAGCTGCTGGCCGGGGCCGGACGGATCGACAATGCGGCCAGGCCGGTGCTGGAGATCAATCCCCGCCATGACCTCATCGTCAAACTCGGCACGCTGCCCGACGGCAGCGATCTGCGCGAGGACGCCGCATGGCTGCTGCTTGACGAGGCGCGGATCGCGGATGGCGAATTGCCGGCCGACCCGCGCGCCTTTTCCGCCCGCCTCGCCCGCATGATCGGCGGCGCGATCGAATAGGATGACGGGTGGCCGGGACCGCGCCCGGCCACTCCCATATCGGGGCGGCATCGAACGACAATCCGCTTGCCAGCCCCGCGAAAGCGCGCCAAGCACGCGGCAACAGGAAAATGAGGGGATAGCGCGTCGATGAGCTATTATGACGTTCTGATCGTAGGTGCCGGCCATGCCGGGGCGCAGGCGGGCATTTCGCTGCGCCAGCTCGGCTTCGAAGGGTCCATCGCGATGATAGGCGATGAAAAGGACCCGCCCTATGAGCGTCCGCCCCTCTCCAAGGAATATTTTGCCGGCGACAAGAGCTTCGACCGCATCCTGATCCGCCCGGCCAGCTTCTGGGAAGAACGCAAGATCGACATGCTGCTCGGCCTGCGCGTGAAGGCTGTCGATCCGGCGGGCAGGTTCGTGACGGCGGGCGACCGCGAAATCGGCTATGGCAAGCTGATCTGGTGCACCGGCGGCTCCCCGCGCATGCTGACCTGCAACGGGGCCGACGCGCCCAATGTCCATGCCGTGCGCCGCCGCGACGATGTGGACGCGATGATGGCGAAGCTCGACCGGATCGATCATGTGACCGTGATCGGCGGCGGCTATATCGGGCTGGAAGCGGCGGCCGTGCTCAGCAAGTTCGGCAAGAAGGTGGTGCTGCTCGAAGCACTGGACCGCGTGCTGGCGCGCGTGGCGGGAGAGGAATTGTCGCGCTTCTACGAGGCCGAGCATCGCGCCCATGGCGTCGACCTGCGCACCGGGGCGCGGATGGACTGCATCGAAGTCACCGACGGAGAGGATGGTCCTCGGGCGACCGCCGTGCTGATGGAGGATGGCGAGCGGATCGAAACCGACATGGTGATCGTCGGCATCGGCATCGTCCCCGAAACGGGCCCGCTGATCGCGGCGGGCGCGGTCGGGGGGAATGGGGTGGACGTGGACGAATATTGCCGCACCAGCCTGCCCGACATCTATGCGGTGGGCGATTGCGCCGCCCATGCCAACGGCTTTGCACGCGGCGCGCAAATCCGGCTCGAATCGGTTCAGAACGCCAATGATCAGGCGAAGACGGCGGTCAGCCACATCATGGGCAAGGAAGAACCCTATCACGCCGTGCCCTGGTTCTGGTCGAACCAATATGATCTGAAGCTTCAGACCGTGGGCCTGTCGATCGGGCACGACCAGACGATCCTGCGCGGCGATCCGGCGACCCGTAGCTTCTCCGTCCTGTATCTGAAGGGCGGCAAGCTGATAGCGCTCGACTGCGTCAATGCGGTCAAGGATTATGTGCAAGGCCGCGCCCATGTCATTTCGGGCGCGGTGCTGGACCAGGCGCAGCTTGCCGATGCCAACGTGCCGCTCAAGGAAGTCGGCCTCGCCTGACCGGAAGGATGAAGGTCAGCCCCAAAAGCTGGCCTTCATCGCCAATTCCCAGGGTCCGCCGCGATAATGCCAGGCAGCAAGGCCGACGATGGCAAGCGGCCTTGGGTGGAAGCCCCGCCGCAATTCGGTGGCCAGCGCCTTTGCCTCAGCCGGTTCGGCCTTGTTCTGCACGGTGACGTGAAAGCGCGGCCGCCCCCGATCCTGCGACGACAACAATCCTGCGAAGGCTTCCGCCAGTTCCTCCCGCATCGCCATCAGCTCCGGACTTTCCACCCTATAGGCGACCCCCCGCCCCAGCAGCATGACCTCCGCCAACCTCGCGCCCGGCGGCGGACCCGCGCAGAGCCGCTTCAGCCGCAGCGCCACTTCTGCCAGGGCGGAGGGCGGCAGATGATGGAACAGCGTGATATGCGCCGGCACCAGATTGCGCTCCGCCGGAAAATGCGCGCGGCGCAAACCGTCCGCCCAGGCGAAATCCGCCGCGCCCATCAAAGCCGTCACGACGATCGGCGCCGCCAAGGACTCACTCGCCAAAATCCGGCATCTCCTTTCGCAAAATCCCGTCAGCCGCTATGATCCATCCAGGCGGTCCCGACAGGGAGACCGCCGATATAGGGGGAACCGCCATGACAGCGCCACGATCCTTTCGAGCCATCGGAATCCTGTTGCTGCTCTGGAACCTGATGGGGGTAGCCGCCTTCATCATGCAATATGGCGCGGACCTCGGCCAACTGGCGAAGACCGATCCCTATAGCGCCAGGATCTTCGCCTCCATGCCCGGCTGGGCCTGGACCGCTTATGCAGTCGCGGTCGGCGCGGGCACGCTGGGCGCGATCCTGCTGCTGCTCCGCAAAGCCGCCGCCGCGCCCTTGTTCCTGCTCTCGATCCTCGCCGTGGTCGTGCAGTTCGGCTACAGCTTCATCCACACCGACCTGCTGGCGGTGAAGGGCCCCACGGCCGCGATCTTTCCGGCCATGATCCTGATCATCGCCCTCTTCCAATGGCGCTATGCCCGCAACCTGATTGCAAAGGGCGTTCTCCGCTAGAGTAGCGTGCGGAAAAGCCTGTCCTGAGCCTACGGAAACTTGGAAAGCGCGGCTCGCGCCGATGTAACGCAGCGCGCTCTCGCATGTGGAGCGTTCAGCCTGCTTGCGGTATCGGTACGCCCTCTCCGGGCTCCATTCGCGCGAAGAGCGCCTTAAGCCGCCGACAACACCGGCGCCTGCCCGACAGCATTCAGATCGAAGGGCACGGTCTGGTACATTTCGTCGATCCAGTTGCCGAACAGCAGATGCGCGTGGCTGCGCCAGTGATTTTGCGGCGCCTGCGCAGGATCGTCGTCAGGGAAATAATGGGCGGGCAACTGCCTTGCCCCATCGCGCGCATATTCCTCCGCCAGCGTCATCGTGTCATATTCGAGATGGTTGAACATGTGCAGGAAGCCGCGCCCCGGATCGCCGATCAGGCAAAGCCCCGATTCGTCGCTCTCCGCCAAGATCTGCAATCCCCGCCCCTCCGGAATATCCTCCCGCCGCACCTCCGACCAGCGCGACACGGGAACGCGGAAATCGTCCGAAAAACCCCGCATCCAGGGCGATGACGGCACATGAACATGATGGCGGAACACACCGAACGCCTTGCGCTCCAGCCCATGTTTCTCCACGCCATGGAAGTGATGCAGCGCCGCCTGCGCCGCCCAGCAGATGCTGAGCGAGCGATGCACATGGGTCTGCGTCCAGTCGAATATGGCGCGCAGTTCGTCCCAATAGCTCACCGCTTCGAAAGGGAGCTGCTCCACGGGCGCTCCGGTGATGATGAAGCCGTCGAACCGCTCGTCCCGGACGTCGCTCCATGGGCGGTAGAAGGATGCCATATGGTCGGCGGAGGTGTTGCGCGACACATGGTCGCTGATCCGCACCAGCGTCAGTTCGACCTGCAACGGCGTCGCGCCGAGCAGCCGGGCAAGCTGCGTCTCCGTGCTGATCTTGTCGGGCATGAGGTTGAGCAGCGCGATGCGAAGCGGGCGAATGTCCTGCCGGACGGCGTCGGCTTCACGCATGACGACCACGCCCTCGGCCTCCAATGTGCGGCGGGCGGGCAGGTCGTCGGCTATCTTGATCGGCACTTCACGTCATTCCTTGTTCCGGAGCGACGCTTCACGATGTGGCTTGGGTCCGCTTGGTTGCCGGATCGGCCACATCCTCCTTCACGGAGTGCCACCTTGCCCGGATCGGCAGGTTGGCGTTGGGCGTCGTCCCAACTCTTGATGCTGTGCGCTCAATAGGCGGACGACAGGCGTTTGGCAATCGCTGCTTTCGGGAAGAAAAGGAAAACTTTGAGGCGTGCCCTTCAATTTCGGCGGGAAATCCTTCCCAACGCGCCATGCAGGGAGGATGCGCCATGACGGCCAACCAGCGTTCACGCCGCTTCTAGGCCGCCAACCTCAAGAAAGGCACCGGCTCTGTCGAGCGCAGGACGATGGGCTTGCCTTCCGACGCCTCGAACAGTTCGCCGTCCAGAATGACGCTGCTATGGTCGCCCTCGATGCGGATGACATCGCCCTGTTCCAGATGGATGCCCTGCATCTGCGATTTGCCGACCCGTCTGGTGATGCTCGCCCAGAACAGGCGCAGCAGGGCGGACAGGCTCTGGTCCACCGCCATCAGCTTCATATTGCCGCGCCGGCTGTCCCCCGGCTGCACGCCAAGCAGCAATCGTTCCAATGTCGTCACGATCAGCACGGCGAAACGCCCCGCCAATTGCCCGTCGCGGATCAGGGAAATCCGCACCGGGCGGCTGGATTGCGGCAGGAATCGGGCGCGGATGCCGAAGATCAGCGACACCAGCACCGCGATCACGGTCAGGAAATGGCTGAGGCCGTTGGACAGGCCCAGCGGATAGATCTGGTTGCGGCAATAGAGCATGTAGTCGGCCAGCCCCGCTCCGCCCAGGAACATGCCCAGCACCGGCCGGCTTTCCGCCTGCCCGTCCGACAGGGCGATCAGCTCGCGCGCCACCACATGGTCGTCGACGCCCGCCTTGGCGATCTGCACGATCCGCTCCAGCGCCTTGATCGGATCGCCATGGATGCCGAGGTCCAGCGCGATCAGATTGGTCTTGCCGTTGGGCAGCACCGCGATGGGCGGCACGCGGCCCTTGAAATGCTCGCCCTGATACAGTTCCGTCAACGCCGCCTGCACCGTGCCGTCCCCGCCGTTGATGACGATGACGACGGGATCGACGCGGGCGATGGTCTGGAGCGCCCGGCCGATCTGGTCGACATGCTCCACCTCATAATGGAAGATGTCTGGATTGCTGGCGCAATAGCTGCGCACGCGCGGAAGCGTCTGCCGGTTGCCCGTGGATTTGGGGTTGGACAAAAGGGCGACGCGGACCATGGTCGGGGATCACATATATTTGAGGTTGATGGTGATCTTCGTCACGCCCGGCCCTGCATAGAAGGCGGCCTTTTCGACCCCCGGCTTGCCCAGGTTGAAGATGCTGATCGACGGATTGTTCGAAAATCCGCCGCCGTCCCGCGAAATGTCCGTCTTGCCGTTGCCGTCGCGGTCGTGGCGCACGGCGATGCCATATTTGCCGGGTTGCGGCACAGGCATGCAGAAACGCATTGCGCCGTTGCTGGCCTTCACCGGAACGTCGATACGGCCCAGCCATTCGCCCTTGGCGAGCCAGGCCGCCTTCGTCGCGGGATAGGATTGCACGCGCACCTTGCCGGTCGAGGCAGCGAAGCCGCGCACGTCGACCAGAACCGCCGGGCCCTTGGCGTCCGTGGAGCAGCGTTCCAGGTCGTTGCCGATCTCCATACCATGGGCGATGGCCGGGGCGGCGGCGAACAATGCCCCTACCGACATCAGACCCACTGCAACTTTGAACATGACCATCCAACTCCGTGAAGCTATAGCCGCCCAGTGACACCGGACGGCGAGCCCCTGTTCGCCCCGCAACTTACCTGACTCGCATATGGGGGGGGTTTGCGGCCAAATCATGGTGATGGGACGACCACATAGAGAAATGCTGACCGCCACCGACAGATACCTCGCCCGCCTGATCGCCCTGCCCATGCTGGGGACGCTGGTGATCTCGGCCATGCTGCTGGTGCTCGACAAGATGCTGAGCCTGTTCGACTTCGTCGCGGCGGAGGGCGGGCCGGTCAGCGTCGTGTGGCGGATGCTGGCGAACATGATGCCCGAATATCTGTCGCTGGGCATTCCCATCGGCCTGATGCTGGGCATCCTGCTCGCCTTCCGGAAGCTGGCCCTGTCGTCGGAACTGGACGTGATGCGGGCCGTCGGCCTGTCCTATGGCCGGCTGCTGCGCGTGCCCTATCTGTTTGCGATCGCGCTGGCGCTGCTGAATTTCGGCATTGTCGGCTTCGTCCAGCCGCTGTCCCGCCATGCCTATGAGGCGCTGCGCTTCGAACTGCGGTCGGGCGCGCTGGGGGCGTCGATCAAGGTGGGCGAATTCACCAATCTGGGCAAGCGCATGACCCTGCGGATCGAACGCAGCCTGGACGAGGGCCGCAACCTGCAAGGGATTTTCGTGCGCGCCGTCGGCAAGGACGGCCAGACCGTGGCGGTGACGGCGGCGCAGGGCAGTTTCCTCGCCACCGACGATCCCGACACCATCATCTTCCGCCTGCGCGATGGCGTGCTGGTGAACGACGCGCCCAAATACAAGTCGCCGCGAATCCTGTCCTTCTCCAGCCACGACCTGCCCATCGACCTGCCGCAGATCGAGAAATTCCGCGGCCGCGACGTCGACCGGGAAAAGACCATCCCCGAACTGGTGGTGATCGGCCATGATCCGGGGACGCCCGACAAGCTGCGCAACGAGATCCGCGCCAATTTCCATTTCCGCATGGTGGAGGTGGCGATGATGCTGCTGCTGCCGCTGGCCGCGCTCGCCTTCGCGATTCCGCCGAAACGGTCCACATCGGCGCTCGGCGTGTTCCTCTCCATCGTGTTCATCGTGACCTATCACAAGGTCAACGAATATGGTCAGGGCGTGGGATCGCTGGGCAGGATCGACCCGATCATCGCGCTGTGGGGACCGTTCCTGCTGTTCGCGGGCCTGATCCTGTGGATGTACCATGTGATCGCGCACCGGCCCGGCGGCCAGCCGATCGCCGCGCTGGAATATGCCTTCGCCAAGATCGCCAAGCAGTTCCTGCGGCTTATCGGCCTCGTCCGGCGGCGGCCAAGGGCGGAAACCCCGGCGGAAGGAGCCGCCTGACCCATGCATCAGCTCAACTTCTTTCCGTCGCGCCAGCTTAGCTGGTACATGGCCCGGCTGTTCCTGACCCGGACCTTCGCGGTGCTGGCGATGCTGGTCGCGGTGCTCCAGACCCTCGACCTGCTGGGCGAATCGGGCGACATCCTTGCCTATGCCGGCAATGGCGATGCGCAATTATGGCATTATGTGGCGCTGCGGGCGCCGCAGATCGTCGCCCGCTTCCTGCCCTTTTCGGTGCTGCTCGGCACGCTGATCATGCTCGCCAGCCTCAACCAGAACAGCGAGATCATCTCGATGAAGGCGGCGGGGCTGTCGGCGCACCAGATATTGGCGCCGTTGCTGGCTGCGGCGCTGGGCGTGGCGCTCATCAGCTATGCCTTCAACGAGCGGATCGTGGCGCGGTCCACCGCCCGCCTTTCCGCTTGGCAGGCCGTCGACTATGGCCCCCTGCCCCCCGACAGCGGGGTCAAGACCAGCCCATGGGTGCGCGACGGCAACAATCTGGTCACGGCCGCCATCGTCGCCGGACGGGGCACGGCGGTCCAGCTCCGCAAGGTGGAGATATTCAACCGGATCAACAACACGCTGACCACCATCGTCCAGGCGCCCAGGGGCCATTATGACGCTTCGGCCAGAAGCTGGGTGCTGGAGGACGCGCGGCAGTTCGACGTCGCGCGTGGGACGGAGCGGCAGATCGGCACGGTGCGCTTTGGCCACGACATACGGCCCGATCAGTTCACCTTGGCGAAGGTCGACCCGGATGCGCTGACCTTCGGCCAGTTGCAGGCGGCGATCAGCGACCTGCATGATGCGGGGCGGCCGACGGCGGAGCTGGAGGGCAGCCTCTGGCACAAGCTGTCGGGACCTTTGTCGGCGCTGCTGATGCCGATTCTGGGGTCGGTGGCCGCTTTCGGGCTGGCTCGATCGGGACAGTTGTTCGTGCGCGCGGTGATGGGGATGGCGCTCGGCTTCGCCTATTTCGTGGCGGACAATTTCTCGCTCGCCATGGGGAACCTCGGGGCCTATCCGCCCTTTCTGGCAGCCTGGGCGCCGTTTCTGCTATTCCTGCTGGTGGGCGAGACGGTACTGTTCCGGACGGAGGAATAATCCTCGCCCCCGGAGATGACATGCTCCTGCCCTCTCGGGAGCACCAGCGGGGGCGGTGGAGTTAACGCTTGCCCATCGTCGAGCGCGCGATCTTCCCCACCAGCGGCCACATGCCGGGATAGTTGCCCTTGTGATAGGGCGAATCGCTCGCCAGCGTCGCCACCAACCGCTTATGGGCCTCCCCCAGCGCGTGATAGGGCACGCTCGGCAGCAGATGATGCAGCGCATGGTAGCGCAGCCCCACCGGCGCCCAGATCGCGGCGAAGGGCGACGGCGGCGGCACATTCACCGAGTCCAGATATTGCGCGGTGACGGTCATCGCCTCGCCCTCATTTTCCCACAGATGCGCGACCAGCGTGCGGAGCTGGTTGATGACGGTCATGCCGGAATGCACCGCCATATAGGTGAGCAGCGGCTTCCATCCGAAGGCGAAGATGCTGCCGACCAGCGCCAGCGCGAAGAGACACGCGCCCGCCTCCTGCCACATCCACTGGCGGGCAAAGTCTCCCTCCGGCGCGCGGCGGCGATAGGCGGGGTTGATCGAGAGCGCGGAAAATTCCGCCACCACCCTTCGCCGCAGCGGCGGGACCATCAGGCTGAGCGGCGTCAGCACGGCGAAACGCAGGATGAGGCCCAACGGCGCCAGCGCCGCCACCAGGATGAACAGCGGCAGCGACCAGGGCTTCATCAGCGCCAGCGGCAGATATTCCGGATCATTCGCCGTGCCGTAGCGGGTGCGGGCATGATGCTGCGTATGCACCTCTTCATACATGAATGACGGGATCATCAGGGGGATGCCGACGATCAGGTTCCAGCCAAGGCGGAAACCCGGCAGCGCGCCCTTGCGGATGTGGGTCAGCTCATGGATGAAACTGGCCGCGCGATAAAGCGCCAGCATCGCCGCCAGGCCGAACGCCAGCATGAGAGCGGCATCGCCGGTCAGGATCGCCCCGGCCAGCGCGGCATAGCCGACAAGAGCCGATGCCAGCATGTCGGGCCAATAGATGGCGGGCCGGGCCGTCGACAGTTCGCGGGTCAGGTCGGCCGCCGCGCGCAGCATCGCCGCATCGTCGGGGATCGCGCTTTTCGTCCGCGACGCGGCTGCAATAAGGGGATCGTGCACAGTCATGCCGTGGTTCCTAAAGGGTAAATGCGCTGCAATTGGGGCAGCAACATGACGATTTGGTCATGATGATCCCATCCGCTCATGTCCCGATTGACATTCCCGGAACAAGCGCCGAACTGCTCTGCCCAAACCTCTCCAGCGAAAGCGTCCTGCGCCGTGGCCAATCAAGAACTGGTGATTACCCCCGTAACTTCCAAGGCCGACCGCAAGGCTTTCGTCGATCTGCCCTGGCGGCTCTATGCCGGCGATCCCAACTGGGTGCCGCCGCTGAAGGATGAGGTCTACAGCCTGATCACGCCGGGCAAGAACCCCTTTTTCGGCCATGCCGAGGCGCAATATTTCCTGGCCCGCCGCGGCGACAGGGTCGTGGGACGGGTGTCGGCGCATCTCGATCATCTGGCGCTGGCCCAGCCCGCCGAGCAGGGCATGGGGCCGGGCACCGGCAATTTCGGTCTGTTCGAGGCGGAGGATGCCGAAACCGGCGCAGCCCTGATCGCGACGGCGGAGGGGTGGCTGCGGGCCAAGGGCATGACCCGCGTGCTGGGGCCGATCTCACTGTCGATCTGGGAGGAGCCGGGGCTGCTGATCGAAGGCTTCGACCACAGGCCGACGGTGATGATGGGCCATGCGAAGCCGGAATATCGCGCCATGGTGGAGGATGCGGGCTATCGGCCGGTCAAGCAGCTCAAGACCTATGAACTGGACATCACCCGGCCATTCCCGCCGCTGATCCAGCGCATCGTCCAGTCGGGCGAGAAGAACGAACGCATCCGCATCCGCAAGGTCGACAAGTCGAAATTCGACAGCGAAGCGGCGATCATCCTCAGCATCCTGAACGACGCCTGGGGCAATAATTGGGGCTTTGTGCCGATCACCGACGAGGAGGTCGCGCATTTCGGCAAGCAGTTGAAGCCCATTGTGTTCAACGACCTCATCATGATCGCGGAGCTGGAGGGTGAGCCTGTCGCTTTCATGATGACGCTGCCCGATCTCAACGAAGCGATAGCGCCGCTTAACGGCTCGCTCTTTCCCTTCGGCTGGGCGAAACTGCTCTGGTGGCTGAGAAAGCCGAAGGTGCGGACCATGCGCGTGCCGCTGATGGGCGTGGTGCAGCGGTTGCAATCTTCCCGCATGGCGAGCCAGCTTGCCTTCATGATGATCGAATATATCCGCCGCAGCGCGACCGCGCATTATGGCGCGACGCGCGGCGAGATCGGCTGGGTGCTGGACGACAATCAGGGCATGAACGCCATTGCCGACGCCATTGAGAGCAAGGTGAACAAGGTCTATCAGGTATATGAAAAGCCCCTTTAGGCGCTGTCTGCATCCCATAGGCTTCCCGTTGGAGGGGATGAAGGGACGCGAGCAGAAGCACGCTTCTGCTTTGGCGCCCATGCTGAATTCAGCCTGAAAGCCCGCCCAAGGAGAATGGTTAAGGCACCGCCACATCCACCGCGCCGGCCGCGATCTTCACCATGGCCGGCGTCTTCGCCAGCACTTCGCCGTCGATGGAAATGCTCTGCGGCGGCGCCGTTTCGATCCGGAACGCCTTGCCGCGAAACTCCTCCGTCTGCGCGTCCCGGTCGCGCAGCTTGAAGAATTTGGCGTACCAGTCCCAGGCCAGCCGGGCGTGGCTGCGCCCAACCACCGCCTGGATCACGATCTCCCCGGTGTCCACATCCGCCTGATCGGACAGTTCCACCCCGCCATGATAGGGGCCGTTGAGGATGCGTACTTCCGTCGCCCACATGCTGCGCTGCCTGATCCCATCGTCCAGCATCAACCGGAAAGCGCGAAAGCCTATGGAGCATTTGACCGCCCAGAGCAGATAGCCGATCCGTCCCAGATAACGCTTCAACTTGTGCGGCACCGTCTCCCCGATCCGGGGGGACAACCCCAGCGAGGCCGCATTCACGAAATAGTCCCGGTCGATCATGCCCAAGTCGATTCGCCGCCGCCGGCCGCCGGATATGACCGCCACCGCCCCTTCCAGATCGAGCGGAATGCCCAGCGTCCGCGCAAAACTGTTCGCGGTGCCCAGCGGCAGCACGCCGAAGACGCAGTCCTTGCCCACCAGCTCATCCACAGTGCCGGACAGCGATCCATCGCCGCCGCCGACGATCACCATCGGCGCGCCGTCCGCGATGGCCCTGCGCACCGTTTCCTGCAATCGCTCCGGCTCCTTCACCGCATGGGCTGCGATCAGGCGCAGGCCCGCTTCCTCCAGCCTGGCCTTGGCATCCTTGAACAGGGCTTCTCCTCGGCGGGAATGCACATTGACGATCAGCGCCGCCTCATGCGGCAGGTTTCTGACGGGCGGGGATGTCGTTTCCATGCCTCGACAACACGCAACTGCGCTCCAAGGTCCGAAACCATAAAAGGCCT
Organism: Sphingobium fuliginis; assembly: GCF_004152845.1. Lineage (GTDB taxonomy): Bacteria > Pseudomonadota > Alphaproteobacteria > Sphingomonadales > Sphingomonadaceae > Sphingobium > Sphingobium fuliginis. The sequence continues at coordinate 331,754 of NZ_SEON01000001.1, forward strand.
TGCCCGTTCATGGTTCATGGCCCGCATCGCTCATCTGTCGGATATTCATTTCGGCGCCCATGATCCCCGCATCGTCACCGCCACCGAGGCCTGGCTGCAACAGCATCAGCCGGACCTGGTGGTCATCAGCGGCGATTTCACCCAGCGCGCGAGGCGCGAACAGTTCCGGCAGGCCGCCGCCTGGCTCAACCGGCTGCGGTCGGCGGGCATGAAGCTGCTGGTGGTACCAGGCAATCATGACATTCCGCTCTACGATCTGGCGCGCCGCTTCGGGGCGCCGCTGCGCCGCTACAAACATTATATCAGCAATGATCTGTGCCCTTTTTACGAGGATGATGCGGTCGCGATATTGGGGCTCAACACCGCGCGATCGCTGACGATCAAGGATGGGCGGATCAACCATGACCAGATGGACATGCTTCGCGAAAGATTCGCGCGGGTCGCGCTGGAGAAGACGCGCATCCTCGTCACCCATCACCCGCTCTTCGCCATGCCGATCGGCAAGGGCGGCGAGTTGAGCGAAGCTGTCGGAAGGCATGAGGATGCCGTACGCGCGGCGGCGGAAGCAGGCATCCATATCGCGCTGGCCGGCCATTTCCATCGCACCTATGCGGAGGCGGCGGAGAAGATGGTGGCGCATTCGGGCGGCGCGCTGGTGATCCAGGCGGGAACGGCGACCTCCACCCGCCTGCGCAATGCCGAGCCGCAAAGCTTCAACTGGCTGCACGTTCACCGCCATGACGAGATAGAAGTGCAGGTGGTGGTATGGGACGGCGCCAGTTTCCAGCGAGGCCACCATATCGGCTATTTCAAACAGGGCGGCGCGTGGATCGGGCAGGACATGGCCGATCCGGCGGCCCTGCCGGGAATTCAGGTAGCGGAAAAGGCGAGAAGCTGAGGCTGGCAGGCTGTGTGGGGAGGTGGAAACCGATTGTCTGCTGAAAAGGATGCGACAACGCAAAGTTAGAACGCACGCCCAGCGTCCGATTCAACGCGGCGCGCTCTGGTCGAATGCTCCCTGGGCAAGGGCCGCGCCATGATCCCGGATGGCGCGGGGCCAGTCGGCAGCAGCAAGGTCGAACCCCGCCTTGTCCCTTGCATAGAGCGCGCGAATGGCGTCCTCATAGCCGGGCCGGTCGCCCGCCATCACCGTCAGAAAATGATAAGCCGCGTCCATCGCCGCGCGAGGCGATGGCTTTGTGTCCGCATCCTTGCGCGCCGCATCGACCAAGCGCCGCAGCGTCACGGAAGCACCGCCGGGCTGCGCCGCCAGCCAGTCCCAATGCCGGGGGAGCAGAGTCACTTCACGCGCCTGAACGCCCAGCCGGGGCCGCCCCCGGCCGCGGGAAATCTCCTGCACTGGACCGCGCAGATCGATATCCACCTGCCGCCCGGTGCTGTCGTCGAACAGCAGCAGAGACTGCGCCTGCGTCCCCATGGCATGAAGCGTTGCCCGCAGCTCTTCCTCGTCACCCGTCGCAATCCAGAGGTCGCCCGCAAAGGCGGTCAAAGTGCGCGTCATGCCGAAATCTCCTTCGGCACAACATTTATTATCCGGGTAAAATAGAGTCAATAACGTCCGGGTAAAATTATTCGGTCAGTTCCGCCCAGACAGGGGCATGATCGCTGGCCTTTTCCCGCCCACGAAAATCCTTGTCGACCTGCGCGTCGATCAGGCGGTCGGCGGCGGCGGGACTGAGCAGCAGATGATCGATCCGGAACCCCGCGTCGCGTGGCCAGGCGTTCATCTGATAATCCCAATAGGTCCATATTCCGCCCGCCGGGTGCCGGGAAGCGATGGCATCCGTCCAGCCGTCGCCCAGCAGGCGACGATAGGCGGCGCGGCTTTCCGGCTGCATCAGCGCGTCGTCGGCCATCGCCTTGACCGAATAAACGTCCCTGTCACGCGGAATGACATTATAATCGCCCGCCAGGATCGCCGGCACTTCCTCCGCCCAGATTTCCGCAGCGCGAAGGCGCAGACGCTTCATCCAGCGCAGCTTGTAATCGAATTTCGGTCCCGGCTGCGGATTACCGTTGGGCAGGTAGATGCTGGCGACGCGCAGCCCCTTTACATCGGCTTCCAGATAGCGGCTATGCTCGTCCTCCGGCTCCCCTTCCAGGCCGCGGCGGACCTCCACCGGCGTCTCGCCGCGCGCAAGGATGGCTACCCCGTTGAACCCCTTCTGCCCGTGCCATATCGCGCCATAGCCGACATCTTCGATGTCCTTGACCGGGAAAGTGTCGTCGGAGGTCTTGATTTCCTGAAGACAGGCGATGTCGGGGCGGGTCTCGTCCAGCCACTCCAGCAAGCGCGGCAGGCGCGCCTTGATTCCGTTGATGTTGAAGGTGGCGATGCGCATAAGGGCCTGTCTTTCTTTCGGTCGGCCTGAATCGCATCAAACCGGCGCGTGCCCTTTTAAGGAAATGAAGGGCTTCGACAAGCTCAGCCCGAACGGGGAGAGAGCGCTATCAGACCGAGAAGCTGGTGCCGCAACCGCAGCCGGCGGTGGCGTTGGGGTTCGTCACCTTGAAGGCCTTGCCGCCCAGATCGGACACGAAATCGACCGCCGAACCGCGCACCAGATCGATGCTGACGTCATCCACCACCAGCGTCACGCCGTCGCGCTCGACCATGATGTCGTCGGGCTCCACCGCCTCGGCCAGACCGAAGCGATACTGGAAGCCGGAACAACCCCCGCCCTCCACTGCCAGACGCAAAATGGCGGGCTTGCCCTGCTTGGCGGCAATGGCGGCCACGCGGGCAGCGGCAGAGGGCGTAAGATCGATGTCGGTCATGACGTTTAAATAGGATCAAGCAAAAGGCCCGACAAGCTTTCGCGTGCCGGGCCTTGGGAAAGAGAAAAAAGTTCGGCTCAGTCCGCCGCCTTTTCCTGGGCCTTGGTCGGGCCGCCCATGGCGATCGGCGGCTTGGTGTTCATCGCCACCAGATAATCGGGTCCGGCCACGAAGGGGATCGGGTTGATCGCCTGGCCGTCGACGCGCACCTCATAATGCAGATGGCTGCCGGTGGAACGGCCGGTCGAACCCATCAGGCCGATCAATTGGCCGCGATGGACATAGCTGTTGGCGGCGACCAGCAGCTTCGACATGTGGCCGTAGCGCGTTTCCATGCCGCCGCCGTGAGAAATCTGGACCAGATTGCCGTAACCGCTGGCCCAGCCGGCGCGGCTGACGATGCCGTCGGCGGTCGCGTAGATCTTGGTGCCGGTCGGGCCAGGGATGTCGATGCCCTTGTGCATGCGGGCGCCGCCATTGAACGGGTCGGAGCGGACACCGAAATTGGAGGTCAGGGAGAGTTTCTCCACCGGACGCCCGGAGGGGATGTAGTTGCTCGACTTGGCCTGCCCGTCGAGCCGCTGAAGGCTGGAGAAGAGATTGGAGAAGCCGACATCGGCCGGGCCGAGCGTGCTGGTGTTGATTTCCGACGCATCGCCATAGGGATCGTCTTCATCTGCCTTGGCCTGAGCCGGGACTGCGGCGCAGAGCGCTCCCGCCATACCCAACGCTCCAGCGATTTTAAGTGCAGAACGGAACCATCGCGCAGCGCGCGCATTATCAGAATGAAGAACCAACATGCCGACCCCGACTCTCGACCGGAGGCTTTGCGCCTCTCGGCCTAATCCCCACGTTTCCAAAATGCGGCTGATGCCGCCACCCGCTGGAACAAAGAGGACATGTCCCGCCTTATTGTGCAAGCGGCGTGTAAAATTCCCGCGTTAAACCGGCTTGTCGGCGCGCCGAGTCGTTGAACGGAGGTTTCAACGCACCCCGAAAGTGGCGTTTCACAAGGATTTGGTAATGTTTTGCGGGGTTCACGCCCAGTCGTTTCGTCGCATGGCCGAACCATGTCGTCCCGGCGGAGACGTGGCGAATCTCATCTGTCATGATCCTCTGCAACATGCGCGCCGACATTTCATCGCCCGCTCCCCGGAAGCGGACGATGGTAGCCGGGGTGATGTCCAGCGCACGCGCTTCCAGCACCATCGGCACGATGGCAAGGCGGGCGAGCGCATCATGCGCCGTCTCGCTCGCGGCCTGCCATAGCCCGTCATGCGCCGGCAAAGCGCCGTAAAAGCTGCCGAACTGCCGCAGACGCCGGTCGAGCAGCGCGAAATGCATGGCTTCGTCGGCGCCCACCCGCATCCATTCACCGGTGAATTCCGGCGGGAATTCCGCCCCGAACCGCCCGATCAGGTCGAAGGCGAGATCGATGGCCACGAATTCGATATGGGCAAGCGCATGGAGCATCGCGATCCGCGCCCGTTCCGAACCGATCCTGCCGCGCTTGGGCATCTGGTTGGGCGGCAAAAGTTCGGGCTTTCCCGGGCGCGCCGGGCGATCCGGCATGGCGGCATCGAAGCGATGCGCCAGCCGCCCAAGCCGCCAGTTCCTTGCGACCGCCCGGGCCGCCATCAGCTTGGCCAACGGATCGGGGGTCAGCAGCACATGGGCGCAGGCCGCGCCGACGCTGTCGATGGAAACAGGAAGCGTCAAAGGCCTTGTCCGGCCTCCAGCACCTCGGCGGCATGGCCCTTGACCTTCACCTTGGGCCAGACGTGCAGGATCTTCCCGTCAGCCCCCACCAAAAAGGTCGCCCGCTCGATCCCCATATATTTGCGGCCGTAAAGCGACTTCTCGACCCAGGTGCCGAAAGCCTCGCACATCTCGCCCGGCTCGTCGGAGGCGAGCGTGACGGTCAGCCCGTATTTTTCGGCGAATTTCTTGAGCTTGGCGGACTTGTCCTTGGATATGCCGACCACCGGCACGCCCAATGCCGCGAAATCGGCGGCGAGCGCGGTGAAATCCTTGGCTTCGCTGGTGCAGCCGGGCGTGTCCGCCTTGGGATAGAAATAGACGACCAGGGGCTTGCCCCTGTAGCGCGCCAGGGTGAAATCCACCCCATCCGCATCCTTCAGCGTCACTTCAGGCACGGCGTCGCCCACATCCAGCATCGTCATTCCTCCTTGAAGGGCGCCGCCAGCGCCGCCCATGCGTCACCGACCCTTTGCCGGGCCTTACCGTAGCTTTCAAGCAGCGCGTCCCAGCTTTCGACCCCGCAGGCCCGCGCGACGAGAGGCCGGGTGGCTTGCGGAGGTTCGGTCGATTTCGGCGAAACGAGGCGGGAAACGACGAGAAAGCGGGTGATGAGATCATGGGCCGGGATCAATTCGCCCGGCAGGTGGCCGGCCGCCGCAAGCTGCTCCAGCGCGGCGCGCAGATCGGGGTCGAACGCCATATTGTGGCGGAACTGGGTGACGTGGATCAGGAATTCCAGGTCTACCAGCCCGCCCGGCACCAGCTTCACGTCCAGATCGCTCGCGGGCGGTTTGTGCCTCGCGATGTCCCCCCGCATCTTCACCGCATGGCGCGCCAGTTCATCGAAATCGCGCTGCCGCTCAAGCGTTTCCGTCAGGATCGCGCCCAGCGCCGCGCGCGCGGCATCGGAGCCGAAGACCGGGCGGGCGCGCGTGAGCGCGAGATGCTCCCAGGTCCACGCCTCCTCCCGCTGATAGCGGGCGAAGCTGTCCAGGCTGACCGCCAGCAGCCCTTGCGCGCCGGAGGGGCGAAGGCGCGTGTCCACCTCATATAACGGGCCTGCCGCGGTGTGCACCGACAGGGCATTGGTGATGCGCTGGCCAAGGCGGTTGAAATATTGCGTCGCGCCCAACGGCTTCGCGCCGTCGGATTCGGTTTCGAAGCTGCCGGTGAAGAGATAGACGAGGTCGAGGTCGGACGCATGGGTCAGCACTCCGCCGCCCAGCCGGCCCAGCGCCAGGATCACCATCTCGCCGCCGGGCACTTTTCCATGGGCGCGCTCGAACTCCGCGACGGTGGCGGCGCCCAACGCCTCGATGGCGGCTTCGGCCACGCGGGAATAGCCCCGGCCCGCCTCCAGCGGATCGCCGCCGCGAATGATCTGCGCGCCCAGAGCGAAGCGGCGGTCGTTCACGCGTTGGCGCACCCGGTCCAGCAGCGCCTGATAATCCTCCCCCTCCTCCAGCCGGGCGAACTGGTCGGCCAATATCTCCACAGGAGGCGGCGGATCGAAGGCGGAGGTGTCGATCAGCCCGTCGAGCAGTTCCGCCCGCCGCCCCAGCGCGTCGGCCAGCGTCGGCGCATGGCTCAGCAGTTCGGCCAGCAGTTCCACAAGGCCGGGTCGCGCCGCCAGCAGCTTGAAGAAGTTGATCGCGCTCGGCAGGCGGCCGACCAGATCGTCCAGCCGGTTGAGCGCCCGCGCCGGATCGGGCGCCGCGGCCAGCGTCCGCATCAGGCCCGGCAGCAATTGCTCCAGCGCCTCCCGCGACGCGCCGCTGCGCAATGCGCGGACCGTGCCCGATCGCCAGCGCGCGATCCGCGCCAGCGGCGTTTCCGGATCGGCAAAACCCAGTTCGGCAAGCTGCGCCTTCAGCCTCTCCTCGTCCAGCGACAGGGATTCATCGGGCGTCGCTGGGGTCAGCCGGTCGTAATTGCCGCCCACCCACTGCACATGCGGGCGCAGCAGGTCGAGCAGCGCTCCGCCATCCTCCAGCCCGTGCAGGCGCGCGACATTATCCAGCGCCTCGGCCGACCTGGGCAATTCATGGGTCTGGCGATCCTCCACCATCTGCAACCGGTGCTCGACGGTGCGGAAGAGGACATAGGCCTCGTCCAGCCTGGCGGCGACCTCCGCTTCGAACACGCCGGCGGCCGCCAAGGCACGCAAGGCTTCCCGCGTATTGCCCGACCGCAGGGAAGGATCGCGCCCGCCATGGATGAGCTGGTGCACCTGCGCGAAGAATTCGACTTCCCTTATGCCGCCACGCCCGCGCTTGAGGTCATAGCCCGGCCCGAACGCCTGACCCTGCGAATAATGGTCGCGGATTCGGCGGGAGATGTCCGTGATCGCATCGATGGCCCCGAAATCCAGACTGCGGCGCCAGACGAAGGGGCGGATCGCCTGCATGAAATAATCGCCCAGCGGCAGGTCGCCCGCCGCCGGTCGGGCCCGGATGAACGCCGCCTGCTCCCAGCCGAGCGCGGTCGATTCATAATAGCCGATCGCCGCCTCCACCGGCAGGGCGATGGGCGTCGCCTCCGGAGAGGGGCGCAGGCGAAGGTCGACGCGGAACACATAGCCGTCGCCGTCCCGGGCATTCAGCAGTTCGCTGACCCGCCGGCCAATGCGCACGGCCGCGTCCGCCGGGTCTTCCCGCTCGCCATGGGGCAGCGTCTTCGGGTCGTAGAGCAGGATCGGATCGATGTCCGACGAATAGTTCAGTTCCCGGCTGCCATGCTTGCCGAGCGCCAGCACCACGAAGCCCCGCTTCTCCGCGTCCGGATAACGCTCCGCCATGGCGGCGGCCAGCGCCTGCTCCAGCGCCTGGTCGGCAAAGTCCGACAGGGTGCGCGTGACCCGGTCCAGTCCCCAGACGCCCGCCAGATCGGCGGCTGCGGTCACCAAGGCCACCGCGCCACGCCTGCGCCTCAGCGACCGGGCAATGCCGTCATCGGGCGCCGCCACCTGCTGCGCGGCGGCCCAGGCCCCTTCGAAATCTCCGCTCTCCACCAGATCGGCAACACCCGGAAAGCGATCCAATTGCCGGGCCAGGAAAGGCGAATGCGCCCTGATCCTTGCCGCGACCGCCAAACGGTCCGTCACCATGAATCTCCCATAATGGAGCCGATATTGCGTGCCATTGCGACGAACACCAGAAACTTTTGCGCCGCTTGGCAGTTATCTTACCATGGAAATGCAACGAAAACCCCTCAGCCGGTCGGCCCGGATTCAGGATGGCGCGATCCGCCGCGTCCTGAATATCGGCGTTCCGCAACCCTATGAGGGCATCGGCAATGCGTTGCGTTCGACCTTCCGTGCGGGTAGCGGCGCTGTTCCGGACGACATGCTCGACCTGCTGGAGAAACTCGACCGGCATTAGTTTCCGTCGGATCGGCCCAGACCCACCGCGCTCCTGCGGAGGAGCGGGGCGTCGAGGGGACCGCCGCAGTCTAAGCTAGCCACCTTCACAAGGGGCGACAGCATTTTATTTACGATCCGCGCCTATGATGACGCGATCATGAATGGACGCGCCCCATGATCTACAAGGCCTTTGCCGCCGTGACCCTGATCGCGGCTCCGATCATCGTATTGACGGTGGAAAGCTTCGTTCCCCAATCCAGTCAGGCCGTGCCGTCCGCGGCGATTGTTCCGGCTTCAGCGCCCGTGGTGATGCCCGCCCAGGCCGCGCCGTCCCCAACGCCGCCCCAAGACAGCGGCGCCCAAGATCCGGGCGCTGCGGACTTCGGCCAGCCCATGCCCGAAGCCGGCAGACCCTTCCTCGCCCCGGGCGCAGGGCTGCCCGCTGCGCCCGTATCGAACCCGACGCCGGTCGAAGGCGTGCAGCCGTCCGACGAGGTGCCCGAATAAGGCCGGACCTCACATTCCCTTGAACGTGTCGCATTGCGCGGGATCGCCGCTGTCGAGTCCCTTGCGCAGCCAGGTCATTCGCTGTTCGCTGGTGCCGTGGGTGAAGCTTTCCGGCACGGGACGGCGGCCGGCCGCCTTTTGCAGCGTATCGTCGCCTATGGCTTGCGCCGCCTTCATCCCCTCCTCCAGATCGCCCGATTCCATGAGGCCGGTGCGCTTGGCCCAGACGCCCGCATAACAGTCCGCCTGCAATTCGACCCGCACCTGCAGCGCATTGCCCTGTTCCTCGCTGACGGCGCGCTGCCGCTGGTTCACCTCGCCCAAAGTCCCCTCCAGATCCTGCACATGATGGCCGACTTCATGCGCGATCACATAGGCTTGGGCGAAATCGCCGGGGGCGCCGAAGCGCTGGCGCAGTTCGGTGAAGAAGTCGGTGTCGAGATACACTTTGCGGTCATTGGGGCAATAAAAGGGGCCCATGGCGCTTTGCGCCGCGCCGCAGCCCGACACGCCGCTCTGGGAATAGAAGTAAAGGACCGTCGGCTGATATTGCCGGCCGGCCTGCTGGAAGAGCGGCCCCCAGACGCGCTCGGTCGATCCCAGCACCTTCAGGGACCAATGCTGTATATCGCTGAGTTTGGAGGTATCGCGGCTGACCTCGCTCCCCTGCGGCATCTGGCCGCCACCCCCCATCAGGCTCAGGGGATTGACGCCCATGACCGCCAGAATGATCAGCACCACGACGATCCCGCCGCAGCCGAAACGGCTGCCGATCAGCGGCAGCAGCAGGCCCAGACCGCCGCCCATCCCGCCGCCGAAGCCGCCGCGACCCTCCTGGATCTCGAAATTGGTGCTTTCCCGTTCGTCGTCGAGCCGCATCTCGTCCCTCTCTTTCCTTGCCCTGCCTATTCCATTCCGTCGCCGGTGGAAACGTCCCCGATGCAATGCGGGTTGCGGCGAGCGCACCGTCCCATGAAGAGAATGTAACGAGACATTCAGTTGGAATGCCGGAAGACTATTCTATATTGCGCTGCGACATGGCCGACACCGAATCCCAGCCGCGCAGGCGCGCCAATATGCCGCTTCCCCTCCCCCGCGAAGTCGCCCTGTTGCTGCAGGGCGGCGGAGCGCTCGGCTCCTTCCAGGCGGGCGTCTATCAGCGGCTGGACGAGTTGGGAATCGACGTCAGTTGGGTCGCGGGCATTTCGATCGGCGCGGTCAACGCCGCCATCATCGCCGGCAATCCGCCGCACAAGCGCCTCAGCCGGCTCAAGAAATTCTGGCTGACCGTCTCCGGCGGCATGCCCAATGTCGTCCTGCCGGAAATCGACCATATCCGCGAGGCCGCTCATCTGATGGCGGCGGGCACGGTCGCGACCTTCGGCGTGCCGGGCATGTTCCGCCCACGCCTCTGGCCCGCGCCGCTGATGCCGGAAGGGACGGCCGGCGCGATCAGCTTCTACGACAGTGCGCCGCTGAAGGACACGCTGGACGCCTGCATCGACTGGGACCTGCTGAATGACGGGCCGGTGCGGCTGTCGGTGGGCGCGGTGGATGTGGAAAGCGGCAATTTCGCTTATTGGGATACGCGCGGCCGGGGCGGCAACACCCGGATCGACGCGCGCCACATCATGGCGTCGGGCGCTCTGCCACCGGGCCTGCCGCCCATCGAGATCGACGGGCGCTGGTATTGGGATGGCGGCATCGTGTCCAACACCCCGCTCGCCCATGTGCTGGACCATCAGAGCGAGGATATGCTGGTGTTCCAGGTCGATCTGTTCCCCGCCGAAGGGCCGATGCCCCGGCAGATGACCGATGTCTATTCCCGGACCAAGGACATTCAATATTCCAGCCGCACCCGCCAGGTGACGGACCAGTATCTGCGGCTGCGCAAGGAGCATAAGGCGATCCGCGCCCTGCTCGACAAACTGCCGCCCGAATTGCAGGAGGACGCGGACGCACAGCGGCTGCGCCAGTTGCTGGACGTGGGTTCGGTCAACATCGTCCACCTCATCTACCGCAGCCGCGCGTGGGAAAGCGGAGCGCGCGACTTCGAATTTTCCCGCTCCACCATGCTCGACCACTGGGCGCAGGGCCGCGACGCGGTGGAGGAAGTGATGCACAAGGGCGACCTCATCGCCCGCAACATCGTCAACGGGAAAAGCTCCACCTTCGACCTCGACGCCCCCGACCATCTCAAGGAGAAGCAGGCATGAGCAGCCAATTCCTGTCCGGCAAGACCGCCCTCATCACCGGATCGACCTCCGGCATCGGCCTTGCCTATGCCAAGGCGCTGGCCGGGGAAGGCGCGAATGTCGTCATCAACGGCTTCGGAGATGCGGACGCGATCGAGAAGGAACGCGCCGGGCTGGAGGCGTTGAGCGGGGCGAAGGCGCTCTATAGCGGCCATGACCTCACCAGAACCGAGCAGATCGAGGCGATGATGAAGGAGGCGGCGGACGCATTCGGCGGCGTCGACATCCTCATCAACAATGCAGGGGTGCAGCATGTCGCGCCGGTCGAGGATTTCCCGGTCGACAAATGGAACCTCATCATCGCGCTCAACCTCAACAGCGCCTTCCACACGTCCCGTCTCGCCATTCCCTTCATGAAGGAGAAGAAATGGGGACGGATCATCCAGACGGCTTCGGCGCATTCGCTGACGGCCTCTCCCTATAAGAGCGCCTATGTGACGGCCAAGCATGGCCTTGCCGGTTTCACCAAGACGCTGGCGCTGGAGCTGGCGACCTTCGGCATCACGGCGAACTGCATTTCGCCCGGCTATGTGTGGACGCCGCTGGTGGAGAACCAGATTCCCGACACGATGAAGGCGCGCGGCATGACGCGGGAGCAGGTGATGAACGACGTGCTGCTGGCGGGGCAGCCGACCAAACAGTTCGTCACGGTCGATCAGGTGGCGTCCATGGCGCTTTATCTATGCAGCGATGCCGCCGCGAACATCACCGGCGCCAATATGAGCATCGACGGCGGCTGGACCGCGCAATAGCCATATCCATCCCGGTCATCGGCGCGCAATTCCTTAACATGGATTGTGTCATATTGGGGACAGCGGGAAGGATTTGTTTTCATTGAGGAAACCTGATGCGACCAGCGCAGGTTATCCCCTCCGACACGCCATGCGGCGAAATTGGAAAAGGGACTCCTCATGAAGAAATATCTCATTGCGGCCGCACTTGTTGCGGCGCTGCCTTCCGTCGCGTCCGCGCAGGAGGAAACGGCGCCCGACGGCACCCAGGCCTTCGGCGTCGAACCCTATGTCGGCATATTGGGCGGCTATCACACCTTTGACCGTGGCACCGAATTCGGCAGCGTGCCCGGCGAGACGATCATGAACGGCGCGATCATCAGCGGCGTCGCGGGCGTCAACGTGCCGCTCGGTCCCGTCTTCGTGGGCGTCGAGGGCAATGCCACCAAGGGTTTCAGCGACATCGACTGGGAATATGGGGTGAAGGGCCGCTTCGGCGCGCGGGCCGGTGAAAGCGGCATGATCTTCGCGTCGGCCGGCTATCAGTGGGTCAACGGCAAGGGCGGCTGGCCGGACCGCAAGGACTGGATGTACGGCCTGGGCGTCGAGGTCGGCCCGAAGGACATCGGTCTGGGCGGCGTCACGGGCAATAGCGGCATCCGCCTGCGCTTCCAGACCGAAACCTATGATTTCGACAGCTTCCGGCCCACGGCTGGCGTGATCTTCCACTTCTGATCCCTCCCATGGCATCGGCAGGAGCGCCCGTCGGCAACGGCGGGCGCTTTTGCTTTGGGGAAACAGGCTGGACATGCCGAAGCCCCTTAAAAGGCGCGGCAAATCCGCTTATGGTTGCTTCTTCCATCAGGGAGACCCATCGATGCGTCATGCGTTGACGGCCGTCATGGCCGCCGCCAGCCTTATCTCCATTGCCCATGCCCAGTCCCCTGGCGCGCCTGTGAATGGGGCGACGCCCGCGACGCCGGCCAATGCCATCGCAGCGACCATCGCGAAGGACATGGATGGGCTAATGACCCTCTATCGCGACCTGCATGCCAATCCCGAACTGTCCGAACAGGAAAGCGCCACCGCCGCCAAGCTCGCCCGGCGGTTGAAGGCGATGAAATTCACCGTCACCGAAAAGGTCGGTGGAACGGGCGTGGTCGCGGTACTGAAGAACGGCTCCGGCCCGGTGCTGCTGATCCGCGCGGACATGGACGGACTGCCGGTGACCGAGCAGACGGGGCTGGAATTCGCCTCCAGGGTGAAGGCCAAGACCGCCGACGGCGCCGAAACCGGCGTGATGCACGCCTGCGGCCATGACACGCACATGACCGCCTTCATCGAAACCGCGCGGCTGCTCTCCACGATGAAGGAGGAATGGAAGGGCACGCTGGTGATGATCCTTCAGCCGGCCGAGGAAGTGGGCCGTGGCGCGCGGCTGATGCTGGAGGATGGGCTCTACACCCGCTTCCCGCGCCCGACCCATGCCATCGCCTTCCACGACGCCGCCAATCTGGAAGCGGGGAAGATCGGCTATACGCCGGGCTTCGCGCTCGCCAATGTGGACAGCGTCGACCTTTTGGTGCGGGGCGTGGGCGGCCATGGCGCCTATCCGCAGACGACGCGCGACCCGATCGTGATCGGCGCGCGGATTGTGACCTCGCTGCAAACGCTGGTCAGCCGGGAACAGGACGCGTTCGACCCGGCCGTCGTCACCGTCGGCAGCTTCATGGGCGGCGCCAAGCATAATGTCATTCCCGACGACGCGAAGATGCTGCTCACCGTGCGCAGCTATTCCGATGAAACCCGGGAAAAGCTGATCCGGGGAATAGAACGCGTCGCCCGCGGGGAAGCCATTGCGGCGGGCGTGCCGGACGACAGGATGCCGGTGATCTCCGTAAAGGACGAATTCACGCCCTCCACCTACAATCCGCCCGCCTTCGCCAACCGGATGGCGGACGTGCTGAAGGCCCATTTCCCCGAGGGCACCGTCAGCGAAACCAGACCCTCCATGGCGGGAGAGGATTTCGGCCGCTATTACCGCGCCGACAAGAGCATCGAAAGCTTCATCTTCTGGGTCGGCGGCGTGCCGGCAGACCAGATGGCGAAGGCGAAGGCCGGTGAGGTCAGCCTGCCGTCGCTGCACAGCCCCTTCTGGGCGCCCCAAGCCGACAAGGTGATCGCCACCGCCAGCGAAGCCATGACGGTGCTGGCGATGCACATATTGAAGCGGGATTGAGGCTGAAGCCCCTCATTCCCCCTCCCGCAGGCGGGAGGGGGAATGTCTTGGCCTGGCCAAAAGCCACCCCGCCCCGCAACCCATGAAAAAGGGCGCCACCTCCCGGCAGCGCCCTTTCCCAATCCATAAACCCGGTCAGGCGCCCGCAGGCGACGGATCACCGAATGGCCCCTTGCGCCGGCGCGTCTTCGGGATCGAAGACCCGGCCGCCGGGATCGCGGACGGCTTGATCGTCGTGCCGTCATCACGGGTGATCTCGCCCTTGTCGAGCAGCGTCTTGATTTCCTCGCCGCTCAGCGTCTCATATTCGAGCATCGCATTGGCGAGCAGGTGAAGCTGGTCCTCATGACCCTTCAGGATTTCCTGCGCCCGCGCATAGCCCTGCTCGACCAGCCCGCGGATTTCCTTGTCGATCAGCTTGGCCGTCTCGTCCGACATATGGACACGCTGGCTTTGCGAATAACCGAGGAATGTCTCGCCCTGCTGCTCTTCATATTGCAGGGGGCCGAGCTTGTCGGACATGCCCCATTGCGTAACCATGTCACGCGCGAGCTTGGTGGCATATTGAATGTCGCCCGAAGCGCCCGACGATACCTTGTCATAGCCGAAGATGATCTCCTCGGCCACGCGGCCGCCCATGGCGACGGCCATGTTCGCGTGCATCTTGTCGCGGTGATAGCTGTAGCTGTCCCGCTCCGGCAGGCGCATCACCATGCCCAGCGCACGGCCACGCGGAATGATCGTCGCCTTGTGAATGGGGTCCGAGGCCGGTTCATGGACAGCGACGATGGCATGACCCGCCTCATGATAGGCGGTCATCTTCTTCTCATCGTCGGTCATCACCATGGAGCGGCGCTCGCTGCCCATCATGACCTTGTCCTTGGCCGCCTCGAACTCGTCCATGGCGACCAGACGCTTGCCGCGGCGGGCAGCCATCAAAGCCGCTTCGTTGACGAGGTTCGCCAGATCGGCGCCGGAGAAGCCCGGCGTGCCCCGCGCGATCGTGCGCGGATTGACGTCCGGCGCCAGCGGCACCTTCTTCATGTGCACGGCCAGAATCTTCTCGCGCCCCTCGATGTCGGGACGCGGCACCACGACCTGCCGGTCGAAACGGCCCGGACGCAACAGCGCGGGGTCCAGCACGTCGGGACGGTTGGTCGCCGCGACGATGATGATGCCCTCATTCGCCTCGAAGCCGTCCATCTCCACCAGAAGCTGGTTCAGCGTCTGCTCGCGCTCGTCATTGCCGTTGCCGAGGCCCGCGCCGCGATGGCGGCCGACCGCATCGATTTCGTCGATGAAGACGATGCAGGGCGCATTCTTCTTCGCCTGCTCGAACATGTCGCGGACGCGACTCGCGCCCACGCCGACGAACATCTCGACGAAATCCGAACCCGAAATGGTGAAGAAAGGCACGCCCGCCTCACCCGCGATGGCGCGGGCGAGCAGCGTCTTGCCTGTACCCGGCGAGCCGACCAGCAAGGCGCCCTTGGGAATCTTGCCGCCCAGCCGCGCGAACTTGCTCGGGTCCTTCAGGAACTCGACGATTTCCTGCAATTCCTCACGCGCTTCGTCGATGCCGGCGACGTCATCGAACGTCACCTTGCCGTGCTTTTCGGTCAGCAGCTTGGCCTTCGACTTGCCGAAGCCCATGGCCCCGCCCGCGCCGCCGCCCTTCTGCATCTGGCGCAGCACGAAGAAGGCGATGCCCAGAATCAGCAGGAACGGCAACGACTGGTAGATCAGGATCATCCAGAAGCTCGGCTGTTCCTCCGCCTGGCCGGAATATTTGACATTATAGTCGTCCAGCAGGCCGGTCAGGCCGGGGTCGTTCACCGGGACAGTGCTGAATTTCTGCCCGCTGCTCAGCGTGCCGGAAATCCGGTCGGTGGCGATGGCGACATCCTTGACCTGGCCTTCCTGCACCTTGGCGCGGAATTCGGAATAGGCGATGCCGGTCCCGGCGGTCGACGCCGTGCGGCTGTCGAACATGGAGACGAACAGCAGCAGGGCGACAATCACCCCCGCCCATATCATCGCGCTCTTGATCCAGGGATTACCCTGCGGGTCCTTCTCGTCGTTCATTCACCACTCTCTTTCACCCGGCAAGATAGGATGCCGCAGCAAAATCGCAAGCGCGCGCCTGCTAAGGTCAGCCGCCGATAAATTGCGACAGGGCGATATAGGCCAGGATTACCGCGACCCCCGCCGACAGACCGCAAAGCATATAGCCGGTATAGAGCAGCATCGGCGGATGGGGTCGCTCCATCCGGTGATTACGCTGCGCCGCCGAAAGAATGACGCTGGCCAGGAGGCCATAGGTCACCGCCGCAAATTCAAACATGAATCGAAAATTCCCACGCTCAACTGGCTTCATTAACCAACATAGGCGTTAAGGAAAGGTCATTGCGCCCGATCAAATCGACGGATTGTTCGACGGATGCGCCAAGCCGTGGAACCTTTCCGTAACGATCATTGCCAGCGTCGCTGGGGCGCCAGCGTCAGAGTCCAGCAGGCCCCGCCCTTCAGGATGAGGCGACCGATGCTCATCTTCTCGCCCCGGCGCGCCGCCGCGACCAGCCTGTCCACCGCTTCCCCGCGTGGCGGGGCGGCATCCGGCTGCAATCGCGCGATCATGCGGAGGATCAGGCGGCGCAACAATTCGCGGGGCAGGTCGGTCCGGTCCAGCGTCAGCCCGCCTCCACCCGCGTGCACATGGCGCGCTTCCAGATCGTCGACCGTCCAGTCCAGCGCCTCCTCCGCCTCGGCCAGAGCCGCCGCGCTGCGTCCCGCCGCCGCGGCGTCGATCCAGTCGACACCGGCCAGCGCCATGCGCAGGGCAGCCCGGTCGAAGCGCGCATCGCTGTTCGACGGATCGTCGACATGGGGCAGGCCGCGTTCCAGCGCAGAGGCGAGCAAGTCGGCCTTGCGCACGCCCAGCAGCGGGCGCAGCACCACGCCCTGCCGCGCCCGCACGCCGGCCAGCCCGCCCACGCCCGCGCCCCGGTTGAGCCGCATCAGCAGCGTTTCCAACTGATCGTCCGCATGATGCGCCGTCAGCAGCCAATCCAGCCCCCGCGCTGCCCGCCAGCCTTCCAGCAGCCTGTACCGTTGCGCTCTCGCCCAGCTCTGAACATTGCCCCGAACCGCGCCGGTGGGATGCAGGGTGGCATGCGCGATCCCGGCGCCTGCGCACCAGTCCGCCACCATCGCCGCCTCCGCTGCCGAAGCCTCGCGCAAGCCATGATCGACCGTGGCCGCCTCGACACGCCCTGGAAAGGCGCGCGCGGCGAGGTCGAGCAGCGCCATGCTGTCAGGCCCGCCGGAAACCGCCACGCCGAAACGAGCGCCGTCGGCATCCCCGACCAGCGCCATCATCGCCCGGCTCAGTTCCGCGACGGGATCGCCCTCGGCCATGGGGACTTCAGGCGGTGCACTTGGCCCTGGTCCGGCCCTTGTCCATCATGCCGCGCAGGCCGTTCGACAGGCTGGCGCCGTAGACCTGCTCCAGTTCCGCATAGACCTTGCAGGCGTCGGCGGGCTTTTTGAGCTGGATCAGCGCCTCGCCCAGATAGGCCAGGCTGTCGGCCGCACGGTCGCCCTTGGGCCGCTTCTGGTAATTTTCATAGAAGGCGACCGACGCCAGCGCCGGCTTGCCGTCGTCCAGATAGGCGCGGCCCAGCAGGTTCGCCGCCTTGCTGGCGACGGGACTGGCGCCATATTTATCCACGGTCGCCTTCAGCTGCGCCTGCGCCTCCGGATAGAATTTCGCGTCCCACAGGCGGAAGCCATAGGTGTAGGCGTCGTCGGCCTCATTACCCGTCGAGGGCCGCTCGATCGCGGCGACGGCGGTCTTTCGTTCCTCGCTCGCACCATTGGCGGCCGGGCGCGGCGCACCTGGCCGCGCCGATGCGGTGGTGGAGGCCGGAGCGGCCGAGGCGGAGGGGCCGACCGCCGGCGGCACGACCGCGGGCGCGGCACGGCTTTCCTGTTCCGCCTTGTAGCGGTTGAACGCCTCTTCCAACTGCTTCAGCTTGAAGCTGTTTTCCTCCACCTGCCCGGTGATCGAGGCCAGTTGCGATTCCAGCGCATTCACCCGCGCCGTCAAATCCGCCACCGGCGTGGAGGCAGGCGATCCCGGCACCACGGCCGGCGCGGCGGGACGCGTGATCTCCGCCTCCAGCGGCGCGCCGGCCGGGAACACCTTGCGCTGGACCGCGCGCATTTCCTTTTCCAGACGGTCGACCCGAACATCGACGCTGACATTCTGGGCCGCGAGCGGCGGCGCGAGCGCGATGAGCGCCAGTGCAGCCGTCGCGAAAAAAGCGTTACGCATGGATGATCCCCGACTTATATCCGGTGTTAACCATAGGGCGATAATCCGCCCGGTAAAGCGCGACTTTGCGCCAAATTCCGCTGAATCGCCCCTGAACGGATCAGTCGGCCGCAGCGGGCGCAGGTGCGGCGGGCACCGGGGCGGCCGGACCCGTGGGAACCGGGGCCGTGGAGGCCGGAGCCGCCTGCCCCTGACCCTGACCCTGCGCCGCGGCAGGCGCCGCCCGCGCCAGCAGCGCCTCCGCATTGACCGGCACATCGGCGATGGTCCGGTCCGGCGGCCCCAGCGGCGCAATCGGCTTGCCGCCGACCGTCACGGTCAGCGCCTGCGGCCGGCCTGTCAGGATCATCGGATTGCGGGCATTGGCGGGAAGGGTGAAGCTTTCCCCCTTCTTCATAAGCCCGTCCTTCAGCCTCTCTCCCGCCTCGTCATAAATGCGCAGCCAGACATCGTCATTGGCGGTGAACAGCACGGTCTGCACCACCGGCGCCGCCGGGCGCGCGCCTGCTGCCGGCTTCGCGGTCGCGGGCGCGGGGGCACTTTGCTGCGCGGCGATCTCCTCGCCTGTCGGCGGCGTCATCACCTGCGTGCGCCAGACGGCGAAGCCGGCGACCAGGATCACGACGATTGCCGCCGCCGTCCAGGCCAGGGCCCGCGATGGAACCCGCGCCGGATCGGCCGGTTCGAACGCCTCATAGCGGTTGCTGCCAAGGTCGGAATTATGCACCGCGTTGCGCACGTCGGCGGCGATCGCCACCTCGTCCACATCGATGGCGCGGGCATAGGCGCGGGCAAAGCCCACCGCATAGGGAATGCCGGGCAGGGCGGCATAATCGTCGCGCTCTATCGCCTCCAACTGCCGCTGGGCGATGCGCGTCCGCGTGGCGACATCCTGTATCGACAGTCCTTGCGCCTCCCGCGCGGCGCGCAGGCGCGCGCCCGGAGTATTGGGCTGCCGTTCCGGCGCCGCGACGCCGGGTTCCAGTTCAGGTTCTTCTGCCATGCTGCTCCGCGACTTTTGAAGGCTGGCCTTGTCTCATTGCGGGACGGGGATTGTCAACGCCGCGCCGCCCCGGAAAGGCGGGATGCATCGCCGCGATCCCCATTAATTCAATTCAATAGCATGTTCGCCGGCCCAGTCGACCAGCGCCGAACGAATATCCGTCACGCCCTTGTCCAGCAGATCGCGCATGAACCGGCGCAGTTCCGCAGCATCGATGGTCCGGATCATCGCCTTCACCGGGCCGACCGATGCCGGGGTGATCGACAGGCGCCGCACGCCAAGGCCGATCAGCGCCATCGCTTCCAGCGTGCGCCCGCCCATTTCGCCGCAGACGCCGACCGGCACCTCATAGGTTTCACAGGCGCGCACCACGCGGTCCAGGAAGCGCAATATCGCGATGCTCAGCCAGTCGTAGCGCTCCGCCAGGCGCGGATGCGCGCGGTCGGCGGCGAACAGGAACTGCGTCAGGTCGTTGGTGCCGATGGAGAGGAAATCGAGCCTGGGCAGCAGGAGGTCCAGCACCTCCGCCAGCGCGGGCACCTCCAGCATCGCGCCATAGCGCACCGCGACCGGCAGCTTCTTCTTCTGCGCCACCAGCCATTCGCGCTGATGTTCGACGAGCGCCTTCGCCTGCTCATATTCCCAGGGCTCCGACACCATCGGGAACATGACGTGCAGCACCTTGCCCGCCGCCGCCTCCAGCAGCGCGCGGGCCTGCGCCTTCATCAGGCCGTCTCGGTCCAGCGCCAGCCGCAAGGCGCGCCAGCCCATGGCCGGATTGTCCTCCAGCTCCTCCTCATCGTCGCGGGACATGTAGGGCAACGCCTTGTCGCCGCCGATGTCGACAGTGCGGAAGATCACCGGCCGGTCGCCCGCGGCATCAAGGACGTCTCGATAAAGCCGCTGCTGCTTTTCCCGCTGCGGCAAAGTGGCGGAGACGAGGAACTGGAATTCGGTGCGGAAGAGCCCGATGCCGTCCGCCCCCACGATGTCCAGCGCCTGCGCATCCTCCCGCAGGCCCGCATTCACCATCAGTTCGATCCGCTGCCCGTCCACCGTGACGGACGGCAGGTCGCGCATCGCCGCGAATTCCGCGCGGCGCTTCTGCGTCACATGCAGCTTGTTCTCGAACGCCTCCTCCATGTCGGGCGTCGGACGGATCAGCAGATTGTTGTCGGCGACGTCCATCAGGATCAGGTCGCCTTCGTTCACCTGATGGCGGATGTCGCGCACCCGGCCCAGCACCGGCACGCCCATGGCGCGCGCGACGATGGTCACATGGGCCGTCAGCGACCCTTCCTCCAGGATCACGCCCTTCAACCGCCGCCGGTCATATTCCAGCAGTTCCGCCGGTCCCAGGTTGCGCGCGATGAGGATGGCGTCCTGCCGCAATCCGAGTTGCGCCGCCGTCCCGAGCTGCCCCGACACGATGCGCAGCAGCCGGTTCGCCATATCCTCCAGATCGTGCATCCGGTCCTGGAGCAGCGGATCGTCGATCTGGCGCATGCGCATGCGGGTGCGCTGCTGCACGCGCTCTATGGCCGCCTCGGCGGTCAGGCCGCTGTCGATCGCCTCGTTGATCCGCCTGATCCATCCTTCGTCATAGGCGAACATCTTGTAGGTTTCGAGCACCTCCTGATGCTCGCCCTCGGTGCCGAACTCGGCCGTGCCGGTCATGCGGTCGATCTGTTCGCGCATCTTGGTGAAGGCGGAAATGACGCGGGCCCGCTCCGCCTCCGTATCCTCGGCCACGGTATGTTCGATATGGACGCGCGGCTGGTGGAACACGGCATGGCCCCGCGCCATGCCCATCACCAGTTGCAGCCCGTGCAGCACCGAGGAACCGGTATCCTGCACCCGGCTGTCCAGCGGACCGTCATCGGCCAGTTCGGCATTGGCGATCAGTTCGGACAACACCATCGCCACGGTCTGCAGCGCCTCGATCTCGATCTCTTCATAACGGCGCGGCTCCACATGCTGCACGCACAGGACGCCGATCGCTCGCTCCCGCCGCACGATCGGCACGCCCGCGAAACTGTGGAACAGCTCCTCGCCCGTTTCGGGCCGATAGCTATAGTCGGGATGCGACGCCGCCTCGTCCAGGTTCAGCGTCTCGACATTGGTGGCGATCATGCCGACCAGCCCTTCGCCCATCGCCATGCGGGTGACGTGGACGGCCTCCTGCTTCAAGCCCCGCGTCGCGAACAGTTCCAGCAGCCCTTCGCGCACCAGATAGATGGAGCAGACCTCGCTCGACAGCGATTCCCCGATGATCTCCACCACCTTGTTCAGCTTCGCCTGCGCGCTGGTGCGCGCGGCCATGACTTCCTGCAGGCGAATGAGGATCTGGCGGGCGGCGGCGGCGGGCGTGCTGGGCATGTGCCAAGCGCTAACAGATCGCGCGTCCGCTTTCCAAGGCGAATATGCGCGGTTCCAGCGGATTTTCCGTCTATGGATATGGCGGAAATGGACGAGGCTTTCGTTTACAGCCTTAAAATCTCGAAAGTCAGCGAGTCAGGGAGACGAGCATATGGCAGAAATCGATACTAAAGCCTTCGAACAGGATCTGATCGACCGCGGCTATTCCCGCCGCCAGATGGGCAAGGTCGCGGCCCTGCTGGGCGCGGGCGCGGCCGCCCTGCGCGTCACCGGCGCCATGGCGCAGCAGGCGGCGAAGCCGGTGGAAGGCGCGGTGCGCATCGGCGCCAATGAATGCTGGACCGGCCCCTTCCCCGTCGCCGCCGAAGCCGCGTTCAAGCTGGTGCAGGAAGGCAATCGCTACGAACCGAATGACGAACATGCGAAGCTGTTCGCCGCCGTCGCCGCCGTGGAGGGCATCCCGGCCGACCGCATCACCGCCTGGCCGGGCTCCAGCGATCCGCTGAGCCGCGTCGCCGTCGCCTA
This sequence comes from Sphingobium fuliginis, assembly GCF_004152845.1. GTDB lineage: Bacteria > Pseudomonadota > Alphaproteobacteria > Sphingomonadales > Sphingomonadaceae > Sphingobium > Sphingobium fuliginis. The sequence goes on from NZ_SEON01000001.1 coordinate 353,650, forward strand.
TGCATCGCCCACGCGCGGCATCGTCACCGGCAACCCTGCCTATGAGGCGATCTGGCGCACCGGCGACTGGCTGGGCGCGAAGGTGACGAAGGTGCCGCTCACCAAGGATTATGCCCATGACGTGAAGGCGATGCTGGCGGCCGATCCCAATGCGGGTGTCTATTATATCTGCTCGCCCAACAATCCGACCGGCACGATGACCCCGCTGGCCGACATCCAGTGGCTGGCCGACAACAAGCCGAAGGACGCGATCCTGGTCGTCGACGAAGCCTATATCCACTGGTTCGATGGTCCGAACGCCGCGAAGATGGCGGCCAGCCGCGACGACGTGCTGATCCTGCGCACCTTCTCCAAGCTGTTCGGCATGGCGGGCATGCGGCTGGGTCTCACCTTCGCCAGCCCCGCGATCATGGAAAAGATGATGCGCTATGACGGCGGGCAGGTGACCGCGATGCTGCCGATGACCGCCGTCGCCTGCGGGACCGTGTCGGTGGCGCAGGCCGACCTCATCAAGGCCCGCCGCGCGGAAATGGTCGCCAATCGCGAAATGGCCATCGCCCACCTCAGGAAGAAGGGGATCAAGGTCATCCCCGGCAGCCAGGCCAATATGTTCATGGTCGACTGGGGAAAGCCGGCCAAGGCCATGCAGGCCGCCATCCTTGCGGAAAAGGTGCAGATCGGGCGCAACTGGCCGATCTGGCCCAATGTGTCGCGCGTCTCGGTCGGCTCGGCCGATGAGATGAAGGCCTTCTGCGATGCCATCGACAAGGTTTGGAAAGCCTGATCCAGGTTAACGGCTCATAAAATTTCAGGAATCCGGAGGCGGCGCATTGTGGAAATGCGCCGCCTCCTTCGTTTCCCCCGGTGGAATATGCGCAGTTGATGGAACAACTAGGGGAACAGACGACATGACCATGATGTTGGAAAAGGACGCCCGCGAAGACCTGCTCGACCGGGGCTATTCCCGCCGCACGATCGGCAAGATTTCCGCTCTGATGGCGGCCGGGGCGGCTGCCGGCAACCTGTTGATCCAGCCCGCCCTCGCGCAGCAGCAGGCGGCGCGCGGGGTGAAGGGCGCGGTGCGCATCGGCGCCAACGAATGCTGGACCGGCCCGTTCGAACCGGGCGTTCAGGCCGCGGCCAGGGCCGCCGCCGTCGGCAACTGGTACGATCCCGACAATTACAAGGGCGACCTGATCGCCACCATCGCCAAGGTGGAGGGGATTCCGGAATCGCACATCATGCTGTGGCCGGGTTCGGGCGGGCCGCTGGTCAGCACGGTCGCGGCCTTCTGTTCGCCCACCAAGGGCCTCGTCACCGCCGATCCGACCTTCGAATCCGCCTGGCGCACCGCCGATTATCTGAAGGCCCCTATCGCCAAGGCCCCCCAGGCCATTGGCAAGGGGCACGATGTCAAGGCGATGCTGGCCGCCAATCCCAATGCCGGGCTCTATTATATCTGCACGCCCAACAATCCGACCGGCACCATCACGCCGCTGGCCGACATCGAATGGCTGCTGGCGAACAAGCCCAAGGATTCGTTCCTGCTGGTCGACGAAGCCTATATCCACTGGTTCGACGGCCCGAACGCCGCGAAGCTGGTGGCGGGTCGCAAGGACCTGATCGTCATGCGCACCTTCTCCAAGCTGTTCGGCATGGCGGGCGTGCGCCTCGGCCTGACCTTCGCGGACCCCGAAGTGCAGAAGCGCATCAGCCTGTTCGGCCCGACGGCGGGCGGTCTGTCGATCACCGCCATGGCCTGCGGCAATGCGGTCTATCCCGAAGCCGGCCTCATCAAGGCACGCCGCGCGGAAATGATCGCGAACCGCGAGGAAACCATCGCCTGGCTCACCAAGAAGGGCATAGAGGTGCACCCCGGCAGCGAGGCCAATATGTTCATGGTCGACTGGAAGACCAAGCCGGCCAAGGAGATGCAGGCCGCCCTGATCGCCACGCCGGAAAAGGTGCAGATCGGGCGCAACTGGCCGATCTGGCCCACAGTCTCGCGTGTGACCGTGGGTTCGGCCGACGACATGGCGAAGTTCCGCGCCGCCGTGGACAAGGTGTACAAGGCCTGATTTCCTTCCCTAGGGGTCGCAGAAAGGGCGTCCGGTATATCCGGGCACCCTTCTTTCCATCCTGGGGCAATCCAAGGCATTTCCCTCCCGTAGTCGGGAGGGGGATGTCCGCTCTGCGGCCGACCTAGAGCCAATCGACATTCAGAAGATGACGAGCCGAAAATGGTGGTTTTCCGTGACCCGGAGCGCAGCCTACTCAAAGTAGGTGAGCACCGGAAGCACGGAAAAGCGTCATTTGCAGGCCGTCAGGGCTGAATGTCGATTGGCTCTAAGCCATGCCCGCCGAAGTCTCGCACAAAGCCTTGAACTGCTCGGCCATCTGGTCCCAACCGGGGTGGAATCCCATCTCCTCATGCTTCGCCATCGCTCCGGCATCCCAATGCCGGGCCGTCGCGGTGAAGCGCGTCCCCTCCCCCTCCACGGCAAAGCTCCAGATCGCCGTCATGAAGGGCGTCTGCGGTATCCAGCCGGAGGCATAGGCGTCGGTCGTCACCACCTTCTCCTGCGGCACCACCTCCAGCACGATGCCTTCCATCGGCCCCGTGTCCTCGCCATTCGGGCCGAACATCCGCACCGCGCTCCGCCCGCCGGGCCGCAGATCCTCCTCGATCACCTCGGCGCGCCAGGGCTTCGGGCAGAACCATTGGTCCTTGAGGTCCGTCCATACCTTCCACACGATTTCGCGCGGGGCGGCGATGTGACAGGTCACCGATAGTTCGAATTCCGCCGCGCTCATGCCGGCCTCCCCTCGAAAGCCGCCTTCATCCGGGCGGTATCCAGCTTCTGCATGGTCATCATCTCGTTCATCATCCGCTGGATGCCCGGTCGGTCGCCGGTCTTGTAAAGGTCCATGATCTCCTGCGTCACCAGCTGCCAGGACAGGCCATATTTGTCCTTCAGCCAGCCGCACGGGCCCGGCGACCCCCCATCGGCTGTCAGGGCATCGAAATACCGATCGATCTCCGCCTGATCCCGACAGGCGACGGACAGCGAGACCGCCTCTGTGAAAGGAAATTTCGGCCCGCCGTTCAGCGCCTGATAGCTTTCCCCGAACAGGGTGAATTCCACCAGCAGCACGTCCCCGCCCTTGAACGGACTGGGGCTGGGATTATCGTCGGGATAGCGGCTGATGAAATCCACCGATCCCCCGAACAGGGATGTGTAGAAGCGCGCGGCCTCCTCCGCCTGCCCGTTATACCACAGGCAGGGTGAAATCTTCGACATGGTTCCTCTCCTTATGCCGTGCCGGATCGCATGCCCACCAGCGCGAACATCGCGCCCTGGGGGTCGGTCGCCTGGATGATCCAGGCCCCGCCCGGCACCTCCATCGGGCCGTTCAGCACGGTTCCGCCGCCGGCCTTCACCTTCTCCGTCGCGATGTCGATGTCCGGCACGACGAAGTAGAAGAGCCAGACCGGCACCGGCACCTCCGGGGGACGGGCCATGATGCCGCCCGTCATGCTCTGGAAATCGGTGCCGCCGGTCTGGGAGACGAGCTGATAGCTGCCCATTTCCCCCATATCCATGGCCTCGCCCTTCGCCCAGCCGAACTGCCCGGTGTAGAAGGCCAGGTCGGCGTCGAAAGCGCCGCTGTAAAGTTCATGCCAGCCGACATGACCGTTCGCCATCGGTGGTGCGGGCTCCATCCCGTCGGGACTGGACCCCTTGAGCAGCATGAACGCCGCCCCGCCCGGATCGCTCATCACCGCGAAGCGCCCGACGCCCGGAATGTCCTCCGGCGCGCGCTTCACGCTGCCGCCCGCCCCGGCCAGCCGCTTCGCATCCGCATCCACATCGGCCGAACCGACATAGCCACCCCACCAGGGCGACATGCCGCGATCCTTCGCTTCGGCCGGAATGGACATGATCCCGCCCATCGGCCCGGCGCTGCCCGACACGACATGATAGGGATCATCGGTCCGCTCCCCGCCAAAAGGTTGCGCGGTCCAGCCGACGATGTCGCCATAGAAGGCGATCGCCGCCTGCGGATCGCTGGTCATCAGTTCATACCAGAAGAATTTGCCGTTCAGGTCGGTCATTTCCAGCCTCCCTCAAGCCCAGTTTTCGATCCCTGCCCTCAGGCCCTGGCGTCGAGCAGCACTTCGAACCCGCCATAGATCAGCCGCGCACCGGCGAAAGGCATGTCTTCCCCTTCCTTCGGCTCCATCCGCGGATCGTTCATGACCTTCTCCGCCCCTGCATCGCGAGTCGCCTTGTCGGGCCATTCGATCCAGGAAAAGACGACCTCCTCATCCTCCTCCGCGATCACGGCGGTGCGGAAATCGTTGACCTTGCCCGGCTTGACGTCGTTCGCCCAGCATTCCACGACCCGCAGCGCGCCATGTTCGATGAAGATCGGCGCGGCATAGGCCGCCACTTCCCTGTACCGCTCCTTGTTGCCCTTGGGCACGGGGATCACGAAACCGTCCATATAGCTCATCGTTTCTCTCCTTAAGGAAAGGCGGAGTTCAGGCGGCGGCTTCCTTGTTCACCGCCAGCGCCGCTTCCATATCCATCCACGCCACTTCCCAGATATGGCCGTCCAGGTCGGCAAAGCTGCGGCCGTACATGAAGCCATGGTCCTGCCGGGGATTGGGCTCCGCACCGCCCGCCGCCAACGCCTTCTCCGTCGTCCGGTCGACATCGGCGCGGCTCGCCTCGCTAAGGGCAAGCAGCACCTGGGCCGTTTCATGCGCGTCCGGAATGCGACGCGGCGTGAAGCCGGCAAACCGCTCCCGCGTCAGCAGCATCACGTGGATATTGTCGGAAAAGCTCAGCATCTGCGCGCTGTCGTCCGCAAAATCATTGTTCCGGACCGCGCCCACCGCCTCGTAAAAGGCTATCGAGGCGGCCAGATCCTTCACCGGCAGGTTGACGAAAATCATTTTCGGAGCGGGGGCGTTCGGCATCACACATCTCCTTGGGATCATCCTGGCCTGTGGCCTTTTCCCGACTCACCGGCTTGAACTTTATGCACTGATAGATTATCTTATACAACCTATAAGTTAGGAAAAATAACCAAGGACTTCCTCTCGTGAAAAAGCGGGCCTATCAGGATGGTTGTGCAACGGCCCATGCGCTGGACCTGATCGGGGATCGCTGGGCCATGCTGATCATGCGGGAATTGATGCTCGGTCCCAAGCGTTTCACCGATTTGCGCGCCAGCCTGCCCGGAATCAGCGCCAACGTGCTGACGCAAAGGCTGGAGGAGCTGGAAGCGGCCAGCATCCTCATCCGCCGCCGCCTGCCCCCGCCCGCCGCCAGCCAGATTTATGAGCTGACGGAATGGGGCCGCGAGTCGGAGATATTGTTCCAGGTGCTGGGACGCTGGGCATCCCGCTCTCCCACGATGCAGCCCGGCATGCCGATGAGCAATGCGTCGGTGATCCTGTCGATGCGCACGATGATCGACCGAGACCGCATAGGCGATCTGGATGCGACCATCGGCCTGCGCTTCGGGGAGGAGGAGTTCCGCCTGACCCTGAAGGATGGCGATTTCACCGCCGGGCGCGGCGAAGCGGGCGGTGCGGACGCAATCTTCTCCGGCGACCAGAATGGACTGGCCGCCGTGATCTATGGCGGCCTGACGTTCGAGGACGTGGCCGACTCGCTTCAGGTGGAGGGGGACAGGGCCCTTGCGGCACGCTTCGTCCGCCTGTTCCCCTTGCCGCCAAAGGCGCCTTCGACGACCACGCCAGCGTCATGAGGCCCCATAATCCTCCCCATGCCGGGCATGGGGAGGTTTCATGTCCGCTCAATGCCCGGCGTTCAAAATCCCGAACACCTGCTCAAACTCCCCGCGCCGCTCCGCTTCGCGCAGGAACTTCACCCGTTCGACGCAGATTTCCTCCAGCGGCGGCTGCTGCGCCAGCAGCCCCATGACTTCCGCTATGAATTCGTCCAGCGGCATCATCTGCGGATTTTCCGCATGGCCGGGCATCAGGTCGGTCTGCACTCCCGGCGGCGCCAGTTCGATCACCTCGACATTGCTACCCCTGAGCTGATGCCGCATCGACTGCGACCAGCTATGGAGCGCCGCCTTGGTTGCGCTGTAGGTGGGAGTGGCCGCCAGCGGGACGAAGGCCAGACCCGACGTCACCGTCATCAGCGTCGCCGCCTCCAGCCCCAGCAGATGCGGCAGCAACACATGGGTCAGGCGGATCGGCCCCAACAGGTTCGTGGCGACGGTGGCCTCCGCTATGGCAAGGTCGATCCGCTCCTCCACAACCATGATCCCGGCATTATGGATCACGACATTGAGCGCGGGGAAGTCCGCGACCAGCTTTCCGGCGAAGGCCGCGATCGCCGCCGCGTCCTCCATGTCGACGGTCAGGGCTGCCATGCCCGGATGCTCCGCCGCCACGGCGTCCAGCGCCGCCTGCCGCCGCCCGGCGATGATGACCTGATTGCCGGCCGCATGGAATTCATGCGCCAGCGCCGCGCCGATGCCGGAACCGCCGCCGGTGATGAGGATGGTGTTGCCGCTCTTACGCATGGTCTTCTCCTTTTGCGATGGTGTGACCGGCAATCTAGAGCTACACTCTCTTTTTGAAAGAAGGCACCGAAAAGTGCCATACGCACCAAGAGGTGAGAAATGGAAAATCCGTTGCAAAAACGTTTTGCCCCGGCTGAAATCGCCGAAGCGGAAGCCTTTATCGACACCAATCCCGAAGCGCCGCTGGACCCTCGGATCGAACGACTCGTCAACGATCTGATCGGCCGGGTCGCGGATAAATGGACGCTGCTGGTCCTCGAACTGCTGGAGGAAAGGGGCACGCTCCGCTTCACCCGCATTGCCGAACAGGTGGAAGGCATCAGCCAGAAGATGCTGACCCAGACATTGCGTCAGATGGAGCGCGACGGCCTCGTCATCCGCACCGTCCATCCCGTGGTGCCGCCGCGCGTCGAATATGCGCTGACGCCGCTCGGCAACAGCCTCAGCGCCGCCTTTTGCGGCGTCTGGGTCTGGGCGGAGCGCAATCTGGAAGCGGTGGAGGAAGCCCGGCGCCGTTTCGACACGCGCGACTGAGGGATTATTGCGCGGGAATGAAGGTTTCCCGCATGGGCGTCAGCGGGAATGTCGGCACCTCTACCCGTACCGGAGCGCCGGGCACCAGAGCCGATGGCGGCGTCCCCGGCGCACCGGGCGCAAAACCGGCCGCGATCTCCCTGGGCGGGGTCGGCGGCGGCGGCAGCGGCGTTGGCGACACCACCACGCTCACCGTCCCGCCGAAGCGCGACTGCCATTCGGCCAGCCGCCGCAGATAATCGGCATAGGCGGCGTAGAATTCCTGGAACGGCTTTTCCAATTGGGTGAGCGCTTCGGGCGCATAGGCCAGCAGCTGGTTCGACGGCATGGCCAGTATCTTCGCCCCCACCTCTATGGCCACGGGGCAGAAGCTTTTCGTCACCGGCGGCAGCGCAAAGAAATTATAGACGACGGTGTTGAGCAGTTCCCGCGCCTTCAGCCCGCCCTGACCGTAAGCGACATAATAATTGCGGTCGACCGCCGCGTTCGCTTCGCGCAGGGCCGCCTCATGCACATGCAATATCCGGTTATACTGGATGCGCGCCGGTTCGTTCACGCCATGACAGGAAAGCGCCGCGACGTTCAGCGCCATGCGCACGTGCCACAGCGCCGTATTGGCCGTCACGCCGCGATTGGGCGTCAGATATTTACCGTCCTCGCCCACATCCGGAATGCCCATTTCCTCGACCGCCCCCATCGGCGGCAGGGGCTTTATCGTGGGCACCACCGGGGGTGGCGGCGTGGGCGGCGCCTTCTTCTCGGGCGTGGAACAGCCTGCGATCAGCGCGAGCGCGGTGACAGATGCAAACTCACAGAAACGGCGAACGACGGTACGCGGCGGCACCCTGGCATCCCTTTGATCATTATCCGGACGTCACAACTCATCGCAGAGCGAAGCGTTCCTGACGACCAAAGCGGGCTCGGCTCGTCCGGGGAGGGATTCGGTTCGTCCCATTTGCCCTGCGACGCGCACCTGCGAAGGGAATGCGGTATGCCCCAGGCCGCTGCGTCAAAATCGGACGCTGGTCGCGCGCTCCAAGTTTTTGTTGCGTATCCTTTGAAGCAGAAAACCAGTCCCGCTTTTCTGCACGATATCCTAGATGCGCCGTTCCAGCGCCGCCGCCGCTTCGTCCATCAATTGCGCGATGATGTCGGCCACCGGCTCCTCCTTCGACACCATGCCCACCGACTGCCCGGCCATCAGCGAACCGCCCTCGACATCGCCGTCGATCACGGCGCGGCGAAGCGCACCCGCCCAATAATGTTCGATCTGGAGCTGCGCCTCGCCCATGTCGACCGCGCCGCTGTCGAGCAGATTGGCGACCTCCCGCTGCTTGGCCGTAAAGGCCTCGGTTCCCGCGTTTTTCAGCGCCCGCACGGGGATGACCGGCAGGCGCGGGTCGATCTGCACGCTGGCGATCGCATCGCGGGCCGATGCACGGAAAAAGGCCTTCTTGAAGTTCGGATGGGCGATGCTCTCGACCGCGCAGGCAAAGCGGGTGCCCAGCTGCACGCCCGCCGCGCCCATTTCCAGATAGCCGGCGATCAGTTCGCCACGCCCGATGCCGCCGGCGACGAAGACGGGAAGCTGCGACGCCATTTCCGGCAGGATTTCCTGCGCCAGCACGCTGGTCGACACCGGGCCGATATGTCCGCCCGCCTCCATGCCCTCGATCACCAGCGCATCCACCCCGGAACGCGCCAGCTTCTTGGCCAGCGCCAGCGCGGGAGCGAAGCAGATCAGCTTCGCGCCCTTCTCCTTGATCGCCTCGATACTGCCCTTGGGCGGCAGGCCGCCGGCGAGGACGACATGTCCGACCTCATGTTTCGCGCAAACCTCGATCAGCTCGAAAAGCTGCGGGTGCATGGTGATGAGGTTGACGCCGAAGGGCTTGCCCGTCAGCGCCTTGGTCGCCGCGATCTCCCTGTCGAGCAGCTCGGGAGTCATGGCCCCGCAGGCGATCACGCCGAAGCCGCCCGCATTGGAGATGGCCGCAACCAGATTGCGCTCCGACACCCAGCTCATCGCCCCGCACAGGATCGCGACCTCGCAACCCAGGAAATCGGTGCCGCGGGCCATCAGGGAAGCGAGTTTGGCGTTGGTCATGTTCAAGCCCTTAGAATCATAAAGCCCCTCCCCTTCAGGGGAGGGGTTGGGGTGGGGGTTCTCCCCACGCGCTATTTTGTGGGGCAGTCCCCCATCCCCGGCCCCTCCCCTGAAGGGCAGGGAAGGAAAGGTCAAGCGACCGGCGCGTCCAGGCCATAGGCCGTGTGCAGCACACGCACCGCCAGTTCGGTCTCATCCTCGTCGATCAGCACCGAAACCTTGATCTCGCTGGTCGAGATGGCGAGGATATTGATGCCGCGATCAGCCAGCGACTTGAACATGGTGCTGGCGACGCCCGCATGGCTCTTCATGCCGACGCCGACGACCGACACCTTCGCCACCTTCGTATCCGGGATCACCCGGTTGAAGCCGATCACGTCCTTCTGGCTTTCCAGCACGTCCAGCGCCCGTGCAAGATCCGCGCCCGGCACGGTGAAGGTCACGTCCGTCTCGCCCTTGTCGCGGCCGACATTCTGGATGATCATGTCCACGTTGATCGCGGCGTCGGCCAGCGGCCCGAAGATGTGCGCCACCGCGCCCGGACGGTCCGGCACGCGGGTCAGGGTGATCTTCGCCTCATTCTTGTCATGGGCGATGCCGGTGATGAGCTGACGTTCCATCTTGTCTTCCTTGAGCTTGGCTTCCAGTTCCTCTTCGCTGACGATCAGCGTGCCGGGGAGGTCGTCCTGGGTGGGATCATCGAAGGAGGAAAGCACCTGCACGACCACGCCTTCCTTCATGGCGAGGCCGACCGAGCGGGTCTGGAGCACCTTGGCGCCGACCGAAGCCAGTTCCAGCATCTCCTCATAGGTGACGAGGTCGAGCTTGCGCGCCCGCGCCACGATGCGGGGATCGGTGGTGTAGACGCCGTCGACGTCGGTATAGATGTCGCAGCGGTCCGCCTTCACCGCCGCCGCGACGGCAACGGCCGAGGTATCGGACCCGCCGCGGCCGAGGGTGGAGATGCGGCCATCCTCCATCATGCCCTGAAAGCCGGGGATGACCGCCACCGTGCCCGACCGCATCGACGCCAGCAGGTCGATCGTGTCGATGTCCCCGATGCGCGCCTTGGCATGGGCTTCGTTGGTGCGGATCGGAAGCTGCCAGCCGAGCCAGCTCCGCGCATCCACGCCCATCGCCTTCAGCGTCATGGCCAGCAGGCCGCTCGTCACCTGTTCGCCGGAAGCAACGACGACATCATATTCCGCCGGATCGTAGAGCGGCGAGGCTTCCTTGCAGAAACCCACCAGCCGGTCGGTCTCCCCCGCCATGGCGGATACGACGACGGCGACCTCATGCCCCTGTTCGACGACATGTTTGACCCGTGCGGCCACGTTGCGAATTCGCTCCATCCCCGCCATGGAGGTGCCGCCGAATTTCATCACGATGCGCGCCATTTGCCTGTCGAACCCGCCTGCTGAAAAGAAATAAAATGCCCCGGAGGGGCGCGAAAACGGCGCTCCTATTAGCAGCAGCGGCGAATATGGCAAGCAAAGCGACAGAGTAGCGGCAGCAGCGGAAGGAACCGACCCGCCTGCCGGTCATTGCCCGTCCGGGGACCAGGAACGGAGGATGCGATGGAAAGCAGCTTATGGGCGATGGTGACGATCGGCGGGCCGATCCTGCTCGGGATCGTGCTGATTTTCGTGATGCTCAGCAACCGCAGGCACCGGACGCCGGAAGAGATGCGCCGCACCGAGGATGCGACGCGGGACCTCTACCGTCGCCTCGACCAGGAGGACAAGGCGCGCGAATTCGGATCGGCGGCGCCGGGCAATGCAAGACAGGCCGAAAAACAGCCATAGCCTGCACCCCCGGACACTGGTAGCAGGAGGCCATGGAGAATATTGCGTCCAGCACCATCGACCCGCGTGAAGCCGCCCATTTCGGCACCATGGCCGCCGACTGGTGGAATCCCCATGGCAGCAGCGCCATGCTGCACAAGCTCAATCCGGTCCGGCTGCGCTATATTCGCGATGCCGTCGACCGGCATTGGCCGGGGCGGAGCCATGATTTCCGTCCGCTGGCGGGCCGCCGCGCCCTGGACGTCGGCTGCGGCGCCGGCCTGCTGGCCGAACCGCTGGCGCGCCTGGGCGCTAGCCTGACCGCGCTGGATGCGGCGGAGGAGAATATCGCCGTGGCGCGCAACCATGCCGCGGGGCAAGGCCTCGCCATCGACTATCGCGCCACGCCGGTGGAACGACTGGAGGAAACAGGTTTCGACCTCGTCACCTGCATGGAGGTGATCGAACATGTGGCGGACCCGGCAGCCTTCGTCGCCGCGCTGGCGGAAAAGATGGCCCCGGACGGCCTGCTGATCCTTTCGACGCCCAACCGCACCCCCCTCTCCCGCCTTGCCATGATCACCATCGGGGAAAGCATCGGCGGCATCCCCAAGGGCACGCATGACTGGCACAAATTCCTCAATCCCGAGGAACTTGCGAAGCTGCTGGAGAATGCGGGGCTGGAGGTGATCGACAGCAGCGGACTCAGCTTCTCACCGGCCAGGGGCTTCATCCTTTCGCCCAACAAGGCGATCAACTATCTGCTGACCGCCCGGCACCGGCAGGGCTGATGGCGATGGCGGTCGATCCCCGCATCGACGCCTACATCGCCCGGCAGGCCGATTTCGCACAGCCGATCCTCCGCCATTTGCGCGGTCTGATCCACGCGGCATCGCCGGACATTGCGGAAACCGTCAAATGGGGCATGCCCTTCTTCACCTATCGGGACAAAAACCTCTGCAACATGGCCGGCTTCCAGCGGCATGTCGCCTTCGGCTTCTGGCATGACAAGGTTGCGCCGGACAGCAGTCGTGGCGAAGCCATGGGCCAGTTCGGCCGGATTCGAAGCCTGCAAGATCTGCCGGACGATGCCACGATCGCAGCTCTTTTGAGGAAAGCCATGGCGTTGATAGAGGCAGGCAACGAGCCACGCAGCGGCGTGAAGACGCCTCGCGCACCGCTCCCCCTGCATCCCGCTTTCGCGGCGGCCCTCGACGCCGACCCTGCCGCCGCGGCAACATGGGCAGGCTTCCCGCCCGGCAAGGTGCGCGACTATTGCGAGTGGATCAACGATGCGCAAACGGATGCCACCCGCGACAGGCGCATCGCACAGGCGGTCGAATGGATCGCGGCGGGCAAGGGCCGCAACTGGAGATATGAAAAACGCTGAGAAGCGGTGAGCCGGGGATGGAGACCGGAGGAACGCAGCGGGGACTGAAAAAGCGTTCCGGGGCTCGCATTTCCCCGTGCCGCGCTCCCCAAAGGCGCGGCACCCATGACACCCTCAACTCACCGGCTTCGCCACAGCCACCATCGTCGGCTGGGCATCCGACACGGCATCCTTCGGCGCCACATCGGCAGCCGGAGTCTTGAGGCTCGCGGCAGCCGATTGTAGCGCAATGGCCGCCGCCTCCAGCGCTGCGGCCGCCGATTGCGGCGTGACGGCGGGCGGTGCCGCTTCCGCCACGGCAACCGGCATCGCTGGTTCCGCCACCGGCGGCGGCGCGGCCAAAGGCGCCGCAGCAGCCGTCTTCAGTTCACAGACATCGCCCACGCCAGCCGGCTTTTCCGAAAAATTCCGCGCCAACACAGGCAGTTCGTCCTGACCGGCGTTGGTGGCCAACGTCATCAGCGTGTCGGCCATTTGACAGAAACCCGCCGATTGCACGCCATCCGTATGACTGTTGGCCATTTTCGTGATGAAGTCGTCATAGGCACGTTGCCCGTCGGCAATGCCGTTTTCACGCATGAAACGCAGTTTCAATGCATTATTATATTTGCCCGCATTTCCCATCCTCTCATAGAATTTATCGTATTTCGCGGTGATTTCGCTATTGGTCGATCGGCATTTCAGCGATCCCAGCATCAACATGATCTGAAGATCTCTGACACGCGCTGCCTCTATTTCATAAGGCTGCCAGCACTGTACCTCCCCCGCGGACGCAGCGCCGCCGAAAAAGAGCGCAACGATACAACTGGCGGCACTCGCCGCCATCCTCAACCTGGACATGATGGACCTCGCAGAATCTCCGACCCCGCAAATCAAACATTAACATTTTGCCATAAAAATGCCATTAATTTTTATTTGACAGTGACATTTATGACGCATCCGGAAACATCGCGGATTCACGTCCTTTCCCTGATTTTATGACCGTTGCACCGGGTTATCCATGCGGATATTTCAGTTCCGGCATCGGCTATGCCGTCACGGCGTCGGCCCGCGCGATCAGCGCCCTCGCCTCCTCGACATGCATGCTTTCGATCATTCGCCCCTCGAACCGCTCGGCCCCGCCCGTCGCCGCCTCGACCAGCCGCCGTGCATCGGCGACGGCCTGGGGGTCGGGACCGAACACCTGATTGGCGACCGGCACCTGGCTCGGATGGATCAGCGTCTTGCCGTCGAAGCCCAGCGCATGCCCCGCCGCGCACTCGCTTTCGAAACCCGCTTCATCGTCCAGCCGGTTGAAGACACCATCGAACACGGCGATCCCCGCCGCTCGCGCCGCAAGGATGACGGATTGCAGGGACAGGGCCAGCCCTTCCCGCCCGGCCGACGGCGGTATCCCCAAATCCTGCCGCAGATCGTTATTCCCCATGAACAGCCCCGCGCAGCCCTCCGCCGCCGCGATCGCCTGCGCCGCCAGCACGCCCGTCGCGCTCTCGATCATCGCGATCACCGGCTTGTGGCAGACGCTGAACACATCCTTCACCTGACGGGGATTTTCCACCTTGGGCAGCACCACATAATCCGCGGCCGATGCCTTGAGCGCGACCATCTCCCGCCCATGAGAGGGCGCGCCCTCGACATTGATGCGCACTGCCGAGAGACGACTGCCAAATCCCTCCGCAACCGCTTCGACCGCATTGGCCAGCGCTTCTTCCTTGCGGCCGTCGGGCACCGCATCCTCCAGATCCAGTATCACCATGTCGCAGGACAGCGTCCGCGCCTTGGCAATGGCGCGCGGGTTGGACGCGGGAAGGAACAGCAGCGATCGGGCGTGGCGCAACAACATGATGGAACTCCTATCACTTTGCCTTTTCCCATTCATGATTTCGCGTCATAGTCCAAGCGGATTTCGGGGGAGAGGCAGAGATGCTGACGACATTCGCGCTGACGGTGACATTATTGGTGCTGTTCTACCTGGCGGTGAGCGTCAAGGTCGTGCGCCAGGGCTATCAATATACCATCGAACGCTTCGGCCGCTTCACCGAAGTCGCGCGCCCCGGCCTGAATTTCTACCCTGCCTTCTTCTACGCCGTCGGGCGGAAGATCAACATGATGGAACAGGTGGTCGACATTCCGGGGCAGGAGATCATCACCAAGGACAACGCCATGGTCTCGGTCGACGGCGTCGTGTTCTTCCAGGTGCTGGACGCGGCCAAGGCGGCCTATGAAGTGTCGGAACTCTATGTCGCGATCATGCAGCTCGCGACCACCAACCTGCGCACGGTCATGGGGTCGATGGACCTGGACGAAACCCTGTCCAAGCGCGACGAGATCAACGCCCGCCTGCTCTCGGTGGTCGACCATGCCACCAATGCATGGGGCATCAAGATCACCCGCGTGGAACTCAAGGACATCCGCCCGCCCGCCGACATCGTCAACGCCATGGGCCGCCAGATGAAGGCCGAACGCGAGAAGCGCGCCCTGATCCTCGAATCGGAGGGGCTGCGCGCATCGGAAATCCTGAAGGCCGAAGGGCAGAAGCAAAGCCAGATCCTGGAAGCGGAGGGCCGCCGCGAAGCCGCCTTCCGCGACGCCGAAGCCCGCGAGCGCGAGGCGGAGGCCGAAGCCAAGGCAACGCAGATGGTTTCCGAAGCGATCGCCAGCGGCAACGCGCAGGCGATCAACTATTTCGTCGCCCAGAAATATGTCGAGGCGGTGAGCCAGTTCGCCACCTCCCCCAACGCCAAGACGATCCTTTTTCCGGTGGAGGCGACTCAGCTGATCGGCACATTGGGCGGCATCGGCGCGCTGGCCAGGGAGGCTCTGGGAGACGCCGCGCCTCCACCGCCGCCCCCTGCCCCGTCGCGGCGCGGGCCGTTCGGACAGGGGCAGGCATGACCGACTGGCTCGCCATGCTGGACGACCATTGGGGCTGGCTGGTCTTCGCCGCGCTGCTCGCCATGGGTGAAGTGGTGATACCGGGCGTATTCCTGATCTGGGTCGCGCTGGCCGCCGCGCTGACCGGTCTGGTCGCTCTCGCGTTTCCGGTCTCCATCCCCCTTCAGTTGCTGCTTTTCGCGGGCCTTTGCCTGCTGTCGGTCTGGGGCGGGCGACGCTGGTACACCGCCAATCCGGTGGACTCGCAAGACCCGCTCCTCAACGACCGCACCGCCCGGCTGGTGGGAGAGGTCGTCACCGTCGTCGAACCCATCGACAATGGCCGGGGCCGGGTGAAGGTGGGCGACAGCGTCTGGTCGTGCAGAGGCCCCGACTCGCCAGTCGGTGCAAGAATGAGAGTGACGGGCGCGGAAGCTGCGGTGCTGACCGTGGAACCGGCTTGATGGCGATGACCCAAGTTGCGGATCGCATCGAGGATGTTCTGAAGGCGAACCATCCCGGCGGTTGAGATCACCGATGACAAGCTTGGTCGCCGCGCGGGAAACAGATGTTCAGCCACGAAGCCCCAAGATGAAGCGCTTCTCTCTTCCCAAAACCCGACCTCTGAAAAGCCATGGCTCCACGCCGTTCAGGCGGATCTCCGACAGAGGACGACAATATCGACAGCAAGCGAATGCTGATCCGGGTCGAACAGGGCAAGGGCGGCATGGACCGCGAGGCCATGCTCTCGCCGCAGTCGCCCGAACCGCTTCGGCATTTGGCGCCGTTGCGGAAAAGCGCTCGATCATTTCTGCCTTGACATTCGGGCCGCCGCTGCGCGCTTATTTGGGGGCCATCCTGATCGCTCCGTCCAGGCGAATGACCTCTCCGTTCAACATCGGGTTGGTTATGATGCTTTCCACCAATTGCGCATATTCGCCGGGCTGCCCCAACCGGCTGGGGAACGGCACCTGCTTTCCGAGGGAGTCCTGGGCCTCCTGGGGCAGTCCGGCGAGCAGCGGCGTCCAGAAGATGCCCGGTGCGATCGCCATGACCCTTATGCCATAACGCGCAAGCTCTCGCGCTATCGGCAGTGTCATTCCAACGATTCCACTCTTCGACGCGGCATAGCCGGCCTGACCGATCTGCCCATCATAGGCGGCAACCGACGCCGTGTTGACGATGACACCGCGCTCCTCGCCAACAGGTTCGGCGGTGTGAAGCCGCGCGGCGAAGGCGGAGAGCACATTGAACGAACCTATGAGATTGATCGTCACGATCCTGGAGAAGTCGGCAAGCGGCATCGGACTGCCGTCGCGATCTATCACCTTGCGCGGCGTGGCGATGCCGGCGCAATTGATCAGGATGCGAGCGACGCCGTGCCGCGCCTCAGCTTCCGCGATCGCCGCGTGAACGGCGACTTCGTCCGTCACATCCACGGCCAGGAAATGTCCTCCCAACTCCTCCGCCTGTGCGGAGCCGAGCTTCGAATTGAGGTCGAAGATCGTGACCCTGGCTCCTAAGCGGGCAAGGCGCAGTGCCGTGCCAGCCCCGAGCCCCGATGCGCCTCCCGTGACGATTGCTGCAACGCCATCGATGTTCATCGCTTGTCTCTCCCTCAAATCAGTTCAATTGCCATTGCGGTCGCTTCGCCGCCGCCGATGCACAGGGCCGCGACGCCGCGCCGACCGCCCCGGCGTTGAAGCGCCGCCAGCAAGGTTGCCAGAATGCGCGCGCCCGACGCGCCTATCGGATGGCCCAGGGCTGTCGCCCCGCCATTTACATTGAGGCGGTCATCGGGGATTGCCAAATCGCGCGCCGCGATCATCGCTACCGCGGCAAAGGCTTCGTTCACCTCGAACAGGTCGACATCCTCAACCGACCAGCCTGTTCTGCCGAGCAACGTCCGGATGGCGTGAACGGGAGCGGTGGTGAAGAGCGCGGGAGCATGCGCATGCGCCGCGGCCCCGCTCAAGCGCGCTATTACCGGCATTTTGAGCCGCTCGGCAACGCTCCGCCGAGTCAATATAATGGCCGCCGCGCCATCGGAGATCGATGCCGAACTCGCCGCAGTGATCGTGCCGTTTGACGCGAATGCAGGCTTTAACGTCGGTATTTTCTCCGGCCGCGCCCTCCCCGGCTGCTCGTCCGTTGCGATGAATTGCGAGCCTGACCGCGTCCTTACAGGCACCGGCACGATTTCTTCGGCGAAGGCGCCCGTTTCGATTGCGGCCCGCGCCCGCTCCAGCGACCGAAGCGCATAGGCATCCTGCATCTCGCGCGTGAACTGATAGGCATCCGCCGTATCCTGCGCGAACGCGCCCATCGGCTTGCCCACGCTATAGGCATCCTCGAGACCGTCCATCATCATTGTGTCGATGACGCGGTCATGTCCGATCCGAGCGCCAGAGCGATGTTTGGGAAGGGCATAGGGCGCATTGGTCATGCTTTCCATGCCTCCGGCGACGATGACGTCGGCGGCGCCCGCTCGCAGCGCTTCGGCCGCCATGATGATTGCCTGCATGCCAGAGCCGCACATTTTGTTCACTGTCGTGGCCTGAACGCTCTCCGGAAGCCCGGCGCCGAGAGCGGCCTGTCGCGCCGGCGCCTGGCCGAGCGCCGCCGGCAGCACGCATCCCATGTAGATGCGGTCGATTGCTTCGCCCGGCACCTTGGCGCGTTCGACTGCCGCACGGACGGCGATAGCGCCAAGCTCCGTTGCGGCGACCGATGAAAACGCGCCTTGAAACCCGCCCATCGGAGTGCGGGCATAACTGGCAATCACGATAGGGTCGGTCTGCATAAATTTCCTTCAGCTTCAGGCGGATATGTCCGCTCCTGCTCCACGGATCTGGACAGCGCCTTCCTCGAATGATTTGAGGAAGAACAAGCGCCCCCCGGCACTTGTCATGATCAACTGCACAGCAGGATCGGCGTTTCGACAAGGCCGCGGAATGACTGCATGAACTGGGCCGCCAGGGCGCCGTCGATTGCGCGATGATCGAAGCTCGCCGTCGTCGCCATGATCGTCGCGAGCCCCACGGCACCATCGACCTTCCACGGCTGCTCCACCCCTGCGGCCGTGCCCAGAATGAGAGCCTGGGGCGGATTGATCACCGGAAACATCTCGTCGATCCCGAACATGCCGAGATTGGAGATCGAGCAGGTGCCGCCCTGATATTCCTCGGGCAGCAGCTTGCCATCGCGCGCCTTCGCGGCGAGCGCCTTCGTCTGCGTCGCTATGGCGGAAAGCGACAGCGCCTCAGCGCCCTTGATCACCGGAGTGATGAGGCCGCCGTCGATCGCAACCGCCATCGATATGTCGACGCGCGCGAAGCGATGCAGCTCCTCGCCGCCGAACTGGACGTTCGCGTCCGGCACTTCGACGAGCGCGAGCGCCAGGGCCTTGATCAGCATGTCGTTGACGCTGAGCTTGATGCTGCGCGGCGCGAGAGAGGCGTTCAATTCTCTGCGCAGCTTCAACAGCGGATCGATGTTGCAGCGTGCCGTCAGGTAGAAGTGCGGCACCGTCTGCTTGGATTCGGTGAGGCGCCGCGCGATGGTCTTTCGCATCGAACTGAGCTTGACCGTCTCGACAGGAACGCCGGAAGGCGGTGGGGCGATGGTCGCGACAGGGGACGGCACGGCGTCGATCGACCGTGCGACCGGGTCGTGGCGCGGGGTGACCAATGGCCCGATGCCAAGATCGGCGCGAACGATGCGGCCGTTGGGGCCGGTACCGGTGATGCCGCCAAGGTCAATGCCCTTCGCCTCCGCAATGCGCAATGCAAGCGGGCTAACCTTCACCCGCTCGGCGGGCGACACACGGGTGCGCGGCGCCGGCACCCTTGGCGCGGGCTTTGGCCGGACCGACTCTGGAGCGGATGGAGCGGGCGCTTGCGCGGCCTCGACAGGTCGGGCGATCGTCGGCTCGGCGCCGGCCAGCACCGGCCTGGGCGCGGTCTCGCCATTCTCCGCCATGACGGCAATGACCGTGCCGACCGCAACGTCTGCCGTTCCTTCGGGAACCACGAGGTTCGTTATCCTCCCCTCGTCCACGGCTTCGAATTCCATCGTGGCCTTGTCGGTCTCGATCTCGGCGAGGAGATCGCCGGCCTTCACCAGATCGCCCTCGGCGACCAGCCATTTTGCCAGCGTGCCCTTTTCCATCGTCGGCGACAGCGCCGGCATCTTCAGTTCGATGGCCATGTCAGTTTCCCAGGAAAAGTTCGGCGGCGGCTTCGATGATGGCGTCGCTGTCCAGCCGATAGGCGTGATAGAGATCGGGCAGGTCCCCGGTCTGGCCGAAACGGTCGGTCCCGAGCGGGCTCACCCGCATGCCCTTGACGCCGCCGAGCCAGGACAGCGCGGCGGGCGATCCGTCGAGCACCGTCACCAGGCCCGCGCCCGGTGCCAGCGCGGATAGCAACGTCTCAGCATGGCAGGGCGCGGCCGTTTCATCGGTCCAGCGCGCGGCGCGACGGGCCGACCAGCCGCGATGGAGCAGGTCAGGTGAGGTGACATTGAGCAGGCCGAGACCCGGAATGTCGTCGACAAGCTTTTCCCACGCCGCCAACGCTTCGGGCGCGACGACGCCGGTGAAGGCAATCGCGGCTTCAGCCCCTTCGGAAGGACGACGCAGCCAGTAACCGCCCTTCAACAGGTCGGCTTGCCAGCTGACGTCATCGCGTGCGACCTGCGGGATCGATCGGGTCGTCAGGCGCAGATAGACGGAGCTGCCGTCAGGCTGCTGCATATGGTCGAAGGCATAAGCCATCATCATGGCCAGCTCGTCGGCATAGGCCGGCTCGAAATAGGTGAGATTGGGCTGACCCATGCCGATCAGCGGGGTGTTGATCGACTGGTGCGCGCCGCCTTCCGCTGCCAGCGTGATTCCCGACGGCGTGCCCACCAGGAGGAAGCGGGAGTCCGAATAGCAGCCATAGTTCAGCGAATCGAGACCCCGGGCGATGAACGGGTCGTAGACAGTGCCGACCGGCAGCAGCCGTGTACCGAAATGCGGTGCGGCAAGGCCCAGCGAGGCCAGCATGAGGAAGAAGTTGTTTTCTGCAATGCCCAGCTCGATATGCTGACCCGCCGCATGCTGCGCCCATTTCTGTGCCGAGGGAATCTTCGCCTTGTGGAACACGTCGGCCAGCTCCTGCCGGCGAAACAGGCCGCGCTGGTTGACGAAGGCGCCGAGATTGGTGGTCTGGGTGACGTCAGGCGCGGTGGTGACAATGCGATCGGCCAGCTCCTCGCCCGATTTGGCGAGGTCGAGCAGGATGCGTCCGAAAGCGGCCTGGGTGGATTGTTCGGCACCCTCGGGCGCGCGGATCGCCGGAACGGCGATTGCGGGCGCCAGCGGTTCCGTCTTGACCTTCGCGATCGGACTGTCGGCGATGAAAGCCTTCAGCTCTGTTGCGGCATTGTCGCCAAGGCCGCCCCAGGGTTCCCACTCCTCGCCTTCCCTGATGCCCAGGCCGGTGCGGAACTGCTCCATCTGGGCCGGGTTCATCATGCCCGAGTGATTGTCCTTGTGGCCCGCGAGCGGCAACCCGTGGCCCTTGACCGTATAGGCGATGAACAGGGTCGGCCGGTCGTCCTGCGCGCTGTCGAATGCGTCGACCAGCGTTTCGATGCAATGGCCGCCCAGATTGGTCATGAGCCGCGCCAGAGCCTCGTCGTCATAGCTGTCGAGCAGCTTCCGGGCGTTCGGTTTCTGGCCGATGTCGGCCATCAACCGCTCGCGCCAGGCTGCACCACCCTGATAGGTCAGCGCAGCGAATTCGGCGTTCGGGCAGCTGTCGATCCACTCTTCCAGCGCCTTGCCGCCTGCCTGAGCGAAGGCGGCCTGCTGCATCTTTCCGTACTTTAGCGTGACAACGCGCCAGCCACATGTCTCGAAGATATCGTCGAAGCGCCGGAACATGCGATCCGCCGTGGTCGCATCCAGCGACTGGCGGTTATAGTCGACGATCCACCAGCAGTTGCGCAGATCGTGCTTGTAACCCTCGATCAGGCATTCGTAGATATTGCCCTCGTCGAGTTCGGCATCGCCCATCAGCGCGATCATGCGACCCGCATCCTCCTCCCGCACCTGGCCGTGCGCGATAAGATAGTCCTGGACGAGTGAAGAGAAAGCCGTGACCGCGACGCCCAGGCCGACCGAGCCCGTGGAGAAGTCGACGGGGATAGTGTCCTTGGTACGGGAAGGATAGCTTTGCACACCCCCCAGACCGCGGAATTTCTGCATGCGATCGAGGGTCTGGTTGCCGAGCAGGTAATGGATGGCATGCAGTACCGGCCCCGCATGCGGCTTGACCGCCACTTTGTCCTGCGGACGAAGGGCATGGAAGTAGAGCGCCGCCATGATCGCGGTCATCGACGAACAACTGGCCTGATGGCCGCCGACCTTCAGGCCATCACGTTTCGGCCGAAGATGATTGGCGTTGTGAATCATCCAGGAGGAAAGCCACAATAATCGCGTATCGAGATGCTCGAGCGCGTTGACGATGTCGCGTCGCGACTGGCTGCTCGCGGCTTCCATGCACTTGATCCTTCGAATTCGATCGGCGGTCGATAAATTGAGGAGGGCCGCCGCGGGTGTCACACCCTCCGCGGCTTCTTGCGTGATCAGATGAGCGTCCGGTCGGCGCCCTTCAGGCCCAGCATTTCGCGCGCTTCGGCGGGTGTCGCGGGCTCATGGCCGAGTTCGGCCAGGATGCGCTTGATCTTCTCGACCTGCTGGGCGTTCGATGCGGCGAGTTCGCCACGTCCGATATAAAGACTGTCCTCAAGCCCGACGCGAACATGCCCGCCCAGCAGCGCCGCCTGGGTTATGAACGGCATCTGGTGGCGGCCCGCCGCCAGCACCGACCATTTATAGCTCTCCTTGCCGAAAAGCCGGTCCGCGGTTTCCTTCATGAACACGAGGTTTTCGAGGTGCGCGCCCACTCCACCCAGGATTCCGAAGACCATCTGGACGAAGAATGGCGGCTTGATCAGGCCACGATCGATGAAGTGCGCCAGCGTGTAGAGATGCGAAAGGTCATAGCATTCATGCTCATATTTGGTGCCCATGCCGCCCAGCGTCTCGAACATATAGGCGATGTCACGGAAGCTGTTGCGGAAGACATAATCGTCCGAATTGGCAATATAGTCCTTTTCCCACGGATATTTCCATTCCGTGATCTTGCCCGCCACGGGAAACAGCGCGAAGTTCATGCTCCCCATGTTGAGCGAGCATATCTCGGGCTGGAA
The DNA here is from genome assembly GCF_004152845.1 of Sphingobium fuliginis. Classification (GTDB taxonomy): domain Bacteria; phylum Pseudomonadota; class Alphaproteobacteria; order Sphingomonadales; family Sphingomonadaceae; genus Sphingobium; species Sphingobium fuliginis. The sequence continues at coordinate 376,175 of NZ_SEON01000001.1, forward strand.
CCGGAGCGCGGCCGCGATGCGCTCCTGGACGGGCATGGGCAGATGGCGCATCCCGCCCTGAGATGCGTGGCAGGCATCGCTCAGGTCCCTTGATTGCGCTTGCTGCGGATGTGCGGATGCCAGGCAGCCGATAGGTGCCAGCTATCGCCGGCAAGTTTCTGCCATATCGGTTTTATAGCTTTGGGCGACTAAACTCCCGCGATGCGGAGCGCGCAATCCTGCGGGTTTGTTCGGCGAAGGGCGGCGCCCGAAGGAAACAAGGCGCGCAAATGATGGGCGGCGTGGCCGTCCCGACGGAAAAGAGAGACTAAGGAGAAGACAATGCAGATGCTTGATGAACGCCGATCCGAGATCGCGGCGAAAATTGTTCCGCCTTCGAAACTCGCTCATTTTGTTCTCCGCACGTCCCGCTTCACGGAGATGGTGGATTGGTACAAGCTCGTGATGCATGCGACGGCCGCCTACGAAAATCCGGGCTTGTCTTTCCTGTCCTACGATGAAGAGCATCATCGCATCGCGATCGTGGCCGTTCCCGATCTGCACGACCAGGACGGTTCCGATGTCGGCCTGCATCATATCGCCTTCACCTATGACTCGCTTCACGACCTGCTGGAAAATTATCAGCGCCTGAAAGATCTTGGGATCGCGCCTGCATGGGCGATCAATCATGGCCCCACCACCTCGCTCTACTATCGCGACCCGGACGGCAATCATCTCGAATTCCAGGTCGAGAATTTCGAGACTGTCGAAGAATCGACGAAGTTCTTCTTTACGGAAGAGTTCAACGTCAATCCCATCGGCGTCGAGTTCGACCCGGACATGTTGCGTCAGCGGATGCTTGCGGGTGAGGACGAGACGGAACTCAAACGGCGTCCTGCAAGCGGACCGGTGGGACTGGACGCAGTCAAGATCTGACGAGGCCGGGATTCCATCGGGAACCGCGTGCCGGGCCTGAACAGGGTCGAGGGATTCCGTCGGCCCAGGGCTGCTCGTAACTTGCGGCTGGCGCACGCGCGGCGCCGGCTGCTTCATCCGCTTCATCGAACCGACGGCCCTGATGCCCGCTGCCTATCATGGGACAGAAACCGCCATCGTTTCCTTGAATAGCTAATCTTCAATAATACAACAAAGCCGGTGAATGTCGGCAGATCATAGATAAATGTCGGGAGGAAAAGATGCGTGTATGGCTGGTGACGACCGTTGCGTCCGTTTGTTTGATGCCGGGGATCGCCCTCTCGCAAGGCGCGCCGGCGGGGTCGGCCGTGCAGGAACCCGCATCGGCGGAGGAATCCACCGCCAATGGAACGGGTCTGGAAGAAATCATCGTAACCGCCCAGCGCCGGGTCGAAAGCTCGCAGCGCGCGGCGGTTGCTATAAATGTCGTCGACGGCGCCGCGCTGCTGAAGGCCGGCGTGACGCAGGCGGATCGGCTCAACGAACAGGTTCCTGCGCTCTCCATCCAGCCGACGAGTACCGGCAATCTGATTTTCATCCGGGGCGTCGGCAATTTTACCCTTACCCAGAACAGCGATCCGGCCTCTGCGTTCAACTATGACGGCGTTTATGTGGGCCGCCCGACCGGCACGGTCGGCGTTTTCTACGATCTCGAACGGGTCGAGGTGTTGAAAGGTCCGCAAGGAACGCTGTACGGCCGCAACGCGACGGGCGGCGCGATCAACGTCATCCCCGTGCAGCCGAAGCCTGGCGATTTTTCCGGCCATGGCTCCCTGAGCTATGGCAATTACGATGCCCTCATCGCGGAAGCAGCGGTCAACATACCCATGGGCGATGACGGGGCTCTCCGCATATCGGGCATGCGCTCGAAGCGGGATGGCTATAATCGCGATGGAACATCTGACGAGGATATTGCCGCATTGCGCGTGCAGTTGAAGGCACGCCTGACGCCCAACCTGACCGTTCGCCTCGCCGCCGACCATGCGGATCTGGGCGGCGTGGGTACGAGCGTCGGTTACGACGGGCACTATGTCTATAATCCTCTGGCCGGCCGATACGCCTTTGCGCCGGCGAGCGTGCCTGCCTCCGATGGCGTGCTCACGCCTTTGGCGCAGGCCTATCGCGTCACCGTCAACGCCGGCCCCGCAGGCCGCAAGCTGGACCCGCTGGCCATCGCGCCCTATCAGAACAATCGGTTTTACGGCGCCAACGGGCTGATCGAGTGGACAACGCCAATCGGCACGCTCTCGGTCATCCCTGCATGGCGCTACAACAAGCTCGACTATCTGGCGACCAGCGGCGCCTTCGGGGCGCTCCAGCGCGAGACCGATGAGCAATACAGCCTTGAGGCACGTTTCGCCGGCAACCGCGTCGGCAGCATCGACTATACGATAGGCGCGCTTTACTATCATGAGGACATCTCTGCCGATGTCGCGCTGAGCACCTCGGCTTCGGCAGCATTCTCCAACGCGCGCTACGTCACGGAATCGATCGCGCCCTTCGGCCGGCTGACACTCCATCTGAACGACCGCGTCAGACTTGTCGGCGGTATCCGCTATACCGAGGATCGCAAGCGGTTCGCCGGCACGAGCATCTCAGGCGCGATCGTCTGCCAGCTACGGGTCGCGGGCGTGCCCACCTGTCCCAACGCTCCGCTCTTTCCCGTTGTGGAGACGCCGGCGCAGTTTCCCTTCGCCTTCCCCGCGGCGGGATCACCGCCGGTGCCGCTGCGCGTTGGCGGCGTGCCCACAGGGGCTCTCCTCATCCGCGGCGACCGAAACGACGATCAGCGCCTGACCAACCGCCGCGTGACATATCGCGGCGCGGTCGAGTTCGATCTGGCCCAGCAATCGATGCTCTATGCGAGCGTCGAAACCGGCTATCGGTCGGGCGGCTTTTCAGCCGCCACCGGTTTCGAGACATATGATCCCGAATTTATCACAGCCTATACGGTCGGATCGAAGAACCGGTTTTTCGACAACCGGGTGCAGCTCAACATCGAGGGTTTCTGGTGGGAATATAAGGACCAGCAGGTGTCGTCCGTCCGTCCCGACCTTGCCGGACGCATCACCAATATCACCCAGAATATCGGGCAGTCGCGCATTCGCGGTATCGAGGTGGAGGCGCGGGTGTTGGCCACTCCGACGACTTTGATCAGTGGCGACGTCCAGTATCTCGACAGCCGCAACAAGTCGTTCACCTACGTAAACCAGAATAGCGGCGTGCCGCCATTGACCGGCTGCATCGCCACTCTGGATACCGCGGCGAACCGTTATAATGTGGATTGCGCGGGCAAGCCGGGCTTCAACTCGCCGAAATGGACGCTGAACATCGCTGCCCAACAGACAATTCATGTCGGCGATTTCGACCTCGTCGCCAGTGCCGATACGCAATATCGCAGTTCCCGGTATCTGGGTTTCCTCTATCTCCCCGAACAGCGCGCCTCGGGCGTCTGGCGCAGCAATGCGCAGTTGAGCTTCGGTCCGGCGAACGGAAACTGGTCGATCGCTGCGTTCGTTCGCAACATCGAGAATAACCGCACCCCGGTCTTCTCCTCGACGCAACCCATCGCCAACATCCTCGTATCGACCCGCGCCGCGCCGCGCACTTATGGCGCCCGCGCCGCTGTGAAATTCTAGAGCAGATTCCGATCCGATTGCATCGGCTCGACTGCTCTAAGTTTTTGTTTTGTCGCGTTTTCCGAGTCAGCAGATGATTCCATCTGCTTGGAAAACGCTCTAGCTGGGAAATGTCCGTGCATAAGAGAAACCAAGTCAAATCCTTCGCAACGGCCTTGCTGTCGATAGTCGCCGCCGCGCCGCTGGCCGCTGCGCCGCCCGTGGACATGGTGCGCCAGGGCGTGGTCCTTGACGGCGTGACCGTCATCGATACGCGCACCGGCGCGGCAAGACCCAACAGCGCCGTGTGGATACAGGGCGAACGGATCGTCAAGGTTGCGCCGGCGCACAGCTTCAAGGTCGCTCGCACAGCACGCCGCGTGTCGCTGCCAGGCAGGTTTGTCGTGCCTGGCTACAACGACATGCATGCGCACAACCTGAATAGCGCAAGTCCCGCGACGAGCCTGCCGCTCATGCTGGCGAGCGGAATTACGGGGTTCCGCCAGATGGCCGGCTCTCCGGAATTGCTGGCGGCGCGTGCATCGGGGAAGCCTATCCTGCCGCCAGAATCCCCGGCCCTGTTGGCTATGCCCGGTGCGATACTCATCCCCGGAGCAAGCGCCACTGCCGAGTGGATGCGGGCCGAAGTCCGCCGGCAGAAGCAACAGGGCGCCGATTTCATCAAGATAGCGGATGCCGGTCGCGAAGCCTATCTGGCGGCGATTGACGAAGCGCGTCTCAACGGGCTTCCGATCGCAGGCCATCTTGTCCCGTCGGTCACGATCAGGGAGGCCGCCGGGCATGGGATGACGTCGGTTGAGCATCTTGGCCCAGGCATCAGCGTCCTGCTGAGTTGCTCGCGCGACGAGGACGCGTTGCGGCGAATCCTGTCTTCGGCACCGGAACCGGCGGAGGCTCCGGCGAATGCCGCGCCGGAGGAGTGGAAGCGGCTCTTGGCCAATCCCATGGCGCAGCTTCCGCCGCCCGCCATCAGGCTGATCGCGCGGACGGTAGCGACGTTCGACGAAGCGAAATGCCGCACGCTCGCCCGCGATCTCGCGGCCGGGACCATGTGGCAGGTTCCGACTCTGGCGCGACTGGAAGCGATGGAGATAGGCGACGGCCCATCCCTGCGCGACAATCCGGACAATAAATATGTGCCCGCGGAATCGCGCGCGCTCTGGAACTCGGTCGGTGATGCGTTCAGCCGCCGAATGGCCGCGGGCGACCGGGAGACGCTTCGGAATCTGTTCGAACTCCAGTTGAAGGTGACGAAGCTGTTCGACGAAGCGGGCGTCAAGATGCTGGCTGGAACGGACTTCGGCGGAGGGTGGCTGCCCCCTGCTTCATTGCATCATGAGTTCGACCTGCTCGCGCGAGCCGGCATTCCTCCCTTGCGCATCTTGCAGATGACGACGATCGACGCGGCGCGCTTTCTCGGACGGGAACGGACGATGGGCGCGGTGGAGCCGGGGATGGCCGCCGATCTGGTCGTCCTCAATGCCAATCCACTGGCGGCGGCTGGAAACCTTCACGGCATTGCCGCCGTGATGCGCGCCGGACGCCTCTACATGCGTGCGGAGCTCGATGCGCTGAAGCGGCGATCGACGCCGCGATGAGGGGCTTTTCCGGCGGTCGCGGCGCCAGTGCACTTCTCTGAACCGGGCAAGCATAAAGGACGAGCATATGAATCACTCGGTCGAGGACGTCATCCGGGAGTTGGAGAATCGGAGGATCGCCGCTCTCGTGTCAACGGACCTGGCTGCCCTTAACAATCTCCTTGCCGATGATCTCGTGCATGTGCACGGAAACGGGAAAATCGACGATAAGGAAGAGTATCTGCAAGGTGTGGCCAGCAAATATCGTTACCATTCCATCCAGCGAGGCGATCTCAACATACGCGTTTTCGGGAATGTGGCGATCGTAGTAGGTCGTCTGTCGCAAACGGTCTCGTTTCAGGGAGACGACAAGCGGATCGACATGAATGCAGTGGTCACCCAGACGTGGACCCGCGACGCGGACAATTGGAGGCAAAATAGCTGCCATACCGGTGTTGTTTCATCCTGAGATATGCCGCCGGTTCGTTGAACCAACAGCATCTTTCGTAATTCACGCCAGGCCGAAATCCAGCACGATCTTTCCGACGACATCTCCCCGTTGCAGGGCCTCCATCGCCGCGCCGGCCTCCTCCCAAGGCAGGACGCGGCCGACGACGGGATGGATCTCGTGCTGAACAAGCGCACGGTTCATCGCCTCGAACATCTCTCGCGAACCGACCGTGACGCCGCGAATTCGGGCATTCCTGCCATAGATGTGCCGCACATCGATCGGCTCGACCGCGCCGCTCAACATGCCGACCACGGAAATCGCGCCGCCCAGCCGAATGGCCTTCAGGCTCTCCGTAAACGTGCCGGCTCCGCCGACCTCCACGACGAGGTCTACGCCGCGGCCGTCCGTCATCGAAAGCGCAGGGGCGCTCCATTGGGGATCGTCTCGATAGTTGATGCCGCCATCGGCGCCCAGCGCACGCATCTGCTGCAATTTGGCGTCGGACGAACTGGTCGCCAGAACCGCCGCGCCAGCCATCTTCGCGAATTGCAGGGCGAAGAGGGAGACGCCTCCCGTGCCCTGGACGAGCACGACCGATCCCGGCTTCGCCGCGCCGGAGTGCATGACGGCGTTCCAGGCCGTCAAGGCCGCACAGGGCAAGGTTGCCGCCTCTGCCGCCGAAAGATGCGATGGAGCCGCAACCAGCGCCTGCTCGGCCGCCGTGAACATCGTCTGCCCAACGCCGTCACGCGCGGCCCCAAGCGGGCGGCGGCTTTCAGGAGAGAGTGCGCCAGCGATCCATTCCGGGAAAAAGAGCGAGCAGACGCGATCCCCCGGCCGCCATCGCGTGACGCCGTCGCCGACCGCCTCCACGATCCCGCAGGCATCCGAGAACGGGATATAGGCCCGGCCCGGTCGATCGATCGACTTTCCCGAGATCATGGCAATATCGCGATAGTTCAGCGCGACGGCCGCTGTTCGCACCCGCACTTCATGCGCGGCGAGCGGCGGCAAAGCGACGTCGGTCATGAAGAGCCGGGCTTCGCCATCTTCGACGCACACTGTCAGAGCTTTTCCCTGGCTGCTTCCCGGCATGAATATTCTCCCGATGATGATGCTGGCGCGGTTCGGTCGGGCCGCCGCGTTGGCCGGTCCCGGTTCAGCGGGGACCGAGGCGTACCGCGCCGTCGAGGCGGACCGTCTCTCCGTTCAGCATGGGGTTGCTCGCGATCGCGAGCACGAATTGCGCATATTCCCTCGGCTGGCCCAGGCGGCGCGGATGGGGCACCTGTGCCGCAAGGCTGCTCTGTACCTGCGGACTGAAACCCTCCACCATCGGGGTCAGAAATACGCCGGGAGCGATGGACACGACGCGGATGCGATGCTCCGCCAGATCGCGCGCCAGCGATAGGGTCATGCCTGCGACGCCCGCCTTGGACGCGGTATAGGCCGCCGTCCCGATCTGCCCGTCGAACGCGGCGATGGACGCCGTGTTGACGATGAGTCCCTTGTCCTCATCGGCAATGTCGGCCGCGACCAGGCGCGCTGCGAATTTCGAACTTGTGTTGAACGTGCCGACAAGGTTGACGTCGATGGTCCTGCGGAACCGATCCAAGTCGTGCGCCAGCCCGTCCCGGTCCACCGTGCGCGCCGGAAGCGCCACGCCCGCACAATTTACCAGCAGGCGCGCGGTACCGTCCCGGGCCGCCGCCGCCTCCATTACCCGCGCGACGCTGAGATCGTCGGATACATCGACCTGATGGAAAGACGCGCCGATCTCAGCGGCTCGGGAGACACCTTGATCTTCCTTGAGGTCGAAGATCGCGACTTTGGTCCCCTGCTCCCGGAGCATTCGCGCCGTCGCCAGGCCAAGCCCCGATGCGCCCCCGGTCACGATAGCGGGCAATCCCTGCAGATCCATCGCCTTTATTCCTCCCCAATTCGTTCGCTTCCTGTCCGCTTCATCAGCGGCAAACCGGGCGAATCCCGACGGTCCTGACGGCCCGTGACGGGACCGGGTGTCGCCGGGACCGGACGGCGCCAGCCCCGCCTGTTACCGCCAACGCTTAAATGGCCTTGGCCAAGCCACAAAATCGCTGTGGATGATGCAGCACATAAATATCGATGATGGATCTGTCGGCCGCGCGGCAACTCGGATCGACCGCGCTCCCCTCGATAGGACACCGCTTGTATCGCGGTAACTGATAATGCCTATCAGCGCCGCCGATTGGCCCGCCGTTCCATGTTCCAATAGAGTGCCGGCATTTCAGAACCCATGGTGCATGAAGGCAATGATGTCCGATACGAACGATGCAGAGGTGCAGGCGGTATATGACGCCGAGCGTCGCCGGCGCGAAGCGTTGGTGACGCGCGACCATGACGCGCTGACCCGGCTTCTGTCGCCCACCTTGTCCCACACGCATACGCCAGGACATAGCGAGACACTGGAAGAGTATCTGCGCTTCGTCAGGGAAGATGTCTTCTTCCTCGACATAAGGCGGGACAAGCTGGCCGTTCGGCTCTTCGGCACGGTCGCGGTCATGACGGGTTCGATGGACAGTGTGATTCAGATACGGGCGAACGACCAGACCGTCTCGTTGCGCGCCCAGGTCCTGCAGGTCTGGGTCCAGCAGGACGGACAGTGGCGGCTAGAGGCGTTTCAAGCGACCGCGATCTCCTGACGCGGCAGCGCCTGGCGTTTCCCGCTGCCTCGCTTCTCGCCTGCTGCGGATGTCCGCGCTGATTTCCTGGAGCAGCCCCCGCAACCAGACATGGCCCGGATCGCTGTTGTTGCGAGCATGCCAGAATGCCGCCTCCGTGATCGGATCGACGGCGAATGGCGGCTCCATGATGCGCAGATGGAGCATCGGCGCGAGCATCGCCGCCAATTCATAGGGCGCGATGGCGATCATGTCGGTTCCGGGGAGCTGGAAAAGCTGGCTGGTGAAGCTGCCGATCATGACGCGGTCATGGGTGGCGACCCCCGCGAGCCGATGAGCGACATCGGGCACGGTGGGAATGTCATGGTTGGAGCTTGCATGGGGAAAGCGCGTATATTCGGCCAGCGTCAACGGCGACGACACCGGATGATCGGCGGAGACGACGCAGACGAAACGGTCCTCGATCAGCGGCATCCGGTTCATCGCCTGAAACTGGTCATCATCGGCGAAGACCCTCTGATCGTCGAGGGTGATCTGCATGTCGAGGTCGCCAAGTTGAAGCGGATCGAAATCCTTGGTGAACCGCTCAGCCACCGCAATCCTGACATTGGGCGCCTCGATGCTGATCCGCTGCATCAGGCCCGGCAGGATCGTATGGGTGCAATAATCCGACATGGCGAAGCGGAACGTGCGCTGCGACGTCCGTGGATGGAAGCTGGGGCCGACCTGCAGCAGCCGCTCAATGACCAGGATCGCCTCATGGACCGGATCGACCAACGCCTGCCCCTGCGGCGTCAGTTCCATCCCACGGCCGACGCGAATAAGCAGCGGATCCTGGAAAATCTCCCGCAGCCGCTGCAGGGACCCGCTCGCCGCCGGCTGGGTCACGAAGAGCCTGCGGGCCGCCCGCGTCACGCTTTTCTCCTGCAACAGCACATCCAGGGCGCGTAGCAGGTTGATGTCGAACTGGGTCAGCTCCATCCTATCCCCTCCAGCCGGAATCCTGTTGCTGGCGGTTCAGGTCCCGATCGAAATCCCTTCAGCGCACCCCGCCGCGATTCCCATGCTGGAAGGCCTGGGCGCGAACGGTGGGCCGCCGAATAGGCATTCGATCATGGCGCGCGCGCCGAAAGGGTGCAAGCGTGGTTTTGGCCGTGAGCCGACGCCCCAACCCAGAGGTCGGAAGCCCGGAAGGATGCCAACTGAGAAGCCGTTTGCGCGGATGCGTGACGACTACTTCCGCGCTTCCAGGATGCTGACATAGTTGACGACCGCCGAGCCGCCCATGTTGAACAGCCCGACGAGGTCGGCGCCGGGAAGCTGGAAATCGCCCGCCTCGCCCTGCAACTGCATGGCCGCCAGGACATGCATGGATACGCCCGTCGCGCCGATCGGGTGGCCCTTGGCCTTCAGGCCGCCTGAGGGATTGACGGGCAGCTTGCCGTCCTTTTCGGTCCAGCCTTCCAGGATCGCCCGCTCGCCCTGTCCCTGGGGAGTGAGCCCCATGGCCTCATAGGCGAGCAGTTCGGCCGTGGTGAAGCAATCATGCGTCTCGACCAGGCTGAGATCGTCAAGGCCGACGCCCGCATCGGCCAGCGCCTGCCGCCAGGCACGGCTCGGTCCGGGCATGGCGATGATGTCCCGTCTGGACACGGGCAGGAAATCGCTGACGTGCACGGCGCTCCGAAACGCGATCGCCTTCGCCGCGGCGGCGGCCGTATCGGCGTCGGCCAGCACCAGCGCGGCGGCTCCGTCGGAGATCATGGAGCAATCGGTCCGCCGCAGACGGCCCGCAACGAGCGGGTTCTTGTCGTTGCCGCGACAGAATTCATAGCCAAGATCCTTCCGCACATGGGCGTAGGGATTGGCGACGCCGTTGCGGTGGTTCTTGGCGGCGATGCGGGCAAGCACGTCCGACTTGTCGCCGTAGCGCTGGAAATAGGCGTCCGTGATGCCCGCGAACACACCGGCGAAGCCGCCCTGCGTTTCGCCTTCCTCCGGCAGATAGGATGCCTTGATCAGGCAATCGCCGACCGCCGCGCTGCCGAGCTCTGTCATCTTTTCCGCCCCGATCACCAGCACGCGCCGCGCCGCGCCTGCCGCGATCGCATTCCGGGCCTGATAGACCGCGGCGCTGCCGGTCGCGCAGGCATTCTCGACCCGCGTCGCAGGCTTGAAGCGGAGATCGTCGCTGATGGCCAGTGGCAGCGAGGATACGAACTCCTGCCGCGTCATGCCGGCATTCATGGTCCCGACGAAAATCGCGTCGATGTCGCCGGGCTCCAGACCTGCATCGGCGATCGCGCTGGCCCCAGCCTCGACAATCAGACTCTCGATCGTCTCATTGGCAAGATTTCCGAATTTCGAGTGCGACCAGCCGATGATATATGCGGTCATGCTTAGTCCTTTATAGCTGTTGAGCGAACATAGCGGCTTGGCCATATCCCGTGAAATCACTGAGGCTGATACCGTCCATAAGCCTGGATGACCTTCGCGGGGCCATGTCAGAAGTTCCATTCCAGCGATCCGCCGAATATACGCGGCGGATTGGTATAGTCGCCGATGTAGGAAATCCCGGCGACGGTCGAAAACTGGCTGACGACGGCTTTGTTCAATATGTTGTTGATGTAGAGACGCGCCGTGAACGCCTTGCTGGGCGACGTCCAGGCGATGGAGGCGTTCAGGAAATGGTAGCTGTCCTGCCGCAACCGGTTGTCCGCTTCCGCCATGAAACCGCTATTGTAGCTGTCCGTCGCATTGAGCGCGAATTCGCCGACCGAACTGGGGATCGTGTAGGTTGCGCCGAAGGTATAGGTGAGCTTGGGCGAATAGGGAATGGTGTTCCCGCTCGCGTCGCCGGGGAAGCCGGAGTTCGGCTGGCCGTTCGGCAGAGGCGTCGTGAACGTCGCCCCCGGAAAGGACTTGAACCTGGCATGCAGCAGGTTGGCGCCGGCGTTCAACGTCAGATTGTCGCCCACCTTCGCCGTGAGTTCGGCATCGAGGCCGTAAAGCTCCGCCGATGCGCCATTGACGATGATCAGGACGGTCGAGAACGCCGGAACCTGGATATTCTTGTAATTATAGTAGAAGCCGGAAACATTCAGCCGAACCCGGCGCTGGAACAATTCGCTTTTCAGGCCCCCTTCGTAGGAGTCGAGCTGTTCCGGCAGGTACACGGGATTGATCGGCGTACTGATATTGTACCCGCCGCTCTTCACGCCGCGATTATAGGACACGAAGCCCGTGACGTTCGGCGCGAAATCATGATCGAGCGCCAGACGCCAGGTCGGCTTCCTGAAGCTGCTCTTCTCGCCGGCAATATCCGCCACCGTCACCGCGCCTCCGCCCGGCAGCGTAAAGACATCGGTGCCATGGAATTTCGTCCACTGCCAGGTGTAGCGGAAGCCGGCCGTGAACCGCGTCGAATCCGTGATCCTGTAGGTCGCCTGCGCATAGGCCGCAGCCGAATCCACCCGCTGCGTTCCATCGACATTCTCTCCGTCGAAGGGAAAGATCATCGGTCCGACAGCTGGATCGCCCGCGACCTGCAGACCGAGGTTGGCGGCGAATCCCGGCCGGAAGAAAAGCGCCTGCTTCCGATTGGCCTTGTTGTAGAAATAATAGAAGCCCGTCTGCCACGTCAGACGCCCGGAGTCGGACGAAGCGAGCTGGATCTCTTGCGTCACCTGCTCGGAATGATCGGTGGAATTAATGTCCAGAACGGGGGTCGTCGTCACCGATGGCGACAGGCGGAAGAAGTTCCTCGACTTGCGATATGCGCTGATCATCGTCAGTTTCAGATCGCCAAGGTCCTGGCCGAGCGTGACCGAGACTCCACCGCCGCTATAGTCATTCTGGGCGTCGACATAGCTTTTGGTGTCCCATGGCCGCGTCGGCTGGGGAGTGGGAAATGCGATGCCCGTTCCCGGCAGCGCGCGGAAGTTCATGGCCATGGGCCCGTGGCGATCCGAATAGTCGGCCGACAGGCGGATGACGGTCGTGTCGCTGAGATCGGCCTCCACCTTTCCGCGCACGCCGGCGATATGATCCGCCTTGTAGGTGTCGTGCCCGGTGAAGACATTGCGTCCCCAGCCCTGCCCTTGATGGCTGAACGTTCCGGCAAGGCTTGCCCGAACCGTTTCCGACAGGGGGCCCGCCACGAAACCGTCGGCTCTCAGCGTTTCATACTCGTCGAAACCGATCCGGGCGCGGCCGCCGAATGTCACGCTCGGTTCCCGGGTGGTGATCTGAAGGACGCCGCCTGTCGCATTGCGCCCGAAAAGCGTGCCTTGCGGTCCCTTGATCACGGATACCTGCTCGATGTCGAACAGATCCATATTCACGTCGGCCGGATTGGCGTAATAGACGCCATCGACATAGGTAGCGACCGGGCTTTCCAGACCGGCGGCAGCGAAACCGCTGCCCACGCCGCGTACATAGGGGGTCACGTTCCCGCCGATATTCAGCAGTTGCAGCCCGGGCAGCGCGGCGGCAAGACCCTGGGTGCTCTGTATGCCGGAATTGGTAAGTTGCTGAGGAGTGACGGCGGCAATGGCGATCGGGACTTTCTGCAGGCTTTCCGACCGCTTCTGTGCCGTCACGATGATCTCCTCCAGTCCTCCGGACTGCGCGCTCGCGTCAGCGGTCGCGGAGCCGGGCGCCTGCTGCGCCCAAAGCGGTTGCGCGACTACAAGTGCGGCGAGACAAACGCCTGCGGTCAAATATCGGTGCGCCATATTCTCCTCCCCATTTTTGTTCGTTGGTTATCGATCGGGACCCAGGCCGCCCAAGCTGGAACGCTGTCCCGGCGCCGACAGGCTAGCGCTTTACCGGACATCGAAGAGACGAGAAAAACCTCGTCGCGATGCATTCCGGTCATCATATCCGGGCGGGCCAGGGCGCTGCGCGGATCGCTTCACCGGCGAATGGGCGGCCTAGACCTTGGCATGCTTGCGCAGAAAACCTTCGAGCGCGAGCGATGTCGCCTCCGGTTGGTCGACATTCACATGATGCCCGGCATTCTTGATGATCACCAATTCGCTGTCGGGAATCACGGACGCGAGCTGCGCGCCGAGCGTCGGGCGATTTTCGAATTCGGCCCAGACGATCAATGTCGGACATCGGATGGCGGCCAGCTCCTCGTCGTTCAGCAACTTGTAGGTGAGCGGGACATTCGGAAGATATTTCACATAGCCGCGCTTATGCGACAGGATAAGGTCGACTTCTTCTTTGAATCGGTCCGGCGCGCGGGTCGGGAATTGAGGATCGTGGAACATCCGCCTCACGAAATCTTCGACTGCCGTCCGTCGGGTCGTTTCGTCCGGCTCGTCGGCCAGCAGCGCCGCGAAGTCGGCCACCACCTTCGCGGCGGGCGGCGGCGGCCCGCCCGGGCCCGCGCACATGTTGACCAGGCCGCGGACCTTGTCCGGATAGGCCAGCGCTGCCCGCATGGACACCGCGCCGCCCTGCGAAACCCCGCACAGAAATGCGCGGTCCTCGCCCAGCGCCTCGATCATGGCCGGCAGGAGGGGGACGAGGTCCTCAACCGTCCATCCCCCGGCGATCGCTCCGGATTCCCCATGGCCCGGCCAGTCGAACGCGACGCATCGGAAGTGCCGGCTGAGGTGCAGCAATTGCGGCATCATGAGCTGCTTGCCGGCGAAGGTGCCGTGCATCAGCAGGACCAGCGGCCCCTCGCCCGCCTCGATGCAGGCGAGCGAAACCCCGTTGATGGTGAGATTGAACTTCTTCATCGTGATGGGTCTTCCTGAAGGGTGCGCGATCCGGCTAAGCGAAGCTGAGGGCGCCGCGGACCGTGTTGATCAGCCAGTCGCAATCGTCGGGCAGCGCGTCGCCTCTCCACGCGACATGCTGGTCGGGACGGATGAGGATAAGCCTGCGCTCGTAGAGATCGCGCGCATCCTGGCGATCCAGTTCGAAGACCTTGAAGGGAACGCCATAGCGCGCTGCGGCCTCTTCCAGCGCCCGGGTCGATACGGACGGACCAAGCTTCAGAAGGCAGAAACCATCGCCGAAATGGTCGAAGAGCGAGCTGCCGTCGTCCAGCCAGATGTGCGGCGCCCGGCATCCCGGCACGGCCATCGGCGTATATTCCGCATAATCCATGCGCGGCGCCTCGCGAACGTCCCGCACGATAATGGGCGATGAATAATAATGATAGCCAAGCTGGGCGCCGAGGCTTCGGAATTCCTGCATCTTCTCGGCGACCAGCAGCTCGCAGACTTCCTTTCGGGCCGCCTCGCCACGCTCGGAATCCTCCTCCATATGAGGCCGGATCAACTCGCTTCCGAGAAGCTTTTGATTATAGGCCGACCCGTCGATGATGAAGCGCTCCACCTCCCTGCGCTCAAGAGAATAGGTGCCCAGCAGCATCGGACCGCCCCATCCCTGAAGCACGGCCGCCAGCTTCCAGCCCAGGTCCGCCGCGTCGCCGATGCCCATGTTCATGCCGAACCCGCCGAAAGGCGAGGTCAGGTGGGCGGCATCGCCGGCCACCAGCACGCGGCCGAAATTATAGGTCGGCAACATGCGCGAGTGGCTGGACCATGCGCGGCCGGTCGCCTCGGTGATTTCAAATTCGGTTCCGATGCTCGCGAAGAGCATCTTCGAAAAGTCGTCGAAGCTCAGCGGATCGATGCCCGGGGGAATCGGAGAGGAAAGATAGACCCAATGGTCATTCTCGCTTTGCGGCAGCACGACGTCGGCATAGCCGTCCTCGTTGAGGAAAAAGGTGAAGGAGGACAGTCGCGTCTTTTCGAACAGATGGGTCAGTTCCGGCGCCCGGAAGTGCCAGGACATGCTTTGGGCCAGCGTCTCGCCGCACAGGGCCGCGTTGAGCTTGGTCCGCAGCCTCGACCGGGCGCCGTCGCACAGCACAAGATATTCGGCCGTCGCGGTCCTTGGCCCGTTCGGACCGTTGTAGCGCACGGAGACTCCGCCTTCGTCCTGCGAGAAGTCGATGACCTCCGTCTCGAACAGCGCGGTGACCGTCGGCTTTTCGAGCAGGCATTCGTGCAGCGTCTTCTCGATCGCCTGGTTCGGGGCCCATTCCGGCACTTCCGCGGAGATGGGCAAGCGCTCCTTCCACTCACAGGCCCCTTCGATGTTGAGCAGGACCTGGCCGTTCGCCCGGGTGACGAATGTTACGTCGCGATGATATTTGGCGGGTACCGGATCGTTGGCGCGCAGCCGCTCGGCCACGCCGAGCCGCCGGAAATGCTCCATGGTCCGCGCGTTCGACAGATTCGTCTTCGCCGTGTGATAATGCCCTTCGGGACTTGCTTCGCACATCAGCACCCGCAGGCCCCGATGGGCCAGTTCGAGCGCCATGGTCATTCCGACTGAACCGCCGCCGGCGATGATCACCTGATATTGCTCGCCGTCGCGGGATTCACTGACAGTCATGTAAGATCTCTCCTGAGTGTTGCCGGCTAACCGTGCTTCTGATGGCCGGACACTATCGCGATGCCGCCCCTTTCCGAGATGAGATGTGTATCATTGCGATGCACGCTGCTTATCGGGCCCGACGCCGAAGATCGTCCGGTTAGGCGCATAGGGTGGGCGCTGCATGGCAGTTATCATCGCGCGAAATTTGAAATCTTGCCCACCCGGGGGGCGCATGGGAACCTTGTTCCAATTTCTGGAGGTGAACCATGCCAATGCCCGCCATCGCTGCCGCGATCGAAGATATAAAACATCAGCCGGTGGTATCGCCCACGCACTTCGCGCACGTTGTTTTCCGTACATCGCAGATCAAGGCGATGTCCGACTGGTACAAGACCGCCCTGAACGCGCACGCCGCTTTCGAAACGGAAATGCTGGTCTTCCTCACCTATGACGAAGAACATCATCGCGTCGCGATCCTCAACGTGGAGGGATTGGCCGAACAGCCGGACGGTGTCGTCGGCCTTCAGCATATCGCTTATTCCTACAAGTCGCTGCACGAACTGCTGGGCAATTATGTCCGCCTCCGCGAAAAGGGGATTGTGCCGAAATGGTCGGTCAATCATGGCCCGACCACATCGCTCTACTATTCGGACCCCGACGGAAACCAGGTCGAATTCCAGGTCGACAATTACGACAGCCTGGAAGAGGCGACGGCGTTCTTCTACAGCGAAGCCTTTGCCGTCAACCCCATCGGCGTACCCTTCGATCCCGATGCGCTGTACGAGCGCCTGCTGGCTGGAGAAGACGAACGGCAGCTCAAGCTTCGGCCGCCGAGCGGCCCGGCAGGCCCCGAAATCATCGGCATCCGCTGAGCCGGCGGCCTGGCCGCGAAAGCAAGGCAAAGCGGCGGCGGTCCTCAGGAACGACCGCCGCCGCCGCCGTCATTCCGCGAGGATCGGATCGGGTACCGACAACGCCATCGGCGCCATCGGCACTTTCCTGTCCATGGAATAGTTCATGGCCGCATTGCGCGCGAGATCGTAGAGATGCTGAGCCACCGGCGTCAGCGGCAGGTCGCTGCGCCGCACGATGCAGAGCGGAGGGCAGGCCAATGCGACGTCCGCGACCGGAATCGGCTGAACGAAGGATTTGATCAGCGGCGATTCCAGCCATTGCATGGGCAGGAAGCTCAAGAGATCGCTGTCGGCGATCGCCAGCATCGTCATCACCGTGGACGTGGTATGCAGGACGATTTCGGGCCGCGGCAGACCTGCGCGCTCAAAAATCTCCTCGAACGCCGTTTCATCCGGCCGGTTCGCGAGTGATGGCCTGATCCACTGAGCCGAACGCAGTTCCCTGATGCTCCTTGCATTGCCGAGCGGATGACCGGCGCGGGCGATAATCACCCGTTGATTGTCTGCGATCCGTTCCACCGAGAGCGAGGTGGACGACAGTTCATGGTCGTAGGCCCCCAGGTAAAAATCGATCTCGCCGGATTTGATGCTGCGTTCCACCGGCTGGAAGAAATCCTGGCGCATGCGCAGCAGAGCTTTCGGATATTTCCGGCGGAAGCTCCGCAATATCCGCGAGGTAAGCGCGATGGCCGCTCCCGGAGACATGGCCATCGACGCCTGTCCGACGAAATTGCCCTTGAGCTGATCGACCTCGTCGCGTGCGCGCCGCATCTCTGACTGGATGACTTCGGCGCGTTTCAGAAATGCGTGGCCGATCGGCGTCAGGCGGACGCCGTTCACATGCCGCTCGAAAAGCGGCGCGCCCAGATCGTTTTCAATGTCTCTGATACTTCTCGATATGGCGGGCTGCGTGATGCCGAGCAGCCGGCCCGCCGCCCTCAGGCTTCCTGTCTCCGCCACGGCGGAAACATCCCTGATATGATGCAACTTCATCCTGTTCCCTCTCGCTTATGTTGGGGTCTTGCCGCCCCCTTCAGTTCCGATCATGCTGCCTTGGCCTGGCCGGCATGCATTCGACATTCGCGGTGAAATCCCAATCGATGCCTGAAATGCATAGCTCCCTCGAACTTACAATCACCTCAAGCTGGCCGCCGCCCGCTAAACAAGCCTCCTGATCGATGCCCCTGCACCGCTCCCTATGACTTACGACGTCATACGGTGAAGCAGGCATCGAGAATGGTGATGGAAAACATAAACGAGGCTGATCAAATCAAGGCGCGCGACCGACCCTGGACCGCGCGTCACGCAGGATGGATCGCCGTTCGAAGACAGATTGTACCACCTATCGTCCCCTGGAGATGTCGGATGCCACAGAAGGTTATCATTACCTGCGCGATTACCGGTTCGATTCACACCCCTTCCATGTCGCCGCACCTGCCGGTGACGCCGGATGAAATCGCCACCCAGGCGATCGAGGCCGCGGCGGCCGGCGCGTCCGTGGTCCATCTCCACGCGCGCAACCCGGAAACCGGCGAACCAAGCCAGGACGTCGACATCTATCGCCAGTTCCTGCCCCGGATCGTCGATGCATGCGACGTGGTGATCAACATCACGACGGGCGGCTCTCCCATCCTGTCGCTTGAGGATCGGCTGCGGCCCTGCCTGGAGTTCCAGCCGGAGATCGCATCCCTCAACATGGGATCGATGAACTTCGGCCTGTTCGACATGCTGAAGCGGTTCAAGGACTTCAAGCATGACTGGGAGGAACCGTATCTCCGCAATTCCGACAATTATGTCTTCAAGAACAGCTTCCGCGATATCGCCGGCATCCTGCGCGCCTGCAGCGAGACCGGCACGCGCTTCGAGATCGAATGCTATGATGTCTCGCATCTCTATAATGCGCTCTTCTTCCTTGAGCAGGGCCTGCTGAAGCCGCCGATCTTCATCCAGACCGTCTTCGGCGCGCGGGGCGGCATCGGCACGCATTACGAAGATGTCATCACCATGCGCCGGACGGCGGATCGCCTGTTCGGCAATGCCTATACATGGTCCGTTCTCGGCGTGGGCCGGAACCAGATTCCGATCGCCACGCACGCCGCCTCCATTGGCGGCAATGTCCGGGTCGGTCTCGAAGACTCGCTTTGGGACGGTCCCGGCAAATTCGCCACCAGCAACGCCGTTCAGGTCCAGCGCATCCGCACCATATTGGAAGCCATGTCGCTTGAGGTGGCGACGCCGGACGAAGCCCGGGCGATGCTGCAGCTCAAGGGCCGCGATGCCATGAAGATCGCCGCTTGACAGAGGAGACGGGACGGGCCGGGAAAGGCTTTGCGGAGCCGCGCCCGGCCCGGTCCTCCAGGGAGAGGATCTTGTGGTGTCGGCTTTGACCCTTGAGAACAAGCGCATTCTGGTAACCGGAGGCGCCAGCGGGATCGGCCTTGCGGGCGCGAAAATCTTCCGTGCGCTTGGCGCGGAGGTGGTGCTGGCCGACCGGGACGCCGGAATGCTCGATGCGGTGGCCGACGGGATCGGCGCGGCGGCCAGCGTGGCCGGCGACGTGACCTCGGAAGCGGATTGCGATGCCATGATCGCGACGGTGCAGCGCGTTTGCGGCGGTCTTGACGCGCTATTCCACAGCGCCGGCGTCAGTGACAATGTGCGGTCGGTGGTGGAGACCGATATCGACGGATGGCAGCGCATTCTCGACATCAACGTGCGCGGCACCTTCCTCATATGCCGCGCGGCGGGCCGGGTCATGATCCCTCAAGGGCATGGCGCAATCGTCAATATCTCGTCGGTGGTCGGCCTTGGCGGAATTCCGCGGCGCCCCGCCTACAGCCCGGCCAAGGCCGCCGTCGCCCACATGACCCGCAACCTGGCGTCCGAATGGGGCCATCATGGCATTCGGGTCAACGCGATCGCGCCCGGCTACATCCTGACGCCGATGGTCGATCGCCTTGTGAAGGACGGCGCGTTCGATACGGACCGGATCGCGCGCCGGACGCCCATGGCGCGGCTTGGCGAGCCCGAAGAAATCGCCAATGTCGCCGCGTTCCTGTTGTCCGACATGGCGAGTTACATGACGGGCGCCGTGGTGCCGGTGGATGGCGGCTGGACAGCCTATGGCGGCGCCGGCGACGTTCAAAGCTGCTGAAGCGATCAGTCGTGGATCGGCGCCCCGATGCTGTTACGAGGCCGATCCGCCGTCACCTTGGTCCGCTTCGTTTCTTCCTTCAGGCAAGTTCGGCATGCATTTGAATTCGGATCCGGCGGACCTGCCCGGAAAGCTCGTCCGGATCGTCGGCAGGCGACACCTCCTGACCGGCGAAGCGCATATGCGCCCCTACACCCAGGGCTATCGATATCCCGGTGGCGGGGCGTCGGCCGTGGCGCTGCCGGGCACCCTCGTCGAGCTGTGGCGTTGTTTGCAGGCCGTGGTCGAGGCCAAGGGCATCGTGATCATGCAGGCTGCAAACACGGGACTGACAGGCGGGTCCACGCCGCATGTCGCCGGCTATGACGGGCGCCCGGTCGTGATCATCGGAACGCGCAGGCTGTCCGGCATTCACCTGCTGGAAGGAGGACGGCAGATCGTCGCCCTGCCGGGCGCCACGCTCTACGACCTGGAGGCGCTGCTGAAACCGCTGGGGCGCGAGCCGCATTCGGTCATCGGATCGTCCTGCATCGGCGCTTCCGTGATCGGCGGCATCTGCAACAGTTCGGGCGGCGCGCTCTTGCGACGCGGACCGGCCTACACGGAATATGCGCTTTATGCCCGTTTGCGGGAAGACGGGCAGCTATGCCTCGTGAACGATCTGGGGTTGGAACTTGGCGACGATGCCGAAGAGATTCTGGGCCGGCTGGAGAGCGGTCGCTTCGACGATGGGCCGCCGGCCGGCAATATCCGGGCCGCCTCGGACACCGACTATGATCGGCGGGTAAGAAAGATCGATGATCCTTCTCCCGCCCGCTACAATGCCGATCCGGGGCGACTCCATGGCGCATCCGGCTCCGCCGGTCGCGTCGCGGTGTTCGCCGTGCGGCTCGACACCTTCCGGAGGGACGATCGAAACCGGACATTCTACGTCGCGACCAACGACGCAGCCGTCTTCACCCGATTGCGACGCGCCGTGCTGGGGACCTTTTCACACCTTCCCGTCTCCGCCGAATATCTGAGCCGTGAGACGATCCTGATGTCGGAACGCTATGGTCGCGACAGCTTTTTCGCGATCAAATATCTCGGCACCCGGCGGCTGCCCCGCCTGTTCGCCCTTAAAAGGGGGCTGGACCGCGCGGCGAGATGGCTCGGGACCGGTTCGGAGGCCACCGGCGACCGGATGCTGCAGCGCCTGGGCAATCTCCTGCCCAGCCCGCTTCCGCCGACCTTGCGGCACTATCGCGACCGATATGAACATCATCTTGTCATCCGGGTTGCCGACGACGGCATCGAGGAAATGCGCGCCTATCTGGAGGGAGTGGAGCGAGAGGGCGAGACGACCGGTTGGCGCGAATGCACCGATGCGGAGGCGGAACGCGCCTTTCGCCTGCGGTTCGTGGCGGCAGGCGCGGCGATCCGATACGCTTCGCTGAAGGACGGCGCCGTCGGCGGGCTCGTGGCGCTTGACGTGGCGCTCCCGCGCAACTGCACGGACTGGGTCGAGCAATTGCCCGACGACATAGGCTCGCAACTGGTGGCGCGAGCCACCTATGCGCATTTTTTCTGCCACGTCTTCCACCGCGACTATCTGGTGCGGCCCGGGTGCGACGTCGAAGCCGTGAAACAGCGCCTGCTGGATCGGCTCGCAGAGCAGGGAGCGGAATATCCCGCCGAGCATAATGTCGGCCATCATTATGCGGCCAAGCCCGAACTCGCCAGCTTTTACATGACGCTGGACCCGTGCAACAGCTTCAACCCGGGCATCGGAAAGACCTCGCGCAAAGCGGGTTGGGCATAGCATCGGCCTGAACATCGGCGGGCGGACACCAGTCGCATCCCGCGGCGGGGCGATCGTTTACAGCTCATCCACAAGGATGTGGCGGCCGATGGCGCCGATGTCCGGGCTGCCCGTCAGCGCCATGGCGACCCTCATTTCCGCCTCGATAAGCTGCAGCACATGCGCGACCCCCGCCTGCCCGCCTGCCGCGAGCGCATAGGCCCAGGCGCGGCCGAGAAGCACCCCCTTTGCGCCGAGCGCCAACATGCGGACGACGTCCAGTCCCGATCGTACGCCGCCGTCGACCAGGACAGTCATGCGATCTCCGACAGCTTCGGCAATAGGAGGGAGCGCCCGCGCCGTAGAGGGCACGCCGTCCAGCTGACGGCCGCCATGATTGGACACGACAATGCCGTCCGCGCCGACGCGCGCCGCCATTTTCGCATCCTCCCTGTCCAGGATGCCCTTGATGATGAAGGGGCCGTCCCAAATCTCCCGGATGAAATCGAGGTCGCGCCAGCTGACGCTCGGATCAAAATTGGCGCGCATCCAGGCGAGGAAATCCTCGAGCCCCGTTTTCTTCCCCAGCACCGGCGCGATATTGCCAAGCTGATGCGGACGCCCGAGCAGGCCGACGTCCCACGCCCAGCGCGGATGCCGCGCCGCCTGGCCAAGCCGCCGGATGGCGCCAGCCTTGCCCGCCGCCCCGGCCAGGCCGGAATGATAGTCCCGATACCGGGAGCCGGGCACCGGCATGTCGACGGTAAATATGAGGGCGGAGCAGCCGAGTGCTTTCGCTTTCTGCAACAAGGCGCGCATGAAGCCGCGATCGCGGATCATATAGAGTTGAAACCAAAAAGGCGCATTCACACCCCCGGCAACCTCCTCCAGCGGGCATGCCGAAACGGTCGACAGACAGAAGGGGATTCCCGCCGCCTCCGCGGCGCGCGCGGCCTGCACCTCCCCACGGCGCGCATTCATGCCGGCCAGGCCGATGGGCGCGAGCGCCACCGGCAGCGCGAGATGCTGCCCGAACAATGTCGTGGTGAGATCGAGCCGCGACACATCGGTGAGCACGCGTTGCCGCAGCGCTGTCGCCGCGAGATCGGCCAGGTTGCGCTCAAGCGTCACCTCGGCATAGGAGCCGCCGTCGATATATTCGAACAGGAATGGTGGCAGACGGCGACGGGCAAGTTCCCGATAGTCGAGGGCGGAGGCGGCCTGGCGTATTTTGCGGGTCATAATGGGATATTCCGTTACCGCCTGTTCGTCGGCGACGCCACTGTCTCCAACCAGGCACACGCCATTCCGCCACCACCCCGCCTTTCCCGCGAGCCTGAGAAGCCTGGGAAGCGCGGCCCGAAGGGTTCACGCTTAACCCGCCTCTTCGAATGCCGGAACTGGACAATGGCGCACGCCCGCCTTGCTGCGGTCAGAAATTCTTGGTCAGTCTGGCGCCAAATGTGCGCGGATTGCCTACAAAGCAGCGCAGGCCTGTTCCCGTGGTGGGATTGCGCAAGCCCAGCGGCGCATCGAACACCTGCACGGCGATGTTGGTGCAATAGCGCTTGTCCGCGAGATTGTCGCCGAACAGAGCGATCGACCAATTGTCGTCGCGGCCGAACAGCGTGGCGCGGGCGCTGAGCAAGGAATAACCCGGCTGGATCGTGTACGGGTTTCCGTCGATCGTCGTGCCCGCATAATATTTGGTCGTATAGGATATGTCGCCTCGCAGGCTGATCCGCATGTCTCCGCCGACCGGCACGGAATATTCGACGCCGCTCGTGCCCGCGAGCTTGGGCGAGAAGGTCAATGGAAAGCCGCTCAGATCGTGCGTGGCTGGCGTGAAGCCGGGAATGTTGGGCGCGTTGGGATAGGATTTGAACTTTGAGTCGAGATAGGCGATCCCGGTGTTCAACTGAAGACCTTCGACCGGCCTGACGGTCAGTTCGGCCTCGATGCCTTGCTGGCGCAAGGAACCGACATTCTGCACGACCGGCGTGATTCCGAAGAGCGCGCGCTCCTGGAAGTCGTCCACGTCCATCCTGAACGCGGTGGCGTTGAATGTCAGGACGCGATCACGGGTCTGGAACTTGAAACCCAATTCATAATCCTTGACGATCTCCGGATTGAAGACCCGAAGCTGGCCCAGGGCGGCATTTGAGTTGCCGGAGTTGAATCCGCCGGACTTGAACCCGGTCGAATAGGTTGCGAAGAGCATCAATTCCCTGCTTGGACGCCAGGCGAGATTCGCCCTGTAAGTCCAACGGCCTTCGGCGTAAGACAATTTCGTCGTTTCGTTGGTCTGAATCGAAGCCGCCGCGGGATTGAAATTCCTGCCTATGAAGCTTCCGTCCTTGTCATCATGGGTGTAGCGCGCGCCCAGCGTCAGATCGAGCGACGGCACGATCTTGAAGCTTCCCTGAAGATAGCCGGCGAAACTCGACGTCCTCTGGTTGAAGACGAACAATGCCGCCGGATTCCGAGGGTTCGCAAGGCAGGCCGCCGTCGCGGTCGAAGGCGCGACAATCCTGCAGAAGTCCGGCGACAGGTTGAAATTATAATTGATCCGCAAGTCTTCATGATAATAATAAACGCCGCTGACGAAGCTGAAACGGCCGCCCAGAAGATCTGTGGGGGAACTCAGCTGCAACTCGTGCGCGTTGCTCTTGCTTCGCCAGAAATTGTCGCGGGCGAGCAACAGGATGGGAAGGAAGGATCCGTCGCCATCCTGTTCGAGATTGTTCCAGTCTCGATAGCTGTCGGTCAACTTCACGGCGAAATCGCCCAGCTCCAGATCGAATTGGCTGGAAACGCCCCAATGCTTCGAATCCACATGATTGCCGGCTGTGTACTGGTTGGTGGTGCCATCGTCCCGGTCGAGATCGGAAGGCGCGCCGATCCGCGCCGTCAGTGCCGCCAGCGTCGCCGGCGTCAGACTCTTGGCGATCAGGGGCGTATATTGCCATCCCCCGCCCCGCGTGAGCGTATAGTCGCCACGACCCGTCCAGGTCAGCTTATCCGACAATCTCGCGCGCAGCGTCGCGCGCCCCGCAAAATTGTCGACACCGCTTCTGCCGCCAGTGCCCGTGGTTTTCCAATAGCCGTCGAAAAGCTGCGCGAGACCGGCAACGCGAAGCGCGACGTCCTGGCCGAGCGGCACGTTGATCGCGCCGTCCAGCCGGTACCGGTCGCCGGTGCCGGCCTCTACGCCGATATTCCCTTCGAACCGGTCGCTCGGCGCCTTGGTGCGGATGTTCAGCGCGCCCACGGATGCGTTACGGCCAAAGAGCGTCCCCTGCGGGCCGGACAATATCTCAATGGCGTCGAGGTCGAGGAGCGCCCCGTACATCGCGCCCGGGCGTGCGATATAGACCCCGTCGACGAAGGTGGCCACGCTGGGTTCGATGGCGCTGTTCCCGAGCGAACCGAGTCCGCGGATCGACAGGCGCACCCCTGATGTCCCCGGTCCATTGCCTCCCTTCAATGTTGGCGCGATGCGCGGCAGATCCTGCAGCGTCTGAATATTGGCTTTCGCCAGGCGTCCGCTGTCGAGGTTCGTAATGGCGATGGGTACGTCCTGCAGCCGTTCCGATCGGCGTTGCGCCGTGACGATGATCTCGCCTGCGTCGGCGACCGCATTCCCTGTAGCCGAATCGACTTGCTGGGCCAAAACAGCGCCTGGCGTAAGGCAGGCCAAAGCGGCACTCGTAAGATAGAAACTGCTGCGCATCTCATCCTCCCCTCGCGCGCGGCATCCTGTCCGGGCGCGGTGTTTGGACGGTTCAATAGGCAGTGTTGCTCGCGACGGGACGATTGCTTTTTGCGGGTTTAGATAGGCGGCAGGCATCGGGTGCCGCAGAGCGACATCTTTCACCCATTGCGGCTGATGGCAAAAGGTCTTCCAAAGGAGAGACTTGATGACGCAACTGGATCGACGCACCGTGATAGCGGGAGCCCTGGCGGGACCGATCATCAGCGCCGAGGGCGCGCGGGCGCAACCGTCCGGAACGCCTCTGATTGCCACGGAAGAAGCCTATGCGACGCCGGAGCTTATGGCCGCGTTGGACGCCGGACCTCCTGGAATGACTGAAGCTGAGAAGACCTATACCGCTCTCTTGCGCAGCGGAACCGGCGCCGGAGCGTCGGAGCTCAATCGCAAGCTTTGCAGCGTGGAGGCGCGCCTTGCGGAAATGGACGCGAACGGCGTCGATATGCACCTGTTGAGCATCACGATTCCGGGTCCGCAAGCCTTCCCGCCAAAGGAAGGCGCGCGCGTCGCCCGTTCCCTGAACGATGGCCTTGCCGCGATCATTCGCGCCCATCCCACGCGCTTTGCCGGGCTGGCGGCGATAGCGCCTCAGGACCCCCAGGCATCGGTCGCGGAGATCGAACGCGCTCGGAAGGATCTGGCGCTCAACGGCGTGATCATCAACTCGCACAGCTTTGGCGAATATTTGGACGAGCCGAAATTTAGATCCATTCTCGCCGCGCTCGAAGCGCAGGACATGCCACTCTACCTGCATCCGCGTTCTCCGTCGCAGGCGATGATCGGACCCTATGAGAATTACGGGTTGAGCGGCGCCCTGTGGGGATATGGCGCCGATGGCAGCCTGCACCTGCTTCGCATGATATTCGCGGGCGTGTTCGATGAGTTCCCCCGGCTGAAAGTGGTGCTGGGGCATATGGGAGAAGGAATCCCCTATTATTTCACGCGCATCGACAATCGTTATCGCAATCTCATGGCGCGAGGAGGGGAGAAGCTGGGCCTCAAGCCGCTGAGGCAACTTCCCAGCCAATATTTCAAATCGAATGTCTACATCACGACAAGCGGAACCTTCTCCCACAAGGTGTTGGCCTACTGTCTGGACATTTTGGGTGCGGAGCGAATCCTTTTCGCAATCGACTATCCTTATGAGCGCAGCGATGAAGCCGTGCGGTTCATCCGCTCGGCCCCGCTGTCGCCAGTCGATGCAGAGCATATCTGCTTCCGCAATGCGCAGACATTGTTCCGTATAAGGAACCCGGCGCTGCCCAAGATTTGAGCCTGCGCGGGTTCCCTGCGTGCACCCTGGGCCGCGTGTACAAATTAGGAATGCCGGGAAATGGCCAATTCAGGACCTTCCCCTCCCGTAAACGGGAGGGGTTAGGGGTGGGCGCGAGCGTAGCGAGCTTCTGACTTAGCCGTTGCAAAACAGCGCAGGTGCCGCGCCAGCCCACCCCCTAGCCCCCTCCCGCCTGCGGGAGGGGGAATGTCCTGGTTCCACCCGGATCACTCAGTCCAGCGGGTCTTGAATTTATCCACGTCGCCTAGAGCCCCAAATTGCGCCGGTGGTAATTATGCCCTGCCTTGCGGGTCAGGTCGCAGAGCCTTTCGGCAAGCGGAGTCAGCGGCACGTCCGCGCGGCGGACGATACAGATCGGCGCCGCATAGAGGCTGTCAACGAGGCCGATCGTCTGCAAACCTTCCCTGCTGGGCGCAAAATCGAGCCACTGCATCGGGAGCACCGTCAAGAGATCCGAATTGGCGACCGCAAGCAACGTCATCAGCGCGGACTGGCAGTGGACGACAACCTCCGGCTCCGTCAGGCCCGCATTTTCGAACATCGTCTCAAACTCGACTTCGCCATATTGGGTCGAGAAGGAAGGGCGGACCCACTGGGCATCGCGCAGTTCCGCGAGCCTTGTCGCGTGAGCCAATGGATGACCCTTTCGCGCGACGACCATTCGCTTGTTATCGAAAATCTTTTCCACCAGCAAGGTGGCGGCGGACAGATGCTCGTCCAGCGGCCCTACGTAAAAGTCGATTTCACCGGTGAGGATGTCATGTTCGATCGGCTGGAAGAGGCTTTCGGTGAGTTTCAGCAGGGCACGGGGATAGCTTGCCCGAAACGGTCCCAGAATGGACGGCATCAGCGCCAGGCCGGACGCGGAGGACAATGCGACCGAAACCTCTCCGACGAAATTGCCCTTGGCCTGCTCCAACTCCTCATGCGCGCGCCGAAGTTCGGACTGGATCGCCAGCGCGCGGCGCACGAAGAGCTTGCCGAGGGGGGTCGGCGACACGCCATTGGCATGGCGCGTGAAAAGCGAGACGCCAAGCTCATTCTCCGTATCGCGTATGCTGCGCGTGATGGTGGGCTGGGTGATGCCCAGCCGGCGGCTGGCCGCGCGCAGGCTTCCGGCTTCGGCGACGGCGACGACGTCGCGGAGATGACTAAGCTTCATGCATATCCTCCAGCAATGCCTGATTCGATCATAATGTCAGGCTGCAATAGGTGGGAGGCATCGTATGCGCGTGGGTGGCGGCGTTCAAGCGTTCATGTCAGGCGTAGTCGCGCTGCCTGATGCGCAGAAGCAGGGCAGCCGCGAGCAGGGCCGGCATCGCCATGACCAGGGAGACCATTGCGCGCTCATGTCCGAGCGAGAACAGCAATCCGCCCAGCGCGGGTCCAAGTGCGCTCCCGAACCGTCCAACCCCGATGACGAAGCCGATGCCCGAGGCACGCGCCGAGGGAGGAAAGTTTCGCGAGA
Source organism: Sphingobium fuliginis (assembly GCF_004152845.1). Lineage (GTDB taxonomy): Bacteria > Pseudomonadota > Alphaproteobacteria > Sphingomonadales > Sphingomonadaceae > Sphingobium > Sphingobium fuliginis. The sequence goes on from NZ_SEON01000001.1 coordinate 404,245, forward strand.
GAATGGCGTACAGGTTGACCATGCCGCCTATGGTGCTGGCGCCGACGAGGACCGACATGGCGACGAGGACCGGCAAATCCATGGGGACCACGCCGAAGAGCGCGATGGCCAGGCCGCTCAACGTGACCGCGGCGATCACGACCCGCTTGAGCCCAAGCCTTGGCACGAGAAACGCAAAGGCGGAACCGCCCAGCACGCCGCTGACGCTCATCGCCGTGGCGGCCAGCGCCGCCTGAGAGACGGTGTGCCCGGCGCCGGTGATCAGCGACGGCACCCAGCTCTGGATATAATAAAGGGAAAGCGTAAACAGGAAAAAGATGGCCGCGGCGGCGACCGTTGCAGGGAGTTCGGCTGGGGTCAGCAGCAGGCGGATCGACCGACGCCGCGCCCGGGGGCGAATGGCGTCGGGTGCGACGCTAGCCGGCTGGCCGCACCGATTGAGCAAATGGTTCAGCCGCGTCTGCGTCGCCGGCCCGCCCCTCGACAGAATGCCGACGATCGACTCGGGCAGCCAGAGCAGGACGATCGCCAGCATGACCATGCCAAGACCGCTCGCTACAAGGAAAAGCGCCCGCCAGCCCAATAGCGGGATCATCCACGCCGCCAGAATGCCGCTCACGATCGCGCCGGCGGGCAGGCCGAGATTGACGATGGCCACCGAAATGTCCCGCCGCTTCGCATTGGCATATTCGGCCGCAAGCGGGTTGATGACTGCCGCCATCGTGCCGACGCCCAGGCCGGTAATCAGACGCGACCCGATAAGGTCGAAGAGATTGCCCGCGAGCGCTGTCCAAAGCGTGCCGCCGATCATCATCAGCAAGCTGAACAGCAGCGGGCGCCGCCGCCCATAGATGTCGGCGAGCGGCGAGAGAAAGAGCGATCCCAGCGCCATGCCGGCCAGAGCCGCCGCCAGAACCAGCCCGATGGCGGCCTTGCCGATCGCCATCTCTCGACCGATGACCGGCGCTGCGAAAGTGATCGCGAACAGATCCAGTCCGTCGAGCGCGCACATCGCGGTCAGCGCGAGGATGGAGAGCTTTTGCACCCGATGCATAGGAGCATCGAGAAACGCCTGCCAGAAGCCGGGCAACGCGTCGGGAGAATCCGATAGGTCGTTCACTCCGCACTTGCCCCGTCGTCGGACGCCGGGGATAGGCCGGCGGCATGGGCGAGCACGTCGCCCGCCGGCCATATGTCACCCCGCCAGGCGACATGCTGGTCGGGCCGTATCAAGGCCAGCCGCCGTTCATAGAGCGCGGCCACCCTGGGCTCGTCGATTGTCACGATCTTGAGAGGAATGCCGGATTTCGCGGCGTCATTCTCCGCCTCGCGCGTATCCGCGCCTCCGAAGGCGATAAGGGTGAAGCCGGCGCCAAAATGATCATAAAGCGACGAGCCGTCAGCGAGCCATGCATGCGGAGCCAGGCTGCCGGGTGCGGCGCTTGGCGTATAATCGAGCGACAGTCGCCAATCGGCTCCCGTGCCGTCGTCCCGGATGACCGGTGATCGCCAATAACGAAGGCCAAGCACGACACCGAGCGTATAAAATTCCCTTGGCTTGGTCTGCGCGATCAGGTCGGACACCTCACGCCGGACGGCATCGCCCTCCGGGCCATCATCCTCTATCCCGCTGCGGAATAGATTGCCCGGTTGGGTGCCGTGATTGCCTTCGGCTTCGTCCAACACGATTTCGTGGATCAGTCGCCGTTCGGCCTCATAGCTGTCCAGCAGGGCTGGACCGCCCCATCCTTGCAGCGCGGCCGCAAGCTTCCACCCCAGGTCGACGCCGTCCGCGACCCCCATGTTCATCCCGAAGCCGCCATAAGGCGGATGAAGATGACAGGCATCCCCCGCCAGGAAGACGCGCCCGTCGCGATATTTGTCCGCGAGAAGGCGGCTGGCGACCCACAGGTCGGAACTCAGAATTCGGTAAGGCAGGTCGATCCCGGTCGAACGCTTGATGAGGTCGAGCGCCTCCTCATCGGTGAACATTTTTTCCGGCGGCAGACTCAAAGGCATGAAAAACCACAGATCGCCTTCATCCATGGGACCGATCACGCTCGGCACATCCGGATTGACCTGCCAATACATGATTCCTGGCCCCTGCCGATGCGCGTCGGCGAGGCCCGGGGCGCTGAAGATGATATTATAATTGCGCGAGAGGCCGTACCGCCCTTCCATCTTCGCCCCGATCGCCTCACGCACGGTACTGCGCGCGCCGTCGGCTCCGACCAGATAGTCCGCTTCGATCACATGCTCCTCGCCCGTATCGACGGCTTTGACGGTCACCCGGACCGCCATGTCGTCCTGCTCGAAGGAGATGAATTCGCAACCATGCGCCATGGTGACGCAATCGATGGCGAGAAGGCGTTCCCTGAGGACGGACTCGAGCTTGTATTGCGGGATCCACTGCCCATGCTCGGAATAGCGTTCGTCACGCCGCGGCGAACCCTGCATCGCATTTTCGAAGCGGGCCAGCGGATAGCCGTTCAGCCGGGTAACGAAATGCACATCCGTGGGGTAGTCGATGCCGAACGGCGAAGCCTGGGCGAGGACATCGGCAAGTCCCCAGCGACGCAACAGCTCACGCGTCCGGACATGCGTGGTCTTGGCCCGGGGGGCATGTCCGCCCCTCGACTCCCGCTCGATGAGCAGACAGTCGATGGAGCGCATGCCAAGTTCGAGTGCGGTGGCGAGGCCCGTTGGACCGCCACCGACAATGACGATACGAGGGCGCTGGGCGGAGAGATCAGGGGAAGGGTTTTTCGTTTTCATGAACCGACGCTACCGCGTCCGATCACGCATCGAGATATGGCAGAAGATAAAGAGTGATGCCTGGGAACTATCGAGCGGAATGCCCTTATGCCGGACGGGGAACATTTCGGCCGACAACGCTTGGTCTGCACCGTCAGAAGCTCATCAATCGCTCGGGCAAAGCGTTGCAGCGGTTGCCATGGCAAACCGCTGCGCTGGCCTGAATAGTTGACCTGCCGCATGTTGGAGGATTGAGCCGGTCCCGCGTGCAATCCTTGCCGGTTGTGCCGTCTGCCGACGGCACTGTCCCATGCTATGGGGCGGACACGACATTCTCGATAGCGCCGATTTTGTCGACCTCGCATCGTACGACATCGCCCGGCTTGAGGAAGCGGGGCGGGTCCATCGCGACACCAACCCCCTCTGGCGTGCCGGTCGCGAGAATATCGCCGGGCTCCAGCATAAAGGCCGTCGAGAGATAGGCGATCTGTTCCCAGATATTGTAAATGAGTTCGTTGCTATTGCTGTCCTGCCGAACCTCGCCGTTGACCAGGCATCGGATGCGCAAGTCGTGCGGGTCGGCTATTTCATCGGCCGTGACGATCCAGGGGCCTATCGGTCCGTGGGTATCGAAGGACTTCCCGACCGTGAACGTCGGCGAATGAAACTGCCAGTCTCGCGCAGAGACATCGTTTACGACGACATAGCCGAACACGTGCGACCGGGCCGCACTTGCGGTGACACCTTTTGCGGCCGTCCCGACGATCACTCCCAATTCGACTTCATAATCCAGCTTTTCCGTAACACCCGGATCGATCGGATCGAATGGCCCGGAAAGGCAAGTCGTCTGCTTGTTGAACCACAATTGCTGCTTGGGGGCCGGAATGCCGTGGCGCTCGCCCTCTTCCGCATGCTTGCGATAGTTCATGCCGATCGCAAGAAATTTGCCGGGCCGTTCGATGGGGCAGACAAGTTGCGCATCGGACAGGGGGATGGAGGGCGTTCTGGACGCGACAAATGCAGCAATATGGCCCAGCGCCGTCTCGCCGCCGGCGACGATTGAAAGCATGGTGGGGTAGTCGTGCAGTTCCGCCAGCGGGACGATGCCATCATCCTTCAGCACGCCCAGGCCGATGCCGTTTGCCGATCTGTACCGTAATAATTTCATGTCGAACCTCTCTCATATCTGGGGCCGCACAAGGGCCTGCCATTGTCCCCTTCGTGAAGGCGCCGCGCCATCCGTGCTTCTTCCCTTTCGACATCGACTAAGGCACCGCTTCACGGTCTCATGTCAGCCCGGCATCGGCGTTGCGGAGCGGAGCGGCTAGATAGAGGAATAGACCAGGTGATAGCCGCCATGCATCAGAGCAGGCGGTGAACAGCGCCGGCTTTGCCCCATGCTTCGACTCTTGAGCAGATGGGGCCGATATGAACCTTCTTCTCGACGGGCCGGAGGGCCAGCAGGGTTTCCAAAGGCTGGATACCTGTCTATGCCGCCAAGTCCGGACTTGAAACCGTCGAATGGTCTCTGGGGCTGTTTTACCGAGCCAGCGAACGGTGGAGTGTCATTGGTTTCCTCAACTATCAGCGACTGCTCGATAGCACCGCCAAAAGCCCGATCGTTCGCCAGGTAGGAACGGCAAGCCAACTGGGGTTCGGCTTGGCTATCGTTCGGAAGTTCTAGACGAAACGTCTGACACCTTATGGACGTGGCGCCAGTGATCGGGCGCGGCGTCGCACCGCTTCAACACCTATGATGTGAAGAAGAAGCGCCGCAAGCCGCCGGAAGAGCATGCCGTCATGGAGGTGCCGCCGATCATCAGCGTGGCTGAGTTCGAGGCGGTTCAGCGATCCTTGAAGGCGCGCAGCCCCAAAATGATGCCACCGCGCGCGGTCGGGGGATCGACGCTACTGACCGGCATCTGCTTCTGCGCGAGCTGCAACGGCGCCATGACGCTCCGCACGGGCACGAGCCGAAGCGGGCAAGAATACCGTTACTACACCTGCGCGACCAAGGCGACGAAGGGGAAAACTGGCTGCAAGGGCGTCTCAGTTCCGATGCATCAGCTCAACCAGGCGGTCGTCGACCATCTGGAGAAGCGACTGCTCGATACTGCGCGCCTGGAAGGTCTGATGGATCAACTGCTCAACCGACGCGACGAATGGGCGGCAGAACGCCGTCTACACGTCGCTGAGATGGAGCGTCGCGCGACCGAGGCAGAGGCCAAGCTGACGCGGCTCTACGAAGCGATTGAGAACGGCCTAGTGGATATTGGCGACGCATCGCTCAAAACGCGGATCGCAGAACTGACGGCCATCCGCAATCAGGCTCGCGGTGACGCCGAGCGAGCGGTCACGCACATCGAGCGGATCGGTCCAGAAATCACGCCACACACGCTCGGCACTTTCGCCCGAGCCGTTCGCCGCAAGCTACGGCACGAGGATGGCACCTATGCCCGAAACCAAATTCGCGCGGTCGCGCAGCGGGTGGAAGTGATCAGCAAAACCGATGTCCGCATCCGTGGCAATCGCACGGAATTGTTGCGAACCCTCACCGCCGCCTCTGGCGTAGAGGCGGCGGTGCTAGGGACTCGTGGTTTTGGACCGAAATGGTGCGCTTACGTGACTCGATTGCCACTATCAGTGAATTGATTTTACAACATAAAATTCGTGGGCAAGAGCTGCATGCCCCCACTTGAGCCCCCAGCTCTTTTTTTCGCAGTAATGGGTCACAAGTTCGAGTCACGGCCACCCAATCCGACCGGGATATCTCGTGATTCGATCCCGTCGCGATACCTTGGATTCCGCTGGCCAGCGACGGGCGTTTCGGTGCAGCCGGGTAAGGCTGAGCGCCGCGTTCCGACGCTGCCGTTCAGCCGCGAGAGGGCTGCCTGGAGTCGTTCAAGCGGAGCCTGACCCTGTATAGCCTCGCATTCGGGTCAGCCGCGTCAGAAACACCTCCTGGAATATCTGCACGACCTTCTCGGATCAGATATGAGCGCCGAGGATCTCCTCGAACTTCAAATTCAGCTATAGCCGTAGTCAATCTGCATCGCCGGCGAGCGCAGCGCAGCGCTCGCCGGCAAGCGCCAGCACTTGGCCTTGAACACTGGCAGCAGCCTCGGGTTCCAATGCGAAGCCCGGCAGCCTGACGATCTCCACGGCGTTTGTCAGGCAGTCGATCAGCTCGGCGATGGCCCTCTCTGCGTCGTCTCGAGGTAAGCCTATAGTGCGCGCCAGCGTCATGAAATCTCGGCGCGTCAGCCGATCATCCTTGCCGTTGAGCTTGAGCGCCATCCGGTCGCCGCCCAGGCCTGGGAAGACCCGCGTCGTGACCGCATCATAAAGCGGCGCGAACCGAACCGACGTGAAGACCTTTGCCTCGGGCTCGACGATCTTGAGGAGTGCGAGATTTTTGAGATGCATATCTCCGTCAGCGATTAGCCAGGCGAACACCGCGCGGCGAAACAGAATGTCGAGGTCGGCGGCGGGATCTGTTGAGAGCGGCCGCAGCCCGCGTGCCATGCGTTCGATCGTGCCGTCATATTTCGCCGATGCCGGGAGATCGAGGACCGAGCAGAAATCCTCTAGCGCGAGCCGACGCTGATCGTCCGCACCACGACGAATATCGAAACGCTCGACAATGAGCGCGGGCGACATGCCGTCCGGCATCGGGGCCAGTGCGATATCGGGCACATCAAAGCCGGCTGCGCGGCCCAGCGCCAGGCAGAGCCACTCGACGATCGGCAGCATCTCGAAGCCCGCCGTCCCGGCAGGCTTCAGGATATGGGTGAATGGCAGGTCAATGGCCGGCAGCAGAGCGCCGTCGGCTGCGAGGTGCATCGGCGCCTTGATCTGGACGCCCGACAGACGCGGCGTCTCGGCGCGGGCAAAGATCCGCGCGAGATTCTGCTCGAAACTTTCCTCGATCGCGCCGCGCGCTGGCCCCTCGTAACGGCCGGTGAAGCGACCGGCCTCGACGAAGCCCTCCAATCTCGTCGTCAGGCTAGAGGCTTGCCCGGCTGTCTTCCTGACGATCTTCGCCAGCACCCTTTCCACGGGTCCGACGGCTGCGAGGTTCACGCATGGTCTGTCTCCTGCGCCACCCCAAAAAAGCAAAAGGCCTCCCCGCAAAGGCGGGGGTGGGCGGCACGAGCGACCAAGAGGCCCGGCTCCAGCGGCCGGGGGCACCGTCAGGGCGAAACGAAAGTGGAGCACCCCAAGCGCAGCGCCGGGGTTGCCCCGGGCCGCGACGGGCCTAGCCGGGAGCGCCGCCTGCACCCGCCGTCACGGGAGAGGCCCAACAGATACGCCGCCGCGCCCAGCGCGGTGGCCACAGCCCATGCGCCAGCGATCGCAACCGTCAGGCCGAGACCCGCAGGGCTCGGCGGCGAATGCAATGAGCCGTAGAGCGCGACCGCGCTAGCGCGGGGCGCCGGTGCTGCTGTTTTTATTCAGTCCGACCGAAAGCCGACACTGCCTGCGCCAGCCCCTCACCAACGATCCAGCGGGCTCGCTCGAGATGTGAGCGCCAGCAGGTCTCCGCACCCAAACTCCCGGGATCAATGCCCATCAGGATTTGAGATGCCTCACCCCACGGCTGACCACTGTCTTCTGCATCCAGCAAGGCGGCGTATAGTGAAAGATGCAGCCGGTCATACTCGACAACTGCGTCACCCAGAGGAGCCAAAGCCATCACAGAGACCACGATCGACCGTCCAAAAATTCTTCCGAATATTCATTATAGTGAATAAACCGCGTTGAGCAATTCCTCGACCGTTTGCCAATGGATATGCGGCAGGTGATTGGCGAGAATTTTGCCCGGTTGAGAAAGGCGAAGGGGCTTACTCAAGAGGCAGTGGCTGAGAAATCTGGCTTCTCACAAAGCTATATCGGCTGGCTCGAACGCGGCCAACGCAATCCCACAGCAATTTCTTTATGGATGTTGGCACAGTCAGTTGACGCAATGCCGGCGGACCTCGTCCAACCCATCAGCGACTGATCTTGAATTTCATACTACGGTCGGCGAGAATACTCCCGACGCCAGCCGCAACCATCGTCCGCCCCGTCGTAACCAGTCGCCGGATTCGTGATTTCCGGCATTCCCCATCGCCGGGCCAATCCCCGGGGCCGAGGATCAAATCCGCCGTGTCGCGCAGACTGGCACCAGCAGCATGGAGGTCGAACGCCCAAAGCGAAAGCAGGCCGCCAGCCAACCGTTCATGCGTGACGGTCGCCGTTCCTGGGCCAGCCAGCACACTGTACAGGATAAGAGCGGCGTCAGCCTGGACGGGCACGCCGGGGACCATGGCCATTTCGATCACGAACGGAACTACACCCTCCGCGAACGTGCCCTCGATCACGTCCAGCCTGACGACATGCCCTCCATGATCCAGGCGGACATGCTCGCGACCGTCGGCATGGATGATGCGCGTAGCATGACATCGGACGTCCAGGCAGCGAGCGCCAGCTCTCTCCAGGACCGCAGCACCCGCCCGAACCGACAGGACGCGCGGATCGACGGCCGCCGACCAGACCGGCAGCACATCGGCGCAGGACTGCCCGGGATCCTCAGGGAAAGTGCAGCCCCCAGCGCGTCACGAAGGCCGGATCGGCAGCCGCAGGCAAACATGGCCGCGAGAAAAACTCCCGATGGGCTATCTGGTAAGCGGGATCGCGGCGCAGCATCTCCCAGGCCAGCGCCGGACGGCCAAACCGCCTGACTGCCGCATGCGCCTCGGGATCAAGGAGCCGCCCCCCAATCATGTCAGCCCATCTCGCCCATCTGGCTGCGGACGAAGGCAGCGGCTGCCTCCTCCTGATCCGGACGAAGCGCGTCGATCGCCGGCCGGTGCTCGGCCACAAGGTCACGCAATAGCGTCGAAGGGCATTGTCCCTCGACATTGCCGAGATTGGGGCGGTGCTGGGCGTAACCGACCAGTGCCGCGAGTTCGGGCGAGAACCAGCGCGCTACATCCGGCGGGTATATGGGCATCGCCTGGATGGCATTGAAACCACAGGTGTTCATCAGGCAAGTGCAGGAAAGCGAACTGTCACAGCCGATGGCAAAGCCAGCTTCGGACGCGCTTTCGGGCCTCCCGAGCAGTTACGGAGAGGCGCCGAAGCTCGGCCCGCCACTGCCCGGCGACCTGGGGCGTCCGATCCTGCGTGCCCAGGAACGGACTGAAGGGGCTCTCGCCCCCACACAGGTCGATACAGCGGCGGCGGCGCGGCAACAGCGGCTCGCCGACATCAAGGCGGCGCGGGAGTCGGGGCTCATGGCGCAGACCACGACCGGCCGCAGTGCCGCGACGCCAGCCTCGTCCAACGCAACCATGGCCATGTCCGGTGCCCCAGCCGCCAATCCGACTGCCGCCGGCACGCGCAAGGAGCAATTCGCCTCGACGCGAGATACCGACGGCGACCTCAATTCCGGAGGGCTGGTGGCGCCGATATCGCCCAACAGCCTGCTTGCGGGCAGCGTGATCGCGGCAAGCCTCATCACCGGTCTCAATTCCGACCTGCCGGGCATGGTCACCGCGCAGGTGACGCAGAACGTCTTCGATACGGTGACGGGCAACATTCTGCTCGTGCCGCAGGGTGCCCGCCTCATCGGCAAATATGATAGCGTGGTCGCGTTCGGGCAGCGGCGGGCTCTGGTGATCTGGCAGAGGCTTATCCTGCCTGATGGCAGTTCGCTCAGGCTCGACAATATGCCAGCAACCGACACATCGGGTTACGCCGGGCTGGCCGACAAGGTCGACTTCCACACCTGGACGCTGCTCAAGGGCGTGGCCGTGGCGACCATGCTCGGCATCGGCTCGGGACTGTCGATCTCGGGCGAAAGCGACCTCGTGCAGGCGATCCGAGAATCCGCCCAGTCGAATACCGCTCGCGCCGGAGACCAGATCACACAGCGCAATCTCGATATCCAGCCGACGGTCACGATCCGGCCCGGTGCGCCCGTTCGCGTGCTGGTGACCCGCGACCTGATACTTGCGCCCTGGCGTGGATCGACAGGAGGACAGGCATGGCAGAATTGAAACTGGGCAAGCTGCCGGACAGGACACCAGTCAAACTCTCCATCACCATCACACCGGACCTCCAGGCAGCATTGCAGGACTATGCCGCGATCTATGCCACGACATACGGTGTGCAGGAGCCTGTCGCCGAACTCATCCCGGCAATGCTCTCGGCATTTCTCGATAGTGATCGGAGTTTCGCACGGATACGAGAAGCCCAAAGGAGTAAGTCGTGACTAACCGTTCGATTGAGCACGATGTCGAACCGCTGACAGTGCGAGTGTCAACGGCGGTAAGGATAACCGGTCTCAGTCGCTCGCGGATATATGAACTCATTCAGTCCGGTGATTTGGTCACGGTCAAAGTGGGTCGCGCGACATTGATCAAATATGGGAGCATAAAAGAATTGATCTATGGCTGATGCGGTTAATTATACGCAAACCCTGACTGTCGGTTTTCAATGCAGATTTGAGATAGCTACCGCCCTCTGGACCATTCAGACAACCATCGAACGCGCAGGGCCAATTGGACTGCTTCATCCCTCCAGAATATAATTTCGCCAATTTCGCTCGCCGCGAATGACGCTGCTCACTTGAAGATCTGGGCTCACTAACTATCATTGAAATCAATGAGTTCCATTGCACCCCCTGGCACCTGCGCTAGCCTGACGCGAGAAGAATTGTACGCGCTGGTTTGGAGCCAGCCAATGAACCATCTTGCCAAGAGGTTCGGCATTTCCGACCAAGGTTTGGCCAAGATCTGCAAGAGGTTTGATGTTCCTCGCCCGCGTCAAGGCCATTGGAAGATCGTGCCCCGCGGGATGGTGTAACAGCGCGGATCCTTGGTAGAGGATCGGACTGGATCAGGCCGCCACGCCGGGCAGCTTGATGAGAGGATTGTCGCTGACTGGCGCGAGACTTTCAAGGCTCATGTATCGGCGGGATACGGCCCATTCGTCCTGCTGTTCGAGCATCAGGGCGCCGACGAGCCGGATCACGGCCGCATCATTGGGAAAGATGCCGACGACGTCGGACCTTCTTTTGATCTCACCGTTGAGGCGCTCGAGAGGATTCGTGCTGGAGATCTGGGGCCAATGGTCCTTCGGGAAGGCGGTATAGGCGAGGACATCCTCTCGTGCGGCGTCCATCATTTCGGCGAGCCTGGGAGCGCGGTCGCGTAGGGCATCGGCGATTGTCCGCCACTGCTTATGGGCCTCCTGAGAGGTCTCCTGGGCAAAGATCGTCTTGATCATGGCCGTGACCGCCGGCCGCTGCTTGGTCGACACATGCGCGAGGGCATTGCGCATCCAATGGATTCGGCAGCGTTGCAGAGTAGCATGGAAGACCTTGCTGGCGGCGGCACGCAATCCTTTGTGATCATCGGCGATGACAAGTTTGACGCCCCGCAGCCCGCGATCGGCGAGAGACCGCAAGAAGCCCTTCCAGAAGGTCTCCGCCTCGGTGGGGCCGGTGGCGACACCCAACACCTCACGGCGGCCGTCGGTGCTCACCCCGACAGCGATTATTGTCGCCGTCGACAGGATCCGACCCGCCTGGCGGGATTTGATGTAGGTGGCATCGAGCCAGACGTACGGAAATTCGCCTTCTATCGGCCTGTTCAGAAAAGCGTTGACCCGCTCGTCGATCTGCTCGACCAGCCTGCTCACGGAACTCTTGGAGATGCCTGTGAGGCCCATGGCCTTCACCAGATTATCGACCGAGCGGGTCGAGATGCCTTGTACATAGGCCTCCTGAATGACCGCGGTCAGCGCCTTCTCAGCGGTACGCCGGGGTTCAAGGAAGGACGGAAAATAGGACCCCTTGCGAAGGCGGGGGATCTCCAGATCAATATGGCCGGCCCTGGTCTCCCAAGAGCGCTCACGATAGCCGTTGCGCTGAACTTGCCGCCCTGAGGGATCTCGAGCCCCATGGGGAGCGCCGGTTAGCGCCTGCACCTCGGTTTCCATCATCCGTTCAGCAGCGAAGGCCAGCATCTCGCGTACGAGATCTGCGTCTGCGCCCTTTTCAACCAGCTCGATAAGCGCCATTCTGTCTGTGGTCATCGTCGTCTCCGATAGGTTCATTGGTTTCGCAACCCGAACTCTACCGAAGATCGGCGATGGCCGCCAAGACAGGGGCCATGTCATTGCTGGGACTTAAGGCTCCGGTCGCTACGCTCCCTGCACCTCAAGCCCCAGCAATGACGCTGTTACACCATGCGATGGGACGCGGCCCATTGGAACAAGCTGGCCGCAGGCAAATCAGTCGAAACAATCGAACTCCCTAAAGCGCCTGCTGGCATCGACGGAACCATCGTCATCTCTCCTGGTGTGAAGGAAGATCCGATTACTCCGGAAGCGCGCGGTCAACTCGAAGTTGCCCACAGCAGGGTGAAAGTCCATGTCGGAGAGCGGCTTGCTCGTCCTCATCCCATCATTGTCGGCTGGGTTGAGCAACGCGAACGCGAGATCAAGAAGCGGCAGCAAGTCTACGATTTCAGGCTCAGGCGTGTGGCGTTTCCATCGCCGTTCAGCGCGCAGGAGCGCCGACGCCACAGGGTGCTCGATGCATTGCTCAAAGCACTTGAGGCCAATCAGGCCCAGGTAATCCAAAACGAACGCAGGTTCCTTCACGCCGTGCATGGCAAGGAGAAAATCGAGTTCCAACTTCGCGTGAAACTTCGCCAAGTCAAACGACCTTTATCCTCCGAGGAATTGCGGTGGCACCGGACAGGAGACAAGGACTACAGGCTGGAGTTTGAGGAAACCGATATTCTCATCTTCGAGATCAAAAGCTGGTTGCCGGGCAGGCTACAACGCATTTGGCAGGACAGCCGCAGCAACACGATCGAAGCTATGGTCGAAGATATCCTTGCGACGATCCTCGCCGCATTTCCGCTAATGGTGGCCGAGCGAGAACGGCAGGCCGAACAAGAGCGACGGTGGAAGATTGAGGAACAACGCCGCTCCGAATTACAACAACAACGCAAACTCGAGCAAGGTCGTTTCAGGCGGCTGCTCGAACATGCCGGCAGATGGCGCGACGCAGAACTGGCCAAGAATTTCGTTGCCGCTCTGCGGGAATCAATTCCCGATCCGACTGCAACCATTGAGGGCCTATCACTAAATGAATGGCTTGAATGGGCCGAAAGTCGCATAGTCCTGGAAGACCCCTTGGCAAATCCCCACAGCGTTTTCGCTTCGATTGCCAAGGTGAATAGTTGGACTTACCGCGACTGATCGTAGCCAATCACCAACCTTAAATCTGCCCCCTGGATCGCCCTTTAAAAGATCCGTAACAAGTTTCTAGACGATATTATGCCGTCCTACTCGGCGGGCGGATTCCCAAACAGATCGTCGCCACGCTCTGCCGCCGGCCGAGAGCGACGCGGCTTCCGTTCCACTCCTTCGGCCGAAACGAGATCGTAGGCATCAACGAAGCGCTGGAAGAGGCGCTCGATATCTATGGTCGGCAAGGGTGGCAGATCGGAGAAACTATATGAGACAACCGCCCGCTCATTGCATCCGGTTGGCATACTCAAGTCGAGCAATAGCAAGTCAGCAGCAGAGAGCTCGTCAATCGCAAACAATGAGTGGATGGCAGTGGCAATCACCCTCAACCCATCAACACCCGGCACATGGCCCCGGCGAGGCTGCAGGTAGAAAATAACTGGCCTGCCTTGCTCAATGAAGAAAAACTGAGGGTCGACTTTGATTGCAATGTCGGAGCGCAGGTTTAGCATGCGGGGAGAGAGGTCGTGGCACATGAACTGACCGCGTTCGGTGGCCGCATCCCAGATTAACCCGCCCACCTGTGCATTGTGGGGCCGACCAAGCTTATGCCCAATTCGCCCACATGATTCCACCGCCGCGTCGCGTACCATCTCCAGGCTGAAAACCGCCTTCGCAAGACGCTTAGATGGATTGTACCCCCACACCGGGCCAGCACCCCGTAAATGCCTGCGAAAATTCGCGGCCGTGGTTGCAACGTCGGGTCCAGTCAGCCGAACCACATCTTGAAGCGAGGGAATCGGTAAAGCCATTATTAGCTAATAATTAACCCCTCCAGCGTGGGCAATAGTCTCTTACTGGATACTCGCTGATTTTGCTTCCTTAATGAAATAATCGTGAATCGCTTGGTTTGAAATTTCCATATTGAGCCGGACTTTTCCATCGCCAGCGTTCCAAACTTGGTCCCATGGACCACCAGGCATATGGGTCAATTCCGATAATTCGTAGGCGCCGAACCCAGAATAATAATCAAGCGTAGCCTTCAGCAGGGCTATCGTGTCCACCCCGAAATCTGCACGGGCAGCAACCACTTCTCCCGTCTCCCAGTCAGTCAAATACGCCCGAGAGGTAATGGGTCGCGCATCAAACTCTTTGAAGCAATCATAAACCGCGCGAATTACTGGACCGTATTGCCACGCTTCGATTCTGTTGGAGATCAGCGGCTTACCACAGGCTGCCAAATGCCACCCATGCGCAAAATAAATATGCTTGAGCACCGCCATATTGGTGAGCGCCACACGACGTTCGTCTGCGTAGTCGAGCATGAAGTTAGCGATTGCACGTGCATCATACATTTGCGGTCCTCATCGGCGGGTGCCGATACAGGGCTAACAGGAGTTGCATCAAGCAATATCGTGGATCTCTTGAGCGCAAGCAACAATTCGGTCAACGGCGCCTCGACAACCTATGACGCTCGCCGCTTTGAGGAGACCGCTGAAAGGTGAATTAATTGCCCATTTCGATGCTGCAGTTCAGGCCGCCCATCTGTCGAGATCGGGAAACAATGGCAAGGCTGGAGGATTTGCCAATTCGACTACCTGCGGATCAAACGCCGCCACCGTGAGCCACTCAACCCTCCATTCGACCCGAACCGCATCGCCTTCGAACCTCACGATGCCGGCGCCATCGCGGGCGACCTCCCATTTGCAACGCAGATGCTCGTCATAATAGCCGAGCAACAGCGTCCCATCGCTGAGGCCAACCAGGAAGCGTTCGTCATTTTCGTAAGGGACCGTCAGCACCGTTTCCACGTCGCCGGTCACCCGCAGCCGTACGCTTTCCGAAATGGGAAGGATCAACACGCACATTGCAGAATCACTCTTTCCTACATGAGAACATTTAGTGAATGTGTGTCACGGGAAAGGAGTCGGCAATGGTAATATTCGATGGATCGTTCCTCTCGAGTCTCGCGGCTCTCCCTCACTACCTTTGCGGCATTGTGGTCCGCGGTGAAGGAACAGGACGACGGTCGTGGCCCAAACGCCTTTCGCCCCGGGATCGGCAACTTTACCCGCGTAAGTTGGTTCAGCACAGCAAACTTCCAGGGAGATATCATGACCCACAAGCCAGCTATACCACCGGCCAGCACCCCGCCCTATCCTGCCCATCCAGCGCCGCATGCCGAGAGCACCCAGGCCGACCCGCCTTTCGCAAATGCCGACAAGAGCGGGTGTCAAGACAAGTCCCCGGCATCAGTCACCGCATTGGGTGCCGCTATTGGCATTGGATCGGCCGCTATTGTGGCGGCACTTCTGTACGCCAAGCGCCGGAAAGCCTGAACCTTGCCGGATCTCGTCCGTATTCCACACCAGGCGGGATCGAATCCTTGGCTAATCAGGACCGACCGGTGTGAGATAGGTCAGCGATGCCGCTCGCAGGCTGTGACCGGGATGAATGCAGGCTCTCCATAGCCGCCATAAACATCATTGAGCAGCCAGCTACGCTCGGCCTCGCTTTCCTCTTCTTGCACGGCCTTCCACCAGAACCGCATTGCCGCGTCCCAACGATAGCCCCTCGACTTCAACCGATCCTTGGCATCGAAAGGCGCATCGACCGCATTCACCCGATATGTCGTTCTTTCCGAACAAGCGATGAGCTTGGCCAAAATCGTTTCGCCGTCCGGCAGGCCATGGGCGAGCAGATATATCAGGGCAAGGATGTCATTCTCTGCCCGATGCCCCTCATAGAACCAACCACATTGAGAGACGAGATGCGCCAGGGCCCGACCATCGAAACCGAACTCGAGCCAGTCCAGCTCGGCCATCGAACAAGCCCACGGCTTCCCGGCGATTGCGGGCAGACGCCGATCCACAAACGGCCTGTCGAATGCGGCATTGTGCGCGACGATGATATCGGCGGAGGAAATGATCTCGACGGCCGCAGCCTCGTCTATCGCCTGGTCCGTTAGGTCAGCCGTGGTAAGGCCAGTCAGCCTGGTGATTTTCGGATCGACCGGAATGCCAGGATCCTCGCGCCAGACCCTGGGGACCCCGACCTGAATGATGCGCCCTTGCTCATCGAAGCGGAAGCGCTGAACTGCCAGCTCAATGATCCGATCGACCTCGCGGTCGAGACCTGTAGTTTCAACATCGATGGCAACGCCAACCCGGCTGCTCACATGAGGGACTGCCACATGAAAGGAGGTGACAGGCTTCAGCCGGCGCAGCACCCGAAAGTCGACGTGTGCGCCCAGTGCCTCAGCCGCCTGCTCATGGCGATCAGTCATCGCGACCCTTGCCTCGCTGCCGCCCCATCACGAATCCTCTATCACCCTGAACACGGCACCACTGCCGGCATCGCGAACAAGGTCGACCCGCCGCCCATCCCAATGATAGTCCAAGTGCCGCCCTTGGACGGGTTTGGAAGCGCAATCGGGATAGAATAGCGCGACGCATTCTCCGCCAGCCTGCCGGACACTCGGATAGGCCAAGCCATCCGAGCCTGAGCGGCGCAGTTTCGTGGCCATCTGTTGAGCGATTTCGTAATTTTTGGGGTCAAGAGAGGAGGCAAATTCCTGACCATCTCCGCGAAGGTCATGAAGGCTGGCATCCACCCTCAGCACGATCTCTCGAAATTGCGATGTCCATCCCGCGCGCTCAGCCGTCCTCGCCATGAAGCGCGCATGGTGATGAATGGTTTCGAAGAGGGCAGTCTCGAAACCTCGGGCGATGTAGAGGACGCCATAGCTACCGTCCGAAAACCGACTGGGTCGATCAGGACTGACATGCGTAAATGACGCCATCAAATAGGATGCCCCAGCGCCGCCGATTCGCCTTTCGGAAGGAACAAGGTCGATATTCCCGATGGTTGCCATGATGCGCGGGTTCGTCTTCTGCTCCGCCGACAGGATCAGAGGCCAGTCCGCCGGATCCGCAATATCCTCGAACAGGTCGATCGGGGGATAGGCGCTCCGGATGATCCTGACCGCCGCTTCCCATTCAACCCGGTTTACTGGGGGAAAATCTCCCGTCGTCACCAGCCGCCACGCTCCGCATCGAGATAGCGTCGCACCCGCATGATGTCCGTCAGTTCTCCGCCCAGCATGACCTCAACAGCGCTTGCGCCATTGAAGGCGGTATTGCTCGCCTTGATCCAGTCATAGCCTCGTTGCGGTTCCTGGAATATCAGGCGGAGCGCCTTGTGAATGCCCATGAGATTGGAAAGACGAGCGAGCCCATCCCGCGACAGCCGCCCGGGACCCTCTGCCTTCCAGCGTCGAAAGGTCCGCACGGGCATATCCGTCAGCACGGCAGCCTGCTCGTCCGTCAGCCCCCATCTTCCGAAAAGATTGAGGGCCGCGCGAAACATGGCCTGCCCCTCGGCCGGGGTCATAGGCTCCGCCCGGAATGGAGCCGGGAGGGTATCAACAGGTTGTAGCTGAGCCATTGGCGTTCTCCATATGGCATTATATATTATTTATGTTGCCATTTGGCAATACACCTGCCCATTCATGCCTGCGCGCGCCGTCTTGCGTCCGTCACCCTTGGGAAGCCAACCGCCAAATGTCTGCACGGGAATCTCTGGAGAGGTCTCAGATGGTCGGCGGCAATCCTTCACGTCCCGAACTTTGGCCGTATCACCTCGGCCCCGTCCCTCAGCTTGACGAGGTAATCCGACCACCACTGCGCCATTCGAACGCGCTCGTCCCAGTGAGCGCCACGATGATAGGCTGCCCGAACGCTATCGCGCTCACGGTGCGCCAGCGAGCGTTCGATCGCGTCAGGATGCCAAAGGCCGCTTTCATTGAGAAGCGTGCTGGCGATCGATCGAAATCCATGCGAGGTCATTTCCTCGTTTGTGAAGCCGAGACGTCGGAGTGCGATGTTGAGCGTATTTTCGCAGATCGGCTTGAGGAAGGTCGTGTTTGCCGGGAACAGGAAATCCCCCGAATTCCCCAAGGCCTTGAGCTCTCGAAGCAGTTCGATTGCCTGCTTCGATAGGGGCACGGCATGGGGTTTGCGCATTTTCGTGCGCTCGGCTGGAACACGCCAGACCGCAGCCTCGAAGTCGATCTCCTTCCACTGCGCCTTTCGCAGTTCACCTGGGCGAAGATAGACATGCGGGGCCAGCTGGAGCGCGATCCTCGTCTCGATCTTCCCGCCATACCCATCGATGGCGCGCAGCAGCTCGCCGACCTTCGCCGGCTCCAGCAAGGCCGCATGATGCTTGACCTTTGGAGCAATGAGCGCGCCCCGAAGAATGTCGGACGGGTTATGCTGTGCGCGCAGGGTCGCCACGGCGTAGCGAAATACACGGCCGGAGAATGAGCGCGCACGGATCGCTGACTCGTGATGACCTTTCCTCTCGAGCCTCTTGAGCGCCTTGAGGAGTTCATGCGCCGTGATGTCGGCGATCGGCCGGTGCCCGATCGTTGGTTGCAGAACGTCCCGGAACCACCGCATTTTCTTGAGCGTAGCCGCCGCCTTTCCTTCCAGCTCCATCTTCTCGATGAATTCGTCCGCCACCACCCTGAACGTGGTTCGGGCCGCAATTTCGGCCTCGACCTTCGCCTGCAGCCGGGCCGCCGCCGGATCAACGCCCTCTTCGAGCTGCTCGCGCGCCTCATCCCGCTTCTGGCGTGCCTCCTTGAGGCTGACATCGGGATAGCGGCCCAGCGCCATCTTCTTCTCGATACCATGAAACCGAAACTTCACCCGCCAGAGCAGAGAGCCGTTCGGGTTGACGAGCAGGTAAAGCCCCTTGGCGTCGGCGACTTTATAAGCCTTTTCCCTGGGTTTTAGCGCATTGATCTGGATCGTGGTCAGCATCTGGGGGCCTCGACTCAAAATTGCCGAAAAGGCCCCCAATTCGAGGCCCCCAAATCACCTGGATGGAGGTGGACAGAGGACGACGACACCGGAAAGCCGATGCCAAATTATACCAGTTTTTCAGGGGTTTTTCGAGGTCTGAGGCCCCTCGAAATCGGGGGCTCTGGTGCCGCTTACGTGACTCGAACACGTGACCCTCGCATTACGAATGCGATGCTCTACCGACTGAGCTAAAGCGGCGTTGGGGCGGGCAGATAACAGCGCTTGGCGGGAAGGACAAGCGGGCAAATGCGATTTGCCATGCCCATCCAGCGTCAAACCGCTTCGGATCATCATTTCACCCCGCCTTTACACCATCTTTACCATCCAATGGCACTGTCGATTCTCAAGGAAAAGCTTTTACCTGAACCAAGGACCGATGGGATGGACACTCTGCGGGGGCATGAAATCGCCGATGACGAGGACGATTTCGGCCCGGCCGACGATGCAGCGATCGAGACGCCGCCGCTTGTCGGCGCCGATGAGCGCCGGATGCAGGTGCGTGCCTATAATTATTGGGCGTCCCTGCTGGGCGACCGCAGCCTGCCGTCCATTGAGGATCTGGCGCCCCAGGATCTGGAAGATTTCGGCCCCTTCAGCGTCCTGCTCGACTTCAGCACCGGGCTGGAGAATCCCGCCATCGTCTATCTCGGCACCGCGCTGCGCGAAGAGTGCGAGATCGACGGGCCCATCCAGTATATCAACGACGTCCCCGCCCGCTCGCTGCTGTCGCGGCTGACCGACCATTATCTCCAGATCATCGCCAACGCCGCGCCGATCGGGTTCGAGGCCGGCTTCGTCAACCAGCGCGACGCGGAAATCCTCTATCGCGGCATTTTGATGCCCTTCTCCTCCGATGACGAGACGATCGACTTCGTCTTCGGCGTCATCAACTGGAAGGAAGCGGCGAGCCAGGCCGTCACGGCGGAGATCGACCGGGAGGTGGAAGCCGCCCTGCTCTCCAGCCCCGCCGCGCCGCCGGTCGCGCCGATCTGGGCGGACGGTCCGGCGGTCGAGGATTTCGACACGCTCGACCTTGGCGGCATGGAAAGCCCTGACGAGGACGCTCCGCTGGCCGATTGGCTGGCCCTCGCCCGCGACAGCGCGGAGCAGGCGCGCACCAGCGAGGCCCGCAGCCATGCGGCGCTCTATCGCGCCATCGGGCTCAGCTACGACTTCGCGCTGGTTACGCTCGCCCGGCCGGAGGAATATGCCGAACTGCTGGAGAATAGCGGCCTCAAGGTCCAGGCCCGAGCGCCGATGACCGCCGTGGTGAAGCTGGTCTTCGGCTCCAGCTACGACAAGACGCGCATCACCGAATATGCCACTGCGCTGGATCATGCCCGCGCCAACGGCATAGCCCTGGGCAGCTTCGGCGACTATCTCGCCAATTATGACGGCGGGCTGAAAGCGCTGGTCCGCGACGAACGCGCCCAGCGCCGCACCGACGGCCCGGCCAAGCCCGATCGCCAGCAGACCGCCCGCGCCGCGATGAAGGCGGCCGCCGCGCTCGATCCCTTCACTGTCGCCACCGATGGCGACGGGCTGGCGGTGGTCATCGCCCGGCGGGAGAAGGACGGATCGCTCGCCATTGTCGGCGCGCTGCCGGAAGGGTCGGAAATCGGCCAGAGGGCGATCGTCGCCGCTGCGAATTAGGCGTTGTCGCCCGGCCTGCTCCCGCGCGGGAGCAGGGTGCATTCAACCGGGGCGCATCCTTAATCGCGGCCCAGGCCCCTCCCATCGGCAGAAACGGCCGCGCCGGATTGACAGAACGGGATCATGGGCCGATTTCGTGGCTTACTCTCCAGGGCGTTCGTCCCATGCTGCGCTGCATCATATTATTTCAATTTTACGTAACTTTATTTCCCATCCTGGGTTGAGCCTCAAGACGCAGTGGCGCATAGTGGACGGCATCGGTTTGAGAAGTCGCGTGGCGGTTCTCCGGCGCCTTCTCCGTTCACAGAAGCGGGGCTGAACCCGCGGGCAAGAGGCAGGCGCATGACGGCATTGGCTGAATCGAGGCAAGTTGACCACAGCATAAGCGAAGCGCTGGAGGCGGCGCTGGCTCGGGGCGCCCTGCCCGGCGAAAGCGAAGGATTCGACCAGAAGGCGATGCTGGCGGCGGCGGCCTTCATCGCCGGCACCGCCGCGACCCGCCGGCCCGGCCATGTCGCCATCGGCATGGAAACGCTGGGCGAAGGCGCGACGGGGCGCTACATGCGGATCGCCATCGTCAATGACGACATGCCCTTTCTGGTCGATTCCATCGCCAATGCGCTGGCCGCCGCCGACATCATCATCCATCGCCTGCTTCATCCCGTCCTGTCGGTCGAGCGCGACGGCGACGGCCATTTGAAGGCGATACTCGACAATGAAGCCGCCGGGGCGCGCCGGGAATCGATGATCTATATCGAGGCGGACCGCGCCGACGCGAAGGCCCGCCGCGCGCTGGAAAAGGCGCTGGAGGAAACGCTGGCGGACGTCCGCGCCGCCGTGTCCGACTGGCCGAAGATGCGGGAGGCGATGGCGGCCGATGCCGATGCCGTGCCCGACGAGGAAGGGGCGGCGCTGCTGCGCTGGTTCCTGGCCCGCCACTTCACCCAGATCGGCCATGAGGTTCGCCACCGCGACGGAAAGGCGGACGCCGGCATCGGCATCTGCGGCCTGCGCGACCAGCCCCTGCTGGCCCCCGCGACGCTGGAGGCGGCCTTCAACTGGTTCGAGGAAGGCAAGCGCACGCCGCTGATCATCAAGTCCAACCGCCTCTCCCGCGTCCACCGCCCCGTCCTGCTGGACCTGATCATCGTGCCGGTCCGGGACGGCAAGCAGGTGACGGCGCTGTCCATCCACGCCGGCATGTGGACCAGCGCCGGGCTGGCGACCACGCCCGACAGGGTGCCGCTGCTGCGGTCTGCGCTGTCGGCGCTGATGGACAAGTTCGATTTCGATCCGCACGGCCATGCGGGCAAGGTGCTGACCCATGCGCTGACCGCCCTGCCCCACGACATCCTCATCGGCTTCGACCGCGAGACGCTGGAGCGGCTGGTGCTGACCTTCATGTCGCTGACCGACCGGCCGCGGCCGAAACTGGTGCTGGGCACCAGTGCGCTGGCCCGCCATCTCTATGCCTTCGCCTGGCTGCCGCGCGAGGAGCTGACCACGGCGCGGCGCGTCGCGGTGCAGGACATGCTGAGCCAGGCCTGCAACGGCCCGGTGCTGAGCTGGTCGATCGCTCTGGAGGAAAGCGGCCTGGCGCTGCTGCGCATCACGCTCGACCTGCGCGACGGCGGCGTGGTGCCCGATGAACAGCCGCTCGACCGGCAGTTGAAGCAAATGGTGCGCGGCTGGCTGCCCGCTGTCGAGGAGGCGCTGGCCGAAAGCGAGGAGGCCGGCCGGGCCGCGACGCTGGCGCAGCGCTACGCCCCCGGCTTTCCCATGGGCTATCGAAACGGCGCCGGCCCGGCCGAGGCGGCGATCGACATCCGCCTGCTGCACAGCCTGTCCGCCCCCGGCGACAAGTCGATCCGCATCTATCGCAACGAAGAGGATGCGCCCGAACGGCTGCGGCTGAAGCTCTACAGCCATGACGCCATCGCCCTGTCCGAAGTGGTCCCCGCCTTCGAGAATTTCGGTTTCCGCGTGATCGACGAGATGCTGACGGCGGTCGAAGCCAGGGGACAGGCGGGCGCGCTGGGCCATGTCCAGCGCTTCGTCCTGGAACTGCCGGCGGGAGGCGATGCCGAAACCGTGATCGCCCGCGCCAACATCGTGACGGAAGCGATCGCGCAGGTCACCGAAGGCGTGGCGGAGAATGACCGGTTCAACGAGTTGATCGTCACCGCCGGGCTGGACCAGCGATCGGTCGTGCTGCTGCGCGCACTGTTCCGCTATCTGCGCCAGACCGGCATGGCCTATGGCATGGCGACCTTTGCCGAAACGCTGCGGCGTGAGCAGGGCATCGCCCGCCAGCTCATCGAGCTGTTCGAGGCGCTGCACGATCCGGAGGCCAAGGATGGACCGGCGCGCGCCGCCGCCGCGCAACAGACGATCGAGGCGGGGCTGGAGAAGGTCACGGCCATAGACGAGGATCGCGTGCTGCGCCTGCTGCGCGCCGTGATCACCGCGACGCTGCGCACCAATTTCTACAGCCCGGCCGCGCAGGAGGCGCTGGCCTTCAAGCTGGACAGCGCGCAGGTCCCCGGCCTGCCCGCGCCGCTGCCATGGCGGGAAATCTGGGTCTATTCGCCACGCGTCGAGGGCATCCATCTGCGCGCGGGGCCCGTGGCGCGCGGCGGGCTGCGCTGGTCCGACCGCCGGGACGATTTCCGCACCGAAATATTGGGCCTGATGAAGGCGCAACGAGTGAAGAATGCCGTCATCGTGCCGACAGGCGCCAAGGGCGGCTTCTATCCCAAGCAGCTTCCCAACCCGCAGGTCGACCGCGACGCCTGGTTCGCGGAAGGCACGGAAAGCTACCGCATCTTCATCCGCGCCCTGCTTTCGGTCACCGACAATATCGTCAAGGGCAAGGTGAAGCACCCGGCGCAGGTCGTCATCCACGACGGCGACGATCCCTATTTCGTCGTCGCCGCCGACAAGGGCACGGCCACCTTCTCCGACGTCGCCAACGCCCTTGCACTGGAACGCGACTTCTGGCTGGGTGACGCCTTCGCCAGCGGCGGCTCCCACGGCTATGACCACAAGGCGATGGGCATTACCGCCAGGGGCGCGTGGATCAGCGTGAAGCGGCATTTCGCGGAAATGGGCGTCGACGTGCAAAGCGAGCCGGTGCGCGTCGTCGGCTGCGGCGATATGTCGGGCGATGTGTTCGGCAACGGCATGCTGCTGTCGAAGGCGATCAAGCTGGTCGCCGCCTTCGATCACCGCCACATCTTCCTCGACCCCGATCCCGATCCGGCGAAAAGCTGGGAAGAACGCAACCGCCTGTTCCAGTTGCCGCGCTCAAGTTGGGACGATTATGACAAGACGCTGATCTCCAGGGGCGGCGGCGTCTTCCCGCGCAGCCTCAAGAGCATCCGCCTCACCCCGGAGGTGCAGGCGATATTGGGCGTCACCGACGCCGAAATGGAGCCGACGGCGCTGATCTCCGCGATCCTGAAAAGCCCCAACGACCTGCTCTGGTTCGGCGGCATCGGCACCTATGTGAAGGCCGCCGCACAGAGCCATGGCGATGTGGGCGACCCCGCCAACGACCGCCTGCGCGTCAATGCCGAGCAGCTTCGCGTGAAGGTGGTGGGCGAAGGCGCCAATCTGGGCGTCACCCAGGCGGGCCGCATCGCCTTCTCCCTGCGCGGCGGGCGGATCAACACCGACTTCATCGACAATTCGGCCGGCGTCGACTGTTCGGACAATGAGGTCAACATAAAGATCGCGCTCAACAAGGAAATGGCGGAAGGCCGCCTCTCCTTCGACGACCGCAACAGGCTGCTGGTCGGCATGACGGACGCGGTGGCCGACATCGTGCTGGAGGACAATCGCCTCCAGGCGCTCGGCCTTTCCATCGCGGAGGCGGGCGGCGCGGCGGAACTGGCGAGCTATGTGCGGCTGATCGAAACCTTCGAGGAGACGGGCCGGCTCGACCGGCAGGTGGAAGGGCTTGCCGCCAACGACCAGTTGCTGCGGCGCGGTCAGGAGGGGCTGGGCCTCACCCGGCCTGAACTCGCGGTGCTGCTGTCGACCGCCAAGCTCGCCTTGCAGGACGCCATCGAGCATGGCGACCTGGCCACCGACCCCAGCATGGACGACGAACTCGCCCAGGCCTTCCCGCCCGCGATGCGGAAGAAGGAGGCCGACGCCATCGCCGCCCATGCGCTGAAGAGGGAGATCATCGCCACCAAGGTCGCGAACCGCATCGTCAACCGGCTCGGCCTGATCCATCCGTTCGAACTGGCGGAGGAGGAGGGCTGCTCGCTGGCCGACCTCGCCAGCGCCTTCCTGATCGCGGAAAGGCTCTACGACATCCGCCGGCTATGGGATGACATCGACGCGGCGGAGATGTCCGAAGCCGCCCGGCTCGCCCTGTTCGGGGACATCGCCAACGGCATGCGGGCGCAGATCGCGGACATATTGCGCAGCCTGCCGTCCGGCACGCTGCCGCAGGCGGGCCATGGCGCGCTGGCCAAGGGCGTGGGCATGCTGGCGAAGCAGGTGGACGACCTGCTCACCAGCGAGGCGCTGCGCCGGGTCACGGCCGCAACCGACCGGCTGCTCTCGCTGGGCGCGCCGGAAGCGCTGACCCGCCGGACCGCCGGCCTGTTCAAGCTGGACGGCGCGGTGGGCATCGCCGCGCTGGCCGGGCGCCTGTCGGTGGATGAAGTCGCCCTGACCCGCGCCTTCACCCATCTGGGCGAAGCGGTCGGCATCGACTGGGTGCAGTCCACCGCCGCGCGCATGGCGCCGTCCGATCCGTGGGAGCGGCTGCTGATCTCCGGCGTGGCGCGCGACATGCAGCAGGTGCGGCTCGACTTCCTGGCGCAGGGGACGGGCAAGGACATCGCCCATCATGTCGAGGCATGGCTGAAGGAAAGGGGCGCCCGCATCCAGCAGTTCCGCGCCCTCGTCCAGCGCGCCAAGACGGCGGCGACGCCCAATGTCGCGATGCTGGCGGAGATCGCGGGTCAGGCGCGGGGATTGTTGGGGCGGTAGGAGGCTTTACGCTCTCTCCAACCCCCGTCATTCCCGCGCAGGCGGGAATGACGATTATGGGGTGGGGGTGGGAATCGGCTCCGGCGCAGGGACCGTTTCCGGCGGCGGCGCCTTCCCCAGCCCCGGCCCATAGACCGGCGTCACCGGTTCCTCCACCGTGCGTCCGTGCAGCGCCTCGATCTCCGCCTTGCGCTGTTTCAGATACAGCTCGCGATAATAGGCATAGGGATTTTCCTCGCTGCGAATCTGCTGGATCGTCTCGTCGAAGGCGGCGCGTTCGCCCAGCTGGTTCAGGATCGTCGCGGGAATCACATATTTCGGCTCGTTGAACGGCTTGCCGACGGCGAAGGGCACGACCAGCTTGTCCACCGTATCCCCCACAATGTCGCGCAGCGTCGTCGGCCCGACGATCGGCAGATACATATAGGGGCCCGGCCCCACGCCATAATAGCCCAGCACATTGGCAAGGCCGTTGGGCCGATAGGGCAGGAAGAAGGGCTTGCGCTTCGCCACGTCGAACAGGCCGGCCACGCCCAGGGTGGTGTTGATGGTGAAGCGTCCGACCGTCTCCATCGCCTTGCCCGGCTTGAACTGGAGCATATAGGCCAGGAAGACCACCGGCTCCTGCAAGTTGGAGAAGAAGTTGCGCAGCCCCTTGCGCGCGGGCTTTGGCAGACCCTTGTTATAGGCCTTGGCGACCGGTTCCAACACGGCCTTGTCGACCGCCTGCACCGTCTGGAAACTCTTCTCGTTCAGCCGCTCCAGCGGATCGCCCGGCGGCGGGCGGCTATGGCCCGTCACGACGATCTCGCCCGGCTGCGGCGCGGCAGCCGCAGGCGCGTCCGTGCCCGGCAGGTTCGGCATTACCGGCGGCGGCGGCACGACCAGCACCTGCGGCGTCCCTCCGGCGGCGGCCTGCGGAGCGGCAGACGCATCGGGCGCTGGCGCGGCAACGGCGGCAGGGTCGGACGCCGCCGCCCCCTCCGTTCCCGCTTGCGCGCCCATCATCAGCATTCCAGCGGCTATGGCCGGCGTCAGCATATCGTCATTCCTTGCAGGCAGGCCCTTTGGAGCGGATGACATTTTCATGTCACGCCCGTTTCATTAAGGCGGCTAATTGCGAAGGGGTCACCCGTCAATAGCATGACGCCGCCATCCTGCGCCGGCCGCCGCTCCATGGAAACGATCCGGCTTTGCCTCGCATATTTTGATACAAATTTTGCAACGCCCATAGTTTGCAATTGCGAGTCGTTCGCGTTATGCAGCCTGCCTCATCTCCCACAGGACTCGTCCCGCTTCCGATGCACGCCCCCGCCCGCACCCAGCCGAACAACAGGAAGAAGAGCCCGAAGGCCTTCTGGCTGAAGCAGCTTCATACCTGGCATTGGGTGAGTTCCGCGATCAGCCTGATCGGCCTGCTGCTGTTCGCCTTCACCGGCATCACGCTGAACCACGCCGCCGATGTCGAGGGTTCGCCGCAGACGGTGACCAGGTCGGCCACCCTGCCCCCCGCCTTGCTGAAGCAGGTCGCGGCGGACGAGGCGCCCGACGCCAAGAGGCCCCTCCCCGCCCCGATCGCCCGATGGGTGGAACAGGAAATCGGCCAAAGCGGCGCGGGCGAAGCGGAATGGTCGGCGGACGAGGTCTATCTTGCCCTGCCCCGCCCCGGCGGCGACGGCTGGGTATCGATCGACCGGCATAGCGGCGAAGTCACCAGCGAGGCGACGAGCCGGGGCTGGATCAGCTATCTCAACGACCTGCACAAGGGCCGCAACGCCGGCAATATATGGAAGTGGTTCATCGACATCTTCGCCGTCGCCTGCTTCCTCTTCGCCCTCACCGGCCTGCTCCTGCTCTGGCTCCATGCCAAGAAGCGCCCGACCACCTGGCCGCTGGTCGCCGCGGGCCTCGCCATTCCGGCCGTCCTGGCCATCATCTTCATCCATTAAGGGGGAGTTCTTCACCTCATGCAGATCAGCCACAAGATCGTCCTGACCGGCGCGGCCATGGGCGCCAGCGCCGTCGCCATGCCCGCCACGGGCCTGACCCTGGACGTCACGCTTGCCCTGCCGCGCCTGTCGGTGGCGGAATATCACCGTCCCTATGTCGCGATCTGGCTGGAGAAGGAGGGCGCGCCCGCCCGCACTTTGTCGGTTCTCTACGATGTCGACAAGCGCAACAATGGCGGCGTCAAATGGCTGCGCGACATTCGCATGTGGTGGCGCGCCTCCGGCCGCTCGCTCGCCCTGCCCGCCGACGGCATTTCCGGCGCCACCCGCGCCCCCGGCACCCATAAGCTGAGCTTCACCGCCGGCAAGGGCGGCATGCCGGTCCTGACCCCCGGCAAATATACGCTGGTGGTGGAGGCTGCGCGTGAATCCGGCGGGCGCGAGGTGGTTCGCGTGCCGCTCAACGTAACGGCGGCCGGGGCCAGAGGCAGCGCCGGCGGCCAGTTCGAACTGGGCGCGGTCAGCGCCGTGCTGTCGCGCTGAGGAGGGAAGCCATGATGACGTTCCGCAAGACGCTGTTGCTGCTCGCCGCCACCGCTGCCATGGCTCTGCCGCAAATGGCGGGCGCGGCGCGGCCCTGGATGCTGCCGTCCGAAACCATGTTCGCCGGCTCCGGCAATGAATGGCTGACGGTGGACGCCGCCATTTCCAGCGATCTCTATTATTTCGACCATCCGGGGCAGGACTGGCAGCCGGTCGTGACCGCACCGGACGGCAGCACGGCGCAGGTGGAAAACCGCGCCATCGGCAAGCTGCGCCAGACCTTCGACCTCGGCATCAGGACCAAGGGCACGTACAAGATCGCCATCGTCAACGAGATGCTGATGGGCAATTACATGCTGAACGGCGAGCGCAAGATGCTGCCGCGCGGCACCACCGCCGCGACGCTGGCGACCGCCGTGCCGCAGGGCGCGACGGACGTGCAGACGGCGACGGCGCGCACCCGGATCGAAACCTTCGTGACGGCGGGCGAGCCGGACCGAAAGGTCTTCACGACCACGGGCAAGGGGCTGGAGATGGTGCCCGTCACCCACCCCAACGACCTTGCCGTGGGCGAAGCCGCCACCTTCCAGTTCCTGTTGAACGGCAAGCCCGCGGCAGGGCTGGACGTGGTCGCCATCCCGGGCGGCATCCGCTACCGGTCGGACCTCAAGCAGATGGATGCGAAGACCGATGCCGAAGGGAAGGTCAGCTTCACCTGGCCGGAAGCGGGCATGTATTGGGTCAGCCTCAGTTCCGGTGGGCGGCGCGGACCGGGCGGCGAAGGCTCCGGCGGTGCGCCGGGCGCAGCCGGGCCCCAGGGCCAGCCGCAGGGTGTAGGCGGGCCCCGTCCGCCCATGGGCCCGCCCCAGGACCGCGCCACCTATGCCATGACGGTGGAGGTGCAGGGCTGACCGCCCGCCCGATCCGCATCGCCATCCCGCCCTGCCTCTCGCCCGACCTGTTCGGGCCAGACAAGCAGGCTGGCAGGATCAGCGACTTTGGCGGTCCGACCATGGGCACGAGCTGGTCCGCCCGCATCGTCGACGCCCCGCCCGGCAGCGCGGCGGCGATGGAAACGGTGCTGGACCGCATCATCGCGCAGATGAGCAATTGGGAAGCGGCTTCCGCCATCAGCCGGTTCAATGCCGCGCCGGTCGGCCAATGGATGCCGCTGCCCGGCGAGATGCTGACCGTGCTGCGCGCCGGACTGGAGATGGCCCGGCTGTCGGGCGGCGCGTTCGATCCGGCGGTGGGCCGGCTGGTGGCGAAATGGGGCTTCGGTCCGGACGGGCTGACGGGCCTTTCCGAAGCACCCCATCATCCCTCGCCCTGGACCGCCATCGCGATCGAGGGCGACCGCGCCCGGCGCACGGCCGACGTGACGCTGGACTTTTCAGGCATCGCCAAGGGCTTTGCCGTGGATGCAATGGCGGCTGCCCTGCGCGGCCTCGGCGCTGCGCATTTCCTGGTCGAGATCGGCGGCGAATTGCAGGGGCAAGGGGTCAAGCCCGACCTTCAGCCCTGGTGGGTGGACGTGGAGGCTCCGCCCGGCCTTGCGCTCCCTACGCTCCGGATAGCGCTTTGCGGCCTGTCGGTCGCGACATCCGGAGACTATCGCCGCTTCCGCCAGGAAGGCGGCGTCCGCCTTTCCCACAGCATGGACCCCGCCACTGGCGCGCCCATCACCAACGATGTGGCTTCCGTAACGGTGCTCCACGAAAGCGCGATGCTGGCGGACGCCTGGGCGACCGCGATCACGATAATGGGGCATGAACGTGGCATGGCCCTCGCCACACGGCACGGCATTGCCGCATGCCTGATCCGGCGGGTTGCTGATCGCGGGCAGGAATATATGACGCCTGCCCTGGCCGCGATGCTGGATTGAACCCGAACGGGTGGCGAGCGGAGGATCTGCCCCGCACGCCTGCGAAGGCAGCGGCTTGGCGTGCTGGCAGCGGCGATTTGGCCACCCAAACCGCGCTTCAACCCAAAGCGCGCCTCGACAGCCGAGTATCGATAGGCCAAAGGCGAGCGCATGATCGCTGCCATGGCTTCCCTTCTCTTCGTGCTGATCTGGTCGACCGGCTTCATCGTCGCACGGGCGATGGTGCCGCATGCCGCGCCGGAGCTGGTCCTGGCCGTGCGGCTGGCGCTGACGACGACCTTGCTCGCCGGGGCGGCGCTCTATGCGCGGCAGGCGCTGCCGCGTGGACGGCGACTGGGGCTGCATCTGGCGGCTGGCGCGATGCTGCATGGCTTCTACCTGACGCTCAGCTGGTGGGCGGTGAACAACGGCATGCCAGCGGGCGTCATGGCGCTGCTGGGTTCGCTGCAACCGCTGATGGTGGCGGTGGCGAGCGTCGCCTTTCTGGGCGACCGGCTGCCCGCCCGCGCCTGGGTCGGTCTGGCGATCGCGATCGGAGGGGTCGGTTGCGTGCTATTGCCGGCGATCGAGCGGTCGGGCGCCGGATCGATCGCGACAGGACCGGCTCTCGCCGGCGTGCTCGCCGTGCTCGGCATGGCGGGGGGCACGCTGATCCAGCGCGGATCGATAGCAGGCGACGGCATCGCGATTTCCGGGGCGGTGCAGAATGGGGGCGGCGCGCTGCTCGCCATCGCGGCCACGCTGTTCGCCGGGGAATATCGCTGGGACGGCACGCCTGTGCTGTGGATCGGCCTTGCCTGGTCGGTGCTGGGGCTGTCGGCGGGCGGACTGTCGCTGCTGGTGTGGCTGGTGCGGCATCAGGGGCCGACGCGCATGTCGATGCTGTTGCTGCTGGTGCCGCCGCTCGCGGCGGTCGAGGCATGGCTGCTGTTCGGGGAACGGCTGGGTCCGGTGCAGCTCATCGGCTTCGGGCTGGCGCTGGGTGGGGTGATGCTGGGCCGGTCGACGCAACCGACGCGCAATCAGGACATCGCCGAACCGGCCTGAACTCAGCCCTGCCTTTCCCGCAGCCGTTCGTGGTGGCGGATGACCTCATCGATGATGAAGCGCAGGAATTTCTCCGTGAAATCGGGGTCCAGATTGGCATCGGTAGCAAGCTGGCGCAGCCGGGCGATCTGGCGTTCCTCCCGGCCGGGATCGGCGGGAGGCAGGTCGTGGGTCGCCTTATGCTCTCCGACGGCCTGGGTGATCTTGAACCGCTCCGCCAGCATGAAGACGAGCGCCGCGTCGATATTGTCGATGCTCTCGCGATAGCGCTTCAGGGTCTCGTCCACTTTGGTCCTCCGCAGAGCATCGCCGGCGAAAATGGACGCGGGTTTTGCGCCCTGACGATGCGTCGATCAAATATCGCGCGCTTTTTGCCGCTTCCGGACGCCCGCGCAAGCTATTCCCGCTTGCCTTTAGCATTTTGCGCCGCCACATGGCGCTTGTCATGACAGCATCCGCCACCGGCAATGTCCACCCCATCGGCCGCGCCAGCAGCGCGCCTTCGCTCGCCCCCATGATGGCGCTGGTCGCTGAGGGCATGAATCAGGTGAACGCCGTCATTCTGGACCGGATGCAGTCGCGCATTCCGCTGATCCCGGAACTCGCCGGGCATCTGATCGCGGGCGGCGGCAAGCGGATGCGGCCGATGCTGACGCTCGCCTGCGCCGATCTGGTCGGTTATGCCGGGTCGCGTCATTACAAGCTGGCCGCCGCGGTCGAATTCATCCACACCGCGACCCTGCTGCATGACGATGTGGTCGACGGATCGGGGCTGCGCCGGGGCCGCAAGACCGCCAACATCATCTGGGGCAACAGCGCCAGCGTGCTGGTGGGCGACTTCCTCTTTTCCCGCTCCTTCGAACTGATGGTCGAGGCGGAATCGCTGAAGGTGCTGAAGATCCTCTCCAATGCGTCCGCCGTGATCGCGGAGGGGGAGGTCAACCAACTCACCGCCCAGCGCAAGATCGACACCAGCGAAGAGCAGTATCTCGACATCATCGGCGCGAAGACCGCTGCCCTGTTCGCCGCCGCCTGCCGCATTTCCGCCGTGGTCGCCGACCGCACGGAGGCCGAGGAGCAGGCTCTGGACGTCTATGGCCGCAACCTCGGCATCGCCTTCCAGCTTATCGACGACGCCATCGACTATGAATCGGACGGCGCGACCATGGGCAAGGATGCGGGTGACGATTTCCGCGACGGCAAGGTGACGTTGCCCGTGATCCTCGCCTACGCCCGGGGTTCGGAAGATGACCGCGCCTTCTGGAAGCAGGCCATTGCAGGCAACCGGGTGAGCGACGAGGATCTGGCGCATGCGACGGGCCTGCTGCGCAAGACGGGCGCGATCGCGGATACGCTGGCGCGGGCGCGGCATTATGGGCAGAGAGCGATCGATGCGCTGGGCATGTTCGACAATGGCAAGGCCAAGGCCGCGCTGACCGAAGCGGTCGGGTTCGCCATCGCGCGGGCTTATTGAGGGTCTGGCAGGCCGGTTCGTTTCCATCGTCGTGTTCCTGCGCAGACAGGTGCACTTAGCGCTTCATTCCGCCAAGACCTCCTGCCGATCATGATCCCTTCTCCTGAAACCATCGCCTTCCTCATGGCCGCCGCGCTTATGGCGGGATGCATCGACGCAATGGCGGGCGGCGGCGGGCTGATCGCCCTGCCTGCCTTGCTCGCTGCCGGAATCCCGCCCGTTCCGGCGGTCGCCACCAACAAGCTGCAATCCTCGCTCGGCACCTTCGGCGCCTGCGTGGCCTATGCGCGGGCGGGACATATGGATCTGAAGGCCTATCGCTGGCCGATATTCGCCGCCTTCGCAGGGTCGGTCGGCGGGGCGTGGCTGGTGCAGCGGGTCGATCCATCCATCCTCGCGGGGCTTATGCCTGCGCTGCTGATCGCGCTGGCGGCCTATTTCACCTTTTCGCCCAAGATGAGCGAGATCGACCGGCACCAGCGCATCGGCATGGTGCTGCTGAGCCTGCTGATCGGCGTCATCGGCTTTTACGACGGCTTTTTCGGACCGGGTGCGGGCGCCTTCTACACCAGCATCTTCATTGCGCTGGGCGGCCTGGGCCTCGTGCGCGCCACCGCGCAGACCAAGGCAGCCAATTTCGCCAGCAACCTCGCCGGCCTGCTTACCATGATCGCGGGCGGGCATGTGATCTGGATCGTCGGCCTCGCCATGGCGGTGGGCAGCATCGCCGGCGGGCAGATCGGATCGCGCCTCGCCATGCGCTTCGGCAGCCGCCTGATCCGGCCGCTGCTGATCGTCATGTCGCTGGCGCTGACGGCGAAGATGCTGCTCGACCCTGAAAACCCCATCCACGCGCTGCTGTTCGGCTGATCCTTGCACTCGGCCGGGAATGGCGCGAGAGGGACAGCCATGACTGCCCTGCCCATCGATGCCGTGCTGCCCGACCTGCTTGCCGCCCTGCGCGAAGGCAGCAACGCCGTGCTGGTGGCGCCGCCGGGCGCGGGCAAGACGACGGCAGTGGCCCCGGCGCTGCTGAAC
Source organism: Sphingobium fuliginis (assembly GCF_004152845.1). GTDB lineage: Bacteria > Pseudomonadota > Alphaproteobacteria > Sphingomonadales > Sphingomonadaceae > Sphingobium > Sphingobium fuliginis. The sequence goes on from NZ_SEON01000001.1 coordinate 437,719, forward strand.
GAACCCTGGTGCACCGGGCAGGTGCTGCTGCTCTCCCCTCGCCGGCTTGCGGCCCGCGCGGCGGCGGAACGGATTGCCGAACTGATGGGCGAACAGCCCGGCGGCACGGTGGGCTATGCGACGCGGATGGATTCGCGGATGTCGGCCCGGACCCGCCTGCTGGTCCTGACCGAAGGCATTTTCGTGCGGCGGGTCCAGGACGATCCGGAGCTTTCGGGCGTTTCCGCGGTCCTCTTCGACGAAGTGCATGAGCGCAGCCTGGACAGCGATTTCGGACTGGCGCTCGCGCTGGACGCCCAGGGCGCGCTGCGGCCGGACCTGCGGATCGTGCCGATGTCCGCCACCCTGGACGGGGCACGTTTTGCCGCGCTGCTCGCCCATGGCGGGAAGGACGCGCCGGTGGTGGAGAGCGAAGGCCGCATCCAGCCGCTGGAACTGCGCCATGTCGGACGCGCTGCCGAAAAGCGGATAGAGGATGCAATGGCGGCCACCATCCGCCGGGCGCTCAACGAAGAGACGGAAGGCGACCTGCTCGCCTTCCTGCCCGGCGTGGCGGAAATCGAACGGACGGCGGAACGGCTGGAGGATGCCGGGGCGGAGGTTCACAAACTCCACGGGTCGCTCGATCCGGCGGCGCAGCGCGCGGCGATCCGCCCCTCGCGGGAGGGACGGCGGAAAGTCATCCTCGCCACCTCCATTGCGGAGACCAGCCTGACCATCGACGGCGTGCGGATCGTGGTCGACAGCGGGCTGGCCCGGCGGCCACGCTACGACCGGGCGGCGGGGGTGACGCGGCTGGTGACGGAGCGGGCGAGCCAGGCGGCGGCGACCCAGCGGGCGGGGCGGGCGGCGCGGCAGCGGCCGGGTGTCGCCTATCGGCTATGGGAAGCGGCTGCGACGGCCGGGATGCCGCCCTTCGACCCGCCGGAAATATTGGAGAGCGACCTGTCGAGCCTGATGCTGGACTGCGCGCTTTGGGGGGTGAGCGATCCGGGCGAGCTGCGTTGGCTGGACCCGCCGCCCGCTGCCGCCGTGGCGGAGGCGCGCAAGCGGCTGACGGTGCTGGAAGCGCTGGACGAGGATGGACGCATCACCGCCCATGGCAAGACGCTCGCCACCTTGCCGCTGGAACCGCGCATCGGCCATATGCTGGTGCGGGCAGGCGAAATGGGTTTGGCGGAGATCGCGGCGGAGGTTGCCGTGCTGCTGGGCGAGCGGGGAATCGGCGGACAGGACACGGACCTGTCGCAGCGGCGGATGCGCTGGCGGCGGGAAAGCGGCAAGCGCGCCGATGTGGCGCGGGCGATGGCGAAGCGATGGGCGAAGCTGGCCCCGACGGATTCATCCGGCGCAATCCCTGTCAGTGCGGCGGGAGGCCATGAAACCGGCCTCTGCCTTGCCCTCGCTTTCCCGGACCGGGTCGCAAGGCGCCGCTCTGCGGACGGAGCCGATTGGGCAAGCGTCGGGGGACGCGGCTTCCGGCTCGACCCGCTCAGCCCCCTGGCGCGGGAGGAATGGCTGGCGGTGGGCGAAGTGCAGGGCAGCGCCGCGGGCGCCCGCATCCTTTCCGCCGCACCGATCGGCGAGGCGGAGGTGATCGACCTGTTCAGCGCTCGCGTCGCGGAACACCGCACCGTGCGCTTCCGGGCCGCCAATGGCGGGATAGAGGCGCTGCGCGAAAGGCGGCTGGGCGCGGTGCGGCTCTCTTCCGGTTCCGACGATCGGCCCGATCCGACCGCCGTGGTCGCCGCCCTGACCGACGGCGTGCGGCAGGGCGGGCTGGACCTGCTTCCCTGGTCCGACGCCGCGCGGTCGCTCAGGATGCGCGCTGCCTTCGCCGGGGTGGAGGCGCTGTCAGATACCGCGCTGATGGAAACGCTGGACGAATGGCTGCCCCCGCTGCTGCAGGGCAGGCGCCGCCTTTCCGACATCGACCGCTCGCAGCTTTCGGGCGTGCTGGAAGGGCTGATCGGCTGGGACGGGAAGCAGCAGGTCGACCGGCTGGCCCCGCCCGAATTCCGTTCCCCCGCCGGCAGCGGCCATGAGATCGACTATGCGGCGGAGGGCGGCCCCCGCGTCGAACTGCGCGTCCAGGCCCTGTTCGGCCTCAACGAGCATCCGGTGGTCGGCAGCGGGCGCATTCCGCTGGTCCTCTCCCTCACCTCGCCCGCCGGCCGGCCGATCCAGACGACGCGCGACCTGCCGGGCTTCTGGAAGGGCAGTTGGAGCGCCGTGGCGAAGGAGATGCGCGGCCGCTATCCCAAACATCCCTGGCCGGACGACCCGGCGGCCGCCGGCGCCACGCTGCGCACGAAACGCGCCGACGCCAAGGGGAAGCCTTGACTTCGATCCAGTCGCTGGTGCAACGCAACCCGATCTTCCCTCAGGAGTCTCTATCGCGATGAGCGCGCGCATCTATCAGATCCAGAAGAACGCCCTGCAGTCCGGCAAGGCGCTGACCCGCAAATGGGTGCTGGAATATGTGGCGGCCGAAGCGAAGAAGCCCGATCCCCTTACCGGCTGGGCGGGTTCCGGCGACACGAAGCAGCAGATCAGGCTGACCTTCTCCTCGGAGGAAGCCGCCCGCGCCTATGCGGAGCGGGAGGGGATTCCCTATACGGTCATTCCGACCGCGCCGAAGACGCTGAAGATTCAGGCTTACGCGGACAATTTCCGCTAAGCCGCCGGGCAGGACAGGCCTGCGCCTTCAGCATCACCTGAGCGCCAGATCCGCCATCAACGCCGCGAAACTCGCCACCACGCCTGCCAGAAACAGCCGGTAAGCATAGCCCAGCCAGCGATATTTCCGCCGCTGGAGCACCTGCCCGTTCTGGTACATGTCGCACAGCATCGCCCGGCACAGCGCGTCGTCATCCGCGACAAGCCGCATCATCCGATCGCTGAACTCCGCTTCGCCGAGACTGGTGAAGACGCCGAAGAACAAGAGATTATCCTCCTCTCCCACGCCGCCCCGTGGCTGGCTCACGCTCGGCAGCACCGCCAGGATCGCGCAGGTCGCGGCCAGGAACACGCCCACCGCCAGCACCGCCACCGGCCAGACCAGCGCGCCCGAGCGCAACTGCGCGACGCAAAGCGTGAAGATCACCATCGACGCGCCGATCAGCATGTTCGCCTTCTGGTCGGCCATCTGGCTGAGTTGCATATTGGTCTGCACCGCCGTGCGCAGCAGGTGGATCGCATTGGGCACCGGCGCATTCGCCCCATCGGCCATAGTCCCCCCTTCCCCTTTTTTCGCGACAGTCATGCCCGATTGCCGCCTTATTCCCTTGCCAAAGAGCGACGCTTAAGGGCAAAAGCCGCTCTTTCACGGAAAGCACCACGGATAATGACGGATCGCCAGCCAATTTTCGACAGCGTTTTGAGCCAGATCGCGCCTTTCAACAAAAAGGGCGTCGAACTGACCGAAGCCACCACCTTCGCCGGCGATCTGGAATGGGACAGCCTGACGGTGATGGATTTCGTCGCCGCGATCGAGGATGAGTTCGACATCATCATCACCATGAACATGCAGGCCGAGATCGAGACCATCGGCCAGCTCGTGGACGCCGTGGCGAAGCTGAAGGGCTGATCCGCCTGAGACTTTAACCGCCGTTCGGGCTGAGCGAAGTCGAAGCCCTTTGCTGAGCCAAGGCGAAGCATGGAGCCGCGGCTCCGCTCGGCAAGAAGCTTCGACTTCGCTCAGCCCGAACGGTTTTGGGACGATTGAGACAATGACCGACGCCACGCAAGCCCGCGACCTCTTCTCCAAATTCGATGCCCTGATCGCAGAGCGCGAGGCGCTGCTGGCGACCGGCGTGCGCGATCCCTTCGCCATCGTGATGGACGAGGTGAAGTCCCCGACCCAGGCGGTGATCAAGGGCAAGGACACGATCCTGCTCGGCACCTATAACTATATGGGCATGACCTTCGACCCGGACGTGGTCGCCGCGGGCAAGAAGGCGCTGGACGACTTCGGCGCTGGCACCACCGGCAGCCGCGTGCTGAACGGCACCTATCAGGGTCACAGGCAAGTCGAGGAAGCGCTCAGGGACTTCTACGGCACCAGCGGCGCGATGGTCTTCTCGACCGGCTACCAGGCCAATCTCGGCATGATCTCCACCCTCGCGGGCAAGGGCGACTATGTCGTGCTGGACGCCGACAGCCACGCCTCCATCTACGACGGCTGCTTCCTGGGCGATGCGGAGATCGTCCGCTTCCGCCACAACAGCGTCGAGGATCTGGACAAGCGCCTGGGCCGCCTGCCCGCCGACGCGCTGAAGCTGGTGGTGCTGGAGGGCGTCTATTCGATGCTGGGCGACGTCGCCCCCCTGCCGGACATGGTGGCGGCGGTCCGCAAGCATCCCAATTGCATGATCCTGGTCGACGAGGCCCACGGCATGGGCTTTTTCGGCCCCAACGGCCGCGGCGTCTATGAGGAGCAGGGCGTCGAAAAGGACGTGGACTTCGTCGTCGGCACCTTCTCCAAGTCGGTCGGCACGGTGGGCGGCTTCTGCGTCTCCAACCATCCGAAGTTCGAGGTGCTGCGCCTCGTCTGCCGTCCCTATGTCTTCACCGCGTCCCTGCCGCCCAGCGTCGTCGCCACCGCCGCGACGTCGATCCGCAAACTGATGCATGCCGGCGAGAAGCGCGCCCATCTGTGGAAGAACAGCCAGCGGCTGCACAAGGGCCTGACCGACCTCGGCTTCAGGCTGGGCACGGAAACGCCGCAATCCGCGATCATCGCCGTCATCCTGACCGACCAGACGCAGGCGGTCGCCATGTGGCAGGCGCTGCTGGAACTGGGGCTCTACGTCAACATGGCGCGCCCCCCGGCAACTCCCGCGGGAACCTTTCTGCTGCGCTGCTCGCTTTGCGCGGAACATAGCGATGAACAGGTCGGCCAGATCATCGCGATGTTCGAGGCCGCGGGCAGGGCGACGGGGGCGATCGGCTGATCGCGCCTTCCCATCGCCGCCGCGACCGGACGGGCATTTAACGCGACGGAATTTGCGGCGAAATCGGAACCTTTCACCTGCGGCATTTCTCCATTAATATTGTTCATCTAGTGTAACTGTCGATGGCGGACGGGTTTTTCATGGATGAACATGCGACAGGGTGGCGAGCGTTCGTTGCACGCTTCCTGCCGCTGGTGCTCGTCGTCCTGCTGGTGGGTTCTCTCGGCACGCTGCTCTACAGCGCCAGCCATGCGGCCCGCGACCATGAGCGCGCGCTGAAGGAACAGCGCCGCAGTTTCGAGATCATCGCCCTCGCCCGCGCGTTCGAGGCGAAGACCGCCCGCGCCGAAGTGACGCTGGCCCGCTATGTCATCAGCCTTGACCCCGATACCGGCCGCCTGTTCCAGGATCAGTGGCGCACCGCCGCAAGCCAGCTCAAGACGCTGAACTACACCACCCGCCATTCCGACTGGCAGCGCGGCAACGTCATGGCGTTGCAGGCGGCGTTCGACCAGCGCGGCAAGACGCTGAGCGAGATCGGCCTGCGCACCACCTACGACCAGAAGATGGCGGCGCTCGCGCAATTCCATCAGGCGGGCAGATCCCGCGACCTGATGCGCATCACGGCGCTGCTGGACCGCGTCATCCAGGCGGAGAATGCCCGCTTGCAGGAGCGCAGCCAGGCCGTGTCGCTGGCCGGGGATCGCAACGCCTGGTTCGGCAAGACATCGCAGCTTTTCGGGCTGGTGCTGCTCGTCTGCGTGCTGTTCGCGCTCTGGTTCGCCAATGCCGCCTATAGCGAGCGGCGCAATGCCCGCAGGCAGGCGGATGACGAGGCGGAACGCGCCGACCGGCTGGAGGAGGCCGTCGCCACCCGCACCGCCGAATTGTCGGACGCCTATGAACGGCTCAAGAAGGAGACCGCCGAACGCGCCGCCGCCGAGGAAAATCTGCGCCAGATGCAGAAGATGGACGCCGTTGGCCAGTTGACCGGCGGCATCGCCCACGACTTCAACAACATGCTGGCGGTGGTGGTCGGCGGTCTGGAACTCGCCAAGCGCAAGCTGCGGCTGAAACCGCAGGAGGCGAACCGCCATCTCGACAATGCGATGGAGGGCGCCAATCGCGCCGCCGCGCTGACCCGCCGCCTGCTGGCCTTCGCCCGGTCGGAACCGCTGCTGCCCAGCCCGGTCGATCCCGATGCGCTGGTGGCGGGCCTGTCCGACCTGATCGACCGGTCCATCGGGGACCAGATCACCATGGCCTTCGAAAATGAGGCGAAGGGCTGGCGGATCTTCGTCGATCAGCATCAGATGGAAAATGCGATATTGAACCTGTGCGTCAACGCCCGCGATGCGATGGACGGGCGGGGTCGGCTGATCATCAGGACAGGGCAGGCCGAACTCGCGCAGCATGAGATCGGGGAATGCGCCGGCGGGGAATATGTGACCCTAAGCGTCAGCGACGACGGCTGCGGCATGACGCCCGACATCCTCTCCCGCGTGTTCGAACCCTTCTTCACCACCAAGCCGGTCGGCAAGGGCACGGGGCTTGGCCTCAGCCAGATTTTCGGCTTCGTGCACCAGAGCGAGGGAGAGATCCGCATCGAATCCGAACCCGGCAAGGGCACGAGCGTCCACCTCTATCTGCCCCGTCATATCGGTGCGGAAGGCGAAGACGCGATGGATGCGTCTGCGCCGGACCGGGAACCCGTGCTTCACCCACCGATGCGCATCCTGGTGGTTGAGGACGATCCGCGCGTCCTCAACCAGACGATGGCGGCGCTCTCGGAACTGGGCCACCTGCCGGTCGCCTGCGATCATCCGTCGAAGGCGGCGAAGCTGCTCACCAGCCATCGGGACATCGGCCTGATCGTCAGCGACGTGCTGATGCCGGACATGACCGGGCCGGAGATGATCCGCACCCTGCCCCCCATCTATGCGCATCTGCCGGTGCTGTTCGTCACCGGCTATGCCGGCGATACGGCTGAAAGCGCCGATTTCGGGGGTCATGAGGTGTTGCGCAAACCCTATACGCTGACAGGGCTGGCACAGGCGCTGTCGAATGCGCTCAGCGGATCGCACCACCCCGGAACAGCCGCGGCAGCAGAGTAAGCGCACCGATCAGCGGCCAGCGGCGCTGCCAGGGCTTGATCTGGATAGCGGTGCCGGCGTGGCGGTTGATCTTCCAAGCCAGATAATCGATGCCGCCGGCATAGGTGAAGCTCGCCTTGGCGAGGCGGACGACCGACAGCCACTTGCCGCGCCTTTGCAGCCGCCGCCAGAGGGCGGCCGCCTGATCCGGCTCCGGCGACGGGGGCAGGCCCTGGGCCAGCGCGGCTTCCCCGAAGCGCCGGTAACGGTCCGGATCGGCATCGACGATGGAAAGGGAGCGGCCCTTGCGCTCGGCCCGCAGTTCCGCGCCATAGGTCAGGGTGAAGCCGGTCTTCCACAGCGACAGCGCGTCCTGTTCCCGCACCATCGGGCGAGCGAGCGAAAGCAGCGTCGGGGCGGCGCCGGCAACGGCGGCGATGGCGCGCTGGCGGGCAAGGTCGTCCGCCGCCCAGAGCAGCCGCGCAGGCTGGGCAAAGCGCGCCCAGACCGACACATTGTCGGCGGCAGGGCTGTTGAGGCGCGCGAAGTCGGCCTCCGACAGCACCGCATATTTGGCGATCAGGCCATTATGTTCGAAGGGAAAGACATTGGGCGGGATCAGCCGGTTGGCGGTCGCGAGCCAGCGCTTTCCATAAGCGGCGCGATAGTCTGATACGATCAGGTAGAAATCCAGCATCAAGCCGTCGAGATTCTCCTCCCGCAGGCAGGAGCCGTAGAAGAGCACCGCCCGCGAAGCGTCGGGATATTGGGCCGCCAACGCGCCCGCCATCGCCGCCGCGCGCGGATCGGCGGGCGCGGCCAGTTCGGCGGTGACGAGGGAGAGGAGAGTGTGAGGCATCGGTCCTTGGGCTCTCCCTTCGCAGGAGCGCGGCAGTCTTTCAATCCCGCCGCCGGAATATCAAGGACAGATTGTTCGCGGGCATTTCGACCAGTCGCTGAAATGCCAGCCCCTCGCCCTCCGCAATCGCAATGACATCCTCGACCCGACGCAGGCCCCACTCGGGATCGCGCGCCCGAAGCGATGCGTCGAAGGCAAGATTGCCTGGCGCGGTTTCGACATCCTCCCGCAGATAGGGCCCATAGAGATAGAGCAGGCCACCCGGCGGCAGCGCGGCCCCCGCCGCCTTCATCAAACCGAGCGTCGCTTCCCAGGGGCTGATGTGCACCATGTTGATGCACAGGATCGCGTCCGTCCTTTCCACCGGCCCGCCTGCGCTGGCATCGAGCCTGAGTGGCCGACGCACATTGGGGAGCCCCGCTTCCTGCCGCCACGCTTCTATGGATGCCAGCGCAGCCGGATCGGAATCGCTCGGTTGCCAATCGAGCGCGGGCAGGGCGGCGGCGAAGTACATCGCATGCTCGCCGCTGCCGCTCGCCACTTCCAGCACCAGGCCGGAGGATGGCAGTTCCTCCCGAAGCACCGCCAATATGGCGTCGCGATTGCGCTCCGTCGCGGGGGCGTGGCGCTTGCCCGCGGCGGCGAGGCCGGAACCGGGTTCCCACGGCTCCGGCCCGTCCGTCATTCGGCCGCTTCCGCCAGCGCCGGCTCGGTCCATGTGAGGACCGGCTTGCGCGCAGCCAGCGTTTCGTCCAGGCGGCGGCGCGGGGCGAAATAGGGCGCGCCTTTCAGCGCCTCGTCACCTGCCTTGGCGCGTTCGGCCAGGCTGCGCAGCGCCAGGATGAACTGGTCGAGCGCGGCCTTGCTCTCCGTCTCCGTAGGTTCGACCAGCATCGCGCCATGCACCACCAGCGGGAAATACATGGTCATCGGGTGGAAGCCCTCGTCGATCAGCCCCTTCGCGATGTCGAGCGTGGTGAAGCCTTCCGCCAGCCCCTTGTCGCTGAACAGCGCCTCATGCATGCAGGGGCCGCTGCCGCCGAAGGGCGCGTCCAGCACATCGTCCAGGCTGCGCAGGATATAGTTGGCGTTCAGCACCGCATCGCTGGCGACCTGCCGCAGGCCGTCCGCGCCATGGCTGAGGATGTAGGTCAGGGCGCGGGTGAACATGCCCATCTGGCCATGGAAGGCGACCATGCGGCCAAAGGTCTGGCCGTGATGGTCTTCCGCCGTCTCTTCCTCGACCAGCACGAATTTGTCGCCCTGCTTTTCGACGAAGGGCAGCGGCGCGAAAGGGGCGAGCGCTTCGGACAGCACCACCGGGCCGGAGCCGGGACCGCCGCCGCCATGCGGCGTGGAGAAGGTCTTGTGCAGGTTGATGTGCATCGCGTCGACGCCCAGATCGCCGGGGCGGACCCGCCCGACGATGGCGTTGAAGTTCGCGCCGTCGCAATAGACGAAGGCCCCGGCGGCATGCACCGCGTCGGAGATCGTCTTCATGTCCCGCTCAAACAGGCCGCAGGTATTGGGATTGGTGATCATCACCGCCGCGACGTCAGGGCCGAGGCGGCCCTTCAGCGCTTCCAGATCGACCCGGCCGTCCGGTGTCGCCGGAATATCCTCGACCTTATAGCCGCAGAAGGCGGCGGTCGCAGGGTTGGTGCCATGAGCGCTTTCCGGCACCAGGATGACGCTGCGCGCATCGCCCCGCGCTTCCAGCGCCGCGCGGATCGCAAGCAGGCCGCATAATTCGCCATGCGCGCCCGCCTTGGGGCTCATCGCGACGGAATGCATGCCGGTCAGGGTCACCAGCCAGGCGGCCAGTTCATGGATCACCGCCAGCGCGCCCTGCACCGTCGATTGGGGTGCAAGCGGGTGAAGGTCCGCGAAACCGGGCATCCGCGCCACCTTCTCGTTCAGGCGCGGATTATGCTTCATCGTGCAGGAGCCGAGCGGAAACAGGCCAAGGTCGATGGCGTAGTTCTGGCGGCTGAGGCGGGTGTAATGGCGCACCGTTTCCTGCTCCGACAGGCCGGGCAGGCCAATGCTGTCGGTGCGGGCCAGATCGCCGAGACGGCTGGCGACCTCTGGCGCTTCGGCAAAGTCGACGCCAGTTGTCTCGGTCGAGCCGATTTCGAAGATCAGCGCTTCCTCCAGCATCAGCGCCCGGTTGCCCGTGGCGGTCGCGGGCGCGCTGTCGGCTTTGGTCAGAGCCTGCGGCGTGGTCGGCCGGCCTTCCTTGAGCATGGTCATGCCAGTTCCTCCTCCAGCGCCTTCGCGAAGATTTCGATATCCTCCACCGTCACGGTTTCGGTGACGGCGACGACCAGTCCGTTGCCGATTGCCGGCGCGTCCGGGAACAGGCGACCGAGCGAGACGCCGCCCAGCACGCCCTTGTCCGCCAGGTTGCGGACGACTTCGCGGGCGTCCTTCGACAGGATCAGGGTGAATTCGTTGAAGAAACTGTCGTTGAGCAGCGTGACGCCGGGCACCTGGGCCAGCCGGTCGGCCGCCTGAACGGCCAGCCCATGGTTGAGCGCCGCCAGTTCCCGCAATCCCCTTTCGCCCAGCAGCGTCATATGGATGCTGAACGCCAGCGCGCAGAGGCCGGAATTGGTGCAGATGTTCGACGTCGCCTTTTCACGGCGGATATGCTGCTCGCGCGTAGAAAGCGTCAGCACGAAGCCGCGCTTGCCCGCCGCGTCCACCGTCTCGCCGCAAAGGCGGCCCGGCATCTGGCGGACATATTTCTGCTTGCACGCGAACAGGCCCAGATAAGGCCCGCCAAATTGCAGGCCGACGCCGATGGACTGCCCTTCCCCGACGACGATGTCCGCATCCATATGGCCCGGCGCCCTGATCGCACCCAGGGCGACCGGCTCGGTGACGACCGCGACCAGCAGCGCGCCCGCCGCGTGGGCGGCATCGGCGAGCGGCGTCAGGTCGGCGATGCGGCCGAGAATGTCGGGATATTGGACGACGACGCAGCTTGTATCCTTGTCGATCCCGGCGATCAGCGCGTCGGTGTCGGTGGCGGCGTCCAGCGTCGGCGCCTGATGCACCAGCGCGTCGCCGGTGAACTTCGCCATGGTGTTGGCGACCGAGACATAATGGGGGTGCAGGCCGGACGACAGGATCGCCTTGCCGCGCCTGGTGATGCGGCGGGCCATGCCGATCGCTTCCCAGCAGGCGGTCGACCCGTCATACATGGAGGCGTTGGCGACGTCGCAGCCCAGCAGGCGCGCCACCTGCGTCTGGAATTCGAACAGCACCTGCAAGGTGCCCTGCGCGATTTCCGGCTGATAGGGGGTGTAGGCCGTCAGGAACTCGCCGCGCTGGATCAGATGATCGACGCTGGCGGGGACATGATGCCTGTACGCGCCCGCACCCAGGAAGAAGGGCGCTTCCCCCGCCGACAGATTCTTCCGCGCAAGGGCCGCCATGTGGCGCTCGACCGCCAGTTCGCTGGCATGGTCGGGCAGGCCGGCGATCTTGTCCGAAAGGCGGGCCTCGGCAGGAACGTCCACGAACAGGTCGTCAATGGAGGACGCCCCGATGACGGACAGCATGTCCTGCCGGTCGGTATCGGTAAGGGGTAGGTAGCGCATTTCACATATCTCCTCTCCCCTCCCCTTCAGGGGAAGGGCCGGGGGTGGGGACCATCCTCCAGACGCGGCGCCCGGGGCGGTCCCCAACCCCTCCCCCGAAAGGGAGGGGCTATTTGCTTCTCAAAGGCTCGCGACGAACTTCTTGTAGGCGGCTTCGTTCATCAGGCCTTCCAGTTCGCTGGCATCCGTGACGCGCAGCTTGAAGAACCAGCCATCCTCCTCGGCATCGCTGTTCACCAGCGCAGGCTCGTCTTCCAGCGCGCTGTTGGTTTCCACGACCTCGCCGGAAATCGGCGCATAGACGTCCGAGGCGGCCTTGACCGACTCCACCACGGCCGCGTCATCGCCCTTTTCGAAGGTCGTGCCCTCCGCAGGCAATTCGACGAACACGATGTCGCCCAACTGCTCCTGCGCATAATCGGTGATGCCGACCGTGGCGATTTCGCCCTCGACATCGATCCATTCATGTTCGTCGGTGAAATAACGGCTCATAAATCAATCCCCTTCCGAAAAGGACTCAGGCTTTGCGGCGATAACGGTGCGGAACGAACGGCATCGGCGCAACCTCCGCCGCGATGCGCTTGCCGCGCACTTCGATTTCGAGCGCCGTGCCGATCGCGCTGTGGGGCAGGCTGACCCAGCCCATCGCGATCGGCGCGCCCACCGTAGGCGCGAAGCCGCCGGACGTGACTTCGCCCACCTGCGCGCCGCCGGCATGGATCGTCGCGCCCTCCCGCGCCGGCAGGCGGCCCTCGATCCTCAGGCCCACGCGCTTCGAACCCGGTCCGTCGGCCAATTCCTTCATCACCCGCGCATGGCCGATGAAGCCGCCTTCTTCCCGCCTGCGCTTATGGATGGCGAAGCCCAGATCGGCGCCGATGGTGCTGACGGCAGGCGTCAGGTCATGGCCGTAAAGCGGCAGCCCAGCCTCCAGGCGCAGGGAATCGCGTGCCCCAAGGCCGATCGGCTTCACCTGCGGCAACGCGCAGAGCGCATCGGCCAGCAGCGTCACATCCGCGGCGGGCAGGCTGATCTCGAAGCCATCCTCGCCGGTATAGCCCGACCGGCTGATCCACAGCGGAACGCCGCGCCAGGTGAAGAGGCCGGACTGCATGAAGATCAGATCCGCGGTTTCCGGGACCAGCGTGGCCATCGCCTCCCCCGCTTCCGGCCCCTGCAAGGCGAGCAGGGCCTGCTCGTCCATGTGATTCATCACCACTTCATCGGGCAGATGCTCGATCATCCAGCCGATGTCGTCATATTTGGTCGCGCCGTTGACCACCATATAGATGTCCGCGCCGTCGAAGGCGCCGTCCCCCAGGCGGGAGACCATCAGGTCGTCCAATATGCCGCCTTCTTCATCGAGCAGCATCGAATAGCGCTGGCGAAAGGGCTTCAGCCCCTTGATGTCGCTCGGCAACAGGATTTCCAGCGCGTCGTCCACGCCTTCGCCGGAAAAGCCTATCTGGCCCATATGGCTGACGTCGAACAGCCCGGCATGTTCGCGGGTCCAGGCATGTTCGGCCATGATGCCTTCATATTGGATCGGCATGTGATAGCCCGCGAAGCCGACCATGCGCGCGCCCCTGGCGCGGTGCCAGCCATCCAGCGGCAGGTCCTGCAACGGCAATTCTTCTTCGAGATGGGCGATGTCGTCATTGCCGGACATGAGGGGCGGCCTTTCCGTGCGAGGGTCATTGGCGACAGACGCGCCCGTCCGGAGTCGGACTCATCGCGTTTGCCACCCCCTCTGTCACGGAACCTGAGAGCTTTGACCACCAGTCAGGCGACCGGATGGCTTACCCCTTCGGTGGGACGGCGCGAACCGTCCGCTTTCCAGAGTGCCTGCCCATGATGCGGTCCTTTGGCCTGAGAGATTCCGGGGCGGTTGCTCCTTCGGCGACGGGGTGGCCTGAAAGGCTTCCCATGCTCTCCCGCATCAAGTCCGATGACCGAATCCACGGCACCGGCGACAGTTCCGCATTGCGTGAAACGCGCCGCGCCGTCAATCGCTCAATCGGCGCCTTCCTCTTTTGCCAGCCGTTCGGCCAATATGCGCGCGGCCTGCCGCCGTTCGATCAGCCGCCGGTTGGCCGATGCGTCGTTCAGGACCAGGGCGCCAAGCCCCTCCTCCCCTTCGAACAGGCGCAGAAAGCGTTCGACGCCGGCGAAATTGGAGTCCGCGACCAGATGTCGCACCAGGTCGATCCGCCCCAACCAGAGCCGGTCGCCCTGCGCGCGCAGCAGGTCGGCAAGATCCTCAAGCTGGGCCGCGAGCGCGGCGATCTGCGGATGAAGGGCCATGACCCGATGCGTAGAGCGGTTTCAGGGCAAAGGGAATGCCGGACCGTCGCGAATCTCCGGACAATGGCTCAGGCCAGCGCCAGTTCACCGAAAATCTCGGCATGCCGCTTTTCGGCATAGCGGTCGGTCATGCCCGCGATGAAGTCCGCTATATGGCGGCTGCGCCGGGGTTCCAGCGTCGCGCAATCGTCGCGCCACTCCTGCGGCATCAGTTTCGGGTCGGCCTGATAGGCGCGAAACAGATCGGTCACGATCACGCGCGCCCGGTCGGCGGCCGCCAGTTGTGATGGGTGGTGATAGAGCGTCGCATACATGAACCGCTTGAGATCGCGCTCCTGCGCTGCGAGTTCGGGCGAGAAACCGACCAGCGGGCGTCCGGCCCGGCGAACGTCGTCGGCTGTCTCCACGCCCGCCGCAAGGATGTTGGCGCGGGTGGCGGCGATCAGGTCGTTCGCCATCACGCCGATCTGTTCCCGCACCAGTTCGCGCAGCAGGCGATCCTCCGGCACATCGGGATAGCGCGCGCGAACCCGGTCCCAGCAGCCTTTCACCAGCGGCACGCCCAGAAGCTGGTCCAGCGTCAGCAGGCCCGCGCGCAGCCCGTCGTCGATGTCGTGATTGTCATAGGCGATGTCGTCCGCGATCGCCGCAAGCTGCGCCTCCAGCGAGGCATGGCTGGCAAGGTCGAGCGGGAACAGCGCATCCACCTCCCGCATGGCCCAGCCGGGCCGCGTGACCGGGCCATTATGCTTGGCCAGCCCCTCCAGCATCTCCCAGCTCAGATTGAGGCCGCGGAACAGCGGGTAGGGACTTTCCAGCAGCATCAGCGTGCGCAGCGTATGCGCATTATGGTCGAAGCCGCCATGTGCGTCGAGCGCCGCCTCCAGCGCATCCTCCCCCGCGTGGCCGAAAGGCGGATGGCCGATGTCGTGCGCCAGGCAAAGCGCTTCGGTAAGGTCTTCGTTGAGGCCCAGTGTCCGCGCCGTCGTGCGCCCGATCTGCGCCACCTCCAGGCTGTGGGTCAGCCGGACGCGGAAATGATCGCCGTCGGGCGACACGAACACCTGCGTCTTGTGGCGCAGGCGGCGGAAGGCGATGCTGTGGATGATGCGGTCGCGGTCCCGCTGGAACATGTCGCGGGGCCCCCGCACCTCCCCGCCGGGTTCGGCATGGAGGCGGCCCCGGCTCTGGCCGGGATGCGAGGCATAGGATGCAAGCAGCGTCATGCCGCGCCCTTTAATGCCGTTTTCGACCATTGCCGAGTCGTTCGATGTTCCGATCGATGGGAAATCGCCCTATTTCGCCGGAAGCCGCTCAACCACTTCCCCGGCATCGCTTTTCCAGGCGAACACGTCCGCGCCCGCCGCCTTCAGCTTGTCCTCCAGCGCCCTGGCCCGCGTGAAGCTGCTGAACGGCCCGACAAGCAGGCGATTGGTGCGGCCCCAGCTCGCCACCCAGGCGTCCTGCGGTTCGAGCGAGTCATATTTCTTGCGCAATCCCTTCATGGTGAAGGCCAGTGCGCCCTTGTTCGCACCCGTACCGACCTGAAGCCAGTTGCGCGAGGGATTGGCGGCAAGGCGGGCCTTTTCCTCGGCCGCCTTCTTCTTTTCCTCAGCCAGTTGCCTGGCCTTGGCATCCGCTTCGGCCTTCGCCTTGGCGGCGGCGGCCTTCTTCGCCTTTTCCGCGGCAGCGGCGGCGGATGCCTCCCGCTCGGCGCGGCGGGCGGCCTGGATCCGGGCGACCTCCGACAGGTCGACCGCGACGACGCTCGACTGGCGTTCGGATTCCGGCACATCGATGGCGTGGATGATGTCCGCCAGCGAATGGGTGACGGCCGGATCGATCTGCTGCTGCTGCGGCGCAGGCGTTGCGGTTGGTGGCGGAGCAGCCGGCTGAGCCGACGGCGCGTCCACCCCGCCCTGTGGCGGGCTGGATGTGGGGGGCGCCGATGCCTGCGCCAGCGTGATCGCGTTGAGCTGGCTCGGCGGCGGGCTGGCGGGCGCCGGGCTTTGCGCCGGGACGGATTCGAAGCCGGGCGCCGGCGGGCCCTGCACATTGGAGGTGGCGGGAGCGGCGGCGGAGGCGGCAGCTTGCGGCGCGCGCTGCGGCGGAGGCGGCGTCTGGGTCTGGGTCTGGGTCTGTGGAATGGTGGAGGTGGGAACGGGCTGGCTTGGCGCTGGCGCGTTACGGGCCGGCGCTTCGGCCTGCGCAAGCCTCGTGGCGGTTTCGGTGCGGCGCGAACGACGATCCTGCTGCGCGGATCGGGCCGGCGGCGGCGTCCGGGCGGCGGGTTGGCTGGCCGGCGGTGCGGCAGGCGTGGCGGCCGCGAAAGCGGGCGGCGTGGGCGTGATGGCGGCGACGGTCGAACCGACATTGGCCGGGAAATGCCCGAAATGCACCGCCGCCGCCTTCTGGGCAGCGGTCAGATAGGGCATTTTCTGCATATAGGGCAGGATCGCCGTGGCAAGCTGCGACGGCATGGTCTGCTCCGCGATCTTCCTGGCGTCGGCCTGTCGGTTGTTCATCGCCAGGATGAACGCCCGGTAGCGCCAGGCCGCCCGGTCGCTCTTGTAGAGCAGCGGTTTCAGCACTCGTTCCGCCGCATCGACCTGACCGGAAATGCCAAGCGAGGCGGCATAGCGGTGGGTGAGTTCGACATCGTCCGGTGTCCGCTGGAGCGCCGCCTGATAGTCGCGCTGCGCGCCCGCCTGATCGCCGGTCATGTCCTTGGCAAGGCCCCGGTCGGACAGCAGGGTCGCTTCGGGAAAGCCCAGCCGCGTCGCCTGATCGAACAGGCGCAGCGCTTCGGCGGGGTTCTGGTTCTTCAGCATGACGCGGCCAAGGCCCGCCTTCACCTTGCCGTTGTTCGGCGCCAGCGTGTCGGCCCGGGCAAAGAAACCCGCCGCCGCCCGCGCGTCGTCCATGTCCAGCGCAGCCTCGCCCGCGCCGATCAGCGCCGTCACGTCACGCGGATTGGACGCCAGCCGCGCCAGATGATTGTTGAGGTTTTCCGCGCTGGAGGGACGCATCGCCTGCACCTGGGCGGGCTGCGCCAGAACCGGTTGCGCCAGCGCGGTGCCCGCTAGAAGCAGTCCGCGGAGAATCCATATGTCATAACGTCTCACAGACAGCCCTTTAGCGGATGGAGGCGGGACAAGGGAATATGTCGAAAGAAAAAGCGCGCCCGGTTGCCCATGGCAGCCGATGGCGCGCTTGTCAGTATGCCCCGGGGCGAACCCCGCGGCCGATTACTGGTTGCTCTGACGGTTCAGGAAACGCGGAATGTCGGGCGTCGGCGCGCCCTCATCGCTGGCGGCGGCGCCCTTGTCGGCGCCGCGGGTCAGGCCCGCCATCCGCTCGAACAGCGTGCCACCGGTGGCGACGCGCGGCGCGGCCTGCGGCGCCGGAGCGGGCTGAGCCGGCGCTTCTTCGGCCGCATCCTCACCCAGCAGCAACTCGTCCTGCGAAGGGTCTTCATCCGAAAACACTGCGGCGGGACGCTGCGGACTGAAAGGCGCAGGCTTCGCCGCCGCCGGCGCTGCGGCAGGCGGGGTCAGCGGAGCCGGGGCCGGCGCGGCGGGCACGTCGAGTTCCAGCGTTTCAGGCTCGGCTTCCGGCGCGGGCGCAGGAGCCGCGACCGGAGCCGGCGCAGGCTGCGGCGCGGGCTTGGGCGCGGCGGCGGTCGGCACCGCGACCGCCGGACGGCTGGCGAAGCTGAACGGCTGGGTCAGCGGCGCGGCATTGGCTCCCGCATCGCTGTCGATGCCGGTGGCGACCACCGATACGCGGATCTTGCCGTTCAGATTGTCGTTGAAGGCCGAACCCCAGATGATGTTCGCATCGGGATCGACCAGTTCGCGGATGTGGTTGGCGGCCTCGTCCACTTCCATCAGGCGCATGTCGTCGCCGCCCACGATGGAGACGATCACGCCCTTGGCGCCACGCATCGACACGCCGTCCAGCAGCGGATTGGCGATGGCCTTTTCAGCAGCCTGCAGAGCGCGGCCGTCGCCTTCGGCTTCACCGGTGCCCATCATCGCCTTGCCCATTTCGCCCATCACGGAACGGACGTCCGCGAAGTCGAGGTTGATGAGGCCCGGCATGACCATCAGGTCGGTGATGCCGCGCACGCCCTGCTGCAGCACCTCGTCCGCCATCTGGAAGGCTTCCTTGAAGGTGGTGTTCGGGTTGGCGATCAGGAACAGATTCTGGTTCGGGATGACGATGAGGGTATCGACATGCTTCTGCAGTTCCTCGATGCCCGCCTCCGCCGACTTCATGCGGCGATTGCCCTCGAAGGTGAAGGGCTTGGTCACCACGCCGACGGTCAGGATGCCGCGGTCGCGGGCGGCCTTGGCAATGACCGGCGCGGCGCCGGTGCCGGTGCCGCCGCCCATGCCGGCGGCGATGAAGCACATATGCGCGCCGTCCAGCGCCTGCTCGACCGAGGCGATGGTCTCTTCAGCGGCGGCCTTGCCGATTTCAGGGCGAGAGCCGGCGCCCAGCCCTTCGGTGATCTGCGGGCCAAGCTGGATGCGCCGTTCCGCAGGCGAGGCATTCAGCGCCTGCGCGTCGGTATTGGCGACGATGAAATCCACGCCCTCGACGGAGGCGGCGATCATGTTCGCGATGGCGTTGCCGCCCGCGCCGCCGACGCCGATCACCGCGATGCGTGGCTTCAACTCGTCCACATGCGGCGGGCTGATTTCAATGCTCATAAATTCTAGCTCCCTCCAGCTTCGGTGACGTGAGCGAAACTGTCATCGAAGGTTAATGCAACAGATGATGGCGTATTTCACCAGTAAAATTCGTCTGACCTGTGTTTATTTCAATAGTTCGTCTTCATCGCCTTCACCATTCTGTGCCACCATGCTGGCGCGCCGATACGATGAACGGTCTGGGGAGCGGGCGCTATCGTTCTAAGATCAACCGGGTTCGAAGCGCCGTAAAGCGCAAGTCCGGCCAGCGTCGCGAAGGCCGGGCCGCTATGCGCCTCCGGCATGGCGGCCAGGCCGCGCGGCCGTCCGATCCGCACCGCGCGGCCCAGCGCGCCCTGGGCATAGTCGGCAATGCCCTTCATTTCCGCGCCGCCGCCAGTCAGCACGACCTGCCGTCCGGTAGGCGTGTTGAAGCCCATGCCGGCGAGCGCCGCATTCACCTCCACCATGATCTGGTTCAACCGTTCGCAGATCACCGCCACCAAAGCGGCGCGGGTGATCTTGCCGCCATCGGCATTGGGGCCGGCGCTCTGCCCCGGAATGGCGACGTCGCCATGGGGCGCGGCGATCTCTATCATGTCGCGGAAGTCGCGGCGGTTCTGCATCGCGGACCCATAGAAGCATTTGATCCGCTCCGCCTGGCTGCGGCGGATGCCGAAGGCGGAGGCGATGTCGTCCGTGATGTCGGACGCGCCGATCGGAATGCTGTGCAGCCCGACCAGCATGCCGCCTGCATAGAGCGAGACATTGGTCACGCCAGCGCCCAGTTCGACCAGCGCCACGCCCAGGTCCCGCTCCTCTTCCGACAGGCACGCGAGGCCTGTGGCAATGGGGGAAGCCACGATGGAGTTGACGTTCAGATAAGCGCCGCGCACGCAGAGGTCGAGATTGGCGAGCGGCGCCCCGTCTGCCAGCACGACATGGATGTCGACGCCCAGCAGGTCCGCATGCATGCCTAGCGGCTTCTTCACCGGCACGCGGCCGTTGATGGTGAAACAGGTCGGCTGGGCATGCAGAACCACGCGCCCGTCCGGATCGATCCCCTGCTGGCCGGTGGTCAGAAGGTCATCGATGTCCGCCTGTTCGACGCGATAGCCGCCCATGTCGCGCTCGACCGTGACGACATCGCTGACCAGCGAGCCGCCGGAGAAGCTGACCCACACATCCTCGATATTCGTGCCCGCGACGCGTTCCGCCTGTTCCACGGTTTCCCGGACGGCGAGTTCGGTCCGCTCCATGTCCGCGATGAAGCCGCGCCGCACGCCCCGGCTTTCGCGCTGGCCGGTGCCCAGGATCGCCAGTTCGCCATTTTCGGTGCGCCCCGCGATCAGCGCGGACACCTTCCACGATCCGATGTCGATCGCGGTGACGAACTTCTCGACCTTGGGTTGAGCCATGGGGGTTCAGCCTTCCTCGCCCTTGGCGGGCGCTTCGGCGCTCGCATCGGGCTTGTCGCCGGACGAACCGCTTCCCTGGCCCTGCGGCAGGCGCAGCACGAAACGGTCGGGATCGCGCATGTCGAACTTGACGATGCCCCGGCCCAGCAGGCGGTTCACCCCGTCCATCCGCGCGAAATTGACCAGCGCCGTGGCCGACGGCTTGTCGCCTTCGGGCAGGGAAAGCGTCTCCCCCGACTGAAAGCGCAAGTCCCAGCGCCGGTTCCCGACCCAGGTGGCGCCCGCCAGCATGGGTTTGAGCGCGGGCGCATTTTCCATCAGCCTGTTGAGGCCCGCGGTCTGGAGATTGGCGTTGGGACCGACCACCAGCGGCAGGTCCGGCATCGCCCCGGCGGACACCGATTGCAGCACCACGCCGGCCACGTCGATCAGGTGAAGCTGTCCATCATGCTGCCACACCGCGACAGGATCGCGTTCGACGATGTCGACCACCAGCGTATCGGGCAGGCGGCGGGAAATGCGCGCATCCTTGACCCAGCCGAGCTTCAGCATGTCGGCCCGCACCTTGGGCAGGTCGAGCGAAAGCATGGACCGGCTCACCTGGCCCAGGGCGATATTGTAGATGGGCAGTTCGTCCATCCGCTCGACGCCGCGCACTTCGACCTTCTCGACTTCGAAACCGGCCTGGGCGGCAAGTTCGGACGCCTTCTGCCCGGCCATGGCGGGAACGCCCATCAGCATGGCGATGCCGACCAGCGCCGCCAGCACGATGCCGACGATGGTCCAGCTCGCCATGCGCTGGAGCGTTTCCTCGCTCACCGGCAGCAGGTCGATCAGGCCGTCGATCCAGCTCCGCTGCTTGACCGAACGCCCTCGCCCCCCGCTGCGGCCGCGCGCGCCGGTCGTTCGCGTCAGCCGCGCCGTTCCGCCACGCCGGATGCGTGCTTCAGCCATGCTTCGCCCCCCCATTGGCTGCAATTCGGGCGCCGTTCAGCGCGTCCTCGACTATACGCTCCACCAGCTCGGCATAGTCAATGCCCAGCCTCGCCGCCTGTTCGGGCACGAGACTGAGCGGCGTCATGCCCGGCTGGGTGTTCACTTCCAGCAGGAACAGCCCGTCGACCCCCTGTTCATCGTCCCAACGGAAATCGGCGCGCGACGCCCCCTTGCAGCCCAGCAACCGATGCGCGCGCAACGCGATTGCCTTGCAGGCTTCGCTGATCTCCTGCGGAATATCGGCGGGACACACATGCTCGGTCATGCCGTCGGTATATTTGGCGTCGAAATCGTAGAAGCCGCTTTTCGGGCGCAATTCCGTGACCAGCAGCGCTTCGTCGCCCAGCACGGCGGTCGTGAGTTCCCGGCCGCGAATATAGGGCTCGGCCAGCAATTCCTCGAAATGCAGCCACGGTCCCTCGACATCCCGGCCGATGGGCGATCCATAATTGCCGTCCCGGGTCACGATGGCGACGCCGACCGAACTGCCCTCATTGACCGGCTTCACCACATAGGGGCGCGGCAGGGGATCGCCCTCGAACAGGCTTTCGCTGGGCACGATATGGCCGCCGGGCATGGGGATGCCATGGGGCACCAGCGCCTGCTTGGTAAGCTGCTTGTCGATCGCGATGACCGAGGTGGCGAGGCCGGAATGGGTGTAGGTGAG
Source organism: Sphingobium fuliginis (assembly GCF_004152845.1). Classification (GTDB taxonomy): domain Bacteria; phylum Pseudomonadota; class Alphaproteobacteria; order Sphingomonadales; family Sphingomonadaceae; genus Sphingobium; species Sphingobium fuliginis. Next base: position 459,316 of record NZ_SEON01000001.1, read on the forward strand.
GCCCATCAGGTCCATCATGCCCTGCACCGTGCCATCCTCGCCGGGCACGCCGTGAAGGGCGTTGAACACGACATCGGGCCTGGCCTCCGCAAGGCGCAGCGCGACGTCGCGGTCCATGTCGATCCGCGTAACCCTGTGGCCGCGCGATTCCAGCGCCTTGGCGACGCCCTCGCCCGACGAAAGCGAAACGGGCCGTTCGGCGGACCAGCCCCCCATCAGGACGGCAACATGCCAGGGGCCACGAGTCATGTATCTGTTCCTTCAACCAGCTGAACGCCCACCCTTTGAATTTCCCATTCGAGGTCAATGCCGCTCTTTTCCTTCACCCGGCGGCGCACCTCCTCGCCCAGCGCCTCTATATCCGCGCTGGTCGCATCGCCCAGGTTGAGGAGGAAATTGGTGTGCTTTTCCGAAACCTGCGCGCCCCCCCGTTGGAGCCCCCGGCACCCGGCCTCATCCACCAGCTGCCAGGCCTTGTGACCGGCCGGGTTCTTGAAGGTGGACCCTCCGGTCTTGCTGCGGAGCGGCTGGCTTTCCTCGCGGGCGGTCGCGATGCGGTCCATCTCCGCCTGGATGGCCGCGGGCTCGCCGGGAAAGCCCCGGAAAACCGCGCTCACCACGACAGCGCCGTCGGGAAGAGTGCTGTGGCGGTAAGTGTAGCCCAATGCATCGACCGGCAATGTCACCCGCTCGCCGGACCGCAGCAAAACCTCGCATTCCACAAGAATATCGCAGGTCTCACGACCATAGGCGCCCCCGTTCATCCTTACGAAGCCGCCGACCGTGCCCGGAATGGAGCGCAGGAATTCAAGCCCGGCGATCCCTGCATCCCGCGCGGTCGATGAAACGAGGATGCCCGAGGCCCCTCCCCCGCAGCGCAGGCTGGTCGCATCGACCTGCTCCACCTTGGCAAAGGGCTTGCCAAGACGCACCACAACGCCCGGAACGCCGCCGTCCCGCACGATCAGGTTGGAACCGAGCCCCAGCGCCATCACCGGGATCGCCGGGTCCAGCCGGGTGAGGAAATCGGAAAGATCGTCCGCGTCCTTCGGCTCGAACAGCCATTGCGCGACGCCGCCCGCCTTGAACCAGACGAGCGGTGCCAACGGCGCATCGGCCTTGAGCGAACCGCGAACCGGAGGAAGGGACGTTGCCGCCAGCGTCAATCGCGCATCCCCCAAAGCCGCATCCAGCCCTTCATCGCCTTCATGCCCGCCTCGCCCGCGCGGGTCGCGGCGAGGCCCGCATCCACATTGCGCTGGGCGGCGTCGACCATCTGCTGCGCCGCTTCGACGCCCTGCATCTGGATGTCGATCATCCGCTTCTGCATTTCCAGCCCGACATTGAGCAGTTCGAACATCAGGCGGCTTCCCTCTCCGCAACGGCGGAGGCCAACCCCGCCGCCCATTTGGTAATGTCGCCCGCGCCCAGGCAGATGATCATGTCATCCGCCTGCACATCGGCGGCGACCAGGCGGGCAAGATCGTCCGCGCCCTCGACCGTCGCGGCGTTGCGATGGCCCCGGCGCTTGAGGCCCGCGACCAGTTCCGCGCTGTCCACGCCCTCGATCGGCTGCTCGCCGGCTGGATAGACCGGGGCGGCATAGACGATGTCGGCATCGTTGAAGGCCTGCTGGAACTCGTCCATCAGGTCGCGCAGGCGGGTGAAGCGATGCGGTTGGACCACGGCGATGACCCGGCCTTTCGCCCCTTCGCGGGCGGCAGCCAGCACCGCCTTGATCTCGACCGGATGGTGGCCGTAATCGTCGATCACCGTCGCGGCGCCGCCACCGACCGCGATTTCCCCGACCTTGGTGAAGCGCCGCTTGACGCCGCCGAACTTGGCGAAGCCGGTCTGGATCGTCGCGTCATCGATGCCCATCTGCAACGCCACGCCGATCGCCGCCATGGCGTTCAGCACATTGTGGCGGCCCGGCATCGGCATTTCGATGCCCTCGATCCGGCGGAGCGAACCGTCGCGTTCCCGGATCTGCACGTCAAAGCGGTTGCCGCCGGGAATCGGCTGCACATTTTCGCCGCGAATATCGGCCTGGGCGGAGAAGCCATAGGTGACGATGCGCCGGTCCTGCACGCGCGGCAGGATCGCCTGCACCTCCGGATGGTCGAGGCACAGCATCGCCGCGCCGTAGAAAGGCACATTCTCGACGAACTCGACAAAGGCGTCCTTCACCTTGTCGAAACTGCCATAATGGTCGAGATGCTCGGGATCGATATTGGTGACGACCGCCAGCGTGCCGTCCAGGCGCAGGAAGCTGCCGTCACTCTCGTCGGCTTCTACCACCATCCATTCGCTGTTGCCGAGGCGGGCGTTGGAGCCGTAGCTGTTGATGATGCCGCCATTGATGACGGTCGGGTCCACCCCGCCCGCATCCAGCAACGCCGCGACCATCGATGTGGTCGTGGTCTTGCCGTGCGTGCCCGCGACCGCGACGGTCGATTTGAGGCGCATCAGTTCCGCCAGCATTTCGGCCCGGCGGATGACGGGGACGCGGCGCTCCAGCGCCAGATCGACCTCCGGATTGCCCTTCTTGATCGCGGTGGAGGTCACGACCACGGCGGCATCGCCCAGATTTTCGGCCTTGTGGCCGATCATCACGGGGATGCCCTTCTTGCGCAGCCCCTCGACCACATAGCCTTCGGCGACGTCGCTGCCCTGAACCCTGTAGCCCAGATTATGCATCACCTCAGCGATGCCGGACATGCCGATGCCGCCGATGCCGATGAAATGGATCGTGCCGATGTCGGTGCCGACACCCTTCATGCGTGGGATTCCTTGCTGACAGAATAGAGAGAGCCGTTGGGGGAGAGTTTGGCGTTCTTCATGCAGGAACACCCTGCAAATTGAGGCTGGTGGGCGTCGGGCCGACACGCAGCGGGTCATTGATGATGGGCGCCGGGCCAATGCTTTCCAGCAGATCGGCCATGTCGCGGGCCGCATTCGGGCGACCGCAGGCGCGGGCGCGCTTGGCCGCATTCTGGAGCGCGCCGGGTTCCAGCGCCATCTTCTGCATCTGCTTGGCAAGTTCCACAGCCGTGAAGCGCGCCTGCGGAATGGTGCGGGCGCCGCCGGCCTCGGTCATCTCGCGGGCATTGGCGGTCTGATGGTCGTCCATCGCGCTCGGCAGCGGTATCAGGATCGCCGGACGCCCCGCACAGGTCAGTTCCGCCAGCGTCGAAGCGCCCGCCCGCGCGATGACAAGGTGCGACCAGCCCAGTTTTTCCGGGACATCGTTGAAATAGGTCGCCAGGTCCGCCGGGATTTCCAGATCGGCATAGAGCCGGCGCACCCGCTCAATATCCTCCGCCCGGCATTGCTGCGTCACCTGCAGGCGCCGGCGCAGGCTGAGCGGCAGCATGCCCAGGCCATCGGGCACGACGCTGGAAAGGATCGTCGCCCCCTGGCTGCCGCCGATGACCAGCACACGGAATACGCTCTCGTCGGTCAGCGCGGGAAAATCCTCCTCGCGAAGCTGCTTCACCTCCTCGCGCACCGGATTGCCGACGAGGTGGACCTTGCCGGCATATCTGTCCTTGAGCCGCTCGACATCCGGATAGGCGGTCGCGATGGCATCCACCCGTCCCGCCAGATAGCGGTTCACCCGGCCAAGCACGGCATTCTGTTCGTGAATGGCGGTCGGAATGCCATCGGCCAGCGCGCCCAGCAACGCGGGCATGGCCGGATAGCCGCCAAAACCCACAACGGCCGTCGGGCGGAACGTCTCGTTCAGACGCCGCGCCATCGCCCGGCCCGCCAAAATCGCCTTCAACGCGCCCGGCCAGCTTCTGGGATTCCGGGTCATCCGCCCGGCGGGCATGACATGGACCTGTGCCCGGTTGTCAGGCGCCTTGTCGAAAATGCCAGGTATCTTGGCGCCGCGCTCATCCGTCACCAGCGCGACATGATGGCCGCGCAGCATCAGCTCTTCAGCAACGGCATGCGCCGGAATCATATGACCACCCGTCCCGCCGGCGGCGAGGACGAAGTGTCGGGAAATGCTCATCGACCACTCCATTTGACGACCGTGTGCCGACCCATGAAGGGGTTGCGCCGCGTGAATGCGAGCAACAGGCCGACGCCGATACAAAGCGCCAGCATAGAGGAGCCGCCATAGCTGATAAAGGGCAGCGTCATGCCCTTGGACGGAAATATCTGGGCGTTGACGCCCATGTTGATGATCGCCTGAAGCCCGAACTGGGTGGTGAGGCCCGCCGCGGCGAGAATGGTGAAATTATCGTCCTCGTCCAGCATGCGCAGGAACACCCGCACGACGATGGCCAGATAGACGCAGGCGATGCCGATGCAGGCGAGCAGGCCGAACTCTTCCCCGATGACCGAGAAGATATAGTCGGTATGCGCTTCGGGCAGGCGGAACTTGTTCTGCCCGCCGCCCGGCCCGACGCCCAGGAAGCCGCCATGGGTGATGGTGCGGAAGGCCAGTTCGGTCTGGTCCGGCCCGACATCCTGCGCAACGCCGATGCCCAGGAAGTCGTTGATGCGCTGACGTCCGTTCTCATAGAACATGTACATCAGCACCAGCCCGCCAAGCCCCGCGCCCGCCATCCCGCCGATGAAGCGCATGGACACCCCCGACAGCAGCAGCAGGCCGCCCCAGCAGGCGAGGAAGATCACCGTCTGGCCGAAGTCCGGCTGCTTCATCAGGATCGCCGCGATCAGCAGCGTCAGCACGCCGGTCAGCGGGATCACGGGCAGCGTCATGTCCTTGCCGCGCAGCGACAGCAACCAGGCCATGGTGACGACATAGACGGGCTTGAGGAATTCCGATGGCTGGAACCGGAAACCCGGCAGGTCGATCCAGCGCTTGGCGCCGTTCACCACCGAACCCAGCACCGGCACCAGCAGCAGCGCCACGGCAAAGACGATGCACAGGATAAAGGCCAGCCGGCGCGCCTGCGTCCGGGGCAGCATGGAGATCACCAGCATGATCGGCAGGCCGATGAACACCCACATCAACTGGCGGTAGAAATAGATGAGCGGCGTCACCGAAACCGTGCTGGTCGACCGGTCGATCGCCGCCACCGGGGAGGCCGCCGCCACGGCGACCAGCCCGATCGCCATCAGCGCGACGATCAGCGACAGCAGCACGCGGTCGATTTCCCAGAACCAGATGGCCAGCGCCGTACGCTCACGCGGGACGGTGCGGTTCCTGAACTCCTTTACAAGATCGCCTGCCCTCGACATGCCCCCCAAAGCTCCTCCGATTCCCTTTATTCCAGCGCGGCGACGGCAGCGGCGAAGGCATCGCCCCTCGCCTCGAAATCGCGGAACTGGTCGAAACTCGCGCAGGCTGGCGACAGCAGCACCACGTCACCCGGCTGCGCCACCCGCGCAGCGCGGCGAACGGCGGCCGATAGCATTTCCGAATCGTCCACCGCCATATGCGGGCGCAACAGCTCAGCGAACATGGGGCCCGCTTCGCCGATGGTATAGGCCTGGGCCACATTGGCGAACCAGGGCGCGCACTCGTCCAGATTGTCGGTCTTGGCCAGGCCGCCGACGATCCAGTGCAGCCGCTTGCGGCCATCGACCGGCGGATAGGCGGCCAGCGCCGGCGCGGTCGAGGCGGCGTTGGTCGCCTTGCTGTCGTTGACGTAGAGGACGCCGTTCAGTTCCCGCACCCGCTGCATCCGGTGGGGAAGGCTGGCATAGCTTTGCAGGCCCTGTTCGATTGTCGCTTCGCCGATGCCCAGCGCGCGGGCGACCGCGATGGCGACGGCGGCGTTCTGGGCGTTATGCGGGCCTTGCAATGCGGGCCAGCCGGCCTGAGCGGAGGGAGCGATGTCGCTCGATCGCACCTCCACAACCCCGTCATTCCCGCCTTGCCGGGAATGACGGACGGAATGGAATATCCCCCGGCTCGGCTCATCTTCCGTCGCGATTACCGCGGCATGCCCGGCCGACTGCATCGCAAACAGCCGCGCCTTGGAGGCTACATAGCCTTCAAAGCCATTATAACGGTCGAGATGATCCGGCGTGATGTTGAGCAGCACCGCCACGTCGCAATCCAGGCTGCCCGTCAGGTCGATCTGGTAGCTCGACAGTTCCAGCACATAGACGCCGCCCTCCGGCAACGGGTCCTGTCCCATGATCGGCAGCCCGATATTGCCGCCCATCCGCGTGGGAATGCCCGCCGTCTCGACGATATGATGGACCAGAGCGGTCGTGGTGGACTTGCCGTTGGTTCCGGTGATCCCCACCACCCGATGCCTGGGCAGGCTGGGCCGGGCGAGCGCGAACAGCTCTATGTCGCCAATGACCGGCACCCCCGCGAGCTTCGCATGCATGGCGATGGGGTGCTTGTTGAGCGGCACGCCGGGCGACACCACCACGCCGTCGAAGCCCTTGAGGTCGATTTCGGTGGGATCGGCCAACTCCGCCTTGCCCTTAACGGAGGCGCGCGCCTCGTCCCGGCTGTCCCATGCCACGACCTCAGCCCCGCTCGCCGCCAGGCACTCGACCGTGGCGAGGCCGGACCGCGCCAACCCCAGCACCGCATATTTCCTGCCTGCAAAGACGTCGGAAACGATCCCCATGGCGCTCACCGCAGCTTCAGCGTGGCGAGGCCTGCCAGCGCCAGCACGAAGGAAATGATCCAGAAGCGGATCACGACGGTCGGCTCGGCCCAGCCCAATTGTTCGAAATGATGGTGGATCGGCGCCATCTTGAACACGCGCTTGCCGGTGCGCTTGTAGAAGAAGACCTGGATGATGACGGACATCGCCTCCACCACGAACAGCCCGCCGATCACGCCCAGCACGATCTCATGATGCGCGGTGACGGCGATCACGCCGATCGTGCCGCCGAGCGCCAGGCTGCCGGTGTCGCCCATGAAGACGGCGGCGGGCGGCGCGTTGAACCAGAGGAAGGCGAGGCCCGCCCCGATGATCGCGCCGCACAATATGGTGAGGTTGCCCGCCCCCGGCACATGCGGAATGCCAAGATAGCCCGCAAAGTCGGCGCGCCCGACCAGATAGACGATGGCCATGAACGCCATGCAGGCGATGATGACCGGCATCGTCGCAAGCCCGTCCAGACCGTCGGTCAGGTTCACCGCATTGCCGAACGCCACGATCACGAAGGCCGCGAAGAGGAAGTAGAACGGCCCCAGTTCGATCGCCGGACCGTTGTAGAAGGGCACGTACAGCGCGGTATTGCCATGCTGGCTGACGATCAGCCACGCCGCGAAACCGGCGATCAGGAACTCGAAGGCCAGGCGCATCTTGCCCGAAAGCCCCTTGTGGCTGGCTTTCGTCACCTTGTCATAATCATCGAGGAAACCGATGGCGCCGAAACCCAGCGTCACGAACAGGCAGGCCCAGACATAGATGGAGGAAAGGTCCATCCACAGCAGCACCGACGACACCATGGACGTCAGGATCATGAGGCCGCCCATGGTCGGCGTGCCGCGCTTGGCGAGGTGCGTCTGCGGACCGTCGTCGCGGATCGGCTGCCCCTTGCCCTGCCGCACGCGCAGCCATCCGATGAAGCGCGGCCCGATCAGCAGGCCGATGATGAGCGCGGTCGCGATCGCCGCGCCCGCCCGGAAGCTCAAATAGCGGATGAGGTTGAACACACCCGCGAAATCCATGGTCTGGGCAAGCCAGTAGAGCATCAGTTCTTTGCTTCCTGTAGCGCGGCGACGAGGCGCGAGAGGCCGATGCCGTTCGATCCCTTCACCAGGACCGCATCGCCCGCGCGTATTTCATGTCGAATGAGGTCGGTGGCGCTGGCTGCGTCGGATACATGGTCGAAGGCGATGACGCCGCCCAGCGCTTGCGCCAGCGGCTCCATCTCCTCGCCCACCAGCACCGCATAATCCACCTGGCCCGCCGTCAGCGGTTCGACCAGCCCGGCATGCAATTCGCGGCTGCGGTCGCCCAGTTCGCGCATCCCGCCCAGCACGGCAATGCGGCGCTCCGCCTGCTCCCGGCCCAATTGCCTGAGCGTCGCCGTCATGCTCAACGGATTGGCGTTATAGCTTTCGTCGATCAGCAACGCCTCGCCGCCCTCGACAGGCAGGATGCTCCGCTGACCCCGACCCGGGAGGCCCGGCATTTCCGCCAGCGCCAGTCCCGCCGCCGCCAGATCGCCGCCCAGCGCCTCCACCGTCGCCAGCACCGCCAGAGCGTTGGAAACCCAATGTTCGCCCGGAGCCCCCACGGTGAAGCACAGTTCGACGCCCGGCAGCGCCGCCGTGACCAGCGTGCCGCCGCCCACCGCAGGCACGGTTTCGCGGGCGCGGACATCGGCCTCCGGATCGAAGCCGAAGGTCAGGATTCGTGCCGCATGCTTCTCCGCCTTGGCATAAAGGGTCGCGACATGCGGGCTGTCATAGGGGATGACCGCCGTGCCGCCCGGCTCCAGCCCCTCGAAAATCTCGGCCTTGGCCTCCGCGATCTTCTCCTCGGTGCCGAAAAATTCGATATGGGCCGGCGCGATGGCGGTGACGATGGCGACATGCGGCCGCACCTGCCGGGTCAGCGCCGCCAGCTCGCCGGCATGGTTCATGCCCATTTCGAACACGCCAAAGGCGGATTCGCGCGGCATGCGCGACAGGCTCAGCGGCACGCCGACATGATTGTTGTAGCTCTTGACGGAGCGGTGGACCTCCCCCGGACAGATGCGGTCGAGCGCATGGAACAGCGCCTCCTTGGTGCCGGTCTTGCCCACCGATCCGGTGACGCCGACCACCTTGCCCTGCATCCGCGCGCGGGAGGCGCGACCAAGATCCTCCAGCGCCGCCGCGCTGTCGGGCACCAGCACATGCGGCTGCGCGATCGGCTGGCTGACGATGGCGCCCGCCGCGCCCTGACCGAACGCCTTGTCGACGAAGCGATGGCCATCCGTGGCCTCGCCCTTCATCGCGACGAACAGGTCGCCGCCCGTCACTTCGCGGCTGTCGAACGCCACGCCAGAAACGGCGAAGGGCGCCGAAGCGACGCCCCCCGTGGCCTGCGCAATCTCTTCGGAGGTCCAGAGTGCGCTCATCCGGCGCATTCCCGCGCCACGGTCACATCGTCGAAGGGCAGCACCCGGTCCCCGATGATCTGGCCCTGCTCATGCCCCTTGCCTGCCAGGAGGACAATGTCGTCCGCGCCTGCCTGAGCGATGGCGGCGGCGATGGCGGCACGGCGACCACCAATCTCCTCCGCGCCCGGCGCGCCCGCCATGACGGCGGCGCGGATGGCGGAGGGCTCCTCCGAACGCGGATTGTCGTCGGTGACGATCACATGGTCGGCAAGGTCCGCCGCCACCTTGCCCATTTGCGGCCGCTTGCCCGCGTCGCGATCCCCGCCCGCGCCGAACAGCGCGATCAGCCGACCCCGCGTATGCGGCCGCAGCGCCTCGATGGCGGCACGCAACCCGTCGGGCGTATGGGCATAGTCGACATAGACCGGCGCGCCCGTCCTGGTGATGACGGCCCGCTCCAGCCGCCCGCGCACGGGCTGCACCCGGCCCAGCAGTTCCAGCACCTTGCCCGCATCCTCGCCGCCGGCAATCACCAGACCGGCGGCGGTGAGCGCATTGGCCGCCTGATAGGCGCCGATCAGCGGCAGGTTGACCTTGTGGCTTTTGCCTTCAACCTCGACGTCCAGCGTCTGGCCCAACTGGGTCGGGGTGCGGTTGGCAAGGCGCAATGCCTGCCCCTGCACCCCGACGCTCAGCACACGAAGCCCCCGCTTCGTAGCCCGCTGGATAACCTTTTCCGACCATGCGTCATCGGCCCAGACGACCGCCGCGCCCTGCGGCTCGACCACCTCGTCGAACAGCCGCATCTTGGCATCGAAATAGCTGTCCATGTCGCCATGATAATCGAGATGATCCCGCGACAGGTTGGTGAAGGCGGCTGCGGACACGGGCAGTCCTTCAGTGCGATATTGCGCCAGCCCGTGGCTCGACGCCTCGAACGCGGCATGGGTGATGCCCTCGCGCTTCAGGCCCGACATGTTGGCGAGGAAGGTCACGATGTCCGGCGTGGTGAGCCCGGTGGAAACCTGATCCACGGAGGTGGTCACGCCCAGGGTGCCGATGGAGGCGGATTTATGCCCCAGCATCCGCCAGAGCTGCCGGGTCAGTTCGACGGTGGAGGTCTTGCCGTTGGTCCCGGTGACGGCAACGGTCACCTCCGGAAACGGCGCGAAATAGCGCGCGGCAAGCTGCGCGAACAGGCGGCGGGGGTTGTCCGAGGCGATATGGATCGCGCCGTCCACCCGCGCCTCCGGCCGGGCGACGACCGCCACTGCCCCTGCCTGCACGGCGGCGGGAATGAAGTCCTCGCCATTGACCCGTGCTCCCTGGAAGGCCCCGAACACCGTGCCCGGCGCGACCTTCCGGTTATCGATCGCGAAGCCCGATACCGGCAGGTCCAGCGACGCGCCTGTATCGAGCTTCGCATCCAGCCCCTCGATAAGCGACCCGAGGCGCATTATTCTTTCTCCTTGTCGCCGTGCAGCAGCGGCATGAGGTCGGAAATGTCGACGTCGCGCCGCTCGTCGGGCAGCACGCCCAGCATCGGCCCGGTGCGTTCCACCACCCGCTTCACGACCGGCGCCGCCGTCCAGGCGGCCGTGCGCAGGCCATATTGACCCGTCGCCTCGTCCATGGTGACGAGGACCACATAGCGCGGATTGTCCATGGGAAAGGCAGAAGCGAAAGTCGTCACCAGCGAAGTCTTGTTATACCGGCCCTCTTGGGGCTTTTCGGCGGAACCCGTCTTGCCGCCCACCCGGTATCCCTTGGCGTCGGCGCTGCGACCTGTACCCGCCGCCACGATCATGCGCAACAGTTGGCGCATGCGCGCGCTGGTCGCGGCGGAGAAGACGCGGCGGCCCTCCGGCACCTCGTCCGCCTTCAATTTGCGCAGGGTAGCGGGCCGCCACAGTCCGCCGTTCACCAACGCCGCATAAGCCGAAGCGAGATGCAAAGGCGTTACGGCGATGCCATGGCCATAGGAAACGGTCAGCGTCGTGATGCGCCCCCAATTGGCCGGCCAGAGCGTGCCTGCCCGTTCATTGAGCTCGATCGGCGCGCGCTGATCGAAGTGCAATTCCCGGAAAAGATGCTGCAAAGGCTCCGCGCCCATCTGGTCGGCGATCCGCGCCGTACCGATGTTGGAACTGTGCACCAGGATTTCCGGCACGTTGATCCAGCGGCCGAGCGGATGGTCGTCCTTGATCCGGAAGCCCGCAATGGCGAGCGGCGCCGTCGCGTCATAGGTCTTCGACATGGAAGTGACGACGCCGCGATCCATCGCCGCGGCAATGGACAGCGGCTTGAACGCCGATCCCAGTTCATAGCGCGCCTGCACCATATGATTGCAGAGCGGCGATTCGCTGCAACTCTTGCCCGCATAATTTTGCAGCTTGTTGGGATCGAACACGGGGATTGACGCCATGGCGATCACCTCGCCGGTATTGGCGTCCAGTATCACGCCGCCCGCCCCCTTTGCGCGGGTCTGGACGAGCTGCGCGTACAGCTCGCTTTCCAGCGCGCCCTGCACGCGGCTGTCGATGGACATGGCGAAGGGCTGGCCGCGCAGCGCCGCATCGGTCAGCCGGTCGTTGAACGCCGCTTCCACGCCCATGCCGCCCTTGCCGTCCGTATTGGGCGCAAAGCCCATCACATGCGCCGCCAAGGTGCGCTGCGGATAGAGCCGCTCCTTCTCGCGCGGGAATTCGATGCCGATCTCGCCCAGGGCGTTCACGGCCGCCACCTCTTCCGGCAACGCGCGACGGCGCAGATAGGCCCAGCCGCGCCCGGTCAACTTCTTGTGGAAGGCGGCTTCCGGTTCGTCGGGGAATATCTCATGGAGCTTGCGGGCCAGTTCGGACGGGTCGCCGATCAGCCGCGAAGGCCGCACCGCAATCGAATAGGCATCCATGGTGCGCGCCAGCGGCACGCCGTTGCGGTCGACAATGTCGGCCCGCGCAGGAAGGCCGCCCATCGCGTCGCCGCCCCGCCCGTTGCCGGCGAAGACCCCCACCCAGGTCAGGCGCAGGATCAATACCGCCGTGATCACCATGAACAGGATCAGCAGCAACATCAGCCGGTTATGCGCGATCGCCGTCAGGTCGACGCGCTGCTTGCCCGCTCTCGCGCCGCCCGGCTGAACGATGATCGTCGCCATCTAGCGATCCCCCTTGGCGCGCTCGCGCTTCGCCTTGGCGCTGATGTCCCCCAGCGTGCTGTCGTCGAGCAGCTTCGCGTCCAGCATCGCCATCCGCTCCGCGCGGCGGGCGACGGGATTGGGCTTCGTCGTGTCGGCGTCCTCCTTCGCCTTTTCCTTGGGCGTCTTGACGGGCGGCGCCTTGGCGATCTTGTCGACATTGTCCGCCGCATGCGCCTCCCGGATCACGGCGATGTCGCTGCGGATCTGGGTCGGCGCGGGGCTGGCGGGCGCGGCCTGCGGCGCCGACGGCAGATCGGCGGGCGTCTGCACCATCGCCACCATCACCGGCGGCGCGACATAATCGGGCCCGTTGGGCTGCACCCCGTCGAGATGCGCCAGCGCCCGCTCGCCCGCCAGATATTGCTGGGCGGTGGGCGTCGCATACATGAAGTCGTCCTGGTTCCAGCGCTCAAGCTGCCGCATGTTCGCCCGCGCGCTGAACTCGGTCTCCAGATAGCGGATGTCGGCCTTCGCCCGCGCGATCTGCGCCCGCACCTTCATCAACTCATTACGCTCGGTCGCGACCTTGAGCGACACCAGATAAGCGCCCAGCGCCCCCAGCGCGACCAGAAGGATCCAGATCAGGCTCTGCAATCTCTTGACCGCGATCATGAGCGGGGTTTCCTGTCTTGGGTTCGGCGGGGGGAAACAGGGGCGGACGTGCGAACGGCGCTGCGCAACGTGGCGGATCGGGAGCGGGGGTTGCGCGCCAGTTCCGCCATGCCGGGCCGCACCGCCTTGGCTGGCCTTTCGAAAGTCGGCGCGGGACCGGACTGGAGTTGGGGCAAATGGCGCGATCCGCTCGCCTCGCTGCCGCTGCGGTTGCGCAGGAACTGCTTGACGATGCGGTCCTCCAGGCTGTGGAAGGTGACGACCGCCAGCCGGCCGCCTTCCTCCAGCATCGCCTCGGCCGCTTCCAGCCCCCGCTCCAGCTCCTCCAGCTCGCGATTCACATGGATGCGGATCGCCTGGAAGGTGCGGGTGGCGGGGTCCTTCTTGTTATGCGGCTTGTGGCCAAGCGCCTTGCGCACGACGCCGGCAAGCTGCCCGGTACGCTCCAGCGGCCGCGCCTCGACGATCGCCTTCGCCACGCGGCGCGAGCGGGGTTCCTCGCCATAGCGATAGAGGATGTCGGCAATCTCCTGCTCGGGGGCATTGTTCAGGAAATCGGCGGCGCTCATCCCGCTCCGGCTCATCGTCATGTCGAGCGGCCCGTCGCCCTGAAAGGAAAAGCCCCGCTCCGGCCGGTCGAGCTGCATGGACGAAACGCCGATGTCCAGCGTGACGCCGGAAACCGATGTCACGCCCCGGTCCGCCAGCAGTTGCTCCATCCGCGAAAATTCGCCCGCGATCAGGGTGATGCCCTTTTCGTCGGCCAGCGCCTGCCCTTCGCGAATCGCGTCGGGATCGCGGTCGAAGGCGAAGACCCTCGCCCCCTTGTCCGCCATGGCGCCCGAATAGCCGCCCGCGCCGAACGTGCCGTCGACATGGACCTCGCCGGGGTTGATGGCGAGGGCGTCGAGCACTTCGTCGATGAGCACCGGAATATGGCGCTCGGGGTCCTTGGCATGATCGGCGGAAGCGCTCACCTGGCCCCTCCAGCCGTCCGCTGGTCCAGCCAGCGGCAAACCTTGTTGCGGATCAGTTCCGGCCGGTCCTTGCTGTCGACTAGCGTTTCCGGCTTCCAGATCTGGATGTAGCGACCCACGCCGTAGAAGAAGACGGCGTCGGTGATGCCATATTCCTCCTTGATGTCGGGATGCATGGCGAAGCGGCCGCCGTCATCGAAATTGACCTCCTCGATCGTGCCGAGGCGGCGCTCCAGTTCCAGATCGGCATCATAGTCGCGCCCCGCGGCGCGCGCTTCGCGGGCCAGTTCCTCGACTTCGGTGAACAGATGACGGCGGTGCGATTCGCCAAAGCCCGTGGCGCAGGGGTTGCCGCCATGGACCGAGAGGAAAAGCCGGGTTTCATTGCCGCTGGACAGCTTGACCTGCCGGCGCATCTCCAGGGGCAGCACGAAACGGCCCTTGCCGTCCGCGACGCTGAATGCGTTGCCCGTATAGAGAATGACTTCCGACACTTTTGGACTGCTGCCCCTCTGTTCCCGGGGCGCAGGCTATCGCCAGCCGGATTCGCGCAGAGACGAACCGGCTCACAGGACTAGCAAAGCCTGACAAACCCCTATGGCTTTCAAATACCAAGCCACGGGGTGCAAGAAAAGGGATATTTTGGGAAAAGCCGGGAAATCCTGTTTTGTTCTGGTAATTAACCCTCTTTAAATGGCGTTGGCCGGGCAGGACGTGGCGAAGAAAGGTCCAAGGGAGCCGCCCCGCGCCGCCGGAAAAACACGGTTCCCAAGGCCGCCCAGAAAATCCCGACGAGGACAGCCCAGCGAACGGCGTTGACCAGCGCGTCACCCGACCGGACCCAGCGCCGCCCTGCCGGAAGCGTGGCGCCCAAAGCTTCCGCCACGAACTGCGGGGTATCGGCGGTCCATTGTCCGGGCTCCAACGACGCGGCGGCATCCGCGAGCCAGAGCCTGTCGTCGATCAGATCGGCATCCGCGACGATGGTTGCGCTGCCCTTCCCCACCATGCAGCGTGCCACCAACCCCCGCCCCACGATGCGGCACTTCGGCCCCGCATCCTCGAAACCGGAGGCGGAATAGACGGTCAACACCCGCCCATCGCCCAGAAAATGACGCTTTTCGCCCGCGCTGGGGGGCGTCAGCCTGACGCCCCAATATTCGATCATCGCCGCGAGCAAGGTGACGGCCGGCGGTCGCCGCCGGTCGCCCAACGGCAGGTCCATCGGCCAACGCAGTTCCGGATCGGCCAGGACCAGCGCCTTGCCGCCCCGGCTGATCCATCCGTTCAACGCGACCAGTTCATCCATCGAAAAAGCCCGCGGCTGGACCAGGAGGAGCGTCTTGGCAGGGCTGTTTTCCAGAGCGAGCGGCGAATCGAGCGGGCTCAGGTCGAATCGCTGGCGGAGGACGGTGACGATGGGCGCATCCACCTGGGCGCCATCGCGCCAGAACAGCGGCAGTCCGGTGATGATGGACAATTTGGGAGGATGAGGCGCGCGCTGAACAGCCGGCTCCTGAGCCAGCCAGCACGCCGCGAGAGCCAGCAAGGCCAGGCCCATCGCAGCAATCCGCCCTGCTCCTGCGAAGGCACGAACCCAGTCCCGCCATTTGGACCGGGCGGTCGCGAGCCATTCGTCTCTCTCGAGCGCCTTGGTGGGAATACGGAACATCAATCCCGCAAACATGGCCGCCAGCACCACCGCAAGCAACCAAAGCACGGGCAGCAAAGCCGGCACGCGCCAAGCCGCCAGAAACGCGCAGGACAGCACCGCCCCAACCGTTCCCAGCCCGGCCCACCACGCCGCCCCGTCCCCCAGCCGCCCCTTCAGCACAGCGGCCATCGGGATCGACAGCAATGCCGGAACCATCCAGCCCCGAGGATCGACCTGCCCGGTCCGCAGCAGCGCGGGCAACCCGCCGAGCAGCACCAGGAGCCCGGGCAGAGCCAGCATCACAAATGTCCGAAGCGCAGCCTTCAAGCCGAACCCGCCAGCATCAGCGCGAAGCCGGCGGAATCTCGCGATCCATGGGTTTCTTGAGATTGGGGTCGGGTTGCAGGTCCGGCACGATCGGCGCCTGCTCCGGCGCGGGCTGCACGCCCAGTTCCGCCAGCGGCTCCTTGGGCGATACCGCATTCACGTCCAGCGTGGGCACGGTCGGCGGCGGCACCGTCGGATCGTCTATCCGCGCCTTGTCGATCACGATATTCGCCAGACCCACGAGCAACACCACGCCCGCCAGCCCGGTGAGGCCAATCTGGACACGCTGCAACCCTTCCTGTTGGCGGGGTGTTTCAGCCATGAAGCGCTCTTTTTTATCGCCGCCGCGACCTGTGTCGGCGGTCAACGAGTTTGCGCGAGCCAGGGGAAGACAGTCAAGCCCTTCAATTCCAGCCATTCGCGATTATAAAGCGTTGAAAGATAACGGAATCCGGTATCGCACAGGATCGTGACGATCCGCTTGCCGGGCCCAAGACGCTTCGCCAGCGCCACCGCGCCCGCGACATTGATGCCCGACGACAGGCCCAGGCACAGCCCTTCCTCGGCCAGCAGACGCCGTACCCAGAGCAGCCCTTCCTCATCGGAAATGCGAAACTGGGTATCGATCGGCGCGCCCTCCAGATTGGCGGTGATGCGTCCCTGCCCGATGCCCTCGGCCACCGAAGACCCCTCCGCCTTCAGCTCGCCATGGGCATAATAATTGTAAAGCGCCGCGCCATGCGGATCGCTGAGCGCGATGGTGATATTCTCGTCATGCGCCTTCAGGCCCAGCCCGACGCCAGCGATCGTCCCGCCCGTCCCCGCCGCGCAGGTGAAGCCGTCGATCTGCCCGTCCATCT
Organism: Sphingobium fuliginis; assembly: GCF_004152845.1. Classification (GTDB taxonomy): domain Bacteria; phylum Pseudomonadota; class Alphaproteobacteria; order Sphingomonadales; family Sphingomonadaceae; genus Sphingobium; species Sphingobium fuliginis. Next base: position 475,954 of record NZ_SEON01000001.1, read on the forward strand.
GGGTCCAGATTTCTTCGGCGGTGCCAATGATATGCGCCTTGCGGTTGGCGATATTATCGAACTGGTTGGCCCAGATCGCACCTTCCGTCTCTTCCGCCAGGCGGCGGGAGGTGTGGACGAAATGGCCGGGATTGGAATAGGGCGCCGCCGGCACCGTCACCAGCTCTGCGCCCAGCGCGCGCAGCGTGTCCATCTTCTCTCGGCTTTGCGTCTCCGGCATGACGATGATCGTCCGATAGCCCTTGGCGTTGGCGACCAGCGCCAGCCCGATGCCGGTATTTCCCGCCGTCCCCTCGACGATGGTGCCGCCGGGCTTCAACAGCCCCTTTTCCTCCGCATCGTTGACGATGAACAGCGCCGCGCGATCCTTTACCGAAGCGCCGGGATTGGCGAATTCGCATTTGGCGTAAATGTCGCAACCCGTCTCTTCCGAAGGGCCGGCAAGGCGCACCAACGGCGTGTTGCCAATCAGGGCGAGACTATCTTTCTGAACCAGCATGGCTTCCGCATAGCGGACCAGATACGCGCTTGCCAAGCAACGGATTGATGGCCGCGCGAAAGTCGGGATTGTCGCTGGACTCGTTAAGCTTTGCACCCTCCACCGTCTCAGAGCGGGACAGGCCGGATTCCGCAGGGGAACTGGCGAGGCTTTTCCCCTATGATGGGCACCAATATGCGGATTTTCGGGGGAAAAGGGGCTTTGAAGGGCCAGCGGACAGGGGTGAGGCACGGCGTCGTCGCCGCGCTGGCGCTGCTCGCCCTCGGCGCGCCGCGCCTGATCACAGCGGCACCGCTTGACCTGCTGGCCGCCAACCATGCGCAGGATGATCCCGCGGAGAAGCCTGGTGAGAATTTCCCGGGATCCGCCTTCTTCTTCGCGCAGGGCGCCTTCGATCCCGCGCCCGGCGCCGCAACGCTGCGAAGCGAGCATGTACTTGGGCTTGATGCCGTGCAGGCTGCTCCCGCCATGGCTTTCCGGGGCCTGACCGCGCTCGACAGCTATCGGGCGCTCAACTGCCTGACATCCGCCGTCTATTATGAGGCGGGGAGCGAGCCGGAGGACGGGCAACGCGCCGTGGCGCAGGTGGTGCTGAACCGCGTCCGCAACCCCGCCTGGCCCAAGAGCGTGTGCGGCGTCATCTACCAGGGGTCGGAACGCACCGACTATCGCTGCCAGTTCACCTTCAGCTGCGACGGCTCCATGGCGCGCGGCGCGAGCGCGGACGGATGGGCGCGCGCCCGCCGCATCGCCGCTCAGGCGCTTTCCGGCATGGTCTATCGGCCCGTCGGCCTTGCCACCTATTATCATACGCTGGCGGTGCGACCCGAATGGGCCGGCGCGATGCGGCCGGTTGCCGTGATCGGCGCGCATATCTTCTACCGCCCGCCCGGCGCCGGTGGCACGGCCGCCGCTTTCCGCATGGCTTATTCAGGGCGCGAAACACAGTCGGGGCCTGCCCGGCTGGCATTGACCGCGAAGTCCCCGATGTTCGATCCCATGGTGGCGGAACCCGTCACGGTATCCCCCGCGCCGGCCGTGCCCGTCACCGGGCCTTTTGCCCCTCTGTCTCCCGATGCGCCGGGCCTTCCCCAATCGACGGTCCGCCCCGAATATCGCAACAGCGGCCGGCCGCTGATCTGACGAGCTTTTTTTGCGGAAAAATGCCGATTATTTTATGGTTACCGTTTCAGAAACCAATCAAACCGTTGAAAAATAACGAAATAAATTTCTCATCATTTTTTCGGTCGTGGGGAACCTAATCCTTCCTTCATGGGTTCTGCACTGCGGATAGCAAATCTTTTGCCCCCCGCTCTTGCTATCCAAAAAAACATGAGCCCGGAACGCATCTCCCCCCCCCGACGCGTTCCGGGCTCAGAATTTTTTAGCCAACTCCCCGGAAATCAGAGATATTTTCGCTCTCGGAACGCTTTTCCGGGCAGCGGGTTGTTCACTGGTCACCGGCATGACGCCCGGTTGAAGCATTTCCTGCCAGCTATGCAGGACAAAGGCTCTGAAAAGGAGACGATGATGACCAGGAAGATATTGGCCGCCCTTCTATTGACCGGTTCGTTGATGGTCGCGGCCTGCAATACGGTCGAAGGCGCCGGCAAGGACGTGCAAAGCGCCGGCCAGGCGGTCGAAAACGCCGCCAACTGATCCGATGGAAAGGCTCGCTTCACAGCGAGCCTTTTTTCAACCCGCAGCGTCCGCCGCTTCGCTGGTGGCCAGATCCTTGGCCTGCTTCCGGTCGGTGAACCAGATAGCGACGATGGTGATTTCATAAAGCGCCAGCAGCGGAATCGCCAGCATGAGCTGCGAGACCACGTCCGGCGGCGTCAGCACCGCCGCCAGCACGAAGGCGGCCACGATCATGTAGCGGCGCAGGCCAATCAACTGCGCCCGGCTCACAAAACCGGCGCGGTTGAGCAGCATCAGCAGCACCGGCATCAGGAAGCTGATGCCGAAGGCGAGGATGAACTGCATCACCAGCCCCAGATAACTGTCCGCGCTCGGCAACGCCTCCACCTGAAGGCCGCTGCTGTTGCCCTGAAATTCCAGGAAGAAGTGGAAGGCCGTGGGCATCACCACGAAATAGGCCAGCGATGCGCCCATGGCGAAGAGGAAGGGCGTGGCGATGAGGAACGGCAGCAGCGCCTTCTTTTCCTTCGCATAGAGCCCCGGCGCGACAAAGGCCCAGAGCTGGTTCGCGATGATCGGAAAGGACAGGCAGAAAGCGCCGAAGACCGCGATCTTCACCTGAACGAAAAAGGCTTCATACAGCTTGGTGTAGACCAGCCGCCCGCCATCGTCGCCAAAGGCTTCCTTCAGCGGATGGACCAGAATCGCGAACAACTGCTCGGAGAAATAGAAACAGATCGCGCCCGTTATGAACAGCGCATAGACGCATTTGAGCAGCCGTCCGCGCAGTTCGATCAGATGGTCTAGCAAAGGCGCCTTGCTGTCGTCGATGTCCTTCATGCCGCCGCGTCGTCCTTCCGCACCGGTTCCTGCGCCACATAGGGCGGTCCGTCCGTCGCTGGCGGGGCGACATAGGGGCGCGCTTCGCTCGCCGGGGCCGATTCAGCGACGAAGGGCGGGACCTCCCCGGCTGCCGCTGCGGCGGCGGGTGCTGGCAAGGCTCCGGTTTCACCGGCGGTTTCAGGCGCAAGCGTCTCCGGCGGATGCTCTTCCATGATCCGCTTGTTCTGCGCGGCCCATTTCTTCTCCAGCTCCTCCAGTTCCACCTCGCGAACCATCGCATCGATGCCGGTGCGGAAATGGCGCGCCATGGACTGCGCCTTGCCCACGATCTGCCCCACCTTGTAGAGCGCGCGCGGCAGGTCCTTCGGGCCGATGACGATCACCGCGATGATGACGATCACCAGAAGTTCAGACGAATCGATACCAAACATGCGTGCCTACCGCCCCGGCCGAAGGAAAAATCAGGCCTTGGTCTTTTCTTCCGTCGCGGTGGGCGCGTCCTGTTCGGGCACGCGATGGCCCTCGATGCGCGTGGCGGGCTTGGTGGGCACGTCGTCGTCCTCCATGCCCTTCTTGAAGCTCTTGATGCCCTTGGCGACGTCGCCCATCAACCCGGAGATGCGGCCGCCGCCGAACAGCAGCATGACCACCAGGAGAACGATGACCCAGTGCATCAGCGAAAAGGAACCCATTTGAACACACTCCTGAAACTGCGTCTTATCTAGAGTGATTTCGCGTGAAATGGAAATATTTCACGGCCCGGAAATCACGGCGAACAAACCCGCAGATCATGTTTCGGCCCGACAGAGGCCCAAGCATGATCTAGGCGTCTTCCTCATCATTTTCCACAACGGATTGGGCGCCCAGACCCTCAAGCGCCAAATCGACGGGATCGAGCAGGCCGGCGGCCCGCAAGTCGTCGATACCCGGCAGGTCCCTGCGGCTGCTAAGGCCGAAATGTGACAGAAATTCTACCGTGGTGGCGTAGATCAGCGGCCTTCCCGGCACCTCCCGGCGCCCGGCGGGCCTGACCCAGCCCGCCTCCATCAGCACGTCCAGCGTGCCTTTCGCCACCTGAACGCCGCGAATGGCCTCTATCTCGGCGCGGCTGACGGGTTCATGATAGGCGATGATCGCCAGCGTCTCCATGGCGGCGCGCGACAGCTTGCGTGTCTCGTCCTTCTCCCGGCGAAGGATATGGGAAAGGTCCGCAGCCGTCTGGAAATGCCAGCGCCCGCCCCGCTCGACCAGATTGACGCCGCGCCCCGCATAATGACCGCTGATCGTCGCCAGCGCGGCGGCAAGATCGCCCGCCTCCCCCACATGCAGCTTGATTTCGCCAAGGGTCAGCGGCTGTTCCGATACGAACAGCACGGCCTCCACCGCACGAAGGAAATCGTCCTGTTCCTCGATCACAATAGGCGCCCCGCATTCGGTTCCGGCACGGCGGCCCGCAGGAAAATGGGTTCGAAAATCCCGTCCTGCTGGATTTCCAGCCGCCCCTGCCGCGCCAGTTCCAGCGCGGCGACGAAACTGCTGGCCAATGCCGATCGTGCCATCGGCCCATCCTGCCCGCTCGGCAGGAAGGCTTCAAGCGCGGTCCAGTCGATCGCCGCCCCCACCAGCGTGCCTACGCGCTGTATCGCCTCGTCCAGGGTCATGACCGGCCGCACCGCGACCATATGCACCACCGGCTGCGTCCGCGCACGGACCTGGCCGTAGGACTGGATCAGGTCGAACAGGCTGGCCGCCCATTTCGCCTTGCGGACGAGGCGCAGGCCTTCGGGCCTTTCGCGGACGAACACGTCGCGGCCGATGCGGTCGCGCGCCATCAGCCGGGCGCCCGCCTCCCGCATCGCCTGAAGCCGCTGGAGCCGCAATTGCAGACGCAGCGCCAGTTCCTCGGGGCTGGGTTCGGGCTGCGCCTCCCTCGGCAGCAGCAGCGAGGATTTGAGATAGGCCAGCCACGCCGCCATCACCAGATAGTCGGCCGCCAGTTCCAGCTTCAGCTTCCGCGCGCCCTCTATATAGGCGAGATATTGTTCGACCAGCGCGAGGATGGAGATTTCGCGCAGGTCGACCTTCTGCGTCCGCGCCAGCGCCAGCAGCAGGTCGAGCGGCCCCTCCCAGCTTTCGAAACTGACGGTCAGCATGTCGGGCCGGGCCGCGGCGGCAGGGGCGAAGAGGTCGTCCATCGCTAGCAGGGCGCTTTCCGGCAATCGGCGCCCCGCCTCACGCCGGCACCATCGCCAGCAAGGCGTCGCGGGTGGCGAGCAGTTCCTCCAGCGGCGGCCCCTCGGGCGACGCGCCGCTCGACGCCATCGCCCGGTCCAGCCTTGCCTTCGCCTCGGTCCCGATGTCCGGCAGCAGGTCGGCAATGCCGACCATATCGTCCATCCGCCCCCAGCAATTGAGCGCCAGATCGCAGCCCGCCGCCACCGTTGCCGCCGCCAGTTCCGGGATGCTGCCCTTCAACGCCTTCATGTCCAGATCGTCGGACATCAGCAGCCCGGCAAAGCCGATCCGCCCACGGATGATCGTGTCGATCACGGAACGGGAGAGGCTGGCCGGCAGGTCGGGGTCCCAGGCCGTATAGACGATATGCGCCGTCATCCCCATGGGCGCATCCTTCAACGCCTGGAACGGTGCCAGATCGATCGCCAGGGCATCCTCGTCGGCGGTGACGATGGGCAGTTCATGATGGCTGTCGACCATCGCCCGGCCATGCCCGGGCATATGCTTGACGATGCCGACCACGCCGCCATCGGCCAGCCCCTCGATCACCGCCCGCCCCAGGGCGGCGACCCGCATCGGCTCCGCGCCAAGGGTGCGGTCGCCCATGATGTCGCTTGCCCCTTCCTGCCGCACGTCGAGCAACGGCAGCGCATCGACGGTAATGCCGACTTCCGCCAATGTGGTGGCAATGGCCCGCGCATTGGCATGGGCCGCCGCGATGGCGCTGGACGGAGCGATTTCGTAGAGCTTGTCGAACACCGCGCCAGGAGGAAAGCTGGGCCAGACCGGCGCCTGCATCCGCGCGACCCGGCCGCCTTCCTGATCGATCATGATGAGCAGATCGTCCCGGCCATGCAACGCGCGCAGATCGTCGGTCAATGCGCGAAGTTGCCCCCGATCCACGATATTGCGGCGGAAGAGGATGTAACCCGCCGGATCGGCCTCCGCGAAGAAGGCGCGTTCATCGGAAGTCAGTGTCTCGCCGGAAAGGCCGAAGATAACGGGTTTCATGCGGAGCGATGGTAGCGGCTGAAAGCGGCTCTGTCGAAGGGGTTGTTCCGGCCTTGCCGCAGGATCGGTGGGATTTGGCCGAGGGACATAAATGGGCGGGTCCAAGACATTCCCCCTCCCGCCTGCGGGAGGAGGAATGCCTCAGGACGGCCATTCCCGGCCAAGTCCCATTCCCCTAATTCACCACCATGCAGCTTTCGCCCGCGACCTTGAGCTTGCCGCAGAGCGTACTCGCCTGCCCGCCCGCCGCCGCGCGCAGGCGGTAGACGGTGCTGCCGCCCACCTCGGCCTGCTCGATCGACATGGGCAACGGCTCCAGATAGGTGAAGCGCTTGGACAGCCGCTTCCATGCATCCTTGGCGAAAGCCTGGTTGCCATAGGCGCCAAGCTGGATCATGCCGCCGCCCGCCGGCCGGGCCGCCGCCGTCGCCGGCCGGGCGCTGGTCTCGTCCGCCACGCGCGCCGTGACGCTCTGCGACGGCTTGCCTTGCACAGCGGGGCGCGCATTATCCGCTGTCCCGGTCGGCGTGATCGGCGCCTCCGGCACGCGGGTCGGATCGATTCGCCCGTCACGCGCCACGCCCTCGCTCGCGGCATAGCTGGCATCGCCCTCACCATCGAACTTCTTGGCGTCGGCTTCCTTGGCCGGAATCTTATAGTTGCCGGCAGGCGCGGCGATCAGCTTACCCTCGCCCCCGGCGCCGCCCGTCCGGTTCTGGATCAGCCAGACCCCCGCGACGACCGCGCCGATCAGCACCAGGCCAAAGAGAATGAAGCCCAGCAGCCGCAGCGGCGACAGCCCCGGCTCCTCCTCATCCTCGATGGCGGGTTCCAGCCAGGGCAGACGCTCCTCATCGTCCAGGTCCAGCCTTCCCCGCGCATAATCGCCCATCTCGATCAAACTCCGCCGGTCATTGCATCTCGTTCAGGGCCGCAACGCCCATCAGCGCCAACCCGTTGCGGATGATCTGCCCGATTCCCCGGCTCAAGAAAAGCCGCGCGGAAGTGGTGGCCGGGTCGTCCGTCAGGATGACCCGCGCCCGCGGATTGTCGTTGCCCAGATTCCACCAGCTATGGAAGGCCGAAGCCAAGTCATTGAGATAGAAGGCAATGCGATGCGGTTCACGGGCCGAAGCCGCCCCCTCCACCACACGCGGAAACTGCGCGGCGAGCTTCACCAGCCCCAACTCCTCCGTCCCAAGGCGGGACAGGTCGGGCGCGGGCAGGTCGATCCCCGCCTCCTCCGCCCGCCGTCCGAGCGAGGAAATGCGGGCATGGGCATATTGCACATAGAAGACCGGATTGTCCTTCGACGCCTCCACCACCTTGGCGAAGTCGAAGTCCATCTGCGCGTCGGCCTTGCGCGTCAGCATGGTGAAGCGGACCACATCCTTGCCTACTTCGCGAACCACATCGGCCAGCGTCACGAAATTGCCGGCGCGCTTGGACATCTTCACCGGCTCGCCGTCGCGCAGCAGGCGGACCATCTGGATCAGCTTGACGTCGAAGCGCGCCTTGCCCTCCGTCAGCGCGGCGACGGCGGCCTGGATGCGCTTCACCGTGCCGCCATGGTCCGCGCCCCAGATGTCGATCAACTGGTCGGCCGTCTGCGCCTTCTGGAAATGATAGGCCATGTCGGCGCCGAAATAGGTCCAGCTTCCGTTCGACTTCCTGATCGGCCGGTCCTGATCGTCTCCGAATTTCGTCGAGCGGAACAGCGGCAGTTCGACCGGCTCCCAATCCTCCGGCGTCTCGCCCTTGGGCGCTTCCAGCACGCCGTCATAGACGAGGTCGTGCGCGCGCAGCCATTTTTCGGCCGCTTCGGGCTTGCCTGCCGCCTGCAACTCGGCCTCGGAAGAGAATATGTCATGATGGATGCCCAGCAGCGCCAGATCGCTGCGGATCATCTCCATCATCGCCGCGACCGCTCTGGTGCGGAACGGCACCAGCCATTCGCTCTCCGGCGCACCGACATATTTGTCGCCATATTCGGCGGCCAGCGCCTGCCCCACCGGCACCAGATAATCACCGGGATAAAGACCCTCGGGAATCTCTCCTACCGCCTCGCCCAATGCCTCGCGATAGCGCACATGCGCCGACCGGGCGAGCACGTCCACCTGCCCGCCGGCATCGTTGATATAATATTCGCGGATCACCTTGTGCCCGACATGCTCCAGCAGCGTGGCGAGCGCGTCGCCCACCACCGCGCCCCGGCAATGGCCCATATGCATGGGGCCGGTCGGATTGGCGGAGACATATTCGACGTTGACCGTCACGCCCTCGCCCGTCGAGGAGCGGCCATATTCCTCCGCCTCCGCATGGATCGCGGCGAGTTCCGCCCGCCAGGTGGCGTCGGTCAGCTTCAGGTTGATGAAGCCTGGGCCGGCAATCGATGCGCTCTCTACCTCGTCCAGCCTTTCCAGGCCCGCGACGATCTTCTCCGCCAGCGCGCGCGGATTGCTGCCGGCGGGCTTGGCCAGCACCATGGCGGCGTTGGTGGCAAGATCGCCATGGCCTGGATCGCGCGGCGGTTCGACCGTCACCGGCTTGCGGTTGAGGCCGGCGGGCAGCGTGCCGTCAGCCTCCAGCGCGTCGAGCACGGCATCGAGATGGGCGGTGAAGCGGTTGTAAAGAGACACTGGGCGAACTTTCTACCAGGACCCGTTCACCCTGAGCCTGTCGAAGGGTCGCCCTTTTTCTTCAAGAAACAAGGGCTTCGACAAGCTCGGCCCGAACGGGGAAATGAACTGAGCTAAGCTTAGCGGGTCGCGTTGTAACGGAGCTGATCCTGGGTCAGGTTGAAACCCACGAGCAGCTCGAAGCTGGTTCGCTGCAAGGCCGCCTTGACGTCCGGCTGCGCGAAGGGGTCGATCGCCGCGTCGGCATCCCCCGCCTTGCGCTTCTCCGTGATCTTGCGCTGGATGTCGGCCGGCAGCGTCGCGGCAGCCCTGTTCACATAGGAGCCGGCCTTGGCGGTCGTGGTGGCGCGATATTGCCCGGCCGGAAAGTCGAGCACCACCTGGCCCACACGCTTGGCGACGACGGCGTTGCCGCCCCGCACCACGGCGGAATAATAAGGCAGCGTCACCTGCCGCGCCGCGCCCGCATCGCTGCGGCGGGCGTTCACGGTGAAGGTCGCCTCCGTGTAAAGCTGGTCCCCTTCCGAGCAGGTGGAGCGCAGGTTGGTGATCTCCGCCACCACGTCGATCGCACGGGCATCCGTGCTGCCCGCCGGATTGAACAGGGTGACGTCGCCGGTCTGCGCCGGGATCGCCGCGACGGGACAGGCCGATCGCACGGCCACGATGCCGCCGGTGGGATCGATTTCGCCCCGCTGGGAACAGCCCGCAAGGGCCATGGCGATCATTCCGGTCAGCGCAAATCGAGAAAAGGTCACAGGCAATCCCTTGGGAACAGGCGTTGGGCTTCTTATCCATAGCCCGTCCCCCACGCAACTCAAACTGCACAGGGCGGCAAGGAAGCGGCTTTCCTCCAAAGCCACATTGGCCTAAGCGGCAGGCATGACCGATCTTCCGCCCATGAAGCTGCTGATCGCCGCCCCGCGCGGCTTTTGCGCCGGTGTCGACCGCGCCATCGTCATCGTCGAAAGGGCGATCGAGAAATATGGCACGCCTGTCTATGTCCGGCACGAGATCGTCCACAACAAATATGTGGTCGACGGGCTGAAGGCGAAGGGCGCGATCTTCGTCGAGGAACTGGACCAGGTTCCCGACGGCTTGCCCGTGGTCTTTTCCGCCCACGGCGTTCCCAAGACGGTCCCGGCCAAGGCGGAGGAGCGCGGGCTCGACTATCTGGACGCCACCTGCCCGCTGGTCAGCAAGGTCCACCGCCAGGCCGAACGGCAGGTCGAAGCGGGGCGCCATATCCTCTTCATCGGCCATAAGGGCCATCCGGAGGTGATCGGCACCTTCGGTCAGGTCGAGGCGGGGCATATGACCCTTGTCGAAACGGTGGAGGATGCAGAGGCCTTTACCCCTGCCGATCCCGACAATCTCGCCTTCCTGACGCAGACGACGCTGTCCGTCGACGACACTGCCGCGATCGTCGCCACGCTCCAGCGCCGCTTCCCCACCATTCATGCGCCCAAGGGGGAGGATATCTGCTACGCCACCTCCAACCGGCAGGCGGCGGTGAAGGCCATCGCCGCCCGGTGCGACGCCGTCTATGTGATCGGCGCGCCCAACAGCTCCAACTCGCTGCGGCTGGTCGAGGTGGCGGAGCGCGAAGGCACGCCCGCTCGCCTGATCCAGCGCGCGGACGAGATCGACTTCACCTGGCTGGAGGGTGTGAACACGCTGGGCCTTACCGCCGGCGCATCCGCCCCCGAAGTGCTGGTGCGGGAAGTGGTGGACCGGATCGGCGAAAGATTTTCCGTGGCCGAGGAACAGGTCGAAACCGCGCGGGAAAGCATTGCGTTCAAACTCCCCCGCGGACTGGAGGCCGCATAACTCCATGGCCGTCTATACCCAGGTCCCCGCCGAAGAGATCGACGCTTTCCTCACCCGCTACGACGCCGGACGCCTCGTTTCCGCCAAGGGCATTGCGGAGGGGGTGGAGAACAGCAATTATCTGCTGGAGACCACCGGCCCGGACGGCAATGGTCATCGCTATATCCTCACCCTCTACGAAAAGCGGGTGAATGAGGCGGACCTGCCCTTTTTCATGGACCTGCTCGACCATCTGGGCGCACGCGGTTGCCTCGTCCCCCGTTTCATCGCGGACCGGGAAGGCAGGCGGCTTCAACAGCTTGCCGGTCGCCCCGCCTGCCTGATCGAATTCCTGACCGGCATCTCCGTGACCGAACCGACCGCGGGCCAGGCCCGGGCCGCGGGCGCGGCGCTGGGCGCGATGCACCGGGCGGCGGAGGGCTTTGCCGGCACGCGCCGCAATGCCCTCGATCTCCCCGGCTGGCATGATCTGGCCGCCAGATGCGGCGCGGACTTCGACCGGATCGCGCCGGGCCTCAAGGCCCGCGTGGCGGAGGAACTTACTTTCCTCGACACCCATTGGCCCGCCGAGCTGCCTCGCTCCGTGATCCATGCCGACCTCTTCCCGGACAATGTGCTGATGCTGGGCGATCGGGTGACGGGCCTCATCGACTTCTATTTCAGTTGCACCGACATCCGCGCCTATGATCTGGCCGTCACCCACAGCGCCTGGGTGTTCAGCAATGACGGCGCGACATGGCACGGCGATCGGGCGGCGGCGCTGGGTGCCGGCTATCGGGAAACGCACGGCCTGACCGAAGCCGAACGGGCCGCCTTTCCCGTCCTCTGCCGGGGTGCGGCGCTCCGCTTCCTGCTGACGCGCGCCTATGACTGGATCAATACGCCCGCCGATGCGCTGGTGACGCGCAAGGACCCGCTGGCCTATCTGCGCCGCCTGGAATTCTACGCCGCTGCCGATCCGGCCATGCTGCTCGGCGCATGAGCACCCTTCCCCAGGTCGAGATCTTCACCGACGGCGCGTGCAAGGGCAATCCCGGCCCCGGCGGCTGGGGCGCCGTGCTGCGCTTTGGCGAGACGGAGAAGGAGATCTCCGGCGGTGAAGCGCAGACGACCAACAATCGCATGGAGATGATGGCCGCCATGCAGGCGTTGGAGACGTTGAAACGTCCATGCCAGGTGACGCTCTATACCGACAGCAAATATGTGATGGACGGCATCACCAAATGGGTGTTCGGCTGGCAGAAGAATGGATGGAAGACGGCCGACAGGAAGCCGGTGAAGAATGCGGAACTCTGGCAGGAGCTGGTCAGGGCCGCGGCCCGCCACAAGGTGACATGGCAATGGGTGAAAGGCCATGCCGGCCACCCCGAAAATGAGCGGGCCGATCAACTCGCCTGCGCGGCGGCGGAGCAATTCCGCAAGTAGATGGGTTGACCCAGCCGGTGATCGGCGGCGCTGGGGCCCCTCGACTGGCTCCATCCCGTCAGGATTGGACGCCATCCTCCCCATCCAGGGGGTTGCGGCCGAATATATTGCCCGCCGGATAATAGCGGCAGACGAGATAGTCGTAGCTCTGCCCCTCCGCCAGGGCGCAGCCGACCTTGCGGGTGCCGCGCCAGATGATCTGGGTATAATGGCCGACATCTTCCCATCGGCCGGTGACGCTGAGGTCGGGCAGCTTGCCGCTCCGCCGGAACAGCCGCTTCTCATCGATGAAGGAGCCCACCATCAGCTGATAATCATAGAGGCCGCGCGATCCCATCCAGAGATTCTCGCCGCTGGGAACGGCGCGGCTGGCGCGGGCGGAATGGCGGAAGATGTTGGTCTGCGCCATCTGCCGGGCATAGCGGGCCGCATCGGCGGCCAGGGCGCTATCCCAGGCCAAGGGCGAAAGCCCCAGCGATTCCCGTTCCTCATTGTGCATGCCCAGCACGACGTCGCGCATCAGACCCTCGTCCCGATCCGCTTCCTCAAGACCATAATAGGAAGCGGGCCTGGCCGGAGGCAATTGCCGCGCCCCGGGCGACGGCTCCGCGCCGCCCTGCCCCGGCGCTGCCGCCAACAGGCCGAGCAGCGCTAGCCGCGCAGGCCAAAGCCGTTTAAGAAGGCCCCCATTCATGCCGCCCGACCCCTTTATCCCCGCTGCCGCGCCCGATGAGCCCCTGGCCTTATATGTGCATTGGCCATTTTGCGTTTCCAAATGTCCTTATTGCGATTTTAACAGTCATGTTCGGGCCGAGATCGACAGCGATGCCTGGCGCGCGGCGCTGCTGAGCGACCTTGCCCATGAAGCGTCGCTGAGCGGCGGCCGGCCGCTCTCCTCGATCTTCTTCGGCGGCGGCACGCCGTCGCTGATGCCGCCCGACATCGTGGAGGCGCTGATCGACGCGGCCACGCGCCATTGGCGGCCGACGAGCGACATCGAGATCACGCTGGAGGCCAATCCCAGTTCGGTCGAGGCCGCCCGCTTCGCGGACCTGGCGGCCGCCGGGGTGAACCGTGTGTCTCTGGGCCTTCAGGCGCTGGAGGATGAGGCGCTGCATTTCCTCGGCCGCGCCCATGACGTGCGGGAAGGGCTGGCCGCGCTAGACGTGGCGCAATCGGTGTTCGGCCGGGTGAATTTCGACCTGATCTATGCCCGTCCCGGCCAGAGTCTGGCGGATTGGGAAAGCGAACTGGCGCGCGGACTGTCCTTCGGCACCGATCATCTCTCGCTCTATCAGCTCACCATCGAACCGGGCACCCGCTTTGCGACGCTGGTGGCGCGGGGCGAGTTGAATCCCGCCGATCCGGACCATGCCGCCGACCTTTACGAACGGACGCAGGCGATGACGGCGGCCGCCGGCATTCCCGCCTATGAGATCAGCAACCACGCCCGGCCGGGGCAGGAAAGCCGGCATAACCTTACCTATTGGCGCTATGGCGACTATGTCGGCATAGGCCCCGGCGCCCATGGCCGGCGCGATGGGCTGGCGACGCTGCGGCACAGGAAACCGGAAAACTGGATGAACGCCGTCGCGCGCAATGGCCATGGCCTGCAAAGCGAAGACCCGCTCGACGGGCACGACAGGGCCAGGGAAGCGCTGCTGATGGGGCTGCGGCTGGGCGAAGGCGTAGAGCTGGAGAGGATTGCGCGGATGTCGAGGATGGCGATCGAGGCTCTGGTGGATGCCGAGGCGGTGGCGCGGCTGGCCGGCCATGGGCTCGTGCGGCGAGAGGGTCAGCGGCTCCGCATCGAGCCTGCCGGGATGCTGCTGCTCGACGCCATCCTGCCGGAGATCGTGGCGGTCTGAACGACGGCGCGGCATCCGCTACAAAGGCGTCATGCTGAACCCGTTTTCAGCATCCATCCTGCCTTCAGGCAGCTTATGCCTGCGGAGAGAAATGGATGCCGGAACAATCCGAGGAGGCCGGCGCATGGGATAGTGGCGGCGGCGCCCTCCGGATCTCGCCCGTCAATCCTCGCCATCCATATGCGCGATCTCCTTGTCCAGATCGCGCAACACCTCGGCCCGGACCTTGTCCGACATCCGGGCTGCCGCAGCGATCTGGGCGCGGGCGGCCATCAGTCCGGCGCGGGCGGCGCGATGGGCCTGCGCCTCGATCTGGTCCTGGCAGATGCGGACGCGGATACGGCGGCGGCCATCGGCATCCACCGTCTCCCGCTGGCTTACGCTCTTGCCGTTCTCGCAGCCATTCGCAACGTCGACATGCGGCACCATGCGGCGGATTTCAGCCTCGCTCGGCATGGCGTGGCTCAAGGCGCGGTCGCCCTCGTCGCGCAGGCCGACGGGCGGCGCGGGGGGAACCGGCGGCGCCGGCAGCGCCATGTCGGCAACAGGCGCCGGAGGAGCAGGCGGAGCGGGAGGCGCCGGCGGCAGGACCGCCATCTCCTCAGCGTCTCTCGCATCGGACGAGGACGGGGACGGGGGCGTGGCCGCGGCTTTCGGCGCTTCGGTCAGGGCGATCTCGCTGGCGGAGGCAGGCTGGGCGACCAGATCGGCCAGCCTGCCGAAGTTCATCGAATCCACCTTGTCGGTGATCGCGGCGACCTGCTGCGCCGCCCGGCTGCCGGACGCGGTCAGCGCCAGGCCGGACGCGGTCACCAGGGCGACCGCCGCCATGCCCCAGCTGATGCGGCGCAGCGACACTTCATGGGCAGAGAGCATTTTCAGCCTCCCTTTGAGTGCGGTTATGCGATTGAGATGACAGGCGCCGGCAAACTGGCGGCCGCCCGCAGCCTTCAAGATGGCGCGGCCATAGGCATGCGCCTGATCCCGGCCGTAGAGCGACAGGACCCGGGCATCGCAGGCCTGTTCCTGATCCGCCCGATAGGCGCGATACGCGATCCACGCGACGGGATTGCACCAGTGCAGGCCCAGCAGCAACAGCGCGACCATATTGGCGACCAGGTCGCCGCCCTGATGATGGGCGCGCTCATGGGCGATGGCCATGGCCTGTTCCTGGGGATCGAAACGCAACGCGAAATCAACGGGCAGCACGATGACGGGACGGAACACCCCGAAGGCGAGCGGTCCGCCTGCCTGTGGGCTGCTGACGATGCGGATGCGGCCTTCTTCCCCGATCGGCGCCGCGTCCTTCAGGATGAAACGCCGGAAGCGGACATAGCCGACCGCCTGGACGACCAGAAAAAGGACCACGCCCAGCAGCCAGATCGACACCGCGATCTCCAGCCAGGGAATGCTCCAGTCCGACCTGACCGGGAGCGCCACCGGCGCCGCATCCAGCAAGGTCGGCAAGCCCGCCTGGTCAACCGCCCGTTGCAGGGGCGAAGGGCTGGCGACCTCTCGCGGCAGGGCCGGCAAGGCCATGCGAGCGAAGGGCAGCAGCCATAGCCAATAGGCCGCACCTGCACCCAGCCAGCGCGCCACAGGCTGCCGCAGCAGCATGACCAGCGCCATCAGCAGGGTCATGGCGATCAGCGTTTCCGCGATCCAGACGCTCATGATTTCAACCCCTTCAGGATTTCCTCAAGCTGGGCAATATCTTCCGCCGTCAACTGGTCCTGGCTGGCGAGCTGGGCCACCAGCGGCGACACCCGCCCGCCGAACAGCCGGTTCACCAACCGCCCCGACTCGCTGGCAACATACTCCTCCCGCGCGACGAGCGGGCGATATAAAAAGCGGCGGCCATCCTGATCGGCGGCGATGACGTCCTTGGCCATCAGCCGGGACAGCAGCGTCTTGACGGTCTGGACGCTCCAGTCGCGCCCGGCGGCGACGCGGTCCGCGACATCAGCGGCGGTCTGCGGCGCACGTTCCCACAGCGCCTCCATCACCACCAGTTCCGCTTCGCTGATCTTCTCGCTCAAGGGACTCGTCCGCATCAGAATCGACTACAGACGTAATCGCATTGATTACATCTGTAGTCAAGTGTATGTCATGAACTGTCGGTGCGGTTTACAGCGCCGGGATCGGCCGGACCGGCATTAACCTTTTTAAGGCGCGGGAACGGGTTATTCCCGATGGTTGGCACAGGCTTTGCGTCGTTTCAGACATACCCGATCGTTCGACTACCCGGGAGGATGCGGCACCAGTCTCCGCCGCATCCTCCCACCCGGGTCCCCGTGCAGCGCCGGGCCTTAAACCAGACCTGTCGACTGGCTTGCCTCGATGGCGGCCGAACTCGCCGAAGAAGGACCGGTCTCGACGGCCATTTTCCATGCGGGCTTCGACAAGCTCCGTCCCCACTCAGCATCCCGTCATCCGAAGGGCCGCATCAGGACCCGACAGGCATGAAAAAGGCGGCCCGGATGACCGAACCGCCCGCTCCATTCGCTTTAGCCAGCGCTCAATTGGCCGCGGCGACGCCCTGATCGGCCATCAACTGCTGCAACTCGCCGGCCTCGTACATTTCCATCATGATGTCGCTGCCGCCGACGAATTCGCCCTTCACATAGAGCTGGGGAATGGTCGGCCAGTCGGAAAATGCCTTGATCCCCTGGCGAACCGCCTGATCCTGCAAGACGTCGACGCTTTCATAGGCGACGCCCAGATGTTCCAGGATCGCAATGGCGCGGCTGGAAAAGCCGCATTGCGGGAATAGTGGCGTGCCCTTCATGAAAAGCACGACATCATTGCCGTTGACGATCTCCGCAATCCGCTGCTGCACGGCGTCGGTCATTATCTGGGTCCATTCCTGTCAGGCGCCGCTATCAAGGCGCATTTCGTCCAATGGCCGTTAATTGGGAACGGCGGTGGTCAGTTGCAAGGCGTGGAGCACGCCGCCCATGCGGCCGCCCAGCGCGGCATAGACCGCCCGCTGCTGCGCAATGCGGCTCATGCCCCGGAAACTCTCCGCCACGACACGCGCCGCATAATGATCGCCATCACCGGCAAGGTCGGTGATCTCGACCTCCGCATCGGGGATCGCGGCGCGGATCATGTCCGCTATTTCCTCGGCTGCCATCGGCATGGCGAAAGGGTCCTGATGCTTATTGGGCTTCGATGAACATGCGGCGGGCGATGACCTGCTGCTCGTCCAACGCGGCGCGAACGCCTGCCTCGTCGATGTCGATGCCCGCCTGCGTCATGTCGCCCAGCAGCTTGCGGATCACATCCTCGTCGCCCGCTTCCTCGAAATCGGCCTGCACGACCGCCTTGGCATAGGCGTCCGTTTCCTCGGGGGTCAGGCCCATCTTCGCCGCCGCCCATTCACCGAGAAGGCGGTTGCGCCGCGCCTGGATGCGGAACTGCATCTCCTGATCGTGCGCGAACATATTTTCAAAGGCCTTTTCGCGGTCGTCGAAGGTTGTCATGCCTGTGCCCTGTAAAAGGTGAAATGGATCGTCCGATCCGAAATAGGAAGATCGGGACGCTTACGCAACGGCGGGGACGAGCCAGGGACGCGTTCCGGCGTCCTTCGCCTCGAACGCGCCGATCGCGTCCGCCTGCCCCAATGTCAGCCCGATCTCGTCCAGACCGCCGAGCAGGCAACGCTTGCGGAAGGGATCGATCTCGAACTGAAAGCGGTCCTGAAACTGTGTCGTGACGGTCTGATGCTCCAGATCGACATGGATGGGGTCCGTCCTGGCCACCTCCATCAGCCGGTCTATCGCCTCCTGCGGCAGGACGACCGTCAATATGCCGTTCTTGAAGGCATTGCCGGAGAAAATGTCCGAGAAGCTGGGCGCGATCACCACCTTGATGCCAAGGTCGGCCAGCGCCCAGGCGGCATGCTCGCGGCTGGACCCGCACCCGAAATTGTCGCCCGCGATCAGGATCGGGCTGCCCGCATAATCGGGATCGTCGAAGACATTGCCCGGTTCCTTGCGCAGCACTTCGAAGGCGCCCTTGCCCAAGCCCGCACGGGAAATGGTCTTGAGCCAATGCGCCGGGATGACGATGTCGGTGTCGACATTCTTCATCCCGAACGGATAGGCCCGGCCGTCGACGATATTCAGCTTTTCCATCAATGCGCCTGCTTGCTCGCCGGGCGCGGCGTGTCTTCCGCGCGCCCCAGGGTCGCCGCCATGGCGGCACTTGCCAGCGCGCCCAGCGCCAGCAGCCAGAATACCTTCTTCATGCGACCGCCTCTCCCCTTTTTTCACCCATCAGTTCGCGTACGTCCGTGAGATGTCCGGTGATCGCGGCAGCGGCAGCCATGACGGGCGAGACGAGATGCGTCCGCGACCCCGGCCCCTGCCGGCCCATGAAATTGCGGTTGCTGGTGGATGCGCAGCGCTCGCCGGCGGGCACCTTGTCCGGGTTCATGCCCAGGCAGGCGGAGCAGCCCGGCTCCCGCCATTCGAAACCGGCTTCGGTGAAAATGCGGTCCAGGCCTTCGGCTTCCGCCTGGCGCTTGACCAGCCCGGAACCGGGCACGACCATGGCATGCTTGATGCCGCTGGCGATCCGGCGGCCCTTCAGCAGGCCAGCGGCGGCGCGCAGATCCTCGATCCGGCTGTTGGTGCAACTGCCGATGAAGACATGTTCGATCGCCACATCCTCCATCCGCTGTCCGGCGGAGAGGCCCATATAGTCGAGCGACTTCTGCGCGGCCGCGCGCTTGGAGGCGTCGGCAAAGCTTTCCGGATCGGGCACCACGCCAGTGACCGGCACGACATCTTCGGGGCTGGTGCCCCAGGTGACGCTCGGCACGATGTCGGCGGCGTCGATGACCACGCTCTTGTCGAACACCGCGCCTTCGTCCGTCGCCAGCGTCTTCCAATAGGCGACGGCGGCATCCCACTCCGCGCCCCTGGGGGCCATCGGGCGGCCTTCCAGATAAGCGAAAGTCTTTTCGTCAGGCGCGAACAGGCCGGAGCGCGCGCCGGCCTCGATCGACATGTTGGCGACGGTCAGCCGTCCCTCGATCGACATGTCGCGGAACACCGACCCGCGATATTCCATGACATAGCCGGTGCCGCCCGCCGTGCCGATCCGCCCGCAGATCGCCAGCGCGACATCCTTGGGCGTGACGCCATAGCCCAATTCGCCCTCGACCACGACTTCCATGGTCTTGGACTGCTTCAGGAGCAGCGTCTGGGTGGCGAGCACATGCTCGACCTCCGACGTGCCGATGCCGAAGGCCAACGCCCCCAGCGCGCCGTGCGAGCTGGTATGGCTGTCGCCGCAGACCAAAGTCGTCCCCGGCAGGGTGAAGCCCTGCTCCGGCCCGACGACATGCACGATGCCCTGTTCGGGGTCCGCATCCCCGATCAGGCGGACGCCGAATTCCGGCGCGTTCCGCTCCAGCGCCGCAAGCTGCTGCGCGCTTTCCGGATCGGCAATGGGAATGCGGCGGCCCGCGGCGTCGCGCCGCGCCGTGGTCGGCAGGTTATGATCCGGCACCGCCAGCGTCAGTTCGGGACGGCGCACCTTGCGCCCGGCGATCCGCAGCCCCTCGAACGCCTGGGGACTCGTCACCTCATGCACGAGATGGCGATCGATGTAGATCAGGCAGGTTCCATCGGGACGGCGCTCGACGACATGCGCGTCCCAGATCTTCTCATAGAGTGTGCGGGGCTTGACCATAGTGATTTCCCCCTAGACCCAGACAGGACAGGGGAAAAGGGGAAAAGCGGCCATTTTTTGCTGACGCTGGAGATAGCCCGACCGCAGGACGCCGCGCCGACGGGTTAGCCGGACGCGGCGTGCACGCTGGACATCGGGCTCAAATCGCCCGGTCGTCCCGCACGATGCGCCCCGCGGCGCCGAGTTCCGCTTCATGGCTTTCCTCGCGCCAGGTTTCGGCCAGCGCCGCGCTTTCCCATTCGCGCATCGCGGGCAGCGCCAGCATATGATCGACCCAGCCAAGCGCCACCGGACCGACATCGAGGCCATAGGTGCGCACCCGGAAAACGACCGGTGCATAGAAGGCGTCGGCGGCAGTGAAGGCGGGCCCGGCCAGGAACGGCCCCCCGAAGCGGGACAACCCCTCCCCCCATAATTCGGTGAGCCGGGCGATGTTGCGGTTCAGGGAGGGAGAAGGCAGGTGCGGTTCCACCCGCACGCCGACATTCATGGGACAATCATTGCGCAGGGCGGCGAAACCGCTGTGCATTTCCGCCACGGCCGATTGCGCCCACGCCCGCGCGGCTTCTTCCTTCGGCCAGACTTCCGCATGCCTGTCCGCCAGATAGAGCGTGATGCCCAGCGAATCCCAGACGGTCCGGTCCCCGTCGATCAGGGCAGGCACCTGGCCCGTTGGCGAAAATTCGCGGAAGGCAGCGTAGTTTTCAGCGGCGGCGAATGGCGCCATCCGGTCTTCGAAGGCTATGCCCAGCGCCTTCATCAGCACCCAGGGGCGCAGCGACCAGCTCGAATAATTCCGGTTGGCGGTGACGAGGGTGTAGGACATCGGCTTCTCCCGGTAGAACGGAGCGTCCGGAATAGACCTGCCTGCCGCCCTGCGAAAGCCGGAACGGGACAAGGGTTTCACAGCTGGCCTTATGCAAAAAAACGGCCCGGAGCGCGAGGCTCCGGGCCGCCAAGTCCTTCCACCCTGATCACGGGAACTGCACTCCCGCGATCCGGACCGTTCGGCAGCCTTCGGGCTGCAAACTGGTTCCCGCCGCAGCCCTTAGGCTGCGAACTGATTCATCGTGTTGTGTGCGCCGCCGGCCTTCAGCGCCGCTTCACCCGCGAAATATTCCTTATGGTCGTCGCCAATGTCCGAACCGGCCATGTTCTGATGCTTGACGCAGGCGATACCCTGGCGGATTTCCTTGCGCTGAACACCCTCGACATAGCCGAGCATGCCTGCCTCACCGAAATATTCCCTGGCAAGATTGTCGGTCGACAGAGCGGCAGTGTGATAGGTCGGCAGGGTGATGAGGTGATGGAAGATGCCGGCCCGCGCCGCCGCATCCTTCTGGAAGGTGCGGATCTTCTCATCGGCCTCACGGCCGAGGTCCGTCGCGTCGTAATCGGCGCTCATCAGCTTCGCCCGGTCATAGGCGCTGACATCCTTGCCCTCGGCGGTCCAGGCGTCGAAGACCTGCTGGCGGAAGTTCAGCGTCCAGTTGAACGAGGGCGAGTTGTTGTAGACCAGCTTCGCATTGGGCACGACTTCGCGGATGCGGTCGACCATGCCGGCGATCTGCTCGACATGCGGCTTTTCGGTTTCGATCCACAGCAGGTCCGCGCCGTTCTGGAGCGAGGTGATGCAGTCGAGCACGACGCGGTCCTCGCCGGTTCCGGTGCGGAACTGGAAGAGGTTCGACGGCAGGCGCTTGGGACGGAACAGCTTGCCGCCGCGGGCCAGCACGACATCGCCCCGCAGGCTGCCCAAGTCGGTGACCTCCTCGACGTCGAGGAAGCTGTTATACTGGTCGCCCAGGTCGCCATCTTCCTTGCTGTAGGCGATCTGCTTGGTGAGGCCGGCGCCCAGCGAGTCGGTGCGGGCGACGATGATGCCGTCGTCGACGCCCAGCTCCAGGAAGGCGTAGCGGACCGCGCGGATCTTCGCGAGGAAGTCCTCATGCGGCACGGTGACCTTGCCGTCCTGGTGGCCGCACTGCTTTTCGTCCGAAACCTGATTCTCGATCTGGATGCAGCAGGCGCCCGCCTCGATGAACTTCCTGGCCAGCAGGTAGGTCGCCTCGGCATTGCCGAAGCCCGCGTCGATGTCCGCGATGATCGGGACGACATGGGTTTCGTAATTGTCGATGTCATGGCTGATCTTCTGCGCCTTGACTTCGTCGCCGGCTTCACGGGCGGCGTCGAGGTCGCGGAACATCATGCCCAGTTCGCGGGCGTCGGCCTGGCGGAGGAAGGTGTAGAGTTCCTCGATCAGCGCGGGGACGCTGGTCTTCTCATGCATCGACTGGTCGGGCAGCGGGCCGAATTCGCTGCGCAGCGCGGCGACCATCCAGCCGGAGAGGTAGAGGTAGCGGCCCTTGGTCGTGCCGAAATGCTTCTTGATGCTGATCATCTTCTGCTGGCCGATGAAGCCGTGCCAGCAGCCCAGCGACTGGGTGTAGTTGGCCGGATCGGCGTCATAGGCGGCCATGTCGCGGCGCATGATGCCGGCGGTGTAGCGCGCGATGTCGAGGCCGGTGTGGAAACGGTTCTGGAGACGCATGCGGGCGACCGATTCGGCCGCGATGCCGTCCCAATGGCCCTGACCCCCGATGGTGGCGCCAGCCTTCGTGATTTCCTGTTGGTAGGTCATGACAGCTCGATCCCATGAACGATGTGGTGAATGAATGGCGTTTTTCTAATCGGGCTTTCGCGGGTGCGGCAGGGGGCGTGAAGTTCAGTTGTAGAACTTTACAAGAATTGCGTGTAAAGTTGTAAAGGCTGCACAGGAGCGCTTGACGAATGGCCAAGGATCGACCGGTTTACATGGGGCCGCGGCTGCGCAGGCTGCGGCGCGAACTGGGTCTGACGCAGGCGGACATGGCGGCGGATCTGGAGATTTCCGCCAGCTATGTGGCGTTGCTGGAGCGCAACCAGCGGCCGCTGACCGCCGACATGCTGTTGCGCCTTGCCCGCACCTACAAGATGGACATGAGCGAGCTGGCGGGCGACGGCGGCGCCGAGCAGACCGCGCGATTGCAGGCGGTGCTGAGGGACCCGATGTTCGCGGACATCGACCTGCCGGTGCTGGCGACCGGGGATGTCGCGGTCAATTATCCGGGGATCACAGAGGCTTTGCTGCGGCTGCACACCGCCTATCGCGAGGAGCAACTGGCGCTGGCGGACCGGGGCGTGGAGCGGGAAGATGCCGCCGAGGCGCCCGATCCGGTGGCCGAATCGCGGCGATTCCTGGGCGCGCGGCGCAACAGCTTTCCGCTGCTGGACGATGCGGGGGAAAAGCTGGCGCAGGAGGTGGAGGCGGCGGGGAGCCTGTCGGCATGGCTGAAGGCGAAGCATAATCTGCGGGTACGGCGCCTGCCGCCCGACGTCATGGCGGGATCGATGCGGCGGCTGGACCGGCACCGCGACGCGGTGCTGCTGGACGACGCGCTGGACGGGGCGAGCACCCAGTTCCAACTGGCGTTGCAGATCGCCTATCTGGAGATGCGCCGCGATTTCGACGCGGTGCTGAAGGACGGCCAGTTCGCGAGCGAGAGCGGGCGGCGGCTGACCCGCAGGGCGCTGGCCAGCTATGGCGCGGCGGCGATCCTGATGCCCTATACGGCGTTCGCCAAGGCGGTGGAGGCGCGGCGTTACGATGTGGAGGCGCTGGCCCGGCAGTTCGGCGCGAGCTTCGAGCAGACGGCCCACCGCCTCACCACGCTGCAAAAGCCGGGGCAGGAGCGCGTTCCCTTCTTCTTCCTGCGCGTCGACCATGCGGGCAATGTCAGCAAGCGGCTGGACAGCGCGGGCTTTCCCTTTGCGCGCCATGGCGGCTCCTGCCCGCTCTGGTCGGTGCATCATGCGTTCGAGCGGCCCAGGGAATTGCTGACGCAATGGCTGGAACTGCCCGACGGGCAGCGATTCTTTTCCATCGCGCGGACGGTGACGGCGGGCGGCGGCGGCTGGGGCGCGCCGAAGATCGAGCGGGCGATCGCGCTATGCTGCGCGGCGGAGCACGCCCATCGGCTGATCTACACGACTGGCGAGGCCACGCCCGAACCCACGCCGATCGGCGTCACCTGCCGCCTGTGCCATCGCAGCCAGTGCATGGCGCGATCCGCCCCGCCCATCGGGCGCGACATGCTGCCGGAGGATTTCCGGCGAACCCACGCGCCCTTCGGTTTCGCCGACGGGTGAGCGCGGCGGCGGCGGATCGTGGCGGGTCCGGCTGACCTGCGCCGGACCCGTCCGCCCCTTTTTGGCTTCAGCGCGGATCAGGCCCGCGCACATCGTCCTGCCTCAGCCGCGAGACCGAAGGCGCCATGCGGTGATCGACCGGCTCATGCACCAGATCGTCGAACAGCGCGCGATAATGGATCATGGCGCGGCGCAGGTCTTCGGTATCCGCGTCGCCCCGCGCATGGCGCAGGGCGATGTCATGGGCCGCGTGATAATTCTGGACGACTTCGGGATGGTCCACCGACAGGTCGGCCGAGCGCTGCTCGAAGTCCACGACGGGATAGCCGCGCACCTCCATCACCTCGGCCAGCAGCACGTCGGCCCGCGAGACCGCGCCCTGCGGATCGTCGACGAACTGCGCCTGCACCCGCACCCAGGCGTCGGTGAAGGCATCGGCCTGTTGCGGCGAAAGCGGACGGATGGGGAAGGCGGCGACGCGCTTCTCACGCTGTTGCAGTTCCGCCTCCGCCTTGCGCGCGCTGCCGGTCATTTCCACGGTTCGGCCATATTCCGGGCCGAACCGGGCGCGCAGATCGGCGCGGCGGCGATGGGCGATGGCCATGACGGCGACCGCAACGACAAGAACAAGCGCCAGAAGCGCCAGGCCGACTTCCAGCGGGGTCAGAGTGACCATGACATCTCTCTCCTCCACGGCCTTCGCAAAGCCGCTGTCGACGCCCGCCGCCTGCACGGGATCAACCTGTTTTGCCGGGCTTTGTTCCGGGGTCGAGAGAGGCGCCGATGGCCCCGGAAAGCTAACCCTCCATAAGATCGAGATAAGCCACCACGTCATTGTCCGTGGCGAGGAAAAGGCCGTCCTGCACATCCTGCGGCTGCTGCTCCGCGATGCGCAGGGCTTCGCTCAACGGGCCGTAAAAGAGCGTCGTCGCCGCGCCGCCGCCGTCAGCGTCGCTAAGATGATAGAGGCGGACGGTGGCCGAGTTGTAGGTGGTGCGCATGGGCAGGGATTATCGGCGCGGCGGTCAGGCCATGCAAGTCGGATCGGATGCATTTCGGGGTGAGAAGCAACCTTTGCTCCTCAGTTCGCAACCCGCCAGCCGTCGAGCGGCTGAATGGTGGCGCAGGACGGGCCGTCATCCCTGGCGCGGCCGGGCAAGTGACATTCCAGCGCCGCAGGCGGCGCCGCCTGTTCCAGAAGATCATGAGAAATATCGTGAACGTCGATCTTGGCACGGCGGCTCCACGGGGACGCAGGATCGCCGGCCTGACCGCCGATGGCGATATAGACGAAGCGGCGTTCTGGACCTTCCCGGCGGACGAACTCGCCGCTGAGCTTCGGCCCCGGCGCGAGCTGGACCGGCACATCGAAGCGAAGGGCTTCGTTGCGCGCGACCACCGGGCCTACCGGCGCACCCTTTCTGTCTTGCAGGCTATAGGTGACATCCGGAACCGGATTGTCGATCACCAGACGGAGAATGATCGTCCGCTTCGCCATGATCGCTTGCCCTCCAATCGCTTCGGAAAGGGTCAAGCTTATAGGAGAATGCGAGCCGATGGCGGAATTTGGCGCCGTCAGCGGCGATCGGTGATCCTGATGCCGGCTGCCAGACGGTTCGGGCCGATCTTCACCGCGTCGTCGGTGAAATTGGCGACGAAGCTGCTGTTGCGCTGCAACCCCGGCACGAAGGAGGCGCGGTTGTTCGCGATGGAGAGGTTCGTGCTGTCCTGCTCCCGCCCCTCCGGCGCCACGGTGATGAAGGCGCTGTAATTGTCCTTGTCGCGGCCCTGCACCATTTCATTGCCGCTGATCGTCCCGCTCGCGCCGTTGGAAAGGTCGATCATATAGTTGGTGAGCCGCCCGCCGCTGTCGTCGAAGCTGTTGTCGGTGATGGCGACGCGGGGCGTGCGGGTTTTCAGATAATGACCGCCATCGCCCTGGTCGAAGCGGGAGCGGGTGACGGTCAGGCTGCCGTAACGGCCCGCATAGATGCCGTGGGCGCAGGCGAGGTCGCGGTCGCAGCGCCCCAGATGGCGGAAGGTCGACCTGTCGATGCTGATCGCGTTGCCCGGCGCGTCGCCCGTCAGAATGCCTTCCTCGCTGTTGCGGAACAGGCTGTTGGCGACGGTCAGGTTGCCGCTTTCCAGCCGGATGCCCGCGCCATTGCCATCGGGCACGCGCAGATTCTGGAAGATGAGGCCGTCTATGGTGCTCGACCGGCCGCGCAGCACCAGCGCCGCCTTCTGCTCGCAGGCCACGCCGTCGAGGATGGCGGTGCCCGGCTTCTGCGCGCGGATGGTGACGTCGCCGCCCTGCTGCACCGCGCATTGCGCATAGCTGCCCGGCGCCACCAGCACCGTGCCGCGGCCATTGCCGATCGCCCGGATCGCGTCCCCCAGCGTCGCATAGCTTCGCCCGCTTTCCGCCACGGTGAAGGGCGACGTCACCCCCTGCGCCAGCGCGGTTGCCGTCACGGCGGCGGATACAAGCAGGAGAGTCGAAAAAAGGCGCATATCCAAGGATATAGAGGAGCGCCTTTCTGCGGCCAATGCGGAGTCATGGTTAATGAAATATTGTTCCGCTATGGGACAGCGGGAAAACGCCCCCTTGCGCCCGGCATGGTTCCCGCGATTCTGCGGCTTTGGCCGGTCCCCGCACATGCCGCATCATGACGGTTGGCGCGGGCGCGGTTGCGGGTTAAGCCTTGTCCGGACATGGTTTCCGCCCCTTCCCGTCCCTTTCCTGCCTGGCTGACCCTTTGCGGAGCCGCCCTGATGGCGGCGATGACGGGCGGCTGCTCTGACGAGGGGAGCGGACCGGTGACGGTCAGCGTGATCGGCAGCCCCGCCGATTTCGCCACGCCGCTGGAGAATCTGCCGGACCCCGGATCGAAGCTGTTCCTGGAAACCACCGCGCAGGGGCTGGTGGCGTTCGATGCCGGCGGCGAGATCCTGCCCGCCCTCGCCCAGCGCTGGATCGTGGAGGACGATGGCCGCAGCTATATCTTCCGCCTGCGCCGCGCCTTCTGGCCCGATGGCAGCAAGGTGCTGGCGAAGGATGTCGGGCGGCTGTTGACCGCGCGGATAGAGGCGCTGCGCCGGCTGGACCCCGCCGGGCCGCTGGACGCGGTGCAGGACGTGGTGGCGATGACGGGCGAGGTGATCGAGATCAGGCTGGCGGCGCCGCGCCCCTATGTGTTGCAGATGCTGGCCCAGCCGCAGATGGCGATCCTGTCGCGGGAGGGGGGAACCGGCCCCTACCGGCGGGAGAAGCGGGGCGGCGTTCCGGGGAAGGCGCTGGTGCTGACGCCGGTGGAGCGGGCCACGAACGAATCCGGCGACGAACTGCCGGTGCCCGCCTGGCAGACCCGGATCGTCCGGGCGGAGCGGGCGGCGCTCGCCATCACCCGTTTCCAGCAGGGCAAGGCCGCGCTCGTGCTGGGCGGGCGTTTTTCCGACCTGCCGCTGCTGGTGCCGGCGGGGGTCGACCGCGACGATGTGCGGATCGATCCGGTGCAGGGGCTGCTGGGGCTGGCGGTGACGGGCCGGAGCGGGGCGAGCGGCAAGCTGCTGGAGGATGACGGCGTGCGGCGGGCGATCAACATGGCGATCGACCGCAGCCGCCTGCCGGTGATGTTCCCCGTCGGCGGCTGGGCCACGACAGAGCAGATCGTGCCGGGCCAGCTCGACCTGCCCGCGCCGCCCGCCGTGCCGGATTGGTCCCGCCTGTCGCAGGATGAACGCTGGGCGCAGGGACAGGCGGTCATGAAACGCTGGCGCAGCGAACATGGCGATCCGCCGGCGTTGCGCGTGGCGCTGCCCAGGGGGCCGGGCTCCACCCTGCTGTTCGGGCTGGTGCGGCATGACCTGGGCATGATCGGCCTGGCTGTCGAGCGGGTCGACATGGCGGCCGATGCCGATCTGCGGCTGGTCGACGAGGTTGCGGCCTATGACAGCGCGCTCTGGTATCTGGGGCGGATCGGCTGCGCCCGGAAGGTGCATTGCTCGGCGGAGGCGGAGGCGCAATTGCAGGCGGCGAGCCTTTCCGCCAGCCTGGACGAGCGCATGGCCCGCGTGGCGCAGGCGGAGGCGCTGATGCAGGCGCATAACGGCTTCATCGCGCTGGGCGCGCCGGTGCGCTGGTCGCTGGTGGCGCGGCGGCTGACCGGCTTCATGGCGTCGCCCCGGGCGCGGCACCCATTGAACCATCTGTTCAGGAGCACCAACTAGAGCATCGAAAGCCGATGCTTGGAGGACGGATGATGGCGATTTCGCAGGACCAGTTCGACCGGATCGTGCGCGACATGCCCGGATTCGGCCGCGATCCGGCTTCGGTGCGCAGGCGGATCGAGATGATGGAGGCGATGCTGGAGGGGCTGTTCGTCCTTCCCGGCACCAACCGGCGGGTCGGGCTGGACAGTCTGGTCGGGCTGATCCCCGTGGTGGGCGATTTCGCCACGGCCGCCATGGGAGCGTGGATCGTGTGGGAAGCGCGGAACCTGGGCATGTCGAAATGGCAGCTCACGCGCATGGCGGCCAATGTCGGCTTCGATACGTTGATCGGCGCCATTCCCTTTGCCGGGGATGTTTTCGATTTCTTCTACAAGTCGAATACGAAGAATCTGCGCATCATCCGCAACCATCTGGACCGGCATCATCCATCGACCGTGATCGTCGAGGGTTAGGCTGTATCGACATGCAGCCCTGGCGGCCTGCAAATGCGCCCAGCGGCGGGCAAGCGCCGGGGCGCACGCGCGGCCTCAGGCAAAGGCGAAGTCAAGGCCGATGTCGGCGGCGGGGGCCGATTGGGTGAGGCGGCCGACGCTGATATAGGTGACGCCGGTTTCCGCCCTGGCGCGGATGGTGTCGAGCGTAACGCCGCCCGATGCTTCGGTGGGGACGCGGCCGCCGACCAGCGTGACCGCCCCGCGCAGGGTGGGCGCGTCCATATTGTCGAGCAGGAGGTGCGTGGCCCCGGCGGCGAGCGCGGGTTCGATCTGGTCGACGCGGTCCACCTCCACGATGATGCTGGCGATTCCGGCGGCGGCGGCGCGGCGGACGGCCTCCTCCACCGATCCGGCGACGGCGACGTGATTGTCCTTGATCATCGCCGCGTCCCACAGGCCCATGCGGTGATTGGTCGCGCCGCCCATGCGCGTCGCATATTTTTCCAGCACGCGAAGGCCCGGAATGGTCTTGCGCGTGTCTAGCAGCGTCGCGCCGGTACCGAGGATCGCGTCGACATAGGCGCGGGTCATGGTCGCGATGCCGGTCAGGTGCTGGACGGTGTTGAGGGCGGACCGCTCGGCCGTCAGCATGGCGCGGGCCTTGCCGCGGATGCGCATGATGTCGGTGCCCGCAGGCACGCGATCGCCGTCCTCCTTCAGCAGTTCGATCTCCACAGCCGGATCGAGCGCGCGGAAGAAGGCGGCAGCGATCGGCAGGCCCGCCAGCGTCACGGCGTCGCGGCTGTCCATCACCCCGTCGAAGACCGCGTCGGCGGGGATCACCGCCTCGCTGGTGACGTCGCGGCCATCGGGGCCAAGGTCTTCCGCCAGGGTCGAGGCGATGAAGGCGTCGAGATCGAAGCCGGGGAGAGCGAAGGTCATGCTGCCGCCAGCCTTTTTGCGATCATTTCCATCATGGCTTCCTGCTCGCTGCCGGCCGGGAAGGTCCAGAAGTCATGCTTGCGCCGCGGCCATGGCCAGTCGCGGCGCAGAATGCCGCGCAACCGCTTGTCCGATATATGGTGGCGGCGCGCGACTTCCACGGCCGTGACCATCCGTTCCATCAGCGCGTGCCCAGATCGCCCTGCCCGACCGTGCCGCTCGCCATTTCGAGCATGCGGTCGAGGCTCTTCTTGGCGGCGAGGCGCAGCCCCTCCTCCATCTCGATGCGCGGCTGGAGGTCGCGCAGCGCCAGATAGAGCTTCTCCATCGTGTTGAGCGCCATATAGGGGCAGATATTGCAGTTGCAGTTGCCGTCCGCGCCGGGCGCGCCGATGAAATTCTTTTCCGGCACCGCCTTCTGCATCTGGTGGATGATATGCGGTTCGGTGGCGACGATCAGCGTGTCGCCGGGCATGGTCTTGGAAAATTCCAATATGCCGCTGGTCGAGCCGATATAATCGGCATGGTCGACGATATGGGGCGGGCATTCCGGGTGCGCGGCGACAGGAGCGCCGGGATGCTGGGCCTTGAGCTTCAGCAGTTCCGTCTCGCTGAACGCCTCATGCACGATGCAGACGCCCGGCCAGAGCAGCATGTCGCGGCCCAGCTTGCGCTTCAGATAGCCGCCCAGATGCTTGTCGGGGCCGAAGATGATCTTCTGATCCTTCGGAATCTGCGCCAGGATCTTTTCCGCCGAGGAGGAGGTGACGATGATGTCGGAAAGCGCCTTCACCTCCGCCGAGCAGTTGATGTAGCTGAGCGCGATATGGTCGGGATGCGCCTCCCGGAAGGCCTTGAACTGGGCGGGCGGGCAACTGTCCTCCAGACTGCATCCCGCATCCATGTCCGGCAGCACCACGATCTTTTCCGGCGAGAGGATCTTCGCCGTTTCCGCCATGAAGCGCACGCCGCAGAAGGCGATGACATCGGCGTCCGTCTCCGCCGCCTTGCGCGAGAGTTCCAGCGAATCGCCCACGAAATCGGACAGGTCCTGGATCTCCGGCTTCTGGTAATAATGGCCGAGGATGACGGCGTTGCGTTCCTTGCGCAGCCGGTCGATCTCCGCGCGCAGGTCGATCCCCTGCGGGATTCCGGTGATGGCGTTCATGTCCCTACCCTGCTCCTTGAAGGGCCTTCATCCAGCGCCCCCTAACGGGCGTTGCGGCTGTTGGCCAGTACATCGTTGATGGGCGTCGTCACGTCCCATCGATCCCAGTCGCGGTCGGCGCGTTCCGGCGGGAAGGTGACGATCACCCGCGCGTCGCCATAGCCCAGCGCCCCCAGCGGCGCGCCGAGCAGCCTGCCGAGCGCGGCGCGGCCATAATCGCGCGCCTGCGCCATGCGTTCGGGCGAGCGCGCTTCCCTGTCCGCGCGTCCCTGCGCGTGGAGCGAGGTGCGGCGGCTGAGTTCCTCCCCCGCCTGCCGGGTCACGAACAGGCCGTTGGTCTGCACCAGCGTCCGGCGGCTTTCGTCGATATTGGGCCGCCCCGGCTTCACGTCCGGCGCGTTGACGATGAGCGTCCGGGTCTTTTCATTCCATTCCAGATCGCCGGCGCCGATGCCGCCGACGTCGATGAAATAGGCGACCGAAAAGGGCATCTTCACCAGCTGGTCCGACTTCAGCAGCCCGAAGCCGCGCACATCCTGCGCCGTGCTCTGTATCGTGCCGGACAGTTCCGACACCTTGAGGCTGGAGGCGCCCGCGAAACGTTCCGCAATGACCCTGGTGACGGCCGAGCCGTCCTCCTCCACCGTCACCGCATAGTCGCGTTCATAGCGGTGCCAGCCGACCAGCATGGCCGCCCCTGCGGCGAGCAGGGCCAGGACGGCCAGGACGGGGCCGGCGAAGCGCTTCAGCGCAACTGCCATCGTCCGTCCCCCGTCGCGGCGGCGATGCCGCGCCCGTCGAGGTCGATGAGATGCGCCAGCACCGAACGCCCCGCGGCGCTGTGCAGCCGGGGATCGACGCCCCTGTACATTTCCGTGACCATGGCGGGGATTTCCGATGCGCCGTTGCGTTCCAGAAAGCGCAATATCTGGCCTTCGCGCTGCTTTCGGTGGCCCATCATGCCGCGCACCAGCCGCTGCGGATTGTCGACCGCATCGCCATGGGCCGGATAATAGACCGCGTCGGTCCGGTCGAGCAGCCGCTGCATCGAGGCCATATAGGCGGTCATGTCTCCGTCCGGCGGCGAAACCACGCTGGTGGACCAGCCCATCACATGATCGCCGGTGAATAGGGCATTTTCCTCCGCGAGCGCGAAGCAGAGATGGTTGGAGGTATGGCCCGGCGTCGCAACGGCCGTCAGCGTCCAGTCCCGGCCGCCAAGCTGTTCGCCATCCGCCAGCACCCGGTCCGGACGATAGGCGGCGTCGAAGGCGGCATCGGCGCGGGGTCCGTCGTCGTCCAGCGTCAGCGGCGCGCAGCCGACGACCGGAGCGCCGGTCCGGGCGCTGAGCGGCGCGGCGGCCGGGCTATGGTCGCGATGGGTGTGGGTGCAGAGGATCGCGCTGACCGGACGCCCGCCGATCGCGTCGAGCAGCGCGGCCAGATGCGCCGCGTCGTCGGGGCCGGGATCGATGACCGCCACATCCTGCGCGCCCACCAGATAGGTCTGCGTGCCCGTATAGGTGAAGGGCGAGGGATTGGGCGCGAGCACGCGACCCACCAGCGGAGAAAGCCGCATCAGCGCGCCGGTGGGCAGGTCGGCCGGATCGAAGGGTGTTGCCATGTCCGATCCCATGTGCCCATTTCCGGGCGGTTTTCAAGGGCGATCCCCTGCCCTATCATGGCGCCATGGCGGCTTCGGACGATCTTTGCGAACAATGGCGGCGGCATCTGGCGCTGGACCGGCGGCGGTCGGTGCATACGGTGCGCGCCTATGTGGCGACCGCCGAACGGTTGCTGGCCTTCCTGGAGGAGCATCGCGGCGAAGCGGTGACGGCGGCGATGCTGGCGGGCATCGAACAGGCCGATCTGCGCGCTTTCCTGACGGTGCGGCGGATGGACGGCATCGGCAACGTCTCGGCGGCGCGGGAATTGTCGGCGGTGCGCGGTTTCCTGCGGTTCGTGGGCGGCGAGGATGCCCGCGTCCCGATGCTGAAGGGGCCGCGGGTGAAGCGCGGCCTGCCCCGCCCCGTATCGCCCGACGAAGCCGTGGCGCTGGCCGGGGACATAGCCGAAACCGCGCGGGAGCCGTGGATCGGCGCGCGGGACTGGGCGGTGCTGCTGCTGCTTTACGGGGCGGGACTGCGCATCGGGGAGGCGATGGGATTGACCGGCGCGGTGCTGCCCCTGGGGGAAACCCTGCGCGTCACGGGCAAGCGGGGCAAGACCCGGATCGTGCCGTTATTGCCGCAGGTGCGGGAGGCGATGGAAGCCTATATGTCGCTCTGTCCCTTTGGGCAGGAGAAGGACGGGCCGCTGTTCCGGGGCGCGCGGGGCGGGCCGCTTTCGCCGGCGCTGATCCGCCGCGCCGTGCAGGGCGCGAGGGGACGGCTGGGCCTGTCGGACCGGACGACGCCCCATGCGCTGCGCCACAGTTTCGCGACGCATCTGCTGGGGCGCGGGGCGGACCTGCGGTCGTTGCAGGAATTGCTGGGCCATGCCAGCCTGTCCTCGACGCAGATCTATACGCAGGTCGATGCGGCGCATCTGCTGGATATTTATCGCAACGCCCATCCCCGGGCGTGAAGCCGTTTCCTCGTCCGAACCGGGTTCCTGCCCGCGCGGGAGCATGACGATCCGGGATCACCCCCTCGGCTTCCAGGTGGCCAGCCGCCAGAGGTAGAAGAGGACCGCCCCGACCACGCAGGCGGTCGCCACGGGTCCGACATATTTGTCGATGTCGCGGAAATTCTGGCCCAATATATAGCCCGCATAGGCAAGGACGATGTTCCACACCAGCGCCCCGCCGCTGGTCCAGAGCAGGAAGCGGAAATGCCCCATGCGGAACAGGCCGGCGGGCAGCGAGATCATCGTGCGGAAGGCGGGCATGAAGCGGAAGACGAACACCACGATCTGCCCATATTTGCCGAAGATATGATCGAGCGCCTCGACATCCTTCCACTCCAGCGTCGCCCAGCGGCCATAGCGGTCGACGATCGGCTTCAACCGGCCGAAGCCCAGCCGGTGGCCGATCATATACCAGAAATAATTGCCGATGGTGGTCCCGACGGTGCCCGCGAACAGCAGCCATCCCATCTCCATCCGGCCCTGCCCGACGCGGATGCCGCCAATGCCCATGATGAGTTCGGACGGGATCGGCGGGAAGACATTTTCCAGCACCATCAGGACGAATATGCCCCAATAGCCGCCCGCATCGATCAGGCGGAGGACCCAGTCGGTCATCCGATCGCCCATCCCTTCGCGCGGTCGGCCCTGCCGCATGGCGTCCCCGCCCCGGCCGGGATGACGCCATATCGATTCAAGCGGCTGCCCGCGCCGCCAGCCGGGCGTCGATCGCGTCCCAGATCATCCCGCCGGTGTCCGTGCCGTTGAAGGCGTCGATGGAGACGATGCCGGTCGGGGACGTCACGTTGATTTCCGTCAGCCATTCGCCGCCGATCACGTCGATGCCGACGAACAGCAGGCCGCGCCGCCTGAGTTCCGGACCCAGCGCTTCGCAGATTTCCAGTTCGCGTTCGGTCAGCACCGTCTTCGCGGCCGAACCGCCCACGGCGAGGTTGGAGCGGATCTCGCCCGCGCCGGGAATGCGGTTGACCGCGCCCGCGACTTCGCCGTCGACCAGCACGATCCGCTTGTCGCCTTCCGCGACGCCAGGGATGAAGGCCTGCACCATGAAGGGTTCGACCCAGGAGGATTTGAACAGTTCCACCAGCGCGGAGAGATTCGCGCCGGACCGCCCGACATGGAAGACGGCATTGCCCGCGTTGCCGTAGAGCGGCTTCACCACGACTTCGCCATGCTGGGCGAGGAAGGACTTCACCTCCTCCAGGTCGCGGGTGATCATCGTCGGCGGCATGAAGCGCGCATAGTCGAGCACGAACAGCTTTTCCGGCGCATTGCGGACGGAGGCGGGATCGTTCACCACCAGCGTTTCTTCCTGCACGCGCTCCAGCAGGTGCGTGGCGGTGATGTAGCTGAGGTCGAAGGGCGGGTCCTGCCGCATGAGGACCACGTCGACGTCCCGGCCAAG
Source organism: Sphingobium fuliginis (assembly GCF_004152845.1). Lineage (GTDB taxonomy): Bacteria > Pseudomonadota > Alphaproteobacteria > Sphingomonadales > Sphingomonadaceae > Sphingobium > Sphingobium fuliginis. The sequence goes on from NZ_SEON01000001.1 coordinate 510,664, forward strand.
GTCCAGCACCTCCGCCTCCCCGAAGGCGAAATGGTCGCCCTCCACCTTCTGCACCCTGACCGGGCGCGCCCGCGCCAGCACGCAGCCGTCGCGATAGGTGAGGTCCGGGGCGAGATAATGATAGAGCCGGTGTCCCCGCGCCTGCGCCGCCAGCATGATGTGGAAGGTCGAATCGCCGCCGATCCTGATGCCCTCCATCGGGTCCATCTGCACGGCGACGGTGAGCGGGTTGAGTTCGGTCGTCATCGACTTGCTTTTCCTACCGTTCGGGATGGGCCTGTCGAAGCCCATCCCTTTCCTGAAGAGAAGTTTCGCCGTTGAGCAAGCTCGGCCCTCGGGTCGACAGGCTCAGGGCGAACGGAACGGGAGGATCGGTTCAACCTACCCCCCGTGCCAGACATTGGCCAGATGGCGCGGCGGGCGGCCCGGCGCAAGGAGCATCACGTCGATTCGCATGTCGTCGCCCGGTTTTGCAAGGTCGTGGAACAGGATTTCCGCCGCCGCCGCGACGCGGGAGAGGCGGCGTTCGTCTATGGCGAGGTGAAGATCGGCATCCGTCGCCCTTGCCTTGACCTCGACGAAGGCCAGCATCCTGCCGCGCCGGGCGACGAGGTCGACCTCCCCCGCGGGCGTGCGCAGGCGGCGGCCGACGATCTGCCAGCCCTTGAGCCGCAGCCACCAGCCGGCGATGCGCTCCGCCTGTTTTCCGCGCTTTTCGGCTGCCCGGCGCTTCACCCCCCGAGTTCCCGTCACCCCCTGAGTTCCAGCGCGCGATCATAGAGGGCGCGGCGGTCGAGACCGAGCTTCTTCGCGACCTCCCCAGCCGCCTTGGACAGGGGGAGGCGTTCCATCGCCTCCAGCAGCGCCGCGTCGGCATCCTCGGCGCTGGCGGGCGGCGCCTCGCCGGGGGGGCCGACGGTGACGACGATCTCCCCCCTGGGCGGGGCGTCGGCATAGCGGGCGGAGAGTTCGCTCAGCGTGCCCGTTGCGGTTTCCTCGAAGGCCTTGCTGATCTCCCGCGAGACGGCGGCTTCGCGGTCGCCCAGATGCTCCGCCATGGCGGCAAGGCTTTCCGACAGGCGCGGGCCGCTTTCGTAGAAGACGAGCGTGGCGCGCAGGGCAGCGACTTCGGCGAGGACATCGCCCCGCGCCTTCTGCTTCGACGGCAGGAAGCCCATGAAGAGGAAGCGGTCGGTGGGCAGGCCCGACAGGGTGAGCGCGGCGATGGCGGCGCTGGGGCCGGGCAGCGTCGTGATCCTGCGTCCGGCGGCGCGGGCGTCGCGCACCAGCTTGTAGCCCGGATCGGAGATCAGCGGGGTGCCCGCGTCCGAGAGAAGCGCCACCGATTCGCGCGCCATCCGCTCGATCAGGCGGGCCCGCACCCCCTCCGCACTATGGTCGTGATAGGGGACCATCGGCCGGTCGGACCCGGCATGGCGCAGCAGCCGTGCGCTGACCCGTGTATCTTCCACGGCGATCACATCGGCCAGACGCAGGACTTCGGCCGCGCGGGGGGTTAGGTCTGCAAGGTTGCCGATCGGCCCCGCAACGATGTAAAGCCCCGGTTCAAGCCTAGACGGTTCAGTTTCCATAAGGATGCCAGATGACAGAGACGGATGCCCCCCGGCAAGCGGACTTGTTCGCTTCGATGCGACGCGCCGGGCGGATTTTGTTCGCCGCGACGGCTTTGCTGGTCGCCGCCTGTCAGTCGATCGTGCCCAAGGGCCCCGGTCCGGCGCAGCCCAGCGGGCCGGTGCAGACGGGCCCCGACGTCACCGAAGGCCTGCCCACCGACACGCTGCGCCATCGCGTCGCGCTGCTGGTGCCGATGAGCGGTCCCAATGCCGGGGTCGGCCAGTCGATCGCCAATGCGACCACGCTGGCGCTGCTCGACACCAAGGCCGACAAGGTGCGCATCACCACCTACGACACCGGGGTCGGCGCGGCGGCGGCGGCGAACAAGGCGCTGGCGGACGGCAACAAGCTGATCCTGGGGCCGTTGCTGGCGGAGGATGCGCGGATCGTCGGCCCCATCGCGGCGCGGGCCAATGTGCCGGTCATCAGCTTCTCCAACGACACCAGCGTCGCCGGGAACGGCGTCTACGTCATGGGCTACAACCCCAACCAGTCGATCGAACGGGTGGTGGAATTCGCCAGGGGCAAGGGCCTGTCCAAATTCGCCGCGCTGGTGCCCAAGGGAACCTATGGCGAGCGGTCGGGCACCGCCCTGTTGCGCGCGGTCGAGGGTGCGGGCGGAACCGTGGTGTCGATGCAGACCTTCGACCGCAGCCCCGCCTCCATCACGGCGGCGGTCAGGAAATTGCAGGCGTCCTCCAGCTATGACGCGCTGCTGATCGCGGACAGCGGCCGGGTGGCGGTGCAGGTCGCGCCGATCGTGCGGAAGAATGGCGGCGCGACGGCGCGGCTGCTGGGCACCGAATTGTGGAATACGGACAGCGGCCTGGCATCCAGCCCGGTGCTGCGCGGCGCCTGGTTCGCCAGCGTGTCGGATGGCCTCTACCGCCAGCTCGCGACCAAATATCGGGCGCGCTACGGCAATGCGCCGTTCCGGTTGTCGGCGCTCGGCTATGACGCGGTGCTGCTGACCGTGCGGATCGCGCGCGACTGGAAGCCGGGGACGACCTTCCCGGCGGCGCGGCTGCGCGATGCGGGGGGCTTTGCCGGGATCGACGGCGCGTTCCGCTTCGGCCGGGACGGCATTGCGGAACGGGCGCTGGAAGTGTCGGAGATCGGCGCGGGCACCTTCACGGTCGTCGCGCCCGCGCCACGCGCCTTTGCCGAATAGCGTGCCGCGTGCTCCTGCAACGGCGGGAGCACGCCGCAGATGACGGTCAGGACGCGGTCCGCCCGGTCGGCAGGATCAATGGCCAGTCGCCGTCCGTTTCTATGCGCGCCGAAATGCCGTACACTTTGGCGAGATTCCCCGCCGTCAGCACGTCCAGCGGCGCGCCGTCGGCCACCGGCGAGCCGCGATCCATCAGCACCAGCCGGTCGCAATAGCGCGCCGCCATGCCCAGGTCGTGCAGCACGGTGACGACCAGCGATCCCGCCCGCGCCTCTGCCCTGAGCAGGTCCATGACGTCGATCTGATGCCCCGGATCGAGCGCGGCCAAGGGCTCGTCCGCGATCAGCGCGGGCGCGCCGACCGCCAGCGCCCGGGCCAGCAGCACGCGGGCGCGCTCGCCCCCCGACAATTCGGTCGCCACCCTGCCCTTCAGATGCAGCGCGTCGGCGCGCATCAGGGCGGCGTCGATCAGCGCCTCATCCTCCACGGAAAGGCGGGACAGCGGCCCCAGATGCGGCAGGCGGCCCAGCGCCACCAGCCGCTCCACCGCCAGCGGCCAGTGCAGCGTCTGTCCCTGCGGCAGATAGGCGATGCGCCGGGCGATCTGCTGCCGGCCGAGCCGCGCGCTATCGGCGCCGTCGATGAGGACGGAGCCGTTTTCCCGTTTCACAAGGCCCAGCATGGCGCGGATCAGCGTCGACTTCCCTGCGCCATTGGGACCGATGATGCCGACCAGCTCGCCCGGCCCGAGCTCAAGATCGACGCCGCTTACCGCCGGATGGCGGCCCAGCCTGACGGAAAGCCCCTGGGCGCGGATCGTCACCATAGCCGCCTCTCCCGCATCAGATGCATCAGGAACACCGGGACACCCAGCAGCGCCGTCAGCACCCCCAACTTGAGTTCGCTGCCGGTCGGTATCAGCCGCACGCCGATGTCCGCCAGCGTCAGCAGCGCCGCGCCGCCCAGCATGGAGGGCAGCAATATGGCGGAGGGGGAGCGGTCGGTCAGCGGCCGCACCAGATGCGGCACGATCAGGCCGACGAAGCCGATCGCCCCGGACACCGCCACCGCGCCGCCGACGCCGATGGCGACGCCCAGCATCAGGCGGATGCGCGCCCGGCGAAGGTCGATGCCGAGCGCCTGCGCCCCATCCTCCCCCAGCGTCAGCGCGTCCAGCGTCCGTCGGTCCGCGATCAGCAGCGCCGCCCCCACCACGACGCAGGGCAGCGCGATCCAGACATGGCCGTAGGCGCGGTTTTCCAGGCTGCCCATCAGCCAGCTCATGATCTCCATGGCGGCGAAGGGATTGGGCGACAGGTTCAGCGACAGGCTGATCCCCGCCCCCGCCAGCGTCGCGATGGCGATGCCGGCGAGGATCAGCGTGAGCGGGCTTTCCGCGGGCCCCGCGAGCAGGAACAGCGCGGCGATGCCGATCAGGCCGGTCATGATGGCGAGCGCGGGAAGCGCCAGCGGATGCGCCTGCGCCAGCCCGAAATAGAGCGCGCCGACCGCGCCCAGCGCGGCGCAGTTGGAGGCCCCCAGGACCGAAGGTTCGGCCAGCGGGTTGCGCAGATAGCCCTGAAGCGCCGCGCCCGCCAGCCCGAGCATCGCGCCGACGATCAGGCCAAGCAGCATGCGGGGCAGGCGCAGGTCGAGAAGGATGGCGCGGGCGACGTCATCGCCGCCGCCGCCGAGGACGGCGAAGATGCGCGCCGGGGAGAGCGGAACCGCGCCCAGAGTGAGGGAAGCAAGGGCGGCCAGCAGCGCCAGCGCCGTCAGCGTGGGGATCAGCAGCGGATGGCGCCGGGCGCTCATGGCTTGCGCGTCCTTCCTTGCTTGCTACAGCGTGCCGTGCTCCTGCGAAGGCGGGAGCACGTTGGTTTGTTGAGGCACGATCCGGGAGCAGCAGCGTGCGGTGCAGAATGATCTTTACAACGTTCTGCGCCCTGGCCCTGACCGGCGCGGCGCCCGCCAAACCCCGGCGCATCGTGTCGCTCAACACCTGCGCCGACCAATATGTGCTCGCTCTGGCGGACCCGGCGCAGATCGCCGCGCTCAGCCCCTATGGGCACGACCCGGAACTGTCGGCGGCGGTCGGCAGGGCCCGCGCCTTCCGCACCCTCAAGCGCCCGGCGGAGGAAGTGCTGGCGATCCGCCCCGACCTGCTGATCGGCTTTCCTTCCGGCGGCAGCGTCGTCGGCGCGCCGCCGGGCGAGTGGCGGACCCTGGGGCTGGCGAGCGCGGACAGCTATGCCATGATCCTGACGCAGATCCGGCAGGTGGCGGCGGCGGTCGGCCATCCCGAACGGGGCGAAGCGATGATCGCCCGGATGAACCGCGACCTCGCCGCCCAGCCCCCGCCGAAGCGTCGCGGCGTCGCGGCCTATTATCAGCGGCGCGGCTATATGACCGGCACCGGCACGCTGGTCGACGACCTGATGCAGCGGGTGGGCCTGATCAATCTGGCCCGCAGGCTGGGCAAGCCGGCGCTGTCGCAACTGTCGCTTGAGGAGATGATCGCCGCCCGTCCGGACTGGCTGATCGTGGAGAGCGGCAGCGAGAAGGTGGTCGATCAGGGGACGGAAATGCTGCACCACCCCATACTGCGCGCCATCCCGCGCATCCGCGTGCCGCAGGCGTGGACGGTGTGCGGCGGCCCCGCCTATGTCGAGGCGGCGCGGGGCATCGCAGCGCAGCTTGACGGCGCTGCGCACAAGGGCACGGCGCGGGTGAACGCCGCGCCGCGCCATTAGGCTATTTTCAGAAGCGCACACGCACGCCGCCGAAGGCCGACCGGCCATAGGTGCCATAGCCATGGACCGTGGCATATTTCTCATCGGTCAGATTGTCGATGCGGCCGTAGATCTCCAGATTTTCCCGGATCGGGAAGGATGCCCGCACGTCCGTCACGGCATAGCCGTCCAGCCGGATCGCGTTGGTCGCATCGTTGAAGCTGTCGCCCACCATCGTCACGGTCGCGCCGGTCGACAGGCCGAAGGGCCAGACATAGTCCGCCGAAACGCTGACCGCATCGGCGGCGCGGCGCGGCAGCCGGGCGTCGGTATTGCGGTCGCGCGCATCGACATAGCTGTAGGCGGCGGTGACGGTCAGCGCCTCGACAGGCTTCAGGGCCAGCATCGCCTCCACCCCCTTGGCGCGGGTGCGGTCGAGATTATTGTAACCGCCGTAAAGACCGATCGAATAATCATAGTTGATCTGGTCTTTGGTGTCGCGGCGGAAAGCCGTGACGGAGAGGATCGCCCGGTCGCCGTCCAGCCTTTGGTCGAAGCCGATGTCGTAGCTTTTCGACCGCTCCGGGCGCAGGCCCGCATTGCCGACGTCGGCGCCGTAAAGCTGGTAGAGCGAGGGGGCCTTGAACCCCTCCCCATAGCTCATGCGGATGTTGGTCGCGCCGGCGTTGGGCGTGTAGTTCGCATTGGCGCCGAAGGTGGTCGCGCCGCCGAACTGGCTGTGATCGTCATGCCGCGCGCCGGCGGTCAGCGACAGGCCGGCGACCGGCTTCACGATGGCCAGCGCATAGACGCTGTCCATATCGGCCCGGTGGCTTTCGGTCGAGCCGAAGCCGGAGAAGTCGTAGTCGGGCCGTTCATGTTCATAGCCGAAGACCAGCTTGGCCTGATCGACCGGCTGATAAACACCCTCATATTCGAAGCGCAGATTGGTGCCCGAATAGCCATAAGGGCCGAATGCGGATGTATAGTCGCGGTCCATGCGGAACCAGGTCACGGCCGCCCGGTTGGTGAGCCTGCCGTCGAACAGCGACAGGTTCAGACCGGCATAGCCGACATATTGATCGGATTTCGAGCTGTCGGCGGTGCTGTCCACCACGCCGTTGTCGGTATCCAGATCGGCATGGATATAATAGCCGCGCAGGTCGAGGCTGAGCGTATCGGTGAAGGCCAGCTTGAGCTTGGCATTGGCGGCGATATTCTCATACCCGTCCTTTTCCGTGCCGCTGGCGGCGGAGGAAATGCCGTCGGTGTTGAAATAGGCGATGCCGACGCCGCCCGAAGCGATGCCGCTGCCGCCCGAAACATCCGCCTTGGCGTTCAGCGTATTGCTGTAACCGTAATCGACCGAGGCATTGCCCGCGAAACCGGCGGCAGGCGTGCCGGTCATGATGTTGACGACGCCGCCTATGGCCTGGCTGCCATAGGCGATGGAGTTGGACCCCCTCAAAATTTCGATTCGCCGGATATTGCCGGTCAGCAGATTGCCGAAGTCGTACATGTCGCCGATGCCGCTGGTGTCGTTGACCTTGACCCCGTCGATCAGCACCAGCGTCTGCGTCGTTTCCGCCCCGCGCAACGAAACCCCGGTCACGCCGCCAAGGCTGCCGCTGCGGTTGAAGCGCACCCCCGGCGTGGTGGCCAGCAGGTCGACGACGCTGACGCTCTGGCGGGTGCGGATGGTGTCGGCGTCGATGACCGTGACCGCCTGGCCGACCTCGTCGCGCGGCTGTTCGATGCCCAGCGCGGTGACGATGATCTCATCCTCCGCCAGGGCGGGAGCGGCCGCGAGCAAGGCGGCGATGGAAATGGAAATCCTCAACATGTCTATATTCCCCCTGAGCGCCGGTGCAACATGGCTCAGGGCGTCCGCTCGCGCGGCCGGACGGGGGAAATGGCCGGCGCCCGTGCCCTCCCCCCGCACCGATGCGGCCCTGCGCCGCTTCGTCGCTCAGACGGAGAACACCGTGCCATGGCCATACCCTGGACCAAGGCAAGAGCGACCATGCGCCGGCAGGTCTCCTGGCTCGCGGGTCAATGCGGCGATGCACGCCTTCCCGGACTTGCGTCCAGTGGCCGGCCCCTGGGCCGAAGTGCATCGCGCTCACCGCTTACAGTTGCAGGGACAGCCGCGGAATAGGACGGTTTCCCGTCCGCACCGCATTCCCGTTTTCAGCCCCCTTCGGGGCACCGGCGCGATCTTCTTTTTGCGCGCGAAGGCATTGCCCCGCCCGCGTCCCGCGCCATAAGGGAAAGCGGCGGCCATGCCAAGAGGCAGCCATGGAAGGAGATTGCATGCCGTTCGCCATCAGCCCCGCCGATGTCGAGGATGCGGCGCGGGTCATCGCCCCTGCCGCCATCCGCACGCCGCTGCTGGAAAATGCGGCGCTCAACGCCCGCTGCGGCCGGCGCGTGCTGGTGAAGTTCGAAGGCGCGCAGCACAGCGGATCGTTCAAGTTCCGCGGCGCCTACAACCGGCTGGCCCGCCTGGACGCGGCGGAGCGGAAGGCGGGGGTCGTCGCCTGGTCTTCGGGCAATCATGCGCAGGGCGTTGCCCTTGCGGCGCGGTTGCTGGGCATGGCGGCGACGATCGTGATGCCGGCCGACGCGCCCGCGATCAAGACGGCGAATACGCGGGCGCTGGGCGCCGATGTCGTGCCCTATGACCGCTTCACCCAAAGCCGGGAGGAAATCGCCACGAGGCTGGCGAACGAACGGGGCGCGGTGCTGGTGCCGTCCTTCGACGATCCCTTCATCATGGCCGGCCAGGGGACGATCGGGCTGGAGATCATGGAACAGGCCGCCGAAGCAGGGGCGGAGATCGGCCAGATCCTCGTCAATTGCGGCGGCGGCGGCATGGTGTCTGGAATTGCGACCGCCGTGAAGGCGCGCCAGCCCGGCGTCGCGATCCTGGCGGTGGAGCCGGAAGCGTTCGACGATACGGCGCGCTCGCTGGCGAGCGGCGTGCGGGAAAGCGTGTCGGCCGATGCGCGGTCGATCTGCGACGCCCTGCTGTCTCCCGCGCCGGGGGCGCTGACCTTTCCCATCAACCGGGCCTATCTGGCGGGCGGCCTTGCGGTGAGCGACGATCAGGTGCGCGACGCGATGCGCTTTGCCTTTTCGGCGCTCAAGCTGGTGGTGGAGCCGGGCGGGGCCGCGTCGCTGGCGGCGATGCTGGCCGGGCTGGCTCCGGATGCCGAGGGGGCGAGCGTCGTGGTGATCTCCGGCAGCAATGTCGATCCCGACAGCTATGCCCGGATCATCGCGGGCGGCGCATGATGCGGCTGATGGGGGCGGTTCTGGCCGGCGGGCGGTCCAGCCGGTTCGGCAGCGACAAGGCGCGGGCGATGCTGGATGGGCGCAGCCTGCTGGAGCATGCGGTGGCGGCGCTGGGGCGGCAGGTCGAAACCGTGGCGGTCTGCGGCCGGCAGGTGGAGGGGATGATCGGGCTGGCGGATCGGCCGGCTGCGGACATGGGGCCGCTGGGGGGCCTGAACGCGGCGCTGCATCATGCGCGGGCGCAGGGTTATGACGCGGTGCTGACGACCGGATGCGACGTGCCCGCCTATCCGGACGGGCTGGCGGAGGCGTTGATCGGACAGGGAGCCGCCATCCTCAAGGGGCAGCAGCTGATCGGCTTCTGGCCTGCTTCGCTGGCTGGCGAGCTGGACGCGCATCTGGCGGAGGAGAATAACCGGTCGATCCGTGGCTGGCTGGAGCGGGTGGGCGCGCGGATCGTGGAGCGGCCGGAGTTCGTGCTGCCCAACATCAACCGGCCGGAGGATCTGGAGAGACTCACCCGGCCGGGTCGAGACGGTCGTCAGGCGTGAAGGCCAACATGCGCGGCGAGGTCGGCAGGCGCATGCGTCCCGGCCACCGCCTCCCCGATCAGCAGCAGCGTCGGGTCGTCGTCGCTGATCGTCTGCACCAGAAAGGCGAGCGCCGACAGCTTGCCGCGGATCAGGCGTTCATTGGGCAGGGAGACGTTGACCGCCACCATCACCGGCGTTTCGGGATCGCGTCCGGCGGCGATCAGGCAGCGGCCGATCTCGCCCGCCGCCGCGCGGCCCATATAGATGCCGAGCGTGCCGCCCGGACGGGCCAGCGCTTCCCAGTCGAGCCGCAGCGGCTCGCCCGCCTTGAGATGCGCCGTCACCAGCGTCAATCCCCGCGCCACCCCGCGCAGCGTGAGCGAGGCATGCCCGCTCGCCGCCGCCGCGCTGGCCGTGGTGACGCCGGGGCAGATGCGCACGGCAACGCCCGCCTCCGCCAGATGGGCGATCTCCTCCGCCGAGCGGCCGAAGACCGAGGGGTCGCCGCCCTTGAGGCGGACGACGCGGCGGTCCGCCCTGGCGGCCGCGAGCAGCAGGTCGTTGATGCTGCCCTGCGCCTTCGAATGGCGGCCCGAACGCTTGCCGACGCTGACCCGCTCGACGTCTGGGGGGATGAGGTCGATCACGCCTGGCCCGACCAGCGCGTCGTGGAAGACGACATCCGCCGCCGCGATCAGCCTTTCGGCCTTGCGGGTGAGCAGGTCCGGATCGCCCGGCCCCGCGCCGACCAGCCAGACCTGTCCGGGGGCGATAAGATCATTCGGCTGCATGAAGCGTCTCCTGCATGTTTTGGGCAAGGATATTGGCGAGCGCGGGCCGGCACGATCCGCAATTGGTGCCCGCGCCCAGCGCCCTGCCGATGGCGGGCACATCGACCAGTTGCCGGTCGCGGATCGCGGCGACGATCTGGTTGAGGCCGATGTCGAAGCAGACGCAGACGGTCGCGCCCTTGTCTCCAGCGGCGCCCGGTTCCCGCGCCGCGAGGACGGAGCCGCCCACCCCCTCTGCCTGCAACTGGCCGATCAGCCAGTCGCGCGAGGGCAGCAGGCCGCTGCGCGTCACGAACAGCACGCCGTTCAGCCTGCCTTCGCCGATGGTCGCGATGCGGCGGGTGCCGCGCGATGCGTCCATCGCCTCGACGCGGTCGCCCTTCGGAAGAAAGGCGTCGAGGCGGGCGGGGTCGCCATTGCCGGCGATTTCGTAGAGCGCGCCGCCCGGCACGGCGATGCGGGTGGACCAGAGGCAGGGCAGCTTCACCGGCTGCCCGATCCCTTCCCGATCGCGCAGGATGAGGAAACCGCTCCACTCGGTCGCGACCTTCCCGATGCTGGCCGGGGTGGATTTGAAGCCGGGCTGGCCCGAATGGGGATCGACCAGCGGACGCGGGAGCAGGCCGGTGCGCCCGCCGCTGGACGTCTGGTCCGTCCAGTGGATCGGGGTGAAGATTTCGCCGCGCCGCTGGCCTTCGTTCAGGCTGACGCGGAAGATGCTGTTGCCCTGCGCCGTCTCGACGCGAGCAAGGTCGCGGTCGGCAATCCCCAGCGCCGCCGCGTCCCGCGGGTGGATTTCCACCAGCGGCTCTTCGCGATGGCGGGCGAGTTTCGGGGACAGGCCGGTGCGGCTCATCGTGTGCCACTGGTCGCGATAACGGCCGGTGTTGAGCGTCATCGGCCACTGTTTCAGCGGCTCCTGCATGTCCATCTGCTTCGTCAGGACCAGCCGCGCCCGGCCGTCCGGCGTCGGGAAGCGGCCGTCGGCAAAGGGCGTGCCGCCCCAGCGGAACGGCTCCATGGCGTCATAGGCATCATTGCCGATGGCGGCCCAGGCGCGCAGGTTCAGCACCCGCTGCCCGTCATTGCCATAAGCGGTGAGCCGCGCATGTTCGCGCCAGATGTCGGCGGGCCGATCATAAGCGAAGGCATTGCGCCACCCCATGCGGCGGGCGACCTCCTTGACGATCCACCAGTCCGGCTTCGCCTCTCCGGGCAGCGGCAGGAAGGGGCGCTGGCGGCTGATCGTGCGGTCCGAATTGGTGACGGTGCCGTCCTTTTCCCCCCAGCCGGCGGCGGGCAGGCGGACATGGGCATGCGCGCCCGTATCGGTGTCGGCCATGATGTCCGACATGACGACGAAGGGACAGGCGGCCAGCGCGTCCCTGACCCGGTTCGCGTCGGGCATGGAGACGGCCGGGTTGGTCGCCATGACCCAGAGCGCCTTGATCCGGCCCTCATCGACGGCGCGGAACAGGTCGACGGCCTTCAGGCCCGCTTTGGTGGCCATTTTCGGCGCGGCCCAGAAGCGGCCCACCCGCGCCACATTGTCCGGCGCGAAGTCCATATGCGCGGCGAGCGTCGAGGCGAGGCCGCCGACTTCCCGCCCGCCCATGGCGTTGGGCTGGCCGGTGATCGAGAAGGGCGCCGCGCCCGGCTTGCCGATGCGGCCGGTGGCGAGGTGGACGTTGATGATCGCGTTCACCTGATCGGTGCCGCGGATCGACTGGTTGATGCCCTGGCTGAACAGCGTCACCGTGCGCGGCGTGGCGGCGAACAGCGTGTAGAACTGCTCCAGCAGCGCGGGCGCGACGTCGCAGGTCTTCGCGGTCGTCCAGAGATCGTGCCCGGTGCGGATATGTTCCCAGAAACCCTCGGGCGCGCTGACATGATCGGCGAGGAAGGCCGGATCGGTGAGCCCCTGCTGCGCTATCCAGGCCAGCAGGCCGTTCATCAGGGCAACGTCGGTGCCGGGCTTCACCGGCAGATGCAGATCGGCCCCTTCGCAGGTTTCGGTGCGGCGCGGGTCGATGACGACCAGTTTCGTGCCGCGCGCGGCGCGGGCCGCCTGGATGCGCTGATAGACGATGGGGTGGCACCAGGCGGTGTTGGAACCCACCAGCACGATCAGGTCCGCCTCCTCCAGATCGTCATAGCTGGCGGGCACGACATCCTCGCCAAAGGCGCGATTGTGCCCGGCGACCGCGCTCGACATGCAGAGGCGGCTGTTGGTGTCGATGTTGGAGGAGCCGATGAAGCCCTTCATCAGCTTGTTGGCGACATAATAGTCCTCCGTCATGAGCTGACCGGAGACGTAGAAGGCCACGCTGTCCGGGCCATGACGATCGATGGTTTCGCGAAAGCGCCGGGCGACAAGGTCCAGCGCCTTGTCCCAGCCTGCCCGCCTGTTGCCGATCATCGGGTGCAGCAGGCGGCCGGTCAGCCCTGTCGTCTCGCCCAGATGCGTGCCCTTGGAGCAGAGGCGGCCGGCATTGGCGGGGTGAGTCTCGTCGCCCCTGATCGTGACCGAGCGGGGGCCGGTCGGCGTCGCGGAGATGCCGCAGCCGACGCCGCAATAGGCGCAGGTGGTGCGGATGGCGCGCTCCATTCACCCCTCCCCTTCGGGTTCGCCTGTGGAGGCTGCCCCGGCCCCTCCCCTGAAGGGAAGGGAATTTTTGCTGTTCCGATTCACGCCGCCGCCCTCGCCTGCTCCGGCGGTGCGATCAGGATGCGGTCTCCTTCCATCCGCACCGCTATGGTCGGGGTGCAGCCCTTATCCCCGCCCTGCGCCTCGCCCGTTCTGAGCGCGATGGTCCAGTTGTGCAGCGGGCAGGCGACGCTGTGGCCATGGACGATGCCCTGACTGAGCGGGCCTTTTTTGTGCGGGCATTCATTGACCAGCGCGAAGACATGGTCGTCGCCGGTGCGGAACACCGCGATTTCCTTCTCCCCTGCGATCTGCAGGGTACGGGCGCCGCGCTGGGGAATGTCGGCCAGCGTTCCGATGTCGATCCAGTCGGTCATGTCGTTCACTCCGCAGCGATGGCGCCAAAGGGCATTGGGGGTTCGAGGGGCTGGTGCAGTTCGCTGTCCGCACCGGCTGCGCGCTGCGCCCAGGGATCATCCTGAGAGAAGCTCTGCGAATAGAGGAAGCGGCTGCGGAGCGCCTCGCGGCCTGCTTCGTCCTCGACGATCCGGCTCTTCACATAGTCGACGCCGACCCGCTCTATCCACGGCGCGGTGCGCTCCAGATAGCGGGCTTCCTCGCGGTAGAGCTGGATGAAGGCGGCGCAATGATCGAGCGCCTCCTGCTCGGTCGCGACCTTGCAGAGCAGGTCGGTGGCGCGGACATGGATGCCGCCATTGCCGCCGACATGCAGTTCATAGCCCGAGTCGACGCAGACCACGCCGAAATCCTTGATCGTTGCTTCGGCGCAGTTGCGGGGGCAGCCCGACGCCGCGATCTTGAACTTGTGGGGCATCCACGATCCCCAGGTCATCCGCTCGATCCTGACCCCCAAGCCCGTGGAATCCTGCGTGCCGAAGCGGCACCATTCGGACCCGACGCAGGTCTTCACCGTGCGCAGCGACTTGCCATAGGCATGGCCCGACACCATGCCGGCGGCGTTGAGATCGGCCCAGACGGCGGGCAGGTCTTCCTTCCTGATGCCGAAGATGTCGAGCCGCTGGCCGCCCGTCACCTTCACCATCGGGGCGTTGTACTTCTCGACCACGTCGGCGATGGCGCGCAGTTCCCTGGGGCTGGTGAGGCCGCCCCACATGCGCGGCACGACCGAATAGGTGCCGTCCTTCTGGATGTTGGCGTGCATCCGTTCGTTGACGAAGCGGCTCTGCTGGTCGTCCCGATATTCGCCGGGCAGCGCGCAGAGCAGATAATAGTTCAGCGCGGGGCGGCAGGAGGAGCAGCCGTCCGGCGTCGACCAGTGCAGCAGTTGCATGACTTCCGGGATGGAGCGCATATTCTGCGCCACGATTTCCCGCCGGACATCGTCATGGGTGAAGCTGGTGCATTTGCACAGGGTCTTCGGGCCGGACTGGACCTCATCGCCCAGCACGACGCTCAGCAGATTTTCGACAAGGCCCGTGCAGGAGCCGCAGCTTGCCGACGCCTTGCAGGTGGCGCGCACCGCGTCGAGGCTGCACGCGCCCTTTTCGATGCAGGCGACCACCTGGCCCTTGGCTACGCCGTTGCAGCCGCAGATCTCGGCATCGTCCGAGAGCGCCGCAACGGCCGCCTTAGGGTCCAGCGCGCCCCCTCCCGAGGCGCCAAGGGCGGCATAAGCCTGACCGAAGATCAGCAGGTCGCGAATGCCGCTGACATCCTCCTCGCGCTTCAGCAGGTCGAAATACCAGCCGCCATCGACCGTGTCGCCATAGAGCACCGCGCCGACGATCCTGTCGTTCCTGACGACGACGCGCTTGTAGATCCCGCGCGAGGCGTCGCGCAGGACGATGTCCTCGCACCCCTCTCCGCCCGAAAAGTCGCCGGCGGAGAAGACGTCCAGGCCCGCTACCTTGAGCTTGGTGGAGGTGACGGAACCCTTGTAGCCGCTATGCCGGTCGGTCAGGCCGTCAGCGAGGCTGCGGCACATCTCCCACAGCGGCGCGACGAGGCCGTAGACATTGCCGTCATGCTCGACGCATTCGCCGACAGCGAGAATATCGGGGTCGCTGGTGACCATATGGTCGTCGACCCTGATGCCGCGATCGACCTCCAGCCCGGCTTCGCGGGCAAGAGCGGTCGAGGGACGGATGCCCACAGCCATCACCACCAGACTGGCGGGGATTTCGCGGCCGTCCTTCAGCCGGACGCCCTCGACCTTGCCGTCGCCATAGATAGATTCGGTGTTGGCGCCGGTCAGGATGGTCTGGCCCCGGCCCTCCAGAGCCGACTTCAGCAGCCAGCCCGCCGCTTCGTCGAGCTGCCGCTCCATCAGCGTGTCCATGAGGTGGATGACGGTCACCTTCATGCCGCGCAGGGTCAGGCCATGTGCGGCTTCGAGGCCGAGCAGGCCGCCGCCGATCACCACCGCGTCGCCGCCCTTTCCGGCGGCCTCCAGCATGGCGTCGACATCCTTCATGTCGCGGAAGCTGATGACGCCGGGCAGGTCCTTCCCCGGAACCGGGATGATGAAGGGGTCCGACCCGGTGGCGATGAGCAGCTTGTCATAGCCGACGGTGCGACCCGATTGGCTCGTGACGGTCTTTCCGGCGCGGTCTATCGCCGTCACCGGATCGCCCGCGATCAGTTCGATATTGTTGTCGCTGTACCAGTCGCGGCTGTTGATGATGATGTCGTCGAAGCTCTTTTCCCCGGCCAGAACCGGCGAGAGCATGATGCGGTTGTAATTTACATGGGGTTCCGCGCCGAAGATGGTGACGCGGTAACGGTCCCTGTCCCGCGCCAGCAGTTCCTCGACCGCGCGGCAGCCGGCCATGCCGTTGCCCACCACCACCATATGTTCGCGAACATCGTCCGAAGGCATGAAGAGCGCCTCTTCACTGGCCGTTTCCGGTCCGGCGTTGTTCTGAAAATCCATCCTTCGACTCCAGAAAAGAAAAAGGCCGCCATCCGGACCCCCGGTCCTGAAACCGGAAGTCTGGATGGCGGCCTTGCCATCATAAGCGCCTTGATCGTCCGTCTGTGGACCACCGCGGCTATGGAAGAAGGACAACCCTGTCCCTTGCATTGCAGCATATGCTCTTGACGATTCGGGTCAAGCGATTCCTCGCAGCACGATGTATTTTTGTTGCGGCGCCCCTGCACTTTGCCGCAGGCGCGAAAAGGGCGGCGGCCTGTCGTGGGCCGCCGCCTCCCTCTCCTTGCCGTAAGCCGATCAGATGCGCGCCGCGCCGGTCCAGGTCGCGCGCCAGCGGGCGCGGACCAGCGTGATGCCGAGGAAGGCGGCCAGCGCAAGGCCCGCGAAGATCAGGAAGCCGGGCGCGAAGCTGCCGGTGAACTGCCTGGCGATGCCCAGCGACGAGGCGAGATAGAAGCCGCCAATGCCGCCCGCCATGCCGACCAGCCCGGTCATGACGCCGATTTCCGCCTGAAAGCGCTGCGGCACGAGCTGGAAGACCGCGCCGTTGCCGACGCCCAGCGCCAGCATCGCGGCGACGAAGAAGCCCAGGGCGGAGAGCAGCGTCGGCGCATAGGCGACGCCCGCCAGAGCCAGCGCGGCAGCGATATAGACCATCATCAGCGCCTTGACGCCGCCGATCCGGTCGGCCAGCGCGCCGCCCATCGGGCGCACCAGCGACCCGGCGAAGACGCAGCCGGCGGTGCAATAGCCCGCGACCACCGGGGTAAGGCCAAATTGATCGGTGAAGTAGATCGGCAGCGAGGCGGCCAGTCCCACGAAACCGCCGAAGGTCACCGAGTAGAAGCCCATCAGCCACCAGGCGTCGGCGCTTTTCAGCGGATGGAAATAATCGACCAGCCGCTTGGGCGCGGGCGCATCGGGCGCGTTGCGGGCCATGACCATATAGAGGATGAAGACGATGGTCAGCGGAATGCAGGCAAGGCCCAGCACCGCGTTCCAGCCGAACAGCCTGGCCAGCATCGGCGCGAACAGCGACGCCAGCACCGTGCCGGAATTGCCCATGCCGGCAAGGCCCATCGCCTTGCCCTGATGTTCGGCGGGATACCAGCGGCTGGCGAGCGGCAGCGCGATCGCGAAGCTGGCCCCGGCAAAGCCCAGGATCACGCCCAGCGCCAGCGTGCCGCCGAAGCTGTCGACGCCGAGAAGCCATGCCGTGAAGAGGCCGAGGATGACGATCGCCTGACTGATCGCCCCCGCCTGCTTGCAGCCGATCCGATCGACCAGCAGGCCGTTGACGACCCGCAGCACGGCGCCCGCCAAAGTCGGGACGGCGACCATCAGCCCCTTTTCGGCCGGCGTCAGGCCCAGGCTTTTGGAGATGGAGGGCGCCAGCGGCCCCAGCAGCACCCACACCATGAAGGCAAGGTCGAAATAGAGGAAAGCGGCGATGAGCGTGGGCGTGTGCCCGGCCTTCCAGAAACTGGTCTGGCCGGCTTCTCCTTCAACCCCCGGAGCCTGGTCCTCCGGACGCTCCCAATATGCAGTTGCCATGATGACGTCCCTCGAATCTTGTGAAATGGGCACGAAAAAAGCCGCTTCCGGACCTCGCTCCTGCGAAATCCGGCCAGCGGCTTTGCTGTATGATCGGAGGGAGAACGCGATCCCGACCTTGGGAAGGGCTCATCCCGGAAAACGCGCCTCGTCGCGCGACTCTCATCTTATCTCGCGATTCGATCCATGTTGCAAGGCACAAATTGGCGAGCGCGAGGGTGGGTTTTCAGAAGCTGGCGAGGAAATCCTCGATCCGCTCCGGATCGAATATCCGGCCGTCGAAGAAACGGTCCGGCCCCAGCGTCAGTTCGCCCCGTTTCGATCCCACCGCGAGCGGAGAGGCCACCGCCCCTTCCACCTTCATGCTGGCGCCCGGCATCGCGACGTCGCTGTCCGCCAGCGCCCGGCGGAAGATGTCCGGCCGGAACACCGACGCGGCCCGGGCGGCATTGTCCGCGCTATGGTCCACCATCTTCCAGCGGACGAGCTGCGAATAGATCCACAGCGCCTGGCTGCGCCACGGAAAGGGCGTCGCCTCCCGCGAGAAGAGCATGAAATCGGGCATGGAGAGCGGCGCCATGTCGATGCGGGGCACGATCCTGCCCGACAGCGCGCGCAGGATCACCTCCGCAGGCTGGTCCACATATTGGGGGCGCGAGAGAAGATGCGCCAGCGCCTCCTGATTTTCCGGGTCGTCGCACCAGCCCGCCGCCCGCACCAGCGCCCGCAGCAGCCGGTCGACGCTGTCGGGATTCTCCTCCAGCCAGGGCGTGCGGAAAGCCAGCACCTTCTCCACCCCGCGCCGCCAGATGCGCTCGCCAATGGCCACGGCTTCGGCCAGCCCGGCATCCACGGCCGCGCTGCCCCAGGGTTCGCCCGCGATGAAGCCGTCAATCTCCCCCGCCCCGATCGCCTCCACCGTCAGCGAGGGGGGAAGCACGCGCAGGATGACGTCGCGATCCGGATCAACCCCCGCGCTCGCCAGCCAGTAGCGCAGCATGACGGAATGGCTGGAAAAGCGATGGACGACGCCGATCACCGGCTTGCGCTTCCAGAGGCCGATGGCCGCCGCGAAATCATGCGCGGTGCCCAGCGGATCGTCCAGCCGCGCCGCTATGTCCGGGTCGAGCGCCTGCGCGAACGCGCTCGCCATCACCAGCATGTTGCCGTTGACGTTGAGCTTGTAGGGGGCGGCAAGCGGCGCGGCCTGCTGGCTCAACCCCAGGGTCACGGCGACGGCGAGCGGCGCCAGCATATGGGCGGCCTGCACCTGGCCGAACACCAGCCGGTCGCGCAACGTCGCCCAGCTTGTCGTGCGGACGAGGTCGAGATGCAGCCCCTCCTCCTCCGCGAAGCCCCTTTCCCGCGCCACCGCCAATACGGCGGCGTCGGTCAGCGGCAGGAAGGCGATGCGCAGTTCGGTCGTCATCACATCCCTCCCAACAGGTCGCTGGCGGTGATGAGGGCCTGGGCGACGTCCACGATCTTCTTTCCCTGATTCATCGCGCTCGACCGCAGCAGCGCATAGGCGTCCGGCTCCGAAAGGCCGCGCTGGCTCATCAGGATGGACTTGGCGCGATCGACGATCCTGCGGTCGGACAGCGCGGTGCGCGCCTCGTCCAGTTCGGACTGCAATTTCGCGAAGGCGTTGAAGCGACGCACCGCCAGTTCCAGCACCGGCTTCACCCTCTCCTTCCGCAGCCCGTCGACGACATAGGCGGATACGCCCGCGTCGATGGCCGCGCCGATCATCGCCTCGTCGGACTGGTCGACGAACATGGCGATGGGACGGGCGAGCGCCCGGCTGACCGTCAGCATCTCCTCCAGCGTATCGCGGCTGGGGCTGCCCAGGTCCATCAGCACGACGTCCGGGGCCATGCGTTCCAGCCGCGCGACGAATCCGCCGCGCGGGGGGACGATATGAATATCGTCATAGCCCGCCTCGCGCAGCCCTTCCTCCAGAACCGTCGCGCGCAGGCCGCTGTCGTCGATGATGACGATTCGCATGAGACCCCAAGCCTTTTTCGCCACTCAGTGGCCGCGATGTTGCGCCGCGTCAATCGGGCGCGACCGACGACAATTGCCAAGGATGGCGCGCCGCTGTATGCCCGGTCCCGTTTCCCGGAGGATGACGTCATGGACAACTATCTGATCGCAAAGCCCAATCGCTCTGCCCTCAGGAAAGTCGCCGTCCATGCCCTCCATCGTCATTTCCCAGCTCGGCTGGTCCGCGCCTGACGGCACGGCCGTCCTTTCCGGGCTCGATTTTCGTTTCACCGCCGAACGACTCGGCCTTGTCGGACGCAATGGCGTCGGCAAGTCGACCTTGCTCGCCCTGATCGCCGGGCAACGCGCGCCCGCCAGCGGCACGATCCGCATCGACGGCGGCATCGCGACGCTGCGCCAGACCGTTCAGGTCGACCCGGAGGAACGCATTGCCGACCTGTTCGGCGCGCGGGAGGCGCTGGCCCTGCTCGGCAAGGCGGAGCGGGGCGAGGTCGATATGGCGGAGCTGGAGGCCTGCGACTGGACGCTGCCCGGCCGGATCGAGGAAGCGCTGGCCTCCGTCGGGCTGGCGGCCGATCCCGACACGCCATTGCTGGCCTTGTCCGGCGGCCAGCGCAGCCGCGCCGCGCTGGCCGGAGCGGCCTTTGCCCGGCCCGACTTCCTGTTGCTGGACGAGCCGACCAACAATCTGGATGCCGAGGGGCGCGCTGCCCTGTCCGACCTGCTTTCGCGATGGAAGGCCGGCGCGATCGTCGTCAGCCACGACCGCGCGCTGCTGGAGCAGATGGAGGCGATTGCGGAACTGACGAGCCTTGGCATCCAGCGCTATGGCGGCAACTGGACCGCCTATCGCGAGCGCAAGGCGGTCGAACTCGCCGCGGCGGGCCAGCAACTGGAACAGGCCGAACGGCGCATGACGGACATCGCCCGCCGGACGCAGATCGCAGCCGAGCGCAAGCAGCGCCGGGACGCCGCCGGAGCGCGCAAGGGTGCGAAGGGCGACATGCCGCGCATCCTGATCGGCATGCGGAAGAACCGGGCGGAGGGGTCCGGCGGCGATGCCGCGCGATTGGCCGACCGCCTGCGCCGGGAGGCGGAGGAGGCGGCGCAGGCGGCGCGCAGCCGGATCGAGATCGTCGAAAGCCTGACCGTCGCCCTGCCCTCGACCGGATTGCAGGCGGACCGGCAGATCGTGCGGATCGACAGGGTGTCGGCGGGCTATCGCGCCGATGCGCCGGTGCTGCGCGACTTCAGCCTGCGGATCGACGGGCCGGAGCGGATTGCCGTCACCGGGCCCAATGGCGCGGGCAAATCGACGCTGCTGAAGCTGATCGCCGGTCTGATCCCGCCGCTGTCCGGCACGGTGCAGCTATCGGTCGATTGCGCGCTGCTGGACCAGAGCGTCGGCCTGCTCGACCCGCGGGCCAGCATTGCCGCCAATTTCGCCCGGCTGCACCCCCGCGCCACCGAAAATGCCGTGCGCGCGGCATTGGCGCGGTTCCGGTTCCGCGCCGATCTGGCGCTGCAGAGGGTGGGGACGCTCAGCGGCGGGCAGTTGTTGCGCGCCGGGCTCGCCTGCGTGCTTGGCGGCGACACATTGCCGCCGCTGCTGATGCTGGACGAGCCGACCAATCATCTCGATCTCGATTCCGTCGCGGCCATCGAGCAGGGGCTTGCCGCCTTCGACGGCGCGTTGATCGTGATCAGCCATGACGCCGCCTTTCTGGAAGCGGTCGGCATCGGCCGGGAGGTCAGCCTGGAATAGGCGCGCCGGTCAGTGCGCCGCCGAACGATCGACATTGCCGGTGGGGCGGGGAGCAAGCCACACCACGGCGGCGGCCAGGAACAGCACCAGCGCGGCGATGAAGAAGACATGGTTCATCGACACCACCTGCGACTGGGCGTCGACCAGATTGCCCACCGTCTGCCGCGCCTGTTCCTGCGTGAAGCCGCGGCTGGCCAGGTCGGCCATGGTCGCGTCGCCATGCAGCGTCCCGACCACCTCATTGCGCCACACCCGCTGCCCGTTCCCCCAGCCGGTCAGCACGATCGACGTGGAAATGGCGATGGCCAGCGTGCGCAGGAAATTCTGCATGCCCGCCGCAGAGGCGGTTTCCTCCGGCCGGACCGACCCCAGGGTCAGCGTCGTCAGCGGGATCATGAACAGGGGCATGCCGAAACCCTGGGCCAGTTGCGGAAGGGAGATCGTCCAGAAATCCGCATCGGTGGTCCAGTGCGCCCGCCAAAGCGTCATCAGCCCGATCCAGGCGACGCCGGTCGAAATCATCAGGCGCACGTCGACCTTGCTCACCAGCCGCCCGACAATGGGCGCCACGAGCATGGCGGTCATCGCCGTGAACGCCGTCGCCAGCCCCGCCCAGGCGGCGGTATAGCCCATCGAAATCTGCAGCCATTGCGGGATGACGACGATACCCGCGAAATAGGCGCCGAAGCAGAGCGCGAGCGTGAACACCCCGGAGGTGAAGCCGATATGGCGGAACACGCGCAGGTCGACGATGGGATGTTCCTCGGTCAGTTCCCAGATCAGGAAGACGCAGAAGCCGATGGCCGCCAGCACCGCCAGCGCGACGATCAGCGGATCGCCGAACCAGTCATGGTCGCGCCCGATGTCCAGCATGATCTGAAGGCAGCCGATCCAGAAGATGAGCAGCGCAAGGCCGATATAGTCGATGGGCAGCTTCATCCGATCCGTCTCCACCGGGGGCAGCAGCACCATGGCGGCAAAGACGCACAGGGCCGCGATGGGCAGGTTGATGAAGAAGATCCAGTGCCAGCTCCAGTTGTCGCTGATATAGCCGCCGACGATGGGACCGAGCGCGGGGCCAAGCAGCGTCGTCATCGCCCACAGCCCCATGACGCGCCCGCGCTGTTCCGGCGGGAAGATGCGCATCAGCAGGGTCTGCGACATCGGCATCAGCGGCCCGCCGCACAGGCCCTGGCCGATGCGGCAGACGACGATCATGCCCAGCGTCATGGACAGGCCGCACAGCAGGGAGAACAGGCCGAAGCCCAGCATGCCGAAGGTGAACAGCCGCACGGCGCCGAAGCGCTGCGCCAGCCAGCCGGTCAGCGGCACGCAGATCGCCTCCGCCACGGCGTAGCTGGTGATGATCCAGGTGCCCTGATCGGCGGAAATGCCCAGATTGCCCGCGATATGCGGCACCGAGACATTGGCGATGGTAAGGTCGAGCACGACCATGAAATTGCTGAGCGCCAGCGTCAGCCCCGCCAGCAGGCGATGACGGGGCGACAGGAGCGTGAAGGTTTCGGCCGGGCGGCTCACCACGGGCCTCCCTATTCGCCCGAAAGGTCGATTTCGGCTTCCATGGAAAGCCCGATGCGCAGGGGATGTTCGGCCAGTTCCCTGGGATCGAGCGCGATGCGCACGGGCAGGCGCTGCACCACCTTGATCCAGTTGCCGGTGGCGTTCTGCGCCGGGATCAGCGCCATCGACGCGCCGGTGCCGCCGGCGAAGCCGATCACCCTGCCATGATAGACGACGTCGCCGCCATAAAGGTCCGAAGTGACCGTGGCGGGCATGCCGACCTTCACCCGGCCGAGCTGGCGTTCCTTGAAATTGGCGTCGACATAGACCTGGGCGAGCGGCACGATGCTCATGATCGGGCTGCCCTGCGCGACGCGCTGGCCGACCTGCACCGACCGCCGGGTCACGACGCCGTCGATCGGGGCGCGGATGATGGAGCGGTCAAGGTCGAGCCGGGCATTGTCCAGCTTCGCCTTCGCGGCCAGCACGGCGGGATCGGTGTCGACGGTCGACCCGCGCACCAGCGCGTCATTGGCGGCAAGCTGGCCGCTGGCCGCGCCGCGTGTAGCCTCGGCCGTCGCCACCCCGGCCTTCGCCAGGTCGAGCGCCGCCTGCGCCGCGGCATAGGCCTTGCGCGCGCTGGTCAGTTCCTCGCCCGAGACGGCGCCGTTGGGGGCCAGCGCCTCCCGCCGACGGAGGTCGATGCGCGCCTTGTCGAAATCGGCCTGCGCCGTCGCGAGCTGGGCCCGCGCCTGGTTGATGTCGGCGCCGCGCGCCTCCACCTGCGCCGCCAGCGAGCCGCTGGTCGCGAGGGTCTGGCGGAAGCGGCGGCGGGCTTCGGCAAGGTCGGCCTCCGCCTGCGCCACGGCGATGCGGGCGTTGGTGGGGTCGAGCTTCACCAATATGTCGCCGCGCTTGACCGCCTGGGTATCCGTCACCAGCACTTCGACCGCCTGGGCGGAAATGAGCGGCGTCACCTGCGCCACTTCCGCATTCACATAGGCATTGTCGGTGCTGACATGGTTGCGGCCGACCAGCAGGTACCAGAGGGCATAGGCCGCGCCGACGACCAATATGACCAGCGCCAGCCGCACGAGCCATTTCCTGCGGGTTTCCATGCGCCGGGCGGCGGCATCGGCCGCATCGTCGGCCTTGCTCGCTTCGGACGTGAATTCGGGCTTGGCGTCAGCCATGGGGCGTATCCTTGGGCAACTGGAGCGGGTTCTGCGCATCGCTGGCGGCAAAGCCGCCGCCCAGCGCGCGGACGAGGGCGATGTCGAGCGTGAAGGCGCTGGCCTCCAGCTCCGCGACGGTCTGGCGGGCGGCCAGAAGCTGGTCCTCCACGTTCAGCACGTCGAGATAGGTGTTGAGCCCGCCTTCATAGCGCTGGCGGGCGATGTCATAGGCTTCCTCCGACGCGATCAGCGCCGCGCGGGCATCGGTCAGCCGCTGGTCCAGCGTCCGCCGTCCGGTCACGGCGTCGGCCACCTGCTGATAGGCGCCGAGGACGGTCCGGTCATAGCTGGCCACCGCCTCTTCATAGGCGGCGCGGACGCCGCGATACTGGCCGCTGAGCGCGCCGCCATGGAAGATCGGCAGGCTGACCGCCGGCCCCGCATTGCCGAACAGCGAATCCTTCTTGAACAGCGTGTCCGCGAAGGAGCTCGATCCGCCGGAGAAGGCGCCGTTCTGGAGCACGGTCTGATAGCCGAGCGATTGCACGCCGATCAGCGCGCTCAGGCGAATGGCCGGAAAGAAGTCGGCCCGCGCCACCTTGATCCGCTTGGCCGCCGCTTCGGTCCGGGCGAGCGCCGCGGCGACATCGGGGCGGCGGGCGACCAGATTGGTGGTGACGTCCGCCGGCAGGCCGAGCGGACCGGGGCTGCCGAGCCGGGGCCTTGCAATGGCGAGACCCCGGTCGGGTCCGGCGCCGATCAATGCGGCGATCTGATGCTGGCGGACCGCAATCGCCTGGTCGGCGGCGGCGAGCTGCGCCTTGGCGGAGAATAGGGTGGCGTCGGCCTGCCGCTCGCTGCCGCGCGTTTCCAGCCCGTTGGCGCGGCGGTCCGCCACCAGCTTCTGGCTGGCGGTGCGGATTTCCAGCGCGCGGGCCTGAATGTCACGCTCGTCATAGAGCCGGGCGAGATCGGCATAGGCATCGGCCACGCCGGCCGCCAGCGCCAGCCGGGCCTGCCGCGCATCGATCTCCGCCGCGCGGGCTTCCGAAGTCGCCGCCGCCAGCGCCGCCCGGTTCCTGCCCCACAGATCGAGGTCGAAGCCGAAATCCAGCGCCACCCGGCCGGTACCCAGCCAGCCCTTGGGAACGAATTCCTTGGGCATCCCCATATTATAGCTGGATTTGGTGACGCCGCTGCTGGCGTCCAGATCGACCGAAGGCAGCAACGGCGCGCCCGCCTGCTGCGCGGCGGCATTGGCCTGGGCGAAGCGGGCGGCGGCGGCGCTGACGTCCGGCGAACCCTTCAGCCCTTCCTCGATCAGCGCGTCCAGTTGCGGATCGCCATAGCCCTTCCACCAGCCTTCGGACGGCCATTGCGCGGAACCGTCGGCCTGAAGGCTGCGATCCGCCGCGATGCTGGCGGGCGCGCGCACGACCGGCTGGGGGCCAAGGTCGGGCACCGCCGCACAGGCGGACAGCAGGGCCACGCCCCCGGCAAGAAGCCCGGCGCGAGCGGAAGGGGGAAAGGGATTTGGAAGGCGACTCACGGGCATAAAACCGTACCAAATAGTATGAAATGAGCCTTTGCGCCTGATGCGAATCCTTGTCAACCAAAATAGCGTACTATATGGTACGATTTCATGACGGAGCCCATTCCCCCGATCAGCCGCCGCGAAGCGCGGCGCCGCGACCGGCGCAAGACCATATTGAAGGTCGCGTCGCGTTCCTTCATGGAAAAGGGCTATGCCGCGACGACCATGTCGGGGATCGCCGCGGCGCTGGGCGGATCGAAGGGCACCCTGTGGAGCTATTTCCCGTCCAAGGAAGAGCTGTTCGCCGCCGTTCTGGACGACGCGACCACCGCTTATCGATCGCGCCTCGCTGAAATCCTCGATCCCGACGGCGACCTTGCAGGCACGTTGCGGACCCTGGGCGTCAACCTGCTGACGAAGATCACATCGCCCGAAAGCGTCGCGCTATACAGGCTGGTGGCGTCGGAAGCGGGCCGCTTTCCCGAAATGGGGGCGATCTTCTACCAACATGCACCGGGCAATACCCGGCGATTGGTGGCCGAATTCCTGGAAAGGGCGATGGATCGCGGGCTTTTGCGCCGGGCAGACCCCGAACTGGCGGCGCGCACCTTCACGATGCTGATGCTTACGGGCTGTCACCAGTCGCTGGTCTGGGGACAGATCGAGCGGGCGACGGCAGAGCAGATCGAGGCCGATGTCGACAATGGGCTGGACTGTTTCCTGCGCGCCTATGCGCCGGAGCCGCGTTAACCATTTCTTTGCCCGCCGATCCTATGCTGCGCGGTGGCAAGAGGTGGGACGTCATGCAATTCTGGAAACGCGACAGCATCAGCAGGCCGCAACAGGCGCAGGGTCCGGACGGCGGACGCGCGCCCCGGCGATTGCGCCTTCTGCTGGTCGATGAAGACGCCACGTCCCGCGCCGTCGTGGCCCGGCGGCTGTCGCATCTGGGCTATGACGTCGCGCTGGCGGAAAGCGGCTTCACCGCGATCAACATGCTGGTCACGCGGCCGGTGGACATCATCCTGATCGACATGGGACTGGCGCTGCTGCCCGGCCTGACGACGATGCGGAAGATCCGCGCGGCGGGACTGGCCGAAAATGCCTGTTTCGTCATGATCGGCGGGCGGAACGACAGGGTGTCCGCGGTCGACGCGCTGGATGCGGGGGCCGACGACCATGTGGTGAAGCCCTTCGATTTCGACCTGCTGGATGCGCGGCTTCGCCATTTGTGCGCAAGGGCGGAGCAGGTCGGTGCGCTGGCGCGGCATAATGCGGAACTGGACGCGCGGATCGCCCGCCGCGCGCTGGAACTGGGCGAAACGCGCGATGCGCTGGCGGAGATGCAGGCGGACCGGGCGCGGCTGGTGTCATCGATCCAGGCGCTGCATGACGAGATCGCCCGGCTCAACGCGGCGCGGAACTAGGGCCTGAGGCTGTCATCCCGGCGCAGGCCGGAATGACGGGCCGGAATCACTTCAGCCACTGCGTCGCCGCGAACCAGCCGGCAATGCCGGCCGCCATGGCCATGCACACACCGACCACGCCCCAAAAGGCCCAGGGTTCATGGGCATAGGGTATGCCGTCCACATTCATCCCCAGCAGCCCGGTCAGGAAGGTCAGCGGCAGGAACACCAGCGCCACGACCGAGATGATCAGCGCCTGCCGGTTCATCTGCTCCGCGCGCAGGTCGGTCAGTTCTTCATGGGCGAGCGCCGACCGTTCGCGCACCGCTTCCAGCTCCTCCGCCATGCGGGCGCAGCGGTCCGCCGCTTCCTGGAGGTGCAACCGGTCGTCGGGTTCCAGCCATGACGCATCGGCGGCGGACAGTCTTTCCAATGCCTGCCGCTGCGGCGCGATGAAGCGGCGATAGCCGATCGCCGTCGCGCGGATTTCCGACACGCGCCGCCGCGCCTCCGCCGGGCCATGTTCGGTCAGCGCGCTTTCGATCTCGTCCAGGCCGTCGCCCAGTTCGGCGACTTCCGGGTCGAGCGCTTCGGTGATCTGCTGCGCGAAGGCGGCGATCAGGTCGCCCGGATCGCGGATCAGACCCCGCAGCATCTGCTGCATGACGGGCTCCATCGCCGCGAGCGGCCGATAGCTGACGGAAATGACCCGCGCCTCTTCGGCCCAGAGGCGGATCGACACCAGCGGGTCGCCTCCATCGTCATCCGCCGCGCCAAGCCCGCGCAGGTTCACCAGCGCGCCATGGGCCATCAGCGTGCAGCGCGGCCGGGTCTCCTGCGCCAGCAGCGCGGACAGCGCCGCTTCGGGCATATGGTCGCAGCGGGACGCGACGTGGCGGGCATCCTCCTTCCAGCCATCGGCATGGACCCAACTGAACGGCGCGTCCTGCGTCCGCGCGCAGAAATCGTCGAGCGAGATTTCCTGCGCCCGAGCGCCGTCGAAGAGGAAGACCCGGCTTATGGCGTCATCTCCATCCAGAGCGACAGGCCTGCCCCCGGATCGTCGGGCGGCGCGTCTGCCAGGATGCGCACGGCATCGGCCCGCGCCCTGTCCAGTATCGCGGCAGGCACGTCCGGCGCGTGATAGACGCGATCCGCCTCGCCCAGCAGGCGGGCGGCGCGCAGGCTGAGATCGTCGGGATCGCCCGACAGCAGGCGGATGTTTTCCAGCCTGTCGGCCCCGGTCCAGAGCCCGCCCCCTTCGGAAAGCCAGTGCGGCACGGCGTCCACGGCTTTGTCGGACAGCGGATCGATCAGCCCGCGCACGGCAAGGCCGGCGTCGATCGCCCGCCGCCTTGCCGCGGCATCGGGCCAGCGCTGGCGGATCGCGGCGCGCGCATCGTGAAGCGCCGTCGCCAGCAGCCCCAGACGGGCCGGCAGCAAAGCTTCGATGCGTTGCCTGAGCGCCTTGGCGAGACCCGCCGAAGCGCCGCCCGTGCCGATGGCGATCAGCACCGGCTCCCGGTCGACAATGGCGGGCAGGGTGAAGTCGCAAAGTTCCGGCCTGTCGGTCGCGTTCACCAATATGCCCCGGGCCCGGAGCCGCTGCACGGTCGCCGCATCGCCATCCGAGACGATGGCGAGCGTGGCCTCAGCCGCCTCGCCCACGATCCGCGCGCCCGCCCGTTCGAGCAGGCGCCGCTTGGCGTCCGCCGCCTCCCCTTCGCCGGTCAGGATGACGGCCCGCCCTTGCAACCGCAGGAAAACGGGCAGGCTGTGCATCAGTCCTGCACATCCTTCGACGCTACCCAGGCCGGAATGCTGTCCCCCTCGATCAGCGCCTCGACCGGCGGACGGGCGCGGACAACGGCCCATTTGTCGCCCGACACCAGCACTTCGGGCGTCAGCGCGCGGCTGTTATAGGTGCTCGCCATGGTCGCCCCATAGGCCCCGGCGGTCATGAAGGCGACCAGATCGCCCGCCCCCACCACATCCATGTCGCGGTGCATGGCGAAGGTGTCGCCCGTCTCGCACACCGGGCCCACCACATTGGCGGCGGCGCGCTCGCCCTTCGGTTGCACGGCGCGGATGTCGTGCCAGGCGTCGTAGAGGCTGGGCCGCAGCAGGTCGTTCATCGCCGCGTCGACGATCACGAAGGGGGCCTGCGCGCCCTGCTTCACCCGCACCACCTGCGACAGCAGCACGCCCGCATTGCCGACGATCAGGCGGCCCGGCTCGAACATCAGGCGGACGTTCCAGCCCTGCGTCACCTTCGTCACCATCGCGCCATAGTCGGCGGGGCTGGGCGGCAGCGGCTGCGAGGGATCATAGGGCACGCCCAGCCCGCCGCCGAGATCGGCGGTGCGGATGTCATGGCCTTCGCCGCGCAGCCTTTCGATCAGCGCGCCGACCTTGGCGAAGGCGGCTTCCAGGGGCGCGAGATCGGTGAGCTGGCTGCCGATATGCACCGCCACGCCCTGCACGTCGAGGCCGGGGAGGCCGCGCGCCGCGGCATAGCTGGCCAGCGCCCGGTCATAGGGGATGCCGAACTTGTTTTCCGACTTGCCGGTCGAGATCTTGGCATGGGTTCCCGCGTCGACATCGGGGTTGATGCGATAGGCGACCGGCGCCCTCTTCCCCATCGACAGGGCCACTTCGGAGAGCATTTCCGCTTCGGGCTCACTTTCCAGATTGAACTGGTAGATGCCCTTTTCCAGCGCGATGCGCATTTCGTCGGCCGTCTTGCCGACGCCCGAAAAGACGATGCGGTCCGCCGGAATGCCCGCCGCCATGGCGCGCAGCAATTCGCCCACCGACACGACGTCGGCGCCGAGGCCCAGCTTCGCCAGCGTCGCCAGCACGGCGGCGTTGGGATTGGCCTTCACCGCGAAGGCGATCAGCGGATCATCAAGCTGCGACAGTCCTTCGCGGAACACGCCGACATGGCGGGTCAGGGTCGCGGTCGAATAGATGTAGACGGGCGTGCCGACCTGCGCGGCGATCTCCGCCATCGGCACCTGCTCCACCAGCATCGCGCCGTCGACATAGGTAAAATGGTCCAAGTCAGTCTATCCTAGAAATCTTATCGCCAAAAATCAGCGGGGGTCGCTTTCGGGCGGCAGGTCGAACGGGTCGTCGCCACGCACCTTCGATTGGGTCAGCAGTTCGACATTCCGTTCCGGCCGCGCCTGGATCGTGGGCGTGGTGAGCTGCGCTGCGGTGGGCGCCGTCGCCGCCCCCACCGGCACGGCGGGCAGGCGCTGCCCCTGCACCGGCTTCAGCGGCTGGCGACCGCCGCAGGACGCCAAGGCCAGCGCAAGCGCCGCCAGCGCAACCCCTTTGGCGATCCGTGCCGTCATCACTTCTTCTGCCCTTTCGCGTCGTTCCGGGCCTCAGCGATCCGCGCACGCACCTGATCGGGCGCGGTGCCGCCATGGCTCCTGCGGCTGGCGACCGAGGCGTCGACCGTCAGCACCGCATAGATACGCTCATCGATCCGCGCATCAATGGCCTTGAGCGTTTCCAGCGGCAGATCGGCAAGCTGCACGCCCGCCGCCTCCGCCGCCGCGACCGCGCGGCCCGTGATATGATGCGCCTCGCGGAAGGGAATGTCGCCCTCCCGCACCAGCCAGTCGGCGAGGTCGGTGGCGGTCGCGAAGCCGCTTTCCGCCAGGCCGCGCATCCGGTCGGTGCGGAACGTCACCGTCTCGATCATGCCGGTCATCGCCGCGATGGACAGGCCCAGCAGGTCATGCGCCTCGAACACCGGCGGCTTGTCGTCCTGCATGTCCTTCGAATAAGCGAGCGGCAGGCCCTTCATCGTGACGCAGAGCGCATTCATGCAGCCCATGATCCGCCCGGCATGGCCGCGCACCAGTTCGGCGGCGTCGGGATTGCGCTTCTGCGGCATGATCGAGCTGCCGGTCGAATAGGCGTCGGGCAATTTCACGAAGCCGAAGGGCTGGCTAGCCCAGATGATGAATTCCTCGGCCAGCCGCGAGAGGTGCAGGCTGCACTGGGTCGCCGCCATCAGATAGTCGAGCGCGAAGTCGCGGTCCGACACGCTGTCGAGGCTGTTGTCGGTCGGCTTGGCGAAACCGAGCGCCGCCGCCGTGGCGTGGCGGTCGATGGGGAAGCCGGTCCCGGCCAGCGCCGCCGCGCCCAGCGGGCACTCGTTGAGGCGGGCGCGGGCGTCGGCGAAGCGGCTGCGGTCGCGGCGGACCATCTCATGATAGGCCATCAGGTGATGACCGAGCGTCACCGGCTGCGCGGACTGGAGATGGGTGAAGCCGGGCATCACCGCATCGGCATGCTCCTCTGCGCGGGTGAGCAGCATGGCGGACAGGCCCTGCAGGCCCGCCTCCACCTCATCGATGGCGTCGCGCACCCAGAGGCGGAAATCGGTCGCCACCTGATCGTTGCGCGAGCGCGCCGTGTGCAGCCGTCCCGCCGCCGGACCGATCAATTCGGCCAGCCGCGACTCCGTGACCATGTGGATGTCTTCCAGGTCCAGATCGACCGGCACGCCGTCGGCTTCATATTCGGCGGCGATGCGGTTCAGCCCCTCGGTGATCGCCTGCGCGTCCTCTCCGTCGACGATGCCCTGTTTGGCGAGCATCGCGACATGGGCCTTGGACCCGGCGATGTCCTGCTTCCACAGGCGCTTGTCGAACGGGATCGACGCATTTATCTCCCGCATGACCGAAGCCGGACCGGCCGCGAAGCGTCCGCCCCACATGCTGTTGGAGCTTTTCCCCGTGCGATCATCCTTACGCTGCGTAATGACACTGCTCCTGCTGGCCGGCCTTGGCGCGTGCGATAAGCAATCCCCGGCCGCCGGGCAAGGCCCGAACGCCACCAGCGGCGAGGCGACGGGACCGGCGCAAAGCGGGAAAGGCGCGTTCAGCTACACGCTCGACAGGTCGAAGGCCGGAACCGCTGCCCCCGATTTCACCTTCCAGAATCCGGACGGCAGCGATGCCAGCCTCAAGGATTTCGCGGGCAAGCCGGTGCTGGTCAACCTCTGGGCGACCTGGTGCGCGCCCTGCGTGGCGGAAATGCCGACGCTGGATGCCGTGGCGGCGGATTATGGCAGGAAGGGGCTCGCCGTCCTCACCATCTCCCAGGACAGCCAGGGGGAGACGGTGATCAAGCCCTTCTTCGAGAAACATCCCCTGCCCCATCTGAAGGGCTGGATCGACCCGGAAAACCAGTTCGGCTTCCACTACAACACCGGCATGCTGCCGACGACCGTCATCTATGATGCGCAGGGCAAGGAAATGGTCCGGGTGGTCGGCGCGATGGATTGGGCCAGCAGGGAAGGCCGCGCGCTGATCGAAGCGGCGATGGCGAGCTGATCCCCTGCTCCCCCTCTCCACTCTTCATGTCGATAGGTTCGGCATGACGAACAGGGGCAAGGTTTTCCTGAAACGAACTTCCGTCAAAAATCCGCCATATGCGCTGCTTGCAAAATGCGGCGCGCCACATGCACCCTAATCAATTGCCATTCTGCCTCATGGCGTCGCAATCTGGTCTGATTTTCCTCCTAGAAATAAAGAAGAAATATTTAATTTTTCTATTTTTTGTGCGATGCGGTAGAGGTTTCATCCTAAAAGTTCGTTGATCCCCCTGTCATGGATAAATGCAAAACAGGGGGCATAGATGACAAGATTATCCGCTCTTCGCCTTTCATTGGTGCTGGCCTCGTCCTGGTCGGCCTGTGCGATGGCGCAGGAGGCGCAGACCGCGCAAGCCGATGATGGCGCCGCCATCATCGTTACCGGCACCCGCGCCGTCGGCATGCAGGCGGCCGAAAGCGCCGCGCCGATCCAGGTGCTGAGCCAGGAGGCGATCAGCCATGTCGGCCAGCCGAACCTCAACCAGGTCCTGACCCAGATCGTCCCGAGCTTCACCGCCCAGACGCAGGGCACCGACCTTTCCAGCTTCTCGCTCTCCGCCCGTCTGCGCGGCCTCAGCCCCAACCACACGCTGGTGCTGGTCAACGGCAAGCGCCGCCACGGCAACGGCATCCTCCAGGTGATTTCCGGCGCGTTCCAGGGTTCGGCGGCGCCCAGCATCGACCTGATCCCGCCGGACGCCATCGCCCGCGTCGAAGTGTTCCAGGAAGGCGCGGCCGCCGTCTATGGCACGGACGCCATCGCGGGCGTCATCAACTTCATCCTGAAGGACAATAACGAAGGCGGCAGCTTCAAGGTCACGGGCGGCCAATATTATGACAGCGAAGGCGAATTGTTCTCCGCCTCCGGCAATATGGGCTTCAAGCTGGGCGAGGACGGCTTCTTCAACCTGAGCCTGTTCCACCGCCGCCAGGATTACACCACGGTGGGCACCGGGCAGGTCCAGATCACCAGGCCGGACGGCACGCTTCAGCCCAACACGCCCGCCCAATGGTCGAACCTGGCGGGCGACGCGCTGTCGGGCATCAACGGCGGCCAGCCCAAGACCTATCTGACCGAAGCCTTCTACAATATGGGCTATGATTTCGGCGGCATCGAACTCTACAGCTTCGGCGATTATGCCCGCCGCATCGGCTATGCCAAGCAGGGCTACCGCCATCCCAAGCGCATCTGCTACGAAACCGGCAATCTGGGCGGCAGCATCACGCCCGCGGCATATAATCCCAATATCTGCTATGGCGACACCGGCACCTGGGGCATGGTGCCGCTCCAGCATGTGATCGAGGATGAATATAGCTTCACGGTCGGCGCCAAGGGCGATTTCGGCGGCGACTGGAATTACGACATCAGCACGACCTACGGCTATCAGAAGGACGACATCTGGACCGAAGCGTCGGCCCATCGCGAAGTCTGGCAGGAAAGCTATGCCGCCTCCCTGCAGGGCATCGGCAGGCCCAATACGGTGGACAAGGCCTATGACGGCGGCTTCCGCCTGAGCCAGACCACCGTCACCGCCGACATCCGCAAGGAATTCGACGCCGGCATGGCGGGGCCGCTGACCCTGGCGTTCGGCGGCGAATATCGCCGCGACACCTATGAGATCGTCGCGGGCGATTATTATTCGACCTACAAGACGGGCGTTCAGTCCTTCCCCGGATACAAGGCGACCGACGCGGGCAAGTTCCGCCGCAGTTCGCGCGCGGGCTACATCAACCTGATCGCGGAGCCGGTTGAAAACTGGTCCGTCGACCTTGCCGGCCGTTACGAGGATTATACCGACTTCGGCGACACCACCATCGGCAAGATCACCACGCGCTACGACTTCAGCCCCGCCTTCGCGATTCGCGGCACGGTCAGCACCGGCTTCCGCGCGCCGACGCTGGCGGAACAGAAATATTCGACCATCAACGTCGGTCCGACCAGCGCCGTCGCGCAGCTTCCCGCCGGCACGCCTGCCGCCGCGCTGCTGGGCTTCAACTCGCTGAAGCCTGAAAAGTCGAAGAACTTCTCGGCCGGCGTCGTGCTGCGGCCGGTGCCGAAGCTGGCCATCACGGTCGACGGCTATATCATCAAGATCAAGGACCGCATCACCGGCACGGCGGCCCGCAACGCCGTCCTGAACGGCGTGCCGCAGCCGGGCGGCGCCGACATCCTGAACGCGCTGAACGCCGCCGGCATCGTCCTGGACAGCGCCCTGTTCACCAACGGCACCATCGGCGTGTCGAGCTTCACCAACGGCATCGACACCCGCACCTGGGGCATCGATTTCTCGGCCGCCTACCCCGTCGCGCTGGACTTCGGCACGCTGAACCTGTCGCTGACGGCGAATTACAACAAGACGAAGATCACCGACAACAAGGTCGGCTACCCCATCTTCAACGCGGCGTCGGAAAGCAACATCGAGCGTTCCAACCCCGACTACAAGATCGTGGCCGGCGCATTGTTCAAGAGCGGGAAGTTCGCGCTCAACCTGCGTGAGACCTTTTACGGCAAGACCAGCGTGCTTGTCCGCCCGGCCTTCACGCCGTCCGCTGGCTTCATCCCGAATGGCGGCTTCCTGATCGCGGACGGCGCCATCGTGAACGGGGTGAACGCCAACCAGCTCTACTTCAACGGCGTGGTCAAGGCGACCGCGCTTACCGATCTGGAGGCAAGCTACGACTTCACCGATGCCGTCACCTTCTCTGTGGGTGCGAACAACCTGTTCAACAAGCGGCCGGAAGTGCCCGCGCTGATGCAAGGCGTCACGCCGGGCGCTGGCGTCTCGCCCTATATCAACGGCGCCGGGGCCTATAACAGCTATTATGGCCACGGACCCTACAGCACGTCGGGCGGCTATTATTACGCCCGGCTCGACTTCAAATTCTGACGCGTCACGAAGGAAGGGCCGGTCCGCCAAAGGACCGGCCTTTTTGCATCGGGGAAATAGGCATATGAAGAAATGGTTCGCCCTGGTCCTGGCTGTTGGCGCCACGCCGCTGGCCGCGCAGCAGCCTCCCTTCTCCCCTGCCGTGCGGGCAGGCGATACCCTGTATCTTTCCGGCCAGATCGGCCGGGTGCCGGATGGCATGGACCCCCATAAGGAGGGCTTCGATGCCGCGGTCCGCAATTCCATGGATTCCATCGGCAAGATCCTGAAGGACAATGGCCTCGACTTCGGCCATGTCGTCAAATGCACGGTGATGCTGGACGACATGGCGGATTGGCCACGATTCAACGGCACCTATGTCAGCTATTTCCAGGGCAAGCGGCTGCCCGCCCGAAGCGCGTTCGGCGCGGACGGGCTGGCGATGGGCGCGCCGCTGGAGATCGAATGCATCGCGAGCTTCAAATAGGCGAAGGCCGTCCGGCTTTTGGACCGCGTGGACAAATTGGGAATGTCGGGAAATGGCCAATTCAGGACATTCCCCTCCCGTAAACGGGAGGGGTTAGGGGTGGGCGCGAGCGTAGCGAGCTTCTGACTTAGCCGTTGCAAAACGGCGCAGATGCCGCGCCAGCCCACCCCCTAACCCCCTCCCGCCTGCGGGAGGGGGAATGTCCGCAATCCACCCAAATCACTCAGTCCGGCGAGTCTCGAATTTATCCACGCCGCCTAGCGATGGCGCGCCGCTCAAGGCTCGCCCCTGGACTCCTGCATCCGCCGCTCCGCGAACCATTGCTCCAGCGCCTTGGCGGTGCAGCCGGTGAAGCCATTGCTGCCAATGGCGGAGCAACTGCCCGGCAGGGTCTGCCGCTGGACCTGCTCCATGGTCGCGACCTGGCTACCCCAGCCGGGGCCGCCCGCCGGTTCAGGCTTTTCGCGCAACTTCTTGGGAATGCGATAGCGTTCGGATTCGGGCTTGCGGGCGCAGACGATGATCTCGTCGCCCTCGCCCTTTGGGCAAGGATCGTCGCCATAGACGACCAGGTTGAAGATTTTCTGCGGCGGCTCGGCATGGGCCGCGCCGCCGAAAGTCAGGGGAGCCAGCGCGACGGCGGCGAAGGAAAGGGCAGTGAGGAGACGCATCGATCCATAATCCTTGTTCGTCCCCTGTCCCGCCGGCCGGATTGCCCGGTTTCCGGCAGCCTTCTTCCAGACGCCGCGCCGCGGCAAATGCCGTCACTGCTGCGGCGGCGTTCCCGGTTGCGGTCCCTGCGCCGGAGCCGGCTGCTGTTGCTGGGCGGCCCGGGCCTTTTCCTCCGCCACGGCCTGCGCCTCGATCGCCTTGCTTTCCGCGTCGATGGTGGAAAGGCGCCGGGTCCGTTCCGCCTCGACCAGATCCTTCCAGCTTGCATTGTCCGCGGCCTGGCGCTCCGCCTTGGCAAGGCGCGCCAGTTGCGCGAAGCAGCCGGTGGCCCCGCCGCCGCCCACCGGCGAGCAGCTTTCGGTGCCGCTGCGTCCGACATATTCCATCGACTTCACCCGTTCGCCCCATGCCTGATGGCTGGGCTGGTTCGGATCGCCGCGCAACGGCTCGGGAATGCGGTAGCGCTCCTCCTCGCCCTTGCGGGCACAGACGACGATGTCGCTGCCCTGGCTCTGCGGGCAGGGATCGTCGCCATAGACGATGACCAGATTGACGCGTTCCGACCCCGCCTGCGCGGCGGTGGGCTGGTCCTGCGGAACGCTGGGCCCCTGTTGCGCCATGGCCGGGAAGGCAGCGCCCAGCGCAAGCATGGCGGCGATCAGGCGGGTCTTCATCATGCTTCTCCTCAGATACGCTTCGCCTTAGATATGCTTGGAAAGGGCGATGGCGGCACGACAGCCCAATCTGATGACGCCCGACAATAAGGGATAGACCGGAGCTTCCTCCGCGCCATGGGCGATGGCGGCGTCGCGATGCTCCACTTCCTCCGCCTGAAAATCCGCGATGACGGTGGAGAGTTCCGGATCGTCCTGACCCAATTGCTCGAGCTGCTCGGCATAGTGCCGGTCGATTTCGGTCTCGATCGCGGCGGTGCACGCCATGGCGGCGCGCGGCCCGATCGCCGCCGTCACCGCGCCCAGGGCGAAACCCGCCACGTTCCAGATCGGCTGCAGCGCCGTCGGACGCACGCCCCGGCGGGCGATCATCGCGTCGAAATGCTTGCGGTGCCGTTCCTCCTGCGCCGCCATGCCGGCGATGACGCGGGAATCAGGATGGCGGTCGCCCATGACGGCAAGCTGCCCGGCATAGATGCGGGTCGCACCGAACTCTCCCGCCTGGTCAACGCGCAGCATGGAGGCGCGCTGGGCGTCCGTCACCCGGCGGCCGGGCCGGGGGAAATCGGGACGCTGAGAATCTTTTGCGCTCATGCCTTGCTCCCTTTCCTGAGCAGCAGCACCAAGATGAGGAGCGCCGCCGCCGCCGACAAGAGGCCGTTATAGCCCGCCATCGAAATGCCGAACAGGCTCCACGGCGCGACGTCGCAGCGGGTGATCGGCGTCGCCATGATCTGGTTGAGGATGTCCGCCGGATTGCCGCCGGCCGGGCTGGTCGAGCAGGCGGTGAGCCCCTGCCACCAGCCATATTCGACGCCCGCATGGAACAGGCCGATGCCGCCACTGAGGCCAATGGCAAGGCCGGCGAGTCCGGTGAACAGCGCGCTCACGCAGGCCTTGCCGCGCAGCGCATAGGCGATCAGCGCCAGCGGAATGGCCGCCATATGCGCATAACGCTGCCACCAGCACATTTCGCACGGGTGCAGGCCACCGAGGAACTGGAAGGCATAGGCGCCGCCCAGCATGACCAGCGGGACGATCAGCGCCAGGGCGCGGGCGAGGGGCAAAGATTTCATGTCGCTCGCTTAAACCGTCACGTGGCTTTCGTCATGCTGAACTTGCGGGGTGAAGGGAGCCGGCCTGAGGGCCGCGCGATCCCCTCACCGAGCTGCGACCAGGCAGCGAGCTGCCAAGTCTGCGCAGCCCTCTTCCTCAAGGGAGAGGGATAAAGCGGGTGTCCGCTTCCCGTCCAACGCAATCCGGCAAGTCCCGAACCGGTCCCGCCGGCCGGGCGCGGCACGTCGATCCGCAACGATCAATGCGTCGCCGGCTTGCGGACGGGAGCGGCCTGAGCCACCGCCCCGCCCGGCTTTGCCGCCAGACGCGCTATGGTCTTCAGCGCATAGTCGAGCTGGAAATCCTCGATCCCCTTCTTCTTCAGCTCCTCTGCCGTGGCGGCGAAGCGGGGATCGTCCTTGCTGTCCTCTTCCAGCGCCGCATTGTCGGTCTTGATCTCGTTGATCAGGTGCCGGCGCAGGTCGCTTTCCCGGAATTTCGGACGATTCTTGTAACCGGGGTCGCTAAGCTGCGGCACCCTGACATCGGGTTCGATCCCGCCTTCCTGCACGGAGCGGCCCGACGGCGTGTAATAGCGCGCCGTCGTCAGCTTGAGCGCCGTGGTGTTGCTGAGCGGCAGCATGGTCTGGACGCTGCCCTTGCCGAAGCTGCGTTCCCCCATCACCAGCGCGCGATGCTGGTCCTGCAGCGCGCCCGCGACGATTTCCGATGCGGAGGCGGAGCCCGCGTCCACCAGCACGATCACCGGCAGGCCCCTCGCATCGTCGCCGGGCTTGGCATAATAGCGCTCGACATCGCCCTTGTTGCGGCCGCGCTGCGACACGATCTCGCCGCGCTCCAGGAAGGTGTCGCTGACCGACACGGCTTCGTCCAGCAGCCCGCCCGGGTTGGACCGCAGGTCGAGGATATAGCCGGTGGGCTTGCGGCCCAGCGACTTGTCGATGCTGCGGATCGCCTGGCGCACGTCGGCGCCGGTATTGGCCGAGAAGCTGACGATGTTGATGACGCCAATGCCGTTCTTCACCTCCCACTTCACCGGCTTCAACTGGATGATCTCACGCGTCAGGGTGAGGTCGATCGGCTTGTCGCGGCCGGGGCGGACGATGGTCAGCTTGATCTGCGTGCCCGGCGCGCCGCGCATCTTGTCGACCGCCTCGTCCAGCGTGCCGCCATAGATGAGCTGCCCGTCGAGATGGGTGATATAGTCGCCCGCCTTGATCCCCGCGCGCCAGGCCGGGGTATCCTGCGTCGGCGCGATCACCTTCACCGCGCCGTCCTCCTGCGTGACGGAAAGGCCGAGGCCGCCATAGCTGCCCTCCGTCTGGGTGCGGAGATTCTGGAAATCGCGGGCGTCGAGGAAGCTCGAATGCGGGTCCAGGCTGGCGAGCATGCCGTCGATGGCGCCCTTGATCAGCTTTTCGTCGTCGACCTTCTCGACATAGTCGCTGCGGACCTTCTGGAACACGTCCATGAACTCGTCGAGCGCCTTGTAGCTGCTTGCCTCCCCATCGGCGAGCGCCGCGGTGGTGGCAGGGATGAGCGCGAGCGCGCCAAGGGCGACGGCGCCCCGGAAGAAATTGGATTTCATGCGTGTCCTGAGTCCTGGCATCGAAGGGGCAATATAGGGCATTTCCGTGCAGACGCAAAAACCTTGGCTGGCGCCCCTTCCTAAACAGGCCGATGCCCCTTGCGCCATTTGGTGAACAGGTGCCGCGCCAGCATGGCGGGCGGCATTCTGAGCCAGTGGGAGCGCAGGTAGAAGGCGAAACGCAGCAGCCCGCGCCGTTCCCGTCCCCACCCGTCGCGCGCCAGCAGCCGGGCCTTGACGATCCGGTCCCGGAGCGTGAGCCGCGCCCCTTCGTCCCTCCCTTCGCCATAGAGCGCCATGGCGAGCCGCCTCGCCTGCCGCACATGGGACAGCAGGCCATGGTGCGCCGCCCGCGCCTCCAGCGCCGTCCCGTCGACGCCGTCGAGCAGGCAATATATGTCCCAGAGGTTGCGAAGCCCCCCGGCCAGATCGCCGTCGGCCAGCAGATGCGCCGCCGCGTGGCAGAGCCGGTCCTCGGGCGAGAGCATGGATAATTCGTTGGTGAGGGGAACCGCCTGCGCGATCATCGCCGCCGCGTCCGGCGTCTGCCGCGCCGTCAGCGGCAGGACGGTGTGATGCACGTCGATCATGCGGTCCCGCGCCGCGTGGATCATCGGCGGCAGCTCATGCATCCATCGGCGGTAATAGGCGTCGTCATAAGGGTCGTCCTTGACCCATTCCCATCCCGCGCCGATCAGCGCCCGTTCCACCCGATCCATCGCATCGCGCGGCACCAATATGTCGAGATCGCCGATGAAGCGCCCCTGCCCGGCGCGCAGCCCCGCCGCCGCATAGGCCGTGCCCTTGAGCAGCACGACCGGCACGTCCAGGCCGGCAAGCGCCTCTGCCGCGCGATCCGCCTCCCACAGGGCCTGCCGGGCTTCGCGCGCCGCATCCAGCCGGGCGTCCGCCAATATCGCGCCCACCGCCGGGGGCACGGGCCGCTCCCCGATTCGCAGGGCGAGCGTGCCGATCAGCCGCTCCGCCCTCGCCATGGCGATGAGGGCGTTCCACCCGTCCGCATCCAGCGCCGCCACCTCGTCAGGGTCGCGCAAGGCGCGCACCAGCAGCCGGGCGCTCATGCCAGTTCCTCCCAGAGCCGCTCGACAAGGGCGATGGCCTCGTCGCCCGATGGAAAGTCGATGGCGCGCGCCGGGACATTCCGGACGAAATCGCTCAACGCCGCGAAGCCCGCTTCGCCCAGGGCGACATAGTTGGTCGATGCCTGGGTCAGCCGCATGAAGACCTCCCCCTGGCCGACCGGGCGCACGTCCGCTTCATGGCCGAAACGCGGGAACAGCAGCAGCGCGGGCGGCGCGCCCTCCGCCATCCGCCCGATCGCCTCTCTGCGCGGGATCAGGTGGCGAATGTCCCCCTTGGCCGTCCCGGCGAGCAGCGGCCCCATGCGCTCCGCCGGGGCTTCCGCCGCGAGGACGCCGATGGCGCGGTTCTTGAGCGAGACGAGGCGCGGAAAGGGAAAGATCGCCCCCGTTTCCAGGTCGAGCAGCGCGAACTCGTCGCCCATCAGCCGCCAGCCCCGCTCCCCCAGTTGCGCGGCCAGCGTCGACTTGCCGGAACCGGACTCGCCGGTCATCACCAGCGCTCGCCCGTCCTTTTCGACGCTGGAGGCATGGAGCAGCAGGTGCCGCCGCCAGCCAAGCGCCATTTGCAGGTTCATCCCCATTTCCGCCGCCAGCAGCCCGTGGGCAAGGCTCATCGGCGCGGCGTCGGCCAGCCCATGATCGCCGGTGATGAAGATCGAGGGCCGGAACCAGCGCCGGAACGGCCCCGCAGGCTCCAGCCGCACGGTGAAATCGGCTATCGCGCCCGCCGGCATGGGATAATCGGCGTAGAGCCGCGCCAGCGCGTCCACCGGCTGGCGCCAGGCCGATCCGATGCGGAAGGTCGCCGGACCGATCTTCAGGGTCAGGGCATGGTTCACGCGATGCGGACCAGTCCAAGGGCGGCCAGTTCCGCCAGATGCGCCTCCACCAGCGGCAGGGCCTCCTCCGGCTCGCCCAGATCGTAAAGCTGGGCCAACTGCCCTAACAGCTCGCCCGCCGTAAGCGCCGCGCCGTCATCCAGCGTCGCCAGGATCTCCGGCACCGGGGCGATCGCCATATGGGTCTGTCCCGACGGCCGGTGGTAGAGCAGCACCATATCCTCCAGCACGCAGGATGCGATGGCGTCCGGGCTGTCCTGGCAATAGCGGGCTGGCATGATCGCGAAACCTGGCCTTCGGATGGGAATGTCGCGCCATCCTTAAGACAAAGGGGTAGCCAAGTGCCTAACGCGACAGGCTATTTTGCGCGACGCCCCGCCACCGCATGCCGCCGGATCGCGCCAGCCGGACAAAGGCCCGCAAATAGGCGTCGAGCGCGCTTTCGACGCCATGTTCCTTCACCGCGTCCGCCAGGCGCGCAGCCGGCGCGGGATGGTCGAGCGCCCAGAGGATCGCATCGGCAAAGGCATCGGCGTCGCCCACCGGCACCGGCGCATGCTGGCCCGCCGCGGCGAGCACCGGGCGGATATTCGGCGTCGAATCGGTTGCGACGACCCCCGTGCCGCAACCGAGCGCTTCGATGAGGGTCGCGACCAGCCCTTCCCAGCGCGAGGGTTGCAGCAGCAGATCGGCATCCGCCATCAGGGCCGCCAGTTCCGCCGGATCACCGACGAAGCCCGGAAATTCGACCCGCCCGGCGATGCCAAGCCGCGTGCAAAGCGCCTCCAGATCGCGGCGCAGCGGCCCCTGCCCGACGATCTTCAGGCGCCAGTCGAGATGCTTCAGCCGGGCGAGCGCCAGAAGCGCCGTCGCCTGGTCCTTCTGCGCGACCAGCCGCCCGACCATCAGGAAATGCCATGGGCCGCCGCCGGCTCTGGCGGCGCGCTGCCGCCGCAGCCGTTCCAGCAGCGGCGTGACCGTCGGGCGCGGCAGCAGCGTCACCTGCCGTCCCGCGAGCGGCCCGGCCTGCGTCAGCGTCATCCGGTCCGCCTCGCCCATCACGATGGTCATGGCGCTGGTCCGGGCGATGGCGCGGAAACGGCTACGCCTGATCCAGGCGGACAGGCCGCGCTGGCCGGGGCGGACGATCGGGTTGGA
This sequence comes from Sphingobium fuliginis, assembly GCF_004152845.1. Taxonomy (GTDB): domain Bacteria; phylum Pseudomonadota; class Alphaproteobacteria; order Sphingomonadales; family Sphingomonadaceae; genus Sphingobium; species Sphingobium fuliginis. The sequence continues at coordinate 553,209 of NZ_SEON01000001.1, forward strand.
AATCCGACCGACCGACCGCGTCGCCGTGCCCAGCGCCGCCAGCGCGCACAGCATGTTGCTCTGATTGCCCGCCGAATAGAGAATATCCGGGCGGAACCGCCGCACCATGACGGCCAGCGCCGGGAATTGGGCGATCATCGACAGCCGCCGCGAAAAGGGCGGCGCCGGTACGCGACGGACCGGCACGGCGGGATGGATGAGGCCCGCCACCGGGCCGTCCGTCCGCGTCATCCACAGTTCCACGTCCACGCCGCGCAGCCGCAGATGGTTGGCGAGCAGGATCGCCACCCGATCCAGCCCGCCATCGCCGGGTTCATAGAGGTAGATCGCGACCGAACAATCTTGTTTCACCCAATGGGGTGTATGGAACATGGGGTCGCCCTTGCTGCGCCTGACCGGATCGTCGAAGGCTCGACGCCGTCAACGCTGGCGAACCGTATAAGTTCGGGTGGAAATAAAGCCCTCGGCTCAGCGGGGCATTTGCAGCGATGCGTAGCAGGTGAAGCCGCTCGTCCCTGACTGAAGCCGCCGGATATAGTTGAGATAGGCCTGGTTCTGCTCATAGCTGGCGCCCGGCAGCCGGCCGCCGCGCAGCGCCTGCCGGACCTGTTCCCCGCTGAAGTTCTTGCCGGCGGGGAAGGCGCCCTGCGTTCCCGCCGGCACCACCTGCCCGTTGGGCGCGATATAATTGCCGGCCCGGCCCTGGTCGGGAACGGGTATCGTGCAGTTGAGCACCGACGCGGCCGTGTTCGCCAGCGCCGGCCGGATGGATATGATCGCGGAGGCCGCGACGGCGCCGCCCATCAGCAACTGGCGGCGCGACGGCGCGGCAAGGCCGTCGTCCTGCGACTCGGCTTCCTTCTGGGGGGGCAACGGCTCGCTCATGTCATCCTGATCCGCTATCGCGCTTGCCAAACTGTAAAAATTGCCGGCTACTGCGGCCCTCTTTGCAGCAAATGCGTCAAATTTCCAGCATGGTAACCATGAATCGCCTGACCGCCTCCCAGATCACCGCCTCGCTGGCCGTTCTGCTGCTCGGCACCGGGGGCGCGTTGATGATAGGCGCGGGGCCGCTCGACATCCTCCTGCCGGTGCTGGCGACGCTGCTGGTGCTCGTCATCTGCGCGGCCAGTCCGGACCGTCCGGAACCGGCCGTGTCGCCCCTGCCGGCGGAGGTTCCCGACATCATCGCCCATCCCGATGCGCGCGGTCTGCTGGAGGGCATAGCCGACCCGCTGATGCTGATCGAACGGGGCCGCATCATCGCCGCCAACCGCGCCGCGCAGCGGCTGCTGGGCGCGCATATCGAGGGGGAGGACGCCCGCATCGCCATCCGCCATCCCGCCGCTGCCGAACGGCTCGCCAGCCAGGCGCCGCTGGCCGAACCGGTCATGATCGAGCTGGTGGGCCTGGGCACCCGCGACCAGCGCTGGCAGATGCGGATCGCGCCGGTGGGGGAGGACGGCCATGTCCGGCGGCTGGTCCATCTGGCCGATCATAGCGGCGCCCACGCGGCGGAGAAGATGCGCGTCGATTTCGTCGCCAATGCAAGCCATGAACTGCGCACGCCGCTGGCCGGCATATTGGGCTTCATCGAGACGCTGGCCGACCCCGACCTGGGCAAGGACGACGAAACGCGGCAGCGCTTCCTGAAGATCATGGACGGCGAGGCGCGGCGGATGCAGCGGCTGATCGACGACCTCATCTCCCTTTCCCGCATAGAGGCGGAGAAATATCGCCTGCCCGACAGCGCGGTCGACCTGTCCGGCCTGGTGGCCGAGGTGGTGGGCGTGTTCCGCACCAGCCATGGCGATCGGGGGCGGGAGGTGGAGATGGAGATCGCGCCCGGCCTGACCGACGTGCAGGGCGACCGCGCCCAACTGTCGCAACTGCTCCATAATCTGATCGGAAATTCGGTGAAATATGGCCGCGCGGGCACGCCGATCCACGTGTCCCTTTCCGACGGGCCGAGCGGCCTGTTGCGGCTGACCGTCGCGGATGAGGGCGAAGGCATCGGCCCCGATCACCTGCCGCGCCTCACCGAACGCTTTTACCGCGTCGATTCGGGGCGCAGCCGGGCGGTGGGCGGCACGGGACTGGGGCTGGCCATCGTCAAGCATATCGTGGAGCGGCATCGCGGCCGGCTGGACATCGCCAGCGTGCTGGGCAAGGGCACCACCATCTCCATCCTGCTGCCCCGCTTCGCCGTCGAGGAAAAGGCCGTCGCGGCAAAGGCTTGATCAAAAAAAGACAGCGACAGGCCGGGCTTCCGCCGTCAATGTCATAAAAGTGCAATCCCATTGTCACAAAGGCGCGACGTACCGCGGCTACGGCGCGTGCCCAGAGGGGGGCGGCGAGAAGCGAATCGCGGCCTTTGACGAAGGAGATTACCCGGTGAAGCATTTCGCTCTGATGGCCGCGACCGCCGCGGCGGCACTCACTCTTTCAGGCTGCGGCCAGCAGTCCGGCGGCGGGGCCGGCGGCACCCGCGACCAGATCCGCGCGGTCGGCTCCTCCACCGTCTATCCGTTCGCCACCGCGATTGCCGAGATGTTCGTTCAGGGCAATCCCGGCATGAAGTCGCCCATCGTCGAATCGACCGGCACCGGCGGGGGCATGAAGCTGTTCTGCGCGGGCGTCGGCGCCCAGCATCCGGACATCGCCGACGCCTCCCGCCGCATGAAGAAGTCGGAATATGAGGACTGCCGGAAGAATGGCGTCAAGGACATCATCGAAATCCAGATCGGCGTCGACGGTCTGGCCTTCGCGGAATCGAAGAACGGTCCGGGCCTGAAGCTGACCCCGAAGATCGTCTATGAGGCGCTGGCCGCCAATCCCTATGGCAAGGGTCCGAACAAGGCCCAGAGCTGGAAGGATGTCGACCCCAGCCTGCCCGCCACGCCGATCAGCGTCTTCGGCCCCCCGTCCACCAGCGGCACCCGCGATTCGCTGGCCGAACTGATCCTGACCAAGGGTTGCGAGACCGACCCGGCGATGGAAGCGCTCAAGAAGAAGAATGAGGACGAGTTCAAGGCCACCTGCACCCGCATCCGCGAGGACGGCAAATATGTGGATTCGGGCGAAAACGACAATCTGATCGTCCAGAAGCTGGGCGCCAATCCCAATGCGCTCGGCGTGTTCGGCTACAGCTTCCTGGAGGAAAACAAGGACACGCTGAAGGACGTTTCCATCAACGGCGTCGAGGCGACCTATGAAACCGTCTCCACCGGCCAATATCCCGGCGCGCGTCCGCTCTTCATCTATGTGAAGAAGGCGCATATGCAGGCCATTCCGGGCCTTCAGGCCTATCTCAACACCTTCGCCGCGAACTGGGACCCGAACGGCGCGCTGACCAAGCGCGGCATGGTCGCGGCGCCGGAAGGCGTGCGCAAGGCGAGCGCCGAGACCGTCAAGTCGCTGGCCGTGCTCGACGGTTCGCAGCTCAAATAAGACAGGCGATATGACAGGTCCTGCAATCCTTCTGCTGCTCGCCGGTCTGGGCGCCATCGCCTGGGTCAGCGCCCGCGCCCGCGCGATGCGGCTGCAAAGCGCCGCGCGGGCTTCGGGCCGCCGCGACGCCGTGCACAGCCTGCCGGGCTATCACGGCTGGTATGTCGCGCTCTGGACGCTGGTGCCCGCCGGCCTCTTCCTGGCGGTCTGGGCCAATGTCGCGCCCGGTCTCGTCACGCAGGACGTGCTGGGCAGTCCGGCGGCGCAGAGCCTGCCCGCCGACGATTTCTCACGCTCCGCCATATTGGGCGAGGCGCGGGCGATCGCCACGGGGATGCAGGCGGGGGCGTTCAATCCGCTCTCGCAGGGCCTGGTCGAACCCTATAGGGACGCCATCGGCCAATATGGCTTTGCCGGCGCCGCGCTGGCGCTGGTGCTGGCCTTTGCCGGCGGCGCCTATGCCTTCACCCGCGTGCGCCCGGATTTCCGGGCGCGCACGCGGGTCGAGCGGCTGGTGATGGCGACCCTGCTGATCGCATCGCTGCTGGCGATCATCACGACGCTGGGGATCGTCGCGTCGCTGCTGTGGGAAAGCTTCCGCTTCTTTTCCATGGTCAGCCCCGTCGATTTCCTGTTCGGCGCGAAATGGAGCCCGCAATCGGCGGCGCTCGGCTATGGCAATGACGACGCCTTCGGCGCGGTGCCGCTGTTCTGGGGGACCATCTTCATCGGCGCGATCATCGCCATGGCCGTCGCCATCCCGCTGGGCCTGATGAGCGCCATCTACCTGACCCAATATGCCAGCCCCACCTTCCGCAAGTGGATGAAGCCGATATTGGAGGTGCTGGCGGGCGTGCCGACCGTCGTCTACGGCTATTTCGCGGCGCTCACCATCGCCCCGGCCCTGCGGGATTTCGCGGTCATGATCGGCATCCACGGCGCCTCTTCGGAAAGCGCGCTGGCGGCGGGACTTGTGATGGGCGTGATGATCATTCCCTTCGTCTCCTCCATGGCGGACGACAGCATCGCCGCCGTGCCGCAGTCGATGCGCGACGGCAGCCTGGCCATGGGCGCCACCACCAGCGAGACGATCCGCCGCGTGCTGATCCCCGCGGCGCTGCCCGGCGTGGTCGGCGGCGTGCTGCTGGCCGTCAGCCGCGCCATCGGCGAGACGATGATCGTGGTGATGGCGGCGGGTCTGGCGGCCAACCTCACCTTGAACCCCTTTGCCAGCGTGACGACGGTGACGACGCAGATCGTCCAGCTTCTGACCGGCGACCAGGAATTCGACAGCGCCAAGACGCTGGCGGCCTTTGCTTTGGGGCTGGTGCTGTTCATCGTGACGCTGCTGCTCAACATCGTGGCCCTGCGGGTCGTGAAGAAATATCGCGAGGCTTACGAATAATGAGTGCCGAACGCCTTCCCACCGACTGGAAGTCGGACGCGATGCGCCGGCGGATCGCCCGTCGCTATGCATCGGAACGCCGCTTCAAGGCGGCGGGTCTGCTCGCCGTCGCGCTCTCCGCCGCGTTCCTCGCCTTCCTGCTGTTCAGCATGCTGGGCAACGGCCTGCGCGGCTTCACCCGGACGGAAATCGCGGTGAAGGTCGACTTCTCCGCCTCCCCGCTGCTGCTCGACCCCAATGCCATCACGGATCAGGCGCTCGCCAATGCGAACCTGCCGATGGTGACGGGGGCGGTCGTGAAGAAGGCGCTGGGCGCGGATGCCGAGGAATGGGTGTCGCCCACCGCCTGGACCGTGCTGCGCGACGCTATCAAGGCCGATCCGAAGATCCTCGCCCGGACCGTGACGGTCAAGCTGCCCGCCGCCACCGCCATCGACCTTGCCGCCAAGAGCAACGGTTCGCCCGAGGCGGAAGCGGCGGTAGCGCGGCTCGACAAGGCGGGCCTGCTGACTACCGGCATCAACTGGGGATTCCTGACCGCGAGCGACGGCACCGATCCGACGCAGGTCGGCATCTGGGGCGCGTTCAAGGGATCGCTGCTGACCATGCTGGTGACGCTGGCGCTGAGCTTCCCGGTGGGGGTCGCGACGGCCGTCTATCTGGAGGAATATGCGCGCAAGAACTGGCTGACCGACATCATCGAAGTGTCGATCAACAATCTGGCCGCCGTCCCCTCCATCATCTTCGGCCTGCTGGGCCTGTCGATCTTCCTGAACTTCCTGCACCTGCCGCGTTCGGCGGCGCTGGTCGGCGGCATGACGCTGGCGCTGATGACCATGCCGGTCATCGTCATCGCGGGCCGCAACGCCATCAAGTCGGTGCCGCCCAGCATCCGAGACGCGGCGCTGGGCATCGGCGCCAGCCCGGTGCAGGTGGTGTTCCACCATGTCCTGCCGCTGGCCCTGCCCGGCATCCTGACCGGCACCATCATCGGCATGGCCCGCGCGCTGGGCGAGACCGCCCCGCTGCTGATGATCGGCATGCGCGCCTTCATCGCCACGCCGCCGGGGGGGATCACCGATCCGGCGACCGTGCTGCCGGTGCAGATTTTCCTCTGGTCCGACGAAGTCTCCAGGGGCTTCGTCGAAAAGACTTCCGCCGCCATCATCGTCCTGCTGGTCTTCCTGCTCGCGATGAACGGCATCGCCATCTACCTGCGCAACAAGTTCGAAAGGCGGTGGTGACCGCGATGACAGCCATGATGCATGAACAACAGACGCTGACCCCTGCGGGCGAAACCAGGATGCCGGAAACGAAGATGACAGAAACCAAGATGACGGCCCGCGACGTCAAGGTCTTCTATGGCGAGAAGCAGGCGATCAAGGGCGTGTCGATCGATGTCGACATGGACAATGTCACCGCCTTCATCGGCCCGTCGGGTTGCGGCAAGTCGACCTTCCTGCGGACGCTCAATCGCATGAACGATACGGTCGCCTCCGCGCGGGTGGAAGGCACGATCACGCTGGACGGCGAGGACATCTACGCCCCCAGCATGGACGTGGTGCAACTGCGCGCCCGCGTCGGCATGGTGTTCCAGAAACCCAATCCCTTCCCCAAGTCGATCTATGAAAATATCGCCTATGGCCCGCGCATCCATGGCCTGGCCCATGCGAAGGCGGACCTGGACGTGATCGTCGAGAAATCGCTGCGCCGCGCCGGCCTGTGGGACGAGGTGAAGGACCGGCTGCATGACAGCGGCACCGCGCTTTCGGGCGGGCAGCAGCAGCGCCTGTGCATCGGCCGCGCCATCGCCGTCGAACCGGAAGTGATCCTGATGGACGAGCCCTGCTCGGCGCTGGACCCCATCGCGACGGCGAAGATCGAGGAACTGATCCACGAACTGCGCGGCCGCTACGCCATCGTGATCGTGACCCACAACATGCAGCAGGCCGCCCGCGTGTCGCAGCGGACCGCCTTTTTCCATCTGGGCGAGCTGGTCGAATATGGCGTGACGTCGGACATATTCACCAATCCCCGGCAGGAACGGACAAAGGATTACATCACCGGACGCTACGGCTGATCCGGGGGAGGAAAGACATGGCAGAACATACGATCAAGGCGTTCGACCAGGAAATGGACAAGCTCCGCGGTCTGATCGCGGAAATGGGCGGTCGCGCGGAATCCGCCATTGAGAAGGCGATGCTCGCGCTGCAACGCCATGACAAGGTGCTGGCGGCGGAGGTCGTGGCGGAGGACAAGCGCATCGACGCGATCGAGGCGGAGGTCGAGAAGCTCGCCATCGAGATCATCGCCCTGCGCGCGCCGATGGCCAACGACCTGCGCGACGTGATCGCCGCGCTGAAGATCGTCGGCGTGGTCGAGCGGATCGGCGATTATGCCAAGAACATCGCCAAGCGCGTGCCGCTGATCGCCGCCAACCAGCGGACGCAGGAGCCGATCGCGCTTCTTCCCTCCATGGGCCAGGTCGCGGGCGAGATGGTGCAGGACGCGCTGAACGCCTTTGCCGCGCGGGATGCCGACCTGGCCGTCGCGGTGGTGGAGCGCGATACGGTGGTCGACGATTTCTACAACAGCGTCTTCCGCACGCTCGTCACCTTCATGGTCGAAAATCCCAAGACGATCAGCGAATGCGCGCATCTGCTGTTCATCGCCAAGAATATCGAACGGATCGGCGACCATGCCACCAATGTGGCGGAGATGGTCTATTATGCCGCCACCGGCCAGACCCTGCCCGACCGCGAACGCGGCGGCGCGGCGGCGGAGGGCTGAGCATGGCGCGGGCCAAGATGCTGTTGGTGGAGGATGACGCGGCGCTGGCCGAACTGCTCATCTGGCATTTCAAGCGCGAGGATTTCGAGGTCGCGCACACGGTCGACGGGGAGGAAGCGCTGCTTCTGGCGCAGGAGAATGTGCCCGACATCGTGCTGCTCGACTGGATGGTGGAAAGCCTGTCGGGCATAGAGGTCTGCCGCCGCCTGCGCCGCATGAACGGCACGGCCAACGTCCCGATCATCATGCTGACCGCGCGCGGCGAGGAGGAGGATCGCGTGCGCGGGCTGGAAACCGGCGCGGACGATTATGTGACCAAGCCCTTTTCGCCCCGCGAACTGGTGGCGCGCGTCGGCGCGGTGCTGCGGCGCGTGCGCCCGGCGCTGGCCGGCGAGACGCTGACCTTCGCGGATGTCGAGATGGACACGGTCGGCCACAAGGTCCGACGCGGCGGTCAGGTGATCCCGCTAGGCCCCACCGAATTCCGGCTGCTCAAGCATTTCCTGGAACATCCCGGCTGGGTCTTCTCCCGCGAGCGGCTGCTGGACAGCGTGTGGGGGCAGGACAGCGACATCGAACTGCGCACGGTGGACGTGCACATCCGGCGATTGCGCAAGGCGATCAACGCGGACGGCCGCTATCACGACATCATCCGCACGGTGCGTTCAGCGGGCTATGCGCTGGATACGGACGGGGTCGCGTAAAAGGCGGTCGCGGACAGATGGGGTCCGGTAGCGGTCGTCACCCCGCTATGGACCGCGCCTCCCGCACGACCAGCACCGGGACGCCATCGCGCACCGGAAAGGCGAGCCCCGCCGCCTCGGACAGCAATTCGCCCTGTTCCGCATCCCAGCGCAGGGGCGTGCGCGTCACCGGGCAGACCAGCTTCGCGAGCAGCGCCGGATCGATCCTGCCGCTCATTGCATCGTCGCCCCGCCGTCGCGTTCGATCCGCCCGACGATCTGCATCAGCTGGATGATCCGGTCGGCCCGTTCGCCCAGCGTATCCGCCTCCAGCAGGGTCTGCTTGGCCGCCGGATCGAAGGGCACGATCTGCGCGATCCCGTTCACCAGCGCCATGTCGTCGAGCCGCGACACCGCCGTCCAGTCGACCACATAGCCCAGCGCATCGGCAAAGCGCCGCGATTCCTGCTCCAGCGCCGCCCGCTCCACGGCGGAGAGGATTTCATCCTCTTGCGCAATGGGCTCCACATCCGCCTCGATCTGGCGAAAGGCGGTGGGGACGTCCAGTTCCCGCACCACACGAAAGCGCGCAAGCCCCTTCAGCAGGATGTTGTACCGGCCGCCCTCCAACGCCTCGATATGGGTGATGTGGCCCAGGCAGCCCACATCGAACAGCGCGGGCTTCGTCCCTTCCTCCCGCGGCTGGATCATGCCGATGCGCCGGTCCCGCGCCATGGCGTCATGGATCATCGCCTGATAGCGCGGCTCGAAGATATGGAGCGGCAGTTCCATGCCCGGCAGCAGCAGCGCGCCCGGCAGGGGAAAGATCGAGACGCGCGACATGACGCCTGCGCCGGTCAGGAAAACAGGATCTGGGAAAGCTTGCGCCGCTGCCCCGCGACCCAGGGATCTTCCAGCCCCGTCGCCTCGAAAAGCTTGAGGAGCTGCGCCCGCGCCGCGCCGTCATTCCACGCCCGGTCGCGCCGCACCAGTTCCAGCAACTGCTCCGCCGCTCCATCGCGGTCGCCATTGGCCATCAGGCCGTTCGCCAGTTCGAAGCGCGCCTCATGATCGTCCGGATCGGCGGCGACCTTCGCCTCCACACCCGACAGGTCAGCCACCGGCCGGGCATCGCGCGCCAGCGCAATGGCGGCGCGTGCGCGCTCCACCGCCTGGTCCTTGGCCACATCGGCGGGCAGAGCGGCCAACGCCGCTTCGGCTTCGTCGAACTGTCCCAGCGCCACCAGCGCCCGCGCCGCGCCCGAAGCCACATCGGCATTGTCGGGCAGCATCTGATCGATCTGCCGGAACACGGACAGCGCCCGCTCCGCTTCGCCCCCGGCCAGCAATTCCTCGCCCATGGCGATCAGGGGCGCAATCTCCTCCAGCTGCGCCTTCTCCTCCGATTCGATCGGCAACTGGCCCAGCAACTGGTCGAGATATTGCTTGAACTGCCCCTCGGTCCGCGCCTGGCTGAGGTCGGCCACCGGCTGGCCCTGGAACACGGCATAGACGGTGGGGATCGACTGGACGCGGAACTGGGCGGCGATGAATTTGTCCTCATCGACGTTGATCTTGACCAGCTTGACGCCCTTGGCCGCATAGTCGGCGCAGACCTTCTCGATCACGGGCGCGAGCTGCTTGCAGGGGCCGCACCATTCGGCCCAGAAATCGACGATCACCAACTGGGTGCGCGAAGGATCCACCACATCGCGGCGGAAAGCCTCCACCGATGCCTTGTCGGCCTCGCTCAGTCCAAGGGTCGCCACTTCTCTTATCTCCTGCTGCAAACGCGGTTGCCAAGCCGCCCTCATACAGCGCCTTATGTGGGGCGTCACCCCATAGGAACAAGGGAGATCGGCCGGGGATCAACCGGAGATCAAAAGGTGTAGCCGACGCCGATCGCGCCGATCCACTGATTCCGGGAGCCCGCGACGGACACGATGGGCGAGGCGGCATAGTCGCCCAGGATCCGCGAATAGCTGGCCGCGGCGAAGATCGCCCAGCCATGGCGCAGGTCGCCCGACAGCGACTTGCCGCCCGCCAGGCTGAAATTCACCTTCTTGAATCCCGAACCATCGCCTGCCCCGCCATAGGCCGGCAGCCCCGATGCGGCAGCGCCCGCCGGATCGACGTCATAATAATAGCGGCCATATTTCCTGCCGACATAGTCCGCCGACACGCCCAGCCCGACGAAGGCCGTCTGCGACAGCGGCGTCATATATTCCACCGCGGGCGTGATGACATAGCTGCCATGCGCGCCCGCCACATCCCTGGTCACGGCGACGCGCGCCGACAGATTGTCATAGGCGCTGGTGATCACCCCGGTCTTGCCGATGCCGACGAAGCCGCCGACCTCCACCGCGATGTCGCGCTTGCCCAGCAGGCGCACGGCATCGTCCTTGATGTTCCTGCGGCTCGACCGGTCGAAGCGGACGTTGACCACCGGGCCGAGTTCGAAGTCGACGCCGTCGGGATCGCTGTTGGGGATCGCGTCGACATACAGGCCCGGACCGCGCGTCCAGAAGGCGAAGTCCTTCACCTTGCCGCGAAGCTGCGGGATGGGCAGCACGCGATAGTCGTCGGACCCTTCATAGCTCGGCGCGGCGGCCACGCCCACGCCGATGGTCAGGCTGCTGCGATCCTCCTGCTGGGCGAAGGCCGATGGCGCAAGGCAAATGGCCGCGACGGCGAACGCCGCGGAAAGGCGACAGCGATGATGCATGATGAGCCTGTTCAAAGAGATTGTCGGGCAAGATAATGTTTTTACGGCATTACCGTTCCGCACCGCGACATTCAGAGGAAATATTTGACCCTGATGTCCTGCCGCACCGCCGCCCCGGCCATGGCGAACTGCGCCGAGCGGAAGCTGGGCGCGCCGAAGCGGATCGCCGGATTGCGCGAAAAGCCCACCCCCTCGCGCGGAATGCCGGCCAGCGTGTCCAGCTTGCCATTACCATTCTCGTCATGAATGATGGCGATCGCATAGGTTCCCGGCTCCATCCGGCCGAGGGGCACGATACCGGCGGTCGCGGGGACGGTGAAATGCCGCCCGTCCGGATCGCCCCGGCAATCGGGGAAATGGTCCGCCTGCCGCGTCACGCAGATCAGGAAATTGCCCCTGGAGGACCGCAGGCCCTGCACGTCCATGCTGAGCGGCTGCGCCTGGTCGGCCACCGCCGCGCCCATGACCAGCGGGACCGCCGCCATCATCGCTGCCCTGCCCTTCACGCCCGTCCTTCCCTAAAAATGGCCCAATCCCCTGTCGGTCCCGCACAGCCGGTCCCAGATGCGGAAATACAGGCCGTAATTGCACGCATATTGTTCATGATGCCGCTGGTGATGGCTGGCGGTGATCAGCCAGCGGCCGGCCCGGCCCTGCACCATCCAGCGCGGAAACATCTCCCATCCCATATGGTTGCTGACGCCCATCACCGTCATGATCGTCAGCACCACGCCCAGCGCACCGACATGGATCGGAATCAGGAAGACCAGCGCCGGGATCACCACCGCGCCGGTCACCGCCTCCCATGGATGGAAGCTCATCGCGGCCCAGGCCGTCGGCGGGCGGCTGGCATGATGCACGGCATGGGCGATCCGGAACAGCCGGGGCCGGTGCATCCAGCGGTGGGTCCAGTAGAACCAGGCGTCATGGGCCGCAAGGTAAAGCAGCACGGACAGCGGCAGATACCAGAGGGGGAAGGCATGGACGTCGGCATAGACCCGCGTCCAGCCATGCGCCTGCCACCCCCAGGCGACGATGCCCGCCGGCACGCCGTAGATCAGTGCGGAGGCCAGCGACCAGGCGATTTCCCGCCGGACCTGCCGGTCCAGCCCGGCATAGAGGCCCGGCCTGCGATAACGGGTCGCCAGCGCGAAGGCGCCGCTCGCCAGCAGATAGCGCACGCCCACGATCACGCTCATGGCAAGGGCCGACAGAAGGATCGCGGTGAACATCGGCCCGACCATAAGCGGTCTGGAGCCCGCCGTCACGCCCGGGCGCTCAGGTGCGCGGCCGCGCCTGCCGGTAGCTGCCGAGTATCCGCACCCATTTGGTGTGGAATTCCAGCTCCGCCAATGCCCGGTCGATGGCCGGATCGCCCGGCATCCCCTCTATGTCGCAGTAGAATTCCGTCGCGGCGAAGCTGGCGCCGCGCTGATAGCTTTCCAGCTTCGTCATGTTGACGCCATTGGTGGCGAAGCCGCCCATCGCCTTGTAGAGCGCGGCCGGAATGTTCTTCACCTCGAACAGGAAGGTGGTCATCACCGGGCCCACCCCCGCCGCCGGCATCTTCGGCTCACGCGAGAGCACCAGGAAGCGCGTCATATTGTCGGCGCTGTCCTCGATATTCTCCGCCACCAGCCGCAGGCCGTAGAGTTCCGCCGCCAGATAGGGGGCGATGGCCCCTTCCCCGGCCACGCGGGTTTCCGCGACCAGCGCCGCCGCGCCCGCCGTGTCGGCATAGCTGACCGGCTGGATGCCGCGTTCCCGCAGATAATGGCGGCACTGGCCCAGCGCCTGCGGGTGGCTGACCGCGCTTTTGACGGGGGTGCTGTCGACCGCCATCAGGCAGTGCCGGATGCGCAGGAAATATTCGTCGACGATATGCAGCCCGGATTCGGGCAGCAGGAAATGCATGTCGGCCACGCGGCCATGCAGGCTGTTCTCGATCGGAATGATCGCCCGCGCGGCGCGCCCTTCCCGGACCGCATCGATCGCATCCTCGAACGCGAAACAGGGCAAGGGAACGCAATCGGGCGCATAATCCAGCGCCGCCAGATGCGAATTGGCGCCCGGCGCGCCCTGGAAGGCGACGGCGCGAACGGGATCGACGGCGGCCTTCGCGGCGAGGTCCGCGACCAGATCGCGGGCGGGGGCGGGATAGTTTTCCATGGGCGCCTGCGCGCTTATTCACTTCATCGCGCCCGCGCAAGCATCCTCTCCGGCCGCAAAGCCATGAAAAGCGTGCGCGATCCCGTTCAAGGCCGCTTGCACGTTCGCGCTTGCGCCATTATGGCAGCGCGCTAGAGGGGACGCGAACCAAGCGGCCAGAACAGAAATCCAGGGGAATCCGAGCGAATGGGCGATCGTTTCAACACCGCTGCCGGTTGGGCTTTGTTCGCGGGTATCATCGCACTGGGCGGTGCCATCGTCAGTTCCAAATTCTTCCATGAGGAACGGCCCGAGAAAATGGGCTACGCCATCGAGGGCGTCGAAGCGGAAGGCGAAGGCGGCGCGGCCAGCGGCCCCGGCCTCAACACCCTGCTCGCCAGCGCGGACGTCGCTGCGGGCGAGAAGGTGTTCGCCAAGTGCGCGGCCTGCCACACCGTCAACCAGGGCGGCGCCAACGGCATCGGCCCGAATCTCTACGCCACGGTCGGGGAACCGATCGGCCAGGGCAAGGGCGGCTTCGCCTTCTCCGACGCGCTCAAGAGCAAGGGCGGCAACTGGACCTTCGAGAATCTCGATCACTGGCTGACTTCCCCGCGTGAATTCGCGCCGGGCACCAAGATGACCTTCGCCGGTCTCGGCAACCCGGCCGACCGCGCGAACCTGATCGCCTGGCTGAACACCCAGGGTTCGAACCTGCCGCTGCCCGCCGCCGATGCGGCTCCGGCAGCCGGCGGCGACAATGCCGCGGCCGAGGGTGGCAATGCCGCCGCCAATGCGGCAGAGGCGCCCGCCGCCAACGCCGCCGCCAGCGAGTAAGAACTGGACGGCGAACCCATTCGGGTCGATGATCTGACGGGCGCGGCCTTGCTGGCCGCGCTCGACGCTTTGGCGGACCTGCGCATCACGGTCTTCCGCGCCTTTCCCTACCTCTATGACGGATCGGGCGAAGCGGGCCGCGCCTATGAGCGCGATTATCTCACCGCCTATGCGAACAGCCCCGGCGCGCTGATCGCCGGGGCTTTCGCGGGCGACCGGCTGGTCGGCGCCGCCACCGCCGCCCCCATGGCCGACCATGCCGCGGAATTCGCCGCTCCTTTCCGGGCATGCGGCATGGACATCGGCCAAATCTATTATTTTGGCGAATCGGTGCTGCTGCCGGAATGGCGCGGGCGCGGCATCGGCCACGCCTTTTTCGACCGGCGGGAAGCCAAGGCGCGGGAACTGGGATTCGCCATGGCCAGCTTCTGCGCGGTGATTCGCCCGCCGGATCACCCTGCCCGCCCCGCCGGCTATGCCCCGCTCGATCCCTTCTGGCGCGCGCGCGGCTATGCCCCGGTCGAGGGGCTGATCGGCCATTTCGACTGGAAGGATCTGGGCGACGACGCGGAAAGCCGCCATCCCATGCAATTCTGGGTGAAGCGTCTCATAGCCTGACGGGCGCGCTCGTCTGCCGTTCCTCCGTTTGAGATGCCCTTTTGGTCACCCCGGACGCGATCCGGAATCCTGCCTTTTTCTTTGACGGTGACTGAGAAGCAAGGGGGCCGGATCAAGTCAGAGGCGGCGAGCGCAGCAATGCCGGGTGTCAGCCGTTGCAAATCCCGATCACCCGCCGCATCTCGTCCAGCCTGATCGTCAGGTCCGCCCGGCCCGGCATCTCCTCCAGAATATGCTGGGTCAGCCGCTCATAATGCTGGACGAAGCGCGCAATCCGGGCATCCGGCATGCCGCCGCCAGCCTCCTTGCGCAGGTCATGCTCCTGCTGCGTCCGCCAGCGCCGGACGATCCCGAAGTCCGGCGCGGCCAGCAGCACCAGCCGGTCGAGCCGCGCGAACAGCGCCTGATAGTCCTCCGCCAGCGCCCGGTTTACAAAGGCGCGCCAGACGCCGTCCGCATCCTCCTCCCGCTCCAGGGCATTGACCGGCTCCACCAGCGCCGCCGCGCCCTGCGGCAGCGCACCGACGCACCAGCCCTCCAGCAGCAGCAACCGCGTGCCAGTCGCCGCCTTTTCCCATCGCCCTTCCGGCAAAGGATCGTCCGACGCCTTGTCGAAACGCGGCAGCAAGGTCGCCTCTCCCCGCTCCAACGCATCGATCACCCGCAACCCCAGCGCCACATCATGCGTCCCCGGCACCCCGCGCGTGCGCAGCAGCGGATGGATCGAACGGGCCATAGCCTCCCGCTCCGCCCGCGTGCGATACAGATCGTCGATGGAAAGGATCGCGGCCGGAATCCCGTCGCTCTGCAACCTCTGCCGCAAGCCCGCCGCCAGCGTCGACTTGCCGCTGCCCTGCGCCCCGCACAAGCCGATCACCAGCAGGCGACCGCCAGCCTCCTCCAGCGCCCGCCGCGTCAATCCCTCGACCGCGTCCAGCGCATCGTTCCGCATCCTATCGCTCCGCGATCAGCAGCTTGTCGATCTTGCGCCCATCCATATCCACGATCTCGAACCGCCAGCCCTGATCGTCGATGAAATCGCCCACTTCCGGCAAGCGCTTGAGCAGCCACAGCGCATGGCCGGCGACCGTCGCATAGTCGCGATCCTCCGGCAAGTCGATGCCGATCCGGTCCGCGAGCAGGTCCACCGGCATCTGGCCCGACACCAGCAGGCTGCCGTCCTCCCGCTCGACCAGGTCCGGCTCATCCTCGCTGTCCAGGTCGGACACGAAATGGCCTGCAATGGCGGAGAGCAGGTCGGCAGGCGTCGCAATCCCCTCGAAATGCCCATATTCGTCATGCACCATGACCATCGGCACCTCGGCCCGCCGCAGCACCTCCAGCGCGTCCATGGCGTCGACCTGATCCGGCACGACCTCCACCTTGCGCATCAGCCTTTCCAGGCTCAGCCCCTCGCCCCGGAACAGCGCGGTCATGATGTCGCGCGCCTGCACCACGCCGATGATGTCCTCCACCGTCCCCCGGCCCACCGGCAGGCGGGTGTGCGGCGTATCGAGCAGCTTGGCGCGAATTGCCTCCTCATCGGCATGGATGTCGATCCAGTCGACATCCATGCGCTGGGTCATCACCTCGCGCACCGGGCGGTCGGCCAGCCGCACCACGCCGGAAATGATGGCCCGCTCGCTCTCCTCGATCACGCCGGACCTGCTCGCCTCCGCCACGATCAGGTGCAGTTCCTCGGCCGTCACCTGATTTTCCGATTCGCGGGTCAGCCCCAGCAGGCGGAAGATGAGGGCGCTCGATCCGTCCAGCACCCACACGATGGGGGCGGTGACCTTCGCCAGCCACAGCATCGGCCCGGCGACCAGCACGGCGATGGGCTCCGGCGCGCGCAGGGCGAACTGCTTGGGCACCAGTTCCCCGACGATCAGCGAGGCATAGGTGGTAAGGCCGATCACCAGGGCGAAACCGGCATTCTGCGCGGCATGGGGCGACAGGCCCAGCATCGCCAGCCGTTCCCCCGTCGGCCCGCCAAGGCTGGCGCCGGAATAGGCGCCCGCGACGATGCCGATCAGGGTGATGCCGATCTGCACGGTGGAAAGGAACTTGCCGGGATCGCTCGCCGCCGCCAGGGCGGAGCGCGCGCCGCGCCGCCCGGCCTTTTCCATCGCCTGAAGGCGCGGCTTGCGGGCGGACACGATCGCCAGTTCCGACATGGCGAACAGGCCGTTCAGCGCGACGAGCGCCAAGATGATGACGAGGTCGACCCAGGGAAAGGGCGTCGGAGCGTGCGGGGGGATATTGGCCATGGCGGTCGGCGGCCACCTATAACCCTGATTCTTACAATTTCACAACCGCCGCATCATCTGCAGTTCAGTTCGCTTGTGGAACAAAGGCCTCCTCTCATCCATTGGGGGTGCATCCGCTCCGTTCGGGCGCACGAGAAAGGGAAATATATCCATGCGGAATTTTCATCGCATCATCGGCGCGGCCGGCCTGGCCGCCATGCTGGCGACCACGGCCTGCACCACCGATCCCAACACCGGCAACCGCACCATTTCCAAGGCCGCGATCGGCGGCATCGGCGGCGCGCTGGGCGGTTATCTGCTAGGCGATCTGGTCGGCGGGCGGCATGACCGCACCGAAAAGATCCTGGGCGCGGGCATCGGCGCGGTCGCGGGCGCGGGCATCGGCGCCTATATGGACGCGCAGGAAAAGAAATTGCGCGAAGAAACCGCCGGCAGCGGCGTGGACGTGATCCGCGATGGCGACAATCTGGTGCTGCGCATGCCATCGGGCATCACCTTCGCCACCGACAGTTCCGCCGTGCAGCCCCAGTTCCAGCCGACGCTGAACGACGTCGCATCCGTACTGGCGCAATATCCCAAGACCTATATCGACGTGTACGGCCACACCGACAGCGACGGCACCGATGCCTATAACCAGGCCCTGTCGGAACGGCGCGCCCAGGCAGTGGGCGATTATCTGACGAGCCATGGCGTGCAGTCGGCCCGCATCGCCACGCGCGGTTTCGGGGAAACCCAGCCGATCGCATCCAACGCCACGGCGGAGGGTAAGGCGTCCAACCGCCGCGTCGAAATCAAGATCGCTCCGGTGACGGAGCAGGATGTGCGTAGCTGAGACGGGCTGGGGGGGCCGGGAGGCCGGTCCCCGCCCGCTGTTCCTTCATGCCGCCCTATCCCTGCCAATCCAGGGCGAATTTCAGCAGCAGGGTGCGTTGGAAAAATTCGTGATTGTCGTCCGACGCGATCCAGACGATCCGGCGACCGCCTTCCCGGCTCAGGGCCAATCCTTCGAAATTGTCGGCCAACAGGGGCGGCGCCAGCCGGGCCAAGACGCGCGCCTTCAGCCGGTCGCCGGAGCGCGGCTCTTCCGGCAGCTCGATGATCGCCAGGGTCGCCGTGAACAGTTCCTGCAAGGTCAGCCGCCGGTTGAGGACCAGCACATGCCTGTCGTCCAGCGCGACCGCGTCGGTCGGGCGATAACCGCGCGGCGGCACATAGCGCAGGTGCATGGGCGCCGCCGTAGCGGCTTCGGCCGGGTCGCCCGCGAACAGCAGCGTGTCGTGGCTGCCGTCGGCGGTCATCCCCATTTCCGCCAGGACGAGGAAGCGGCCGCCGGGCAGCCGCGCCAGGGATTCGACCGATCCCGTTTCCGGCCAGGCCTCGATCTCCGGCCAGGTGCGGCAGGCTTCGACGCGGGCGAAGCCGGGGGAATAGCGGCAGATCATCTGTTGCAGTTCGAAGCCCACCCAATAGCGCCCTGTCGCCGGATCATGAGCCATCGCCTCCGAATCCCAGGCCCACCAGGGGCGCTCCCGATCCTGCGGGCGGATGGGAAGCGGGGCGATGAAGGGACGCCGTTCCGCCCTGCCCGGGCCGATGTGGAAACCCATCAGCGTGCCGGAATCGCTGAGCGCCAGAATCTGGCCGTCGGGTTCCGCCAGCAGCGAGGATATGCCGCCAAAGCCATGATGGGTGCTGCTGAGTTGCCATCCGCCCAGATAGTGCAGCATTCCAAGGTCGCGCTGGGCGGGATCGGCCGCGTTCAGGGACAAGGCGCGCGCCCGCACCAGCAATGGGCCGGGGCCGAAGGGTTCGGGCTTGTTCTTGTGCGGCGCGGGAAGCAGCAGGATCGCGAGCAGCAGGACGATCAGGATTCGGCGCATCGCCCTTGCCATAGGGGATAATCGGCCCCTGTGCAGGGTTTTTCGCGGCGCTGGCATCGACCGCCGAAAAGCGCGATAAGCGTTCCTGCCGGTTGCTCCAATGCTGAACGGCGGCTGACATCGCCATTCAGGCTTGGCTCAATGCGAATCGGGCAAAAGGGTCTCAATCGATGGTGAGTCCTCCGTGGAAGACCTGCCGTGATCGATGGCAAATGAGGAGCAACGCCATGAAGACGAAGTTTCTGATCAATCTGGGGGCGGCGCTGGCAATGGGCGCTGCCTCTCTGGCCGTCACCGCAACGCCGGCCATGGCCCGCGACGGCTGGGGCCGCCATTATGACCGTGGCGACTATTATCGCGGCGACCGCGGGTATCGCGGCTATCGCGGCGATGGTTATTACCGGGGCGGCGGCTATTATCGCGGCGACGGCTATTACCGGGGCTATCGCGGCTATCGCGGTGGCTATCGCTGCCGGGACAATGGCACGGGCGGCACCATCATCGGCGCGATAGCCGGTGGCCTGCTCGGCAATGAAGTCGGCAAGGGCAGCGGCCGCTACGGTCGCCGCGGCGACGGCACCACGGGCGCCATCATCGGCGCGGGCGTGGGTGCGCTGGCCGGGCGGGCGATCGACCGGGATTGCTGATCCACCGTTGAAGGATGAACGAAAAGAGGGCCGCTCCATCGGGGCGGCCTTTTTTTTGCCTTCTGACGCATCCTGTCCCTGCAACGCCAGGGCAGGCTCAGCCTGATGGAACCGACCGGCGCGAGTCAAAGAAAAAGGCCGCCCCGTTTCCGGCGCGGCCCATTCCAGACAATTCCCTTCTGGGAATTACATCGCGTTCGCGGCAGCGTTGCCGGCCGTGTTCGCAGCGTTCGAAGCGGCGTTCGAAGCATTGTCGGCAGCGTTCAGCGCGGCGTTCATGGCGTTGTCGGCAGCGTTCGAAGCGTTCTCCGCGGCATTGGCCGAAGCGTTGGCGGCATTTTCCGCACCGCCCGAGCAGGCGGCCAGGCCGAGCGACGCGGCGAGAACGAGCGAAAGAGCAATCGACTTGGTCATGGGTTAACCCCTCTCTGAGAATAATAACGGTGCAGACCACTCTCGGAGAAAAGTTCACCCCCCATTGCGTCTGCGCCGCGATTCGTAATGAATCCGGCGACTCATGGCAATCCCAATCATGCGTCAAGCCCGTGATTCGGGGCTGTCAGGGGTTGAACGGCGCGGTTCCGAACGACCATTGACGCATATAAAGATTTCTTTATATGATCCATGCATGAGCGCAGCAATCGACATTTTCCGGGCATTGGGCGACCCGACGCGGCTGCGCATCATCTATCTTCTGCGCGCCATGGAACTGGCCGTGGGCGAAATCGCGCAGGTCGTGGGGCAAAGCCAGCCGCGCGTGTCCCGTCATGTCCGCATCCTGGCCGAAGCCGGTCTGGTGGAGCGGCGCAAGGAAGGCAATTGGGTTTTCCTGCGGCTGGGCAAAGAGGCGGAAATCGGACCCTTTCTGACGCTTTTCGACCAACTCGTGCCGTCGGAGGGCGAACTGTTGTGGCAGAAGGCCGACCTCGCCCGGCTGGCGGCGGTACGGGCGGATCGCGCCCAGGCGGCGGAAAGCTATTTTGCCGAACATGCCGAGGAATGGGACGCGATCCGGTCCCTGCATGTGCCGGAGGGCGATGTGGAGGCGGCGATGACCGCCCTGCTGGGGGCGGAACCGATCGGCCATCTGCTCGACATCGGCACCGGGACCGGGCGAATGATCGAATTGTTCGGTCCGTCGGCGGAACAGGTGACGGCGCTGGACCGCAGCTCGGACATGCTGCGGCTGGCCCGCGCCAAGCTGCCCGAGGATGCGGGCGACAAATATGCGCTGGTGCTGGGCGATTTCAGCGCCCTGCCGCTGGAGCCGGGCAGCGCCGATACGGTGGTGCTGCATCAGGTGCTGCACTATGCCCAGGCGCCCGAGGCGGTGATCGAGGAAGCGGCCCGGGTGACGGCGGCGGGCGGCCGCGTCCTGATCGCCGATTTCGCGGCGCATGAACGGGAAGAGCTACGGCTGCGCGACCAGCATGCGCGGCTGGGCTTTTCCGACGGGCAGATCGAAAGCTGGTTCGCGGATGCGGGCCTGGAACTGGAGCGGGTGGAGGTGCTGCCCGGCCAGGAACTGACGGTGCAATTATGGCTGGGCCGCCGCCGTGGCGCGCGCGTCCTGCCTATCGAAGGACGACTTTCCGCATGACCTTGAGCTTTCCCTCCGTCGAAGAGGCCACGCGGGCTTGGCAAGCGCCGCTCTATGCCGATCTGACGGGAGACATTAATGTGAGCTTCGAATTCTTCCCGCCCAAGACGGAGAAGATGGAGGAGCAGCTCTGGTCCGCGATCCAGACGCTGACGCCGCTGGCGCCGAAATTCGTGTCGGTGACTTACGGCGCAGGTGGGTCGACGCGGGAGCGGACGCATAACACGGTGGCGCGGATCGCGAAGGAGACGCCCCTGTCGGCGGCGGCGCACCTCACCTGCGTGGCGGCAAGCAAGGCGGAGATCGACGGGGTGGCCGACGCCTATTGGGAAGCGGGCGTGCGGCATATCGTGGCGCTGCGCGGCGATCCGCCGGAAGCGGGCGCGAAGTTCGAGGCGCATCCGGACGGGTACAAGGGCGCGGCGGAACTGGTCGAAGGGCTGGTGAAGCGCCATCCCTTCGAGATTTCGGTGGCCGCCTATCCGGAGACGCATCCCGACGCCTTGAGCGCGCGGGGCGACATCGACAATCTGAAGCGCAAGCTGGATGCGGGCGCGACGCGGGCGATCACGCAATTCTTCTTCGAGCCGGATACCTTCTTCCGCTTCCGGGATACTGTGGCGGCGGCGGGGATCGACGCCGACATCATTCCGGGCATCATGCCGGTCAGCAATTTCGCGGCGGTCCAGCGCATGTCGGCCATGTGCAACACCGATGTGCCGGGCTGGATGGGCAAGCTGTTCGAGGGGCTGGACGACCTGCCCGCCGCGCGGCAGCTCGTGTCCGCGACGCTGGCGGCGGAACTGTGCCGCAAGCTTTATGCAGGCGGGGTGCGCGACTTTCATTTCTATACGCTCAACCGGGCGGAACTGAGCTATGCGATCTGCCATCTGCTCGGGCTGCGGCCGGCGACATTGGAGAAGACGGCATGACCGCCGAGGAACGCTTCCGCGCCGTGGCCGCGGAGAAGATCATGATATTCGACGGCGGCTACGGCACGTCGATCCAGAAACATGGGCTGACGGAGGCGGATTATCGCGGGTCGCTCGATCTGACGAAGGACCAGAAGGGCAATAACGACCTGCTCTGCCTGACCCGGCCGGACATCGTGGAGGGCATCCACACCGCCTATCTCGACGCCGGTGCGGACATGATCGAAACCAACACCTTCTCCTCCACCAAGATCGCCATGGCCGATTATGGCTGCGAACATCTGGTGCGGGAGATCAACATCGCCGCCGCCCGGATCGCCCGCAAGGCGTGCGAGGCGGCGAGCGCGAAGGATGGGCGGCCGCGCTTTGTCGCGGGGTCGATCGGGCCGACGAACAAGACGCTGTCGATCTCTCCGGACGTCAACGATCCGGCCTATCGCGAGGTCGATTACGATACGCTGAAGGCCGATTATCGCGAGCAGTGCGACGCGCTGATCGAGGGCGGCGTGGACTTCCTGCTGGTCGAGACCTGCTTCGACACGCTGAACGCCAAGGCGGCGGGCATGGCGGCGCGGGAGGCCGAGGCGGCGGCGGGGCGGCCGGTGCCGCTGATGCTGAGCTTCACCATCACGGATATGTCGGGGCGCAACCTGTCCGGGCATACGATCAACGCCTTCTGGTATTCGCTGCGGCATTTGAAGCCGCTGACCATCGGGGTGAACTGCGCCTTCGGGGCGGATCTGCTGCGGCCTTATCTGAGTGAGCTGGCCAAGAATGCGGATACGCTGATCCTGGCCTATCCCAATGCGGGGCTGCCCAATGAACTGGGACAATATGATGAGCTGCCGGAGACTACGGCGAACCTGATCCGCCAGTGGGTGGATGAGGGGCTGGTCAATATGGTCGGCGGTTGCTGCGGCACGACGCCGGCGCATATCGGCGCCGTGGCGAAGGCGCTGGCGGGGCACAAGCCGCGTCAGGTGCCGGAGCTGCCGGTGGTGACGCGGCTTGCGGGCCTCGAACCGATGCATATTGCCGCGTAAGATATAAATCCGTCATTCCCGCGAAGGCGGGAATCCATCTCCTGCCTTCTCCCCTGGTGCTATGTTGGGAGATGGATCCCCGCCTTCGCGGGGATGACGAAGAGAAGAGAAGCAGGGAATGACCCAATCGACCGCCACTTTCGTCAATATCGGTGAGCGCACCAACGTCACCGGATCGGCCAAGTTCAAGAAGCTGATCATGGCGGGCGACTATGCCGCGGCCATCGACATCGCCCGCGATCAGGTGGAGAACGGCGCGCAGATCGTCGACGTCAACATGGACGAAGGCCTGCTCGACGCCGTGGAGGCGATGACGACCTTCCTGAAGCTGATGACGTCCGAACCGGACATTGCCCGCGTTCCGGTCATGATCGACAGTTCCAAATGGGAAGTGATCGAAGCCGGCCTGAAATGCGTGTCGGGCAAGCCCATCGTCAATTCGATCAGCATGAAGGAGGGTGAGGAAGCCTTCCTCCATCACGCCCGCCTCTGCATGGCCTATGGCGCGGCGGTGGTCGTCATGGCCTTCGACGAGACCGGCCAGGCCGACACGAAGGACCGCAAGGTCGAGATCTGCGAGCGCGCCTACAAGCTGCTGATGTCCATCGGCTTCCCGCCGGAAGACATCATCTTCGACCCCAACATCTTCGCCGTGGGGACCGGGATCGAGGAACATAATAATTACGGCGTCGACTTCATCGAGGCCTGCCGCGAGATCAAGGCGCGCTGCCCCCATGTCCATATTTCGGGCGGCCTGTCGAACTTCTCCTTCTCCTTCCGCGGCAATGAGCCGGTGCGGCGGGCGATGCATTCGGTCTTCCTCTACCACGCCATTCCGGCGGGGCTGGACATGGCGATCGTCAATGCGGGCCAGCTCGACGTTTACGACGCCATCGACCCCGCGCTGCGCAAGGCGTGCGAGGATGTGCTGCTGAACAGCGATCCGGAGGCGGGCGAACGCCTGGTCGCGCTGGCGGAGAGTTTCAAGGGCAAGGATGCCGCATCGGAAAAGGCGGCGCAGGAATGGCGCGGCTGGCCGGTCGCCAAGCGGCTGGAACATGCGCTGGTCAAGGGCATCGACATGTATGTGGTCGAGGATACGGAGGAAGCCCGCCTCGCTGCCGCAAAGCCCATCGAGGTGATCGAAGGCCCGCTGATGGACGGCATGAATGTCGTCGGCGACCTGTTCGGCGCGGGCAAGATGTTCCTGCCGCAGGTCGTGAAATCCGCCCGCGTCATGAAGAAGGCGGTCGCCCACCTCCTCCCCTTCATCGAGGCGGCGAAGGAGCCCGGCGCCAAGGGCAAGGGCAAGGTCGTGATGGCGACGGTCAAGGGCGACGTCCACGACATCGGCAAGAACATCGTCGGCGTCGTGCTCCAGTGCAACGGCTTCGAGGTGATCGATCTGGGCGTCATGGTGCCGTGGCAGGACATCATCAAGGCGGCGAACGAAAATGACGCCGACATGATCGGTCTCAGCGGCCTCATCACCCCCTCGCTGGACGAGATGGTGACGGTCGCGGCGGAAATGCAGCGCGCGGATATGACCATGCCGCTGCTGATCGGCGGCGCGACCACCTCCAAAGTGCATACCGCGCTGCGCATCGATCCGGCCTTCACCGGGCCGGTGGTGCATGTGCTGGACGCCAGCCGGGCGGTCGGCGTCGCGACGGCGCTCGTCTCCGAAACCCAGAAGACCGATTTCGTCCAGAAGACCAAGGATGATTATGCCCATGTCCGCGCCGCCCGAGAGGGCAAGGGGCAGAGCAAGCTGCTCAGCATCGAGGAAGCGCGGGCCAATGCCTTCGAGATCGACGAGAGCCTGAAGCCCGGCAAGCCGCGCCTGCCCGGCGTCCACCGCTTCCCGGACTGGGATCTGAAGGACCTGCGCAACTATATCGACTGGACGCCCTTCTTCCGCGCATGGGAGCTGGCGGGCAATTATCCCGCGATCCTGGAGGACAGGGTGGTGGGCGAGAGCGCGACCAGCCTGTTCACCGATGCGCAGAAGATGCTCGACCGCATCGTGGACGAGAAATGGCTGACGGCGCGCGGCGTGGCCGGCCTGTGGCCCTGCCGCCGCGAAGGCGATGACATCATCGTCCATGTCGAGGATGAAAAGCATGTCCGCCTGCCGATGCTGCGCCAGCAGATCGCCAAGCGGGAGGGCCGGGCCAATATGTGCCTTGCCGACTTCATCAGCCATGATGGCGACTGGATGGGCGGTTTCGCCGTGTCGATCCACGGCATCGAGCCGCATCTGGCGCGGTTCAAGAACGCTATCGACGATTATTCGGACATATTGCTCAAGGCGCTGGCGGATCGTCTGGCGGAGGCCTTTGCCGAACGGCTGCACCATTATGTGCGCACCGCGCTCTGGGGCTATGCCGAGGGCGAGCAGCTTACCAACGAGGCGCTGATCAAGGAGCAATATCGCGGCATCCGGCCCGCGCCCGGCTATCCCGCCTGTCCGGAGCATAGTCTGAAGCCGCTGCTGTTCGACATGCTGGACGCGCATCACGCGACGGGCATTTCGCTGACGGAAAGCTTCGCGATGCTGCCGACGGCGGCGGTCAGCGGCTTTTACTTCGGGCATCCGCAGGCGGAATATTTCGGCGTGGCGCGGGTGGGGCGCGACCAGCTGGAGGATTATGCCGGGCGGCGCGGGGTGGATCTTGAGACGGCCGAGCGCTGGCTGCGGCCCAATCTGGATTGAATCCTACTCCGTCATTCCCGCCTTCGCGGGAATGACGGAAAGAAGACTAACGCGCCTCGTGGTTGGCCGCCACCGCCTTCGCCACCGCCTGCATCAACTGCCAGCGCGTCGGGATCGGTTCCGTCGTGCTGCCGATCATCACCGCGACCGCATAGCTGGTGCCGTCGGGCGCGGTCATGATGCCGATGTCGTTGAACCCGGTCGAACGCGCGCCCAGTTCCTGACCCGTGCCGGTCTTGTGCAGATAATGCCATCCCGCCGGCACGCCGCCCTTGATCCGCTGCGGCCCCGTCTTCGCCTCGCCCATGATCGAAAGCAGCAGTTGCGACGATGCCGGGGAAAGCATGTCGTTCTGCTTGAGCTTCGCCAGCGCCTGCACGATGGAGGATGGCGCGGCGCCGTCCGGCGGGCTGGCGAGATAATTGTCCAGCGCCTTCTGCCGCACCGATAGGGGCAGCCTGGCGCGGGCGGCGTAGAAGTTGCGGCCGATCGAATAATCCTGCCGCCATTCCAGGCCCGCCGTGGTGGATTGCAGCAGCCGTTCGCCGGGCCCGAAGCGGATGTCCCTGATATAGCGGCGCGCGAGATAGCTGCGCACCGCTTCCGGCCCGCCGACGGCGCGCAGCAGCGTGTCGTTGGCGGTATTGTCGCTCTGCGTCATGGCGCGGCGCATCAGGTCGGAATAGGTGGTGGTCCAGCCGGCATTGCCGACCAGGGCGGCGGTCGGCTGGTGGAAGAGGGTCAGGTCCTTCTTCGTGATGGTGGTGCTGTCGCTGAGGCGGATCTTGCCCCGGTCGACCGCGTCGAGGAAGGTCATGGACACCCAGAGCTTCGAAACGCTCTGCTGCGGGAAGAGCAGATTGCCGTTCCATGCAACGGTCCAGTCGCTGCCGATGCGGCGCACGGCGATGCCGACCTTGCCGTTGAAGCTTTGGCCCAGGTTGCGGATCACGCTGACCAGCGCGGGGGGCGGCGTTTCCCTTTGGTCGACCTTCAGCGCTTCGAAGGGCTTGGGCGGATTGGCGACCGGCTTGATCGGGAAGGTCGCGGTGGAAGGCTGCGGCCGCTGCTGGACCGCCGCATAGGGTTGCTGCGGCGCGCTGACGCAGGCCGAAAGCGCCGCCATCAACAGGACGAGCCGGGCCGAGCCGCTATTGCCGCCGCCATTTGGGCGCTTGCCGCGCCCTCCCTTGAAATTGGTCATCGAAATCCCCGCACTCTCCTTTCGCATTAGGGTTCAGACCCGCGCCGGGTGACAAGAATCATGCGATGAACGATTCCACAAATGCGATGTAAGGAGGCTGAACGAGGCGCGCCCTAGGCTCAGGACCCATTACGGCGGGTTCGAGGTTTGAGGCAAAATGGCTCAGGGCCAGAAGGCAAGGCGCAGGAATATGTCGATATTTCTAGCCTTGCCGACGCAGCACTGGGCCATTTTGGTCAAATCCCTGCGGGACGCCGAAATGGCTTCCATCTCGAACCGAAATGCGCTGGCAAAGGCAATGAGCCTTCGCGGCACGCATTTCGGCCCGATATGTTCGCCATTTCGACGCCTCGAACCCGCCAGTAAGGGGTCCTGAGCCTAGCTCAGTTGAGGTTCAGGCGAAGGACTGCAAGGAAGCGCCGATGAACCACATGCCGATGAACCACATGATGAACAGACGGACGATGATGCGGATGGCGACTGCGCTGCTGGCGGGCGGCATGTTGCCGGCACGGGCGTGGGCGGCGCCCTTCGCTTCGCGCCGCATTGCCGTGACGACTCGCGGCGCCGGTCGCGATGTCGTGCTGATCGCGGGGCTGGCGAGCGGGCCGGGGCTGTGGAACGGGGTGGTCGGCGCGCTTTCCGGTTATCGCTGGCACCTGGTCCACGTGCGGGGTTTTGCCGGCCTCGCGGCGGACGCCAATGCCAGCGGGCCGCTGGTCCAGCCGTTGGCGGACGAGATCGCCCGCTATATCGCGGCGGCGGGGCTGGAGCGGCCCGCCATCGTCGGCCACAGCATGGGCGGCACGCTGGCGATGATGCTGGGTTTGAAGGGGCTGGCGGGGCGGCTGATGGTGGTCGACATGCTGCCCGAAGGGGCGGCGATGGTCGGCGGCACGGCGCAGGGCATGGGATTTCTGGCCGATCAACTGGGGCAATATTTCACCGGAACCAGGGCGGGGCGCGCCTATCTGGCGCGGATGCTGGCGGAAATGCCGGGCGCCCGGGGCAGCGATCCGGATGTCGTCGCCAATGCGCTGCGCGATCTCGCCAATGTCGACCTGGGGCCGCAACTGGCGCGGCTGACCGCGCCGATGGAGGTGGTCTATGCCGTCGGCAGCGATGCGGCGCAGGTGGGCGAGATCGGCCGAACCTTCCGCGCCGCCTATGCCGCCAAGCGCGGCGTGCGGCTGGTGCCCATCGGCCCCAGCGGCCATGTCGTCATGGCGGATCAGCCGGCCCGCTTCAACGCGGTCCTCGGCAATTTTCTGAAGACGGTTTGACGCCGATCAAAGGCGCGGCGGGACAGCAGGGGTAAAAGCAATCCGACGCCTTCCTCCGCGTCACTCCTCGACTCATGGCGCAGCGCGATGGACGCTGCGCCACCTTTTTTCAGCTTCTTTCAGGGCGCCAGCACCGTATCGACCGCCTGCGGCAGCATCGCCGGATAATCGAGCGTATAGTGCAGCCCCCTGCTCTCCTTGCGATGCAGGGCGGAGCGGACGACCAGACGCGCGACCTCCAGCAGGTTGCGCAGTTCGATGAGGTCCGGCGTCACGCGGAAATGGCCGTAATATTCGTCGACTTCCTTCGCCAGCAGGTCGATGCGGTGCTTGGCGCGCTCCAGCCGCTTGGTGGTGCGGACAATGCCGACATAGTCCCACATGAAGCGGCGGATTTCCTTCCAATTATGCTGGACGATGACCTCTTCGTCCGAATTGGTGACGCGGCTTTCGTCCCAGGGGCGGATCGGCGGCGGCGCGGGCAGTTCGTCCCAATGGGCGCGGATGTGCCGGGCGGCGGCTTCCCCGAAGACGAAGCATTCCAGCAGCGAATTGGACGCGAGGCGGTTGGCGCCGTGCAGGCCGCTTTCGGTGACTTCGCCCGCCGCATAGAGCCCCGGCAGGTCGGTGCGGCCGTCAAGGTCGATGACCACGCCGCCGCAGGTATAATGCTGCGCCGGGACGACCGGGATCGGTTCCTTCGTGATGTCGATGTCGAGGTCCAGCAGGCGCGCATAGATGGTCGGGAAATGGGTGCGCACGAATTCCGGCGGCTTGTGGCTGATGTCGAGATGGACATAGTCGAGGCCGAGCCGCTTGATCTCATGGTCGATGGCGCGGGCCACCACGTCGCGGGGGGCGAGTTCGCCGCGCGGGTCGAACCGGGGCATGAAGCGTTCCCCGCCGCCGGGGACACCGGGGGGCAGCTTCAAATGACCGCCCTCCCCCCGAACCGCCTCCGTGATGAGGAAATTCTTGACCTCCAGATTGTAGAGGCAGGTCGGGTGGAACTGGTTCATCTCCATGTTGGAGACGCGGCAGCCCGCGCGCCAGGCCATGGCGATGCCGTCCCCGGTCGCGCCCCGGGGAGCCGTGGAGAAGAGATAGGTGCGGCCCGCGCCGCCGGTGCAGAGGATCGTCGCCTTGCCCAGGATCGCGTCGACATGGTCCGTCAGCCTGTTGAAGGCATAGACGCCCCATACATGCCCGTCGCCCGAATAGCGCTCGCCATGGCGGCTGGTGATGAGGTCGATGGCGACCCTGTCCTCCAGCAGCGTGATGTTGGGATTGGCGCGGGCGGCCTTCAGCAGCGCGACCTGCACGGCATGGCCGGTGGCGTCGTCGACATGGACGATGCGGCGGTGGCTGTGACCGCCTTCGCGGGTCAGGTGCCAGCGTTCGCCGAATTCCTCCCCTCCATTGAAGGGAACGCCAAGCTCCGCGAGCCGCTCTATCGCCGCAGGAGCCTCGGAGACGACGAATTCGACCGTGCTGCGGTCGTTCAGGCCCGCGCCTGCGACCATCGTATCCTCGATATGCGCCTCGAAACTGTCCCCGGCGTCGAGCACGGCGGCAATGCCGCCCTGCGCCCAGTTGGTGGACCCGCCATCCAGCGCGCCCTTGGCCAGCACCACGACCTTGCGGTCCTGCGCCAGGTTGATGGCGGCCGTCAGCCCCGCCGCGCCGGAGCCAATGATGACGACGTCATAGGTGGTGGTGGGCATATAGTCTTCTTACTCCCCTCCCGCAGGCGGGAGGGGTTGGGGGTGGGCTTGCGCGAGGGCTGCCATGATATGCGACAGCACGCCTTCGATATTCCCTATCACGTCGGCATTCTGAAAGCGCAAGACGGTAAAGCCTAGTTCGCGACAGTAGGCGTCGCGGCGGGCGTCATATTCCGCACTGTCGTCGTGGGTGGAGCCATCCAGTTCGATGATGAGCTTCGCCTCACGGCAGAGGAAGTCCGCGAAATAAGGGCCGATAGGGATTTGGCGGCTGAACTTGCGGCCGTCCAGTTGGCGGTTGCGCAGGCGCTGCCAAAGGAACCGCTCAGGCGGAGATGCCTCGTTTCTTAGCGACTTTGCGCGGGACGTATTCCTGCTTCTGAAAGGTCGCGCCAGCCCACCCCCCGGCCCCCTCCCGCCTGCGGGAGGGGGAGAGGCATCCCTCTCCCTCACGCCGCCGCGGTCAGGTTCAGGAACACATCCTCCAGATCAGGGTCGCGCGTCACCACGTCGACGATGGAAAGCCCGCTGGCCTGCACGGCGCTCAGCACCTGGCCCGCATTGGCGCGGTTCTTCATATAGGTGATCGTCAGCGTGCGCTCGTCCGACAGTTCGATCTTCTCGAAACTGGGGTCGGCGGGCGGCGTCACCACGTCGCGGTCGACCGTCACCTGCACGACCTTTTCCTGCGCCATGGCGATCAACTCGCGGGTCGGCTTGTCGGTGATGACCTTGCCATGGTTGATGATGCCGATGCGGTCGCACAGCTCCTCGGCTTCTTCGAGATAGTGCGTGGTGAGAACGATGGTCACGCCCTGCCGGTTCAACTCCCGCACATAGGCCCAGAGCTGCTGGCGCAACTGCACGTCGACGCCGGCGGTCGGTTCGTCCAGCACCAGGATCGGCGGGCTGTGCGCCATCGCCTTCGCCACCAGCAGCCGGCGCTTCATGCCGCCCGACAGGGTCCGGGCATAGGCGTTGGCCTTGTCCTCCAGATGCACGGCGCGCAGCAATTCCATCGAGCGGCGGCGGTCCTTGGGCACACCATAATAGCCCGCCTGATTCTCCAGCGTCTCGAACGGGGTGAAGAAGGGATCGAAGACGATCTCCTGCGGCACGATGCCGATGCTGTTCTTGGCGTTGCGGGGGTTCTGGTCGATGTCGAAGCCCCAGATTTTCGCCGTGCCGCTGGTCTTGTTCACCAGCCCGGCGAGGATGTTGATGGTGGTCGACTTGCCCGCGCCATTCGGCCCCAGCAGGCCGTAAATCTGCCCGCGCGGGATGGAGAGGTTGATGTTGTCGAGCGCCTGCTTGCCGCCCTTGTAAACCTTGGTGAGGTTGGCGATCTCTATGGCGGGAGTGGGGGAGGTGTCGGTCATGGCTGCCTATAGTGGGGTTGGGCCATTGGAAAGGAAAGAGCGGGGTTAAAATTCGTCGGCGGCGTCCATCAGGGCGGTGAGTTTGCGGGGCGCGACCTCCCGCCAGCTCCGCTCCAGCCGTTCGTTGATCTGGTCCCAGTCCGTGTCCCCCAGATCGAGCCGGATGCCGACCCAGCCATCCCCGAAATAGGCGGGGCGGTAATAGCGGGCGGGGTCGCTTTCGATCAACATCGCCTGTTCTTCCGGCGCGGTCGTCTTGACGAGGATGGCGATAACGCCGTCGCCATGACGATCCTGCGTGAAATAGGCGAATTTCTTGCCCTTTTCGATGCCGAAGCAGGGCATGCCGTGGGACGTGACCTCATCCGCCTGCGGCAGGGCCAGGGCGCGCTCACGGACTTTGTTCAGCAGCCATTCGGGCTGGCGCTCGCGGGTGACGAAATCCGCCAGCGTGCGCGGGTAGAGCTGATGTTCCGCCATCAATATGCGCGCGGCGAGGCTGTCGGCGGTGTCGCCGGGCAGGATCGCGACTTCGATCTGGCCAAGGACCGGCCCATCGTCCAGTTCCGCCGTGACGATGTGGACCGAGCAGCCGGCATGGGTATCGCCTGCGTCCAAAGCCTTCCGATGGGTGTCGAGACCCTTATATTTGGGCAGCAGGCTGGGGTGGATGTTCAGCATCCGGCCTTCCCAGCCGGCGACGAATTCGGGCGAGAGGAGGCGCATATAGCCGGCCAGCGCGACATATTCCGCGCCCGCCCCGCGCAACGCCTTGTCGATAATGGCGTCGAATTCGGCGCGCTTCAGGCCCTTGTGGCTCTGCGCGAAGGTGGCGATGCCCTCGGCGGCGGCGAGGGTCAGGCCGGGGGCTTCGGGATCGTTGGCGGCGACCAGCACCAACTCATAGGGGCAGGACGGATGCCTGGCGGCATAGAGCAACGCCGCCATGTTCGAGCCACGTCCGGAAATCAGAACGCCGACCTTTGCCTTCACTTGCAGTCCCCGTCCGGTTCGCGCGAAGTCGAGAACCCTTGTGACTTCGTTTCTCGACTTCGCTCGAAACGAACGGGTTTCAGTGACTTACCCCAGATGCGTGGCGGTCCAGTCGGCCCTGGCGCTCCATGTTTCCTGTGAGCCCTTGACCGTGCAGCCCTTTTCGCCCGCCTCCACGAGGCCGACGCGGACCACGGTTTCGCCCGCTGCTTCCAGATCCGCCGTCACGGCGTCCACCGCATCCGCATCCACCGCCAGCACCATGCCGACACCGCAATTGAAGGTGCGGGCCATTTCCTCCGGCTCGATATTGCCCTGCGCCTGGAGGAAAGCCATCAGGCGCGGCTGTTCCCAGCCGTCGGCGTCGATAACCGCATGACAGCCTTCGGGCAGCACGCGCGGGATATTCTCCAGCAGACCGCCGCCGGTGATGTGGGCCAGCGCATTGATCCGGCCTGCCCGGACCAGCGGCAGCAGCGACTTCACATAGATGCGCGTCGGCGCCATCAGCGCATCGATCAGCAGCACCTCATTATCGAAGATCGCCGGGCGGTCGAGCTTCCAGCCCTTGTCGGCGGCAAGGCGGCGCACCAGCGAGAAGCCGTTGCTGTGCACGCCCGAGGAAGTGAGACCCAGCAGCACGTCGCCCGCCTTGACCCGGTTGCCGGTCAGCGCCCTGGACCGCTCCACCGCGCCGACGCAGAAACCGGCAAGGTCATAGTCGCCCGGCCCGTACATGCCGGGCATTTCCGCCGTCTCTCCACCGATAAGGGCGCAGCCGGCCTGCTTGCAGCCCTCCGCAATGCCCGCGATCACGCGTTCGGCGACGCCGCTCTCCAGCTTGCCGGTGGCATAATAGTCCAGGAAGAAGAGCGGTTCGGCGCCCTGCACGATCAGGTCGTTGGCGCACATGGCGACCAGGTCGATGCCCACGCCGTCATGGGCGTTGTGATCGATGGCGAGCTTCAGCTTGGTGCCCACGCCGTCATTGGCCGCGACCAGCAGCGGATCGTCGTAACCGGCCGCCTTCAGGTCGAAGAAACCGCCGAAGCCGCCCAGTTCCGCGTCGGCGCCGGGGCGACGGGTGGCCTTGGCAAGCGGGGCGATGGCGCGAACCAGCGCATTGCCCGCGGCGATGTCGACGCCAGCCTTGGCGTAGCTGTAGGATTCGGTGTCGCTCATGGCTGTGGCCCCTAAGCATTTTCAAGTCAGATGGAAACATCTGACGGTTTAAGAAAATGCGGCAAGCCAAATAACGCACATTGTGCGCGAAAACGGAACGGGAAATGGGTTGCCGCTTGGCAGCGCAAGCAAATCTCGCCAAAAGGACGCGCGTGAACGTGCCTTCTGTCCTTCGTGGCCTGTCCCTCCGGCCTTTGAACCTGTTCCGCGCAGCGTCGCGCCCGATCCAGATACTGGGCGCGATCATGCTTGGCCTCGCCGCTGCGGCGCTGGTCGCGCAGATGGAGGGGGAGCGCGGCGTGCCCCCCATCGCCAGCGGCGGCGATTTCCAGGTGAGCCATGTGAAGGTCGACGTCTTCGCCAAGGATGCCGACAGCGCGCGCAAGGCCGGCTGGCGGCTGGCGCAGCGGCGGGCGTGGCAGATGCTGTGGACCCGGACCCATGGCGGCAGCGGCGCGCCGGCCCTGTCCGATTCGCAGCTTGAAGGCATGATTTCGGGCATCGAGATCGAATATGAGCAGGCGGGCCCCACCCGCTATGTCGCCACGCTGGGCGTCATGTTCGACCGGGCGCGGACGGGCCAGTTGCTGGGCGTGACCGGCAATGTCATGCGGTCCCCGCCCCTGCTGGTGATCCCGGTGCTGTGGGACGGCGGGTCGGCCGTGTCCTATGAGCGGATCAACGAATGGCAGCGGGCCTGGGCGCGTTTCCGCACCGGCGACAGCGCGATCGACTATGTCCGCGTGGCCGGGTCGATCGCTGATCCGATCCTGCTGAATGCGGGGCAGACCGGGCGGCGCGGGCGGCTGTGGTGGCGCGTGCTGCTCGACCAATATGGCGCGGCGGACGTGGTGATCCCGATCGCACGGCTCGACCGTCAATATCCGGGCGGTCCGGTGACCGGCACCTTCACGGCGCGCTACGGCCCCGACAATTTCCTGATCGGCAGCTTTTCCCTGCGCGCCTCCAACGACAGCGCGATCCCGCAGATGCTGGACCAGGCGACGCAGCGGATCGACCAGCTTTATACCCAGGCGCTGAATGACGGCCGCCTGCGTCCCGATCCGTCGCTGATCATCGAGGAGCCGGTCGATCCCAATGCGCTGGAGATCGAAAATGCCGCCGATCTGCCGGTGGAAACGCTCGACATGCCGACGCCCGCCGCCACCACGGGCAGCTACGCGATCCAGTTCGACACCCCGGACGTCGGATCGGTGGCGCAGGGCGAAGCCGCCGTGCGTTCCATCGCGGGCGTGCGTTCGGCGGCGACGAGCAGCCTGGCGCTGGGCGGCACGTCGGTCATGCAGGTGAGCTTCGACGGCACGGTAGACATGTTGCGTGCAGCGCTGGCGGCGAAGGGCTATAACGTCGCCGTGTCCGGCAATACGCTGCGCATCCGCAGGGGTGGGACACCGGGAGCCGGCTCTGCGCAATGAAAGGCGCCATGAGACAGATCAGCCTGCCGTTCGACCGGCCTGATCGGGCGAGCGGCGAGGATTTCCTGGTCAGCGACGCCAACCGCATCGCCGTCCGCCATCTGGAGAACTGGCGGGGATGGCCGCTGGCGATCAGCGTGCTGAGCGGGCCGCCCCTGTCGGGCCGTTCGACGCTGGGCCGCCATTTCGTCGCGCAGAGCGGCGGGACGATGATCGACGATGCACAGCGGCAGGATGAGCAGGCGCTGTTCAACGCCTGGAACGATGCGCAGACGGCGCAGCGCCCGCTGCTGCTGATCGCGGACGCGCCGCCCGCGCTATGGCAGGTGGCCCTTCCCGACCTGCGGTCCCGGCTGGCGGCGGCGCCGCATGTCGCGCTGGAGCAGCCGGACGAGGCGCTGGCCCGCGCCCTGATCGAGCGGTCCCTGGCGTCGGCCGGGGCAAGCTATGCCGCCGACCTGCCCGAATGGCTGCTGCGGCGGATCGAGCGCAGCTATGCCGCCATCGCCGCCGTGACGCGCCTGCTGGACGAGGCGGCTTTGTCATCGGGACGTAAGATTTCTACCGCTATGGCGAAAGATGTCCTGCAAGACGCGGGATTTTTGCCTATAGTCCCGGACTGATCCTCCGGTTCCGAACGATGAGAGAGATGTGGCCGAAGCCGACCCCTCCGCCAGCCTGACCCTGCCCAGCGACCGCTATTTCAACCGGGAACTGTCCTGGCTGGCCTTCAACCAGCGCGTGCTGGAGGAGGCGATGAACCGGGCGCATCCCCTGCTGGAGCGGCTGCGTTTCCTGTCGATTTCCGGCGCCAATCTGGACGAGTTCTTCTCCGTGCGCGTGGCGGGCCTGAAGGGGCAGCAATTGCAGGATGTCGACATGCGCTCCGCTGACGGGTTGACCCCGGCGCAGCAGCTTGCCGCCATCACGGATGAGACGGCGCGGCTGATGGGTGCGCAGCAGAAAGTGTGGGGGGCGTTGCACGGCGAGCTGGGGCAGGTGGGGATAGAGGTGATCGGCCCGTCCACCGCGCTCGACCCCTCCTGCGAGAACTGGCTGCGCGATCATTTCCTGACGCAGGTCTTCCCGATCCTGACGCCGCAGGCGCTGGACCCGGCGCACCCCTTCCCCTTCATCCCCAATCAGGGGCTGTCGATCGTCTTCGACCTGGAGCGGCTGTCGGACAAGGAGCCGATTCGCGAGCTGGTGATGATACCGTCCTCACTCGCCCGCTTCGTGCGGATGCCGGGCGAAACGGCCCGCTATATGGCGCTGGAGGCGGTGATCCGGCGCTTCTCGGCCGATCTCTTTCCCGGCTATCGCGTCCGCAACAGCGGCGTTTTCCGCATCATCCGCGACAGCGACATAGAGATAGAGGAAGAGGCGGAGGATCTGGTCCGCTATTTCCGCAGCGCCATCAAGCGCCGCCGCCGGGGCCGCGTGATCCGCATGGAGATAGAGGAACGCATTCCCGAGCCGGTCGAGGAGATGTTGCAGGACATGCTCCAGGGCCATGAGGCGATCATCGCGGAGGTGGAAGGGTTCGTCGGCATCGGCGACCTGTCCGGCGTCGTCGAGGAGGATCGGCCGGACCTGAAGTTCGAGCCCTATGCCCCCCGCTTCCCGGAACGCATCCGCGAATATGGCGGGGATTGCTTTGCCGCGATCCGGGCGAAGGACATCGTCGTCCACCATCCCTATGAAGCCTTCGACGTGGTGGTGTCCTTCCTGAAGCAGGCGGCGTCGGACCCCGATGTCGTGGCGATCAAGCAGACGCTGTATCGCGCGGGCAAGCAGTCCGCGATCATCCGCGCGCTGATCGACGCGGCCGAGGCAGGCAAGTCCGTGACCGCGGTGGTGGAGCTGAAAGCCCGTTTCGACGAGGAGCAGAACCTGATGTGGGCCGATGCGCTGGAGCGCGCGGGCGTGCAGGTGGTCTATGGCTTCATCGACTGGAAGACCCATGCGAAGGTGTCGATGGTCGTCCGGCGGGAGGGGGAGGCGTTCCGCACCTACTGCCATTTCGGCACCGGAAATTATCATCCGGTGACGGCGCGCATCTACACCGACCTCAGCTTCTTCACCGCCGATCCGGCCTATGGGCGCGATGCGGCGGCGCTGTTCAATTACATCACCGGCTATGTCGAGCCGCAGCGGCTGGAAAAGCTGGTGATGTCGCCCCGCGACCTGCGCAACCGCCTGTGCGACCTGATCGATGCGGAGATAGAGCATGTCCGCGCCGGGCGGCCGGGAACCATCTGGGCGAAGATGAATTCGCTGGTGGACCCGGCGATCATGGAAAAGCTCTATGCGGCGAGCAATGCAGGCGTGCAGATCGAACTCATCGTGCGGGGCATCTGCTGCCTCCGGCCGGGCGTGCCGGGCATGTCGGAAAATATCCGGGTGAAGTCGGTGGTCGGCCGCTTTCTTGAACATAGCCGGATCACCGTCTTCGGCAATGGCAAGGCGCTGCCCAATAATGGCGCGAAGGTGTTCATCAGTTCGGCCGACTGGATGCCGCGCAATTTCGACCGGCGCGTGGAGTTCCTGGCGCCGGTCGAAAATCCGACCGTGCACGACCAGATTCTGGACCAGGTGATGGTCGCCAACCTGATCGACACCGAACAGAGCTGGGTGCTGGACAGCGACGGCCATTACAGCCGCGTCGAGGCGGGCGACCGGCCGTTCAACCTGCACCGCTATTTCATGACCAACCCGTCCCTTTCGGGCCGTGGCGCCGCGCTGGACAGCGAAGCGGTGCCGACGCTGCGCCTGCGCGGGCGGGCCTGAACGGCATGAATTCCATGTTGAGCCAGGTCCGGGCGCTCGCCCCCGGCATGGCGACGTCCCCGCATCAGGCGAAGGCGCGCACGGCGATCATCGACATCGGTTCCAACAGCGTGCGGCTGGTCGTCTATGACGGGCCGCGCCGCATCCCCTTCATCCTCTTCAACGAAAAGGTGATGGCGGGATTGGGCGCGTCCCTGGGGAAGACGGGCCGGATCGAGGCGGAAGCCATGGACAGGGGGCTGCGCGCGATCGGCCGCTTCGCCCATCTCTGCCGCGAGATGGAGGTGCAGGAGGTGCGCTGCGTCGCCACCGCCGCGGTGCGGGACGCGGAAAATGGCGACGAGTTCATCCGGCGCGCCCGCGACATGGGGCTGGAGGTCGAGCTGCTGTCCGGCGGGCAGGAGGCGGTCGCCGCGGCCTATGGCGTGTTGTCGGGCATTCCGGGCGCGGACGGCATCGTCGGAGATCTGGGCGGCGGCAGCCTTGAGCTGGCCCGAATCCGCGACGGCGCCGTGCATGAAACGGTGTCCTTGCCGCTGGGCGTGCTGCGCCTGCCGCAAATCCGCGCCAAGGGGCCGGCCGTGCTGGAGCGAATGGTCAGGAAGATGCTGGCCAAGGCGGGCTGGGACGCGCCTGCCGGCCTGCCCTTCTATCTGGTCGGCGGGTCGTGGCGCGCGCTGGCCCGGTTCGACATGGAATTGACCCAGTTCCCGCTTCCCGTCGTGCACCAATATGAAATGCCTGCCGCGCGGGCCGAACAATTGACGCGCATCGTGTCCCATGTCGGCAAGGCGCGGTTCAAGGATATTCCCCAGATCACCGGATCGCGCGTGCCGACCCTGCCGGATGCGGCGGCGCTGCTGTCGGTGATCGTGCGCCAGTTGAGGTCGAGCAGGCTGGTCGTGTCGGCCTATGGCCTGCGCGAGGGGCTGCTGTTCAGCGATCTGCCCCCGGATATTCAGGCACATGATCCGCTGCTGATCGCGGCGGAGGCCGAAGGCGAAGCGCAGGCGCGCTTTACCGGCCATGGCGACATGATCGAGCGCTGGATCGCGCCGCTGTTCCTGGAGGACGGCAGCGCGTGGCGGCGGATTCGCCGGGCGGCCTGCCTGTTGGCCGATGTCGGGTGGCGCGCCAATCCCGATTTCCGGTCGGACCGGGGCGTCGAGATCGCGCTGCACAGCAATTGGGTCGGCATCAACGCGGCCGAGCGAGCCATGCTGGCCCAGGCGCTGCACAGCAATTTTGGCGGCGGCCTGTCGACGCCGCCCGGCATCGAGCGGCTGGCCCCGCCCGAAGCGCTTCAGCGAGCGACCTTATGGGGTCTGGCGATCAGATTGGGGCAGCGGTTGTCCGGAGGCGTGGAGGGGCCTTTGCTCGCCTCCCGCCTGGAGATGGAGGGCAATGTGCTCGAACTGCGGCTGCGCAGCGTGGACGCCGATCTGTTCGGAGAAGCGGTCGAGCGGCGGCAGCGGCAACTGGCCCAGGCCATGGGCGTGAAGTACCGGCTGGCCTGGTAGGGGGCTGACTGAATGCGGTCAGGGAGCGGAGCTTCTGCTTTCCCTGAAGGAAGCCTGCTCCTGCGCAGGCAGGCCCGGCCCTCCCTTCCGTGCATCATCGCCGCCCGATCCGGGCGCCTGCTTTCGCATGAGCATGCTGTGCCTTCAGGAAAGCGTCGCAATCGTCCGCTTCCGACCAGCCGAGCCAGCCGACCGGCTCAGGCAAAGATCAGCCGGGCCTCTTCGCCGGTCTGCTGCAAGAACCCCATCGGGCCGCCGACCTCAACGCCCTGCGGCAAATCATCGGCAGTCATTCCGCACAGCGCAAGTCCGCTCTGACAGGCAAGCAGGATCACGCCCAAGCCCAATGCCTCTTCGATCACCATCGCCAGCGAAGGCAGCCCCGATGCCCGATGCGCTTCGTCGCAGGGCGCTTCCGGAGGCGCTCGCAGCAAGCTCACCGCGTCCAGTTGCAGGAACAGCGCCGCGCCGCCGCCCAGCGCCGCCTGAGCCGCCGCGATCACCAAGGCTCCGCGCAGCCGTTCCGCATCCGCCGTCGCGACGATGATCCTCAGCTCGCGCATAGTTCCACGGCGCAACCCTGGCAGGCGGGATCCTTCGGCACCGCCACGGTCCGAAACCGCATCGACAACAGATCGGCCAGCAGCAAGCGCCCCGCCATGTCATCGCCGAAGGGCACAAGCGCGCGGATCACCTCCAGCGCCGCCAGACTGCCGATCACCCCTGTCAGCGCCCCGATCACGCCGGTTTCGGAACAGTTCCGCTCCGGCGCGTCCTGCGGCGACCCGACCAGACAGCGATAGCAGGGCTTGCCCGCCTCCCAACCGCGATATGTGGCCAATTGCCCCTCGAACGGCCCGACCGCCGCCGACACCAGCGGAATCCGCAGCTTCTGCGTGCAGTCCGCCACCGCCAGCCGCGTCGCGAAACTGTCGCAGCCATCCAGCACCACATCGGCATCCCGCAGCATCAGCGCGGCATTGCCCGCGTCGATGCGGGCGTTGATGGGGATCAGCTTCACGTCCGGATTGAGCCGCGCGACCGCCGCCATCGCGCTTTCGGCCTTGGGCGCTCCGATCTCGTCAGTGCCGAACAGCACCTGCCGCTGCAGATTGGAGAGGGCGACCGCATCGTCATCGATCACCCGAATCGTGCCCACGCCCGCCGCGGCGAGATAGAGGATGGCCGGGCTGCCGATCCCGCCCGCCCCCACGACGGCCACATCCGCCGACAACAGCCGCGCCTGCCCCGCGCCGCCGATCTCCTTCAGCACGATATGGCGGGCATAGCGCTCAAGCTGATCGTCCGTGAGGGCCAGGGGCGTCATTGGGATCGAACCCCCGTCGATCCGAATCCCCCTGCGCCCCTGATCGTCTCGTCCAGTTCCTCGACTTCGGCAAAGCGCGCCATCTGCACCGGCGCGGCGACCAGTTGCGCGATCCGGTCGCCCCGCGCGATCACAAAGGGTTCTTCGCCCAGATTGATCAATATGACCTTCAGCTCGCCGCGATAATCGGCGTCAATCGTCCCCGGCGTATTGGGCAGGCTGATCCCATGTTTCAGCGCCAGGCCGGAACGCGGCCGCACCTGCACTTCATAACCTTCGGGAATCGCCATGGCAAAGCCGGTCGCCACCGCATGCCGGCCGCCGGGCACAAGGATGATGTCCTCCGCCGACACGACGTCCATCCCCGCCGCATGCGCCGTGGCATAGGCCGGCGCCGGCAGGCCCGCGCCATGGGGCAGGCGCTTCAGGCGAATTTCAATGGGCGGAAGAGGAGAGGACATGGGCGACCTTTTCTATCAGGCGGGTGGCGACGGCGTCCTTGGGCAGATGGTCCCAGCTCTCGACGCCATCCTTCGAAACGATGTGCACGCTGTTGGAATCGCCGCCCATCACGCTTGAGCCGGGCGGCCCCGACACGTCATTCGCGACGATCCAGTCGGCGCCCTTGCGCGCCAGCTTCGCCTGCGCATGTTCAGCGATCTTCTGCGTCTCGGCGGCAAAGCCGACCAGCAGGGCGGGACGCTGCGCATGTTTGCCCAGCGTGGCGAGAATGTCCGGATTCTCGACCAGGGCCAAGGGCGCCGGCTTGCCCGATCCATCCTTCTTGAGCTTCTGATCCGCAGCGTCCGCCGTGCGCCAGTCGGCCACCGCCGCCACCATGATCGCCGCATGGGCGGGCAGGGCCGCCTCCACCGCGGCCAGCATCTCCCGCGCGGTTTCCACATCGACGCGGGTCACGCCGGCCGGCGTCGGCAGGTGCACCGGCCCCGCCACCAATGTCACCCGCGCGCCGGCCCGCGCCGCCGCCGCCGCTATGGCGAAGCCCTGCTTGCCGGAGGACCGGTTGGCGATGTAACGGACCGGGTCGATCGGCTCATGCGTCGGGCCGGCCGTCACCAGCACATGCCGTCCGGCGAGCGGCGCGTCGGCCGTTTCGAAGTCCGGCTGCCCGGCCAGCGGATCGGCGACGAGCGGCCGGGCGAGCAGCCGCGCCACCTCCGCCGCGATCGCTTCCGGATCGGGCAGGCGGCCCTTGCCGAATTCCCCGCAGGCCATTTCACCACTGTCCGGCTCCATCACATGCACGCCATCGGCCTTGAGCTGTGCGACATTCCGCCGGGTCGCGGCATGGTGCCACATCCGAACGTTCATGGCGGGAACGGCGAGCACCGGCTTGTCGGTCGCCAACAGCAGCGTCGTCGCCAGATCGTCGGCAATGCCGCCCGCCATCTTGGCCAGGATGTTCGCCGTCGCCGGCGCGACCACGACCAGATCGGCCTGCCGCGAAAGCTGGATATGCCCGATCTCGCGCTCTTCCTTGAGGTCGAACATGTCGCCATAGACATGATCCTCGGTCAGCACGCCCAGCGACAGCGGCGTCACGAATTTCTCCGCGCTTTCCGTCAGCACCGCCCGCACCGCGATGCCGCGCCTGCGCAGCAGCCGCACCAGTTCCAGCGACTTATAGGCGGCGATGCCGCCCGAAACGATGAGAAGGATGCGCTTGGTCATGACAGGCCCATCATTTGGGCAAGCGGCGGGCCCTTGTCCAGCCATTCCCATCGTCCCCATGCGCAATCATCGAAGGACGGCGAAACGGCCCGGCCGGAACCGATCCGCCCCTTCATGCGATTATTCCAGGAGAGCGGCGCAACCGTATCGAAGGGGCATGCATGGCAAGAAGCCGGACCGTACCGAGCCAGATCGACCTCATCACCCGCTATCGCGAGGTCAGGGCGCTGAGCGAAGCGCTTGCCGCGCCGCTGTCCGATGCGGACGCGACGGTCCAGTCCATGCCCGACGCATCCCCCGCCAAATGGCATCTGGCGCATGTAAGCTGGTTCTTCGAAACTTTCGTCCTGCGCGATCATGTGGCGGGCTATGTACCCTTCGATCCGCATTACGCCTATCTTTTCAACAGCTATTATGAGGCCGAAGGTCCACGGCATGCGCGGCCGATGCGGGGCATGCTGACACGGCCGACGCTGGAGGAAATCCGCGCCTATCGCGCCCAAGTCGACGAGGCGCTGACCACCGCCCTGCCGATGCTGATGCCCGATGTGCAGGCGCTGGTGTTGCTGGGCCTTCACCATGAGCAGCAGCATCAGGAACTGCTGCTGACCGACGTGCAGCATCTTCTGTCGCTCAATCCGCTGGAACCGGCGCTGTACGACGCGCCCAATGCGCTGCCTGCGCCCGTCCCCGGCCCTCTCCACTGGATCGAGGGCCGGCAGGGGCTGGTCGAGATCGGCGATGACGGCAAAAGCGATTTTGCCTTCGATTGCGAGACCCCCCGCCACAAGACGGTGCTCCACCCGCATGCCCTGGCGCACAGGCCGATAACCAATGGCGAATGGATCGCCTTCATCGAGGATGGCGGCTATGCCGACGCCGCCCATTGGCTGTCCGACGGCTGGGCATGGGTGCAGGCCGAACGGGTCGAGGCGCCGCTATACTGGCGGCGGGGCGAGCAAGGCTGGACGCGCTTCGGTCTGGACGGTCGCAAGCCGGTCAATACCGCCGCGCCCGTCAGCCATATCAGTCTTTATGAAGCGGATGCCTATGCCCGATGGGCGGGGGCGCGCCTTCCCACCGAGGCGGAATGGGAAAGCGCCGCCCTCAATGTCGCGCCGACCAGCGGGAACCAGTTGGACGGTCCGGCTTGCCCCCGCCCTCGCGCGGCGGATGGCGGCTCCACGCTGACGCAGATGTTCGGGGATGTATGGGAGTGGACGGGCAGCGCCTATCGCCCGCATCCCGGCTTCCGCGCGGCGGACGGCGCGGTGGGCGAATATAATGGCAAGTTCATGTCGGGGCAGTTCGTGCTGAAGGGCGGCAGTTGCGCCACGCCGCGCGGCCATATGCGGGCAAGCTACCGCAATTTCTTCTACCCCCATCAACGCTGGCAGTTCACCGGACTGCGGCTGGCAAAGGATCTTTGACGCGATGCTGCTGACCGAAGATGCCCCGCTGTCCCTGCGCGCGCCTGACCCGGCCTTCCGGCGGGACATTATCGAGGGCCTGTCCCGCGAGCCCAAGGCGACCCCGCCCATCTGGTTCTACGACCGGCGCGGGTCGGAACTGTTCGAAGCGATCACGGACCTGCCGGAATATTATCCGACGCGCACGGAAACCG
Organism: Sphingobium fuliginis; assembly: GCF_004152845.1. Taxonomy (GTDB): domain Bacteria; phylum Pseudomonadota; class Alphaproteobacteria; order Sphingomonadales; family Sphingomonadaceae; genus Sphingobium; species Sphingobium fuliginis. The sequence continues at coordinate 597,107 of NZ_SEON01000001.1, forward strand.
CCCTGCTGGAACGGCATGGCGCGGATTTCGCCGCCGCCATCGGCGCGGGGCAGGCGGTGGTGGAGTTCGGTGCAGGCAGTTCGCGCAAGACCCCGCATCTGCTGCGCGCCATCGATCCAGCCGCCTATGTGCCGATCGACATCAGCGGCGACTTTCTTCGCGCTTCGAGCGCTGAATTGGCGTCGGCCTTTCCGGGGCTGCCGGTCTTGCCGGTGGTGGGCGACTTCAACGGCGAACTAGCCTTGCCGGCGGCGATAGAGGGGCTGCCGCGCCTCGGCTTCTTCCCCGGGTCGACCATCGGCAATATGGAACCCGATTCGGCGGTGGACCTGTTGCGGGCAATGCGGCGCCTGCTGGGCAAGGACGCGATGCTGCTGATCGGCATGGACCGGATCAAGGACCGTGACCGGCTGGTCGCCGCCTATGACGATGCCGCGGGGGTGACGGCTGCGTTCAACCTCAATCTGATCGCGCGCATCAATCGGGAACTGGAGGGCGACCTGCCGCTGGACGGCTTCCTCCATCGCGCCATCTGGAACGACGACAAGGCCCGGATCGAAATGCATCTGGAGGCGGTGCGGCCGCTTCACTTCCACGTCGCGGGCCAATGCTTCCGCATGGCCGTGGGCGAGACGATCCATACCGAAAGCAGCCACAAATATGGCGCGCGCGACGAAAGGCTGCTGCTGCGCGCCGGGGGATGGGAGCCGGTGCGCGAATGGAGCGATGCGGACGAGCTGTTCTCGCTGATATTGGCAGAAGCCTAAGGGGCGATTTCCAGGCGCGAAAAAAGAAGCCAGGGCGGCGGCACGGCGAATCGACAGGAAATTCCGGCCTTCAGTCCGTCACTTTGGCCGACCATGTGGTGATCCAGTGCCAGGCGCCGCGGCATTCCCCCATCGCACTCGCCTCTACCAGGCGGAAGCGCGAACCGTCCCAGACATAGGTTTCACTACCCCCGCAATCGCCCAGGCCCCGGCCCTTGGCATAGCTTTGCAAGGTGGAGGTCTCCGGCGCCCAGCCTGCATTGACCAGCATGGGATGGCCGGCCTCCTCGCTCCAGCCCGGCTGATAGTCGAAGCCGGCGAAGCGGAAGGTTCGGCGGCCGGGAATGCCGGTGGCGATCGCGGGGACGAATGTGAAATTATAGGCCCCGGCGCCGCAGGGCACCAGAACCAGCGTCTCGGTCTTCGACAGCCGGTGCAACTCGGGAGGAGAGGATGCGCCCCTCATCTCGTCGGCGCAACCCGTGAAGGTGCCGAGTGCCGTCAGTTCCTCCCGCCAGAGCGCGGGCGGCTGCGCGCCGCCGGGTACGGCTGCGCGCCGGATCGTGGGGATGGCAGGCGCGGGACGCACGGCGCTGCGTGCGAGCGGTCCCGTCGCGACGAGGGCCGCCATGGTGCCCGCCCTGCCCTGCTTCGCATCCATATAACGGAGCGCAGCGGTCAAGCCGGCGAGCGACGGACGGTCGATCGCCCTCGCGCCGGCGCGGATCTCCATGCGTCCGCCCTTCGCCATGGCAATGGCCAGTGCGGACGCCTGCGGCCCTTCCAGGCTGGCTTCGCCGTCCACGCTCGCCACGCGGGCAAGCTTTCGCCCGTCGATCAGGAAGTCCAGCGCCTCCCGGCCCTTTGCGTCCCGGCTGACCCGGATTTCGGGATCGGCGTCGGCCCCCGCCCCTCGCGCGATCCCCAGCATGACCGGCGCATCGGGCCAGTCGCCGCCTTCTGGCAGCAGCGAGACTGCCTCGCACCGGTTGCCGTTGTCGCAACCGATGGTCCAGTCCTTGTAGCTTTCCAGCCTGCCCGGCTTCGGCGCTTGCGCCCCAGCCGGCGCCGCTGCCATCACCACCGACAGCATGGCCGTCAGTCCGAATATGCGTTTCGCCCCCATGCGTTAACCATAGCCGATCCTGCCAGCGACGGGTAGAACTTTCGTTATAGAATCGGAACGATCATCGCAGGCTGAGCATCAGGCCCGCCAGCGCCGCGCTCATCAGATTGGCGAGGCTGCCCGCCACCAGCGCCTTTAGCCCCAGCCGGGCGATCACCGGCCGCTGGTTGGGCGCGAGATTGCCGGTGACGGCCATCTGGATCGCGATCGAACTGAAATTGGCGAAGCCGCAGAGCGCGAAGGTGACGATGGCGACGGTCGCCGGCGACAGCGCGCCCTGCGCCTGGCCGAGATTGATATAGGCGACGAACTCGTTGAGCACGACCTTGGTGCCGAACAGCCCGCCCGCGATCTGCGCCTCATTCCAGGGAATGTTGAGCAGATACATGACCGGAGAGAAGAGATAGCCGAGCAGTTGCTGGAAGCTGAGGTCGGGATAGCCGAACCAGCCGCCGACGCCGCCGAGGATGCCGTTCGCCAGCGCCACCAGCGCCACGAAGGCCAGCACCATGGCGCCGACCGCGACGGCCAGCTTCACCCCGGTCTGCGCGCCCTGGGCTGCGGCCATGATGAGGTTGGCGGGCTTTTCCTCGTCATGGGTGGCGGGCGGCATCGGTTCGCCCGGCGTTCCCCCCGGCAGCAGCGCGGCGGGGCCGGTGTCGCCGATCCGGCTTTCGGGCAGGACGACTTCGGGATGATCGCCCAGGGGGAGTTCGGGCTCGCGCTCCGGCTCGTCGGGCATCATGATCTTCGCCATCAGCAGGCCGCCGGGCGCGGACATGAAGCTGGCCGCCAGCAGATAGTCGATCTTGATCCCCATCGAGGCATAGGCGGCCAGGATCGTGCCCGCGACGCCCGCCATGCCGCTGGTCATGACGGCGAAGAGTTGGGGCGGGGTCAGGCCCGCCAGATAGGGGCGGATGACGAGCGGGCTCTCGCTCTGCCCCACGAAGATATTGGCGGCGGCGCAGAGGCTTTCGACCTTGGACACGCCCGTCACCTTCTCGATCGCGCCGCCGACCCAGCGCACGATCTGCTGCATGATGCCCAGATGATAGAGGATCGACACCAGGCTGGCGAAGAAGATGATGACAGGCAGCGCGGCGATGGCGAAGCTCGCGCCGCCGATCTCCGGTTTCGCGAGCGGGCCGAAGATGAAGTCCGTTCCCGCCTGCGCATAGCCGAGCAGATTGGCGACGCCGTGCGACATACCCGCGATCACGGCGCGCCCGGCGGGGGCATAGAGCACCAGCAGCGCAATGCCCGCCTGCAGCAGGAAAGCCGCGCCCACGACGCGAAGCCGGATGGCGCGGCGGTCGGAGGAAAGGGCGAAGGCAATGGCAAGGATCAGCGCGATACCGGCTAGGCCAATGAGAAGATGCATGAAAAGCTTTCGCGGGAAGAACGAACGGCGCGACCATAGAGACGCCGCAACGGCGAGGCCAGTAGCTTTACGCCAGTAACTTTACGATGGTGCAAATGCGTTTGGGCGAGATGTCCGGGTGGATTGCGGACATTCCCCCTCCCGCAGGCGGGAGGGGGTTAGGGGGTGGGCTGACGCGGCATCTGCGCTGTTTTGCAACGGCTAAGTCAGAAGCTCGCTACGCTCGCGCCCACCCCTAACCCCTCCCGCCTGCGGGAGGGGAATGTCTTGGATTGGCCATCGTCAGACTCCCGAAGCAAAAAGGGCCGGCGTCTCGCGACGCCGGCCCTTTTCTCATCCATCGAAATCCGGTCAGGCGGCAGCCTTGGCCCGCGACATGCGCTTGCGCTCGTTCGGGTCGAGATAGCGCTTGCGCAGGCGGATATTCTTCGGCGTCACCTCGACCATTTCATCGTCGTCGATATAGGCGATGGCCTGTTCCAGCGTCATCTTCCAGGGCGGGGTCAGGCGGATGCTGTCGTCCTTGCCCGAAGCGCGGAAGTTGGTCAGCGCCTTCGACTTCATCGGGTTGACTTCCAGGTCTTCCGGCTTGGCGTTCTGGCCGATGATCATGCCTTCGTAGAGCGCCTCGCCCACCCCGACCATCAATATGCCGCGTTCTTCCAGCGGGCCAAGGGCGTAGGCCACAGCCTCGCCCGCGCCGTTGGAGATCAGCACGCCATTCTTGCGGCCTTCGATATTGCCCTTGTGCGGGCCGTATTTTTCGAACAGCCGGTTCATGATGCCGGTGCCGCGCGTGTCGGACAGGAATTCGCCATGATAGCCGATCAGGCCGCGCGAGGGCGCCGAGAAGGTGATGCGGGTCTTGCCGCCGCCCGATGGGCGCATGTCGGTCATTTCCGCCTTGCGCTGGTTCATCTTGTCGACGACCGTGCTGGAAAATTCATCGTCCACGTCGATGACGACGGTTTCATAGGGTTCGGTCTTGTTGCCGTTCTCATCCTCGCCGAACAGCACGCGGGGGCGGGAGATGCCGAGTTCGAAGCCTTCGCGGCGCATGGTTTCGATGAGGACGCCAAGCTGGAGTTCGCCGCGACCGGCAACTTCGAAGCTGTCCTTGTCGGCCGATTCGGTCACCTTGATCGCGACATTGCTTTCCGCTTCGCGCATCAGGCGGTCGCGGATCATGCGGCTCGTCACCTTGCTGCCTTCGCGGCCCGCCATGGGCGAATCGTTCACCGCAAAGCGCATCGACAGGGTCGGCGGATCGATCGGCTGGGCCTTGATCGCGGTGTTGATCGACGGATCGGCGATGGTGTTCGCCACGGTGGCGACGGTCAGGCCCGCAAGGCTGATGATGTCGCCCGCCTTCGCCTCTTCCACCGGCACGCGGTCCAGTCCACGGAAGGACAGGATCTTCGAGGCGCGGCCGGTTTCCAGCACATTGCCGTCGGCGTCGATGGCGTGGATCGGCTGGTTGACCTTCAGCGTGCCGGAATTGACCCGGCCGGTCAGGATGCGGCCCAGGAAGTTGTCGCGGTCGAGCAGCGTCACCAGGAAGCTGAACGGCGCATCTTCGTCCAGCGCCGGAGGCGGCACATGGTCGACGATCTTCTGGAACAGCGGCTCCAGCGTGCCCGAACGCAGCGACGGGTCTTCATTGGCATAGCCGTTGCGGCCCGACGCATAGAGCACCGGGAAGTCGAGCTGCTCGTCGGTGGCGTCCAGCGTCACGAACAGGTCGAACACCTCGTCCAGCACTTCCTGGATGCGTTCGTCCGGGCGGTCGATCTTGTTGACGACGACGATGGGGCGAAGACCCAGGGCCAGCGCCTTGCCGGTCACGAACTTGGTCTGCGGCATCGCGCCTTCCGACGAATCGACCAGCAGGATCACGCCGTCGACCATGGACAGGATGCGCTCCACCTCGCCGCCGAAGTCGGCGTGGCCGGGCGTGTCGACGATGTTGATGCGGGTGCCGTTCCATTCGACCGAGGTGGGCTTCGCCAGGATGGTGATGCCGCGTTCCTTTTCCAGGTCGTTCGAATCCATCGCCCGTTCCTCGACGCGCTGGTTGTCGCGGAAGGTGCCGGACTGGCGGAAAAGCTGGTCGACGAGCGTGGTCTTGCCATGGTCGACGTGCGCGATGATCGCGATGTTACGCAGGGACATGCAACTGCCTTCGGGATTTAAGGTTTCCCGGCCGGCACCGCGCCTGCTCAGGACTATCGGGCGCGCCCCTACAGGAAATGACGCGCTGCGGCAAGGGCGGCGCGACGGCCGGCGGAAGCGTTCAGTGGTCCGACGCGGCGAAGGCGCCGATCCCCGTTTCCGCCCGCACCCGCTGCGCCGGATAGCCCGCCTTGTCCACCGCCGCGCGGGGCGAGCGGTCGAGCAGCGAGATCAGCCAGATCGAAAGGAAACCCGCCGGAACCGAAAAGATCGCCGCCGAGCTGTACGGAAAAGGCGCCGGTCCCAGATCGAAGGTGGCCGTCCAGACCGCGGGGGACAGCAGGGTCAGCACGAAGGCGGTCAGCAAGCCGATGGTCCCGCCCCATGCCGCGCCACGGGTGGTGCACCCGCTCCAGAGCAGCGAGAGGATCAGCACCGGGAAATTGCCCGACGCCGCCAGCGCGAAGGCAAGGCTGACCATGAACGCCACATTCTGCTTCTCGAACACCAGCCCCAACAGCACCGCCAGCGCGCCCAGCGCCAGCGTGGTCAACCGCGACACGCGCAGTTCGTCCGCCGAACCCGCCCGGCCATGTTTGAACACCGTGGCGTAGAGATCATGGCTGACCGCCGACGCCGCCGAGAGCGTCAGCCCCGCCACCACGGCGAGGATGGTCGCGAAGGCCACCGCCGAAATGAAGCCCAGAAAGGCATTGCCGCCGATCGCATGGGCCAGATGGATCGCCGCCATGTTGCCGCCGCCGCGCAGCGCGCCCTCCCCGTCCAGATAGCTGGGCTCCGTTCCCACCAGCACGATCGCGCCGAAACCGATGATGAAGGTCAGGATGTAGAAATAGCCGATCCACCCGGTCGCCCAGAGCACCGACTTGCGCGCTTCCTTCGCATCCGGAACGGTGAAGAAACGCATCAATATGTGCGGCAGGCCCGCCGTCCCCAGCATCAGCGCGAGGCCGAAGGAAATGGCCGAGACGGGGTCCTTGATGAAATTGCCCGGCGCCATGATGGACCGCCCCCGTTCCGCCGCTTCGGCCATGGTCGCCCCGCCGGACAGGGCGGCCTGGCGCTTCACCTCCACCGCGCGGGCGAACAGCGCTTCAAGGCTGAAGCCCATCTGCGCCAGCACCATCAGCGCCATGAAGCTGGCGCCGCCCAGCAGCAGCACCGCCTTGATGATCTGCACCCAGGTCGTCGCGCGCATGCCGCCGAACAGGACATAGAGCATCATCAGCGCGCCGACGATCACCACCGCCACGGCATAGGGCAGGCCGAACAATAATTTGATGAGCTGCCCCGCCCCCACCATCTGCGCGATCAGGTAGAAGCTGACGACCAACAGCGTGCTGACCGCCGCGAAGCTACGCACCGGCGGCTGGGCGAAGCGGTAGGAGGCGACATCGGCAAAGGTGAAGCGCCCAAGATTGCGAAGCCGTTCCGCCATCAGGAACAGCAGGATCGGCCAGCCGACCAGAAATCCGGTGGAATAGATCAGACCGTCATAGCCGTCGTTGAAGATCTGCGCCGAAATGCCGAGGAAGGAGGCCGCCGACATATAGTCGCCTGCCATGGCGAGACCGTTCTGGAAACCGCTGATCCCGCCCCCCGCCGTATAGAAATCGGAAGCGGTACGGGTGCGCGCCGCCGCCGCCTTGGTGATCCAGAGCGTCAGCCCGACAAAGGCGACGAACATGAGGATCGCGACCCAGTTGACGGGCTGGCGCTGCGCCTCCCCCTCCAGCGCCGCTGCGAACGCGGGGAGCGGGAGAAGCATGATGGAGGCGGTGGCAAGCGCGGCAAGCCAAGCCTTCATGCGACGCGATCCTGGAAGCCGTGGTCGATCAGGAGGGCCGCCATCCGGGCGTCATGGTGGCGGTTGGCATAGGCGACATAAACGCCGGTCAGCGCAATCGCGAGCAGGATGAGGCCAAGCCCGACCGGAATGCCGATCGACGTCACGCCCGGGCCGACGGGCATGCCCAGCAGCGCCTTGTCGAAGGCGATCAGCAACAGATAACCGACGAAAGCGAAGAAGATGATGGCGGACAACAGCCAGCCGATCTTCGCCCGACGCGCCACCAGCCGGGCATAGCGCGGATCGGCCGCCACGGCTGCGATCCTCTGTTCGTCCGGTCCGTCGCTCATGCGCCCTCCTTCGTCCTTTCGGCCATGCTAGCCGCGCGCCGGGCGATTGCAATGGCAAGCGCGGAGGCTTTATAGCTCGCATCATGGACTTGCGGGCCAACTGTTCTATGCACATATAACAGTTCGAACCGCCCTTGGCCCCTGGGAGATGACATGGCTTCGACCGCGCCGACCGCCACCGCCACGACCTCTGGCGACACGCTGAACCTGACGCCGCCCGACCCGGTGCCGCCGGTCGCGCCCGAAAAGGCCGCCGGGCTGGTGCCGCTGGATGACGAGAAACGGTCGAAGCTGGACGAGAAGGTCGATGCCTTCATCGACGATCTGGTCGCGCAGGACGCCAATTCGCCCGAATTCGGCCAGCGGGTCGACCAGCTCACCAATATGGGGCGCAAGGAAATCGCGGAGGCGGCCGGGCACAGCAACCGATTCCTCGACCGGCCGGTGCGGGCGATGGACAGCGACAACAAGGTCGGCGTCGACCTGGCGGAGCTGCGCCGGACCATCGAGGATCTCGACCCCGGCAAGCGCGGCAGCCTGACCGCGCCGAAGAAGCTGTTCGGCCTCATCCCCTTCGGCAACCGGATGCGCGACTATTTCGACAGCTACAAGAGCGCGCAGAGCCATATCAATTCGATCCTGGGCTCCCTCGCCAGCGGCAAGGACGTGCTGATCAAGGACAATGCCGCGATCGATGTAGAGCGGCAGAATATGTGGCAGACGATGGGCCGTCTGGAGCAGATGATCCACATCAGCAAGACGCTCGACGCCCGGCTGGAAGCCAAGGCGCTGGAACTGGATTCGACCGACGCCGCGAAAGCCAAGGCGATCCGGGAGAGCGCGCTCTTCTACATCCGCCAGCGCACGCAGGACCTGCTGACGCAGATGGCGGTGACGGTGCAGGGCTATCTGGCGCTGGACCTCGTCAAGAAGAACAATGTCGAGCTGGTGAAGGGCGTCGACCGCGCCAGCACCACGACCGTCGCCGCGCTGCGCACCGCCGTCACCGTGGCGCAGGCGCTGGTCGGGCAGAAGCTGGTGCTGGAACAGATCACCGCGCTCAACACGACGACCGCGAACATGATCGATTCGACCGGCGAGATGCTGAAGAACCAGACGGCGCAGATTCACGAGCAGGCCGCATCCAGCACCATTCCCATCGAGACGCTGCAACGCGCCTTTCAGAATATCTACGACACGATGGACAATATCGACACGTTCAAGCTGAAGGCGCTGGAGAATATGAAGACGACGGTGAACACGCTGTCGAACGAGGTCGAGAAGTCCAAGGGCTATATCGCGCGCGCCGAAGGGCAGGCGCAGGCGGCAAGCCAGGCCCGTGCCGACAATCCGTTGCTGAGTTCCATCGAGGCGTGAGGGGATGAGCCGTTCCGACCGCGTGCTGGCCGATGCGGAGGCGGTTCTGCGCCGCCATAGCGAGCGCGGGCAAAGCCTGTCGGCGCGGGCCCGGCAGCGGCGCAACGCGGCGCTGATGCGGAAGGTCAAATATGCCTTCTGGGCGGTGACTGCGGTCCTGATCGGCAGCGCAGTGGCGGGTTTCGTGACCCCGCTGGGCACGACCGGGGTGATGATCGCGCTGGGGGCGATGCTGGCGGCCCTGCTGCTGGTCGCCATGCTTCCCGGCGAAAAAAGGGTGCGGACAGAGGCGCTGGCGGATACGGCGCTCACCGCCCTGCCCCTGCAAACCGAAATCTGGCTGGAGAATCAGCGCAAGGCCCTGCCCGCGCCGGCCGTCACGCTGGTCGACAGCATCGGCGTCAAGCTGGAAACCCTGGCGCCGCAACTCGAACGGCTGGGCGATCAGGACCCGGCGGCGCAGGAAATCCGCAAATTGCTGGCCGATCACCTGCCCGAACTCGTCACCGGCTACCAATCCATTCCCGAGCCGCTTCGGCGGGAGGAGCGCAATGGGCGCGTTCCCGAACGGCAATTGATCGACGGACTGGGCGTGATCGACGCGGAAATCGCGCGGATGAGCGAAAATCTGGCGAGCGGCGACCTCGACAAGCTGGCGGTGCAGAACCGCTTCCTGGAACTCAAATATCAGGAAGCGAAGGAACTTGGGCAGGACTGACGTCTTCCTACAGTGATGATCCATTTGACGCTGATCATCGTCGATTTCCTCACCGGACTGCTGGCGGCCGGCGCCTGGGCGCTGGCGAGCGCGGGCGGAGCCATTGCGGCGCTTGTCGGCGGCGGACTGCTGGGCGCGTCGCTGTTCCGGAAATGGCGGCAAAAGGGCTGAAGGCAAGGGGTGTCAGACGCCTTCGATCAGCACATCCATGGCATGGCGGGTCAAAGGTTCGCTGAAACGTATGCCGAAGCGCTTGCCCTCGGCCCACATGACGCGACCGCTCGCCTGCACGCCCAATGCCTCGACCATGAGGTAGGTGCCGGTCGTCGGCGGGGTTTCGCAATGGGCCAGCGCGCCCGAGCTGGAAAGGTCCAGAAAATGGGCCCGCGCCGCCGTGCCGCCGAAACGCAGCGCAACCGGCCCGAACATCTTGTGGCGCGGGTCGAGCCGCCGCTGCCCCGCGGCGCCAGTCAGGTCTGTCATATCCTGCCCTCTCCCCAAGGCATCAGGTCGTCCAATGGTCAACGCATCATAGAATCGCTGGCAGCGCATTAACCATAATCCGCGCCAAGAAAAGCCTCCCGGCGACAGGAAGGTCAGGACCGAAGGGCGCAGGGAACGATGGAGGAAGGTTCGGGCCGGGCTGCGATGCGCTTGAACCGGGCGAAATAGCCCCCGGCCGTCGGCTTCGGGATGAGTTCCTCCAGCCGGAACCCCATGGCGGCCAGTTCGCAGGCGAGCAGGCGCGGCGGCGTTCCATGCTGGTCGGTCGGGCGGTTGGCGTCGACCACGATCAGTTCGCCATCCGGCTTGAGCGCGGGACTCAAATGCCAGAGAAAGGCGTAGGGCTCCGCGATCTCATGGTACATATGCACCATGAGGATACGGTCGAAGCTGTTTTCCGGCAGCTTCGGGTCCTCCGGCGCGCCCAGACGGACGCTGACATTGCGCCAGTCCTCCCGGGTGATGCGCCGGGACAGGGCCTCGATCACTTCGGGCATGATGTCCTCCGCCAGGACCCGGCCGCTGTCGCCCACCCTCCTGGCGAGGCGAACCGTATAATAGCCTTCGCCCGCGCCGATGTCCGCGACCGTCATGCCGGTGCGGATGCCGGCCCGGTTCATGATGTCCTCCGCCTCGTTCACCCGGTCGCGCGCCTCCTCGCTGGACCAGCGGGTGGACACGATCGGCGCGACCGGGCGGTCGGCGCGCGGAAAGGCGCGAGCGCCTGCCGGGCGGTCGCCATTGCCGTCCGACGAAAACGGGCCGCAGCCCGCCAGCAGGAACAGGCATGCTGTCAGTGTTCCGGCCGCCAGCGCCGGAGCTTTCATCAGTCGACGTCCTCCACATCGACCTTCTCGCCCGTCACCTTCTGGCTGAGCGCGGCGGCCATGAAGGGATCGAGCGCGCCGTCCAGCACATCGTCGGGCGAGGTGGAGGTGACGCCCGTGCGCAGATCCTTCACGAGCTGATAGGGCTGGAGCACATAGGAGCGGATCTGGTGGCCCCAGCCGATCTCCGTCTTGGCCTGATATTCGCCCGAGGCGGCTTCTTCGCGGCGGCGCAGTTCCGCTTCGTAAAGGCGCGCCTTCAGCATGTTCATGGCCGTGGCGCGGTTCTTGTGCTGCGACCGGTCATTCTGGCTGGCGACGATGATGCCCGAGGGGACGTGGGTGATGCGGACGGCGGAGTCGGTGGTGTTGACGTGCTGCCCGCCCGCGCCCGAGGCGCGATAAGTGTCGATCTTGAGGTCGCTTTCATTCACCTCTATCTCGATATTGTCGTCGATCACCGGATAGACCCAGACCGACGAGAAGCTGGTGTGGCGGCGCGCCGAACTGTCATAGGGGCTGATGCGCACCAGCCGGTGCACCCCGCTTTCGGTCTTGGCATAGCCATAGGCATTCTCGCCCTTGAACAGGAAGGTGGCGGACTTGATGCCGGCCTGATCGCCCGCCTGATAGTCGACCAGTTCGACCTTGTAGCCGCGCCGTTCCGCCCAGCGGCGGTACATGCGGCTGAGCATCTCCGCCCAGTCCTGGCTTTCCGTGCCGCCCGCGCCCGCGTGGATTTCCAGATAGGTGTCGCTGGCGTCGGCCTCGCCCGCCAGCAGCGCCTTGATCTTGTCCTCGTCCGCGCGGTCGGCCAGCGCCTTCAGCGACGCGATGGCTTCGGTCACCATATCCTCATCGCCTTCGGCGTCGGCCATTTCGATGAGTTCGGCGGTGTCGGTCTTCTCGCTCTCGATCGCGCGGGTGGCGCCGATGGCGGCGTCCAGCCGGGTGCGTTCGCGCATCACTTCCTGGGCGAGCTTCTGATTGTCCCAGAGGGTCGGGTCCTCGACGCGGGCGTTCAGTTCGTCGAGGCGGCGCAGGGCGCGGTCCCAGTCGAGGAAGCGGCGCAGCAGGTCCAGCGCGGCGTCGATGCGGTCGATATATTGCTGCGCTTCGGCGCGCATGGGAACTCTCCAGAATGTCGGGGCGCTTGGCCGTAGGATCGGCAAACGCATCAAGTGCCTGCCCCTATCCGAGGGCGGCGGATTTGGGAAGATTCAATCCTTGCCGGCGAATGCGCAAGGATCGGATGGAATCAGGCCGAATCCGCCGCTGTCGCAGCCCCGCCTGAAATCATCCCCGCCCATCACTCCGCCGCCATCGCATAGTTCGAGCGCGGCAGTTCATGCGCCAATGCATTCACCATGGCAGCCACCACCTGCTGCAAACGGGCAAGCCCCGGTCCCGGCTGGTCCAGCGAGACGTCCAGATAGAGGCTCCGGTCGCATTCCACCTGGATCGCATAACAGCCATGCGTCGGCCTGCCGTGGCGTTCGACCATATGGTCGCCCGCATAAGGATGATTTTGCGCGACGGCGATGCCGTGGGCGGCGGCGACATCCGCTGCCAGCGTCATCAGCCGAGCCGAGGCGCTGCGGCCGAATCGGTCCCCCAGCACGAGTCCGGGAGCAACCTGCCCCGCGGTGGGCGGGGGAAGCGGCGGCATGGAATGCAGGTCGATCAGGATCGCATGGCCATGGGCATCCCGCGCCGTCCGCATCAATCGCGCGAGCGTCGCATGATAGGGCCTGTGGAACAATTCGATCCGGCGTTCGACCTCCGCCCAGCCCAGCGAGCGCTGCCATAGCTCATGCGCGCCTGGCAAGCGGCGCGGGATCAGGCCAAGCCCGCCCCGCAATTTGGCGCTGCTCTGCAGGGGGACGTCGCGCGGAATGCCGCTGACCATGCCTGCGTCGATCTCCCGCTCATGCCGGTTGAGGTCGATCGTCGCTCGCGGCACCCGCGCCACCAGCACCGGAACGCCCCGTTCGATCAGCGGATAGGCCAGCATGTCCGCCCAGCGATCCTCCAGCCTTTGCAGCACATCCCGCCGCACCCGCGCCTGTGCCAGCAGCCCCTCGTCATAATCCCGCCCCGCATGCGGCACGGAAACGACCACCGGCCCGGCGGGGACGTCGGGTTCGTAAAGATCGTAGGCGGGCGTGGTTTCGGTCGGAACCGGCGGCGCGCTATGTCCCAAGCAAGATCCTTTCACAGGCCGCCGCCCAAAAATGGTTACTCGGCTGGATAATATTTACACCTTGTCGCATATATAGTCGCTTCACGCCATCCGCGAAGGGGGCGATCAGGGGTCGGCCGTCACAGGCCTGGGACGAGACGTACGGGGCAATGGTTCGAATTCTGCTGGCGGAAGATGATGAAAGCATGCGCGCCTATCTGGCCCGCGCGCTGGAACGTTCAGGATATGAAGTCGTCTCCGTCTCCACCGGAGCGCAGGCGGTGCCGCATATCGACAGCGACCGGTTCGACCTGCTGCTGACCGACATCGTCATGCCGGAAATGGATGGGATCGAACTGGCCCAGCATGCCGCCGCCGTGGCGCCCGACATGCGAATCATGTTCATCACCGGCTTTGCCGCCGTCACGCTGAAAGCGGGCAAGGCCGTGCCGCAGGCGAAGGTCCTGTCAAAGCCGTTTCACCTGCGCGACCTGGTGCTGGAGGTCGAGCGCATGTTCGGCACCGAAAGCCTGACCGGCCTCAGCTAGGCCGAGACAACCTCTTCCATATCGGGCGTCGGCGGCAGGGGCTGCCCGGCCATGGCGGCCGCGAACCGTTCCCGGTCCAGCCCCTTTTCCCAAACCGACACCACCACCGTCGCGACCGCATTGCCGATGAAATTGGTGAGGCTGCGGCATTCGCTCATGAAGCGGTCGACGCCCAGGATCAGCGTCATGCCCGCCACCGGCACCGAGGGCACGATGGAAAGCGTCGCTGCGAGCGTGATGAACCCCGCCCCCGTGACGCCTGCGGCCCCCTTGCTGGAAAGCATGGCGACCAGCAGCAGCAATATCTGCTCCTCCAGGCTCAGATGCACATTGGTCGCCTGCGCGATGAACAGCGCCGCCAGCGTCATGTAGATATTCGTGCCGTCCAGGTTGAAGCTGTAGCCGGTCGGCACCACCAGCCCGACCACCGACTTGCGGCACCCGGCGCGCTCCATCTTCTCGATCAGGCTCGGCAGCGCCGCTTCGGAGGAGGAGGTGCCGAGCACCAGCAGCAGTTCCGCCTTCAGGTAGCGGATCAGATGCAGGATGTTGAACCCGGCGAGCCGCGCCACCACGCCCAGCACCACCAGCACGAACAATATCGATGTCAGATAGAAGGTCGCCACCAGCCCGGCCAGATTGGCGAGCGCCCCCACCCCATATTTTCCGATGGTGAAGGCCATCGCGCCGAAAGCACCCAGCGGCGCCGCCTTCATCAGGAAGGACACCAGCTTGAAGATCGCATGGCTGGCCGATTCCAGCACCGTCATCAGCGGATCGGCCCTTTCCCCGATCATGGTGAGCGCGATGCCGAACAGGATGGCGACGAACAACACCTGCAGGATATTATGTCCATCCGCCACGGCGGAGACCAGCGTGCCGGGTATGATGTCCAGCAGGAAACCCGTGAGCGTTCGGTCATGCGCCTGCTGCTGATATTGCGCGACCTTCCCGGCATCCAGCGTCGCCGGGTCGATATTGAGGCCTGCCCCCGGATGGACGACATTGGCGACGATCAACCCGACGATCAGCGCCAGGGTGGAAAAGGTCAGGAAATAGGCGAAGGCCTTGGCCGCGACACGGCCGATCGCGCCCAGCTCCTTCATCCCCGCCACGCCGGTCACGATGGTGAGGAAGATGACGGGCGCGATGATCATCTTGACCAGCTTGATGAAGGCTTCGCCCAGGGGCTGTAGCGCGACGCCGGTTTCGGGAAAGAAATGCCCGATCCCAACGCCAAGGGCGATGGCGATCAGCACCTGAACATAAAGCTGGCGGTAGAATGGCAGGCGGGCGATGGGCTGATCAGACGGCGTGGGCGATGGCAGCATGGCGTTTGGCGTCCCCTTTTCGCACCGCAACATATGACCTGCCGGGCTGCTGTCCAGAAGAATAGCGGCAAGGCTCAATTTCCCGCTTGCGCTCCCTTACACCCCCGGCTATTGGCCCACTCCACCGTGGGCGTGTAGCTCAGTGGTAGAGCACTGTGTTGACATCGCAGGGGTCGCAAGTTCAATCCTTGCCACGCCCACCATCGAAAACCCCGCCAAATCAACGGTTTGGCGGGGTTTTTGTTTGCCTGCCGCAAGCCGTAGCGCCTGGCCATGCCCATCAATTTTTGGGCAAATTCTGGGCAAATCCGGGTCTCTTTGGGCAAATTCTGGGCATGCAAATGCCGGGCGATGGGAGCGAAATCCCGAGTCGCGCACACCGCCGAAATTATCTCGGACTGCAAGCGATTCGCTTAGCTCGGGCTCCAAAAGGGTCGATCCCGCAGCCGCGCAGGAAGCGTATAAACGCTGCTCGCCCATCACGGCCGTTGCCTACCGACGCATCCGTGCACTGCCACGAAGCCGGGCACCTCCATGGAATGGATGATCACCTTGCTGTCGCTTGGCATGCTGTTCCAGTTCAGCATGCGCCCGTACCAATCAGGACGACAGCATGCCCCAGACCTTCATAAAAGCTAACGCGCCTCACGCTGAAGCATTTGGAGCGAAACTCCCGGCGCAAGCGCGCGATCAGATGCAACAGGAAGATAAGATGCTCTCCATTCGAACCCGTGGGAAGAACGGCATTTATTATATCCGAGGTACCGTCACGCTTGGCGACAAGCACATCGACGTCAAGGAGTTCAGTTCAGGTACGAGTGACCGCGATGCTGCGGCGCACCTGATGGCGGAACATGAAACGAAGCTGCGGCACCGGCTGATGTTCGGTCCGGCCGCAATCGTGGCGCAAGGCAAAATAGCCGACGCTTTTGAAAGCTACCTGACCAAGGCGAAGCCCCCCTGCCCGTCCGATGTCCTGCGCATCGGCAAGCTCGATGGCCTGATCGGAGACTTCAGCCTGCGCGAACCCAAGCAGGCCTGGGAGCATTTTCGCCGCGCCTATCTGACCGGCCATGACCCGGCGGGCCAGGATCGCTATCGCGCCGTGTTCCAGGCCGCGATCAACGTCCATCACGACCTGCACGACCTTCCGCCCCTGCGCATCAAGGCGATCCCGTTCGACAATGAACGGGTGCGCTTTCTCAGCAAGGAAGACCGCGACCGGCTGATCGAGGCCTACTCACCGCACATACAGCCGATCATCACCCTGCTCGCCTTCCATGGCCCACGTATCCAGACGGCATTGCAGCTCCCGTGGGGTGTCGAGGGCGTCGATATGGAGCAAGGATCGATCCGGCTTAACCACAGCAAGAATGCCGTCATCCGGTCCGTTCCGATGCATCCCCGCGTCATGGACGTTCTGCGTCCGATCTGGGAGAAGCGAGGGCAGCCGACAAAGGGGCATGTTTTCCTCAACCGGTTGGGCAAGCACTATTCCGACACCCGCAAGGCGAAGATCCCCGGCGGCAACCCGATCAAGAACCAGCACGCCACCGCTTGCAGGCGTGCCGAGATAGAGGATTTCACCGTCCATGACTGGCGACACCACTGGGCATCGCACTGCGTCATGGCCGGGATCGACCTCATCACCATCATGAACATGGGCGGCTGGAAGTCGCTGCGCATGGTCCAGCGCTATTCCAGCGTCAGTGTCGACCACATGCGCGAATCCATCAATAGGCTCAGCTAAAGCGAGCCGCACGTCCGAGAAGGATTTGGGGCAGACCGCACAGTCTGCTCCATTTCCTGCGAGAACCGATAGCCTGGCGAAGCCGCCCATAGGGTGCAGCGCAATCAGAGAAAGCGCCTCGAGAGGTTGTTCAGTGGTTGAGCGAGCGACTGATGGCGGCATGGATTGTAGCCTGCCTCGCGGTCGATACCAGTTGCGGGTGTGAAGCCAGGTCCCCGCGCCTGTTGCGGCGGCCTGATGCATCTCGACAAAGTTTCGGGGGGAATATGAGAGCGGGATACCGCTATCTTCGAACACTTAGAGCGGAATTCCGCTTGATCTTCGAAATTTTTCCTGTAGCGATATTCCGCATAGTATATATTTTAGAGCGGAATTCCGCATGCAAATGGATATTTTTTCTATCTTGGGGGATCAATTGCGTCAGTGGCGCGGCAGACGCTCCATGAGTCAACTTGGATTGGCCCGGCGGCTTGGTCGTGATCGCGCGCGCATCTCTGAACTCGAACGTGATCTGATCGGCGGCCGCCGGGGTCGCGACCGCCTGACCCTATTCGCCGAGATCTGCGACGCGCTGGATCTGGTGCCCGTCCTCGTGCCACGCGCCCAGGCTAGCACAGTCCGTGATCAGGTCGAAGGCGCGCGCGGCATCGACTTCAACCGCCCGGTGCGCTCGACGTTCGAGGAGTTGTTCGTCGATCTCGATGAGGACGAAGAGGAGAACCGCTAGATGGGGAAGGCTTCCGCGATCCTCGGCGTTCACCTGCTTGATGCGAAGCTTGGGCCAGTGAAGGTAGGAACGCTCACGCGCGATGCCGACGGCGCGGTCGCCTTCACAGTGTCCGAATCCTATCTCCGCGACACGGCACGGCCCGTACTCAGCCTTGGCTGGTATGATCCGACGTCTGACGCAGGCACCCGCGACCGGCTTTCCGCTCGTGGCGACAAGATTGGCCTGCACGGCTCGATCCCGCCCTGGTTTGCCGGGTTGCTTCCCGAAGGCGCGCTTCGCGAACTGGTGCTCACCGAAATGGGTCCCGGGGATCATGACCAGTTCGACGTGCTCACCCGGCTGGGCGCCGACCTTCCCGGCGCCGTGCTGGTTACAGCCGAAACCGACACACCAGCCTCCGCCGGCCCTCTCGATCTGATATCTATAAAAGGCTTCAAGGCGGCCGAACCCAAGGGTGTGGTCAAATTCTCACTCGCCGGAGTCCAACTCAAATTCACCGCCAATATCGACGGCGAACGGCTTACACTTCCCGCCCGGGGCGACACCGGCCGCTGCATCATCAAGGTAGCAAGCGATACCTATCGCGGGCTTCCGGGAGCTGAGCATGGCGCAATGACGCTGGCGGGCATGATCGGCGTCGAGACAGCGCCTTGTCGGCTGATGCCGCGCGCCGCCGTCGCGGGTATACCCGACGAAATGCTCGAACACGGCGAGCAGGTATTGGTGGTCGATCGGTTCGATCGCGCAGCCGACGACACGCGCATTCACATTGAGGACGCCGGGCAGGTCATCGGAGCGATCGGGGATCGCAAATATACCATGGCCACCACCGAAACCGTCATCAACATGATCAGCCGCTTCAGTACTGACCGCCGCGCCGACATCCTCGAGGCAATCCGCCGCATTGTCGCGGACGTGCTGATCGGCAACGGCGATAATCACCTCAAGAACTGGTCCTTCCGTTTCCCTGAACCGGGGCAGGTCCGCTTGTCACCAGCCTACGACATTGTTCCGACTGTCCTTTTTCAGCCGCGCGACACGCTCGCTCTACGGTTCGTACGCACCCACAGCTTCGACACTGTCAACCTCC
The DNA here is from genome assembly GCF_004152845.1 of Sphingobium fuliginis. Taxonomy (GTDB): domain Bacteria; phylum Pseudomonadota; class Alphaproteobacteria; order Sphingomonadales; family Sphingomonadaceae; genus Sphingobium; species Sphingobium fuliginis. The sequence goes on from NZ_SEON01000001.1 coordinate 615,773, forward strand.
ACCGATTCGAACGAGTGGCGAGCTTTCTGCGGGTGGACCCCAAGTGGGTCGTTCGCGAGGTCAAGGCGACGGTGGAACGTGCGTTGGACACTTGGCCAGCTACGGCGCCGGAACTTCTGGGCGAGCGGTGGTCGGGAACACTTCTCGCAAGGCTCAACACGCTGGCGCTGGTCCAGGAAGTGCGAGGTTCGGCAAAGATACCGATCGGCTCTTGAAGTTCGAGAGATGGCTGGACACCGTCCACGACTGGCGCCACCACTGGGCATCGCACTGCGTCATGGCCGGGATCGACCTCATCACCATCATGAACATGGGCGGCTGGAAATCGCTGCGCATGGTCCAGCGCTATTCCAGCGTCAGTGTCGACCACATGCGTGAATCCATCAACAAGCTGAACTGAAGCGGATCAGGTAACATCAAAGAAGAATGTGGGGCAGGCGACGGAGACCAGCTCCACTTTTTCAGTCATACCATGAAATCCACTCGCCACTCTCTGGGGTGCTGACAGGTCCATGAAACCCTCAAGGGATCCACGCCGCCTGGCGCTGCAAATTACAGATTATATTCCCTAAACTTTGCAAACCCCCAGATTCCTATTCACCTCGATACTCCAGCGCCATCAGCTGTGCCTCACCAGGCCAACCAACGAGAAGCGTACCGGCAGGACCGCCGACCCTGCCGGTTCTACTCAGAGACCTATCACGCCGGCAAGACCGCCGATATCCGCGATTTGGTGGGTGGCATAATGAGGTAGGCTAGGCTCATGTCCGCGCGCGACGAACACGCGCGCACCGTAACCCAGATCACAGGCGGACATGTGATCATACCGAAAACTGGAAGATACGTGCATGGCTTCTTCGGGGGAGCACCCGAGCTGGTCGAACATATATTCGAAAGCCTGCAGCCGCGGCTTGTACGCCTGCGCATCCTCTGCCGTGAAGACATGGGCGAACGGAGCGCCAAGCTTGGCGACGTTATCATGTATCTGTGCGTTATCCGCGTTGGAAAGAATCACCAGGGGGATTTCCTTGGCGACCTTGGCTAGGCCCTCGGGGACATCGGGATGAGGACCCCAGGTTGGAATGCTATTATAGATTTTGGATGCGTCCGCCTCGCGAAATTCCACGCTCCACTTCCGGCAGAGACGTTCGACGGAGTTCCGGACTACCTCATGCAATGGCTTCCAGTCGCCAAGAACTTCGTCGAGCCGGTATGCTTTAAAGTCCGCGAGAAAGGCCTCCATCTGCTCCGAGGCAATACGATCGGCAAACAGCTGACGGCCCATCGACCCCATCTCGTAATTGGTCAGGGTGCCATAACAATCGAATGTGATGTATTTGGGTCTAAATTGGCTCATTGGAAATCCTTCCCGTTGTTCGTTCCGCACCGCGAGAACGCGACGGCCCCGCTGGCCCAATACTGGTTCAGCCAAGCAGAAGAAGATTCCGATTAAAGGCGAAGCGTGCAGACTTGTAGCCGTTTTTAACCACGAAATAGGCAATAAACGTGCCTGTAGCATAGTAAGATCATGTCAGGGAGTTTTGAGACGAGGCGCGGATGCTTGACGATGACAAAGATGCCAGGAAGTCGAATGACAAAAAGGCGCTGCGCAGCGCACGCTGGTTCCGCAAGGATGATTTGCCGGGCTTCATTCACCGCTCCACGCTTGCGGCTGCCGGCTGGAGCCGTCAGGACCTGATGGAGCGTCCGGTCGTCGGGATCCTCAATACCTGGTCCGACATCAATCCATGCAACATGAACCTCCGCGTCCTTGCAGAAGATGTGCGGACCGGGATCATAGAGGCAGGCGGAATCCCATTCGAGACGCCGCTGATGTCGCTCAGCGAAAACATTATCAAGCCCACCTCGTTTCCGTTTCGCAACCTTCTGGCCATGGAAGTGGAAGAGTGCGTTCGCGCCTATCCCTTTGATGCGGTAGTCCTGCTGGGCGGATGCGATAAGACACAGCCAGCGCTCATCATGGGAGCGGTAAGTGCAGGCGTGCCGTTTATCTTTCTCGCGAGTGGCCCCGCGACGCCGCGCTCGGCGACCGGCGGGAATCTCGCCAATGCCACCGGCGTTTGGCGAATGGTCGACAAGTTGCGCGCTGGGGAGTTTGCGGAAGGGGAGTTCGCCGATTTTGAGCGCAATGTCATGGGAACGGTCGGACATTGTGCCGAAATGGGCACTGCATCGTCGATGGCGGTCATTTCCGAGGCACTGGGAATCTCCCTGCCGGGCAGCAGTCTTGTGCCTGCAGTCGATCGGCGCCGCAACCAATTTGCGCGGGAGGTGGGGCGCCGCAGCGTAATCCTCGCAAATGCTGCCGAAGCCGGGCGCACACTACTTGACAGGCGCGCATTCGACAATTTGACAGGCGCGCATTCGACAATGCGATCACATTGCTCTGCGCCGTGGGCGGATCGACGAACGCGATCATCCACCTTCTGGCGCTTGCCGGGCGCGCCGGTGTGGACCTCTCGCTCGAACGTTTCGATGAGATTGGCCGCCGGGTGCCGCTGATTGCCAATGTTCAGCCGGCCGGCGAGCATCTGACCGAGCGATTGATGGCTGCGGGCGGGGTGCCGGCATTACTTAAGAGGCTCGCTCCCCTGCTCCATTTGGACGCCCGCAGCGTTAGCGGTCAAACGATCGGCGATGTCGTTTCGGCGGCCGAAATACTCGACGAAGACGTTATCCGTCCACTCGACAAGCCCGTTCGGATCGGAGAAACTCTAGCGGTTGTGCGGGGCAATCTTGCTCCCGATGGCGCCGTTATGAAGGTCTGCGCCGCGGAAGCCCGGCTGCTCAATCACCGTGGTCGGGCCGTCGTTTTCGAAGACGTTCAGACGATCGCCGATCGGATCGACGATCCCGCGCTCGGCATTGACGAGAACAGCATACTGATCCTGCGTAACGCCGGCCCCGTGGGTGCGGCCATGCCGGAATGGGGCATGCTGCCGCTGCCCCGCCATCTCCTGGCGCAAGGCGTACGGGACATGTTGCGCATATCCGATGCTCGGATGAGCGGCACGGCTTATGGGGCCGCCATATTGCACGTCTCTCCCGAAGCGGCAGTCGGTGGGCCGCTGGCGCTGGTTCGCGACGGGGACATGATCGAATTCAATCTTGCAGAACGGAGGCTCGATCTGCTGGTGGACAGCGACGAGCTCGAGCGTCGACGTGCCCAATGGCAGGCACCACAGCCTCGCCACAACCGCGGCTATCGCTCGCTATATAGTCGCCACATCGAGCAAGCCCATCGTGGCTGCGACTTCGACTTCCTGCGCGGTGCCGAAAAGGATTCACTCCCCGACGGGCTGTTCGACGGCTGGGTGGGGGGATGGTAAATGGCGATCCTCTATCGCTCCGACGCTCCTCGCGCCGCAGCTTGGTCCCAGTTTTTCGCCAAGCATGCTCCCGACCTCGACTTTCGCGTCTGGCCGGATGCTGGAAACCTTGACGAGATCGAGTATCTGATTGCCTGGCAGGCGCCGCGTGAGTTCCTGACATCCTTGCCGCGGCTGAAGGTCTTGTTCTCGTCGGGCGCCGGCGTCGATCATGTCGATCTTTCCGCGGTGCCTGATCACGTCCCCCTCGTCCGCATGGTCGAACCGGGCATCATCGACGGCATGGTCGAATATGTGAGTCTCGCGGTTCTCGCGGTTCACCGTGATTTCTTCGACTATGTCGAGGCCCAAGCATCGCGAGAATGGAACCCGCTCGAGGTTCCACCCGCTTCTTCCCGTACCATTGGGGTGATGGGAATGGGGGTTCTGGGCCGCGCGGTACTCGAAAGGCTGCGCAGCTATGGTTTTCGCCTCCGGGGCTGGAACCGGTCCCCGCGCACGATTATCGGTGTTGATAGCTATGCGGGGGCCGAACAATTCAACGAGTTCCTGAGTAGATGCGACGTTCTTGTGTGCCTGCTGCCACTCACGCCAAGCACCGTGGGTATATTGAACAGCAAGACATTCTCTGCCCTGCCTCATGGTGCGTCTATCATTAACGTCGGACGAGGGCCTCATCTGGTCGAAGCCGACCTCCTGGCTGCCTTGGACAGCGGTCATTTGAGCAGGGCCATCCTTGATGTCACTGAAACCGAGCCGCTCCCGCCCGAACATCCGCTGTGGGCGCACCCGCGGGTGTTTGTAACACCGCATGTGGCGAGCATGACCCAACCGGAGACGGCCGCACCGATCCTGCTCGACAACATTCGTCGAGATCAACGCAACGAACCGCTCATCGGCGTGATAGACCGATCCCGCGGCTATTGATCCAAGGTGGTGGGGCCACCGCTGGATCCTGTCATAGGCGGGGCGCCCGCTACCAATAAGCGACAGACCGGACGGAGCGGGCACGGGGCGGCCCCTCTCGCCTCTCTGCCTGTCTACTGAGTTCGCCTGTGGGCGCCGGGCCTGACTTCAGACCCGGCAGTCAGATCGCCGCGATGTTCAGCTTCGATCCATCGACCAGTCGGGACAGCCGGAACGGTACGGGATCCACGCTAGGCGTGTCGTTCGCGACAAGCTCTGCAGCCAGATAGCCAAGACCCGGACCCAATCCGAACCCATGCCCGGAGCAGCCCGCCGCGAGGACAAGGCCATCCACCCCGTCCACCTTCGATACGACAGGCACTGCGTCCGGCGTGCAATCGACGAAGCCACCCCAGGCGCTATCAATCTCGATTTGGCCGAGTTGGGGGAAGGTCTTCCGTACACTCTCCACCACCTGGCTCACCAGCCATTTCAAAGGCGGAGGATCCAGCACGCGATTCTGTTCGAAAATCCGATCGTCGCCGGTCAGCAGGGCTTGCATTGAATCCGGCCCCGAAACGAACGATCGGCCGATGCCAAGCCTGACATTCTTCAGGCGACGGAAGAATTGCGGCATGAATTCACGGCTGTAACGGATAGCCTGCGGCGTGATTTCGAGGTTCGCCTTGCCACTGATCGCAAGCGTATAGCTGCCGTCCAGTCGGCGCGTGATCGTGCAGTAGGGTGTGGAGACCGCCTCGCCTATGTTGATCGTCGGGGTGGAACGTAGCGCGGTCTGTCGGATGCTCGCCTGAGGGAAGCTGATCCCGAGCGGCCTAAGGAAGCGAGAGGACCAGGCGCCAGCGGCACACAGCACGGCGCTGGCCTTGATGTAGCCTTTCTCCGTGTGCACGCCCGCAATCTTTCCGTTGGCCAGCTCGATTGCTCGCGCCGCGCATTCCTGGTGGATCGTCGCGCCCAAAGCCCTGGCCCCCTCGGCAATAGCCGGCGCGGCAAGGGCAGGCTCGGCCTTGCCGTCTTGTTCCGAATAGGTCCCGCCGACCCACTTGCCGCGCGCTTCGGGGACGCGCTCGGCCACTTCCGCCCGGCTCAGCACCTGGGTATCGACGTCGTATTCCCGGGCGATCTCGCGCCACTTTTCCCAACCGGCGAGCACGGCCTCGTCATGAGTCGCATAGACAAGGCCGCACCGTCGGAAGCCTAGGTCTCGATTAATTTCGCGCGTGAGTTCGTCCCACAGTCGCATGGAGAGCACGGAGAGCGGCAGTTCGCGCCGGTCGCGGTTCTGCTGGCGGCACCAACCCCAATTTCGGCTCGACTGTTCGCAAGCGACGTGGCCCTTCTCGAGGAGCGCCACAGAGAGGCCGCGCTTCGCTAGATAATAGGCCGCTGTAGAGCCGAGGATGCCGCCGCCAACGATGACGACGTCAGCCTCAGACGGAAGACGCTCGTCACTATGAATGCGCTCGACCTGGGGTGACATGTTTCAACGGACCTCGATGCAAAGAGGTGGAAGCGGGGTTCCATCATTCTTCATTGCATCTTGCACTTGATAGAATGCACCGAAATCACGCTGGATTTCGGAAGATTTTCGGGATTTGGCCGCTTGATTGATCGGAAACGCTCTGCCTGGCATGCCGCACCGGCTAGTAAGGGTTGGAGGGCGAGCAGACCGTCCATTTTAGACCAAGCAGCGACGGTTCGAAAAAAGATGCCCGCTGTGAGCACTTTCGAGGCGGGGCTGGCGATGGTGTCGCCCACGGATGAGCGACTTTGCGGCCGCCGCCGACGCAACTGACGGCCACTGAAAATGGCCCCGCCTCAGTAGGGGGACAGAGGCGGGGCCAAGACTTCTTCCAAAGGGGGAGAAGAGCAATGATATTGCGCCTTTCTGACCGAGTCGTCCATCGCGCAGATGGAACGGCTTTGGATGCGGCGCTATGCATCCACCGACAAAATCCTAAATTGCCACCCTGGCCCTTACCTCGCCAGCATATACGCATGCCAGCGACGAAATGGCTCCTTATCGCGCGAGTGCCGTAATATCTATCCGGAACGACCTTCATGAACAAAGTCATGCCAGTGGCGGCATGGCAGATGGATTGCCCGCCAAAATGCAAATCGCGTGGCCCTGATGAAAATTGTCCCGCCTCTTCGTGGAGGGAGGCACGAAGAGGCGGGAACGCGACCCTGTGGCTTCTTGGTTCGGGGTAGAGGAAGGATAGCGCTTATCCTTGGCCATGTCTCATAAGGAATCAAAGACTTGCTGAGAGATGGGTTCATATTGGTCACTCAAACTGGCAGCTATTACGGGGTTTGATGCTCCTCCCGCCCCTCGGCCACCAGAACGAGATAGTCGCGTATTCGAGAGCGGAACTCCTCCGCCAGATGAATATGCATCCGGCGGCCATCCACGGTATCCGGCGCCCGGATCACGGCCCCCTTCTCGCACAGCTGATTGAGATAGCGCAGCGCCGTCGTATGCGGCGCTCCCGAAGCGATGCAGGCGCTGCTCACTGAAATGGCCTTTCCCTCTGTTTCGGCAGCGAAAAGGTCCAGCAGCATATGCCAGGCCGGATCGACGGTGATGCCGAACGGTAACACCGCCTGCCGAGCATCGCTTTCCCGCAACAAGCGCCGCGCCAGGGAGCCAAGACGCTTCTCCGCCACGTCACCCATCGAAGAAGGGGTTTCCTGCCCCCCGGCATCGACAAGGATTTCGGAAGGTCCCGTCAGCGATCGAATGGTTTCGCTGAGGCGGGCAAGATCGTTTTCGATCGCCTTAAGATCTGTGGGGCGGAGCAGTGCTGCGCGTTGGCCGAACATGGCGGTCATCTTTGAATCCCCCCATTTTCGAGCCTTCTCGAGGCACGTTGATCCATCAGCACGCCGACGGCCATGACGATCAGGATGGGAATGCCCCAGGCGGTGGTCATGCTGTAATAGACCTTGGAAACCAGCTTGGGCGCTGCCCAGGCAACCAGGTGCGAACAGACGCCATTGAACTGGAAGGCCGCTGCCCAGATCGGCCACCATCGTGACGAGGTCAGCGCGAGATAGATGAACCCGATCAGCAGCAGCAGGTCGCCGCTGAACACCAGAGGGTTGGGCTTGCCGAATGGATGGTGGCCACCCATTCCGATATAGGTGAGCAGGCTCGCCAGCATGACGAGCAAGGCACCTGCTTTTCCTGCCCAGCCACCTTGGAGCCAGACATAAAGCGCTATGCAGATCAGAGCTGCATTGAAGGCGGCGGACAGATCCATTCGACTTCCCCGAGATAGGCGGCCTCTCAGGCGGCGGCACTGCCGGGCATATCGCCGAACAGCGACGGCACGCCCGCCTTGCCGCTCTGCATTTTCTCCCGGGGGCAGCCAAAAAGATTCTCGTCGGCGACTTCGGAGCGCTTGCGGATGCGGTGCGCCTTGCTATGCGCCTCGACCAGGCTCTGGCGGCTTTGCAATATGGCGTTTGTGCAGCGCGTAAGGTCGGAAAAAATCTTCTGCCCGCTTAGAGGATCAAGTCCCATGGACCGCCCCACTTCTATCATATTCGCGCTGGCCCGAAGCGTGTGGGCGAGTAAATCGTCGAGCTTAGCGTAAGCCATGTTCAGGTCGGTGACCACCGTCTGAGCGGCATTTTTGCTAAGCGGCATGGGGCTGTCAGCTTTGGACATGGGATCTCCTTGGACGACGAGCGTCGTCTTGAAAGTCGGATTGTCTGAACGCGCGACCGCTATGAAAAGAAAGACATGATCCACAGGCCGGCCGCGACAAGCGCGGCAACCGTTCCGCCGATCATGAGCGCCAGGCTCAGGATCCACTTCATGCGTTGCAACGCATCTAGATCATTGTCTCGACCTCCCAGCGGAGGGATGCGCAGCGCTTGATGTTCGACCGGCATCTCCTGCCCCCCAACAATCGACATTTGCGGGGCGATGGCAACCTCTTCCGGTTGATATATCAATGGCTGATATGTCTGCCGTCCCTCCACTTCGGAGAGGATGCGGGCGGCTTCGAAACGATCGGCAACCCCCAGCGCGCGCAATGCCTGGCGCACCCGCTGGTTCACCGCATGATCTGATTTGCCGATCTGCCTGGCGATCTGCTTGGTGTTGAGATTCTGGGCGACCAAGCGAAGGCATTCTTTTTGCTTGTCAGTGAGGCGCGAGATGTCCGGGTCGCTCATGTGCTTATATCCGGCGTAGGGACGATGGCGCACAAATCGACCGGGGCGCCAAATTTCATTCGCATATTCATTCCGCCATGGTGCAAGGCTGCCCCTCCCTCAGCGCAGCGTGGGGCAAGCGATTCGACGCCAAATTAGATAGTATTGTGATTCATGAACAGGCCGGCTTGGTCTGCTCGACCGCACGAAAGACTGGCGTGCGTCATGGCTGGGGCGTTGCCTCTCGACATCTTCGAGCCCCCCTATCCCATTGCCGAACATGCGGGAGATGATGCAACACCATCAGGCACCCGGCCTCACCTGGTTGCGGCAACGGCTCAAGAAATCCGCATCGATGCAATGGGAAGGGCCGCCAAGTCTTCCATAGACGGCAAGACGATGGTGATCGCTCTAATCTATCGGGAAATGTCGATGCATATTGTCAGATGAAAACCTATCGGATAAATCCGATGCATGGATCCGAACCTCGCTCTCAAAGCTCTTGCGGCGCTCGCACACTCCACGCGGTTCGATGCCTTTCGCCTGCTCGTCCGGCATGAGCCCGACGGTCTGTCCACGGGGGCGCTCGTCGAAGCCAGCGGCCTGAGCCAAAGCACCCTTTCCACCCATCTCGCTGTTCTGGCGAAGGCTGGCCTCGTCAGCGCCGACAAGCGCGGCCGGCATCAGATTCAGCGCGCCAATATCGACACGCTTCGCGGCCTCATGATCTTTCTCGCCAAGGATTGCTGTCAGGGCCGCGCCGAACTCTGCGAGCCGCTGCTCGCCGACCTCACTTGTTGCTGAAGGACCGGGCGCCCGTGACCACCATCGTCATCTATCACAATCCCGGCTGCGGAACTTCGCGGAACACGCTGGCGCTGATCCGCAATTCGGGGGTCGAGCCGCATGTCGTCGAATATCTGAGGACACCGCCGTCGCGCGCACTGCTCATCGAAATGATCGAGCGGGCCGGCATGACGCCGCGCGCACTCCTGCGCGAGAAAGGCACGCCTTATGCCGACCTCGGCCTGGGTGACGATACATTATCCGATGAAACCTTGATCGATGCGATGATGGCGCACCCCATTCTCATCAATCGTCCGCTGGTGGTGACGCCGCTCGGCGTGAAGCTCTGCCGGCCGTCCGAGGCAGTGCTCGACATCCTGCCGGATGCGCAGCGCGGAGCCTTCGCAAAGGAGGACGGCGAGCAGGTCGTCGATGGGGCGGGGAACCGCATCACGGCCGCGTGACCCGGCGTGCCGTCTTTGCCGAGGCGGCGGGCAGCTTCATGCTGTTCGCCACGGTCATCGGCTCGGGCATCATGGCCGAACGGCTTGCCGGCGGGAACGTCGCCATTGCCCTTCTCGGCAATGCGCTCGCGACCGGCGCGATCCTGTTCGTCCTCATCACGATGTTCGGGCCGGTGTCCGGTTCCCATATGAACCCGGCCGTCACCCTGGTCATGCGGCTGCGCGGCCACATCCGCACCGATACGGCTATCGCTTACGTCGCTGCCCAACTCGTTGGCGGCATAGTTGGCGTCTGGCTCGCGCATCTGATGTTCGACCTGCCGATCCTCCAATTGTCGGCCAAGATCCGCAGCGGTCCCGGCCAGCTCGCGGGCGAAGCCATCGCGACATTCGGGCTGATCCTCGCCATCCTCGGAACGGCGAAGATGCGGCCCGAGAGCATCCCCATCAGCGTCGCGCTTTACATCACCGCAGCCTATTGGTTCACCTCGTCGACCAGCTTCGCCAATCCTGCAATCACCATCGCCCGGTCGTTGAGCAACAGCTTCGCCGGGATCGCCCCGGCCTGCGTGCCCGCCTTCATCGCTGCCCAGCTTGTCGGCGCGCTGGCCGCGCACTTCATTGCCGACACGATCTTCGCGGAACCGCATAGCGAGGCCGCTTAGATCGGATCTTCTTCGATACGATATTTCCCAAGGAACCGTCATGACCCGCGTTCGCCTGCTTTGCGATCCCGATCACCTCCCGGCACTTGACCCGGCCTATGTTATTTCCCGCCCGGCGCTGGGCCTTGGCGACGACCAGCCATCACCCCGCATCCTGCTACTCTACGGGTCGCTACGCGATCGATCCTTCTCGCGCTTCGCGGTCGAGGAAGCTGCCAGATTGCTTCAGCTATTCGGCGCAGAAACGCGCATATTCGACCCATCCGATCTACCGCTGCCCGACCAGGTCAAAGGCGACGATCATCCCGCTGTCCATGAACTGCGCGAGCTGTCGCTCCGGTCGGAAGGCCAGGTCTGGTGCAGCCCCGAGCGACACGGCGCGATCAGCGGCATCATGAAGGCGACGCGGTCGAGAAGATGTCGCGCGACTGGTTCGATGATCTCCGGCAGAAAGCCGACCTCTGGCTCACCGCCGCGGCGCGGGCTAGAGCGGGTCGAGAAAGGTCTCTCCTCACGGCATCCCATTCATGGCCGTCGTTCATGGGCTCTTCTCCAACCCTCCGGAATGGCCACCATTGTTCTTGCCCGAAGGCAGAAGGAGGGGAACCAGGGATCCTTCCACCCTGCCTGTCGACACACTAATCGAAAGGCCCGTCGGCTCACAACATTGCAATTTCGCCCGATCGCAGCGTCGTGGCAGAGGCGTTCCTGCTTCCCCACGGTTCGGCCGTTCATCTTCGATTCCGGGCAAGACGCGGCATTTTGTGCAGGCGCGACGGGAAATTACGCGCGATAATCTTTCGAAAAAAAGGCGAAGGCAGCAGCCAATGCTAGCCAGGGTGACTACATGTCGGTTTCTGGACAAGCATCAGGCGGGTGTTTCATCCGCCAGGGAGCGACGGCATGGCGACAAGCGTAGGTACGATGGCGACGTTGCGACGGATGACGGTGGACGATCTGCCCGCCGCGCAGTCGCTTTCCAAGGCTCAGAGATGGCCACACCGCGTTGAGGATTGGGAGATTCTGCTGAGTCTTGGCTTCGGCTATGTCGCGGAAAGCGAGGACGGCATCGTAGGCACGGCCATGGCGTGGCTCTATGGCGCCGACGCCGCGACATTGGGGATGGTCACCGTCTCGCCGGAAGCGCGCGAATCCGGCATCGACCGGCAGTTGATGGACGCGGTGCTGAGCGACCTGGGCGAACGCACGATCTTGCTCAACGCCACGGCCGAGGGGAAGCCGCTTTACGCCGAAATGGGATTTGAAGCTGCCGGGCCGGTGTTCCAGCATCAGGGCGCCGCCTTTGCCGTGCCGATCGCCGAACTCATTCCAGCTGAGCGGGTGCGTCCGCTGGGAGCCAAGGACATGCCCACTCTGCACGATCTTGCCCGTCGCGCCACCGGGATGAATCGCGACGCCCTGTTGAATGCGCTGGTGCCCGGTGCGCAGGGGGTGGTGCTTACCCGCGACAACGAACCGGTCGGCTTTTCGCTGTTCCGCCGCTTCGGCCGGGGTCATGTCGTGGGCCCGACGATCGCGCCGGATAGCGGCGGAGCGAAGGCGCTTATCTCCCACTGGCTGGGGTCTAATGCCGGCATCTTCTGTCGCATCGACATACCGGCGGAAAGCGGCCTTGGCGACTGGCTCGAGGAACTGGGGCTGCCGCGGGTTGCGGAGGTGACGCGCATGGTGCGTGGTCGGCCGCCCAAGGCCGACCCTTCGGCCCAAATTTTCACTCTCACGACGCAGGCCCTCGGATGACTATTTCACTCAACAATCCTGACCTTTTCGTCCAGCACGTCCATATCGACGGCGAATGGACGGGCGCGCGATCCGGCGCGACGATGGACGTCGACGATCCGGCGACCGGCGCGGTCATCGGCATGATCCCCGATTGCAGCGAAGCCGACACACAGGCCGCCATCGACGCGGCGGAGGCGGCCTGGCCGGCATGGCGCGCGAAGACGGCCGGCGAACGGGCGGCGCTGCTGGAGCGTTGGTACACGCTGATGATGGACAATGTCGCTGATCTCGGCCGCATCATGACCGCAGAGCAAGGCAAGCCGAAGGCGGAGGCAGAGGGCGAAATCCGTTATGCCGCAAGCTTCGTCAAATGGTTCGCCGAGGAAGGCCGGCGCATCGATGGCAGCATGATTCCCGCGCCCGAAGCCAATCGCCGCATCCTGGTGATGAAGGAACCGGTCGGCGTCTCGGCGGCGATCACGCCCTGGAATTTTCCTTCCGCCATGATCACGCGCAAGTGCGCGCCAGCGCTGGCGGCCGGCTGCCCGGTCGTCGTGAAGCCATCCGAACTGACGCCGTTCAGCGCGCTGGCGCTGGTCAAGCTGGCCGAACAGGCGGGTTTCCCCAAAGGCGTCATCAACATCGTCACAGGTCAGGCCGCCCCCATCGGAAGCGCGCTGACCGGCAGCGAGACCGTACGCAAATTGTCCTTCACCGGATCCACCCGGGTAGGCGCGCTGCTGATGCGACAGAGTGCCGACACCATCAAGCGCCTCAGTCTCGAGCTTGGCGGCAACGCGCCGCTGATCGTTTTCGACGACGCCGACCTGGACCTGGCGGTGGCCGCGACCATGGCGAGCAAGTTCCGCAACGCTGGCCAGACCTGCGTGTGCGCCAACCGTATCCTCGTGCAGGACGGCGTCTATGACGCCTTCGCGCAGAAGCTGGCGAAGGCGGTTTCAGCGCTCAAAGTCGCGCCGGGCGACCGGGACGGCAGCACCATCGGCCCGCTCATCAACCGGGCGGCCGTCGACAAGGTGCACGCGCATGTCGAGGATGCGCTTTCCCATGGAGCGAGCATCTTCGCCAAGGCGCCCGAAGGCGCGACGGGGGAACGCTTCGCTACCCCCGTGATCCTGACCGGCGCCACCCGCGACATGCGCCTCGCGCGCGAGGAAACCTTTGGACCGGTCGCTCCTCTTTTCCGCTTTCATGACGAGGCGGAGGGGATCGCGCTAGCCAACGACACCAGCTTTGGCCTTGCCAGCTATTTCTACACGGAAAATCTCCACCGCGCCTTCCGCGTGGGCGAGCGGCTGGAAGCGGGCATGGTCGTTCTGAACACGGGCGGCATGGCGATGGAAATGGCGCCCTTTGGCGGGATCAAACAATCCGGCCTGGGCCGGGAGGGCGCCCATGCGGGGATCGAGGAATATCTTGAGACCAAGGCGTTCCACATCGGCGGTCTCAAACTGTAATCCGGATATCTAGGGGGATTTCGTGACGCGCACCTACTCCATTTCCGTCATTCCAGGCGACGGCATCGGCAAGGAAGTCATGCCCGAGGGCATCCGCGTGCTCGAACGCGCGGCAAGCCTCTATGGCTTTGCCATCGAGCAGAAATGGCAGGATTTCGCCTGCTGTGACTATTATGCCCGGCATGGCGTCATGATGCCGGAGGATTGGAAGGCGCAGATCGGCAATCCCGATGCGATCTTCTTCGGCGCGGTGGGCTGGCCCGACATCGTGCCCGACCATGTCTCGCTCTGGGGATCGCTGCTCCAGTTTCGGCGTGAATATGATCAATATGTCAATCTGCGCCCGGTGCGGCTGATGCCCGGCGTGCCCTGCCCGCTTGCCGGGCGCGAGCCGGGCGATATCGATTTCTGGGTCGTGCGGGAAAATACCGAGGGCGAATATAGTTCGGTCGGCGGCAAGATGTTTTCCGGCACTGATCGGGAGGTGGTGATCCAGGAGACGGTCATGACCCGCCACGGCACCGACCGGGTGCTGCGCTACGCCTTCGAGCTGGCTGCGACGCGTGAGCGCAAGCATCTGACTTCCGCAACAAAGTCCAACGGCATCGCCATCACCATGCCCTGGTGGGATGAGCGGGTCGAGGAAATGGCGAAAAACTACCCGACCGTCGCGCACGATAAATATCATATCGACATTTTGACCGCGCAGTTCGTGCTGAACCCCGACCGGTTCGATGTGGTCGTGGCATCCAACCTGTTCGGCGACATCCTTTCCGATCTGGGCCCGGCCTGCACCGGCACCATCGGCGTGGCGCCGTCCGGCAACATCAATCCCGATCGCACCGCGCCATCCCTGTTCGAACCGGTCCATGGATCGGCGCCCGACATCGCCGGGAGGGGCATCGCCAATCCCGTCGGCCAGATATGGTCCGCTGCCATGATGCTCGAGCATCTGGGCGAGGTGGAGGCCGCTGGCGCGATCATGCGGGCCGTCGAGACGGTGCTTGCCGAGCCGGCGCTGCGCACGGGAGACCTCAAGGGCAAGGCCACGACCGAACAATGCGGCAGGGCGATCGCGGACGCGATCGGCTGAAGCGGCCGCCAAGCGCCATGTCCAGCCGGCGGCAGATTATGCCGCCGACTCCCGCCGAAAGGGCGAGTACGGGTCGCTGCCCGGCGCACATCGGCCTTTCGCTCCGCCGCATGCGGCTAGGCTTGGACCATGATCACAACAGCGAGCCCACTCATGACGCTCCATTCCAACCGGTCGTTGCTCGACATCGACCGCGACCATCTGATCCATCCCGTCACATCCTTCCGTGCGCATGAAGCGCGAGGCGCGACCATGCTGCAAAGCGGCAAGGGCATGTGGCTGACCGACATGGAGGGGCGCGAACTTCTGGACGCCTTCGCCGGCCTGTGGTGCGTCAATGTGGGCTATGGCCACGACAGCATCGTCGAGGTCGCGGCAGAGCAGATGCGTCGCCTGCCCTACGCCACCGGCTATTTCCATTTCGGCAACGAACCGGCTGCGCGGCTGGCGCAGCGACTTGTCGACCTCAGCCCCGAGGGGCTGGATCATGTCTATTTCACCCTGGGCGGATCGGATGCGGTCGATGCCGCGATCCGCTATATCACCCATTATTACAACGCGATCGGCAAGCCGGCGAAAAAGCAGTGCATCGCATTGGACCGAGGCTATCACGGTTCGACCAGCACGGGGGCAGGGCTGACCGCACTTGCGAATTTCCACCGCAATTTCGACCTGCCGCTGCGCTGGCAGCATCATATCCCCTCCCCCTATCCCTATCGCAGTGACCTGGAAGGCGATGATGATGGCATCATCGCGCGCTCGGTCCAGCAACTGAAGGACAAGGTGGCCGAACTGGGCGCGGACAATGTCGCGGCCTTCTTCTGCGAACCGATCCAGGGGTCTGGCGGCGTGATCGTGCCGCCGGTCGGCTGGCTAAAGGCGATCCGCGCCACCTGTGACGAACTCGGCATCTTGATGGTGGCGGACGAGGTCATCACGGCGTTCGGACGCACCGGCCCGATGTTCGCCTGCGAGGCGGAGGGCGTCGCGCCCGATCTGATCACGGTCGCGAAGGGGCTGACCTCCGGCTATGTGCCGATGGGCGCGGTACTGATGTCGGACAAGGTTTATCAGGGCATCGCCGACGGCGCGGCGGTTGACGCGGTGATCGGCCATGGGGCGACCTATTCGGGCCATCCGGTGAGCGCGGCCGTCGGGCTGGAGGTGCTGCGCCTCTACACCGAAGGCGGTATATTGGCGAACGGCCAGAGGGTCGGCGCGCGGTTTGAAGCGGGGCTGAGGGCTATCGCCGATCATCCGATGGTGGGCGATACGCGTGGCCGGGGCCTGCTCGGCGCGATCGAGCTGGTGGCGGACAAGGGCAGCAAGGAACGGTTCGATCCTGCCCTGAAACTG
Organism: Sphingobium fuliginis; assembly: GCF_004152845.1. Taxonomy (GTDB): domain Bacteria; phylum Pseudomonadota; class Alphaproteobacteria; order Sphingomonadales; family Sphingomonadaceae; genus Sphingobium; species Sphingobium fuliginis. The sequence goes on from NZ_SEON01000001.1 coordinate 631,802, forward strand.
CCCGATCGCCTTTTCGCCAAAGGCTATGAGAATGGCGTCATCTTCCGTGCCTTCGGCGACAATATCATCGGCCTTGCCCCGGCGCTGTGCGCGTCGGACGAGGAGATGGACATGATCTTCGCGCGCATCCGCAAAACGCTGGACGACCTGCTGGAAGAGGCGGATATTCGCGCGGTTGTCGGGTAAGACATAAGGGGGCTAGGAACATGTTGGGCGGACCCAGACTGGACAGGATTGATCTCAAGATCCTCTCGCAGCTTCAGCAGTCGGGCCGCGTCACCAATGTCGAGCTGGCCGACGCGGTCGGCCTATCCCCCAGCCCCTGCCTGACCCGCGTCAAGCGGCTGGAGAAGGCGGGATATATCACGGGTTATGGCGCGCATATCAATCTCCACAAGCTCGGTGAATTTCTGACCGTGTTTACCGAAGTCACGCTGACGGAGCATCGTTCAGGCGACTTTTCCAGGTTCGAGGCAAGAATTCGCAAGCTCGACGAGATCGTCGAATGTCACCTTGTGAGCGGCGGCTACGACTATCTTCTGAAATTCGTGACGCGCGGCGTCGCCCATTATCAGTCGATCATCGAGAATATGCTTGAAAGCGACTATGGAATTGAGAAATATTTCAGCTACGTCGTCATCAAGTCTCCTTTCATCAAGCATCATTATCCCATTCAGCATCTGTTTGGCGAACAGCGATAGGGCGGAGCGCGACCCATGACCGACATTGCCGACCTCATCGAACCGCTCGTCGCCTTTCGCCGGGACATCCACGCCCATCCGGAACTGGCTTTCAGCGAGCATCGCACGGCGGGTCGGATCGCCGAGCAGCTGCGCCTTCTCGGACTGGAGGTGCACGAGGGAATTGGGCGAACGGGCGTCGTTGGCGTGCTGCGCAATGGCAGTTCGGCGCGTTGCATCGGGCTGCGGGCGGATATGGACGCGCTGCCGATCGACGAACAGACAAACCTTCCTTACGCCAGTCGTAACCCCGGCCATTTCCACGGTTGCGGACATGACGGGCATGTCGCCATGCTGCTGGGCGCGGCGCAGCATCTGGCCCGCAGCCGCACCTTCGACGGCACGGTCCATTTCTTCTTCCAGCCGGCCGAGGAAGGCCATGGCGGCGCGCGCGAAATGGTGCGGGAAGGGTTGTTCGACCGCTTTCCCTGCGATCGCGTCTTTGCCGTGCACAACTGGCCGGATCTTCCTGCCGGAACCATCGCTACCCGGCCCGGTCCGATCATGGGCGCTGCCGACAAGTTCGAAATCAGGCTGGAAGGGCGTGGCGGCCACGCCGCCATTCCGCAGGACACGCCGGACGCGATCCTTGCTGCGGCGGCATTGGTGCAGCAATTGAACGGCATCGTGTCGCGCCGGGTCGCGCCGACGGCCTCCGCCGTCCTTTCGATCACGCAGATTCATGGTGGACATACGCATAATGTCATACCCGAGGCGGTGATCATATCCGGCACCGTTCGCACCTTCGACCCCCAGATACAGGATCGCATCGAAGCGTCGATACGCCAGATGGCGGCAGGCGTGGGGCTGGCCGGGGAAGTCACCGCGACGGTGACATATGACCGCTATTATCCGGCGACGATCAACGACGCCGAGGCCGCGCAGGAGGCGCTCGAAGCGGCTGCGACCGTGGGCGAAGCACGGCTGGCCCCCGATCCCGCCTTCACGTCGGAGGATTTCGCTTTCATGCTGCAGGCCTGCAAGGGCGCTTATATCTGGCTGGGACAGGCGAAGCCGGAAGGATCCGCCCCGCTGCATAATCCGCATTATGACTTCAACGACGATGTACTGGAACTGGGCGTGAGGCTCCATGTCGCGCTGGTCGAGAGACACCTTGCGGCGGGAAAATGACGACTCTGGTCGGCAGGGAGCATGCCGAAGCACAAAGACGCTATAATCTTTCATCTGAAGCGACTGGTCCGGCAGGAAGCGCCGATGCCCGGCGAAACTCGATACACGTCGCTTCGTAAGATGATCATGATCGGCATGGATCGATGCTGATCGGTGATGGGGACGGGACATGGCTAGCAACGCTTCGATGACACATGGCGCGGTCGGAATGAGCGCGTCCAAGACACCGGCCGCCGCAGCGGCGGGAAGGCTCCAGAATATCGATGCCCTGCGAGGTTTCGTGATGGTGCTGATGCTGCTCGACCATCTGCGCGAGACATGGTTTGTCTATGTCAACGTTACCGACCCGTTCGACGCGCGCATGGGCTTGCCCGCAATGGGTATCGCGCGTTTCATCGTCAGCTTCTGCGCACCCATATTTGTCGCCCTGACGGGGCTTGGCGTCTATCTGTTCAGCATTCATCACACAGCGCGGGAAACAACCGGCTTCCTTGTGAAGCGCGGCCTGTTGCTCATCGCGATCGAGCTTTTGTTCCTGTCGCCGCTCTACTGGGGAATCGTGCCGCAGCCCACATTCTGGCTCCAGGTCATCTGGTGTATCGGCATCTGCATGATCGCTCTGGCCGGATTGATGCGACTGCCGCGCCCGGTGCTGATCGGCCTTGGCATCGCCCTTGTCTGCTTCCACAATCTGCTCGATCCGATCCGGTTGGCACAGGGCGATAGTTTTTTCCCGCTCTGGGCATTGCTGCATCAGCGTGACACAATCCTGCTGCCATTGGGTTTCGTGGCGAAGACGACCTACCCGCTCCTGCCGTGGCTGGGCGTCATATCGCTGGGCTTCGGCATCGGGCCCTGGTTCCGGCCGGAGGTGGACCCGGCCACGCGCCAGCGTCGCCTGCTCTTGCTGGGCTTTGGCATGATCCTGACGTTCATCCTTCTGCGCCTGCTCAACATCTATGGTGACAAACCCTGGCATGCGATCGAGGGGGACCCGGTGCGCACGCTGGTGAGCTTCATCTCGATGACCAAATATCCGCCGTCGCTGCTGTTCCTGCTGCCCACGCTGGGCGGCGGCGCGTTGTTGCTGGCGCTGTTCGAGCGGATCAAGGATTCGCCGCTCATCGCCGCGCTGGCCGTGTTCGGTGGCGCGCCCATGTTCTTCTATCTGCTGCATCTGTCCGTGCTGCGTATCCTCTACCACAGTGCGCTCGCGATCTGGGGTCCCAACCACGGCGCGAATTTCGGGTTCGACAATTATAACTGGGTGTTCGTCTGGTACGCCGCGATGATCCTGCCGCTCTACATTCCGACGGCCTGGTTCGCGCGACTGAAGCGTCGCCGCCGGGATATTGCCTGGCTCAAATATTTCTGACCGGCAGGCCGGCCGACCCCCATCCGACAAGGATGAGTCGGCCGCCCGACCTGCCGCACAAACTGCCGGACGAGCGGCACAAGATGCCGGGCAATGCCGGACCGCCGCGACAAATCGGCAGAGACCGATGGCAAATGGCGATAGGCTTGGGACGGCAGCGCCCCATTCATGCCCTAGTGCATTCACATGAAGGAACAGGGACAATCCATGGCCAATGTCATTTCCACCGATCTGTCCCGGCGGATGCTGCTGGGGGGACTGGCTGCGGGGATGACGGTCGGCGGCGCGAGCGGAGTGACCGGTAGACCCAAGGCCGGCGGACGCATCCGCATCGCCAGCACCAATGCCTCCACCGCCGACACGCTCGACCCGGCCAAGGGCAGCACTGCTACCGACTATATTCGGCACTACATGCTCTACAGCGGCCTCACACAGTTTGACGGGCAGCTGCGCGGTCAACCGGGACTGGCCGACCGGATCGTGAGCCAGGACAATATCGTGTGGAATATCCGCCTGCGTCGCGGCGTGCATTTCCACAACGGCAAGCCGCTGACGGCCGAGGACGTCATCTTTTCGCTGCTGCGCCACCGCGACCCGGCTGCGGGGTCCAAGGTGAAGACGGTCGCCGACCAGTTCGCCGGCGCGAGGCAGACCGGGCCGCTCGAGTTGCAATTGCGGCTGACCGGTCCCAATCCCGATCTGCCCGCGATCCTGGCCGTGTCGCATTTCCTGATCGTGGAAAATGGCCGCCGCGATTTCAGCAAGGCGAACGGCACCGGGCCCTACACCCTGCATGAGTTCGCGCCGGGCATTCGCACCATCGTGCGCAAGAACCGCAATTACTGGAAGCCGGGCCGACCCTATCTCGACGAGATCGAACTGATCGCGATCCCCGACGAAATCTCGCGCGTCAACGCGTTGCTGTCGGGCGATGTGCAGATGGTCAATGCCATCGGTCCGGGTTCGGTCAAGCGCGTGCGCGCCACGTCCACCCATTCCATAATGGAAATCCCCTCGGGCCTGTTCACCAACCTGATCATGCGCCGCGACAATCCGGTAACCGCCAACCCGGATTTCGTATTGGCGATGAAATATTTGCAGGATCGCGAACTGATCAAGCGCGCGCTGTTCCGCGGCTTTGCCACGATCGCGAACGACCAGCCGATCTCGCCCGCCGATCCCAATTTCAATCCTCACATCCCACAGCGCCCGTTCGACCCGGATCGGGCGAAGTTCCTCCTCAAACGGTCCGGTCTATTGGGTGTGCGACTGCCGGTCTATGCCGCGCCGGTCGCCAATGCGTCCATCGACATGGGAACAGTGCTACAGGAACACGCCGCGCAAATCGGCCTGAAGCTAGCCATCAATCGCGTGCCCAGCGACGGCTATTGGGCGACCCACTGGATGAGGCACCCGATGACGTTCGGCAACACCAACCAGCGGCCGACGACCGACATGATGTTCAGCCTGTTCTTCCAGTCCAAGGCGCCGACAAACGAAACCGGATGGAACAATGCGCGCTTCGACCGGCTGTTGCTCGAAGCGCGCAGCACGACCGACGCCGCGCTGCGCAAGGAGATTTACGGCGATATGCAGTGGATCATCCATGAGCATGGCGGGCTGGCCATTCCTACCTTCATCAGCCTTCTCGATGGGTATGACCGGCGTCTCAAGGGCATGTTCCCAATCCCGCTAGGCGCCTTCATGGGCTATAACTTCGCCGAACATGCATGGTGGGACGCATGAGCGGCGCGCCTGCCATGTCCCGTTGGCGGGGGCCGCTGAGGCTCATCGTCAAGCGCATCGGGCTCGCCTTCCTCACTCTGTTTCTGGTATCCCTGGTCATCTTCACGATCAGCGGGCTGCTGCCCGGCGACGCCGCGCAGGAAGTGCTGGGGCAGAGCGCCACGCCCGAACAGGTGGCGGCGCTGCGCCATGAAATGGGCCTCGATCAGCCCGGCCCGGTCCGTTATGCGCGCTGGCTCCAGGGCATTCTCGTCGGCGATCCGGGCCAGTCCCTTGTCGCCAACAAGCCGGTCGCCGACATCATCGCGGAACGCTTGCCCAACACGCTGACGCTCGCAGCGCTCGCCGCCCTCGTCTCGGTTCCTCTGGCCTTCCTGATCGGGATCGCGTCGGCGGTCGCCCGAGGACGCAAGCTCGACCGCGCGCTCAACATCCTCACCTTGTCCATGGTCGCGCTGCCCGAATTCCTGGTGGCAACGATCGCAGTGCTGGTTTTCGCCGTCAAACTGCTCTGGCTGCCGTCGATCGCTCTCATTCCGAAGGACCCGACACTGGCCGAATTCGTTCGCGCCTATGCCATGCCGGTCATGGTTCTGACGGTTGGCGTGGTTGCGCAGTTGGCACGGATGGTTCGCGCCGCCATCATCGCCGAACTGGATCGCCCTTATGTTGAAATGGCTCAGCTCAAGGGCGTCGGGCGCAGCCGGCTGATCTTTCGCCATGTCCTACCCAATGCGGTCGGTCCCATCGTCAATGCCATGGCGCTCAGCCTGTCCTATCTTTTCGGAGGTGCGATCATCGTGGAAACGATCTTCAGCTATCCCGGGCTCGCCAGCCTGATGGTGAACGCGGTCACTTCGCGCGACATGCCCCTGCTTCAGGCCTGCGCGATGATCTTCTGCGCCGCCTATCTTCTGCTCGTGCTGATCGCGGACACCGTCGCGATCCTGGCCAATCCGAGGTTGCGGCAGGGATGAAGCGAAGATCGCTCCTTCGCCGCGCCGGTGCCTTGCCCCTTTCGGGCAAGATCGGGCTTGCGCTTGTCGGCTTCTGGATCCTCGCGGCGATTCTTGGCCCCCTTGTCGCTCCCTACCCGCCCGGTGCGTTCGTCAGCGAAGAGGTCTTCGCCGGTTCGACCAGCCAATTCTGGTTCGGCAGCGATTTCCTGGGCCGCGACGTGCTGAGCCGTCTGCTGGTGGGGGCGCGCCTTACCATGGGGCTGTCCGCGATCGCGGTCGCCATCGCGGTCGCGCTCGGGACCGGGCTGGCCTTGACAGCGGCGGTCGGTCCGCGCTGGCTCGACGAGCTCCTGTCACGCGCAATGGATACCTTGATATCGATTCCCAGCAAGATATTCGCGCTGGTGCTGGTCGCGGCCTTCGGATCGTCGGTGCTGCTGTTGACGCTGATCGTCGCGATTACCTATGTTCCGGGTAATTTCCGGATCGCGCGCTCGCTCGCGGTTGGGCTGGCCCGGCTCGATTATGTGGAGGTCGCGCGCGCGCGCGGCGAAGGGCGGATTCATATCGCGCTGGTCGAAATGTTGCCGAACATGATCCGGCCGTTGTGCGCCGATATCGGATTGCGGTTCGTCTTCATCGTGCTGCTGCTGTCTGGCCTGAGCTTCCTGGGCCTCGGCCTGCAACCGCCCGAGGCCGACCTGGGGGCGCTCGTGCGCGAAAATGTTTCTGGTCTGGCCGAGGGCGCGCTTGCGATCATGGCGCCGGCGGTGGCGATCGCCAGCCTGACGGTGGGCGTCAACCTGCTGATCGATGCAGCCACGCAGGGGAATGTGAAGTGATGGCGGACGCCCATGTCGAGGTGCGCGATCTCTGCGTCACCGTGCGCGGTCCCGATGGTGCGCCGCTGCGGATCGTCGATGACATCTCCTTCGATGTCGCCCGTGGACAAATGCTGGCGCTGATCGGCGAGTCGGGTTCAGGCAAGACCACGATCGCCCTGTCGCTGATGGGCCATGGTCGAGGCGGCGCAGCCATCAGCGGCGACATTCGGGTGGGCGACGCGACCCTTGACGGTGTGGGTGCCCGATCGCTTGCCGCGCAGCGAGGCCATCGCATCACCTATGTCGCCCAGAGTGCCGCGGCGGCGTTCAACCCGTCGCGGCGGGTGATCGATCAGGTGATCGAACCCGCGCTGATCCACCGCACCGCCTCGCCAGCGACGGCGCGGCAGCGAGCGGTCGAACTTTTCCGCGCGCTCGCACTGCCCAATCCCGAGACGATCGGCAGCCGCTATCCGCACGAACTGTCGGGCGGACAGCTTCAGCGGCTGATGGCGGCGATGGCGCTGATCACCAAGCCGGACCTGGTGATCTTCGACGAACCCACGACCGCGCTGGACGTGACGACGCAGGTGGAGGTGCTACAGGCCTTCCGCCGAGTCGTGCGCGAACAGGGGGCGACCGGGGTATATGTGTCGCACGACCTGGCGGTGGTCGCACAGATGGCGGACCATATTCTGGTGCTCAATCGCGGCCGGGTGCGCGAGCAGAATGACGTCCGCACCATATTGGAAGCACCCACCGACGATTATACCAAGACGCTGATGGCGGCGGCGCATCCGGTCGTCGCGGTGGCCGCTCCAGCTGCCCGCGCGCCAGAGCCGCTGTTGGCGATCCACGGCATCTTCGCCGGCTACGGTCCGGTGGACAAGGCAGGCCGCCCCGCCAATCCGGTCTTGAGCGACGTCAGCCTGACGATCGGCCGGGGCGCGGCGGTCGGCGTGATCGGCGAGTCCGGATCGGGCAAGTCGACCGTCGCGCGCGTCGTCGCCGGTCTGCTCGCGCCGACCGCCGGTCAGGTGACGCTCGATGGAGAGGCGCTTGCGCAGACGGTGTCGGGGCGGACACGCGAACAGCTGCGCCGCGTGCAGATCGTGTTCCAGAATGCCGATGTCGCGCTCAACCCGGCGCATAATGTGGGCGACATATTGGGGCGGGTGCTGCGCTTCTATCATGGGGTCAGTGGCGCGGAAGCGGGCCGGCGGGTCGCGCAATTGCTCGACCTGATCCGCTTGCCGGCAGGCGTTGCCGATCGACGGTGCGGCGAATTGTCGGGCGGCCAGAAGCAGCGCGTCAATCTGGCGCGCGCGCTGGCAGCCGAACCCGACGTCATTCTGTGCGACGAAGTGACATCGGCGCTCGACACGGTGGTTCGAGGCGCGATCCTCGACCTACTGGCGGACCTGCGGCGCGAGCTTGGCCTCGCCTATCTGTTCATCAGCCATGACATCGCCACGGTCAAAGCCCTGTGCGACGATATCGTGGTCCTGTACAAGGGTACGCGGGTGGAAAGCGGCCGATGCGAAAGCTATTCCACAGCGCCCTTCCACCCCTATACCGATCTGCTGATCTCCTCGGTTCCGGAAATGCGGACCGACTGGCTGGCTGACGAAAGCTTCCGGAACAGCGCCCCTTTTGCCGGGATGAACGAGCAGCCCGCGCTTTGCCGGTTCCTGCCGCGCTGCCCGGTCGCGATAAGCGGACGTTGCGACACGATCGCGCCGCCCTTGCAGTCGATGGCCGCCGGCAACATCATCCTGTGCCATCGGACGGAAGAGGAATTGGCGCGGTAGCAGAAGGCGCGGCGGCCGCTGCATCGCGTGCTTCTGAAGCCGGTGGATACGGCGTAACATACCGAAGCATGTGTCAAATTGGTGAATCCTGCTGATCCCCCGCCATAGGCTCGACCCACAACCGTGGAGGAGAAAAAGCGTGGCGAAACTGAAATCCCTCATCTGGTCGACTGCGGCGGCGGCCGCCCTTGTCACACCGACCATCGTCCAGGCGCACGGCATCTACTTCGCCCAGCGCGCCAAGCAGATCGCCGTCATCTATGGCGTCGGCGCCGACGATCTGGAATCCGTCAAGCGTCAGCCTAATATGGAAAGCGTGCAGGCATGGGACACCGACCTCAATCCGGTCGGCGCGCAACTGCGCACCAATGGGCCGCTGGTCGTCCTGGATACCGACGAGCCGCCGGCGATCGTGAGCGCCGTGCTTCAGAATGGCACCTGGTCCTGGGTGCCCGGCGGCGAGATCGTCAAAAAGACCAGGGAAGAAGTTCCGAACTCGACCAAGACCGAGACGACGATCAAATATGCTGTGTCGATCCAGGGTCCGTTGACCAAGCCCGTGCCGCTGATACCGGCACAGGCGCTGCAGATCGTTCCCGTCGGCAAAATTCCCGAAAAGCTGGGCGAGCCGCTGACCTATCGCGTGACCTGGATGGGCAAGCCCGTGGCAGGGGCTGGAGTGATCAACGACTTCGTCAACGACCCCGATGCGGTGGAAGTCAAGACCAGGGCCGACGGCACGGTGACGTTCCCGGTGCGCAACCAGGGATTGAACGTCATCCGCGCGGTCCTGGTCACGCCGAGCGACAATCCGGCCAAGACGGATCGCTACGAGCACACCGCGACACTGGCTTTCACGCTACCTCACAAACCCGAATAAGCCTGGCCGAAAATGGGAGAATCCTCGATGAAGTTCCTATCCTTCGCGATCGCCTCCGCGCTCGCCGTCACGCCCGCATTCGCTCATGGCGATGACAAGCCGCGCCACGGCGGCCAGGTCGCAGAAGTCGGTGAGACCATCTTCGAACTGGTCCGCACGCCGGCCGGCGCATCCCTCTATATCATGGAGGATGGTGACGAAGTGCCGGCCGCGTTGATGACCGGCAAGCTGATCGTCACGGCGGGCGGCAAAAAGACCGACGTTCCGCTGGTGGCGGCGAAGGGCAATCAGTTCGTTGCAAAGGGTGCCCAGATCCCGAGCGGCGCGCGCGTGGGCGTGCTCGTGATCAACAAGCAGACCCAGGCCCGCCAGTCGGCGACCTTCGCCATCAAATGAACGGCCGACGCGCCGCCCTATTGGGGCTAGCCGGTCTCGCGCTTGCGACAGGTCTCACCGACCTCGCCGCGGCGCATGGCGTGGCGGAGGGTGACAAGGCCTTCATCCAGAACAATCCCGGCATGAACATCGTGCCCTACATGTATCTCGGCGCCAAACATATGGTGACGGGATATGATCATCTGCTGTTCCTGTTCGGCGTCATCTTCTTCCTGTACCGGCTGAAGGATGTCGGCACCTATGTGACCCTGTTCGCGCTGGGACACAGCACGACGCTGCTGGCGGGCGTCTTTTTCAACATTCACGCCAATCCGTTCCTGATCGATGCCATCATCGGGCTGTCGGTCGTGTACAAGGCGCTCGACAACCTCGGCGCCTTTCCGACGTTGCTGGGTTTTCAGCCCAATCAGAAGGTGGCCGTGCTGGTCTTCGGCTTCTTTCACGGGTTCGGCCTTGCCACCAAGCTTCAGGACTTGATCGCCTCGCGCGAGGGGTTGATCCCCAATCTCGTCAGCTTCAATGTGGGCGTGGAGATGGGCCAGTTCATGGCGCTCAGCGTCATCCTGATCCTGATGGGCCTGTGGCGGCGATCGCCCAGTTTCACGCGCAATGTCGTCATCGCCAACAGCGCGCTGATGTGTGCCGGAATCGTCCTGACCGGTTATCAGTTCGCCGGCTTCATGATGGAGAAGAGCCTATGACTGCCACGGCCTCTGTCGCGGCGCCCTATCGGGCGCAGCCCGCCACCCTCTGGCGCGCGGCCCTCGCCGCCGGCGTGGCCGGCGCGGCGATCCTGCTGCTGTTCGTGCTGCCCGCCGAATATGGCGTTGATGTGACGGGCGTCGGCCGGGCGATCGGCCTTACCGCGATGGCGGGGGACCAGGATGCCGCGGAACCCGCAGAAGCAGCCGTGCCGCCGCCAGCTCCTGCGGCCTATACGGTGCCGCCCCAGACGCAGGCGAGCATCGCCAAGGCCACTGCCTTCCGGAGCGACACCAAAACGATCACGCTCGCCCCGCACAGCGGGATGGAGATCAAAGCCCGGATGAAGGTCGGCGACACGTTCAACTTCCGCTGGACCGCGACCGGCCCGGTGCGCGCGGACATGCATGGCGAACCGATCGGCGGCAAGGAAGACGAATTCACCGACTATTGGAAGCAGAAGGACATCAAGGGCGCGCAAGGCAGCTTCACCGCCCCCTTCGCCGGCACCCATGGCTGGTATTGGAAGAATCGCGAGGATGTTCCCGTGACGATCACGGTCAAGACCGACGGCTTTTACGAAACGCTGTTCGAACGGACATGATCGGTGGAAGGACATGCGGCACGTCCTTCCGGATAGCGTCGGTGACGTTCAGCGACTGAACACCATCTTCACGGAATAGGGGTAATCGTCATTCACTTCATGTCCGAACAGGAATCGGCCGCGCTTGTCTCGCACGAGATGGCCTATGCCGCGACACGCGAAGCTTTGATCGCAGCGGTCGACGATGCCGTGCTTTTCCCCGCCGTCACCGCCCACGGGTCGAAGCAGACCAACCGCTTTTCGATCAAGTCGGCCGCCACCGGGTCCTTCGCGGGGCTGAAGGTCGGGTCCTTCTGGGCCGACAACGACGCCCTCGGTCTGCCGCGGCATAATTCGCTGATCTTGCTCTTCGACCAACAGGTCGGACGCATCGACTGGGTGATCGAGGCGGGGCTGGTCAATGCCTATCGCACCGCGGCGGCCGACGCCGTGGCGGCCGACATGCTCGCGCGTCCCGACGCGAGCACCCTTGCGATCTTCGGCGCCGGCAACCAGGCCTTTTACGAGGTCATGGCCCTTCGCCGCGTCCGTCCGATCACCGAGGTACTGGTCGTCGCGCGCGACGCCGACAAAGGCGCTGCGTTCGTCGCGCGGTTGCAGGAACAGGGCGTGGCGGCTGCCCGCGCGAGCGCGGAGGAGGCGTGCCGCCGCGCCGACATGGTGGTCACGGCGACGCCGGCGCGCGCGCCCTTGTTCGACGCGAGCTGGATAGGTCCGGGCACGCATGTCGCCAGCATGGGATCGGACGCTGCTGGCAAGCAGGAGCTTCCCCCTGCTCTGTTCGAGCAAGCGTCGCTCTATTGCGACCTTCCGGCGCAGTCGGTCATCATGGGCGACTTTCAACATTTCGCCGGCGATCGCAGCGCCATCGTCGCCATTGGCGACGTTTTGCAGGGTCGCGATCCGGGGCGCACGTCAGCCGACCAGATCACCATATTCGACAGTTCGGGCATCGCCCTGCAGGATCTCTGCATCGCACGTCATCTGATCGCGATGAAGCCCTGATTCGCGCCCCGCGGGTGCGGTATATCCTGCCGTGATGTGACAGATATAGGTCAGGTTGTGCCACGGCCGTGGCCAAGAAGAACAGGATCGCGTCGCAATCGAGCGCTAATCTCCGCGCAACGGTGCCGCCGATCCGTGGGGGAAGCGACCGATGGCTGTTCAGAGGCCGCTCGGCACGATCTACCGCGCGTCGCCCGGTTCGGGACGGTTCAGCGTTTTTGTAGAAGGGGTTTCCATGACGACTCTCAGGCCCAAGTTCATCACCTTTGACTGCTATGGCACCCTCATCAATTTTGAAATGGCGCCGGTTGCGCGACAGGTTTATGCGGACCGCCTTTCCGGACGGGCCCTGGAGGATTTCTGCGACTATTTCTCGGCCTATCGGCTCGACGGCGTGCTGGGCGCGTGGCGGCCCTATCGCGAGGTCGTCGCCGAAGCGTTGCAGCGCGCGTGCAAGCGGTCGGGCACCGAATATCGCGATGCCGATGGCGAAGCGCTATATGCCGCCATTCCGACCTGGAATCCGCACCCCGATGTGGTGGAGCCGCTCAAGCGCGTGGGCGAGAAGATCCCGCTGGTCATCCTGTCAAATTCGATGGTGGATCTGATCCCCTACAGCGTGGACAAGCTTGAAGCGCCGTTCCATACCGTCTGCACCGCCGAGGAGGCTCAGGCCTACAAGCCGCGCATGCAGGCATTCGAATATATGTTCGACACGCTGGGCTGCGGTCCTGAAGATGTGCTGCACTGCTCGTCCAGCTTCCGCTACGACCTGATGACCGCCTATGACCTGGGCATCAAGGACAAGGCCTTCGTCAATCGCCGCCATGAGCCGATGAATGCCTATTATGAGGTCAACGAGATCCCCGATCTGGGTGGGCTGCCAGGGCTGGTGGGTCTGTGAGCGCCATGATCGAGCAAGCGGTGGATGCGGTCGTCGACATGCGCGCCTATGCCGCGGGCACGGCGCCCGCGACGGACTGGTTCGCCGGCCGCAAGGCGCCGGCCTTCGCCGACAACGCGGCGCAGGTGTCGGCCGTCTCCTTGAGGGGTGAAGGCCGGGTCGAAGGACTGGCGGCGGACGAGTTCGTGCTGGTGCTGGAAGGCCGGCTCGAGATCGAGAGCGATGCGCGGACGCTGACGGTTCTGCCCGACAATGGCGTGGTGCTGCCAGTTGGATCGAACTTCGGCTGGCGGGCTTCGGACGATCTGCTCGCGATCGTCTATACCGCCCCTGCTCAGGGTCCGGGCAGCGCGACGACGCCGGTCGCGATCGATCTGGACGCCGACATGACGCCATCTAGTCCGCCGGCGGCCGAAAATCTGCTCGGTCCCGTTCCGTCCTGCCGCAACCACACCGACTATCTGTCGGCGAACAGCGAATTCGTCTGCGGCATCTGGGACTCGACGCCTTATCATCGGCGACAGATTCCCTATCGCCAGGTCGAGCTGATGCTGCTGCTGGAGGGAGAGGTCAGCTTCAGCAATGACAAAGGCAGCGTGACGTTCCGCAAGGGCGACGTGTGCATGTTTGTTCGGGGCGATGGTTGCGCGTGGCTGAGCGAGCAATATGTGAAGAAGATCTACGCCACCCAGCGTCCGGTCTCCTGATGAAGAAAGCGATGGCGGCGCTATTTGTCGCCATCGCTGCATGCAAGATGGCGGTTTTGGCGCCTTTGGAAGGTGCCGCCAGAGGATGATGGCGTGATGACCCGGTTTTCCTCTGACGAGACTGATTTTGGGGGCGTTGGTTGCGCGCGCGCAGCCGCGCCCGCGCGATAATTTCCGTGGGGCTGGCGACATGACCGACATATTTCCCGAGACGACGGTGACGAGCGATGCAATGCCGCTGACGCGCGATCATCTGCCCCAGGCGCTCGCCCTGTCGCGGGCGGTTCAATGGCCTTACCGTGCGGAGGACTGGGCATTCGCGTTCGATCTCGGCCGGGGGTTCGGTGTCGAGATGAACGGGCGCCTCGTCGGCACCGCGCTCTGGTGGCCCTATGGCGACGACTTCGCCACCGCGGGTATGATCATCGTGGCGGACGAAGCGCAGCGGCGCGGGATCGGCGCGCGACTGATGGACGCCCTGCTCGCTGACGCGGCGGGACGTCGCATCATCCTCAATTCCACCGACGAGGGACAGGCGCTCTATCGCAAGCGGGGTTTCACGCCCTTCGACAATGTGATCCAGCATCAGGCGGTGCTGGCTGAAACGCCGGAGCTCGATCCAGCGTTGCCACTGCGTCCCGCGACCGCCGACGACCGCGCGACATTGATGGAGCTGGACCGCGCGGGTGCGGGAATGGATCGCACGAACCTGCTCAACGCACTGTTTGCCATGGCCGATGTGCTGGTGATCGAGCGGGACGGCGCGGCGGCGGGCTATGGCTGTGTACGCCGTTGGGGCCGGGGCGTAGTGATCGGGCCGGTCATGGCCCCCAGCGACGAGGATGCGAAGGCGCTGATCGCCGCGCTCGCCGCCCGCCATGTGGGCGATTTCGTCCGCATCGACGTGTATCGCAGCGGCGGGCTCGGCCCGTGGATCGAAAGCCTGGGCCTGCCGCAGGTGGGCGAAGTCTTGTGCATGGCGCTTGGCGCCCCCCCGGAGGCGCGGGATGGCGTGCGGTTATACGCGCTCTCCAACCAGTCGCTCGGCTGAAGAGGTGAAAGAGATGATCGATACGGTTATGCAATCGGAACAGGCGCTCGCGGACCAGCGTGTCGACACGATCGAAACGCCGGCGCTCATGCTCGATCTCGCCAAAGTCGATCGCAACATCGCCCGGCTGCGCGGCCGGCTCGATGTGCTTGGCGTCACCTTCCGCCCCCATGTCAAGACAGCCAAGTCGATCGACGTGGCGCGGCGGCTCTTTCCCTCGGGCGAAGGGCCGATCACCGTCTCGACGCTGGCGGAGGCCGAATATTTCGCCGCCGGCGGCTTTACCGACATCTGCTATGCGGTGGGCCTCAGCCCGGACAAGATCGGGCGTACACGCGATCTGGTGGCGCGCGGCATTGACCTGTCGGTCCTGATCGACTCGGTCGATCAGGCCGAGGCACTGGGCGAGGCCGCGCGGGATGGCGCACCCATGCCCAAGGTGCTGATCGAAATCGATTGCGACGGCCATCGGGGCGGGCTTCCGCCGGACGATCCGGCCTTGCGGCTGGTGGCAGACAGTCTGCGAGATGGCGGCGTGACACTGGCCGGCGTTCTGACCCATGCGGGCGAGTCCTATGGCGCGCGCGGCGGCGTGGGTCTGCCCGAAGCGGCCGAGGCGGAACGGGCCGCCGCCGTCGCCGCGGCTGAAGCGCTGCGCGCCGCGGGGCATGCCGCGCCGGTGGTCAGCGTGGGATCGACCCCGACCGCCCATTTCGCGCGCAATCTTGACGGCGTGACCGAAGTCCGCGCCGGCGTCTTCATGTTCTTCGACCTTGTGATGCAGGGCATCGGTGTCTGCGCGCTCGACGATATCGCCCTCTCGGTTGTCGCGACCGTGATCGGTCACCGCCCCGAAAAGGGCTGGATCCTGATCGATGCTGGCTGGATGGCGCTCTCGCGCGACCGGGGCACGCAGAAGCATCCGGTGGATCAGGGCTATGGGCTGGTTTGCGATATTGACGGTATGCCCTTTGGCGATCTGATCGTCGAGGATGCGAGCCAGGAACATGGCATATTGAAGCTCCGCGCGGGCAGCACCGCCGCCTTGCCCGACCTGCCCCTCGGATCGCGCGTGCGAATTCTACCCAATCATGCCTGCGCGACCGGCGCGCAGCACGAGACCTATAATGTGATCGAGCATGGCGGCCATGCCATATCCGCCACATGGTCGCGGATGCGCGGCTGGTGATGCAGATGAAGGCCATGCCGCGCGGCGAGACAGCCGCATGAAGATGATGTCCTATTGGCTCGACACGACCAAGCCCTTCGCCTCCGGTGCACCCGGCGGCCCGCATGGGACCACGGATGTCGCGGTCGTAGGCGCCGGCTTCACTGGCCTGTCCGCCGCGCTGGCACTGGCGAAGAAAGGCGCGAAGGTCGTCGTGCTGGAGGCTGATCGGGTCGCCGGGGCGGCGTCGGGCCGCAACGGGGGCATGTGCAACAACGGTTTCGCGCAGGATTATGCCGGCATGGTCGGCAAGCTCGGCCGCGAGCGCGCCAATATGCTCTACCGTGCCTTCGACGCGGGAGTGGACAAGGTCGAGTCCATCATTGCCGCGGAAGGCATCGACTGCCATTTCGCCCGCGTCGGCAAGCTGAAGCTCGCCGCCAAGCCTGAACATTATGACAGGATCGTCCGTTCGCAGGAGCTGCTGGCCCGCGAGGTCGATCCGGAAACGAGGCTCGTTCCGCGATCGGACATGCGCGGCGAGATCGGCTCCGATCATTATTTTGGCGGGATGCTCTACGAAAAGGGCGCGAACATGCACATGGGTGAGTTCGGCCAGGGGCTCGCCGAAGCCGCCGCCCGGCATGGCGTGCTGATCCATGAGTATAATCCGGTCATCGGCATGAAGCGGCTGGCGGGACAGGCGCATGAACTGAAGACGCCGCAAGGGACCGTGCGCGCCAGTCAGGTGCTGCTGGCGACCGGCACGTCGGCGGTCGGGCCGCTGGGCTGGTTCCGTCGCCGGATCGTACCGATCGGAGCGTTCCTGATCGCCACCGAACCGCTGCCGGTCGATCTGCTCGATCGGCTGACGCCCCATCGCCGCAACACCACGGACACGCGCAATTTCGTCAGCTATTTCCGCACGTCTCCCGACAATCGCATCATCTTCGGCGGGCGCGCGCGCTTTTCCGGGCGCAGCGACGCGGCGTCCGACGCGAAGAGCGGGGTCATCCTGCGCCAGTCGATGGTCAGCGTCTTCCCTGAGCTAGCCGACGCGCGCATCGATTATTGCTGGGGCGGCATGGTCGACATGACCCGGGACCGCCTGCCTCGCGCGGGCGAGCGCGACGGCCTCTTCTACTCGATGGGCTATAGCGGCCACGGCACCCATATGGCGACCTATATGGGCGCGATCATGGCCGAGGTGCTGGACGGCCGGGCCGACCTCAACCCCTGGCGCGATTTCGACTGGCCGGCCATTCCCGGCCATTTCGGCAAGCCCTGGTTCCTGCCGTTCGTCGGAGCCTATTACCGCTATCAGGACCTTGTGAAATGACCGTTGATTCATGGACAAACTGAGCCAGGCGATCGCCCGCGGCGGAGAAGCCTTTATCGACGGCGCGTGGGTTACGGTGAACGCCGGCGAGATGCTGCCGGTCGTCAACCCCTCCACCGGCGACGTGGTGGCCAAGGTCGCTGCCGGCACGGCGGCGGACCTTGACCGTGCGGTTGCCGCCGCCCGCGCAGCTTTCCCGTCCTTCGCCCTTTCCGCCGTCGCGGATCGCCTGGCGCTGCTGGAGCGCATCCACGCGCTCATGCTCGACCGTGCGGAAATATTGGCACAGGCGCTGGTGTTGGAAATGGGTGCGACGATCAGTCATGCGCGCGCCGCCCATATCCCTCTGGCGGCCGCTCATGTGCAGGCCGCGATCGACGTGTTGCGCGACTATGATTTCCTGACGATGCGCGGCACCACCGCTATCGTGCGCGAGCCGATAGGGGTGTGTGGGCTGATCACGCCCTGGAACTGGCCGCTCTACCAGATCGCGGCGAAGGTCGCGCCGGCGCTGGCCGCCGGATGCACGGTGGTGCTGAAACCCAGCGAGTTGTCGCCATTGAGCGCACTCATGTTCGCGCAGATCGTGCATGACGCCGGTGCGCCGGCCGGTGTCTTCAACCTCGTCAACGGCACCGGGGCCGAAGTCGGTGCGGCCATGGCGGCGCATCCCGGCATCGACATGATCTCCATTACCGGTTCCAACCGCGCCGGGGTGCTGGTGGCGCAGGCGGCCGCGCCCACGGTCAAGCGGGTGACGCAGGAACTGGGCGGCAAATCACCCAATCTGATGCTGCCCGACACTGATTTCGAAAAGGCGGTCCCGCCCGGCGTCATGTCCGCCTTCCGCAATGTCGGTCAGTCGTGCAGCGCCCCCACACGCATGATCGTGCCGCGCGACCGGCTGGCCGAGGTGGAGGCGATCGCCCGCGCGACGGTCGCGTCGATCATCGTCGGCCAGCCCAGCGAGGCGGAAACGATCATGGGGCCGATCGCCAATCACGCGCAATATCGGCGCGTGCAGGCGATGATCGCGGTCGGCATGGAAGAAGGCGCGCGGCTCGTCTGCGGTGGACCGGGGCAGCCCGAAGGGCTGGAGCAGGGATTTTTCGTGCGTCCGACCATTTTCTCCGACGTCGACAGCGCCATGCGCATCGCGCAGGAGGAGATTTTCGGGCCCGTGCTCGTGATCATCCCCTATGACGGTGTCGATCAGGCGGTCGCGATCGCCAACGACACGATCTTCGGGCTTGGCGGTCATGTGCAGGGTGCCGACCTTGATCAGGCCCGCGCCGTCGCCCGCCGCATCCGCACGGGACAGGTGCATCTGAACTATCCCGCCTGGGACCCTCATGCACCCTTTGGCGGCTATAAGCGATCCGGCAATGGCCGCGAATATGGCGCCTTTGGCTTTGAAGAATATCTCGAGATCAAGTCCATCCTAGGCTTCGCCTGATCCGTCCGAACATTGGAGGTCCCGTTCATGCCCGCCCCGTTGCGTTTCATCGAATCCTCGCCCGAACTTCCCGCCGAAGCAGACGCTGTCGTGATCGGCGGCGGGATCATTGGCGCTTTCACTTCCTATTATCTGGCCAAGCGCGGCCTCAAGGTCGCGCTGGTCGAAAAGGGCGTGGTCGGCGGCGAACAATCGAGCCGCAACTGGGGCTGGTGCCGCCAGCAAAATCGCGACGAGCGTGAATTGCCGCTGGCGACCAAGGCGCTCGACCTTTGGCAGGCGTTCGGCGAGGATATGGGGGAAGATACCGGCTTCCGCCGCTGTGGCCTCTTCTATGTCAGCAATAATGACGAGGAACTCGACACCTGGGCGCGCTGGGGCGAATATGCCCGGTCGGTCGGCGTCAAGACGCGCATGTTGTCGAGCGAGGAGGCGACCCAGCACGCCCGCTTCACCGGCGAACGCTGGAAGGGGGGGGTACATTCGCAAAATGACGGCATCGCCAATCCCGGCATGGCCGTGCCGGCGGTCGCACGGGCGCTGATGCGCATGGGCAGCAGCGTGCATCAGGCGTGCGCGGCGCGGGGCATCGAAACCGCCGGCGGCGCGGTCAGCGGCGTGGTGACCGAGCGCGGCACGATCCGTACGCGGCTGGTCATCCATGCAGGCGGCGCATGGGCATCGTCCTTCCTGCGCCAGCTGGGCGTCGATTTTCCGCAAGCCACCGTGCGCCAATCGATCCTGGCGGTGGGCACGAGCGGTCTCAACCTCCCTGACGCATTCTACAGCAAGTCGCTGTCCATCACGCGGCGCGACGATGGCTGCCACACGCTGGCGATCAGCGGCCGCGCGAAGGTCGATCCCACGCTGCAATTTCTGCGCTATCAGAGCAAGTTCCTGCCGATGTTCAAGAATCGCTGGCGCAGCCTGTCGCCGGGCGGCCTGCACGGCCTGCGCGGTCGACATGAGGGGATGACGCGCTGGACTCTCGATGGCCCCACGCCGATGGAAAAGGTGCGTATCCTCGATCCGATCGCCGATCCCAAGACGGTGCGGCTGACGATCGAGCGCGCAGCCGACCTGATCCCTGCCCTGGGCTCGGTGCCGATGGTCGCGGCCTGGGCAGGCTTCGTGGACAGCACACCGGATGGCGTTCCGGTTATCGGCGAAATCCCGAACATCCCCGGCTTCATTCTGGCTGCTGGCTTTAGCGGCCATGGCTTTGGCATCGGTCCGGGTGCCGGGCATCTGGTTGCGGATATCGCGTCGGGTCAAACCCCGATCGTCGACCCGAAACCCTATCGCCTTTCCCGGTTCAGCGGCGGCGAAAAGATCGACGTATCGGAATTTTGACCCGGGCAGATGAGGTGCGGACCGCCCCGCATGTTCATGCCGTGAGGGTTCATCGATTCACAATATTGCACCGGCCGGCCCGATGAATTTGACGTAATATTTCCGTAACGCAGCCTAGCCTGATCTGTAACAAGAGGTGGAAAGAACCACCCCGGCGAAGGCTTCCGCGACAGGCAGGACAAAGCCCGTGCGGACATAAAAGCCAGCCCCACTTCGCAGGACATCGGGAACAGCGATTTCATAAGGGGAACACATCATGCGCATGTCATCGGTCCGCCGCCTTGGCTTCCTCGCGGGCTCCGCCGCCATCGCCCTGTCTGCCACGCTTTCGCCCGCCGCTCTGGCGCAAGAGCCGGCAGACCCGGCCTCCGACAGCACCATCGTGGTCACCGGCCTCAAGCGGCAATATTTCGGCGATACGCCGGTCAAGGAAATTCCCCAGGCGGTGCAGTTCCTGGAAGGCAAACTGCTCGACGATCTCAACATCACCCGCCTCGACACCGCGCTCGAACTGGCGAGCGGCGTGTCGCGCCAGAATAATTTTGGCGGCCTTTGGGACAGTTTCGCGATCCGCGGCTTTGCGGGCGACGAGAATTTCCCGAGCGGCTTTCTGGTCAACGGCTTCAACGGTGGACGTGGCTATGGCGGTCCGCGCGACGCGTCGAACGTCGAACGGATCGAGATTCTGAAAGGCCCCAACTCGGCGTTGTTCGGGCGCGGCGAGCCGGGCGGCACGGTCAACATCGTGACCAAGAAACCGACCTTCAAGGAAGGCGGCAGCTTCGCCATATCCGCGGGTAGCTGGGAGACATACCGGGTCGAAGCGGACTATAACCTGCCGCTGTCGGACAGCGTCGCGGTGCGGATCAACGGGTCGTCCGAGCAGGCGGAAAGCTTCCGCGACACGGTCAACACGCAGAAATATACGCTCACCCCGTCCTTCCTGGCCAAGCTGTCTGATGCCGACATCTTCACATATGAACTGGAATATGTGAACCAGGAGGTACCTTTTGAGCGCGGCGTGGTGGCGATCCCGACTGTCAACGCCAACGGCTCTATCAGCTATAATCTGGGCGCTATCCCCAACAGCCGGTTCCTCGGCAATCCCAATGACGGCCCGGTCAAGGTCGAGGTGCTGGGCCATCAAGCGCAGTACCAGCATGATTTCAGCGCGGATTGGACGCTGATGCTGGGTGCGGGCTACAAGGACACCACGTTCGAGGGTTTTTCCAGCGATCCGGAACTGGTGCTTAGCCGACAGCGGCTCGACAATGACGGACGCACCTTGACCCGCCAGCGCCGTTATCGCGATTACAGCACCACCCATATGGTGTTCCGCGGGGAGCTCAGCGGAAAGGTCAACACGGGATCGATCGTCCATAATATCCGCATCGGCGCGGACTGGGATCGCTTCAAGATCAAGACCTACCAGACCCGCTATCGTCCGATCGCTTCCGACCAGTCCTATGCGATCGACATTTTCAACCCCAACTACAACATTCCCGCGCCCACGCCGGGAACCGTGATCCAGAACGCGACCGAAATCCAGAAGGCCTGGGGCATCTACGCGCAGGACCAGATCGAGATTACCGAGCAGTTCAAGATACGCTTTGGCGGCCGCTATGACGATTTCAGCCAGGATATAGATCTGCGCCTCAACAACACCAATCCGCGCAAATCCTATACCAAGTTCAGCCCGATGGCCGGCCTCGTGTTCGAGCCGGTGAGCAGCCTGTCCTTCTACGCCAGCTATGGCAAGGGCTTCCGTCCCAACAGCGGCGTGGGCTTCGACGGCAATCCTTTCGAGCCGGAAATCAGCAAATCCTATGAAGTCGGCGCCAAGTTCATGACGGCCGACGGACGCATCACCAGCACCCTGTCGCTCTATAAGATGAAGAAGGATAATGTGCTGACGACCGACCCGGCCAACGCGGGCTTTTCCAAGCCGGTGGGGTCGGCAAAGAGCAAGGGCATCGAGTTTGACCTCAACGCCAAGCTGCCCGCCGGGTTCGAGCTGTTCCTGACCTATGCCTATACCGATGCGGAGTGGGCGACCAACGCGCTCGATCCCAATTTCGGCTTCCAGATCCTCAAAGGCGATCCGCTCATCAACATTCCCAAGCATCAGGGCAATGCGCTGCTGTTCAAGAATTTCTCGATCGGGGACCATGAGGCGATGCTGGGTGCGGGCGTCAACCACGTCGGCAGGCGGCTGGGGGAGACAGCGACGACCTTCTTCCTGCCTAGCTACACCATCGCCAAGGTGCTGGGATCGTTCAACATCACCGACCAGATCAAGCTGTCGGCGGATGTGAACAACCTCTTCAACAAGAAATATTATGCCAGCTCCTATGCGGCATTGTGGGTCGCGCCGGGTACGCCGCGACAGTTCACCGTCCGCGCGAGCTTCAACTTCTGATGCAATGCCAGGCCGCCGGCATTCTCGTGCCGGCGGCCTGGCATTGCCCCTTTTTAACACAGGCATATCATGTCCCGGCTGCAATGGCTTCGCCTTCATCGCTATGCCGGCCTGACCATGGCACTTTTCCTGCTCGTTCAGGCGCTCACTGGCGCGCTGCTCCTATATCGTGGACCTATTGAGCGCCTGCTCGATCCCGCGGGCCAGACCAGCCGGGGAAGAGCTGCGCTTATTTCAGCGGGAGAGGCGGCACGCGCCGCCAACAGCGCAATGCCTGGCACGCATCTCCTCCGTCTGTTCGCGCCGGACACCGACCGCGCCACATGGTTCGCCCATATGTCCGATGCGGATGGCCGCCGCACCTATGCCTCGATCGACCCGGCCGGCGGCGCGGTGCTGCGGGCCGGCGACCTGACCCGCTTCCCCCTCGAAGCGGCGCTACAGATCCATTACCGCCTTCTCACCGGCCGAGCCGGGATGATGGTGATTGCACTTAACGGCCTGGCGCTGGCGATCATGGCGGTGAGCGGCGTCGGTTATTGGTGGCCCAGGCGCAATCCCGCCAAGGCGCTGGCAATTCGATGGAAGCTTTCCCCCCGCCTCGTCCTGCGGCAGGTGCATCGGACCCTGGGCGTTATCGCCAGCGGCTTTCTCATTCTCATCTCTTGCACGGGTTTCCTGCTCGTTTTTCCGGATCTGGTCGGGAGCGGGGTTTCCGTTCCGCCGGCAAATATATCGGCTCTTCAGATCGATCGGAGTGTGACCCTCGCGCAAGGCATTTTCCCCGGCGCGGCGCTCCGTGACATAAGGGTCGGTGGTGACAGGCTGACCGTCAATTTCCATGCGCCGGATCGGAATGGGCGCGCGGTCGATGTCGTCGCGGTGGCCTTGCCGTCTCCCCATATCTTGAGTGCCATGCCCGCCTCCCGCAGCCGCGCGCTCTGGATGGTCCTGCTTCCCATTCATACCGGCGAGTTCATAGGCCTTACCGGCTCCGCTCTCTGGCTGCTCGTCGCCCTCTCCCTAATCGCGCTGGCGCTCACCGGCCCGCTCATGTGGTGGCACGTTGCAACTCAGCGCCGCCGCGCTCCTCGAAAGGTTCCGACATGACCCTGCTCTACACCTCCGATCCTGCGCGCGGCCGGGTCTTGCGTGACATTTTCGCGCGGGAAGCGGCCGATATTGCCTTTGTCGAGCCGCCCGAAAGCTACGATCCGAGCGCCATCCGCTATCTGGTCGCCTGGAGTCCCTCGGCGGAACTGATCGCGAGCCTTCCCAATCTGGAAGTTCTCTTCTCGATCGGTGCCGGGGTCGACCAATTCAACATGGACGGTCTGCCGCCCCATATTGACGTGGTGCGGATGATTGAGCCCGGGATCGTGGCGGGCATGGTGGAATATGCGACGATGGCGGTTCTGATGCTACACCGCGACGTTATCGCCTACCGGGAAGCCCAGCGGGAAGAGCGCTGGTCACCGATCAAGCTCGTTCCGGCGCAGCATCGTCGCGTCGGGGTCATGGGCCTGGGCCAATTGGGTCAGGCTGTGCTCGAAGCGTTACGCCCATTTGGCTTTGCGCTATCGGGCTGGAGCCGTTCACTGCATCGGCTGGCGGGCGTGACATGTCATGCCGGCACGACGGGGCTTGGTGACTTCCTCGCCGAATGCGACATTCTCTTGTGCCTTCTCCCGCTGACGCCGGAAACGCGCGGCATCCTGTGCCGCGACCTGCTCTTGCAACTGCCCCGGGGCGCGTCGCTCATCAACGCCGCGCGTGGCGGCCATCTCGTGACAGAGGATCTGCTGGCCTTGCTCGATGAAGGCCATATCTCCGCAGCCTTGCTTGACGTCACCGATCCCGAACCGTTGCCGACAGGCCACCCTATCTGGAGTCATCCCCGCATTCTGCTCACCCCGCATGTCGCGAGCATGACGCGCGCGGACAGCGCCGCCCACGCCCTCATCGCCAATATCCGCCGCCATCGGGCGGGAACAGCGATGGAAGGCAAGGTAGAACGCAGCACAGGCTATTGAAAGCACGACAGGCAAGTCGGAACCGGAGGGGTTTGCCGCCCCTTCGGCATTTTAAAGCTCCAGCGCCTTGTCCAGCACATCGACGAACAGATCGACATTCTCCCGGCTGAAGATCAACGGCGGACGGATCTTGAGGATGTTGTGATCCGCGCCGCACGCGCTGATCAGCACGCCGTTCTCACGCATGGCATTCACGACCTGGGTTGTTCGGGCACGGTCGCTCGCCTGGCTCTCCTGGTCCGTCACGATATCGGCGGCAACGAAAAGGCCAGCGCCGCGCACATGCCCGAGGCAAGCGTGCCGCTCCCGCAAGGCCTCGACTTGGCTCAGGAGATAAGCCCCGACATTACGGGCGTTGTCCATGATATGGTCGCGCTTGATGACCTTGAGCACCGCCGCCGCCGCTGCGCAGGAAACCGCGTTGCCCGCGAACGTGTTGAAATAGCGGGAACTGCGCCCGAACTCCTCAACCACGTCATGCCGGGTCAACAGACCGGCAATCGGCTGTCCATTGCCCATCGGCTTGCCAAGCGTCACGATGTCGGGATCAATGCCATGCCGCTGGAACCCCCACATATGGCTTCCAGTCCGGCCGAAGCCCGGCTGCACCTCGTCGGCGACGAAAATGCCGCCGGCTTTGCGGATTGCCTCGACTGCACCTTTCAGGAATCCGGGCTCTTCGGGAAGGATGCCGTCACTCGTAAAAAGCGAATCCACGATGAGCATGGCAGGCCGGATACCGTGCCTCTTCATATCGGCGATCGCCGACTCCACGTCGCGCGCGAAGCGTTCGCCGACATTGGGGCCGGTACGATAGGCTGCTGGCGCGGGAACGGTGCGCACATGCATCCCCAGCGGAACGCCCTCACCCAATGTCGGAGAGAATTTGGAAACCGCGTCGGTTATGCCATGATAGGCGGTCTCAGTGATGATGACACCGGTTCCGCCAGTGCGAACCTGCGCGATGCGATAGGCAAGATCATTCGCTTCGCTGCCTGAGCCGGTCAGCATCATATGCGACAAATCGCCCTCCACGGTCGAAAGAAGACTGTCGGCGAGCTCAAGGATGGTTTCGTGCAGATAGCGCGTGTTTGTGCATAGCGTCGCCACCTGTCGGGTGATCGCTTCTACGACATCAGGGTGGCAATGGCCGAGCGACACGACATTGTTGTAGGTATCGAGATAGCGCCGTCCATCGGGGTCATAGAGCCACACACCCTCGCCACGGACGAAATGGAGCGGCTTTTGGTACATCAACCGATAAGCGGGCCCAAGCAGCCGGTCGCGCTGTTCGATCATCCGCGCCTCATGTGCATCGAGTTCGACTTGCCCGGGGATGAAGGCGTTTACGGAGGACACGTCCACGAAGGTCATTCATTGTCTCCTGACTGACAGAATTGAAGCAAACGGCGGCTGGCCTCGGCACGAGGCAGCTGGTCGATATGGTCGAGGCCCGCCCATGCGAGACCGTTATTGCGCATGATATAGGCGCGATTTTCGGGGTAACGTGTCGCGCGCCATTCGGTGATGAGCACCGTAATAACAAGTCGCGCCATCACCAGGTCCAGCATCACGGCCTGCTCCGACGGCTCCAGCTGCAGCCGACCGTGATAGGCGCCGATCATTTCCGCTGCATTCCGAAGCGGGTCGGGACCGTCCACCAGTTGATAGGCAGCGGCAGTCGCGATCTCGCCCACGAGCGGCCCGTGGATCACATCGCCAAAATCGATGATAGCCGCCACCTCGTCGGTGCGGTCTGGTCGGACCAGCACATTGCCTAGGTTGAAATCATTATGGATCACCTGCGCGCGCAGCTTGGTGAGTGCCGGCAGTGTGTTTGTCTCATAATGATCCATGAAGCGCCGGACGAGCACGCGCCGCGCCGGGTCGGCAATGCTGTCGATCATCCCGGCAAGGCGATGCGCGGCCGCCACGTTCCAGAGCAAATCATGTTCTGCCGCCGGATGGACAAAGTCATGAAGGGCCTGATCGAGCGAGGCGAGACAGCGGCCCAGCGCCTGACGCAGCGCCGTCGTCCTGGGCGAGGCGACAAGCGGCGTTCCCGGCAGGAATGTCAGCATCCGAAGGATCGAAGCGCGACCGTCGGCCAAGGATATGTCCGTGTGGTACCGCCCGTCGAGGGCCGCCACTGGATGTGGCACGGGCAATGAAGGCGCCGCCTCCTTGAGATGATTGAGCACAGCATTTTGCAGATGCACGATTTCGCGCGCTTCGGCGGGGTTCGATATCTTCAGCAGGAACTGGCTGCCGTCGGGGGCGGTCATCCTGAAGTTGCGATCCCTTTCTCCACTCAGTTCAACGGCATGGAGCGCCTTGCCGAAGATGTTTCGCGCCAGGTCTTCTGCATCCTGCGCGCCGAGTTGGGGCGGCTGGGTGGTAAGCGTCGGATCGAGTAGCATATTTCGCCCCATGTTGATCGAGCCGCGATGGTATTTCCTGCGCAACCCGACAGATTTCGACGTTCCGCATGCTGGCATGCTATGAGGGACATGCTGCCGTAAAATGTGCCGAATTCGTGCGGAGTGCCGATCGATCAGGCTGCGATTTGAACCGCCTCGAGCATCTTTATGCCCATGTCAGTCCGCCGATTGGACGAGATCGAGGAATCCGCGTTGCCCGACCTCGAAACTGCGCACGACGAAATAACTGAAATAGCGGTCGACCAGACCGCTTTCCTCGACGATTTTCATGATCGTTTGGGAATAATGCGACACCGACCGGGTCACGAACTTCAATATATAGTCGCAATCGCCGCTGATACGCGCGCATTCCTGAAGTTCGTCGATAGTCTTCAGCTTCTGCTCGAAGCGCGACACCGTTCCCATACGCCGGTCATGCAACGTAATCTCCGCGAATACCGTGACCAGTTCGCCGATCGCCGCAAGATTGATTCGTGCGCCATAGCCGGTGATGTAGCCCGCCGCTTCAAGGCGATCCACCCGCGTCAGGCAAGGGCTGGGCGACAGACCCACCTTCTCCGCCAAGGCAGAATTGGTGATACGGCCATTCTTTTCGAGAACGGCCATAATTCGCAGGTCGGTCGCATCCAGCTTTATGGTCCTTTTCACGGCGACGGCAATTCCTCTATTCAGCGAAGTTGAAATGGCCGGCCATCAGCACCCGCGATCTCAAAGTCCCAGCAATGCCGGCAGATCGTTGAAATCGCGAATGCGGGTGAGACCATAATGTTCTGTCGGCGGCTCATGCCCGCGATCGACAAAGACCTTCGCGCCAAACCCGAGATCGTGGGCGGTCATGAGATCGTAGCGGGGGCTCGATGACACATGCATCATATCTTCAGGCGAACAGCCCAGCCGGTCGAACATATATTCGAAGGGCCGCATGAGCGGCTTGTAGGCACCCGCCTCCTCCGCCGTCAGCACAGCGTGGAAGGGCACGCCGATATTGCGGGCGCTGTGTGGGATCAGGTCCACCATGCTATTGGACAGGATGACCAGCGGATAATGATCGGCGATTCGCGACAGCGGACCCGGAACGTCCGGGTGCGGTTGCCACGTCGGAACGGCATCGTATAAAGCCTGCGCATCCTTGGCTTCGAAAAGGACGCCGTGCTTCCGACACGTACGCTCGATTGAATTGGCGACGACATCATGGAAAGGCTTCCAGGCACCAAGAACCTCGTCAAGGCGATAGGCGCGAAAGGATGCCAGAAAGGGCTCCATTTCCGATGGGTCTACCCGATCGGCAAAAATTTCGCGCGCGGTCGGCCCCATGATGAAGTTTATCATCGTTCCATAGCAGTCAAAGCTGATAAATTTGGGTCTGAACACCGGGCCGTACCTTTGCTGTCGTTGAAGAGCCTGATGAATAGCGTCTCTTTATCGGCAATTTCCGCTGTGCATTAAATTGTCGGAAGCGAATTCTTCCAATTTTTGCCGCCTTCACCAAAGATCAATCGCTAAGCGGCAGCGACGAATTGCGGATCGGCGTGCTGGAAACGAT
This sequence comes from Sphingobium fuliginis, assembly GCF_004152845.1. Taxonomy (GTDB): domain Bacteria; phylum Pseudomonadota; class Alphaproteobacteria; order Sphingomonadales; family Sphingomonadaceae; genus Sphingobium; species Sphingobium fuliginis. Next base: position 660,389 of record NZ_SEON01000001.1, read on the forward strand.
GAATATGGAATAGCTTTGGATGCCGAGATCCGCTTGCCATATCTGTTCCAGAATTCGCGCCGGCCCGTCATAGCCCTGAGCAACGATTTTCACCAGATAATCGAATTTGCCGTTCACCATGTGGAACTCGACCACCTCGGCTATACGCAAGATGGCCCTTTCGAACCGCTCCGCCTCCGCCCGCCGATGGTTTTTCAAGATCACCTGCACATAAGCGGTGACGAAATCGCCAAGCTTAGCGAGATCGAAATGGGCGTTATAGCCGATCACGATCCCCGCCGCCTCGAGCTTCTTGATTCTTGCCAGGCAGGGACTGGCCGACAGTCCCACCGCTTCCGCCAGATCGACATTGCTGATGCGGCCGTTGGTCTGCAGCTTGCGGAGGATTTTGATATCGATCCGGTCGAGCTTCATTTCGCTGGTCTGTTTCCCCGTCCCATCTGCTTTCGGCAGGCCAAGGGGTCTGCCTGTCCATCATGCGGTAATGCCACCAAAGATTCTGCGGTTCAGGAGCTTTGTACAATCCAAATATCAGGCTTGGACGTATCGAGCCGATGGATTCTGCCGACCGAAAAATCATAGCATCGGCCGCGTGGATCGCGGTGGAAAGTGCAATGGAAAAACTGGACCGGTTGGATTTCAAGATATTGTCCTATCTCCAGGAACAGGGCCGGGTCACGAACGTCGGTCTGGCGAACGCCATCGGCCTGTCCGCCAGTCCATGTCTCAGCCGGCTGAAGAGGCTGGAGGATGCAGGTTACATAAAATCCTACGGTGCGCGGGTCGCGCTGGAGAAAATGGGCGATTACCTAATGGTGTTCACGGAGGTGACATTGGCCGATCACCGCGTTGCGGATTTCGGGCGTTTCCTCGCGCGAGCCAGGGAAGTGCGCGAAATCGTCGAGTGCCACCATGTCAGCGGAGGCTATGACTATTTCCTGAAGGTCGTCGCCCGCAGCGTCAGCCATTATCAACGCATCATCGAGGGGCTGCTGGAGAGCGACGCGGGCATCGAGAAATATTTCAGCTATATCGTTCTGGGTTCTCCAATCATGCGCGACGGCTTTCCGATCGAGCGCCTGTTTGGCGGTGCGGAGTAGTCGGCCGACTGCTTCCCTGATCGCCTACAGCCGTTGCGGCAGGCTCGTGCCCCCTGCCGAAAATTTACCATCCGGCGCCGGTTGAGCTCGCCACGAATAGGCTCGCGACACGCCGACAGACCGAATCTTGGCAGATCTGAAAAGTCACAGGCTGAAGCCGAACCCGATCACCGCCATGGTCGACTGCAACGCATCGCCCGATTGACGCGCCAGCCGACGGGTGCCGCCAAGCAATCGCTCATGGACCACCGCTGTATAGATATTGATCTTGGGCGTCAGCCGATAGCGGAGGCGGAACGTCCCTTCGCCTTCGGTGAGGCCGGAAGCCACGCCCTGCCCTGCCACGCCCTGCGCGGACCATCCGACCGCCACGCGTGGTTCGAGATAGAGCCGCCCCGTGATCGGCAACTGGTAGATGAGTTGCCCTTCACCGGTCAGTTGCGCATCGTCCGAGAGGAAGAGGTAGCTCTCCCAGCTAAGGCGCGAGCCCACTGTGCCCTGCACTCCGATCGCGGCGTGGAGGTCGCGCGGATGGGGTTTGAAATCCTTCCGCACACCCGCCAGCCACGTCGTATTTCCCACCGTATGTCCGAGGAAGAGGCGAGCCTGCACCTCATCGATCTGACCGCCGAGCGCTCCGCCTCCCTGGGTCACCAGCATGACCTGATCGGTCGCACCGCCGTAGGAAAAGGTGCCGTCGAGAAGAAAGGCATCGTCCCCCTTCCCCATCCGCATTTCGATAAGGTCGAAGCCGCCCGACAAGGTCAACGCGCTCGTTCCTTCATCCTGCGCCATCACTGGCGAGCAAATGGCTGCAAAACACAGCGCCGACAAGGCGACACCGAAGAAGCGTCGTTTCTGTCCCGATCCCCGTTGTGGCATGGAAGAACAATAATGGCCAGCATACGGCGTTATCGCGCGAAGCGGCGCGTCCATTGCCCCCTAGGATGGCAAATTATTGCTGGCGCGCGGCAGCTTATGCCGCGATACGAGGCGCAGAGCCAGAAGCAGGGCCCACCACCAGACCACTGGAGACGCGCGGCGGCCCGCCAGTAGTTCTGGTTTGTCTCGCGCCTGGCTCTGGCGGGGGGTGGAATGATATCGGACAGAAATCATGCTCTCGACGCAAACGCTTTGGCATTTACTTGCACGAAGTTGATTATAAATCATTTGCTGCGCAAATGGGGGTTGCGCTGGATTGGCGATGAGCCACGGATGGGGGACACATAAGCCTATGACAGGGCATTCAACGGGCGGGGTCGGTGCAATTGCTAGGGATCGCTGTTCCCCTTGGAAGAGCGGCACAGAAGGCCTTCTGACACTGCTTACCTTGCAGAACCGCTCAAGGCGGATCGGCCCGGGGTTTATGCTTTCAATTATTATAACGATTTTAGGATTCCAAAATCTTCTACTTTGGCGATTTTTGGGAGTTTTCCCAAACTGGCTCTATGCAATGGGCATTCTGCTTGTCGGATTTATGTCCTGGTCCATGACAAGGATGCAGCAGCTATCGCACAGTCATGCGGATATGGAGGCTAGCCAAGCCCCCACCTGGCGGAGGATGTTTCTCCTGGCTTTGGTCGCGCTGGCCATCTTCATTCTCGGTGGCGAAGGCCGCTTTTTCTACGCCAGCCCCGATTGGCAGGTACGTGATTCTGTCTTACGCGACCTTGCCGTCTATCGTTGGCCGTTCGCCTATCGGTTCGATAACCATATCGAACTCCTGCGTGCACCGCTCGGCATGTACCTTCTCCCAGCGATCGTAGGCAAGGCGTTCGGTCTCGCAACAGCCGATCTGGCTCTGCTCATCCAGAACAGCCTTTTTCTCACGCTGATCTTTGGCCTTGGATCGATGCTGTTCACGACATCGCATGCACGCGCTCGAGCTCTAGTAATCGTTATCTTCTTCAGCGGCATGGATGTTATCGGCCAGTGGCTCCAATGGCATGCGAATGGGCATCCTTTCCCAGACCATATCGAGCAGTGGGGGATAACCCAATATTCTTCGCACATCACGCAGGCATTCTGGGTTCCGATGCACGCGCTGTCCGGCTGGTTGGGTGGAGTGCTGTTTCTTCTATGGCGGGAGAAGCGGATCTCGCTCGGACAGATGTATGCGCCTGTGCCGCTGCTGATGCTGATGTCTCCACTTGCCGTTATGGGCATCCTTCCCTTTGCCGCCTATGCCGGGATCGTGACCCTGTGGAAACGTGAACTCCGGGTCAATGATGTCCTGCTCCCAGCAATCACCACACTTCTCACCCTACCCGCCATACTCTATCTCGGAGCAGGCAGCGGCGAGGTCGGTCTGCGAATCATATCTCTCCCGCCCCTTCCCTACATGCTGTTTGAATTGCTCGAGGTCATACCCTTTGTTGCAGGAGCCGCGTTGATCGGTAGTCCGAGTACCGGCGAGCGAGCGACCTTGCTGCTGGTAGCGGCTTGCCTCCTGCTCATGCCCTTCGTGCAACTGGGCGAAGGGACGGATTTTACGATGCGGACCTCCATCCCGGCGCTTGCTATCTTGGCGGTCCAGATATCCCGGGCCTTTGATCGCGCGGCCACTGACCGCACATTCCGTCGACCCGCGATCATCATGGCGGGCATGCTGTTGCTGGGGTCAGTGACGGGGATGGTCGAAATCGCACGGGCTGCGATGAACAAGCCTTCGCCGCAGGTCCATTGCAACATGGCGACATCCATATATCAGGTCGCTTACCTGCGGCAGAGTTCCAGCAGAGCAACATATTTCGCCGCGCTCGATGACGTGCCTGGCGTGATCAGGCCGCAGCCTTCAACCATTTTGAGCCATGAGACTGCGCGATGCTGGGACCGCCCTTGGCAAGCAAGACGATTCTAAGCGATCACTCCGACCTTCGAACACCCTGGGACGCGAGATGATGAATTTTGGTGGTGATGATCTGTATGTGTGGCTAAGAAATAGCGGGGCCGACGCTAACATGACGTCGCTGGGGGTAGGTTGATGCAAGCAGTCATTCTTGCCGGAGGGTTGGGCACTCGGCTGGGCGAGGAAACGTCCATCCGTCCCAAACCGATGGTCGAAATCGGCGGGATGCCGATCATCTGGCACATCATGAAAATCTATTCGGCCGCAGGCGTGACCGACTTTATCGTCTGCCTCGGGTACAAGGGCTATATGATAAAGGAGTATTTCGCGAATTATTTCCTTCATACCGCCGACGTAACCATCGACCTGAAGAAGAACAGTGTCGAGGTCCATCAGAACTGGAGCGAGCCCTGGCGGATCACATTGGTCGACACCGGGGCTGACACACAGACCGGTGGGCGGTTAAAGGGTATAGCCAACCATCTTACTGAGGGGGAGCCTTTCTGCTTCACCTATGGGGATGGTGTCGCCGATATCGATATCTCCAGTCTCGTCGCCTTCCATCGCAGTCATGGGAAGAGAGCGACGATCACTGCGGTCGCGCCCCCGGGCCGCTTTGGAGCCATTGAGTTTGACGGCGAACTGGTGCGCAGTTTCCGCGAAAAACCGGCTGGAGACGGCGGCCTGATCAACGGCGGCTTTTTCGTTGCGGACAGGTCGGTGATCGACCTGATCGACGGCCCCGAAACCATTTGGGAGCAAAAGCCGCTCGAGCATCTTGCGGCGACCGGGGAACTGGTCGCTTATCGTCATGATGGCTTCTGGCATCCGATGGATACGCTTCGCGACAAACTCTATCTGGAATCGCTCTGGGAACAGGGTGCGCCTTGGAAAAGATGGTGACCGCCTCCTTTTGGAACGGTCGGCGCATACTCGTCACCGGCCATACGGGCTTCAAGGGCGGATGGCTTTCGCTTTGGCTGCATCGGTTGGGAGCCCATGTCACGGGTTTGTCGCTGCCACCACCTACCCGACCCAGCTTCTTCGAACAAACGCATCTTCGCGATCTCGTGAACCATGTCGAAGGCGACATTCGCGACATGCATACGGTCTCGAAAGTGGTCGAAGCTGCACGTCCGGAGATCGTGTTTCACCTCGCTGCTCAGCCTCTGGTCCGCTATTCATACGCCAATCCGGTAGAAACCTACGCGACCAACGTTATGGGCACGGTGCATGTACTGGAAGCCTGCCGCACCAGCGATAGCGTCCGGGCCGTAATTTGTGTCACGACAGACAAATGCTATGAGAATCGCGAATGGGTTTGGCCGTATCGCGAAAATGATCCGATGGGCGGCTACGATCCGTACAGCAGCAGCAAGGGAGCTGCGGAACTCGCTATCGCAGCGTATCGGCGCTCTTACCCTGACGGGCCAAAGATTGCCTCTGCACGCGCCGGCAACGTGATCGGCGGCGGCGACTGGGCGGAGGATCGCCTTATCCCGGACATCATCCGCGCACTAGGCGCGGGGGAACGACCGATGATCCGTAATCCTGCCTCGATCCGGCCCTGGCAACATGTCCTGGAGGCATTGTCCGGCTATCTCGCGATCGGAACTCGGCTGATCGAGGGCCGCGACGATATGGCGACAGCCTGGAATTTCGGTCCTTCCGACGATGATGCCCGCCCTGTGAGTTGGATCGTCGAGCGGATGCTTGCCGTTTGGGGTTCGTCAAATGGATGGGACCAACCCTCCACTCCTCAACCGCATGAAGCGGCCATGCTGAAATTGGATTCGAGCAAAGCGCGCAACGAACTAGGCTGGAAGCCGAAACTTAGCCTAAACGAAGCATTAACCAAAATAGTGGATTGGCATAAGGACGTGGCGCGCGGGGGAGATGCCCGCGAAATCAGCCTGCTTCAGATTGAAGAATATATGGCGCGCGGAACTGTGCGGACGAGCGAGGACCAATGGGCGTGAACGATATACCTGGAGCTTCGCAACTGCAGGCCTTGGCCGAACAGTCGGATGAGGCGCAACTGCGCCATCTTATCCTTGATCTCGTTGGGGAATATGCCCGCCGCCACCATGCCCCGCAGACCTTCGTCCCCGGCGAAAGCCCTGTGCCGGTTTCCGGCAAGGTTTATGGTGCGGAAGACATGCAGGCTCTCGTCGACTCGTCGCTGGATTTCTGGCTGACGACCGGCCGCTTCAACGCCGCGTTCGAGGAAAAGCTTGCGGCACGCATCGGTGTCCAGCATGCGCTGACGACCAATTCCGGTTCCTCGGCCAATCTGTTGGCATTGTCATCGCTGTGCTCTCACTATCTCAGGGGAGATGCGCTCAAACCCGGCGACGAGGTGATTACAGTCGCAACCGGTTTTCCGACCACCGTAAACCCGGCACTGCAATATGGGCTGGTTCCGGTATTCGTCGACGTCGATATCCCGACCTATAATATCAAGCCCGACGCGATCGAGGCTGCGGTGTCCGACCGGACCCGCGCCATCATGATCGCCCACACGCTCGGCAATCCCTTCGATCTGGGAGAGGTGATGCGGGTCGCGGAGAAATATGATCTCTGGCTCGTCGAGGATTGCTGCGATGCGCTCGGCGCCACCTATGGCGGGCAGAATGTCGGCACTTTCGGCGACATCGGAACGTTGAGTTTCTATCCCGCCCATCACATCACCATGGGCGAAGGGGGAGCGGTCTTCACGGACAAGCCACGGCTCAAGCGCGTTATCGAATCGATGCGCGATTGGGGACGGGATTGCTGGTGCGCCCCGGGTATGGACAATACATGCGGCAAGCGCTTCTGCCGCAAGCTCGGTGATCTGCCGATGGGCTATGATCATAAATATACCTACAGCCATTGCGGTTATAATCTGAAGATTACCGACATGCAGGCGGCCGTCGGCCTGGCCCAGCTTGACCGCCTTGAGGGTTTCATAACGGCCCGGCGGCGCAATTTCGATTTGCTGACACAGCTTCTGAAGCCTTTCGAAGACGCATTCATCCTGCCGGAAGCCACGCCGGATAGCGAGCCTTCCTGGTTCGGATACCCGATCACCATCCGTCAGAGCGCGCCTTTTACGCGCGATGAGCTGGTGCGACACCTTGATGCGCACCGCGTTGGTACGCGGCTCCTGTTCGGTGGCAATCTCATCCGCCAGCCCTATATGCGCGGGCGCAATTATCGCGTCGTCGGCTCTCTCGACAATGCGAATTTCGTGACCGAAAGCACCTTTTGGATCGGCCTTTATCCCGGACTGGGTGAACTCCACCTGGAATATGTGGCGGAAACCATAGAGGCTTTTTTAAGGAATTATGTTAATAACTAAGCCTTGCGACTGTGACAGCGGCCGCTTGGGGCGGGGGAATTTTCGTGACTGAGTCCATTTTCAGCGACCTGTTCGTACTTGAACTGGCCAATAATCACTGGGGCAAGCTTGAGCGTGGCCTGAAGATCATCCGCGATTTCTCGCGCGTGGTGAAATTCAACAATGTCCACGCCGCGATCAAGCTGCAGTTCCGCGAAGTCGACAATTTTGTCCATCCTGATTTCCGTGACCGGGCCGATATCCGCTATATCAAGAAGACGCTCGATACACAGATGCCATGGGAAAATCTGCGACTGATGGTGGAGACCGTGCGCGACTGTGGCATGGTCACGATGGTCACGCCGTTCGATGAAGTTTCCGTCGATAAGTGCGTCGAGTTCGGCGTGGAAATCCTCAAGATTGCCAGCTCGGACGTTCGCGACAAGACTCTGTTGCAGAAGATGGCGTCGACCGGACTGCCCGTCATCGCCTCGACCGGCGGTGCCAGCCTCGAACATATCGACGAGCTCGTCGCCTTTTTCACCTCGCGCAACATTCCGTTCGCGCTCAATCATTGCGTGTCGCTTTATCCCTCCGAAGACGGCGACCTCGAACTCGATCAGATCGACTTCCTGAAGGCACGCTATCCCGGCATCGTGATCGGATATTCGACCCATGAATATCGCGACTGGTGGGATTCCACTCTGATCGCCTACGGCAAGGGTGCCCGCACCTTCGAGCGTCATATCGACATCGACTATGAAGGCGTGCCCGTCAGCCCCTATTGCACCAAGCCCGAACAGGCCAATATCTGGTTCCGCGCCATGAAGAAGGCGCAGGAAATGTGCGGCGGCGGTTCCGCTGAACGGCGGGCCGTACCGGAGGGCGAGCGCCGTTACCTCGATGCACTGGTGCGGGGCGTTTACGCGAAGCGCGATCTTTCCGCCGGGGAAATACTGACGGCTGATGACGTGTTTTTCGCCGTTCCTCTGCTCAAGGGGCAGCTCTCCACCCGAGAATTTGTCGGGGGCGAGCGCTTGACTGCTCCCATCGTGGCCAATGCCCCGCTTGACGTGCAGAGCTTGGATGCGCCGGCGCTTCGTGATCCGGCGCTGCTATCCCTGATTCTGGATCGCGGGCTCGACACCTCGACCGCGCGCACCGCGATCGCTTCCTGAGATGAACGATATGGGGCGATCAAGCGAATTCGAAGTGCGACAAGAGTCGAGCAACGCGGCCAGTGTCCGAATGCGGCTGGCGGATTATGTGGCTCGTCGCATCGCCGAGCATGGCGTGCGCCATGTCTTCATGCTGACCGGGGGCGGCGCCATGCATCTCAACGACGCGCTCGGTCGCGCCGAAGGGTTGCATTATGTCTGTTGCCATCATGAGCAGGCGGCGGCCATGGCCGCTGAAAGCTATGCTCGCCTTTCTGGGCGGATGGCGGCGGTCAATGTGACCACTGGGCCCGGCGGCATCAATGCGCTGAACGGCGTCCATGGCGCCTATACCGATTCCATTCCTATGATCGTGCTGTCAGGACAGGTGAAACGGGAAACGCTGCGGCATAACGCCACGGTCCTCGTGCGCCAGCTGGGCGATCAGGAGGCTGATATCACCGACATGGTGAAGTCCATCACCAAATTCGCGGTCACGGTTTCAAGCCCCCTCGACATCCGCTACCTGCTGGAAAAGGCGCTTTGGCTTGCCCAGAGCGGTCGCCCCGGCCCGGTATGGCTCGACATTCCCATTGATATTCAATCGGCGCTGATTGATCCGGCACAGTTGCGCGGTTTTGATCCCGTGGCGGAAGGCTATGGGCACAAATTTGCCGTTCCTGGTGAATATGGCTGGCTAACGGGCGCCGATCTGGATCGTGCCGCACAGCAGGTCATTTCCGCCATTCGCGAGGCACGTCGACCGGTCTTGATGCCGGGCACCGGCATTCGCATCGCCGGCGTGTACGAACCCTTCCTTGAACTGGCCGACAAACTGGGTATCGCCATCGCTCCGGCTTGGAATGCCCAGGATCTCGTTTCTGACGATCACCCGCTCTATGTCGGACGACCCGGAACCGTCGGTGACCGATCCGGCAACTTCGCTGTCCAATGCAGCGATCTGCTGCTGGTTCTGGGCTGCCGCCTCAATATCCGCCAGATCAGTTACAACTATGCCGGCTTCGCCCCGGACGCGAAGAAGATCATGGTCGATGTCGATGCGCCCGAACTGTTCAAGCCGACCATATCGATCGACATGCCCATTCATGCCGATCTGCGGACCTTCGTCCCCGCCATGATCAAGGCGCTTGACGGATATGAGGCGCCTTCCGCCCATCGCACCTATGTCGACTGGGCCATGGAAAGACGGCAGCGCTATCCCGCCGTTCTCCCTGAATATTGGCAGACGCAAGGGGTCGTAAATCCCTATTGCTTCACGGAACGCTTGTTCGAAGCGCTTGAGCCGGACGAAGTCATTGTAATGGCTGATGCCACCGCCGCGGTCGTCACAGTGCAGGCGGCTAAGCTCAAAAAGGGTCAGCGCCTTTATTCTAATTCAGGCGCGGCCTCGATGGGCTATGATTTGCCCGCCACAATCGGTGCCTGGCATGCGATGCCTCCCACCGCGAAGCGGGTTGTCTGCCTTGCCGGCGACGGAAGCATCATGCAGAATTTGCAGGAATTGCAGACGATCATCGGTCAAGGCATCCCGGCCAAGATTTTTCTCTACAACAATTCCGGCTATCACTCGATCCGGCAAACGCAGCAGGCATATTTCGACGGTCACTCCGTCGGCTGCGGCCCTGATTCAGGGGTTACCTTCCCTGATTTCGGCAAAGTGGCGCAGGCCTTTGGCTTTGCCTACACACGAACGTCCGAGCATGAAGACATGGTGCGTGCCATCACTGACACCCTTGCGGCGCCCGGTGCGGCAATCTGCGAAATCTTTATCGACAAAGGTCAGAATTTCGCTCCGAAGGTTTCGTCGCGACGCCTTGAGGACGGCAGCATGGTCACTGCGCCGCTTCACGATCTCGCACCCTTTCTTCCTCGGGACGAACTGGTCGAAGCCATGCGAGTGCCCGAATAATGAGCCCTGTACAGAACATCATATTTGACCTCGACGGCACGCTCATCGACAGCGCGCCCGTTTTCGTGGAAATTCTGAACGAAATGCTGCACGAGCGTGGCAGCGCCCGCCATGTGGGACTTACCGAAATCCGGCAATTCGCAAGCCTGGGCGGACCGGCACTTGTCGGCGGGGTACTCGCCCAGGAATGTGGTGATCTCCGGCAGGAGGTCGTCGATTTTCGCGCGCGCTACGCGCTGTACAAGACTCCGTTTGAATCCTTGTATGAAGGGGTCGCTGAGGGCGTAAAACAGCTCACGGCTCATGGATATAGGCTAGCTATCTGCTCCAACAAGCCGCAGCAGCTTTGCGAAAAGGTCATAGGCGATCTGGAGCTGACCTCGCATTTTCCCGTCATCGTCGGCAGTTCTCCTGATCGAATGGCCAAGCCGGCGCCCGATTTGATGGAACTTGTCATGTCCGGGTTGGGCACAACGCCAGCGGAATGCCTCTATGTCGGCGACAGCGAGATCGATCATGCACTGGCCAGGGCGACAGGTGTGCGATTCGCCTTCGTCACCTACGGATATGCAACCGATCAGTTCGGTGCTGACCAATGCGAGCAGTTCAGTCGGTTTTCCGATCTTGTCCAGTTCTTGAAGGAAGAACGGGAACCTTTGCATCCCGCGCGTGGGGTTGCCTAGAAAGGCGGCGCCAAGATGACCTTCACCGCCCATATAGCGGCAGCTTTGCGGCAAAGCGAGCATCGCATTGTCATGACCGGTGCCAGTGGATGGCTCGGCCGCGCTACATTGGACCTGTTACAAAATGCGCTTGGCGATGCGTTTGCGGAGCGGGTGTTTTGTTTCGGATCGCGGCAGGCTGAACTGCGCCTGTCCGAAACGCAACTGATCATGCAGCGGCCGTTGGCTGATCTCATTAAGCTGCCCTACCAGCCGACATATCTGCTTCATTTCGCCTTTCTTACGAAAGATCGCGCCGAAACGATGCAGGAGGCCTATTATTGCGCTGCCAATCGCGCCATCCGGCAGTCGATTCTTGATGCTCTTGATCCCATCGGCGTGGAGGCAGCGTTCATCGCTTCCTCCGGCGCCGCGCAATTTGCAGATGACATGCTCGCCAAGCCCGCGATGCGGCTGTACGGCATGCTGAAGCGGGAGGATGAAGATGCGTTCGCAGCCTGGGCTGAAAGTCAGGACAAAAGCTTGGTGATCGCGCGGATTTTCAATCTGTCTGGCCCGCACATCAACAAGCTGTCAAGCTACGCGCTGTCATCTTTCATCCTCGACGCTCTTTCGGGAGGACCGGTGATCGTCCAGGCCCGTCATGATGTACGGCGCGGCTATGTTGCGATACGCGAATTGATGTCGCTCGCATTCGCGTTGCTACTCGAGTTGCGGCATGAAGTGCTCCGGTTCGATAGCGGAGGGGACGACATTGAACTGGGCGAGCTTGCCTCTACAATTGCGTCCCGGATGGACTGCTCCGTCGAACGCCCCAGCCGAGGCGGCGGTCCCGCAGATGTCTATCTCGGCGATGACCGAAACTACCGGCGCCTCCTTGACCAGCACCGCATAGATCGCGTGTCGCTCGTCGAACAAATCAATGAAACGGCGGCCTTTTTGAAACGTGCGTCCACTCCGGGCGCTTCACAGGATTCCTATGCTTAGCCCCTCCGCAACGCCTGAAATCTCGGTTGTCATTCCCTGCCTCAATGAGGAGGAGAATGCTGCGGCGATCGCGAATGCCGTGACCAAGCAATTGGAACACCTTACCGACAGCTTCGAAATCATTTTCATCGACAATGGTTCAACAGACGGAACAGCAGCTATTGTCCGGAACCTGTGTGCGCGTGACGCACGCATTCGATTAATCATCAACACGCGAAATTTCGGCCAGTTGCGTTCCCCAGCACATGCGCTGTTCCAAGCGAGGGGACGAGGAATTATCGGCATTGCCGCCGATTTTCAGGATCCTCCCGAACTCATCCCCGACCTCGTTCAACGTTGGCGCGCGGGGACAGATATTGTGCTGGGCGTCAGCGAGACGAAAAAAACCTCTCCTCTCTACTCGAGCTTGCGCAAATTATCCTATGATCTGCAACGCAAGTTCGGCGACTATCCGATCATCCCCAATGCCACGGGCTTTGGTATTTATGATGCCAAAGTAATCCGCACTATCGGAGAGCTAAACGAGCCAGAACCGTTTGTTCGCGGGTTACTCGTAGAAACCGGATATACCATCGACACGGTGGCGTTCAAACGGCCCGATCGCGCCGCTGGCCGTTCGAAAAATGGCTTCTTTGCTCTCCTCGACTTCGCGCTATCAGCCCTTGCTTACTCCTCAAAGGGTCTGCTTCGTGCGCCACTTTATTTCAGCTTTATCGCCTTTGCGGCAACCATTATCAGCATGCTGGGCGCGGCATGGTCGATCGCTTGGGCTCAAAACCCTAGAATGTGGATGTTTGCCGCACTGCTGGAATTTCAATTTGGGCTGTTATTCCTCTTCTTAGGCATACTCGGCGTGCAGGTTCGCCTGATCTCTGACCGGACTCGGGGAATGCCACTGGTGATTGAACGGGAACGCGTTAACTTCGCGCCTGAGGACTGACGCATGGCGCCACTTTCTTCATCACGGCTAAGGGTTTGGCGTTATTATAAAGTCGGTGTCATTAACACGCTGTTTGGTTACGGCGTTTATGCGCTACTGCTGTCGATAGGCCTAAACATGTATGCTGCCCAGATCATAGGGCACATTATTGGGGTCTTCTTCAATTATTTCACCTATAGTCGGCACGTTTTTCAAGATGCGGCCGCATCGAAGCTCCGTTTCATAATCTCTTACATACTGAATTATGCTATTGGTCTCGTTTTCCTTGCAATTTGTGCAATCATCTTGCCTTCACCTTATCTCGCAGGATTGTTGGCGCTGGTGATCACCTCGATCATCAATTTCCTTGTTTTGCGGAGATATGTATTCGCGTCCGGCCCACATGCAGTGCCGTTACCACGGCCAGCGGTAGTCAGTGAGAATATTGACCATGCCTCCTTTCGATAGCCCCCGCGACGCGGACCGCCTCATCGTTTACGGCCTGGGAACCGTAGGGCAGGCCATCGTCGATGATCTGCTAGCCGAGGGTATCAACATCGAACTCATCCTTGATCGCGGAAAAGGTGGGGAGAGCTACCGGAACATTCCGATCCTGGCGATCGAGGACGCTGGCGATGACCGCCTTACTGGCAAAACAGTCCTTGTCGGACTCCACAATCATTATGTCGACATCAACCTATTGCATGCCAACCTCCTTGCAGCAGGCGCGGCCCGGATACTGACCCCTATAAATTTACCGGAGTTGGCCCCGCAAGCCCGGACACAACCGGGCTACTGGCTTGATCCAGGCTTCAGCTATGCGGCGCACCAATGCGAATTTGCGCGCATACGTAACCTGCTTGCCGACGAGATCAGTCGAAGCCTTTTCGACGCCATCCTGGCTTATCGCCAGAGCGGGAATATCGCGGAATGCCCCGTGCCCAGCCTAGAGGATGAATATACCCCGATCGGCCTGCCCCGCTTTGCGGAACCATTGCGGATCATTGACTGCGGCGCCTTTACTGGCGTTGCCATCCACAAATTCCTCAAGGCGGGATATGAAATAGCGAGTTTCGTCGCATTCGAGCCGGATCCCGCCAATTTCGCAATATTGGCTTCGCGCAATTTTCCAGTTGATCGAAGGATTTGCCTACCGCTCGGGACCTGGTCAACGACGCGGCAATTGAGCTTCGCGAGCAATGGATCAATGGCCAGCCACTTAAGCGATGCTGGCGACACAACCATTCAATGCGTTGCTATAGATGATATCCTTCATGGAGAGCAAATAAATCTAATCAAAATGGATGTTGAAGGCGCGGAAGTAGAAACTCTCAAAGGAATGCGGAATATCATCGAACGGCAGAATCCTCACCTACTCATTTCCGCCTATCACACCCCGGAGCACCTTTACGAGATTGCCGACCTAATTAATTCTTGGAACTTGCGATATAAATTTCATCTCAGGGTGCACGAATACAATACTTTTGGAACGGTTATTTATGCGTTTCCTGACGATGGAATGGGCTAATCATCCGACCTGATACGCCCCATTTATTCACAGGCAACAGCAATTACGCCAGCCGACATGCCACTTGCAGGATATGCACTTCAGATCCGGCGACTTCGGTTACAAGTTTATTCCTTTTCAAAATGTCAAATCCGCAATTTTCCAACAGAGCATCCATGGATGATTGCGAATAAAAATTCACATGTTCATGCCAGTGTCGTTTTTTATTTTCTTTATTTTCCATGCCGGTACGCATCACTTCTTCATAAGGAACCTCGATGTAAAGGACAGATTCTTTATCCATTGCTTCGCGAACTATGCGCAAGACATCCGATGGATAGGGAATATGCTCGAGAATTTGTGCACAAACTATCAAGCGATATTTTGATGATGTCGCCTCTTCGCGAGTGACAACCCTCGCATCTCCCTCGACCGCCTTGCCGCTTATATCGAATATGTCCAAACTAACGCGCCGCTTCTCGAAGGGCGTGTTCGCTCCGGTGTCACCGCCCCAGTCCAAGATGGTCAACGGATCTTTGACGAAGGCCGATAGAAAATCCTCTATGTAACCTTTGTAGGTAATAGATTGGGACAATCTATTATTCCGCTCACGATAGCCAGGCTCGTAATAATCTCGCAAACTCACATAGGCTTCTTCACGGTAACCCGAATAGATGGAATTCATCTCTTCGTCTGAAAATCTAATGTCGCAGAAAAGGTGCCCGCACCTACGGCACCTTAGCGTCTTACATATTGAATAGGCATTTCCATTTTGGATCGTTTTCAATCCCCAGCTATCGTCGATGATAACAGGCCTCCATCCAAATGCCCGATCGGCAACGAAAGGCATCAAGATAGCAGGCGAAGCGGCCAAGTCTTCTGATCCGCAGCACACACAGAAAGAAGCCAGCCGCTGAGGTGCAAATGTCGCACGCGCTAACTCATTCTTGAATTCCATTTTCAGCCCCCGAGCTCGATCTTTGTCGCATATAGTAACGACCTTAGCAAAATATTGCGAAGCGGCAGGCCACTACCCTGCATGCGATTTAGCTATGAGGACATGTGGCCACAATTTTGCATTTCAGCAAGACTTCAGCCCTTTCCGGCGCGCGGCGGTAAAACGCTCGGGCGGCTTCAAGAAAAGCTACGAGCATCGCCGGTAGAAAAGCCGCGACAGGCTACTCGCTCTCATAGTCTGTTGAATCGGTTGAAGCGAGCTACCCGCTTGCCTTTCCCTCTCACCTCCGATTTCGCTCCAGCAACCGATGCAGACTGGCGACCGGAATGAGCGTGGCCGAACCGATCTTGACCACATCGATCGCCCCTTGCCGGATCAGCTCATAGAGCTTTGACCGCCCGATCCCGGTCATCCTGACTGCGGTCCCAATGCGGACGCTGATCGGCGCGATCATATGATCCTCTGGAGCTTGAGGCTCCTCTAAAGGCAATGATCTGGGCTCGACAAAATTCCGTGTGACACGACGCATGAGAAATTCCTTTTGATAGCGATAGGGTGAAAATCAGGCCGGATTGGCGGGTCCGAATGGCCCATTGGGCCGACTCTGCTGCCAGATGGCACCGCCGTCTGCGCCGCTTCGTGGCCCGATCAAGCTTATGTCCGCGTGACGATGGCGGCCGTTGGTTGCATTGGGACTGTCGGCATCGTCTGGAGCGTTGGCAGCGGTTGGATCGATGGTTTCCGACGCTATCGGATCAAGCCGAACCGTCGGCTCCGTCCGATCGACATAGGCGGGCTGATCCGCCTTTGCGGGATGATAGCGGTCGGTGAACCGGATCACCGGAAGGTCACGCCCGAACCGCAGATAGCCGGTCAGATTGGGCAGGTTGACAATCTCGGTCGGCAAGACCAGCGGCCGCGTAACCTGTGTCCGCGAGAGGCTGACCCCGTCGCGCATGTCATTGACGCCATAGGACATGCCCTCATTGGCTTCGACCTGCTCGACCTGCCCCAGATTGCTGGAAATATGCCGCGCGGTGGGTTCGTCATTAGCCCGCAGCGCAACCCAGGTGGAGCAATAGCCGGTCAGCGCCGCCGCCTCCTGCCGACCATAGGTCGCCTCAAGCTGGGGATAGGATTGGAACCCCAGGATGCCGCAGCCACCATATTTGCGGGCACGGGCCAGGAAATCCGAAAGCGACGGCAAGCGTTGCAGCGAAGGCAGCTCGTCGATGACGCAGTAGAGCCGCCGTTGCTGGTCAGGCGTCATGCTCATGATCGCGTTGATGGCGATGTCGAGCCACATGGTGATCAGCGGGCGCAAGGTCGGCAGCTGATCGGCTTTGACGGTGATGAACAGCCAGCCATCATCCTCCTCATTAGTCACCCACCGGCGGATGGAGAGACCAGCTCTCGTGTCGTCAAGATAACGAAAGCCGCGCAGGACGGAGGCGAGTTCGGCCTGGATACCAGCCGACGTCCTCTCCCCTTCCTGCGATATGAAAGCGGCGCCGTCGGAACCCTCCACAAATTCGGCCAGGCTCTTGAGCCCCGAACGGGTGATGACGTCGAGCATCACCGAAATCAGCATCCGGTTCTGCTCCTTCAAGCCGCGCATGACCGCGACCAGCGTGCCGCGCGCCGACTTCGCCCAGAAAGGATCCTTGCCGCTGTCGGGCACGACCGATTCCGCGATCTGGTCGTAATGATAGTCGATAGGGGCATCCATCCAGGGCGCCCATTGCGACGATCGACTATCGAAGGGATTGAGGATGATGTCCTTGCCCGGGCGGAAGAAGCGTTCGACGAAGCTGCCCGCCGTGTCATAGACGATCGCGCGCTTGCCCTCCTTGCGGATACCCTCAAGCATGACGTGGAGGATGTTGGTCTTCCCCGTTCCGGGGGCGCCGCTCAGCAGCAGATGCTCCGGCTCATAGGCGGCCGGAATCTGGATGCCGCCGACCTTGAGGCAACCCTTGGGTAGCCGCCGCAAGCGCCGCCGCAACTCTCGCGCCTTGGCGAAGCTCGCCCCACGCAGGAACTGATTGGAGCCGATATGCCGACCGGACTTGGTGAAATAATACCAGACGGACAGCATGATACCGAACGCGATGAGCGCGGCGCCGCTGCCGTAGAAGATGAGATATTCCTGTCCCTCGGCCAGCGCCTTTCGGGCGGCGTTCGACTGGAGGATCGCATCGGCCCGGGTCCAGTAGCGAAAGCCACCTGGCGTCATGAACTGGATGGCGCTCGATGGACTGCCCACCACATAGACCTGAAACCAGGCCTCTCCGATCCGCTTCAGCAGATATTGCGTATAGGCCGGCACCCATTCCAGAAGCGCCCAGCCAGTGAGCATGATCCAGACGATCAGACAGGCGATGCCGGTCTGACGGATGACCTGCATCGTCATCCGCAGATTGTGAACGATGGCCTGACCGCCGCGGGTCATGGAGCCCAATGTGTCGTTGCGGAAGATGCTCATTGTCCATCCTCCTCGCCGCGGAAGCCGCCGCGCCCGACATCAGACAGCGGGTCTTCGGAAGGGTCGAGCAGCCCCCGGTCGCGCATCAGCAGGCGGGCGTTGGCCGTCCCCCGCGCGAGCAATTGCGGCGACCGGTCGGCGACCATTTCCGCGACCAGGGCGTAGGTCTGGATCGCGATGCCCATCAGTTCATCCTGGCCGGTGTAGCCGCCGCGACCGATGGCGACATCCTCGATCAGGGGACGGACGAGAGCGGAGATGGAAAGATTGGCGGTAGCGGCACGGCGCTTGAGGCGGCGGTGCAGCTCTCCTTCAAGTTGGATGGTGATCACGGGCATGTCAGTTCCTTTGTTCAGGTGCGGCCGCCACGGATGGATGGAGATATCAGCGCGCCGATGCGCATGAACAGAGGGGAGGCAATGAAGTGCGCATTGGGCATTTCATTGCCCATTGCGCACTATATTGCGCATGCTCGATAAGCCGGCCCACGCTCATCTAAGCCAGCTGGGAACGGGCCGCTTTCTGTCTCGGCCAATAACCCTATTCGCCCGATTTTATCGTTTATGAACAATGACCTATGCCCATGAATGACGCGCCGGCCGAATAAGATTATTCGGATTTTGTGATCCGCCGAATAAGCTTATTCGGCTATATCTAATTGAAATTTATCAATAAATCGACGCAGCACCCGTGCGTAAGGTGCATTACACTCGGCCTTGGCCGTGCGTCGGATACTTCGCAGCGCCCCGCCGCTGCGCCCGCATTTGAATTTCGATGGGCGGACCATCCGGCCTGTCGGTGACAGCGCCGCCCAACGGCGCTACCCGCTATCGATAATCGAACCAGAAAGAGGACCGGCGCCATGCTGCCGGCGCGCACCTATAGCATATCGATCAACCGCGACTGGCAGGCGCTCTACGAAGCGATCTGGCGACCGGAGCTCTTCCCCAAATGGGCATCGGGGCTCGCTGAATCCGACCTGCGGCAGGAAGGTGGGAAGTGGCTCGCCGATGGTCCAGAGGGGCCGATCTCGATCCGCTTCACGCCACATAACGGCTATGGCGTGATGGATCATTTCGTCGACACCGGGGATGGCAAGGAAATCCATGTCCCCCTTCGCGTCATCCAGAATGGCAACGGGGCTGAGGTGATGCTGACGCTGTTTCGTCAGCCCGGCATGGATGATGAGATGTTCGCGCGAGATGCCAAGTGGATCACCCGCGACCTGCGGGCGCTCAAGAATTTCGTCACCGGCTAGAGGGCAGCCTCAAGGGCGGCGAT
Source organism: Sphingobium fuliginis (assembly GCF_004152845.1). Taxonomy (GTDB): domain Bacteria; phylum Pseudomonadota; class Alphaproteobacteria; order Sphingomonadales; family Sphingomonadaceae; genus Sphingobium; species Sphingobium fuliginis. The sequence continues at coordinate 679,566 of NZ_SEON01000001.1, forward strand.
CTTCTCGCTACAGACGATATGGACGACGCGGCCCAGCTCCTCGACCTGGGTGCCGAGCCAGGCCAGCTCTTCCTCGCTGATGGTGTAATGTTTGGAATAGCGCGCCTTCACATAGGCGTCCTTCAGCTTTTCGAACATTGCCCGTTCTGCCCGCGTGGCACGCGGCCAGACGTTGAACAGACGGAAATCGAGACGCTCGGCTTGGGTGCGGAGGAAGCCCAGATTGTGGACGTGAGGGGTATGAAAGGTCGTTACCAATAGCACCGCGTGATACAGCCGTTCGGCGGCCTGATGATATAGGAAGGCGGCAAGTTTCTTGTCGCCGTCTCGCACAGCATAACCGGCGTTCCGCTGAAATCCTCCGGCCGATGGCATCCACTCCTCAAAATATTCTTTCGCCATCGCCAGCGCTTGCGCTGGCGTTTTCGGCCTCGGCTTGTGGAGTTCGCTGGCGTCGGCTTGGTAGAGCGCGATCCCCTCGCCGGCGACGTCCATGAAGAAATAGCGGCCATGCGCCAGCCCATCATTCACCTCCTGCAAGGTGTGGACGATGAAGTTCACCGGCGTCTTGAGCGTCTGGGTAATGGCCAGTTCGCGCATCAGCCGCTCGTCGGTCTTCTCCCAATATTGGACCCGGTCGGTGAGTTCCTTCTGGTTGACGATGATGAGCAAGTCATAGTCGGACTTGTAGCCCTTGGCGGTGTGCGGCTCGTCGACCCATCCGCCCCGCGCATAGCTGCCGTAGAGGATGATCTTGTGGATGCGGCCCGCCTTGCGCTTGCCGGTCGCCAGATTGTTGGCGTCCCCGAACTCCTCGAAGATGATCTGCACCACGCGCTCCAGTTCGCGCTGCTTGGAGGCTGGCAGATGGTCGAGGTCGGTGCGCATCGTCCCCCTCCTAGCCAAAGAGCGCCCGTCCACCAAATGAAGATGAACGGGCGCGGCCGGGAGACTGTCGCCAAAATGGCGGTTCATGGGAAAGGCCCGTCTATCTCCCGCACCAGATGCTTGAGCGCGGTGGCGAAGTGCCGCTCCACCGCGCCCACATCCTCCCCGATGCGGAAGGCGATCTGCTCATAGTTCAGGCAATCGAGGCTATGCAGCAGGAAGACGATCCGGGGGATGGCGGGAAGCCCTGCCAGCGCGGCGCGGTAGCGCTGCCGCTCGGCGGAATGGGGATCGTGGGTCATGCCGCTTCCTCCTGCTGCTCTTCCGTCTCGTGATTTTCCTCTGCCCGGAAAGCCAGCAGATAGTCGGCCGCCTTGCTGGCCTGACTGGCGGCGCGAAAGATCGCCTTGCTGTCCTCGCGCAGGACGGACAGCCATGCGCCCAGATAGTCGGCATGGCGCACGGTCGGCACGATGCCCAATTCCGCGCACAGGAAGGCGCTGGCCATTTCGGCCACCAGTTCCTCCCGCGCATAGGCGGGACTGCCAAAGCCGGTATCGGGCAGACGATTGAGGCGCGAGCGATGCCCGGTCCAGTGCCCCAACTCATGGAGCGCTGTGCGATACCAGTTGATCGGCTCATGGAAATGTTCGGGCCGGGGCACGCGGATAAAGTCATCCTGCGGGGCGTAATAGGCTTCCCCGCCGCCGATCCGTATGTCCGCCCCCGTCGCCTCGATCAGCGTTTGCGCAACGGGAAGGGTCAGCGCCTCATTCCATGTCGTGACGGCGGCCATGGCTCGGTCGCCCAATCCATCGCACTGGTCGATGTTGAACACGGTGAAGCGCTTCAGGAAAGCAATCTGTCGCGGCTCGCCATCCGGCCCGGTCGGTGCGTTGTCGCCCTCCTTGGGCGTGAACCGATCCGCATAGCAAACAGTGGTCCCCCGTTCCCCCTTGCGGACATTGCCGCCCATGGCCTGCGCCTGGGCGTAGGTCAGCCAGCGCTGCGACCCGTACCCCTCCTCGAACAGGCGGCTCCACAAGATCAGCACATTAATCCCCGAGTAACGCCTGCCGGTCCCGGCGTTGCGGGGAAGCCCCAATGCCGCCCTGCCATCATCCCATGGCCGCACCCATGGCAAAGTGCCTTCCTCGATCTGGGCGATGATCCGATCCGTCACCTCACTATAGAGAGTAGCGCCGGTCCGTCCCTTATCCTGATACCCCATTTCCTTCCTCCTTCCCGCATCGCACCGGCCGCCGGAACGGCGGGGGTGGGCGGCAGGAGCGGACCGGCAGTCCCACCGATCGAGGCGGGCCGCACCCGAAGGGCCGCAACGCAGTGGAGGAGTTGGGGCGGCGCCCCGACTTGCGGCTCGCCGCGGTGGGACTAGAGGGCAGCGACGCCCACCCCCGCCGCGCCGGAGGCCGACAAGACATCAAACAGACGCCATCGCGCCCCGCGCGATGACCGCAGCCAGAAACTTCGCGCTGCCTACCGCAGCGCTCTGCATCCATTCAACCAGACATCGGGATCATGAGGCACATCAGCCATGACGCGCCGCCGCTGACCTAGCCAACCTCGCACACTAGGATGACGCCAGATGTCAAAAACTACCCCCGAAAGGGGTATTGACTGACACGTTCCGCAAAGAGGCAGACGACGGATGACCGCCGCCTGCCATCGTCTCAATCAAGCGGCTTGCTGGGCAGGTTCATCCTCGACCGGGTCATCATGTTCTTCGCCGACCTCTGCGCCTTCCGGTTCAACCTGTTCCGGCTCGCCCACATCCTGCGCCTCCAGAAGTGGAGCCACCGTCCCCCACCGCTCGGCGCTACCGACGCCGCCCCGATCGGTATAGGCGGACGGCGGAAAGACCATCCAGCGCGGCACCCAGCCATCGCGCTTCTCCCGACCATTGGCCCCGGCCAGACAATCCCGCACAATCTGCCGCTGCACCTTGGCGGTCGCTCCGGAATTGGCGGTTGCGGCTTCCTTCCCCGCCACATCGGCAAGGACATGGCCCATCACCTCCCGGTCGCGGATCAGGTCGAGCAGTGCGTCGTCCGCCTGCCAGCATGACGCCATGTCCACCTCAAGCTGAACGCCCAGCAGCTCGATCAGCGCCGATCCCGCTTCCAGCGTCTCGCCCATGACGATAGCGAGGATGCCCAGCACCATGGCATCATCAAGCTCGAGCAGCCGCAGATAAAGCGGGATCAATTCCCTATCAAAACCCGCACCCGTCACGGTCGGCGTGTCGGGATCGAGACCCAGCAGGTCGAGCGCGATCCGCCGCTCCTTGTCGAAATCGGCCTCCGACCTGCAATTCTCGACGCTCTCGCTGATTGCATCGGTCGCCCCGCGCTGAGAGGCAACGTCGACCCGCCACAACGAAGAACCGGCAATGGAGTGGGCAACCATCAGCCGCAGGGCGATGGCAGGCGCAGCCGCGACCTTGGCCCGCACGGCGGCATGACGATGCAGGTCGATATAGCTGGCCAGCGGCGCGGACAGTTCGGGGCGAACCGCTTTCGTCACGCTGCCGCCCTGTTCCAGCTTCCGCGCCTCCTTGAGGGTGATATAGCCCTCATGGAAACTGACGTCGCCGCCATACCCCATCGTCACATAAACGCGCCCACCCTTCGCCTTGGGGCAACGCTCATGCTCCCAACTGTGGAACAACTCGCCCCTCGCCATGACGGCAATGTCCTGCCACCCAGCGTCGCGCAGTGCCTCGACCTTCTCGGCAATCGCAGCCTCCTGCATCTGCCAGAAGAGGTCGGCATCGGCGAAATAGCTGTGGTCGCCAAACAGGTCAGCCAAGATCCCGCCCTTGTAATCCGCCGGGTCGAACAGCGCCTTGTCCGTCGCGATGGCACAGCCACCGAGCAGCCATGATTTCACATGATGCCCCATGGGCGGGCGGGCATCCTCATCGTCCAGCAGCGCCAGCCATTCGCGCTGCCGCGCCTTCGACGCCAAGGTCAGATGCCGAACGGTGACGGCATCGATCGTGTCGCTGCGATAGAGATTGCGGATGCGGGGCAGAAGATTGCCCAGTGCCAGCGTCCGCTTCACCTGCAATGCGGTGAGGCCGAAGGTCAGCGAAATATCCTCGGGCGACCGTCCCTCCTTGACCAGCCGGGTGAAGGTCTCCCAGCGCGTCACCTCATCGGGATCGAGCCGGGCGATATTCTCGATCAACGATGCTTCCAGCGCCGCTGCGTCGTCGCCCGCTTCCATGATCGCGCAGCGCAAGGGGTCGACGCTCCCCTCCTCCTGCGCCACGATCAGCGCGGCATGATAGCGCCGCTTGCCCGCCACGATCTTATAGGTGGTGGGCGACCCATTCTGCCGCACGATCAGCGGCACCAGCACGCCCCGCGCCCGAACGGAGGGCAGAATGTTAGTCAGGTCCGGCGCCTTCTTCACGCCCCGCATATTGGCGGGTGAGACCGAGAGGCAGGCAATGTCGATATGCTTGAGTTCCATGACTTTTACTCCTCTTGCACATACCCGGCCCCGGAAGGCGGGGTAGGCGGCAAGAGCGCACCGGCAGGCCCGGACAAGCGGCGGGCTGCATCCGAACGGACCGCAACGACAAGTGAAGGAGCCGCGCCAATGGCCGGCTTGCCGCCCGCCGCGACGGGCCTAGAGGGAAGCGACCGCCCACACCGCCTGGCCGAACCGGCCAACGCCATCGCTGCCCAGGCGATGTCCGCCTGCGATCCGCCCGGATCGCGCGTGAGCGATCAGCACCCGTCAGGGCCGAGACAGGCGAAGCTGGCTCGGTGGAGCGAAGCGGAATAGAGCGCGGCCCGAAAAGCGAGGCGTCCTTAAATCATCCAAAGCAAAATAACTTACGGCTTATCCGACTTCCTGAAGAAGGCCATGAGAACATCATATGCCGAGGGATAGGCGGGCCATCGCCGAATTCAAGCGGTAATGCGGGGAACTCTTGCTGCGGATGTCGGTGGTGGTCAAGCGATGTCTGCATACCCGCTTTATCGCGGCGGCATACCGCCCACCAATGCCGCGACGGCAGCTTGGCGACCGCGCGCCATCTGAACTCCGAATCACCCGGCCGCTCTGGACCGTCCGACTTTCGCTCCCTTCACCTGCCATCGCAGAAAGTCTCGTCAGCCAAGCCGCAGCGGGCTTGGACTGATGAGGAAAAAATTATTTCACCCACGTCGTGGCGAGGCATGGACGCCCATGGCCGTCCATGGCCACATTGCCGAAAAGGTGTGTTGTCTCGAACACTTGACCCGATACCAGAGACCCACAATCCTGGAGCCCAAGCGCACAAAAACCCCGTCCAAGCTACAGGAATCTGTCATGAGCTCACAGCAGCCTGATCGCATTCTTCCTATCAGTGCTGTGCTGGACCGCACCGGTCTCAGCCGGGCGACGCTCTACAGGAAAGTAGCGCGCGGGACTTTTCCACCACAGATCCACGTCGCGAACCGCAGCAAGGGATGGCAGGAATCCGCCGTCAATGACTGGCTCAAAAACCCGATGTTCTGGTCGCTTGATGACGCATGCCAGAGGCAGTCATGATCCCGGTGCTCAACCGTAGTACAAACATGCCGCTGGCGATCAAAAATCCTGACGAACACGGACAATCCAAGCTCGGAGAGCGAGAGTTGAGATCGGCCATGATACTGATGTTGGGAGACGCTGTCCCGCAATCTTCTAAACCGCTTTGCTCATGCAAGCTGTCGCCAAGTTACCCAATAGCACCGAGCGTGCATCGACATGGCTAAAAATGACGCTTTCTACCCAGCGGTTGGCTCAACCGATGCGGCGGTCCTTCATCAGGGGTACACCGCTGGAACGACGCGAGCTACGGAGCGCAAGCGACGCAGCGGTGACGGGCAGTCCGCAGGCCTGCCTGTCGGGACTAAAGGCGGCCCGACCTCCGGCACCGAGGGCGAGGAATTGGTGCGTCGTGCAGTCGCTCGCGGTCCCGCCGTCGCTCTTCTCACACCATATGACATTCTATCGCGGCTCGGCATGACGAGTACCCATCCGGCAAAATGGATGCGGCGTACCTTCGACAAATACGGCGTGCCTTACCTCCATGCGTGCGGAAAGACGCGCGCGACAGAGTCACAATATCAGCTGCTCTTGGAGAAGATCACATGCTCTCCTTCCGTATCCGTGGGAAAAACGGGATTTACTATATCAGGGGAACAATCGCGCTCGGCCGCAAGCGGATCACCGTCAAGGAATTCAGTACAGGAACGAGTGACCGCGATGCTGCATCGCACCTGATGGCGGAATACGAGACGAAGCTGCGCCACCAGCTGATGTTCGGCCCCGCCGCGATCGTGGCGCAAGGCAAAATAGCTGACGCGTTTGAAAGCTACCTGACAAAGGCGAAGCCCCCCTGCCCGTCCGATGTCCTGCGCATCGGCAAGCTCAACGGATTGATCGGCGACTTTTCCCTGCGCGAGCCCAAGCAGGCGTGGGAACATTTTCGTCGCGCCTATCTGACCGGGCACGATCCGGCGGGCCAGGATCGCTATCGCTCAGTGTTCCAGGCGGCCATCAATGTCCATTACGACCTGCACGACCTTCCGCCCTTGCGCATCAAGGCCATCCCGTTCGACAATGAACGGGTGCGCTTTCTCAGCAGGGAAGACCGCGACCGGCTGATCGAGGCCTACTCACCACACATACAGCCGATCATCACCCTGCTCGCCTTCCATGGCCCACGCATCCAGACGGCATTGCAGCTCGTGTGGGGTGTCGAGGGCGTCGATATGGAGCAAGGATCGATCCGGCTTAACCACAGCAAGAATGCCGTCATCCGGTCCGTGCCGATGCATCCCCGCGTCATGGACGTCTTGCGTCCGATCTGGGAGAAGCGAGGGCAGCCGACAAAGGGGCATGTTTTCCTCAACCGGTTGGGCAAGCCCTATTCCGACACCCGCAAGGCGAAGATCCCCGGCGGCAACCCGATCAGGAACCAGCACGCCAGCGCTTGCAGGCGTGCCGAGATAGAGGATTTCACCGTCCATGACTGGCGCCACCACTGGGCGTCCCACTGCGTCATGGCCGGGATCGACCTCATCACCATCATGAACATGGGCGGTTGGAAATCGCTCCGGATGGTGCAGCGCTACTCCAGCGTCAGTGTCGACCACATGCGTGAAGCTATAAACAAACTCAATTGACGCCGCTGTAATGCAGTACCGGATTGCCGCGGTGAATGGCAAGCGTGCCCTGCGCTGGCCTAGGAGCGGCAGCCTAAGCGCCGACCATTTGAAAATCGACTTGGCAAATCGGACCTTTCCTCGCATGAAGCCCCAAGCTGGGTCGGTTCACGCGATGGTCGGATCGGACTCTCAATATCTGTCTTTTCTTAATTGATGTGAGTGATGGCCAACAGATCCCTAAAAATTGTGCCGGTAATTCTGTCCGGCGGTTCCGGTACGCGACTTTGGCCGGTCTCAACACCGGCGCATCCAAAGCAACTCCTTCCGCTAACCGCGGATGAAACTATGCTTCAGCTTACGATCAAACGGATCGAAGGCTTTAGCACTGCGCCGCTCGCCCCCCCAATCGTGGTAGCCAATGCCGCTCATGCGAGCCTCATCGAGGAGCAGATTACTCTTGCCGGGGTCAAGGATTATCTCATCCTGCTCGAACCCTTCGGCCGTAACACGGCTCCTGCTATTGCGCTCGCGGCGCTAGAAACGCCAGCAAGCAATGCTATGCTTGTCATGCCGAGCGATCACACGATCGCCGACCTGCCCTCCTTTCACACAGCCATCGCTCGCGCATTGCCGCTGGTGGCGAAAGGCTGGTTTGTCACCTTCGGCATCACGCCCGATGCCCCGGAAACTGGCTATGGCTATATCAAAATGGGCGAGACCTGCGGCGACATGATCCATGAAGTCGTACGCTTCGTCGAAAAGCCCAATGCAGATCGCGCCGCTGAAATGCTGGCCGAGGGCAATCATGCCTGGAATGCCGGCATCTTCATGTTTCGCGCTGACGCCTATCTGGCTGCCTTGGAGCGCCATCAGCCCGACATGCTCGCGGCGGTAAAGGCTTCGCTGGAAGGGGCAGAGCGGAATGGCTTGCATATCGCCCCCGACCCACAGGCCTTTGCCGCCTGTCCTTCGGACTCCGTCGATTATGCGATCATGGAACGGGAGGCCCGCGTGGCGTGCGTACCGGTCAATATGGGTTGGTCGGATGTAGGCAGCTGGGATTCCCTGCACAGCGTCAGTGCCAGAGACACGGACAATAACGCCGTTCGGGGCGAAGCGCTTCTACTGGGCGCTCAAAATTGCCTCGTCAACAGCGACGGCCCGCGAGTCACGCTGGTCGATGTCGACGATCTGATCGTCGTCGTTTCCCAGGGCGAGGTCATGATCCTGCGTCGGGGCGAATCCCAGAAGGTCCGCAAGGTGACCGAAGCGCTCAAAGCCGCGGTGTCCGTCACCCTCGCCTAAGCGCCGCCCGCCCCCTTTTCCGCAGGCTAATAAAAATATGATCCAGCCTATCTCGATCGCCGACCTGATGACACAATCAAGCGTCGCCTTTGGCACCAGCGGAGCGCGCGGCCTTGTCAGCGCGATGACAGACCGGATTTGCTTCGCCTATACCTGCGGATTTTTGCAGCATCTGGAGGATATCGGGCAGTTCGCGCCGGGAGGCCATGTGGCGATCGCCGGCGATCTGCGCCCCTCTTCCCCGCGCATCATGGCCGCCTGCGCCGCCGCGATTCGCCATAAGGGCGGGCGGGTCGACTTTTGCGGCTTCGTTCCCACCCCTGCCGTGGCGGCCTATGGCTTTGAGCGAAAGATCGCGTCGCTGATGGTGACAGGAAGTCATATCCCTGACGACCGCAACGGCATCAAGTTCAACCGCGCCGATGGCGAGGTGCTGAAGTCGGACGAACTGGGAATCCGTGCCCAGGACGTCGTTCTTCCCAACATATTCGATGATCAGGACATGTTGCGGGAGGCTGCCCCGCTCGATCCGCTCATCGACGTCGCGACCGCCTATATCTCCCGCTATGTCGATGCCTTCGGACCGAGGGCGCTAGAGGGGCTGAAACTCGGAATCTACGAACATTCAGCCGTCGGTCGCGACATTCTGGCGGAGCTGGTCAAACAATTGGGGGGAGAAGTTCATCAGCTTGGCCGATCGGAAAGCTTCATTCCGGTCGATACCGAGGCCGTCCGACCGGAAGACCAGGCGCTTGCCCGTCAATGGGCCGCAGAACTGCAGCTTGACGCCATTCTCTCAACGGACGGGGATTCGGATCGGCCATTACTGGCTGACGAGAGCGGCGCATGGATCCGCGGCGATATATTGGGCATATTATGCGCCCGGGCGCTTCGTATTAAGGCGGTCGCAACGCCGGTCAGCTGCAACAGCGCGGTCGAATTGTCGGGTCTGTTCGATATGGTGCGCCGTACCCGCATCGGATCGCCCTTCGTCATCGAAGCGATGAACGCCCTGAGCGCCGAGGGGCAGGCCACGGTCTGCGGCTATGAAGCCAATGGCGGCTTTCTTCTGGGCTCGGCGATCAATGTCGAGAACAGGCGCCTTGCGGCGTTGCTCACACGAGACGCAATGTTGCCCATCATCGCCACGCTGTCCGATGCGCGGCACCAGGGCCTGCCTCTGTCAGCGCTTCAGGCCCAATTGCCGGCGCGCTATACCTTCAGCGAGCGGCTACAAAATCATCCCACTGCTCAGAGCCAAGCGCTGATCGCCCATCTGCAGGAGGGCGATCAAAATGCGATCCTAGCGCGCCTGACGCACATGTTCGGCGGCATCGCGGGGACTGCCGACTCTGTCGACACGACAGACGGGCTGCGTATCCGCTTCGACAGCGGCGACATCATTCATCTGCGCCCCAGCGGCAATGCGCCGGAACTGCGCTGCTACACCGAAAGTGCTACGCCTGAACGCGCAGCTTGGCTCAACACAGCAGTGTTGCGGATGTATCGCTCCGGTTACCCTTGATCTGAAATTCGGTCGCCTGATCGGACAGGGAATACAAGGCTTGCAGGGCTAGGATTTTGGTAGTGCTCCGGTGAGGGCAGTGATGAGGTGGACGGCCCCCCACCTAACGGCATCGAGTCGTGCCATGATGGTGCTGTCATCGACCATCAGAAGGAAGGAGCCGCCCACATGGAGATTACCACGATCGGACTGGATATCGCGAAGAACGTTTTTCAGGTTCATGGCATCGATGACGAGGGCGCCCGAGAAAGGTTTCACTGTCAGAATTTTGCGATGGCTTCCTCATCGCAGACAATATCGAACAAGGCGCTGCGCGAAGCCTGGCTCTGTTTCCCTTCCGCTCTCTCTTCCCGCTCAGAGCTGAGCTGCGCCGGCACTTCGTTGGTCTGGGCATAGTGGCGCATGAACGTGCGCATGACGTGGGCAACGCCCTCCTCGCGTACCTCACGCAGATCGTCTGCGAAATAGGCGCCCCTGCTGTACGATCCGGTAATGATCTCATACGATGGGAAATAATCGACGTGATCGTATTTGCGCCACATCTCATCCGCCACGACACGCAGCACCGCCTTACTATAGGTTGTCGACACCAGTGCATGACGATGTTCAAACGTAGCGATGAGCGGCACCGGCGAAACAGTCAATATGATACGGCAGGCCGGGTTGAGACGCTTCAAGTGGGCGATCACCTCGTGCAGATCCTGCCGGATAGAATCCACGTCAAAGTTAATAAATTCGTACCGGGTCTCGTCCATTATTCCGCCCGCAACACCGGGGGCAAGTGGGAAGACGGCGCCATCACTGCGTGACCGCCAACCCTCGGTCAACCCAAGGGTAAAGACGAAAATGTCCATTTCACGCAACATGGTGCGGACGGCTTTATAGTGCACATCACGCGAAGCATGCAGAGCCTGCTCATCAGCATAACCGTTTGGCTCTATCTGCGGTCGGTACGGATCGACAAGGCCATGTCCCTCTTTGGCCAGCCATGCAGCCTCTTCGGGACAATAAGCGCCCTCTACCCGCTCGATGAGCTGGAGCAGCTGGCGCACTGTGTAGATGTTGCCAAAGCGGGCGCTAAAAACGCCATAATTGCACGCCTTGGCTTCCTCCTCCTCCATCCCGATGGGCGGAGATTCCGGTACGTAATAATAGAAACCGCTTGCCTTTAGGGTGCGGGCGATGTGCTGTGCGAAACAACTTCCTGCAGTGGCGACCTTGTCCTGCGGCATAATCAGGAATTTTGGACCAACGACCGGGTCCATATCCTCGGGCTGCGGCCTAGCTACCGAATTTTTCCAGAACTGCACCTTGTCGGCCCCTGCATAAGGATTGCCAACGGCCGGAACTTTCGGGGCCGAACTGCGCAGGCCCAGCTTCTCGGCAAACCCGCTGATGTCAACGTTGAGGGACTCCAATGTCTCGCGATCGTAATTTGCGAAAGTATCATAAGAAGCGCGCACGAAATCGCGTAATTCTAGCGTACCGTGAGGATCATTTATCTTGAATGCGGTGCTGCCGCGCAAGCCAAGCCTCTCGGCGATTTCCGGATAGATGGGCCAGATTGGCTGAGCCTTGAGCGGGTCAACGAGATATTCGTGCTTGCTTTCGGCAAAGTAGAACATGCCGACGCGCTGGAGCAACTCACGGGCGATGTCTTCCATCACGGCAAGCGTTGGGTGATTGCTCGAGTACATAAACGCCTTGCCACGGCTCCACTTTTCTAGCAGCCCACCAAGTGGCATCTGGCAGGCGTCGCCCTCGCTCAGCAATTGTCGGCGCGAGTCCTGCCATTGGTCGAAATAGCCAAGCCGGGCATAAACGTCGGCATTGTAAAAGGTCACAATTTCGTCGAGCGGAATACCCTCGCGATAGCCGAACACCGCCAAAGCCGAATTGTAAATATAGAGCGGCCCCAATAACGTTTCGATGTCGCCTCCTAAATTCCGCCCACGTACGAAAGTGAGGTCTGGATGATAGGCAGAGAAGGTGATGTTCGGGAAATAAGTAACCTTGTGTGCCAGCTCTGCGGGCACCATGGAGCGTAGCTGCAAGTGGGAGAAGATGAAGGCGCTATTTTCCAGAATGGCGCGCAATTGTGTAGGATTCGCCATGACCTCATGGATCATGTAGTGGTCGATCTCGAAGCCATGATTGAGCGCGGCAATGCAAGTCGCCAGGCTGTCCTTCTGGCAATTGGCGATAATGGAAAGACGCATGATGACTCCTAAACGTTAGCCTTGGCCGCGAGCATGCGACGCAAGGAATCCTCCAGCCTAAGCCCGTTAATCGGCCCCTGTGTAAGTGCTTCCAGTTTGACCACATCGCCGAGCAGACGCCATACCTCATTCTTACGAACTAAAGCTGGATTGACCTGCACACCAATCTCGTGTCCGGTTATCTCAGTCAATATGCCGAGAAGTTCCTGTATGGAAACGGGGCGTCCAGTGCACAAATTGCAAACCTCCCCGATCGCTGCCGGATTAAATGTTAGTTTTGCAATCAGATTGCATGCATCATAAATATCAATGTAATCGCGAAATACGTTGATGTTTCCAAGATAAACGTCAGGCAAACGGTCATGAAAAGCGTTAACAAGTTTGGGCATTATAAACTCGCCCGACTGCGACTCACCAATGATGTTGAAGGGACGAATAATCGTATAATTGATACGCTCAGCATGGTTCATCAGAACCCGCTCGGCGCAAAACTTACTCATCCCATAGTGGTGCACCGGTTTTGGGCATAGTGCTTCGTGAAGGAGGTCAGTGTCCTGATTTCCATAGACGCCGGCCGTGCTAATGAACATGAACCGCGCCTGATGAGGCAAAGCCAACGTAGCGTGAATCATGTTCTCGGTGCCAACCGTATTGACCCTGTAGTAGTCCTGAGCGGCCGACGAAGTAACACTGGAAATCGCTGCGCAATGTATCACGATTTCCGGTTGCACCCTATGGAAAATATCCTCGACTGCGAGCTGGTCACGGATATCGCAATAGAAGATCGGAGCATCGACCTGCGCCCGGTTGGCAGTTCCGAACACCTCATGTCCCATTTTCTCAAAATGCCGGAACAGGTGTTTCCCTAAGAATCCAGTAGCCCCAGTGAGAAGAATACGCGCCATAATCCGGGATTTCCTCTCTGCCTTATGTCGTCACGTCCGAAGTCGCTTTGACCGATCCGCTAAACAGGGAGTCGTAAGCCGCGTAGAGCTTGTCCTTTAGCATTTCAGTCGCTTCCTCCCAAGAAACTGGGTGCCATTCGCTTTTGATCCGCTCTTCCCAGGAAATCAGCTTATCCGGATGGTTGGCATAGAACGCGATCCGTTCAGCCCAGGCTGCTGCATCGAGCGGGTGGATAAATTCCACGAAGTCCCCACCCCGCTCACGCAGCGGAGGCGTGTCCGATGCCAAGCAGAATTTGCCGTAGGACAGACTTTCCGGCAGTGGCAGGCTCCACCCCTCATAGAAGCTTGGAAGCAGCGTGAAGCGCGAATGGCGGTAAAGAGTATCCAGCCCTTCGTCGCTCGGGTTGACAGTGATAATCTTGCCCTTGACCCGATTGTCCGAAGCCAGCGTGGTAAGAAAATCGTCGTTGTTCCAGCCTGGTTTGCCTACGAAGACCATCTGGAGGGGCTTCTTCAACATCTCGCGCTGCTGCATCAGCAGGTAAGCGCGATAGAGCGTCTCATGGTTCTTGCGCGGTTCCAGCGTGCCGACCGCCAGCACGAAATCCGAATTGATGCCTATTCCATTGAGATAAGAATGGTCGTGTTGCAGATTGGCCGACATGTTGGGCGTAATGTCGAAGCCGAGCATTACCGCATCGCCCTTGGGCATTTTCCATCCGCGCCGTTTCTGTAGTGCTTCGCCATCGCGCTGCGCGGTGAAGCCACCATAGGCGAGGTAGTCAAAATTGTTCGAGACAAAGTCGCAGAACGGCTCGTACCCGTCGACCGTCTCGGACTTGTGGATTTGCGGCCAGTCGGATGGGGTGAAATCGTGCATGAAGTGGGCAAGCAGCGTGTTGCCCTCCTTGGGGCGGAGGCCATTAACCAAGTGCGTATAAGTCAATTGGGGCTTACCGCTCTTGTCGTAGAAACCGAAATCAATGCCTGAGAAGAATGCGATCGACCCTGCAGGGAAGGCTTCAAGATAAGCCGGACTCTGGCGCGGGTCAGGGATATTGCGCAGCGGGCTACGGAATGACTTCCCTTCCCGCTCGTGTTGATTCCAGAAGTTATTGAAATGGTTGTAGGATTGACTGAGATCCTTGCTCTCGTCCATCCATGCTAAATAGGACGGGTCGATCTCGAAGAAATGTCCGTTGTCCGATGCGAAGAACCGCGTCGAAGGCGCGATCTCGCGAAGAGTCTTGGCGTACATCAATTCCACCCGGGTGACACCCGTGAGCGAACTATTCCAATTGAGGTAGCTCAGCGTGAGATCCATCCATATCACCGGAGGCTTGCGAGCACGGCTGCCTGAGAGATGCTCATCATAAAGCTCAACCAGATTATGGTAAGCTAAGCCCGCTGCATCAGACCAAGTCGTCATCTGCCACTGGGTTGCAATACTCTGTTCGCTCGCAGCCAGCTTTTGATGATTTTGGGCGTAGTCGATAATAGCACGTGCCCAAGCCATGATGTCGATCGGATCGATGAACTCAGCCAAGTCAGCGCCAGTTTCACGCAGCGGTGGCGTATCCGCGCACAGACACAGCTTTCCATAGGCAAAGCTTTCGGGAAGTGTCAGGCTCCAGCCTTCGTAGAAACTGGGGAGCAACGTAAACAGGCAATTGCGGTACAGCGCCGATAGCTGGTCATCGCTCGGAGTGCGCCGCAGGATACGATCCTTCACCCGCGGATCTCGAGCCATTTGATCGTTGAGATTGTGGATGCGATGCCCGTTTTGGCCGCATATCACTAATTGTGGGAGTGGGACCGGAGAAATATCCTGGGCCAGCAGATACGCACGGTAGAGCGTGTTATAGTTCTTGCGCGGCTCGGCAGTGCCAACGGCCAGCATGAATGGCTTGGTGACGCCCATCTCTGAAAGCACGGTGACATCATCCGCTCTGCCCGCAACCTCGACTATATCGGACCCGAAGCGGATCGCGCGTCCGGGCAACGTCGGCCACTTGCGCTTACGCTGCCAAGCCTCAACGTCCCGCTTGGTATTCTCTCCACCGAATAGCAGGAAATCACAATTGTATGAAATCCATTTTAGGTATTTCTCAAACTCGTCTCGATCGCTTTTCGCATAGAAATGCTCCGTTTCAGGACGAAGCATGATAATGTCATAGACAAGATACCCCAGTGCGACATTAGGCAACTGCTCCTTGAGCGTCGAGAACAGGCGTTCCTTCTGAGAATCTTTCCAGCCCATTGAGAAAATTAGGTCATTCTCTCCATAAGGGTGAAAGAAAGCGTCAGTATCGGGAATTTCCACCTGCACTTTATGCGCTTCACCGCCCTTGCGGCCAAAAAATTCCATATAGGCTTCGGCGACATTCTCAGCCTGAAGGAGCCATCGCAGTTGGCTTTCGTCGATCTCTGCAAAGCCATGGTTCGCTTGCATTGAGAAGCGCAAGGCAGGGTATATTTTTTTGAGATTGCACGCCATCTCGAGTTCGGCACGGATGATCCCAACGACCCCCGAAGTCCATTGAAGCGACGTAGTGAGATCGAACCAGAAACTGCGGAACCGCTGCCCGCCTTCGGGACGAACCGCACGGACCTGCATCGCCCACTTCTCGGCCGTTACTGGGACGATTTGATAAGGATTGGAGGATGGGGACGGCGCGGGCACAGTTCCTGCAATCATCGCGACGGACTGAGATGACGTAGCATTATCCGCGATTATAACTGGAACGGGCAACCGTGAACCGCTCTTGAACAGCCCCTTGAACATCCTAAATGCGGAGGATTTGCGATGACGTGCAGCATTCACTAGGGCAGAGTGATGCAGCCCCTTAGACTTGCACTCATCGCTTTCCGCAAACTGGATCAGCATAGTAAGCTTGGACCTTCCCTTAGCAAGAAGATCAAGGTGATGCAGCAGCCCCCCCTCGTCTGCTTCCCGATTGAGAATCAGCCGATAGCAAGCCTTCACGAATTCCGTGCCGTCCTTAGCAAGGAGTCTGTCCAGCCCAACGTCACCCACATTAACCATCCACTTCGCCATCTAGGGAATCCATCAACACCATCGTCGATACGTTCATCAGCGATCGACACAGTATGCTGGGCCACTGTAACGGTGGCCCAGCAGATTAGAAGGAAAAGCCTCGCATGTTACGGGCGAGATCAGCATCGACCATCATTTTGCACATCTGTTCAAGCGTAGTCTTGGCTTCCCAGCCCAGCACACGCTTAGCCTTTTCAGCTGAACCGATCAGCAGGTCGACCTCGGCCGGACGGTAGAATTTCTCGTCGATCTGCATCACGTGATTACCGGTGGCCGTGTCAATCGCAACCTCATCGAGGCCCTGCCCGCGGAACTCAATCTCCATGTCCGCTGCCTTGAACGTCATACGCACGAAGTCCCGAACGGTCTCGGTACGGTTGGTCGCCAGCACAAAGGTGTCGGGCTGGTCAGCTTGGAGCATCATCCACATGCCTTCAATATATTCTTTTGCATATCCCCAGTCGCGCTGGGCGTCGAGGTTTCCAAGGCTCAGGTACGGCAGCTTACCCAGCTTGATCTTGGCAACGCTGTCAGTGATCTTGCGCGTCACGAACTCGCGACCGCGCAACGGGCTCTCGTGGTTAAACAGGATACCGCTGGCGCCGAAAATATCGTAGCTTTCCCGATAGTTAACCGTTATCCAGTGCGCATAGAGCTTGGCTACACCATAAGGGCTACGCGGATAGAAAGGCGTATCCTCTGCTTGAGGGACAGCCTGTACCTTACCGAACATTTCCGAGGTGCTCGCTTGATAGAAACGCACCTTACGATTGGTAAGCCGGATAGCCTCGAGCAAATTGAGACAGCCGATGCCCGTGATCTTCGCGGTCGTAGTCGGCTGTTCGAAGCTGACCCCAACGAAGCTCTGCGCCGCAAGGTTGTAGATCTCATCCGGCTCCACGGTCTGGACTAGATGTAGATTCGCGCCAAGATCTGTCAGGTCATACTGAAGAAGCTCAAGGTTGGGATCGTCTTGAATTCCCAATTCCTCAATCCGCCAGAAATTGACCGAACTGGACCGTCGATACGTTCCATAAACCTTATAGCCTTTGGACAGAAGAAACTGCGCAAGATAAGCACCATCTTGACCAGTAATGCCCGTAATAATAGCTTTCTTCATACTATTCCAAAATTCCCTCTTTATGCGGGACCTCGCGTTCCTTAATCGATAAGCAAGATAAGATGTCTATGAAGGAATCCTTCCAAGTCGGAATCGGATTTTCACGCTCCGATGTAGCGATGGCGCCATGATCCAGCCATCCTCTGATGGAGCCGGCTAAGGCCGGAGCAGCATCTTGCGAAAAGTAGGTCACCTTTGCAAGATTCATTGCGCGAAAGACCGGCAAGTCTCGTGCCAGCACGGGAACACCGTGCGCCAGCGCCTCTACCAGTGGCAGGCCAAAGCCTTCGGCCAGAGAGGGAACGATCACGCCATGTGCTAGGGCATAGAGATGGCTGAGGAATTCGTCGCTGGCGTTGTCGAACCAGAAGAACCGTCGCCCAGCTTCTGGATGCGCGCGAATTTGCGCCTGCAGAGCCTCGGTCCGCCAACCTACACGGCCAACGAAGACCAACGACAGGTCATCGTATGAGCGCTCTTGCCAAAGCAGATTGAAGGCGGGCAGCAGACATGCATGGCCCTTGCGCGGCTCAATAGTACCGACCACAAGCAGTGTACGCCGCTTGGCAAATTCGGTGAGCAGCGGTACGGCATCAGCGGGCAATCCCGTCGTGGGCGCGGAGCTGCTGATGTCACTTCCAAGGCGCATATAATCGATTTGCAGTCGAGCGTTACCGCGCCATGGTCGCGCTGCAACCCAGGCTGCAAGCTTTTGCGCGACATCCTGCGAGATGCAGATGATCCGGTCGCTCCGCCGTGTGACAACCCTCAGCCAGCGCCGGTAGTTGCGTCGTGTTTTTGGATTGAACCAGTCCGGGCGTTGCTCCGGCAGCAGATCGTACATCACTGTAGCAATGAGGCAGCCATTCCGCCGCCATCGCGTGATCTGCCGTCGATGGCGCGGTAGGATGTTCGCTGCAAGATCCAGACCCAGAAAGATGTCCCCTTCCCCGGCTTCCACCGAGCCGGATGGCATCACAACCGGAGGGGATCTTCCCAATAGAAGAGAAGCATCCCAATCCACGTAAGCATAGCTGTCTTTGCGCGTTGCGAAGACTGGCCGCACTACATAGCCTGCGAGGTCCGCGTCCAGCAGCGCGCTCAACAGCGCACGCACGACACGCTGAATTCCTGTCTGGGAGTCGTTACGTACTATGACGGAGACATCGACTAGCAATTGACGCGTTGAAAGTTCGCGAAGCGGCCCTTCCGGCACGGCCTCGTGCCCGTTCAGCAAGCCATCGAAAGGTGATAGCATCATCGCGGCTACCTCACTGCGCGAGGTAGAATTCATAGGCTTCTGGGACGTTATCGAACATCGTCAGGTTCGCATCGCTGAGAACAGCCGCCCGTTGGCAATGTGCCTGGATATAATTGATGTCGTGCGATACGAAGATCATTGCTCTATCAGCACGACGCTCGAACAATTCAACGTGACATTTGTCATGGAAGCGCTGATCGCCAACTGCGATGATCTCATCAATGAGAAAACAATCGAATTCAATGGTCATCGAAATTGCGAAGGCCAGACGTGCCAGCATGCCTGACGAATAGCTGCCGACTGGCTCGCGCAGATAGCGGCCGAGTTCGGAGAATTCCTCCACAAACGGTACTTTCGATTCAGGATCAACGCCGTAGACCCGGCAAATAAATCGCAAGTTATCGAGGCCAGTAAGCGACGTCTGGAAAGCGCCGCCAAACGCCAGTGGCCAAGATACCGACATTTGCCGGTGGATGTGCCCGCGAGTAGGATTCTCCACACCGCTGAGGAGGCGAATAATCGTGGATTTGCCGGCACCGTTGCGGCCTAGGATGCCAAGTTTTTCACCAGGGTGGACGTCGAAATTGACATCGCGCAACACTACTTTCAGTCCGCTACGGGTATGATAGCTTTTAGAGACGTCGCGGATGGTTATCATTTGGGAACTACCGTACGGCTGACTTGTCGCAACTTGGCAAGGCTCAGCAGCGTGAGGACGCTGTTGCAGGCGATAACGTAAGAGACGCTGTAGTGCGCGGTGAACAGAGAACCGAAATAGCCGTCACGCAGATATTCCACGCAATTGAGCATAGGCAGATAGAGCAGCAGATTACGCGGGCCTTCCGGGACAATCTCCAGCAGGAAACCCGCTCCCGACAGTGGGAACAGCAAATAAGCTGTTGGATGCCAGAACTTTTCGACCAGCTCATAGTGTTCCGACAAAGCTCCCAGCAGAATGGCAAGAGCCATGCCAAACCACGCCAGGAGCGCCCAGGCAGCAATGACCTTGAGGATGTCCTCAGGCGGGTCCACCCAACCGATGTAAATGAAGATTAGGCTGAGCAGGAAGAAGGACATCGTTGCACCAGCAGCTTCCAGCAGAAGGCGGGCGATGAAGATGTCAATAAGCTTAACGTTACGATGATACATCAGCGCCAGATTGGGCTGGATAGACGAGATTGCGCGCGAGGGCATGTTACGCCACAGCAAAACGGAGGAGTAACCACTTAGCGCAAAAACGGTGATCGGCAGGTCTGAGCCGTGCTTCGCACCCATTATGCTCCATAGCGCAGTGATGCCCAGCGTGAACATCATCGGTTCCGCGAACATCCAAAGGAAACCGATATTATGGCGTCCGAACCGCGTCAGCGTCTCGCGCATCAGCAATGCGAAGATCACTCGACGCTGTAACCGCCAGGAGCGCCAGAGCGAGGTTGTGGAGTTGTTCGCAGCCATTGGCGATCAGTCTCGGTGCTCGCGCAAACCGGCTAGAAGCATTGACAGCACACCCCAAGCAACGAGACCGAGTGCCAACGTGGAGAAGATGTTTCGCAGGCGCTTGGGCTCTACCGCCTCGTCGGGCACGTTGGGCTCAACGATCCGCTCGAGGTAGACCTGTTTGCGCCGAGCGTCGCTACGCGCGCTTTCCAGCGAGGTCATGGCGCTCGCTAGCTGCCTATCGGCAAATTTACTTTCGAGGATGAGGCGCTGATACTCGACGCTGGCGCTGGCTAGGGAGCCGCCACTGCCAGTAATCTTGGCGGTCTCACGTTCAATCTCTGTGATAAGCCCGTCGATGCGGGTCTTGAGCACCGGAATCTGCGGATTGTCGGGCGTATAGGCACGCAGCTGAAGCAACTGGGTCTTCGCCGAAATCAACTCGTCTTGCAGCTTCGAGATGAGTTGCAGTTGAATACCCGCTTGCTGTTCGGGATCGACAAGGCCGCTGCGATTTCGAAAGGCAGCCAAGGCCAGCGCGGTTCGTTCCGCTTCCTTGCGCGCATCGGCCACCTCTGCCTGGGAGAAACGGATAAGATCTTCACGGCTACGATTGTTGAGACGATTGACCAACGCCTCGCCCAAATCCAGCAAACGCTTGTTCATAGTAAACGCGTCCTTGGAATTGTAGGCGCGGACCTTCAGGATACCGATCGACGAGGCCGTCTCGTTCTTAACGTCTACCCGGCGTCGAAAGAAGCGGTACTTGCCTTCGAAGGTATTCTGGCTTCCGAAGGAATAGAACCGCTCGAACCGATCCAACCCTGGTCCAGCGATCATGCGATCCACGAAACCGTCGCGATTTAGCGCCTTGAGCGCATCACGCGATTCCACATACTCCTGTACGGCATAAATCTCATCGCCAGCAACAGAAACCCCTGGCGCCTTGAGCAGAGCTCCTAGAGCAGAGGAGGTCTGCTTATCGGGGCTGCGGATAACGAATCGGGATTCCGAAACATAGACCTCGGATGCGATAAGTCCAAAATACAAAACCGCCACAATCGTCGGGATAGCAACCGTAATCAGGAAGATTGGGTCGATTTTCTTCAATCGAACAGCAGACAAATCGCGCATTGTTCCTTCCGGGCAGGGCACCATTGGTGCGCTGCGCTATTATGTGACGGCTGAACAGCCTGACCGGGGTCGAGCCAAATTTGCCGATTGTTGCAAACTGCGGCGCTTTGCCCGACATTTCCGGTGTTTGCAACACCTGTCGTGGGTGCTTCAATTCTCCGAAAAAAGTTCTCCCGCAAATTCGGTGTGGACAGCATGAACGAATCATGAATCTGGTGTGGACCTCCTTGCACCGACCACAGCGGCTGGATCAAACGAAAGAGGAAATGAGCGTTTTCCGGGGCTGTCCACACATGCAACATCGGACAGTCGAAGAAACCTCGCGATTGGCAGATGACTTTCGGTGTGCTCGGTTGTATCGCACCGAACCGCAGCGACCCTTGGTCCAAAAAAGGCAAGAAGGCTTTCAGATGATCAGACCCGGCAGTTCTCCGCTGCTTTCCACAGTCAAAAATCTCCTCAGGCTTGGAATGCTGACCTCGGCTGCTCTAACATCCGGTTGTACCGCGATAAGCGGCGCAGGTCC
The DNA here is from genome assembly GCF_004152845.1 of Sphingobium fuliginis. Taxonomy (GTDB): domain Bacteria; phylum Pseudomonadota; class Alphaproteobacteria; order Sphingomonadales; family Sphingomonadaceae; genus Sphingobium; species Sphingobium fuliginis. The sequence goes on from NZ_SEON01000001.1 coordinate 701,117, forward strand.
CTCCTCGAAGGCGATCACTCGTGCCGACGGCCAGCCTATCGACAGCGCTGGCATCAAGATCATGGATTTGACTGATGGGCTGACCCGCCAGATAGCCGCCAATCAGCATACCGCGCTCTTCTCCGAGGTATTCGCTGAACCCTCCGACGGGGACATTCTGGTCGGTAAGGGCGACCAGATCGAGATCACTATTTGGGAAGCCCCACCCGCGACCCTGTTCGGTGCTGGCAGTAGCGATATTACGACTGCAAGCAATGCACGAACGGTCGATCCCAGCCGCATCGCGCGCCAGACGGGTCTGCCGGGGCAGACCGTAGGCGCCGATGGTCAAATCAACGTGCCTTTCGTCGGTAGCGTTCAGGCAGCTGGGCGCAACACTCAGCAGATCGCCGCCGATATTGTAGCCCGACTTCGTGGCAAGGCGCATGAGCCGCAGGTCATGGTCAAGATCGCCGATAATGCAGCTACCAATGTTACTGTCGTAGGCGAGGTCGTGCACAACCTGCGCTTACCTCTTACTGCTAAGCGCGAACGGTTGCTCGACGCCATCGCGGCAGCTGGCGGCGCACGCCAGCCGGTAGGAAAGACGACGATCCAGGTCACCCGCGACAACATCGTAGAAACGCTACCGCTGGCAACCATCATTACTGATCCGCGCCAGAACATCATGCTTCGTTCCAATGATGTCGTGACCGCATTATTTCAACCTTACAGCTTCACGGCACTTGGTGCGATCGGGCGCAACAGCGAAATCGACTTCGAAGGCACCGGTCTCACCTTGGCACAAGCCCTCGGCCGGATCGGTGGGCTGGATGACACTCGGGCAAATGCACAAGGCGTCTTTATCTTCCGTTTAGAGGACAAGGCCGCACTCGGACTGGCTGACGATCACAATGTACGCACGACGCCCGACGACAAGGTTCCCGTGATCTTCCGCGTCAAGCTGCGCGATCCCGAGGCGTTCTTTCTTGCCCAATCGTTTCTGATTAAAAACAAGGATGTGATCTACGTCTCCAATGCGCCGCTCGCCGACATCCAGAAGTTCGTGAATATAATTGGCTCGCTCGTCTATCCAGCCATCAGCGTACAGAACTCCACTCGGTAATGACTGGGCGGACATATCTTCCGACACGACAGATTGGTAAGTGAGTTATGCGCATTGCTCTGGGTGCGGAGGCCCTTTCTCCCCAACTTACCGGTATAGGTCGCTATACTTGGGAGTTGGCATCTCGACTGCCGCAAATTGCGGAGGTGGAAAACGTAAAACTCTTTCGCGATAACGCTTGGCACGATAACGCTGAGCAATTCGTACGGCCGAAGAGTCGCCCTACCCCTCGCCGGATATTGCCGCGCAAGCTACATGCCTGGTTTCACAAACGCGAATTTTCGCAGCGCCTGTACCATGGCCCAAATTTTTTCTTTCCTATCCAAGCAGAGAACGCCGTTGTGACGGTTCATGATCTATCTGTCTTCCGGTTTCCCGAAACTCATCCTGCGGAACGGATCAGGCAATTCGAAAAGGAGTTCTCCCGTTCGATCGACCATGCGCGACACATCATCACCGACACCCTATTCATCAAGGATGAACTAATTGAGATGTTTGGAGTGTCCCCGCAGCGGGTTACGGCCATTCCTCTAGGCGTCTCCGAAGAATTCTTTAACCTCAGCGATGAACACAGCGACCGCGCGCTCATCGCCGAATATGGTTTGTCTAACACACGATATTGCCTGTGCGTCGCTACGATCGAACCGCGTAAGGGGTTGGACCATGCGGTTAGGGCGTTTCTGAAATATCGCTCCAGCACCAAGTCCGACGCCATCTTGGTGATTGTTGGTGCTACGGGATGGAAAAATTCCGACCTGCACAAACTATTTGATGATGCGGCGGCAACCGGTGCGGTGAAATTCCTCGGCTTCGTATCGGATCCGGCCCTGCGAGCGATCTACAGGTGCTGCTCACTGTTCCTATATCCTTCTCTGTACGAAGGGTTCGGCCTTCCTGTCCTAGAGGCAATGGCAAGCAGAGTCCCTGTTCTCGTTTCCAACCGTTCGTGCCTGCCCGAAGTATCCGGCGGAGTCGCGATGAGCGTTAATGTAGAAGACTACGACACCTTCCAAGACGCGATATCCGAGGGAATGGAGGATGAGGCATGGCGTAGACAAGTGATTGTCTCAGGCCTTACGCTAGCGAAGCGACTTAATTGGCAGGAATGCGTTAAAAAAACAGCTGCTTTATACCGTGAAATCAACTGATCATTTAAAATAAATTTATTATGATATTTTATAATATACTATAATTGAGTAATCCATTGGAGTGCAGATAGGATCAATGATTTGTATTTTTCATTGAAATACAGAAAAGAGGGATGAGACGTTCGATTTCAGCTGATGCGGTGGGGCCGCCAGCATGGTAACTCGCATGGCGTAGAGGCCTTCGCGCTGGGCTAGAGCAGAATCCGATCACTCTGGCTTATATCCTGTGTCGGTAAAATAATTGGCGCATTCTTCTGAAGTGAAGCGGGGCAATGCGTCGCGGATATCCGCTGGCAAACCGCTCAAGTCGAAGCCGATCAAGAATGCCAGATTTCTTCAATGATGAAGTCTACTAAAGGAAAAACCGTTCTAGCTTGCTAACATCAGAGCCAGTATGATCAAACAGGTATGTAGGGCTGTGGTGAAGCCTCAAAATATGATCCGCAAAATGTCCCTCAATATTAAGCACATCATCAAGCCTGAGGCAGTATCGGCTAGACAGAAAAGCAAGGATGTCTGGCCTTGGCTCGTTGGGCGCCGCCCGCAGTGCGATCTGATGGAATTTCGATTTACCTAGCGAAAGGAGTTCCTTGCCCATGATAGCGCCCAGCGCGGCAACATTTGATGATATAGTAGCAACGCCTCTGACCAAGGGCAAAAACATCTCGGATTGCGCGACCCGGAGGTGTTCCGGCGGCATGGCAATGTTAGACTGATCTGCTTCCAACTCGGCAACCAGGGATTCCGAGGGAGGTGAGTCAGATCCGTGCCATTGGGGTAGAATTGTCCATCCATTGCCAACATCGCATGCTAGCGACCGCAACAGCGAGATCGGGTCGACCAAGGGACCAATGCCCTCGTATGTTATCCAGTCTCTCGGTTGAAGCGCGACAAGCAGCGACGCCGGGCCACGCCTTGCGCTCATGTCATCGAACCATGACGTAATGCCCTTAGCCTGAGCGGCTTCGTAAATCGGATCGACCCATTTGCGATGCCAAATGTGGGTGAAATCATCGAGCTGGGGATATGCCCAACGGTTCCGCGCAAACCAATCAAGCGCGCTGCCAATCTGGTGCCCATATGGATCAAAGTAAATTGCCGTATGCAACCCAGTCCTAGGAAGCGGACCAAGTTCCATGAAGAAGACATTCCCGGTTCCGAAGACCTTCTTCAGATATCGGTTGTCGGTCACCGCTATAACGATATCGGGACAGAAGGCTGCTTTGATTCTATTTAGCTCATCTAACAGCGCTGTATTTCGATAATCTGTTCCGAAGCACAGATCGCGGCTGTATGCGGCTCGGTCAAATGAGCAGCCTTGTAGCAGTCCTACTTGTACAATCGAATATATTTCCGCGAAATATGACGATCCTAGCGCGCAAATAAAAGGCGAAGCAGCGACAGCACTCTCCATAGCGGCGCCGGAGTGCGCAGCGAAGGTGGAACAAAAGCTCCACCAACCGCCAAGGCGAAGGGGACTATCAACGTATGTGACGGGTTCTAGATAGAATAAAATCCGCTTCCGCGTCACTTTCCGTCCTTTTTAAGCATCGTTGCCTCTAACCTCTGTTATTCACCAGAATAAGGCTGAAGGGTTGGCGGGAGTAGCGCAAGGCTCTGTTGTGGAATAGGAAATTGGGTGTCGAAGCCATTGCCTGCACAGGACAGAAAATGCCACCGGCCACCCCCACCGAGAACATCGATAGCGCGCCTCTGATCTCGTTTCCAGCGATCCATCGCAAGAAGGTCACGCTGCCTTCGACGGCGGGCAGTTGACCTCGGACGGCGGGGTTTTGCTGTTGGCTCAAGCCGAGCGCACGATGGGGATTTGCCGAGAGCTTGCCGCCTGCATTGCCGATCCGCGCGATCCTTCCCATGTGATCCACAGGGTCGATGAAATCCTGCGGGCGCGGGTCCTGGCAATTGCCTGCGGCTACGAGGGTGCCGATGATCTCGACGCCTTGCGCGACGATCCAGACTTTCGTCTGGCGCTGGGCAAGCTGCCCGGTTCGGGCGCGGGCCTGGCAAGCCAACCAACGATGAACCGGTGGGAGAATGCGCCGACCACGCGGAAACTGGCGCGGATGATGGCCGCGATGATCGGGATTTATTGTGCCAGCTACCCGGAGGTGCCCACGGCGGTGACACTGGATATCGATGATACCTGCGACGTGGTGCACGGCTATCAGCAGCTGTCGTTCTGGAATAGCCACCACGGCGAGCGCTGTTTCATGCCGACCCACGTCTACGACATCGCCACGGGGCGACTCGTTGCCATGTTGCGCACCGGCGAGACGCCCTCATACGCGGAGGCTGCGGGACACATCCGCCGCCTTGTCCGGCATATCCATAGGCACTGGGCCAAAACGCACATCACCATCCGCGGTGACGGGCATTATGGGCGGCCAGAGGTCATGGCCCTCTGCGATGCGCATGGCATCGACTATGTCTTCGGCCTTCCCACCAACGCTGCCCTGCACACCAATCCCGACATCGTCGCTGCCGCCGATGCCTGCGCGTCAAGCGTGCCGAACAGGACCGGGTGGTCCTGCGTTGCTATGCCGAAATCCGCTATGGGGCGAAAAGCTGGAAAAGTCAGCGCCGCCTCGTCGCCCGGATCGAAGCCACCACGCTCGGCATGGACATCCGCTATGTCGTCACTTCCCTGACAGAAAGCTCAGCAAAGCACATCTACGACAGCCTTTATTGCGCCCGTGGCCAGGCCGAGAACCTGATCAAACAGCATAAAACTCAGCTCAGCAGCGACCGCACCTCGTGCCGGTCGGCCAATGCAACCAGATGCGGTTGATCCTCCACACCGCAGCATACTGGCTCATGTGGCGCATCCAGCAGGCCATCCCCAAGTCGGCAGCGCTCGCCAAGGCAGAGTTCGCCACCCTGCGCCTGCGCCTGCTCCAGGTCGCTACCCGTGTCATTGAAAGCGCCAGCCGCATCCGCGTCGCCTTCGCTTCCGCCTGTCCCGATGCCGCCTTGTTCCGGACCATCGCCACCAGACTCAAGGCCGCCACGACATAGCCCGCGCAGCCGTGCCGCTGAACCACAAAGCCCCGTCCTTCAACCCGAAAGCCTATCAAACAATCGCGGTGAAATAGACGCCGCAGGATCGCTCGTCTTGATCGGCAAGCCGCTGACACAAAAGACCCAAGATCGCTGAAAACACCAGCACCATGAAAGTGCGGGCTAATCGGTTGTTCAGTCTGGGGACTTCCTGCTCAATCTGCAACCGGTCAGCATAGCGCAGAACCGTCAGCAGGTCTGACAAGGGCATGTGCAAGGTCGTGTCATTACTCGATCGTATCGCCATCGATCTTGCCATCCCTGCACTCGCGCGGGAACTCTTCGCGTCCCATGTCATGGAATATCGGCACTTGGATGAACAGCTCGACGAAATCGATGGGAAGCTGATGAAGTGGCACCGGGCCAATGAGTGCAGTTGTATTATCGATGCGGTTTGGGAACTGGCAAGCCCGTCATGCGCGCGGATCGTTGCAAAAACCGGGGATAAAGGATGCGGCCCGAGCGATCGTACCCCTCGCCGCTAATGATGCGGTCAAGATGACTGCCCGCACCGCAGCATCCTGGGATGACATGAGAAAGAAAATGGCTTAAACCGTGCAAGCATTTTCCAGCTATCGGCCAGGGTAGCAACCGATGCAAACATCAACTATCTGAGAGATCAAGGCAGTCATCCAATATATTTTGAGACCTGAAGGGAATTCAACTGTGGGTGAGTTAGGCAAATACTGGGCAGGCGCGCCGAGAATTTTCTCTATAAGCCTGATTTCAAACGATAAAAGTACCACCTACCGCTGCCTTGACATCGCAGGCATCACAAGTTCAATCCTTGCCACGCCCATCACCGCTCAGCCGGCGCGGTAGAAAGCGAATAGGGCCGGGTTCCCGCTCCCCTCCCCCAGTCCCGGTTCGGCTTTGCCTGCATGGTGAAGCGCAACGTCCCGCCCTCGCGGATCTCCCCGTCCGCGATCCAGCTTCGCCGCAGCGGCCGTCCGTTTAGTTCGACCGCACCCACATAAACATTGGCGGCGGACAGATTTTCCGCCTCCACCGTGAAGCGCTTGCCGTGGGGAAGCGTCAATACCGCGCGGCGGACGAAGGGGCGACCGACGACATATTGGTTCGATCCCGGCGTCACGGGATAGAAGCCCAGCGCCGTGAACAGCAGCCAGGCCGACATCTGCCCCAGATCGTCATTGCCCGACAGTCCGTCGGGTGTCGGCTTGTACTGGCTCTCGACGATCTGCTTCAGCCGCGCCTGCGTCCGCCAGGGCGCGCCCGCATAAGCATAGAGATAGGCGACATGATGGCTGGGTTCGTTGCCATGGATATATTGCCCGATCAGCCCGGCAATATCCTCCGCATGGCTGTAGTCGAGCTTCGACACATCATAGTCGAACATGGCGTCGAGCTTCGCGATCGCCCTGGCGTCGCCGCCCAGCAAGCGGAACAGCCCCGCCTGATCCTGCGGCACGAACCAGCTATATTGCCAGGCATTGCCCTCCGTATAATCCGAACCATAGTTGATCGCGGCCGGATCGAACGGCGTGCGGAAGCTGCCATCGGCCTTGCGCGCCCGCAGCCAGCCGCTCCCGACGTCGAAGCCGTTGCGCCAGCTGGACGACCGGGCGAGGAAGCGCTTCGCCACATCGCCGCGCCCCATGGCCTGCGCCATGCGGCCGATCGCCCAATCGTCATAGGCATATTCGACCGTCTTCGACGCCGCCTCCGGTTCCCGGTCGATGGGCACATAGCCCAGCTTCATATAGTCGCCCAGCCCGCCATAGGGCGCGTAATCCGCGCTAGCGACCATGGCGGCCAGCGCCTTGTCCGGATCAAATCCCCTGAAGCCCTTCAGATAGGCGTCCGCGATCACCGGCACCGCATGATAGCCGATCATCGTCCATGTCTCCCGCCCGGCGAACTGCCAGACCGGCAATATGCCGTGCGGGCTGTGTTCCCGGCTGGCGATCAGCGAGTTGACGACGTCGGAGGTCGTCCTTTCCGGCTGGACCAGCGTCAGCAGGGGATGTTCAGCGCGGAAGGTATCCCAGAGCGAGAAGGTCGAGCGAAAGGTGAAATCCTTCGCCGCATGAACCTGATCGTCCGGCCCCCGATAGCGGCCGTCGACGTCGCTCCAGATGCTGGGCGCCAGCAGCGTATGGTAGAGCGCGGTGTAGAGATTCCTCAGCATCGGCTCCGGCGCATCCATCTCCAGCCGCCCGAGCGCCTGCCGCCATGCATCCTCGGTCCTCCTCCGGACGGTGTCGAAGCCGGCGCCTTCGGCATCGAGATTGGCGATGGCCCCGCCCTCGTCCACCCCTGAAAGCGCGACCTGGACCTCCAACGGGCCATCGAGCCTGCCGAAGTCGAGCCTTGCCTCCAGCGCCTTGCCCAGCTTCTCGGCCAGCGCGTCGCTGCCCCGCCCCGGCGCCTGGAAGCCTTTATAGGGAACCGCCTGGTCCCGGTCGATGAAGGCATGATCCTTCAGGGGTGCGGAAAAACGCATGGCAAAGAACAGCTTGCGGCCTGCCGCCCATCCCCGCGTCTCGCGAAAGCCCGTCAGCGTGCCGTCCGGGTGGAGGTGCAGACCGGACCAGAGGATCTTGCCCGGATAATCGTAAAGAGAGGAGCGCAGGTCGATCAGCAGATGCGCCTCCCGCCCCGCCGGAAAGGCATAGCGGTGGATGCCCACCCGCTCGCCCGCTGTCAGCTCCGCCCGGATGCCGCTATCGGCCAGCGTCACCGCATAATAGCCGGGCCTGGCCGTCTCGCTGTCGTGTGAGAAGCGCTGGCGATAGCCGGAGCCCGCCTGTTTCGGATCGCCCGGATCGAGCCGGACGGCGCCCGTCTGCGGCATCACCAATATGTCGCCCAGATCGGAATGGCCCGCGCCGGAGAAATGGGTGTGGCTGAATCCCTGGATCGTCGGATCATGATAGCTGTAGCCCGCCGCATGGGCATAGCAGTCGCGCACCTGGCAGGTCGTATCGGTATCGGGCGAAAGCTGGACCATGCCGAAAGGCGCGGAGGCTCCGGGGAAAGTGTGGCCTTCCGGGCCGGTGCCGATCAGGGGATCGACGAAGGCCAGCGGATCGGCAGGCGCCTGCGCAGCAACGGGCCAGGCCGAAGCCGTCAGCAGCAGCGCGCAGATGAGCAGCGGCGCCCTCATCGGGCGGCAACCAACACGGGGTTGAAGCACGGGTTTTGCCGGATCATGATCCATTGCCTCCAAATCATCGGGTTGCGTTCGTCGCGCCCTGCCCTGTTCTTCCCGCCCTGATAGCGGTCGGCAATGGAAAAGCCGCCATCCCATTGTACAAATGTTGAATTGGGCCACGCATGACGGTGCGCTCCGAACTTGCAGGGCCTGGGGCAATATGATTGGACGGCGATGATGGATGCTGAACCGATGCTGGCCGGAATCGAACTGGGCGGGACCAAGGTCCTGGTGCTCCGCGCGCGCGGCGGGACGGTTGTCGACCGGGAGACGATAGCGACCACGACGCCGCGGGAGACGCTCTCCAGAGCCGTTGCGGTGCTGAAACGCTGGCATGCGGAGGCGCCCATCGCCGCCATCGGAATCGGCAGCTTCGGCCCGCTTCGGCTCGACCGCCGCGCCCCGGACTTCGGCGTCATGCTGCCCACGCCCAAGCCCGGCTGGGCGGGCGCGGACATATTCGGCACGCTGACCGCGCCCTTCGATTGCCCCGCGATGATCGACACCGACGTCAACGGAGCCGCTCTGGCGGAGCTGCGCTGGGGCGCGGGCGCGCTGGGGGACGCGCCCTCCGACAGCCTGTGCTACATCACGATCGGGACCGGCGTGGGCGCAGGGTTCGCGTTCAACGGCCGCACCGTCCATGGCGCCATGCATCCGGAAATCGGCCATATCCGTGTCCCGCGCGCTCCCGGCGACGGCTTTGCGGGCCATTGCCCCTTTCACGGCGATTGCATCGAGGGTCTGGTGTCCGGGCCCGCGCTCGCCCACCGCTTCGGTATGCCCGGCCATGAGATCGATCCCGCCGACCCCCGATGGGACGATGTCGCCAGCGACATCGCCCATCTCGTCTCCACCATCCTGCTGGGCACCGCGGCGCGACAGGTGCTGATCGGCGGCGGCGTAGGCATGGGGCGGACCGGTCTGCTGGCGAAGGTCCGTCGAAACGTCGTCGTCCAGCTTGGGGGCTATTTGCCGCATGTCGACGATTCCAGCATCGGCCGGATCGTCATGACGCCGCTGCTTGGCGATCAGGCCGGTCCTTTGGGCGCCGTGGCCTTGGCCATGGATGCGCTGAGCGCGGAGGGCGTCAGTTGACGCCCTTCTGCCGGAGGAGCAGCGGCAGGACCATCATCGGCGCGACCATGGCGATCACGCTGGCGACCAGCAGATCGTCGACCCACCGATAGACCGTCGTGAAGAACATCAGGAAGGCCATCGTCGCCAGAACGGGAAGGATCAGGGGAACCACCCCACCCTCCATCCGCCGGCCAAGGACGCCGATCGCATCATCCATATGGCCCGTGCGGCGCTGGCCTTCAGGGCGTGCGCCGCCGGCGCCGTTTCTCATCGGCCGGTTCATGTCCTGATCCTCACTGATCTGATCAGTTTCATATAACAACCAATAACCGGACTTCCAGACGGGAAGATCGATACGGACCGTTTCCGATCTCGACAGCAAGGCGGATGCGGGTGGGATGTCCCGCACTTCCGTTGACCGCTAGAGCCAATCGACATTCAGAAGATGACGAGCCGAAAATGGTGTTTTTCCGTGACCCGGAGCGCAGCCTACTCAAAGTAGGTGAGCACCGGAAGCACGGAAAGGCGTCATTTGCAGGCCGTCAGGGCTGAATGTCGATTAGCTCTAGCCCGATAGTGCGTCCTTTCCGGATGGAGGCCCTTGCCTGACGGGAGCGACCGTTCATAAGGAACCGCATGACCACGATCCGCCTGCTCGCCCATAGCGTCGAAAAGCCCTGGGGCCGCATCGATATTCCTGCCGCCATCGCGCCTTCGGATGGCCGTCGCGTCGGCGAAGTCTGGTTCTCGCCGCCGGAGCAGGAAGAAGGCCGGCCTTTGCCGCTGCTGGTCAAATATATCTTCACCAGCGAAAAGCTGTCGGTTCAGGTCCACCCCAATGATGCGCAGGCGCGGGAACGCGGGCTGGCGGGCGGCAAGTCGGAATGCTGGTACATATTGGATGCGGAACCCGATGCGCAGCTGGGAATCGGCCTGACCCGCGGCCTGACGGCAGAGGCGTTGCGCACAGCGGCCCTCGACGGCAGCATCGAGGCGCTGATGGACTGGAAGCCGGTGCGGGCGGGCAGCTTCTACTATATTCCCGCCGGCACGGTGCACGCCATAGGCGGCGGCGTGACGCTGGTGGAAGTGCAGCAGAATAACGACGTGACCTACCGCCTTTACGATTATGGCCGGCCGCGCGAACTGCATCTGGAAGAGGCGATGGCCGTCAGCGTGGCGACACCCTATGCCCTGCCCGACCAGGTCTTCCCGATGACGGCGCAAGAAAGACTGGTGGCGGGCGGCGATGCGCCCTTCATCCTTGACATGGTGCAGGGTGAAGCCGGAACCGGGCAGCGGATCGAAGGAGAGATGGCCTGGTTCATTCCGCTGGCCGGCGCCGGCACGATCGACGGCGAGCCGTGGCGGCAGGGCGAATGCTGGCTGATAGAGGGGACCGCCGGCCTGACCATCCATGACGGGATGAGCGCGCTGCTCGCCCGCCAGCCTTGAAACATCGGCGAATCGGGGGGACTGCATGCCACGGGGAGAAATGATCGCGGACAAGCGCGTCCTGTTCGTGATGGCGGTGGAGGATGAATATGGTCCTCACCTCAGAGCCCGGTTCGACCCGCTGATGACCGGCGTGGGCCCGGTGGAAGCCGCGCTCAACACCGGCCTTGCCCTCCAGCGGCTGGATCTGGAAGGCGCGCTGCCCGACCTCATCGTCTCGCTGGGATCGGCGGGATCGCGCATCTGCACCCTGGGCGAGGTCTATCAGGTCGCCAGCGTTTCCTGGCGGGACATGGACGCCTCCCGCCTCGGTTTTCCGAAGGGCGTGACCCCCTTTTCCGACCACCCGGCCGAAATAGCGCTGCACATGCCGCTGGAACTTCGCACCGCCCGGCTGTCCACGGGGGCGAACATCGTCGGCGGGGACGATTATGCCGCGATCGACGCGGACATGGTCGACATGGAGAGCTTCGCGGTCGTCCGCGCCTGCCAGCGCTTTGGCGTGCCGGTAATGGGCCTGCGGGGCATTTCCGACGGCCCGGGCGAATTGGCGGACATGCTGGGATGGACCCAGTTGCTGGCGCTGCTGGACGAGCGTCTGGCACAGGCGGTCGATATGCTGGAGGGAGCGCTTGGGCGCTGAGGAGATGCGGTCTTCTTAAGGCGCAATGGGCCGACTGCTGCCATTTCCCTCCCGCTGGCGGAAGGGGGAATGTCCTGGATTGGCCCCCTGGGACCTTTCTCCCCTTTATCTGAGGCGCCTGACCAGAACCGCCTCAATGCCCCTCAAAGGCGATGATCGCCGCCGACGCGACGCCGTCCGCTTCCAGCGCAGCCATGCCGCCCAGATCGGGAAGATCGATCGCGAACAGCGCCATCAGCACGGTTGCGCCCTGCTCCCGGACAAGTTGCGCCGCCGCAAGCGCGGTTCCGCCGGTCGCGATGAGATCATCGACCAGCACCACCCGCGCCCCATCCGGGATCTGCCCTTCATGCAATTCCAGCCGGTCGGTGCCATATTCCAGCACATAATCGATGCCGACGGTCTTGCCGGGCAGCTTGCCCTTCTTGCGCACGGGCACGAAACCCACCCCCAGCGCATGGGCCAGCGCCGCCCCAAGAATGAAACCGCGCGCCTCGATGCCGACGATGAAGGCCGGGTCGAGCGGCCGCGCCGCCGCCGCCATCCGCTCGACCAGTTCAGTGAGACCGGCTGCGTCCGCCAGCAATGTGGTGATGTCCCGGAACTGGATGCCGGGCTTGGGAAAATCGGGAATCGTGCGGACCAGGGCCGCCAGGCTGTCTGCGCTCATCTTCGCCCTCATAAGAAAAGGGGGCCCGGTTTCCCGCGCCCCCTCCGATGTTCTGTTCCAGACCCCGTTCAGGCGGCCTTTTTCTTGTCCGCCCAGATATTCTGGTAGGCCATATAAGCCAGGCCCGTCGCGATCAGCAGGAAGAAGATCGTCGCCAGACCCGCGCGACGGCGGTTTTCCAGCTTGGGTTCGGCCGTCCAGGTCAGGAAGGCCGCGACGTCCTGCGCCATCTGGTCGACGGTCGCCTTGGTGCCGTCTCCATAGGTGACCTGTCCGTCCGCCGTCAGCGGCGGCGCCATGGCGAGGTTCAGGTTCGCGAAATAGGGGTTGTAGTGCAGCCCCTCCGGCGTCTTCGCGTCCGGAAATTCCTTCAGCAGTTCGGCCGGCTGCGCCTGGAAGCCCGTCAGCAGCGAATAGACATAGGCGCTGCCGTGATGGCGGGCCTTGGTCATCAGCGAGAGATCGGGCGGGATCGCATTGTTGTTCGCCGCCGCCGCCGCGACATTGTTCGCGAAGGGCTTGGGGAAATAATCCGCCGGGATGGGATCGCGGGTCGACATCTCGCCCGTCTTGGGGTCGACGTCGGGGGTCTTGATCGCCCACTGCTTGGCGATCGCCTTGATTTCCGCCTCGTTATAGCCAATGCCCTTGAGGTCGCGGAAGGCGACGAACTTCAGGCTGTGGCAGGCCGAGCAGACTTCCTTGAACACCTGGAAACCGCGCTGGAGCTGCGCCTGGTCGTACTTGCCGAAGGGGCCGTCGAACGAGAAGGCGACATGCTTGGGATCGCGGTGGAATTCATGCTCCACCGTGACCGCCGGCGGCTCGGTGACATAGGCCACCGCGCCCACCAGGAAGGAAACCAGCAGCCAGCCCGCGAAAAAGAGGCCGACGAGAAATGCGCCGATGCGTATCATTAGTCTTGTCCCCCTTAACCGGCGTGCGACGGCTGCGGATCGCTGCCCATGCCGGGCAGCGCCTCGCGCTCACCTTCGATCGCATGGCGGCCAAGCACCGCCTCGGTGATCGAGTTCGGCAAAGGCAGCGGCTTTTCGAAGCGCGAGATCAGCGGCAGGATGATCAGGAAGTGGGCGAAATAATAAGCCGCCGCGACCTGGGAGATCATCACATAGGGTTCCGCCGCCGGCGCGCCGCCGCAATAGCCCAGAATCAGCACGTCGACGATCAGGATCCAGAAGAACTTCCTGAAGGTCGGGCGATAATTGCCCGACCGCACCGGGGAGGTATCCAGCCAGGGCAGGAAGAAGAGCAGCAGGATCGACGCGAACATCGCCAGCACGCCCAGCAGCTTCGCCGGAACGAAGAAGAAGTCCACGGTGAAGGCGCGCAGGATCGCGTAGAAGGGCCAGAAATACCATTCAGGCACGATATGCGCGGGCGTCGAAAGCGGATTCGCCTCGATATAATTGTCCGGATGGCCCAGATAGTTGGGCGCATAGAACAGCAGGACCGCGAACAGGATCAGGAACACGCCCGCCCCGAAACCGTCCTTCGCGGTGTAATAGGGGTGGAAGGGCACAGTGTCCTGCGGCCCCTTCACTTCCACGCCGGTCGGGTTGGAGGAACCCGGAATATGCAGCGCCCAGATATGCAGGATCACCACGGCGGCGATCACGAAGGGCAGCAGGAAGTGCAGCGAGAAGAAGCGGTTGAGCGACGCGTTGCCGGGGGCGAAACCGCCCAGCAGCCAGGTCTGGATCGGCTCGCCCACCACGGGGATCGCGCCGAACAGGCCGGTGATCACCTTCGCGCCCCAATAGGACATCTGCCCCCAGGGAAGCACATAGCCCATGAAGGCGGTCGCCATCATGAGGAGGAAGATGACGAGGCCCAGCAGCCACACCATTTCGCGCGGCGCCTTGTAGGAACCGAAGAAAAGACCGCGGAAGATGTGCAGATAGACCACGATGAAGAAGAAGCTGGCGCCGTTGGCATGGGCATAGCGCATCAGCCAGCCGGCGTTCACGTCGCGCATCGTCTGTTCGACGGTGCCGAAGGCGACCAGCGTGTTGGCGCCGTAATGCATCGCCATGATCACGCCGGTGACGATCTGGATCACCAGCGCGAGGCCGGCCAATACGCCGAAGTTCCAGAAATAGTTGAGGTTGCGCGGCACCGGATAACCGGCGCCCACGGCATTGTAGACGAGGCGCGGCAAGGGCAGCTTCTCGTCGATCCACTGCATCGCGGGATGCTTGGGAGTATAATGTTCAGCCCATGGAAAGCTCATGACAGTCCCCCTCAACCCACGAGAATGGCAGTGTCGGAAGTGAAGCTGAACTTCGGCACTTCCAGGTTCTTGGGCGCGGGGCCCTTACGAATGCGGGCGGCGGTGTCGTAGGACGAACCGTGGCAGGGGCAGAAATAGCCGCCATATTCGCCCCTGTTCTCACCCTCGCCCGCGCCCAGCGGCACGCAGCCCAGATGGGTGCAGACGCCCATGGTGACCAGCCACTGCTTCTTGCCGTCGACGGTGCGTTCCTCCAGCGTCTGCGGATCGCGCAGGCTGGACGGATCGACCTTGTCGGCTTCCGCGATTTCCTTGTCGGTCAGGTGCCGGACGAACAGCGGCTGCGACCGGAACGTCGTCTTGATCGCCTGGCCCGGCTGGATGGAGGACAGGTCGACCTCCGTCGAGGCGAGCGCCAGCACGTCGGCGCTGGGGTTCATCTGATCGACCAGCGGTATGACCACCGCGACCGCACCGACCCCGGCGAAGCTCACCGCGGCGATGTTGATGAAATCGCGACGGCGAACACCGTCGCTGCCGCCTCCATCGGAGACGGACGCCCCCTCACTCTCCAAATGTTCAACGATCGCCATGCACCTCAACCCTTGCAAGAACGTCCCTGACCCCGCCGCATTGCCCATTATGGCTATGTTATCGGGAGAGCCGCGGCGCCCAAGCAGAAGGGCGCGCCTTTCCCCCTGGCGCGGTTTGCAGGCCTGATAACCGTAGGATGCGCCATTTGCCAAGCCTTTTAGACAGGCTAGGAGAATTAACCGCGCTGTTCTATGGCGCGGCGCATGCGTATCGCCCTTTATCAACCCGAAATCGCCGGCAATGTCGGCGCGATCCTGCGCCTTGCCGCCTGCTTTTCCGTGCCCGTGGACATCATCATGCCGATGGGTTTCGCCTTTTCCGACGCGAAGCTGAAACGCGCCGCGATGGACTATGGGGCGGCCGCCGACATCACCCAGCATGCAAATTTCCAGGCGTTCGACGCCCGGCGCCGGGCCGAAGGGCGGCGGCTGATGCTGATGAGCAGCCATGCTTCGCAACGCCTGCCGGAGGTGGAATTCCGCGCCGACGACGTTCTGCTGATGGGATCGGAGAGCGCCGGCGTCCCCGACAGCGTGCGCGATCTGGCCGATGTGCGCGTGCGCATTCCGATGGCGCCGGGCTTTCGGTCCTTGAACATCGCCGTTTCCACGGGCATCGCGATAGCAGAGGCCCTTCGCCAGACCGGAAGTTTCCCGCAATGACAGAGTTACCGAAAATGACGTTGGCGCTCGACCCGCAACAGCAAGCCGCCCGCGACTGGTTCGAATCGCTGAGGGACCGCATCTGCGCCGAATTCGAGGCGATCGAGCGGGAGGCGGGGTCCGACGCCCGCTTCGACTATATCGCCTGGAATCGGGAGGCGCCCGGCCTAGCGCCCGGCGAAGGCGGCGGCGGCGTGCGCGGCGTCATGAAGGGCAAGGTGTTCGAGAAGGTCGGCGTCAACGTCTCGACCGTGGGCGGCGCCTTCTCTCCGGAGTTCGCCAGGACCATCCACGGCGCGAGCGAAGACCCGAGCTTCTTCGCCACCGGCATCAGCCTGGTCGCGCACATGGCCAATCCCCATGTGCCCGCCGTGCATATGAACACGCGCTATCTGAGGACGTCCAAAAGCTGGTTCGGCGGCGGCGCGGATCTCAACCCTCCCCTGCCGCGCGAGGAGGACACGGCCCATTTCCATGATGTGCTGAAGGCCGCCTGCGACGCCCATGACCCGGACTATTATCCCCGTTTCAAGGCATGGGCGGACGATTATTTCTTCATTCCGCATCGCGGCGTCCATCGCGGCGTCGGCGGAATATTCTACGACCATCTGGAGGGCGATTTCGACGCGAATTTCGCCTTCACGCGGGACGTGGGCGAGGCGTTCCTCAAGGCCTTCCCGCCCATCGTCCGGCGGCGCATGGGGGAAAGCTGGTCGCGGGAGGATCATGCCCGCATGCTCGAATGGCGCGGCCGCTACGCCGAATTCAACCTGGTGCATGACCGCGGCACGCTGTTCGGGCTGAAGACCGGGGGCAATGTCGACGCGATCCTGATGAGCCTGCCGCCGATGGCGAGCTGGAGCTGAGCATGGGCCTGACGCCGGTTCCCGACGATCGGATCGCGACGATCGTCACCCATCTGGAAATGCGGGAGCGGCCGAAACCCGCCCCCATCCCGCCCGCCCCGTTGCGGCTGGTGCCATGGAAGGCGCCGACGCCAGAGGCCTATCGCGCGCTGTTCCGGCGCGTGGGGGAGCCGTGGCTCTGGTTCTCCCGCCTGGTGATGGACGACGCCGCGCTGAGCGCGATCATTCACGATCCCGCGGTCGAGGTCTATGCCGTCACCGATCCCCGGGGCGTGGAGGTGGGGCTGCTGGAACTCGACTTCCGTTCATTGCCCGACTGCGAGCTGGCCTTTTTCGGACTGATCCCGGAATTGACCGGCAAGGGTCTGGGCCGATGGCTGATGGCGCAGGCCAAGGCGCTGGCCTGGCGCAAGGAGGTCACGCGCTTCTGGGTGCATAGCTGCACGCTCGACAGCCCCGCGGCGCTGGGATTTTACCGCAAGGCGGGCTTCGTGCCCTACAGGCGTGAAGTGGAAATCTTCGCCGATCCCCGACTTGCGGGGCTTTTGTCGCCCGACGCCGCGCCGCATGTGCCGGTGCTGGGTCAGCTGCCCTCCGCCTGACGATAGAGCCGCGCCAGCATCACCAGCATATAGACCTGCACCACCGTCGACACGACAGCGGCAGCCACGCCGCCGATCAGCCGGCCGCCCGTCGGACCGCCGATCAACGTCCCGATCAGGCCGAACACCGCCTGCGCCGCGCCGCCGACAATGGCGGACAACAGCGTCAGCGCCACGATGAAGCCGAACAACCGCCAGAAATGCCCCCTGGTCAGCGCCCAGCCATGGCGCAGCGACGCCATGACGCCCGCCGTCCCGTCGATCACTACAGGATTGAGCAACAGCAGCCGCACGCTCGCGAAGATGGTGACGGCCACCACTCCCGCGCCGAGCAGCAGCGCCAGCGTCGCGCCCACAGGCTTGGCGATGAGCGACAGGATCGTCACCGCCAGGGTGGCGGCGATCACCGCGCCGGCCAGGAAACCGGCGACCACCAGCGCCACGCCCAGCAGCACCGGAAGCCGCGCAAAGCTCAGCCGCAGCGCCTCTCCCACGCTGATGCCCGGGCGCAGGGCGAGCGCCAACAGGGTCAGCGATCCGAACCCGATGATGATCATCGCCAGCATCATCGCCAGCCAGAAGCTGCCCGGCACCTGCGGCATGGTGGTTTCCGACAGGTTCCATTTGGCGAGTTCCGGCGGCGTCATCTCCTGAAGGATGAGGCCCGGCAGGGCGACGAACAGCAGGGCGACGGGAAACAGCAGGCTGCTTTCGCGCGCGACGAAGGCGACCGCCTCCTCCCACGCCTTGCCGATGGACATTGTCGCCATATCTCTACGCCCTGTTCTCTACCCGATGCTCTGAAAATCGCGGAGGAGACTTGATCGCTCGCTCTGCCCAAGTCAAGGAAGCGCCATGTCCTCGCCATCCCCAGTCCAAGCCCCTGCCGCCCCCAGCGTGGAATGGCGCGTGGAAAGCGCGCCCGTCGACTACCCCCGGGCGCTGGCCGAGATGGAGGGCCGGGCCGCCGCGATCTTCGAGGGGCAGGCCGCAGAGCGGGTCTGGCTGCTCGAACATCCGCCGCTTTACACGGCCGGAACCAGCGCCGATCCGGCCGAACTGCTCGACCCGCGCTTTCCGGTGCACGATGCGGGGCGGGGCGGACGCTATACCTATCATGGGCCGGGCCAGCGCATCGGCTATCTCAACATCGACCTGCGGAATCGGGGCAAGGACGTGCGCAATTTCGTCCATCACCTGGAGGGATGGATGATCGACGCGCTGGCCGATTTCGGCATAGCGGCCCGGCGCGCGGAGGGACGGATCGGCATCTGGACCGACGATGCCCAGGGGCGGGAGGCGAAGATCGGCGCCCTCGGCATCCGGGTGCGGCGCTGGATCACGCTTCATGGCTTTTCGATCAATGTCGATCCCGACCTGTCCCATTTCGGAGGCATCGTGCCGTGCGGCCTGGCCGAATATCCTGTGACGAGCATGGCGGCGCTGGGCGTGAAGGCATCGATGACCGAGCTGGACTCGGCGCTTGCCCGGCATTTCCCGGCCTTTCTCGGCCGCCTGCGCCGGTGCCCGGTGGCAGATGGAGCGGGGGTTGAGCAATGCGGGACGGGCCGCTAGGGTCGCGGCTTTCGCCAGGTGGGGGGCTGCCGGGCATGCAACGCTTTAGGAGACCCGGATGCGTCCTGACGTCAAGACGACAATGGCAATATTGGTTTCGGCCGGCTGCATGGCGCTGGCCGGATGCGGCAGCAAGAAGGAAAGCGGCACCGCCGTCCCGATGAACAATCTGGAAGTGGTCGACGGCACCGCCACCGACGCCATGACCGATCTGGACGGGGTGCAGAGCGAGGGCGTGGCCGTCGCGCTTCCCGCCAACCGCAGCGACAATGCGGCCGCTCCGGCGGCGGCGAAGAATGAGAGCGAGGGCAAGCCCGCGGCCGATACCGAAGTGCTGTCGGATCAATAGGCTGGCGTCCGCGTTCAGGCATGATACAGACGGGCGGGAGATAGTTCGCAGCGCTCGTTACAAAGAGGGATTTCAATGACATTGCGTTATGTGGGCCGTTCCATTGGGCACCGATCCCTGGGACGCCGGGTCGTGCTGGGGCTGGCCATGACGGCGGCGGCGCTGATGGCGCAGCCGGCCGCCGCGCAATTCTTCTGGTCGCCGCCCGATTTCTCGACCCCGCCCCTGACCGACGCCGAAGCCACGACCGCGCTGGGCCTGCCGGGCGCGACCGCGGCGGAGGTCAAGGCCGGGCTGGTGTGGAACCTGCGCGCGGCGTTGAACGTCGCGGCCCTGCAATGCCAGTTTGAGCCGACCCTGCTGTCGATCAGCAATTACAACGCCATGATCGCCCATCATGACGCCGAACTGGACGCCGCGCAGACGACGCTGCTCGGCTATTTCCAGCGGACGGTCGGCAAGGGCAAGCCCGGCCAGATGGCATCGGACCAATATGGCACGCGCATCTATTCCGGCTATTCGACGGTGCAGGCGCAACGCGGCTTCTGCCAGGCGGCGGCGCTGGTCGGACGGCAGGCGATCTTTGCCCAGCGGGGCACGCTGAACGATGTGGCGCGCAACGGACTGGGGTCGATCAAGAAGTCGCTGGTCCTGGCGGGCGAGCAATTTTACGGCGATCCGGGACGCAGCTATTCGCTGACCCTGCCGTCCTTCGACCCCAAATGCTGGAAGAAGGGCAAGATGCTGCCCGCATGCCAGCTCGCATGGAACCAGAAGATCGGCGTTCAGCCTTAAGGCAACGGCGCCAATCACGACATTCCTCCTCCCGCAAACGGGAGGGGGCAGGGGGGCGGGCCGGCCCGACGTCAGCGACGGTTTTCAGCGACCAGAGCGGTTTTCATCGCTCCAGGATGGAAGCTTCCCCTGAGGCAGGCCACGGCCCTCAGCGCAATCCCAGATATTTGTGCGACTGAAGGCTGAGCCGCCAGCGGGGCCGCCCCATCACCAAATCCACCGCCGCCCGCGCGTTTTCCGCTGCCTTCGGATCGTCCAGCGGCTGCACCAGCCAATGATCGAAGGCCCAGCGCTCCATATCCTCGACATCCGCCAGGCTGTGCCCCCGCCCCGGCTGCGGCCAGACCAGCTTCAGCTCATTGCCGCTGCGCTGGACCACCTCGCTGCCCGCCTTGGGGCTGATGCAGACCCAGTCCAGCCCCGGATGCGCGGGCAAGGTGCCGTTGCTCTCGATCGCAATGGCAAAGCCGCGCGCATGGAGCGCATCGACCAGCGCATCGTCCACCTGAAGCATCGGTTCCCCGCCGGTCAGCACGATATAGCGCCCCTCCCGCCCCTCGCCCCAAAAGGCGAGCGCGGCCTCGGCCAGACCGTCCGCATCCGCGAACCTGCCCCCGCCATCGCCGTCGGTGCCGACGAAATCGGTGTCGCAAAAGCGGCAGACGGCGCTTGCCCTGTCCTGCTCCCGCCCGGTCCAGAGGTTGCAACCGGCAAAGCGCAGGAAGACCGCCCGGCGGCCGGCATGGACGCCCTCTCCCTGAAGGGTCAGGAACATTTCCTTGACGGCGTAGCTCATGGCGTCAGGGCTTCACCGCATAGTCGGTGGGATCGGGCAGACCGGCCTCCACGAAACCCTTGGACCGCAGGCGGCAACTGTCGCACAGGCCGCAATGCCTGCCGTCCGGCGTCGGATCGTAGCAGGACCAGCTCAGCCCCGTATCCAGCCCCAGCCGATAGGCTTCGCGCACGATGTCCGCCTTGCTCATATGCTGGAGCGGGGCATTGATCCGGACCGGATTCCCCTCCACCCCTGCCTTGGTGGCGAGCGCGGCCATCTTCTGAAAGGCGTCGATGAACTCCGGCCGGCAATCGGGATAGCCCGAATAATCGAGCGCATTGACGCCGATGAACACGTCATTCGCGCCCGCCACCTCGGCCAGGCCCAGGGTCAGCGACAGGAATATGGTGTTGCGCGCGGGCACATAGGTGACGGGAATGCCGGTCCCGACGCCGCCCTTGGGCACGGCAATGTCCGCGGTGAGCGCAGACCCGCCAAAGGCCGTCAGGTCCAGCGGCAGCACAATATGCGAGATGGCGTTCAGCGCCGACGCGACTCGACCCGCCGCCTGCAATTCCAGCCGATGGCGCTGATTATAGTCGATCGACAGGGCGAACAGGCGATAACCGGCCTCGCGCGCCAGCCCGCCCGCCACCATGGAGTCGAGCCCGCCCGACAGCAGAACGACGGCGAATTTTCCGTTATGGGCAACCATGAGCGCCGCGCTACGCCTCCCGACGCGTCAGCGCAAGCCGGTCGCGCCTAATGGCAGGCGCCGAGCCAGCGGCCCTCCAGCGCGAAGGCGAAGGGCGCGCCGTCGGCAATGCCCTGCGACTGGATCTGCACCAGCCGGGACGTTTCGACGCGCAGGTCCGTCCGCCCATTGCCCGCCGCGCCGCATTCATAGGTGACGACCAGCCGGTTGGCGACATCGCTGACGGTGAAGCTCTTGCAGGCATGGCCAGCGTGGCGGCTTTGCAGAAGCTGGCTGAGGCTGGAGACGCAGAGCTTGCGCGCGGCGCCATCCTCGCCCCGCCCGCGCAATTCCCATTCACCCGTCTCCAGTCCCTTGGGCAGGCGCGACGCGGGCGCGGCCGCCTGCACGGCAGAAACCGCCATCATCATCGCCGCCGCACCAAGGGCGCGCCGCTTTGCCACCATTCCGATCCCCCTGTCGATCGTTACTGATCCAGATCAGCCTTGCGCGTCAATTGCGGCAATTTGATAGCAATAAGGAGGGCGCCCGCTCATTCCTCCGCAAAGCTGGCGAGCGCGACCGGGAAAAGACGCGAGCAGAAGGCGCAATCCACGCCGATAATGCCCTGATCATCCGCCATGTCCGCCCGCTCCGCCGCCGGAAAGCGGCCGATGACGCTGCGGATATGATCGAGGTCGCAACGGCACCCCTTGCTGAGCGCCGTGGGATCGGTGACGCGCACCTCCTCCTCTTCGTGGAACAGCCGCCAGACGATGTCGGACAGCGGCAGCGCGTTGTCGGTCAGTTCCGCGTCCTTGAGCGTGTGGGCCAGCGCCTGGACATGCTCCCATTCCGGATGGTCGTGGCGGACATGCAGCCGTTCCCGCCCGACTTCCCCCTCGGGCAGGTGCTGGAGCAGCAGGCCGGCGGCAAGGCACCCCTCCCCCGCGTCGTGGCGCGTGGCGATCTGGATGATGCTGGGGATCTGTTCGGACTGGAAGAAATAATGTTCCGCCGCATCGGCAAGCGATTCGCCGTCCAGCGGGACGATGCCCTGATAGCGCTCGCCGGTCACCGCCTGGTCGAAGGTGATGGCGAGATAGCCCTTGCCGAACAGGCCGAACAGCGTCGGATCGGGGCCCAGTTCGGCCAGCCGGTCGGCATCGAACTTGGCATAGCCGCGCACCTCGCCGCCCTTATAGTCCGCCACCAGCAGGCTGACGACGCCATTTTCGGTCTGCGCCTGAAGCGTGAGCTGCCCGCCCGCATCCTTGAGCGTCGAGCCGAGCAACGCCGCCAGCACCAATGCGGAGGCGAGCAGCCGCTCGATCTGCGGCGGATAGGCATGGGCGGCAAGGACATCGTCTAGCACCGGCCCCAGCCGCACGATCCGCCCGCGCGCGTGGCGGGAGGGGATGGTGAAGCCAAGGGCCTGGTCAAGGGTAGCGGAAGAGGTCAAGTCAGGCTCCGTGCGGCGCGCCGGGGCGCGCCGATCATGCAAAGGCGCTTAGATAGGTTGCGATGCCCGGGCATGCAAATGCACTTGGGTTTGGGCTTGATCGGTGGGATGCGGACGGTCTGATCGCGGCCCGCTCCTTGGGACAGGTCGTGCTCCCGCGCCGGCGGGAACCCGGTTCAGGCGATGCGATAATCTGCGAAGGGCGGGACCGGGCTCCTGGCCGCGCAGGAGCCCCAAACTCAACCAAGCCGGCCCAACGCCCAGAGCAGCACCGACTTCTGCGCATGGATACGGTTTTCCGCCTCATCCCAGATCACCGATTGCGGCCCGTCTATCACCGCTTCCACCACTTCCTCGCCGCGATGGGCGGGCAGGCAATGGAGGAACTTCGCCGCGGGCTTCGCCAGCGCCATCAGTTCCGGCGTCACCTGATAGGGCATCATCGCCTTGAGCTTCTCCTCGGCATGGGCCTGGCCCATGGAGATCCAGGTGTCGGTGACGACGATGTCCGCGCCGGCCACCGCCGCCTGCGGATCGCGGGTGCGCAGGATGGCGGCGCCACGGGCCTGCGCTTCGGCCTCGAAGGACGGGTCGGGGTCATAACCCTCCGGCACGGCGATGCGCACGCCGAACTTCATCAGGCCCGCCGCCTCGACGATGGAATGGAGGACATTGTTGCCGTCGCCCAGCCATGCCCATTGGCTGCCGGGCAATGCCACGCCATGCTCCACCACGGTCAGCAGGTCGGCGACGATCTGGCAGGGGTGCGACAGGTCGGTCAGGCCATTGATCACCGGAACGCTGGCGTAATGCGCCATTTCCTGGATCTTCGCATGATCGTCGGTGCGAATCATGATGGCGTCGGCCATGCGGCTCAGCACGCGGGCGGTGTCCGCAATCGTCTCGCCCCGGCCAAGCTGGCTGGTCGCGCCGTCCAGGATCAGCGATGTGCCGCCCAACTGGCGGATCGCCATGTCGAACGACACGCGGGTGCGGGTCGAATTCTTCTCGAAGATCATCGCCAGCGTGTGACCGGCGAGCGGCGCATCCGCATCCGCTTTGCCCTTGGGCCAAGCTTTGCGCGCGGCCTTCCGGTCGATGGCGTCGGCAATCATGGCGGCGATCGCATCGCCGCCGGCGTCACTCAGATTCAGGAAATGATTGGTCATGAGGAACCCCCTCAACCCGTTCGGGCGAACGGAGATTAATTCAGGCCGCAGCCTCCGCAAAGCTCCGCGCGCCGGCGGAAAGCCGTTCGACGCATTCCGCGACATGGCTTTCCTCGATCACGAGCGGCGGCAGGATGCGCACGACATTCTGTCCCGCCGACACCGTCAGCAGGCCATGATTGTCGCGCAGATGCGCCACGAAGGCGCGGGCATCGAAATCATCCTTCAGCTTGACGCCCAGCATCAGGCCCAGCCCACGCACATCCTCGAACATGTCGTGATTGGGGATAAGCTGCTCCAACGCCGAACGCAGGCGCGCGCCGATGCCCTTCACATGGTCGAGGAAACCCTCGCCCAGCACTTCGTCCAGCACGGTCAGCCCGACGGCCATGGCCAGCGGATTGCCGCCATAGGTCGACCCATGGGTGCCGAACACCATGCCCTTGGCCGCTTCCTCGGTCGCGAGGCAGGCGCCCAGCGGGAAGCCAGCGCCGATGCCCTTGGCCACCGCCATGATGTCGGGGGTCAGGCCATATTGCTCATGGGCGAAGAAGGTGCCGGTGCGGGCATAGCCGCACTGCACCTCGTCCAGGATCAGCAGCAGGCCCTGGTCGTCGCACAGCTTGCGCAGGCCGCTCAGAAACTCCTGCGTCGCCGGCGTCACGCCGCCTTCGCCCTGCACCGTTTCCACCAGGAAACCGGCGGTGTTCTCATCGACGGCGGCCGTCGCGGCCTCCAGATCGTTGAACGGCACCACGGTGAAGCCGGGCAGCAGCGGTTCGAAACCGTCGCGCATCTTGGGCTGGCTGGTGGCGGAGATCGTCCCCAGCGTCCGCCCATGGAAGGCGTTGTCGAAGCTGATGATCTTGTGCCGGTGCGCCTCGCCATTGGCATAGTGGTAACGGCGCGCGGTCTTGATCGCGCATTCCACCGCTTCCGCGCCCGAATTGGTGAAGAACACCGTATCGGCAAAGGTCGTGTCGACCAGACGCTGCGCGAATTTCTCGCCCAGCGGCATGCCGTAGAGGTTCGACGTGTGCATCAGCGTCGCGGCCTGATCCGCGATCGCCTTGACCAGCTTGGGATGGCCATGGCCCAGCAGGTTGACCGCGATGCCGCTGGCGAAATCCAGATAGCGCTCGCCGCGTTCCCCGATCAGATAGCAGCCCTCGCCTCGGACCGGGCGTACATCGCACCGGGGGTAAACGGGCATGAGCGGCGTAATCGACATGGTCCTTCCCTTTCTGGGCTGATGCAAACAAAGTCCGAAACGCAAAAAGGCGGCCCCCGCCGGGCCGCCCTTTGCGAGCGCTGCCTATACAAGCGCGCCTTTGAAGGCGCAACCCCGTGCAACATGCCGTCATCCGGCGAAGGCCGGGATGACGGACGCCTTCAGCCGATCTGGTTCCACGCCTCCGCGATCTCGCCGATCATCAGGCGGGCCTGCTCCACCGGCGCGGCATCATGCTCCTTGGCGCTGACGAGCAGTAGGCGCCGCGCTTCGCGGTAGATCTGGGCGAGGCCAGTGGCGATGTCTCCGCCCTTGTCGAAATCGAGGCTCGATTCCAGCGCGAAGAGGATCGACATGGCGCGGGCCTGCTTGTCCGAAACCTTGAGCCGGTCGCCATTGCGTTCCGCCAGCGCGGCGGCATCCAGCGCCAGCAGCAGCTCGTCGAACAGCACCTTGACCAGCGCGTGGGGCGTCGCACCCTCGATCCGGCTGCCCGAATGGACCGCCGCATAGCGCCGCGCCGCTGCCGTGCCGCCGAACCCGCCATGATTGTAGAACATGATATTCCGACCCTTTCGGTATTAATTGTCGTTTTTGGTCCAGAGGGCGACCTGCTGCTGGAGATAGCTTTGCGTCGCCTTCAACGCCGACAGGCGCGTTTCCATGGCCGAATAGACCTTGGTGAGCTGTTCCTGATAGTTGGTCATCTGGGTATCGAGCTTGTCGAGCTGATCCGTCAGATCCTTCGCCAGCTTCTCATATTTGTCCTGCGTGGTGGCGAGCGGTCCGCCATCCTTCTTGATATTGTCGCGCACGCTGTCCATCAGGCCGGCAAGGCCGATATTCGTGGCGGTCTTGACCGACGGGTTCAGCAATTGCGTGATCGCCTTCGGATCGGCCGCGATCGCCTTGTCCAGCGCCTTGGTATCGAGCGACAGCGTACCGTCGCGATTGGTGCTGACGCCCAGGTCGTTCAGCGTCTTGTAGGCGCCGGTGCTGCTGAGCTGGGCCGACACCATCTGCGAAAGCTGCCGCTTCATGTCGCGGATCGAGGATTCTCCGTTCAGCACGCCCGCATTGGACGAGTCCGTGCCGGTGGAGGTGGCGGTGTTCAGCGCCTTCATCAGCGTGTTGTAGGCGTCGACGAATTCGACCATCAGGTCGCGCATCGACGTGGTCGGCTCTGTCGTGGCGAGCGTGACGCTGGTCCCAGGCGCCGCCTTGTTGAGGTCGATGCGCAGATAGGGGATCGCGCCGTCGATGGTGTTGCCGGCATAATGCTGCTCCACGCCGTCGAGCAGGATCACCGCGTCCGCCGGGTCGGCGGCGCTGGCCATGGTGCTGCCGGCCGGGACGCTGGCCTTGGTCCAGGCGAACTGGTCCAGGGACGCGCCGCTGGCATCGGGGGTGGAGGAAGAAACCGTCAGCGAGATGTCGTTGGCCGCACCGGTCGGCCCCTTCATCATCAGGCGGGTGCCCTGCGAATCGGTGATGACGGAGGCGGTGACGCCGGTACCGGACGCGTTGATGGCGGCGGCAAGGCCGGCATAGCTGTTGTTGGCCGAGGTGATGGTGACGGGAACCGCCGCGCCGGAACCGACCTTCAGCATCAGCGTGCCCGTGCCCACGGTCGCCGCCGCGCCGCTTGCCGCATCGGTGTTCGCGTTGACCGCCGACACCAGCGTCCGGCTGGTCGCCAGGTTACGCACTTCGATCTGCGCCGGAAGGCCGGTGGGCGTGCCGCCGGGCAGCGCGCTGACCGAAGCGATGCTGGGGTCGTTGGAAGCCGGCGCGCCCGAATAGCCGGTGCCCGCGAGCAGGCTGTTCAGCGCATCGGCAAAGGTGTCGAGCGAACTGGAGGCCGACGCCAGGGCGGAAATCCGCGCGGTGTTCAGCGTCTGGCGACTGGTGATGGCCGTCTGGCGCGGTTCCTTGGTGGCGCTGACCAGGCTGGAGACGAGCGACGCGGTGTCGATGCCCGATCCCGCGCCTAGCGCCGTCAAGATGCTGCTGCTCACCGAAGTCATTGGCCGTCCTTTCAAGAGAGAGAACGGCCCTAGCGCGAAGACCTTTAGGAATGATTTTCAGGGGGGAAGGCAGGAGCCCACCTCACCGACGCAACATCCAGGCCGCGTGGACGAATTTCGAAATGTCCGGGATTGGCCAATCCAAGACATTCCCCTCCCGCAAGCGGGAGGGGTTAGGGGTGGGCGCGAGCGCAGCGAGCTGCTGACTTAGCCGTTGCAAAACAGCGCAGATGCCGCGCCAGCCCACCCCCTAACCCCCTCCCGCCTGAGGGAGGGGGAATGTCGGCAATCCACCCCAACCGCTCAGACCACAGTCCTGAATTTCTCAACGCCGCCTGTAACGGCACGCTCGCGAGCAGGCGCAGGAGCGCCGCGACGAACCCGGCTCAAACGCCCGGAGACAGAATCTGATCGACCGCGCCGCGACGGATGTTGGCCTGCGCCGCATGGGCATAGGCGGCCTGCTCCGCGATGCGCTTGGCGACGCGGATCGTGCTTTCCACCGCCTCCTTGGAGGCCGGGGGCAAGGGGACCAGTATCTGCGGCTCGGGCAGCATCGACTGGATTTCGTCGGCTGCTCCGTCGACCGTCACCGTGCCGCCCTGACTGCGCAATTCAGCCAGAATGTCGGCAATGCGGGCATGCACCTTGGCATATTCGGCGCTGGTCGCGATGCTTTCTTCCACGCCCGACTGATCCTCGGGCGTCGGCGCCTGCCGGGACGATCCACCGCCCTGATGCACGGTGGCGGCCGATGAAATGGGCCCAATCGCGGACACGGCGGACGGCGCGCGGGTCGCGCCGCGCTCCACCGACAGTTCAGTCCGCGAAATATAGTCGTTCATGACGCACATCCTAATGCGTCCCCGTGAAGATTATACGGATATTAAGTCCTAAACTTAAGTTAAGGACGATCGATTTTCAGGAAACCGCTGATTATCAAGATGATTTTTTGCCGTCCGCGTCGAAGCGCAGATCGTCCGGCACGGTGATGAATGGCCGGTCCATCTCGCTCGCCACCCGATTCTCCACCCGGAAGACGAAGGCAAGGACGGTCGCGACCGCCATGTACAGCCCTTCATTGACGATCTGCCCGGCGCGCGAGGTGAAGTATATGGCGCGGGCCAGTTCGGGATATTGCAGCACCGTGACCCCGTTCTGGTCGGCAAGGTCGCGGATCGCCGCCGCCACCGCGTCACAGCCGCGCGCCACCACCACCGGCGCGGCGTCCTGCCCCGGCTTGTAGCGCAAGGCGACGGCGAAATGGGTGGGGTTGGTGATGATGACGCTGGCCTCCGCCACCGCCTTGCGGGTCGAACCGCTCAGCACCTCATATTGCTTGCGGCGGATATGGCCTTTCAGCTCGGGGGAACCTTCGCTCTCCTTATGCTCGTCCTTGATCTCCTGCTTGGTCATCGACAGCCGCCTGAACCGCTGCATGAGCTGGGCGGGAACGTCGATGCCCGCGATCAGGAACAGGCCCCCCGCCATGATCAGGCAGGTCATGATGAACATGTTGCCAAGGTCCGCCATGGCGGGCGCCAGCCCCGCCTTGCCCAGCCCGACGATCTCCGTCAGCCGGTCCCAGATCATCCAGACGCCGATCGCGCCCAGCAGCGCGACCTTGGCGACGGACTTGACCAGTTCGATCAGCCCCTGGAGCCCGAACATGCGCTTGAGGCCGGCGGCGGGATTGAGCTTCGACGCCTTGGGCGCGAAGGCGCCGGGACGGAAGCCGAGCGAGCCGAGCAGCGCCGGCCCCGCAATGGCAGCCAGCAAGGTCGCCAGCAATATCCCCGCGACCGGCAGGGCGATGCCGGACAGGAGCGCGATGCCCCGGTCGGCCGGCGCGAAATTCACGATGTCCTCCCGCCGGAAACGCAACGCCTCTATCAGCATGTCGGACAGGGATTCGACCATCGATGGCCCGGTGACCGCGATCCAGCCAATGCCGGCCATCACCACCAATGCAGTGGCGAGATCGCGGGACTGGAGAATGTCGCCATTCTTGGCCGCGTCCTTCAGCTTCTTGGCTGTCGGCTTCTCGGTCTTTTCGCCGCCGCCATTGCTCCCGGCCATGGTCAGTGCCCCTCAGCGATGGTCTGGGCCTGGTCCAGCCCGGCCTTCAGGGCGGCGGTGATCCCTTCCCCCATGATCGGCGCGGTGACGGCCAGCAGGATGAGCCCCGCCATCAGCGCCACCGGCATACCGACCGCGAACAGGTTGAGCGCGGGCGCTGTGCGCGCCAGCATGCCCATGACGATCTGCACCAGCACCAGCGCGAAACCGACCGGCAGCGCGATGGTGACGCCCGCGCCGAGCAGCGCGCCGCCGAATTCGATCAGGTGCCAGACCGCATCGTTGCTCAGCATCGCGCCACCCGGCGGCAGCGCCTGATAGCTTTGCACGACAAAGCTCACCAGCATCAGATGCCCGTCCATCGCCAGCAGCAGGAAGGTCGACAGGATGGAGAGGAACTGGCCCACCGCCTGCGTCGCCTGACCCGACGAAGGATCGACCATCGCCGCGAAATTGAGGCCCATGGTGTTGCCGATAGCCTCCCCGGCCACCAGCGCGGCGGCATAGCCGATCTGCACGGCAAAACCGATGGCGAGGCCGGCAAGCACCTCACCCGCGACCAGCATCACGCCCTGGAAACTGGCGACGCCGTCGGCGGGAAGCTGGATAGGCACGCTGTTGAGCGCTGCCATGCCCAGCGCCAGCGACAGGATCAGCCGCAATTGCAACGGCACGGCGGGCGCGCCGAAGACGGGCGCGGCGATGAAGGCGGCGCCGGGGCGGATCATGGCGATCAGCCAGATCCAGAGCTGGACTTCCACATTGACAAAGCCTGGGGCGAAGCCCGGCGCGATCATTGCAGCAGGTCCGGAATGCGCTCGAAAATCTCGCGCGTGAAATCGGCGATCAGCACCATGATGGAACCGCCGAACAGCACCAGCATCGCGCCGACGACGATGATCTTGGGGATGAAGGCCAGCGTCTGTTCATTGATGGAGGTCGCGGCCTGCACCATGCCGATGACGACGCCTGCGATCAGCGCGGGAATCAGGATCGGCGCTGCCGCCAGCGCCGTGATCCACAGCGCCTGCTGCGCCAGCCCCATGAAGAAATCGGCGTTTTCCATGGATCAGCCCGCCCCGGAGCCGTCTGGAGGAGAGAAGCGCCAGCCCTTCATGTCGCGAACGATCCGGCCAGCGAACCCATGGTCAACGCCCAGCCGTCCACCAGCACGAACAGCAGCAGCTTGAACGGCATGGAGATGATCGTGGGCGACAGCATCATCATGCCGAGCGCCATCAGCGTCGATGCGACCACAAGGTCGATGATCAGGAACGGCAGGAAGATCATGAAGCCGATCTGGAAAGCGGTCTTCAGTTCCGACGTCACAAAGGCCGGCAGCAGGATGGAGAAGGGAATGTCGGCGGGCGAGCGGAAGGCCGGCGCCTCCGCCAGATTGGAGAAGAGCTTGAGGTCCGTCTCGCGGGTCTGCTTGGTCATGAAGCCGTGCAGCACCTTGCCCGAACGGCCCACCGCCTCCTCGATGGAAATCTGCCCCTTGCCATAGGGATCGAAGGCCTGGGCGTTGATCTGGTCAATGGCCGGCCGCATCACGAACAGGGAGAGGAACAGCGACAGGCCGACCAGCACCTGATTGGGCGGCGTCTGTTGCAGGCCAAGCGCCTGACGCAGCAGCGACAGGACGATGATGATGCGGGTGAAGCTGGTCATCATGAGGATCAGCGACGGCAACACCGTCAGCAGGCTCATGAGGATCAGGATCTGCAGCGATAGGGACAGCGAACGGCCGTCGCCGCTGATCTGCCCCATGGCGCGGCTCAGCGCGCCGCCATTGTCGACGGGCGCCGGAGCGGCGGGCGCGGCCTGCGCAAAGGCGGGCATGGCAAGGACCAGGGTCAGCAGCAGCAGCGCCACCACGCCCCATTTCATCATCCCCGCGCAGGCGGGGACCCATCCCCCGGCAGCAGCCTGCGGACCCGAGGTCCGGAGAGGGGTTCCCGCCTGCGCCGGAATGACGGTGGCAAGCAGGTCAGCGCCCGGCACGATAAGGGTCGCCTTCCGCGATCTTCTCGATCCGCCCCCGCGTCACGGAAAGCAGGATCTTCTTCCCCTCGAACTCCACGACGGCGAGCTTGCCGAACGTCCCCATCGGCAATGCTTCCAGCACCTTGAGCGACCGGTCGTTCTGCCCCGCCATCATGCCCGGCTGATATTTGCGCCACAGCCACAGCGCGCCGAAGGCCATGCCGCCGACCAGAGGCAATAAAATCAGCAGCTTGACGAAATACCAGATCATGAGGGCTTTCCGCGAAGATGGTTAATTCGTCATCCGTTCCGAAAGATTGGCGCGCAAGGCAAGCGGTAAATCTGCCGCCTGCGCTTCAGCCGCGCCGCTCGACGCCCGCCAGCCGGCTTTCGGCAGCCGCGATTTCGACGATGCGGATGCCGTAGCGGCCGTTCACCGTCACCACCTCTCCCTTGGCGATCAGCGCGCCGTTGACCATGATGTCGAGCAGGTCGTCGGCCTGGCGGTCCAGTTCCACGACGCTTCCTTCGCTCAGATCCATGACCTCCGCCAGCCGGAGCGAGGTCGACCCGACCTCCACCGACATGCGGACGGGAATGTCGGCCAGCAACCGGAACTGGCGGTTGTTCACCATGCGGGAAATGCTGTCCTCGCCCACGCTGTCAAGGCGGGGGGCTTCGCTCATGTCGCTCATTGTCCGGTTTCCTGTGCAAGCTTTTCGATCTGGAATGCGGCGCGGCCATCCTGTTCGCCGATGGAGCCGTGCGCGACGATACGGTCGCCCACGATCAGCGGCAGGCTGCGGTTGATGGTGACGGAAATGATGTCGCCGGCCTTGAGCTGCATCAGCTCGGCCAGGGACAGGTCAGGACGCGCCAGCACCGTGCGGGCGGGCAGGCGGATGTCGCGCATGCGGTGGGCGATGCGCGCCTGCCACACCGGGTCGGCGCGTTCGTCGTCGATCGGGATGCGACTGCCCGTCAACGACTCGACGGCGCGCAGCGCGGACAGCGGGAACAGCAGGTCGACGGGCCATTCGGCATCGCGGCTGATGCTGATCAGGAAGCGTTGCAGCACCATCTGCTCGCCCGGCTGGGCCGCGGCGGCGAAGCCGATGCCGGTTTCCCGGACGATCAGACCGGCCTCTATGGCCAGCATGTCGCTCCAGCATTCCACCAGCCGGGCCATGAAGGCATCGGAAATCCGCGCGATCAGGCGATCTTCGGTCGGCGTGAACTCGCCGCGCGGCGGCAGCGCACGATTGCCGATGCCGCCATAGAAACAGTCGACCAGCGTCGAGATCATCGCCGCATCGAGCCGCAGCAGCACCTGCCCCTTGAGCGGCGCCAGGCGATAGACGCCGATGCTGGAGGAGCCGGGCACCTCATGCGCCCAGGCGCCGAATTCCAGCGCGCGCGCGTCCTGCGCGGCGACATGCGGGCGAACCCCGGCGATCGGCTCGATCAGGGCGCGCAAACGCCGGCCGAGCTTTTCGCCCAGCCGGTCCAGCCCCGACAGCATCAGCGGCGCCTGCGATTCCCCCCGCCCGAAGGCGTAGGCTTGAACGTCGGTCATTTCAGTCCCCAGCCGTCCCGGGCGGGGGACTTCCCGCCGATCAGGCAGCCCTATTGAATAACGAAATTGGTAAAATAAACGTTATCGACGCCGCCATAGCCCGTCTTCTGCTTCAGAATGTCGTTAATAATGCCCTTGATCTTCCCCTGAAGCGCCCTTTTCCCCTCCGGCGTCGACAGCGCCTCCACCGGCTGTTCGGCCAGCATCATCAGGACCTGGCTGCGAATCGCCATCTCATGGACCTTGATCGCCTCGACAACGCGAATGTCGTAATAGGTCGAAACGGCGATGGAAATCTGCGCAAAGGCGTCCGTATCCGACATGTTGGAGGTGAACGGCGTCTGAAGCTGGAAATAGGTCGCCTGATAGGCCGCGGGATTGGCCGGGCTGGGCAGGTCGATGCCCTTGGCCGGGACATGGACGCCCGAAGGGGCATGACCCCCGCCGCCGCCCTCATGCCCGCCGCCTTCGCCGCCGCCACCGCCGGCATAGCCATGGGCCTTCGCCACTTCCTCGGCATTTTCCCCCGCCAGCACGAGCACGGGCTTGTTCGGATCTTCCTTCGGCCCTTCTTCCTTCGGGCTGAAGAAACCCGCGGCGTAAAGACCGCCGGCCGCGCCCGCCCCGCCAACGACCATGGCGATGACGATGAGCAGGATCATCTTCATCCCACCGCCCTTTTTCTTCTTCGGCTTGGCGTCGTCACTCATCGGTCAAAGTCCCCCGCAATCCATGTCGTCAGGCATAGCGCGCGCGCGCGGCGGGATTGCCGGCATGGCGCAGCTCGTCATGGTTAAGAACGGCCGGATCGCCGGAATTTTTAGGGGCGAATGCGCTATTTTCCTGGGGACGCCAACGGCCCTGCCCCTGCGATTGCGCCATGTTCTGGCCGTTGTTCGCCCATGCGTTCGCGCCCTGGGAACCCTGTTGCTGCGCGCCCTGCTGCTGGGAGGATTGCTGTTGATTGGCGCTGTCCGCCCGCGCCGCTTCCGCGACAGGAGGCGCGCGTTCGATCTTCACCTCGGCAATGCGCACCGCCGAAAGTCCGGCATCAAGGCGCAGACGGTCGCTGTCCTGGCGCAGCGCCATTTCGGCGGCTTCGCTGGCGACGGTCAGGCTGACCGCCGCGCCGTCGCTGCCCTGGCGGATGTCCACCTGCACGGCCCCAAGCTGGTCGGCGTTGATCTGGAACCGCCCCTGCGCACCGTTCGCGGACAGCCCGGCAATCTCGCGGGCGAGGCCGTCGATCCACTGGCCGGAAACGCCCATGTCGACGATCTGCGCGCCAAGGCTGGCGGACAGGTCGGCCGGCGGCGGCGCGACGGCCGACGGCACCGGCTGCGCGGAAACGGGCTGGGCGAGCGGCATCGGGGGCACGGCATCGACCGGGTCATGCTGGACGGCATGGGCCGGCACGGCATCGACCGGCGTGGCGGCCCTGCCCGTTTCGACGCGGGCCGCGAGCGGTTCCCCGGCGCGGACCGGCGTGCCCGGCTGGCGGGCAGCGACCTGATCGCGCACGAGCTGGAGCAGGGCGAGCGCCTCGGACTTCACCGGGGCGCTGCCGGGATGCGCAGCGGGAACCGGGCCTTCCGGCTGGTCGGCCGATGCCGCAGGCGCTTCAATGGCTGGCTGCACAGGGGCGTCCGCCACGGGAGTCGGTTCAACCGTCGACTGGGCGGGAACCGGCTGTCCGGCAGACTGAGGCGGCAAGGGCGCCGCTACCGGCAGATTCTTGCCGCGATCCGGCTTGGCGGGCGCCGTTTGCGCGACCGGGGCTGTGGATGGCGGCAGCGCCTGCGCCGGAACGCTTGGCGGGGCCGGCATCTGGACAGCAGCGACGACCGTTGCCGGAGCCTGTGCCGCCTCGGCCTGCTCCTTCGGCCTGTCGCTGTCGCCCGGCTCGGCTTCCGCCGGCTCGTCGGCATGCTCCACCGCCGCGGCTTCGGGCAAGGCATCCACCTTTTCCGGCCTGGTTTCCTTGCCGGGGCGCGGGGCCTTGACCTGGGGATCGGGCGTCGCGACCGGCAGTTCCGGCCCGCCGACCTCGCCCTCTTCCATCGCGACCGGCGCCGCAGCAGGCATTTCCGCCGCGACCTCCTCGACGGAACCGCTATCCACCGCAGGGCCGGCATCCACCATAGGGCCAGCATCCACCGCAGGCGCCGTCTCCCGAACGGCGGCCTCGGCTGGCGCGTCGATCTTCCTCGCAAGTCCGGGCGGCAGCGGCAGCGAATCCTTGCGGTGGCTCTGCACCGCCCTCAATGCGTTGGCCAGACCGAAAGGCAAGGGGGAAGCCGTCTCGACCTCCGGATCGCCGCCATCGGCTTTGCCGGCCTTGGGCAGTGCGGGCTCCATGCCCTCGGCTTCATCCGCGACCGCCGGGGCGATCCCTTGCGGCGGGCCCGCGATCCCCGCGCTTTCCTGCGCTTCGGGCAAAGCGGCCATCGTGCCGTTCAGCAGCTGGGCGAAATCCGCCGCCCCCTCCGCAGGCACGGCCGACGCAGCCGCGCCATCGGCGGGCATCGGCGTCGCCGCCGAGGAAAAGAGCAGCGCCTTGAGGCTGGTCAGCATGTTCACGTCAGACATCTCCTGTCCTCTGCATCCGGCGATAGCGCGGCAGAGCCGCAAGCTTGTTCTCCCGCCATTCCTCCAGGTCCGCGCGGGCGCGATCCTTGAGCTTCACGGCGATTTCGCGATCCCGATTGGCCGCGAGGGAAAGGCCTTCCTTGACCTCCACCTTGCGGCGCGCATCGTAGAGCGCACCATCCAACTGGCGCCCCGCCTGTTCCAGACGGCCCGCCAGTTCCTGCATCGCTGCAAAATTCGCGCCAGTTGCGACGCCCTGCCCGGTAAAAAGATCGTTCCGCACATTGCGCAGCCGCTCGACATTGCGGGCAAGGCCCTCCGCCTCGTCGCGGGCGCGGGCGGTTTCGGCCGCGGCCATGGCATGCTGGACATGGCGGACGCGCAGCACGCGCTGGCGGCGGGCGACTTCGCCCTTCACGCGCCGAACTCGGCGATCAGGGCATGGGCGCTGGTGTCGAGGTCGATGAAGCTCTTCTGATCCTGACGAATGAAGTCGAGGACTTCCTGTCGCCGCTGCACGGCTTCATCGATCACCGGATCGTTGCCGGGGCGGTAGGCGCCCATCAGGATGAGGTCGCGATTTTCCTCATAGGCGGCCCAGAGGCGGCGATAGGCGGCGGCGGCAAGGCGATGCTCGTCCGGCACGACATCCGCCATGACGCGGGACAGCGACTTGCCGACATCGATCGCCGGGAAGATCGCCTGTTCCGACAGATGGCGCGACAGCACGAAATGCCCGTCGACAATGGCGCGGGCGGCGTCGACGATCGGATCGTCCGTATCGTCGCCATCGGCCAGCACGGTGTAGAGCGCGGTGATCGACCCGCCAGTCCGGGCGTCGACGCCGGCGCGCTCGACCAGACGCGGGATCAGCGCCAGCGCGGAGGGCGGATAGCCCTTCATCGCGGGCGGTTCGCCCAATGCCAGCCCGATCTCGCGCTGGGCATGGGCGCAGCGGGTCAGGCTGTCGATCAGCAGCAGCACCTTCTTGCCCCGCGCCCGGAAATATTCGGCAATGGCGGTGGCGCGGGCCGCGGCGCGCAGGCGCAGCACCGGCGGATGGTCGGCGGGCACGGCGACGACGATGCTCTTGTGCATCGCGCCCTTCAATTTGGTCTCCAGGAAATCGCTGACCTCGCGTCCGCGCTCCCCGATCAGGCCCGCGACGACGATGTCGGCTTCGGCGCCCTGGATCATCTGGCCCATCAGCACCGATTTGCCGACGCCGGACCCCGCGATGATCGCGATGCGCTGGCCGCGTCCGGCGGTCAGCAGCGCATTCACCGCACGCACGCCCAGGTCGAACGGCTCGGTGACGCGGCCCCGGTCGAGCACATTGCCCTTGACGCCGTTCAATGGCCACGACCCGCCCGCGATGATCGGCCCCTTGCGGTCCAGCGGCTGACCCATGGCGTCGATGACGCGGCCGATAAGGCCTTCGCCCACCTGCACCATGGTCGCCTGGGAATCCGGTTCGACCCGCGCCCCATTTTCCAGCGGCGCGTCGCTGTCGAGCGGCACCAGCAGCGTCCTGTCGCCGCGAAAGCCCACAACCTCGGCGCGGCAGACCGTCCCGTCCGAAGCGATCACCCGCGCGCCCGCACCGATGGGACGGCGAAAGCCGGTGACTTCCAGCATGCCCGCATCATGGCTGACCAGCCGGCCGACATGGCGCGGCTGCCGGTTCTGCACCTGCATATGGTCGAACAGCGTTTCCGCCTGGGCCAGCGAGGCGCGAATCATCAGGCCTTGCCCTCCATATCGTCCAGCAGGGCGCGCAGGCGCGACAGACGCACATCCGGGCCGTCCTCGACCCAGCCGTCGGCGGTTTCAAGGCGCACGCAGCCGCGCTGCATCGCGCCGTCGGGCACCAGCTTCACGCCGATGCTCTCGCCTTCCAACAGTTCGATGTCGTCGGGATGCAGGTGCAGCGCGCCCTTTTCGTCATTGTCCTCGATGAAGGCGGCCACGCTGTCGCAGCGCTGGAGCAGCCGTTCGATGTCGATCTCGACCTCGCCCACGATCTGCTCCACCAGCCGGACCACGGTCGCGGAAAGCATGGTGGACAGCATGCCGCTGGGCGCCGGCGCCAGCAGTTCCAGCGCTTGGGCAAGCTGCTGGCGGGCCTGCGTCTCGGCCGCATGGGCTTCCGCCGTCACGCGGCTGCCTTCGTCGAAGCCCATGGCGAAGGCTTCGATCCGCGCCTGTTCCAGCACATCCTCTTCGCTTTCCGGAATGCTGTCATGCACCGGCTGGCCGGGCGCGGCATGCGCAGGCGCGAACAGGCTGCGGAAGCCGCCGCTCGTCACCTGTCCCATGCCGCCCAGCGGTATGCTGGCGACTTCCGCATTGCTCCAGAGCTTAGACAAAATCATTCCCCTTGCCGCCCAGCATGATGGTGCCCGCATCGGCCATGCGGCGCGCGGTGGCGATGATCAGCTTCTGCGCGTCGATGACCTCGGCCAGGCGGATCGGCCCGCGTTCCTCGATCTCGTCGGCAATGGCCTGCGCGGCGCGGGCGGACATGGAACCGAATATCTTCGCCTTCAGCATGTCGTTCGCGCCCTTCAGCGCGACCACCAGGATCGAACTGTCGACGGTGCGCATCAGCGTGCCCATATTCTTGTCGTCCATGTCGATCAGGTTGTCGAAGACGAACATCTCCTCCTCGATCGTCTGGGCGACCATCTTGTCCCGCTTGGCCAGCGCCTTGATGATGCGCTGTTCATTCTCCTTGCGGACATTGTTCATGATCGCCGCCGCCTCGATGGTGCCGCCGCGCTGCGAGGCCCCGCCCTGCTTCTTGGCCATGTTGCCGCGCAGCAGGAGCTGCTCCAGATCGTCCAGCGCCTCGTTCGACACGGGGCCGAGCGTGGCGATGCGGTAGACCACTTCTTCCTGATATTCGGTCGGCAGCAATTGCAGCACGTCGGCGGCGATCGGCGCCTCCAGATGGGCGAGGACGATGGCCATGATCTGCGGATGCTCCGCCTCGATCAGCACGGCGATCTCCTTGGCGTCCATCCATTTCAGCATCTCAAGCTGGGTGGAGCGGGTCGGCGGGGTGATGCGGGCCAGCATATTCTCGGCCCGCTCCTCGCCCAGCGCCTTGGTCATCGCGCCGCGAATATGGCGGGTCGCGCCATAGCCGATAGTGGTGCGCTTCTTCGCCTTGGTGACGAAATGATCGAGCGCCTCATTGACTTCCTCGACCTGCACGTCGGCCACATCGTACATCGCATAGCCAAGCTGGCGCACTTCGTCCGGCTCCAGGCGCGAGAGGATCTGCGCGGCCTCATCCTCGTCGAACAGCATCAGCAGGACGGCGGCGGCGGCGCTGCCCTTCAGCGCCGTGGCGGTGGCGGCGTCAGGCATTTTCCTTCTTCCCTTCCTTCAGAAGGTCGCGGACGACCAGCGCCGCGCGATCGGGGTCCTGCTTCACGAAATTGCGGATCAGGTCGGCGCGCTGGGCATAGTCGTAAGTGGAGGAGATCATGTCGAGCGTGACCGGCGTCGACCCATCCGGGTTGACCGTCGCCTGACGGGTGATCTCGGTCGAGATTTCGCGGCCGATCTTCTGGCCCTCGGCGGCGACCTGTTCGGCGGCGGCGGCCTGAGCGGCGGCGCGGCGCTTCAGCAGCGGCCGGCCGATGCCGAAGATCACCAGCAGGGCGACCAGCAGCGCAGAGACGTTGCGCACCAGCGGCGACACCCATCCGGCTTCATACCAGGGCGCCTGAACCACTTCTTCCTTGGCGAAGCTGCGGGCGGAAAGGGCCACCACGTCGCCCCGCGCCTGGTCGAAACCGACCGCCCCCTTCACCAAAGCCTCCAGGGCCGCGATCTCCTGCGCCGAACGCGGCTTGCCGTCGGGCCCGTTGTCCAGCGCGACCGCGACCGACAGGCGCTTGACCGTGCCGATAGCGTCCCTGGTCACGGAAACCTCGCGGCCCAGTTCGAAGCTGCGGTTGAAGGTTTCCTCGGTCTTCATCAGCGGATTGGGCGGCGTGCCGGGCTGGGCT
Organism: Sphingobium fuliginis; assembly: GCF_004152845.1. Taxonomy (GTDB): domain Bacteria; phylum Pseudomonadota; class Alphaproteobacteria; order Sphingomonadales; family Sphingomonadaceae; genus Sphingobium; species Sphingobium fuliginis. The sequence continues at coordinate 740,781 of NZ_SEON01000001.1, forward strand.
GCGGTCTGGGCGCTGGCGGCGCCCTGCGCGACGGCCTGGCCATTGGGATTGGTCTGCGTCACGGTCGGATTGACCGGCGCCTGATTGCTGAGCGCGCCGGGAATGCCGCTCGCTTCGCCGCCCGCGCCCTGACCGCGCGGGTCGGATGCCCAGGTGCCCTGTTCGCTGCGAAGACGCGCTTCATCCTGCGGATAGGTTTCGCGGGTCGCCTGCCGCTCCGCGAAGTTCAGTTCGGCATGCACTTCGGTCGAGAATTTGCCCGCGCCCAGAATCGGCGTCAGCAGCGCGATCACCGACTGGCGATAGCGATCCTCCATCTTGGTCTGGACGGCCAACTGGCGGTCGTCGGCGGCGTTGCTGTCATTATTGCTGAGCAGACGGCCATTCTGATCGACGACCGATATGTCCTCCGGATTGAGTTCCGGGATCGACGAAGCCACCAGATGCACGATGGCGCTGACCTGCTGGTCGGTCAGCGACCGGCCGGAGGCAAGACGCAGCATCACCGATGCGGAGGGTTTGGACCGTTCGCGCAGGAAGACGCTGGGCGGCTCGACCGCAAGGTGGACCTTGGCGCTCTCCACGCTGTCGATCGCTTCGATGGTGCGGGCCAGGTCCATTTCGCGGGCGGAGCGCAGCTTTTCGCCTTCCACCGCGCGCGATGCGCCCATGGGCAGGCTGTCGATCATGCTGTTGCCGTCGGGCGCGCTCTTGGGCAGGCCCTGGGCGGCGAGCATCATCTTCGCCTTGAAATAATCGTCCTCGCCAACGGTCATGCTGCCCGAATTGTCGAAGTCGTAGCGGATGCCATTCTGGTCCAGCACGCTCGCAACCGCCGACTTGTCGGCATCGGGCAGGGCACGGAACAGGTCGCGCTGCGGCGGTTCGCGCAGGGCGAGCCAGGCCGCGCCAGCGGTCGCGACGACGCCCAGCAGGCCCAGCAGCGGCAGGCTCTTCGCCACGGCGGGCTGCTTCATGAAGCCGGTGAAGCGCGCCTTCAGCGCATCGACGCCCTTCGCGCCGCCCGGAAAGGCGGGGCTGGTGGCCGGGAGAGCGGCGGCGCCGCCGACGGAGGGGGTGAGTGCGTTCTCGCTCATATTACACCGGCATGCTCATGATGTCCTTGTATGCGGACAGCAATTTGTTGCGGACCTGAAGGGTGGCTTCGAAGCTGACGGACGCCTGCTGCTTGGCCAGCATGACCCCGGCAATATCGGTGGTTTCCCCCCGTTCGAACGAGGCGGCTGCTTCGCCCGCCTGGTTCTGCAGGCCGTTCACCTGCTCCAGCGCCGATTTCAGCGCATCGGTAAAGCCGCCCGGCGCGGTTGCGCCATTGGTGCCGACCGCGGAGCCAGGGCCGACATTGCCGGTCTGGGCGACGTCGCGCAGCGCCGCGTTCTTCTGGAGGATGGCGTTGCGGATCGCCATCACGCTATCGGTCGGAGAAATTCCGGACATGCCCTATTCCTCCTCAGGCCGCCGCCCGCTCGCGCATCTCGGCAAGCCGATAGCGCAGCGTACGTTCGGAAATGCCCAGCTTGCGGGCGGCGGCGGCGCGATGGCCATCCGTTTCGCGAAGGGCGGCGCGGACCGCCTCCAGCTTGCTGTTATGCGCCACGTCGCGCAGCCGGATCGGATCGGCCGGCGCCAGGACCTGCTCCACGATGCGCAGTTGCGGCGCGCCGGTGATGTGCAGGTCGTCGGCATCGATACGGTCGCCGTCGCGAAGGACCACGGCGCGCTGAAGGACATTGCCCAGCTCGCGGGCATTGCCGGGCCAGACATGGCCGGTCAGCTTTTCCAGCGCCGCGGCGGTCGGCCAGACGAAGGCGTCCTGCTGGCGCAGCAGCATGGCGGCGGCGATGGCGGCGATGTCGCCCGGGCGCTCGGCCAGCGGACGCAGCTCCAGCGGCATGACATTGAGGCGCCAGTAGAGATCCTCGCGGAAGCGGCCGGCAGCGACTTCGGCGGCGAGGTTGCGGTTGCAGGCCGCGATGATGCGGACATTGACCGGCACCGGATGAGTCGCGCCGACGGGCAGCACTTCGCCTTCCTGCAGGGCGCGCAGCAGCTTCGCCTGAAGGCTGAGCGGCAGTTCGGCGATTTCGTCGAGGAACAGCGTGCCGCCGTCCGCCGCCAGGAACAGGCCCTCGGACGCATTGGCCGCGCCGGTGAAGCTCCCCTTCTTGTGACCGAAGAGCATGGCCTCCATCATGGTTTCGGGCAGCGCCGCGCAATTGACGGCGATGAAGTCGCGGGTCACGCGGCCCGACTGGGCATGAAGGAAGCGCGCCATGCCTTCCTTGCCGGTGCCCGTATCGCCCTGGATCAGCACGGTGGCGTCGCTGCGCGCCACGCGGCCGGCCAGCGTCATCAGCCGCGTGCTGCCGGCGTCGCCCACCGCGGGAACGGCAGCGGGACGGGCCAGCTCCGCGATCAGCGCGAAGGCGAAACCCATATCCTCAAGGCCGAAGGCGACGCGGGCAGGCAGGCCGTTGGCGGCGGGCACCAGCGAGGGCAGGCCGTCGATCAGGTTGATCAATATGTCGCGATGGGTCGCATGGCCGATTTCGGTGGCCAGCAACACGCGCCGGTCTTCCCGCTCGCGCGGGCTCTGGGCGTCCACGATCCGGACGGTAAAGAACGCATTTTCCAGCCAGTGCTGCAGGCCCGGAACGAGCGCGCAGACTCCTTGGCTCACGTCCAACGATGACATGAACTTGTCCCCATGTTTTGGCCGGCTTGTGCCCCCGCACGCCCCTGACCCCTTCGATGCGTTGAAACTGCCCGACTGTGGTTAGCATATGGTTAATGCGGCAAACCCCTTGCCGCATAACGGCAATTTTTTTCCGCCGAGGCGGAACTTTTCGCCGCTTCATGGATATATCGGCCCCCGCAAAGGGGCTCGAATGCCCTGTTTACGGGCCTTTTCAAGAAAATAGCAGAAAAAATCATCCCCGCCCTAAAAGCTTTTTTTCCGGTGCCGTTATCCCCTTTCGAGGCCGCAAGCAGCCTGATGGCAGCGACCTGAACGAACGAAAGGGTATCAAAATGACTGTTATCGGAACCAACTCCTCGGCGCTGCGTGCATCCAATGCTTCGGCCCAGGCCAGCAAGGCGCTCAGCACCGCGATGGAACGCCTGTCGACCGGCAAGCGCATCAACAGCGCGAAGGACGACGCGGCCGGCCTTGCCATCGCATCGACCATGACCTCGCAGATCCGCGGCATGACCCAGGGCATCCGCAACGCCAATGACGGCATCTCGCTCGCCCAGACGGCGGAAGGTGCGCTGGGCGAAGTCAGCAACATGCTGCAGCGCATGCGTGAATTGACCGTCCAGGCGCTGAACGGCACCAACGACACCAATTCGAAGGCGAACATCACCTCGGAACTCGACCAGCTGTCGACCCAGATCAACAGCGTGATGACCAACACCAAGTTCAACGGCATCTCGCTGTTCCCGACCACGGCGGCGACGATCACGATCCAGGCCGGTTCGACCGCGGCCGACTCGGTCTCGCTCTCCGTCGGCGGCATCGACCTCTCGGCCGTCGTCGGCGCCAGCGCCGCCACCGTGAGCGGCTCGGCTGCGACCACCGCCACCCTGGCGCTCTATGACACGGCGCTTCAGTCGGTCTCGACCGCCCGCGCCACGCTGGGTTCGACGCAGAGCCGCCTCGAATCGACGGTCAACACGCTGACGGCCAACGTCACCAACCTGACCGACGCCCGCAGCCGCATCGAGGACGCCGACTTCTCGGCCGAAACGACCGCGCTCGCCAAGCAGCAGATCCTGAGCCAGGCCTCGACCGCGATGCTGGCCCAGGCGAACCAGAGCCAGCAGGGCGTGCTGAAGCTGATCAGCTAAGCGGCGACACTCAGATTGACCGGCTGGGGTTTTGGTCACCCCGGCCGGTCATGCCGCCCCCGGCGCATTTACAGTCCCCACCGCGCCGGGGGTAAAAACTTCGATGAAACGACCAGCATAACGAAGCCTCCGTCCCCCCGGGCGGAGGCTTCATCGCATTTGTCGATCGGCCGGTTTCCAATCAATGCGGGATCGAAACACTTGCATTGGCGGTTGTCGCACCCATGATGACGGCCATGACCAACAATTCTTCGACAGGAATCGGACGCCGCGCAGTGATCGCGGCGTCCGGCGCTGCGCTGCTGCTGCCGCATTCCGTGCTGGCCCAGAACCGGGCCGAGGCCTTTTCCTGGACCATGCTGATCGCCCGGGCACAGCGCCTCGCCCGCGGCGCGTTCATGGTGACGCCCTTCTTCCCCGGCGCCGACAGGATCGGCTATGATGCGTTCAACGAGGCGCGCTTCCGTGACGAGCGGACCATCTGGAACGAAAGCGGCGACGATACCGGCATCCGCCTGTTCCCCCTGAGCGGCACGGTGCAGCAGCCGGTGGAGATCGCGCTGGTCGAAAAAGGCCGGGCGACGCCGCTGCGCTACGATCCCGCCATGTTCGACGCGCCGCCGGGCAATGCGGTGCGCGCACTGGGCCCCGATGCGGGCTTTGCCGGCTTCCGCATCATGAATCAGGCGCGGGACGGCGACTGGCTGTCCTTTCTGGGCGCGACCTATTTCCGCGCCCCCGCCGAAAGGCAGTTCGGGCTTTCGGCCCGCGCCGTCGCCATCAACACCAGCATCGCGGGGAAGGAGGAATTTCCCCGCTTCACCCATTTCTGGCTGGAGCGGACCGGGCGCAGCAGCGTCACCGTCTATGCGCTGATGGACAGCGCGTCGCTCACCGGCGCCTACCGCTTCGCCAATGAACTGACGCCGCAGGGCGTGCGGCAGGATGTCGACGCCGTGCTGTTCACGCGCAAGGCGATCGCGGAACTGGGGCTGATGCCGATGACCAGCATGTTCTGGTACGATCAGGCCGACCGGCGCACCCGCACCGACTGGCGGCCGGAAATCCACGATTCCGACCTGCTTTCCATCGCCGGCGCGGATGGGACCGTCCATTGCCGTCCGCTGGTCAATCCCTCCGCCCCCCGCGTCGATGTCTTTGCGGAGCGCAATCCCAAGGGCTTCGGGCTGCTCCAGCGCGACCGCAATTTCGACCATTATCAGGATGACGGCGTCTTCTACGAACGGCGGCCTTCCCTATGGGCGACCAGCCGCAAGCCGCTGGGCGCCGGACAGGTGCGGCTCTACGCCTTTCCGACCGACAGCGAATATACCGACAATGTCGCGGCCTATTGGACCCCCGCCGCGCCCACCCGCGCGGGCAGCCGGATAGAGGCGAGCTATCGGCTGGACTGGTCCGCCGCCCGCGCGCCCGCTTCCGCCGGCCTTGCCACGGTGGAGAATATCTGGACCGGGCAGTCGGGCGAAGCCGGGGTCGACCGTTTCCTGGTCGACTTCGCCGGCGTGCCGACCGGAAGCAGGCCGGACATATGGGTCGACCTTGCCGGCGGAACGCTGGTCAAGAAGGCCGGCTATCCGGTCCTGCACCAGAAGGACATGTTCCGGATGGTCCTGGATATTCGTCGGGACCGGGGCAGGCCGACCGATATCCGCGCCCAGCTCAGGGCTGGCAATCGCCCGTTCAGCGAATATGTGCATTACCCGCTGGGCGCGTGAATTAAGGGCGACAAGGGAACCAGCCGGGTTCAAGGCGGTTCTGGTGACGGGTTTCGAGCCCGTGAAATCTGGCGAAACGAGTCGGGCATGAAAGCAACGGGTGGCGTGCACAGCAACAGGGCCGGCGGAATGGCGACCGTCAGGGCGTTCGAGCATCTTCCCCCGGAGAGGCCCCTGGCCATGCCCGCGCAGGATTTTTCCGCGACCCCGCGCGACCTGCCCCACCGTCCGTTCAACATCGACCTCTGGGCCCGGCGCACCCTGGTGGTGCTGCTGGCGCTGCTGCCTGCCTCCATGGCGGCGCATGAGATGCGGCGTTCCATCGGCCTGGACGGCATTTCGGCATGGGAGGGCGTCTATCTCGCCCTCTTCATCCCGCTCTTCGCCTGGATCGCCTTCGGCTTCGCCACCAGCCTGATCGGTTTCCTGCTGCTGACCATGGGGCGCGGCCCGGGCGTCCGTCCCTATCGCGCGCGGTCGACGGCGGCGCTGCGCGGGCGCACCGCCGTGCTGCTGCCTGTCTGCAATGAGGATTTTCAGGGCGTGCTCGGCCGCCTGTCGATCATGGAGCGCTCGCTGGCACAGGTCATGGGGGGCGAGCGGTTCGAATTCTTCATCCTCTCCGATTCCAACCCGGAAAATGGGGAGAAGGAGCGCGCCGCCTATCTGAAGATGCGCAAGGGCTTTTCCCGCCCCGTCCATTACCGCCGCCGCGCACTCAATGTCGGGCGCAAGCCGGGCAATATCGCGGAATGGGTCGAACGCTTCGGCGGCGCCTATGACTATATGATCGTGCTGGACGCGGACAGCGTGATGAGCGGCCAGACCATGGCGCGGCTGGCTTCGGATATGGAGCGGCATCCGCATGTCGGCCTGATCCAGACCGTGCCGTCGATCGTCGGCGCGTCGACGCTGTTCGCCCGCTGGCAGCAATTCGCCAGCCGCCTGTTCGGCCCCATTTCCGCCGCCGGCATGATCTGGTGGTCAGGGTCGGAAGGCATGTTCTGGGGCCATAATGCGATCCTGCGGACCAGGGCCTTCGCGCAGAGCTGCGGCCTGCCCGAACTGCCGGGACGCGCGCCCTTCGGCGGGCATATCATGAGCCATGACATGATAGAGGCGGCCCTGCTGCGCCGTCGCGGCTGGGACGTGCATATCGTCATGGCCGACGACAGTTTCGAGGAATTTCCCCCTTCCCTGCCCGATCTCGCCACCCGCGACCGCCGCTGGTGCCAGGGCAATATCCAGCACATCCCCCTCCTTTCTAAGATCAGGGGCATGCACCCGGTCAGCAAGTTCCAGCTCTTCGTGGGGGCGTCGGCCTATTGCACCTCGCCGCTGTGGCTGGCGCTGATGCTGGTGGTGCTGGGCGGCGCGGCGGCGGGCGTCTGGCCGCCGAGCGCCATATTGCCGTCGGGCGGCCTGCTGGCGCTGACGGCGGTGCTGCTGTTCGGGCCGAAGCTGCTGGCGCTGCTCTGGGCGCTGGCCGATCCTGCACGGCGCATCGGTTTCGGCGGCGGAGTGCGCATGATGCGCGGCGTGATCGCGGACATCGCGCTGTCGATCCTGATGGCGCCGATCAGCATGCTCACGCAGACCATCAACCTGTTCGGCATATTGATGGGCCGCAAGAGCAGCTGGAACGGCCAGACCCGCGACCGCGACGGCATGCGGATGCTGCCGGCGATCTGGCTGTTCAAATGGCATATCCTGCTGGGCGTGGGGCTGACGCTGCTGGCGGTCGAGTCCGATACATCGCTGGGCTGGATCGTGCCGGTGGCGGCGGGTCTGGTGCTGGCGCCCTTCTTCGCGGCCTTCACGGCGCGCAAGGATTGGGGCAGCCATGTCGCGAAAAGCGGGCTGTTCCAGGTGGCGGAACCCTGGTGGCGGATGCAGAATTACCAGAAGACGCGCTATCGGCAGTTGCAGTTGGACAATGCGCCGATCAAGGACTTCTCCAACGCCGCGAACGACAGTTAGTCGATCCTGAAACACCGTGTTCCTGCGCAGGAGCACGGCACGCCTGAAGGAAAGCGAAGGGACTCAGTCCCAATCCCGCAATTTCTCGCGCAGCCTGTCCAGCGCAGCCTTCTTGATCTGGCACACCCGCGCCGCGCCGATGTCCAGCGTCGCGCCGATCTCCTCCAGATTGAGTTCCTCGACGAAATAAAGCTGAAGCACCAGCGCCTCCCGCTGCGGCAGGTCGCCTATGCATTTGGCGAGCGCGGCTTTGAGCGATTCCCGCTCCATCACATCGTCGGCGCGATCCTCGACATCGGCAAACCACATGGACTGGTCGGAATAGACCTCGTCCATGCTGCTATGCTGCACCATCTCGCAGCCATCCGCCACTTCGCGATAGGCGGCGGGGTCCAGCCCCATTTCGGCGGACATCTCCGCCTCCAGCGGCGCACGGCCCAGCTTCTGCTCCAGCCGGTTGCGGATGGCCCCTAACTGCTTGCGCTGCGACATGGCGGAACGCGTCATCGTCGCATGGCGGCGCAGATGGTCTATCATCGCCCCGCGCACGCGCATCTGCGCATAGGAGGCGAAGCCAAGGCCCCGATCCTCGAATCCATTGGCCGCCTCGACCAGCGCGACCATGCCGATCTGGAGCAGGTCCTCGATCTCGATGGCGCTCGATACCCGGCCATGGACATGCCAGGCGATCTTGCGCACCAGCGGCATATATTGGCGCGCCAGCCGTTCGGGCGAGTTGGCATGGGCGGACCGGCCATAGGTGTTGGCGTCGGAACCGGCGACGACCCTATTCATGAACATCGGTCAGGCTCCTCAGGCAACGCGTTCGCGTGTCGGCAGGGGGTCGTGGCGCGGCGCGGGCCGCTGCTCGCCGCCGACCACGGCGACGACTTCCACGCCCTTGCCATCGGGAATTTCCAGGAAGGACAGCACCGGCGTCTCCGGCAGATGCGGCTTGAACAGCCGGGCCAGCGCCCGCCGCGCGAGCGGCGAGGTGACGATGGCGAAGTTGCGCGCCTGCCCCAGCAGCGGACGGGCCGCCGTGACCACCGCCTCTATGATGCGGTTGGCGAGGGCGGGTTCGATCGGGTGCCGGGCATCGCCCGCGACCCGCATCGCCTGCGCCAGCAACGCTTCCAGATCGCCGTCCAGCGTGATCACCGGCAGCGGCATCTTCACCGGCACCAGCCCCTGGATGATCAGCGAACCGATGCGCTGACGCACCGCCTCGACCAGTTGGTCCAGCGTCATGTCGGGCCGCGCCGCGTCGACCATCGCCTCGCAGATGCGGCGGAAATCCTTGAGCGGAATGCCCTCCGCCAGCAGGGCGCGGCAAAGCGCGCTGATCTGCGTCAGGTTCAGCAGCCCCGGCGTCAGGCCGTCGACCAGTTGCGGCGCGGCGTCCTTGAGGTTGTCGAGCAGCTTGCGCGCTTCGTCCAGGCCGAACATCTCGCTGGCGTTCATGGCGATAAGCTGGTTGAGATGGGTGGCGACCACCGTCGGCGGATCGACCACCGTATAGCCCGCGACCACCGCTTCGCTGCGCTTGGCGGGCGAAATCCAGACGGCGTCGAGGCCGAAGGTCGGGTCCTTCGCCTCGCGGCCGGACACCGTTCCCTCCAGCGCGCCGCTGTCCAGCGCCAGCAGGTCGTCGGGGAAAATCTCGTCCTCGCCCACGACGACGCCGGCGATGGTGATGCGATATTGATTGGGCTCCAGCGCCAGATTGTCCTTCACGCGGACCATCGGCACGACGAAGCCCAGTTCCTTCGAAAGCTGGCGGCGGATGCCGGTGATGCGGGCCATCAGCGGCGCGCCCTTGCGCTCGTCCACCAGGCTGATCAGGCCATAGCCGATCTCCAGCCCCAGCACGGCGCCGTCCGACACGTCGTTCCATTCGATCAGCGCCGGGTTGGGCGGCGGGGCGGCGGCTTCGGGCTCGGCCGCCTTGCGCTGGCTCGACTTGCGGAGGTGCCAGGCGATGCCGCCCGCCACCGCGGCGGCGGGCAGGATGATCATGTGCGGCATGCCGGGCAGGATACCCAGGAAAGTCAGGATCGCCGCGACCGGCATCCAGGCCTTGCCCGAACCGAACTGGCTGGTGATCTGGTTCGACAGATCGTCCTCGCTGCCGACCCGCGTCACGATGGCGGCGGCGGCGATGGAGAGCAGCAGCGCCGGAATCTGCGCGACCAGCGCGTCGCCGATGGCCAGGATGATATAGGTCTGGGCAGCTTCCCCGATGCTGAGCTTGTGGCTGACCACGCCCAGTATGATGCCGCCGACGATGTTGATGGCCAGGATCAGGATGCCTGCGACCGCATCGCCCTTCACGAATTTGGAGGCGCCGTCCATCGATCCGTAGAAGTCCGCCTCGGTCGCCACTTCACGGCGGCGGACCTTGGCCTCTTCCGGGGTCAGCAGGCCGGCGTTCAGGTCGGCGTCGATCGCCATCTGCTTGCCCGGCAGGGCGTCCAGGGTGAAGCGGGCGCTGACTTCCGACACGCGGCCCGCGCCCTTGGTGATCACGACCAGGTTGATGATCATCAGGATCGCGAAGACGAAGATGCCGACGACATAATCGCCGCCGATCAGGAAATGGCCGAACGCCTCGATCACATGGCCTGCCGAATCGGTGCCTTCATGCCCGTTCACCAGCACGACGCGGGTCGACGCGACGTTCAGCGCCAGCCGCAGCAGCGTCGCGAACAGCAGCACCGTCGGAAAGCTGGAGAAGTCGAGCGGCTTGGCGGCGTTCAGCGCCACCATCAGCACGGCCAGGCTGATCATGATGTTGGTGATGAAGCCGACGTCCAGCATGATCGCCGGCACCGGCACCATCATGAACAGCACGACCATCAGCGTCGCAATGGGCAACACCGCTCCCTTGGCGGCGCTCATCCAGATCTTCGCTTTGACTTGGGCGGGAGTCATATCGGGCCGTTACCTTCCGAGGGTGGCGAGCATGAGATAGGCGAGGCGCGCCGTCTGCGGTTCGGGCCGGACGGTCACGTCGGCGGCGGTCGCAAGGCGCTGGGTTTCGATCCGCACATAGTCGGCGGGCTGCACGGTCTTCGCGCCGGAGGGCAAAGACGCATCGGCATATTGAATGTCGCCGCCGCCGACCGAATCGAAGCCCTTCTGGAGCTTGGCGGCGAAGCGGTCGCGGATCTCCGCGAAGCTGCGGGCATTGCCCTGCCTGTCGTAGAAGATGGAGCGGTTGGCGCGGGCGGCGGCCGGGAACATGCCGGCGGCGGCGGCATTGGGCGCGCGGTCGTTCATCGACAGGAACCTGCTGGCCCCGCCGACGCCCAGAAAATGGGCCATGTAAAGGTCGACCGGTTCCGCCTCGCGGCCCAGCCGCTGCTCCAATGTGGCCTTGTTGTCGGCGGCATGTTGGGCGGCCATGACGGATGCGGTTTCGGGATGCTTGCGCAGGTCCAGTATCTGCTGGCGAAGGTCGGGATCGGCCACATAATAGCGGCCATTGCTGCCCCGGCTGATCGCGTCGGCGGCCCAGCCCAGCCCATATTCGCCGCCATGCTGGTCGATGACCGCCAGCCAGCTCTGGTCGACGAACTGGTAAAGCCCGGTCGCGGAGGAGGTGGTCGCGCGGGCGGTGGGATTGAGGCTGCTCTCGATCTTCGCCTGCCCCAGCAGATAGGCGAAGTCCACGCCCGTCCGCCGGCTGGCCATGGCGATCGCGTTGGTCACGCGATTGCCCGTCGAAGCGCCCGTTGCCGCGCCCGTTCCTGCGATGTCTGCGAAAGCCGACACTGGTTCGATCAATCCCCGTTGGTACCGGGGGTCATTAGAGCAAGTGACGTGCCAAGATTTGGTTAACGCGCGCTCATGATTTGATTTTCGGGAATGGAGCCTGCTCCGGTCAAATCAAGCCGCGCCCACCCGCTCCTGCGCAGGCAGGAGCCCAGTCCGCCGTCAGTGGAAAGCAAAAAGGGCGCCGTGGCGGGCGCCCTTGCAACGTCTCGGAGGGTCGGATTTTCAGCGCCCGTAAACCAGAGGCGCCGTTTCCGCGCCGCGCGCCGCGAGTATCGCAAGCCGCTGATTCGCATGATCCGCGAGCAGGTTGGTACGAATCCGCGCCGATTCCATCATCGGCTGGAGCGCCCTCAATCGATCCTTCACCGCTTCGTCGGACCGCCATACGCCGATGGCGCGAACAGCGGACGCGGCTTTGGCGATCCGCTGCGTCGCCGCTTCGATCACCGCCGCATCCACGCCGTCCAGTGCCCCGCGCAGCTCTTCGAAAGCCGCGCCCAACTCATCCAGCGCTGCAAGACCGAGCGGCATGGGGTCAACCGGCCGCCGGCAGGTCGAGCGCCAGCATGCGATCCGCGATCGCCGCCGGATCGACGGGGTAATTGCCCGAAGCGATGGCCGCCTTGATCGCGGCGACGCGATCCATGTCGACCGGCGCGCCTTCGGCCGCCATGCGGGCGACGGGGCTTGCCGAACTGGCCGAAGAAGCGGAAGTCGCGGCCGAACCGGTCGAAGAAGCGCGCGTCGTCCTGCCGCCTTCCTTCAGGCGGGCTGCCTCTATGGCGGCGCTGATATTCTGGCCGACAGACTTGATCATCGTTTCAATCCTTCATTCGTCCCGCACAGTCTATATACGGCCGGGTTCAAAAATTGTTAAATCCCGGAACACGAACAATTCCCATTTCCACGACCTGCGCCAATATCGGCGCGGATTTCCTGTCTTCCCGCACGCGGATCGTCTCGCCCACGGCGCCGTCCTCGTCCGCGACCATCATGCGCGAGACGCTGAAGGCCGCATTGCCCGCCATCAATTGCACCGGGTCGCCCTTCTTGACGGCGGCCTCCCTGGGCGCCGCCCGCGCCGAAGGGGCGTAGCGCGCCACCGGCCCGGAAGCGGCAGCGGCGCCGCCGGCCACCAAAGGCACGCGGATTCGCCAGCCCAACGCATCGCACTTGACGATGGCGGCGCCAAAGACAGGCCCGTCCACGCTGGGCGTCGCCGGACAGGCGGCCAGCCGCAAACGGCGGTCGACCGGCGCCATCGGCCCGCCCGGTTCGCCCAGATTGGCGCCGACGGTCATCGCGACCAGACTGTCGATCCGATCCAGATTCTCGAACTTCTGCTGCGCCAGCGCAGGATCGGACGCTGAAACGGACAGCGCCAGAAGCAGGATCTTGGGCAAATTCGTCACGGTATCTCTCCGAAAGCGGACAGGATTAACCATGAACCACGCAAAATTCGTGCCATATAATGGACGCTGCTGCTGGGGAGGGTGAGCCGTGCAAAAAAACAGCAGCACCTTTGGGGCGGTCGACGCCTAACGTTCCGCGACAATCAGGATCACCTGCCCCTTGCCGCCCTCGCCATCCAACTGGTCCAGCCCGCGCAGCACCAGCCGGTCGCCGCCAATGCCTTCCGCCTTCAGCGCCCGCGCCACGGCGCCGAGGCGCGCCGCCGACAGGTCCCAGCCGTCGAAGCGCTGATGCCCCGCATCCGTGCCGCGGCTGCTGACCTCCAGCCGCTCGCGACCCAGCGCAAAGCGATCCGCCACGATCTTCAGCCGCTTCCGGCCCTGCTGCGTCAGCAACGCCTCACCGGGCAGGAACAGTTCGGCGGCGTGGATTTCCATGGGACTGCTGGCATGGCCGCCAAATTGCTGCCGCACCTGCGCCAGCATGGCGTCACGCCGCTGGCCGCTGGCCTGAAGCATGACGAAAAAGCCGAGCAGCAACAGCAGCAGGTCGGCGAAGCTGATCGCCCAGCGGCCGCGCCGCGCCCCGGCAAGGGCGGAGATATTCATGCCACCTCGCGGATCGAGGCGCGGCGCATCGGCACATTTTCCCGCCGCGCGATGGCGGCCATGCGATCAGTGACCTCCTTCTGCCAGGCGAGTTCGCGTTCCGACAGGTCGGCAAGCCGCGTCGCTACGGGCGCGGCGATGACATTGGCAATGACTACGCCATAGAAGGTGGTGAGGAGCGCCAGGGCCATGGAGGGGCCCAGCGCCGCCGGATCGTCCATCGCGGCGAACATGCCGACCAGGCCGATGATCGTGCCCGCCATGCCCAGGGCCGGGGCGGCATCCGCGATGGACAGCCAGACCTTGCAGGCAGCGCCATGGCGCTGCGCCCGGTCCGCCAGCGATTGCGCGGCCCACAGTTCGAACTGCTCCGTCTTCTCGCAATTGGCGAGCTTGCGCGCGGCTTCGGTCAGATAGGGATTGGCCGTCTTCACCCGGTCCGTGCAGGCAAGGCCGCGCAGTTGCGCGACCTGATCGATCTTCAGCATGGCCGCCCGCGCAGCATCCCGGTCCTTCGCTGGATCGGCGCGCAACAGGGGAACAAGGGCGGCAAAGGCCCGCCCCAGCGCCCGCGCGCCATTCTGGAACAGCGCCACCAGCCCGATCCCCGCGACCATGGCCAGCAAGGTCAGGGGGTCGAACAAATGCGCCATGATCCCGATCATCTTCACGTCCCCGCTTACGCCCGGCCGGCCGGCGGCAAAGCGCTGCCACCCGCCGGCAAAATTTTGCCGCCCTTGCCGCCATCCTCACGCAATCCCCCAGATTTCCGCCATTTTCCGCCATGCCGATGCGTCACCCACGCAAATTGGCACGGCTCTTGCGAATATCAGGCTGGATCACCCGCAGTTCACGCCATCAGGCCTCAGAACGGCGGGGGAGACGGAAGTTTTAGGCCCATCGGGGCGGAAAAAAGCGGAAAGACGACAATGTCGCTGGAAGACGGATTGTTCGGGATACATGGAAAGGCGCTGGCGCTTCGCTCGCAGCGCCTTTCCCTGCTCGCGTCCAATATCGCGAACGCTTCGACGCCGGGATACAAGGCGCGCGACATCGATTTCGAGTCCGCCCTCAAGGAAGCCACGACGCGGCAGGGCAAATCCGCCGCCGACGTGTCGCAGGCCGTCGACGATTCGATGGGCTATCGCGTGCCGCTGCAACCCAGCCTCGACGGCAACACGGTCGAACTCAGCACCGAACAGACGCTGTTCGCGGAAAACGCCGTCAAATATCGCACGACCCTCTCCTTCCTGGAGGGCCGCATCAACACCATCACCCGCGCGCTTAAGGGAGAATGAGCATGAGCGGCCATGGCCCCCTGAACGTCTTCGACATCGCCGGCCGCGCCATGAGCGCGCAGCTCGTGCGGCTCAACGCCACCGCCTCCAACATGGCGAACGCCGGCAACGTCACCGGCAGCGCGGCGGAGGCCTATCGCGCGATCAAGCCGGTGTTCCAGTCGGTCACCGACAGCCCCGGCGTTTCGACCATCAAGGTCCAGAATGTCGTCACCACCAATGCGCAGCCCACCAAGCGCCACGACCCCAACCATCCGCTGGCCGACAAGAATGGCGATGTCTGGGAAGCCGCCGTGGATAGCAGCGCGGAACTGGTCGACATGATCGAGACCGCCCGCATGTACCAGAATAACGTGCAGGTGCTGAACACCGCCAAGTCCCTGATGATGGAAACCATAAGGATCGGCAAATGACGACCACGACCGCCACCGACAGCGCGGGCCTGTCCGTCTATAACCCCTATGCCAATGTCGGCACGGGCAAGTCGGAAATGGGTCAGGCGGACTTCCTGCGCCTGCTGACCGCGCAAATGCAGACGCAGGACCCGTTCGAACCCGTCGATAACGCCCAGATGGTCGCGCAGATGGCGACCATCACCAACAGCAGCGGCATCGCGGAAATGAACCAGACGCTGAAGAATCTGGCGTCGCAACTGACCGGATCGCGCCTTGGCGACGCGGCAAGCTGGATCGGCAAGTCGATGCTGGTGCAGAGCAACATCGCCGCGCCCGATGCAGCCGGCCAATATATGGGCCAGGTCAGCTTTGCCGACGCCACCAGCGGCGCCAGCGTCGACCTGATCGACGGCAACGGCAATGTCGTCAAGACGATCGAACTGGGCGACCAGCCCAAGGGCGACATCAATTTCTATTGGGACGGCAAGGATGAAGCCGGCAACACCATCGCCACCGACGCGCTGAAGATCAAGGTCAACGGCGCCAGCCCCAGCCGCGTCGCGAGCTGGGCCACCATCGCCGCCGTCCAGTCACCCGCCGACGGCAGTTCGTCCAAGCTGATCACTGCGCTCGGCACCTATTCGCCGTCCGACGCCATCTCGCTCGCCTAACCGACCAATCCTTTTCACACCGATTTTCCTTTTCACCCAAGGAGCAACGCCATGTCCTTCTACATCTCGCTTTCCGGCCTGAAGGCCGCCCAGACCGACCTGTCGACCACGGCGAACAATGTCGCCAACGTCAACTCGACCGCCTTCAAGAAGAGCAAGGCCGTGTTCGGCGACATCTTCGCCGCCGCGCCGATGCAGACCACGACGCAGGTCGCCGGCCAGGGCGTGCGCGCCCAGGGCATCAGCCAGCAGTTCACCCAGGGCACGATCGAGACCACCGACAAGACGCTGGACCTCGCCATCACCGGCGAAGGCTTCTTCACGGTGAAGCGCAGCGCCGACAATCAGGTGGGCTATACCCGCAACGGCGCCTTCTCGGTGGAGGAGGACCGCTATGTCGTCGACACCACCGGCGCCCGGCTTCAGGTGATCCCGCTCAATCCCACTACCGGCGCGCCGACGGTGACGGGCACCCTGACCCCGACATCGCTGACCGACCTCAAGATTCCGACCAACTGGCCCGACGGCGGCACCGGCAACCAGCTCACCAGCGTGGGCGTGTCGGAAGAAGGCAAGATCACCGGCGTTTATGCCGACGGTTCCACCGTCTATCTGGGCGCAACCGCCATCGCCGCGTTCAACAGCCAGGAAGGGCTGCGCCAGAGCGGCGATGCGCACTGGACCGCGACCAACGCGAGCGGCACGCCGATGCTGGGCACCGGCAATAGCGGCCTGTTCGGCTCGGTCCGCTCCGGCGCGCTGGAACGCTCCAATGTCGACATCACGGAAGAGCTGGTGAACCTCATCTCCGCCCAGCGCAATTTCCAGGCGAACTCGAAGGCGATCGAGGCGGCGAACACGCTGTCGACCACCATCGTCAACATGCGGACCTAAGCTTCCGCATGAATTGAACCGTCATTCCCGCGAAAGCGGGAACCCATCTCCCGACCTCGCACAAAGCGGCAACGCTGGAAGATGGATCCCCGCCTCCGCGGGGGTGACGGAAATAAATCAGCGCCCGCAGTCAACAACAGGACACCCCCATGGACCGGCTCGTCAACACGGCACTCACCGCGATGCGCGGCGCGATGGCGCGGCAGGCGGCGATCTCCAACAATCTG
Source organism: Sphingobium fuliginis (assembly GCF_004152845.1). Lineage (GTDB taxonomy): Bacteria > Pseudomonadota > Alphaproteobacteria > Sphingomonadales > Sphingomonadaceae > Sphingobium > Sphingobium fuliginis. The sequence continues at coordinate 757,653 of NZ_SEON01000001.1, forward strand.
GCGAACGTCAACACCACCGGCTTCCGCGCGGAAATCGCCAATGCCGAGACGCGCTGGATCAAGGGCAGCACCTTCGACACGCGGGCGCAGGCGTCCGAACAGGTGATCGCCGCCGACATGGCGCAAGGCGCGGTCACGGAAACCGGCAATCCGCTGGACGTGGCCATGAACGGCGATGCGATGCTCGCCGTTCAGGCCGCGGACGGCAGCGAAGCCTATACGCGCCGCGGCGACCTCAAGGTCAGCGACAGCGGCCTGCTCATGACCGGCGACGGCCTGCCCGTGCTGGGCGAAGGCGGCCCCATCACCCTGCCGCAGATGGACAGCATCTCCATCGCGAAAGACGGCAGCATCTGGGGCGTGCCGCAGGGCGGCGACCCCGCCAATCCGCAACAGGTGGACAAGCTGAAGCTGGTCAGCCCGGTCGGCTCCAGCATCGCCAAGGGCACGGACGGGCTGTTCCGCGAAGCCAATGGCGGCGCGCTGCCCGACGATCCGCTCGCCAGCGTGACCGGCGGATCGCTGGAAGGGTCGAACGTCAACGCCACCTCAGCGCTGGTGCAGATGATCGAGGCGAGCCGCGCCTGGGAAACCCAGGTCAAGATGATCGACACCGCCAAGCAGCTCGACGATGGCGGCGCATCGCTGATGCGCCTGGATTGATGGTTAATTTGGCACGGCTCTTGCTTTTCGACAGGCAAGCCTGACGGCCCTACGGAGATTTTGAGCCATGACCAACGCAGCCCTTCATGTCGCCCGCACCGGCCTTGACGCGCAGAACACGAAGATGCGCGTGATCGCCAACAACCTGGCGAACGTCAACACCACCGGCTTCAAGCGCGATCGCGCCGATTTCGAAACGCTGGCCTATCAGCAGATCGTGGCCGCAGGCGCGAACAGCGACAGCGAGAACAAGTTCGCCACGGGCCTCAACCTCGGCTCGGGCGTCGCGATGCAGGGCACGGCCAAGATCAACAGCCAGGGCACGCTCAACCAGACCGGCAACACGCTGGACATGGCGATAGAGGGTTCGGGCTATTTCCAGGTGCAGCAGCCGGACGGCTCCATCGCCTATACCCGCGCCGGCAATTTCACGACCACGGCGGAAGGCGTCGTCGTCACCAGCGAAGGGCTGCCGCTGATCCCGCAGATCACGGTTCCGGAAGGCGCCACCAGCGTCACCATCGGCAATGACGGCACCGTCTCCGCCACGCTTCAGGGGCAGGCCGAACCGACCCAGCTAGGCCAGATCGAACTGGCGAGCTTCATGAACCCGGGCGGCCTTCAGGCGGTCGGCGGCAATCTGCTGAAGGAAAGCGCCGCCAGCGGCACGCCGCAGGTCGGCGTCGCGGGGCTGGACGGGCGCGGCGTCGTCCGCTCCGGCTATCTCGAAACCTCGAACGTCAACGTGGTCGAGGAACTGGTCGACATGATCGAGACCCAGCGCGCCTATGAGGTCAATTCCAAGATGATCAAGGCGACCGACGAAATGCTCCAGTACGTCAACCAGCAGTTGTGAGCCGGATGATGCGCAGAACGGCCATTTTCTTCCTCTTCGGAACCGCCCTCGCCGCATCCCCGGCCATGGCCGGCAAGAAGCGCGATGCCGAACGGCAATTTTATGCCCCCACGGTCGTTGCCGCCCCTGCCGCCCCTGCCGCCAACGGTTCGATCTTCCAGGCGTCGATGGGCTATACCCCGCTCACCAGCGGGGCGCGGGCGACCAGCGTGGGCGACATCATCACCATCGTGCTGGTCGAACGGACCCAGGCGACCAAGAGCAACAGCGCCGACACCAGCCGCGACGGCAGCATCGCCCTGACCCCGCCCAGCACCGGCCCGCTCTCCAAGATCTTCTCCGCCAGCGACATCGGCTCCAGCGGCAGCAACAGCTTCACCGGCAAGGGCGCGGCCACCCAGTCCAATGCCCTGAATGGGGAGATCACCGTGACCATCGCGGCGACCTATCCCAACGGCACGATGCTGGTGAAGGGCGAAAAGGCGCTGACGCTCAATCGCGGCGACGAATATATCCAGATCAGCGGCCTCGTCCGCCAGGCCGACATCGGCCCGGACAACCGCATCGCCTCGACCCGCGTGGCCGACGCGAAGATCATCTACACCGGCAAGGGGGAAATCGCCCGCGCCAGCCGCCAGGGCTGGCTGCAGCGCTTCTTCTCCATGATCAGCCCCTTCTGATGGACATGCACGCCATGACGTCCTTCGCCCGCCTCCCCAACTTCGTCATTCCCGCGCAGGCGGGAATCCATCTCCGGACCTCGCGTCTGGTGCAACGTCGGGAGATGGATTCCCGCCTGCGCGGGAATGACGGCGTGTGGTTGGGCAAGCGTTTAGCGCGTCGCGTAATACTCGCCCTTCTCACCGCCCTCACCCTGATCGCAGCCCCGGCCCATGCGGAGCGGATCAAGGACCTCGGCAATTTCCAGGGCGTGCGCCCCAACCAGCTGACCGGCTACGGCATCGTCGTCGGCCTGGCGGGCACAGGCGACGACAGCCTGGACTATGCGACGCAGGGCATGAAGGGCGTCGTCTCGCGCTTCGGTCTGACGCTGCCGCAGGGCATCAACCCGGCGCTCAAGAACGCGGCGGCCGTGCTGGTCACCGCCGACCTGCCCGCCTTCGCCAAGCCCGGCCAGCGCCTCGACGTCACCGTCTCCGCGCTGGGCAAGGCGAAGTCGCTGCGCGGCGGCACCCTCATCATGACCCCCCTGCGCGGCGCGGATAACGAAATTTACGGCATGGCGCAGGGCAATCTCGCCGTCGGCGGCCTGGGCGTGTCCGGCGCGGACGGCAGCCAGGTGTCGGTCAACATCCCCTCCGCCGGCCGCATTCCGGGCGGCGCGACGGTGGAGCGCGCCGTCGCCACCGGCTTCGACACCGCCCCCACCCTCACCTTCAACCTGTCCGAAGCGGACCTCACGACCGCCCTTCGCGTGGCGGACGGCATCAACCGCACCTATGGCGACCATCGCGCCAAGGCCGTGGACGCCGTGTCGATCACCATCGACGCCGCGCCGGGCGCCACCGACCGCATCATGATGATGGGCATGATCGAGAATATCGAGATTTCGCCCGCCGACGCCCCGGCCAAGGTGATCGTCAACGCCCGCACCGGCACCGTCGTCATCAACGGCGCGGTGAAGATCCATCCCGCCGCCATCGCGCACGGGAAAATCACCGTCAGCGTCAACGAATCCCCCCGCATCGTCCAGCCCGCCCCCTTCTCGCAAGGGCAGACGGCGGTGGAGCAATCCAGTTCGATTTCGATCGATCAGGAAAAGAAACCGATGATTAATTTTAAAGGTGGAGCCTCTCTGGCCGATATAGTCAAAGCGGTGAACGCCATCGGCGCCTCCCCCGCGGACATGGTCGCGATCCTCGAAGCGCTCAAGCAGGCAGGCGCGCTCAAGGCTGAACTGGTGGTGTTGTGATGCGGATTGGTGCGACTTCGGAAACGACGGCTCCGCCGGGCGGAACGCAGGACAGGGCCGCGCTGCAAAAGGCGGCGCAGCAGTTCGAGGCGATCTTCCTGCGCCAGATGATGGGCGCGATGCGCTCGGCCAGCCTGGCGGAGGGCATCAGCGATTCCAGCGCCACCGACCAGTTCCGCGACATGGCCGACGCCCGCACCGCCGACAGCATGGCGAGCCACGGCACGCTGGGCATAGCGGAGATGCTGATGCGCCAGTTCGGCGCCAAAGCCGTCGCGCCTGCCAGCGCAAATGCCGCGGATAAGGCCGAATGAGCGACCTCTTCATCATCGGCGCGTCGGGCACCAAGGCCTATCGGACCGCCATGGCCGCGATTTCCGAGAATATCGCCAATGCCAGCACGGAGGGCTATTCCCGCCGTTCGGTGACGACCATCGAATCCGGTTCGTCCACCGCCACCATGGCCGTCTACATCTCCCGCGCCAATTTCGGCGGGACGGAGGTCAAGAGCGTCAACCGCGCGACCGATCCCTATCTCGACGCGACGGTGCGCTACACCAACATGCAGCTTGGCAGCGCGGTCGCGCGGATGCGCTGGCTGACCGATTCGGAAACGGCGCTCAACGACACGGAAACCGGCATCGGCCAGCTCATGACCGGCATGTTCCAGAACATGGACAAGCTGGCCGCCAGCCCCACCGACAACTCCCTGCGGGTGACGACGCTGGACAGCATCGGCCGCGTCGCCCAGGCCTTCAACCAGACCTCGGCCGACCTGGTGCAGGTATCCAGCGGCATCGCGACCGAGGCGCAGGCTTCGGTGACGACGATCAACCAGGCCCTCTCCGCCCTCGCGGACATCAACAACAGCCTGCTGCGCGCGCAGCCGGGCACATCGGCCTATGCGCAACTGCTCGACAGCCGCGACGCGGCATTGGGCACGCTGTCCACCAATCTCAACATCGACATCGGCTTCGGCACGCATGACCAGGCGCAGGTGACGCTGAACGGCCAGACGCTGGTGCAGGGGAGCAGCGCCACGCCGCTGGCCCTCACCGTCAACACCAACGGCACGCTGGCGCTTGCGACCGGCGGCAGCACCGCCCTGGCCGCACCGACGAGCGGCACGCTGGGCGGGCTGTTCTCCGCCGCCGGCACGGTGTCGCAGCGCCGCACCAGCCTCGACACGCTGGCGCAGCAGTTCGTCGCCAATATGAACAACTGGCATGCGCAGGGGCTGACCAACGGCAGTCCGGGCGCGGCGGGCGCGCCGCTGCTGTCCGGAACGACGGCCGCGACCGTCGCCGCCCTCATCACCGACCCGGCGCAGCTTGCGACCAAGGCCGCCGACGGCACGCCCAACGGCAATCTGCTGACCGTATCGACCGTGCTGCGCGGCAATGGCAGCGTCGAACAGGGCTGGACCAACCTGATCGCCACCCACGCCAACCTGCTTTCCTCCACCAAGGCGGAGCAGACCACGGCGCAGAACCGCAGCGACCAGGCCGTGGCCGCCCGCGAAGCGGTAAGCGGCGTCGACCTCGACATGGAGGCGGCCGAACTGCTGCGCATCCAGCAGGCCTATTCGGGCAGCGCCAAGATCCTTCAGGTCGCGAAGGAAACCGTCGATGCCATTCTGCAGATCATCTGAACGGGAGCAACGGGACCATGGTCGGCATCACCAACAAGATCCTTCTGGCCGAGATTCGCCGTCAGCAGAAATTGTCGCAGGACATCGTCGATGGCCAGACCGCCATCTCGACCGGCCAGACGCTGAACAGGCCGTCGGACGACGCGCTCGCCTGGGTGCAGGTGTCGGACATCGGCCGGGCGCAGGCGCAACAGGCCGCCTGGCAGTCGAATATCAGCACCGGCACGGCCCGCGCCAACACGGCGGAGGCCAATCTGGGCGAGATGAACTCCCTGCTGACGCGCGCGCAGGAATTGATGACGCGCGCCCGCAATGGATCGCTCAGCACGACCGACAAGACGGCCATCGTCCAGGAAATGACGACGATCCGGTCGACCATCGATTCGCTGTTGAACCAGAAGGATTACAGCGGCGTACCCGCCTTCGACGATGGGCAGAGCGTGCTGGTCCCGGTCAGCCGCGGCCTCAACCTCGCGGTGGTCGGCACGCGGCAGGAAGTGTCGGAAGGGATCGACGTCAACGGCACGCCGATGACGCTCGACGCCATATTGGGCCAGAGCATCGCCGCGCTGCAAAGCGGGACCGACAGCGACGTCGCGGCCGGGCTCGACGCGATCAAGGCGGCCCAGAACCACATCGTCCTGGAACAGACCAAGCAGGGCGTGCGCAGCGACCGGCTGGACGTGATCGGCACGCGCCTCACCAATGTCGACCTCGACCTCAAGGAACGGCGCGCAGGCCTGGAATCGACCGACCTGCAGGATGTGATCTCCTCGGTATCGGCCAAGCTGCTCCAGCTTGAGGCGGCGCAGTCCGCCTTCGCCCGGATCAACCAGCAGACCCTGTTCGACCTGATCAAATAGGCGCCTGAAGCGATCCCATGGTCATCATGTTCCTGCCCGGGCAGGAACACGCCATGGCTTGGACGAACCTTCCGAAACAGAAGGATCTTTCGCCCGGAACCATCGCCATCGATTTTTCGGTCGCGCCCTAAACCACGGCATCGCCAAGCCGTATTAACCAATCGAGAGCGTCTTTCATGCGATGCTTCGATCAAGACGGCGCCTTCGGGCAGAATTTCGGGGATAATCATGTTCGCAATCATCGGCCTGGTCGTGCTGCTCGCCATGGTGTTCGGCGGCTTCATCTTTACAGGCGGCGACATCGGCCCGGTTCTGCACGCGCTTCCGCACGAAATGATCATCATCGGCGGCGCGGCCGTCGGCGCGCTGATCATCGGCAATTCGGGCTCGGACCTGAAGGCGCTGGGCGGCGGCCTGGGCAAGGTGTTCAAGGGCCCGAAATACAAGAAGCAGGACTTTCTCGACTGCATCTTCCTCGTCTCCAAGCTGATGAAGACGCTGCGCGTCGAAGGGCCGGTGGCGCTGGAACCGCATATCGAGGACCCGGCCAGCTCGACCATCTTTTCCGAATATCCGCGCCTGATGGGCGACAAGACGCTGATCCACCTGATCAGCGACACGCTGCGTCTGGTGGTCGTCTCCTCCGGCACGCTCGATCCCCATGCGGTCGAGGAAGTCATGGATAATGCGCTCAAGACCCATCATCATGAAGCGCTGCGTCCCGCGGACAACCTCCAGGGGCTGGCGGACGCATTGCCTGCCCTCGGCATCGTCGCGGCGGTGCTGGGCGTGGTGAAGACCATGGGCTCGATCGACCAGCCCCCGGCGATCCTGGGCGGCATGATCGGTTCGGCGCTGGTCGGCACTTTCCTCGGCGTTCTGCTCGCCTATGGCATGGTCAATCCCTTCGCCAACCGCTGCCGCGCCGTGATCGAGGCGGACGGGTCCATGTACCATGTCGTCAAGCAGATCATCGTCGCCTCCCTGCACGGCCATCCGCAGCCGCTGGTGATCGAGGCCGCGCGCTCCAGCCTGACCCATGCGAACCAGCCGGCCTTCGCCGAAGTGTTCGACGGCATGCGGGGCAAATAAGCCATGGCCGAGAAGAAGCGCGGCGCGAACGAGCCCGAACCCAGACCGATCATCGTCAAGAAGATCGTCGTCGACGGTCATGGCGGCCATCATGGCGGCGCGTGGAAGGTCGCCTATGCCGACTTCGTGACGGCGATGATGGCCTTCTTCCTGCTGATGTGGCTGCTGGGCGCGACCACGGAAAAGCAGCGCAAGGGGCTGGCCGACTATTTCACGCCGACCCTGGTGCAGCTCAAGGAAGGTTCGGCCGGGTCGAACGGCATGTTCGGCGGCGACAGCATGACGGCGAAGGAAAATTATCCGACCACGGGCGGTCAGGGCAATCTCGCCATCACCATCCCGCGCGACGCATCGGGCACGAAGGACCAGGGCGGCAAGGCCACCAAGGCCGCCGACCGGGTGAAGTTCGAATCGATCAGGAAGGAACTGGAGGCGCGCATGGCCCGCCGCCAGGGCATCCGCAAGCTGCTGAAGAACATCCGCTTCACCGAAACGCGCGAAGGGCTGCGCATCGACCTGATAGACGAGGCGGACTTCGCGATGTTCGCCATGGGCACCGACCGCCTGCTGCCGCAGGCGCGGGAACTGGTGAACGAGGTCGCGGCGACAATCCGGACCATGCCCAATCCGCTGATCGTGCGCGGACACACCGACGGCCTGCCATACAGCGCGGGCCAGACGATGAACAACTGGATGCTCTCCTCCGCCCGCGCCGAAGCGACGCGCAAGGCGCTCGCCGCCAGCGGCATCGGCAACGACCGCTTCGCCCGGATCGAGGGCGTGGCCGATCGCGAACCCTTCGCGAAGGGCGACGTCTACGACCCGCGCAACCGGCGCATGTCGATCATCCTGGGGTGGAGCCGCGGCGCGAACGACGGCGATGCGGACGAACAACCCGACGCCGAAACCAGGGCCGCGATCAAGGAACGCGACAACCCGATGACCATGGCCCGGACCGAAGCGCGCAAGCTCGACATGGGCGGCACCAGCCTCCCCGCAGGCGCGCAGTTGATCAACCCGACAGCACCGGGGACGTCGAACAAGCCCGGCAAGCATTGAACCAACCCGGCTGCCTTGGGTGGATTGCGGAATGGCGGCTCACGGGAAGGCGTAGGCCGACAGCGGACATTTCACCGTGACGGAAAACCCTGCTGGCGAGGTTGTCGGGCACTTTCGCAATCCGACAGTGATTCTCGGACAGTCGGAGGTTCAACACAACCGTGCAAGGTCATCTGCGACGCGATTTCCGCAAAATTACGTGGCGACTGCACAGGAATCATGTAATTGCCGTCAGGCCCCTCACTCCGGTCGGGAGGCGGATTTCTGACGTTAGCCTCTGCCAAAATGATTTGATAACTGTACTCCTGCTAGTCGAGCGTCGATTTGTCAGGAGGAACACAGATGGGCGCGGGGCAGTTGATTACGACCAAGCATAGAGGTCTTGATACTGGTTACATTTCCCTGAGGTCCGCTGATGAAGATCTCGCGGCAAGGCTACCGGAACTTCGCCTGCCCAGAATGAGTGAACAAGCGCGCGCCGCGTTTCGAGCCGTGTTGGCCTATGAAAGGCCACCCGCCAATGGATCAGTCGCTGACGTGTTACGGCTTGTCGAGGCTCGCGGCTTTTCTGCGCATCCGTGCGACTGGATTCCAGAATATAGCTGGCAATTAGGTGGCAGGCATCCTGCGCTATATCAGCCTTGGGTCGATTGGTTGTCCGAACAGGGGCTGACCAAATTTCACAAAGGTAACACGCTGACCGCCGAGAATTGCAAACGGTGGAGTAAAGGGCAGCGTCGTTGGGCACTCATAGAAATGATCCGCAATGGCCGCGACGACGATTTCAGAGCCCTGAAGGATTTCGCATCAACCCAACCCGGATCAATTCGAGCACAACTTGTCGAAGAAATTGACGCGTGGGGAAGTTTTGTTGGGTGTTATCCATGGCAAACACCGCTGCTGGAATATTTCCTGAATGACCGAGTTGCGGTCGTCAGAGACATTGCAGCCCATAAACTCGGAAAAATGGGTGCGTTCACAACTGAAGAAGCATATGCGCAAAAGCTGGCCGGCGAACTCATCGTGACAGCAGATTGTGTAAGATATCGCGAGCCGCCAGAAGCGCACATGATGTTCGTCCATTTCTATAAGGACTTTGCTTGCGTCAACTTCGATGCCCTCGCTGCTGCACTGGGCCTTGCGCCGACTGATCTGGCAAGGCGTGCTGATTTAGATGATGTCGGGCAACAGTTGATAAATGTTGCGGCAAGGACAGGCGATGCCGAGGTTCGCTCAATTCTCGCCACGCGCCTCCTCGATCTGGGCAAGGCGGGAGAGCATATCCCATTGGCCATGTTTCTGGGTGTGGCCCCACCTTCATGGAAAGATGGGCTGAGAGCAATGTTTGCATCACCATATTGGAACAGCGTGGAAGATTATCTGGGAAGCAAAACCGGGAGTCTTGACAGTGCGATGATGCGAGAATGGCCTTGTTCTCACTATATTTCGAAGACGGTAATCGCCGAGCTTGAACGGGGCGAATTGCCGGTAAACATGGCGTATGATCCATTGCGTGTTCTGGGCAAAGTCGTGGACAAGCATGCAGCGGCCGAAGTGCGGGACGAAGCGTTGGCCGCAGGAATGGCACCAGACAACCCCAGATTGACTATGCTGAAGCTCAATCTGGCACTTTAGTCAGCTACTCCAGTCACCAAAAAACTCGCGCCTTCATGGCATCCTATGTACGAAAATCAGGTGTTTTCCTTCAGCGTCCGCTTTGGAGTGCGGCAGAAAGCCAACCGAGCGACCAGCTGTGGTCGTTTCCAGACGCCACCTCCAGCGCCTGAGTGGCAGCCTTCGATCAGGCGTTACCCGAAAACCACAGAAAGCTCCAAAAACATCCTATTTCTCCAACAGGGGCCGATCAGGCCTGTCCTATTCCGCACCCGCCCGCTTATCCCACCACCCTCTTTGAAACGTCCGACCCATCCCCCCTCACGCCCACGCGCGCCCAGGCACGCGCGCGCATACACTGTGAACTTCGGACCAGAAATGACGGATTTCCGCCCTTTCCAACACATCACCCCCGCCCCGAACCGGGAACCCGCCTCCTACACCGACAACCCCACTGGAGGCGCGCGCCCTAACCCGCTATCCCCTCCCCCCATGGCCCAGAATCATCTCTATCTCGTCGACGGCAGCGGCTATATCTTCCGCGCCTATCACCAGCTTCCGCCGCTCACCAACAGGCATGGCCAGCCCGTCGGCGCAGTCTATGGCTATACCACCATGCTCTGGAAGCTGGCCGACGAACTGGGCAAGGCGGAGGGCCCCACCCACCTCGCCGTGGTGCTGGACAAGGGCAGCCACACCTTCCGCAACGACATGTACGACGCCTATAAGGCGAACCGACCGCCGCCGCCGGAGGATCTGGTCCCGCAATTCCCGATGATCCGCGACGCCACCCGCGCTTTCTCCCTCCCCTGCATCGAGGAAGCGGGGTTCGAGGCGGACGACATCATCGCCAGCTACACCAGGGCCGCCGTCGCGGCGGGCTGGCACGTCACCATCGTCAGCTCCGACAAGGACCTGATGCAGCTGATCCAGCCCGGCGTCGACATGTACGACACGATGAAGAATGAGCGGCGCGGCGCCGACTATGTCATGGCGAAATTCGGCGTCCAGCCGGAACAGCTTGGCGACGTGCTCGCCCTGATGGGCGACAGCGTCGACAATGTCCCCGGCATCCCCGGCATCGGCCCCAAGACCGCCGCCAAGCTGATCACCGAATATGGCAGCCTGGAAGCCGCGCTTGAAGCCGCCCCTTCGATGAAGAAATCGAAGATGCAGGAAAATCTCATCGAACATGCCGACATGGCCCGCCTGTCGCGCCGGCTCGTCGCGCTGCATGACGCCATGGACCTGCCCGAGCCGCTCGACGACCTGACGCTGAAGGGCATTCCGCTGGAGCCGCTGCAGGCCTTCCTCGAACATCACGGCTTCAAGTCGCTGCTCGCCCGCGCCGGCGCGCCCGCCGCGGCTGTGGCGGTCGCGACCGCCGCCGCCGCCGTCACCGAACTCGCCGCTCCCGCCGCCCCCGTGCTGGAGGAGGAACCGCCGATCGACCGCAGCCTCTACGAAACGGTGGTGACGGAAGAAGCGCTCGACCGCTGGATCGCCGCCGCCCATGCCGAGGGGCTGGTCGCCGTCGATACCGAAACCGACATGCTCGACTGCGTGTCCTGCGCGCTGGTCGGCGTCAGCCTCGCCGTCGGCCCCAACGCCGCCTGCTATATCCCGGTCGGTCATGGCGGCAAGGACATGTTCGCGGAGAAACCCGACCAGCTTCCCCTCGCCCTCGTCCTCGCGAAACTCAAGCCGCTGCTGGAGGATGACAGCGTCCTCAAGATCGGCCAGAACCTCAAATATGACATCACGGTCCTGCGCCGCCATGGCATAGAGATCTTCCCCTATGACGACACCATCGTCATGAGCTTCGACCTCGACGCGGGCCAGAGCCTCGCAGGCCACGGCATGGATGAGGCGGCGAAGGTGCACCTCAATCATATATGCATCAGCTTCAAGGATGTCTGCGGCACCGGCAAGAGCCAGATCAGCTTCGCGGAAGTCCCCCTCGACAAGGCGACCGAATATGCCGCCGAGGATGCCGACGTCACGCTGCGCCTGTGGAAGCTGTTCAAGAGCCGCGTCGCGAATGAAGGCGCGACCCGCGTTTATGAACTGGTCGACCGCCCGCTCGTCGCGGTGATCGCGAAGATGGAGCATGAAGGCATCAAGGTCGACCGCGAGGCGCTCTCCCGCCTCTCCGCCGAGTTCACCGCCGAGATCGCCAAGCTGGAAGGCGAAATCCACGGCCTCGCCGGCCAACCCTTCGCCATCGGCTCCACGCAACAGCTTGGCGCGATCCTGTTCGACAAAATGGGTTACAAGGGCGGAAAGAAGGGCAAGTCCGGCGCCTATTCGACCGACGTCACCATCCTGGAGCAGCTCAAGGCCCAGGGTGCGGAAATCGCGGGCAAGGTGCTCGACTGGCGGCAGCTTTCGAAGCTCAAGTCGACCTATACCGACGCACTTCAGGCCCAGATCAACAGGGACACCAGCCGCGTCCATACCAGCTACAGCCTGTCCGGCGCGCAGACCGGCCGCCTGTCCTCGACCGACCCCAATCTCCAGAACATCCCGATCCGCACCGAAGTCGGCCGGCAAATCCGCCACGCCTTCGTCGCGGAACCGGGCAATGTCATCCTGGCGGCGGACTACAGCCAGATCGAACTGCGCCTCGCCGCCCATATGGCCGACGTGCCCGCGCTGAAGGAGGCGTTCGCGAACGGCGAGGACATCCACGCCGCCACTGCCCAGCAACTCTTCGGGGAGGTCAACCGCGACACGCGCGGCCGGGCCAAGACGATCAATTTCGCCATCCTCTACGGCATCAGCCGCTGGGGCCTCGCCGGACGGCTGGAGATCAGCGCCGACGAAGCGCAGGACATGATCAGCCGCTATTATGAACGCTTCCCCGGCATCAGCCTCTACATCACCGACACGATCGAAAAGGCGCGCTCAAGGGGCTATACGGAAACGCTGTTCGGCCGGAAGACATGGTTCCCCCGCATCAAGGCGTCGATCCAGCATGAACGACAAGGCGCCGAACGGGCCGCGATCAACGCACCTATACAGGGCACCAGCGCCGACATCATCAAGCGCGCCATGGCCCGCATGGGCCCGGCGCTCGCGGCGGAAGGGCTGCATCAGGTCAAGATGCTGCTGCAAGTGCACGACGAACTTGTCTTCGAACTGCCGGAAGGCGATGTGGAACAGGCCAGCGCCGTCATCCGCCGCGTCATGGAAGGCGCCGCCGAACCGATCGTGAAGCTGAGCGTGCCGCTGGGCGTCGAAATCGGCCACGGCCCAAGCTGGGGCGCGGCGCACTAGAGCCAATCGACATTCAGCCCTGACGGTCTGCAAATGACGCTTTTCCGTGCTTCCGGTGCTCACCTACCTTGAGTAGGCTGCGCTCCGGGTCACGGAAAACACCATTTTCGGCTCGTCATCTTCTGAATGTCGATTGGCTCTAATCCTTGAAAGCGCGGCGCGCCAGGAATTCACCCCCGCGCGTACCGGTCCTCATACCGAACGATGTCGTCTTCCCCCAGATAGGTTCCCGTCTGCACCTCGATGAACACGACGGGAATCTTCCCCGGATTCTCGACCCGATGCTTCGCCCCCGCCGGGACATAAAGCGACTGGTTTTCCGTCAGCAGCGTCACCTCTTCATTCACCGTGACCTTGGCCGTCCCTTCGACGACGATCCAATGTTCCGACCGATGGAAATGGCTCTGCAGGCTCAATGACTGCCCCGGCTGCACGACGATCCGCTTCACCTGGAAGCGCTCGCCCGCCAGCAGGCCCTCCACCCAACCCCATGGCCGGTGATCCTTGGGGAAACTTTCCGCCTGCGCGGCGCCCTTCTTCTTGAGCGCCTCGACGGCCAGCTTCACATCCTGCGAGCGCGCCTTGTCCGCGATCAGCACCGCGTCGTTCATCGCCACCGCAATGATGTTGCTGAGCCCGATGCCGACCAGTTCCATGCCTTCACTGTCGGACCGCAGCAGCGTATCGCTGCAATCGATCGCCGTCGCCCCGCCGCTCACCGTCACTCCGGCCGTATCCGGACCGGCATGGCTCCACACCGCATCCCAGCCGCCCAGGTCGGACCAGCCAGAGCCATAGGGCACGACCGACAGATTGTCGGCCCGCTCCATGACGGCATAATCGATGGAAATGTCCGGCGCGCTGTCCCATGCTTCCGCCGCCAGCCGCAAAAAGCCCAGATCGCCTTCCGCCGCCTCGACCGCCGGCCGCACCGCCGCCAGCACGTCGGGCGCATGGGCCTCGAAGGCGGCGACCAGATCCTTCGCCGCAAACAGGAAAATCCCCGCATTCCAGAGATGATCGCCGCTCGCCAGCATCTCTGCCGCACGAACCGCATCGGGCTTTTCGACAAAGCGCGCCAGCTTGATCGGTTCGCCCGATCCATCCGGCCGGGCGACGACCTGCAAATAGCCATAGCCGGTTTCCGGCCGTGTCGGCTGAATGCCGAAGGTCACCAGATCGCCGGCATGCGCCGCCGCCAAGCCTTGGCTCACCGCCGCACGGAAGGCCTCTGCATCGGGCACCACATGGTCCGATGGCGCGACCAGCATCACCGCCCCTGGATCGTCCGCCATCAAATGCAGGGCCGCCGCCAATATGGCGGGCGCCGTGTTGCGCACCGAAGGCTCGATCATGATGGCCCGCGGATCGGCGCCTTCCTGCGCCAGTTGTTCGGCTACGATGAAACGGAACGCCGCGTTGGTCAGGACGACAGGACGGCCAAAGGCGAAACCCTCGCCCGCACCCGACAGCCGCCGCACCACGGAGCGGAACAGCGTCTCCTCGCCCAGCAACGGCACGAACTGCTTGGGATAGGATTTGCGCGACAGGGGCCACAACCGCGTCCCCGATCCACCGGCCAATATGACTGGCGTAACCTGCTGAAATTCTTTTCCTTCGATACCCGGCATGCAACTCACTCGAACAAGGCGATCCCTCCCGATGGGACCATATCCGCCCCTCTTATCGCCATTCCGTGAAAGCACCTATGAAGAAGCCGAAAAAAAGCGGCCCGCACCGGGGCCGCTTATCGTCAGTCGAACAGCTCTTCGAGAAAGCTCTTCTTCCGCTTCTTCTGATAATATCGCCCGTCGTCACGATGGTCGCGGTCCGGCCGATAGCTCGGCTGTGGAGCCGGAACCCCGCCCGCCGACCGTTCGATGATCTTGTCCAGTTCACCCCGGTCGAGCCAGACGCCCCGACATTGCGGGCAATAGTCGATCTCCACGCCTTGCCGGTCCGTCATGGAGAGCCCCACATGACAGACCGGGCAGAGCATGGCCGACACCGCGGCCTGATCCCGCATCCGGGTTACTCCCGCTCGCCGGTCAGGCTGAGCAGCATCTGGAACAGGTTGACGAAGTTCAGGTAGAGCGACAGCGCGCCCATCACCTGCATCTTCTGCGCGACTTCATGGCCGGCATAGGCGAAATATTCCGACTTGATGCGCTGCACGTCCCAGGCGGTCAGGCCAGTGAAGACCACCACGCCGATGATCGAGATGACCATCGCCATAGCCGACGAGCCGATGAAGATATTGATGAGGCTCGCGACCAATATGCCGATCAGGCCCATGATCAGGAACGACCCGAATTTCGACAGGTCGCGCCCGGTGGTATAGCCCCACAGCGCCATCGCCAGGAACATCACGGCGGCGGAGAAGAAGGCCTGCGCGATCGACCCGCCGGTGAAGACCAGGAAGATGCTGGCCAGCGACACGCCCATCACCGCCGAAAAGGCGTAGAAGGCCATGCGCGCGCCCGCCGTCGTCATCTTTTCGATGCGGAAGCTGAAGAAGAACACAAAGGCTAGCGGCGCGAAGATCGCCACCCATTTGAGCGGCGTGCCGAAGATCGCGGCGGCCAGCGCCGGCGTATTGCCGATGAAAGCGGCGACCAGCCCGGTGATGACCAGGCCGATGCCCATGTTGCGGAAAACGCCCAGCATGTGCGCGCGCAGCCCGGCGTCGGTCTGCGCCGTCTGGCTCGCACCATAGCCCGGCATACGAACGGGATTGTTCACGGCGTTATCACTCCATCCAAAAACAGTCTTGACGGATCGAGTGGCCCGGCGCGGTCTTCGTGCTACGTCAGAGGGGGGCAAACGCACACGAACCTGCACCGAGCACACTCGATGCGGTCCGACATCGCGGCTGGATGTCACATCCAACCGCCAGAGGGGCCCGGCCCGCACAAGCAATATCGGTGGGCCAACGCGCCATTGCAAGGGATGGCGCAGAGCGTCGGTCCGCCAGCAACAATTTATTACAATCGTCCGCTGACGTCGGGGTCCGGATTTTGCGGCGACATGCTCCGCCGGATCTTCGCCGCGCCGATCACGACGCCGCACACCAGACCCAGCGCAACGCCCGCTGCGACATTGCCGGTCGCCGCGCCGATCCCTGCACCCAACGCCAAGCCAAGACCGACAAAACCCGCTTTCATATACAGTCTTCCCTTTTTCGACGCCAAGCATGGCAAGAATGCCCCGGAGGATATTAAACCGGAACTCTCCCAAATAGCGAGGGCTGTTGACGCTTCGAGCGAACCGCCGCATGGCGTCATCCCATGAGCGACCAGTTCACACCCGCCCAGCAGCATGCCGATGCGCCTCTGCGCCTGTTCAACAGCCTGACGCGCACGGTGGAGGCCTTCGCCCCGATCGAGCCGCACCACGCCCGCGTCTATAGCTGCGGCCCGACGGTCTATAATTACGCCCATCTCGGCAACCTGCGCGCCTATGTCTTTACCGACACGCTGCGCCGCACCTTGCTGTGGAAGGGGCTCACCGTCACCCATATCATCAACATCACCGATGTCGGCCATCTGACGTCGGACGCGGATGCCGGCGACGACAAGATGGAAGCCGCCGCCCGCGCCCAAGCCAAGAGCATCTGGGACATAGCGGCGCGTTATACCCAGGCCTTCAAGCAGAACATCGCCGACCTCAACATCATCCCGCCCAGCGAATGGACGGTCGCCACCGACTATGTCCCGCAGATGATCGCCTTTGCGGAGAAGATCGCGCCGGCCCATTGCTACGAACTGGAAACGGGTCTCTATTTCGACAGCAGCACCGTGCCTGATTATGGCGCGCTGGCCGGGGGGCGCGACGATGCCGCCCATGCCCGCATCGATCCCGTCGCCGGCAAGCGCAACCCCAGCGACTTTGCGATCTGGCGCAAATCCCCGCCCGGCGAACAGCGCCAGATGGAGTGGGACTCGCCCTGGGGCAAGGGTGCGCCGGGCTGGCATCTCGAATGTTCGGTGATGAGCGAGGCGCGGCTTGGCCATCCGTTCGACATCCACACCGGCGGCATCGACCATCGGGAAATCCACCATCCCAACGAGATCGCGCAGAATCAGGCATTCCATGGCTGCTGCGGCGAAGCGGACGCGGCGACCGCAGGCTTCACCGGCGCGAAATGGTGGATGCACAATAATTTCCTCGTCGACCGGCAGGGAAAGATGAGCAAGTCCAAAGGCGGCTTCACCACTCTCTTCTCGCTGATCGACGCGGGCGTGCATCCGCTCGCCTATCGCCTGCTGTGCCTGGGCGCGCATTATCGCAGCGAGTTGGAGTTCAGCGCGGACAGCGTCGGCGCAGCGCTCACCCGCCTGAAACGCCTCGTCATGGGTGTCGAAAACCTGAAGGCGCGGGCCGAGGGCGTGACATGGCAGTCGCTGCGGCTGGACTGGCTGCGCGCCAATCTCCACCCCAAGCTCGCGCCCTTGCTCGAACAGTTCGACGCGGCGATCAGCGACGACCTGATGACGCCCCGCGCGCTGCCGCTTCTGGAGGAGACCATCGCCATCAAGAAGGTGCCGGTGGACGAGAAGCTCTGCCTGCTCGCAGCCTTCGATCAGGCGCTGGGCCTCAACCTGCTGACCATCGGCCGCGCAGACCTGCGCATCCGGCCCGGGGACGCGGCGATCGCGCCCGAAGAGATCGAAGCCGAACTGGACCGTCGCCAGCAGGCGCGCGCCGAAAAGGACTTCGCCCTGTCGGACGAGATACGCGACGCCTTGATCGACCGGGGGGTCGAGGTGATGGACGGCGATCCGCTTCGCTGGGACTGGCGCCTCACCCTCAACGCGACATAAGGTTCCGGCGGCTGAGCCGGACCGTGCGGCGGATCAGCCGGCCCGTTTGTACATATGTCAGGCAAGCGGGCATATTCCGCGCATGCTAAAAGCCGCAACCGCAGCGTTCATGGGAATTGGCGCCATGACGATACCGACCGTCGCTGCGCCTGCGCAAAGTTATATGTTCGAGACGGGAACGACCCTGCTCGCCAAATGCCGCAACAAGGCGCCGGAATATGCCCTGGCCTGCACCGCCTATATCGTCGGCGCGGTGGACGGCATCAAGAAGGATGTGTTCATCGGCCGGGCCAAGCCCAATTGCTGGCCCGCCCAGATGAATGCGGAGGAAGTGAAGCGCATCGTCCTCACCTATCTGACCCGCTATCCCGACCAGCGGCAGGCGCCTGCCTCGGTCCTGGTCAGCGTGGCGCTCAACGAACATTATCCTTGCCAGAAATAACGTGCCCCCGCACGCAGCCGCTATAAACTTGCGTTAGCCACTGGTTGCGCGTAGGTGCGGCCCCTATTTTACGATCTTTGGGAGACTCGACGTGGCGGCGAAGTGGACGCCGGAAAGCTGGCGCAGCCAAAAGGGCATCCAGATGCCCGTCTATCGTGACGCCCAGGCGCTTGCCGCCGTGGAGGCTCAGCTCAGCCAGTTTCCCCCGCTCGTCTTTGCCGGCGAAGCGCGCAGCCTGAAGGCCGAACTCGCCAGGGTGACGAATGGCGAGGCGTTCCTGCTTCAAGGCGGCGATTGCGCGGAGAGCTTTGCGGAGTTCCATCCGAACAATATCCGCGACACCTTCCGCGTGCTGCTGCAGATGGCGGTAGTGCTGACCTTTGCGTCCAAGCTGCCGATCGTGAAAGTCGGCCGCATGGCTGGCCAGTTCGCCAAGCCGCGCTCCGCCGATACGGAGACGATCGGCGGCGTCGAACTGCCCAGCTATCGCGGCGACAATGTCAACGACATCGCCTTCACGGCGGAGGCGCGCGAACCCGACGCGGGGCGGATGATCCGCGCCTATAACCAGTCGGCGGCGACGCTCAACCTGCTGCGGGCCTTTTCGACCGGGGGCTATGCCAGCCTGGACCGGGTCCATGGCTGGATGCTGGATTTCATGGGCCGCAGCCCCTGGGCCGCGAAGTTCGAGGCGATGGCCGACCAGATCGGACAGGCGCTCGACTTCATGCGCGCCTGCGGCCTGTCGCCCGAAACCGTGCCGCAATTGGGGGGAACGAGCTTCTACACCAGCCATGAGGCGCTGCTGCTGCCCTATGAACAGGCGCTGACCCGGCAGGATTCGCTGACCGGCGACTGGTACGACACCTCCGCGCATATGCTGTGGATCGGGGATCGCACCCGGTTCGAAGGGTCGGCGCATGTCGAATATCTGCGCGGCATCGGCAATCCGATCGGCATGAAATGCGGCCCCAGCCTGGAGCCGGATGCGCTGATCCGCCTGCTGGACGTGCTGAACCCCAGCCGGGAAGCGGGCCGGATCACGCTCATCACCCGCTACGGCCATGACAAGATCGAAGCGGGCCTGCCCAGGCTGGTCCGCGCGGTGCTGAAGGAAGGCCATCCGGTGGTCTGGTCCTGCGACCCGATGCACGGCAATGTCATTAAGGCGGCCAATGGCTACAAGACGCGGCCGTTCGACCGCATCCTGGCGGAGGTACGCGGTTTCTTCGCCGTTCACCGGGCGGAGGGCAGCTTCGGCGGCGGCATCCATGCCGAAATGACCGGCCAGAATGTGACGGAGTGCACCGGCGGCGCCGTGGCGATCACGGACGAAGGCCTTGCGGATCGTTACCACACCCATTGCGACCCGCGCCTCAACGCGGCGCAGAGCCTGGAACTCGCGTTCCTGCTCGCAGAAATGCTGAACGAGGAACTGAAGGAACGCCGGGCAGCCGCCTGATCCTTCGAAACGGAAATGATCCCGCCGCGACCATGTCTCGCGGCGGGATTTTTCTTGGCGCAATCCCCTGTGCTCGTTTGAGCGCCCTATGTCGCGGGCGCCGGATTAGCATCCCTTCTCGTTCGCGCTGAGCTTGTCGAAGCGCCACTCTTCCTTGGGAAAGCGCAGGACGGCGACAGGCTCAGTCCGAACGGATGGGCATGGACGAGGAATGATCGGCACTGGCCATCGAAACGCGCCAGCGGACCAATCCATCATCCTCTTCGACGGCGGGCTGGTAATCGAGGGTCCGGCAGGGCCCGTCACATGCACGTAACAATCCCATGATTCAGCCCTTGCTTTGGCGGTGCAGCAAGATAGCCTCCGCATATGGCAAAGGAACCGCAAGTGGCGACCATCGCCGTCTACAGCCTGAAGGGCGGGGTCGGGAAAACCACCTTCGCGATCAACCTCGCCTGGGCATCCGCAAGCATTTCGAAACGGCGGACATTGCTGTGGGATCTCGACCCACAGGCCGCGTCGAGCTGGCTGATCTCCACGGACAGCGAAAGCCGCGACGCCGCGCAGGCGATCTTCAGCAAGGATGTGGAGGTCCGCAAGCTGATCCAGCCCTCGACGGTGCAGGGCCTCGACCTGATCGCCGCCGACACCTCGCTGCGCAGCCTCGACCATCTGTTCCGGGAGATGGACAAGAAGAAGCGTCTCGCCAAGCTGATCGAGAGCCTGGGCAAGGATTATGACCGGATCATCCTGGATTGTCCGCCCGGCCTCACCGAAACCAGCGAGCAGGTGCTGCGCGCGGCGGACATGATCGTCATTCCGGTCATCCCCTCCCCCCTCGCCCAACGCGCCATGGGGGAGGTCGCCCGCTATCTGGTGCAGCGCGGCGGCAGCCATCCGCCGATCATGCCGGTCTATTCCATGGTCGACCGCCGCCGTGGCCTGCATCGCGCGGCCCTGGAATCCCAGCCCGGCTGGCCGGCCATTCCCATGGCCAGCGCGGTCGAACAAATGGCTGTCCGCCGCAAACCGCTGGGCGCCTTCGCGGCCTCATCCCCATCCGCCCAGGCCTTTGCCGGACTTTGGACGACGATCGAGCGGCAGCTCCAGAAACATTAGGGCGGCGACAGGATTTGGCGGGTCACCGCCTGCCAACAGCCCCCGCCTACTTCAACCTCGCGATCGCGCCCGGATCGCACCGCTTCTCCCCATGCGGCACGGGCGACCAGCCGGGCACCAGGATCGACTGCCCGACCCGAAGGGGCGCAAAACGCCGCCGTTCAATGCCTGCGCAACGCAGTTGGAGTTCCAGCATTTTGGGCGGGGTATCCCATTTCTCGTAGGAAAGGCGGAACGTCCCCCAATGGATGGGAATGGCGGTCGAGGCCTTGAGCGTTTCGAAAATCTGCACGGCCTGTTCCGGCCCGATATGGGAATCCGACTGCATTTGTCCGGGATGGAAGCGGAAGGCGCCGATCGGGATCATCGCCAGCCTGATCGGCCCCAGCCGTGCCGCGTCCGCGGGCCAGGCCATATCGCCAGCGCCCGTGTCGCCCGCGAAGAAGATATTGCCCGCCCGCGTGCTGACGAAGAAGCTCGACCAGAGCGCCCGGCTGCGGTCAGTGCCCCAGCGGCTGCTCCAATGATGGTTGCGCAGCACATGAACGCGATAATCCGGGCAATGCTCATAATTTTCGCACTGGATCACCGTGCCGTCGCCCAGGCCGTTCAACGCCGCGCCGCTTATCGATTGCCCCCAGTCGAGCGCCGTCGACGGAATGCCGTTGGCTTTCAGGATCGCGTCATTGCCCAGGCTGGTGACGATCTTCGGCCTGTCCCGTTTCCACAGCCTTTTCAGCGTGGGGATGTCCATATGGTCGTAATGATTGTGGCTGAGGAGGATGAGGTCGATCCTCGGCAGATCGTCGAAGCGCACGCCCGGCTGCGCCACCCGCCGGGGCCCCAGGGGCGGAAAGGGGCTGGCATGGTCGGACCAGATCGGATCGGTGAGGATATTGAGGCCCGCCGCCTGCACGAGTACGGTGGCATGTCCCACCCAGGTGGCGATCATGCCACGCGGCGCGGCGAAGGCAGGCGGGCGCGAAGGCTTGACCGCCACCATGTCGGGCCATGAGGGCCGGTCGTCCTGACCCAGCAGCCACCGCGCGATGAAACCGCGCGGGTTGCCGCCCGCCGGTGCGGGAGAGCGGATTTCCCCATCGGGATTGAAGAAGCGTTCCCCGTCATAATGGCGGCTGACCGGCCCTTCATAATAGATGCGGTCGAGAAAGGGTGGAACGACGGTCACCGCCAGGCACAGGGCCACAACCAGAAACAGCAGCGCAACGCCCAAGCCTTTGACGATTTTCCCGACGATGCGGCCCA
This sequence comes from Sphingobium fuliginis, assembly GCF_004152845.1. Classification (GTDB taxonomy): domain Bacteria; phylum Pseudomonadota; class Alphaproteobacteria; order Sphingomonadales; family Sphingomonadaceae; genus Sphingobium; species Sphingobium fuliginis. The sequence continues at coordinate 779,775 of NZ_SEON01000001.1, forward strand.
TGCCGTCTCCCGCTCCGATGACCGGACGGACATAGCGCGGTTCAAGGTATCGGCAAGCGTGGAGATGGAGCAAGGGGCAAGAGTGGAGAGCGGACGTTGATGTTGGTCTGGGTAAAGCATGCTCCTGCGCAGGAGCACCGCGCGCCTAATGGCGGAACCCGACTATCTCCGTCGCCCCACACCCAGCCATCCTGACCCGCCTCGCACCCTCAGGATGCCATGGAACGAGGCACGGCGCGCAATGTCGACGGATTGATCGCCTGGACGAATTCCACCCCCAGCCGGTCGTCCTTGGACCATCGCGCGATAGCGTTGACGGTCTGGTTGTCGCCCAGTTCGATGGCGAACAGCGTGCCCTCCGGCACGTTCCACAGGCCCTCCAACTGCGCACCCGTGGCGGAGATGTTGCGGATGCGCCCGGTATAGACATGACCGTCATGGTGCACGGCCACGGTACGCAACATGGTCTTGCGTTCCGTCCGGCTCGACTGGAAGCCCTGCGGCGCGACCACGCCGCCATGGCGATGTTGCTGTACCAGCACGTCCGCCGCCGGCAGCGGGCGGCCATAGACATAGCCCTGGATATGGCTGCACCCCAGGTTGCGGATCAGCGCGAGTTCATCCTGCGTCTCCGCCCCTTCGGCCGTGGTGTCCATGCCCAGCGCTTCGGCCAGGCTGACGATCGCCTTGATGATCGCGCTGTTGGGGCTGCCCTTGATCGCGGCGCCGCGCACGAAGCTCTGGTCGATCTTGATCTTGTCGAACGGCGCTTTCTTGAGATAGCCGAGCGAGGAATAGCCGGTGCCGAAATCGTCGAGCGCCAGTCGCACCCCGATGCCCTTCAGCCGGGAGAACATCGAGTCCGTGCCATCATCGTCGTTCAGGAACACGCTTTCGGTGATCTCCAGCTCCAGTCGCTGGGCCGCCAGCCCGGAGGCGGCGAGCGCATTCATGACGATCGAGGGCAGGCCGTGATTGGCGAACTGGATCGGGGAGACGTTGACGGCCACCCTAACCCCGTCGGCCCATTGCGCCGCATCGCGGCAGGCGGTGCGGAGCACCCATTCACCGATCGGGCCGATCAGGCCGCTTTCCTCCGCAATGGGGATAAACAGCGTGGGAGAGATCGCGCCGCGCACCGGATGCTGCCAGCGCAGCAGCGCTTCATAGCCGGTAATCTGCTCGGTCCGGGAGGAAACCACCGGCTGATAGACGAGGTGCAGGGCGTTTTCGACCAGCGCCTTGCGCAGATCCTCCTCCAACTGGCGGCGATCCTCGGCATCGGCATGCATCTCCGGGGAATAGAAGCGATAGATGCCGCGCCCGTCCCCCTTGGCGGCGTAGAGCGCAAGATCGGCATTGCGGATAAGCTCCTCGGCCGTCACGCCATCCTGCGGGCAGAAGGAAATGCCGATCGACACCCCGATGACGACCGCCGTTCCCTCCACCGTATAGGGCTGGGACACATCGGTGATGATCGCCCGCGCCAGATGGTCCAGGGTGATCTTGTCGGGTCGGCCGGGCAGCAGGATCTTGAATTCATCGCCGCCCTGGCGTCCGACCAGCCCCTTGTTGCCGACCACGCGCCGGATACGCTCGCTGACCTGGCGCAGCAGCGCATCGCCAGCCGGATGGCCCAGCGTGTCGTTGACGATCTTGAACCGGTCGAGGTCCAGCATCATCAGCGTGCAGTCACGCGGCTGCCCGTTCTTGCCCGCGACCGCCTGCTCCAGCGAGCGCATCATCTGCACCCGGTTGGCAAGGCCGGTCAGCGAATCATATTGGGCGAGCCGTGTCACCTCCGCCTGGCTGCGGCGCATTTCGGTAAGGTCCGTGCCGCTGCCCCGGAAGCCGTGGAACTGGCCGAATTCGTTGAACACCGGCTGGCCGGAGATCGACCACCAGCGTTCGTCCTTCGCCATAGCGGCGCGGACGGGAATTTCGGCAAAGCCGGTGCGCGCCGACAGGTGGAACCCCAATGTGCGCTCGCCATCGCCATCCTGCCGGTCGCCGGGACGGATGATTTCCGTGATCGGGCGGCCGATCAGCGCATCGTTGCCCAGCCCCAAGGTGCGGGCCAATGTGTCGGAAATATAGACGATGCACCCGTGGCGGTCGGTTTCCCAGAACCAGCCGCGACCTGACTGTTCATAGTCATGGAGCAGCCGGTCGGAGCGCTGGGCCCTCAGATCCCGCTGATGGAAGGCGATGGCGCGGTTCATGTCGGCATGCGCCTGGCGCAGCGCGGCGACCAGCATCGCGGCTATGCAACTGATCAACAGGCCGACCTGCGCGAAATCGCCCCGATGCAGGATGGAGGCGATCAGCAGGCCGCAGAAATAGCTGACACCCAACAGGCGCCGGTCGCCGAAGATCGACACGGCCATAAACGCGACCGCCATTTCCGCGGCCAGATTGCGCGAAGGCTCGCCGGCGATCAGCGACGGCCCCAGCATCAGGCTGAAGCTGAGGCCCGAGAGCAGCACCATCGGCAGCATCAGCCATTTCTGGTGATGTGGCCGCAAAAGCTGGAACCGGGCTCCGCGCGGCACGACGATGGCAACGCCGTCGACCAGCAGCATGGCCGCCAGGGCAACGGCATGGCCGACATTGCCCTCATCATAGAAAGGCACATGCAGCAGAGCGGTGATGCAGAGCTTCCCCAGCAGGACAAGCGGCCAGAGCCGGGCAATATGGACGAAGGTGCCGGAAATCCAGGAAGCGTCGACGGCAGCCCCGCTTTCGGCAAGGCCAAGCGCCGCGACCAGATCGGTCCGCCGCGTATGCAGTTCTGCCAGGTTCGCCCGCAAGGAAGTCATATTCCCTGCGTAACGACAAGAGATTGAAAGAAACTTACCCGACAGGCAAGGTCTGCGGCGGGTGGTTTCCCGCCACTAATCCCCGCCCCTGAAGGGGAGGGGAAGCGTCAATGTCCGCAACCGGGCAAAACCCTCAAACGCGCATGGGCATCAGCACATAGAGCGCGGGGCTGCGATCATCTTCGCGGATCAGCGTCGGCGCAGCGGCGTCGGCCAGGTGCAGTTCGACCAGATCACTGTCGATCTGGCCCAGGATGTCGAGCAGATAACGCGCGTTGAAACCGATGTCGAAGCCCTCGCCCTGGAAGGCCCCGGGGACTTCCTCGGCTGCCGTGCCGTTTTCCGGGCTGGTGACGGAAAGGGTGATCTTGTCGCGGTCCAGCGTCATCTTGACGGCGCGGGTCTTTTCGGTGGCGATGGTCGCCACGCGGTCCACGCCTTCCTCGAAGCTGCGCGGATCGATCTTCAGCAGCTTGTCGTTGGCGGTCGGGATGACGCGGCTGTAATCAGGGAAGGTGCCATCGATCAGCTTGCTGGTCAGGATGGCGCTGCCCAGGCCGAAGCGGATCTTGCTCGCCGACAGCGAAATCTGCACAGAGCCTTCCACCTCGTCGAGCAGCTTGCGCAGTTCCCCGATGCACTTCCTCGGCACGATGATGCCCGGCATGCCGTCCGCGCCGTCGGGTCGCGGCACGGTGACGCGCGCCAGGCGATGGCCGTCGGTCGCCGCCGCCTTCAGCACGGGCTGTCCCTCGTCCGAAACGTGGAAATAGATGCCGTTCAGATAATAGCGCGTCTCTTCGGTCGAGATGGCGAAGCGCGTCTTGTCGATGATCTGCTTCAGCGTTTCGGCGGGCAGTTCGAAGCTGGTCGGCAGGTCGCCTTCCGCGATCACCGGGAAGTCGTCGCGCGGCAGGGTCGACAGGTTGAAGCGGGCGCGGCCTGCCTGGATCAGCATCTTGCCCTCGGCCGCCTGCAGCGAGACCTGGCTGCCTTCGGGCAGCTTGCGCGCGATGTCGAACAGGGTGTGCGCCGAAATGGTGGTCGCGCCGGGCTGTTCCACCTGGGCGGCGACGCTTTCGACGATCTGGAGGTCGAGGTCGGTCGCCATCAGCTTGATCGCGCCATCGGCCGATGCTTCGATCAGCACGTTGGACAGGATCGGAATCGTGTTGCGCCGCTCGACCACCGACTGGACGTGGCTGAGGCTCTTGAGCAGCGTTGCGCGTTCGATGGTGGCCTTCATGTCCCTGTTCTGTCCGTTTCTTTTCTGCGCAAAGCCCGAACTCGGTCGAATCCGGGCGACAATGATGGATGATCCTTCATAGCCGCTGTGACGGCCCCTGCAAGCGCTGGGTGATCGTTTCGTTTGCCAAAGGGTTGCAAAAGGGAACAGCATGCGCTTTGCCGGGGATGTGAAAGCTCCATGGCCCCTCGCCCTCCCCCTGATGATCATGGCCACGGCCGCGCAGGCGCGGGACTCTCTGGGCGTGTTCGAGGCGTGGGGGGCGTTTCGCGATCCGACCCCATCCCAATCCGGTGGCCCCCGTTGCTATGCGATCGCCATGCCCGTCGCAGCGGGATCGGAGGGCTTTGCGGCGGTCGGGAGCTGGCCGCGCCAATCGGTGCGGGGGCAGGTGCATTTCCGCTTGAGCAGGATGCGAATGGGGGACGCTGCGGTGATTCTGAATGTGGGGGATCGGCGCTTTACGCTGGTGGCGGGGCAGGTGGATGCCTGGGCGCCCGATGCGCGGGCGGATGCGGCAATCATCGCGGCGATGCGCTCCGCCACCAGCATGAGTGTGCAGACGCGGGATGCGCGTGGGCGGGGCTTCGCGGACACCTATGCGTTGCGCGGGGCGGCCACGGCGATCGATGCCGCGGCGCTGGGGTGCGCGCGATTACGGTGAGGGGCGTGCGCCATTCACCGCCCTTCCAAAATCCTCCAAAATCCGCTATGGGCGCGGGCATGCAGACAGCCGCCAACCCCTTGATGCCGATTCCCGGCGCTATCGACCCTGTGCCCGTGCCCCGCGCGGTGACGCCTCGTGAGGATGGGCGCGTCGACCTGATGGGGCTGTCGCGGCCGCAGATCAAGGGCGTGCTGGAGGAATCGGGGCTCGATACCAGGCAGGCGAAACTGCGGTCCAAGCAATTGTTCCACTGGCTCTACCATCGCGGCGAGACCGATTTCGACGCCATGACCGACCTTGCCAAGCCGATGCGCGGCTGGATGGCGGAGCGCTTCGTCATCGGTCGTCCGCAGGTCGTGGAGGCGCAGGTCTCAAGCGACGGCACGCGCAAATGGCTGCTGCGCTCCGACGACGGGCAGGATTATGAGATGGTGTTCATCCCGGACGCGGACCGGGGGACGCTGTGCGTGTCGAGCCAGGTGGGCTGCACGCTCAACTGCCGTTTCTGCCATACGGGCACGATGCGGCTCGTGCGCAACCTGACGCCGGGCGAGATTGTGGGCCAGGTGATGCTGGCGCGCGATGCATTGGGCGAGTGGCCCAAGGGCAGCATGGCGTCCGCCAATGACGATGAAGCCGACGATGCGCCGCAATATACGACCGATGGCCGCATGCTGACCAACATCGTGATGATGGGCATGGGCGAGCCGCTCTATAATTTCGACCATGTGCGCGATGCGCTGAAGGTCGTGATGGACGGCGATGGACTTGCCCTGTCGAAGCGGCGCATCACCCTCTCCACCTCCGGCGTTGTGCCGATGATGGCGCGGGCGGGCGAGGAGATCGGCGTCAACCTCGCCGTGTCGCTGCACGCCGTGACGAAGGATGTGCGCGACGAGCTAGTGCCGCTCAACAGGAAGTTCGGCATCGATCAGCTTTTGCAGGCCTGCGCCGACTATCCGGGGGCGAACAATGCGCGGCGCATCACCTTCGAATATGTCATGATCAAGGACAAGAATGACAGCGACGAGGATGCGCGCGAGCTGGTCCGGCTGCTTCGCCAGTACAAGCTGCCGGCGAAGGTCAATCTGATCCCGTTCAACCCCTGGCCGGGCACGGATTATGAATGTTCGGCGCCCGAGCGGATCAGGCGCTTTTCCGACATCGTGTTCGAAGGCGGGATTTCCGCGCCGGTGCGCACACCGCGCGGGCGGGACATCATGGCCGCCTGCGGCCAGCTCAAGTCCGCTTCCGAGAAGAAAAGCCGGGCGGAGCTGGACCGGCTGGAGGCGGAGAAGCAAGCGGCGCTCGGATAGAGCGGGGCCGATGACCTGCGCCTTTGCGGCGCGAGATGCAAACCCCGCCCGGACGGCGGGGTTTTTCTTGTCGGCCTCGTCCGGGCGGCATGAAAGGATGGATGACAATGACGGACGAAGAGATCGAGCGGATCGCCAGCGGCTTTTGCGCGCGGACGCTGCCCAAGGAGGAGTGGACGCATGGCGCGCATTTCGCGACGGCCCTGTGGCTCATGCTGCGGCGGACGGACATGCTGGCCGAGCGGGACATGCCCGGGATGATCGCGGCCTATAACGAGAGCATGGGCGGCGTGAACAGCGACAGCGCCGGCTATCATGAGACGATTACCATGGCATCGCTGAAGGCGGCGCGGGCAGTGCTGGCGGGCTTGCCGGGCGAACCGTCGCCGGCGGAGGCCTTTGCGGCGCTGATGCGTTCGCCCATGGCCGACAAGGACTGGCTGTTCGCCTATTGGTCGCGCGAGCGGCTGATGTCGACGGAAGCGCGGCGGCGCTGGGTGGAACCGGACCTGACGCCTCTCCCCTGGGCTTAGGGTTTGTGCTGTTTCTGTTGGGCCGTGTTCCTGTGAAGGCAGGAAAAATGGGGCGTATCATTGGAACGGTGTGAGCAAGCATAGGAAAAGGGCGGCCCCAGCCGGGACCGCCCTTTCCTGTTCTATCCGAGAGGAATTAGAAGCGGAAGCCGATGCCGACGACACCGGCATCGCGGCCGCCAAAGTCAGCTTCATATTCGGTGCGCTGATATTCAGCAGAGATGTAGGTGTTGCCGGTCACCGCGAATTCCACGCCGCCTCCGTAACGAACGCCTTCCAGGTTGCCGAAGTCGCCCTCAACCTTGCCTTCGAAGCGGGTGGTGGCATAGCCGACCTTGCCGAAGGCCAGAACGCGCGGAGTAACGACATAACCGAGGCGAATCGAAGCAGCCAGATCGCGGCTCACGTCCGTGCCGAAATTGTCATCGGCAGTGGAATCGCCGAACGACACTTCAGGGCCGAAAGTAATGCGCGGTGCGACAGCCAGATCGTAACCGGTGCTGACGCCATAGCTGAAGCCTTCTTCGCCGCCAACTTTGTCGTAGCCCAGCGTCACGCCGGCGCGCGGGCCGGTGAAGGGCGCGGCGTCCTGAGCGAAAGCGGGAGCGGAAACGGCGGCAGCAGCAAGGGCTGCGAAAATCACAGTCTTCATAAAATCCTCATGTCATCAGAAACGAACAGTCCGGTGATGTGGACTGCCGCTTGTTCTTTTTACGGGGATGACGTTGCGTGTCGTTATTTCATCGTCATTTGGAATACCGAGATAATTCGGTTCATCCCCCCGTCCTGCACGCAGCGACATGCATCGCTGACGGCGCGCATATGTAACGCGATCGTGATTGTTGCAATATGGATATGAACTTTACAAATGTATGATGCTTTTCCGCAACAGTATGAGTTTGCATGAAAATGGGGCGGCCCCAGCGGGACCGCCCCTTGTCATACCCAGCGGCACCCAACTCAGAAGCGGAAGCCGATCCCCACCACGCCCGCATCGCGGCCGCCGAAATTGTCTTCATATTCGGTCCGCTGATACTCGGCCGAAATATAGGTGCGCGGAGTCACCGAATATTCGAGGCCACCGCCATAGCGCACGCCTTCCAGCGTCTGGTGGTCGCCAGGGACTTCGAAGCGGCTGTTGGCGTATCCGACCTTGCCGAACGCCAGCACCTGCGGCGTCACGACATAGCCAAGGCGCACCGATGCGGCGAAATCGCGGCTCGCATCCACGCCACTGAACTTCGCCGTGGACTCGCTGAGCGAGACTTCCGGACCGAAGGTCACATGCGGGGTGACGGCCAGATCATAGCCGGTCGACACGCCATAGCTGAAGCCGTCGTCGCCCTGAACCTTGTCATAGCCCATGGTAATGCCGGCGCGCGGACCAGTAAAAGGCGCGGCATCCTGAGCAAAGGCAGGAACAGAAACGGTGGCAGCAGCAATCGCTGCGATAATCGCAGTTTTCATGGTATTCCTCATGACTTGTTCGATACCCTGAACCGGGTGAGATCGATTTATGTTCTCAATCGGTTTTTAAAAGAGACGGATCTAATAAATATTTTCATATCATCCCTATTGAACTTACAGGGCATCTATCCATAGGAGCTTCAAAAATCCGGAAACTTTACTCGATCCCGGCAGCGGCGCTTATGGACCCGCAATCTGGCTCCCACATGAACGGGATCATGAAAAATGATTCATGCGCGTAACGGCATCGTCCTTTTTGACGCTGTTGGTGCAAAAGGGTAACAGCAGCCTATGGAGAGCGCCTCATCCGAGCCGATAGCCGCCGAACCGAAGCTGGTGCTGCGCCACAAAGGACCGACGCGCCTGTGGCATTGGCTGAATGCGCTGCTGCTCTACGTGCTGTTCGCCAGCGGGCTTGGCATCTTCAATGCGCATCCCCGGCTTTATTGGGGGCATTATGGCGCGAATCTCGACCGCCCGTGGCTGGTGCTGGAGCGGTTCGGAAGCTGGATCACGCTGCCCGCCCACTATAATCTGGCGATGTCGCGGCACTGGCATCTGAGCGCCGCGCCGATCTTTGCCTTCGCGCTGCTCTTCTACATGGTCTGGAGCCTGTTCGGCGGGCATCTGGCGCGCGACCTGGCCTTCCGGCGCGACGAACTGGCGCCGCGCCATGTCTGGCAGGACATAAAGGACCATGTCCGGCTGCGTTTCCCAACCGGCGAAGCGGCGCTGCGCTACAATATGTTGCAAAAGGCCAGCTATATCGGCGTGATCTTCGTCGCGCTGCCGATCCTGATCCTGACGGGCCTCACCATGTCGCCAGGCATGAACGCGGCATGGCCCTGGCTGGTCGACCTGTTCGGCGGGCGCCAGTCGGCACGCTCGATCCATTTCATCACGGCCTTCATGCTCGTCGCCTTCTTCCTGGTGCATATGCTGATGGTGGTGCTGGCCGGGCCCCTGAACGAAATCCGCTCGATGATCAGCGGACGCTATCGCGTGCCGGAGGCGCGGCGATGAGCCTGATCCTCGACCGTCGGACCCTGGTACTGGGCGCCGCCGCGACGCTGGCGGGATGCGACCGGCTGGCGAAGAACGAGACGGTGCGCGAGGCGCTGTTTTCCGCCGGGAATTTCCACAAATGGGCGCAGCGCAGCCTGATGGCCCGCGACGCGCTGGCGCGGGAATTCCGGCCGGACCAGATTTCTCCCTTCTTCCGCCCCAACGGTACCGCCAATCCGAACACAGCCGAATATAAGGCGCTGTGGCGCAACGGCTTTGCCGACTGGCGGCTGCATGTGACCGGACTGGTGGGACGGCCGCTTTCCCTCTCCTTGGCGCAGCTCCACGCCCTGCCCCATCGGGAGCAGATCACGCGCCACGACTGCGTCGAGGGGTGGAGCGCCATCGGCAAATGGCGCGGCGTGCCGTTGAAGCCGATCCTCGACGCGGCGCGGCTGCGGGACGGGGCGCGGTACATCGTCTTCCACTGCGCCGACGATATGGGCGGCGGGCGCGGCTATTATGAAAGCATCGATCTGGAGGACGCCTTCCACCCGCAGACGATCCTCGCCTTCGCGCTCAACGACGAACCCCTGCGCGTGGCCAATGGCGCGCCGCTCCGGCTGCGGGTGGAGCGGCAACTGGGCTACAAGCAGGCGAAATATCTGATGAAGATTGAAGCGGTTGCGAGTCTTGACGGCATAGGCGGCGGCAAGGGCGGCTATTGGGAGGACCGCGCCGGCTATGACTGGTATGCGGGCATTTGACGGCAGCGGAATGACCTGACAGGGTGGCCCTATGAAATTGTTCGATCGCGTCATCAAGCGGCTGGTCACGCGGGGCCAGCTCAGCATCTATTATCATGACGGCAGGAAGATCACGGTCGGAACCCCCGAACCGGGCTTTCCGTCGCTGGCGCTGAAATTCCACGATGCGCGTGTGCCGTTCGACATCGTCAGGGACCCGCGCCTCGGCATGGCGGAGGCCTTCATCGATGGGCGCGTCGCGATAGAGGGCGGCGGGATCATGGAACTGATCTCGCTCATCCGCATGAACAATGCCTGGGAAACGGGCAAGTCGATCAGCGATCTCGGCTCCGTCAAGCGCGGCTTCAAGGCGATCCGGCGCAAGCTCTGGGCCGCCAATCACCGGGCGCGGGCGAAGGCCAATGTGGCGCATCATTACGACCTGTCGGGCGCTCTCTACGCCCTCTTCCTCGATCGGGACCGGCAATATAGCTGCGCCTATTTCCCCGATGCCGACAATGAGGCGGGGATCAGCCTGGAACAGGCGCAGGAGGACAAGAAGGCGCATATCGCGGCCAAGCTGCACCTGAAGCCGGGCATGAAGGTGCTCGACATAGGCTGCGGCTGGGGTGGCATGGCGCTGTACCTGCATCGCACCTGCGGCGTCGACGTGACTGGCATCACCCTGTCTGAAGAGCAGCTCAAGGTCGCGCGCCAGCGGGCGCAGGATGCCGGCGTGGCCGACCATGTGCGCTTCGAACTGATCGATTATCGCGACATGGACGGGCCGTTCGACCGCATCGTGTCGGTCGGCATGTTCGAGCATGTCGGGACCAAGGATTACCGCACCTTCTACACCAAGTGCCGCGACCTGCTGACCCCGGACGGGGTGATGCTGGTCCACACCATCGGCCGGGTCGACGGGCCGGGCATCACCGACGCCTTCACCCAGAAATATATCTTCCCCGGCGGCTACATCCCCGCCCTGTCGGAGATGATCCAGGGCAACGAGGGCACCCGCCTGATGGTCACGGATGTCGAGGTGCTGCGCATCCATTACGGCCTTACCATCCGCGAATGGTACAAGCGGACGCTGGCGCACAAGGCGGACATCGTCGCCCTGTACGACGAGCGGTTCTTCCGCCTCTGGACCTTCTATCTGGCCGGTGCGGCCACGGTGTTCGAACATGGCGGCATGGTGAATTACCAGGTCCAATATGTCCGCGACCGCCGCAGCCTGCCGATCACGCGCGACTATATGCTGGAGGCGGAAAGCGCCCTGCGGGGCCGATGATCCATCCATGAATATTGGCTGACGACGCCGTTCCCGGACGGTTCAGTAAGGCCGGTGCATCTTCCCTTCATGACCCCGGCGACGGGCGTGCATGCTGAGGAGAGAAAGACATGAACATCTTGTGGAAGGGCGCTGCCGCCCTGGGCCTGGCGATCACCGCCATGGGGGCGAGCGTGGCCCCTGCACAGGCGCAATATTATGGCGGCTATGGCTATCGCGACGGGTATCGCGGAGACCGTTGGGACGATAGGCGCTGGGACGGCAGGCGCGACTGGCGCCATGACGACCGCCGCTATTGGCGCGGCGACCGGCGCTCCTGGCGCGGGCATTACCGCCAGCGTTGCTGGACCGAATGGCGCTACAATCATTACCGCGACCGGCGCGTGAAGGTTCGGGTCTGCAATTGATCTGACCGCATCGGCTGGTTGATGCCATGCGATCCTCCCTGCGCGCAGCGTGGGGAGGGTGCAGGAGAGGCACCCGCCTCTGTTCGACACCCGCGAAGTGAATGGGGAGGGGAAGCTGCGCGGGTTGCGCCATTTTCCTCTCCACCCGTTTCGCCATCGACTGGCAATTGCGCCCGGCATCCGCTTGCGGCATTTTGACGCGATGACCGATCCCATGCCCGTCATTCAGAGCCTGCTGTCGGGCCTGCCCATCTTCCTGCTGCACCTGGGTTCCGCAACCTTGGCCTGGCTGGCGGCGCTGGCGCTTTATATGTGGATCACGCCGCATGACGAATTCGCACTGATCCGGGCAGGCAATGCTGCCGCGGCGATCTCGCTGGGCGGGGCGGCGATCGGGTTGGCGGTGCCGTTGGGCTTTTGCCTCGCGGGCTCGGTGAATGTCTGGGACATCATGATCTGGGGCAGCGTGACGCTGATCCTGCAACTCATCGCCTTCCGCGTGGTCGATTTCCTGCTGGGCTCGCTGCCGACCCGCATCGAGGCGGACGAACGGTCCGCCGCCATCTTCCTCGCCATGATGAAGGTCGCCATCGCCTGCCTGACCGCCGGCGCGGTCGCGGGTTGAGCCGTGGCGGGCCGGCGCTTCGGCTGTCTGCCCGGCCTGCTCGGCATCATCCTCGCCCTGCTGTGGATCAGCGAGGTCATCAGGCCAACGCCGCTGCATGTCGAGGCTTTCGACCCGCGCTCGCCGCGCCGTCCGATGCCGCAATGGAGCGATGAGAGCTTCGTCATCGAGGAACGGACGGAGGCGCCCGCCGACAGCATGGGCACGACCTTCGCCATCGACCGGGACGGCGCATGGCTGACCGCCGAGCATGTCACCCATGGCTGCACCCGGGTCGGCATAGAGCAGGGCGGCTTCGCCCGCCCCGTGTCGCGCCTGGTGGAAAGCCGGGAAGCGGATGCCGCGCTGGTGCGCGGGGGCGTGGCGAGCGACCACGCCCTGCCGCTGTCGGACCGCATGCCGCCGCCCGGATCGGTCGGCTATCATATGGGCTTTCCGGGCGGACAGCCGACGCTCGTCATATCCGAACTGATCGGCGCCGCCCGCGCCCGGCGCGGCGCAGGCGAGGAGACGCAGCCCGTGCTCGCCTGGGCGGAGCATGCGCGCATTCCGATGGGTGACGGCACGCTGTCGGGCATCAGCGGCGGTCCGGTCTTTGCCGAGGACGGCCATGTCGTCGGCGTCAACAGCGCCGCCACCGACCGGCGCGGACGCATATTGACCACGGCGCCCGATGCCATGATGCGGCTGGTCATCGCCAGCCGGGCGGTGGGGGAACGGCCGGTCGCCTATCCCTTCCTGGATCTGGCCGATGCGCATGCCCGCTTCGAATCCTGGCTGGCGCAGGGGGTGATCCGGCGCATCTTCTGCGATGTCGACGATGGACCGCAGCAGTTGACGGCGGGCAGGCCTAAGGGCTAGGTCGCGCCAGATTGACAGGATTTGGACCATCATGAGCGATACGCCCCCCGACCGCCTTTCCACCAACCCGAAGAGCCCCTTTTTCGACATGGACGTGCTCCAGCGGGGCATCGGCATCCGCTTCAAGGACCGCGTCCGCAACGATGTCGAGGAATATTGCATTTCCGAAGGATGGATTCGCGTGGCGGCGGGCAAGACCCGCGACCGCCACGGCCAGCCGCTGACGATCAAGCTCTCCGGGCCGGTCGAGGCGTGGTTCGAGAATGCGGACGAGGGCGCCGGGGAAGCAGCGGACAAGGCGGAATAGGGTTTCGCCTGCGCTGAAGAAAAAAGGGCGCCGCCTCGCCAGAGGGCCGCGCCCTTTAATTCAGCCGCGTTCCGATGAGACGAGAGGCTCATGAGAGCCCGTTCGGACGCCGTGTTTTCAGGATAGCCGGGACCGGGTTGCTGCCCGCGCGGGAGCATCGGGCCGCTTCAACGCAGCGCCGCGTCTCGCTTCACGTCCGCGATGATGTCGCGCAGCGAACGGGCGGAAGGCGCCGCATCGGCATAGCGGATGGCACGCAGGTCGACCGCCAGCCGCGGCTGGGCAGCGGACCTGCGCAACGGAGCGCTATCCTCCTCCGGATCGTCCTTGGTCACCGTCATGCTGGCGAAGCGCGTGCTGACGCCCAGCGCCGGATCGGTCCGGAACTCGCGCAATTGCGGCTTGTCGGGATAGATGAAGCCGAAGGTCGGGTTGCTGCGCGCGCCCATCCGGTTGGTCGGGCTGTGCCAGACGCGCACCTCGCTCCAGTCGCCTTCTTCGGATACGTCGACTGCGAGAACATCCTCCTCGATCGCGCCGGGCACCGACCAGTTGGCATGCCGGATCAGCACGCGCCGGTCGTCCAGCACCCTGCTGACCACCGCGACATGGCCCAGCACCATCGGGCCGACGGGACGGAAGGCCAGCACCGCTCCCCTGCGGGGCGCATGCCCGCGCTTATAATGGTTTTCCGCCTGGTCCCACCAGGTCAGCGCGTCGCCATAGATCTGGACGCCCGACACGGTGCGCGCATAGGGCACGCATTGCAGCACGGTCGCGCCCAGCACAGGCGTCGTTGTCAGGCCAGCCAGCAGCAAGGCCGCCCAGCGCATCATTCCCACTTTCATGCGACCCCAAAAGTCTCAGAATCGCCCCACCGCCGACGAAATTAGGCGGCGGCCATTAGGAAATGGTTAAAATGTCAGAAAGCACCCCGCGCGGCGTCGGAGCCTGCCGTCGCGCGATCCGCCATGGCGATCTGCACCGGAGCGTCGCTCGCCTTGTGCGCGTAGATGAAGCCTTTGGCGGGGTTCGGCCGCAGACCCAGATCCCCGATCGGGCCATACCAGACGCGCACATCGGTCCAGTCATTGTTCGGGGACACGTCGATGGCGCGGACATTGCGCTCTACGCCGCCGCGATAGGACCAGTTGGCATGGGTCAACAGCACTTCGCGTTCGCTGACCACCTTGCTGACCATGGCGACATGGCCGACCGGCATCGAACGGCTCGCCGAGAAGGCAAGGACGGCGCCGACACGGGGTTCATGGCCGCGTTCATAGCGGCCATCGGCCTGACCCCACCAGGTGTTGGCATTGCCATATAGCTCGATACCGGAAACCTGCCGGGCGAAGGGCGCGCACTGGAGGACGCCGGCAGCGGCCGGGGTCGTGATCAGGGCACCGAGTGCAAGCGTTGCCGCTGCGACAATAGCGCGAAAACCACCGATCATAGGAATGCGACCCCCGACTATTTGAACGACTTAACCCCGTGCCATGCTTTAGGGCAGACGCCGGACGCGTTGAAAAGCAGCCAGCGACGAGTCGTTGTTGCGGCGCGTCAATCTGCGGAACGAAAGACGTGCCCCGCCGTTACGCAAAACCGGCTGGCCACAGGCAAGCCGTTGAAAAGTGCGGATTCCGTCCCCGTCATCCAGACCTGGCCGCCGGTTTCCCGCAGCCGGTCGAACAGCGCGGCCCGCCGCGACGGGTCGAGATGCGCCGCCACTTCGTCGAGCAGCAGCACCGGCGGCTGGCCGCGATGAGCCGCCACCAGAGCCGCATGGGCGAGGAGGATGGAGAGCAGCAGCGCCTTCTGCTCGCCGGTCGAACAGAGCGCAGCAGCCTGCGCCTTGGCGGCGTGAACGACGGCAAGGTCCTGCCGGTGCGGGCCGGACAAGGTGCGACCGGCAGCGGCATCGCGGCGGCGTTCGCGGGCCAGGCGAAGCCCCAGGGGCTCGTCGCCCTCCCCCTCCCCCTCGATCGCCAGCAGCGGACGGGCGAAGGGATGGTCGGGCTGGTCCTCCAGCGCGGCCTGCAAGCGGCCGACCAGATCGGCGCGCGCGACGGCAAGCGCCGCGCCATGCTCGTCCATCTGCGTTTCAAGCGCGCTCAGCCAGGAAGGATCGGCGGCGGACAGATCGTTAAGCAGCCGGTTGCGCGCCCGCATCGCCGCCTCGTAGCGGGCGCTGTGCGCGGCATGGGCGGGGTGAAGCGCCAGCGTCAGCCGGTCCAGGAAACGACGCCGCCCGCCGGGACTGTCCATGAACAGCCGGTCCATGGCCGGCGTCAACCACACGATGGACAGATGATCCGCCAGCGCATTGGCGGAGGAGGCGACGCCCCCGATCCGCACCTGACGCCGGTCGGGGGCCGAAGCGAGAACCCCTGTACCCAGCATCACGCCGTCCACTTCCGCCGCTATGCCGAAACCGCCCGCCCCGTCCTGCCGGACCATGTCGCGCAGGGCCGCGCCGCGCAGGCCGCGTCCCGGCGCCAACATCGACACGGCTTCCAATATGTTGGTCTTGCCCGCGCCATTATCCCCGGTCAGCACGATGAAACTGTGATCGGGCATGATCAGCGCATCCGCATGATTGCGGAAATCGCTCAAGGTAAGACGGCCGATCATGAGGCGGCTCTAACCAGTGCGGCGGCTTTGGGAAAGCTTGGAGTAAGCATTCCGCGCTCCTCCGCAGGCAGGAACCCAATTCTGCCGCCCGATCCCGTTTCCCGCCTTCGCAGGAACAGGCCGAAGATCAACTACACCGCTTCCGCGTCACCGCCCGGCCGTCGTCGATCACCGTCAACTCCCGCCCGCTGGCCGAGGGCCGCAATTCCAGCTTCCTGTTCCAGCTCTGCCCTTCGCCGGTGAAGGCCGCGTCGATGCGGATGCGGCCGTCTGGGCCGTGTGACACGCCGGTCGCCTTCCCCTCGCTCTCCAGAAAGACCAGGCTGGTCGGCGTGATCGTCAGCTCCAGCTCGGTCGCGCGGTCGGCACAGCTTTCGTCCAGGCCCGTCCATCGCCCCTGCACGCTGGCGGGGATGGTCGACCCCACCGGCACGGGCTTGGATGGAATCTCCGGCGCGGGTTCAGCGGTCTGGATACCGTTCGCGCCTTCCGGCACCTGCTGCACTTCGTTCATCGCTTCGTCGACGATATTGGTGGCTATCCCGGGCTGATCGCCCGGCTTGTCGCCGCACGCCGCAAGGACGAGCAGCGGCAGGAGAATCATCGCGCGCATGGGAGGAAAACCGGCATTCGGCCAATGGGTTCCGGCCAGCGCGCGTTCCTGCTTCATCCCTGCCACACTCCTTCTCGGCCACTTCTCAGCCACGGCTTATGCCATGGCGCGCCGGAAAGGGGCTGACTTTTCTTCCCCCGCGATCCGGCTGGGCCACTGGCGGACTTGCGCGCGGCGAACGTTGCAGTCATCACCATGGCCGAAGGGATGGACTATCGGAAGCCCCCCACCGCCTGAATGAAGAGGAAGCCGATGATGAGAAGCCTGAAGATCGCTCTCGCCCTTGCCGCTGCCGCCGTCGGTTCGCAGGCCGCCATGGCGGCGCTGGCCGTCGGGGCCAAGGCGCCCGACTTCACCACCCGCGGCGCGCTGGCGGGGAAGACCTTCACCCTGACCCTGTCGCACCAGTTGAAGCGCGGGCCGGTGGTGCTTTATTTCTTCCCCAAGGCGTTCACCCCCGGCTGCTCCGCCGAAGCGCGGGAATTCGCCGAACATATCGAGGATTTCAGGAAGGCTGGCGCGACCGTGATCGGCATGTCGGCCGATCCGGTGGACGATCTGGTCGCCTTCTCCACCAAGGAATGCGCGGGCAAGTTCGCCGTGGCGTCGGCTGGTCCCAACATCGTGTCGGGCTATGACGTGGCGCTGAAGATGCGGCCGGGCATGACCGACCGCACTTCCTATGTCATCGCGCCCAGCGGCCGCATCGCCTTCGTCCATAGCGAGATGAACTATGCCGGCCATGTGAAGAGCACGCTCGCCGCCGTCGAGGCGATGAAGCAGAAATAAGGGCAGCCGCCGCCCTGCAAAGCCGTCATGCCGAACTTGCTTCAGCATGGCGGTAAAGAATGAACATATGGCAAGGGCGCCGCTTTCAGCTCAGCCCAAGCCGAACGATCCCTATCGCTTCACATATTTGCCGAACCAGCCGAGCGTCGCGTCCCACGCGGCCTTGGCGGCGGCTTCGTTGTAGCTGGGGCGATAGTCGGCCATGAAGCCATGGTCGGCGCCAGGGTAGACGGTGATCGCGTCCGGCGGCGACTTGCCCGCGATCTTCAGCGCTGCCTGCATCTTCTCGACGTCAGCCACCGGAATGCCCTTGTCCAGCGCGCCATATTGGCCAAGCACCGGGGCCTTGAGCCGGTTCACCTGCTCGATGACGCTCAGCGGCTGCAATTCGGTCTTGTCGCTGACCAGCCGGCCGTAAAATGCGACGCCCGCGTCCAGTTCCCCGCTGTGGGCGGCGTAGAGCCACACGACCCGCCCGCCCCAGCAAAAGCCGGTGATGCCGCGCCGCCTGCCGTCCCCGCCATGGCTGCCCGCCCAGGCATAGGTGGCGTCGATGTCCTTCAACACCTGCTCGTCGGAGGCCTTGGACACGATGGTGCCGACCAGTTGCCTGAAATCAGTCACCTTGGTCGCATCGCCATGGCGCGCGAACAGGTCGGGAGCGATGGCGTAATAACCCGCCTTTGCAAAGCGGCGGCAGATATCGCGGATCCATTCATGCACGCCGAAAATCTCATGCACCACGACGATGACGGGCGCAGCCTTGCCGGCGGCGGGACGAGCGACGAAAGCAGGCATGGCAAAGCCGTCGCTCGCCCCGATCGAGACGCTTTCTTCCTTCAACCCTTCGCCGGAGGTCTGGACCGCGCTGCTGGACACAGGCCGGCAGGCTGCGGCGAAGCCCGCAGCGAACGCCCCGCCCACCAGCAGCTTGCGCCGGTCGAGGCCGGTCGAACCGATCCAGTTGCTGTCTTCGGGCAAACGTTCCGGCTGATCCCGTTCATCGGTCATGCGCGTCTCTCCTCAAGCCATGGCGGGAGAGCCTAGAGCATCATGCAGAAAAGTGGGAACCGGTTTTCTGCATGATGCCCAGGCTTTTGTTTTGCTGCGTTTTCCGAGCCAGCAGATCATTCTATCCGCCCGGAAAACGCTCCAGCCGCGCCCGGGCCTCGCGCAAGCCATTCTCAACTCAGGAAATCACCGCTCTCGATCCGTTCCAGCCCGACGACGTCGCGATTGTAGATATAGGTCCATGCCTCCACCGGCCCATGTTCGCCCAGGACGATCAGCCGTTCGCGACGATATTCATGCGGCTGGGGGAAGTGGGCAGCGCATTCCTCATAATCGTCGAGCGCGGCAAGCACCGCCTCCGGATCGGGGAGCGCGAACAGGTCGCCCGTCACGTCACCGGTCCCGCCAGGCACGAAGCCCGGATAGGCCGCCACGCGATAAAGCGCGCCTTGCGCGACGGCTGGGCCGACAGGACGGGCCGCATCGCCCAACCAGCGGGCCATCGGTTCGTCGCAACCGGGCCGGAGCGTGCCGTAGACGAAGAGAAGCGGCCCCTTCAGACGATCACCCTGCAAATATTCCCGACTTGCAGGAAATTTGCCCAATTAGCGGAAAATTTCCCGCCCAAAAATGAGGAATGGGCCGCGAAAATGCCTGAAAATCGGGTCGAAATCGAAATTGGCACGGCTCCTGCAATCTTCCTTGCATCACGGCCGGACTGTCCGGCCAAGCACAAATCAGGGAGTATATCATGTTCGCCAAGCTTCAAAACGCCGCCTTTGCCCTTACCGGCGCCCTGCTGGTTTCCGCGCTCTTCATCGGCGCCGCCGTTCCGATCGCGCCGATCGCCTGATCCCGCCATATCTCTTCAAGAAGGCCAGATTCATGAACAACAGCTTCACCCTCGACCGCCGCAATGGAAAGATCATGGGCGTGTGCGCCGGGCTTTCCAACCGCACCGGCCTGGATGTCACGCTGATCCGGATTGCGCTCGTGCTGCTGACGCTGTGCGCCCTGGGTCCGGTCGGCCTCGTCGCTTATCTGCTGGCGGGCTGGCTGGCGGAGGGTTGATCAAGTCCCGCGATAATGAAAGAGCCGCCCATGGCAATATCCAGGGCGGCTCTTCCGATGTCCATCAAGGACTCTTTGGATCGGGTCATGTTGCGCTCAGGCAAACAGCACCGAATAGAAGGTCAGCATCTGCGCGCCGACCGCAACCATAAGGGCAACGCCCTGAACCGTATGTCGCATATCATTCGTCCTGCAAGTCATTGTTATTTATCGCCACCAGGGGCGAGCGGGCCTATGCGCCCGACATGATGTTGTAACAATCGCAAAGGACGATTTCGCAGTTGCAGCAAATGCAACAGTCGATGTTACTGCAAAGCCACAATCATGGCCTGCGCTGCGGCGGGGGCGCGGACCTTCGCCCCGCTGATGAAGAAGGCGTAGACGTCGCCTCTGGCGGCCCGTTCGCACGCCACCTCCGCCCAGCCCTTGATCTCCTCCGCCGAATAGCCAGTCGGCTCCTCCTCCCGCGTGCGCATCAGACGGGCATAGGAAAAGCCGACCTCCTGGCCTTGCAGCGCCGGATATTCCGGATGGTCGGCATAGACCACGGCCGCGCCGGCCCGCCGCGCGAGGTCGAAAAAGACGGGATCATCGAAACTCTCATGCCGCACCTCCAGTGCGTGGCGCAAAGGCACGCCGTCGATGCTGGCCGGCAGCAGCTTCAGGAAAGCGCCGAAATCCTCCGCATCGAATTTCTTGGTCGGCATGAATTGCCAGAGGATCGGCCCCAACCGGTCGCCCAGCTCGACCAGACCCTGGTTGATGAACTTGGCAATGGATTCGCCCCCCTCCGCCAGCACGCGCCGATTGGTGCAGTAGCGCGACGCCTTCACCGCGAACTGGAAGCCATCCGGCACGGCCTTGGCCCAGCCGGCGAAGGTCGCCGGCTTTTGCGTGCTGTAATAGGTGGCATTGATCTCCGTCGCGGTCAGATGCTGGCCCACATAGGCCAGTTCGTCCTTCTGCCGCAGCCCTTCGGGATAGAAGGTGCCGCGCCATGGTTCGAAGATCCAACCGCCGATGCCGACCCTGATCTTTCCGCTCATCCTGGACTCTCCTTTCCCGCCATCCTGATCGGCAAAGGCGATCAGAGCCAGAGGGAAAAGCTGTTGGCACCTATTGCGAACGAATCTTAATTGAGCGGCAACAGGAGCACAGAGCCATGTCCACAGACCTGATCAAGACCGCCACCTATCTCAGCATCCACCTGACCGTGGGCTTCTCGGTCGCTTATCTGATGACCGGTTCCGTCGCCATGGCTGGCGGGATCGCGCTGATCGAACCGATGATCAACGCCGTCGCCTTCTTCTTCCATGAGCAGGCGTGGAAGAAGATCACCGCTCGTCCGCCACGCGGCGCGGGGCGGGAATGGGTTCGCGATCAGGCCGCCTTCGCCTGAAAGCCGCAACCTTCGACGGAATCCTGGGGGCGGCCTGCCCGTCCGGCCATGGCGCTGCCCATCACGCGCCGCTGCCGGGCAAGGGCGCAAAAACGATCCGCAAACGCCCGATCCGATCACTTTGCGGATCGAATTCGAAAAGGTCGATCAGGTCGGTATCGACATCGGGCTGGCCATGCCGGCTCCAGCGATAGGCGAAATGGGCAATCAGCCGCTCGGGCTGCGTCGGACTGACGTACAGGCTGTGCAGGTCGACGCTGGCGCTGATCGTGTCCGCGAACAGCTTTTCGTAAAATGGGCGGACGGGCTCTTCCCCATAGACGGGCGAAATCACCTTGCCATCGGCTGCGAAGCATTGGAGCACGCCGTTCAGGTCGCCCTTTTCCATGGCGGACAAATAGGCGCGCACGATCCGTTCGCGACGGTCGGACATGATTTCCTCCTTCTATCGGGCTTGGTCTGTTCGCGGGCGGATCAGCCCATCTGCGGGTCCGGGGCGTAGGCGATGGCGCGCATCTCGACCAGCAGCAGCGGATGGGGAAGCTGATGGACGGCGACCGTCGTCCGGGTGGGGCCGGTCTCGTCGAAATATTCCGCCCACACTTCGTTGAAGCCACCGAAATCGTTCATGCTGACGAGAAAGCAACTTACCTCGACAAGATCCGACAGGTCGAGGCCGGCGGCCGCCAATATATCCCTGATATTCTCGATGACGGCGCGGGTCTGCGCCTTGATGTCCAATTGGGTGACGCCCATTTCGTCGACATCGGAACCCTCGATGCTGTTGTCCGGCTTTCGCGCGCTGGTGCCCGATATGAAGATGAAGTCCCCGGCCCGCCGATAATGGGGAAATTGCCCGCGCGGCTTCGCCTTGCCCTCCACTATGCCGGCCGGCGCCGCCGCAAGACGGCCATTGGGTGCCGGCTGCAGGCCGATCTTCAATTCATCTGTCATCTTCATTGCACCGTAAACTCTATCGAACCGATCTTTCGAACGCGAAGCCCATGATGAACGCCTGGCCGCCCCGCTTGTGCCGGACGGGCCATTTGCTGCCAGAACCCGCCCCCGGGGCCTAGCGCCAATCGACATTCAGCCCTGACGGCCTGCAAATGACGCTTTTCCGTGCTTCCGGTGCTCACGTACTTTGAGTACGCTGCGCGCCGGGTCACGGAAAACCACCATTTTCGGCTCGTCATCTTCTGAATGTCGATCGGCTCTAGCGCCTCTCCCGCCGCCGCCGCAAGCGAAGGGGGACAAGCGCGGCCTTCAAGCGCGAAGTCCGAACCGCCCGGCGCGTCCGGCGACATGGAGTCAAGGGAATGGCGATGCCGGCTGACGGCCATGGTCCGCCGGATCAGGCCAGCTTGAACTCGACCACGGCCGCACCCGCGCCATAGGTCGACCCATAGCCATGGACATGGGCATTCTTGAAATCGCCCACGCCCCCCAACAGCCAGGCCAGATGCTTCATCCCCATGTCGGTCTTCGCCGCCGCGGCGAAGTCATCCAGTCCGGCGCGCAAGCGGTCCGCCCCGCCCTGCTCCATCGCGGCAAGCAGCGCGCGATTGGCGGCGTCGCTCTGCTCATCCACGATACGATCCTCGGCTATGTCGATATCCTTGTCGAAATAGCCGGCGGAAAGGCCGCCGACCGCGATCACCGCCGCGCGCTTGCCCTGAAGATCGGCCTGCTCCGCCGCCACCCGGCCCAGCGCCTCCGTCGTGGCGAAATCATGATAGAGGTTGTTGGCGGCGACCACCGTCGGAATCGTTCCGCCGGGGTTTAGGAAGGCGTTGGCGACGATCGTTCCGCTGTCGATCGGAAAGCCTTCATAATCGACCGCCTTGGATCGATGGCCCGCCGCATTGGCCCCCGCGACGCACGCCTGAGCCAGCGAAACATCCGCACGCAAGTCCATCTGGAGGTCGCCATAATCATACCAGTTCTCATCGACATGGACGCCCGTGCTGTGCGGACGCGCCTGCCACAGTTCGTCCAGCACGGCGAACCATTGGGTCGAATAGATCAGCAGCACGTCGGGCCGGCTGGCGCGCAGCGCCTCGCCCGCCGCTTTCGCCGCCGTGGCGAGCGGAGCCCAGGGCGGATTGTCCTGGCGCAGGAAGGGCAGCGGATTGCCCGGCATCAGAAATGCGGAAACGACCGGCATGATATGTCCTCGTATCTCGATTGGGGCTCAGGCCGCCAGGCGCCATTCCATGACGGCGTTGCCGGTGCCGATGACCGTGCCGTAGCCGTGAAGCTCCGCAGGCGTGGTGGGATATTCCATGGCGGAGATCATCCAGGGGAAGGCCCCGGACTTCACTTCGGCAAAGGCTTCCTCCACCCATTCGGGGAACAGGCGCATCACCTCCCGGATCTCGCCCCTGCGCATGAGTTCGATCATGCGCATGTCCCATTTGTAGCCCTTGTAGCTTTGCGGATGCTCCCGGCTCATATCCTCGGGAATCTCCGGCTCCTCATGGAAATGATAGTGCGAGAAGGTGTTGGACGCGAGCAGCACGGCCCGCTTGCCGCTTTTCTCGATCGCCCGCCGCGTCGCTTCGCCCAGCCGCTCCATCTCCTCCACGCCCTCGTCGAGGGTCAGATAATAAGGCGAATTATTGGCCGAAATGCCGACGACCGGGATGTCCCATTGCGGACGGACCATGTGCAGCGTGGTGATCGTGCCATAATCCACCCGGAAGTTCGGATTGCGCATCATCTTGGCGGTCAGGCCAAGCGCCTGCGCCTCGCCGCAGCAGGCTTCGGCAAGGTCGACGTCGACGTTCAGGTCGAAGGCAAAGCGGAAGAGGTTGGGGAAGATCGGATCGACCGACTTGCCCGACAGACGCTCCACGCCCAGGAAATGGTGGCCGACTGTGGTGATCCAGTGCGGCGAATGGACGAGCAGCACGTCGGGCTTCAGTTCCTCGATGCTCTTGCGCGCCTTTTCATAGGCCCAGCGCAGCGGCTCCCACCCGCCCTCCGAGCGCGGCTCGTTCTGCGGGGGATTTTCGGCATAGACGAGATGGGGAGGATGCGGCGCCACGAAGCCCGCGAGAATCTTACCTTGGGACATGAGCTCTCTCCGATTCTCATTAAGTAAGAAAAATAATTCGTCTTGTAAGATTGGTATCAAGCCTGCAGGAAGCCGTCAACGAAAGTCTGCGGGCCTTGCAACGGGCCGATCATTCGGAATCGGGCAGCCCTTCATGGCTTCGGCCGCTTCACATGCCGTTCTAGCATGCGGCGGCCAACGACCGCGCCATAGACATTGCCCTGATCGTCGACACCCACGCCTTCGGCCCCGGAATGCCTGGGTTCCGCCGCTTCGGCATCCTCGATGAAGGCGTCGACCCTTCCGGTCCGGGCACTGCCGATACGGATACCGCGACGGATGCGGGCATCCTGATTGCGGCCCTCGACCGGACTGGATTCGGAATCCGCGACATAGAGCCTGTCCTTCCCGTCGATATAGATGCCGCTGGGGCGACCGAACTGATGCCATTGGGCCAGGAACTTGCCGTCCGGGCTGAAGATCTGGATGCGGTTATTCTCCCGATCGGCCACGAACAGCCGCCCACGGGAATCGAGCGCCAGACTGTGAGGCTCGCTGAACTCGCCAGGACCGCTCCCCTTGCGCCCCCATTGCCCGATGAACTTGCCGTCCTTCGAGAATTTCAGCACCCGGTTGTTCTTGCCGCCGGGCGAATGACTTTCGGACACGAAGAAGTCGCC
Organism: Sphingobium fuliginis; assembly: GCF_004152845.1. Classification (GTDB taxonomy): domain Bacteria; phylum Pseudomonadota; class Alphaproteobacteria; order Sphingomonadales; family Sphingomonadaceae; genus Sphingobium; species Sphingobium fuliginis. The sequence goes on from NZ_SEON01000001.1 coordinate 804,320, forward strand.
CTTGCGCGTGACCACGACGTCATTGGGCTGATCCAGAAAGTCTGTGGCGGAACCCAGCGCATCGTGACCCAGCGTCATCAGCACCTTGCCGTCCGGATCGAATTTCACGATCTTGCCGCCATTGTCGCCCGATCCACGCTCGGCCAGGAAAACGGAACCCAGATCGGTGACCCACAAATTGCCCTGCGGATCGACGGTCGCCCCATGGGGGAAGCGAAACAGGCCCTGGCCGAATGCCTTCAGAAGTCGGCCCTGCGCATCGAATTTCAGGATCGGCGGTTCGGGCCGGTCGATGCAGGAATTCTCAAAGCAGCGATGGATGACGTAGATGACGCCGCCCGGGGCCGATTCCACCGCCGTCACCGCCGCCCATTTCATGCCCGCGGGCAAAGTGCCCCAATCCCGGGTCGTTTCATAAGGCTGAGGCAGGTCGTTGCGCGGAGCCGCATCGCGCGCGACCGCAACGGCGGGCAGCAGCATCGTCGCCGCGAAGGCCAATAATCCGGAACCCAGTCGCAATGTCGCCTCCTCCCATCGATGCATCATCCCGACGCCTTCACGCATCGGGCCGTCCAGCCGCCCCCTTCAGCGGGGCGGGATTTCGTAGGTGACAGGCACCCAGGCATAGCCGCGTTCGGCCTTGCGGATATGCCCCAGTCCGGGAAAGGGCAGGTGCGCGGCGGCGACCAGATAGCGCCCGTCCGCTGCATCCTTCAGCGCCGCCAACCGGCTCGCCGTCGCCTTTGCAGGATCGATGTCGGAATACATGGCCACTTCCGGCAGCTCGAGCTGGACCTGCCCGAAATGCATGATGTCGCCCCAGAAGAGCAGGCGCTCGCCCTTCGATTCCACCTCGAAAAAGGCGTGGCCGGGCGAATGTCCGCGAGAGGCGATGGCGCGTATGCCGGGAAGCACTTCCCCCGTGCCGTCGAAATATTGGAGCCTGCCGCGCCGGCTATAGGCGTCCATCGACTCCTTGACCGCCCGGAAGCGATATTTGCCGAGCTTGCCCTGATCCTCCGGCGCCTTCGCCGCTTCGGCCGGGTCCAGCCACAGCGCCGCATCGGTCTTGTCGGCATAGACGGTCGCATTGGGGAATGCCGGCTGCCCATCCTTCACCAGGCCGCCGATATGGTCGGGATGCATGTGCGTGATCAGCACGGCATCGACCTGATCCGGCCGGTACCCCGCCGCCCGCAGGCTTTCGGCAAGCCCGCCCAGACGCGGCCCCAGAACCTTTCCGGCGCCCGTGTCCACCAGCATCAGGCGGTCGCCCGTGTTGATCAGGAAGGCATTGACGGACGTGGGCACGGCATCCGGCTCGAACCGCTTGCGCAGCATCGCGGCCACCTCGCCCGCCGTCGTGTTCGTCAAGAGCTTTGCCGGCGGGAAGTCGACGACGCCGTCATTGAGCGCCGTGATCTCATAGTCGCCCAGCATCATGCGATAAAAGCCCGGCGCCTGGCTTTTCACCATCGGCACCTTCGCCGCCGGAGCCTGCGCCGCGCCACCGCCCGCCGCCGCCAACAGGGCGAGGGCGGCTGCCCGCCAGAACCGGCGACGCGCCCGCCCTCCGGGCATGGCGGACATTGCGGACCTTCGGCTCAAACGAACATCGGGCATCCACGTCTCTCCCTTCCCGGAACCCTGCATGAAATATATTATCTCGATATGCAAGATATAAAAGTCGTTAGATGAGAATTTATGTCACACAGCCACGGCTGGCGCTCGCGCGACATCGCACGATGGAACGGACAAGGATCAAACAGCAGGCGCGCGATCCCGGCACCGGGCCGGAACCGCCCTGATTTCCGTCCTAACGCGATTTCTTAATCAGCGATCGATTGCGTCGCCTGGAAATCGCTCCGGTCGAGGGCCATGGCGTCATTCGTCCGGGGCGATATGGGAACCCGGCTTGAACGCGATGGCGGTGATCATGATCCCCTGATGGGGATGGGGCAGTTCCTTGACCGCGACGGTGTTGCGCGCAGGGCCTTCGAAGCCGAAATAATCGGCATAGACGCGGTTGAAGGTCTCATAATCGGCCATGTCGAGCAGGTGGACCTGAATATCGACGATGTCCGCCAGCGACGCGCCCGCCGTTGCCAGCATGTCCCGGATCGCGTCGAAGATGAAGCGCGCCTGCCGCTCTATGTCGATCACGACCTTGCCGTCTTCTCCAACGGTCGCGCCCTCGAAACTGTCATCCGGCCGCCGCGCGCTGGTGCCCGAAATGAACAGGAAATCCGCCACGCGCTTCAGGTGCGGGAAATTGCCGCGCGGCTTGGCGCGCGACGGGAAAACCCGGCTTTCGATCGACAGCGACCGTTCGATCTGGGTCACGCTGCCGGCGATCGCGGACCGCGCCTTCGCCAACTGCTCGTCGCCCAGCCGCGAACTGGGCGCGGACAGCGCGATCGCCGCCACCACCTGGCCCCGCATGTTATGCAGCGGCAGGGCGATCGAACGAAGCCCCTCCTCCCATTCCTCATTGTCCACCGCATAGCCCTGCTTCGCGATGCGGCCGAGTTCGGCCATGAGCTGCCCCGGATCGACGATGGTGCCGGGCGTGTAGCGCCTGAGCTCCGCATTGGCGAGGAAGCTGGCGCGGTGACTCTCGCTCATCGAGGCGATGAACAGCTTGCCCGCGGAGGTGCAGTGAAGCGGAAACGGCTCGCCCACCGGATGGCTGATGACCAGCGAACGGTCGGGCCGCGCCACGGCCGCATTGATCGCCTGGTTCCCGCTGCGCGCGACGCAGTGGACGGCTTCGCGGAATTCATCGGCCAGAGCCTCCAGATGCGGATGCGCCGCATTCACCAGCAGCACGTCGCCTTCCACCCGGGCGCCAAGGTCGGCCAGGGCCGGCCCCAGATGGAAACCGCCCTTGCGCCCGCGCGCGACCGCACCCTCACCTTCCAACGTCAGCAGGAAGCGATGCACCGTCGCCATATTGCTGCCCACCGCGCGGGCAACCTCCGTCGCGCTCAGATCACGACCCGCGCCCGCTATGGCCCGCAGGATCGCAAACGCCCGCGTCACCGAATTATTCTTCGGCGTTAGAACCGGTCCGCGAATGAATACTTCTCCCAATCCAAACCCAAGGCGCCACCCCGGGCGCGAAACTCCAGCTAGCAGCTTCCTTCCACAGGGGAAACCTTCCTGAACAGATGCCACGCACCCTGATTGCGCCTTGACAGACGCTGCAAATCACCATCATATCGCGATATAGGCAATTGAAATCTTATTAATTAAGATAAATAATGGCTATCATCAGGGCGCGCAACCGCCTGCTGCCACGGCGCTTTCGGAATAACAATATGTTAGGACGCGGGCCCTTTGCTTGAGAGCCTTATTCGGTCGACAATGGGCCCGGAGGGATGACTATGCGGCGCTGTTTCCTTGCCATGGCGATGCTGATCGGCTGCATCGGCTCAGCGCCCGTTCCCGCCCAGAAACCCGCCGCCGACGCCCCCCGGTTCGAACCCGACGCGCAATGGCCAAGGCCCCTGCCCGGCAACTGGATATTGGGCCAGGTCTCGGGCGTCGCCGTCGACAAGGACGATAATGTCTGGATCATCCAGCGGCCGGGTTCGCTGCTCGACGACGAGAAGGGCGCGCAGAAATCTCCGCCTGAGTCGCTTTGCTGCTCGGCTGCTCCGCCGGTCATGAAATTCGACCAGCAGGGCAATCTTCTCGCCGCCTGGGGCGGAGCCAGGCAGGGCCATCCATGGGTGCAGATGGAACATGGCATCCATGTCGACGATGCGGGCCATGTCTTCATCGCCGGCAATCTGGACGGCGACCAGGTGCTGGAGTTCACCGGCGACGGCAAGTTCATCCGCCAGTTCGGGGCCGACGACGGCACCAAGGGGTCGAATTCCACGACGCGGCTGGGACGCCCGGCGCATATGATGACGGACAGCGCGGCGAACGAACTCTATGTCGCGGACGGATATGGCAATCGCCGGGTGATCGTCTTCGACCTGTCGACCGGTGCATATAAGCGGCATTGGGGCGGCAGCGGTTCGGTGCCCAATGACGACAAGCTGCCGCCCTATTCGCCCGCTTCGGTATCGCAGGGATTCAACAACCCGGTTCATTGCGTGCGCATCGCCCGCGACGGTCTGGTCTATGTCTGCGACCGGGCCAACGACCGGATACAGGTGTTCCGCAAGGACGGCACCTATGTGCGCGAGTTCAAGGTGGAGCCCCAGACGCTGGGCAGCGGATCGGTGTGGGACCTCGTCCTGTCCGAAGACGCCGCGCAACGCTATATCTTCGTGGCCGACGGCGGCAACGGACAGGTCGTCACCCTGCTCCGCCAGACCGGCGCGTTCGTCACGAAATGGGGCCGCGCGGGCCGCCAGCCCGGCCAGTTCAAGTCGATCCACAACATCGCGATCGATTCGAAAGGCAATCTCTACACGGCGGAAGTCGGTTATGGCCGCCGGGTGCAGCGCTTCAAACGCCAGCATTAAGCCCGGCGGGAAATATCGGCCTCGGCAGGGGAGGGGGCGCTCCTTGCCGCATCGCTCCTTTTAAGCACGACAAGCCAGAGGCAAGCCCCGGACCGGATTTCCGACGGCCCGGATAGCGGCGCGATGACCTGACGGTCCGTCGAAGCGGCCGTTCGCGGGCGGCATCGCATCGCCCCGCCGCCATGAACCGGCGCCCCTCCATCCTGCCGCAGCCGCCTGCAAAAGGCCCGCGACCGGCCGGAATGCGAAATCATGTTGCCAAGATTTGCGCGCGGGAAGAGAAAGGCCTGTCAAAGGAGACTATTTTGCCGCGCAGTAGCACCAAATCCCGGACCGTGACGATCAAGCAGGTCGCGGAGGCCGCTGCGGTTCACCCGTCGACCGTCTCCCGCGCGCTCAACCCAGCGACCCGCTATCTGGTCGCGGAGGAAGTGGCTGAACGCGTGCTCGCGGCGGCGCAGCGCCTTGGCTACCGGCGCAACCTGCTCGCCGCGGGCCTGCGCACCGGCCGCTCGCATCTTGTCGGCATGCTCGTGCCCGACATCGCGAATACCGTCTTTTCCCCGATCCTCAGCGGCGCGGCGGAAAGGCTTGCGGCGGAAGGCTTCTCGACCGTGGTTGCCGATGTGGGGCGGGATTCCAGCCGGCAGCTGGAGATCGTGCGCGAGCTGGCGACGCGGCAGATCGAGGGATTGATCCTGGCGACCGTCCAGCGCGACGACCCGGTGGTCGATTTCTGTCTCGAACAGGGGCTTCCGGCGGTTCTCGTCAACCGGGCGGAGGAAAAGCGCCGATTGTCGGCCGTCGTCTCCGACGACGCGCTGGGAATGCAACTTGCGGTCGACCATGTCGTGGAACTGGGACATCGCAGGATCGCACATCTCGCAGGACCGGAGACGGTGTCCACCGGCCATCTGCGGCGGCGCGCCTTTTATGGCGCGATGGAGCAGCACGACCTTCGTTCGACCGAGCCGCTGCACGAAGCAGCCGAAGGCTATTCGCGGGAAGAGGGCGCGATTGCGACCCGCCGCCTGCTGGACCGTGACCCCGACATCACCGCGATCGTCGCCGCAAACGACCTTCTCGCACTGGGCGCCTATGATGCGCTGAAGGAACGCGGCCTTCGGTGCCCGGAGGACATATCGATCGTCGGGCATAACGACATGCCCATGATGGATCTGGTGACGCCGCCGCTGACGACGATACGCATCGGCCATAATGCCCTGGGGCGGGAGGCGGCCGACCTTCTGCTGCAACGCATTCGCGGGGATGATCCGGAGATCCGCAACATCGTGCTCGCGCCTTCGCTCGTCGTGCGGGAATCGACGGCTCGACCCCGGCAGGGGCAGGCAAAGAGGACGCGATCGGCGAAGGCGACGAGAACGGCCGTGGCGGGATAACCGGAAGGTCCAGCCGAACCGAGGCTGGACGTCAGGCATGGAGCGAAACGCAGACGGGTGAATGCCCAAGCCTTCAGGCGGGGCGACAATAGTTCCAGGAGAATAGCCGAAAGCCGACTGGCTCAATCCGCTGGCCGCGCGCGCCCAGATCGGCGCCAGCCACTATCCAACCGCCTCGCAAGGCATTGATAAATGGTGACCCCTACGGGAATCGAACCCGTGTTTCAGCCGTGAAAGGGCCGCGTCCTAGACCGCTAGACGAAGGGGCCACATGCAGGTCCGCTTGGGCGTCGCTGCGAAGCGAGGCGGGCATTAGGCGGTGGCTCTGGAACGGTCAACCCCCTTTTCGTCATGAAAAGGGCGCGGGGCGAAAATTTGCCGATCCGCTTCTCAATCGGCCCAGGCGGCATCCTCCAGATGCAGTTCGGCGGCAGGACGGGGGCCCCAATCGTCGATCTTCGCGCGGCCCGCTATCCACAGGCGCCGGTCGCGCGGCGCGCCGAGAATGGCCTGGCCCAGATCGGATTCCGCCTGGCGGAAGGCGATGGTCTTGATCGACCGGCCATCGTCGCCCGCCATGATCGCGCGCAAATGGCCGTTGCCGACGACATCGGCCTTGACCACCCGCATCGGGCCGGAGGCGATGAGCGGCGCAGGCCACCCCGCCCCATAGGGACCGCCGGCGTCGATGGCGGCGACGAAATCCGGATTGACCCCCGCAGGCGCCAGCACGGCGTCGATCAGCAGCGCCCGGTCGTCCCGCGCCCTCGCGACGGCGTTGGCGAGCCGTTCGTCGAGGAAGTCGGCCAGCGCATCCACCTTGTCCGCCGCGACCGTCAGGCCCGCCGCCATGGCATGACCACCACCCGCGACCAGCAGGCCGCTATCCTTCGCCGCCAGGACCGCCGCGCCCAGATCGACGCCGGAGATGGAGCGGCCCGACCCCTTGCCGACGCCTTCCTCATCCAGGGCGACGACGATGGCGGGGCGCCCCGCCTTCTCCTTGATGCGCCCGGCGACGATGCCGATCACGCCGGGATGCCAACCCGCGCCCGACACCAGCGCCACCGCCCGATTGCCCTGCGCCGCGAGCAGTTCCTCCGCCTCCGCCTGCACCGCCGCCTCTATGGCGCGGCGTTCCTCATTGAGCCGGTCCAGCTCCTGCGCGATCTTCGCCGCTTCCGCCGGATCGTCGGTGATCAGCAGCCGCACCCCCAGATCCGCCTTGCCCACGCGCCCGCCCGCATTGATGCGCGGGCCAAGCGCGAAGCCCAGATCGTGGCACAGCGGCGCGCGCGTCAGGCGGCTGGCGTCGATCAGGGCGGAAAGGCCGATATTGCGCCGCTTCGCCATGATCTTCAGCCCCTGCGCGACGAAGGCGCGGTTGAGGCCCTTCAGTTGCGCCACATCCGCCACCGTGCCCAGCGCGACGATGTCGAGCAGTTCCATCAAGGGCGGCTCGGCACGCCGGTCGAACCAGCCGCGTCTGCGCAGCACGCGGATCAATGCCGCACCGAGCAGGAAGGCCACGCCCACGGCCGCCAGATGACCGTGCGCCGCCGCTTCCTCCGCTTCGTCCAGGCGGTTGGGGTTCACCAGCGCCAGCGCCTCGGGCAGGGCGGCGGCGCATTTATGATGGTCGACCACCACGACATCGACTCCTGCCGCCTTCGCCATGGCGAGCGCCTCGAACGCCTGCGCGCCGCAGTCCACCGTGACGATCAGCGTCGCCCCCTCGCCCGCCAGCCGCACCAGCGCCTCGCCGGAGGGGCCGTATCCCTCCATCAGCCGGTCGGGAATATAGGGCCGCGCCGCCAGCCCCAGATCGCGCAGCAGGCGTATCAGCAGCGCCGCGCTGGTCGCGCCGTCGACATCATAATCGCCGAAGATGCGCACATCCTCCCCGCGCACCACCGCATCGGCCAGCCGTTCGGCGGCGGCGTCCATGTCTCGGAACAGGCTGGGGTCGGGCATGAAATGGCGGATGGTGGGGTTGCGGTGCGCCTCCACCGCCTCACGCGGGCAACCGCGCGCCAGCAGCAATTGCGTGACCAGATCGTCGGGCCGATAACCGGGATCGCGCCCGTCGCCATTGCCCCCGCGCCACCGCCAGGGCTGGCCAAGGATAGAGCGGGTGATGTTGAGCGCGATGGTCATGCCGCCGGTCTAGACCGGTTGGGATTCGGAGGGAAGCACCTGCCTTCATGACGCAGGCGGAACCGAAGCAACCGCTTGCGCGTATTGCCTGTTCGCGCCCTGAACGGGCGAAGGACAAAGGGGCAAAGCGGGTTTCCATGGGTTCAAGGCAGAAGCGGGTCCGGCGAGCCTTGGGTCTGATGATGATGGCGGCCTCTCCCCTCCCTCTGATGGCGCAGACGCCTTCGCCGCAACAGCAGGAAGAACCGATCCTGCCCGACAGCGAGTTCGAGGCGCGCCTGCCCAAGACGGGGGAAACGCCAACGGGCACCGGCGCGCCGCTGCCCTCCATAGACCAGTGGATCGACCAGCAGATGCCCGAAGCCGGCGCGGCGCAGCAACTGCCGCCAGCGGTCGAGCCGCAGGAGGAGCGTGAACTGGCCCAGCCGCTGCCGCCGCTCGACAGCGTGCAGGTGCCGGCGCAGGTCGCGACTGACGGCAACCCCGATGAAAAGACCCAGGCGGTGCGCTATTCGGTGGCGTTGGAAGGCTTCGGCAAGACCGGGCTGGAGCCGGCGTTCCGCGATTCCTCCGCCCTGATCGACGGCGGCGGCAAGGCCGACACGGCGGCAATGGTGCAGGCCCGCGCCCATGAGGATGAGGCGCTCGCCATAAGGCTGCTCTATGCTGAGGGCTATTATGACGCGACCGCGCTCGCATCGCTCGACCAGACGGGCGACGGGGCGTTGAAGGCCGTCCTCTCGGTCACGCCGGGGAAGCGCTACAGGATCGGGGACATCGTCATCAACGCCGGGCCGACCGTGCCGCCCGGCCTGATCCGCGACAGCCTGCCGCTCAAGACCGGCGACTATATCGTCGCGGCGGCGGTCGAGGGGGCGGAGGCCAATGTCGGCGTCAAGCTGCCGGAAAATGGCTATCCCTTCGCGAAGGTCGGGCAGCGGGACATATTGCTCGACCCCGCGACGGTGACGGGAGACTATACCCTGCCGGTGGAGACGGGCCCGCGCGGATCGTTCCGGGGGATCACCACCACCGGCGAGAAGCAGGCCTTCGGCGCCGATCATATGAAGGTCATCAGCCGCTTCAGGCCGGGCGAGCTTTACGACAGCCGCAAGGTCGACGACCTCCGCCGGGCGCTGGTGGCGACGGGGCTGTTCTCCAGCATCTCGGTCGATCCGGTCAGGACCAGCGAGCCGGGACCGGACGGCACAGAATATGTCGACCTGGAAGTCGCGCAGGAGGCCGGCAAGCCGCGCACGCTGGCGGGCGAGCTGGGCTATGGCACCGGCCAGGGCTTCCGCGCGGAGGGAACATGGACCCACCGCAACCTCTTCCCGCCCGAAGGCGCGCTGATCGCCAGCGTGATCGCCGGAACGCAGGAACAGGGCGCGTCGGGCACCTTCCGCCGATCCAATGCGGGCAAGCGCGACAAGACCTTCCAGACCGGCATCACGCTCAATCACCAGAATTACGACGCCTATGAAGCCTATACGGCGGGTCTCAACATCGGCTGGTCGCGGCAGTCGACGCCGATCTTCCAGAAGCGCTGGACCTACAGCTATGGCGCGGAAGTGCTGCTGACCAACGAACAGGTGGTGGTGGATCCGGCGACGGCGGACAAGACGCGGCGGACCTATTTCATCGGCGGCCTGCCGGTGCAACTCGGCTATGACCGGTCCAACGACCTGCTGAACCCGACCAGGGGTTTCCGCGCCAATCTGCGCGCGGAACCGGAAGGATCGTTGCAGGGCAGCTTCTCCCCCTATCTGCGCGCGACATTCGACCTCACCGGCTATTATCCCCTGTCGGACAGCCTGGTGATCGCCGCGCGCACGCGGGTCGGCACGATCAGCGGGGTGAAGCGCGACGATGTGGCGCCCTCACGACGGATCTATGCCGGCGGGGGGGGATCGGTACGCGGCTATGGCTATCAGGAACTGGGGCCGAAGGACGCGAACAACGATCCGATCGGCGGCCGGTCCGTCAATGAATTCGCGGTCGAGGGCCGTTACCGATTCGGGGACTATGGCGTGGTCGCCTTCGTCGATGCGGGCCAGGTCTATGAAAGTTCCATGCCGCAATTTTCCGACATCCGGTACGGCGTGGGCGTCGGCGGCCGCTTCTACACCAATTTCGGTCCCTTCCGCGCAGACATAGCCATGCCGATCAACCGGCAGCCGGGCGAATCCAAATTCGCGCTCTATATCGGCATCGGACAGGCATTCTGATGGCCGAGGAAACCGCCACCGTCGTCGTCAGGCGTCCCCTCTGGCAGAAGATCGTCCTGTGGGTCGTCGGGCTGGTCGTCGCCCTGATCGTGCTGGTCGCCGGGCTGCTGCTGTTCCTGAACACCCAGCCGGGCAAGAAATTCCTGATCCGACAGATCGCCGCGCTGAAGCTGGAATCCGGCATGGGCATATCGGTCGGGCGGATCGAAGGGTCGATCTACAGCGACATGGTGATCCACGATCTGGTGCTGCGCGATCCCAAGGGGCCGTTCGCCGCCTCCCCGCGGGTCCATGTGGTATGGAGCCCGTTCCGCTACATCGACAACCATATTTCGGTGCGGCTGCTGGAAAGCCCGCTGGTGGTGCTGGCGCGCAGCCCGCAGTTCAACGTGACGAAAAGCGATCCCAATGCGCCGATCCTGCCCGACCTCGACATCGACGTCGATCGGCTGAAGATCGCGAGGTTCCTCGTCGCCAGGCCGGTGATCGGCCAGAAGCGGGAGATCGCCATCGACGGCGTGACCCATATCGCGGACGGCCGCGCCATATTGTCGGCCAATGCGGTGGTGGACAGCGGCGACCGCCTGCAGGCCAATCTGGACGCCGTGCCCGCGCAGAACCGCCTGTCCATGAAGGGCACGCTGACCGCGCCGAAGGGCGGCGTCATCGCGGCGATGAGCGGCCTGACCGACGGCTTCACCGCGACGCTGGACGGCCGGGGCACGTGGCAGGCGTGGAACGGGCGGCTGGTCGCGACGTCCGGCAAGGGCGAGTTGGCGAATATCGCGCTCGCCGCTCGCGACGGCAATTTCACCGCCAAGGGGCCGCTGCGGCCCGGGCTGGTCTTTGCGGGGACCGTCGACCGGCTGACGACGCCGTCGCTTGACGTCGACCTGTTCGCGGGCCTGAACGAGCGGCGGGTGAACCTCAAAGGCTCGCTGAAATCCCCCGCCCTGTCCGCCACCGCGCAGGGTCTGGTCGACCTTGGCCAAAGCCGCTTCAGCGCGCTCAGGATCGACGCCGCCCTGCTCACCCCCGGCGCGATCATGGAGAAGGTGAAGGGCCGCGATGTGCGCGCTTCGGTGATCCTCGACGGGCCGATGGCGACGCCCTTCATCGACTATGACATCACGGCGAAGCATATCGCCTTCGACGCCACGGGGATCGAAAATCTGAAGGCCGGCGGGCGCGCCGTGATCGACGCCGACCGCATCCGCATTCCGGTAAGCGCCACCGCCAGCCGCGTCACCGGCCTCAATGCCGCGGCGGGCGGCCTGCTCAACAATCTGCGGGTGAAGGGCGACTTCGCCTATGCCGCGGGCAAGCTCATCAGCGACAATCTGAAGATCGACAGCGACCGGGTGGACGCCACCGCCATCGTGCTGGCCGACATGGAAAACGCCATCTATCGCGGGGCGCTCAAGGGCCGGGTCAACGACTACAGGATCGACGGCGTCGGCATCGTCAATCTCAACACCGATGTGAAGCTGGTGCCGGGGCCCCGGGGCGGCTTCGGCCTGTCCGGCCGTTTCGGCGTCCGCACGGCCCGTTGGGAGAACGCCTCCGTCCGCGATTTCCTGGGCGGCAATGCCGTCGCCTCCGGCAGCATCGGCATGACGCCGGAGGGGAAGTTCACCCTCACCGGCCTGAAAGGCGCGGCGCCCAATTTCCGGATCCACAGCGGTTCGGGCAGCTATGATACCGACGGCCGGATCGCCTTCGACGCCAGGGCGACCTCCAACCAATATGGCCCGCTGGCGCTGACCGTGCGCGGCACGATGGAGCGGCCCAATGCCGTGCTCCGCGCCGCCCGGCCCAATGTCGGCGTGCAGCTTTACGACGTGGTGGCGAAGCTGAATGGCGAAGCGGCGGGCTATCGGCTCGAGGCCACGGGCGGGTCCGCCTATGGCCCCTTCTTCGCCAATGTGCTAATCCGCACTGCCAGGGGGCCGCTCACCATCGACATAGCCAGGGCGCGTTTCGCCGGCATCGACATGAACGGCCGCGTGCAGCAGAGCGCCGCCGGTCCCTTCACCGGGCAACTTGCCATGAACGGTTCCGGCATCACCGGCGCGGTCCGGCTGATGGCGGTGGGCAAGGCGCAGGGCGCGCAGTTGAGCGCTACCGCCAGCAATGCGAAACTGCCGGGCGAAGCGGATGTGGTGATCGGCCGGGCGCTGATCACGGCGAACATGGTGCTGACCGAACAGCCGCAGATCAACGCCGACGTGCAGATGGCGAACGCCGCCTATGGCGACTATATCGTGCGCAAGGCGCGCGGCCGGATCGACTATCGCGGCGGACGCGGCCGGGCGCAGTTGGTCGCTGACGGATCGACCGGCGTGCCCTTCTCCATCGCCATGAACGCCGCGTTGCGCCCGACGCTCTACGCCGTCGCGCTGGAGGGACGGGCGAGCAACATTCCCTTCCGCTTCGCCCGGCCTGCCATCATCCGGATCGAGAAGGAAGGCTATCGCCTCGAACCCTCAACGCTGGTGCTGCCGCAGGGCCGGGTCGACCTGGCGGGGCGCTTCGGCCGGCAGACGGCGATGCAGGCGCGGTTCAAGGATTTCGACCTCGCCATCGTCAACATGGCCTCACCGGGATTGGGAATTGGCGGGAAAGCGACCGGCACGCTGGATTTCGCGCAGAATGGCTCCGCCTTCCCCACCGCGACCACGCGCCTCGCGATCAACGACTTCCGCCGCTCCAGCCTGACCGCCGTGTCCGATCCGGTGTCGATGGCGATCGAGGGCAAGCTGTCGAGCGCAGGCGGCGACATGCGTGGCCTTATCCGGCGCGGCAATGCGACGCTGGGCCGTTTCGTCGCGACGCTGGCGCCGCCGGGACCCGGGGCGAGTTGGGCGCAGCAATTGCAATCCGCGCCCTTGGGCGGCGGCATCCGCTATGCCGGGCCGGCCGATGTGCTGTTTTCCTTCGCCGGGCTAGCCGACCAGCAATTGACGGGGCCGATCGCCGTAGCGGCGGATTTCGGGGGGCGGCTGACTGCCCCGCGGCTCAACGGGCTGGTCCGCGCCAATGCCCTGACCTATGAGAATGAGACCTTCGGCACGCGCGTCACGCAGATGCGGCTGGATGGGCGCTTCACCAATGATCGGCTCGACCTGCGCGACTTTTCCGGGCGGGCAGGCGAAGGCACGGTGCAGGCCAGCGGCACGGTGGGGCTGGCGGCGGAGAGCGGCTATCCGATGAACATAGCCGTGAAGCTGAACCGCGCCCGCCTCGCCCGCAGCGAAGCGATCACCAGCGTGGTCAGCGGCACGCTGGCCATCACCAACAGCCCGGCCAATGGCGGCCTGATCAGGGGCGATCTTTCGCTTCCGGAAACGCGCTACCGCGTCGCCTGGCAGGGAGGCAGCGACATCCGTCAGTTGACGGGCGTGCGCCGCAAGGGCGAAGGGACCGACCTGCTCGACCAGCGCCTTGCGGCACGGCAGGCGGCCGCCAGGCCCACCCCATGGAAGCTGGACGTGCGCGTTCGCGCCGATAACGAAATCTATGTGACCGGCATGGGCCTCGATTCCGAATGGAAGACGAACATGCGCGTCACCGGCACCGCGAACGATCCGCGCGTGGTTGGCAAGATCGAGGTGATACGCGGCCGCTACAGCTTCTCGGGCCATCAGTTCGATCTGGAGCAGGGCATCATCACCTTCAACGGACCGATGATGAATCCCACGCTGGCGATCCGCGCCGAAACCCGGATCGACGATGTGACGGCAGGCATAGCCGTGGGCGGCACGGCGCAACGGCCCGACATCGCCTTCGTTTCCACGCCGACGCTGCCGCAGGACGAGATATTGGCGCGCATCCTGTTCGGGGACAATGTGGCGAACCTGTCGGCCACCCAGGCGATCCAGTTGGCGGCGGCGCTCAACGGTCTGCGTGGGGGCGGAGGCGGACTCAATCCCATGGGCAAGCTGCAAAATGCGTCGGGCGTCGACCGGATCGGCATCGTCGGCGGCGATGAGGCGACGGGGCGCGGCACTTCCCTCGCCGTCGGGCAGCATATCTCCAACAACATCTATGTCGAGGTGATCACCGATCCCAAGGGTTTCACCGCCACCCAGCTCGAAATCTCCCTGTCCAAGACGCTCAGCCTTTTGTCGAAGACCGGCACCAATGCGGGTTCTTCAGCCAATCTGCGCTATTCGAAGGATTATTGACGCCATCAGCAGTCGGATGGAAATGTCCGGGGCGGGTTCAAGGGGCGACTTTGCTGGATACTTACGGGCAGAAAACCGGGTCTCAATGTAGGGCGAGATTCCTGAGATTCACTACGCTCCTGAAGGCAGGAGCCCAGATCTCTCCCTCATCTATCACGGCAGCGTCTGGCTTGGGTTCTTACGAGGCACTTGTCTGTTCGAGGAACCTTTGCAGGGGCGCGGAGTGTTGGACGGCAGCATGACCAATCATCACCCAACGCCTCTGCCTGCAAAGAGAATTCCATGGATAGGACATCCCATCCGGACACCCGGGCCGAAGGTAAAAGGCCCGCTGCGCCAGTCGCGCAGCGGGCCTTTTCAGTGCGTGAAGCGGCAGGCGGGCAGAGCCGCGCTGGAGCCTTCCGGTTGATCCGGCCGGAAAGCCCGTCAGCGCTTATTCGCCATCATCCTCCGCTTCGGGTCCGGCCATCATCCCTTCGGCGACCTCCTCGGTCTTCCCGCGGATCGCCTTTTCCAGCTTGTCCGCCATTTCGGGATGTTCTTTCAGAAAGGTTTTTGCATTCTCGCGACCTTGCCCGATGCGAACCGAGTCATAGGAGAACCAGGCGCCCGACTTCTCGACCAGCCCAGCCTTCACGCCGATGTCGAGCAGTTCGCCGATCTTGGACACGCCCTCGCCATACATGATGTCGAATTCGACCTGCTTGAAGGGCGGCGCGACCTTGTTCTTGACCACCTTCACGCGGGTCGCGTTGCCGACAATGTCCTCGCGATCCTTGATCTGGCCGGTGCGACGGATGTCGAGGCGAACCGAGGCGTAGAATTTGAGCGCGTTGCCGCCCGTCGTCGTTTCGGGATTGCCGTACATGACGCCGATCTTCATGCGGACCTGGTTGATGAAGATCACCAGGCAGCGCGAGCGGGAGATGGAGCCGGTCAGCTTGCGCAGCGCCTGGCTCATCAGGCGGGCCTGCAGGCCGACATGGCTGTCGCCCATCTCGCCCTCGATTTCCGCACGCGGAACCAGCGCGGCGACCGAGTCCACCACCAGCACGTCGATGGCATTGGAGCGCACCAGCGTGTCGACGATCTCCAGCGCCTGTTCGCCGGTATCCGGCTGCGACACGATCAGTTCGTCGATGTCGACGCCCAGCTTCTTCGCATAGACAGGATCGAGCGCATGTTCCGCATCGACAAAGGCCGCGATGCCGCCGGTCTTCTGCGCTTCTGCAATGGCGTGCAGCGCCAGCGTGGTCTTGCCCGAGCTTTCCGGGCCATAAATCTCCACAATACGTCCGCGCGGCAGGCCACCAATGCCAAGCGCGATGTCCAGCCCCAGCGATCCGGTCGAGATCGCCTCGATCTCGATCTTCTCGCGGCTGCCCAGCTTCATGGCCGACCCCTTGCCGAAGGCACGGTCGATCTGGGAAAGGGCCGCTTCCAATGCTTTCTGTCTGTCCATTGTCCCTGTCTTCTTGGAATCGATGAGTGAGAGCATTGCGGTCATCGGCCTATCCCCTGTCAAGCGGAACGCGCCGGTCCGGATGGCGCGTGGCCACCATGTATCCTGTTTGTTCTAATGGAACAAGAGGGGAACGAAATTTTCTTATGCGGCGCTCAGCGCCTTGTTCAGCGCGCGCTCGACCGCGCCGATCGTGAAGGGCTTGGCCAGGGTCGGCCGGTCGGCATGGCTGGTCGGCAGATCGTCCGCCATGCCGCCCGTCGCAAAGACGAAGGGTATGCCGCTCTGCGCCAATATGTCCGCAACGGGCCAGCTTTTCTCGCCATGCAGGTTGCAGTCGAGCAGCGCCGCGTCGAAGCCGCCCTCGCGCGCCTTGGCGCAGGCATCATCGACCGATTCGGCAATGGCGTGCAGCCGGTATCCGAGCGTGTCGAGATAATCCTCCAGCATCATGCCGATCATTGCCTCATCCTCGACGATCAGGATGGTCTTGCCGTCAGACATGCTTGCGGTCCCCAATCTTACCCATCGCAACCCCAAAGGCCTTTTCCCACCGGCATAATCGACAAGCCGCGCGGAAGTTCATTCTTCAAATTCATTCCGCCGCAGGACGCATCGCCAGAGCATCCCGCGCCGCTTCCGCCAACTGGCTGACGGAAAAGGGTTTCGGAAGGAAAGCCACATTGGCGATGTCGATCGATTTGCGCAACTGTTCCTCGGCATAGCCCGACATGAACAAGACCGGCAGGTCCGGATGGCTCGCCCGCGCCCGCGCCACCATCGATGGGCCGTCCATGTTCGGCATCACCACATCGGAAATCAGCAGGTCGATCTTCTCGTCTCCGGCCAGCACTTCCAGCCCCTGTTCGCCGTCATTGGCTGTCAGCACCTTATAGCCCTGGCGCGATAAAGCCCGTTCCGCGACGGCGCGCACCATATCCTCATCCTCTACCAGCAACACGGTGCCGGTGCCCCAGGTTTCGCTGCGGCGCACGGGCGCCTTGGGCTGGGCGGCCTGATCGACATCGGCGCCCTGATAGACGGGCAGGTAGATGACGAAGCTCGCCCCGCGGCCAAGCTCCGATTCCGCGAAGATGAACCCGCCCGACTGCTTGACGATGCCGTAGACGGTGGAGAGGCCAAGGCCCGTCCCCTTGCCCAGTTCCTTCGTGGTGAAGAAGGGTTCGAAGATCTTCGAAAGAATGTCGGGCGGGATGCCCAGCCCCGTGTCGGACACCCGCACCGCCGTATAGTCGGCTGGCGGCAATATGTCCGACCGCATCTCCCGCACCTTGGCGGCGGGCACGCCGTAGGTCTGGATATTGAGCGTGCCGCCGTCCGGCATGGCGTCGCGGGCGTTGACGGCCAGGTTGACGATCACCTGCTCCAGCTGGCCGGGATCGGCCCGCACCGCACCCAGATTGCGGCCATGGCTGACTTCCAGCTTGACGCTCTCGCCCAGCAGGCGCTTCAGCAGGTTGGAGACGTCCGCGACGATGTCGGGCAATTGCAATATCTGCGGCCGCAACGTCTGCTGGCGCGAGAAGGCGAGCAACTGCCGCGTCAGCCCCGCCGCGCGGTTGCTGTTCGACTTGATCTGCTGGATGTCGTCATAATCGCTGTCGCCCGGCGTATGGCGCATCAGCATCAGGTCGCAATGGCCGATGATCGCGGTCAGGATATTGTTGAAGTCATGCGCCACGCCGCCTGCAAGCTGGCCGATCGCCTGCATCTTGGTCGCCTGCGCGACCTGGCGCTTGAGCTTGCTCTCCTCGCTATTGTCCTTGAGGGAGAGCAGCACCGCCGCCTCGCCCAACCCGCGCACGCCGGCCAGGCTGAGCGCGATCGGCTCGTCCGGTTGGTTGCGCATGCGCACGGCGACATCGCCCGACATTTGCGGCCCGACCGCAAAGCGCCGCACGGCGTCGGCCACCGCCGCCTGATCTTCCCGCACCACCAGGTCGCCGGGATAGCTCGGCTTCTCCTCGGGCTTGACGCCCGCCGCCCGCGAAAAGGCCTTGTTCATGAACAGGACGCGACCGTCGCGATCCGCCATGGCAAGGCCGAAGGGCAGCAGCGACAACAGCGTCTCGATATAGGAAAGCGCCGACGTGCCGCCCGCATTGCCCGCCGGCTCGTCGATCAGCAGCAGCAGCATCGGCCCGTCCTGCGCACCCGATTGCGCGCCCGCCGGCTGGGCGGCGCGCTTCAGCGGCACCTGCAACAGCCGCAGCGGAATGCCGCCCGATTCCTCCCGCGCCAGGAACAGCCGCGCCTTGTCGTCCACCCGCATGTGGGCGGCGAAATCGCGCCCGGTGATATTGGCGTCGATCCGTCCGGCGGCGCGCAGCAGGAAGGCGCCGTTGGCGGCCCGGATGCGCCCCTCCCCACCGATCATCACCGCCATGATGCCCGCTTCGCCCAATTGCCGCCCCGCTTCCCCGGTCAGCAGGCGGTGCACATCGTCCAGCGCGCTCGGCTGGCGCACCGGGGAAAAGCGCCACAGCAGATAATCCTCCGACCGGCCGGTACGGCAGAGGAAGGCATCCAGTCGCAGCGCACCCTGCACGATCCCTTCCACCCGCGCCTCGCCGTCGCGCCAGGCGGCGCGGGCAGCGTTACCCAGACTGTCGGACAGGCTGCTGTCGCCGGTGACATGGGGCGGCGTGGGGAAACCGGGAAACCATTCCCCGAACAGATCGCTGGCGCAGACCAGCCGCCCGGCGCGATCGGTGACGGCGATCGCCATATTGGAGGCATCCGCCGCCGCGCGCGCCACGGTCCAGTCGGGCACGGCCTCACCCACGGCCACTTCCTGCGGATAGAGCCGGCGATACCACCCCAGCAGCGCCGCCCCGGCCAGCAGCGCGGCGCCGAACCCGGCGCCCAGCGCCCAGTTGCCGGCGGCATAGACCACCAGCCCGGCGGACATCAGCGCCAGCAGAATGAGTAGCGGCAGGGCCAGGGGCGACGACCTGTCGGCCGCCCAGGCGTCTCCATCCCTGATCACACGCGCGGACACGGCCCGGCTATCCCCCTGCATTCACAATGGATTGCCCGCTCCCGCCGATCAGGCCGAAGCGACCTCCTCCAATGCGCTGCTTTCGCGTGCCTTGCCAATCCTCAATTTGCGGGCATGCCATTTCCGGCCCATGCGATGACGCCAGATCCAGTCGGCCAGGAAGTAGCCGACCACCGCAAAGGCCAGGGAAATCAGCGCCAGCCCCAGCAGCATGGCGGGCGCCGCCTCCGAAAAGAGCCAGGCGCACCATTCGCGGATCGAGGCATGCCGGTCGATCAGCGCCATGAAGCCCGATGCATCCGCCGACCGTCCGAGCAGCCAGTTGCCCATATAGACCGACGCCATCAGGAACAGCGGCGTGGTCGCGGGATTGGAGAGGAAGGTCATCGCCGCCGCCAGCGGGATGTTCGCCCGGAACGGCAGCGCCAGCAGCGCCGCGCCCGCGATCTGCACGCCGGGGATCAGCAGGAAGATGCCGACCAGCAGCCCCAATGCCACGCCGCGCGGCACCGAACGCCGGGTGAAGCGCCACAGCGAGGGTTCCAGCACCCGGTGCGCCACCGGGGCCAAAAAGCGGTTGTTTTCCAGCGATTCGCGGGTAGGCGCATTGGCGTGCCACCAGCGGGAGAGCCTGTTGTCCATCAGCGATGCGCCTTCATGATGCGCTGCTGATCGCGCTTCCAGTCGCGTTCCTTGATCGTGTCGCGCTTGTCATGGGTCTTCTTGCCCTTGGCCAGCGCCAGCTCGACCTTCGCCTTGCCCCGGCTGTTGAAATAGATCGACAGCGGCACCAGCGTCATTCCCTTGCGCTCGACAGCGCCATGCATGCGGGCGATCTCCCGCTGGTGCAGCAGCAGCTTGCGGGGGCGCTTGGGCTCATGGTTGAAGCGGTTGCCATGGCTGAATTCGGGGATGTTGCTGTTGACCAGCCACACCTGCTCGCCCTTCACCTCGGCATAGCTTTCCGCGATATTGCCCTCGCCGAAGCGCAGCGACTTCACCTCGGTCCCTTGCAGGGCGATCCCAGCCTCGAACACATCCTCCAGGAAATATTCGAAACGGGCGCGCCGGTTCTCGGCGACGATCTTCTTCTTGTCGAAGGCTTCGGGACGGGGACGGGCCATTATTCTCTAACTAACTCGCTTCACCATATAGGCCCGCGGGACGATCAAACCAGTCCCGCGATCTCCAGAGCCCGGTCGACGGCGGCACGGCTCGATTCCGACGGCCAGGTGATCGGCAGGCGGACCTCGCCGGACATGTCGGGCCGAACGCGCGTAAGGGCATATTTGACCGGGCCGGGTGAAGAATCGCTGAACAGGGCATCATGCAGGGGGTAGAGACGATCCTGAAGCGCAAGGGCGCCATGCCAGTCGCCGTTTGCCGTCGCCCGCTGGAATTCGGCGCAAAGGCGCGGCGCGACATTGGCCGTGACCGAAATGCAGCCCCTGCCGCCCATTGCATTGAAACCCAGCGCCGTTTCGTCATTGCCGGAAAGCTGACAGAAATCGGCCCGGCAGGCGAGGCGCTGTGCGCTGACCCGCCCCAGATTCCCGGTGGCGTCCTTGATGCCGACGATGGTCTGGAATTCCTCCGACAGGCGGTGGATGACCGGCACGCCGATGTCGGTGATCGTGCGGCTGGGCACGTTGTAGAGGATGATCGGCAGCGAACAGCGCTCCGCCAGATGCGCGAAATGCCGGTGTACCCCCTCCTGATTGGGCTTGTTGTAATAGGGCGCGACCACCAGCGCCGCATCGGCCCCCGCCGCCTGCGCCGCGAACATATGCTCCAGCGCGATGCGGGTGTCGTTGGAACCGCAACCCGCGATCACCGGCACGCGGCCCGCCGCCTGGTCGACGCAGATGGCGATGACGCGATTATGTTCCTCGACCGTCATGGTCGCGCTTTCGCCCGTCGTGCCGCAAGGGACGAGCGCGCTGCTGCCTTCCCCGATCTGCCAGTCGACGAAGGCGCGAAAAGCCGCCTCGTCCACCGCCCCGTTGCGGAAGGGCGTGATCAGTGCCGGAATCGACCCGGAAAACATGCAACAAACTCCTTCAATTCACCGGGATTCCGGGGCATGATAGCGTGAAACACGCGAACGGGGCGCTATAGCGCGTCATTCAGGGCCTGATAAGGATGCAATTGCGATAATGTCCAGTAGGGTATCGCTCTCCTGTCTTGAAACTGCCCCGGAAGCCCTCACGGTTCGTATGCCACTGATTGCTCTTTTGCTTTTCACAGCCGGCGCCAGCGCCCAGACCGAAACCACCGGCCCCGCGCCAGCCGCGGCCTATCCGCCCGGCGCCGTGGTGCAGCCTGTTCCCAGCTCCAGCGAGCCCAGCCCGTGGCAGCGCGCGCAAAGCCGAATCGGCGTGGCGAGCGATCCGTCGATCTCCGGCACGATCAGCCAGTGGCGCGCGCTCCAGCAGAGCGATGGCCTGGGCTCCTCCACCTATATGAGCTTCATCATGGCCAATCCCGGCTGGCCGGGCGAGGACCGGATGCGGCGGCTGGCGGAAACCGGCATCAATCCCAACAGCTACGATCCCGGGCAGGTCATCGCCTTCTTCACCCGCTTCCCGCCGCGCACCGCAACCGGCAATGCCCGCTATGCGCTGGCGCTGATGCAGCAGGGCCGCATGGGCGAGGCGCGGGTCGCCGCGCGCAACGCGTGGGTCGGCGGCACGCTTTCCCCCGATGACGAGGCGCGGCTGCTTTCGCTCTTCGGCGCGGGATGGACATCGGTGGAGCATGACCTGCGCGCCGACGCGCTGCTGTGGAAGGGCGACATCATGGGCGCGCAGCGGAGGCTTGCCTATGTCTCGCCGGCCCGCCGCCCGGTCTATGAGGCGCGCATCGCCTTCCGCCAGAAGGCGCCCGACGCGGCGATGAAGATGCAGTTGGCGGAGGCCGTGGGCGCGACCGACGCCGGATTCGTCGCGGACAAGGCGACATGGCTGCTCAACACGGGCAACTGGATCGCCGGCCGCCAATATCTCGCCAACCGTCCGGCGTTGACCTTCCGTCCCGGCGACGCGGAAAAATGGTATGAAACGCTGCTGACGCAGGCGCGCGCCGCCGCCAATGACAGCCAGTGGAGCTTCGCCTACGGCATCGCCAGCAAGCTGGACGACGCCTATCTGCCCGGCACCGACGTCAACAGCCGGCCCATTGGCGAGCGCGACGATTATACCAGCCTTGCCTGGCTGGCGGGATCGACGGCCTTCTACAACCTTGGCAAGCCGCTGGACGCGATGGAGATGTTCCGCCGCTACGCCACAGCCGCCAAGTCGCCGCAGACCCAGTCCAAGGGCTTCTACTGGGCGGGTCGCGCCGCGCTCCAGGCCGGCGACGCTGCGACCGCGAACAGCTATTTCGCCCGCGCGGGGGCCTTTCCGGACCAGTTTTACGGCCAGCTTGCGCTCGAACGGCTGGGCCGGCCGATCCCTGCCCCAGCGGCCGTGGAACGTCCGGTCGAAATCTCCGCCGCAGAGCGCACGGCCTTCGCCAGCCGCTCGGTCGTCCGGGCGGTGAAGGCGCTGGGCCAGATGGGCTATTGGGAAGATCAGAGCAAATTCGCCCGCGCCATCGCCAATAATGCCGACAGCGATGCCGACCATTATCTCGCCGTCGAACTCGCGCAGAGCATCGGACGGCCCGATATGGGCGTGATGGTCGGCCGCCGCGCCGTGTCGAGCGGCCTCACCGGCTATGGCGAGAGCGCCTTTCCCCGCGTGCCCGTGCCGTCGGAGGCGCAATATAACTGGACGATGGTCCACGCCATTGCCCGGCAGGAAAGCCAGTTCGACCGGCAGATCGTCAGCCATGCGGGCGCACGCGGGCTGATGCAACTGATGCCCGGCACCGCCCGCGAACAGGCGGGGAAGCTGGGAATGAGCTATGACGCCAGTTCGCTCAACGACCCCAGCTACAACATCATGCTCGGCTCCTCCTATTTCCAGCGGATGCTCGATTATTATGGCGGCAGCTATCCGCTGGCGGTGGCGGCCTATAATGCCGGGCCGGGCAATGTGAACCGCTGGATCGCCGCCAATGGCGACCCGCGCCTGCCCGGCGCCGACATGCTGCGCTGGATCGAGCAGATTCCGCTTTTCGAAACGCGCAACTATGTCCAGCGCGTGCTGGAAAACGCCGTGGTCTATGAGGCGATGAACCCGCAACGCGCCCGCTTCCGGGGCACGACGACGCCGCTGTCCAAATATCTCGGCAAGCAGACGCCGGGCTGAACTTGCGCTATGGGCGGGGCATGAGCACTCCCCATCCCAACTATATCACTCCGGAAGGTTTCGCGAAGCTGCGCGCCGAATATGACCAGCTCCTGGGAGTCGAGCGCCCGAAGATCGTGGAAGTGGTAAGCTGGGCGGCCGGCAATGGCGACCGCAGCGAAAATGGCGACTATCTCTACGGTCGCAAGCGGATGCGCGAGATCGACGGCCAGTTGAAGCGCCTCTCGCGCAAGATGAAGGACGCCAGGGTCGTCGACCCGCGCCAGCAGCCCGACAAGAGCAAGGTCTATTTCGGCGCCACCGTCACCATCGCGGACGAGGACGACAACCACCGCACCGTCACGCTGGTCGGCAATGACGAGACGGACGCCGCCGCCGGCCGCATCGGCTGGAGCACGCCCATCGCCCGCGCCCTGCGCGGCGCTGCCGTGGGCGACCTGCGCCGCGTGGTGCTGCCCGCGGGCGAGCGGGAATATGAGGTGATGGCGATCAGCTATCCGGCGTGATGATCGGCCATGCCAAGACAAACCGCCGGAGCAGCCCGCTAATCGTCCCGCCGCAATATCACGTTGAGCCGCTCCATCACCTCGGCGATCGGCTCGATCACGGTGACGCTGCGTCCCTCTCCGAAGCGGATGCGGGTGCCGTCCGTCACCGATGACACGAAGGTGACCTGCGCGGCATTGACGGCGGTTTCGGTCCGGTCGGCGCCCACGAACATGACGAGCATGCATCCTCTCCTTCTTTCTGGAAGGAGAGCCTAACCCGAATTCCGCCCGAAGCCAGCCCTTTTCCCTTCAGGCGGCCTGAATTGCGCGGATGAAGGCGCTGGCGCGGTCATCCAGCCGATGCGCCTCTTCCGACAGGCGGCTCGCCGCGTCTCGCATCGCCTGCGCATCCGCCACCGCATCGCCTGCATTGACGCTGATCTGACTGGCGCTGGCGCGGACATGCCCGCTCGCCTCGCCCGCCTCCGCCACGCTGTCCGCAATCGCCCGGCTGAATGCGCCATGCCGCGCCACCGCCGTAAAGACGGAGGCCGAAAGCCGATCCGCCGTCGCGATCGCCGCATCCATATGCGCATGGCCCTGCGCGACATGGCCGACGGTCGCGCGGATATGGTCGATCCGCCGCGCAATCTCCGCCGCCGCATCGCGTGTCTGGCCCGCCAGCGTCTTGACCTCCCGCGCAACCACGGCAAAGCCCCGCCCGGCGTCCCCGGCCCGCGCCGCCTCTATCCCGGCGTTGAGCGCCAGCGTCGTCGTCGCCCGCGCAATCGCGTCGATCAGCGCGGTCACTTCCCCGATCCCGTCGGCCTGCGCGCTCAGCATCCTTGTCTGCGCCGCACCCGATTGCGTCTGGTCGACGGCGGCGCGAATGGCGGCCCCCGCCTCGCGCACTTCATCCTCCATCGCCTGGAACAGCAGCCCCAGTTCCCGCCCGGACACGGCGATGCCGGCCAGATTGTCGGCGGTCTGCGCCGCCGCCACCGCCATGCCGGCCGACGCATGCCCGTTATGCGCGGACCGTTCCGCCGCATCTTCGGCCAGACGCGACAGCATGTCCGCCATCGCCACCATGTCCCCTGTCAACGCCTGGACATCGGCCCGGAACGTCGCGCTCTCCCGCGTCACCCGTTCCAGCCGCTCGACCCTCGCCAGCGCCACCCGCGCGTCCCGCTCCGCCGCCAGCCGGAGCAGAAGCTGCCCACCCGCGACCCCGGCATAGCGATCCCCGTCCACCACGATCAGGCCTTCGCAGCCCTGCCCCTGCGCGGCATAGAGGTCGATCAGCGTCTCGATGCTGGCGCGCCGCTCGACCGTCGCGCAGTGCCGGACATGATCGTCCAGCCGCCCACCGAAGCTGGGATTGCGCAACAGGGCATGGCCGAAGGGATTGAACAGGATGCGCCGCATGTCGCATTCGTAGATCGCTCCCACCGGCCTGTCGGCGGCATCGAGTACCGGCAGCAGCCGCAGCGCCGGGTCATGCTGGAAATGATCGACCGCCTCGCTGAGCGGCCGCCCCAGCCGGATCGCCGGGCTGGGCGTCATGAGGAGCGGACCGGCCGAATGGTCCAAGGATCGGTCGAGCATTGGGGGTGCGTACATAGGGGCCGGTTAAGCCCATAATGGTAAATGAGCCGTTAGATTTTGATGACAATTTTGTTACAAGATGTTGATTTTCAGTGATTTTATTACGGAACCCTATAGCCGTAGGCCTTGGCGGCCAGCTTCACCACTTCCGGATCGGCTTCCGGAAAATCCATCGGCACCAGCTTTTCCAATCGCTTGGCGACATAGGAGAGCGCCGCGATCCGACCCGCCCGACGGTGATTATTGTCGATGGCATGCCAGGGCGCCACCTTGGTGTCGGTCTTGCGGAACATGTCGTGCATGGCGTCCAGATAATCGGCCCGCCTTGCGCGGTTGCGATAATCGTCCGCGCCGGTCTTCCACCGCTTCCACGGCGTGTCGAGCCGCTGGGCGAGCTGTTCGTCCTGCGTCTCTTGCGTGATGTGGACGAACAGCTTGACGATGTTGGTCCCGGCGTCGACCTGCTGCCTTTCGAAGGCGTTGATCTCTTCATAGGCGCGCTTCCATTCGCCCTTCGAGCAGAAGCCCTCGACCCGCTCGACCAGCACCCGGCCATACCAGCTCCGGTCGAAGATCGCGATGTTGCGCCCCGCCGGCAGCCGCGTCCAGAAACGCCAGAGGAAGTGGCGGTCGCGCTCCTCCTCCGTCGGGGCGGAAATGGGATGAACCTTGTAATAGCGCGGGTCCCAGTCGGCGGTCATGCGCTTGATGATGCCGCCCTTGCCCGCCGCATCCCACCCCTCCAGCAGGATGACGCTGCGCCGGTCGTGGATGATGTGCGCGACCTGGATCTTGGCGAGCCGCTCCTGCAATTCGGCCAGCTTCGCCTCATAATCGCCCTTGAACGTCGCGCCCTTCTCATAATCGGCAAGGTCGATGGTCATGTCTGCACCTTCCACTGGCCCCGGCGGCAAAGCACGAGCTTATACCAAAGCACCGAACCCGCAATCTGGGCGGCGGTTGCAATCAGGCCGGGCCGCCCCTCTCCGGCATCGAGCCAGCTGGTCCAGACCACATAGGCCAGCGCGAGCAGGGTGACGACCGGCGCAAGCGGATAAAGCGGCATGCGATAGGGCGCATGGGCGCTCGCCCCGCTGCGCCGCCCGGCCATGGCGGCCAGCGCGATGCCGCCATAGATCGCCACCAGCCCGGTGCCGTTCAGCACCAGCAGCATCGATAGCGGCAGGAAGCAGGCGAGCGTTCCCATCCCGCCGACGATCAGCGTCCCGATCCAGGGCGAATCGAAGCGCGGATGGATCGCCACCAGCCAGTCGTCGATGCGCGGAATCCAGGCCCGGTCCCGCCCGGTCGAATAGAAGAAGCGGGCGCAGGCCAGCACGCAGGCGATGATCGCGTTCACGATCGCAAGCACGATGCCGACCGACACCAGCGCCGAAAGGCCGGCGCTCCCCCGCTGCCGCACCAGCAGGCCAAAGGGATCGTCGACGGTCAGCAGGGTCGCAAGGTGGATCCTCGCCAGCAGCAGCGCGAGCAAGGGCACGCCTTCGAACAGCAGCGCGAGGCCGAGGGCGGCGAGGATGGTTCCGGCGATCCGTCTGGGCGCCTCGCGCATCTCCTCCCCGAAATAGACCGCCATGCCATAGCCGTTGAGCGCGAAGATCGCGATGGTCGTCGCCACCCCGATGGAGGCGGCGCTGGCCGGGACGAAGCCCTGCCCCGTCTCTGCCACCACCGGATGGGTCAGGAATTCCAGCGCCGGCCGCGCATGGTCGGCAAAGCCCAGCACCATCACCACGGCCACGGCTGCCAGTTCGACCAGCAGGAACAGCCCGGTGATGACCGCATTCACGCGGATATTGAGGACCGCGACCAGCGTCGATCCGATCATCACCGCCACCGCGACCGGCACGGCGGGCAGGCCCGGCGCCACCGTCGCCATGACCGATGCGATGCCCAGCGCCGCGACGGGCGGGAAGAGCACATTGTTGAAGACATTGACGCCCAGCATGACGAAACCGGCCATCGGCCCCAGCGTCTGCGCCACCGCGGCATATTCCCCGCCTGCCACCGGCCAGGCGGAGGAGAGTTCGGCATAGATGAAGGCGGTGGTGACGCAGATCAGGCTGGCGAGGATCATCGCCCAGATCGCGCCGGTCCCGGCCTCCTGCAACATGCCGGGTATGATGACGAAGACGGAGGATGCCGGGGTGGTCGCGGACAGGGTCAGGAACAGGACGCCCGCCACGCCCAGGCTGCGCGCCAGGGCCGGCGGTTTGTCCGGCAACATCTGTTCGTCGAGCATGGCCTGTCCCCCTTGCCCGTCCTTACATCGAAGGTTCAGCGGGAGTGCAAGCCTCTCCTGTCGTTGGGGCTCAGGGCGAACGGAGGTGGGGGAATCAGGCCTTCGCCTGCGGCTCCACGACGCGGATGTGCAGTTCGCGCAACTGCTTGAACTCCGCCGGGCTGGGCGCCCCCATCAGCAGGTCTTCCGCGCGCTGGTTCATCGGGAACAGCGTGATCTCGCGCAGGTTCTGCGCCCCGCAAAGCAGCATCACGATGCGGTCCACGCCCGCCGCCATGCCGCCATGGGGCGGCGCGCCATATTGGAACGCGCGATAGAGGCCGCCGAAGCGCTCCTCCACATCGGCCTGGCTGAGGCCCACCTTCTCGAACGCCTTGACCATCAGTTCCGGCGACTGGTTGCGGATCGATCCCGAGGCGATTTCATAGCCGTTGCAGACCATGTCATATTGATAGGCCTTGAGGCTCAGCGGGTCCTGATTCTCCAGCGCATCCAATCCCCCCTGCGGCATGGAGAAGGGGTTGTGCGCGAAATCGATCTTCTTCTCATCCTCGTCATATTCGTAGAAGGGGAAGTCGACGATCCAGCATAGTTCGAAACGATCCCTGTCGATCAGGTCGAGCTGCTCGCCCACGCGGATGCGCGCCAGACCCGCCAGCTTGGCCGCCTGGCTTTCCTTGCCCGCCGCGAAGAAGACGCCGTCATTGGGGCCAAGGCCCAACGCCTCGATCAGCTTCGCCGTCCGTTCCTCGCCATGGTTCTTGGCGATGGGACCGCCGGGCACGCCGTCCTTGATGTTGA
This sequence comes from Sphingobium fuliginis, assembly GCF_004152845.1. Lineage (GTDB taxonomy): Bacteria > Pseudomonadota > Alphaproteobacteria > Sphingomonadales > Sphingomonadaceae > Sphingobium > Sphingobium fuliginis. The sequence continues at coordinate 832,670 of NZ_SEON01000001.1, forward strand.
TATAGCCAAGGCCCGAATAGCCTTCGCTGCGCGCCCAATTGTTCATGTCGTCGAAGAATTTGCGGCTGCCCGCGCCAGCGCCCGGTGCGGGAATAGCGCGGATCACGCTGCCGCTCTCCACCAGCGAAGCAAAGATGCCGAAGCCGCTGCCATGGAAATGCTCGGTCACATCGCTGATCAGGATCGGGTTGCGCAGGTCGGGCTTGTCCGACCCATATTTCAGCATCGCCTCGGCATGGGGGATGCGCGGAAAGCTGCCCGCTGGCGTCACCGGCCTGCCGTCGGCGAACGCCTCGAACACCTGCGCGATCACCGGCTCCATGGTGTTCCAGACGTCTTCCTGGGTGACGAAGCTCATCTCCAGGTCCAACTGGTAGAACTCGCCCGGCAGGCGGTCGGCGCGGGGGTCTTCGTCGCGGAAGCAGGGCGCGATCTGGAAATAGCGGTCGAAACCGGCGACCATCAGGAGCTGCTTATATTGCTGCGGCGCCTGCGGCAGCGCGTAGAATTTCCCCGCATGGATGCGGCTCGGCACCAGAAAGTCTCGGGCGCCTTCGGGGCTCGACGCGGTCAGGATCGGCGTCGAATATTCGGTGAATCCTGCATCCTCCATGCGGCGGCGCATGTCCCGGATGATCTGCGTGCGCTTGACGATGTTCGCGTGCAGCGTCTCGCGCCGCAGATCGAGGAAGCGGTATCGAAGGCGGATGTCTTCCGGATATTCCTGCTCGCCAGCCACGGGCAGCGGCAGGTCGGCGGCGGCGGACAGCACCACCGCGTCCAGCGCGCGAATCTCGATCTCGCCGGTCGGCAGGTTGGGGTTCACCGCTTCCTTCGCCCGGGCGACGACCTTGCCCGTCACGGTCACGACGCTTTCGGCCCGCAGCGACTCGATCACCCTGAACACCGGCCCATCCACCTCGGTGACGATCTGCACCATGCCATAATGGTCGCGCAGGTCGATGAACACCAGGTCGCCATGGTCCCGCTTGCGATGCACCCAGCCGGACACCCGCACCTCATTGCCGACCTCCGCCGTCGTAAGGGCGCCGCAGGTGTGGGTGCGATAGGCATGCATGGCGTTTTTGGTCTTTCAGCTTCGTTTTACGGAAATGACAAATTGTTGCAGCGCCGCTATGGGCAGTCCTGTCAAGCATTGACGAGCCCGTGCGCGACGGGCCAGCCCATAATAAGATCGAAGACCATATGCAAATCCATCCGCTGATTACCGACAGCAAGACTCTCGCCCAATTCTGCGCCCGGATCGCCAAATCGCCCTATATCGCGGTCGATACCGAATTCATGCGCGAAAACAGCTATTGGCCCGATCTCTGCCTGGTGCAGGTCGCGGACGAGCATGAGGCGGCGGCCATCGACCCCAAGGCGCCCGGCCTCGACCTTTCGCCCCTGCTCGACCTGATGGTCGACAATGAGGATGTGCTGAAGGTCTTTCATGCGGGCGGTCAGGATCTGGAGATCATCTACAACCTGACCGGCAAGACCCCCCATCCGATGTTCGACACGCAGATCGCAGCGATGGCGCTGGGGCTGGGCGAACAGATCGGCTACGGCAATCTGGTCGACGCCTGGCTGGGCGTGCAGCTCGACAAGGGCGCGCGCTTCACCGACTGGGCGCGCCGGCCGCTCGACAAGCGGCAGATCGATTATGCGATCGGCGACGTCACCTACCTGATCCAGATTTTCCCCAAGATGCTGGAGGAACTGCGCCGGACCGGCCGTGGCGACTGGCTGGATCAGGAGATGGAGCGGATCAGCGATCCCTCCAATTATGAGAACAGGCCCGACGAGGCCTGGCAACGCGTCCGCATCGCCAGCCGCAAGGCCGATGTGCTGGGCCGCCTGAAGGCGCTGGCGGCATGGCGCGAGATGGAGGCGCAGGACAAGAATCTGCCACGCGGCCGCATCGTCAAGGACGAGACGCTGGCCGACATCGCCAGCCACCCGCCGCGCACGCAGGAGGATCTGGGCAAGGTGCGCGGCCTGTCTGCCACCTGGAAGACCAACGACATCGGCAATCGGCTGATGCTCGCCCTTGCCGCGCACAAGCCGCTGGCCAAGGAGGAAATGCCGGAGCGCGACCCCAAGCGGCCGGGCCTGGGCAAGGATGGCGCGCTGGTGGCGGACCTTCTGAAGCTGCTGCTGAAAATCCGTTCGCGCGACATCAATGTCGCCGCGCGCCTCATCGCCCGCAGCGACGACATCGACGCGCTGGCCGCCGGCGTGCGGGAAGACCTCGCGATCCTGGAAGGCTGGCGCTATGAACAGTTCGGCCGCGATGCGGTCGACCTGGTCGAGGGCCGCCTTGCCTTCGCGGTCAAGAACGGCCGCCTCAAGATGACCCGCACGCAATAGGAGTTCAGGACGGATGCGAACCGCCATGCTCCCCCTTCTCTCCCTGCTTGCCGCCTGCGCCGGCGCGAACGGCGAAGGCCCCGCCACGCCGCCGCCCACCGCCGAAGGACCATGCCGCGACGAGGGGCTGGACCGCTTCATCGGCCAGACCGCTAGCGAGGCGACCGGCGCCGAATTGCTCAGGCTTTCAGGCGCGCACACGCTGCGCTGGGGCGCGCCGGGCATGGCGATGACCATGGATTTCCGCCCGGACCGGTTGACCGTCAGCTATGACGGGAAGATGGCGATCACGACCGCGCGCTGCGGCTGAGGATCGCAATGGAATAAACCATACCGCACAGCCGTATCCCATCCGGCGCCGGTCGCGATCCCCCTGATCGCGGGCGGCCAGCCCCACGGGTGGTCCCCAAAGGGCGGCGTAGCGGTGGCGCGGGGAGGCAGGCCCCTCCTGGCACCATCGCTACGCCATTCCCGTTTCGTTGCGATCCGTTTAGGGTGCCGGGCAAGAGGAGCGGCCCGATGAACGACACTGACTCTCCCTCCGCGCTGATCGACCGGCGCATCGCGGAACTCAGCGATTGGCGGGGAGAAACGCTTGCCCATGTCCGTGCGCTGATCAGGGAAGCCGATCCGCAGGCGGTAGAAGAATGGAAATGGCGGGGCGTCCCGGTCTGGTCGCATGGCGGCATCCTCTGCACCGGGGAAAGCTACAAGGCGGTGGTCAAGCTGACCTTCGCGAAGGGCGCTTCGCTGGAGGACCCGGCAGGCCTGTTCAACGCCAGCCTGGACGGCAATGTGCGCTGCGCCATCGACATAAGGGAAGGCGAGACAATCGATGCCGACGCGTTCAAGGCGCTGATTCGCGCCGCCGGGGCGCTCAACATGAGCAGGCTGAGGAAGAAAAGTCAGATGACATCTGAATAATGGAAGAGCGGCGCGCCCATAACCAACGGATCAGACCACAGCGCCGCCCACGCCCCATCAACATTCCAGCCCGATCAGCGTCCCGCTGCCGATCCGCCCGACATAACGCTTCCCGTCGATCTCCAGCCAGTCGGGCGTCACTTCCAGCCGCCGCCCCCTGATCGTGGTGCGCAGATGCTCGACGGCAATGCGGTTGCGCGCCACGATGCGCAGCACCGCCAGCCCCTCGCCCCGCGCCGCCATCATGCTGTAGCGGTCGCCGCGCAGCAGGAAGTGCCAGCTACCGTCCGTCGGCATCCACTCATTGCCGTTCACGACCTGCACCGGCTCGCCATCGGGGCCACCCATGCGCACGCTGATGCGGGTCGCGCCATTGCTTCGGCGCGGCGGCGCGAAGATCAGGATCGGCTCCCCCTCCAGCGTCAGCGGGATCGGCGTGTCCCTCAGCAATTGCGAGCCGCCCATGATCAGCGTCGGCAATTCCGGCGAGAAGGGCAGGCGGTCCCGCGCGAAATGGCGCTGCCGCACGACGGGATTGGCATGGAAGCCCTGCACCTGCATCGGCGTCAGGCGCCCTTCCTCCACCAGCCCATGGCAGGTGGGGCAGAGCAGCGTCACCCCATGACTTTCGGGCAAGCGAAGATAGCGGTAGATGGTCACGCCACAGCGGACGCAGGCGAAACCGCAAGCCTGACGCACTTCGTCCTGCTGCTGCGCGGTCAGTTCTGGCAGCGACGGCATCACACGCAAGCCCATGCACGACGACCCCTTGCTCACCTGCCCGCGCCACTGCGGACCGGCGTTCCTCCGGCGTCCTTCCTGCTGGCCGTGGGCGCTCCAAAGCACCCCTTCTCGCTATTGCACTATCGTTGAAATAAATGCGGACAAGTCAAGAGGCTGTTCACCATTCTCCTACCGCTGGGGCAGCAGGTCGAGATTGCGCGAAGCCGCGATCGCCCGGATGCGGTCCGGCCGCGGCATGGACTTGATCGCGATTTCCGCCATGTCCCCGGCGCTGAACAGTTCCACATTGCCGACGTTGAAGATGCGCTGGCCCAACGTCTGGGTGATGCGCACGCTGCGGATGCTGGAAAGCGCGATCTCCGTCCGCTGCTTGGCCAGAAGGCCCCGTTCCAGCAGCACTTCCCGGTCGGAAAGCGCCAGCCGCTCCCCCTTGTGCAACACCCACCACACGCCGATGGCGAGGATGCCGACGACGGAGATCAGCAGGAGGATGAACAGGAAGGGATGCGCGCGGAACATCGCGGGATGCTCGTCATACAGCCATGTCTCGCTCATGCCGGTCCCCTGCGGTTGGTCGTGAGCATTGACCATGGACGCCCCGCCGCCGTCAAGGCCGCCGGGCTTGCACCGCGGCCGGATAATGGTTATAACATCCGTATGAACACACCGCTCAAGATCACGAAGATCGGCAATTCCGCCGGGGTCATCCTGCCCAAGGAGGTGCTGGCGCATCTCAATGTCGGCGTCGGCGAGACCCTGTCGGTCGTCACCACGCCGCGCGGCATCGAATTAAGCGCAGCCGAACCCGATTTCGACGCTCAGATGGCGGCAGCGCGGGAAGTCATGCAGCGCCGCAAACGCGCACTGCGCGAGCTTGCGAAATAAACCATGCCCCGCAATTGGGTCTGGATCAGCGCCGAAGTGGCGCTTGCGGCGCATGCCGAACAGTTGGCCGAACATGGCGGCGGTGAAGGCGTGCGCGACTCAGGCTTGCTGGAAAGCGCCATGGCCCGCCCGCAGAATCTGGCGGCCTATCATGAACCCGATGCGGCGGAACTGGCGGCTGCCTATGCCTATGGCATTGCGCGCAACCATCCCTTTGTCGACGGCAACAAGCGCACCGCCGCAGTTGTCAGCGAAACCTTCCTGGCGCTGAACGGCTATGTGCTGACGGCCACCGACGCCGAGTTGGTAGTAGCCTTCCTGGCTCTCGCGGCCGGAGAACTGAGCGAGGAGGAAACCACCGCCTGGTTTCGGGACCATCTGGCGGCGGAATGAAGTCCCTTTAGTTCGGGAATAGCGTACTCCTGCACCGGCAGGAGCCTCAGTTCTCATCCCCCATGCGCAGCGCGGCAATGAAGGCTTCCTGCGGGATCTGCACGGACCCATATTCGCGCATCCGCTTCTTGCCCTCCTTCTGCTTCTCCAGCAGCTTCTTCTTGCGGGTGATGTCGCCGCCATAGCATTTGGCGGTCACGTCCTTGCGCATCGCGGCGATCGTTTCGCGCGCAATCACCTTGCCGCCGATCGCCGCCTGGATCGGAATCTTGAACAGGTGGCGGGGGATCAGGTCCTTCAACCGCTCGCACATGCCGCGCCCGCGTGATTCGGCGGTGCCCCGGTGAACGATCATGCTGAGCGCGTCCACCGGCTCATTGTTGACGAGGATGCTCATCTTGACGAGGTCGCCTTCCCGCGCCCCGATCTGATGATAGTCGAAGCTGGCATAGCCGCGGCTGATCGACTTCAGCCGGTCGTAGAAATCGAACACCACCTCGTTGAGCGGCAGTTCATAGGTCACCTGCGCGCGCCCGCCGACATAGGTCAGGTTCTTCTGGATACCCCGCCGGTCCTGGCAGAGCTTCAGGATCGACCCCAGATATTCGTCGGGGCAGTAGATCACCGCCTCGATCCACGGCTCCTCGATATAGTCGATATGGTTGGCGTCGGGCATGTCGGCGGGGTTGTGCAGATGCCGGACCGTCCCGTCATTCATGTGGATCTCGTACACCACCGAAGGCGCGGTGGTGATGAGGTCCAGATCATATTCCCGGCTCAGCCGCTCCTGAATGATCTCCAGATGCAGCAGCCCCAGGAAGCCGCAGCGGAAGCCGAAGCCCAGCGCGGCCGACGTCTCCATCTCGAAGGAGAAGCTGGCGTCGTTCAGCCGCAGCTTGGAAATCGATTCGCGCAGCTTCTCGAAATCATTGGCGTCGACCGGGAACAGGCCGCAGAACACCACCGGCTGCACTTCCTTGAAGCCGGGCAGCGGTTCCTTCGCCGGATTCTTGACCGTGGTGATGGTGTCGCCGACGCGGGTCTGGCTGATGTCCTTGATCTGCGCGGTGATGAAGCCGATCTCGCCCGGCCCCAGTTCGCCCAGTTGCTCGATCTTCGGCCGGAAACAGCCGACGCGGTCGATCAGATGCTCGGTGCCGCCGATCATGAACTTGATGTTCTGGCCCTTCTTGATGACGCCGTTGACGACGCGCACCAGGATGACGACGCCCAGATAGGGGTCGTACCAGCTATCGACCAGCATCGCTTCCAGCGGCGCCTCCCGGTCGCCCTTGGGCGCGGGGATCTTGGCGACCACGGCTTCCAATATGTCATCGATGCCGATGCCTGCCTTGGCGCTCGCCAGCACGGCTTCCGATGCGTCGAGGCCGATCACCTCCTCGATCTCGGCCTTCACCTTCTCCGGCTCGGCGGCGGGCAGGTCGATCTTGTTGATGACCGGCACGATCTCATGGTCATGCTCGATCGACTGGTAGACGTTGGCCAGCGTCTGCGCCTCTACCCCCTGCGCGGCGTCCACCACCAGCAACGCGCCCTCGCAGGCGGCGAGCGAGCGGCTCACCTCATAGGCGAAGTCTACATGGCCCGGCGTGTCCATCAGGTTCAGTTCATAGGTCTCGCCGTTCTTCGCGACATAGTCGAGGCGCACGGTCTGCGCCTTGATGGTGATGCCGCGCTCCTTCTCGATATCCATGTTGTCGAGGACCTGCGCCGACATTTCCCGGTCGGTCAGGCCGCCGGTGCGCTGGATCAGGCGGTCGGCCAGGGTCGACTTGCCATGGTCGATATGGGCGATGATCGAGAAATTGCGGATGTGCGAGAGATCGGTCATGGCCCGCGCCGATAGCAGCCATTTGAGGGCCTGTCAGCAGGCTCGCACATCCCAGGCCCGTTAAGGCTATGGCGGTGATAACCGTTCGCATTACTTGCGCGCCCGCGCGGTTGTGCTAGAGCATGGTGCAAATATCGGGGCGCCACAAAATCAAAACGACTTCAGCAACTTTCAGGGGTGCATGACAATGCGTGTGTTCGCGAAGTTCGTCGCTGCCGCAGCCGGTCTGGCTGTCGCGGCTTCTCCGGCGATGGCCGCCGACAAGGGTTCGTCCGCCCGGCAGCAGCAGGCCAAGAAAACCGCCGAAATTCCTCATTGCACCCGGCGCCTCGGCACGGTGGCCATCGTCGAGCCGGACAACCAGTGGTGGCGTGAGCTGAACCTGGGCAGCCCGGAGGCGATCCTCAAGGTGTTCATCCAGCAGTCGGGCTGCTTCGGCATCGTCAACCGCGGCCGCGCCATGGCCAGCCGCAATATGGAACGCGCCATGGCGGACTCCGGCGAATTGCAGGCGGGGTCCAATCTGGGCAAGGGCCAGGTGAAGGCGGCGGATTATTATCTGCAGCCCGACATCGTCTCCTCCAACAAGAATTCAGGCGGCAATGCGCTGGGCGGCATGCTCGGCGGCTTCCTGGGCGGCCGGACCTTCGGCGCGCTGGCAGGCGGCATTTCGGTCAAGAAGAGCGAGGCCAATGTGACGCTCTCCATCGTCAACGCCCGTACGACCGAGGAAGAGGCGCTGACGGAGGGCTATGCGCGCAAGTCGGACCTGAGCTTCGGCGGCGGCGGCGGCGCCGGCTGGTGGGGCGGCTTCGCCGCGGCCGGCGGCGGCGGCTACCAGAATACGGAGATCGGGCAGGTGATCGTGCTCGCCTATCTCGACGCCTATACCAAGCTGGTGACGCAGCTTGGCGGCCTGCCCGCCAATGCGGCCGCAGCGGCGCCCCGCGCACAATAAAGGACGGTTTTGAAGGGAAGGGCGCTGCCGGAGCTTCCGGTGGCGCCTTTTTTTCACTGGTCTCGCCATCCTGCTGCGCGATATTCTAGCCTTCCCACGTCCTGAGCGCCCGTTCATAGCGTTTTGCCGCTGCGTCGCGGGCTTTCTCCAGCGGGTGCCTTTCGGCTTGATGCCGTTTTTCCAGGTCCTGACGCGCGCGCCGAAGGGCGGCTTCGCGGCGGGCCAGTTGACGGCGCTCTGCTTCCTGCTGCCGGTCGAGAGCCGCCAATGCCTCCTCCGCCGCCTCCAGCGGTGCGCGGTCGGGGCGGGGCCTGGGCCTGGCCGCGCCGCGCGCCTTCGCCTTTCTGGGGCTTGCGGGCTTCTCTTCGGGCAGCGCGGCGAGATGTTCCGCCATGGAACCGCGCGGGCGCTTGATGACCTGGCCTGGACGGGCGAGCGGCTCGGCCATGAGGGCCGGATCGGTCACGACCTCCGCCACGCCGCGGGCGAAGAGATTGGCGTCGGCGCCCCAGGCCTCCAGCGCCGCCTTCTGGCTGGGCGCGGCGACATAGGCGTCGTGAAAGCCGATGGCGGTGCGATAGGTCTTGAGCGCGCGGGGCATGGGCGGGAAACGCCCGGGACAGGCGGCCGGCTCCCTGCCGCTACTGGACTCACGCGCGATTCCCTACTAGCCGCTCCCCTGCATGGACCCGCCGTGCGGGGCGGGCCTTAGATTAGGGACCAGGGTAGATGACCGTCATCAAGACCGCCGATCTGATCGAGAGCGTGGCCGACGCGCTCCAGTTCATCAGCTATTATCATCCGATGGATTATATCCGCGCGCTGGGCAAAGCCTATGAAGCGGAGGCCAATCCTGCGGCGAAGGACGCCATCGCCCAGATCCTGACCAACAGCCGCATGTGCGCAGAGGGGCATCGCCCGATCTGCCAGGACACCGGCATCGTCAACGTCTTCATCAAATGGGGCATGGACTGCCGGCTGGACGATAACAGCCGCTCCATGCAGGAGGTCGTGGATGAAGGCGTGCGCCGCGCCTATCTGAACCCGGAGAACCGCCTGCGCGCCTCGATCCTGAAGGACCCCGCCTTTTCGCGCGTCAATACGAAGGACAACACGCCCTGCGTGCTGAATGTCGAGATGGTGCCGGGCGACAAGGTCATCGTCGACGTCGCGGCCAAGGGCGGCGGGTCGGAGAACAAGACCAAGTTCAAGATGATGAACCCCAGCGATTCGATCGTCGACTGGGTGCTGGAGATGGTGCCGCAGATGGGCGCGGGCTGGTGCCCGCCCGGCATGCTGGGCATCGGCATCGGCGGCACGGCGGAAAAGGCCGTGGCGCTGGCCAAGGAATCGCTGATGGAGCCCATCGACATGGGCGAATTGAAGGCGCGCGGACCGCAGAACGAGATCGAGAAGCTGCGCATCGAGATTTTCGACAAGGTCAACGCGCTCGGCATCGGCGCGCAGGGGCTGGGTGGCCTCGCCACCGTGCTGGACGTCAAGATCTACGACTATCCCTGCCATGCGGCGGGCAAGCCGGTGGCGATGATCCCCAATTGCGCGGCGACCCGCCATGCGCATTTCACGCTCGACGGCTCGGGTCCCGCCTATCTGGAGGCGCCGAAGATTTCGGAATGGCCGCAGGTCGACTGGAAGCCGAGCAAGGAGGCGATCCGCGTCGACCTCGACACGCTGACGCCGGAAGTGGTGCAGAGCTGGAAGCATGGCGACCGCCTGCTGCTCAACGGCAAGATGCTGACCGGGCGCGACGCGGCGCACAAGCGCATCCAGGACATGCTGAGCCGCGGCGAGGAACTGCCGGTCGATTTCAAGGGTCGCGTCATCTATTATGTCGGCCCGGTCGATCCGGTGCGCGACGAGGTGGTGGGCCCGGCCGGTCCGACCACGGCGACCCGCATGGACAAGTTCATGGACATGATGCTGGAACAGGGCCTCGCGGCCTGCGTCGGCAAGGCGGAGCGCGGCCCGGCGGCGACCGACAGCATCGCCAAGCATAAGAGCGCCTATCTGATGGCGGTCGGCGGCGCGGCCTATCTGGTGGCGCGGGCGATCAAGGCGGCCAAAGTAGTCGGCTTCGAAGACCTGGGCATGGAGGCGATCTACGAGTTCGATGTGCAGGACATGCCCGTCACCGTCGCCGTCGACAGCGAAGGCCAGAATGTCCACCGTCTCGCCCCGCTGGTGTGGCAGGAGAAGATCAAGAAAGAAGGCCTTCTCGAAAGGGTGTGAGGCTCGCCCGGGTCCTCCCCGTCGGGAGATGGGGAGGGGGACCGTTTGCGAAGCAGATGGCGGCGGGGAATCGGCGCAAGGCAGCCGAATGGAAGGAGCGTCGCGCAGGCGCGGGAATTGCGGCGCGCTTTGCCGCACCCGAAATCGCGCTGTGAACAGCATCCGGTCGGGCTTTTATGCTGGATTCCACTGCGCCTCTGTCCGGTTGGCGGTGGAGCCGGACAGCTGCTTTCATGACCATGCTGAGCAGATGGCGCAGGATGCCCAGCGTGACGCATGGGAGCGTTCTCAGGGGGTTAGGGTGCTCTGGATCAAGGCTCATGACATAATCCGGGATTTCGACGATGTGGCGCGGCATATTCTGCACCACGGTTGCGCATTTCCCCTCCACCATCCCGGGAAGGACTAGGATGGCGTTTCCCATCTGGCTTCCGGCGACGCTGCTGGCGGGAGCGACGCAGGCCTGGCGGACGGCGGTGCAGCGCCGGGTCAGCAAGGAACTGTCCGTCAACGCGGCGGGTCTGGTGCGCTATCTCTACGGCCTGCCCTTCGCGCTGATGCTGCTGGCGGGCTATCGGCTGATCTATCCCGGCCCGCTCCCCTCGCCCGATCCATCGTTCCTGCTGTTCTGCCTGGGGGGCGGACTGGCGCAGATCGTCGCGACCAATTTGCTGATCATGGCCTTCGCCCATCGCAATTTCGTCGTCGGCACGGCTTATTCCAAGACGGAGGCGGTGCAGGGGGCCATCCTATCCTTCCTGCTGATGGGGGAGCGTCTGCCTCCCTTGGCCTGGGCGGGGATCGGCTGCGGCGTGGCGGGCATCATGCTGCTGTCGGTCGGCGGCAAAAAGCCGGGCTTCCTCCGCGCGCTGGGGCAACCGGCCGCGCTGTGCGGCATCGCCTCTGGCTTCTTCTTTGCGCTGACCGCGATCGCCATCCGGCGGGGAACGCAGGAGGTGGACGCCGGTGGCGCGAACGCGGACCCGGTCCTGGCCGCGCTGATCGTGCTGGTCGTGACGGTCGCGATGCAGACGGTGATGCAGGGCGGCTTCCTGCTGCTGCGCGAGCCCGGCGAAATGCGCAAGGTGCTGCACGGCTGGCGCATTTCGGGGCAGGTCGGGCTGTTGTCCGCCCTCGGTTCGGCATGCTGGTTCACCGGCTTTGCGACTGCGCCGGTCGCGCTGGTGCGGATCGTCGGGCAGGTGGAGGTCGCCTTCACCCTGGGCTTCGGTCATTTCTACCTGGGCGAACGGATGAAGCAGAGCGAGGTCATGGGGCTGGTGCTGGTGGCCACCGGCGTCGTGCTGGCGCTGACTGGCGCGCTATAACGGCCCACCGCATCGATAACGGATATTTTACCAACGTCCGATAGCCCGGACGGCGTGGAAAACCAGGCAAGAACCCGGAACGTCGAACAGGCGGTGATGAAGGTGGCCAAGCTGTCCGGCGACCTGGGCATCCGCACGCTCGACCTGCAGGCGGACATCAGCGAGCTGGCGGATCGCGTCACCAATCAGGCCCGCACGATCGAGGCGATCAGCGGCGCGGCGGCGCAGCTTTCCCGGGATGGCGAAAGCGTGTCGCTGGCGGGACAGGATGCGCGCGAAAAGGCTGTGGCCGCGCGGAGCATCATCCAGGATTCCGGGCGTCAATTGTCGGACGCCAACAGCAATTTCGTCGACCTGATCGAGCGGGTGAGCAGCGTCCACGCACAGCTTGACGGTTTTCGCGAGGCGCTGAAGACCGTCGCCCATGTCACCAGCGTGATCAGCGGCATCGCCAGCCAGACCAATTTGCTGGCGCTCAACGCGACCATTGAGGCGGCGCGCGCAGGCGATGCCGGGCGCGGCTTCGCCGTGGTGGCCGCAGAGGTCAAGAAGCTGGCGCAGGAAACCGCGACCGCCACCCAGACCATCGATCAGTCCATCGGAGCGCTGACCGGCGAGGCGGGCAAGATGCTGGAGGGCATCGTCCACGGCGCGGAAACCGCGCGCACGGCGCTTAACGACACCAAGAATATCGAACTGCTGGTCGAACGGCTCGGCGCGCTGATGGAAGACCTGTCCAGCAACAGCGAGGGGGTGGCCGAACGCATCGCCTCCATCGTCGGATCGGCGGGCGAGATTCGCGGTGGGCTGGCGGCGCTGGCGAGCACCTCCACCGACAATGCGGGGGGCCTGCAAAGACTGTCCGGCCGCATCTCGACCGCCAGCGACGACACCAACCGACTGTTGCAACTGGTGGCGGAAAGCGGCGTCGAGATACCCGATACGCCCTATATCGATTTCTGCCTGGATGCCGCGCAGGCGGTAAGCGACGCGCTGGAACTGGCCGTTGTCGAGGGCCGGCTGACGGAAAGCGAATTGTTCAGCGAATCCTACATGCCGATCCCCGGCACGCAGCCGGTGCAATATAGCCATCCGGTCCAGCCGGTGCTGATCCCCGCTGCGCGGGTGCAGCAGGAAAGGGCGCGCGTCTTTCCGGGGCTGTTCGGCATGACCTTCACCGACCGCAACAGCTTCGGCGCGGTCGCGATGCCGGAACGGTCGCATCCGCAGCGGCCGGGCGACGACAACTGGAATTTCGAATATTCGCGCCAGGGCCTGATCTTCGATTTCCCCGACACGCGCGAGCAGTGCAGGATCACCCAACCCTTCTGCATCAAGGCCTATCGGCGGCTGAACGCCGTGGGTGAGGTCATATTGCTGAAGCAGGTCATCGCCTCCATCCATGTTCGAGGACGGCATTGGGGGATTTTGCAAATGGCCTATCAGGACCAGGACAGGTGAGATTTTCGGCCTGAAGGGTCGGGAGCGGCCTTCGCCGCGTTCGGAAGAGGGAGCGGCGTATGGAAGCCCCGTTCAAACGCCATGATCTACGGAAGGCGGGTGGATCGCGGCCATTCCGCTATTCTTGAGGCACAAAGTGCTCCTGCGAAGGCGGGAGCCCAGTTTCCACGGTGCAATGGTCCACAGACGGCGGAACCGCGCTCTGACGAACCATGCGTCTTGTTCGAGCGCCTTCGAGGAGCATGGCGGGTTCGAACAAGAAGCGGACGGTTCCCCGGCCCCTAACGTCCGAACTTCTTCTGCACCTTCCCGTAGCGCAGTTTGCGCGTTCCCGGCTTGCCCTCGGTCGCCCGTCCTCGCGGCGCCGCCACCTGCTGCCCGGCGGGCAGGCCAAGCTCTTCCGCCTCCAGCTTGCGGATTTCGTCCCGGATGCGTCCGGCCTCCTCGAACTCCAGGTCCGCCGCCGCAGCCCGCATCTGCTTTTCCAGATCCTCAATATAGGCGCGCAGATTGTGGCCGACGAGGTGCGGCCTGTCCTCCAGCCCGGTGTCCACCGTCACCTGATCCTTCGACGCGACATGGGCGATGATGTCGCCGATGTTGCGCTTGATCGTGGTGGGCGTGATGCCATGTTCCAGATTATAGGCCATCTGCTTCTCGCGGCGGCGCGACGTCTCGTTGAGCGCCCGCTCCATCGATCCGGTGACGCGGTCGGCATAGAGGATCACCCGTCCCTCGACATTGCGCGCCGCGCGCCCGATCGTCTGGATGAGCGAGGTTTCGGAGCGCAAAAAGCCTTCCTTGTCCGCGTCGAGGATCGCGACCAGCCCGCATTCGGGGATGTCCAGCCCCTCGCGCAGCAGGTTGATGCCCACCAGCACGTCATAGACCCCCAGCCGCAGGTCGCGGATCAGCTCTATGCGCTCCAGCGTCTCGACATCGCTGTGCATGTAGCGGACCTTGATCCCCGCCTCATGCATGAACTCGGTCAGATCCTCGGCCATGCGCTTGGTGAGCGTCGTGACCAGCGTGCGATAGCCCTTCTTCGCCGTCTCCTTCGCCTCATGGATCAGGTCGTCCACCTGGTCCTCCACCGGCTTGATCTCGACAGGCGGGTCGATAAGGCCGGTCGGGCGGATCACCTGTTCGGAGAAGGTGCCGCCGGTCTGCTCCATCTCCCACGACCCGGGCGTTGCGGAGACGCTGACCGTCTGCGGCCGCATCGCGTCCCATTCGTTGAAGCGCAAGGGCCGGTTGTCGATGCAGCTCGGCAGGCGGAAGCCATATTCGGCCAGCGTGATCTTCCGCCGATGGTCGCCCCGCGCCATCGCCCCGATCTGGGGCACGGTCTGGTGGCTTTCGTCCACGAACAGCAGCGCATTTTCCGGCAGATATTCGAACAGCGTCGGCGGCGGCTCGCCCGGCAGACGGCCGGTCAGGAAACGCGAATAATTTTCGATCCCCGCGCAGGAGCCGGTGGCAGCGATCATCTCCAGGTCGAAATTGGTCCGCTGCTCCAGCCGCTGCGCCTCCAGCAGCTTGCCCTCGGCCTGCAATTCCTTCAGGCGCTCCGCCAGTTCGAAGCGGATCGCCTCCATCGCCTGCTTCAGCGTCGGGCCCGGCGTCACGTGGTGCGAATTGGGAAAGACCTTCACAAAGTCCAGGCTCGCGACCTTCTTGCCGGTCAGCGGGTCGAATTCGACGATGTCCTCTATCTCATTGCCGAAGAAGCTGACCCGCCAGGCGGTGTCCTCATAGTGCGACGGGAAAATCTCCAGATTGTCGCCCTTCACCCGGAAATTGCCGCGCGCGAACGCCGCGTCGTTGCGCTTGTACTGGAGCGCGACCAGCTTTCGGATGATCTCCCGCTGGTCCTCGACCTGCCCCTTCTTCATCGCGAAGGTCATGGCCGAATAGGTTTCGACCGAGCCGATGCCGTAGAGGCAGGACACCGACGCCACGATCAGCACATCGTCGCGTTCCAGCAGCGCACGCGTGGCCGAATGGCGCATCCGGTCGATCGCCTCGTTCACGCTCGACTCCTTCTCGATATAGGTGTCGGAGCGGGGCACATAGGCTTCGGGCTGGTAATAGTCGTAATAGCTGACGAAATATTCGACGGCGTTTTCCGGGAAGAAGCTCTTGAACTCCCCATAAAGCTGCGCGGCCAGTATCTTATTGGGCGCCAGCACCAGAGCGGGCCGCTGCAACGCCTCGATCACCTTCGCCATGGTGAAGGTCTTGCCCGATCCGGTGACGCCCAGCAGCACCTGGTCCTTCTCGCCAGCCAGCGCGGTTTCCACCAGTTCGGCTATGGCGGTCGGCTGGTCGCCCGACGGCTCATAGTCCGACACCAGTTTGAACGGCCTGCCACCCTCGCTCTTTTCCGGGCGCGCGGGGCGGTGGGGGACGAAGCCTTCGCCGGTCTCCGGCTCGTCCAGCGTGGTGCGGATCTGGATAGACATAAGCGGAATATGGGGCCTTTGGCTTGAGACGCAATCGGCTTCACGCTCTCTTGTGCCGGGAAGCGGCAAAGCCGTACGCCTCCGCCCTTTCAGGGCTTCGGTTCGAACAGCCCTTCGGACGGCGACGGATAGACCGCCGGCTGGTCACCCTGGCGCGCGAAGAGCCGAAGTAGGCCCTTCTCCATCTTCCCAGTCCATCAACGCTCACCCGATTGTCGAACACGCATAGCATCAGAATTAGAACAAATAAAGAACATATGGCTTGCCCATTCCGCATTGCATCCTCCCCCTCCCTTGATATGGTCGCGCCCTAAACGGCGTGGAAACAGGGAGAAAAGCTTATGCGTCCGACACTCTCCATCCTGATCGGCATGACGGGAGCGACCGCCCTGCTCGCGGCGTGCGGCGAAAAGAAGGCGAGCGAGCCGCAAACCCGCGAGGAGGTCCGCCAGGAAGTGCAGAAGGTCCAGCTCAAGCCCGGCCAGTGGGAGGGCAGCTATGAGCTGGAGGACATCGACATGCCGAACATGCCCGGCGGCGGCGACCAGATGAAAGAGCAGATGAAGAAGATGATGAGCCGCACCTCGATCAAATATTGCGTCTCGCCGGAGGAAGCCGCCAACCCCAGCGGCAAGATGTTCTCGGGGCAGGAGAACAAGGATTGCGCCTACAAGGGCTTCGACGCCAGCGGCGGTTCCGTGAAGGGCGAGATAAGCTGCAAGTCGCAGGGCGGCACGATGAACGCCGTCATGTCCGGCAGCTATGCGCCCGAAAGCTATGAGATGCACATGGACATGAAGATGACCGGTGCGCCCAATGGCATGAACATGAGCATGAAGGCCAGGACCAGCGGCAAGTGGATCGGCACGACCTGCGCGGAGAAGTAAGGGCAGGCGATGTGAGCGAAGCGCCTGCAGGCGATAGCAGATTCCTCTTGCGCTTTGCACGGCTTGGCGCGAGCCTGCACCGGTTCCAACAGAGAACAGGGGAGAGGATATGCAGAAATTCGCGCTGGCGGCCTTGCCGCTTGGGCTTGCTCTCGGCTTGGCCGCCTGCGGCAGCAAGCCGGAACCCGCGCCCGAAACGACCGAAGCGCCGATCGTCATGAAAGCGGGCGAATGGGCGCTGACGCGCAAGACAACCGGCTATAATACCCCCACCGTCACCCCGGCCGAATATCAGGCCGCGCTGAAACAGGTGAGCGAGGACAAGACCTGCATCGCCGTCGATGCCGCCGGCGTGCCGGACGCCAATGCTCTCGCCGGGGATGAGGGCAAGAACTGCACCTACAAGGACAAGCTGATCCGCAAGGGGCGCCTGATCGCTACGCTGAGCTGCACATCCGGCAAGGGCACATCCGAAATCGTGCTGGAGGGCAATTTCACCGCCGATACGCTGACGCTGGGCAGCACCATGACGAGGACCGAGGGCGGCCAGCCCGTGCTGCGCACCACCCATGACGTCACCGGCAAGCGTGCAGGGGAATGCACCAAGGCGTGACGATAAGGACCGGGCGAGGTTCTCCAACTGTGCCCGGTCCGCAAAGTCCGACGGCGCGGCGTCTTCCTTTCGCGGGATCGCCGGCCTTTCGGAGCCTGGCGCGCGGCCCTCGCGGCGATCGAAGGCTCCCGGCCATTATCGCAAGCGCGGGGATGCTTTCCCGAGGCGATGGAATTACGGATCGAGAGCGGCGGATAAGGGGCGGGCCGAGAGCAGCATGGGGGCGAACATGCTGCCGCGACGGACGGGCAAGACTGCGCCATGTTCGATGGACTCCGGAGCGCATCTTGGGTCGCGTCCTTCCATCGCGGCGATGAAGCCTAGGCCCGGGCGCGCACCTGATGTCCGGGGAAGAGCGCCGCCGCGTCGGCCGCCGGCATGGGCCGCCCGAAATAGAAGCCCTGCACCTTGCGGCAGCCCAGGCCCCTGACCATGGCCAGTTCGGCCTCCGTTTCGACGCCCTCCGCCGTGGTCGCCATGCCCAGACTGTCCGCCAGCGTGACCACCGCGCGGATGATCGCCAGGCTTTCCGCCCTGTTGTTCGCCGCGCCCACGACGAAGCTGCGGTCGATCTTGATCGTGTCGAAACGTGTGCGGCTGAGATAGCCAAGCGAGGAATAGCCCGTCCCGAAATCGTCGAGCGACAGCCGAACGCCCAGCCCCCGCAACTGATCGAGTATCTTGAGCGCCCCGGTATCGGCGTTGACGAACACGCTTTCGGTGACTTCCAGCTCCAGCCGCCGCGCCTCCAGCCCGCTCTGCGCAAGGGCGGACACCACCGCACCGACAAAGCTCGGATGGACGAGCTGCTCGGCCGAGACATTGACCCCGATGCGCACGCCGTCGGGCCAGCATGCCGCTTCCTTGCAGGCGGTCCGCAGCACCCATTCCCCGATCGGTCCGATCAACCGGGCTTCTTCCGCGACCGGAATGAATTTGGCTGGCGAGATCGGCCCCATGTCCGGATGGGTCCAGCGCACCAGCGCCTCGAACCCGACGACAATGCCCGCCTGCGCCTCCACCACCGGCTGGAACAGCACGTGCAGCTGGTTCTTCTCCAGCGCGTCGCGCAGCGCGAGTTCCAGTTGGCGGCGCTCCTCCGCCTGCGCATGCAATTGCGGTTCATAGGCGCAATGCACGCCGCCGCCATCGCCCTTTGCGCGATAGAGGGCGAGGTCCGCGCTGCGGATCAGCGCCTCCGATTCATGGCCATCCTGTGGCGACACCGCCGACCCGACGGATGCACCGACGTAAAGCGTATGTTCGTCCACCTGATAAGGGGCTGAAAGGCCGTTGATGATCCGGGCCGCGAGCCTGTCGACGCCGTGATTGTCCCCCAGTTGCGGGATGACGACGGCAAATTCGTCGCCGCCGATGCGCCCGCAAAATTCCGCGCCGGAACAGATATGCCGCAATCGTCGCGCCACCTGGGTCAACAGCTTGTCACCGATCTGGTGGCCCAGCGTATCGTTCACCGCCTTGAACCGGTCCAGGTCTATCATCAGGAAGGCGCAGCCGCCGCGCCCTGCGCCCGCCGTCCCGCCGCCGCCCATGGCCTGATCCAGCACATCGCGCAGATGCGTGCGGTTGGGCAGGCCGGTCAACGGGTCGAACCGCGCAAGCTGCGCGATCCGTTCCGCCGATTCCTTCTGTTCGGTAATATCCGAGCCGACACCCCGGAAGCCGAGAAAGGCGCCGCCCTCGTCATAGCGGGGCGAGGCGGACAGTTCCCACCAGCGCACATCCCCCTCCAGCTCGACCGGCAGGACGATGTTGCTGAAGCTTTCCCGCCGCTTCAGATGATCCGCCAGCGCATGCAGCTCGGTCGGGAACAGGCCGCTTTCCCAGGCATTTCCAGCCAGCAGTTGCACCAGCAGCACGCCTTCCACTTCGGCCGGTGTACGGCCGAGCATTTCGGCAAGGCGCGGCGACACGCCGCTCAACCGCCGCGCGGGATCGGTCTGCCACAGCCAGTCGGACGCGCCATGTTCATATTCGCGCAGCAGCAGGCTGACGACCTCGCTCTTTTCCTCCAGTTGCACGCTGGCGCTGTGCTGCCGGGCGAAGGTCCGTGCATAAAGGAAGCAGCCGACCAGCAGCGACAGCGCATAGCTGGTGGCAAGGGCAAGCAGCGGCGTCTGGTCGCGCGGATCGAACAGCGCGCCAAGCCCGACGATGCAGGGCAGCAGGAAGCCGGTCGCCGCCAGCGGAGTGGCGGCATAGCTGATCGCGCCGCAGACCATGATGCAACTGATCAGCGTCCAGTGCGCCACCAACTGCGCGGCGCCGTGCCCGGACGAGAGCGTCATCATGCACGCCGCCCAGACGAGGCCGTGAAGCAGGCCGGTGAAGCCATGGACCCTGAGATCGGTCGCGCTTGCCGCCGCGCCATTGCGCCTGCGCCGCAGGATGGCGCCGACGGCCATGGAAAGGACCAGCGCGGCGCTCCAGACCATCAGCCCCGGCACGGAGCCGTGATCGCCGAAGACCTGCCACAGGAACAGCAAGCCGAAGAGGTTCATCGCCTGCCTCAGCAGCGCGACATGATCGGCCGAGCGCAATTGGGCGGCAAGGACGCGCTCCGCCGCATCGCCCGGCACGACGGCAAGACCCATCATCGCCCGAAGCGATATTCGCTCCCGCGAAGCCTGTTCAGAAGATGGCCCTTGCCCGCGTCTCACCCGGCCGGATTAACAGCAAGCGGTTATCAATCCGTAACGGCCGTCAAAAGCAGATGAAAAAAGCGGCCCCCGGCCGGTCGGTTCGCGGCAAAGGGTCAGGCGGCGATGTCGTAGGGCCGGATTTCGCCGGTCAGATAGAGGTTGCGCGCCTTCGACCGGCTGAGCTTGCCCGAGCTGGTGCGCGGCAAAGTGCGCGGCGGCACCAGTTCGACCACGCAGTTCATGCCGGTGATCGCCCGCACGCGTTCGCGGATCTGGTCGCGCAGCCGGGTACGCTCATCATTGTCGGAGGTGCGGCAATGCACCAGCACGGCGGGCGCTTCCTCGCCGCCCGGCGTGGTGATGGCAAAGGCGGCGATGTCGCCCTGCTTGAAGCCGGGAAGCTGCTCCACCGCCCATTCGATGTCCTGCGGCCAGTGATTCTTGCCGTTGATGATGATCATGTCCTTGGCGCGGCCCACGATATAAAGATAGCCGTCACTCAAATAGCCCATGTCGCCCGTGTCCAGCCAGCCGTCGACCATGCAGGCGTCGGTCGCCTCAGGATCGCGGAAATAGCCGACCATGAGCGACGGCCCGGTGGTCCACACCTTGCCGATCTGACGCTCGTTCAGCTTCGCTCCATCCTCGTCCCGGATTTCCACGACCATGTCGCGCGCCGGCTTGCCGCAATTGACGATCGAGCGGAAGCGCTGCGGCCGGCCTTCGGTCGCGTCGCCGCCGGAAAGGTCGGTTTCCTCCACCAGTTCGACGATGATGCCCTCGCCCGGCGGCATGATGGTGACGGCCAGCGTGGCCTCGGCCAGGCCATAGCTCGGCAGGAACGCCTTGGGGCTGAACCCCGCGTCCCCGAACGCATCGACGAAGCTCTGCATCACGTCCGGGCGGATCATGTCCGCGCCGTTGCCCGCGAGCCTCCAACGGGACAGGTCGAAACGATCCTGCGCCTTGGTCTGGCTCGACATGCGGCGCGCGCAAATGTCGTAGCCGAAGGTCGGGGAATAGCTGATCGAGGTGCCCTCGTTCCGGCTGATGAGGTCCAGCCACGCCAGCGGCCGCCGGGCGAAATCCTCGGTCTTCATATAGTCGGTCGACACCTGGTTGGCGACGACGGACAGGAAGCAGCCGACCAGACCCATGTCATGATACCAGGGCAGCCAGCTTATGCAGCGGTCGCTCTCGACCAGTTCCATGCCATGGCTGTGCGCCGCCAGATTGCTGAGCAGCGCATGATGCGTCACCGCCACGCCATGGGGGAAGCGGGTCGAACCGCTCGAATATTGCAGATAGGCGATCTCCTCGCCCTTCGCCTGCGGCAGATCGCAGGGCACGGCTTCCCGCGCGATGAAATCCTCGAAGGCGATGCTCTCGACCGCCTTTTGACGGCCGGATTCCCCCGCCATCTCCTCCAGTTCCTTGGGAAAGAGGAACAGCATCGGGTCGCAGCTCGACAGTTGGACGTTCAACTGGTCGATATAGCTTTCCTTGCCGCCGAAGCTGGTCGGCAGCGGCAGCGGCACCGGCCAGGCGCCCGCATAGACGATGCCGAAGAACAATTGCGCGAAATCCGGGCCCGTCTCCGCCACCAGGGCCACGCGATCCTCCGGCTTCACCCCATGGGCGATCAGCCGGTGGGCGCAGGCGACGGCGTCCTCGCGCAGCTCCGCAAAGGGATAGGGTCGCGCCAGATTCCCCCGCGCGTCGTGAAAGTTCAGGCCGCGCCGCCCGGTCGCAGCATAGTCCAGCGCTTCGCCCAGCGTCTCGAAGTCCGAGAAACGGCGGGGCAGATCGTCGGTGGTTGGCGTCGGTGCCATCATGCTTTGCGAACCCGTCATATTGGTGTCACCCAATGTCATGTTTGTCATATTCCGGCGCGCCGCTAACAGCTTTCAAGCCGCTTTGCACCGGATAGTTGCATTCCAGCTTGGGCTTTTACCCCAAAAGGGGCGGTAAAATTCCGGCCCGACTGTGGCATAATCAAGGCGCAACAGGCATGAAGCATTGCCATGACCGGCAAACGCCCTCCTGCCCCGCTCGATGAAGAGGCCATGCGCGAACTTGCGCTGCGCTATGTGGCGCGCTTCGCCACCAGCCGGGCCAAATTGCTCGCCTATCTGGGCCGCAAGATCAAGGAACGCGGCTGGGGCGGCGAAGACCCCGCCGATCCGCAGGCGCTGGTCGATCGGCTGAGCGAATTGCGCTATGTCGACGATGCCGGCTATGCCGTGATGAAAAGCGGCGCGCTCAGCCGCCGCGGTTATGGCGCCCGCCGGGTCGCGGAAACCCTGCGCGCCGATGGCATAGCGGAAGCCGACCGGGTGGAAGCCCACGCCCAGACCCAAAGGGAAAGCTGGTCCGCCGCCGACCGCTTCGCCCGGCGCAAGCGGATCGGCCCCTATGCCCAGGAACGACCGGACCTAAAGCAGCGGGAAAAATGGATTGCCGCCTTCCTGCGCGCCGGCCATGATTACGCCACCGTCCGCCGCTGGACCGACGCCGCGCCGGGGGAAGTGCCGGAAGCGGATGAGTAACCGCTCAGCACCCTGTTTGTTAACCGCCAGGCTGTGATACCTCACCCCCATGAAGCCCTTTCTCCTCCTTCTGCTTGCAATTCTCCCGGCCGCCTGCTCCCCATCCGCCCCCAAAGCAGAAAACACCGCCGCGCCCACCGCCACCGGGCAAACCACCCTCCTCCCCCTCACCATCCACACCGCCAAAACCGCTCACCGCTTCACCGTCGAACTCGCCCTTACCGAACAGCAGCAGGAACAGGGCCTGATGTTCCGCAAGTCGCTCGCCCCCGATTCCGGGATGCTCTTCCCCATGTCACCGCCCCGCACGGCCAGCTTCTGGATGAAGAACACGCTGATCCCGCTCGACATGCTGTTCATCCACACCGACGGCAGCATCGCCTTCCTGAAGGCCAACGCCGCCCCTTATTCCCGCGAGCCGGTCTCCGCCGGCATCCCGGTCGCCGCCGTCCTCGAACTGCGCGGCGGCAGGGCGGCGGAGCTGGGCATCAGGGAAGGCGACCGCGTCACCTGGGGCGATTGCGACCGGCCGTCCTCGTCAAACCCCCTCAATTTCTGCCCCCGCTGACCAGAACCGCCTTGCCAAGCGCCAGCCGCAACGGCTAAGCGCTTCGCCCATGGGAATCCTTGGCAAGATCTTCACCTGGTGGGATGGCGCGACCATCGGCACCTCGCTCTACACCTCCCGCAAGGGCACGAAGGTGGGTGAGGACCATCAGGGCAATGTCTATTATGAAGGCGGCACCGACCCCAATGGACTGACCCGGCGCTGGGTCATCTATAATGGCGCGAACGACGCCAGCCGCGTGCCCGCCGAATGGCATGGCTGGCTGCATCATTCGATCGAGGGCGCGCCGGAGAGTTTCCTGCCGCCCCCGCGCATCTGGGAAAGGGACTTCACCCCCAACGCCACCGGCACGGCCCAGGCCTACCGCCCCACCGGCGCGCTGGAAAAGGGCGGCCTGCGCCAGAAGGCGACCGGCGATTATGAGGCGTGGAGCCCCGACGCATCATGATGCGGCGCCCGGCGGGACGTTTCCTGCCGATTCTCGGCTGCACCCTGGTACTGGCCGGTTGCGGCGGCGACGATCTGCCGACGCAGAACCAGGGCGGTCCTGTCCGCATCGAGGGGCAGAAGATCCGCAATGGCGACGAGTCTCCCCTCACCGGCACGCCGATGAACGAGCGGGTGGCGGTGATCGGCCTGCTCAACAAGCGCAACGGCATCACCACCGACCTGACGATGAAGCCGGGCGAAGCGCTGCGCGTGGGCGATGCCATTGTTCGGCTGCAGGCCTGCGAAACCACGGCGCCCTGGGAAAATGTGCAGGAAACCGGCGCCTTCGTTCAGCTCGACGTGCGCAGCACCGCCGACAATAAATGGCGCCGCAACTTTTCCGGCTGGCTGTTCCGGGAACGGCCCGACCGCAATGTCGTGCAGCACCCGGTCTACGACGTCTGGGTCAGGAGCTGCACGATGTCATGGCCGGAAACCGGTCCCGATACGGTGAAGCTGGGCGACAAGGGCGAAGTGTCGGACGGCGCGCGGGCCAAGGCGTCCCCGGCAAGCGGCGAAAATGCCAGCTCCGCCCAGACGCCGGAACCGGCCGCCAGCACGCCCCGCCCCGCCCCCAGCGCCACGCCGTCCAACGCGCCCGCCAATGATTGAAGATAGTCGCGCTGGCTGATTTCGATCGCACCCAATGACCGCAGATGATCGGTCATGAACTGGCAGTCGAGCAGGGTGAAACCGCCGAAACGCATGCGGGCGGTCAGCCAGGCCAGCGCCACCTTCGACGCATCGGCGCGCCGCGACACCATGCTTTCCCCGAAAAAGGCCCGCCCCAGCGCCACGCCATAAAGGCCGCCGACCAGTTCCTCCCCCTCCCACACCTCAACAGAGTGGGCGAAACCTATTTCATGCAGATGGCGATAGGCACGCTCGATCGGATGGTTGATCCAGGTGGACGGGCGGTCCGGCGCGGCTTCTGCGCAGAGCCGGACGATGCCTGTGAAATCCCGATTGGCGGTGACCCGAAACCGCTCCCGCCGGATCGTCTTGGCCAGCGAATGGGAGATGTGGAAACCGTCGAGCGGCATGATCGCCCGTCGCTTCGGCTCGATCCAGTACACCTCCTCCGCCTCGCGATCGTCGGACATGGGAAACACGCCGATCGCGTAAGCCTGCAACAGCACCAGCGGGTCAATCGTCATCAAAGAAAGACTTAACGCGAGACAGGGCAGCGCGCCAGTGCGACTTTCATTCCTTGGACCGCCTTGCAAAACGGGAGGCCCCATCCGCGGTCGATGGAGCATCAACATGAGCGGCCTTAAGGCTGGGGCAGAAGCAGGCTGGAATCGCCATAGCTGTAGAAACGATAGCCGCGATCAATGGCGTGCCGATAGACCGACAGCATTTTCTCCGTACCCATCAAGGCGCTTACCAGCATGAACAGGGTCGATTTGGGCAGGTGGAAATTGGTCATCAACCCGTCGACTGCGCGGAAACGATAGCCCGGCGTGATGAATATCCGCGTCTCGTCCGCGAAAGGACGGATGATGCCGTCCTCCCCCGTCGCGCTTTCCAGCAGGCGCAGGCTGGTGGTACCGACCGCGATCAGCCGGCCGCCGGCCGCCCGTGCGGCGTTGAGGCGGTCCGCCGTCGCCTGGTCGATCCGCCCCCATTCGGCATGCATCCGGTGATCGTCCGTATCGTCAGCCTTTACCGGCAGGAAGGTGCCGGCGCCGACATGCAGCGTCAGCGTTTCGGTCCGGACGCCGGCTTTTTCGACCGCTGCCATCAATTCGGGCGTGAAGTGCAACGCCGCCGTGGGGGCGGCGACCGCGCCATCCTCCCGCGCGAACATGGTCTGGTAATCGCTGCGGTCGCGCTCGTCGGTCGGGCGCTTGCTGGCGATATAGGGGGGCAGCGGCATCCGGCCCGCCCGTTCCAGCAACAGCTCGACCGGCTCCTCACCCTCGAAGCGGAGCGTGACGCCACCGTCCTCGTCGCGCGGGCCGGCCACAGCGGTGACGCCATTGCCGAAGTCGATCCAGTCGCCATCGCGCACCCGCTTGGCGTTGCGGAGGAAGGCCTGCCATTGGCGCAGACCCAGCCGCTTGTGGAGCGTGGCGCCGACCCTGGCCTGGCCGCGCATCCCCTCCAATTGGGCGGGAATGACCCTGGTGTCGTTGAAAACCAGCACGTCGCCGGCGCGCAGCAGGTCGGGCAGATCGCGCACGATGCGGTCCTGGAAGGGCGCGTCGCCGGGCACCAGCAGCAGCCGGGCCGCGTCGCGCGGGGAAGCAGGGCGAAGCGCGATGCTTTCAGGCGGGAGGTCGAAATCGAACAGATCTACGCGCATGGTCGAATGCTCTAGAACAGCATATCCAATGCTCCTGCGAAGGCAGAAGCCCAGTTCAGGCGGCGGGACTGGGCTCCTGCCTTCGCAGGAGCACGCATTCACCCGGCCTGACTATTTCTTCTTCGGCGCGGCCGGCTTCCTTGCGGGCGCGGGCTTCTTCGCCAGCGGCGCGACGATCGAGGGCGTGGGCGGAGCAGGCGGCGTCGGCAGTGCCGTCACCGGCGGCCTGCCGTCGCTTTCGATCGAGGCCTGGAGGATGATGGTCGGATCGGCGGGCGGTTCGCCCTGATGGATGGCATCGACATATTGCATGCCCTCGATCACGCGGCCGAACACCGTATATTTCTTGTCGAGCTGCATGCGCGGCAGGAAGACGATGAAGAACTGGCTGTTCGCGCTGTCCTCGCTCTGGGCGCGGGCCATGGAGACGGTGCCGCGCAGGTGCGGCATCGGATTGAATTCGGCCTTCAGGTCCGGCAGCGTCGACCCCCCGGTCCCGTCCCCCTTGGGGTCGCCGCCCTGCGCCATGAAGCCGGGAATGACGCGGTGGAATTTGAGCCCGTTGTAGAAGCCCTGGCGCGTCAGCTCCTTGATCCGCTCGACATGGCCAGGCGCGATGTCGGGACGCAACTGGATGCGCACGCGGCCGCCGCTCGACAGGTCCAGATCCCAGACATTTTGGGGATCGACAGGCACCGTGGCCGGCGGCAGCTTGGAAGCGGGATCGAGGCCGAGCTGCTTGGCGGCCTGCTCCGCGCGCACGGCCGCCTCCTCCTTCTTCATCTCCTCGGCATTGCGCCCACCGCCGCCCTGGGCCAGGGCCGCGCTGCTCGATGCATAGAGAGCGAAACCGATCGCCACGGTCTTGAGCGCCGACGTGAACCGCATGAATGAAGCTTTCCTCAAATTTTGCCCAGGTGCGAACTTGCCCTGATAGCGCCCTCTTCGCGATTGGCAACTGAACGAAGGCTGAGTGGAGCCTTCAGCCCTGCCCTTTCAGGCCGATGGCGGCGACCCGCGCCTCCACTTCCTCGCGCACGGCGGGGCTGACGAATTTGTGGATCGGCCCGCCATAGAGCGCGATTTCCTTGACCAGACGGGAAGCGATCGGCTGCAACGACACGTCCGCCATCAGGAAAACGGTTTCGACCCGGCCGTTGATCTGCTGGTTCATCCCCGCCATCTGATATTCATATTCGAAGTCAGCGACGGCGCGCAGGCCCCGGATGATGACGCTCGCCCCCTGCGATTCGGCAAAGTCCATCAGCAGCGAGTTGAAGCCCGTGACGACGATTTCCGTGTCGATGCCCGCGCATTCGCGCCGCACCATATCCAGCCGTTCATCGTCGGAGAACATCGGAGATTTGGAGATGTTGGTGGTGACGCCGATCACCAGCTTATCGACCAGCTTCGCGCCGCGCCGGATGATGTCCATATGACCCAAGGTGATCGGATCGAATGTCCCGGGATAGACCCCCACCCTCTGCTTGCTCATGCCCCTAACGATCCCTTTCCACGATATAGTCGGCAATGGCGCGCAGCAGGTCGGCCTCCGGCCCGAAGCCGTGCAGATGCGCCTTCGCCTGCTCGACCAGCAGGCGGCCCTGTTCCCGCGCCCGCTCCACCCCCAGCAGGGAGACGAAGGTTTCCTTCCCCGCCGCCGCGTCCTTGCCCAGCGCCTTGCCGGCGAGAACGGCGTCCCCCTCGACGTCAAGCAGGTCGTCCGCGATCTGGAAGGCAAGGCCGATGTCGCGGGCATAGCCGTGCAGGCGCGTCCGCCCCTCCGGCGGGATGCGGGCCATGATCGCCGCCGCATCGACGCAGAAGCCGATCAGCGCGCCGGTCTTCAACTGCTGGAGCCGCGTGACAGTGGGCAGGTCGAAGCTGGTCTTCTCCGCCTCCAGGTCCATCATCTGGCCGCCCGCCATGCCGCTGGTGCCGCTGGCGACGGCCAGCGCCTTCACCAGCTCGACCCGGACGAAAGGATCGGGATGCGTCTCCTCGTCCGCCAGCACTTCGAAAGCCAGATCGTGCAGGCAATCGCCCGCGAGGATCGCCGACGCCTCGTCAAATGCCTTGTGCACGGTCGGCTTGCCCCGGCGAAGATCGTCGTCGTCCATCGCCGGAAGATCGTCATGCACCAGCGAATAGACATGGATGCATTCCACCGCGACGCCAACCCGCAGCGCCGAATCCCGCGAGATGTTGAACAGGTCGCTGGCCGCCTGCACCAGCAGCGGACGCAGCCGCTTGCCTCCGCCCATGGCCGCATGGCGCATCGCTTCGTGCAGGCGCCGGCGCGGGTCGTCGGGAACCGCCAGCAGCGCGTCGAACAGGCGGTCGATGTCGGCCGCCACCGCCGCAGCGCGGTCGGCCACCAGACCAATCGACCGAGGCGAGGCGGAGTCGGGTCCGCTCATGGCCGCCTCTCCCGCACGCTGCACGCTCAGTCCGAACCGAAGGGCTGAGCGCCGGTCACGGCGCCGCCGGCGTCGATCGTCAGCTTGGCGATGCGCGCTTCGGCCGCCTGCAGCCGTTCCATGCAGCGTTTCCGCAGTTCCTCGCCCTGCGAATAGAGCGAAATGGATTCGTCGAGCGGCACATCCCCGCTCTCCAGCCGCCGGACGATCGATTCGAGCGCGCGCAGCGCATCTTCGAACGACATCTGCGACGGATCGCCCTCATGGGTCATGCTGTCTTGCGCCATGTCCCTGCATTGGCGACCCCCGCCCGCCCGGTCAAGCCCGCATGGGCCCTGGGGGCCGATTCCGGCCGCCATTCACGAAAACGTCATGACGTCGCGCCACTGGCTGGCGGACTCGTGGCAGTTTTGCGTTGACGCTTGGCGTGGCTAGTGCACATAGAAGGACCGCTATGAAATATCATCTCCCCCTGATCTCCGTGGCGGCGCTTGCGCTGCTGTCCGCCTGCAACAAGAATGACGAACCCGAAGTGGTGGGCGGCCCCGCCGATCCCATGGCCGAAAAGCTGGCCAATGCCGCTCCCGTCGAACTGCCGCCGATGGTGAAGGAAAGCCATCAATATCGTTGCAAGGACAACAGCCTGATCTTCGTCGACTTCATGAGCGACGACAAGACGGTGAACGTGCGCACCGAAAAGGACGGCGCCCCCACGAAGCTGACCGCCGCCGAGGCGGGCAAGCCCTTCGAAGGCGGCGGCTTCAAGGTCGAGGGCTCGGGCAAGCAGATCACCGCCACCCTGCCGGGCAAGAGCGCGCTGAGCTGCAAGGCCTGATCCTTTCCGTTTTCCTGCAAGTACGGGCCGGCCCTCCCCATGGAGGCCGGCCTTTTTCTTTGGGTTTGCGAGAATGTGGCCAATCGACGCCATTCCCCTCCCGCCTGCTGGAGGGGGAATGGCTTGAACCGCCCAATCATGCACGCCCGGACCGACGCGCTCAACGCAATTCCGGCTCTCCCACCTCGACCGGATCGGGGCCGAAGCGGTTGGGCCCCCGCGTGCCGCTCATGATGAAGAAGATCAGCAGGACGATGCTGCCGATGATCGGGAAGAAGACGATCAGCAGCCACCAGCCGCTGCGGTCGGTATCGTGCAGGCGGCGGACGGAAACCGCGATATGGGGAATGATCATCGCCAGTGTGAACAGCCCCGTCAGCGGACCACCGCGGGTGCTGTAGCCCGCGCCCGCCCACCAGGGGCCGCGCTGGAACCAGTGATCGGTCGTGCTGAGGCCCAATATCCCCTCGACCATCGCGACGCCGATATAACAGAGCAGCAGGAACAGGACGAACATCCAATATTCGCGCGGCCGCGCCCGGCCGGAGAATTTGGCGTAGCGACGAAGCGGCAACAGCATCCATTCCATGGGCAACTCCCCTTTTTTTCGTCCGGCCGGGAAAGCTATCATGTTTTCGCCCGGGCGCGAGCCTCAGCATTGTCTATCGGGCGCTCCCCCGCTAAAGGCGCGCACATGTCCAGCACCGCATCCCAGATCACGCCGCAGGTCGTCGCAGACCATGGGCTTTCCCCGGAAGAATATGATCGCGTCCTGAACGCGCTCGGCCGGGAGCCGAATCTCACCGAACTCGGCATTTTCTCGGTGATGTGGTCGGAGCATTGCTCTTACAAAAGTTCGCGGATCCATCTGAAGAAGCTGCCCACGGAAGGGCCGCAGGTCATTTGCGGCCCCGGTGAAAATGCGGGCGTGGTGGACATCGGGGACGGCCAGGCCGCGATCTTCAAGATGGAGAGCCACAACCATCCCAGCTATATCGAACCCTATCAGGGCGCGGCGACGGGCGTGGGCGGCATTTTGCGCGACGTCTTCACCATGGGCGCGCGGCCGGTGGCGAACATGAACGCGCTGCGCTTCGGGCGGCCCGACCATCCGAAGATGAAGCACCTCATCAGCGGCGTGGTGCATGGCATTGGCGGCTACGGCAATTGCGTCGGCGTGCCGACCGTGGGCGGCGAGGTGAATTTCCACCCCGCCTATGACGGCAACATCCTGGTCAATGCGATGACCGTGGGCGTCGCGGAAACGGACAAGATCTTCTATTCCGCCGCTTCGGGCATCGGCAATCCGATCGTCTATGTGGGTTCGAAGACCGGCCGTGACGGCATCCATGGCGCGACCATGGCCTCGGCGGACTTCGGCGACGACGCCGACGCCAAGCGCCCGACGGTGCAGGTCGGCGATCCCTTCACCGAAAAGCTGCTGATCGAAGCCTGCCTCGAACTCATGGCATCCGACGCGATCGTCGCGATCCAGGACATGGGCGCGGCGGGCCTCACCTCCTCCTCGGTGGAAATGGCGTCCAAGGGCGGCGTCGGCATCCAGCTCAACATGGACGATGTGCCGCAGCGCGAAACCGGCATGACCGCCTATGAGATGATGCTGTCGGAGTCGCAGGAGCGCATGCTCATGGTGCTCCAGCCGGGCAAGGAAGCCTTTGCCGAAGCCATTTTCCGCAAGTGGGAGCTGGACTTCGCCGTGATCGGCCATGTGACGGATACCGGCCGCATGGTGCTGGTCCACAAGGGCGAGACGGTGTGCGACATTCCGCTGGCTCCGCTGGCCGACGATGCGCCGCTCTACGACCGTCCGGCGATGGCGAAGGATGAATATAAGGCCTGGTCGGGCGTGCAGCCCTTGGGCGAGATCAGCGAGAGCGCCGACATCGGCGCCGATCTCGTCAGGCTGATGGGATCGCCTGACATCGCCTCTCGCCGCTGGATCTGGGAGCAGTACGATCATATGGTGGGCGCCGACACGGTGCAGCGCCCCGGCGGCGACGCGGCGGTGGTGCGCGTCCATGGCACGCGGAAGGGCATAGCGATCAGCACCGACTGCACGCCGCGCTATTGCTATGCGGACCCCTATGAGGGCGGCAAGCAGGCGATCGCGGAATGCTATCGCAACATCAGCGCCGTCGGCGCGACGCCGCTCGCCGTGACCAATTGCCTGAACTTCGCCAATCCGCAGCGGCCAGAGATCATGGCGCAGTTCACCGGCTGCCTGGAAGGCATGGGGGAGGCTTGCCGCGCGCTGGATTTCCCGATCGTGTCGGGCAATGTCAGCCTGTACAATGAATCCAAGGCGACCGGCGGCGGATCGGCGATCCTGCCCACCCCGGCGATCGGCGGCATCGGCCTGCTCCAGGACATCGACGGGATGGCGACCGTGGCCTTCAAGAATGAGGGCGACGCCATCTGGCTGATCGGCGGGGAAGGCAGCCATCTCGGCCAGTCGATCTGGCTGCGCGAGATTGCCGGCCGGGAAGCGGGCGAGGCGCCGAAGGTCGATCTGGCGGCGGAGCGTGCCCATGCCGAAACCGTCCGGGCGCTGATCGCGGAAGGCAAGGTCAATGCGGTGCATGACATTTCCGACGGCGGCCTGCTGGTCGCGGTGACGGAAATGGCGCTGGCCGGGAAGATCGGGGCGGAGCTGAGCATCGCCCTTACGACCGCCAGCGCCTTTGGCGAGGATCAGGGCCGGTACATCGTCGCCGCCGCCCAGGGGGTGGACATTCCAGGCGCGCTTCGCATCGGCACGACTGGCGGCGACAAGGTGGCGGGCGTGGCGCTGGCGGACCTGCGCAGCGCCCATGAGGGCTTCTTCCCGGCACTGATGGACGCTGAACTTTAAAGAATAGAAATGACGTGTTCCTGCGCCGACAGGAGCACGCTGCGCTGAATGCGCTGAAGATGTCCATTCCGAGGAGTCCCGCCATGGCCTTTACCGCGAAGATCCTCCTTCTGGGCTCGGGCGAACTGGGTCGTGAATTCGTGATCTCCGCCAAGCGCCTCGGCGCGCAGGTCATCGCCTGCGACAGCTATGCGGGGGCGCCTGCCATGCAGGTGGCGGACGGGTTTGAAGTCTTCTCCATGCTTGACGCCGACCTGCTCGCCAAAGCCATCGAAAAGCATCGGCCCGACTTCGTGGTCCCCGAAATCGAGGCGATCCGCACCGAGGTCCTGGCCGATTTCGAGGCGCGCGGCGTGACGGTCGTCCCTTCGGCCCGCGCCACCATCATGACCATGAACCGCGACCGCATTCGCGAAGTCGCCGCGGTCGAACTGGGGCTGCGCACCTCCCGCTATCGCTACGCCGAAACGCTGGAGGAAGTGCGGGCGGGGGCGGCGCATACCGGCCTTCCCTGCGTCATCAAGCCGGTCATGTCCTCATCCGGCAAGGGCCAGAGCACGGTCCGCACGATTGAAGAACTGGAAGCCGCCTGGGACTATGCAGTCGCGAACATGCGCGGCGACCGCAGCCGGGTGATCGTCGAGGAATTCATCGCCTTCGACTATGAGATCACGCTGCTGACCGTGCGCAGCCGTGACGGCGTCAGCTTCTGTCCGCCTATCGGCCATCGGCAGGAACGCGGCGACTATCAGGAAAGCTGGCAGCCCACGCCCATGTCCGGCGGCGCGCTGGCCGCCGCCCAGGACATGGCGCGCAAGGTGGTCGACAATCTGGGCGGCTACGGCATTTTCGGCGTGGAATTCTTCGTGAAGGGAGAGGATGTCATCTTCTCCGAACTCTCGCCCCGGCCGCACGATACCGGCATGGTGACCCTGATCTCCCAGAACTGGAGCGAATTCGATCTTCACGCCCGCGCGATCATGGGCCTGCCGGTGCCGGAAGTGACGCTGCATGGGGCCGCGGCTTCGGCGGTGATATTGGCGGATCGGGAATCGGATGACTTTCGGTTCGAAGGATTGGCCGAAGCGCTCTCGACGCCCGGTGGGGAAGTCGATCTGCGGCTGTTCGGCAAGCCGACGACCCGCCCCTATCGCCGCATGGGCGTCGCCCTGGCCCGCGCGATCGACGCAGACCAGGCCCGCGCCGTCGCGGCCGAGGCTGCATCGAAAGTGCGGATCATCCATGGTCGATAGGGCGGTTTCCCGCCATTAGGCCCCTCGCCTTGAAGGCGAGGTGTCAACATCCGCAACTGGCCCAATCTTGCCAATCCCGCATGGCATCCCAACATGCGTCCCGACCCCGAAGCAAGGAGCCTTTCATGACCATCACCCGCCGCGTCACCGTGCATGAAGGCCCTGGCGGTCAGTTCGAGAGCATGGCCGTGTTCGACGATGCCGCCGCCGCTCCGCGTCCGGCCATCCTGCTTTTCCCCAATGTTCTGGGCACCAAGGAGGCCGATTTCGCCTATGCCGAAAAGGTCGCGGCGATCGGTTACACCGTGCTCGTCGCGGATGTGTTCGGCCAGGGCAAGCGGACCAGCCGGGCCGATCCGGACATGGGCCGCTACATGGCCGAACTCAATGATGACCGCACTTTGCTGCGGGACCGGACGAACGCCGCCCATGCGCTGCTGAAATCGCTCGATGAGGCGGACGAGAGCCGGACCGCGGCGATCGGCTTCTGCTTCGGCGGCAAATGCGTGCTCGACCTTGCCCGTTCAGGAGCGGATATTGCAGGCGGCGTCAGCTTCCACGGCGTCTATGATGCGCCGCCCCTTCCCCATGCGAAGATCACCGCGCGGCTGCTGATCTGCCACGGCTGGGACGATCCGATCGCGCCGCCGGAAGCCACGGTCGCGCTGGCGAAGGAACTGACCGAAGCGGGATGCGATTGGCAGATCCATGCCTATGGCCATACCGGGCACGCCTTCACCGACCATGACGCGAAGATGCCCGAAAGGGGCCTGGCCTATAATCCCGAAGCCGACCGCCGCAGCTTCCGCGCGATGGCCGATTTCCTGGGCGATCTCTTCGGCTGAACCGCGGCCGGCCGGGTTCAGATTTCGTCGATCATCTCCGCCAGCACGCCCAGGCAGTCCTTGGCGAGTTGGATCGATCGGGCCGGCGACCAGCCGAAATCGGCGTCCGGCAGGTCGTCATTATCCTTGAACGGCATTTCCAGCGTCATTGCCACGGCGCCGAAGCGCTCGGCCAACTGGTTGGTGGACATGGACAAGTTCGCCTTGCCCGCCGGCGCGGTGGGATAGCCCTTCCTCGTCTGGAAATCGGGCGTCCGGGCGGCCAGCGTGTCGCGATAGCGGCGATACAAGGCCGACTTCCGCTCCGTGATGGAGGGGATGCCCTCGAACCCGGCCAGGAACACGGCCGCAATAGCCTCGTCGCCATGCACGTCCATGGCGAAATCGACCCCGACCTCATCCATCGCCCCGCGCACCAGGAACACCTCCGGACTCTTCTCCATCGACGGCTCATGCCATTCGCGGTTGAGGTTGATGCCCACGGCGTTGGTCCGCAAATGGCCGCGACGGCTGCCGTCCGGATTCATGTTCGGCACGATGTAGAAGGTCGCCTCCCTGCGCAGCAGCCGCGCCACGGCGTCCTCCTCGTCGCAGAGCCGCTCCAGCGCGCCCTCCATCCACCATTCGGCCATGCTTTCGCCCGGATGCTGGCGGGCGTAGAGCCAGACCTTCTTCGGTCCTTCCCCCAGCACCAGCAGGTCGAGCGGCTGCCTGTCGAGCGTCAGCCCCAGTTCGCGATGCTCCACCCCCGGCTGGGACGCCGCCCAGGCGACCAGATCATGGTGCCGTTCCATCGAATAGGGCGCGAAATAGGCGAGCCACACCGCATTGCTGTCGGGCGAAAGACGGATCGTCAGCGTCCCGTCGGCATAGCCGGTGTCCGCCAGCAGCCAATTCTCCCGATCCTCGCTATAGCGCGCCTTATAGCCTGGCCAGCCGTCGGGATAGGCCGACGCGCCGCAATTGACGATCGCCAGTTCGACTTCCCGCCCGGCCACGCCAGCCACGCGGAAGTGGAACCATTGGTAGAAGTCGCTCTGCCGGTCCTTAACGATCTCCAGCTCGGCGCGGACGCCTGCGGACGTGGCGGAAATGGAAAGAACGCGAATATTGCCGCTGTCGAAGGCGCTTGTGATCGAGATGCTCATCTGACGGTTATAGTCCGCCCCGATTCGCCCGGATAGCCCCCCAGCAATGCCGTCGCCAGCTTCTGCGCCGCCAAACCCGGCTGCGATGCGGGCGTTCCCTCCCGCGCCCCAGTCTGCGCCCGGCCCTCCCAGATGGTGGTCGAATCGGCGCGGCGGCGTATCTGCACCTGCAATTCGGTGAAGACCTGCCCCTTGGGCTTGCCCGACAGGTTGATGCCGATGCCCAGCCCCAGGCCGGAATAGCCGCCGCTGCCCACGGCGCCGCCCACGCCGACGCTTACCGGCTTGCCATTGGCGCCATAGCTTTCGGGTTCGCGGAAGGTGCGGCGGAAACTCACCAGCGCGACATAGTCGCTCTTCGCCCCCTGTGCGGCCGTGGTGAAGCCCACGCGCTGCAATTCCTGCTCGATCGCGGCGGCATAGGTGCGGAATTCCAGGCCGACATCGGGGTTGCCGGCCATTTCCTCGACGGCGATGGTCCCGTTGCGCGCCGGATCGTCGATATGGAACCGCGTCACCTCCACCGGTGGAACAGCCGTGGCGCAGCCGCTGAGCCCCAGGGCCAGCAGGGACGGAAGGACGATCTTCTTCAACATGGACGGATTCGACATGGATGGCACTCCAGGGGATGAACAGCCTCTACACGACACCGCGCCGCTAATCCCTTAAAAGCGTCAAGCCACGGATTTGCTGCATGCAGGATGAACGGCGCGGCGATGGAGCGAAAAGCGGGCGGCCGCCCTTGACTTTCAGCCGTCCCGCCCATAGGGGCTGCGCTTCGATTTTCGATCACGCAAGATTCATTCAAAGGCTGGTTCCATGAAGATCCGCAATTCGCTCAAGTCGCTCAAGGGCCGTCACCGGGACAACCGCGTGATCCGCCGTCGCGGCCGCACCTATGTCATCAACAAGACCAACCGCCGCTTCAAGGCCCGCCAGGGCTGATTCATGGCGGATATTGCCGCCGTCGTCTTTGACGTTGGCAATGTCTTGTATCACTGGACCCCAAGGGTTCTGTACGAGCGCCTGATCGATGACGATCGGGCGCTCGATGCGTTTCTCCGCGACGTGGTGACGCTGGACTGGCACTTCCAGCATGACCAGGGCCGCCCCTTCGCGGAAACCAGCGCAGAGCTGATCGCGCGCCATCCCGAACATGCGGCGCTGATTCGCCTCTGGGGCGAGAAGTTCATCGACAGCGTAGGACCGGCAGTCGAGGGCATGCCGGAGATCGTCCTTGAATTGCACGAGGGCGGCATTCCGCTCTTCGCCATCACCAATTTCAGCCATGAATTCTGGGCGCCATTCCATGCTCGGGAGTCGGCGCTGTTCGCCCCCTTCCGCGACATCGTGGTCTCCGGCGCGGAAAAGCTGGTGAAGCCCGACCCCGCGATCTACCGGCTGGCGCTGGAGCGATTC
The DNA here is from genome assembly GCF_004152845.1 of Sphingobium fuliginis. Taxonomy (GTDB): domain Bacteria; phylum Pseudomonadota; class Alphaproteobacteria; order Sphingomonadales; family Sphingomonadaceae; genus Sphingobium; species Sphingobium fuliginis. The sequence continues at coordinate 869,172 of NZ_SEON01000001.1, forward strand.
GGTTTGAGCGCGGAACAGGCGCTGTTCATTGATGACCGCGAGGAAAATGTCCTGGCGGCCGAGGCGGAAGGCATGCGCGGCCACCTGTTCCGCGATGCGGCGACGCTGCGCCGGGAACTGGCAGAGCTGGCGTTGCTTCGAAGCCCAACCGTCTAAGCTGGACGTGCCCCTGCGAAGGCAGGAGCACGACCCTTAGGAGCGATCGGCATTCAGCCCTCGTCCCGGCCCCTCAGCTCATCTCCGCGAATCGCGGCCACATGCAGCACATTGGTCGACCCCGGCGTCCCGAAAGGCACGCCGGCCAGCACGACGATCTTGCCGCCCTTCTCGACCATATCGTGGCGCAGCGCCATGCGGCGGGCCTTGCCGATCATCTCCTCGAACGTGCCGATGTCCTTGGTCCGGACGGCATGCACGCCCCAGGTCAGCCCCAGCTTGCGCGCCGTATCCTGCCGGGGCGTCAGCGCCAGGATCGGTGTCATCGGCCGCTCGCGCGCCACGCGGCGCACGGTGCTGCCCGAAGAGGTGAAGCAGGTTATCGCGCTCGCCCCGACGACGGACACGATGCTGCCGGCGCCCTCCGCCAGCGCATCGGCGGTGGTGGGATCGGGCTTCGTCTCGGTATAGTGCAGCCGCCCGAAATAGCCCGGGTCGCGCTCCACGCTATGGGCGATGCTGTCCATCATCGTCACCGCCTCGACCGGCCAGTCGCCCGCCGCCGTTTCCGCCGACAGCATGATCGCGTCGGCCCCGTCATAGACCGCGGTCGCGACATCGGACACTTCGGCGCGGGTGGGCGTCGGCGCCTTGATCATGGATTCCAGCATCTGCGTCGCCACCACGACGGGCCGACCCATGCGGCGCGCGGTCGCCACGATCTGCTTCTGCAGCGGCGGCACCGCCTGGGGCGGCAGTTCCACGCCAAGGTCGCCCCGCGCCACCATCACGCCGTCGGCCAGTTCGATGATCTCCTCCAGCCGCTGGACAGCCGCCGGCTTCTCGATCTTCGCCATCAATGCGCCATAGCCGCCCATCAGCTTGCGCGCCTCGGCTAGGTCCTCCGGCCGCTGGACGAAGCTCAGGGCGATCCAGTCGCAGCCCTGCTCGACCGCGAAGCTCAGGTCGCGCCGGTCCTTTTCGGTCAGCGCCGGCACCGGCACGACCACATCGGGCACGTTCACGCCCTTGCGGTTGGAAAGGGTACCGCCGACCTCGACCACCGTGTCGATGCGATCCTCCGCCACCTTCTTGACCCGCAGCACCATCTTGCCGTCGTCCAGCAACAGCCGGGTTTCGGGCACCAGAGCCGCATAGATCTCCGGATGGGGCAGGTTGACCCGCGTCGCATCGCCCGGCGCAGGATCGCTGTCGAACACGAAGGCCGCGCCCGTTTCCAGCACCGCCAGCCCGCGATCGAAGGTCCCGACGCGCAGCTTCGGCCCCTGAAGGTCGCCCAGGATTGTCGTAGGACGTCCGAATTCCTTTTCCAGCGCCCGGATCGTCGCGATGCGCGCGGCATGATCCTCATGCGCGCCATGGCTCATATTGATGCGGAAAGCGTCGGCCCCGGCGACGAACAGCGCCCGGATCATTTCCGGGCTGTCGCTCGCGGGGCCAAGGGTCGCCAATATGCGGACCTTGCGCGAACGGGGCGGTAATTTCGTCATTCCTCTTGTCTCCTGGCCGTCATGGTCGCCTCTGGTTTGCCAGGGCGCGGTTTTCGATTATCCGTGCTGCACGACAGGATGATGATCAGCGAAAGGTTCGCCGTGAGCGATAACATACTCAGTGATGCGGTTGCCGCAACCGCCTTCCGACGGCTGGTGGCGCATTTGCAGCACCGCACCGATGTCCAGAATATCGACCTGATGGGAACGGCGGGCTTCTGCCGCAACTGCCTGGCCGACTGGATCGCGGAGGCGGACGGCACGATCGGCAGGGAGGAAGCGCGGGAGATCATCCATGGCATGCCCTTTGCCGAATGGAAATCCCGCCATCAGGGCGAGGCGACGCCGGAACAGATCGCCCGCATGCAGGAGAGTGTGGCGAAGAACGCCGACAATCATTAGAGGCAGGCGCCGACCGATTCATCAACCGATTCACATTTACTGGAGATTCCCATGAGCGATGGCAATGTCGCCGCCGAACAGCTACGCCTCTTCATCGAGCGCATCGAGCGCCTGGAAGAGGAAAAGAAGGGCATCGCGGACGATATAAAGGACGTCTATCTGGAGGCGAAGGCCAATGGCTATGACGTGAAGACGATGCGGTCCATCGTCCGCCTGCGCAAGATGGAGCGCAATGCCCGCATGGAAGCCGAAGCGCTGCTGGAAACATACAAGACGGCGCTGGGCATCGAATAAATCGCAGCGCGGGGAGAGCGTCCATGACCGGGATCATCGTCAGCACCACCCCTTCGCTGGAAGGCCGGCCTGCGAAGGAATATCTCGGCATCGTCACCGGCGAGGTGATCGTGGGCGCAAACCTGTTCCGCGACCTGTTCGCCAGCGTGCGCGACATCGTCGGCGGGCGCTCTGGCGCCTATGAGGACGTGCTCCAGCGTGCCCGCGAACAGGCGATCGCGGAAATGCGCACCCGCGCCGTGGCGCTGGGCGCCAATGCGGTCGTCGGCGTCGACCTGGATTATGAGACCGTCGGGTCCAGCGGGTCGATGCTGATGGTGACCGCCTCGGGCACCGCGATCCTCGTCTGACATTGCGCATCGAGGGCGCGCTCGCTAGAGAGCCCGCATCGAACAAACAGACAAGTCAGGAGCAGGCCGTGGCCGGCCATAGCAAATTCAAGAACATCATGCATCGCAAGGGCGCGCAGGACAAGAAGCGCTCCTCGATGTTCTCCAAGCTGTCGCGCGAAATCACCGTGGCGGCGAAGATGGGCATGCCCGACCCGGACATGAACCCGCGCCTCCGCCTTGCGGTCAACGCCGCCAAGGCGCAGTCCATGCCAAAGGACAATATCCAGCGCGCGATCGACAAGGCGGTCGGCGGCGACATGGAGAATTACGAGGAAATCCGTTACGAGGGCTATGGTCCCGGCGGCGTGGCCATCATCGTCGAGGCGCTGACCGACAACCGCAACCGCACCGCGACCAACGTCCGCACGGCCTTTTCCAAGAATGGCGGCAATCTGGGCGCTTCGGGCGCGGTCAGCCACGGTTTCGACCGCATGGGCCTCATCACCTATCCGGCGAGCGCGGGCGATGCCGACGCGATCTTCGAAGCGGCGCTGGAAGCGGGTGCGGACGACGTCTCCTCGAACGAGGACGAGCATGAGATCTGGACCGCCATGGACGCGCTGCACGAAGTCGCCAGGGCGCTGGAGGCCAAGCTCGGTCCGGCCGAAGGCGCCAAGCTCGCCTGGAAGCCGCAGACCACCGTCGAGGTGGACGAGAGCAATGCGGCGACGCTGATGAAGCTGGTCGACACGCTGGAAGACGATGACGACGTCCAGACCGTCTGGGGCAATTACGAAGTTTCCGACGAAGTCATGGAGAAGCTGGGTTGATCCTTCCCCTTCCCTCTCCCCTGCGGGGAGAGGGATGCGAAGCCCTGGCGGCCCTGCCGCTCGGGCGAAGCCGGGAGGGCGCGGCAGCCGACGCGCCCGGTCCGGTCTCCCTCCAGACGTGCCCGTCCGGCGGACCGGCGAGCCACCCTGTCCTCTCCCGTGAAGGGACGAGGGGAATATCATGATCATCCTGGGCCTGGACCCGGGCCTTGGCACGACCGGCTGGGGCCTGATCGCCGCGGATGGCAACCGCCTCACCCATATCTCCAACGGCCAGATCAAGACCGATTCAGGCATGGCGCTGGCCAGCCGGCTGCTGGTGCTCGATCTGGCGCTGACCGACCTCATCCTCGAACATCAACCCAATGGCGCGGCTGTCGAAGAGGTGTTCCTCAACGTGAACCCGCAATCGACGCTCAAACTCGGCCAGGCCCGTGGCGTGGTGCTGCTGGCGGCTTCGCGATCCGGCATGGAAGTGGGCGAATATGCCGCCCGGCTCGTCAAGAAATCCGTGGTCGGCGTCGGCAATGCATCGAAGGAGCAGGTCCACGCCATGGTCTCCCGCCTCCTCCCCGGCGCAAAGATCGCCGGACCCGATGCCTCGGACGCCCTGGCCGTAGCGATCACGCACGCCCATCATCTGGCCAGCGCACGAAGGATTCCGCGGAAGTAGAAGGTGGGGCGATCCGGGGCGGGAACTGGCCAATTCAGGACCTTCCCCTCCCGTAAACGGGAGGGGTTAGGGGTGGGCGCGAGCGTAGCGAGCTTCTGACTTAGCCGTTGCAAAACAGCGCAGGTGCCGCGCCAGCCCACCCCCTAGCCCCCTCCCGCCTGCGGGAGGGGGAATGGCAGGAATCCACCCCTATCCGCTATTCCTCAGCGCCGTGGCGATCGCGTTGATCGACAATTCTATGCCTTCCTTGATGCGCGGGTCGTCCTCACCGCTGCGGTGGCGCTTCATCAGTTCGACCTGAAGAAGGTTCAGCGGCTCGATATAGGGCAGGCGCAGGCGGATCGACGTGTCGAGCTTGGGATTCTTCTCCAGCAGCCGCGACTGGGCGGTGGCGGCGAGCAAGCCGTCATGGGCCATGTCCCAACCATCGCGGATGCGGTCGAAAATCTCCGCGCCCCGCGCCTGATCCTCGACCAGCGGCAGATAGTGAGCAGCGATACCCAGATCGGACTTGGCCAGCACCATCTCCAGATTGGCGAGCGCCGATTGCAGGAAGGACCAGTGCTGCGCCATGTCGGCCAGCAGCGCCTTGTCCTCGAAGGCGGAAAGCGCGTGGCCGACCCCATACCAGCCCGGCAGCATCACCCGCGCCTGCGCCCAGCTGAACACCCAGGGGATGGCGCGCAAATCCTCGATCCGGGTGCTCTTGGTGCGGCTGGCCGGACGGGAGCCGATCTTGAGGCCGGAGATTTCCTGGATCGGGGTCAATTGCCGGAAGAATTCCTTGAAGCCCTCAGTACCATAAACAAGATCGCGATAGGCGGCGAAGGCGGTCTTCGACAGTTGGTCCATGGCGGCGGCGAAGCGGGCGGCATCGCGATCGGACAGGACTTCGGGTTCCAGACTGGCGAGCAGGGTCGCGCTGGTCATCGCTTCCAAATTGGTCATGGCGACGTCGCGGGTGCCGAATTTGGCGGCGATCACCTCCCCCTGTTCGGTGATGCGGATGCGACCCTGCACCGTGCCCTTGGGCTGCGCCTGTATCGCCGCGAAGGAGGAGCCGCCACCGCGCCCGACCGCGCCGCCGCGGCCATGGAATAGCTGCATCGCCGTGCCCGCTTCGGCAAAGACGGGGGCCAGCGCCTTGCTCGCCTGGAACAGCCCCCAGGTGGAGGTGATGTAGCCGCCGTCCTTGTTGCTGTCGGAATAGCCGATCATCACTTCCTGATGGCCGCGTTCCCGCACCACGCCGCCTATTTCGGGCAGGCCGAAATAGGCGGCCATGATCTTGGGCGCGGCCTCAAGGTCCGCGATGGTTTCGAACAGCGGCACGGCCATGATCGCGGCCTGCGGCGGCGCGCCCTCCGTGCCCGCGCGCCACAGGCCCGCTTCCTTGAGGATGATGTTCACCTCGAGCAGGTCGGAAACGCTCTCCGCCTTGGAGATGATATAATGGGTGATGCATTGCGGGCCGTAGATGCGATGCGCCTCCGCCGCCGAATGGACGATGGCGAGTTCGGACGCGGTCTGTTCCGAATATTCGAAAAAGGCCGTGCCCAGCGGCCGGTTGTTCGCCAACTCCCGCCGAAGCAGGGCGATGCGGGCATATTCGTCGAGCCCGGCATAGTCCGCTTCGACCCCCGCGACTTTCAGCAGTTCGGCCACCACGCTCTGATGGACATCGCTGTTCTGCCGCATGTCGAGCGTGGCGAGATGGAAGCCGAAGGTTTCGACCGCGCGGATCAGGCGGCCAAGCGCGCCGCCGGTCGCCAGAGCGCCATTGCCTTCGCTCGCCAGCCCCTGCGCGACCGTCACCAGGTCGCGGCGCAGGTCGGCGGGGCTGGCATAGGGTTCGCCCTTGAGCGCCGAGGGGCGGGACGGCGCCTTGCCGACCAGCGACCGGTAGGTGGCGGCCAGACGGGCATAGATGCCGGAAATCGCCCGGCGATAGGGCTCGTCCTGACGGCTGGGCGAGACGTCGCCGCTGGCGTCGGCCAGGTCCAGAACGGCCTGCGACACATCGGCCAGTTCGGTCGAGAGCGACAGTTCCGCGCCAAGGGCGTGGAGCGCATCCATATAAAAGCCCAGCGCAGCCTCGCAGCCCCTGGCGAGCGCGAGCCGAAGCTGCGGCGCCTGAACGAAGGGATTGCCGTCGCGGTCGCCGCCGATCCAGTTGCCGACGCGCAGGAAACTCTGCGGGCGCGCGCCCAGCACCCGTTCCCATCGGGCGTAGAGGGCGGGCAGCACGGGCAGGAAGACGTCGCGGAAATAAGCGAGGACATTCTCGATCTCGTCCGCGACGAACAGCTTTTCCCGGCGCAGCGGCCGGGTCTGCCACAGCAGCGCGATCTGGCGGAAGATCGCCTCGTCCAGATTCTCGCCCTCATCGGTTTCCGTCCGGCCGCCGTCCTTGAGCAGCATCAGGTCCGCGATGCGGTTCTTGTGGTCGATCATGCTCTTGCGCCGCACCTCGGTCGGGTGAGCGGTCAGGACCGGCACGATCAGGGCATGGGACAGCAGGTCGAGCACCGCCTCGCGCTCTATTCCATGGGACCGCAGCTTTTCGACGGCGGAGGCGACGTCGGCCCCCGGCTCGGCAGCGACGCCCTGGCGGTCCTCGGCCAGATTGGCCAGCATCGAGAAGAGCATGAAGCCGCGCACGAAGCTCAGCGTGTCGTCGAGGCTCAGCGCGTCGAGTCCGGTGTCGACCACGTCCGCGCCGTGCAGGCCGCGCGCCCGATCGACCGAGGCGGAGCGGATATATTCGGTCTGCTTGTAGATTTTCTCCCCGCCATAGGCGCGGATGACGTCGCCCAACAAACGACCGAGAAAGCGGATGTCCGGGTTCTGCGTGATCGCAGGAGCGGGAGAGGATGCAAGAGTCGCCATGATGGATCGATGCTGCATCGCAACAATGGGATGGTCAAGGGAATCCGCATCGCGTGACGTGATCCCGCGAGGGGCAGGAGGACGGCATCCTTATTCTGTGCACTTGCGCGAAGCCCCCGCCATGGGCCAAAGGAAATCCGTGACCGCCAGCATCAGCATAGGAAATGACAGCAACGGCAATGCCGTTTTGGTCGATGTCGAGGAATTGCTTGCCACCCGTCTGCTCGTCCAGGGCAATTCAGGGTCCGGCAAGTCGCATCTGCTGCGTCGCCTGCTGGAGGAAAGCGCCGCGCTGGTCCAGCAGGTCGTGATCGATCCGGAGGGCGATTTCGTCACGCTGGCGGATGAATATGGCCATGTGGTGATCGACGCGGGCGACTATAATGAGCGCGAGATCGTCAAGATGGCGATGCGCATACGCGAGCATCGCGCATCCGTGGTGCTCAGTCTGGAATCGCTGGAGCTGGAGGCGCAGATGAAATGCGCCGCGACTTTCCTGTCGACGCTGTTCGACGCGCCGCGCGACCACTGGTATCCCGCGCTGGTGGTGGTGGACGAGGCGCAGATGTTCGCCCCCGTGGCGGCGGGCGATGTGTCGGATGAGGCGCGGCGGCTTTCGCTGGCGGCCATGACGAACCTGATGTGCCGGGGGCGCAAGCGCGGCCTGGCGGGCGTGATCGCGACGCAGCGGCTGGCGAAGCTCGCCAAGAATGTCGCGGCCGAGGCATCGAACTTCCTGATGGGGCGCACCTTCCTCGACATCGACATGGCGCGGGCGGCGGACCTTTTGGGCATGGAGCGGCGGCAGGCGGAGCAGATCCGCGATCTGGAGCGCGGCCGCTTTCTGGCGCTGGGCCCGGCCATCTGTCGACGGCCGGTGGCGGTGAAGATCGGGTCGGTGAAGACCAGCACGCGCGGCGGCACGCACAAGCTGATGCCGCCCCCCGTCACCGCGACGGAGGATTTGCAGGAATTGCTGTTCGCAGGCGCGGGCGAGGAAGAGGCGCTGCCCCCGCCTCCACCCCGCGCCGAGCCGCCGGCCTTGCCTGCGGAGGAGTTGATGCGCGCCCTTGCCGCCGCGCCTTCGGCCAAGCCCGCCGCGCCGGAACTGGACTTTGGCCAGAATGAGCCGGTGGTGATCGCCGTGCTGGAGGAGATCGTGGCGGACCTGGGGGAGGCGCAGCCCAGCGTGTCGACGCTCTATCAGGATTTCGGCGTCCGCTGCCGGATGAAGGGACTGCGCCAGCCGCCGCTCGACCTGCCCGCTTTCCGCAAGCGATTCGCCATGGCGCAGGCGGGCATGTTCGATGCCGCCGACCCGCGCTGGGCCGATGCGATGAAGGCCGCCGAACCTGTGCCGGAGGATATGCTCGCTCCCTTCCTGCTGATTGCGCGGGCGGCGATGCAGGGGCTGCCCTGCCCCGACGATGTGGCGCTGGCGCGCGCCTATGGCACCAGTTCGCCGGGGCGCGTGCGGCGGTTGATCGATTATATGGAAAAGCTGGGCGTGATCGTGGCGCGCACCGATTTCGGCGGGCGGCGGTCGATCGGCGTGCCGCAACTGGGCCTGAGCACGGCGGCGGCCGAGGGATGAGCGCTTCGGTCCTGTTCGTGTGCCTGGGGAATATCTGCCGATCGCCGCTGGCCGAAGCCGCGTTGCGTGCGGAGGCGGAGCGGGCGGGCCTTTCGGTAACGGTGGATTCGGCGGGTACCGGCGACTGGCATGTCGGATCGCCGCCGGACCGGCGCGCGCAGGCGGTGGCGCTGCGGCATGGGATCGACATTTCCGGCTACCGTGGGCGGCAGGTGACGGCGGGGGATTTCCGGCGGTTCGACCATGTCTTCGCGCTGGATGCGGAAAATTTGAAGAATCTGCGGCGGATTCAGCCTTCGGACGGGACGGCGGACGTGCGGCTGCTGATGGATTTGGTGCCAGGGCGCGAGGGGAGCGGCGTGACCGATCCCTATTTCGGGGACGATGCCGGCTTCGACATGACCTGGGACGATGTCACGCGGGCCGCGCGCGCCATCGTGGAGCGGCTGCGGGAGCGGGGGTAGAGTGGTCGCAGGAGCGCGCTGCGCTTCAATTCGGTCCGGAAACCCGGAGCATTTTTCACATTGAGCGGAAAACCCCTGTTTTTCGCGACCGCCATTCCGAGTCGTCGACCATGAACGGACTGTCGACCGGTCCTAGGGCTGCCGGGGCGAATCGAAAATCGCATTCAGGCAGGCGGCGATGCGGACACCTGCCCGCCGCAACCGGTCGTCCAACTCGGCGCGATGCCGATAGGCATAGTCCCAGGACAGGTTCGGGTCCGCCGGATAGACGGTCTTGCGCAGCGCGATGCTTTCGCGGGTCCAGATGTCCGGATCACACAGGCTCCAGGCAATCGTCTGTTCCGGCGTGATCGACCGCGACAGCCAGTCCGCATATTCCGAATAGGACAGGGCGCGCTGGTCGATCAGGCCGGAATCCCAGACCGAATGCAGGTTGCTCTGCGCGCCGAAGAAAGTGACCTTCACATCATTGCCGCCCCGGTCGTCACCACCGCCGACATGCAGCGGCTGATGCAGGTCGCCAATGATGTGAACGACGAAGCGCAGCGCCATGCGGCGGTCGTCCAGCGACGCCTTGGGGTCGCGAAGCGTCGCCGTAAAGCGGGTCAGCGCCGTCATCGCGTCCCCCTCCTTCGGCGCGTCCGCGGCGGTGTAACGATCGCCCTCCCTCACCGTGACATAATGCCAGGGGCTGGCCGTCTTGCGCCAATATTCGGCGGGGTCGGACCGCATGTCGTCCGGCCAGGTCGCCGCTTCGGCCAGATCTTCCGACCCCAGCAGCAGGCGGACCTGGGCGCGTGCAGCGCCACTCAGGTTGCGGTCGGCTATGGCGCCGGTGACGCGATGGCCGATCGGTCCCCAGGCCTGGGCAGGCGCAGCGGCGAGAAACGGCAGGGCGAGGAGAAGGGCAAAGCGCATGAGGACCTCATACAGCTTTGCCCCGGCGGAACCAGCGGGCTTTTTCAGAGGGTTGCCCTAAAGCGATCAGCAAGCGACCGGAACCGATCGCTTGCCGCGAAATCGCGCAAAACAAGGAATCTGGAGCAGCGATCTGATTCCATCAGATCGAAACCGGCTCTAGCTTGCGAACCGGAAGCCGATCCACAGCGTCCGGGGGGTGCCGAGGTCGATGGACCCTCCGGCGTTGCGGGTGATCACTTCCTCATCGAAGAGATTCTCGCCCCGGGCAACCAGGGTGACGCCATGGCCCAGCGGCAGGCGCGCCACCGCATCGACGGTCAGCGCATCGGGCAAGACATCGGTCTGGAGGTCATCCTCATATTGCTTGCCGACATAGCGCAGCGTCGCGGAAAGCGCCGGTCCCTGCTCCGGCTCCCAGGCCAGCGTGGCGCTCGCGGCATGACGGGGGCTCTGCGCGGGGGTGAGGCCGTCAAAGCCCATGCCCGGCGCATGGACGGTGCTGTGGCTATAGGCATAGGATGCCGAAAGCAGGAAGTCGTCCACCCGGCCGACGGCGGTCAATTCGATCCCCTTGGCGGTGATGCGGTCGACATTTTGCCGCTCGCGCGTATTGGCGACATTGGTGAGGGTGACATTGGCTATGGCATCGTCCAGCCGGTTGATGAAGCCGGTGGCGGAGAGGGTCAGGCCCGGAATGGGCGTGAGGTCGATGCCCGCCTCCACGCCCTTCAGCTTTTCGGGCGTCAGCGCGGCATTGGCGCGGGTCGTGATCGGGAAGACCACGAACGGCCGATATAGCTCGTTCAGCGTCGGCAGGCGGAAACCGCTATAGGCCGCGCCGCGTAGCGCGACTGCATCGCTGATGCGGTAGAGAGCGCCCGCCCTTCCGGAGAACTGCCAGTCCGAACGGTCGGCAAAGCTGTTGTTGGCCGCACCGGTGCCGGTGGCGCGATAGAAGCCGTTGCTGATCGTCCAGCGATCCGCCCGCACCCCGCCTGTCAGGACCAGCCGGCCCAGCGTCCAGTCATCCTCGGCAAAGAGGCCGGTGGTCATCTGCTCGCCGCCGGCATGACGGCGGGAAGTGACCGGATTGGCCGCTATATTCGCGTTATAGCCATCCTCGAACATGTCGCCGGTGGCGAAGCGGGTGTCGGCCCCGATGCGCAGCACATGGTCGGGGCCGACCGGTGGGCGCAGCTCGATCTTGCCGCCAATGCCAGTCGAGGGCGTATTGCGCTGGTCGAGCGACTTGCGGAAGGTGGATGCCGAGATCACGATGTTGGAGAAGTTGCGCGCCTGGATATAGGCCAGCGCATCGACCTGCCATGCACCGCGGGATATGAAGCGGATGCTGGCGTCCTGCCCTTCGCTCATGCTGTCCGCGCCCTTGAAGCGCAGGGTGCGCTCGTCGTGGAAGATGGTGCCGCGGAACTGGATCTCCGATGTGGCGGACAGGGGCGCGACGGCCCGCAAATTGGTCGACCAGCCGTCATAGGCGGCGGGCGAAGTCGCGGCGACGCGCTGGTTCCGGGGCGTGGTCTGGAAGCCGTCGCCCCGGTCCCAGCGGCCCGAAAGCGAGACATAGCCGCCGCCCAGATCCGGCGTCAGGCTGGCGGTCAGTTCGGTCGCATCCTTGCTGCCGTAGAAGGCGCTGGCGCCGAAGGTCGGAAGCTGATCCCGCGTCGCGCTGGCGAGTTCGATGGTCCCGGCCACCGCGCCCGCGCCGAAGGCCCCAATGCCGCCGCCGCGCGTCACCCGCACCACCGACAGGCGGTCGGGCACCAGTGCGCTGAAGGGGATATAGCCGAAAAAGGGATCGGCCATCGGCACGCCGTCCAGCAGCACCAGCGTCCGGCTGGAAGCGTTGCCGCCCAAGGCGCGCAATGTCGCTCCCTGGGCGGAAGGATTGGCGGAGCGGCTGTCGGAACGGCGGAACTGCTGGAATCCGGCCACATCGCCCAGCACGCTCTCGATCCGGCCGGAAGCGCCGTTGGTCAGCCGGTCCCGGTCGATGATCACCGACCCATAGGCCGGCGTCCCCGGCGGCAGGGAAAGCCCCTCCCCCGTCACGACGATGCGGTCCGTGTCGGACGCCTCCGTCCCGGCGGCCGCAACCGTCGGAATTGCGGCCAGAACCAGTGACAGCGAAAGATATTTCATCGGCGCCCTTTCCTCTCTTTGGGAGAGGGACTAGGGGCGCCGCGCAGGAAGTTCAAGCGACCCTTTTTCCGGTTGACGCCGCCAGAATCTTGTCGATCGTCAGCGGATAGTCGCGCAGGCGCACGCCCGTGGCGTTGTAGATCGCGTTGGCGACCGCCGCGCCAGCCCCGCAAATGCCCAGTTCACCGACGCCCTTGGCCTTCATGGGCGAGCTTTTGTCGTCCAGTTCATCGATGAACAGCACGTCCTGATGCGGGATGTCGGCATGCACCGGCACCAGATATTCGGCCATGTCGTGGTTGACGAAGAAGCCGAACCGCGTGTCGACGCTCAGCTCCTCCATCAACGCCGCGCCCACGCCCATGGTCATCGCGCCGATCACCTGGCTGCGCGCCGATTTGGGATTGAGGATACGCCCGGCGGCAAAGGCCCCGCCCATGCGGCGGACGCGGACTTCGGCGGTGTCGATGTCGACGCCCACCTCGCAGAAATGCGCGCCGAACGTGGCCTGCGCATAGCGTTTGGTGAGGTCGCCATAGTCCATGCTGTCCTCTGCCCAAAGGCCCTCGCGCCCCGCCAGCGTCCCTAGCGGCTGGGACTGGTTGCCCAGGCGCACCAGACCATCCTCGAACAGCGCCTTGTCCACCGGGAAGCCCGCCTTTTCGGCCAATTTGGCGCGCAGGGCCATGGCGGCGGCATAGACGCCCGCGGTTGAGCTGTTCCCGCCCCACTGGCCGCCCGAACCGGACGACGCGGGAAAGCGGCTGTCGCCCAGCCGCACGGTCACGGCGTCCAGCGGCACGCCCAGCATTTCCGCCGCCGTTTGGCCGATGATCGTGTAGCTGCCGGTGCCGATGTCGGTCATGTCGGTTTCGACCGTCACATGCCCCTTGGCATCGACGCCGATGCGCGCACCCGACTTCGTGACCAGATTGTTGCGGAAGGCGGAGGCGACGCCCATGCCGACCAGCCAGCGGCCATCGCGCACCTGCCCAGGCTTCGGATTGCGGCGGTTCCAGCCGAAACGTTCCGCGCCCTCGCGCAGGCATTCGACCAGCTTGCGGCTGGAAAAGGGGCGCTGCGGCCCGGCTTCGGGATCATATTGCACATCGTTGCGGATGCGCAGTTCGACCGGATCGACGCCGCAGGCCTCGGCCAGCTCGTCCATCGCGACTTCGAGCGCCAGCAGGCCCACCGCCTCGCCCGGGGCGCGCATGGCGTTGCCTTCCGGCAGGTCCAGCGTCGACAGGCGATGCGTCGTCAGCCGATTGGGGCCGCGATAAAGCAGGCGCGTCTGCTGCGCCGCCGTCTCCGCGCCGCCGCCGGGCAGGTCGCCCGACCAGACCTCATGCGCGATGGCGTCGATCACGCCCTGCCTGTCGGCGCCGATGCGGATGCGCTGGATGGTGGCGGGGCGGTGAGTGGTGTTGTTGGGGATTTGCGGCCGGGCGATCGCGACCTTCACCGGGCGGCCGACCATGCGCGCGCCCAGCGCCGCCAGCAGCGCATCGGCACGCAGGAACAGCTTCGCGCCGAAACCGCCACCGATATAGGGTGAGACGAGGCGGATATTCTCCTTCGGAATCTTCAGCGTCGCCGCCATTTCGCCCACGCTCCAGGCGATCATCTGGTTAGAGGTCCAGAGCGTGAGTTTGTCGCCATTCCAGGCGGCGATGGTCGCGTGCGGCTCCATCATCGCATGGCTCTGGTCGGGCGTGGTGTAGTGCTGGTCGATCTTCACCGCCGCCTTGGCGAAACCGGCTTCGAAATCGCCCGCTTTGGTATCAGCAGGGCCGCCGAAGCCGCCTTCGGGCGGAACGCCCTTGTCGCGCTCCGCCGCCAAGTTGAAGCGGCCCTGATCCGGCGCATAATCGATGCGGACGAGCCGGGCGGCGTCGCGCGCATTTTCCAGCGTGTCGGCAATGACCAGCGCCACCGCCTGCTCATAATGTTCGATCTGCGGACCGCCCAGCAGATGGGCGGTGTTCATATTGCCTTTGCCGAGCGGCCCCGCATTCTGGTGGGTGACGATGCCCAGCACACCGGGCGCGGCTTCAGCGGCCCGCAGGTCCATGGCGTTGATCCGTCCCTTGGCGATGGCCGACCCGACGATCCAGCCATAGGCGGCGTTGGGCGCGGCATCGTGCCGTTCATAGGCATAGGGCGCGGTGCCGGTGACCTTCGCGGCGCCGTCGATGCGGTCATGGGGAATGCCGATGACGCGGCCCCGGTCGATCGGGTTGGTGGTGGCTGGCGTGTCGAACTTCATGGCTCAGGCCCCCTTCTGACGGTAGAGCGAGGCAAGGGTGCGGGCGGTCAGTTGCTGCTTGAACGCATTATGCGCGGTGGGTCGAGCGCCGCTGAGCGCCGCCTCCGCCACGGCCGCCGCGCCGGACGGGGCGGCGGCATCTGCGGCATCGGTACGCCAGGGCTTGGCCCCTATGCCCCCGAAGGCGAAGCGCGCCCGGCCGTCCTTCTCAAACACCGCCGCCACGGACACCAGCGCAAAGGCATAGGAGGTGCGGTCGCGCACCTTGCGATAGACATGGGTGCCGCCCAGAGGCTTCGGCAAGGTGACGGAAGTGATAAGTTCGCCGGGCTTCAGCGCATTTTCGATATGCGGCGTCTCGCCCGGCAGCAGGTGGAAATCCGCGATCGGGATGGAGCGACGGCCGCCATCGGCGCCCACCGTATCGACCTGCGCATCGAGCAGGCGCAGCGCCACCGCCATGTCGGACGGATGCTGCGCGATGCAGGCGTCGCTGGTGCCCAGGATCGCCAGGCTGCGGCTCATCCCCTTGAGCGCGCCGCAGCCGCTGCCGGGCTTGCGCTTGTTGCAGGGCATGCGCGTGTCGTAGAAATAGGGGCAGCGGGTGCGCTGGAGCAGGTTGCCTCCGGTCGTCGCCTTGTTGCGAAGCTGACCCGAAGCGCCGGCCAGCAGCGCGCGGCTGAGCACCGCATAATCGCGGCGGACGGCCTTGTCGGCGGCCAGATCGGTGTTGCGGACCAGCGCCCCGATCCTGAGGCCGCCTTCCGCTGTCGGCTCGATGCGGTCGAGGCCCAGATGATTGACGTCGATCAGATGGGTGGGCGTCTCGATCTGGAGCTTCATGAGGTCGAGCAGATTGGTGCCGCCCGCAATGAAGCGCGCGCCCTGGGTGCTGGCGGCTGTCCTGGCCGCATCTTCGACACTGGCGGCGCGGCTGTAGGTGAAGGGCCTCATGCCTTATCCTCCGCAGTTCCATGGCCGGCGACTTCGCGGATCGCCGCGACGATGTTGGGATAGGCGGCGCAGCGGCAGATATTGCCGCTCATCCGCTCGCGCACCTCGCCCTCGGAAAAGGCCACGCGGTCGAGGTCCTCCGTGGCGTGGCTGGGGATGCCCGCCTCGATCTCCTCCAGCACCGCCACCGCCGAACAGATCTGGCCGGGCGTGCAATAGCCGCATTGATAGCCGTCATGGGTGATGAAGGCGCGCTGCATCGGGTGAAGCTTTTCCGGCGTGCCGAGCCCCTCGATGGTGGTCACATGATCGCCCTCATGCATGACGGCGAGGGTGAGGCAGCTGTTGATCCGCCGCCCCTCCACGATCACCGTGCAGGCGCCGCACTGGCCATGGTCGCAGCCCTTCTTGGTGCCGGTCAGGTGGAGATGCTCGCGCAATGCGTCGAGCAGGGTGGTGCGGGGGTCGAGTTGCAGATGCACTTCCCGGCCGTTCACGGTCAATCCTACGGCGCTCATCTGGGCCTGCTCCTTCTGGCGTTGCGGGCGGGCGGGAGCAGCGGCCTGCGCGTCGCCCAGCACGGGAATGGCGGCGGCGGCGGCGGCGCTGCCCTGAAGCAGGCCCCGGCGCGTCAACGGTTCTGGCATGCGATGCTCCTCCTCCTGCCCCCGCCATAGGAAGCGAAGGGCGATCATATTCGGTCGTTGCTCACTGATTTGACAGGCAGAATAGTAGCATATGGCCACGCGAGGCCAAGCCGCAAGGTGGGAAAAGCCACTATCGGGCGGGGAAATCCGGCGGGATCGGAAAAAAATGATTTTATGCAGATTCTCCCTTGCCGAGGTGGGAAGCCGCTGCTAGTTGCCCCCCACCCGCCGAGAGGGACACTTCCTCCGGCCGCCAGAGCGGGCGTAGCTCAGGGGTAGAGCACAACCTTGCCAAGGTTGGGGTCGAGGGTTCGAATCCCTTCGCCCGCTCCAGATTTTCCGAGAAAATCAGCTGGTGACTCGATGCTGATTCGGTCTTGGAAACCTGATTTCCTTATCATCGTCCACACGTCGTCCACGTCTTTCGAGCTGAGTGGCGGTCAGTAGCGTGCGTTCGCGCAGCGCCTGATCCTGCAGGGGAACGGCTTCCCCTGCGTTTGAGCTTCGCTTCGCGAATCTCAAACGACCCCTTCAAACGGGCTGCGCCCCGTAGCGCCCCCTTCAAGAGTGAGAGTGCGGCCGGTTGGCCGTGACGGGTTGAGCGTCACGAGAGAGGCTCGGGACCGACCCGTCGCGGAGAATCGCGATGGCCTATGCACGCACCCACCGTTCCGCGGGTGAGCGGACCGACCTCTACGAACAGATCACCAACCGGATCATCGCCGAGCTGGAAGCCGGACGCGCGCCCTGGGTCCAGCCCTGGGGTTCGTCGAAGGTGAGTATCGGCATGCCCTACAACGCCGTCAGAGATCGGCGATACAGCGGCATCAATGTACTCACACTCTGGGATGCGATCGTCTCGCGCGGCTTTGCCTCCCATGCCTTCCTGACCTTCCGGCAGGCGCTGGCGCTCGGCGGCCATGTCCGACGCGGCGAGCAGGGCGTGGGCGTCGGCGTCAGCGGCGCCAGGCACCAACGAAATTCCCATATACTGGGTTGGAGCGGTACAGGAGACGGCCGACATCGCCAGAAGACCTAAAATGCTGGCCGGGAGCCGATTGCCAAAGCAAAGGCGTAGCATCCTAAGACTCAGTTTCGGTATGATCCACCCCTCCGATAAAGATTAGGGTTTGTGGGGATTCATCGTGAGTTGATGATGGCTGCGGCGAGATAGATCATTGCAGAGAAGCTCTGGTCGGTTTTGCAGGCACGCATAGCGATGCGTTTGAATTCCTTAAGTTTGGAGAAGAAGTTTTCGATCAGGTGACGCCATTTGTACATCTCGACGTCGATCTTGAGCTTTTGGGCGCGGCCGGGATGTTGTGAAATGACAACCTTCGCCCCACGCTGATCAAGATCCTGTACAATCCAGTTGGAATCGAAGGCCTTGTCGCCCAGCAGGGCACCGAACTCAATACCGTCGATCAACGGTGCGACGCCTATGGTGTCGTAGCGGTTGCCCGGCAGCAACTCGAAGCGCACCAGATTGCCCAAGGCATCGGTCAGCGCCAGAATCTTGGTCGTCATGCCGCCTTTTGAGCGACCAATGGCCTGGCCCTGAGTCCCCCTTTTGCGCCCTGGCCATGCCGGTGAACCTTGACGATGGTCGCATCGACCATGGCGTATTCCATGTCGGGTTCCTCCGACAGCACATCGAAAATACGCTTGAAAATATCGGCTTCCCGCCAATCGCGAAACCGCCTGAACGCCGTACTCCAGTTGCCGAACATGGCGGGCAGATCACGCCATGGACTGCCCGTGCGAACAATCCACAGCACCGCCTCCATGAATAGCCTATTGTCACCTGGCGGGCGGCAACCGCGCCTCCCCTCCAATGGAAGCAGCGGCCCGATCAAACCTCATTCCTTATCTGAAAGACCAATCCGTTCGCCCAAGCCTGCCTCCAAAAGGCAGCCTTGAGTCAACCCCACGTCATCCAGTCAAGCTTTGTCCACGAAACCCAGTTCTCCAAAACTCAGTCGCGATCTCGCCCACCAGCGCCCATATAGAGTTCGCTGCCGGTCTGCCGGAAGATTTCGCTCATTTCGGCCATGCCTTTTTCGGCGTCCTCCGCCGCGAGGAAGCTGTCTGCGGGCTGGTTCTGCCTGGCGGCGAAGTCGCGCACTTCCTGCGTGATCTTCATCGAGCAGAATTTGGGGCCGCACATGGAGCAGAAATGGGCGGTCTTCGCGCCTTCGGCGGGAAGCGTCTGGTCGTGATATTTCTCGGCCGTGTCGGGATCGAGCGACAGGTTGAACTGGTCGCGCCAGCGGAATTCGAAGCGGGCGCGGCTCAGCGCGTCGTCGCGGACCTTGGCGGCGGGGTGGCCCTTGGCCAGGTCGGCCGCGTGGGCGGCGAGCTTGTAGGTCACGACGCCCACCTTCACGTCGTCGCGGTCGGGCAGGCCCAGATGCTCCTTGGGCGTGACGTAGCAGAGCATGGCCGTACCGTACCAGCCGATCATCGCGGCGCCGATGCCGCTGGTGATATGGTCGTAACCCGGCGCGATGTCGGTGGTGAGCGGCCCAAGCGTGTAGAAGGGCGCCTCGCCGCAGGCTTCGAGCTGCTTGTCCATATTCTGCTTGATCTTGTGCATCGGGACGTGGCCGGGGCCTTCGATCATCACCTGCACATCCTGTTCCCAGGCGCGCTTGGTCAGTTCGCCCAGCGTGTAGAGTTCGGCGAACTGCGCTTCGTCATTGGCGTCGGCGATGGAGCCGGGGCGCAGGCCGTCGCCCAGCGAATAGGCGATGTCATAGGCCTTCATGATCTCGGTGATTTCGTCGAAATGTTCGTAGAGGAACGATTCCTTGTGATGGGCGAGACACCATTTCGCCATGATCGATCCGCCGCGCGAGACGATGCCGGTGACGCGCTTGGCCGTCATCGGGATATAGGGCAGGCGCACGCCCGCATGGATGGTGAAATAGTCGACGCCCTGTTCGGCCTGCTCGATCAGCGTGTCACGGAAGATGTCCCAGGTCAGTTCCTCGGCAATGCCGCCGACCTTCTCCAGCGCCTGATAGATGGGCACGGTGCCGATCGGGACCGGCGAGTTGCGCATGATCCATTCGCGGGTGTCGTGGATGTTGCGGCCGGTCGACAGGTCCATCACCGTGTCGGCGCCCCAGCGGATCGACCAGACCAGCTTGTCGACTTCGCTCGCCACGTCGGAGGCGACGGCGCTGTTGCCGATATTGGCGTTGATCTTCACCAGGAAGTTGCGGCCGATCGCCATCGGCTCCGATTCCGGGTGGTTGATGTTCGACGGGATGATGGCGCGGCCGCGGGCGACCTCCTCCCGGACGAATTCCGGCGTCACATAGTCGGGGATCGACGCGCCCCAGTCCTGCCCGTCGCGGACATATTCGGCGAGGCGGGCGCGGCCCAGATTTTCGCGCTCGGCCACATATTCCATCTCCGGCGTGATGATGCCGCGCCGGGCATAGTGCATCTGGGAGACGTTCGCTCCAGCCTTGGCGCGCAGGGGACGCTTGACCGTGTTGGGAAAGGGCTGAACGCCGCCGCTGCGGTCGGGGCCTTTCAGGCCGTTATCCTCCGGCTGGATGGCGCGGGCGTCATATTCCTCGACATCGCCCCGGCCGATGATCCAGTCCCGGCGCAAAGCGGGAAGGCCCGCCATGATGTCGATGCGGGCATTGGGGTCGGTATAGGGACCAGACGTGTCATAGACGCGGACCGGCGCTTCGCCGCTGCCGGGTTCCAGGTCGATCTCGCGCATGGCGACCTTGAGCGGGCCGACATGGATCTTGCGCGAGCCACGGATGGGTCCGGTGGTGACGCGCATCTCTGTTCGTGCTGGGACGTCTGCCATTTGGGTTCCTTTCAGGCGATGACGGTGGCGCGGCCGGTGAGGCCGGCGAGGAAGAGGAGAATGCCGAGGACGATGCTGAGGATCGCCCAGGCGCGGGTGAAGTTGAGGGACCAGCGACCGATCTTGAGCAGGGGCGCCGGGACCGCGAGCAGCAGCGCCCCCTCGACCAGCGCGACATAGCCGATGGCCGAGACGATGATGGACAGCGGATCGCGCCAGATGCTGTGGATGAGGACGAGCGCCGCGCCGACCGCGAAGACCGGAAAGGCCAGCGCCATCACCAGACCGGGCGAGCGTTCCAGATCGTCCATCATCTGCCGCCAGCGCTGCGGCGCCACGAGGCCCCCTGTGCCGATGACGATCATGTAGAGGCCGATGGCTTCAGCCAGGCGCAGGGTCAGGACGGAAATGCTGTCCATGGCTTGCCGTCCTCCTCTTCGCGTCGGGGCGGAGGGCGGGCGCGGGTTGCTGCATGCGAACAAGCCGTTCCCTCCCTACGCCGGTCTTATCCGGATCAGGTTCAGCGGGTCGCGGCCACGTCAGCCGCCTCTCAACCGCCTGTGGACGGTCCCCCGGGGATGCCCCGCATGTAGCCCAAGCGGAGAGCGAACGAAAGCCCCGTTCTGACGCTGGACAGCAGGTCGCCTTTTCCGCTTTAGTGGCCGGCGATGAAGCATCCCGATCTGTCGACGAAGGAAGGGCGCAAGGCGCACCGGCACGAGATGCGCATGATCGCGGTCAGGCCGCGCCGTTGGGGATTATGGCTGCTGACGGCGGGTTTCCTGCTGGTGCTGGCGCCTTCCGCCTTGAACATGCACAGCCTGTTCGGACTTTGGCCGCCGATGCTGGGCGCGATCTGCATCATGCTGGGCGTGCCGCTGCTGGCGGCGAGCGTGGTGTTGAAGCGGCGCTATCTGCGGCAGCGGGTGGCCGGACAGGCGATAGTGGGGCGGATCAGAGGGTGAGATTCCGGCGGTTTTCCGCCGAAGTTCACACCATATGCGCGCGCGTGCCCGGGCGCGCGTAGGCATGGGCGCGATGGTTCGGACGTATTCAAAGAGGGGTGCTGGTTAGGCCGGGCAAGGCGGAATAGGACAGGCTGAAACTGTCCCGGCGCAGGAAATAGGATGGTTTTCGAGGCGGGTGTCGCTTTTGGGTTACGCATGCCGAGTTGAGATACGGACCGGTGATTGCTCGTCTGGTTTCGACCAATCCAGGACATTCCCCTCCCGTAAACGGGAGGGGTTAGGGGTGGGCGCGAGCGTAGCGAGCTTCTGACTTAGCCGTTGCAAAACAGCGCAGATGCCGCGCCAGCCCACCCCCTAACCCCCTCCCGCCTGCGGGAGGGGGAATGTCCGCAATCCACCCCATCCGTCAAAGCCGGACGGCATCGAACATCAGCTTCATCCCCGTCCTTGGCCGGATGGTCAGGCGGCTGATCGGTTCGGGCCTGAACCCGTCGGGCACCGACAGGCGGTAGCGGCGCAGGACGCTGGCGATCACCGTCATCACCTCCTGCTGTGCAAAGCCCGCGCCCACGCAGACCCGGGGCCCGCGGCCGAAGGGAAACCAGGCCTGGCGCACCATCTCCGCATTGGCGGGATCTTCGAAGCGTTCGGGCATGAAGCTGTGCGGACAGGCCCAGTTGTCCTTGTTGCGCTGCGTGAGCCAGGGGGCGACGACCAGCATTGCGCCTTCCTCAAGGCTCTTGTCGCGCATCGGCATCGGGCAGGTCACTTCGCGCGGGAAGAAGGCGACGGGCGGATAGAGGCGCAGCGTTTCGCGGAAGATGTTGCGGATCGCCCCCATGTCCTTGAGCATCGCGGCGGTGAGCGGCGCGTCCCCGGCGAGCTGCTGCACCTCCGTGCGGGCGGCGTTCTGGATATGGGCGCATTCCGCCAGCATGTAGAGCGCCCAGGTCATGGTGCTGGCGGACGTTTCATGGCCGGCGAGGAAGACGGTGGAAACCTGGTCCATCACCTGTTGCAGGGTGAAGGGGTCGCCGGTTTCGGGATGCTTCGCCTCGATCAGCGATTGGAGGATGTCCTTGTGCGGCGCCTCGCCACGCTGGTGGAAGCCCTCATGGCGCGCTTCGACGATGGGACGGAAGACCTCATGGATCGCCTTTGCCGGGGCCAGCGAGCGTTTCTCGAACCAGCGCGCCGGAAAGCCGTAGAGGCGCAGCATCGAGGCGCTGTGGGCGAGCCGCTGGAAACGGCCGAAGGCGGTGTGGATGATGTTGGAGCGGCGCTCGTCCAGCGGCTCCGAGAAAAGCGTGCGGAAGATGATGTCGGCCGCCACATGGGTCATCATCGGGTCGATGTCGACCGGCTTGCCCTTGTCCGCCGCGTCGAGCCGGGCGAGCAGGTCGTCGGCCGCCGCTACCATCAGCGGCATGGAGCGGTTGAGCGCGGTGTGGGCGAAGGCGGGGTTCACCATGGCGCGCTGGCTTTCCCAATCCTCCCCATTGGCGGAGAAGACGCTGTTGCCGATCAGGGGGGACAGGTTGCGGACCAGTTCGCGATGTTTGGGATAGGCCGTGCCGCCGCGCAGGATCTGGTCCACCAGCGGCAGTTCGTTGGCGATGTACATGGTCTGGCCGGGCATGCGGATTTCGCCCAGCTTCATCGTGTAGCTCTTCTCGAACAGGACATGAATCCAGCTATGCCAGCCCCGGAAGAAGCGCTTGACGAGGCCACGGCGGGTCCGCGGCGGTTCGGGATAGGGCGGGGTGAAGGGCTGCGTCATGGGATCGTCCTGAACTGCGCTATGGCTTCGTCGATGGTGCGGCGGCCGGCGGTGAGGCTGACATAGTCCACCGGCGACAGGCGGTCGCCCACGCGCAGATAGTCGAAATGCGCCTCATATTTGTTCGACCAGCCGCCATGATAGTTTTCCGGATCGTAGAAGAGGTGGAAGCGGGGCGAGAGCAGGTCGACGCGCGCCGCGCACCGATCCGAAACGAGGCGGATCGGATGGACGCCATGATAGGCCGCGCCATCGGGGGGAGCGGAGAAATCGACGAGGCGGAAGGGCTTGTCGTCCAGCGCCTTGAGGTCGGCATGATACCAGCGCGCATCCTTGCGCAGGGCGATGACGGGAACGACCTGGCCCAGGGTGAGGACGGTGAAATTTTCGGGCAGCGGCCGGTCGCCGCGCAATTCCAGGATGCGGCGCAGCACGCTCATCGCATAGATGGTGCCGTTGCTGTGGGAGGCGAAGACGACCTCGTCCCAGGGGCCGTCCACCTCCGCCACGATGCGGGCGGCGAACTGGTCCAGGCGCTCGTCCATATCCGCACCCGGGCCTTTGGCGGCGACGCTGTGGTTGTAAACCATGAAACGGAGCAGCCAGGGCACGATCAGCTTGTTGAGCAGGCGGCCCGACAGAGCCACGCTGACGGCGATGCCGATCAGCGCGGCGGCCCAGAAGGGCATCAGCAGCGAAAGCGGCAGCGCGGGTATCAGCGCCAACGCCAGCGGGATCAGCACCGCCAGCAGCGGCGGGTAGAGGATGGTGATGACCGGCCCCGGACGCAGTTTCCGCATCCGCAGGAACTGCATGTGGCGGGCATGGGCGCCATATGTGGCGATGGAGCGCCACGCCAGCAGCAGCGGATTGCGTATCCACACCTTGCCGACCAGATCCTCCCAGCGGAGGAACTCATAATCGGTCTCGACCCCGGCGCTATGGTTGGTGACGGTCCAACTGGCGGAAGAGGCCGGGCCGGAGCGGCGGGCGCTGACCTCCACCCGTTCGCCCGACAGGCGCGTGTAGGCTTCCGCCTGCTCGCGGTACATCTGGTGGTAGAAACGCACCCCGCGCGGGTCGAAACCGCCAAGGTAGAAGACTTTACGCTTGAACTTTTCCATGGCCCCTGTCCACATCGGGCCATGACGACACCCGAACGCGATTACTGCTATTTCATAGACCACCGCAAATACAACCGAAACATCGGTTGCCGGCGTCACGACAATGCCTATGGCATCAACGGCGGCGGCAGCGAGCGGGACCGGTGGCGGGCGGACCTTGCCTTTTACCGGCACATGAAGGGGGAAGGCGATCCGATGGCGCTGCCCTCGCTGCTGGCCTGCCTCGTCTTCGGCTGGTTCTGCTGGAATTATCATCCCGGCAAGGGGCTTTGGCGCGGGCAGCTCTTGCGCCGCTTCGTCAAAGCGCCGAAGTGAGCGCGATGATGACAGCCAAGCATGTTTCCATCGGGTCGGTTACCGTCGGCAACGACCTGCCCTTCGTCCTGATCTCCGGCCCCTGCCAGATCGAGAGCCGCGACCATGCGATGATGATGGCGGAAAAGCTATCCGGCCTTGCGGGACGTGCCGGGGTGCCATTCATCTTCAAATCCTCCTTCGACAAGGCGAACCGGACCTCCGTATCGGGGCAACGGGGCGTCGGGATCGATACGGGGCTGGCGATCCTGGCGGAGGTGAAGGCGGCGTTCGGCTGTCCGGTGCTGACCGACGTGCATGAGGCCGGGCAGGTGGAAGCGGCGGCGGAGGCTGTGGATATTCTCCAGATTCCCGCCTTTCTGTGCCGCCAGACCGATTTGCTGCTGGCGGCGGGGCGGACCGGCGCGGTGGTCAATGTGAAGAAGGGGCAGTTCCTGGCGCCGTGGGACATGGCGGCGGTGGCGCAGAAGGTCGCGTCGACCGGGAATGAGCGGATTTTGCTGACTGAACGAGGGGCGAGTTTCGGCTATAACATGCTGGTCAGCGACATGCGCTCGCTGCCGGCGATGGCGCAGACGGGCTATCCGGTGGTGTTCGATGCCACCCATTCGGTGCAGCAGCCGGGCGGATTGGGATCGGCTTCCGGTGGGCAGCGGGAATTTGCGCCGGTGCTGGCGCGCAGTGCCGTCGCGGCGGGTGTCGCCGCGATCTTTGCCGAGGCGCATGACGATCCGGACCATGCGCCTTCGGACGGGCCGGTGATGCTGCCGGTAGAGTGGGTCGGGCCGATGCTGGAGAAGCTGAAGGCGATCGATGGGGTGGTGAAGGGGTAAGCGCCACCCTCTCCATTTTGAGCACCACCCTCTCCCCGTTCGGGTTGAGCCTGTCGAAGCCCTTCGACAAGCTCAGGGCGAACGGAGGAGGGGTTTGGGCATTACGGCCGGGTCTGCCCCGTTCCGCGCACCAGCCATTTATAGGTCGTCAGGCCTTCCAGCGCCACTGGGCCTCTGGCATGCAGGCGGCCGGTGGAGATGCCGATTTCCGCGCCCAGCCCGAACTCGCCGCCGTCCGCGAACTGGGTGGAGGCGTTCCACATCACGATGGCGCTGTCGACCGCGTTCAGGAAGCGCTCGGCTCTCTCCGCATCCTCGGTGATGATGGCGTCGGTATGGTGGCTGGCATGGGCGGCGATATGGGCGAGCGCCTCGTCCAGCCCGTCCACGATCCGCACAGAGACGATAGCTTCGAGATATTCGGTATCCCAATCCTCGTCCGACGCCGCCGTGACGCGGCTGTCCATCGCCTGCACGGCCTCGTCGCCGCGCACTTCGCATTGGGCGTCGAGCAGCGCCTTCACGATGGCGGGCGCCTCAGCATAGGCCTTGTCGATCAGCACCGTCTCGGTCGCGCCGCAAATGCCGGTGCGGCGCATCTTGGCGTTCACCACCAGCTTTTGCGCCATGTCCGGATCGGCCGCGCCGTCGACATAGCTGTGGTTGATGCCGTCGAGATGGGCGAGGACGGGCACGCGCGCCTCTTCCTGCACGCGGGCGACCAGGCTCTTGCCGCCGCGCGGGACGATCAGGTCGATGAATTCCGACGCCTTCAGCAGCGCGCCCACGGCGGCGCGGTCCGTGGTGGGGACCAGTTGCACGGCATCGGCGGGCAGGCCGGCGGCGACGATCCCCTCGACCATCGCGGCGTGGATGGCGCGGTTGCTTTCCTTCGCCTCGCTGCCGCCGCGCAGGATCACGGCATTGCCGGCGCGCAGGCAGAGCGCGGCGGCGTCGGCGGTCACATTGGGGCGGCTTTCATAGATGATGCCGATGACGCCCAGCGGCACGCGGACGCGGCTCAACTCCATGCCGTTGGGGCGGACCTGCCTGTCGATCACGCTGCCCAGCGGATTGATGAGGATCGCGACCTGATCCACGCCCGCCGCCGTCGCAAGGACGCGGTCCTCGTCCAGCTTCAGCCGGTCGAGCATGGCGGGCGACAGGCCGTTGGCGGCGGCGTTTTCCATGTCCCGGGCATTGGCGGCGATGATCCGCGGCGCCTGATCCCGCAGCGCCTGCGCGGCGCGGCGCAGCGCGTCGATCTTCTGCGCGTCGCTGGCGGTGGAAAGCTGGGCCGCTGCCGCGCGGGCACGCGCGCCCATGGTCGCGATCAGCATTTCGGGGGTCTGGGTCAGGTCGTTCATGAACTATCTCGCCGTGTTTCGCGCCGGGCCTTATCATGAAAGCCGGCCGAAGCGAAACGATCGTTGCGGCAACCTTAGCCGGCAACCGGGCCATGGGTCGCAATATGGCCCGGCCGCCGGAGGCAGAAGGTCTGCCTATGCGGGGCGCGTAGCGACCGGCGCTGCATGGCGCATACCCCAAATGGGGTATAGACCTGCCGGACAGGACAAAATCCCGGCGAAATGACGTAAATTCAACAGGAAGGCGGAAGGGTCAGGCCACCTGGGCCAGGATTTCCCGCTTCACCGCCGTGAACATCCGGCACGGTGGAATGTTGCGCCACTCCACCCGGTCGCCGATTTCGTCGAACAACGGCGACAGCAGGCGGCGGACATAGCCGGAATATTGATAGACCAGAAATGCGCCGCCGGTCTTCAGCACCGAGCGGGTTTCGGCGCAGATCGCCTCCCCCACGCCGCCGGGCAGGGTCGAGAAGGGAATGCCCGACAGGACATAGTCCGCCTGGGCATAGCCGGCCTCCTTGATGAAGCGGCGGACATCGGCGGCCGAACCGTGGACGATGCGCAGCCGGGGATCGTCGATCTCCGCCTCCAGATAGGCGACGAAGTCCAGATTGAGGTCGATCGCCAGCAGGGTGGCGTCCGGATGCAGCCGGTCGAGAATGGGCCGCGTGAACGTCCCGACGCCCGGGCCATATTCCACGAACAGCCGGGTCCGTTGCCAGTCCACGCCCTCCAGCATGCTGTCGACCAGCATTTGCGAGGACGGGATGACCGATCCGATCATGCCGGGATGCTTGATGAACTGCCGGAGGAACATGCCCCATTGACCCAGGAAGGTGGAGGACGGTTTTCCGGAAACGGCCCGGTTCTTTTTCTTCAAAGGGATGGAGGCCATTCATTCTCGCCTGTCTGCCTTGCCTGTCCGACTCGCAAAAATCGCACGGGCATGCAAGCGCCTTCGCGGTGGAGGGACAAATAGGTCGGAGGGACCGGCATCATCAGGTCATGCGCATGCGTTCCCGCGAAGGCGTTCGACAGGACAGGATGCCTTTCGGGAACCCGGTGCAAACGGCGGAACCGGGTTCCCGCCTTCGCGGGAGCATGTCCCTTCATTCAGTCCTGGCGCGCGCCCGCAACATGCCGGGCGACACGAAGCCGATGGGGTCGATCTGCATCACGCTCTGCTTCAGCGTTGCCTGGATCTGCTCATATTCCCGCTCCATTTCGGGCGTGACGGAGGCGCGGGTATCCTCCAGCGCGGCCTCGAAATGCGCCTGCGTGACCTTGTCGACCGACAGCGACTGGCGCAGCGCGACCAGGCCGGCGCGGCGGACCAGATCCTCCAGATCGGCCCCGGTGAACCGTTCCGTGCGCTCCGCCAGCGCATCCAGATCGACGTCCTCGGCAAGCGGCATCTTGCCCGTGTGAATGGACAGGATGCGCCTGCGCCCCGCCTGATCGGGCACGGGGACATAGATCAGCTCGTCGAACCGGCCCGGCCGCAGCAGCGCCGGATCGATCAGCGTCGGGCGATTGGTCGCGCCGATGACGACGACGGACTGCAATTCCTCCAGCCCGTCCATCTCGGCCAGAATGGTGTTCACCACCCGCTCCGTCACCTGCGGTTCGCCAAGGCCGCCGCCGCGCGCCGGAACCAGGCTGTCCAGTTCATCGATGAAGATGACCGTCGGCGCCACCTGCCGCGCGCGGGCGAAGAGGCGGGCGATCTGCTGCTCGCTCTCCCCATACCATTTGCTGAGCAGGTCGGAGGATTTGGTGGCGATGAAATTGGCCTGCGCTTCCCGCGCCACGGCCTTCGCCAGCAGCGTCTTGCCGGTGCCGGGCGGGCCGTAGAGCAGGAACCCCTTGGCCGGGCGGATGCCGATGCGGCGGAAGGCGTCCGGGTCCTTGAGCGGCAGTTCCACCCCTTCCTTGAGGCGCATCTGCGCTTCGTCCAGGCCGCCTATGTCGGCCCAGCCGATATTGGGCGCCTGCACCATCACCTCCCGCATGGCGGAGGGCTGGACGCGCTTGATCGCGGCCATGAAGTCGTCGCGCGCGACGGACAGTTCCTCCAGCACGTCAGGGGGGATCGTTCCCTCCTCCAGATTGAGCCGGGGCATGAAGCGGCGCACGGTCTCGATCGCCGCCTCGCGGGTCAGCGCCGCCAGATCCGCACCGACAAAGCCATAGGTCATGCGCGCCAGTTCGCCCAGGTCAACGCCGTCGGCCAGCGGCATGCCGCGGGTGTGGATGCCCAATATCTCCCGCCGTCCGCGCTCGTCAGG
Organism: Sphingobium fuliginis; assembly: GCF_004152845.1. Lineage (GTDB taxonomy): Bacteria > Pseudomonadota > Alphaproteobacteria > Sphingomonadales > Sphingomonadaceae > Sphingobium > Sphingobium fuliginis. The sequence goes on from NZ_SEON01000001.1 coordinate 897,781, forward strand.
CACGCCGACGATGATTTCCCGGTCGAAGCGGCCGGGGCGGCGCAGCGCCTCGTCTATCGCTTCCGGCCGGTTGGTGGCGGCGATGACGACCAGATTGGTGCGCGGTTCCAGCCCGTCCATCAGCGTCAGCAACTGGGCGACGAGGCGCTTTTCCGTCTCCCCGGTCACATTGCCGCGCTTGGGCGCGATGGAATCGATCTCGTCGATGAAGAGGATCGACGGTGCCGACTTGGCGGCCGCCTCGAAAATCTCACGGAGCTGCTTTTCCGACTCGCCATAGGCCGAACCCATGATCTCCGGCCCGTTGATCAGGAAGAATTCCGCTTCCGATTCATTGGCGACGGCGCGGGCCAGCCGGGTCTTGCCGGTGCCCGGCGGGCCGTGGAGCAGCACGCCCTTGGGCGGGTCCACGCCCAGCCGCTCGAACAGTTCGGGATAGCGCAGCGGCAATTCCACCATTTCCCGCAGCTGGTCGATGGCTTCGGCCATGCCGCCGACATCGTCATAGGTGACGTCGGCGCGGCGGGATTCGCGGGGCTCCTCATATTCGGCGCGCAGTTCCACTTCCGTGTCGGCGTCGATATGGACGATGCCCTTGGGCACGGTTGACACCACGACCAGGCGGATTTCCTGCAGGGCATAGGCCGGGGCGGCCAGCATCTGGCGCAACTGGGGCGGCATGTCGCCGGGCGGCACCTGTTGCTGTCCCGCAGTTGCGACGACATCCCCAGAGGCGAGCGGCCGCTGGAAGAAAACGCGCTTCAGCGCCTCCGGATTGCCCTGCAGCCGCAGGTTATTTTGTGCAGGCGCGAAGACGACCCGCTGGGCAGGCCGGGGATCGACCTTCCGGATGATCACGAAGTCGCCCGATCCGACGCCGGCATTGGCGCGCTGAAGCCCGTCGAGGCGAAGGACATCCAGCCCCTCATCCTCCTTATAGGGCCGGACCACCCGCGCGGGGGTCGACCGCTTGCCCGCAATCTCCACCACATCGCCTTCCGCAAGGTGGAGTTCCGCCATGACCGCCAAAGGAAGGCGGGCAAGGCCGCGCCCCGCATCCTCGGGCCGCGCATTGGCCACCTGTATCCTGCGTCCTGCGGTTTCTTCTTCGGCCACTTCGCCTTCCCCGTTCTGTTCGCTGCGTAACGAGATAGGGAACGTCGCGGCTGAGGGAAAGGGGCCATGGCGAGCCCCGAAACGAATAAAAAAAGGGCCGGCCCGAAGGCCAGCCCGGAAAGTTTATAGGAGAGGATGCCTGAAAGGCCTTTCCTATGTGCAGTGCGGGATGTATTTTCGCAAGTGCGAAAAGAATCGAGGAGTTGCAATTTTTGCATCTTGCCAACTGCCCTTTTTTCCTGCTCAGTGGAATAAGGATGCTTGAAGCCGGTTTGCGCGCCGTTCCAGAAGAAGCAATGATGCGTCGCAGCGGACCGGCCAGATGAACATGACGGTTTATGCGTAGATTGCCGCCCCTTACGGCCCTGGAGGCCTTTGTTCAGGTCGCCCGCCTTGGATCGGTCAAGGCGGCGGCGGAGGAACTCGCGCTCTCGACGCCCGCGCTCAGCCGGCGGGTGCAGGCGCTGGAACGGTTCATCGGCCGGCCCCTGTTCGACCGCAAGCATCAGGCGCTGGAAATCAATGCCGACGGGCAACGCCTGCTGGACGACATCGCGCCGGCGCTCGATTCGCTGAGCCAGGCGCTGGAGAATATCCAGAGCGGCGGAAACCAGTTGCGGCTGCGGCTGGCGGTCATGCCGCTGTTCGCGACGCAAAGGCTGTTCCCGCATCTGGGCGCCCTTCGGCAGCGGCATCCGCAGCTTCATATCGACATCGAGACCACCCCCTATGCCGTGGCGCGGCTGGGCGAAGGGCTGGACGCGGCGATCGTGCTGGCGAAGGACATCGATCCCGCGCTCTACGCCCATGAGCTGGACCATGACGAGGTCTATCTGATCGGGCGCAAGGCGTTGCTGGAGGCGCCCAATGCGCTGACCGCCCCGCAGGAGCTGGCCAATCATACGGTGCTGCTGCATCGCGACATGGCGCTCGCCTTCGAGGCGTGGAAGGAAGCGGTGCACCTGCCCGACCTGCAACCGCTGGCGATCGACAATTATGATTCCGGCCAGTTGATGCTGGAGGCGGCGGCGCAGGGGCTCGGCATCGCCGTGATGCACGCCAGCCACTATAATGAAGCGCAGGATTCCCGGCTGGTCCGGCTGTTTCCGGAAAATCGGGTCGAAAGCCCCTATCGCTATTTCTTCGTCTGCCGGCCGCGCGCGCTGCAGACCCGGGCGGTGCGGATTTTCCGCGACTGGCTGATCGGCGCGGACATATAATCGAGGACGATCAACGCCTTGCGTCTTTTCGCTTGGCACGTCCTTAACCTTGTTTATCGCCGGTCGTTCTAGCGGACATGACTGGGGCATCATCTTCCGCAAACGCGCAACATGGTCTGACCGACCGCCTGGCCCGCTGGGCCAGAGGCCTGTCAGGCAAGACCGACGACGAGGCCATGGACGAGCCGGAGCAGCCGCAACGCGCCCGGCACGGCAGCGCTTCCAGCCGGGAAATCGTCCAGCGGCGCAAGCTGTACGAGGACATCGGCGATTTCCTGTTCGCCCATGACCTGGACCTGACGCCGCTCAATTTCGGCGTCGCCCATGATTATCTGACCGGATCGCATATCGGCGTGGAAAAGGCCGTGAAAGCGGTGCTGGCCGAACGCGGCAAGATCACCAATGGCTGGGTCGAGAATGTCGCCGCCGAACAGCGCAACGACGAGGTCACGCCCGAAGCGCTTGCCTCGATGCTCGACAAGGTCGAGGAGAATCTGTCGCAATTCACCGGGCTGATGACCGAATCGCGCAATTCAGCCAAGGATTATGGCGCGGCGTTGCAGGAAGAGGTGAAGGGCCTGGCCGCCGGTTCCGACAACCAGCCGGTGCTGGCGCGCCTGGTGGCGCTGACCCGATCCATGGTGGAAAAGACCCGGCAGGTCGAAACCCAGCTTCGCGACAATCAGAAGCAGACGCAGCTTCTGAAATCCAATCTGGAAAGCGCGCGCCGCGCCGCCGAGCACGACCATCTGACCGGCCTGCCCAATCGCCGCGCCTTCGAAGGCACGCTGCGCGAGGAACTGGCGCAGGCGCAGAAGGAAGGGCAGCAACTGGCCGTCGCCTTTTGCGACATCGATCATTTCAAGCTGATCAACGATACCCATGGCCATGATACCGGCGACCGGGTGCTGAAATTCGTGGCGGGATTGCTGTCCAAGGTCAGCAACGACCAATGCCATGTCGCGCGCCATGGCGGCGAGGAATTCGTCATGCTGTTCCGGGGCAAGACCGCCGCCGAGGCATGCGAAGCGGTGGACAGCGTGCGGCAGGACCTGTCCACCCGAAGCCTGGTCAACCGGGCCAATGGCGAGCGGATGGAGCGGGTCAGCTTTTCCGCCGGGGTCGCCAATGTGCTGGCCTATGAAGACCCGCGCGCTGCGCTGAAGGCGGCGGACCGCGCGCTCTACCTGGCCAAGGAGCATGGCCGGAACCGGGTATATCTGGCCGCGGAGCTGGATTGACCCCCACCTCCCCCTCCTGCAAGCGGGGGTCGGAGGGCGGGCTGGCGCGACATCGGCGGCGGTTCTCTACCTCTAGGCTGGAAGCTCGCTGCGCTCGCGCCCACCCCTGACCCCTCCCGCTTGCGGGAGGGGAATGTCCGTATTAAAAATCCGGCTTTTCATAATGGGGCGGCGGGGTGATCACCTCCATCCGCTCCGACAGAAGGGGCCGGAAGGAAGGGCGCGACTTGAAACCCGCATACCAGCGCTTCACCGTCTCATGCCCGGCCCAGTCGATGCCGCCCAGATAATCCGCCACCGAAAGATGCGCGGCGGCGGCGATGTCCGCCAGGCTCAGCGTTCCACCCGCCATCCAGGCGCGATGGTCGAGCAGATAGTCCATGTAATCCATATGGACATTGGCGCGCTTCATCGCTTCCCGCAGCACGCGGGCATCGGGCGGCGCGCGCTCTATCAGGCGCTTCTTCATCCGTTCATGCAGGAGCGGGCCGACGACGTCGCCGTAGAAATTCTGGTCGAAGAAGGCGGTCAGCCGCCGCACCTCCGCCCGACCCGTGGCGGTGCCGGAGATCAGCGGGAATTTCTCCACCGTCTCCTCGAAATATTCGCAGATCGCCTGGCTGTCGATCAGGGTCACGCCCTTTTCCTGATCCACCATCACCGGCGTCGTGCCGGCGGGATTGAGATCGAGGAACTCGTCGCGCGCTTCCCAGGGCGATTCGCGCACCAGGTCGTAGCCCACGCCCTTTTCACCGAGCAGCAGACGGACCTTGCGTGAGAATGGACAGAGCGGAAATTGGAAAAGTTGCCACATATTCCCTTCCTGTTAGGCCGAGCCGGCTCATGCGAAAAGCGGCAAATGGCATGATCCTGCTTAAATCCGGTGCGACATGAGCGGAAACTGTGGCCGGGGAAGAACGATCCTGTCTTCCTGTCGCCGCGGCTTGGTTCTAGGAGGACGCCAAGCGATGGTTTCGTGAAGGAAAGGATGCTGCATGTCTGACGATTTTTTCCCGGTTCCTGCCGAATGGGCGTCTTCCGCCCTGTTCGACCGGGACGGACGGGCGGCGGACTATCGACGGTCCATCGATGCCGCCGACGCCTATTGGCTGGAACAGGCGAAGCGGCTGGATTGGGTGAACTTTCCCACGAAAACCAATGAGAGCAGCTTCCACGAAGCCGATTTCGGGGTGAAATGGTTTGCCGACGGCGTGCTGAACGTCAGCGTCAACTGCATCGACCGGCATCTGGCCGAACGCGGCGACCAGACCGCGATCATCTGGGAACCGGATTCGCCGGACGCGCAGCCGCGCCGCTACACCTATGCCGAGGTGCATGAGGAGGTCTGCCGCTTCGCCAATGTGCTGAAGGCCGCAGGGGCGAAGAAGGGCGAGCGGATCACCGTCTATATGCCGATGATCCCGGAAGCCGCCTTCGCCCTGCTCGCCTGCGCGCGGATCGGCGCGATCCACAGCGTCGTGTTCGGCGGTTTTTCGCCGGAGGCGCTGGCGGGACGGATCATCGACTGCGATTCCACGCTGGTGATCACCGCCGACGAGGGGTGCCGCGCGGGCAGGCAAGTGCCGCTCAAGACCAATGTCGACGCGGCGCTGAAACTGTGCACCAGCGTCCGCAAGGTGATCGTCGTCCAGGCGACCGGTGGGGCTGTCGCCATGGAGGAAGGCCGCGACCTGTGGCTGCATGAGGAGGCGGCCAAGGTGTCGGCGGATTGCGCGCCCGAGCCGATGAACGCGGAAGATCCGCTGTTCATCCTCTACACATCGGGTTCGACGGGCAAGCCCAAGGGCGTGCTGCACACGACCGGCGGCTATCTGCTCTGGGCCAGCCTGACCCATGAGCTGTGCTTCGACTACCGGCCCGGCGACATCTATTGGTGCGCGGCGGACATCGGCTGGGTCACGGGGCACAGCTATATCGTCTATGGCCCGCTGGCGAACGGGGCGACGACGCTGATCTATGAGGGCGTGCCCAATTATCCGACGCCCAGCCGCATCTGGGAGGTCGTGGACCGGCATCAGGTGCAGACCATCTTCACCGCGCCCACGGCGCTGCGCGCGCTGATGAAGGAGGGGGACGAGTTCGTGCATTCGACCAGCCGCCAGTCGCTGCGCCTGCTGGGCACGGTGGGCGAGCCGATCAATCCCGAAGCCTGGCGCTGGTACCATCATGTCGTGGGCGAGGATCGCTGCCCGATCATCGACACCTGGTGGCAGACCGAGACGGGCGGAGCGATGATCGCGCCGATGCCGGGTGCGACGGACCTGAAGCCCGGTTCCGCGACGCTGCCGATGCCGGGCGTGGTGCCGCAGATCGTCGATGCGGAGGGCCATGTGCTGGACGGCGCGGCCGAGGGCAATCTGGTCATCGCGCAAAGCTGGCCGGGCCAGATGCGCACCGTCTGGGGCGATCATGAGCGTTTCTTCCAGACCTATTTCACGACCTTTCCCGGCAAATATACGACCGGCGACGGGGCGCGGCGGGACGAGGACGGCTATTACTGGATCACGGGCCGCGTCGACGACGTGATCAACGTGTCGGGCCATCGCATGGGCACGGCGGAGGTGGAAAGCGCGCTGGTGCTGCACGAGGCGGTGGCGGAAGCGGCGGTGGTCGGCTTCCCGCACGACATCAAGGGACAGGGCATCTACGCCTATGTGACGCTGAACAGCGGCGAGGAAGCGACCGACGAACTGCGCCAGACGCTGGTGAAATGGGTGCGCAGCGAGATCGGGCCGATCGCGACGCCCGACGTGATCCAGTTCGCCCCCGGCCTGCCCAAGACCCGGTCGGGCAAGATCATGCGCCGCATCCTGCGCAAGATCGCGGAGGGCGAGGTGTCCGCCCAGGCGCTGGGGGACATTAGTACACTTGCCGACCCGTCGGTGGTGGATAATCTGGTCGCCAATCGTCAGGGGTAAGAAGCCAGGCAGGAGTATGGGATGGATCGCTACAGTCACGTTGCGCGCGCGCTGCACTGGATCATGGCGATCCTCATCCTGTTCAACCTCTTCCTGGGCTTTGCGCATGACGCGCTGCCCAGGGAGTGGAAGGTGATGCCCGTCCACAAGTCGATCGGGCTGACCGTGCTGGCCCTGACGGTCGCGCGCATAATGTGGCGCTTCACGCGCAGCGCCCCCCCGCTGCCAGCCGAAATGCCCGCATGGGAAAAGGGGGCGGCGCATCTCACCCATTTCGCCTTTTACGCGTTCATGCTGGTCCTGCCACTGACCGGATGGGTCATGACGTCCGCCGGCGACCGGCCCCTGAACTGGTTCTTCCTGTTCGACGTGCCTAAATTCGCGGTGGCGAAGGGCGATGCGATCGTCGGCATTTCAGGCGAGGCGCATGAGGTTCTGGGCTTCGTCTGGGTGGCGTTGCTCATCCTGCACGGGCTGGCGGCGATGCGGCATCATTTCATATTGAAGGATGGCGTGCTGCGGCGGATGGTCTGATCGGTGTATGGAGGGGTGGAATCAGGACATTCCCCCTCCCGCAGGCGGGAGGGGTTAGGGGGTGGGCTGGCGCGACATCAGCGCTGTTTTGCAACGGCTAAGTCAAAAGCTCGCTACGCTCGCGCCCACCCCTAACCCCTCCCGCCTGCGGGAGGGGAATGTCTTGGATTGGCCAGAAACAGCCTCATAGCTACACCATCTCGCCCGTCAGCAGGCGCGGCAGCGCGCCGGATTGTCCCCGCGCCTCCGCCATGAAGCGGTTCTTGAGCAGCGACGTGCGCTGCACCGCCGCCAGCCCGGCGCGGCGGACCAGCGAGGGAATGCGCCCCGGCACGTCGAACAGCCGGACAAGCCCGTCCATCGCCACGCTGGTCATCATCGCGTCCAGGCCCCGCCAGCGCTGATAGCGGGCGAGCAATTGCGCGTCGCCCGGATCGAGGCCGAGCCGCATGCCCTCCACCAGCACCTCCACCAGCGCGGCGACATCGCGGAAGCCGAGGTTCAGGCCCTGCCCCGCAATCGGGTGGATCGCATGGGCGCTGTCGCCCACCAGCGCGAGCCGCGTGTCGGTGATCCGCGCCGCATGGTGGAAGCCGAGCGGATAGCTGGAGCGCGGCCCGGCCAGCGCGATCTCGCCCAGGAAGCCGCCCATGCGCTTCTGCGCCTCCGCCAGCCAGGCCCGTTCGGACAGCTTGAGCATGGCGGGAGCCTGCTCGGTCGGCACGGTCCAGACGATGGCGGAGCGGGTGCCCGGCAGCATCGGCAGCAGCGCGAAGGGGCCGCCGGGATAGAATATCTCATAGGCCGTGTTGGCGTGCGGCACGGCATGGTCGATGGCCGTCACCATCGCGACATGCTTGTAGTTCCAGCGCGTGGTGCGGATGCCCGCCGCCTCCCGGGTCGGGCTGTTGCGGCCCTCCGCCGCGACCAGCAGCGCGCCGTGGAGGGTTTCGCCGCTGGCCAGGGTCAGCGTCACGCCGTCGGCGTTGCGGTCGACATGCAGCGCCCGGTCGGGCTGGAAGCGGGTGAGATTGTCCGCCTTTTCCGCCGTCTGCGCCAGGGCGACGCGCAGGTCGCGATTGGGGAACATGATTCCCATCACGCCGTCATCCGCGTCCGGCGCGAAGTCGAGAGCGCCCGGCTCCAGCCCGTCGCTGACCCAGATGCGGTCGATGGGGCAACCCTTGCCGTCCAGATGATCGGCCACGCCTATGGCCGACAGCATGGCGAAACTGGTGGAACTGATGGCCGAAACCCGCCCGTCGAAACCGGCGGCGGTGGTCTCCACCGGATTGGCGGGATCGATCACGGCGCAGAGCAAGCCATGGCCGGAAAGCGCGATGCCGAGGGTCAGGCCGACAAGGCCACCGCCCAGAATGACGACGTCGAAGCGTTGCATGAGGGCGGTTCTAGGCGCTTGGGCCAGGAATGGGAAGGGCGACAAAACGCCTCCCCTCTCCTCCGTTCGCCCTGAGCTTGTCGACCCGAAGGACGGCGATAGCCAACGGTTCCACTTTCTTTGAAAATGTGAAGGGCTTCGACAGGCTCAGCCGGAACGGAGGAGGGGTATGTTGATCCGTTACAGCTTCCGCACCCAGTTCGCCGGATCGGCCACCGTGCCGCGCTGGATGCCGGTGAGGTCGGCGCGCAGCGCTTCGGTCACGATGCCGCCGTCGCCATTGCCGATGGTGAAGTCGCCATCGACGCTCTTGACCGTGCCGATGGCCGTCACGACCGCCGCCGTGCCGCAGGCGAAGGCCTCCCGCAGCTTGCCGCTGGCGGCGTCGGCGCGCCACTGGGCGAAGCTGTAGGGTTCCTCGCGCACTTCATGCCCCTTGGCGCGGGCGAGCGAGAGGATGCTGTTGCGGGTGATGCCCGGCAGGATCGTGCCGGACAGCGGCGGGGTGACGATGGACCCGTCGTCCATCACGAAGAAGACGTTCATGCCGCCCAGTTCCTCGACCCACTTGTTCTCGGCGGCGTCGAGGAAGACGACCTGGTCGCAGCCATGCTGGATCGCTTCCTTCTGCGCCACCAGCGAGGCGGCGTAATTGCCGCCGCATTTCGCAGCGCCGGTGCCGCCGCGCGCCGCGCGGGTGAAATGTTCCGACACCCAGAGCGTGACCGCCTTCTTCCCGCCCTTGAAATAGGCGCCGGCGGGCGAGGCGATGACGCAGAAAATATATTCGTTCGCCGGGCGCACGCCCAGGAAGGTCTCGCTCGCGAACATGAAGGGGCGCAGGTACAGGCTGCCCTCCCCGCCCGGAATCCAGTCGGCGTCGATCTTCACCAGTTCCTCGACCGCCTCCAGGAAAAGGTCTTCCGGCAAAGCGGGCATGGCCATGCGCTCGGCCGACTCAGCGAAGCGGCGCGCATTTTCCTCCGGCCGGAACATGGCGATGCTGCCGTCCTCCAGACGATAGGCCTTCATCCCTTCGAAAATTTCCTGCGCATAGTGCAGCACGGCACAGGCCGGATCGAGCTGGAAGGGTTCGCGGGGGCCGATGGCGTGGCTGTGCCAGCCCTGCCCTTCCGTATAGCGAATCGTCACCATATGGTCGGTGAAGAGCTTCCCGAAGCCGGGGTCCGCCAGCAATACCGCGCGCTGGTCAGCCGACACAGCCTTGCTGCTGCGGGTGACGGTGAAGCGCGATGTCTGCTGGACGTCCATGACGAAAACTCCTTTGGGTTGGACGCGCCGCCTATGTCACAGATGGCGGCGCGAAACAAACGGTCAATATTGCTGACCCATGTAGCCGCCCATAGCCGATCCGATGGGGGTGGCATCTTGGCGCTGGAGCGCGGCGGGGCTATCGCTGCGCCATGCACTTTTTTTCCGACAATGCGACGCCGGTCTGTCCGGAGGTGATGGCGGCCATCGCGGCCGCTGACCATGCCGACCATGGCTATGACGGCGATGGCTGGAGCGCCCGGCTGAACGGCGCCTTTTCCGACCTGTTCGGGACGCAGGCGGTGGCGCTGTGGATCGCGACGGGCACGGCGGCGAACAGCATCGCGCTGGCCTGCCTCTGCCCGCCCTATGGCGGGGTGCTGTGCCATGAGGAGGCGCATATCGTCGTCGACGAATGCGGCGCGCCCGGCTTCTACACCCATGGGGCGAGCCTGATGGCGCTGCCCGGCGCGGGCGCGAAACTGTCGCCCGATGCCGTGACCGCTCGGCTGAGGGCGATCCGCCCCGATGTGCATCAGGTGCCGGCGCGGGCGATCAGCATCACCCAGGCGACCGAATATGGGGTGGTCTACAGCCCCGATGAGGTGGCGGCGCTGGGCGATCTGGCGCGGGAACATGGGCTGGGTTTCCACATGGACGGGGCGCGCTTCGCCAATGCGGTGGCGCATCTGGGCTGCCATCCGGGCGATGTGACCTGGCGGGCGGGCGTCGACATACTCTCTTTCGGCTGCGTCAAAAATGGCGGGATGATCGGGGAGGCTCTGGTCTTTTTCGGGGACCGGGCGGAGGCGCGGGCGGCCGAAGCGGCGCGTTGGCGCAAGCGGGCGGGGCATCTCTTCTCCAAGGGGCGCTATCTCGCGGCGCAGGCGCTGGCGATGGTCGAGGGCGACCTCTGGCTGCGCAATGCGCGGGCGGCCAATGCGGCGGCCCAGGCGCTGGCGGAGGGCGCGGCGGGTCGGCTGATGCATCCGGTCGAGGCCAATGAGCTGTTCGTGCGGCTCACCGAAGCGGAAAGGGCGCAGTTGCGGGCGCAGGGCTTCGATTTCTACGATTGGGGCGCGGATGCGGCGCGGCTCGTCACCAACTGGTCGCAGGATGCCGCCAGCGTGCAGCCTCTGGCCGATGCGCTGAGGGCGTTGAAGGGATGAGGCAAGGCAAGGGCGTCGTCCTGCCCTTCATCCTCGTCACGCTGATCTGGAGTTCGACCTGGATCGTCATCCGCGACCAGTTGGGCAGCGTGCCGCCAAGCTGGTCGGTCTGCTACCGCTTCCTGCTGGCCGGGGTGGCGATGGCGATCTTCGCCCGGCTGCGCGGCGTGCCGCTCAGCATCGGCGGCAGGGGGCTGGTCTTTGCGGGCCTGCTGGGCGTGGCGCAGTTCGTGATGAACTTCAACTTCGTCTATCGCGCGGAGCATTATCTGACGTCCGGCGTGGTGGCGGTGGTCTATGCGATGCTGCTGATCCCCAACAGCGTCCTTGCCTTCCTCTTCTTCCGCCAGCCGGTGAGCCGGGCTTTCATCGCCGGATCGATGGTGGCGGTGGCGGGGATCGCGCTGATGCTGGCGCATGAATATCGCGCGGCGAGCGTGCGGCCGGACATGGTGATTCTGGGAGCCGCTTTCTCCGTTGCGGGGCTGCTGAGCGCGTCCGCCGCCAATGTCATGCAGGGGATGGAGATCGCCCGGCGGCTGCCGATGGTGGCGGTGCTGGCCTGGGCGATGCTGATCGGTGCGGGGGTGGATGCGCTGTTCGCCTGGATTACGACCGGGCCGCCGGTGATCGAGGCGCGATGGAGCTATCTGGCGGGAATCGCCTGGCTGGGGCTGGCCGGATCGGTCGTGACCTTTCCGCTTTATTTCCGGCTGATCCAGAGCATGGGCGCGGGGCGCGCGGCCTATAGCAGCGTGCTGATCCCGGTGATCGCGATGCTGATCTCCACGCTGGTGGAGGGCTATCGTTGGACGGCGCTGGCGGGTGCGGGTGCGCTGCTGGCGATAATCGGGATGGTCGTGGCGCTGCGGACCAAGCAGGCTTAACGGCGGACGCCGGGCCGATAGAGCCGCTTGGCCGCGTTCACCCGGTCGATCAGGCTGGCGAGCGGGACAGGCGCGGATGCGGCGCGTTCGGGCAGGGACAGGCTGTTGATGCGCTGGCCAAGGGCGGTGAAGGCGTGATCGAAGCGGTCCATCTCTTTAGTCCCCGAAAGCTGAAGGACAGCCATCGGGCAGGGATGGTTAAGAAGGCGTTAGCGATGACCGGGCTTTGCGGCGGAGCGAGTCACAGGCAGGCGCGCAACCCTTGGCGATAGGTTGGATAGCGGGGCGACCAGCCCAGCAACCGCTTGGCCCGACCGTTCGCGACCCGGCGGTTTTCGGCGTAGAAGGACCGGGCCATGGGGGTGAGCTGGGCTTCCTCCAGCGTCAATAGCGGCGGCAGCGGTTGGCCAAGCAGGGCGCAGGCCGCTTCGATCAGACGGTTCTGCGCGCAGGGCAAGTCGTCCGAAAGATTGTAGATGCCTGGCGGTCCCTGATGAATCGACGCGACGATGCCCGCGCCGATATCGTCGACATGGGCCCGGCTGAACACCTGATCAGGCAGATCGATGCGATGCGCCCGCCCTTCCCGCACGCGATCCAGCACCGAGCGGCCGGGGCCGTAGATACCGGGCAGGCGGAAACGCCGCACATCGGGGCGAAGCGCACTCCAGTCGGCGTCGGCCTGCGCCCGTGCGGCGCGGCGACCCTGACGGAGAGGGGTGGCTTCATCGACCCATGCGCCCGCCGCATCGCCATAGACTCCGGTGGAGGAGAGATAGCCTGTCCAGATCGCGGGCGCGGCGGCGATGGCCGCGCCATAGCGGCTGAGGACGGGGTCGGCATCTCCCTCCGGCGGAACGGACGAGAGGATATGGCTGGCCTGCGCGATGGCGGCGCGGACGGCGTCTTCATCATCGAAGGCGAGCGCTTCGGCATCGGCGGTGCGGCGGACGCCGGTGACGTGCCAGCCTTCTTCGCGAAGGCGGACAGCCAGGCGGGAAGCGGTGTAGCCTTGCCCCAGAATGAGCATATGGGGCATGAAACACTATTCCCTCAGACCGTGAAGCTCTCGCCGCAGCCGCAACTGCCCTTGGCATTGGGGTTGTTGAAGACGAAACCGGCGGTGAAGTCGTCCTCCACCCAGTCCATCGTCGACCCGACCAGATAGAGCACCGACGCGCCGTCGATGTAGAAGGCGCCGCCGGGGGTCTCGATCTTCTCGTCGAACTTCGCTTCCTCGCTCACATAGTCGACCGAATAGGCAAGGCCCGAACAGCCACGGCGCGGGGTCGAGAGCTTGACGCCGATCGTGCCTTCGGGAGCCTGGCTCATCAGGTCGGCGATGCGCTGCTCCGCGCTCGGCGTCAGGATGACGGCGGCGGGGCGGGCTCGAGTCTTGGTCGTCGTTTCGGTCATTTCCGTTCCTTCTTCCCTCCTCCCGCCTGCGGGAGGGGAGAGTGTTACAACATCCCCAGTTCGAGCTTCGCCTCATCGGACATTTTCTGCGGGTCCCATGGCGGGTCCCAGACGAGGTTCACCTGCGCGTCGCCGACGCCGGGCACCGCGCCGACGCGCAGCTCGACTTCGCCGGGCATGGATTCGGCCACCGGGCAGTGCGGCGTGGTCAGCGTCATGGTGACGACGGCATGGCCGTCCTCCGTCACGTCGACGCCGTAGACGAGGCCCAGATCGTAGATATTGACCGGAATTTCCGGGTCGTAGATTTCCTTGAGCGCGTCGATGATCGCGTCGTAGAGGCTGCCGCCCGGCTCACCCTTCGGCGTTTCCGTCGGCTTGGCGCTCAGGAAACCGTCCAGATAGTCGCGCTGGCGCGGTTCTTCCACGCGCGCCTTTGGCGGGGTCTCCACCGCCGCGACCTCTTCCACCAAAATCTTGCGTTCCTCGGTCATCCGAAGATCTTCCTCACTCGTTCAATCCCTTTGACCAGCGCGTCCACGTCGCCCTCGTCGCTATAGATGCCGAAGCTGGCCCGCGCGGTCGCCTCGACGCCCAGATGGCGCATCAACGGCTGCGCGCAATGATGCCCCGCCCTGATGGCCACGCCCGTTTCGTCCAATATGGTGCCGACATCGTGCGGATGAACCCCCTCGACCTCGAAAGAGAGGATTCCCGCGCTGTCCTGCGGCCCGAAGACGCGGACGCTGTTGAGGCTTTCCAGCGCGGCCCGCGCTTTGCCGACCAAAGCGCATTCATGGGCGTGGATCGCGTCGAGCCCGATGGCCTGCACATAGTCGATCGCCGCCGACAGGCCGACGACGCCCGTGATATGCGGCGTGCCCGCTTCGAACCGCGTCGGCGCAGGGGCATAGGTGGTTTTTTCGAACGTCACCTTGTCGATCATCGACCCGCCCCCCTGATAGGGAGGCATGGCGTCCAGCAGTTCCTTGCGGCCCCAGAGCGCGCCGATGCCGGTCGGGCCGTAGAGCTTGTGCGCGGAAAAGACGTAGAAGTCGCAGTCCAGCGCCTGCACGTCGACGGCGAGGCGCGGCACGGCCTGACAGCCGTCGATCAGGATTTTCGCGCCGACGCTGTGCGCGATGTCGGCGGCGCGGCGGACGTCGAGTACGCTGCCCAGCACGTTCGACACATGGGCCAGCGCAACCATCCTGTGCGCCGGGGTGATCATCGCGGCCATGGCGTCGAGGTCGATCCTGCCGTCGGCCGTCAACGGCACCACGTCGATCTGCGCGCCGACTTTCTCGGCCACGATCTGCCAGGGGACGATATTGCTGTGATGTTCCAGCATCGAGAGCAGGATGCGGTCGCCGGCTTTGAGCTGCGTCCCCGCCCAGCTTTGCGCGACGAGGTTGATGCCCTCGGTCGCGCCGCGGACATAGACGATCTCGCTGTCCGACTGCGCGCCGATGAAGCTGGCGACCTTCCGCCGCGCCGCTTCATAGGCGAGCGTCATATTGGCTGAACGCTCATAGACGCCGCGATGGACGGTGGCGTAGTCCGGCCCATAGGCGCGGGCGATCGCGTCGATCACCGCATGGGGCTTCTGCGCGGTGGCGGCGCTGTCGAGATAATGCCATTTGCCCCCCGCACTGTTCAAAAGACCGGGGAAGTCGTCGCGCAGCCGCAGCGCCTGGGCGAGGTCGCTCATACCAGTGCCTCCAGCTTGGCGAGCGCGGCGGCCTCAAGGCTGTCCTTGACCGCTTCATCCGCCACATCGTCGAACACGCCCGCGACAAAGGCCTTCAGCAGCAGCGTCTTGGCCGTCGCCGGGTCCATGCCGCGGCTGGCCATGTAGAACAGCGCCTGCCTGTCCAGTTCGCCCACGGTCGCGCCATGGGCGCATTTCACATCGTCGGCGTAGATTTCCAGCTCCGGCTTGGCATTGGCCGTGGCGGTGCGGTCCAGCAGCATGGCCTTGACCGACTGGAAGGCGTCGGTGCGCTGCGCGTCGCGAGCGACGTTGATGCTGCCCAGATAGCTGCCGGTGGCGCGCTGGCCCAGGATGGAGCGGATCGTCTGGCCGCTGGTCGAGTCCGGCTGCGCATGGGTGACGGCGGTGACGATCTCCAGCACCTGGTCGCCGCCGCCGATGATCGCGCCGTTCAGTTCGAAATGGCTGCCCTTGCCCAGCGTGACGGCGAAGGTCACGCGGCCCAGTTTCCCACCGATATTGAGGACATGGAAATCGCAGCGCGCGCCGTCCGCGATGTCGATGACATAATCATGCACTGCGGCCGCGCCGTCGGCTGCGTCCTGCAACAGATGGTGGCGCGCGCTTTCCCCGGCGGCGACATCGATCCGCGTCGGCGCGGGGGTCGGCCAGATGGCGGCCAGCGCGTCGAGGTCGCTGTAGCGCCATTCCTCGGCCTTGCGCGTGGGAAGGGTGAGCGCGTTCATTCGATAAACCCGTTCGGGCTGTCCGAGCGAGCCACTTGTCTCGCTCGAATGTCGAAGCCCAGTCCTTTCTTCGAGGAAAAACAAGGCCGTTGGCTATTGCCGCCCTCCGGGTCGACAGGCTCAGGGCGCACGGAACCGGGAAGCATCATGCCGCAACCACCTCGGCATAGCCTTCGCGCTCCAGTTCCAGCGCCAGTTCGGGACCGCCCGATTTCACGATCCGTCCCGCCGCCAGCACATGCACGAAGTCCGGCTTCACATAGTCGAGCAGGCGCTGATAATGGGTGATGAGCAGCACCGCCTTGTCGGGCCTGCGCATGATGGCGTTGATGCCCGCGCCCACGATCTTGAGCGCGTCGATGTCGAGGCCGGAGTCGGTCTCGTCCAGTATCGCCAGCCTGGGGTCGAGAATGCCCATCTGCACCATTTCGGCGCGCTTCTTCTCGCCGCCCGA
The DNA here is from genome assembly GCF_004152845.1 of Sphingobium fuliginis. Classification (GTDB taxonomy): domain Bacteria; phylum Pseudomonadota; class Alphaproteobacteria; order Sphingomonadales; family Sphingomonadaceae; genus Sphingobium; species Sphingobium fuliginis. The sequence goes on from NZ_SEON01000001.1 coordinate 913,888, forward strand.
AAAGCCGACATTCACCGGGCGCTTCAGCATCTCCATATCGAGGCCCAGCAGAGCCGCCTTTTCCTTGGCGAGCTTGATGAACTCGCCGCCCGACAGCGGTTCCTCGCCCCGCGCCTTGCGCTGCGAATTGAGGCTCTCGCGCAGGAATTGCAGGTTGGAGACGCCCGGAATCTCGACCGGATATTGGAAACCGAGGAACAGGCCAGCGGCGGCGCGCTCATGCGGTTCCATCTCGAACAGGTCCGCGCCCTCGAAGGTCGCGGTGCCGCCGGTGACCTCATAATGGGGGCGACCGCCCAGCGTATAGGCCAGCGTCGACTTGCCCGCGCCGTTCGGTCCCATGATCGCGTGGATCTCGCCCGCCTTGATGGAGAGCGACAGGCCTTTCAGGATCGCCTTGCCGTCGATTTCGTTGGTGAGATTGTCGATCGTCAGCATCTTTTATCCCTTATGCGCGCGCTGGAGCGTCCGCGCTGTCCAGAAGGCCATGTCCCGCACATCGCCCGGCGCGGGGAACAGCGTGTCGATATGCCGCTTGATGGGCATATAGGGCCACCAGTCGGCGCCGGGTTCGGGCGCGCCCTTTTCCAGCACGCCGGTCACGAACTCCGTCACCGGACCCATGCGGGCGAGATTGGGGGCCTTGGCCTTGTGGAAGGCCTTGTCGGTCCTGAGGCGCTCGGTAAAGGCGGCGTCGCCCTTGTCCAGTGCGGCGCGGCATTCGGCCTGATAGGCGTCGAGGTCGCCGAAATCCTTGGCCGCGCGTGCCTGAAGCTCGCCCTCTTCCAGCTCATAATCTTCGGTCAGGATGCGGATCGCAGCGGTCCAAGCCTGGCCGTTTCCGACATCCTCCGCGAAATCCGCGAGGGCGTCCTGAATATCGTCTTCGTCGCTCAAGAGTCTTGGTCCTCTAAAAGCCCCTCCCCTTCAGGGGAGGGGTTGGGGTGGGGGCTGGCCCAACGATCCGGCGCCTGTTCAAGCGCGCCGAAGATCGCGGCACAAACCCCTTCGATATTCTGCATCACGTCATGGTTGGCGATACGGATGATGCGGTAGCCCAATGCGTTCAGCGTCGTATCGCGCGCCTTATCCGACCCCGCTCTATGCGTATCGCCATCGACTTCGACGATCAGCGCTTTTTGCGGGCAGAGGAAGTCGACGATGAAGGGACCGATCACGGGCTGGCGGCGGAATTTATAGCCGCCGAGCTGCGAGCGGGAGAGTTTTGCCCAGAGGCGCCTTTCCGGTTCGGTCGGTTCGCGGCGCATTTTGTGGGCGAAGCCTGCCAATTGAGCGAGGCGACCAGCGGAGAGCCCCCACCCCCGGCCCCTCCCCTGAAGGGGAGGGGAGTTTAGGCGCGTGGCCTGGTCGAGAGGGTTCAGGCTCCTCAACCGACCGACCCCTCCAGCGAAATGCCCAGCAGCTTCTGCGCCTCGACGGCGAACTCCATCGGGAGTTGTTGCAGCACTTCGCGCGCGAAGCCGTTGACGATCAGGCTGACGGCCGCTTCCTGATCCAGCCCGCGCTGCATCGCGTAGAACAACTGGTCGTCGCTGATCTTGCTGGTGGTCGCCTCATGCTCGATCTGCGCCGAGGGGTTGCGCACCTCGATATAGGGCACGGTATGCGCGCCGCACTGGTCGCCCAGCAGCAGGCTGTCGCACTGGGTGAAGTTGCGCACGCCCTCCGCGCCCGGCGCGACGCGCACCAGCCCGCGATAGGTGTTGTTGGACCGCCCGGCGCTGATCCCCTTGGACACGATGGTCGAACGCGACCCCTTGCCATTGTGGATCATCTTGGTGCCGGTATCGGCCTGCTGCAGATTGTTGGTCAGCGCCACCGAGTAGAATTCGCCTACGCTGTTCTCGCCATTCAGCACGCAGCTTGGATATTTCCAGGTGATGGCGGAGCCGGTTTCCACCTGGGTCCAGCTCACCTTCGAGTTGCGGCCCTGGCAGAGCGCCCGCTTGGTCACGAAATTATAGATGCCGCCCCTGCCATTCTCGTCGCCGGGGTACCAGTTCTGGACGGTTGAATATTTGATCTCCGCATCGTCCAGCGCGACCAGTTCCACGACCGCCGCATGAAGCTGATTCTCGTCGCGCATCGGCGCGGTGCAGCCTTCGAGATAGGAGACATAGCTCCCCTCATCCGCGACGATCAGCGTTCGCTCGAACTGGCCCGTATTCTCCGCATTGATGCGGAAATAGGTGGAAAGCTCCATCGGGCAGCGCACGCCCTTGGGGATGTAGACGAAGGTGCCGTCGGAGAAGACCGCGCAGTTGAGCGTCGCGAAATAATTGTCGTGCATCGGCACGACCTTGCCCAGCCACTTCTTCACAAGGTCCGGATATTCGCGCACCGCCTCGCTGATCGAGCGGAAGATGACGCCCGCTTCCTCCAACTCCTTGCGGAAGGTGGTGGCGACCGAGACGCTGTCGAACACCGCGTCGACGGCGACCTTGCGGCTGCCCTTCACCCCGGCGAGCACTTCCTGTTCGGCAATGGGGATGCCCAGCTTCTCATAGGTGGCGCGAATCTCCGGATCGAGTTCGTCCAGCGACTCCAGCTCCGCCTTCTTCCTGGGCTCGGCGTAATAATAGGCGTCCTGATAGTCGATCGGCGGAATGTTGAGCTTGGCCCAGTCCGGCGCTTCCATCTGCCGCCACATGGCGAACGCCTTCAGCCGCCATTCCAGCAGCCATTCGGGCTCCTGCTTCTTGGCGGAGATGAAGCGGACCGTGTCCTCGTTCAGCCCTTTGGGCGCGAAGTCCTGCTCGATGGCGGAGGACCAGCCATGTTCGTAGGTGGAGGCGCGATCGGCGGCCTCCTGCGCTTCGAGGTTGCGAACGGTGGTGGCTTCTTCGGTCATAGCGTCTGCTCTGCAACTCGTTTCTCGACTTCGCCCGAAACGAACGGAGGCGGGGTGACTTCTCTGGCGAGGCTGGCGATGGTGACGGCGGCGAGCGCCGACCGGATCGCATTGTTCGCCACATTCATGTGCGGACGGACGCGGCAGTCCTGCTCCAGCGAGCAGTCATGCGCGCCCATTTCGGTGCAGGCGGTCATGGCGATGGGGCCTTCCACCGCCTCCACCACATCGGCCAGGGTGATCGCGGCGGGCGGGCGGCTGAGGCGCACGCCGCCGCCGGTCCCCCGGCTCGATTCGAGCAGTCCGGCGGCCGAGAGGCGGCTCACCAGCTTCTGCGCGGTGGGCAGGGGAATGCCGGTTTCGGCGGAGAGCGTGGTCGCGTTCATCTTCACATATTTGCTGGTCGCAGGGTCAAGCCCAGCGCCCGCTCCGCAATGGCGGGCGGCGGCGGACATCAGCACCACGGCATAATCTGCGAAACTCGAAAGCCTCATGACCCTGCGTCTTGCGAACCATTCTCAAATCGGATCGAATCAATCCGATTGCGCATGTGGTCCCGCCCGCGCGCCGAATCAAGGCATTTTTGCTTGGAACGAAGGCTTAGCTGAAACGGTTGATTACGGCCACGTCCCCGCCCAGCGAGCGGCGCAGCAGGGTGAGTTGCGCCACGGCGCTGGGTTCGGTCTGCAACTGATGCGGGGTCAGGCCGATGAAATGCTTGATCTCCCGAATGAAATGCGACTGGTCGTAGAAACGCCCGTCGTCGCACAGCGCCTGCCAGCTTTCATGATCCAGCGCGATTCGCGCGCTGCATCGAAGCGCCCGATATTTGCGCGCCAGCAGCTTGGGCGGGCAGCCATAATATTTGTTGGTGAGCCGGGCGAGCTGGCGCGGCGAGAGGCCGGTGATGTCGGCCAGCGTCTCGATCCGCGGGGAGCCTTCCCCCATCAGCCAGCCGTCCACCGCCTCCAGCAGCCGCCATGTCGCTTCCGGCAGCGGGACCAGCCTTTCCGACAGGAAGGACCAGCAAAGCGCCGCCATCCCCTCCGCATCGTCGGTGGCGCGGAGCTGGTCGAGCAAATCGCGGTAGCCGCCAAGATGCGCCATTTCCTGCACGCGATCCGTAAGCGTGCTGGCATCCCCCCCATGCAGGGCGATCCATCCTGCCGGCAGCAGCGAAATGCCGACCACCCGGCCCGGCCCCGTCAGTTCGAAGCGGGTCGCGCCCATGGTCGGACCCAAAAGGCAGACTTCGGGCGTCGGCAATATCGTTCCGTCGTGGAAATGATAATTGCCGCTATTGTCCAGCATGAAGCGAAGTTGCGGTACGTCAGCGCGTGTCACATCCGAATAATGTTCGGCCGTTTCGGTAAAGATATAAAGCGAACCGAAATAGGCGTTGAGTTGTTCGGGCGGCGCGAAATAGCGCAACCGCACCGGTCCCTGTGCCGCGTCGACGGTATAGGACAGCGGCGCATGACCATCTCTTGCCGTGATATTCGACGCCCCCCCGGGCGCCCCGCCTTTATGCGACCGCATATTTCACCCCAGCACGCAATATGCGCCATCGGGGTGAAGGTGCAAGGGCTATGCTTGACGGGATGCCACTTTCCGTCTTGTCCGGAGACGATGAACGGGGGTTCCCGTAAAAACGACCCGGCGGTTTTCACCGCCGGGTCAGGAAAAGGTCTCGTCAGCCATATGGCCTAGAGCCTTCGGGTCGCAGGACTCTCTTACGTCCGAATCGGGGAAATTTTATTGGATGGATCGGACATCGGCCGGACCAAAACGGGACGAATCCACGGAATCTTGTTAAGAAATGCCGTTCCTTCCTTACTGTTGCCGCGTTGCAACAGCGACTCGACGCCGGCCGTCCGCGCTGGCATAGCGCGGCCATGTCGTACCGCCTGATCCGCCCCCTGTTTTTCGCTCTGGACGCCGAGCGCGCCCATCATCTGTCCATCAAGATGCTGCGCCTGATGCCGGTGCCGCCTACGCTGGAACCCGATTCGATGCTGGCGCAGACCGTGGCGGGCATCGCCTTTCCCAATCCGGTGGGCCTGGCGGCGGGTTATGACAAGGAAGGACTGGTCGCGCACAAGATGCACGGGCTGGGCTTCGGCTTTGCCGAGTTGGGGACGCTGACCCCCCTGCCCCAGCAGGGCAATCCCCTGCCCCGGCTGTTCCGCCTGGCGGAGGATCGGGCGGTGATCAACCGCATGGGCTTCAACAATGGCGGCCAGGCGGCGGCGGCGGAACGGATCGCCAAGCGCAGGCGGCCGGGCGGCCCCGTCATCGGCATCAACATCGGCGCCAACAAGGATGCGGCCGACCGGATCGCTGACTATGCCACCGGCGTCACCTGCATGGCTCCGCTGGCCGATTATCTGACGGTCAATATCTCCTCCCCCAACACGCCGGGATTGCGCGCGCTTCAGGACCGGGCGGCGTTGGACCAGTTGCTGGGCGCGGTCATGGCGGCGCGGGGGGCGAATCGGACGCCGGTCTTCCTGAAGGTGGCCCCTGACCTGGAGCCCGCCGATGTGGAGGATATTGCCGCCGCCTGCATCGACCACAGGATCGACGCGCTGATCGTGTCCAACACCACCATTTCCCGGCCGTCGCTGCAGTCTCCGCTGGCGGGGGAGGCTGGCGGCCTGTCCGGCGCGCCGCTGCACGATCTGGCGCTGCAAAGGCTGCGCGACTTCCGCCGGGCGCTGGGCACGCGGCTGCCGCTGATCGGCGTGGGCGGGATCGCCACGGCGGACCAGGCCTATGCCCGCATCCGGGCGGGGGCCAGCCTGATCCAGCTCTACAGCGCGCTGGTCTATGAGGGGCCTTATCTCGCCCGGCGGATCAATGCCGGGATCAAGGCGCTGATGGCGCGCGACGGCGTGGGGAATATCAGCGAGATAGTGGGTATCGACGCCTGATCCGTCCTATGGGTTGCGAACCGCAACGCAGCGACTAGGGTGCCGGACATGACTTTTCGCCTTTCCGGCCTGCTGGCTGCCTTCACCCTTCATGCCCTTTCCCCCTCTCCGCTCGCCGCGCGGGAGCCGGTCGCGGTCAACGCCACCGTGTCCGCCGCCGATCCCCGGGCGGCGGAGGCGGGGCAGGAAATATTGCGCAAGGGCGGCAGCGCCACCGACGCCGCCATCGCCATGATGCTGACGCTGAACGTCGTGGAGCCGCATAATAGCGGCATCGGCGGCGGCGGCTTCCTGATGCATCATGATGGGCGGACCGGCGTGCTGGAATCGATCGACGGGCGGGAGACGGCTCCCGCGGCGGCGCGGCCCGACCGTTTCATGGGGGCGGACGGCCAGCCCCTCTCCTTCCGCGAAGCCTGGCCGGGCGGCTATTCCGTCGGCGTGCCCGGCAATGTCCGCCTTGCCTGGGACGCGCATCGCAAATGGGGCAAGCTGCCCTGGGCCGAGCTGTTCCAGCCCGCCATCCGCTTTGCCGAACAGGGATTCGAGGTGCGCCAGCGGCTCGACACGGCGATGAAAGCGGTTGCCCCGGTCTGGGCCGATTTTCCGGAAATCCAGAAATATTTCTGGATCGACGGCAAGCCGGCGCCGATGGGCACGATCCTCAAGAATCCGCCGCTTGCCGCGCTGTTCAAGCGGATCGCGGCGGAGGGACCGGATGCCTTCTATCGGGGCGACAATGCTCGGATGATGGCCGAAACCGTCACCAACGCGCCGAAAAACCCGGTGCCGATGACGGAGGCCGACCTCGCCGCCTATCGGGCGAAGCCGCGCAAGCCCGTCTGCGGCCCCTATCGCGCCTATACGGTCTGCGGCATGGGGCCCGCCTCGGCGGGCGGCATCACCGTCCTTCAGGTGCTGGGCATGGTGGAGCGATTCCCGCTGGCGCAATGGGGCAAGGACGATCCCCGGTCCTGGCATGTCATCGGGGAGGCGATGCGGCTCGCCTATGCCGACCGGGACACCTGGCTGGGCGACCCGGAATTCGTGTCCGTGCCCATCGCGGGGCTGATCGATCCCGGCTATCTGAAGCAGCGTTCGGCGCTGATCGGCATGGGCAGGGCGCTGAACGACTATCGCCCCGGCACGCCGCCGGGCGCGGAGAAGCGCACCGCCGCCCGGCCCCAGCCGGAATCGGGCACCAGCCATTTCGTCGCGGTGGACCGCAATGGCGATATTGCCGCCTGGACCTCCACCATAGAGAGCTTCTTCGGCAGCCAGCTCGTCGCCAATGGCGTGATCCTGAACAATGAACTGACCGATTTCAGCTTCACCCCCGAAAAGGACGGCGCGCCGGTCGCCAACCGGGTCGAGCCGGGCAAGCGGCCGCTGTCGTCCATGTCGCCCACCATCGTCTATGATGCGGCGGGAACCCCGGTCTTCACCATCGGCGCGGCGGGCGGCAGGACCATCATCATGCAGGTCGCCAAGGCGCTGATCGCGCATTTCGACTGGGGGATGTCGGCGCAGGATTCGATCGCCCTGGGATTCCTGTTCTTCGACCGGGACGGACTGGTCGTGGAACAGGGCACGTCGCTGGAGGGCATGAAGGCACCGTTGGAGAAGCTGGGGCACAAGGTATCGGTCAGCCGCTTCGGCCTGAAGGCCAATGCGGCGGAGCGGACGGCGGACGGCCATTGGGTCGGCGGCGCCGATCCGCGCAGCCCGGGCGTGTCGTTGCAGGAGTGACGCCCTTTCCGCGCACCCTGTTCGCGCGCAGGAGCACGGTGCTCCGGGCAGGCTACCCCTTCAAATCCAGGCCGGCGACGTTGAACTGGAAGGGGAAGACCTTGTCCTTCGGCCCGACCACCAGGTTCACCTTGATCGTCCGGCTGTCCTTGATCGCGTCATAGGCCCCGGCGGCGGGCAGGACTTCGATACCGTCCTTGTTCTCGGTCATCCGGCCCTTCCATTCTTGGGTCTTGCCGTCTTCCGTGACCGCCGTGACCTTGCAGTCCGACAGGTCGCAGGTGAAGGGCGCGCCGACCAGCTTGATCGTCACATCTGCCCCGCCCTCCTGCATGGGCTGGACCAGCAGCACGCCGAAGGTGTCGGCCGCGGTTATGGTCTGGACCGCATTGGCGCTGCCGATATAGGCGACCTTGGGCTTTCCGCCCTCGCCGCCCTCATATTTCCAGACCTGCCCGATCTGGTCGCGCTGCGTCGGTCCCTTGTCCTCGGAGGATGAGCAGGCCGCGATCAGCCCCAGGGCGGCAAGCACCGCTATCGATCGCATCGCGTTTCTCCTTCTGTCCGTTTCGATGTCGGAAGGAGAACGCATGGCCCCTGCGGGGTTTCCCTCCGCTCAGCTATAGCGGGCTGCGGTTTCCCGGATCAGCGCGATCATGTTGGGAATGCCCTGCGTCCGATTGGAGCTCAACTGGTTGCGCAGGTCGAACGGCGCCAGCGCGCCTTCGATGTCCGTGGCGGCGATGGCCGCAGGCGGCTGGTCCTGCACGGTCAGGAGGACGAGCGCGATGATCCCCTTGGTGATCGCCGCATTGCTGTCCGCCAGGAAGTGGAGCCGTCCCCCGCCGGCAGAACCGGCGTCGATCACGGTCGGATAGACCCAGACCGCCGCCGAGCAGCCCCGGACCAGCGTGGCGTCGGTCTTGAGCGCGTCGGGCATCGGCTCCAGCGCCTTGCCCAAATCGATCAGCAGGCGATAGCGGTCGTCGGCATCGAGAAATTCATATTCTTCGACCAGATCGGCAAGGACGGGCAATTGGGTCATGGCCGCCCATATAGGGGTAAAATCGGGCGGGGGAAGGCGGTTTCCGCTGCTGCTCCGTCCCCCTTGAGGCAGGTTGGAGGGACAGACGGAGCAAGCCGGTCGACCTGTCCGGCAAGGATGGAAGCGACTGCGCCGCCATCACGCCCGCCCCCTGCCCACGCCCCCTGCCCCCGCCCCCTCGCGGGAGGGGGAGCATCGGATTTTCAGAGGTCCACGCCCGCGGCGATCGCTTCCAGCTTGCGGATGCGTTCCTTGAGGTCGGCCACCTCGATCCGCGTCGCGGTGGAGGGTGGTGCTGCCTCGTCCGTTCCGCGGGCGAGTTCCGCGCGCTTCAGGTCCAGCCAGCCATTCCATCCCCGCAGGGCGGTGGCGGCGACGATGGCGAGTCCGGTCAGACCCGCGACCGCCAATGTCAAAGTGATGAGGGGGTCCTGCATATCGTCCTCCCTGTGATGGTGGGCCGCGTCAGTCGCGATCCCGGAGCTTGTCGAATTCGCGGTCCAACGCGGTGCTGCTGTCCGTGGCCAGCCGTTCCAGCACGGCGACCCGGTCCTTCAGCGCCTTCACCTCCGCACGGAGCCGTTCGGCTTCCGGATCGGGTCCGCGCTGGACCAGTTCCTCGCCCTTGTGGCGGCGGACGATGCCATATTTGGCGCGAACGACGCTGGCGATTGCCGCTATGGCGACGATGGCGACGACCATTTCGAACGGATTCATGACTTTTTTCCCTTGCTGAGCGTGGGGCCCTTCAGTTGGCGGGGCCGCGCAGGCGCTCGATTTCCCTGTTCAATGCGTGACTTTCATCGGTGACGATGCGCTCGACCACGGCCAGCCTGTCCTTCATCGATCCGAGTTCGGCACGAAGCTGGGCGTTTTCCTGGGTCAGCAGGCTGATCCGTTCCATCGCCTCATTGCCCGCCCTGGGATAGACGGCCTGGCCCCAGGCCCCATCCAACGGATAACCATGCTTGATCCGCAGCCAGGTGGTGAAGATCCATCCGCCCACACCGATCCCGGTACAGATCGCGATCAGCGGCGCGAGTTGCGCGAACATCGCGAATTGTTCCGACATGGCAAACCTCCCTCATTCCGCTCCCCATGGGCGCGGCCCATCAGATGTTGGATTTCTCAGACAAATTGGCCGGCTTTTCGACAGGCTCCCAAGCCCGTTCGATAAACGGCGTAGGCGATGCGATTCCGTCAGCGCAGGCTGTCGATCTCATCCGCCAGCCTGGTGTTGCGGCTGGTATAGTAGGTTTCGATGTCGGCCAGGCGCCGGTCGATGTCGCGGAACTTGGACCGCACGTCGCGGGTGGAGCGCGCCGGATTGGTGCGCACGCCCTGCCAGAATTTCTGGTCGTCGCGGTCGGCATAGAGGCCCAGCGGCTTGTTCTCGGCAAAATAGGCGACGACGAAATAGGCGATCAGCGTCCAGGGAAAGGCCCCCATCAGCGTCACCAGCACGGCGCCGACCCGGACCCACAGCACGTCGATCCCCGTATAGTCGGCAATGCCGGCGCAGACGCCCATCCATTTGCCGTTCTGCTTGTCGAGATAGAATTTGGTGCGACGGGCAGCCATCTCAATTCCTCCTGTCGGGATTTTGGCGTTCGGGATATGGGCGGTCGAACTCATAGCCATCGTCCTGCGACGGACGGGCGGGGCGGAAATCGGGGTTGTCGGCGGCGACGATCCGTTCGACCGTCTGCAGCCGCTCCTCCAGCCGCCGGGCGAGCAGGTGAAGCTCGTCCAGCAGCTTCTCGTCCTCATCGGTGATCTTGGGCGCCTGCTTCCACTTGGTGACATAGTGGAAGATCAGCCAGGGCATGCCGATGAACAGCATGCCGCAGATCATGATGGGCAGGAACACGTCCTCCATGCGTCACTCTCCCTTGTTCATGGACGCCTTGAGCGCGGCCAGTTCGGCATCGACCTTGTCGCTGGCCTTCAGCTCGGCAATCTCTTCCTCCAGCGTCTTGGGCTGGGCGCCAAGACCCATGGCGTCCGCGCGGCCTTCGGCCATGTCGACCCGCCGTTCCAGCATGTCGAAGCGGGCGAAGGCGTCGTTCACCTTCTCGCCGGCATAGGCTTCGCGGACGCGCAGGCGATTCTGGGCGCTTTCCATGCGGGTCACAAGGCTGTTCTGGCGGGCGCGCGCCTCGCGCAGCTTGGCCTGGAGCTTTGCGATGTCCTCTTCGGAGGCGCGCAGCGCTTCGTCCAGCACCCCGATCTCATGGGAAAGCTGCTCCGCCATGTCGGCTGCCTTCTGCTTTTCCACCAGCGCGGCCTTGGCAAGGTCTTCGCGGTCCTTGCTGAGCGCGAGCTGGGCCTTTTCCGTCCAGCTGTCCTGCAGGCCCTGAAGCTTGGCGATGTGGCGCCGCATTTCCTTCTGGTCGGCGATGGTGCGGGCAGCAGAGGCGCGCACCTCGACCAGCGTCTCCTCCATTTCGAGGATGATCATGCGGATCATCTTCGCCGGGTCTTCCGCCCGGTCGAGCAGGTCGGTGACATTGGCGGCGATGATGTCGCGGGTGCGGGAGAAAATACCCATTTGAACTTCACTCCTGGTACGAACTTGTTAGGCAGGCCTTACGCCAGATAGTGCAAGGCTGCGGGGCATTCCTTGTTCGCGAGCATCGGGATTTCGCTGGCGCGGGCCGGGCCGACCGCCGAAAGGATCAGGGTCGATCCGAACAGGACGGAGGCGATGGCGACGGACAGGAACTGGCCGATTTCGCGAACGCTGTTGCTTTGCTTTTCCATGATAAACTCCTGAACCTTGGCCTTCGTCGATGTGCCGCTTGATGCGTCAGCGGCTTCGCTTTCCAACTTTGCAGAAGCCGTGCCAATTTGCGGAAATGACGGAATTTCGCGGTTTTTTACGATTGTCCGAATATTGGGCTTGCCGAAAGATGGGAAATTTCACCATAAGTTGGGGATGGAGAAAAATACCCAGTTCGTCGGCCAGTCGCTGGCCTTTCTGGATGCGGTCGAGCAGGCCGGGCGGGCGGCAGAACTCAACCGGCCGGTCCTGGTCATCGGCGAACGCGGGACCGGCAAGGAACTGATCGCCGAGCGCCTTCACCACCTCTCGCCGCGCTGGGACGAACCGCTGATCGTCATGAACTGCGCGGCCCTGCCCGAAACGCTGATCGAGGCGGAACTGTTCGGCCATGAACAGGGCGCGTTTACGGGCGCGGCGCGGGCGCGGGCGGGGCGGTTCGAGGAAGCCGATGGCGGCACGCTGTTTCTGGACGAGCTGGGCACGCTGTCCATGGCGGCGCAGGAGCGGCTGCTGCGGGTCATCGAATATGGCGAGGTGACGCGGATCGGGGCGTCGAAGCCCATGACCGTCGACGTGCGGATCGTCGCGGCGACCAATGAGGATTTGCCCGCCGCCGCCGATGCCGGGCGGTTCCGGCCCGACCTGCTGGACCGGCTGAGCTTCGAGGTGATCACCTTGCCGCCGCTGCGGGCGCGGGAGGGGGATGTCGCGGTGCTGGCCGATCATTTCGGGCGGCGCATGGCGGCGGAGATCGGCTGGCCGCAATGGCCGGGCTTTTCCGCCGCCTGCATGGCCGAGCTGGAGGCGCATGACTGGCCCGGCAATGTGCGCGAGCTGCGCAATGTGGTGGAACGGGCCGTCTATCGCTGGAATGAGCCCGGGCGGCCGGTCGCGGCGATCGTGTTCGATCCCTTCGCCTCGCCGTGGAAGCCCAAGGCGTTGATGCCGGCAAGGGTGGAGGCGGAGGCGGGTCCGTCAGCCGTCCAGATAGCGAACGGCCATGACGCGATCACCGACCTCAAATCCGCCGTCGATGCGCATGAGGCCGCCATCGTGCGGGCGGCGCTGGAGCGCTACCGCTACAACCAGCGCGCGACGGCGAAGGGATTGGGGCTGACCTATGACCAGCTTCGCCATTGCATGAAGAAACATGGGTTGAGCGCGGGGTAGCCACCTCCCGCAAGCGGGACGGGCTGGAGGTGGGGGTGGGCATGCCGCGCCAGCGGCAATTTGCAACTGAGGACAGAAGCTCGCTCCGCTCGCGCCCACCCCTAACCCCTCCCGTCTACGGGAGGGGGACTATTGTCCTCTTAACGCGTCGGCACGGGCTCCGCGCCCGAATAATCGTAAAAGCCCTTGCCGGTCTTCCGCCCGAGCCAGCCCGCCTCGACATATTTCACCAGCAGCGGCGCGGGGCGATATTTGGGATCGCCGGTCGTGTTCTGCAGCACCTTGCAGATTTCCAGGCAGGTATCGAGGCCGATGAAATCCGCCAGCGTCAGCGGACCCATGGGATGGTTGAGGCCCAGCATCGCGCCCTTGTCGATGTCGACCACGCTGCCCACGCCCTCGCCCAGCGCGAACACCGCCTCGTTGAGCATCGGCAGCAGGATGCGGTTCACCACGAAGCCCGGCGCGTCGAAGGCATGGACGACCTGCTTGCCCAGGCTGGCGGCGAATGCTTCCACCGCGCTCACCGTCTCCGCGCTGGTGGCGAGGCCGCGAATGACCTCGACCAGCGCCATGACCGGCACCGGGTTGAAGAAATGCACGCCCACGAAGCGCCCCGCATCGGGCGCCGCCTGCGCCAGCCGGGTGATCGGGATGGAGGAGGTGTTGGAGGCGAGGATCGCATCGCCGGCCAGCAGGGCGCCGACATTGGCGAAGATCGAACGCTTGATCTCTTCCCGCTCGGTCGCGGCTTCGATCACCAACTGGCAGGCGGCCAGCGGCGCGACTTCGCCCACCGGCGTGATCCGGGCGATGGCTGCGTCGGCGTCGGCCTGCGCCAGCTTGCCCTTTTCCACAGCCTTTGCGAGTTGACGGATGATGCCGTCGCGGCCCTTCTGCGCGCGGGGCAGATCGATGTCGGACAGGATCACCTCATAGCCCGCCTGCGCCGCCACCTGCGCGATGCCCGCGCCCATCTGGCCCGCGCCGATCACGCCCACGGTCCGAATATCCGTCATTGCCGAAACCCTCCTGCACTGAATCCTGTTCGCCGTCCCCGTAGCGCCATGGCAGGCGGGCCGCCAGAGCTTCCGCACGGGCGAAAGCGGACGGAAAGCCCCGGACGGTCGGCGGAGCGCTGATCTTTCTGTGATTTCCCGCTTTGCGCCGCGCCTGCTTGATGGTTAAAAGCCCCGGCATGTCCGTTTCAGACCTGCTGCCCGCGCCGGCGACCGGAAGGTTCATTGCCGCCGTGCATCACTTCCCGCTGCGCGTCTATTTCGAGGACACCGATCTGTCCGGCCTCGTCTATCACGCCAATTATCTACGCTATATGGAGCGGGCGCGGTCGGACATGCTGCGCATCGCGGGGATCGACCAGCGCGGCAATCTGGAGGGGGGAGAGGGCGTCTATGCCGTCACCGACCTTCAGCTCCATTACCGCCGCCCCGCCCGGCTGGACGATGACCTGATGGTCGTGAGCCGCGTCACCAAAGTCGGCGCCGCTTCATGTTCCATTCATCAGACGGTCATGCGCGATGGGGAAATACTGACGCAAGGCGATGTTTCCGTCGCCTTCCTGACGCCCCAGGGCCGCCCGCGCCGGCAACCCAAGCCCTGGACCGACATTTTCAGCCGTTTGATGAGAGGGGAAGACATCAACCCATGAGCCTTTCGATGCCCGACGTTGGCCTTGCGGTCGGCAATGCCGCGCAAGCCGCCACCATTTCGCCGCTGGCCCTGTTCCTTCAGGCCGACATCGTCGTGAAGGTGGTGATGCTGGGCCTGCTGCTGGCCAGCATCTGGACCTGGGCGATGATCATCGGCTTCAGCTTCACCCTGCGCAAGGCGAGCCGGCAGAGCCGGGCGTTCGAGCAGGATTTCTGGAAGGCGGAGGATATAGACCGCTTCTATGAAGCCCGCGGCAAGGCGGAATTCCCCGCCGCCAGGGTGATGGCTGCGGGCGTCACCGAATGGCGACGCTCCACCGCGCAGAAGGTGATCGACCGGGAGGGCACCCGCGACCGGCTGTCGACCGCCATGTCCAGCACCATCGCGGCGGAGGTCGACCGGCTGTCGGACCGGCTGAACATCCTGGCCACCATCGGGTCGGTCGCGCCCTTCGTCGGGCTGTTCGGCACGGTATGGGGCATCATGCGGGCCTTCACCAGCATCGCGGCGGAGCAGAACAGCAGCCTGGCGGTCGTGGCGCCGGGCATTGCGGAGGCGCTGTTCGCCACCGCCATCGGCCTGTTCGCGGCGATCCCGGCGGTGATCGCCTACAACCGCTTCAGCCATGGCATCAACCGGATGGAATCGGGGCTGACGCGCTTTGCCGACGGCTTCTATTCGACGCTGAGCCGCGAGCTGGAGGCGCAGCGGTGACGGGTGAAAGAGGAGCGCGCTGATGGCCATGTCCGGACCTCCCTCCGGCCGGCGCGGCCGTCACCGCGCGCCGATGGCGGACATCAACGTCACGCCGCTGGTCGACGTCATGCTGGTGCTGCTGATCATCTTCATGGTGACGGCGCCGCTGCTGGTCACGGGCGTGCCGGTGAACCTGCCCGAAACCCGCGCCAAGGGGCTGGACCAGGACCAGAAGCCGACCGTGGTGTCGATCGACCGCGACGGCGGCGTCTTCATCGACGACGCGCAGATCAGCGACGCCGAACTGCCCGGCCGCCTGGCCGAGATCATGTCCGCCAATGCCGGCAAGGCCGAACCGCCGCAGATATTCCTGCGCGCCGACAAGGGATTGGACTATGGCCGGGTAATGCTGGTCATGGGCGAGCTGAACCGGGCGGGACTCAACAAGGTCGCGCTGGTCAGCACCGGTTCCGAAGGCGGTTCCGCTGTCAGCAGCGGTTCAGAATAGGGGCCATAGGTCGTGGCGATGGATCGCGCGGAGAAAATCGGCCTTGGCGTGGCGACGGCGGGACATGTCCTGCTGTTCGGCCTGCTGTCGTCCGGCTTTCTGGCCACTCCCAACCCCCTGAAGCTCAATTCGCCGCCGATGGACGTCAGCCTGGTGGATGAGGTGGCGCTGAAGTCGACGGCGCCGCAGGTTTCGACGCAGCCGCCCCCGCCCAGCGTCGCGCCGGAGCAAGGGCCGACCGAGGATGCCGCGCCTGCGCCGGAACCCGAACCGGCGCCGCAGCCCGAACCGACCCCGGCGCCGCCGGCTCCCCGGCCCGCGCCGCCCAAGCCGGTGGCAAAGCCAGCGCCGCCCAAGCCCGCGCCCGCTCCGCCGAAGAAGGATATGCCCGCCGCCAAGCCGAAGCCCAAGCCGGCGGCGGAAAAACCCGCCCCCGCCAAGTCCAAGCCTGCGCCGGAAAAACCCAAGCCAGCCGCCGCCGCGCCCGCCAAGGCGTCGCAGAAGCCCGCCGCCAGGCCCAGGTCCGACGCGCCTGCCCGCGCTTCGGGACAGGGCAAGGCGGACAAGCCCAAGGGATCGCTGCTGGGCAAGGATTTCCTGAAGGGCATCGACACCGAGGATGACGCGCCGCGCAAGCCCGCGCCGGCGCCCGCCGCCGCCATGGGCCCCGCGCAGAAGGCCGCGCTGGACGCGGAAATCCGCCGCCAGCTCAAGCCCTATTGGAAATCCCCGAGCGGCGCGGACATCGAACAGCTTCGCACCTTCGTCGACGTGCAGCTTGCCCGCGACGGTTCGCTCGCGGGGCAGCCGCAGGTCGTCAACACCACCGGCATCACCGCCAGCAACCGCACGCAGGTGACGCTGCATCAGGAACTGGCGGTGAAGGCGATCCGCCTGGCCGCGCCGTTCAAGCTGCCGCCCGCTCTTTATGATGGCTGGAAATCCCTCCGCATCTCCTTCGACAAGAGGCTATCGCAATGACCCGACCCTTCAGGACAGGAAAGGCCCGAGCCATGTTCGGCGCCACGCTGGGGGCGCTGCTGCTGGCGTTCGCGCCCGCCGCTTCCGCGCAGCTCAGCGTCGATGTGACGGACGAATCCTCCTCCAACCTCAAGATCGTCGTCCCCGCGCTGCCGGCGCAGGCGGAAGTCTCCACGCCCGCAGGCGGTTCCACCGAACTGGGCCGCAAGATCGCCGAGGTGATCGCCGCCGACCTCAAGGGGTCGGGCCTGTTCGATCCCTCCGGCCCCGGCGGCATCCCGACCATCGCCTTTCCCGAAGTCACCAATCCCGCCTACGATAAATGGGGCGCCTATCAGGCGCTGGTGCAGGGCTTCGTCCGCACCACCGGGGGCGAGGCGGACATCACCGTCGGCTGCTATCTCTACGACGTGGCGCTGAAGCAGGAACTGACGCGGCAGGGCTATGTCGTCGCGCCCCGCGACTGGCGGCGGGCCGCGCATAAATGCGCCGACGCCATCTATGCGCGCCTGTCGGGGGAAAGCCCCTTCTTCGACAGCCGCATCGCCTATATCGCGGAAAGCGGTCCCAAGGGGAACCGCACCAAGCGCCTCGCCATCATGGATTCGGACGGCGCGAACCACCGTTTCATCACCAATGGCCAGTCGATCGCGCTGACGCCGCGCTTTTCGCCCGACTACAAGTCGATCGTCTATGTGAGCTACCTGAACAACCGGGTCCGCATCTATGTCTATGACATCGGCACGGGACGGCAGCGGCTGGTGACGGAAAGCAACAATCCGACCTTCGCGCCGCGCTGGTCGCCCGACGGCCGCAACATCCTCTTTTCCATGGCGATCGCCGGCAATACGGACATCTATCGCGTTTCGGCCAGCGGCGGCGCGCCCGTGCGCCTGACCACGGCGCCGGGCATCGATGTCGGCGGCAGCTATTCGCCCGACGGCCGCCAGATCGTCTTCGAAAGCGACCGCTCCGGCAGCCAGCAGATCTATGTCATGAACGCCGACGGTTCGGGCCAGCGCCGGATCAGCCATGGCGGCGGCCGCTATGCGACGCCCGAATGGAGCCCCCGCGGCGACCTGATCGCCTTCACCAAGATTTCGGGCGACTTCAAGATCGCGGTCATGACGCCGACCGGCGACAATGAGCGCATCCTGACCAATGGCTGGCAGGATGAGCAGCCGAGCTGGTCGCCCAATGGCCGCGTGCTGCAATATTTCCGCACCACGCCGGGCCGGGAGGGCAGCAGCCAGGTTTGGCAGGTCGACCTGACCGGCGTGAACGAACGGCGCATACCGACGCCGCTCAGCGGTTCGGACCCGGCCTGGGGGCCCTTGCTGCCCTGATATGCGCGGCCATCCCACTCAGGGCGGACTGCCCACGCTCCTGATCTGCATTATATCGGAACCGAATCGTCCCGACTGCGTAACGACTTTCAGACCATGTTGAGGAGCAACCCGATGAAACTATCCCGTCCCCTGCTGATGGCGACCGCCGTCATAGCCCTTGCCGCCTGCTCCAAGAAGCCGCCGCAGGAACTGCCGCCTGCCCCCGGCGGCGACGGTTCGGCCCAGACCGGCGGACCGGCGACGCCTTCGGGCCCGGTCAAGGGCAGCCAGGAGGATTTCGTGGCTTCCGTCTCGTCGGACCGCATCCTGTTCGACACCGACCAATATGATGTCGACGCGCAGGATCAGCAGATACTGCAGAGCCAGGCCGCCTGGCTGCAACAGAACCCCAATGTCCGCGTGACCATAGAGGGTCATGCCGACGAGCGCGGCACCCGCGACTATAATATCGCCTTGGGCGAGCGCCGCGCCAATGCGGCGAAGAACTATCTCGCGTCGCTGGGCATCGACGCCGGCCGCATCACCACCGTCAGCTATGGCAAGGAACGCCCCGCCGCCCTGGGTTCGGACGAAGCGGCCTGGGCGCAGAACCGCCGCGCGGTGACGGTCACCGTCCAATATTGATCCCGTGAAGCATTGGAGTCTCAACAGCTCCATGACCCGCCGGTCCCCAGGATCGGCGGGTGTTCTTTTCCCCGTCTGAATGGCAGCCAGTTCCCGCGCAGGAGCATGTTGCGCCCTGATCTGGTCAAACCAGCTTACGACCAGCCACCGCCGAGAGCGAGGAAGATGGCGATCTGGTCCTGCACCAACTGCACCCGCGCCGCCGCCGCCGAAGCCTCCGCATTGGCGAGCGAGCGCTGCGCGTCCAGCAGGGACAGGAAATCGCCGCGCCCGAAGCGGAACAGCTTGCCCGCCTGCGCCGCCGAAACGCCTGCGCTGTCCCGCGCCCGGTCGAGCGCGGCCGTCTGCTCGGCATGGCGGCGGTAGCTTTCCAGCGCCGTTTCCGTCTGCCGCAAAGCCTCCAGCACAGTTCCGTCGAAACGGGCGAGATCGGCCTGTACCTGTGCATCGGCCTGCGCGATCCGCGCCCTGACGACAGGCCGGTTGGGGAAGCTCCAGCTCAGCAGCGGGCCCAGGCTCATGCCGAAGCTGGTGCCCGAACCGAAGCTTTTAAGCGGTCCGGCGAGCCCCAGCGATCCGCCGATGCTGACCTGCGGATAGAGGTCCGCGGTCGCCACCCCGACGCGGGCGGTGTCGGCGGCGATGCTGCGTTCCGCCTGCCGGATGTCGGGCCGCCGCCGGATCAGCGCCACGCCGTCGCCCACGGGCATGGGTGCGTTCAGCGCCGGCAGCGCCGCGCAGCCCTCCACTTCCTTGGGATAATCCGCGGGCGATCGCCCCAACAGCGTCGCCAGCAGATAAAGTCCGCTCTGCCGCTGTGCATCGAAGGCGGGAAGGCTCGCCTCGCTGGCGTCGACCGCCGCCTGCGCCCGGCTGACGTCGAAGGCGGTGCCGCGGCCGCCCCTGAACAGCCGCTGGGTGGCGTTGAGCGTCTCCCGCTGAAGCGCGACGACGCGCCGGTTGACGGTCAGCGAATAATTGGCGGCGCAGACCTGCGCATAGGCCCTGGCCGTGGCGGCCGCCACGCTGACCCGTACATAGTCGCGCGCCGCCACGACCGTTTCCAGGTCGGCGGTGCTCGCCTCTATCGCGCGCCTGATCCGGCCGTTGAGGTCGAGCGGATAGGAGGCGGCAAGGCCCAGATCATAGCCGACCACCCCCGGCAGGCTCTCCGCCGTGCCGGAGGGCCGGGCAAGCGTCCCGCCGCCGCTGACCGTGGTGCCGACGGTGCGCCCGGCCTCCGCCTCGCGCAGCACCGCCTCCGCCGCGGTCAGGTTCGCATCCGCCACGCGCAGGTCGGTGTTGGCGGCGAGCGCCTGTTCGACCAGCGCATCCAGCCGGGGATCATTATAGAGCCGCCACCAATGATCGGGCAGTTCGGCATTGCTGAAGCTGGGGTCCTGCGCCGACAGGAAAGCGCCCTGCGCGGCGGGGGCGGTTGCGGCGGACTTTTCCGGCGGGCGATAGTCAGGGCCCGCGGTGGCGCAGGCGGCCAGCGCCAAGGCCAGAAAGGGCGTCCATATCTTCGCCCCACATCCGCTCCCTTCGGGTGAAGGCTGTCGGCTTCCCAAGAAAGAAAAGGGCTTCGACAAGCTCAGCCCGAACGGCGAGAAGGTGTCGGGAGCCGCGACATTATGCATGGCGGCACACCCCCGGCTTCGAGTCCTTCCGCGCCGGTTCGATCGTCACCGTGGCCGTGCGCCCGGCGATCAGCTTCACCTCCGGCGGTACCCGCGTCAGCTTCACCCGTACCGGGATGCGCTGGGCCAGGCGGACCCAGGAGAAGGTCGGCTCGACGGTCGGCAGCAGATTGCCCGAATCCGAACGGCTGCTGTCGTTGATGCCGTAGGCGATGCTGTCGACCCGCCCGTAGAGGTCCTGCGCCTCGCCCATCAGCCGCACCGTCACCGGCGCGCCGATGCAGACCAGCGGCAGCTTGGTTTCCTCGAAATAGCCTTCGATGCGCAGGCTGTCGCGGTCGACCAGCGCCATGGCCTGCTGCCCCGCCGCGACGAAATCGCCCGGATGCAGGTCGAGGTTCGTGACCACGCCGTTGACCGAGGCGACCACCCGCGTTCGCTTGAGATTGAGGGCGGCGGCATCGCGCGCGCTCATCGCTTCGGCCAGCGCAGCCTCCGCCGTCGCGACGCGCGCGACATTCTGTTCATGCGCCTCCTTCGCCACCAGTTCGCCCAGCGCGACGTCGCGGGTCGCCTCCCGCCGCGCCTGACCGAGTGTGGCCCGGGCGCTGGCGATCTGCGCCTCCGCCTGCTCCAGCGCCAGCGCATAGCGCGGCCGGTCGATCACGAACAGCAGGTCGCCCGCCCTGACCGCCTGGTTGTCATGCACGGCGACGGAGGTCACGAGCCCGCCAATGTCCGGCGTCACCCGCACCACATCGGCGCGCACCCGCCCGTCGCGGGTCCAGGGACTGCGCTCATAATGGTTCCACATCCATATCGCCACCAGCACGGCCGCGATGACGATGACGATGGTGGCGGCGCTCCTGATCAGGGCAGGGGGGATCAGCGTGGCGGCAAAACGGTTCATAGGCGGATTCCAAGGGTGGGAACGAGGAGGGCGAGCGCGCCCAGCACCAGCACGAAGATGCTGAGGTCGACCGCCGCGCGATAGGCGAGGAAACGATAGAGCCCGAAAGCGCCGATCAGCCGGGTGACGCCCCAGCTCAGGATGAGCGCCACCAGCGCGAGCAACAACAGGGTCGGCACATAGACGCCGCCCAGGGCGATTTCTCCGGTCATGCGGCCACTCTCCGATAGCCTTCGCTTTCAGGGAACAGGTTGCGGCGCAGGCTGACCAGCGCGAGTATGGCCTCCCGCCGGATCACCGCGCTGGGATTGCGCGACAGGTCGCTGATCGCATGGTCGATGTCGGTGAGCAGGGCGGGCTTCGCGGGCGCGGGCGCATCCGGGTCCAGCCCGCGATAATGCGCGCTGACGCCCGTCAGCACATCGGCCAGCGGCGCCGCTTCATCGGCGGGCAGGTCGAGCCGCAATTGCCGCAATTCGCCAATGGCGACGCCGGTCCGCAGGTCGCGCAGCGCGTCGTAGAGCGGCCGCCCGCTGTCGGACCGCACCGCCGCCAGACGCGGCGCCAACAGGGCGATGCGGTCCAGCATCCGGTTGATCCAGCCGCGCAGATCGGGCGGCGTCATCAGTGTGGCGCGGTTGGCGATGTCGTTCCAGCCCGCGCGCACCGTGCGCCGGATCGCCCGCTCCACACCGGCCGACTGCAACAGCCCGGCCATGATGATCGCGAACCAGATGCCCACCAGCTGCGCCACGGTACCGTTGGCGTAGCTGGCAAAGGCGCTGACATAGCGATCCGACAGCAGCACCGGGCTGCCCAGCCCCAGCAGCGTCGGCAGGGCGATGCCCATCCAGCGGGGCGACGCCATCATCGTGCCGAGCAGCAACAGCATCGGCGCATAGGCAGCCGCCAGCATGGCGAAGCCGTCGAGGCGGGGCATGATCGCATAGCCATAGACCGCGCCGAGCAGCGAAGCGGCGATGGTGCCGATCATGAAGCCCTTGAGCGGCGCCAGCGGATTGTCCGACGCCGCGAACAGGGAAAGGAACACGCCCGCCAGCATCACCGCGCTGCCGCCGTCCTTCCAGCCGCTGCCGATCCACAATGCGCAGCCCAGCGCCACGGTGACGAAGGCGCCGAAGGCCCCGCGCGCCGCCCCGGCATAATCCCTGTGCAGTTCGCGGTTGCGCCGCCCCTCCAGCAACTCACCGACGCGGGGGCTGACGGCTTCCCGCCTGTGCGTCACCATCTGGTCGTAAAGGTCGCGGCAGTCACGATGCGCCGCGATCAGGGCGGCCAGCCGGGCGAACAGGCTGAGGCGCATCATGTCCGCCCACCCCATCTCCGCCCGCGCCGCAGGCTCCAGAGCGGCGCAGCGGGCGATCAGGGCATCCGCCGCCGCGGTGCGAAGGATGATGTCGTCGCCGGGGTTGACGATCCAGGCGCGGACATCCGCGATAAGTTCTTCGACCTCCCGCGGCACCTTTCCGCCGCTCGCCGCCTTCAGCATGGCCAGCCGGTCCTCCACGGCCGCGCCCAGGGGCAGCAGCAGCGAAAGCTGGTCCTGCATCGCGCGCACCGTGCGCACGCGAGGCGCGAGGCGGCTGATGTCGAAGGGCAGATGCACCGACATCTGGTGCAGTTCGGTGATGTCCTGCGCCAGACGGCGACGTTCCTGCGCCAGCCCCTCCACCGGCTCCAACGCGATGGCGTCATGCGACCAGCGCTCCGCATCGCGCAGCATCGCCTCCACCCGCGCCAGCAGCAGGTTGGTGATGGAGCCGGGGAAGACGACGCCGTGGACCAGGCTGCCGCACATGATGCCGATGGTGATTTCCTGCACGCGCAGCGTCGCCACGGTGAAGATGGTCTGCGGCGTGTCGACGTCGGGGAAGACGATGAGGCAGGCGCTATAGCCCGCCAGCACGAACATATAGGATCGCGGCGTGCGGTCGAGCAGGGAGACGAAGACGCACAGGGCCAGCCAAAGCGCCATGGCGAGCGACAGCAGTTCCGGCGCATTGACCAGCGGCGGCACGATGGCGACGGAGAAGATCGCGCCGGTCAGCGTGCCGATGACGCGGAACACCGCCTTGGAAATCACCGCCCCGGCCAGCGGCTGGGCGACGATATAGCTGGTCAGGAACGCCCAATAGGGCCGCTCCAGCCCGATGCTGAGCGCGACATAGAGCGCCAGCATCGCCGCCGCGAAGCATTTCAGGGAAAAGAGCGCGGCAGGCCAGCCGATGCGCTCTCCAAGGGCGTTCATATCAGCGCTCGCATGTCGGGCCATTCATGGCGGGCGGTCCCGTTACGACTGACCCCGCCGCTCGGCCATGCGCCGCTCCAGCAGGTTCAGCAGGTTGACGATGATCTCGATCGCGGCGTCGGGCACGCCGTCGAGCAATTCGCGCCGAAGATTCTCCAGCCTGGCCTCTATCCGGCCCACCAGCTCCTGCCCCTCCGGCGTGAAGGCGACTCGATTCGACCGCCGATCATCGGGATTGGGTACGCGCTCCACAAGCCCCGCCGCCTGCAACTGGTCCAGGGTCCGGACCAGCGAAGGCTGGGCGATGCCCAGTTCCTCCGCCAGATCCGCCTGCCGGACGTCGGGGCCCAGCCGGTCGAGATAGATGAGGCACCAGCCCGCGCTGTTCGACACACCGAACTCCGCCAGCGCCAGATCGGCCAGTTGCCGCCACTGGCGCGCCACCTGCGGCATTTTATGCGCGAGGGCGCGCTTCAACTCCGATCGGGACATTTTTCTTAGATAGCTAACTAATGTCCTACGTCAAGGGATTTTCGTTTCTCTCCATCGCGGGATGGGAGCAGAAGCAGCCTTGGGCGGGGTGGAGTTAAAACGGGCCACGACCTGCCGCGCCCGCAAGCGCGCCCACGTTGCGCACAGGGGAAGTTTTTGGCGCGGCACGAAAAAGGGCCGGAAACTCGCGTTTCCAGCCCTTTTTCCGCCCTGCTGAAACCCTCAGGCCCGGCGCGTCCCCGAAAAGCCCGCCGTGCCGAACGCGCCAAGCTGCATCGTCCCGGCGATGGCGTCGCCATTCACCTCCGCCTCGCATTCCAGCGTCATCGGCATGGGCAGCGTCATGTTCATCTTCCAGCGCAGCTTGTTGCCGTCCACCTTGCCCTCGGCCACGTCGAGCGAACCCATCATGCCCGCGAAGGTGCCATGAAAGCCATCGCCCGAGCTGATGACCGTCAGCACGCCATTCTGGTCGCCCATCGGCGTTTTCGCGACGCAGTCATAGGCGCCATCCACTGCTGCCATAGCACTTCTCCTTTACGTAACCGTCAATCGGCCAATGTGCCCATTTCCACCGGAAGGCCGACGACGTCAAGCTGCGGTTTCACCAGTTTCGCGTCGCCCACGACCACCCAGATCAGCCGGTCGGGATTGATTGCATCCCGCGCCGCCTTGTCGAGATCGGCAGCCGTCATCGCGCGGTACACGCCCGGTAGCGTCTCATAATAATCGTCCGGCCGCCCGAGCATCCGGTTGCGCATCATCGCGCCGAGCAGGTCGGACGAGGTTTCGAAACTGCCGGGCAGCGACAGGATCTGGCTGTTGATCGTCTGGTTGCGTTCCGCCTCCGTCGTGCCCTTGGCGGTCAGGAAGTCGCTGATGTCCTTCCGCGCGGCGACGATGGACTCCCCGGTCTTGTCGGTCTGGACCGGGGCATAGACCAGCAGCGGGATCGTCTCCTTGACGCCGGGCAGCGCGCTGCCCGCATAATAGGCCCAGCCCTTGGTCTCTCGCAGGTCCATGATCAGGCGGGAGGTCGAGCTGCCGCCCAGCACCTCATTGGCGGTCAGCAGCGTCACCGGATTGTCCGTGCCCGCCTTGTTGGTGAGCAGCCCGGCGAGGATCATCGACTGCGGGCTTTGCGGCTTGTCGACCAGGATGATGCGCGAAGGGCGCATCATGCGGTCCATGCGGAACAGCTTGGCGCCCTTGGCCGCCTTGGGCGCCTTCCAGTCCCCGAAGCGCTTTTCCAGCAGCGGCATCACGTCGGCCAGCGTCGTGTCGCCGGTGACGAAGATCGTCGCATTGTCGGGCCGCATCCATTTGTCGTGGAAGGCGACGAGATCGGCCCGCGTCACCGCCTTGACGCCGCTTTCCGTGCCCGATCCGGTGAAGGGAATGCCATAGGGATGCGCCTGCCCATAGAGAAGCGGCGGCAGCAGGCGTTGCGCGATCGGCATGGGTTCGGTCTTTTCCGCCGCGATCCGGGTCAGCACCTGGCCGCGCAGGCGTTCGACCTCCGCCGGCGCGAAGGCCGGGTTGCGGATCACGTCCGCCAGCAGGCCCAGCGAGGCGTCCAGATTGGGCTTGAGCGCATAGAGGCCGACATTGGTCGCGTCCATGCCATTGCCCGCGCTGATCGAGGCGCCCAGCCGTTCCTGCTCCTCCGCGATCTGCACGGAGCTGCGCGTCGTCGTGCCTTCGTCCAGCAGCGCGGTGGTCAGGCCCGCCGTGCCCAGCTTCGCCTTGTCGTCGGCCGCATTGCCCGCATCGAAGGACACCGACACCCGCACCACCGGCACCGTTGCTCGGCGCGCGAAGACGATGGGAATGCCGTTCTTGAGCGTCGCATGCTCGACCGCCGGGAATTCCAGGTCCTTGACCGGCTCGATCCCCGGCTCAGCGATTTTTGTGGGCGGCGGCGGGGTCGCCGCGACCGGCGCGGGCTTCTTGGGATCGCGGAAATAGGCCGGATGATGGGTCGCGTTGCCCGCCAGCGCATTGTCCTCGGCCGACCGCTCGCCCGGGGCCACGGTCAGGCGGAACACCGGGCGGGACAACCATTTGCGCGCCGCCTCGCTCACCGATTGGGGCGTCGCGGCGGCGGCGGCGGCCAGATCCTTCTTATATTTGGCCGGATCGCCCGAATAGACGGCGCCCTCGGCCAGCGTCACCGCCTTGCCGCTGAAGCCGCCGACCTTCTCCAGCCCGCCGATGGTGCCCGAAAGCTGCTGCGTCGCGGCGCGCTGCACCTCGTCCGCCGTCGGCCCCTTGGCGAGATAGTCGGCCAGAAGCTGGTCGAGCCGCTTGCCCACCGCCGCCGGGTCCTGTCCCGGCTTCACGTCCACGGTGATCTCCGCGATGGAGAGCTTCTCGAAGGGCTGGATGCTGGCCTTCACGCCCACGGCGATCTTCTCGTCCCGCACGAGGATATTGTCGAGCCGCGAGGATTTGAGGCCGCCGAACACAGCCATCGCCAGGTTGAGCGGCGTCAGATCGTCCGAATTCACCCCCGGCACGATCCAGTTGCGATAGAGCCGGGTGGCGGCGACATTGTCGTGCATCAACTTCTCGACGTCCCTGTCGAGCGTCGGGACGGCCGCATCCACATCCTTGGGCGCGGGACCGGCGGGGATATTGCCGAACCACTTCTCGACCTTGGCCTTCGCCGTCGGCACGTCGATGTCGCCCGCCAGCACCAGCACGGCGTTGTTCGGACCATAATGGGTCTTGAACCATGTCTGCACATCGGCAAGGCTGGCGGCGTTCAGGTCCGCCATCGAACCGATGGTGGAGTGGCGGTAGGGATGCCCCTCCGGCAGCATGGCGGCGAGCTGCGCATATTCGACCAGCCCATAGGGCTCATTCTCGCCCATGCGCTTTTCATTCTGCACGACGCCGCGCTGGGTATCGAGCTTGGTCTGGGTGACGGCGCCCAGCAGATGGCCCATGCGGTCGGATTCCAGGAACAGCGCCCGGTCCAGCGCGCCGGTCGGCACCGTCTCGAAATAATTGGTGCGGTCGAACCAGGTCGTGCCGTTCCAGTCGGTGGCGCCGATGTCCTCCAGCCGCCCGAAGAAAGGTCCGTCGGCATTTTCGGAACCGTAGAACATCAGATGTTCGAACAGATGGGCGAAGCCGGTCTTGCCCGCCGGTTCGAAGCGCGAGCCGACATGATACCAGATGGACACGCCCACGACCGGCGCCTTGCGGTCGGTGTGGACGATGACGCGCAGCCCGTTCTTCAGCGTGAACTGCTCATAGGGAATGTTCACCGCCGCGACCAGGCTGGAAAGCGGCGCGGGCGCGCTCGCCGCCTGGGACGCCGGAGCAGCCGCCGCCTGCATCATGGGCACGAACGCGAGCGAGGACAGGCCGAGCATCAGGGCCATCCGGCGGGAAATGGGGGAGAAGGTCATCGGCGCCTCATGATGGTCAGTGGATTGGCGGGCAGCATAGCGGGGCGTTTTAGCTGTGCAATACGCATGTGGGAGAGGCGCCTCATCCTCCGGCAAGGGCGAGAGGCCGCTGGACAGACGAAACCAGCGCGCTAGGTTTCCCTTCCAACCATAAACAGAGGTTTTCGCACCCGATGCGCCTTCGGTCCTTCGCCTTCGCTTCCACCTTCGCCCTTGCCCTCGCCACCCCCGGAACCGCACCCGCCGGAACCGCACCCGCCGAAACCGCGCCGGCCATCAGTGCGGAGGGCATTCGGGCCGACATCGGCTTCCTGGCCGACGACCTGCTGGAGGGGCGCGACGCGGGCACGCGCAGCTATGACATCGCCGCCCGCTATGTCGCCGCGCGGTTCGAGACACTGGGTCTGCGGCAGGCGGTTGCCGACAGCTGGTATCAGCCCGTGACGCTTGCCGTGGCGCGGCTCGACAAGGGGGCCGCCCCGTCGATGGACATCGGCGGCAGGCGCTTCGCCAATGGCGACGATGTCGCGGTCGGCGCCTTCGGCCGGGAGCCGCGGCAAAGCATCGAGGCGCAGGCGGTGTTCGTCGGCTATGGCCTGAAATCCGGGCGCGAGAAGATCGACGACTATGCCGGTCTCGACCTGCGCGGCAAGTTCGCGGTGGCGCTGTCCGGCTCGCCCGTCGGCATGCCGAGCGAGATCGGCGCGCACCTGGCCGCCGAAAAGGCGCTGGCGGCGCAGCAGGCCGGGGCCATCGGCCTCATCACCATTCCCACCACCGGCTATCTGCGCCGCACCCCCTGGGAGAAGCTGCGCGACCGGGCGCAGCATCCGACGGTGAGCTGGCTGGAAAAAGACGGCCAGCCCTATGTCCGCACTCCCGGGATCCGCGGCACCGGCACAGTGACCGGCGCCGCCGCCGACGCGCTGCTCGCCGGATCGGGCAGGAGCCTGGCCGCGATCCGCGCCGAGGCGGAGAAGAAGGGCGTCCGCCCCAAGGGCTTCGCGCTGAAGCCCGGCATCCGCATCGACCGCACCAGCACCGTCGAGACCGCGCCCAGCCGCAATGTGCTGGCGGTGCTGCCCGGTTCCGACCCGGCGCTGGCCCGGGAATATGTGCTGCTGATGGCGCATCTCGACCATCTGGGGGTCAAGGAAGACGGCAAGGGGCCGGACAGGGTCTATAATGGCGCGATGGACAATGCGTCGGGCGTGGCGACCCTGCTGGCGGTGGCCAAGGCCTTTGCGGAGAGCGGGGAGCGGCCGAAACGCTCCATCCTGTTCGCGGCGGTGACGGCGGAGGAAGACGGGCTGCTGGGGTCGCAATATCTGGCGCGGAACCCCGTCCTGCCGGCGGGGGGCAAGCTGGTCGGCGTGGTCAATCTCGACATGCCGATCCTGACCTATGATTTTCAGGACGTGATCGCCTTCGGCGCCGATCATTCGACCCTGGGGCCGATTGTCGAGAAAGCGGCGAAGGCCGAGGGCGTTTCGCTCTCGCCCGATCCCCTGCCGGCCGAAGGGCTGTTCACCCGGTCCGACCATTATCGCTTCGTGCAGGAGGGGGTGCCGGCGGTGTTTCTGATGACCGGTTTCGCCGGGCCGGGGAAAGAGGCGTTCGAACATTTCCTCAAGACCGACTATCACCAGCTTTCCGACCAGATGAGCCTGCCCTTCAACTGGGGCGCGGCGGCCAAGTTCGCCAAGGTGAACTATGCCATCGCGCGGGAGATCGCGGACGAGCCGCAGGCGCCGCTCTGGTACAAGGGGGATTTCTTCGGGGACGCCTTTGCCCCGGATGCGCCAAAAGCGGTGAAGCGATAGGGAACATGTGTTCCCCGCCCGAGGTTTAACGCAGCGTGCTCCCGCGACCCGAAGGTCGGCCTGAGCCAATGCAGGAGTCCAGTTCTGACGGTGGGACCGGCTTCCCGCCTTCATAAGGAACACGGTGCGCCAGGACGTAAGGATATTTGCGTAGAGCCTCTTGTGTTGCTTTTATGCAACATTACATCGTGACGAGCTTCACGAAGGGGAACATGATGAACCTCGAAAAATTCACTGACCGCGCCAAGGGCTTCCTCCAGTCGGCGCAGACCGTCGCGATCCGGATGAGCCATCAGCGCATCGGCCCGGAGCATCTGCTGAAGGCGTTGCTGGAGGACCAGCAGGGCATGGCCTCCGGCCTGATCAAGGCAGCGGGCGGCGACGCCGGCGTGGCGCTGCGCGAAACCGACGCAGCGCTAGCCAAGGTGCCTGCCGTATCCGGCAGCGGCGCGCAGCAGACCCCCGGCCTGGACAATGATGCCGTGCGCGTGCTGGACAGTGCCGAACAGATCGCGACCAAGGCGGGGGACAGCTTCGTCACCGTCGAGCGGCTGTTGCTGGCCCTCACCCTCGCCACCACCACGGCGGCCGGCAAGGCTTTGGCGGCGGCTGGTGTGAAGGCGGAGGCGCTGAATGCCGCGATCAACAATCTGCGCGGGGGGCGCACCGCCGACACGGCGGGCGCGGAGGATCGCTACGATGCGCTCAAGAAATTCGCCCGTGACCTGACCGAAGCGGCGCGCGAGGGCAAGCTGGACCCCGTGATCGGCCGTGACGAGGAAATCCGGCGGACGATCCAGATCCTGGCCCGCCGCACCAAGAACAATCCCGTCCTCATCGGTGATCCCGGCGTCGGCAAGACCGCCATTGCCGAGGGGCTGGCGCTGCGCATCGCCAATGGCGACGTGCCCGATACGCTGAAGGACCGCACGCTGATGGCGCTCGACATGGGGAGCCTGATCGCGGGCGCCAAATATCGCGGCGAGTTCGAGGAGCGGCTGAAAGGCGTTCTGGACGAGGTGAAGGGCGCGGAAGGCCAGATCGTCCTCTTCATCGACGAGATGCACACGCTGATCGGTGCGGGCAAGTCCGAGGGCGCGATGGATGCGGGCAATTTGTTGAAGCCTGCCCTGGCGCGCGGCGAACTGCACTGCATCGGCGCGACCACGCTCGACGAATATCGCAAATATGTCGAGAAGGACCCCGCGTTGCAACGGCGGTTCCAGCCTGTCTTCGTGGGCGAGCCGACGGTGGAGGACACCATCTCCATCCTGCGGGGCCTGAAGGAGAAATACGAACTCCACCATGGCGTGCGGATCACCGACGGCGCGATCGTGTCGGCGGCGACTCTCTCCAACCGCTACATCACCGACCGTTTCCTGCCGGACAAGGCCATCGACCTGATGGACGAGGCGGCTTCGCGGTTGCGCATGGAGGTGGAGAGCAAGCCGGAGGAGATCGAGACGCTCGACCGGCGGATCATCCAACTCAAGATCGAGCGGGAGGCGCTGAAGAAGGAGACCGACAAGGCGTCGCAGGATCGCTTGGCGGCGCTGGAAGAAGACCTCGCCAATCTGGAGCAGCAGTCGGCCGAACTCACCCAGCGCTGGCAGGCGGAGAAGGACAAGATCGCGGGCGAAAGCAAGCTCAAGGAGCAGTTGGACGCTGCCCGCGTCGAACTGGACCAGGCGCAGCGCGCGGGCGACCTCGCCAAGGCGGGCGAGCTGGCCTATGGCCGCATTCCGGAGTTGGAGCGCAAGCTGGCCGAGGCCCAGAACGTCACGCAGGGCGCGATGCTGCGCGAGGAAGTGACGAGCGAGGACATCGCTTCGGTCGTCAGCCGCTGGACCGGCATCCCCGTCGACAGGATGATGGAGGGCGAGCGCGAGAAGCTGCTCGCCATGGAAGAGGAACTGGGCAAGCGCGTCATCGGCCAGGCCGATGCGGTCAAGGCCGTGTCGACCGCGGTGCGCCGTTCGCGGGCGGGTTTGCAGGACCCGAACCGGCCGCTGGGATCATTCCTGTTCCTGGGGCCCACGGGCGTGGGCAAGACCGAGCTGACCAAGGCGCTCGCCGGATTCCTGTTCGACGACGACAGCGCGATGGTGCGCATCGACATGAGCGAGTTCATGGAGAAGCACTCGGTCGCCCGGCTGATCGGCGCGCCGCCGGGTTATGTCGGCTATGAGGAAGGCGGCGTGCTGACCGAAGCCGTGCGTCGCCGGCCCTATCAGGTCGTGCTGTTCGACGAGGTGGAGAAGGCGCATGGCGATGTGTTCAACGTGCTGCTCCAGGTGCTGGATGACGGCCGCCTGACCGATGGGCAAGGCCGGACGGTGGACTTCACCAATACGATCATCGTACTGACGTCGAACCTTGGCAGCCAGTTCATCGCCAGCCTGGCCGATGACGAGCCGGTCGAAAAGGTCGAGGATCAGGTGATGGACATCGTCCGCGCGCATTTCCGGCCGGAATTCCTGAACCGGCTGGACGAGGTGATCCTGTTCCACCGCCTGGGCGCCGCCCATATGGCGCCGATCGTGGACATCCAGGTGGCGCGGATCGGCAAGCTGCTGAAGGACCGGAAGGTGAAGCTCGACCTGACCGACGGCGCACGGGCATGGCTGGGCCGGGTGGGTTATGATCCGGTCTATGGCGCAAGGCCGCTGAAGCGCGCGGTGCAGCGCTATTTGCAGGACCCGCTGGCCGACCTGATCCTGCGCGGCGAAGTGCCGGATGGCGCGACGGTGAGGGTGGATGAAGGGGATGGGGCGTTGAGGTTGAGTGTGGGCTGATGCGGGAGCCAAAGAGGGGCGTTTCCCGGACGGGAAAATCGTTATAGTCCGTCCATATGGAACGCCCTTCATTCCCCATGTTCAAATTGAATCCGGACTTGGACGAAGCGATTTTGCGAGAGCATTTTGCATGCGAGGGCCGCGTGCAGATCGCCGATTTCCTTGAAGCCCCTCAGGCTCTGGCGTTGCGCGCCAGTCTGAGCGAACGCTCCGATTGGCGCCATGTCATCAACGGCGAAAGCCAGGTCTTCGAAATCGCTGCCGATCGGTTCGATGCTTTGCCGGACGAGACGCGCAAGACCTTGGAACAGGCCATGTTCGCCAAGGCCAGTCATGGTTTTCAGTTCCAGTTCGACACCATCCGCGTGCCGGATGAAAAATCGAAGAGGCAAGCGACCAGCGAGCATCTCGCGGCTTTTGCAACCTTCATGAGTTCTCAGGAGGTCCTGGAATTCATCGCGGCGATCACAGGAGAAAAGGGGATCGGCTTTGCCGATGCGCAGGCCACCCGCTATCGGCCGGGAGACTTCCTGACGCGGCATGATGATGCCGTCGCCGGCAAGAATAGGCGGCTGGCCTATATATTGGGTTTGACGCCGGGATGGCGACCGGATTGGGGCGGGCTATTGCTGTTCCATGGCGCGGGCGAGAATGTCACCGACATATTCGTTCCTCACTTCAACAGACTGAGCCTATTCGCCATCGGGCAACCGCACAGTGTGAGCCATGTGGCGCCCTTTGCCGGCGCCGAACGCCTTTCGGTGACAGGCTGGCTTCGGACAGGCCAGCAACCCGATTGATCCCGCATTCAGTTACCCAAAGCTTCGTTCGCCCATTGCAAGGCTGCCTCCATCCGGTCCCCGATGGCTGTTGCGGCCCGGCCGTCCGCATCCCTTTCGTCCTGCACTGAATAAGCTTGATCCGGCGCCTTGGCGTTCCGTCCGGACCAATGCGCAACGGTATCCGCCAGCATCGGCTGCGGCACCGCCAGCGTTTGCATCGCCTGACGAGCAAGATGCCGTGGGTCCGTCCGCAAACCCTCCCCATAGAGAAGGCGCATCTCCTTTTGACCAGACTGCTTCATCGCTTTTTCAAAGGCGCGCTGCTGGATCGCATGCAGCACCAGCGTTAGCGCGAGCAAGCGATCCAGATCGTCGCCTTTGCGAGCCAGAGCGCCCGACACCTGACTGGCGTCGCGCGTGCCCCTGCTGGACAGATGGACTGCCGCCCGAGCCGCAAAGGCCAGCCGATCGCTGCCGCCCCGGCACACCGCCTGAAGAAAGGCCAGGCGCGTCATGGTGAGGAAAATCGCTTTCAGCGGACCGACGGACATTATCGAGGGCAACAGATTATTGGCCCAGTTGGATGGCTTCACCACCATGATCTCGCCAGGGGACCAGGGGCGATGGAGCAGCAAACAGATATGCTGCACCAACCGGTCGCTCATTTCCGCATTGCTTTCCCTTCGGTCGAGCGCGGCGCGATAATTCGCCAGATCGGCAAATATGTTCGGCTCCCGCAGCACCCGCACATGACCAGGCGCCTCGATCAGCCGCGACAATAAAGTCGAGCCGCAAAAACCGATATGGAAGAGAAAACGGCAGGTGGGGCGGGATGGCAAAGGCTGTCGCAGCAGATCGGCAATAGGCAGGGCAAGGTAGGAGCCGACGCCGATGTCCGTACGCCCGTCAATGAAGGAGGCGGCGGCGATCCTATCGGGATCACAGCGCAGGAACAGTATCTCGCCACGATCCGGATCGATCCTGTGCGGGAGCCAGGTGGGATCGTAAAGAACCGATTCGCGGTGAGTCATTCCCCCGTCATAGCGGCAATAAACCGGGCCGGGACCGCCTTAATGATCGGCCCCGGCCCTTCAGCATCAGAACTTGATCGACGCGCCGGCGAAGAACTGCCGCCCAATCACATCATAGGTATTGGGGAAGGTGCTGCCGCCGTTGGCTGACGCGCCGACCGTGTCGCCCACGATCGGAGGCTTCTTGTCGAACAAGTTCAGCACGCCCAGGCGGAACGTCACTCCATCTTCGACATTGACGCTGAGCGTCTCATCGAAATAGGAGTATCCGCCGATCTTGGACCTCAGGATGTCGGTCGCGGCATCTTGCTTGACCGAACCCAGATAGCGCCAGCGGCTGTTCAACGTGAAGCCCTTGAAGCCGAGGTTCAGGTCCAGAACATGCTTCCATTCCGGCAGCGGCTCCATGTCGCATGCACCGCCGAAAGTACCCGCGCATTCATAAACGGGGGAAGTCGGATCGCTCTGCTTCTTGAACGAAAAGACGTAGGTGCCAGCGAAGTTGATGCTGTAATTGAAGCCTTCCGACGAACCGCCGCGATAGCTGGCGGTGATGTCCAGCCCCTCCGTCTTGATGCCGGCGACGTTGCCCAGCTGCGATGGCACGCCAATGGTCGTGTCGCCGCTGAGTCCGCCTGTTACCGGGTTGCGCACGATGCCGGCACAAGCGGCGCTGTTGGGGTCCTTATCGATATTATAGCATTGGTTCATCGTCACGAAGACGGGCGTGTCATCGACCGCATCCTTTATCTTGATGCGGTAATAATCGAGCGAGAAAGTGAAATTCCGCAGAGACGGCGGGTTTACCACCAGGCCGAGCGTGACCGTATCGGCCTTTTCCTCATGCAGATTCTGATTTCCGCCAGTGAAGATGTTGACCTGACCCGAAATCGGCTGCGCAATCGCGCCCACGGTCGGAGCCCCCTGCGCGATACAGATGGCAGCGATGTCGGCAGGCACATTGCTGCCCGCACAAGGATCGACCTGAAGACTGCCGGTGGCTGCCACGACGGGAGAGTATAGTTCATAGAGATTAGGGGCGCGAACGGCGCGCTGATAGATGCCGCGCAAACGCACGCCATTGATCGGCGCATAGTCGCCGCCGAACTTGTAGGTATGAACCGACCCGACGGTCGAGTAATCGGAATAACGGTACCCGCCCTCCACATTCAGCGCGTAGATGCCCGGCCGTTCCTGAACCAGCGGCATTTTCAGTTCCGCATAAAGTTCCTTGACGTCATATTTGCCGGAAATGTTCTGACCCTGACCATAATAGATGAGATCGCCCGACGCATAGAGCGGATCGACCTTGGTCGTGCCCTTTTCCCGGCGATATTCCGCACCGATCGAGAAAGCCGCCGGGCCGTCGGCCCAGGGGCTCTTCAGAAAACCGATGTCACCCGCCAGGCTGCCGCCCGCGATGAACTGGGTTGTCTTGGTATTTTCCGTCGCGTTACGCAGAACGAAGGCGAGCTGCTGCTGTGTCACCGGCGTCGTGGTGAAGATGTTGAGCGGCACGCAGCCATTGGACGGATCGAAGCATTGCGGGCCGTTGGGCCCCTGGACCACGTCCAGCGCTTGCTGCAGAGCCGTATAGGACAGGTCGTTACGCAGCACGGTGTCGCGCTTCGATTGCCCGTATTGCGCGAAGAGATCATAGTTCAGCCCATCGCCGATCTGCCCCCGCAGACCACCCACAAACTGAAAATTGTTCGTGGTGTAGGTGCTCAAACGGCCGCCGGTTTCGACCATGCGGCGGCGGATGCCGATGTTGGACGTTCCCGCACGCGCCGTGGGATCTTCAGCGACATCCGATCCATCGTTGATCTGCAGGAAGGGATTGGCCACCTGGTCGAAGAAGGCGGCGCGCATCGCATCCGACAGGAAGGGGTTGCTGGGATCGAGATTGAAGCCGAAACCTGCGGTCGCCGTCGGCGCCAGGTTCGTCTCGACCTTCACATGACTGTAGCTGAAACGGCCATAAGCCTCTACGCCGTCGGTCACTTCATACCGGCCGAGCGCCATCACATTATAGCGTTCGAAGGGCAACTGGGCATAGTTGACGGGATTGAAGTTGTAGAGCTCGACATCGCTGGACAGCGAGCCATCAGGTTGGACCTGTTGCAGCCCCCCAACGGTGCCGTCCTCGTCCCCGGGAATGTCGAACAGCGTTGGGACGCCATTGCTGGAGCCGCCGGAGCTGACCAGGTCACTCGAATCCAGCGCGGTTGCGTTCCGGCGGCGAGCGCCGAAATAGACGCCGTTACGCTTTGAATAGCCGCCCGACACGACCAGATTGCCCCGATCACCCAATTTGATGCCGCCAGTCAGGCTGATATTATAGAGCGCGCCGTCGCCCCGGCTGGAAATCTGGCTGCTGCCATCGGCTGCGAGCCCTTCGAACCGATCGTCCAGAACGAAGTTGACCACGCCCGCCACGGCATCCGAGCCATAAACGGCGGATGCGCCACCGGTCAGCACATCGATCCGCTTGATCAGTGCCGTGGGGATGCTGTTGACGTCGACAGCGCCCGACGTATCGTAGAAAGGCGCACGCTTGCCATCGATCAGCACCAGCGTGCGGTTTTCCCCCAGGCCGCGAAGGTCGACCGTGGCCGAACCATCGCCCGGGTTGTTGGAAGATCCGCCGAAGCCCGCCATGAATTGGGGGTTGGACGACAGGATCTGTTCGACCGTCACGGTATTGACCTGTTTGATCTGCTCAGCGGAGAGCACAGCCACAGGACTGCTCGCTTCGAGATCCGGCCGCTGGATGCGCGATCCGGTGACAATGATCGTATCTTCTGCTTCGGGAGCCGCCGCCTGGGGTTCGCTCTGAGAGAAGGCAGGCCCTGCGACCAGTGCCATGGACAGGATCATCGGTGCCGCGCCGGAACGCAACATGCTCTTCTTAATATGGATCAAAGCTCTACCCCTTGCTTCGAGTGTCTCTGCCTCTCTCCGCCCTGTCTGGCCACTTGCGTGGCGTCGAAACGGCGCGGACGAACAAAGCCTGCTCAGCCATTTAACAAAAGTAAAGCTACGGAACTAATCTGCGATAATTTTGCTCGCCGCCATGTCGCTGAAATGCAACAGCCGCGAGCCCGTCCTGGGGGGACTGTAAAGGAGGAGAAGAAGCCGCTAGGCTCAGGAGGGCTTTGTCCATTGGAAGATGCTGTTGATCCCGATCAACACAGCCGTGGATATAAGGTGAATGGTGAATATCCCAGTCACGCAGCTTTTTCGTGCCGCGTTTAGTTCGGACGCCAATTCCCCGACAATGAGCGTGTACCTGCTCGGTCCTTTTCCGCATTCGCATTCTGTTCGATCGCTTCCCACTCCGCTCGCGTATGGCAAGTGCGCTTGGGCATGAACGACCCTGTTACCGTTTCCCGGCGGCAGATTTTCTTTTCCGCGACGCTCTCCGCTGACATCGCCTGACCGGACGGTGCATCGGCTGCGAAAGTCGGCGGAGCCAGCACAGACCCGCAGATCAGAATGATGGGAAACAGCTTCATCGAAAATTCCTCCTTTACGAAAAAGGCGGCCTCGATAAGAGACCGCCTCTTCTGTTTGCATTTCGTCCGATCAGAACTTGAAGCGCGCGCCGGCCCGGAAAATCCGGCCATACACGCCTTCGCCCGCCTGAACCGAGTTGTACAGGAACGCACCATAGGTGACCGGGTCGATGTCCGGCAGGTTGTCGAACAGATTGATGACGTTCACATAGAAGTTCACCTTATCCGTGACCTTGAAGTTCGTGTTCAGGTCGAAGGTGATGTACTTGGACACATGACAGTCGCCGTAGCCAGGCGACAGACCGCAATCCTTATACTCATTCCCCTGATCCATCGCCGACAGGTCATAGCCCGACGTGTAGTTGACGGTGCCAGTCAAAGCCAGCTTGCCGAAGTCCAGCGTATTCGACCAATAGCCATGCCACTTGAACGTGCCCGAACCAGCCGTCAGGTTGAAGTTACCCAGGGTACCGACATATTTTTCGGTCGTGCCGTCGGGGAAGGTCGTGCTGAGATTGATCAGCATGGAAGCTTCCAGATTGCTCGACCACTTCACACCGCCAAAATCGTGAGTGAAGTTCGCGCCGAAGTCGATACCTTCCGACTTGATGGTGTCGGAGTTGATCAGCGTCGATTCAACGAAGGCGATACGCGGAGTCGCCGTCGGATTGTTAACGTCGGGCGCGTCGGCGATGACATTGAAGCCGGCCGGGATCGGCTGGCCGGCGTAATAAGCTGCGATAGCAGGCGCCGTCGACGGCGAGGTGATCGCCCCAGTCTTCTTGATGTTGTAATAGTCAACGGTGAATGACAGGTTGCGGATCGGCTCGAACACCGCGCCGGCCGTGAAGCTGCGCGACTTCTCTGGGTTGAGATTGGGCGAAGCCAGCGTCGTCTGGCCGATAGAGTAGTTGGTCAGATAGGTCGGGCAGGATGCCGGTGTAGTGGCACAAGCCGCACCATATTGAGCGCGGAAAGCCGCCGGGATGTTGGCGGCAACCTGCGACACATAACCGGTGGTCGGCAAAGCATTGGCTTCACCGAAGGACGGGATACGGAAGCCCTTCGAATAGGTGCCGCGCAGCAGCAACTGACGAACCGGCTTCACCTTGATGCCAAATTTGGGCGAGAAGGCGCTTTGACCCGAGCTATAGTGGTCATAACGACCCGACGCTTCCAGTTCGACTTGGTCGATGACAGGAGCGACGATTTCACCGAAGGCCGACGAAACGGTGCGGCTACCCTTGGTACCAAATGCGTTGAGAGTGAAATAACGCATGGTGGGACCATTGATGTCCGAGTTGGCGCTGGGAGCGTCGACGGCTTCATGATAGATCGATCCGCCGATCGCGACCTGCAGCGGACCGCCCGGCAAATCTGCGATCGCCTTCGACATGGTGAACTGGCCCTGGTACAGGTCCGACGAGGCATTCGAGATGTTCGTTGGCGTCAGATAATCCTGAACGTCTTGGCTGTTCGCGGCCGGATTGACGAAGTTATATGACCCGTCCTTGATCACATCCAGCAGGTGCTGGATATAGACATAGCCATCCATCTTGCGGCGCAGATCGGTGTGCATCGCCGTAAAATCGACCTTGTAGTCGACATCGTCGAATATCGTGCCCTGAATGCCAGCAGCAGCGCGATAGACGCGGCTGCGGGTTTCGTTGGACGTGATCGTCGTGGGAAGGCCGCCGATGATCAGCGCATTCTGGCCGGCCGTAGCAAACGGATTGTTTGGATTCAGCGTGCCGTTGGTCGCGGTGCACGGGCCAACGGTAGAACGAGCGCAGACATAGACGGGCAGCGACAGCACGAACGAGCCAGGCGCGCGCACGGCGGCATTGCTCGACGTCGAGAACTGCGGATAAAAAATGCCGGTCGGCGCATTTCCGCGGATCGTCGGCGGACCACCGGTATAGCTGACGGTGGACTGCTGGAAATTGACAGACAGATATGCTTCCGACGTATCGCCAACGCGAGCTGTGATGCGTGCGGAACCGCCGAAACGCTGAATTTCGGGAGCGACGACACCATATTTGTTCACGCCGTCCTCGTTGCAGACGAGGTTTGGAATATTGGCGTTGTTGCTGGGTGCGCGGTCTGCAGCCGTCGGGGTATAGGGCGTACCGTTGAGGCAACGGCCGGCCAGCAACTGATAGCGGCTGCCCGCAATTGCGGTGTTGGTGAGAGCGTCTGCTGGGCGAACATACAGGTTGCCCAGATTGTAATTACCATCGCCCTGCGCTGTCAGCGTGCCATTATTTTCCAGAACGCCGTTCGCGTCCAGACCATAGGCCTGGCCGTTATGGCCGCCGATGCCGCGCTGATCGGAAGAATTAAAGGGTGCATCAAGCTGACGATTATAAACCGCTTCCGAATGATAGTAGAAGCCGCTGATATAAGCGTTGAAACCATTGTCA
Organism: Sphingobium fuliginis; assembly: GCF_004152845.1. Classification (GTDB taxonomy): domain Bacteria; phylum Pseudomonadota; class Alphaproteobacteria; order Sphingomonadales; family Sphingomonadaceae; genus Sphingobium; species Sphingobium fuliginis. Next base: position 953,373 of record NZ_SEON01000001.1, read on the forward strand.
TCCAGATCGCCGGTGCCGGCCATCAGCGACAGGCGTTGACTGCCCCCAGCGCCATTTTCGGCAACACCTGCCTCGACCCGACCGGCAATGCCCTTGAATTCACGCTTGGTGATAATGTTAACCACGCCGGCAATGGCATCCGCGCCGTAGCTGGAGGAAGCGCCGTCCTTCAGGACTTCGACATTTTCAACGATATCGTCCTGAATGGTGTTGAGGTCGACGAAATTACGCGAACCGTCGTCCGCCAGCGGGTAATAAGCAGCGCGCAGGCCGTCGAACAGCACGAGCGTCGAGTTGGTTGATAGACCACGCAGCGAGACAGCGGATGCACCGCCAGCGAAAGCGCCGTTGGCTGTGAAGCCGTTGGTAAGGGCGGGGCCGTTATTGGAAGCCAGTTTCTGAATGCCGTCCTGCACGGTGTTGATGCCACGGCGGTCCAGTTCCTCAGTTGTGACCCGGGTCACTGGCGAGGGTGTTTCGGCGTCAGTGCGGCGAATAATGGAACCGGTAACGACGATCGTGTCACTAGACGGTTCGTCCGAGGAAGCTTGCGACGCTTGCGCGAATGCGGGTGCGGAGAAAGTCGTAAGGCCGGCGCTGACAAGAGTCAGCACCTGGAGAGCCGCGCCACCGCGCAGCCCAATCTTGGTTATGGTCTTCACTATCCAGTCCCTTGCTCTGGAGGTTCGCGGATTGCCCCGCGCGCTTTTTTGACGCGTGAAGAGAGCGAAAGGAGCCCGACAGCAAGCCCTCTTCACACGCACTGCGGGGCACTCTGCTCAGTCGTTTTATGAGTGTAAAGCAGGGCAGAAGCCCGGGCATCGCATTTGACCGAAACTGTAGCAAATATGCCACAAATCGAGAAAATCAGTATTGAACACCTGTTTAACAACAATGTTACAGGTCTGAGTTCCTAGAAGGAATTTTTACATTTCGACATATCATCACGAAGAATAAAATTATAGTTCCGTGAAATAATAGATCAGTTCTGCGGCATGGGTCCGGTGAGCAGAATCGGATCGATCCGGGCTTCATTCCACTTCATCCCCCAATGAAGATGCGGACCCGTGGCCCGTCCGGTGGCCCCGATTGCGCCTATGCGCTGCCCCTGAATCACATGCTGCCCGGGAATCACGTCGATCCGCGAAAGGTGAAGGAAGGCGCTGTTCAATCCATGACCATGGTCGATCATCAGCAGATTGCCCTCCAGCGTGAACGGGCGATCCGCGGCCAGGATCACCACCCCGTCGGCCGGGGCCACCACCGGCTCGCCCGTCGCGCCCGCTATATCCACGCCGCCATGATAGGCGCCCGGCTGCCCCTGATAGATGCGCTGCGCGCCGAACAAGCCGGAGACGCGGCCGATGCGCGGCCAGATGAACCGCTGGCGCCAACCCTGCGCGTCAGTCACGGTTTCGCGCGCGGCGGCGATCCGTTCAAGCTCCGGCTTGCGCAGGGCGAGGAAGGCTTCCGTGCTTTTCGTCGGACGCAGCGGCGCATCGACCCGCTCGATCCGCCAGTCGCGCGGCGCGACGGTGAGGGCGCGGTCGAGAAGCGTTCCATCGGCAAGACGTCCGGTAAGCCGGGCCTGCGACGCCGCATCGCGGTCGAAGGCGATCAGGAAACGGCCATCGGCATCGACCGGCACCAATTGCCCGTTGAAGCGCAGTTCGACCGTCCCCTTGGGCGCGGTGCCCAGCAAGGCGCCGCCCTGGACGGGCGTATCGGCCAGCACCAGTTCCACGGCAGGCGGCGCTGCCGGGGAGGTGGCCGCCACACCGGCCATCGCCAGCGCAGCGGCGGCGATCCAGCCCTTCATCTAAACCCCGGCACCTTACAGACCCCGCGCCTTCAGTTCGGCCTGGGCGGAGATTTCGGCGCTGGCATAGGGTTCCTGCCGGGCGATGCTCCAGTAGCGCAGATCCTCCAGCGGAATTTTGCGCCCGCTGACGGCGCAGATCACATGATCGCCCGCCTGCAGCACGCGGAAGCTGTAGGCCATATAGTGCAGCCGGGCCGGGCGGTCGCGGTTGGACATCAGCATGGGATCACTCGGCCTTTCCTGTGCAACGGCGTCATTGGGAAAACAGGTCCTGCTGGCCCGTCTCCTGGCCCTCGCGCGCTTTGCGCGGGGTGCGTGACGGAGTCGATATAGCCTCGGCGGCGGGCTTCTCAAGGGGCGTGCCGCCATCGATGCTCGCACCCACCGCGCCGTCGCGGAAATGCAGGCTGACCGCGCCCGCCGCCCGCGCCTCCGCCACGGATTTCACCAGCCGGTCGCCCGCCATCACCCGCGCGAAGCCGCGTTGCAGCGGCAGGTCGGGATTGACCGACGTGAAGAGACGCGAGACGCGATCGAAAGCGGTCGCCCGGTCCTTGTAAACGCGCTCCAGATAATCCGGGCGCAGCCGCAACCGGCCGACGCGCTCGGCGGCGCGGTTGACATATTGGCGCAGCAGGGCGGGCCGCAACGCGCCGCCCGCCTGCCCCAGATGCGCCCGCGCATCGGCAACGCGATGCCGCAATCCGCTGACCAGACCATCGGACAGTTGGTCCAGCCGCTGGCGCTGGGGTGCGAGCAGCATATCGGGCGTCGGCATCAGCCGCGCCTGCATCTCCAGCCGCTCGCGCGCCTGCGCCGCTCCTCGCCGCACGGCCCGGTCCATGCGCAAGCCCTGCTCCGTCAGCATCGCCAGCAGCTCCGCCCGCACCGGCACCGCCATTTCCGCCGCCGCCGTGGGCGTCGGCGCGCGCATGTCGGCGGCATAGTCGCAGAGCGTCGTATCCGTTTCATGCCCCACGGCGGAGATGATCGGGATCGAACATTCCGCCACGGCGCGGACGACGATCTCCTCGTTGAAGCTCCACAAATCCTCGATCGAGCCGCCGCCACGCGCCACGATCACCAGATCGGGCCGGGGCACAGGGCCGCCCGGCTGCATCTCGCTGAACCCGCGCACCGCCCGCGCCACCTGCTCAGCGGCGCCCTGTCCCTGCACCAGCACCGGCCAGAGCAGCACCTGCGTCGGGCAGCGGTCCTCCAGACGGTGGAGAATGTCCCGGATCACCGCCCCGGTGGGCGACGTCACGACACCGATGACGCGCGGCATGAAGGGCAAACGCCGCTTGCGCTCCCGGTCGAACAGCCCCTCCGCCGCCAGCTTCTGCTTCAATTTCTCCAGCAGCGCCATCAGCGCGCCTTCGCCCGCCAGCTCCATCCGCTCGATCACGATCTGATATTTGGAGCGCCCCGGATAGGTGGTGAGCTTGCCGGTGGCGATCACCTCCACCCCGTCCTGCGGCGCGAAGGGCAGGCGCGCCGCCCCGCCCTTCCACATCACGCCGTCGATCACGGCATTGTCGTCCTTCAGGCACAGATAGATGTGCCCCGACCCGGCCCGCTTGAAGCCGGAAATCTCTCCGCGCAGGCGGACATGGCCGAAACGGTCCTCGACCGTGCGCTTCAGCAGGGCCGACAATTCGCTCACCGACAGCGGCGGCGCGTTGTCCCCTGAGCGTTCCTCGGCTAACAGGCGCCCCGAGACATCGAAACCAGCTTCATATTCCGGGGACATGGGCGAAATGAACATCCTTCTGTTGGGCGGCGGCGGCCGCGAACATGCTCTGGCCTGGAAGCTGGCGCAATCGCCCGCTCTCAGCACCCTTTATGCCGCGCCGGGCAACCCCGGCATAGCCCAGCATGCGACATTGGTCGACCTTGATGCCACGGATCATCGCGCCGTCGTGGATTTCTGCCTGCGCCACAGCATCGGCCTGGTGGTGATCGGCCCGGAAGCACCGCTGGTCGACGGGCTGGCCGACAATCTGCGGGTCAAGGGCTATCCGGTCTTCGGTCCGGGCAAGAAGGCGGCGCAGCTTGAGGGGTCCAAGGGGTTCACCAAGGACCTGTGCAAGCGCGCGGGCATCCCGACCGCCGCCTATGAGCGCGTCACCAGCAAGGACGGCGCCATCGCCGCGCTGGACGATTTCGCGCTGCCGGTCGTGATCAAGGCGGACGGTCTGGCGGCGGGCAAGGGCGTGATCATCGCGGAAACGCGGGAAGAGGCGCTGGAGGCGCTCGATTCCATGTTCTCCGGCGCGTTCGGCGCGGCGGGCGAGGAAGTGGTGCTGGAAGAATTCATGACCGGCGAGGAAGCGAGCTTCTTCGCCCTGACCGACGGCAGCGCCATCCTGCCCTTCGGATCGGCGCAGGATCACAAGCGCGTGGGCGACGGCGACACCGGCCCCAATACCGGCGGCATGGGCGCCTACAGCCCGGCCCGCGTGCTGACCCCGGAACTGGAAGCGGAAGTGATCGAGAAGATCGTCCGCCCCACCGTCGACACGCTCGCCGCCGAAGGGACGCCTTATAGCGGCGTGCTCTATGCCGGGCTGATGCTGACCGCCGAAGGGCCGAAGCTGATCGAATATAATGCCCGCTTCGGTGATCCTGAATGCCAGGTGCTGATGATGCGCTTCGACGGCGATCTGGTGGCGCTGCTGCTCGCGGTGGCGGAGGGCAGGCTGGCCGAACAGGGTCCGGTGCAACTGGCGGACCGCGCCGCGCTCACCATCGTCATGGCCGCGAACGGCTATCCCGGCACCCCGGAAAAGGGCGGCGCGATCACCGGAATCGACGCGGCGGAAGCCACGGGAGCGCGGGTTTTCCATGCGGGCACGGCGGACAGGGACGGCACGATCGTCGCCCATGGCGGCCGCGTGCTGAACGTCACCGCGACCGGCGGCACGGTGAAGGCGGCGCAGCAGGCGGCCTATAAGGCAGTCGACGCCATCGGCTTCCCGACCGGCTTCTGCCGCCGCGATATTGGGTGGCGGGAGGTCGCGCGGGAGGAAAGCGCGCGCTGATCCCCTTGCGGCGTGCCCTCAACCATCCTTAAATAGGCCAAATTCGGACAGGGAGGGACGAGCGATGCAAGAATTTTTCATGGACTATGGCCTGTGGCTGCTGATCGCGCTGTTGGTCATCATCGGCATCGTCTTCCTGCTGTCCGGGCGCAACCGGCCGAGCGAACCTTCCGTCCCGGTGGAGGCCAAGAAGCCCACCACCCCCGTTTCCGCGCCGCCTGCTTCCGCCCCGCCCCTTTCCAAGCCGGCGGAGCCGGTCGTACCCGAACCCGTCGCCGCTGCCCCGGCTCCGGTCGACGCTGCGGCGCCCATCGCGGTCCCGGCGTCGCCGGCGGTCACCACAGCGTCCGGCGATGCCGACGACCTGCTGAGGTTGAAGGGTGTCGGCCCCAAGCTCAACACGCTGCTGATCGAACTGGGCGTAACGCGCTATGCCCAGATCGCCGGCTGGAGCGATGCCGACATTGCCGCAATCGATGCGAAGCTGGGCAATTTCAAGGGCCGCCCGGTGCGCGACCAGTGGATCGACCAGGCGAAATATCTCGCCGCCGGAGACGTTGCCGGTTTCGAAGCCAAATATGGCAAGATCTGAACGGTCAGGCCGGTAGGGGCGCTTTGGCCAGGGGCGGGACCGTCCCGCTCCCTTGCGGCAGGCTGCCGAACAGCAGCGGCAACAGCGTGCCGCGCGCCGTCAGGCGACATGCCAGCGCAAGCAGCAGGAGCGACAGCGCCAGCGTCGCTGCCGGGCCCACATCCGTCATGACGAGCACGCCCATGACCAGCGGGTGCCACAGGTAGAAGAACAGGCTGTCGCGCCCGATCGCATTGACCGGCGCGAAATCCAGCCGCAGGGCGGACAGCATCGGCAGCAGCGCGATCAGGCCAAGGCACATCAAAAGCCGCGCAGGCACGAAGGCCAGGACATTGTCGGCATCATAGAGGCCGGACCACCAGAGAAGGCCCAGCAGCGCGACCGCCCCGGCGATCGGCAGATAGCGTCGCGAAACCCGCCGCTCCGCCATCAGCATGCCGAAGAAGAAATAGACCAGATAGCGCAGGAAGCGGCTGTCGGGCGAAAACAGACTGTCCCCCACCGGTCCATGATGGAGGCCGAAGCCATACATGATCGCCAGGCTGACCGGCGTGCCGACCGCCAGCAGCGCCAGCGGGGTGAAGGGCAGCAGCCGCGTCAGCATGATCAGGAAGAACAACGTCGGCACATACCAGAGGTGAAAGGGCGGCCGGAACAACAGGTCGAACGGCAGGGTCCAGCGGAGCGCCGCGCCGCTCGCGATCAGGTACACCATGCCGGCAAAAAGCCAGGGCAGCAGCATCCGCCGGCCATAGCGGGACATCAGGCGCTGGATACTGTCGGTGCGGATGCGGGTGACGTTGAGCAGATAGCCGGAGATGCCGACCATCAACGGCATGCGAAAACCCGACCCGACCCACAGCGCCAGATCGTGGCCGCCGGTCAGTTCCATCACGTGCCCACCCATGACGAGCAGGATCAGCACGCCTTTCAGCAGGTCGATCGACGGATTCTTGCCCACAAAAATTGCCCCGGTGCAGGAATCGGAACGATATCGTTACATTCTTGCCGGATCGTTAAGGCGCAGTAGGGAATTTCGGCTTTGCGCCGTAGAAAAAGACGCTACTTATATCCTTCGATGAAGACGCCGCTGCTGCAACGCCTCGACGCCTCGCCTTTCGCCAAATGGGGGCTGGCGGCCCTCATCTTCTGCCTGATCGTCGGTAGCTGGCTGGCGGTAGGCCGATACCGCGCGGCGCATGTGGCGCTGCCGGACGACGCGCCCGGGCCAAGCGCCTGTTCGCTCTGGTTCGTAGGCAGTTCTTCCATGCGCCGCTGGACCAGCCTCAACCACGACATGGCGCCGTGGAAAGCGCATAACCGCGGTATCGATGATGCCACCTTTGCCGAGATCCTGCCGCGCTTCGCCAATGCGGCGCAGGACAGCAAACCCGTGGCGATCATCCTCTATGCCGGGGAGAACGACATCGCCAACGGCATTGAGGTTCGCACCGTCCTCCGCAACCTTGGGCGATTTCTGGACCTGCGCAACCGGATGATGGGTGACGTGCCGGTCGTGATATTGTCGATGAAGCCCAGTCCGGCGCGGCGGTCGATCTTCAAGAGCCAGATGCTGTTCAACGCGGCGACGCAAGGGCTGATCGAGCGCATGCCGCTGACCTATTATGCCGACATCACGACGCCGCTGCTGAAGGATGGAAAGCTGGGCGACAATTATCGGGCGGACGGCGTCCATATGAATCCGGCCGGATATGGCATCTGGGCGGGGGTGGTGCGCCAGCGACTGAACGACGTCCTGCCGGCCGAGACTGTCCGTCGCTGCGTGGCTTGATATGTGGAAGGGTGGCTGCCTCTCTGTTTTCGCCGAGCCGCCCATGCCAATGGCGGCGATTGGCCACCATCATGGTATCTCAAGCCCGGCGACGCTTCACCCGCGTCCCAATATTTCCCGTGCGCGCGGCGCCAGCCGCTCCGCTGCGGCGGCATGGATTCCTGGCGCGGCGCACAGCAAGCCGAAGGCGGTCGGCTGCGGCCGGTTGAAGGAAAAGGGATTGCTGAGCGCATCGGTGACGATCGCCCCCGCCTCCTCCGCGATCAGCGCGGCGGCGGCGACGTCCCATTCATTGCCCCAGCGCACCGTGGCGACCAGATCGGCCTCGTCCGCCGCCACCATCGCCATGCGCAGCGCGATGCTGTTGGGCTTGTCGACGGTGACGAGATCGCGGTCATGGCGGGGCAACTGATCCGCCGGCACTCGTGAACCCGGCAGGACGGCCCGCGATCCGGCCTGCAAGGTCCGGCCGTTGCGGGTCGCCCCCGCGCCTGCCTGCGCTATCCACAGTTCGTTGCGCGCAGGCGCCGCCAATATGCCGAAGCGCACCGCGCCATGCTCCACCAGCGCCACCGATACCGCCCAGCCGGGCCGCCCGCGCAGATAATCCCGCGTCCCGTCGATCGGATCGACAACCCAGACCCGCGGCAGGTTCAGCCGGTGAACGGTGTCCGCCGTCTCCTCCGACAGCCAGCCGGCCGACGGATCGATGGCGTAGAGCCGCTCGCGCAGCATCGCGTCCAGTTCCAGATCGGCCTCGCACACCGGATGGCCGGGCACCTTCTCCCACTGGCGCACGCGCGTTTCCCCGCCCGCCCAGAGCGTCAGGGCCCGGTCAGCCGCGTCCGATACGACCGCCACCACCTCGCGCAAGGAGATGTCAGCCGCCGGCAACGGTCATCCCGTCGATACGGAGGGTCGGCACGTTCATGCCATAGCGGAAGGCGAGGTCGTTGGCCGGCACCAGCGCCCGGAACATGTCCTTCAAATTGCTGGCGATGGTGATTTCCGACACGGCCTGACCCACGGCGCCATTTTCGATCAGGAAACCCGCAGCACCCCGGCTGTAATCCCCGGTCACGCCGTTGACGCCCATGCCGATCAGTTCGGTGACATAGAGGCCGCGCTTCACGTCCGCCATCAGTTCGCCCGGCGACAGCGTGCCCGGCTCCATATGGACATTGGTGACGCCCGCACCCGGCGCGCCGCTGCCGCCCCGGCTGGCATGGCCGGTCGGCTCCAGCCCCAATTGCCGCGCCGAAGCGCTGTCCATCAGCCAGCCGGTCAGCACGCCCCTGTCGATCAATGCGCGGCGTTCGACCGGAAGCCCCTCGCCGTCGAAGGGTCGCGAACGCAGGCCGCGCAACCGCAGCGGATCGTCGATGATCGTGATGGCCGCATCGAACAGCGCCTCGCCCAGCGATTCCAGCAGGAAGCTCGACCGCCGCGCAATGGCGGGGCCTACCATGCCGCCGATCAGATGCCCGACCAGGCTGGAGCCGATGCGCGGGTCGAAGATCACCGGCATCACGCCGCTGCCCACCTTCACCGGATTGAGCCGCGCCACCGCCCGATGCCCGGCGCGGGTGCCGACCGTTTCGGCATCGTCCAGATCCTCGATATGGCGGACGCTGTGGCTGGCATGGTCGCGCTGCATGTCGGCGCCGGTCCCGGCCAGCACGCTCGCCCAGGTCGAATGGCTCGTCCCCGCATAGGCCCCGGCAAAGCCATGGCTGGTCGCCAACGCCATCTGGCTCCGCCCGGTCGCCGCGCCGCCGCCCTCGCTGTTGGTGACGCCTGGCACGGCCCGCGCCGCCTCCTCGGCTATCATGGCGCGCTCCCTGAGCTGCGCCGGTTCCGGCTCGAACGGATCGGTCAGGTCCAGCGCGGGCAGCTTCTTCCTGAGCAGCCGGTCTTCGGGCGCAAGGCCCGCATAGGGGTCTTCCGGCGCCTGCCCCGCCATGGCGATGCAGCGGTCGACCAAGGTCGCCAAGGTCGCCGGATTCATGTCCGACGCCGAAATGCTGGCGGACCGGCGGCCGATGAACACGCGCAGGCCGATTTCCTCGCCTTCCGACCGCTCCACATCCTCCAGCGCGCCCAGCCGCACGGATACATTGGTCGAGGCGTTGCAGGCATAGATGGCGTCGGCCGCATCCGCCCCCGCCCGGCGCGCCGCCGTCACCAGATCCTGCGCGCGGGACTGGGCTTCTTCTAGGCTGAGCATGGACTGTGTCGATTCCTGAAAGGGGATATGCAGGGCGAAGGGGCGGCCTTACGCGCTTGGGCCATGGTCGGCAACCTGCCCTTCCGGTCGCTCATCCAGCCAGTGCCGCAGCAGATGCCAGGCGACCGCCATCGGCGGCGGCGCGATGAAGGGCGCGTCCTCTTCGCCAGCCATCGCGGCGCGAACGCCAGCCTCGTCGCACCAGAAGGCATGTTCGATCTCATTTTCATCGATCTTCAGCGCGTCGTCATCGGCCTGCGCCGTGCAGGCGATCATCAGCGAGGAGGGGAAGGGCCAGGGCTGGCTGGTCACATAGCGCACGGCATGGGTGGCGACGCCCGCTTCCTCCTTGATCTCGCGGATGACGGCTTCCTCCAGCGTCTCGCCCGGCTCGACGAAGCCGGCCAGCGCCGAATAGCGCCCCGCCGGCCAGCTATGCTGCCGCCCCAGCAACACCCGCCCGCGATGTTCGGCCAGCATGATCACCACCGGATCGACGCGGGGGAAATGCTCGGCCCGGCACGACCCGCATCGCCGCGACCAGCCCGCCTTGACCGGCGCCGTGCGCTGCCCGCACACCGAACAGAAGCGATGCCGCGCATGCCAGGCCAGCAGGCTGCGCGCCGCGCCGTAGAGGGCAACCTCATGCCCCGGCACCTCATCCGCCAGCGCACGGCTGCGCGGCGTGGCGAAGAAGCTGTCCGGCGCATCCGCCAGCAGTTCCACGAAGATCGGCCGCTGCTGCTCATCCACGCCCAGCAGCGCATGATGCTCGATCCAGGCATCGTCCGGCAGCGGCTCCATGACCAGATGCCCGCCCTCGACCACCGGCTCCAGCCCTTCCAGCACGACGCGGCGCGCCAGCGGCGAGGCAAAGGCCTCCGCCAGCAAAGCGGGATTGGTGCGGACATGGTCGACCCGGTCCAGCCGTCCCCCGCCAAAGGCCACGAGCCGCGAATAGGGGGCGTTAGAGCCGTGCATCGTCCATTCTCTCCTTCATCGCTGCCTCGGCGGCGCGAGCGAACAGGGTCGGCAGGCCCGCCTTCCCGATGTCCGCCACGGGCCACCATTCGCCCTCGCCGGGCGGCGTCACGTCCGGCCCCACATGGGCATGGTGCACCGTCAATGCGAGGGAGAAATGGGTAAAAACATGCGCGACTGGCTCGGCCACCCGCCGCCATGGCGCGGCAAGCGGCGGCGTCGCGTCGGGCGCATCGTTCCAATCCGACGAAGGCAGCGCCCGCATGCCGCCCAGCATGCCCTTGTCGGGCCGCCGCACCAGCCAGACATGTCCGTCGGGCCGCTCGATCCACCAGCCATGGCCCAAGCGGTGCGGCTTGGCCTTCTTCGCCGCCTTGACCGGGAAAGCGGCGGGATCGGCGGTGCGGAAAGCCGCGCAATCCTCCCGCAAGGGGCAAATGCCGCAGGCGGGGTTGCGCGCCGTACAGATGGTCGCGCCCAGGTCCATCATCGCCTGCGCGAAGTCCCCGGCGCGGGCATCGGGCGTGATCGCGTCGGTCGCGGCGCGAATCTCCGGGCGCGCCGCGGGCAAGGGCGTGGCGATGGCGAAAAGCCGCGCCACCACCCGCTCGACATTGGCGTCGACCACCACGGCGCGCCGCCCGAAGGCGATCGCCGCCACCGCCGCCGCCGTATAGGCGCCTACGCCCGGCAGGGCGCGCAGGCCCTCTTCGGTATCGGGAAACACCCCGCCATGGTCGTTCGCCACCGCCCGGGCGCAGGCCAGCAGATTGCGGGCGCGGGCATAATAGCCCAGCCCTGCCCAGGCGGCCATGACCTCGGCATCCTGTTCCGCCGCCAAAGCCGCCACATCGGGCCAGCGCTGCGTGAATTTCGCGAAATAGGGCCCGACCGCCGCCACCGTGGTCTGCTGGAGCATCACCTCCGACAGCCAGACGCGATAGGGATCGGCGGCATTGGCCCCCGGCGGGGCGCGCCAGGGCAGTCTGCGCGCATGCACATCGTAATGAGCGAGCAGATCGGATGCTATTTTCTGGATGTTACCCTCGACGCGCATGCCGCCCCTATGCCATTAAGCGAGGCATGACGGAACGCCCCCCGACTCCCAAAATGAAAAGCCGCAAGTCGGATGCGGAAGACCGCCCGCGCATCGGCGCGCCGCGCCGAATCGCGGACCTGATGCCCGCCATCGGCGCCGCCGCCTTCCGCAAGTTCGGCTTCGTCCAGTCCAGCATCGTCACCCGCTGGGCGGAGATCGTCGGCCCGCATTATGCGGCGATCAGCGAACCCGAATCGATCCGCTTCCCGGTCGGCAAGAAGGCGGGCGGCACATTGCAGCTCACCGTCATGAGCGGCCATGCACCGATGATCCAGCATGTGCTGCCCGACATTGTCGAACGGGTGAACCGCTTCTTCGGCTATGCCGCCGTCGCCCGGGTGGCGATGAAACAGGGGATGGTCCAGGCAAGGGAACCGGAACGCCCCCCCCCCCCGGTCAACCTCAAACCCATTCCGGTCGAGCTGGGCGATTCCCTGCGCGACATTGGCGATCCGGAACTGCGCGCGGTGCTGGAATCCCTGGCGCAAGGGCTGGCCAACAGCAGCGGTTTGCCCAAGATCAGCTAGTATCGCAGTTGAGCAGTTCAAACTTGACAACCTCAGCCGTGACAGGGGCGGCGCATCACTGGACCACCGCATGACGAAAATCCGTTTGGCTTTCCTCGCCCTGCTCGCCATTTCCGCGAGCGCATCCCTGTCCGCATGGGCCGCCCCCGCCGCCGACTGGCTGGGCCGGATCGCCCTCTCTCCCATGGGCGGCCATGTGCTGGGCAATCCCGCCGCGCCGACGAAGCTGGTCGAATATGTCAGCTACACCTGCTCGCACTGCGCCCATTTCGTGGGAGAGGCCAGCGAGCCGCTTCGCGCCCGTTATGTGAAGGGCGGCACGCTGAGCGTCGAAGTGCGCAACGCGGTGCGCGACCGATATGACCTGACCGCCGCGCTGCTTGCCCGCTGCGGCGGCCCGAGGCGCTTCTTCGGCAATCATGAGGCGCTGTTCGCCAATCAGGATGCCTGGATGGAAAAGCTCCAGGCCTATGAGAAAGACGCCGCCAAGCCCGCCGACCAGAAGGCCGCGCTGCGCGACATCGGGCAAAAGACCGGCCTCTACGCCCTGATGGCGAAGCGCGGCTACAAGCCCGCCCAGCTCGACGCCTGCATCAACGATCCCGCATCGATGAAGCAGATCCTCGCCATGACGGACGAAGCCTGGAACAAGCTGCGGATCGGCGGCACGCCTGCCTTCACGCTAAACGGCACGCTGGTTCATGGATCGGACTGGACGCGGTTGCAGGCTGCATTGCCCTGATCTAAACCCTTCGACGACAACGCCCGACGATACGGAGCCCAGAACAACGTGAAAGCCCTTTCCGGACTTGCCCTGATCGCCCTCAGCCTGACCGTCGCCGCCTGCGGCAAGAAGGAAGGAGGCAGCGCCACCTCCGCCGAACCGGTCGCCGCCGTCGCCGCGCCGGCCGGCACCAAATGGTCGGAGACGATCGCCACGACGCCCGACGGCCATTTCGTCATGGGCAATCCCAATGCGAAGGTGAAGCTGGTCGAATATGGCTCCTACACCTGTTCGCACTGCCGCGACTTCGCCGCCGAATCGGCCGAGGAGATCAGGCAGATCGTCGATTCCGGCAAGATGAGCTTCGAATTCCGCAACTATGTGCGCGATCCGATCGACATTTCGACGGCGCTGCTGGCCCGTTGCGGCGGCAAGGACATCTTCTATCCGCTGTCCGACCAGTTCTTCGCCAACCAGAACGCCATGTTCGAAAAGGCGCAGGCGCTGGGCGACGAAAGGTACAAGGCGCTGATGAGCGCGCCCCCGGCCCAGCGCTTCGGCCAGCTCGCCGCCGCCGTCGGCCTGGTCGACTTCGCCAAGCAGCGCGGCATATCGGAAGATCAGGCGAAGCAATGCCTGGCCGACACCGCCGCCGCCGAAAAGCTGGCCAAGGGCGTAGAGGACGCCAATCAGCAATATAAGATCGAGGGCACGCCGACCTTCATCCTGAACGGCGTGACGGTGGAGAACACCGCCGCCTGGCCCGCGCTGCGCACGAAGCTCAAGGAAGCGGGGATCTGATTGGACAAGGGGGGGCTGACATCGTCGGTCCGGCTTCCTGCTGATGGCGGGGCGGCTCCGCGCTGCCCCGATCTTGCACGATGCAGATAAAGCGCCTCAAGCTCTCCGGCTTCAAGAGCTTCGTCGACCCGACGGAGCTGCGCATCGAACCCGGCCTGACCGGCATTGTCGGGCCCAATGGCTGCGGCAAGTCGAACCTGCTGGAGGCGATCCGCTGGGTCATGGGCGAATCCAGCGCCAAGTCGATGCGCGGCGGCGGCATGGAGGATGTGATCTTCGCGGGCACCTCCACCCGCCCGCAGCGCGATTTCGCGGAAGTCTCGCTGCTCACCATCCAGGAACAGGGCGAGCTGTTCAATGCGGTGGAAGTCGGTACGGACGGGGAACTGGAAGTCACCCGCCGGATCGAGCGCGGGGCGGGCAGCGCCTATCGCGCCAATGGCCGCGACCTCCGGGCGAAGGACGTGTCGCTGATCTTCGCGGACGCCGCCACCGGCCCGCATAGCCCCGCTCTGGTCAGCCAGGGGCGCATCGCCGCCGTGATCGCCGCCCGCCCGCAGGAACGCCGCGCCATGCTGGAGGAAGCGGCGGGCATTTCCGGCCTGCATGTCCGGCGCAAGGATGCCGAACAGAAGCTGCGCGCCGCCGAAGCGAATCTGATGCGGCTGGACGAAATCCTGTCCGACATGGACGCCCGCGCCAACAGCCTGCGGCGTCAGGCCAAAGCGGCGGAGCGCTATATCCGCCTGTCGGAGCAGATCCGCATTGGCGAGGCGCGGGTGATCTTCGCCCGCTGGCGCGAGGCCGCCGCCAGCGCGGACGCCGCCCGTGCCGAAGCCAAGCAGGCCGAAAGCGCCGTCGCCGCCGCGCAGGAGGCGCAGCAGGCAGCAGCCGTCCATGCCAATGCCGCCGTCGAAACGCTTGCGCAGAGACGCGCCGCCGCCCAGGCCGCCCGCGACGCCGCGAGCGAAGCAGGCCACAAGCTCGCCGCGCTGCGCACCGAGCGCGACGGCGTGGTCCGCCGCCTCCACGACCTCGCCCAGCAGGCCGCACGGCTGGAAGAGGACAGGGAGCGGGAAGGCACGCTCGCCAACGACGCGGCGGAGGCCATTGCCCGCCTCGCTGGCGAGATCGCCGTGCTCAAGGCGCGCATCGCGCAAACCGAAGCGATGCGTCCCGATTTCGCCGGGCGCATCGCCCGCGCGGAGGATACCGCCCGCGACGCCGAACTCGATCTTGCCAAGGCGATGGCGAAGCAGGCGGGCGAGCAGGCGGAACTGCGCGTGGCAGAGGCTGCGCTGGCCGCTGCGCGCACCCGCCTCGACCGCGCCTCCCGCGAGGCGCAGCGGCTGGAAGCCGAAGCCGCCGCGCTGCCCGACCCGGCGCCGCTGCAAGGGAAAAGGGCCGAAGCGATCGCGGCCCAGCAGCAGGCCGGCACCGACCGCGACGCCGCCGAAGCCGCGATCCGCGCCGCCGAGACCAGCCGTGCCGAAGCGGCCGAGGCCCGTGCCGCCGCCGAAGCCGCCCTGTCCTCCGCCCGCGCCACCCTTGCCGCGCTCGACAGCGAAGCCGCTGCGCTCCAGCGCGCCGTCGACAGCGGCACAGGCAACCGCAGCCGCGCGCTCGACCGGCTGAAGGCGGCGCCCGGCTATGAACGCGCGCTCGCGGCGGCGCTGGGGGACGATCTGGAAGCGCCCATCGCGACCGAAGGCAAGCGGCGCTGGGCCGGCGCCGCCGCGCTCGCCGGCGACCCGTCCTTGCCCGAAGGCTGCGCCGCCCTCTCCGCCCATGTCACCGCCCCGCCCGAACTCGCCCGCCGTCTGGCGCAGGTCGCGGTGGCGGACGGCGACGAAGGCCAGGTCCTTGCGGTCGGCCAGCGTCTCGTCACCAGGGACGGACAGCTTCGCCGCTGGGACGGCTATGTCGCCATCGAGGGTGGCGCCGCCGCCGCCGAACGGCTGATCCGGCTCAACCGCCTCGAAGCCATTGCCGCCGCCCGGCCTGCCGCCGAAGCCGAGGTCGAGACGGCCCGCGCCGCGCAGGACGCCGCCTCGATGCGCGAGCGGGAGGCGGCCCAGACGCTGGCCGCCGGCCGCACTCAGCTTGCGGATGCGGACCAGCGGCTGCGCACCGCCCTGCGGGCCGCCGATGAAGCCGCCACCGCGCTCGAACGGCTGATCGGGCGCCGCGAGGCGATAGAGGAGCGGTTGAGCGAAGCCCGCGGCGACCTCGCCGCGGCGCAGGCCGAGCATGACAAGGCGCAGGCCGGCCGCGCCGCCATGCCCGATGGGGAGGAGACCCGCGCCCAGGTCGCCACGCTGCAGCAGGCGAGCGAGAAGGCAAGGCTCGCCGTCAGCCAGCTACAGGCCGATCAGGCGCTGGCGGATCGCGCGCTCGCCAGCGACCGCGAACGCATGGCCGCCGCCGATGCGGAGGCCAGGGGGTGGCGCGCCCGTGCCGGCGAAGCGGCCAAGCGCATCGCCGCCATGGTCGAGCGTGGCGAGGGCATAGCGAAGGAACGGGCCGAGATCGCGGACCAGCCGGACGGTCTGGCCGCCGCCATCGCCATGTTGAGCGAGCAGGGCGACACATTGACGCAGGCCGCGGACGCCGCCCGCCGCGAGGAAAGCGAAGCCGAAGCCGCGCTCCGCGCCGCCGAACAGCGCGCGGCGCAGGCGGGCGAAGCGCTCGCCAACGCCCGCGAAGCCCGCGCCACCGCCGCCGCGCGTGCCGAGGCGGCGGATGAGAAGCGGGTCGAAACCAACCGCCTCTCCGGTGAACGCTTCGAGTGCCCGCCGCCGGTCCTGCCGGAGAAACTGGGTTTCGCCAGCGCCGACATCCGCATCGCCCAGAGCGAGCAGGCTGAGCATGACCGGCTCGTCACCGAACGCGAGCGCATCGGCCCGGTCAACCTCGTCGCCGCGCAGGAACTGGAGGAGCTGGAGGCCACGCAGGCCAACAGCCGCGCCGAAAGCGAGGAACTGACCCAGGCGATCAACCGCCTGCGCGGCTCCATCGGCAGTTTGAACAGGGAGGGGCGGCAGCGCCTGCTCGCCGCGTTCGAGGCGGTGGACGGTCATTTCCGCCGCCTGTTCACCACCCTGTTCAACGGCGGCCAGGCGCATCTGGAACTGATCGACAGCGACGATCCGCTGGAAGCGGGGCTGGAGATCATGGCCCAGCCGCCGGGCAAGAAGCTCGCCGCCTTGACGCTCCTTTCCGGCGGCGAGCAGGCGCTGACCGCCGTCGCCCTGATCTTCGGGCTGTTCCTGACGAACCCCGCGCCGATCTGCGTCCTGGATGAAGTCGACGCGCCGCTGGACGACGCCAATGTCGAGCGTTTCTGCGACCTGCTCGACGCCATGGTGGGGCAGACCGACACGCGATACCTGATCGTCAGCCATAATGCGGTGACGATGGCGCGCATGCACCGGCTGTTCGGCGTGACGATGGTGGAACGGGGCGTCAGTCGGCTGGTTTCGGTCAATCTGGGCGGCGCGGAGGCACTTCTGGCGGCGGAATAGCTGATCCTATTTTCGTAACCGTCATTCCCGCGGAATCGGAAATGACGGAAAAGAGAGCTACCCCCCCTCCGTCCATCCACGCATCCGGCGGAAAAGTCCGCGCTCCGTGATCGGCTCCAGCATCTCGCCCGGTCCTTCGGGATCGAGCACCTCATGATCCGCCAGCCAGGCCTGCACGTCGTTCAGGTCAGGCGTCACATAGGGCCGCAAGGTCCGTCCCGGCCTGTCGCGCAACTGTTCGATGGCCGCGATCAGCCCACGCTCGGCAATCACCGCCGCCACGCGCTCGACGGGCAGGTCTAGATGCTCCGCGACCAGATCGTCGCGGATCCCCCGGATCGCATCCTCGCGCCCCGCATTGGCGGGCAGCGCGGAATCGATCGTCACGTCGCATTCGGTGTCCAGCCGCATCGAGCGGTTGTTCATGTTGGACGATCCGACGCGCAGCACCCGATCGTCGACGATCAGTATCTTGGCATGGACATAGATCGGCTCCCCCCGCGCGGTGAAGGGATGATAGAGCCGGAACCGGTCATGGACGTCCCGAGCCTTCAGCGCCTCGAACAGCCGGGCGCGGGCCGTGTCCATCGCCTGCTGCTCCAGCCAGCCATCGGCCTGTTCCGGGTTGACGATGACGATTTCCGGCCCGTTCTCTTCCGCCAGCCGCGCCGCAATCGCCTCGGCAATGCGGCGGGAGGCGAAATATTGGCTCTCCGCGTAGATATACCGCCGCGCCGACGCGATCTGGTTCACATAGAGCCGCTCGATCTCGATCAGCGGCTCCTGATCCTCCATCTCCGGCGCGGAGCGGGATATGGCGATGTCGACATCCTCGAACTGCACCGGCAACGCATCGGGCCAGCAATCCTGCTCGCCCTCGACCGGCGCCAGTTCCCCGCCGCCCGCACCCGTCCACCGCGCCCGCGCATGCTGGCCCAGCGCCGCGGCCACCGGTCCCTGCAAGGCGGTCGTCGCGTCATGCCAGGGGCCATAGGGCGAGCCGTCCGGGTGCCGCCGCCATGGTTCCTCATCACGGTGATGCCGCGTGTCCCAGCGGTCGGCCGTCATGTCGATCCCGCCGCAAAAGGCGAAGCAATCGTCGATCACCACGATCTTCTGATGGTGGGAGGCGGCGGTCGGATGATGGCTGTCCAGCTTTACGGTGATGCGCGGATTGGCCATCCAGCGGACCGTGGTGAACAGGTTGGACGGACGCACCATGGACTTCATCGCCCCGACATCCCATCGCAGCAGGAATATCTCCAGTTCCGGGGTCCGCTCCACCAGCCAGCTTATGAAATCCCCGATCACCGTGGGCGCGCCGTCGCTCGCCTCATCCTCCCGGATCAGCGTGATCGCGGCATCGAAGTCCCAGCCGATCAGCATGATCCGCTGCTTCGCCTTCATCATCGCGGCGCGGGCATGGCGGAAATAGGCATCCGCATCGATGATCACGCTGGCCTTCAGCGCCCGCGCGATCCGCCAGCAATCCTCTCCCTCGCGCGGACCGTTCATGCGCTTCCCACCACCAGACAGCCCAGGAACATCAACAGCCCCGCAAAGCGATTGGAGCGGAATTTGGCCAAGGGATCGATGCCGTCCTCCTTCAACGTCGCGACCTGCCATCCCAGATGCGCCGCCATCGGCAGCAACGCCGCCAAAGCCAGACCCTGCGGCCGGACCTGCCAGATCGCGCCGCCCCACAGCGCCAGCGCGAGCGCATAGCACAGCGCCACGCCCGCGCGCACATGCCTGCCCATGGACAGGGCGCTCGACCCGATGCCGATCAGCGCGTCGTCCTCCCGATCCTGCAAGGCATAGATGGTGTCATAGCCCATCACCCAGACGATGCAGCCGCCATAGAGCAACAACCCCGGCAGGGCGAGGGTTCCCGCCACCTCGCTCCACCCGACCAGCGCGGCCCAGGAAAAGACCAGCCCCAGCCAGATTTGCGGCCAGCCGGTGATCCGCTTCATGAAGGGATAGGCCGCCACCAGCGCCAGCGAGCCCAAGGCGACGATCTGCGCATATGGATGCAGTTGGAGCAGCACCGCCAGCCCGACCAGGCAGAGGGACAGCAGCCATATCCACGCCGTCCCCAGCGACACCGCTCCACTCGCGAGCGGGCGCGACGCGGTGCGCGCCACCTGCCGGTCGAGGTCGCGGTCGACGATGTCGTTGAACACGCATCCCGCGCCCCGCATGGCGATGCTGCCCAGCAACAGCCAGAGGATCAGCGGCCAGTGCGCCCACGCGCCCCCCGCCAGCGCCACCGCCCATGCCCCCGGCCAGAACAGCAGCCACCAGCCGATCGGCCTGTCGAACCGCGCCAGCAAGGCAAGCGCGCGGGGAATGTCCGGCAATCGCGCCACCAATCCGCGCGCTTCGCTGTCGGGAACGATGCTACTTGCCACACTCACTCCGTTCGCCCTGTTTGACCGAGTCCCTTGCCTCGTTCAAATGTCGAAGGGCTCACTTGCTCTTTAGAGAAGAAAAGGGCTTCGACAAGCTCAGCCCGAACGGAGTTCGAACCGAATGACCGCAACCCCCGCCTGGCCGCCGCAAAGCGCCCCGCGCCTCCATGTCGAAACCCTGCTTGGCGAGGGCGTTTCCGTGCCCGTCGACGGCAACCCGGCCCATTACCTCATCAGCGTCATGCGGGTGAAGCCGGACGACATCGTCCTGCTGTTCGACGGCCGCTCGGGCGAATGGGCGGCCCGGGCCCGCGACATCCGCCGGCGCGACCTGGTGCTGGAGGTCGTCAGCCAGACCAGGCCGCCGGAGGACGTCCCCGATTTCTGGCTCTGCTGCGCGCCGATCAGGAAGGGCCGCATCGACCTGATCGCGGAAAAGGCCTGCGAATTGGGGGTGGCGCGGCTGCAGCCCGTGCTTACCCGCCGCGCCGTGGTGGACCGGCTCAATCTGGATCGCCTGCACGCCCATCTGGTGGAGGCGGCCGAACAATGCGGCCGCACCGCGGTTCCCGATCTTGGGGAGATGGTGAAGCTCGACGCGCTGCTTCGGGATTGGCGCGACGATCGCTGGCTTTTCTTCGCGGACGAGACCGGCGGCGAACCGCTGGCCGATACGCTCAAGGCCCATCCCGGCCCCGCGGCCTTCCTGATCGGCCCCGAGGGCGGCTTCGACCCCGCCGAACGCGAAGCGATCCGCGCGCACCGCCAATCCGTGGCCGTCTCGCTCGGCCCCCGCATCCTGCGTGCCGAAACCGCCGCCATCGCCGCGACGACTGCATGGATGACGATCAACGGGGACTGGCGATAAGGGTATCCCAACATCGTTTTCTTCCGCAACCGGATTGAAGCCGTCATCAACGCAGCTTATTTGAGCGCCGAACGTTGCGGCTTTGACGCAACCGGGGGAAAGATTAAGGCGGGGCATGAGCACCAGAACCGACTCAGGGGGGACCGATCCCATCATCGAGAGCCGCGACCAGTTGATCGCGGCCTTCGCCAAGGGCGCCAAGCCCAAGGATCGCTGGCGCATCGGCACGGAGCATGAGAAATTCGTCTATGCCAAGGCGGATTTCCATGCGCCCAGCTATGATGAGCGCGGCGGCATCCACACGCTGCTGATCGGCCTTACCCGCTATGGCTGGAACCCGGTGTTCGAGGGGGAGAATATCATCGCCCTCTCCGGCACCGACGGCACCATCAGCCTGGAACCGGCGGGGCAGCTCGAACTGTCGGGCGCGCCGCTGGAAAATCTGCACCAGACCTGCGCGGAGACCAGCCGGCACCTGGAACAGGTCAAATATGTCGGCGACATGCTGGGCCTGGGTTTCCTGGGCCTGGGCATGTGGCCGGACAAGACGCGCGAAGAACTGCCCATCATGCCCAAGGGCCGCTACGACATCATGCTGCGCCACATGCCGCGCGTCGGCACGATGGGCCTGGACATGATGCTGCGCACCTGCACCATCCAGACCAACCTCGACTATGGGAGCGAGGCGGACATGGTGAAGAAGTTCCGCGTCTCGCTGGCCCTGCAACCTCTGGCGACCGCTTTGTTCGCCAACTCGCCCTTCACCGAAGGCAAGCCCAACGGCTTCCTCTCCTATCGCAGCCATATCTGGTCGGACACCGACCCCGGCCGCACCGGCATGCTGCCCTTCGTGTTCGAGGACGGCTTCGGCTATGAACGCTATGCCGACTATGCGCTCGATGTGCCGATGTATTTCGTCTATCGCGACGGCCGATATATCGACGCGGCGGGCCAGAGCTTCCGCGACTTCCTGAACGGCGAACTGCCCGCCCTGCCCGGCGAGAAGCCGACCGAGAAGGATTGGGAGGATCATCTTTCCACCGCCTTCCCGGAGGTGCGAATGAAGAGCTTCCTCGAAATGCGCGGCGCGGACGGCGGGCCGTGGAACCGCATCTGCGCGCTGCCGGCGCTATGGGTCGGGCTGCTCTATGACGAAGGCGCGCTGGACGCCGCCTGGGATCTGGTCAAGGACTGGAGCATGGAGGAACGGCAGGTTCTGCGCGATTCCGTGCCGAAACTGGCGCTGGATGCCCCCATCGGCGGCAATCGCAAGCTGCGCGACATCGCTGGCGAAGCGCTCGACATCGCCCGCAGCGGCCTTTCCGCCCGCGCCCGGCTCAATGCGTCGGGCGACAATGAAAGCGGCTTCCTCGCCCCGCTGGACGAGATCGTGGCGTCGGGCCGGACCCATGCCGAACGCCTCCTCGCCCGCTATCATGAGGAATGGAAGGGCGACCTCAGCCAAATCTACGCTGAAGAAAGCTTCTAGGCGGGATTGGCGGGATGCTGGAGAACGACGGCATCCCCCATTCGTCATGCTAAACTCGTTCAGCATGACGGGCCTTCGAATGCAGGAAACGAACAGCTATTCGGCAGGCTGAACCGCGCTCAAAGGCTTCCGCCCCGCTGCCCACGCAAAAAAGCGCGGCACTACACCATTGCGCGCCATCCACTCGCTATAGGCCCGATATTCTGAATCGGCGCTCAAATGCGCTTCCTCGGTCTTCGCGCGCCAATAATAGACCGCGTTGGTCACGCCCAGCAGCGCGCAGTTCCGCACCACATCGGTCAAACTCCCTGACAGGCTCAAAAAAGGCAGGGCTGAAAACCACCAGAACAGATTCTTCGACAGATAGGCAGGATGCCGCGTCCAGCGATAGGGGCCATGCGTCAGAATGCCCCGATGCGTCAGGTTGGAAAAGCGCAGCCCGAAGGCGACCGTCGCCCAGGCGTAGATGGCCGTCAGCAATACCAGCCATCCGCCCAGCAGCCATTGCAGGACGCCATGCCCCCGCGTCCAGACATCCCATTCCGCCCCGCCCGCATGATAATCGAGCGGGCCGCCATTGCCCATCAGCACGAAGGGCGGATAGCAGATCAGCGCCGCCACCCACCCGGCCAGCAGCGGATTGGCGGTGCGGATATGCGAATCCAGCGGCTTGCAGGTCAGCATATAGCCGACCGTCGCCATGCAGACGTCGATCATGAACATGACCGCGATCAGGAAGCTCGCCAGAGCCACCGGATGGCTGACCGCATCCTCGATCCGCCATTCGACCACGCTGGCGAAATTGCCGGGCACGATCGACAGCATGAAGGCAAGGAAGAAGCCCTTCACCGCCCAGGCCCGGGCATGATGGGCGACCTCGGCCTTGTCCGCAGCGCCGGCGGCCCCGCCGATCACCCATTGACCGAAGGCATAGCCTGCGTCCCTGGGCTCGACCAGCCGCCGGTCCAGCCAGATCACATAGGGCACCGATGCCGCCAGCAGCCAGGGCGCCGCGCCCATCAGCACATTCATGGAAAGGCGATAATCCCCGCTCCAGTACCAGCGGGCGATGCAATAGAAGACCGCTATGGCAAGCCATGTCGCCCACAGGCCGGCGATCTTGACGATGCTGACATCCAGCACCGCCCGCCACGGCCGCGCGGGCGCGGTCCAGTCGATCCCCGTCGATGCGCGGCGATGCACCTTGTCGACCAGCAGCGACCACGACACCATCGGCAGGCCGCAGGCGACGACCGCGGCAAAACCCGCATTCGGCCCATTCATCCCATAATGGCGCGCGACCAGCGTCCAAAGCCCCAGCCCGACCAGCCCGGCCACGCCAACACCGTGGCTGACGGCGGACTTCGGACAGGGATCGGCTTTGTCGCTCATGCCGCGGCCCTAGCGGAAATTGGTAAACAACCCCCGAAGGTCGGAAGGGGGGAATGTCCGCATCTGGCCACATCCCGAACGCCCGCTTTAAAACCCGTCGGTTCAGATGCCGCCCAGCACATTGATGGTGAACGCCAATATGCCCAGGTTGAACAGGAACGCCGCGAGGCAATGGAACAGCGCCGCCTGCCGCATGCCCCGGCTGGTCACCGACACGTCGGATGTCTGGAACGTCATCCCCAATGTGAAGGCGAAATAGAGGAAATCCCAATAGCCCGGCTCCTGCATGTCGGGAAAATCAAGCCCGCCGCTGTCGCCGCCCTTGCCATCGCCCAGATAGAAGATATGCGCATAGTGCATCGCATAGACGAGATTGGAAAACAGCCAGGCCAGCGCCAATGTCGCCAGCAGCAGCGCGACCGCCGCCTTGCTCGGCCCGCCATGCTGGCTGACCGCCACGCCGACGGCGACCAGGATCACCACCGACACGATCCCGGTCAGCAGCAGCATCAACTGCCGGTTCGCATCGTTTTCCGCCGCCTTGCGCCGCATCGCATCCGCATCGGAATCCAGCAGCGGCCAGACCGACAGGATGAACGCCAGCGCCGCCAGGTCGAACCCTGCCATTACCGCCTCATGCCAGCGCAGCACCAGGCCGAACGGCGCCATGCTGGCCAGCAGGGCCAGGAACATGCCATAACGCCAGGGAAATATCCGGGATCGGTTCATGGGCGCATCAAAGGCATAATCCGCGCCCTGCACAAGACGCTTTATATCACCGCCGCGATCAGCCCCAGCGCCTGCGCTTCGTTCGCCTCCAGATACCAGTTTTCCGGCGCGCGGTTCAGCAGTTCCTCCATGGAAACCTGCGATCCCAGGATCAGGTTCGCAAAGCCCTCATTCTGGATCGCGATCGACGCCTCTATCTCATGCAGCGTCGCCTTGAGCGAGGCGATGCAGGTCGACAGCGGCCCTTCCAGATGGATGTCCCGGGTAATGATCCGCTCATGGATCATCAGCCGCGTGCCCCGCGCCAGATAGCGGTTTTCCGCCGCGAAGAAGCTCATGAAGGTCACGCCCGCCGAATAGACCGCCGTCTTGCCCAGGAAAACCAGCCGCCGGTCAGGATAGAGATCGGAATGGAAGCGTATATCCTCCCCCATCATCCGGGCGATTTCCGGGTCGCCGCCCAGGGTGGCGATCTCCACCACCACCAGCCCCTGCTGCGGCGCGGACGAAAGGCAATTGCGGAAATGCAGATACATGCCATGGTCGACATAGCCCGACAGCATGATCGCGGGAAATTCGAAATCCTTGGGGCCCAGCAATGGCGCCTGAATCGACATGAAAAACGGCTCCTTCCTTCGCCCCTCGCCGGCTGCTCTACGCGCGGGCCGGCAAATGGTGCCTTTGCTCCGTCGGTTTTTAGCTGGCGCCCTGCCGGAGACGCCCCTAAAGAACAGACCATGACCAAAGGGCGGGGCGCATGATCGCGAAACTGAAAGGGCGGCTGGACAGCACGGGCCTGGACCATGCCATCATCGATGTGGGCGGCGTCGGCTATCTGGTCGGCGCCTCCTCCCGCACCCTGTCGGCGCTGGGGCCGGTGGGGGAAGCGGTGACGGTCCATACCGAAATGCTGGTGTCGGACGATGCGATCCGCCTGGTCGGCTTCGCCCGGGCGGAGGAGCGCGACTGGTTCCGCCTGCTGACCGGTGTGCAGGGCGTGGGTTCCCGCGTGGCGCTGGCCATACTTTCAGCGCTGGAACCGGCGGAACTGCACCGCGCCGTCGCGACCGGCGACAAGGCGATGATCGCCCGCGCCAACGGCGTCGGCCCCAAGCTGGCCCAGCGCATCGCCAATGAGCTGAAGGACAAGATCGGCGCCGTGCCCACGCCGGCCGGCGGGATCGGCGGCGGGTTCGCCCCGCTGCCGACCGGCGGCCACAGCGCCGATGCGATCTCCGCGCTGCAGAATCTGGGCTTCAAGCCCGCCGAAGCCAGCACCGCCGTCGCGGCGGCGGAAGAGGAACTGGGCGAGGGCGCGTCACTGGACGCGCTGGTCCGCCTGGCGCTCAGGAAAGCGGCGAAATGATGCGTCTCCCCCTCCCCACCCGTCATGCTGAACTCGCTTCAGCATCCATCAGGCCTCTCGCACCGAAGGGAGGAGACGATGAAAGAACCGTGCGTCTATATCCTGGCCAGTCAGCCTCATGGCACGCTGTATATCGGGGTGACGTCGAATCTGCCTGGGCGGCTGCATCAACACCGCACGAACGGCATCCCGGGTTTCACCGAGAGATATGCCGTCCACAGTCTCGTCCGTTTCGAAATGTGCGACACGATGGAACAGGCCATTATCCGGGAAAAGCAACTCAAGCGCTGGCATCGGCAGTGGATGATCAATCTGATCGAGTCCGAAAATCCGCGGTGGATCGACCTGGCTCCGGGCCTTGGTTTATCGCCTATCCATCCGAACCAGCGGCACGATGGATGCTGAACCGAAGGTCGGCGCAAGCCAAACAAGTTCAGCATGACGGTTGGGGCAGGCGTCGCGCATGAGCGAGGATCGCCTGATCTCCTCCACCCGGCGGGTCGAGGATGCCGACGCCGCGCTGCGGCCCAAATCGCTTGCCGAATTCATCGGCCAGCAGGGCGCGCGGGAAAATCTGCGTATCTTCATCGAGGCCGCCCGGGGCCGCGGCGAGGCGCTGGATCATGTGCTGTTCTTCGGCCCGCCCGGCCTTGGCAAGACGACGCTGGCGCAGATCGTCGCCCGCGAAATGGGCGTGGGGTTCCGCGCCACATCCGGCCCTGTGATCGCCAAGTCGGGCGATCTGGCCGCGCTGCTCACCAATCTGGATGAGGGCGACGTCCTTTTCGTGGACGAGATCCACCGGCTCAACCCCGCGGTCGAGGAAGTGCTCTACCCCGCCATGGAGGACCGGGCGCTCGACCTGATGATCGGGGAAGGCCCCTCCGCCCGGTCTGTGCGGATCGACCTGCCGCCCTTCACCCTGGTGGGCGCAACCACGCGGCAGGGCTTGCTGACGACGCCCCTGCGCGACCGCTTCGGCATTCCGGTGCGGCTGCAATTCTATACCGTCGATGAGCTGGAACTGGTGGTGCGCCGCGCGGCCCGGCTGCTGGACCTTGCCATCACTTCCGACGGCGCGGTGGAGATCGCCCGGCGTTCCCGGGGCACGCCGCGCATCGCCGGACGGCTGCTGCGGCGGGTGCGCGACTTCGCCAATGTGGCGGGCGCCCCGGCCGTGGATGCGAAGGTGGCCGATGCCGCGCTGACCCGGCTGGATGTCGACCATCTCGGTCTCGACCTGATGGACCGCCGTTACCTGACCATGATCGCTGACATCTATCGCGGCGGGCCGGTGGGAGTGGAAACGCTCGCGGCAGGCCTCTCCGAAGCGCGCGATACGATCGAGGAAGTGATCGAGCCTTATCTGATCCAGCTCGGCCTGATCGCCCGCACTGCGCGGGGACGCTGCCTCAACGGGCCGGGCTGGAAGCATCTGGGACTCAATCCGCCCTCCAATGTCCAGGATGGCTTGTTCGATTAGGATCGGCAGGTTCCTTCGACTGCCTGCAAGACAGGCGCTCAGGACAGGCTCAGGGCGAACGGGAAGAAAAAAGCGCGCGGGCTGCGTCCGATTTAACGCAGCGCGCTCTAGGCAGTAGTGACATTTTAGGGATTCACGACGGTTTGGATTTGTGATTCAAGGCTGGCTTTTGGAGGCTGGCGTGGAAGGCGAAGTGCTGCGGGATGATCAGTGGGAGCGGCTGCGGGAGTTCGTTCCGGGCGGGCGCAAGGGCAAGCGCGGTCCTC
>NZ_SEON01000020.1 GCF_004152845.1 Sphingobium fuliginis
GCTTGTCTTATGACATTGCGGTCCGTTTGGGTCATGCTGGATTGCCCGGGCCGGGGTGGCCACCCCGGCCCGGGCGGAAGGGGACGGATCGTGAAAGCGCCGGTCGTTGTGGGACCGGGTTAGAGTAGGATCGCCCCTTTCTTTTCGTGTCGGCCCGAACGGATACCGGGGTTTTGGACCCGGATGACAAGCATGGGACAGCGGAAAAGATGAGCGACAATC
This sequence comes from Sphingobium fuliginis, assembly GCF_004152845.1. Classification (GTDB taxonomy): domain Bacteria; phylum Pseudomonadota; class Alphaproteobacteria; order Sphingomonadales; family Sphingomonadaceae; genus Sphingobium; species Sphingobium fuliginis. Next base: position 223 of record NZ_SEON01000020.1, read on the forward strand.
TACCACAGACGATCGGCATCGACATCTCCAAAGCGAGCCTCGACTGCCATGTCCACCCTGCCGGCGCCGAGCGCCAGTTCGCCAACACCGCCAAGGGCCACAAGGCGCTGATCGCCTGGCTGCGACAATGGCCGGTCGAGCGGATCGCCTATGAGGCAACCGCAACCTACCATCGGGCGCTGGAGGCGGCTCTGGCCGACTGGCCCTGCGTGAAGCTCAACCCGGAGCGCGCCCGGCGCTTCGCCCAGGCGACTGGCATTCTGGCCAAGACCGATCGCATCGATGCCATGTTGCTGGCCCGTATGGCGGCCACCTTGCAGCCGCCGGTCAGACCCGCTCGAAGCGCACAGCAGGCGCAGATGGCGGAGCTCATCAATGCCCGAGACGGCCTCGTGCGCGATCGCACCGCGCTCAAGAATCGCGAGAAGAACCTCACCATCGCCTTCCTCAAGCGCCAGTGCCGGCAGCGGCTCGAGCAGATCGATCGGCATATCGAGGCGCTCGATACCGAGATCGCCAACCTGATCGCCGCCGATGCCGCGCTCGCCCGCCGGCATGAGATCCTCACCAGCATCGCCGGCGTCGGAACGCTGACCGCCAACCAGCTCATCGCCACCATGCCCGAACTCGGCAGCCTCGAGAACAAGCAGGCCGCATCCCTCGCCGGTCTCGCCCCCGTCGCTCGACAGTCCGGACAATGGAAAGGCAAGAGCTTCATCCGTGGCGGACGCGCCAACGTGCGGCAGGCTCTCTATATGCCGGCCCTCGTCGCCGCCCGGTACAATCCCGATCTCAAGGCAAAATATCAGCAGCTCGTTACTGCCGGAAAGCCCGCCAAGATCGCCATCACCGCCGTCATGCGAAAGCTCGTCGTCACCGCGAACGCCATGCTCAAAGCCGATCGATGCTGGACGCAATCTCCAGCTTGATCATCACGGATACTCTA
>NZ_SEON01000021.1 GCF_004152845.1 Sphingobium fuliginis
TGTCTGGTTGCGACACATCATTGGCGTAATATAGTACGTCGTCGACTTTAGTCATAAGATCGTCCGGTACCATCGGCTTGTAAAGAGGATTGGCGAGCGCGGGCATTAGGTCGATCCGCTCCTCTACCTTCTGGCATGGTGACCTGCCGTGGAGCACGCGCTGTCGTCGCCGATTGTAGGCGCGGTTGAAGCCGGTCAGCAGGATTTCGAGATCAGCATGGCCGGCGACGTTGATGCCCAACACTTCGCTGGCGATGCGGCCGTTAAAGCGTTCGACCATGCCATTGGTTTGCGGCGTATAGGGTCGCGTCGTGCGGTGAACGACCTTGATCTTCGCGCAGGCGCGTTCGAAATCTTCGGCGGTAAAACAGGATCCCCGGTCTGTCAGCACATGGGTGATGCGGAAGGGGAAAGCCTTTCTGGCGGCATGGAGGAAGGCCACTGCATTGGCAGCATTTTCGGCGTCGTAGACGGCCAGATGGACGAAGCGTGAGCAGCGGTCGATGGCGACATAGAGGAATCGTTTGCGGGTTTCGCCGTCCGCGGTGCGCAGCTTGGGTAGATGTTTGACGTCGATATGGACAAAGCCCAGGTCATAGTCCTGGAAGCGCCCCTGTCCTCTACGCGGCTGCGCCGTGGGCTTGGGCGGTCGTCGATTGAGCCCTTCGGCCTTGAGTACCCTGTAGATGCCGTCGCGATTGAGGTGTGGCAGGAAGTGCCGGAGCACGAAGGTCAGATCATCCAGGGCAAAGCCTGTTGCCCTGCGTACTGCGCAGATGATCGCGCGTTCTTCCTCATTCATACGCCACGCCAGATGATGGGGCCGACTTGGGCGATCCAGGACCGCCTGCTCTCCTCGCTTGCGCCATTTGCGGACTGTCTCATCGCTGATGCCATAGCGTTTCGCCACGACACTGGTAGGCTCGGTCGAACGGGCAATTTCCGCCCTTACAGCAGGCGTGGTCCGAGCTTGGGGATGTATCTGCACCATCACGAAACCTCATCAGCAAGAGCAGCAAAGCGCCACGCGTGATCCGCGATAGCGCTCTTTACCATATCCCAATGATGTGTCGCAACCAGACAG
>NZ_SEON01000002.1 GCF_004152845.1 Sphingobium fuliginis
CTGCCGGAAAGCCCGCCAAGATCGCCATCACCGCCGTCATGCGAAAGCTCGTCGTCACCGCGAACGCCATGCTCAAAGCCGATCGATGCTGGACGCAATCTCCAGCTTGATCATCACGGATACTCTAACCGGCGCGCGTCACCCGGCCGAACAATATCTGATAGACGTCATCGCCGCCGTCCTCTTCGAAAGCCGCCATGACTCGGCGCAGATCGCGGGGAGGAAGCGGCTTTCTCCCCTCGCTCGGCACCACGGCGCCGATGCCCTTGAGATGGGCGATCAAACCCTTTGCGCCGCCGCATGGCAGGGCATATTCCTCATCGAAGGCGAAGGCGTCCTCATAGGGCGCCAGCATGGACCGCAATGCGGGTAGCGAAGGATAGTCGGGAATGCCCGGCCTCAATCCGGCGGCCTGATGCGCCGAACGCCAGCGGGCGAAGCTGCCCTGCCCCATGGTCGAGAAAAGCAGGCTGCCCCCCGGGCGCAGCAATCCCGCCAACCGTGCGATCGCGCTTTCCAGATCGTCGAACCATTGAAAGGCCAGGCTGGAAAGAATGAGGTCGAACCATTCGCCGTCGAAGATCGGCGCTTCCCCATCCATCGCCAGGAAAGTGCCCGCAACCAGTCCGCCCGTGGCGGCGCGGGCCAGCATGTCCGGCGACAGATCCGTCACCACCAGTTCGGCGCCCGGCCAGCGCGCCTGGATGTCGCGTGTCAGAAAGCCCGTGCCGCAGCCGATCTCCAATATCCGGCCGACCCCGTCAGGCCTCTGCCGCTGCGCAAGATCGGCCACCAGCGCGGCGGCCAGCCGCTGCGGCCCGGCATGATCGTCATAATGCCCCGCAGCCGCGCCGAAAGCGTCGCTTATTCGTTGCTTGCGGTGGCCGTTCATGGCTAGTCGCATTGACAGAGCCGCACTCTCTTTTCCAGTCTTTCAAGGACCGCGCCGACCGATGACCGCCCTTTCCGCCCGGATTCCCGCCATGGACGTTCTGCGCGGCTGCGCGGTCATGGGAATCCTCTGGATGAACATCGCGGCCTTCGCCCTGCCCGAACAGGCCTATTTCAACCCCGCGGCGGCGGGGCCGCTGTCGACAGGAGACATTGCCTTCTGGACCGTCAGCTTCCTGTTGGTGGACGGCAAGATGCGGGCGCTGTTCTCCATGCTGTTCGGCGCGTCGATGCTGCTGCTGATCGACCGGGAGGAAATGGCCGGACGCGACGGACGACGGGCGCAGATGATCCGGGCCGGCTGGCTGTTCGTCTTCGGCCTCGCCCATTACCTGCTGCTGTGGTGGGGCGACATATTGATGATTTATGCGCTGGTCGGGCTGGCGGCGCTGCCATTCGCGCGCAGGGAGCCGCTGGCGCTCGTCAAATGGGCCTTTTTCTTCTTCCTGGCGCATTTCCTGATCTGCGCAGGCTTCATCGGCACGCTCTATGCCTGGGGCCATGCCGCCGCCGCACCCGATGCTCCCGGCCATGTCAGTGAGGGTTTCGCCGATTTCGTCGCTTCGCTTTCCGATCCGAACCACGCGGCCATCAGCAGCGAATATAGGGTCTATCGCGGCGGCTATGGCGGCATCCTCCTCCATCATGTCGCCCTGTTCGGCGGACAGTGGCTCACGACCCTGCCATTCGTCGCATTCGATACGCTGGGTTTCATGCTGCTGGGCATGGCGATGTTGAAGGGCGGTTTCCTCACCGGCCGTTGGGAGGCGGAGCAATATTGGCGGACGGCGCGGCACTGCTTCCTGATCGGGCTGATTCCGATGGCGGCGCTGGCGGCGTGGATCGTTTCCAGCCGGTTCGCTCCGCTCACGGCATTGGGATCGGTATTGGCCTGGTCCTTCCCCTTCCGCATCCCGCTTGCTGTGGGGTGGGCGGCCCTGGTCCTGTGGCTGTTCACGCGCCATCCTGCCGCATCGTTGACCGGGCGCATCGCGGCCGTCGGCCGACTGGCGCTCAGCAACTATCTGGGCAGCAGCCTCATCATGTGCGGGATCTTCTATGGCTGGGGACTGGGACTGTTCGGCCAGGTTCCGCACCATAGGCTGCCGCTGTTCGTGATCGCGGCATGGGCGACGATGCTGATCTGGTCGCCCCTCTGGCAACGCCGATTCGCCCTTGGCCCGGCGGAGTGGCTGTGGCGCAGCCTTGCCCGCGGCCAAACGCAAAAGATTCGCAACAGCGCCTGAATTCCTATTGCGACCTATTATCATCTGCGCTATCTCCCCCTCAGGAGATTTGCATGGTTGTCTGTGTCTGCAATGCCATCCGTGAAAAGGACCTGAAAGAGGTCGCCCGTGAAGGTTGCGCAACCCCTTGCAGCGCCTATGCGCGCCTTGGCCGGCGGCCGAAATGCGGCCAGTGCGTGCCCTTCGCCCGCACGATCATCGCGGCGGAGCGCGCCTCCATTTGAAGCCATTGCGAAGCAAGCGCATCGGATTGACGCGAACCTGACGCAATAGCGTAGCAGAAAATGGCGGATTTCTGCGGCTTTGCGGATTAACAAACGCAAGCCGAACGCTTATGATCCCGGCACTTTCCCCTACAGCCGGAGAAGAACGCCATGAAGGGCGACGCCAAGGTTATCGAATATCTGAACGAGGTGCTCAAGAACGAGCTGACCGCGATCAATCAATATTTCCTCCACTATCGCATGCTGAATCATTGGGGCATCGAGAAGCTGGCCAAGTTCGAATATGAAGAATCCATCGATGAGATGAAGCATGCGGACAAGCTGGCGGAGCGCATTCTGTTCCTTGACGGCCTGCCCAACTTCCAGTTGCTCGGCCGGCTGAAGATCGGGGAAACGGTGGAAGAAATCCTGAAAGCCGACCTCGAGTTGGAATATGAAGCCCTGCCAGTGCTGAAGGACGCCATCGCCTATTGCGAATCGATCCGTGACTATGTGAGCCGGGACCTGTTCCAGCATATCCTCGAAAGCGAGGAAGAGCATGTCGACACGCTGGAAACCCAGTTCGAGATGATCGAGCGCATGGGCATCCAGAACTATATCCAGCTGCAGAGCAAGGCTGCGGAAGAATAAGGGATCACGGGCGGGCGGGCCTATCCGGCATGCCTGCCCCGCCACTGACGCTTCGGATCAGCGGTGGGAATGACATTGTGCTCATGCGAAGACGGGAGCAGGCGTCATTCAGCCCATTTAAATCAGCGAATCGAGCAAACCGATCAGCGGCAGGTCGGCCGGCGGCATCTCCAGCGCATACATTTGCGCCGGCCTGACCCATTGCAGCGCGGTCGCATGACGCGCTTCCGCTATTCCTTGCCACTTGCGGCAGACATAGAGCAGCAGCAGCAGATGGCGGTCGCCCAGCGGCTCGCTCGCGAAGGTCGCGGGCGCCAGGCAGCTCGCATGGGTGCGAATGCCCAATTCCTCCTCCAGTTCCCGGATCAGCGCGGTTTCAGGCGCTTCCCCCGGCTCGACCTTGCCACCGGGAAACTCCCAGAGATGCGCCATCGGCTTGCCTGGCGGCCGCTGCTGCAGCAGCACGCGGCCATCCGCGTCGACCAGGGCGGCGGCGACCACCAGCAGAGGAGAAATTATCGTCATAATGGTTCCGCTTGAGGGGTTTGTTAACTCTGCCCCTTTTACAAGGGCATCCGGGGCTGTGTGTAAATGGGGTGCGGCATGCGGGCATTATTCAAAAATTTCAGCTTCTGGAAGCTGATCTACTGCCAGCGCGGAGCGACGGCGGTGGAATATGGGTTGATCCTCGCCCTCATCTGCCTGGCCATAGTCAGTGCCCTGTCCAACGTCGCCAACAAGACCATCGGCATGTGGAACAATGTCGCGACGGAAGTCCTGGCGCATTAACCATTTATGTCTGACACCTGCTGCGCTCCATTAAATCTTTATCAACCCGCACTCTCTACACCGTCCGAAGCTGACCTTCATTCCAAGCGGGGGGCGGCCGGGTAGTTAAACGTGAAATTTGACGCAAGGAGACTTCCAATGCAGTTCATCCGCAAGATGATGAAGAATGAAAAGGGTGCGACCGCCATTGAATATGGCCTGATCGCCGCGCTCATCGCTGTCGCCGCCATCGGCGCCATGACCAGCCTGGGCGGCAAGCTCACCAACACCTTCAACAAGGTGTCGAACAGCCTGACCAACTAAGCTTAGGCTTTAGTTTTAAAAAGGGCGACGGAAGCAATTCCGTCGCCCTTTTCATTGCGCCCAGCTTCACCAAGTCACGATCTTGACCCGCTGCCCGGAACGCAGCACGCTATTCGCCGTCAGGGCGTTGATCGTCAGGAACCGGTCCAGCGGATAATCCGTATAGGCCATGCGCCTGGCCAGGGACTGGACGGTGTCGCCAGCCTTTACAGTCACGACATCGACCCGGCGAGGCTTGATCGCCGCCGCGTCCTGGGGCGAAAGACGTTGTACCGACTGCACCATGGTGGAAAAGGGACCGATCCCCTGCCCCGCCGCCGTCAGCAGCAGGAAATGATAGGCTTTCCCGCCGCCGAAATCATAAGCGAAGACCGTCGCATCCACCTGGCTGGACTGGGTGCTGGCGCGAACGGTGCGCCAGGCTGCGGGCAGGCCGTTGACGGTGGTGCGCCGCACCTCTCCGGCCGGAACGCCGCCATTGCCGCCGCCCAGCTTCGCGAACACTGAGTCGATATAGGCGGACAGATCGCCCGAATAGGGTGCGGCGCTGAACTGCGCCTGGCCGCCCGACCCCACGACGCTGACGGCGCTCGCGCCATTTTCCATGCCGAAGCCCGATGGCGCGGTGAAGCTGACCCGCAAATCGGGATGGCGGAAGCGGCTGCCCTCGATCACGCCCTGTTTCGGATCGTCGCCATAGAGAACGCCGTTGAGGGCGTTCAGGAACGCGTCCCGGTTGCGGACCGTGCTGGTCGAGCCGCTGCCGGCTGCATTGCGTGACGCGCGGCCAACGCGCGAGGCGGGGTCGGGATGGGTGCTTGCCCATTCCGGCACCGAACGGGAACTGCCGGTGACCCGGGCATCCAGGCTGCTCTGCGCCGCGAGCGAGGCCAGCATGGATGACAGGGCCTTGGGATCGTAACCGCCCGACGCAAGATAGCGGATACCCAGATCGTCCGCCTCATATTCCTGGCTGCGCGAGAATTTGAGCGTCAGCAACTGGCTGCCTTGTCCGATCCCCTTCTGCAACATGCCGGTGAGCGCCGAATCGCCCAGCAGAGCGCCCGTCAGCACCTGCAACAGGGTGCCGCCAATGGCGTTGCGCTGCGCCGCCTGCTGCCGCCTCTGGCCATGCTGCGCCGCGACATGGCCGATTTCATGACCGAGCACACCGGCCAACTCCGCCTCATCGTTCATCAGCGCCATGAGCTGGCGCGTCACATAGACATAGCCGCCGGGAATGGCGAAGGCGTTGTTCACCGGCGAATTGAGCAGGGTGACGGTGAAGTCCCCCTGCGCATTGGACAGGCCGGACTGGACCGCGATGCGTTGGCCCACGCCCTCCACATATTTCGCCTGCGGCCCGGCATAGGCGCCGCCAAATTCGTTGAGGAGCTGGGGATGCTGCTTGGCGCCCGCTTCCTTTTCCTGCGGACTGATCGACGAAACCGTACGGATCGCCCGCTGCTGGCCGTCTGCGGACGGCGCGGCCGTCAGGACGATCAGGCCCAGCCCGGCGACAGCCAGAGATGATGTTCGTTTCACGGCGCCTCCTGCTACCCCTGTTACCTTCGCGTAACGAGCAATAGCAGGTGGATGTTCCCCGAAACAGAGGATCGCGCGGTCAGACGCCGATCGCCAGAAACTTGTCAGCGCGATCGGTACGCAGCGCATCGCCGCCAAGACCCGAGAGCGAATCCAGTTCCTCCCCGATCGCCGCGCCCAGATTGGCGATGGCCTGCACCGGCTCGCGATGGGCGCCGCCGACCGGCTCCGGCACGATCCGGTCGATGACGCCAAGCGCCTTCAGATGCTGCGCCGTCACCTGCATGGCGGTCGCGGCGTCGCTTGCCTTTTCCGCCGTGCGCCAGAGGATGGAGGCGCAACCTTCGGGAGAGATCACCGAATAGACGGCATGTTCGAACATCAGCACGCGATTGGCCGCCGCCAGCGCCACCGCACCGCCGGAGCCGCCCTCACCCACCACGGCGGCCACCATCGGCACGCCCAGCGCCAGGCATTGTTCCGTCGAACGGGCGATCGCCTCCGCCTGACCGCGCTCCTCCGCCTGCACGCCGGGGAAAGCGCCCGACGTATCGACCAGCGTCACCACAGGCAGGCCGAAACGGTCGGCCAGCTGCATCAGGCGGATCGCCTTGCGATAGCCCTCCGGCTTGGCCATGCCGAAATTATGGCGGACGCGGCTTGCGGTATCGTCCCCCTTCTCATGGCCGATCACCATCACGCGCCGCTCGCCCAGCGTAGCGAAGCCGCCGATGATCGCCTGATCGTCGGCAAAGGCGCGGTCGCCGGCCAGGGGCATGAAATTGTCGAACATGCCCGCGACATAATCCTTGAAATGCGGACGGTCGGGATGGCGGGCGACCTGCGTCTTCTGCCAGGGCGACAGCTTCGCATAGGTGTCGACCAGCATTTTGGAGGCGCGCTGCTCCAGCTTGTCGATCTCGCCGCTGATGTCGATGTCGCCCGCATTGGCGGTCGCGCGCAATTCGATGATGCGCGCTTCCAGTTCGGCAATCGGCTTTTCGAATTCGAGAAAACTAACCATGGCGCATGGCGTTAGGGCGCAGACGCTTCGCCGTCAACGCGCCGATGCGTCATGGAAGCCAGCGGATGGCGGCTGTTGACCAGTTCGACCAGCCTGCGGCTGTCGACATGGGTATAGATTTGCGTGGTGCCGATGTCGGCATGGCCCAGCATGGATTGCAGCGCGCGCAGGTCCGCCCCGCCTTCCAGCAAATGCGTGGCGAAGGCATGGCGCAGCACATGGGGGCTGACCCGATCCGGCGCGATGCCGGCAGCGGCGGCCAGCGCCTTCACCATCTGATAGAGGCGAATCCGGCTGACATGGCTCTTGCCCGACGGAAAGAGCCAGGGGCTGTCGGCCGGAACATGCGGCAGCCAGGCCGCCACGGCGGCGCGGGCGCGGTCTGAAATCGGCACCAGCCGCTCGCGCCCGCCCTTCCCCCTCAGGATCAGGAAGGGCCGATCGGATGCCAGGGCGCGGCGCGGCAGCGACACCAGTTCCGTCGCCCGCAGCCCCGATCCGTAAAGCAGCTCGATCAGCGCGGACAGCCGCAGGTCCAGCGGCGCGGGATGCTCGACAGCCAGCTTCGCCGCGATCAGGGCGAACAGGGATTCGACCTCGCCCGTCGAAAGGATCTTGGGCAGGGACCGGCGGGTGACGGGACGCGGCAGGGCAGCGGCAGGATTGTCGGCGCGCAGCCCCTCCTCCTCCAGAAAGGCGTAGAAGGCGCGCAGGGCGGAAGACTTGCGGGCGACGGAAGAGGCCGCCAGTTCCGCCCAGGCCGTCGCCAGTTCCGCCAGGCCATCCTTGGTGGCGACCGCCAGGCCGCCGACAAGGTCCGCCGCCCCCTGCAGGTCCGCGCGATAGGCCAGCAGCGTGTTGCGCGAGGCACCCCGTTCGGCCGCCATCATTTCCAGAAAGCGGTCGATAAGCGCGGCATCCTCTCCCATCAGAGCCGCGTCATCGCCTCCGCGGCGATCATCCGGGCTTCGGGGTCCAGCCCGACCCGATGCAGTGCCGCGACGATGTGGTAGAGGTGGAAGGCCGGGAGCCGGTTCCAGTCGGCGGTCTGCATGCCGACCGCCGCCAGCAGCGCGACGCTGCCCTTCTCGCCCCGGCCGGCCGCCGCATCGATGGCGCGCGACCAGCGGCTGGCGGCAGCCAGATCGAAACCATGATCCTGCGCCAGCGCCGCACCGTCCTGCGCATTGAGCCGCGACAGGCCCGCCAGCGCGGCGATCAGCATCTGCGCCTTGTGGGGATCGGCATCCTTGGCGAAGGAGGAAACCCGTCCCGACCCGATCTCCACCACCGCGCTCGGCGCACCGACCGCCAGCAAGGCCCAAAGGTCGGCCGCGCCGTCACCGTCCGCCTGCGCCGCAAGCCGCGACCACTGCGCCGCGCTGCGGTCATAACCGGCGGTGAACATGGCCGCGACCAGATTGGCGGCATCGCGCGCGCTCAGCTCCGAAACCGGCAGCGCCGCGGCTGCCCGCGCCGTCGCGATCAAGCCGACGAAATCCGGCCGCGCCTCATTCTGCCAAACTGTCCGCATCGCCTGGAGCCGCTCGTCCGTCCCCGATCCGGCATAGGCGGTGCGCAGCGCGTCCACCCGGTCGGCCGCATTGGCGGGCACGTCGCCGTCGGATTGCAACTGGCTGTAGAAGCCAACCAGCGCCTGCGAGGAAAAGACGCCGAGCCGAGCCGCCACCTCTGCGCCCGGCAGGCGACGAACGGCGGACAAGGCAGGGGCACGCGCTTCCCAGGCGCGGACATGGGGCCCGGCCGTGGCATAGAGATCATCGGGTATCTCGACATTGAGCGCCGTCGCGAGGCCGAAACGCCAGGCCGTCAGCCGGTCCACCGCGTCCCATTCGATCTTCACCGACCTGCGGGCGTTGAATCCGGTGCCCACGACCTTTTCCGCCAGCCGATAGTCGATGCCGCGCACCACGCCCCGCCGTTGCGCCTGGTTGAGCGCCCCGCTGGCCGAACCCTGATCCCCTGAAAGCGCCGGGCATATGGCGCGCGTCATGTCCCAGCCCGGCTCCTTGCTGAACCGCAGCGCGCCCACCGACAGCGGACACAGTCCCGCCGGATCGGCCGTCGCCAGATAGGTCTGCATGGCGATGGCATAGAGGCGGGGGGTGAACCGGTCGGAATCGACGCTCTGCACCAGCAGGCGGGCGCTGTCCGCCTCCCCCATGCGCAGCAGCAGCCAGGCGCGTTCGGCGACCCAATCGGCGCCGTCGATGTCGCGGGGCGTATCGGTCGCGGACAAGAGCGCCCGGCGCAGCAGGATCGACGCCCAGCGGGAGGTGATCGGCGCCCGCGTTTCCTTCATCAATGCAGCAAGGAACTGGCCCGACTGCGCGCCGAAGGCATTGGGAGCCAGCCCCCGCTGCTCCGGCGTCAGCGGCCCAACGCGATCGAGTGAGCGATGGGCGTTTTCCGGCAGGTCGTATTTCTGCTTTTCGGCGGCCAGCTCCTCCTCGCTCATCGGTTCCGCCGCATTGTCCCCGGCCTCGTCCGTGATGGCGAAGCTGGGCGGCACGATGGGCGCGGCGGGCGTGGAGCCGACAGGCGGCGCGGGCGTGCCCGGGGCGGGGCGCGGCGGCTGCGTGCCGGGTTGCGGCGTTTCGGGCGCATCGCCGAAGCCGGGCGGCAGGAGCGATTCGGGCGTCTCCTGCGCCACCACCGGCAGCGCCAGAGCGAGCGCAAGCGTGCCCAGCGCCCATTTCGCATTCACCCGCCGTTGCGCCATGCCGTTTACTGGCCCAGCTTTTCGGCGGGAATGACCTTTTCCACGCGGGCCTGCGGCTTTTCGCCGCCGCGCGACCAGAGCAGGGCGATGATCCCCGCCAGCACAAGGACCGCAATGATGGGGATGATCGGCAGGGACGTCTTGCGGCGCCGGGAGCTGCCCTCAAAACTGCTGTAGGAACGGTTGCGCTTCATGAGTCCTGTTCTGGCTGGCTATTCTGGCTGGGCCAAAGCTGAAGGAAAGTTGCGATTTGCCTTGTCGACGCGGGGATGTATAGCCCCGCTCGCCATGCAGCGAAACAGCAAATCCGCCAATGCGCAAGCGAAGCGCGGTCCCATCGTCCTGGTGGGCATGATGGGCGTGGGCAAATCGACCGTCGGGCGTCGGCTGGCGGCGCGGCTTGGCGTGGGCTTCGTCGATGCGGACGAGGAGATCGAAAAGGCCGCGGGCATGACGATCACCGAAATGTTCGAACGCTATGGCGAGGCCTATTTCCGCGATGGCGAACGGCGGGTGATCGCCCGGCTGATGGATGGGGAGCCCAAGGTCATCGCGACCGGCGGGGGCGCCTTCATGCAGGAAGAGACGCGGGCGCTGATCCTGGAGCATGCGCTGGCGATCTGGCTGAACGCCGACATCGACACGCTGGTCGACCGGGTGTCGCGGCGCGAGGGACGGCCGCTGCTGAAGGGCAAGGACCCGCGCGTCGTGCTGACCGAGCTGGCCGCGATCCGCAATCCGGTTTACGCACTCTGCCCCATTCATGTGAAAAGCGCCGCCGCGCCGCATGACGTGGCGGTCGACAGTATCATGGAGCAGCTTTCCCAATGGCCATAGTCCGCGTCGCACTGGATTCGCGCAGCTACGACATTCTGATCGAACAGGGCGTGCTGGACCGGGCGGCAACGCATCTGGCAGGCTATGCGCGCAAGGGACGGCTGGTGGTGGTGACCGATCGGCATGTCGCCGCCGCGCAACTGCCCCGCCTGGAGGCCAGTCTGCGGGCCGCCAATGTGGCGGTCGAAGCGGTGGTCCTGCCACCGGGAGAGCAGACCAAGAGCTGGCGCCACCTTGAAGAGCTGCTCGATGCGCTGCTGGCGCTGGAGATAGAGCGCGGCGACCATGTGGTGGCGCTCGGCGGCGGGGTGATCGGCGATCTGGTGGGCTTTGCCGCCTCGATCCTGAAACGCGGCTGCCATTTCATCCAGGTGCCCACGACATTGCTGGCGCAGGTGGACAGTTCCGTCGGCGGAAAGACCGCGATCAATGCGAAGGCGGGCAAGAATCTGGTCGGCAGCTTTTACCAGCCCTCGCTGGTGCTGATCGATCCCTCGACGCTCGACACGCTGCCGGCGCGGGAGACGCGGGCCGGTTATGCCGAGGTGGTGAAATATGGCCTGATCGACGATCCCGCCTTTTTCGCCTGGTGCGAGGCGGAAGGGCACAGGCTGCTGTCCGGCGACGTCCAGGCGCGCGAATATGCCATCGAACGCAGCGTGGCCGCCAAGGCGGCCATTGTTGCCGATGACGAGCGGGAGACATCCGGACGGCGGGCCTTGCTGAACCTTGGCCATACCTTCGGCCATGCGCTGGAGGCGGATACCGGCTTTTCGGATCTTCTGCTCCATGGCGAGGGCGTCGCGGCGGGGATGGCTCTTGCCTTCCGCTATTCGGCGCGGCGCGGCCTGTGCCCGGCGGAGGATGCGGAGCGGGTGACGGCGCATCTGAAAGCCGTCGGGCTGCCGCACGACCTCGCCAGCGCGCATGTGAAGGCGGACGGCGCGGCGCTGGTCGCGCATATGCTGCACGACAAGAAGATGGCGGCAGGCACCCTGCCCTTCCTGCTGGCGCGGGGAATCGGGCAGACCTTCCTGTCGAAGGATGTCGTGCTGGATGATGTCGCCGCGTTCCTGGACGAGGATCGCATGGCGGCGGGATGATGCCCGGGATGGCTGATAGGGATGGTCAGCCACCGTTAAGCCCCTTCCCTTCAGGTTCAAACGGGGCATGTAACTCGTTTGAAGGGTGGGGATGGGAAGTGCCCATAGGCTGAGACTGCGCGTGAGGCACGCCCCTCTCCCCTGAAGAGGAGGGCAAGCGTCAATGTCCGCTTCTGGCGAAAAGCCGCCTCTACCAACCAAATAAAAAGGGCGCCCCAGGAGGCGCCCTTCCCTATTCTTCGCTTGAAGGCCGATTACTTCTTCAGCGTCAGGCCGCCGAAACGCTTGTTGAAGCGTGCCACCTGGCCGCCCTGCTCAAGCTGGCGGGTGCCGCCGGTCCAGGCCGGGTGCGACTTGGGATCGATGTCGAGCGCCAGCGTGTCGCCTTCCTTGCCCCAGGTCGAGCGGGTGCGGAACGTCGTGCCGTCGGTCATCTGGACGGTGATGAAGTGGTAATCGGGATGCGTATCGGCCTTCATGGGTCTGCTCCGTTCAGGGGCCGGTTTCCGACCGGCCATGGATGCGAAAATCTGCGAAGGCGCGCGGTTACATGGGAATGCGCGCAAAAGCAAGGGGAAGAACGGGCGGTTCCCTGTATCAGTCGACCCGTCATTCCGGCTGGGGAGGAAGTGGCGGGAAAGTCGGGATCACCGCCGCGTTTCAGTTCACCGGCGGGTCGGCAATCATCGCGACGAAACTGGCCTCGGCGCAGAGCTTGCCCTCGACCATCGCCTTGCCCGTGAACTTGCAGACGCGGCCGCGAATCTGGACCAGATCGACATGCAGGTCGAGCAGGCAGCCCGGTTCGACCGGATTGCGGAACTTCGCCCCATCGATGCTCATGAAATAGACGAGCTTGCCCGAACCGCGAAGGTCCATGGTTTCGACCGTCAGCACGCCAGCGGCCTGCGCCATGGCTTCGACGATCAATACGCCGGGCATGATCGGCCGGCCGGGGAAATGCCCCTGGAAGAAATCCTCGTTGATCGACACCGCCTTGACCGCGTGGATCGTGCTGTTCGGCACGAGCGAAATCACGCGGTCGACGAGCAGCATCGGATAACGGTGCGGCAGCGCCGCCATCACCCCACGAATATCGATGGGGCCGATGGCGGCGGCAGCATTGTCAGACTGAACCGTCATCAAGCGATCAGCGCGAGGTCGGCTGCTGCGACGGATTGGCGGGAGCAGCGGCCGGAGCGGCAGCGGCCTGGCCCTGGCGGCCCGGCTGCCAGCCGGCCGGCGGGGTGATGCCGACGCTGGGCACCAGCGCGTTGAGTTCGGTCACCACCGACTGGGTGATGTCGACGGTCGGCTGATAGGACACGGTCGCGTCAGGCGACAGGATCAGGTCGACCTTCGCCTTGGTCATCGCGGACTTCAGCGCATCCGACAGCTTGGCCGAAATCTGCTCCTCGACATAGGCGTTGGCGAGAGCGATCGGCTGACCCAGGCGCTGCAGTTCGGCCTGGCCGTCCTGACCGGCCTTCTGATAGGCCTCATATTGGGTCTGGATTGCCGGGGTCGGCTTGCCACCGGCTGCCTTCATCGCGGCTTCCAGGGCCGTGCCCTTGGCCTTGAGATCGGCGTCGATCGCATTCTTGCGTGCGGTAAAGCCGTCGATCTGCGCCTTGTAGGTGGTCTGGATCTGCGTGCGCGCGGTCGAATAGGCCGAGCTGGTGGCGACGGCGCGTTGCAGGTCGACGACGGCGATGCCGGTCTTCGACTGGGCAGCGGCCGGGACGCTGGTCAGCGCCATGGCGGTCATCGGCGCCAGAACCAGCGCGGCGGCCTTGAAAATGGTCTTCATCAGAATTGAGTCCCTACGTTGAAGCTGATTAGCTGAGTGTCGTCCCCTGGTTCCTTGAGCAGGGCCTTGGCGATGTCGATGCGGAACGGCCCGAAGGGCGAGTTCCAGTTGACGCCGAAGCCCACGGCGACACGCGGTTTCAGCGTATCGCCCAGATATTCCTCATCGAACGGGCCGATGATGAGGGTCTGGTTGGTCCCGCACGTGCCGGGAGTCCCCGCCTCGCTGCGCGAACCGGTCGTGTTGTCGGCGCAGATGCCGTTCGAATTCGTCGTGCGGGGATTGCGCAATCCGGCGACCGCACCGACATCCGCGAAAATCGAGGGACGCAGGCCCATTTCACGCGCACCCGAGCCCAGCGGAATTTCCATTTCCGCCCGCGCCAGATAATAGACCTTGCCGCCCAGGGCGTCGTCGGAAACATTGTTGTTCCCTTCGCCCCGCACATAGGTGGTATTGCCGCTCGAGTCGGTCTGCGACTGCAGGTAATAGCGCTTCACGCGCGGGCCGATGCCGCGAATATCGAAGCCGCGAATCTGCGGATTGCCCAGGAAGAAGCGATCCGTCAGGCGAACCTTGTCGACCAGCTCGTTCGAAGCGTCCCGGCGGTCGCCTTCAAGGCTGTGGATATAGCCGCCCTCCGCAGAGACGGAGAAGATGAACCCGCCGCCGACAGGCCAATATTTGGAGCCGTTCAACCGCGTGCGCACATATTTGACGCTGCCGCCCAGACCCGCGAAATCCTGGCTGAGAACGACATTATGGCCCCGTGTCGGACGAATGCGGTTGTCGCGGGTATCGTAGATCAGAGAATAGCCCAGCGACGACGTCGTCCGCTTGCCGATGGCGTCGCAAAGATAGCGTCCGGCCAGCAGCGGATCGCACTGAAGTCCCAGCGGACCTGCGCCATCGGGATCGGAGTAGTAGGTATCCTTGTCGAGCGTCACGTCGTCCAGATTCAACGTGTAACGCAGGGCCAGCGACATATATTCCGTGATCGGCACGCCGGCGCGAAGCTGGAAGCCGGTCGTCGTCTGTTCATAGGTCGTGTCGCGGTCGTTATTGTTCAGATAACGGAAGCTGTTGAGGTCGCGGCGATAGATGTCGCCGCCCAGTGCGATATTCTTGTCCATGAAATAGGGCTCGGTGAAGCCCACTTCCACCGACTTGGAATAAGCCGAATAATTGACGCTGGTGCGCAGTTCCTGGCCCTTGCCGCGGAAGTTGCGCTGGGTGATCGACGCCGCGACGATGAAACGCTCCAGCGAGGAGAAGCCGGCCGAAAGCGACAATTCGCCGGTCGATTTTTCCTGCACATTGGTTTCCAGGACGATGCGGTCCGGGGCGGAACCCGGCTTCTGCTCGATGTCCAGCTTTTCCTGGAAGAAGCCCAGCGAATTGATGCGGTCCTTCGACCGCTTGACCAGGAAGCTGTTGAACGCATCGCCCTCCGCCAGGCGGAATTCGCGGCGCACGACCTTGTCCTGGGTCAGCGTGTTGCCATTGATGTCGACCCGCTCGACATAGACGCGCGGCGCATTGGCGATGCGGAAGTCGATCCCCATCGTCAGCGTGTCCTTGTCGCGCTGGAAGTCCGGCTGGACGTCCGCGAAGGCATAGCCGAACAGGCCCGCCGTTTCGCTCAGCGTGTCGACCGTGTCCTCGACCTGCTTGGCGTTGTACCAGTCGCCCTTCTTCATCGGCAGCATCTTGGTCAGCGAATCGCCGGACAGGTCGCGAATGTCGCTGTTGACCTTCACATCACCGAATTTGTAGCGCTGCCCTTCCTCGACCACATAGGTGATGATGAAGTCCTGCTTGTCCGGCGTCAGTTCCGCCACGGCGGAGATCACTCGGAAATCGGCATAGCCTTCGGTCAGGTAGAACTGGCGCAGCTTCTGCTGGTCATAGGCCAGACGATCCGGATCGTAGCTGGTGCCCGACGAGAAGATGCGGAACCAGCGCGATTGCTTGGTCACCATCTGGCTGCGCAGTTCGCCGTCCTTGAACTTCTCATTGCCGATGATGTTGATCTGGCGGACCTTGGATTTCGGCCCTTCGGAGATTTCGAAAACGATGTCGACGCGGTTCTGGTCAAGCTGCACCATCTTCGGTTCGACCGTGGCGGCGAAGCGGCCCTGCCGGCGATACAGCTCGATGATGCGGGCCACGTCGGCGCGCACTTTCGAGCGGGTATAGATCTGGCGCGGAGCCAGTTTTATTTCGGGACGTATCTTGTCTTCCTTGAGGCGCTTATTACCTTCAAGGACGATGCGGTTGATGACCGGGTTTTCCTTAACCTCGACGGTCAGCGCGCCATTGTCGTTGCGGATCTGGACGTCGGCGAACAGCTCCGTCTCGTAAAGGTCGCGCAACGCTTGGTCGAGCGATTCCTGGGTGAAGGGCTGGCCGATCCGCAGCTTGGTGTAGGACAGCACCGTATCCGGCTCCAGGCGCTGCTGGCCAGTGACGGAGATGGCGCGGATGGTTCCGGCGGCTGGAGCGACTGCCGGAACGGGCGCAGGCGCGGCAGCCGGCGGGGCATTTTGAGCCATCGCCGGGATCGCAGACATGCCCGCGATCATCGTCGTCGCCAACAGGGCCACGACGACCGGGCGCTGCCTGTTGCTGCTCATCATCGCTGTCACCCGCTCCACCTTCTACAAAAAAGCAACATGTCGTTCACGCCGGACCCATTCCGTTCACATCCGGAAAGACGGCGCCAAATCGCGTCCTCCTGCCCGATACGGCTCAGCCGATCAAGCCGGACAGACGATCCCAGAGGCCGAAAGAGGATAAATCGTTGAATGTTACCAGCACCATCATCGCCAGCAGAACCGCCAGGCCCGAGCGATAGGCCCATTCCTGCACCTGCGGACTGACCGGTCGCCGCTGTATCGCCTCCACCCCGTAGAACAGCAGATGCCCGCCATCCAGCATCGGGATTGGCAAGAGGTTGATGAACCCCAAGTTAATCGAGATGAGGGCCATGAAGAAGACGAAGCTCTCCACCCCCAGCGTCGCCGCCTGACCGGAAACCTCCGCGATCTTGAGCGGGCCGCCCAGTTCCTTGACCGATCGGCCGCCCCCCACGATCTGGCCCAGCGTCTCCACCATGGTGCGGATGATCTGCCCCGTCCGCTCCACGGCGACGACCGGGGCTCGGGCTAGGCTGACGGGCTCGATCACCGGCTCACCCGGCGCGATGCCCAGCCGTCCGATGCGGAACTTGTTGCCGAAGCCGTCATCTTCCTCGACCGCGCCGACCTTGCCCTGCTTCTCGAACAGCTTGCCCCGGCGGTCGATCACGATGGTGACGGGTTCGCCGGGGCGGATCTGCGCGAACAGGCGAATATCGTCGAAGGTCGTCATTTCCCGCCCGTTGAGCGAGACTATGCGGTCGCCCACGACGATGCCAGCCGCCGCTGCCGCGCTGCCGGGCTGCACCTGCCCGGCGACCGCAGGAGTACGGCTCTCGCCATGGACGAAGGCGAAGGTTGCAAGGATCGCCATGGCGAAGAGGAAGTTGATCGCCGGCCCGGCCGCGACGATGGCCGCCCGCTGCCATAGCGGCTTGGCAGGGAAGCTCTCGGCCCGTTCGGCGGCGGGCATTTCCAGCCAGCGGGGATCGGTCTGGCTCGCCGCGTTCATGTCGCCCTTGAAACGCACATAGCCGCCCAGCGGCAGCGCCCCCAGGCGCCAGCGGGTGCCGCGCCTGTCCACCCAGGCCGCGATTTCCGGGCCGAATCCGATGGAAAAGGCCTCCGCCTTCACCCCGCACCAGCGGCCCACCAGATAATGGCCCAGCTCATGCACGAAGACGAGCGGTCCGATGACCGCCACAAATGCGACTACGGTCAACAGGAAACCGGGATTCTGGATCAAGCGGTCAATCTTTCCATCACTTGTGCAGCCATATTACGCGCCTGCGCATCCGCTTCCAGCACATCGTCGATCTGGCGGGGCACAGGCGCGCTATAGCGGTTCAGGACATCCTCCACAATCATGGCGATATCAAGGAAGCCTATGGCGCCTTTGAGGAAGGCGGCGACGGCGACCTCATTGGCGGCGTTCAATATGGCGGGCGCTGCGCCGCCCGCCTCCGCCGCCTGCCGGGTCAGCCGCAGCGCGGGGAAGCGATGCTCATCCGGCGCCTCGAAATCCAGGCGGGCGATCCGGGCGAGGTCCAGCGGCTGGCAAGGGGTAGCGATCCGATCGGGCCAGGCCAGCGCATGGGCGATGGGGATGCGCATGTCGGGCGAGCCAAGCTGCGCCAGGGTTGAGCGGTCGCGATATTCGACCATGGAGTGGATGACCGATTGCGGATGGACGAGGATCTCGATCCGGTCGAGCCCGACCGGGAAGAGATGCGCCGCCTCTATCAGTTCCAGCCCCTTGTTCATCATCGTCGCGCTGTCGACGCTGATCTTCGCGCCCATGGACCAGTTGGGATGGGCGACGGCCTGCGCGGGGGTGATGCCGCGCATCCCCTCCCGGCTGCGGGTGCGGAAGGGGCCGCCGCTCGCGGTCAGGGTGATCCTTGCGACATCTTCCATGCGACTGCCCGCAAGGCACTGGAATATGGCATTATGTTCGCTGTCGACCGGCAGCAGCGTCGCGCCCGACGCACCGACCGCGTCCATCATCAGCGCGCCCGCCGACACCAGCGATTCCTTGTTGGCGAGCGCGACCGTGCCACCCGCCTTCAACGCCGCCATGGTCGGGCGCAGCCCCGCGCAACCGACGATGGCGGCCATGCTCCAGTCCGCGCCTGCACCGGCCACGTCGACCAACGCGCCTTGGCCGGCCGCCGCCTCCGTCCCGGAACCGCGCAGCGCATCCTTCAGCGCGTCATAGCGGGTCTCGTCCCCGATCACCGCGATCGCGGCATTGCTCTGCCGCGCGGCGGCGGCCAGACCCGCCACATCGCCATGCGCGGTCAGCGCAACAACGCTATAGCTGTCCGGATCGCGCTGGATCAGGTCCAGCGTGGACATGCCGACCGATCCGGTCGCGCCGAAGATCGACACTTTCTTCATGGCAATTGCACCAGGATCATATAGCAGATCGCGGCCAGCGGCGCGGCGGCGACCACCCCGTCCAACCGATCCATCACGCCACCATGGCCGGGCAGCAGCGTACCGCTATCCTTCACCCCTGCACGGCGCTTCATCCAGCTTTCCAACAGGTCGCCCAGTTGCGCGGCGACCGCCAGCAGGCCGCTTGCCGCGGCAAGCTGAACCGGCAGGTCCGCGAACCGGTAGAGCAGGAAACCCACGGTCAGCGCCGCCAGCACCCCACCGCCAAGGCCGGCCCAGGTCTTGGACGGGCTGACGCGCGGAGCCAGCTTCGGCCCGCCAATGGAGCGGCCGGCGAAATAAGCGCCGATGTCGGTCGCCCAAACGAGGCCCAGCGCCCAGAGGGTCAGCAGCAACCCCTGAAGATTGGGCGCCTGTTCGCGCAGGAAAAGCAGCGCCATCACCGGCACGACGATATAGGGCACGCCCAGCGCCAGCTTGACCGACCGGCCCACCAGCGCGACGAAGAAGAAGGCGGCCGCCATCAATGTGAAGGCGAGCCAGGACACGCCGGCCGCCGCCGGGCAAAGGATCGCCAGCGGCACCGAGACGGCGAACATCGCCAGCTTGCGGTTCTCCGGCGTGGCTCCGGTCAGGTCGCCCCACTCCCCCTGCATCAGCACGCCCGCCACGGACAGCAGCATCCAGAAAAGGAAGCCGCCCGAAAACAGGGCCGCCAACGCTACGAGGATGAGCACGACGCCGACGATGGCGCGGGTGCGAAGCTCGCTCGACATGCCTGTCACAGCCCGCCGAAACGGCGGTCCCTCAGGCGGAAGGCGTCCAGTGCGGCAGCCAGCGCCCGCCCGTCGAAATCCGGCCACAGCATGTCCGTGAAATAAAGCTCCGCATAGGCGGCCTGCCATAGCATGAAATTGCTGAGCCGCTGCTCGCCCGAGGTACGGATCATCAGGTCGAGCGGCGGCAGGTCTGCGGTGTAGAGCGCCGCATCCACATCGGCGAGGCCGATCTCCTCCGCCGCGATCTCGCCGGCGGCCACGCGGCGCGCCAGCGTCTGGGCCATGCGAACCAGTTCGTCCTGCGCGCCATAGTTGAGCGCTATGGCAATGATCGGCCCGCTATTCCCCGCAGTCCGCGCCACTGCATTGTCGATCAGCGCCACCAGCGCAGGATCGAGCGCCCGATAATTGCCGATGATGCGCAGCCGCACGCCATTGGCATGGAATTCGTCAAGGTCGGACTGGATGAAATGACGCAGCAGGCCCATCAGGTCCGCCACCTCGCCGGCCGGACGCTTCCAGTTTTCCGAGGAAAAGGCGTAGAGCGTCAGGCATTCCAGACCCAGTTCCCGCGCGGCGCGGGCGACGCGGCGCACCGCCTCCACCCCCGCCCGATGGCCGGCGATGCGGGGCAGGAAGCGCTTCTTCGCCCAGCGTCCATTGCCGTCCATGATGATGGCGACGTGACGAGGCATGGCCGTTCCTGGCGGAACATCCTTGGGGCGCGCGCCATGGGCTGGCGCGCCGCTGGTCAGATCGGTTTTGGCTTGGGTGGCCATCAGACAGGAATGCGTGCTTTGGCCGCGAAAGGAAAGCCCCGGATCACTGACCGAGAATTTCCTTTTCCTTCGCCGCAGCCGCCGCGTCGATGTCCGCGATGGTGCTATCGGTCAGCTTCTGGACTTCGGTTTCCTTGCGCTTGCGCTCGTCCTCGCTGATCTCGCCCTTCTTCTCGTCGGTCTTCAGGCTGTCCATGCCGTCGCGGCGGACATTGCGGACGGCGATCCGGGCGCCCTCGGCATATTTGCTGGCGAGCTTGGCGAGTTCCTTGCGGCGCTCCTCGGTCAGGTCGGGGATCGGCAGGCGCAGCGTCTGGCCGTCGACGATGGGGTTAAGGCCCAGCCCCGCCGAACGGATCGCCTTGTCGACCGGGCCGACATTGCTCTTGTCCCACACCTGCACGGAAAGCATGCGCGGTTCGGGCGCGGAAACGGTCGCGACCTGATTAAGCGGCATATGCGCGCCATAGACCTCGACCGTCACCGGATCGAGAAGCTGGATATTGGCGCGGCCCGTGCGCAGGCCCGACAGATCGCCTTTCAGCGATTCCAGGGCACCCGCCATGCGGCGTTCGAGGTCGGCCTTGTCATATTGAGCCATTTTGTTTCAGCGCTCCTGATTTTGCACGATCGTCGCCACACCGTCACCGGCCAGCACCTTGGCCAGATTGCCGGTTTCGCGGATGTTGAACACGACGATGGGGATATTGTTTTCGCGGCAAAGGGCAATGGCGCTCGCGTCCATGACCTTCAGATTGTCGTTCAGCACCTGGTCGAAGCTGATCGCTTCATAGCGGGCCGCATCCGGCACCTTCTTGGGATCGGCATTGTAGATGCCGTCGACGCTGGTCCCCTTGAACAGGGCGTCGCAATCCATTTCGGCCGCCCGCAGCGCCGCCGTGGTGTCCGTGGTGAAGAAGGGGCTGCCGGTGCCCGCCGCGAAGATGACGATCCGTCCCTTCTCCATATGCCGCACCGCCTTGCGCCGGATATAGGGTTCGCAGACCGACGCCATCGGAATGGCGGACTGGACGCGCGTGTCGTAGCCCAGCTTCTCCAGCGCATTCTGCACGGCGAGCGCGTTCATGACGGTGGCCAGCATGCCCATATAGTCGGCGCTCGCCCGGTCGAAACCCTTGGCGGCGCCCGCCAGACCCCGGAAGATATTGCCGCCGCCAACGACGACGCACAGTTCGAACCCCGCATCCTTCGCCGCCGCGATCTCGCCCGCGACGCGGTTCACCGTCTCCGGCTCGATGCCGAACTGCCCCTGCCCCATCAGCACTTCGCCCGAAAGTTTCAGCAGGATGCGCTTGAAGGCTGGGCGAGACATGCGGGGCAATATTCCTTTTATGATCGGGCAAGGAAATGGCGCGCACCTTAAGCAGCGCGCGCCATGTTGTGAAGCAGGGTTTTGGAAACCCCGAACTTCCTTAGCGCCCGCTTCCGGCTTGTCGAGAAGCCTGAGCCTCCCGACACCGCCGAAGCGAACGAACTATCGGATCAGACGCCTGCGGCCGCGGC
The DNA here is from genome assembly GCF_004152845.1 of Sphingobium fuliginis. Taxonomy (GTDB): domain Bacteria; phylum Pseudomonadota; class Alphaproteobacteria; order Sphingomonadales; family Sphingomonadaceae; genus Sphingobium; species Sphingobium fuliginis. Next base: position 21,328 of record NZ_SEON01000002.1, read on the forward strand.
CACTTCGGCGGCGAAGTCGCTCGTTTCCTTCTCGATGCCTTCACCGAGCTGGAAGCGGACATAGTTCTTCAGCGTGATCGACGCGCCGGCATCCTTCGCCGCCTTCGCGACGACATCGGCAACCGGGGTCTTGTTGTCCATCACGAAGAGCTGGCTGAGCAGGGCCTGCTCCTTGGCGAACTTGGCGACGGCGCCGTCGACCATCTTGGCGACGATCTCGGCAGGCTTGCCCGATTCGGCGGCCTTTTCAGCGGCGATGGCGCGCTCGCGCTCCAGCAGGGCCGGATCGATGTCGGCGGCCGACAGCGCCAGCGGGAAGGCAGCGGCGATGTGCATCGCGATCTGCTTGCCCAGCGGCTCCAGGACGTCGGCGGGCGCATCGCCTTCCAGCGCAACCAGCACGCCGATCTTGCCCAGGCCCGGAGCGGCCGCATTATGGACATAGGGAACGACCACGCCCTGGTTCACCTCGACCTGGCCGACGCGGCGCAGGGTCTGGTTCTCGCCGATGGTGGCGATGTTGGCGACCAGCTTCTCGGCGACCGTGCCGCCCGAGGGATAGGCCGCGTTCGACAGCGCCTCGGCATCGGCCACGCCGTTCTCCAGCGCGATGACCGACACGGTGCGGACGAAATCCTGGAACTGGTCGTTCTTGGCGACGAAGTCGGTTTCGCTGTTCACTTCGACGGCCACACCCTTGGTGCCGGCGACGGCGACGCCGACCAGGCCTTCGGCGGCGGTGCGGCTCGACTTCTTCTGCGCGGCGGCCAGACCCTTGGCGCGCAGCCAGTCGGTCGCCGCTTCGATGTCGCCATTGGCTTCGGTGAGCGCCTTCTTGCAATCCATCATGCCCGCGCCCGAACGGTCGCGCAGTTCCTTGACGGCAGCAGCGGTAATCTCGGCCATGTTTCGGCTCCTAAAGTTCAATGTTTCAGAAAAACGGCAGGGCGCGTTCCAGTGGAGCGCGCCCTAGCCTGTCAATTTTGCAGTTCGAAGACCGCGTCTCAGGCCTGAGCGACGACCTCTTCGGCCTCGGGCTCGTCCAGAGCGCCCAGGTCGACGCCCGAAGCCTGCTGCGCACCGCGGTTGCCCTTGGTGGCGGCGGCGGCGACGGCGTCGCAGTAAAGGCGGATCGCGCGGCTGGCGTCATCGTTCGCCGGAACCGGGAACGCGATGCCGTCGGGCGAGACGTTGGAATCGAGGATCGCAACGACCGGGATGCCCAGCGTGTTGGCTTCCTTGATCGCCAGTTCTTCCTTGTTGGCGTCGATCACGAACATGACATCGGGGATGCCGTTCATGTCGCGGATGCCGCCCAGCGACAGTTCCAGCTTCTCGCGCTCGCGGGTCATCTGGAGGACTTCCTTCTTGGTGAAGCCGTGGGTGTCGCCCGACAGCTTCTCTTCCAGGGTCTTCAGACGCTTGATCGAACCCGAAATGGTCTTCCAGTTGGTGAGCATGCCGCCCAGCCAGCGATGGTTGACGAAATGCTGGCCCGACTTGCGGGCGGCTTCGGCGATCGGGTCCTGCGCCTGGCGCTTGGTGCCGACGAACAGCACCTTGCCACCGGCGGCGACGGTCGCCGACACGAAGTCCAGCGCGCGGCCGAACAGCGGCACGGTCTGCGACAGGTCGAGAATGTGGATGCCGTTGCGCTCACCGAAGATGTACGGCTTCATGCGCGGGTTCCAGCGGTGGGTCTGGTGGCCGAAATGCGCGCCGGCCTCGATCAATTGATGCATGGTGACGACAGGAGCCGCCATAATATTTCTCCTTCCGGTTACACCTCTGGGAATCAGGAACTGGGCGTCACGCACAGCACCGGATATGTCGATTCCCATGTGGAATGGGCGCGCCTTTAACGGCGTCGGAATATCAATGCAAGGGGGTTGACTCTCCATTCCGGATAGAACATAAGGAGAACATCGGGAACAAATGGCGGATTCACGCCGTTTGCCTGCCTATAGTGAACCAAGCCGTGCAAATGGCAAGACAGAAAGTGAGCTGCATATGTTCGCACTGGTCGCAGCACTTGTTTTCATCGGATCCTTCCTGCTGGCCGCAGGCACCATTATCGGCATGTTCCTGGCCTATCATGACAAGATGGTCGCGGCGCTGACGTTCGAACCGATACCGCAGGAAACGCCGGTCTATCGCCTGCGCATCAGCCGGCGACGCGCGTCACCCTCTGCACGGCAGGCCGCGCCGGCTTTTGCGGCGGCGGTCCTGGCCGCCTGAGGATTACGCTTCCTCGCCCGCCCGCTGGCGGCGCACCTTGGCATAGGACATCATGCCGAAGGGGATGAGCGCAAGGTAGAAGGCGCACAACACCAGCAGCGTCAGCCACGGATCGGTGATCAGCAGCGCCGCCAGCAGACCCGCCAGCGCGATCGCCTCCAGCCGGATGCGTTTGCGCAGGCGCAGCGCCGACCAGCTATAGGTCGCGATGTTGGAGATCATCAGGAAAGCCGTGAAGGCGGTCCAGGGCGCCACGACATACCATTCCCGAAAAAGCGGCTCGCCCGTCACCAGCCAGAGATAGAGCGGCACGAAGGCCAGCCCCGCACCTGCCGGAGCCGGCACGCCGGTCAGGAAACCGGCGGATTTGTGCGGCTGAACATCGGCGTCGATATTCGCATTGAACCGCGCCAGCCGCAGCGCGCAGGACAGCGCATGGGCGAGCGCGAAGATCCAGCCGAATTTCGGCATGGCGTTCAGCGACCAGAGATAGAGCACCAGCGCCGGCGCCACGCCAAAGGCGATGGAGTCCGACAAGGAGTCGAGTTCGGCCCCGAAACGGCTCTCCCCCCGCAACAACCGCGCGATGCGCCCGTCCAGCCCATCCAGCACCCCGGCGATGAGGATGGAGAGCACCGCCCTCTCCCACTCGCCCGATATGCCGTAGCGCACGCCGGTCAGGCCGAAGCACAGGGCCATTGCGGTCACGGCGTTGGGCGCCACCATCCGCAGGGTGATCCCCCGGCGCAATCCGCGCGGGATGGCGCGCCGCTGCCGCATTATTGCTGAATCCCCGAAATCACGCGCATGTCACCGATCTGGCCCAGGATCGTCTCACCCGCGACGGTGCGCTGCCCCAGCACCACGCGCGGCGCGGTGCCGGCGGGCAGATAGACGTCGACCCGGCTGCCGAAACGGATGAGGCCGATGCGCTGTCCGGCCGCGACCATGTCGCCCGGCTTCACGAAGGGCACGATCCGCCGCGCCACCAATCCGGCGATCTGGGTGAAGCCGATGCGCACGCCGTCATGCCGCTCCACCAATATATGCTGGCGCTCATTATCCTCGCTCGCCTTGTCGAGATCGGCGTTCAGGAACTTGCCCGAGATATAGACGACCGATTTCACCGTCCCGCCGATCGGCGTGCGGTTGATGTGGACGTCGAACACGCTCATGAAGATCGACACGCGGATCATGGGCTGGTCGCCCAGCCCATCCGCCCCTGCCATCTCGCGGGGGGGCGGCACCCGCTGGATCAGCGTCACCAGCCCATCGGCGGGGGCGACGATGGCCCGCTCATCCTGCGGCACCGCGCGCACCGGATCGCGGAAGAACGCCAGCACCCAGATGGTCACCATCACCATCAGCCAGCCGAGGATTTCCCAGCCGACCAGGAACAGCAGCGCGGTGATGGCCGCCGCGATCAGGCCGAATTTCACGCCCTCCGGATGCACGGAGGGGAAGCGCCATTTCACATTGCCGCCCAGTGCGACCGTCAGTTCGTCATTTTCCATGGGCACCGTCTTTAAGGACAGACACTTGCAGTGACAACGTCCGATACCGTCGCAGGAGCCATGAAATGTTCCAATCCTGCAAAGGGCATTGGACGGTTGAACATTGCCGTCGCTTTGCCTAGGGCGGTCGCAAATTCCACCCGAACGAGAAGGCGAACAGGCGCTATGGCTAAGATCAAGGTGAAAAACCCCGTCGTGGAGATCGATGGCGATGAAATGACGCGGATCATATGGCAGTGGATCCGTGAGCGCCTGATTCTCCCCTATCTCGACATCGATCTTAAATATTACGATCTGGGCGTCGAGAAGCGCGACGAAACCAACGACCAGATCACCATCGATTCCGCCAACGCGATCAAGGAACATGGCGTCGGCGTGAAATGCGCCACCATCACCCCGGATGAAGCCCGCGTGGAGGAATTCGGCCTGAAGGAAATGTGGAAGTCGCCCAACGGCACCATCCGCAACATCCTGGGCGGCGTGGTGTTCCGTGAACCCATCGTCATCCGCAACGTGCCGCGCCTGGTCCCCGGCTGGACCGACCCCATCGTCATCGGCCGCCACGCCTTCGGCGACCAGTATCGCGCCACCGACTTCCTCGTCCCCGGCCCCGGCAAGCTGCGCATGGTGTGGGACGGCGCCAATGGCGAGAAGATCGAGAAGGACGTCTTCAACTTCCCCAGCTCCGGCGTCGCCATGGGCATGTACAATCTGGACGACTCGATCCGCGATTTCGCCCGCGCCAGCATGAACTACGCGCTGGGCCGCGGCTGGCCGCTGTACCTCTCGACCAAGAACACCATTCTCAAGGCCTATGACGGCCGCTTCAAGGACCTGTTCCAGGAAGTGTTCGACAATGAATTCGCCGACGAGTTCAAGAAGGTGGGCGCCGTCTACGAACATCGCCTGATCGACGACATGGTCGCCTCCGCCCTCAAGTGGAGCGGCAAGTTCGTCTGGGCCTGCAAGAATTACGATGGCGACGTCCAGTCGGACACCGTGGCGCAGGGGTTCGGCTCGCTGGGTCTCATGACCTCCGTGCTGCTGTCGCCCGACGGCAAGACCGTCGAGGCCGAAGCCGCGCACGGCACCGTCACCCGCCACTATCGCCAGCATCAACAGGGCAAGGCGACCTCGACCAATCCGATCGCCTCGATCTTCGCCTGGACCCAGGGCCTTTCCTATCGCGGCAAGTTCGACGAAACGCCGGAAGTCACCAAGTTCGCGGAAACGCTGGAAAAGGTCTGCATCGAAACGGTCGAGGGCGGCGCGATGACCAAGGATCTCGCCCTGCTGATCGGTCCGGAACAGGCGTGGATGACCACCGAGCAGTTCTTCGAGGCGATCCGCGTGAACCTGGAAGAAGCCATGGGCAAGTGGCAATAATCGGACGGAACTGATCCGCCCTTCCGCGGTTCAATACGGAAACGGAACGAGGCGGCGCCGTGTATCGGCGCCGCCTTTTCCATGGCAGGAGATCAGCGATGACGACGACAGCCAAGAAACGCCTGGAGGTCCGGGCCGCCGTTCCTTCCGATGTACGCGGCATCCAGCGACTGATCGCCCGGGTCTATCCCGGCATGCCCAATTATTCGCTCGCCACCCTGCGCGGGCAGATCAACAATTTCCCCAATGGCTGCTTCGTCGCGCTCTACGACAATAAGGTCGTCGGCTATTGCGCGACCATGCGGGTCAGCAAGGCGATGGCCTTTTCCCATCATGACTGGGAGGAGATCACGGCAAACGGCTTCGGCACGCGGCACAGCGCGGCGGGCGAGTGGCTGTACGGCTATGAAATGGCCGTCGACCCCAAGCTGCGCGGCCTGCGCATCGGCCAGCGCCTCTATGACGAGCGCAAGGAGCTGGCCGAGGAACTGGACCTGCACGGCATCGTCATCGCCGGGCGCATGCCGGGCTATGCGCGTGCGAAGCGGCGCGTCGATGGCCCGGCGGATTATCTGGACAAGGTCGTGCACGGCAAGCTGCGCGATCAGGTGATCAGCTTCCAGCTCAAGAACCAGTTCGAGCCGCTCGGCGTGCTGGAAAACTACCTGCCCGAAGACAGGCAGTCCGACGGACACGCCGCCCATCTGGTATGGCGCAACCCCTATGTCGACCCCGACGAAGCGCCCGAAATGCGGGTGCCGCGCGGCGTGGAAAGCGTCCGCCTAGCCACCTGTCAGTTGCAGGCCCGCGCGGTGAAGGACTTCGAAGAGTTCATTCGCAATATCGAATATTTCGTCGACGTGGCGGCAGATTATCGCTCCGACTTCATCGTTTTTCCCGAACTGTTCACCCTGCCGCTGCTCTCCTACGAAACCAAGAAGCTCACTCCGATCGAGGCCATCGACAGGCTGACCGGCTACACCCCGCGCCTGACCCGCGAACTGGAGCGGATGGCGCTGGAATATAATATCAACATCATCGGCGGCTCCCATCCGACGCGGGCAGAGGATGGCGACATCCAGAATATCGCCTATGTCGCCCTGCGCGACGGTTCGCTGCACACGCAGGAGAAGATCCACCCGACGCCCAACGAAGCCTTCTGGTGGAACATCAAGGGCGGGGACTCGCTGGACGTGATCCAGACCGACTGCGGGCCGATCGGCGTGCTCATCTGTTATGACAGCGAATTTCCGGAACTGGCGCGGCGACTGGTGGACCAGGGCGCGCGGATCATCTTCGTCCCCTTCTGCACCGACTCGCGGCTGGGCTATATGCGCGTGCGCTATTGCGCGCAGGCCCGCGCCATCGAGAATCAATGCTATGTCGTCATGTCGGGCAATGTCGGCAACCTGCCCAATGTCGACAATATGGACATCCAATATGCGCAGAGCGCGATCCTGACGCCCTGCGACCTGCCCTTTGCGCGGGACGGGATCGCGGCGGAATCGACGGAGAATGTCGAAACGCTGACCATGGCCGACGTGAACCTGGCGGACCTGAGCTGGGCGCGGGCGGAGGGTACGGTCCGCAACCTGCGCGACAGGCGGTTCGACCTCTATCATATCGACTGGGACAGCAATCCCGACCACAGCCATGCGCCGAGCGGCGGGCCGGTGCCGGCGGGCGGGCACAATGCGCCGGGTGGCGGCTGAGCTTCTCCGCCGGGTCGCCTCTATGCGGACGATTTTTCGAGCATGACGGCCGTCCGCCCCTTGTAGACCGCCTCCCTGAACGGCGCATAGCCCAACCTGGCCGCAAGCCTGAGCGATGGGTCGTTGGCGGGATCGATGAGGCAGACGGTTCGGCCGGCACCCTTGCGCCGCGCATACCAGTCGTGCGCGGCGCAGGCGGCCTCGAACGCGTAGCCGCGGCCATGTACCTCGGATGAGAAAATCCAGGCCGCTTCCCCCGCCTTGTCGAAATCATCGCCGAGGCCCCGATGGAAATCCGCCAGCCCGGTTTCTCCGACATAGCGGCCGCTGGCCTTTTCGATCACCGCGAAAATGCCGTAGCCCAGAAGGGACCAGTGCCCCTCATAACGCAGGATGCGGTTCCAGGCGTCTTCCGGCGAAGGAGCTACGCCGCCGATATGCCGCATCAGGTCCATGTCCGACCACATGGCGCAATAAGGCGCGAAGTCAGCGAGCGTGTAGGGGCGAAGGCGCAGTCTTTCCGTCTCGATCATTCCCCAGAGGATAGAGCGGCCCGGTTCGGCCGGCAACGGCTGGCGCCCTCCGACACGCAACCTCCCCCGTCGCGGATCATTGTCATCCGCATGCCGTCGACCGCCATCGCCCGTTTCGACTATGACGCCACCCAGCGCCGGCTGGACGTGCAGTTCGTCAGCGGGCGGCGCTACAGCTATCATGATGTCCCGGTGGACGTCGCGGAAGGCATGCGCGCCGCCACGTCCAAGGGCGGCTATTTCAACCGCCGCATCCGGGACCGCTACCGCTTCACTCGCCAGTGAATCACTCGCCAGCCATCTATCACTCGACAGTGACGGACTTGGCGAGGTTCCTTGGCTGGTCGACGTCCGTGCCCTTGGCCACGGCGACATGATAGGCCAGCAACTGCACCGGCACGGCATAGACCATCGGCGCGATCAGCGGATGCACCTTGGGCATGGTGATGGTCGCCATGCAGCCCTCGCCCGCCGCCTGCACCCCGTCATAGTCGGAGATCAGCACAACCTTGCCGCCGCGCGCCTGCACTTCCTGCATGTTGCTGACGGTCTTCTCGAACAGCGGCCCGCTGGGCGCCAGCACGATCACCGGCACCTTGTCGTCGATCAAGGCGATGGGACCATGCTTCATCTCGCCCGCGGCGTAGCCCTCGGCATGGATATAGCTGATTTCCTTGAGCTTCAGCGCCCCTTCCAGCGCCAGCGGATAGTCCGGCCCGCGCCCCAGATAGAGCACGTCGCGGGCTCCCGCGATCAGATGCGCCATCGCCTCTATCGATTCATCATAGGCCAGCGCCCCGTTGAGCGCGGCGGGCGCTTCGGACAGGTGGCGGACCAGTTCCTTCTCCGCCTTCGCGTCCAGCCGCCCCTTGGCGCGGGCGAGATTGGCCGCGAACGCCGCCAGCACCGCCAACTGGCAGGTGAAGGCCTTGGTCGACGCCACGCCGATCTCCGGCCCGGCATTGGTGGGCAGCAGCAGGTCCGCCTCCCGCGCCATGGTGCTGGTTGGCACGTTGACGACGGCGGCGATCTTCTGCCCTTCGGCCCGCGCATGGCGGAGCGCGGCGAGCGTATCGGCGGTCTCGCCCGACTGGCTGATGACGATCATCAGGCCGCCCTCCTCCATCACCGGGGCGCGGTAGCGGAACTCGCTCGCCACATCGATGTCGACAGGCACGCGGGCGAATTGCTCGAACCAATATTTGGCGACCATGCCCGCATAATAGCTGGTGCCGCAGGCGACGATGGTGACGCGGCGGATGGTTCCCAGGTCGAAATCGGGGATCGGCAGCGACACCTGATCCTCCATCCGGCGCAGATAGGAACGCAGGGTCTGGGCCACGACCACCGGCTGCTCATAAATTTCCTTGAGCATATAGTGGCGGTGATTGCCCTTGGAGATCAGTTCGCCGGTCACGCCGCTGATGGTGACGGGGCGTTCGACGGGGTTGTTGTCCTTGTCGAAAATCTCCGCGCCGTCGCGGGTGATGACGACCCAGTCGCCTTCCTCCAGATAGGCGATGCGCTGGGTCAGCGGGGCCAGCGCCAGCGCGTCGGAACCGAGATAGGTCTCACCCTCGCCATAGCCCACCACCAGCGGCGAACCCAGGCGCGCGCCGATGAGAATCTCGGGATGGCTGCGGAACAGGATCGCCAGCGCAAAGGCGCCATGCAGGCGCGGCAAAACCTGCGCCACGGCATCGCGGGGCGACGCGCCCTGCTCCACCAGCTCGCTCACCAGATGGGCGACGACTTCCGTGTCGGTCTGGCTGTCGAAAGTCCGGCCCCGCGCCATCAGTTCCTCGCGCAGCGGCTTGAAATTCTCGATGATGCCGTTGTGGACGAGCGCCACTTCCTTCGTGGCGTGGGGATGGGCGTTGCTGGTCGTCGGCGCGCCATGGGTGGCCCAGCGGGTGTGGGCGATGCCGGTGGTGCCCGGCAGGGGCGCGGCGTCCAGTTCCTTCACCAGATTGGCGAGCTTCCCCTCGGCCCGGCGGCGGTCGATCCGCCCGTCATGGACGGTGGCGACGCCCGCGCTGTCATAGCCGCGATATTCCAGGCGCCTGAGGCCCTCCACCAGCCGTCCCGCCACGTCGTCCTTGCCGATGATTCCGATGATACCGCACATGGATAGTCAGTCCCAAAGCCGTGAAAACTCTATGCTTACGCCGCCTATGCCACGATCATGCGGCGGGCGACAGGGGTACCGCATCATCGTGGATGAATTGTAATCAGCCAGACATCGGGGGGCGCCAGCATCCGGATCGGCAGGCCGCTGGTGCCGAGCCCCGCGGACACCACCATGGTCCGCCGCCCTTCCCGATACACCCCGCAGGCATAGCGGGTGCCATAGCGCGAGGGCACATAGACGATGCCCGCAAAGGGCAAGGCTACCTGCCCGCAATGGGTATGCCCGACCAGCGTCAGCATCGCCCGGTCGGGCAGCAGCGGAAAGGCGTCCGGCCCGTGCGACAGCATCAGCGGCGCGGCGCCCAGCGCCTGCATGGCCGCCAGCGTCCCGGGAATATCGGGCCGCCCGGTATAGATGTCGCGCAGTCCGCCAATGGCCAGCGGTCCCCGCCGCACCGCCTGATTGTCGAGCAGGCGGATGCCGATCCGGCCGAACAGATCGCCCCATTGCCGGCGGCTGATCCCCGTATGCTTGCGCGCATCGTGATTGCCCAGCACCGCCACCACCCCCAGCGGGGCGCGCAAGGCGGCGAAGGGAGCGATGCTCTGCGCCGGATCATAGGTCGCACCGCCCTTGTCGTCCCCGATATAGTCGCCGCCCAGCACGATCAGCTCGGGCCTGAGGCGGTTCACCAGAGCGACGATCCGCGCCATCCGCTCCGGACTGTTATCGGGACCGGACAAATGGCTGTCGGTCAGCAGCGCCACCGTCACCGGGCGGCGCGGCGCATCCGCCGGAAAGGGCAGCGCAACGTCCAGCCGCCGCACAACCGGCATGGCCCGCGCATTGGCATAGAGCCAGACCGCCCCGCCCGGCACGGCCAGAAGGATGAGCAGCAGCGCCGCAAGCCAGCGCCGCCTTCGCAGAAGACCCGTCACTTGGCGGCTTTGCGCGCCTGCATCCGCGCCCGGAAGCGGGCCGCCCAGCCGGGCTTCGCCTCCTGCTTCGGCCGGACGAGGCATAGCGCGTCGGCCTCCACCGGCTGGGTCACGACGCTGCCGGCCGCCACGATCGCGCCGTCGCCTATCTTCACCGGCGCGACCAGCGCGCTGTTGGAGCCGATGAAGGCGCCCACGCCGATTTCCGTCCGATATTTGAAGAAGCCGTCATAATTGCAGGTGATGGTGCCCGCGCCGATATTCGCGCCCGCGCCCACGCTGGCGTCCCCGATATAGGACAGGTGATTGGCCTTGGCGCCCTCGCCCAGTTCGGCCTTCTTCACCTCGACGAAATTGCCGACCTTGGCCTTGACGCCGATTTTCGCGCCGGGACGCAGCCGGGCATAGGGGCCGATTTCCGCGCCCTTGCCGACGGCTGCGCCCTCCAGATGGGAAAAGGCGTGGATCGTCGCATCGTCCGCCACGCTGACGCCGGGGCCGAAGACGACATGCGGCTCGATCACCACATCGCGGCCCAGCAGCGTGTCATGCGCGAAGAACACCGTTTCCGGCGCGATCAGCGTCGCGCCCTCCCGCATCGCCTCGGCCCGGCGGCGGTCCTGCCAGACGGCCTCCACCCCCGCCAGTTCGGCGCGGCTGTTGACGCCCGCCACTTCCCAGGCCTCCGCCTCGATCACCGCGCTCTGGGCGCCGGGCAGCATGACGATGTCGGGCAGATAATATTCGCCCGCCGCATTGTCGTTGCCGATCTTGTCGAGCAGCACGAAAAGATCGGTCGACCGCACTGCCATCAGCCCGGAATTGCAGAGCGTCACCGCCCGCTCCTCCGCATTGGCGTCCTTATATTCGACCATCTTCTCGATCACGCCCTGATCGCGGGCGATGATCCGGCCATAAGCGGCGGCATCTTCCGGCCGGAAGCCCAGCACCACGGCGCGCGGCTCGTCGCCCCAGTTCAGGCGATCCAGCATGCTCCGCAGCGTTTCGGCGCGCACCAGCGGCACGTCGCCATAGAGGATCAATATGTCGCCCGCGAAACCGGCCAGCGCGTCATGCGCCTGCGCCACGGCATGGCCGGTGCCCAGCTGCTGTTCCTGCACGGCGATGACGGCGCCGCTGCCCTCCACAGCCCTTTCCACCTGTTCGCGCCCAGCACCGACCACCACGACCTGCCGCTCGGGCTGCAACTCCGCCACGCTGGCGAGCAGATGGAGAAGCATCGGCCGCCCCGCAATCGGGTGCAGAACCTTGTGTCTGGCCGACTTCATGCGCGTGCCCTGTCCGGCGGCAAGGATGATCACGGCCAAGGGGCGAGCGGGGGAGCGGCTGGAGGTCACGGGGGCATCCTTCACGAAAGGGCCAAGAATCTGAGCGCTCTCTGCCATGTTTGACTTGCCTTTGCCACCACCCAGGCGGCATGAGCCGGGCATGGTTTCCATTCCCTTCGACATTGTCGGCTTCGACCTTGACGGCACCCTGCTCGATACCAGCGGCGACCTGGCGGCGGCGGTCAACTACGCCATCGCCACCGACGGGCGGCCGCCCTTTCCGGTCGAGGCGATCCATCCCTTTGTCGGCAAGGGGGCGAAGGTGATGCTTCAGCGCGCGCTCGACGCCTCGGGCGGCTATGACGACGCCATGCTGGAAAGGATGCTGCCGATCCTGCTGGATTATTATGAGCAGAATCTGGCGATCCATTCGCTGCCCTATCCCGGCCTGATCGCGGCGATGGATGCGCTGGAGGAGGCGGGCGTGAAGCTCGCCATCTGCACCAACAAGGCGGAGCGCTTCACCATTCCCCTGCTGCACCAGATCGGCCTGTCGGACCGTTTCGCCAGCGTCGTCGGCGGCGACACGGTCGGCATCGCAAAGCCCGACCCGGCGCCGATCCACGCCATGATCGAGCGCGCGGGCGGCGGGCGGACGATCTTCCTGGGCGACACGATCAACGACATCGCCGGGGCGCGCAATGCGGGCATCCCCAGCATCGCCGTCAGCTTCGGCTTTCTCGACGGGCCGGTCGAGGCGCTGGAGGCCGACGCCGTCATCCACCATTTTGACGAGCTGGTGCCGCTGCTCGAAGGCTGGCCGGCATGACCCTTCGCCTGGAACGCGACGGCGCGGTCGCCACGCTGCTGATCGACCGGCCCCGGCAGCACAACGCCATGAACCAGGAGATGTGGGAGCGATTGCCCCAACTGGTGCAGGAAGCGATGGCGGACGAGGCGATCCGCGTGCTGATCCTGACATCGGCTGCACCGGGCCTGTTCTGCGCGGGTGCGGACATCCACGAATTCGCGCGTCATTCGGGCGAGGAGGATTGGCGCGTCGCCAATCAGGCGGCGATCCGCGCCACCCAATATGCCCTGGCCCATGCCGAAAAACCGGTGATCGCGGCCATAGACGGGGACGCGATCGGCGGCGGATGCGGCATGGCCATCGCCTGCGATCTGCGGATCGCCTCCCCCTCCGCCAGGCTGGGCATCACGCCGGCCAAGCTCGGGATCGTCTATTCGCTGTTCGACACCAGGCTGCTGGTGGATCTGGTGGGGCCGGCGCGGGCCAAGCGCATCCTGTTCACCGCCGCCCTCCATGATGCGGAGGATGCGCTCGCCATCGGCCTGATCGACCAGATCGCCCCCGCCCCGCTGGAGACAGCAGTGGAACTGGCTCGGCGCATGGCCGCCAATGCCCAGCATTCGATCCGTTCTTCCAAGGCGATCGTCCGCCGCATCCTGGATGGACAGGCGGATGACGACGCGGAAACGCTGGCCATGTTCCGGGACGCCTTCACCCTGCCCGACTTTCAGGAGGGCGTGCAGGCCTTCCGCGACAAGCGTCGTCCCCGCTTCTGACCCGCTCATCGCATGTTCATCCAAATTGGATGAACATCTCATCCGATCCGGAAGTATTTGTTAAGGATCGGCTTTTACCGGTCTCCCGACACGGACGACGCGCCGGCTCGCGCATGACTTTCGACCGATAGAAGGAACAGGCACGCAGCGTGGGAGAGAATTTCGCCTTCTTCCTGCCCGTCATGATGGCGAGCTTCGGCGTGGTTTTCGCCTTTGTCTGGACCCTGCGGGTGCGCGCCGCGGGATATTGGAGCGCCGCCTTCTTCTGCGTCGCGGGCGGCTTTGCCGTGCCGGCGGGCTTCGCCCTTGTGCCGACGCCCTTCTGGGGCTTCCTGGCGGACCTGCTGTTCGCCAGCGGCTTCCTGCTGTTCAGCCAGGCTTTGCTGGAACGGTGGCGGCCCAACTGGCTGCTGCGAGTGCGGATCGCGATCTGGGCGCTGTCCGTGATGCTGTGCGCCGTTTCCCTCATGCTGGACAATCTGCCCTTCGAACTGGCCGCGTCCGATTTCGGCTGCTTCCTGCTGATCGGCCTGCCGCTGATCGCCGGCAGGGATCGCCTCGACAACTGGTCGGACCGCACATTGTTCGGCGCGGCGACGCTGGTCGCGCTGGACAATCTGATACGCGGCAGCACCGTGCCCCTTACCCTGTCGGGCGGCAGTTTCCTGAGCAGCGACTATGCCTTCCTGATGCAGGCGCTTGCCTGCGTCCTTGGCCTGTTCCTGGCTCTGGCCGCGCTTGCGGCGAACATGCTCGACCTTCTCGCCCGCTATCAGCGCGACGCGCTGCATGACCCCCTCTCCGGCCTGCTCAACCGCCGGGGATTCGACGATGCCATCGGCCAGAGGGCGCGGAAACTGCCGACGCAGGGCAGCCTGATCGTCTGCGACATCGACCATTTCAAGTCGATCAACGATGCCCATGGCCATGCGCTGGGCGATCGCGTGATCGTCACACTGGCGCGGATATTGGTGCAATTCGCGCCTGCCGAGGCCATCACGGCGCGCTTCGGCGGGGAGGAATTCATATTGTTCCTCCCCGATGCCGACGCGGCCCGGGCAGCCACGGTCGCCAATGACATTCGGGAGAGCATCGCGCAGGAGGTCGCTCGCCAGCTTGGCCTTTCGCGCCCCCTTACCGCCAGTTTCGGATTGTCGGCCGTCCAATCCGGCGATGCCGCGATCCACGATGCCATCGCGCGGGCGGATGCGGCGCTCTATGAAGCGAAGACGCATGGCCGCAACCGGGTCTGCGTGCGGCGGGCGCTTGCCGTACCTGACAAGCGCGCCGACGGTCCAAGGTCCCGGGCCCAGAGCGGATAGAATTTGCTCCGCTCCCTGCACGACCTGGGAACGGCATTCCTGCCTTCGCGAGAATGGGCGTGCCTCAACGCAATCGGGGCAAGCTCCACGCAATGCTCCAATCATCAATAGGCCATGAAAAAGGCCGCCCCGAAGGACGGCCTTCTCATTCTTTCCCAAGGGCGGGACGCGATCAGATGTGGATCGGCTTGCCCGTCACGGCCATGGCCGCTTCCTTGATCGCCTCGCTATGCGTCGGATGCGCGTGGCAGGTATAGGCAATGTCCTCGCTCGAAGCGCCGAATTCCATCGCCTGCGCCGCCTGCGCGATCATCGTGCCCGCAACCGTCGCGATGATCCAGACGCCCAGCACCTTGTCGGTTTCTGCATCGGCAATGATCTTCACGAAGCCATCGGGCTCATGGTTGGTCTTGGCGCGGCTGTTCGCCAGCATCGGGAATTTGCCGACCTTGATCGCGCCCTTTTCCTTGGCGGCCTCTTCCGTCAGGCCCACGCCAGCGATCTCCGGCTTGGTATAGACCACCGACGGGATCACGTCATGGTTCACGATCCCGGTCAGGCCCGCGATATTCTCGGCCACGGCAATGCCTTCATCCTCGGCCTTGTGCGCGAGCATCGGGCCGGGGATGACGTCGCCAATGGCCCAGACGCCGGGAACCTTGGTCGCGAAGTCATGATCGGTCTCGATCTGGCCACGGGCATTGAGTTCCAGACCGATCTTGTCGAGACCCAGCCCCTCCGTGTTCGGACGACGGCCGATCGACACCAGCACCACATCGGCCTCGATCTTCTCCGCCTCGCCGCCGGCGGCCGGCTCGACGGTCAGGGTCACGCCCTTCTTGCCGACTTCCGCGCTCGTGACCTTGGTGCCGAGCTTATATTCGAAGCCCTGCTTCTTGAAGATCTTGTTCGCTTCCTTGCGGACTTCGCCGTCCATGCCCGGCAGGATCTGGTCGAGGAACTCGACCACCGTGACCTTCGCACCGACGCGACGCCATACCGAACCCAGTTCCAGCCCGATGACCCCGCCGCCGACGACGACCAGATGGCCGGGAACCTTGTCCAGTTCCAGCGCGCCGGTCGAATCGACGATCCTGCCCCCCGCATTGTCTACCGCAACGCCCGGAAGCGGCGTGACCGACGAGCCGGTGGCGATGACGATGTTCTTCGCCGTCACCGTCTTGCCCGCGACTTCAACGGTGTTGGCGCCGGTGAAGCTCGCCAGACCCCTCAACCAGTCGACCTTGTTCT
This sequence comes from Sphingobium fuliginis, assembly GCF_004152845.1. Lineage (GTDB taxonomy): Bacteria > Pseudomonadota > Alphaproteobacteria > Sphingomonadales > Sphingomonadaceae > Sphingobium > Sphingobium fuliginis. Next base: position 37,229 of record NZ_SEON01000002.1, read on the forward strand.
TCTTGAACAGATATTCGATGCCGCCGGTCAGGCCCTTCACCGCTTCCTTGCGCTGGCCCTGCATGGTGTCGAGGTCCAGGCTCATCTTGTCGATCTTCACGCCCAGCTTGGCGAGGGCGCCATTGGCGGCTTCCTCATACAGTTCCGAAGCGTGCAGCAGCGCCTTGGACGGAATGCAACCGACATTGAGGCAGGTGCCGCCCAGCGTCTCGCGGCTTTCGGCGCAGGCGGTCTTGAGGCCGAGCTGAGCCGCGCGGATCGCCGCGACATAACCACCGGGACCGGCGCCAATCACCAGAACATCATAATCGAAGTCTGCCATTTCTCACTCCATTGCCGTGCTCCCGCGAAAGCAGGAGCCCAGGGCGTCGTCAGAACAGCGTTTCGAACAAATCCCGCCATTGTGGATTATCGCGTTCGATCAGCTCGATCTTCCAGGCGCGTTTCCATTTCTTCATCCGCAGTTCGCAATGTCGCGCTTCCTGCAGATCGTCATATGCCTCAAACCAGACCAAAAGCTTACAATCATGGTCCTTGGTGAAACCGTCAATCAAGCCTTTGCGATGTTGATATGCCCTGGCCGCCAGATCGCTGGTGACACCCAGATATAGGGTGCCGTTGCGCCTGTTGGCCAGAAGATAGACATAGCCGGCTCGCGTAGCGCGTCTCCACCCTGGACTCCTGCTTCCGCAGGAGCACGGGTCGCATCTTTACAGGTCGATCAGCAGGCGGGTCGGGTCCTCGATCGCGTTCTTCACCGCGACGAGGAAGGTCACTGCCTCGCGACCGTCGATCAGGCGATGGTCATAGCTGAGCGCCAGATACATCATCGGGCGGATGACGATCTGGCCGTCGCGGACGACCGGGCGATCCTCGATGCGATGCAGGCCCAGCACCGCCGACTGCGGCGGGTTGATGATCGGGCTCGACAGCAGCGAACCGAACACGCCGCCATTGGAGATGGTGAAGGTGCCGCCCTTCATGTCCTCCATGGTCAGCGTGCCTTCCTTGGCCTTCTTGCCGAAGCTGCCGATCGTCTTCTCGATCTCGGCCACGCTCAGGCTCTCGGCATTGCGGATCACCGGCACGACCAGACCGTTCGGCGCCGACACGGCGACCGAGATGTCGGCGAAGTCGTTATAGACGATCTCGTCGCCTTCGATCTGCGCATTGACGCCCGGAATATCGCGCAGCGCCATGCAGACGGCCTTGGTGAAGAAGCCCATGAAGCCCAGGCGGACGCCATGCTTCTTCTCGAACAGGTCCTTGTACTTGGCGCGCGCCTCGATGACGTTGGTCATGTCGACGTCGTTATAGGTGGTCAGCAGCGCGGCATTGTTCTGCGCTTCCTTGAGCCGCTTGGCGACGGTCTGGCGCAGGCGGGTCATCTTGACGCGTTCCTGCGCGCGGCTGGGGCCAGCGGCAGGCGCAGCAGCGGCGGGCGCGGCGCCAGGCGCAGCAGCGGCGGCCTTGGCGGTACCGGCGGCGGCGGCGGCCACGACGTCGTCCTTGGTCAGGCGACCGTCCTTGCCCGTGCCCTTGATCTTGCTCGGATCAAGGCCATGTTCCAGCACCAGACGGCGCACGGCGGGCGACAGGGTCAGGTTGCCGCCCTCATCCTCATCGGCGGGGACCGAAGCGGCCGGGGCAGGCGTGGCGGCTTCCGCCTTGGCGGCGGGGGCCGGAGCAGCGGCAGGCGCTGCCGCAGCGGCCGCGCCCTCGTTGACATAGGCCAGCAGCGCGCCGACCTCGACCGTATCGCCTTCCTTGGCGACGATGTCGCCCAGCGTGCCGGCGGCCGGCGCGGGCACGTCGACCGCGACCTTGTCGGTTTCAAGGCTGACGATGGGCTCGTCGGCCTTCACGGCGTCGCCGGGCTTCTTGAGCCACTGGCCGACGGTTGCTTCGGTAACGGATTCACCCAAGGTGGGGACTTTGACTTCGGTAGCCATGAGCTTGTTCAGCCTTTCTTCTGGCGACGGATTTCTTCACGGACGCTGTGACCCAGCGCATCGGCGACGAGGGCGCCCTGCTCAGCGACATGGCGCTTGGCGAGGCCCGTGGCGGGCGACGCCGACGCCTTGCGGCCGGCATAGCGGGCGCGCATCGGCGCCTTGCCGGCGGCTGCCAGCGCTTCCTCGACATAGGGCTCCACGAAGAACCATGCGCCGTTGTTGCGCGGTTCTTCCTGACACCAGACGACTTCTTCCAGGTTCGTCATGCGCTCGATGCGCTTGGCGAGGGCTTCGGCCGCGAACGGGTAGATCTGCTCGATGCGCACGATCTGCACGTCCGTGTCGCCCGCGGCGTCGCGGGCTTCCATCAGGTCGTAGAACACCTTGCCGGAACAGAGCACCAGGCGGCGGGTGTCCTTGTCAGCGGCCCCATTGGGGTCCGACAGGATGCGCTTGAAGTGCGTTTCGCCCAGGAAGTCCTCCGCCTTGCTGACCGCCAGCTTGTGGCGCAGCAGCGACTTGGGCGCCATGATGATCAGCGGCTTGCGGAAGGGCCGCAGCATCTGACGACGCAGGACGTGGAAGTAATTGGCCGGGGTCGTGATGTTCGCGACCTGGATATTCCCTTCCGCGCAAAGCTGGAGATAGCGCTCCAGCCGGGCCGAGCTATGCTCGGGACCTTGGCCTTCATAGCCATGCGGCAGCAGGCAGACGAGACCGTTGGACCGCAGCCACTTGGTCTCCGACGAAGCGATATACTGGTCGAAGATGATCTGCGCGCCATTGGCGAAGTCGCCGAACTGCGCTTCCCACAGCACCAGGCTCTTGGGATCGGCCAGCGCGAAGCCATATTCGAAGCCCAGCACGCCATATTCGGAGAGCGGCGAATCCAGCACCTCGAACCGGCCATGCGGCACGGTCGAGAGCGGGATATATTTGTTCTCCCTATCCTGGTCGGTCCAGACCGCGTGCCGCTGGCTGAAGGTGCCGCGCCCGGAGTCCTGGCCCGACAAGCGGACGCCATAGCCTTCCGACAGCAGCGATCCGAAGGCCAGCGCCTCGCCGGTCGCCCAGTCGAAATTCTCGCCGGACTTGAACATCTCGGCCTTGGCGTCGATCACGCGCTTCAGCGTCTTGTGGACGTTGAGGCCCTCCGGAATCGCCGTCAGCGTCTTGCCCAGGCTGTCGAACAGCTTCTGGCTGATGGCGGACTCGACGCTCTGGCGGCTCGTTTCGGCATCGGCCGGCTTGTGCAGGCCGGACCACCGACCGGCGAACCAGTCGGCCTTGTTGGGCTTGTAGCTCTTGCCGGCCTCGAACTCTTCCTCCAGATGGTTGACGAAGTCGCCCGTCACCTGGGCGACGAAATCATCGTCGACCACGCCCTCCGCCTTCAGCCGCGCCGAATAGACGTCGCTGACCGGCGGATGCTGACGGATCTTCGCATACATTTGCGGCTGGGTGAAGGACGGCTCGTCGCCTTCATTGTGGCCGAAGCGGCGATAGCACCACATGTCGATCACGATGTCGCGGTGGAAGGTCTGGCGATATTCCATCGCCAGCTTGCACGCGAAGGTCACGGCCTCCGGATCATCGCCATTGACGTGCAGGATCGGGGCCTGGACGCCCTTCGCCACATCGCTGGGATAAGGCGAACCGCGCGAAAATTGCGGGCTGGTCGTGAAGCCGATCTGGTTGTTGACGATGAAGTGGATGCAGCCGCCGGTATTATAGCCCGACACGCCGGAGAAGCCGAAACATTCCCAGACGATTCCCTGCCCCGCAAAGGCCGCGTCGCCGTGGATCAGCACGGGCAGCACCTGCTCATGCTTGGCGAGGTCGTCACGGAAGGTCTGCTGCGCGCGCACCTTGCCCAGCACCACTGGATCGACGGTTTCGAGGTGCGACGGATTGGGGACCAGCGACATATGGACCTTGACGCCGTCGAACTCACGGTCGGTCGAGGTGCCGAGGTGATATTTGACGTCGCCCGATCCGCCGACATCCTCGGGATTGGCGGTGCCGCCCGAAAATTCGTGGAAGATGACGCGGAAGCCCTTGGCCATCACATTGGCGAGCACGTTCAGCCGGCCGCGATGCGCCATGCCATAGACGATCTCGCGCACGCCCTGCGCGCCGCCATATTTGATGATGGCTTCCAGCGCCGGGATCATCGATTCGCCGCCGTCCAGGCCGAAGCGCTTGGTGCCGACATATTTGCGGCCCAGGAACTTCTCATATTGCTCGGCGTGGATCACCTTGGCCAGGATCGCCTTCTTGCCTTCCGGCGTGAAATGGATTTCCTTGTCCTTGCCCTCCAGACGCTCCTGCAGGAAACGGCGTTCCTCCACGTCCGCGATGTGCATATATTCCAGGCCGACATTGCCGCAATAATTGGCGCGCAGGATCGCCACGATCTCACGCACGGTCGCATATTGCAGGCCCAGCGTGCCGCCCAGATAGACCTTCTTGTCCGGATCGTTCAGGCCGTGATATTCCGGCGTCAGGTCGGCCGGCAGATCGCGTTGGGTCAACCCCAGCGGGTCGAGATTGGCAGCCAGATGACCACGTACGCGATATGTGCGGATCAACATCTGCGCGCGTATTGCATCGTCGGCCGCACTTACGGCATCGGCATCCGAAACCGCCTTGCCGCTGGCCTTGGCGGCGGCCTTCACGGCCACTTGCATCTGCGTGGGGTCAAGCGCCCCGGTCAGGTCGTCGGTGTCGATCGGCGGCCAGTTGGTGCGCGCCCAGCTCGGTCCGCGCTCAATCTCGAAGTCCTGGTTTTCGTAACCCATTTCTCTCGTCCCATGCCAACCGCGTGCAGTCGCGGGTGCGGGGTAACAGATGGCCGGGGTGCAGCCCGGCCATCTCCATGGCTGGATCAGCCCTTCAGCACTTCCAGCAGGGTCGTGCCGAGTTCGGAGGGGCTCGCCGCAACCTTGATGCCGGCTGCTTCCATCGCCGCGATCTTGCTCTCCGCGTCGCCCTTGCCGCCCGACACGATCGCGCCGGCATGGCCCATGCGGCGTCCCGGAGGCGCGGTGCGGCCCGCGATGAAGCCGGCCATCGGCTTCTTGCGGCCCTTCTTGGCTTCGTCGATCAGGAACTGGGCGGCCTGCTCTTCCGCGTCGCCGCCGATTTCACCGATCATGATGATCGATTCGGTGGCGTCGTCGGCCAGGAACAGTTCCAGCACGTCGATGAAGTTGGTGCCGTTCACCGGATCGCCGCCGATGCCGACGGCCGTGGTCTGGCCCAGGCCCGCATTGGTGGTCTGGAACACGGCTTCATAGGTCAGCGTGCCGGAGCGCGAGACGACGCCGACGCTGCCCTTGGAGAAGATGTTGCCCGGCATGATGCCGATCTTGCATTCGCCCGGCGTCAGCAGGCCGGGGCAGTTCGGGCCGATCAGGCGCGACTTCGAACCCGAAAGGGCGCGCTTCACCTTCACCATGTCCAGCACCGGAATGCCTTCGGTGATGCAGACGATCAGCGGGATTTCGGCGTCGATCGCTTCCAGGATCGAGTCGGCCGCGAACGGCGGCGGAACATAGATGACCGACGCGTCGGCGCCGGTCTTCGACTTGGCTTCGGCCACGGTGTCGAACATGGGCAGGCCGATATGGGTCGTGCCGCCCTTGCCCGGCGTGACGCCGCCGACCATCTGCGTGCCATAGGCCAGGGCGGTTTCGGTGTGGAAGGTACCGGTGGCACCGGTCATACCCTGGGTGATGACCTTGGTGTTCTTGTTCACCAGAATGGACATGGGCGTCCCTTCATTTTCTGTGGACGTGGCACTTTGGGTCTAAAGGCGGACCGCCCCAGGCTGCGCACTTACCTGGGACGGTCCGGTGCAAGCTCGTTTGCGGATCAGGCCAGCGAAGGATCGATGCCCTTGCAGGCTTCCAGCAGTTCCTTGACGGCGTCGATCGACACCTGAAGGTTCGCCTTGGCTTCGTCGTCCAGTTCGATCTCGACGACCTGCTCGACACCGCCGGCGCCGATGATCACGGGCACGCCGACATAGAGATTGTCGACGCCGTACTGGCCGGTCAGGTTGGCGGCGCAGGGCAGCAGGCGCTTCTTGTCGCCCAGATAGGCTTCAGCCATGGCGATGGCGCTGGTGGCCGGCGCATAGAAGGCCGAGCCGGTCTTCAGCAGCGCGACGATCTCGCCGCCGCCCGAACGGGTGCGCTGCACGATGGCGTCGATGCGTTCCTTGGTCGAGCGGCCCTGCTTGATCAGGTCGGGAACCGGGATGCCCGCGACGGTCGAATATTCGATCACCGGGACCATCGTGTCGCCATGGCCGCCGAGCACGAAGCTGGTGACGTCCTTGGCCGACACGTTGAATTCTTCCGCGAGGAAATGGTTGAAGCGCGACGAGTCGAGTACGCCCGCCATGCCGACCACCTTGTTGTGCGGCAGGCCGGAAAATTCGCGCAGCGCCCACACCATCGCGTCGAGCGGGTTGGTGATGCAGATGACGAAGGCGTCGGGCGCGTTGGCGGCGATGCCCTCGCCCACGGCCTTCATGACCTTGAGGTTGATGCCCAGCAGGTCGTCGCGGCTCATGCCCGGCTTGCGGGCGACGCCGGCGGTGACGATGATGACGTCCGCACCCGCAATGTCGGCATAATCGTTGGAGCCGGTGATCTTCGCGTCGAAGCCTTCGACCGAAGCGCATTGCGACAGGTCGAGCGCCTTGCCCTGCGGCACGCCTTCGACGACGTCGAAGAGGACGATGTCTCCAAGCCCCTTGAGAGCCGCCAGATGCGCGAGCGTGCCACCGATATTACCAGCGCCGATAAGCGCGATCTTCTTACGGGCCATATGCAATCATCCTCCAAGCCGTAAACTGGAATTGCCAAGAAACCGGAACTGAAAGTGCGCTTAGGCCTATCCGCCCTAGGTTTCAACCGCGCAAAGGCCCGCATGCCAATTTATCTTTGCAATTCATTCGCAATTTCATTAATAGCCGTTTCGCCTCTGTCGCCCACGCGCTCCTACCCTGGCGCATGGCCCTTCCCCACAGCGGCCACCTGCCGCACGCCTCCCTTCAATGGGAGCGTGCGGACCCTTTTTTCCAGAGCGGACAATGGCGAATTCGACGGAGCGAGATTATTTCTCGCCGTGGCCCAGCGCCAGATAGTCGTCGGACTGCATTTCCATCAGGCGGGATACGGTGCGCTCGAACTCGAACGCGCCATCGCCCTCCGGGTATAGACGCGCCGGTTCCGCATCGGCGGAGGCGAGCAGTTTCACCTTATATTCGTAGAGCGCGTCGATCAGCGTCACGAAACGCGCGGCCTCATTGCGTTTCTCCGGCCCCAACACCGGGATGCCGACGATGATGACGGTGTGATATTTGCGGGCGATCGCCAGATAGTCCGGCGCGCCCCGCGCCTCGACGCAGAGGCGCTTGAAGGAAAAGACGGCGACGCCCTTCAGGCTCTTGGGCACATGCAGCGTCCGGCCGCCCTGCACCTTGATGTCCTCGGCCGGAACCTTCGCCCGGTCTTCGACCGGATAGTCGGTCAGGCGGAAAAAGGCTTCCGACAGCGCCCTGGTCGCTTCCGGACCGTTGGGCGCGTGCCACAGGGTCGCATCGCCCAGGCGATCACGGCGATAGTCCGTCGGACCGTTCAGGGTCATGACGTCCAGCTTCGCCTTGATGAGGTCGATGAAGGGCAGGAAAAGCTGGCGGTTGAGACCGTTCTTGTAGAGTTCGTCCGGCTCGCGGTTGGAGGTGGTGACGATCGTCACCCGCTTTTCCAGCAAACCAGTAAAAAGCCGCGACATGATCGCGGCATCGGCCATATTGTTGACGACCATCTCGTCGAAACAGAGCAGCCGCGCCTCCTCCGCCAGCGACTCGACGACCGGGGGGATCGGGTCGCCCGTCTCCGACTTGCGCGCCTCAGCCAGCCGGGCATGGACATCGAGCATGAATTCGTGGAAATGGGCGCGCTTCTTGCGCTGGACATGCACCGTGTCGAAGAACAGGTCCATCAGCATCGACTTGCCGCGCCCGACGCCGCCCCACATGTAAAGGCCGCGCGGCGGTTCCGGCGCCTTTCGCAGCAGCCTCCACAAGGTCGAACCGCGCGGCGGCGACGCCTCCAGTTCCTGCTGGAGCAGGTCCAGGCGCATCGCCGCCGCCCGCTGGTCGGGGTCGGGCCGCAATTCGCCCGCGGTCACGAGCGCGTCGTAACGGGCGATGACGCTGCTCACCCTGGCAGCGGCTTCTTGGGTTCGGGCGCCTTGCGCACGGTCGCGGTCGATGCCGCGATCAGGTCGTCATCCTGGGAAATGGTCAGGCGCAGGAACATCAGCCGCCCCGTCTCCCGCAGCAATTCGACCTCCGCGCGCAGGACGGGACCGATCTTTCCGGAGCCACAATATTGCATGCTGAGGTCAACGGTCACCGCCGCCGCCTGTTCCGGGCGCCCCATCGCCGCCAGGGCCGCGAAATAGGCATGATCGGCAAATCCGGCGAGAAAGCCGCCATGCAGCGCCCCCAGCCGGTTGGCGTGCGACGGCAGGCTTTCCAGCATGACCGTCGCCCTGCCCGCCGCATCGCTGCGCGAATAGCTGGTGCCGATGGCCGAGTCGAGGAACGTGCCCGGCGCCGTGTCGGTCCAGCACGACCAGCCCGCCCAGGGCCCTTCGGCCACCGGGCTCAGATGACCCGCTCCGTCGCTCACCGTGTCAGAGTTGCCGCTCGACCATCATCTTCTTGGTTTCCGCGATCGCCTTGGCCGGGCTCAGGCCCTTGGGGCAGACATTCGCGCAGTTCATGATGGTGTGGCAGCGATAGAGGCGGAAGGGGTCCTCCAGCTCGTCCAGACGCTCGCCGGTATATTCGTCGCGGCTGTCGGCCAGCCAGCGATAGGCCTGGAGCAGGATCGCCGGGCCCAGGAACTTGTCGCTGTTCCACCAGTAGCTGGGGCAGGAGGTCGAGCAGCAGGCGCACAGGATGCACTCATAGAGACCGTCCAGCTTCTCGCGGTCGGCGGGCGACTGGAGCCGTTCCTTGCCGCTGGGCGCCGGGCTGACGGTTTGCAGCCAGGGCTTGATGCTGTTGTACTGGGCGTAGAAATGGGTGAAATCGGGGACCAGATCCTTGATGACGTCCATGTGCGGCAGCGGCGTGACGCGCACTTCCTTGCCCGCGCATTCCTCGATCGAGGTGGTGCAGGCCAGGCCGTTGCGGCCGTTCATGTTCATCGAGCAGGAACCGCAAATGCCCTCGCGGCACGAACGGCGGAAGGTCAGCGTCGGATCATATTCATTCTTGATCTTCAGCAGGGCGTCCAGAACCATCGGCCCGCAATTGTCGAGATCGATCTCGAACGTGTCGTAGCGCGGATTCTGCCCGGAGTCGGGATCGTAGCGATAGACCTTGAAGCTCTTGACGTTCGTCGCGCCGTCGGGCGCCTTGTGGGTTACGCCCTTGGCGCTGATCTTGCTGTTCTTGGGCAGCGAAAATTCGGCCATTGCTCGTCAAGCCTCTTCGGATAATCCTTCAGTCGGCGTTGCGCATAACAAAAAATCTGTAAAGGTCCAGCACTGACGCAATGCAAAAAACGGGTTGCTTGATTTGTGGCGGTCCTGATCGCTACGGCGCGGCACACCCTGGAGAGCCAGCCCGTTGCCGACCGACATCGCCTTCCTCGCCATTGCCGAAGCCCATCAGGTCTATCACTGGCTGCCGGCCGCGCTTGCCCTGTCGCGCCGGGCGGGGGTGAAGGTGCATGTGCTTTCCCCCTCCCGCCTGATCCTGGATCTGGTCGCCAGCTATGATCCGGAAGGCGCGCTGGACCTCATCCGCCTGCGCAGGCCGCCCGCCCAACCCGACTCGCTGTTCCGCCAGCCGTCGCGTTTCCTGACGCTGATGCTGAACTATGCGACGGTCCGCCGCTTTCCCCTGTTGGTGACGACGGAGATTTCCAGCGGCTGGCTGCGCACCATGCCCGGCTTTTCCGCCCGCATGATCCAGATCAAGCATGGCGCGGGCGACCGGGAGGGCGGGTACAAGGCGCGCCATTCCGCCTTCGACCTGACGCTGGTCGCGGGCGAGAAGGACCGGCGGCGGCTGATCGACCGCGGGCTCTGCACGGCACAGGATTGCGCGGTCGGCGGCTATGCGAAGTTCGAGCTGAAGGCCGCGCGGCAACGCTTTTTCGACAATGACCGGCCGGTGCTGCTCTACAATCCGCATTTCGATGCCCAATTGTCGTCCTGGCCCTGCCATGGGCCGGAGGTGCTGGCGGCGCTGGAAGCGCTGGAGGGGTGGAACGTCATCATCGCCCCCCATACCAAGCTTGCCTGCCGCACCGCGCCGATCCGCACGACGGCGCCCCATATCCGCGTCGACATGGGCAGCCGTCATTCCATCGACATGAGCTATACGATGAGCGCGGACGTCTATCTGGGCGACGTGTCGAGTCAGGTCTATGAATATCTGCTCCATCCCCGCCCCTGCATCTTCCTCAATCTCGACCGGCGCGACTGGCGCGGCGATGAGGCCTTTGCCCATTGGCGGCTGGGTCAGGTGATCGAGGATATGGGCGTCCTGCCACAGGCGCTTGATCGCGCGGCGGACTTGCAAGCCGGGTTCGTTGATGCTCAGGAAGCGGCCATGTCCGATTCCATCGACCGATCGCCCACGCCTGCTTCCGAAAGGCAGGCCGACCTCATCCTCGATTTCGCCCGGAAATCCGAAAGGACTGCCGCCGCATGACGCAGACGATCATGACCGCGCTGGGGCCGGTGCGGCTGCTGGGCGACAATGCGACCCGCATCTGGGGCATGTCCAATGCCGAACGCTGCCGCCGCATGGCCGAAAGCGCCGCGAAGAACGGCAGCGCATTGGCGGTGGGGCAAGAACTGCTGTTCAACCTGAGCTACGCCTTCGATCCGATGCTGCTGCGGCTGGTGCTGGAGGAGCCGGGGACGGTCTTCGCCTGGGGCACGGTACCGATCGTCGGGCAGGTGCCCGAAGGCAGCGATCCGCTGAGCGCGCCGCATGTCGTCGATCTGTCGGATGGGCGGAAGCTCTACAACCGGCAACTCCGCAAGCTGGAGCAGCCCTTCGTCCGGGAACTGACGCCCGCGACCCGGCGCGGCATCGAACGGCAAAGCTATTTCGGCGCCTATAAGGGCGTCACCGACCTGCTGACCAAATATCTCTGGCCCGAATTGGCGCTGTGGCTGACGCGGCTGGCCGCCTCCATCGGCATGACGCCCAATATGGTGACGGCCATCGGCGCGACGCTCTGCATATTGGCGACCTGGTTCTTCGCGCAGGGGCTGTATTGGACCGGCATGCTTGCCGGCTTCGTCTTCATGGTGCTGGACACGGTGGACGGGAAGCTGGCCCGCTGCACCATCACCTCGTCCAAATGGGGCAATGTGGCGGACCATGGCGTCGACCTGATCCATCCGCCCTTCTGGTGGTATTTCTGGGGCGTGGGGCTGTCGGCCTGGGGGCTGGCGCTGTCGACGCAGACCTTCGCGCTGGTGATGGCGGCAGTGATCGCGGGCTATGTGCTCCAGCGGCTGATCGAGGGGATGTTCATCAAGGATTTCGGCATGGACATCCATGTCTGGGGCCGGTTCGATAGCTGGTTCCGGCTGATCACCGCGCGGCGCAACCCGAATATGGTGATCCTGTTCGTCGCGCTGCTGGCCGGGCGGCCGGACATCGGGCTGATCGCGCTCGCCTGGTGGACGATCATCTCGCTGGGCGTCCATGCGGTGCGGCTGATGCAGGCCTATGGCGTGAAGCGCTCCGGGCGGCCCATCGTCAGTTGGATGGAGGCAAGGGCATGAACGCGACCATCGGGAAATTCGGCTATCCCGCGACCCTGATCGCGGAGTTCGCGCATTGGCTGGTGTTGCTGCGCCCCGCCCAGCCGACGCTGGGGTCGCTGGTGCTGGCGGCGAAGTCCGACGCCACGGCCTTTGGCGACCTGCCGGCGGAAGCCCATGCCGAACTGGCCCTCGCGACCAAGGCGATCGAAAGCGCGCTGACTGAGGCAGTCGGCTATGAGAAGATCAATTATCTGATGCTGATGATGGTGGACCCGCATGTCCATTTCCATGTGCTGCCCCGCCATGGGGGCAGCCGCGAGCATGAGGGCCTGCGGATAACGGACGCCGGATGGCCGGGACAGCCCGACCTCGGCAGCGCGGTGAAGCTCGACCCCGATCAGATCGCCGCGCTGACGGGCTGGCTCAGGCCCTATTTCGCGTAACGCCCCTCGGCCAGCCAGCGGGCGGTGAGCGTCTTCGCCGCCTCCACATCCTGCGGGAAGTCGACTTCCTGCCAGTCCAGCCCCTCGATGGAGACGGTGCCGACGCGGTTGCCCTTGGCGATGATGTCGATGGCGCGCAGATACCAGCGCTCGACGCCCTCGGGCGTGCGCATCATCTGGTCGATCTGGTTGCGGAAGATCGCCGGCCCCTCGCCCTTGAAGGCCAGCATGCCGATGGATTCGGCATTGGTGTCATGGGGCAGCAGCCGCTTGCCGATGGCAAGCAGGCGGCCGGTCTCGTCCCGGTTCACCTTCATGTCGTCATCGTCATAGTCGCCGGGCTTGACGTCCACGGTGACGGTGATGGCGTCCTCCGCCCCCGCGATCAGCTTCGCCACGATCTCGTCCGAAACGATGGTGTCGCCGTTCAGGATGATGAAGTCCCGATCCATCTCCTCCCGCACGATCCAGCAGGTGCCGAGATTGTCCGCCACCTGAAAAAAGGGGTTGAAGACAGTGCGGATGCGCGCGCCGGTGTCGCGGTAGAGTTGCAGCGCGTGATCCTCCACCCGTTCCGTGCGGAAGCCGGTGACGACGACGATGTCGGTCACGCCATTGGCCACCAGCGCGGCGACCTGCCAGCTGATGAGAGTGCGGCCGTTGAAGTCGATCATGCATTTGGGCACGTCGCGGGTCAGCGGAAGCAGGCGCGATCCCTGGCCCGCGGAAAGGATGATGGCTTTCGAGATAGTCATGCGTCGGGCCATTAAAGCAAAGACAGGCGGAGGGACAGGGTGTGTTGCATCACACCCGGCCCAATCCTAGATAGGCGCGCGCCCCAGCGAAGGCGTTGCATCGAAAGGCCGGAACCCAAGTGACGAGCAAGCGCGGATCGGGTGGCGCTCAGGAAGGCTTCGCCCGCATCCTGGCGAATACCGGCTGGCTGCTGGGCGGCAAGGGCGTGGGCGCGGTGCTGAGCCTTGCCTATCTGGCCATCGTCACGCGAACGCTGGGCGTCGCGGATTTCGGCCGGTTCGCGCTGGTGCTGAGCGCCGCTAACGTCATCAAGACGCTGGTCAGCTTCGACAGCTGGCAGATCGTCGTGCGCTACGGCCAGCCGCATCTGGCCGCGGGCGACGGCGATGCGCTGAACCGGGTGCTGCGCTTCTGCATCCTGATCGACCTTGGCTCCGCCGTGGCGGGCGGGCTGATCGCGGCCTTCATCATCCTCGCCTTCGGACCGCTGATGGAATTGTCGGCGGGCATGGGGTGGCAGGCCTGGATCTTCTGCATGGTGATGATGATCACCATCCGCTCCAGCCCGACCGGCGTTCTGCGTCTGTTCGACCGGTTCGATTCGGGCGCCTTTGCCGAAACCATGATCCCGGTGGGGCGGATGATCGGCGCCGGGCTGGCCTGGGTGCTGACGCCCGATGTCACCGGCTTCCTGATCGCCTGGGGCGCGGCGGAATTGTTGTGCGCGATCAGCTATTGGTGGCTGGCGCTGCGCGTCGGAGGCGAAAGGCTGGGGCGCTGGCGGTCCGGCCGGGCGCTGGACGCGCGCAGGGAAAATCCCGGCATCGTCGGCTTTCTCACCGCCACCAATTTGCAGACGACCCTGTCCTCCGTGGGCCAGCAGGTGGCCGTGCTGGTGGTCGGCCTGTTCGTGGGACCGGCGGGGGCTGGCCTCTACCGGCTTGCCAACCAGCTCGCCAATTCCCTGACAAAGATTTCCAGCCTGCTCTCCCGCAGCATCTTCGTGGAACTGAGCCGCACCCATTCCAGCCATGGCCATGAGGCGCTGGGTACGCTGTTCCGGCGGACCAACCGGCTGGCGCTGATCGCAGGGGCCGTGATCATCGCCCTCATCCTGGCCATCGGCCATCCGCTGCTGGGGCTGATCGCCGGCAAGGCATTTCTGCCGGCCTATCCGCTGCTGCTGCTGCTGGGGATCGCGGCCTGCATCGACCTGGTCGGGGTGAGCTATCGTCCGCTGCTGATGGCGACCGACCGGGCCAGCCTGTCGCTGCGCATCACGCTGGTTTCGACCGCCTTGCTGCTGGGGATGCAGGCGGCCTTGTTGCCGATCTATGGCACGGTCGGGGCGGCAAGCGCGAATATCGTCGCCGCGATCGCGGGCTTTGCCATGATGGGGCTGGCGAGCCGACGGGTTTTGACACAGCCCGGCATGAAGGAAGCAGGCTGAACTAACGGAACCGCGCCGGAGAATAAGGCGCCGGATCGATCCCCATGATCTGCGGCGGCAAAGCCTCTCCCCTGAGAAGGGCAGCGCCCAGCAAGGCCGCAGCGGGCGAGGTCTGGATGCCGAACCCGCCCTGCCCCGCAAACCAGAAAAAGCCCCGCGCCGCCGGATCGAAGCCATAGACCGGCGCCCGGTCGCGGGAGAAGCTGCGCAGCCCGGCCCATTTGCGTTCCACCGCCTCGACCGGCCAGTCGACCACCGCCTCGAAGCGGGCGATCGCTTCCGCCACCGCCATTTCCTCCGGCGCGGCGTCGCAGGGCGGCGAAGGCTCCTCGTCATGGGGCGTGAGCCAGACCCGGCCCTCCCCCTCCGGCTTGAAATAGAATTGCGAGGCAAGGTCCATGACCAGCGGCAGATCGGCCGCAGGCATGGCAGGCACGCGCAACTGCACCACTGTCCGCCGCAGCGGCGCAATGCCAATCGGCACGACCCCGCAGGCCCGGGCCACATCGTCCGCCCAGGCCCCCGCCGCGTTGACGATCATGGTGCAATCGATCGCGCCCCTGTCCGTTTCGACCCGCCAGCCGCCGTCCCGCGCCTCGGCACGCCGCAACGCCGTCGCCAGCCGCACCTCGCCGCCCAGGCGACGGAACAGCCGCAACCAGGCCTGATGCAACGCCGCCACGTCGATGTCGCGCACACCCGGCTCCAGCACGCCCAGCGTCCATTCCGGCCGCAGTCCAGGGACAAGCCCGGCAGGCTCGACCGGAACCAGGTCCACCTTGCCGCCGAACTGCTCCAGCAGGCGGTCCCGCGCCGCCGCATCGCCTGCCCGCCCGATATGCAACGTCCGGCGCGGCGTCAGGAAAGGGGTGTCGGAAAAGTCCGGATCGGGCGCGGCCAGCATCGGTCCCGACGCCGTGGTCAGGGGCTGAACCGCCAGCCCGCCATAGGTCTCCTCCCAGAAGGAGACCGCCCGCCCCGTCGCGTGATAGCCGGCGCTCGGCTCCATCTCCAGCATCAGCACGCTGGCACGGTCCGCCAGCACCGCGCCAAGGCTCGCCCCGGCGATCCCGCCGCCGACAATCACGATGTCGGGCCGGTTCATTCCAGTCCGGCCCGGCCGGGGGCGACTTCATCCAGAAAGCAATCGATCCGCGCCAAGGCATCCAGCCGCACCGGGTCCAGCTCCCGCAATATCTCGTGCGCGGCCTCCCGCCCATAGACATGCAGCCGCGCGCCGGCGATCCGCGCCGCGATCCGCGCGATGGCAGGCGTGGAGACGAGCCGGTCGGTCCGCGCCGCCAGGATGAGCAAGGGCACGGCAATCCGCTCGATCGCGCGCCCCTGCTCCAGCGCGCGAGTCGAATGCAGCGCCTGCGCCACCCATTTCCAGCTCGGCGGGCCCAGCGCCACCTCCCTGCTATGATCGCGCCACCACAGCTCATCGGCATAGCGTTCGGGATCGTGGGTCAGCCGCTTCTGCCGCATGCGCCGCTGGCGTTCCGACTCCTCCTTCTGCGTCCACGCCTGCTTTTCGGCAAAGCCCAGGGCGCACATCGCTTCGGCAATGGCCACCGCCAGCCAGCGCGGCAGGGGCGCGGTGTGCAGTCCCATCATCGGCGCAACCGTCACGGCGGCATCGGGCGGAGCCATCCCCTCCGCCAGCGCGCGCAGCAACAGATGGCCGCCCATGCTGTGACCGACGATCACGCTCGGCCCCACCCCCTGCCCGCGCCAATCGGTGGCGAAGGCTTCAAGGTCGGCGATCCACTGTCCGAAATCGTCGATATGGCCGCATAGCGGATCGCCGGTCGTGCGGCCCGATCCGCCCTGACCGCGCCAGTCGAAGCCGGTGACCGCCCAGTCCCGGTCAGCCCAGTGGCGGATGACCTCAAGATATTTCTCGATCATGTCGCCGCGTCCACCCAGCACCAGCATCCGGCCGCGACCACCTTCGCCCAGCCGGTAGCGGCGAAGGCGCCAGCCATCGGGCGCGGTCCAGTAATCGAGCCGCCCGTCCATCGGCCAGGCGCGCCGGTCGAAGGCAACGGGAACGAAACGGGGCGAATCCATGCGCCGCATGGTTACGCTTTGGTAAGCCATGCGGTCTATAGTTTCGAACCCATGACGGGGGATATTTTCCAAATGGCGCTGATCGGCGCCCTGACAGTGCTGCTGATCGTGGCGTCCGTCACCGATCTGCGGTCGCGCATCATCTCCAACCGGCTCAACCTGACGGTGGCCGCGCTGGCGCCGCTCTGGTGGCTGGCCTGCGGCCTGCCCTTCTGGCCGGGCATGGCGGTGCAGCTGCTGGTGGCGCTGATCGTGTTCATGGCGTTCGCCGCCCTGTTCGCGCTCGGCTGCATGGGCGGCGGCGACGTGAAGCTGCTGGGCGCGCTGGCGCTCTGGTTTCCCTGGCAGGCGACCCTGTCGATGCTGATGCTGATGGCGGTGCTGGGGGGCATCGTCACCATCGTGACCGTCGTGCACCATCGCATGACCCGGCGGCTGGGCCAGCCGCAAATCCCCTATGGCATCGCCATCTCGTTCGCAGCGCTTTGGCTGCTTGGCGAACGATATATTAACCAATTTGCGTGAATAAACGGGGGCTCGGGCGCAACTCGTCCGATTGAGGGAGGCGAATTTCATCATGGATGCCAAGAAGATCGTGCTGCTGGTGGGGGCGCTGATCATAGCGGTCACTACAGCCCTGCTTGCACGCAACATGCTGAGTTCGTCGAGCGCACCGCAAGCGGGCGCCTCGTCCATGCCGGTCGAGGCTGACCAGCCCCATGTGCTGGTCGCGACCAAGGCCCTGCCGGTGGGCACCATCCTGGATGCGGAGAGCTTCCGCTTCCAGCCCTGGCCCAAGGATCTGGTCGAGCAGGCCTATTATATCAAGGGCCAGGCCGATCCGCAGAAGCTGGTGGGCAGCGTCATCCGCACCGCCATTTCCGCCGGCCAGCCGATGACCCTGGGGTCGGTGATCAAGCCGGGCGATCGCGGTTTCCTGGCCGCGGCCCTCGGGCCGGGCATGCGCGCCGTGACCGTGCCGGTGTCGGCGCAGAATTCAGTGGC
Organism: Sphingobium fuliginis; assembly: GCF_004152845.1. Classification (GTDB taxonomy): domain Bacteria; phylum Pseudomonadota; class Alphaproteobacteria; order Sphingomonadales; family Sphingomonadaceae; genus Sphingobium; species Sphingobium fuliginis. Next base: position 54,736 of record NZ_SEON01000002.1, read on the forward strand.
AGGCTTCGTCTTTCCGGGCGACCGCGTCGACCTGATGCTGACGCAGAGCGTCAGCGGCGGCGGCGAAGGCGAACCGCTCAAGGTCTCCGAAACCATCCTGCGCAATCTGCGCGTGCTCGCCACCGACCAGCGCATGGACGCGCTGGGCGCCGACGGCAAGCCGGTGGTTCAGACCTATTCCAACGTCACCATCGAAGTGACGCCGAAGATTGCGGAGAAGATCGCGGTGGCCCAGACCATCGGCTCGCTCTCGCTCTCGCTGCGCTCGCTCGCGGACAACAGTTCCGAACTGGACGCGGCCATTGCCGGCAGCGACGTCGACCTGCCGGACGGCAGCAATCCCAATGCGGAAAAGAAGCTGCTGGCCAGCATCGCCGCTCGCCCGGTCGACAAGGGCAGCACCTATTCCACAGGCGCCGACGTCTCGCGCTATCAGCGCAGCAGCGTCCCCGCCAAGCCTTTGCAGGCCATGGCTGCTGGCGGCGCTCCCGTCATCGGCGCGCCGGTCGGCGGAGGCATTGTCGGCCAGGGGCCGGTGATCCGCGTCGCCCGCGGAACCAGCGTGACCGTCGTTCCGGTCGGGGGGAAGTAAGATGAAGGGGTTCACTGTTCACACCCGTGCGGCCAGGCCGCACACCCTCTCGGCTCTTGCGGCCAAGCCGCTGCTCGGCCCCGCCATCGCGCTCGGCCTGGCGGTTGCAGCCGCTGCCGCGCCGACCACCGCGCTCAACGCCGCGCCCGCCTCCATGCAGGACAATGCGATCCTGCTCTCCGTGGGCGGCAGCAAGGTCATCAACCTGCCGGCCAAGATGTCGGACGTGGTGATCGGCGATCCGGATGTGGTCGACGTTCATGTCCGTTCGCAGAACCAGCTTTACCTGATCGCGAAGAAGGCGGGCGAAACCACCGTCTTCGCGACGGCGACGAACGGCAAGGTGCTGTTTTCCGGGACGGTGCGGGTCGGCAACAACCTGACCAGCATCGACGACATGCTGAAGCTGGCGATGCCGAACGCGGACATCGCCGTCAACAAGATGAACGGCATGGTCCTGCTGACCGGCACCATCGCCGCGCCGGAAGACGCGGCGGAGGCCGAAAGGCTGACCCAGGCCTTCGTCGGCAAGGAAGTGACCGTGGTCAGCCGCCTGCGCACCGCGACGCCGCTTCAAGTCAACCTGCAGGTCAAGATTGCCGAAGTCAGCAAGGATGTTGGCCATAAGATCGGCATCAGCCTTGCCTCCCGCGATCCTGGACTGGGCAAGGTCGTCGGCAATATTGGCGGCGGCATCCGTAATCCGCTGACCTTCAATGCCGATGGCGGCGGGACGTTCAACAACCTCTACGATGGCAGCTACACGCTCGGCGGCGTCGCCCGTATCCTGGGCATGGACATCGGTGCCGCTCTGGACCTTGCGGAATCGAGTGGTCTTGCCACCACCTTGGCCCAACCCAACCTGACCTCGCTCTCGGGTGAAACCGCCAGCTTCCTGGCAGGCGGCGAATATCCCTACACAATCAGCAATGGCACGCAGGGTAACAGCATCGAGTTCAAGCAATATGGCGTGCAGTTGGCCTTTACACCAACCGTACTTGCTGATGGCCGCATTTCGCTGCGTGTCCGCCCAACCGTGTCGAGCTTGGACTTCTCCGTTGATTCCAGCGTTCCGGCCCTCAAGAGCCGCACCGCCGAAACGACGGTGGAACTGGGTTCAGGTCAGGCCTTCATGATCGCGGGGCTTTTGAGCAGCGAAACGGCTAACAATATCAACAAGGTTCCCGGCCTGGGCAATCTGCCGATCTTGGGGAGCCTCTTCAAGTCGCGCAGCTTCCAGCGCAACGAGACGGAACTCGTTATTCTCGTCACCCCCTATCTGGTGAAGCCGATGAATGCTTCGGACGTGCGCCTGCCGACGGACGGGTTCCGCAACGCCAATGAAGGTCAGGGACTCTTCCTGCAGCAGATGCACGACGGCGTCAGCGGGGCCCGCTCCCCCATGCCGAGCCGCGCGCCGGGCGCTCCGGCGCCCGCGCCGGGTCCGCAAAGCTCCGCCGCTCTGCCGCCGGTTGCCTCTCGTGACACCGGCAAGCGTTCGAAGGACGCCGCGCCCGGCTTCAGCTTCTGATCCGAAGGACGAAAGACATGACTTTCCAGTCTCGCAAGACCCCCGTCCTCCCCGGCCTTGTCCGCCTTGGCGCGCTCGCGCTGATGGCCCTGCCGCTCGCCGGCTGCCAGACCGACCAGGCCGCCAATCGCGGCGTGCAGTCGGTCCATCAGCCGGTCGTCAGCCACACCGCCTTCACCTATGATGTGCAGGCGGCCCCCGATGGCGGCCTCACCGCATCGGAGGCGCGCCGGCTGGACGACTGGTTCGTTTCCATCGGCCTTGGCTATGGCGATCAGGTCGCCGTGGCGACGGATGCGGGCTATTACAGCCCTGCCCTGCGCGAAGGCATAGCCGATGTGGTGGCGCGGCACGGCATGCTGGTGGGCGAAGACGGCACCGCCGTCGCCGGCACCGCGCCGCAGGGCGCCGTGCGCCTGATCGTGCGCCGCGCCACCGCCCGCGTGCCCGGCTGCCCCGACTGGTCGGACAAGCCGGAAACCGACCAGCAACTGGGCGCATCGACCAATTTCGGCTGCGGCGTGAACGGCAATCTGGCCGCGATGATCGCCAATCCGGAGGATCTGGTGCGCGGCCAGACCACCGACAGCGACCTGCGCACCGCCACGTCCAACCGCGCGATTTCGACCTATCGCGAAAAGGCGCCGACCGGTTCCGGCGACCTCAAGACCCTGTCGGGAGGCAATTGACATGAACGCACCCTGGAAACCCGGCGCATCCGGCCAGCGTGACCCCTTCCATGCCTTCGTCTGCGACGATCACAGTTTTGACCTGCTGCGCGTCGTCGCGGCGGAAATGGGCTGGGCGCCGGAAAAGGTGAACAAGGGCGGCATGCGCAACGCCGTGCAGTCCCTGTCGATCACCGCTTCGCCGCAGATCCTGTTCATCGACATGTCGGAAAGCGGCGATCCGCTGAACGACATCAACAGCCTTGCCGAAGTGTGCGAACCCGGCACGGTCGTCATCGCGGCAGGCCAAGTCAATGACGTGCGCCTATATCGCGACCTGCTGGCCAGCGGCATCCAGGACTATCTGCTGAAGCCCTTCGGCGCGGACCAGTTGCGCGACGCGCTGGCGCAGGCGCAGGCCGTATTCTTCGCGCCACGCGATGCGGGGCCGGAACGGCCGCACATGACCACGGCGGTCATCGGCACGCGCGGCGGCGTGGGCGCGTCCAGCTTGGCAACCTCGCTCGCCTGGCTGCTCAGCGACAAGAGGCAGCGCCCGACCGCCCTTCTCGACCTGGACGTCCATTTCGGCACCAACGCGCTGGCGATGGACCTGGAGCCGGGGCGCGGCCTGACCGACGCCATCGAAAATCCCAGCCGCATCGACGGTCTGTTCATCGAACGCGCGATGGTGCGCGCGAGCGACACGCTGGCGATCCTGTCGGCCGAAGCGCCGATCAGCCAGCCCCTGCTGACCGACGGCGGCGCCTTCTACCAGTTGCTGGAGGAGTTCCGCGCGGCTTTCGAATGCAGCGTCATCGACCTGCCGCGCGCCATGCTGATCCAGCATCCGCATCTGATGAGCGACGTGAACGTCACCGTCGTGGTCACGGAACTGACGCTGGCGGCGGCGCGGGATTCGATCCGCATCCTGTCCTGGCTCAAGACCAACGCCCCGCAGTCGCGCGTGCTGGTGGTCGCCAACCGCGTCCACCCCGGCGCGCCGGAAATCAGCCGCAAGGATTTCGAACAGTCGATCGAGCGCAAGGTGGACGTGCTGATCCCCTTCGACCTCAAGGTCGCCTCGCAGGCCGCCAAGCTGGGCAAGACGCTGGCGGAGACGGCCAAGGGCAGCAAGGTCGGGGCCGCCTGCAACACCCTGCTGGATGCGGTATTGGGCGCGGCGGAGGAGGCGGAAGCCGATGAAGGCCGCGCGACCTCGTCGAAGAAGGGCGATTCCCTGCTGGGGAAGATCAGCGATCTCAAGAGCATGATCCCTTCGCGCCGCAAGGGCAAGGCTTCGGCCTGAACAGGATGGGCCGTGCCGCCTGGGGGCGGCATGGCCGCTTTGATGGAACCGGATAAGAAACGGGCAGGCACATGAACGGCAATATCATCCTGATGGCGGTGCTGCTCGCAACCATGCTGGGCCTGATCGTCATGGCCTTTGGCGGCCCGTCGCCCGAAAAGGCGCAGAAGCGCCGCATGGAACTGATCCGCGGCCGGCACAGCGATTCCACCGACGTCATATTGGAAGCGCGCATGCGCAAGGCGATCTCGAACCGCCCGGCCGGCAATGAATCGTCGATGCTGGTGTCCCTGGTGCCCAATCCGGAAAACCTCGCCAAGCGTATCCGCATGACCGGCAAGAAATGGACCGTCAGCCAGTATATGACCGCCTGCGCCGTGATCTTCCTGCTGCTGTCCGCCGTGCTGATGCTGCGCGGATTCCCGCCGCTGTTCGCCGTGATGCTGGGCCTCGCGGCGGGGCTTGGCCTGCCGCATATGTGGATCAGCCGGCTCATCAAGGGCCGCGTGCTGAAATTCAACGCCAAGTTTCCAGACGCATTGGAACTGCTGACCCGGGGCCTGCGCTCGGGCCTTCCCATTGCCGAGACGCTGAACGTCGTGTCGAGCGAAGTGCCGGGACCGGTGGGCGAGGAATTCAAGCTGATCACCGAACGCATCAAGATCGGCAAGACCATGGATCAGGCGTTGCAGGAGACCGCCGACCGGCTGGGCACGCCCGAGTTCCAATTCTTCGTCATCAGCCTGGCGATCCAGCGCGAAACCGGCGGCAATCTGGCGGAAACCCTGTCCAACCTCGCCAACGTGCTGCGCCAGCGCGCGCAGATGAAGCTCAAGATCCGGGCGATGTCCTCGGAATCCAAGGCGTCGGCCTATATTATCGGCGTGCTGCCTTTCACGGTATTCGGCCTGATCTGCTACATCAACTACGATTACATGTCCCCCTTCTTCACGCCCGACCCAGCCGGGATATTCGGCCTTTCGACCATGCAGGTGGTCGGCATCGGCGGCATGTGCTGGATGGCGATCGGCGCCTTCATCATGGCGCAGATGATCAACTTCGAAATCTGAGGAAGCCGACAAGATGGAAAGCACACCCGTCCCCGCCGGCACCCTCTTCGGCCTGACCGCCACTGATTTCGGCACGCTGCTCGCCGCCCTGGCGACACTGGCGACGCTGTTCGCGCTTTATGCGGTCATGACCGTGCGCGATCCGATGGCAAAGCGCGTCAAGGCGCTCAACGAACGGCGCGAACAGCTGAAGGCCGGCATCACCGCCTCCACCGCGCGCCGCCGCGCCAAGCTGGTGAAGAAGAACCAGACGACCGACCAGATGCGGTCGCTCCTCTCCAGCCTGAAGGTGCTGCAGGACGATCAGCTCAAGGAAGCGCAGATCAAGCTGGCCCAGGCCGGCATCCGGTCGAAGGACTGGGCGGTCGCGGTGATCTTCGGCCGCATGATCCTGCCGATCGTCATCGGCGGCATGGCGGCGCTGCTGCTCTATGCTGTGGGCATCTTCCCCGAATGGGGCGGCGCGAAGCGCTTCATGGCGTTCGCCGGCGCGTTGCTGCTGTCCTACAAGGCGCCCGACATCTTCATCGACAACAAGATCCAGAAGCGTTCCGCCGCGATCCGCAAGGGGCTGCCGGACGCGCTGGACCTGCTGGTGATCTGCGCCGAGGCTGGATTGACCGTCGACGCCGCCTTCAGCCGCGTCGCCCGTGAACTGGGCAAGGCCTATCCGGAACTGGGCGATGAATTCCACCTGACCGCCATCGAACTCAGCTTCCTTACAGAGCGGCGCATGGCCTTCGAGAACCTGGCCACCCGCGTCAAGCTGGACGCGATCAAGGGCGTGGTCACGACCATGATCCAGACGGAAAAATACGGCACGCCGCTGGCTTCGGCCCTGCGCGTGCTGTCCGCCGAATTCCGCCACGAACGCATGATGCGTGCCGAGGAAAAGGCCGCGCGCCTGCCCGCGATCATGACCGTGCCGCTGATTCTCTTCATCCTGCCGACCCTGTTCGTCGTCATCCTGGGTCCGGCCGCCTGCTCGATCAGCCAGGCCTTCTAAAATTTTGAAGGGGCGCAGGCGCGTTGCCGTAGCGTCCCTTCGAACGCCCGCGAAAGCCGCTGATTTTCCGCCTTGGCGAAGCGGCCGATCCTGCCCTATCCCCTTTTGCAAAGACGCAAAACCGGAGAGGTCCATGGTCGCCATCACCCGCATCGCCGCCCGCGCCGCGCTGCCCATCCTGCCCCTGTTCGCCGCCCTGCCCGCGCAGGCCGCCCAGCCCATCACAGGCCGCTGGGCCACGGTCGACGGCAAGGCCATCGTCCAGATCGCCCCCTGCGGCAAGACGCTCTGCGGGCGGATAGAAAAGATCGTGAAACCCACCCCCGGCCGCCCCCAGACCGACATCAAGAACCCCGATCCGGCCCAGCGCGGCAAGCCGCTGACCGGTCTGGCGCTGCTCACCGGCTTTGCCGACGCGGGCGATCTGTGGAAAGGGTCGATCTACGATCCGGAAAGCGGCAAGACCTATAACAGCAAGGTCAGCCGAAACGGCGACGGCACGTTGAAGGTGCAGGGTTGCATCATGATGTTTTGCAAGACCCAGACATGGACGCCCATGCGCTGATCGGCTGACCTCTTTTTGGATGAAGCCAGCCATTCCCCCTCCGCGGGCGGGAGGGGGTGAGCCAGCGCGACATCTGCGGAGATTCCCAACGGCCAGGCCGGAAACTCGCTACGCTCGCGCTCACCCTCCGCCTCCCGCCCAAAAACGAAATGCCCCGGCCAAGGCCGGGGCATTTCGTTTTAGAGCAGATTCCGATCCGATTGCATCGGCTCGACTGCTCTCAGTTTTTGTTTTGTCGCGTTTTCCGAGTCAGCAGATGATTCCATCTGCTTGGAAGACGCTCTAGCTCTGCCGCTGGGATCAGGCCGCCTTGCGCGCCTTGGTCAGCTTCTTCATCAGCATGTCCCGCTTCAACCGCGACAGATGGTCGATGAACAGCACGCCCTGCAGATGATCCATCTCATGCTGGAGGCAGGTGGCCAGCAACCCTTCCAGCCGCTCCTCATGGATGCGTCCGTCCCTGTCCATCCAGCTCGCGCGGATGCTCGCCGGCCGCTCCACTTCCGCAAACTGGTCGGGGACGGACAGGCAGCCCTCATTATAGACCGACAGGTCCTCCGATCCTTCCAGGATTTCCGGATTGATGAACACCATCGGCTTCCTGACCGGCGGCGCGCCCTCCTCATCGGATTCGGGTTCCTGCAGGTCGATCACCAGCACCCGCTTGGGTACGCCCACCTGGATCGCGGCCAGGCCGATGCCCGGCGCGTCGTACATGGTTTCGAACATGTCGTCGATCAGACGCTGCAATTCGTCATCGATCGCCTCCACCGGAGACGAGATGGTACGCAGGCGCGGATCGGGCGCCTCCAGGATAGGAAGAATGGCCATGGAACCAAAATAATCGGACGGCCGGAAAATTTCAAGCGACCGCCACATTCACCCGACGGGGCGCCGCGCCCTCAGCGCCTGGGCCAATGTCCCCTCGTCCAGATAGTCCAGTTCCCCGCCCACCGGCACGCCATGCGCCAGTTGCGTCAGGCGCACGGGAAAACGCTCCAGCCGTTCGGCCAGATAATGGGCGGTGGTCTGTCCCTCCAGCGTCGCGTTCATCGCCAACACCACCTCGTCTATGCCGCCGGCCTCCACCCGCGCGACCAGCGCATCGATGGACAGGTCCTCCGGACGCACGCCTTCCAGCGCAGACAGCCGACCGCCCAGCACATGGAATCGCCCCGGGAACAGTCGCGACTTATCGAGCGCCCACAGGTCCGCAACATCCTCCACGACGCAAAGCGCCCGCGCATCCCGGCGCGGATCGGCGCAGATGCCGCAGGGATCGACGGTATCGACATTGCCGCACAGGCTGCATGTCACCAGCCGTTCGTTCACCGCATCCAGGGCGCGCAGCAGCGGCTCCAGCGCGGATTCCCGCTTCTTGAGCAGGTGCAGCACGGCACGCCGCGCCGAACGCGGGCCAAGGCCGGGCAGGCGGGACAGCGCCTGCGTCAGCGCTTCGATCTCGGGAGAAGCCATGGAACCGGAATAAGGGCTTGCAAGTCGTGGGCACAAGGGGTTTGAGAGGCGTCTTCGGAAATACGCCCCCCAGCGCATTTCAGAGGCGGCGCCGGCCGGCGCCGAAACCCAACAAAAGGCCCGCCATGCGCATCGTTTATATGGGAACCCCGGATTTCGCCGTGCCGGCCCTGGCGGCATTGGCAAAGGCCGGGCATGACATCGTCGCCGCCTACAGCCAGCCGCCCCGCCCGGCCGGACGCGGCAAGGCGCTCCGTCCGTCCCCCGTCCATGCGAGGGCGCTGGAAATGGGCATAGAGGCGCGCACGCCGGTTTCGCTGAAGGATGCCGGGGTGCAGGCCGCCTTCGCCGCGCTGAACGCCGATGTGGCGGTGGTCGCCGCCTATGGCCTGATCCTGCCGCGCCCGATCCTGGAGGCGCCGCGCATGGGCTGCATGAACATCCACGCCTCCCTCCTGCCTCGCTGGCGCGGCGCTGCGCCGATTCAGCGCGCCATCCTCGCTGGCGACAATGTCACGGGGGTCACCATCATGGACATGGAGGCAGGGCTGGACACCGGCCCGATGCGCGCCAAGCATGTGACGCCCATAGAGGACAAGACCGCCGGCGCGCTGACGCAGGAACTGGCCGAAGCCGGCGCGGAACTGATGGTGGAGGTGCTGGACGACCTCTCCCTCCACCCGCCTGTCGCCCAGCCGGAGGAAGGCGTCACCTACGCCTCCAAGATCGAAAAGGCGGAATCGCGGATCGATTTCAGCCGCGACGCGCATCAGGTCGAACGGCAGGTGCGCGCCTTCAACCCCATGCCGGGCGCCTTCTTCGAATATCGCGGCGAACGGTTCCGCATCCTCGCCGCCCATGTCGAGGAGAATGACGGCCCGGCGGGCGAGTTGCTCGACAACAGCCTGCTGATCGGCTGCGGCCATGGCAGCATCCGCCCGACGCTGATCCAGCGCGCGGGCAAGGGCGCGATGTCGGCGGGCGAATTGCTGCGCGGCTATGACATGCCCGCCGGCAGCCGGATCGACGCCTGACCCCATGACCCGTTTCGCCTTCACCGTCGAATTCGATGGCCGCCCCTTCATGGGCTGGCAGCGGCAGGCCCATGGGCCGAGCGTGCAGCAGGCGATGGAGGACGCCATCTTCGCCGTCACGGGCGAACAGGTCGCGGTCCATGCGGCGGGGCGGACCGATGCGGGCGTCCACGGCCTTGGCATGCGCGCCCATGCCGACATTGCGAAGGACATCGCGTCCTTCCGCCTGATGGAGGCGCTGAACGCGCTTCTCCGGCCGGCGCCGGTCGCGATCCTTGCCTGCGAGGCCGTGGCGGACGACTGGCATGCGCGCTTCTCCTGCACCGGCCGCTCCTATGTCTATCGCATCGCCAACCGCCGCGCGCCGCTGACCTGGGAAAATGGGCTGGTCTGGCGGGTGATCCAGCCGCTGGATGCGGGCGCGATGCAGCAGGCCGCGCAACTGCTGGTCGGTCGGCACGACTTCACGACCTTCCGCTCGGTCCACTGCCAGGCGGAAAGTCCGGTGAAGACGCTGGACCGGCTGGATGTGGAGCGTGCGGGCGACCGCCTCGCCATCCATGCGGAGGCGCGGTCCTTCCTGCACCATCAGGTGCGGTCGATGGTGGGATGCCTTGCCATGGTGGGCATGGGGCGCTGGTCGATAGGCGATCTGGAGGCGGCGCGGGACGCGAAGGACCGGGCGGCCCTGGGATTGAACGCGCCGCCCGACGGACTCTATTTCGTGCGGGCGCGTTACCCGGGCGAGTAATCATGCTCCTGCGCAGGCGGGAACACCATGTCCTAGAGGCTTGCCCGGAACGGCGTGAAATTCGTGCCCTCGTCGAAGACGTCCAGCCCCTCCGCGCGCTTGAGGCGATTGACCACCACATAGGTCACGGGCGTCAGCACCGCTTCCCACGTCACCTTCATCAGCCAGTTGGTGACCATCACCGTCGCCACCTGCGCGTTGGTCCAGTCTCCATAAAAGGCGAGCGGATAGAAAAGCAGGCTGTCCACCCCCTGCCCGACGACCGTCGATCCGATGGTCCGCATCCACAAATGCCTGCCCTGCGTCAGCAGCTTCATCTTGGCGAGGACGAAGCTGTTGGCGAACTCCCCCGCCCAGAAGGCGGTGACGGAGGCGAAGACGATGCGCCACGTGCTGCCGAACACGGCCTCATAGGCCTTCTGGTCCGGCCATCCCTCCGCCGGAGGCAGCTTCACCACCACCCAGCTCATCAGCGCCATGAACAGCATCGCGCCAAAGCCCGCCCAGACGCATCGCCGCGCCCGCGCATAGCCATAGACTTCCGTCAGCACGTCGCCCAGCACATAGCCCAAAGGAAAGAAGAGGATGCCCGCGCCAAAGGTGAAGCCGCCCAGCGTCGACAGCTTCGCCGCGCCGATCAGGTTGGACAGCAGCAGGATCGCGACGAAACCGGCCATGCAGAAATCGAAATAGCGCAATGGGCGCGCACCCAGCGCATAGGCGTCGATTTTCCTTACCCCCGCATCGCTCATGCGCCCCTGCATATCGGGCCGGCGCGCAAATGCAATGCCGCCCATGATTGCAAGCCGGTCAAAGCCCCGCTATCGAACGCGCCGACGGCCCCGTAGCTCAGCTGGATAGAGCATTCGCCTTCTAAGCGAATGGTCACAGGTTCGAATCCTGTCGGGGTCGCCATTTTTCGCCAGTTCAGCGCTTTTCGGGGCGGCCGGCCCGTTCCCGGATCGGCCGCATCGCTTCATGGACCATGCCGCTCAGCAGCAGGCTGCCCTGCCGCGACAGATGGTCGTCGTCGGAATAAAGCGGCACGCCATGCATCATCGTCGCGCAATGGCCGGTGCCGCAGAGAAGGCGGTGCGGATAGACGACGCCGGCCGCGAAGCGCCGCCGCATCTCGTCGAAGGCGCCGAACACGTCGCGCTGCCGCCGCAGATAATCCGCCAGCGGCAGGTCCAGTTGCGCCGGTTCGCTGTAGAGTTCCGCCCGCGCAAGGCTTTCCGGCACGTTGCGGCGGAATTCCGGAATGGGCGCGACCAATATGACCCGCTTGCCCATGCCGGTCAGTGTCCGCACCGTTTCCTTCAGCCCGGCGCGAAACAGCAAGGCGTCGCGCTTGAGGCTCCGGTCGTCATTCCCGTCCCGGCCGAGATAGCAGGGCGTGCCGCCTTCGGGGCGGCGTCCATTGGCGCACAGACCCCAGCGGGACACCAGGAAGACCGTGTGGATCGTCGGACTGTCGCGCAGCATCGCCAGCACCTGCGCGTTGAAGGCGCTGCAATCATGGCTGGCGGGCTGGTCCAGCCGATCCAGCCCCAGCAGGGTGGGGCAGGCGGGGTAGGATGCGATCCGTCCGGAAAGGCCCAGCGCATCGCCTGCCTGATCGAATGCGGGTTTCAGCGCATGGGCGTGGGAATCGCCCCAGAGCAGGAAACTGGGTGCCGTGCCGTTATGCGCGCCCACCGCGCACAGCGCCCGGTGCCGCACCGCCGCCATGCCCGAACAGCGCTCCGGCAGATAGGCCATGCTCCGGCTCGCCGCATCGAGCGCGGCGACGGAGGGCGCCACTCGCGCAGGCAGGCCGCCGGACAGGTAGAGCATCGCGCCCGCTCCGCACCCTGTCGCCATCATCGCGCCGGCGAGCGCGAAGGCGCGGCCTGCCGTGAAGCGACGGGCCCGGCGGAACGGCTCCTCAATGAAGCGCCAGGAGAAAGCGGCGAGGAGGAGCGAGAGCAGGATGATGAGCAACTGCTCCCGCAACCGCCAGTCGCCGTCCGTGCGATAGGTCCAGAAGACGACAAGCGGCCAGTGCCACAGATAGAGCGAATAGGAGATGCGGCCGACCGCCACGGGCACCGCGCCGCCCAGCAGATGGCTGACCGCCGACCCGCTCTGCCCCGCATGCAGGATCAGTAGCGCCCCCAGCACCGGGTAAAGCGCGTTCAGCCCCGGAAAGGCCGTCGCGCTGGAAAAGCCGAACAGCGCCCAGCCGATCGACGCCACCCCCGCCAGCGCGCAGAGCTGCGCCGCCCAACGGTTCCGCAGCGGCGGCAACATATCCGTTGCCAGCAACGCGCCCGCCAGCAACTCCCAGGCGCGGGGAAAGGGAAGGTAGAAGGCCAGCACCGGCGCACGGTCGACCAGCAGCAGCGCCGTGGCGAAGGACAGAAGCGCCACCACCCCCAGCAGGAGCCGCGTCCGCCCGCCCGCCCGAAAGGCACACAGCATCAGCAGCGGGAAGAGGATGTAGAATTGCTCCTCCACCGCCAGCGACCATGTGTGCAGCAGCGGCGCTTCTTCCGCGGCGCTGCCGAAATAGCCGCTATGCCGCGCGAAATGGAGGTTGCTGGCGAACAGCACCGTCGCCACGGCGCTCAGGCCAAGCGCGCGATAGTCCAGCGGCAGCAGGATCTGGCTGCCGGCGATGATGGTGACGGCGATGGTCGCGAACAGGGCGGGGAATATCCGGCGGATGCGCCGCACATAGAAATCGGTGAGGCTGAACCGGCCTTCCGCTAGCTCCCGCGCAATGATCGAGGCGATCAGATAGCCGGAGATGACGAAGAAGATGTCGACGCCAACGAAACCTCCGGAAAAGGGCCAGAGGCGGACATGATAGAACAGCACCGGCAGCACCGCCAATGCGCGCAGCCCATCGATGTCGCGCCGATAGGCAACGGACGGGCTGGCCTCCAGCGCGGTCGGCGCGGGCAAGGCCGGACAGGATGCGCTGGCGGCGATGCTTTCCCTCCTCTTTTCCGGGATCTGGCAGGCGCTGATGGTGATAGAGCCTGTCTCGACCGGCGCATCGGCGCATCGGGACAGCCGCCGGGGTCAAAGGTGTTAGGGGGCTGGCTGGAAGGCGCAAGGAAGGGACGCGCAAGGGAGGCGCGCCTAGTCCGATCGGTCAGTCGCCGCCGCCACGCCCCTCCGCCGAACGCAACAGCAGGTCGTCAGTCACCGTCATGGTGAAGATGGGATCGGCGTCCGGCGGCACCTCCGCTATGGCGTCGACGAAGGCGGCGCGCGTCTCGGGATCGTCATAGACCATCTTCTGATCGAAAGCCGCGCGCCAGCTCGCCTCGTCCGGCCATTCGGCATAGCCGACGAAGCGCCCGTCGGCATCACGATGCAGGCGTGAACCGTAGCTGCCATATTTTTCGCGGATCAGGTCGGTTCCCCGACGCCAGGCCTTGCGGAACTGATCCTCCTTGCCGGGGTGAACGCGCCACCAATAGACCGCGACGAACATCGTGCCTCTCCTTTGCGCAGGAGAATGACGCTCCCCGGCGAAGGTTGCGACAAAAAAGGCGCGCAGGACCGGCCTGCGCGCCCTTCCTCAAACCCCCAACTCGGATCAGAGGACCGACTGGCCGGTCTTTTCCCAGTCCGCCAGGAAGCCGGCAATGCCCTTCTCGGTCAGCACATGGTTGAACAGCGCCTTGATGACGGACGGCGGCGCGGTCATCACGTCGGCGCCGATCTTCGCGCTTTCCAGCACATGGATCGGGTGACGCACGCTTGCGACCAGGATTTCCGTGGCGAAGGAATAATTGTCGTAGATCAGGCGGATGTCCTCGATCAGCTTCATGCCGTCGAAGCCATTGTCGTCATGTCGCCCGACGAAGGGCGAGATGAAGGTCGCGCCCGCCTTGGCCGCCAGCAGCGCCTGATTGGCCGAGAAGCAAAGGGTGACGTTCACCATCACGCCATCCCCGGTCAGCGCCTTGCAGGTCTTGAGGCCATCGATGGTCAGCGGCACCTTGATGCAGACATTGCCGGCGATCTTCCGCAAGACCGCGGCTTCCTTCATCATCGTCTCATGGTCGAGCGCGACGACCTCCGCCGACACGGGGCCTTCCACGATGCCGCAGATTTCCTCCACCACTTCCAGGAACTTGCGGCCCGACTTGTGGATCAGCGAGGGGTTGGTGGTGACGCCGTCCAGCAGGCCGGTGGCGGCGAGTTCGCGGATTTCATTGGTGTCGGCGGTGTCGACGAAGAACTTCATGGATCTGCTCCGGCAGAGGAAGGGACGAATCGCGTTTCCTTTAGCGGCTCCATGACGGATTAGCCATTATTGCCGGAGGCTGCCCCTTTACCTTCCGCCCGGCGCAACATTATGACGGCGGCACCTTTCCAAAGGACCGATCCATGCCCCGCCGCCAGCGTCCCCGCCACATATCGGACGCGCTGATCTCCGTCGGCCTCCTGGCCGCCTCGCCCGCCTTCGCCGCCAGCCAGGAAAATCAACTGTGGACGACCGAATCGCTGGTCGTGCAGGCAAGCGATGCGGACCTCGTCTCGCTCGACCTCAGCCAGCGTTTCCGCCAGGCATCCTCCAATGGCGGGCAGCAGACGGTGCGCGTCCTGATCGACCATCGCGTCGCCAGGGCGGTGCAGATCGGCGGCGGCCTCGCCTTTTTCCGCTCCGAACCGGAACAGGAAATGCGGCTGTTCCAGCAGGTGACGCTGACGAAAGGCATCTGGATGAGCCGCACCCGCATCGAACAGCGCTTTTTCGATACCGCCGACAGGGCAAGCTGGCGGCTGCGGCAGCGGGCGCAGGCCTCGGTGCCTCTCGACGCGGCGAAGCGATGGACGCTGATCGCGGCGGCCGAGCTGATGTTCCACCTGAACCGCGCCCGCCCCGGCGACAGGCCGGGCCTTGCCGTGATGCGCAACCAGATCGGGCTGCGCCATCCGATCGCCAGGGCGCTGGACGCGCAATTGCTCTATATGCGGCAGCAGACGTTCCGCGACGGCCGCCCGGATGCGGTGGCGCACATCCCCTGGCTGACATTGAGCTGGAAAATCTGACGCGCTCCAGGGCTTGCCTCAACCGCCCCTGCCATTAGGGAGAGGGCAATGAGTTCGCGCGCCCGTGTCATCCTGCTGAACGCCGCCCTGGGGCCGCTGGACTATCGCGTGCCGCATGGGATGAACGTCAAGCCCGGCAGCATCGTCGTCGCGCCGCTGGGTCCGCGCCAGATCGTCGGCGTGGTGTGGGACGAGGACAGCTTTCCCGAAATCGAGACGGTGGGCGACAACCGTCTGCGCAACGTCGTCGGGCCGGTCGACGCGCCCCCGGTGCCCGAAACGCTGCGCCGCCTGATCGAGTGGACGGCGGACTATTATCTCGCCCCCATCGCCGCCGTGCTGCGCATGACGCTGGCGTCCATGGCGGCGCTGGAGGGCGCGCGCACCGTCATCGAATATCGCGCCACGGGCGACCTTCCTGACCGCATGACCGAACAGCGCACCCAGGCGATGGAGCGCATCGGCGAACGGCAGGGGCTGATCCGCGAGCTGGCGATGATCGGCGGAGTCAGCGACGCGGTGATCCGCGGCCTCATCAAGGCGGGCGCCTTCGAAGCGGTGGAGGTCAGCGTCGACACCCCCTTCCCCATGCCGAATCCCGATCATGCCCCGCCGCTGCTGTCCGATGGGCAAGGCGCGGCCGCCGACCAGTTCATCGAAGCGGTCAGGGAACGGGCCTTCGCCCCCTTCCTGCTCGACGGCGTGACCGGATCGGGCAAGACGGAAGTCTATTTCGAAGCTATCGCCGCCGCTATCCGCGAGGGACGGCAGGTGCTGGTGCTGCTCCCCGAGATCGCGCTGACCGAGCCCTTTCTTGAGCGTTTCGAAAAGCGCTTCGGCACGGTCCCCGTCAACTGGCACAGCGGCCTGCGCCAGAGCGAGCGGCGGCGCGCCTGGCGGGCGATCGCGGCGGGCGAGGCGTCGGTGGTGGTCGGCGCCCGCTCCGCCCTGTTCCTGCCCTATCCCAATCTGGGCCTGATCGTGGTGGACGAAGCGCATGAGGCGAGCTTCAAGCAGGAGGATGGCGTCCACTATCATGCCCGCGATGTGGCGGTGATGCGCGGCCTAATCGAGAAATTCCCTGTCATCCTCGCCTCCGCCACCCCCGCCATAGAGACGCGGCATCAGGTCGAGCTTGGCCGCTACAGGGAAATCAAGCTGCCTTCCCGCTTCGGCGGCGCGGCCATGCCGGACATAGAGGGCATCAACCTGCTCACCGACCCGCCGGAGCGTGGCCGCTGGATCGCGCCGCCGCTGGTGCGCGCCATCGACGAGACGATGGAAAAGGGCGAGCAGAGCCTGCTCTTCCTCAACCGGCGGGGCTATGCGCCGCTGACGCTCTGCCGCCATTGCGGCTATCGCTTCCAATGCCCCAATTGCACCGCCTGGATGGTCGAGCACCGGCTGACCCACCGCCTGGCCTGCCATCATTGCGGCCATGTCATCCCCGCGCCGCGCTTCTGCCCGGAATGCAAGGAGGAGGATAGCCTTGTCGCCTGCGGTCCCGGCGTCGAGCGCATCGCGGACGAGGTGAAGGCGCTCTGGCCCAATGCGCGCACCGCCATCGTCACCTCCGACACGCTCTGGTCGCCCGCCAAGGTCGCGGAATTCGTGAAGTCGGTGGAGGCGGGCGCGGTCGACATCATCATCGGCACGCAGCTCGTCACCAAGGGCTATCACTTCCCCAACCTGACGCTGGTGGGCGTGATCGATGCCGATCTGGGCCTCGAAGGCGGCGACCTGCGCGCGTCGGAACGCACCTTCCAGCAGATCGTCCAGGTCGCCGGACGCGCCGGGCGCGGGCAGAAACCGGGCCGCGTCTTCATCCAGACCCGCATGCCGGAGGCAGAGGTCATCAAGGCCCTGATCGCAGGCGATGCAGAGCGCTTCTACGAGGTGGAGACGGAGAATCGCCGCCACGCCAACGCCCCGCCCTTCGGCCGCTTCGCCGCGATCATCGTGTCCAGCGAGGATGCAGACGAAGCCGCCGAGGTCGCGCGGCTGATCGGCAAGTCCGCGCCCTCGATCGAGGGGATGCGCGTCTACGGCCCCGCCCCGGCCCCGCTTTCCGTGCTGCGCGGGCGGCACCGCCACCGCCTGCTGATCCACGCGACGCGGCAGGTCGACGTGCAGGACGCAATCCGGGACTGGCTGGGCAACCTCAGCTGGAAATCAGGCACAAGGGTGGCGGTCGACGTCGACCCGTACAGCTTCATGTGATGGCCCGAGCACCGATGGAAAGCCCCTGCGTCAACATCTGCAAGCTGGACAAGGACGGGCGCATCTGCACCGGTTGCGGGCGCACGACGGACGAAATCCGACGCTGGGCAGGCATGAGCAAGGCCCAGCGCCGCGCGATCATGGAGCGGTTGAAGGGCTTTTCTTCCTAGCGGCCTCGGCATCGAAGCGCTTCTTGAGCGCCAGCGCGGCGTCCCGCGTGCCGGAGGGGTGCGGCGAATAGGCCAGCGGGTCGAGCAGTTGGGATGCCTTGGCATATTCCCCCCGGAATGCGAGGGCCTGCACATAGTTCATCCGATATTCCGGGCTTTGCGGCAGCAGCAGAAAGGCCTTGGCCAGGCCGTCATAGCCGATGTCCGGCATCAGCCCGCCCTTCATCGCATGATAGCGGTAGAACAGCGCCAGCGGCACCGGGTCTTCCGTATC
Source organism: Sphingobium fuliginis (assembly GCF_004152845.1). Classification (GTDB taxonomy): domain Bacteria; phylum Pseudomonadota; class Alphaproteobacteria; order Sphingomonadales; family Sphingomonadaceae; genus Sphingobium; species Sphingobium fuliginis. The sequence continues at coordinate 72,457 of NZ_SEON01000002.1, forward strand.
CGCGCGATTCGCCTTGACGATGGCCTTCAGCGCAGCCTTCCAATCCTCCTCCTTGTCATCGTCCTGCGCCCGCTCCAGCAATGCCCGCGCCTGCGCGCTATAGGCCCGCGACAGTCCAGGATCGAGCGCGATCGCCCGGTCGGCGTCGGCCAGCGCCGCCGCCTTCTCCTCCGCCTCCCACTCCGCCTCCGCCAGCAGCGCCAGCGCATAGGCGCTGGACGGGAATTTGGCGGCGGTGGCGCGGATCGCACGGACGATGTCGGGCAAATCTTCGGTGCGGGGATGGTTCATCAGCCGCAATTCATCCTCGATCAGCGCGCCCTGCGCCGGATCGACCGGGCCGATCGCGATGGCTCCCACCGTCACTGCGCTGGGATCGAGCCGCGATGCCGACAAGGGACGGCGCATATAGGCCTTCAGGTCCTTTTCCAGCCCCTCGACGCCCCCGGCAAAATAGCCATCCAGCTTCATATCCGGCACGCCGGCCGCCAGATCCTTCAGATAATGGCTGATTTCCGCCCGCCGGTCAGCCTTATACTGGAAATAATGGGTGAGCAGCCAGGCCGTGCCATAATAGCGATCCCCGTCCCGCAGCCCCAGCCCGTCCGTATCGCGGGCGAACAGGTCCTTCAGCGGATAGGGCGAATCCTGCACCAGCGTGGGCGCCCGCGCCATCGGGATGCGGCCGAACTGGATCGACCCGTCCTTGGGGAATTTCACGGCGGAGAAAAATTCCGCGAAGCCCTCCACATACCAGGCCGGATAAGCCGCCGGGAAATGATGCAGCATGAAATGATGGGTATATTCGTGGAACAATATGTCCTCGGCACCCACATCATAATCGCTCGTCTTCGCGCCCCGCGCCAGGACGGCATAAGCGAAGCGATCCGACGTCGTGTAGAAACCGCCGATATTGGGATTGCGCGCCAGCGCCTTCACCTTGGCGTCGTTGGACAGAAGATAGACATGGACCGGGCTACCCGCCTCCGGATCGTCGACGCCGGTCACGCGGCGCAACAGGCCGTCGAATTTTTCCAGCTTCTCGGCAAATTCATGCAGCCTGGCTTCGCTGCCGTCGCTCATGATGGTGAAATGCCGGCTGTTAGCCTGCAACCACGCCGCCTGCGCCGTACCCGGCATGAGCGCCAACGCACCCGCCAGGAGCAGCAGCCCCTTCAACACCCGAATCGTCACGCCACCCCCTGCAACGGCGTTGAACCCCGGCTGCACTCATGGCCGACAGCCTGCTGAAAGAAAAGCGAAAAGCGTGGTTTCAGCCCCGGCTTTCGCGCTCCAGCAGGGCCTGCTTGCGCCGCGTGCCATAGGCGTATCCGCCCAGGCTCCCATCGCTCCGCAACACTCGATGGCAAGGGATCAGCACGGCCAGATTGTTGTCGCCGCAAGCCGTCCCGGCGGCCCGCACGGCGCCTGGCCTGCCGATGGCCGCCGCAATTTCGCCATAGGTGCGCGTCTCACCCGGCGGGATCGCGCACAAGGCCGCCCATATCGCCTGCTGAAACGCCGTCCCGCACACATCCATCGGCAAATCCGGCGGCGCCGACGGATCGTCGATCAACCGCACGACCTGCGCCGCCAGGGCCGAAAGCCCCTCGTCGGCGGGCAGGATCTCCGCCTTGGGGAAGCGCCGGCGCAAATCCGCCTCATCCTCGTCGAAGCTGATCCGGCAAAGCCCCCGCTCGGTCCCCGCGACCAGCGCCGGCCCCAGGCCGGTCTGCACCACCGCATGGCGAATCGCCACGCCCCGCCCGCCATCCTTCCAGGCGCTGGGCGTCATGCCCAGATGCCGTTCCGCATCGGCATAGGCGCGACTGGGCGCATTATAGCCCGCCTCATAGATCGCGCCGGTGACGCTGCTCCCCTCCTCCAGCGCGCTTTTCAGCCGTTCGGTGCGCAGCGATCGGGCGTAGGCGGCCGGCGTCATCCCCGTTTCGCGCTTGAACAGCCGGTGGAAATGATGCGGCGCATAGCCCGCATGCGCCGCCACCTCCTCCAGCGAGGGCGGGGTCTCGGCGGCAGCGATGAAGGCGATGGCCGCCTCCACCGCCAGCCGGTCGCGCCCGACCTCGTCGGGGCGGCAGCGCAGGCAGGCGCGGAAACCCGCCGCCCGCGCTGCCTCCGGGTCGGCAAGGAAGATCATATTCTCCCGCCGGGGATGCCGCGCCGCGCAGCTCGGCTTGCAATAGATGCCGGTGGTCAGCACAGCGCCCACGAACCGCCCGTCGAAGCTCCGGTCGCGCCCCAGAAAGGCGTCCCAGCAGGCATCTGCGTCCGGCATGGCGTGGATCGGGGCTTCGGGCTGTCTCATCTCGGTCATGAATAAGGGATAGCCGCGCCCGACGCATCAGCCTTCCCGCCGCTTGCGCTCAAAAAGCGGCTCCACGCTTTTTTGCGCATTGCCTCAATCCCACCATCGCATATGAATGCCGCCAACCATGGTCGCACTATTCCGTCGCCTCGCCCCTGTTCTGGCCGCGCTCCTGGCTCTTGCCGGGCCCTCCGGCGCGCATGCCGAACAGCAGGACATCGCAGCCGCCGCCCGCGGCGTTGTCCGCGTCGTGCTGGTCGCGACCAACGGCTCCGACGCCTATTTCGTGGGCCATGGCAGCGGCTTCGCGGTCGCGCCGGACAAGATCATCACCAACGCCCATGTGGTCGAACTGACGCGGGAGGAGAAGGACCTTGTCATCGGCGTCATCCCTTCGGAGGGGACAAAGACCTATGGCGGCCGGATCATCGCCTTCTCGCCCGGCAACGACCTGGCGCTGATCCAGTTGGAGGAAGGCAGCCTGCCGGTCAGCACCTTCTACGCCGGCGCGGTGAGCGACGGGCAGCATGTCACCGCCATCGGCTATCCCGGCACGGTGGACCGCGCGCAGGGCCTTGGCCTCAAGCAGTTGGTGGAACCGCTCGGCACGGTGAAGACCAGCGGCACTGTGTCCTCAGGCAGGGCCAGCCAGAATTTCGATACGGTGCTGCACACCGCGCCGCTGGCCGCAGGCAATAGCGGCGGCCCGCTGGTCGACGATTGCGGCCGGGTGCTGGGGGTCAACAGTTTCGGATCGGTCTCCGACGGCAATGATGCGGAGTTCGGCTTCGCCGTGTCCTGGCGGGAAGTCGCCTCCTTCCTGCGGCAGGCCGGCATATCGTCGCTGCACACCGTCGTTCCCTGCCGCTCGATGGCGGAGGCGGACGCCGCCGAAGCCGCCCTCGCCCAGCGGGAGGAAGCGCGGAGCGAGCAATCCGAACGCGCCCGCGCGGACGCTCGCGAAGCCGCGCTGGACAAGGCCCGCGACACGGCCGAACGCGACGTCATTTCCGCCCGGGAAAATGCGATGGCGGGCGCCGCAGTGCTGCTGGCGCTGGCGGTGCTCGGCCTCGGCGCAGGCGGCCTGTTCTACAGCCAGGGCCGGGAACGGCGCGCCACCTGGTGGCTGGCGGGCGGCGGCGTCCTGCTGTTCGCGGCGATCGGACTGTTCTTCCTGAAGCCCAGCTTCTCCAGTATCGAAGAACGCATCGAACTGCCGCAGGACGCGAACGTCATGGGCAACAACGCCTATGCCTGGGCCGGCGACAATGTCTGCCGGGTGGACGTGAATCGCAGCCGGCTCACCATATCCCAACCCAATGACATCGGATTCCACTGGGCGGAGGGAGGCTGCGTCGACGGCGACACCCAATATGTCTCCTCCGGCACCGGCTGGCAGCGCGCGGCCGTCCCCGACGACCATAATTTCGTGACCGTCAGCCGCTTCGATCCGGCAACGGGCACGCTTCGGGTCCAGCGCTGGCTGCCCGACATCGACACCATGGCAAAGGCCCGCGCCCTTGGCGGCGGCGCGATCAAGGGCTGTGGGAGCGATTCTGCCCTGCTGGGGAAAATCGCCACGCTGCAGAACGATCTCGCCGCCCTGCTTCCGGCCCAACCCAATGAACGGATCGTCTACCATTGCCAAAAGGGTCGGCTCACCCCCGAGGGGAAATAAAAGCGGGGCGGCGCCCAACGATTCGTCCCATATAAAAACTCAGTCAAATCGCGATGATTTCATACTGACGGTCGAATCGTGTTCCATGGCTTGCATAGTCACAATCCCACTGCTAACCGGCCCCCCAACAGGGGACCGGGACGGACAGAACCGCGCCCCCTTTTTGCATGACCGGCAATTCAAAATGCCAGAATCAAGTGGAGGACGGTAAGCGCGTGGAGACGACCGGCGGTATTCAGGCCAGCCTCAGCGGCCGCTATGCGGTGGCGCTGTTCGATCTGGCCCGCGACGGCAAGACGCTCGACACCGTCGCGGCGAGCTTGGCTGCGCTCAAGGCGGCACTGGCCGAATCGGCCGATTTCAAGGGCCTGGTGAACAGCCCGGTCCTCAGCCGCGACGCAGCGGGTAAGACGATCGCCGCCGTCGCATCCTCCATGAGCCTCGACCCGCTGACGACGAATTTCCTGGGCGTGCTGGCCCAGAACCGCCGCCTTTCCCAGCTGCCCGCGATCATCCGCGCCTATGAGACGCTGCTGTCGAATCACAAGGGCGAGGTTCGCGCTGAAGTGACGAGCGCCCATCCGCTCGACGCCGGGCAGGTCAGCGCCCTGCAACAGGGCCTGCGCGCCCGCGTCGGCCGCGACGTCGCGCTCGATGCCAAGGTCGATCCCGCGATCCTGGGCGGGCTGGTCGTCAAGATCGGCAGCCAGATGATCGATTCCTCCATCCGCACCCGTTTGAATAGTCTCGCCCACGCGATGAAAGGCTGAAAGGCTGAACATGGATATCAACGCCGCAGAAATTTCGAAGGTCATCAAGGACCAGATAGCCAATTTCGGCACCGAAGCGCAGGTGAGCGAAGTCGGTTCCGTGCTGACCGTGGGTGACGGCATCGCCCGCGTCCATGGCCTCGACAACGTCCAGGCGGGCGAAATGGTCGAGTTCGCCAATGGCGTGCAGGGCATGGCGCTCAACCTGGAAGCCGACAATGTCGGCGTCGTGATCTTTGGCTCGGATGCCGAGATCAAGGAAGGCGACACCGTCAAGCGCACCGGCACCATCGTGGACGTGCCCGTCGGCAAGGGCCTGCTGGGCCGCGTGGTCGACGGCCTCGGCAACCCGATCGACGGCAAGGGCCCGATCCAGTACACCGAACGCAAGCGCGTGGAAGTCAAGGCGCCGGGCATCATTCCCCGCAAGTCGGTGCACGAACCCGTGCAGACCGGCCTCAAGGCGATCGACGCCCTCGTCCCCGTCGGCCGCGGCCAGCGCGAGCTGATCATCGGCGACCGCCAGACCGGCAAGACCGCCGTCGCGATCGACACCTTCATCAACCAGAAGGGCATCAACGCGGGCGACGACGAGTCGAAGAAGCTCTACTGCATCTACGTCGCCGTCGGCCAGAAGCGCTCGACCGTCGCGCAGATCGTCAAGCAGCTCGAAGAAAATGGCGCGATGGAATATTCGATCGTCGTCGCCGCGACCGCTTCGGAACCCGCTCCGCTCCAGTATCTGGCGCCCTACACCGGCGTCACCATGGGCGAATTCTTCCGCGACAACGGCATGCATGCCGTGATCGTCTATGACGACCTTTCCAAGCAGGCCGTCGCCTATCGCCAGATGTCGCTGCTGCTGCGCCGTCCTCCGGGCCGCGAAGCCTATCCGGGCGACGTCTTCTACCTGCACAGCCGCCTGCTGGAGCGCGCGGCCAAGATGAACGACGCCAACGGCGCCGGCTCGCTGACGGCGCTGCCGATCATCGAAACGCAGGCAGGCGACGTGTCGGCCTATATTCCGACCAACGTGATCTCGATCACCGACGGCCAGATCTTCCTCGAAACCAACCTTTTCTATCAGGGCATCCGTCCGGCCATCAACGTCGGCCTGTCGGTGTCGCGCGTCGGTTCCGCCGCGCAGACCAAGGCGATGAAGAAGGTTTCCGGCTCGATCAAGCTGGAGCTGGCCCAGTATCGCGAAATGGCGGCCTTCGCCCAGTTCGGTTCGGACCTCGACGCTTCGACCCAGAAGCTGCTGAACCGTGGTGCGCGCCTGACCGAACTGCTCAAGCAGGCCCAGTTCTCGCCCCTGCCCTTCGAAGAGCAGACGGCGTCGATCTTCGCGGGCACCAACGGCTATCTGGACAGCATCCCGGTCAAGGACGTGACGCGCTATGAAGAGCTGATGCTCGCCTATCTGCGCCACGACCATCCCGAGGTGCTGGCCGCCATCCGCGACAGCAAGGATCTGGGCGACGAGCCCAAGGCGAAGCTGAAGGCCGCGCTGGACTCGTTCGGCAAGACCTTCGCGTAACCCACCACCCCGTCATTCCCGCGAAAGCGGGAACCCATCTCCCGACCGAGCGCCCAGACGCAACGCAAGGGAGATGGCCCCCCACGGGGATGACGGAAAAAAGGAAGAACGAAGCTGCGATAATGCTCACCGCCCATTCCCTCCTTGCCTGGACCGTGATGTCGATCGGTCTGGTGCTGCTGCCGGGACCGGACACCATGCTGGTGGCTGGTCACGCGGCGCGGCGCGGGCTGAGGGCGGGAATGGCGGCGATCGGCGGCATCCAGCTTGGCGGGCTGTTCTACATGGCGCTCTGCGGCTTCGGCTTCCTCAGCGTGTTGAACGCCGTGCCGGGCCTGTTCATGGCGGTGAAGATCGCGGGCGCGATCTATCTCGCATGGCTCGGCCTTTCGATGCTGCGCGGCGCGGTGAAGCCGTCGCCCGCATCGGAAGCGCCCAGGCTGCGGATCGGCGGATCGCCCTTCGCGCAGGGGTTCATCAGCACCGTGCTGAACCCGAAGGTCGCGATCTTCTTCCTGGCCGCGCTGCCGCAGTTCGTCGGCACCGGTCCGGACGCACCATGGCAGGGCATGCTGCTGATCGCGATCGTCTATGGACTGGGTTTCTTCTGGTGCGCCCTTCTCGCGATCCTCGCCACCAAGGCGGGGCGCAAGGTCGGGCAGAGCAGCGCGATGCGCTGGTTCGAAGGCGCCATGGGCGTCGGTTTCTTTGGTCTCGCGGGCCGTCTGGCCCTTGCTCGGAATGTTTGAACTATGGCTAGCCTCAAGGAACTGAAGCTGCGCATCGGGTCGGTCAAGTCGACCCAGAAGATCACCAAGGCCAAGCAGATGGTCGCCGCCGCGAAGCTGCGCAAGGCGCAGGCCGCCGCCGAAGCCGCCCGCCCCTATTCCAGCCGCCTGGAAGCGGTCGTCGCCAGCCTCGCCTCGAAGATCGCAGGGGGTTCGGGCGAAGGCGCCTCCCCGCTGCTGGCAGGAACCGGCAAGGACGATGTCCATCTGCTGGTCGTCGCCAATTCGGACCGTGGCCTTGCCGGCGCGTTCAACGCCAACATCGTCAAGGCCGCCCGCGCCAAGGCGGACGAACTGATCCAGCAAGGCAAGACCGTCCGCTTCTACCTGATCGGCCGCAAGGGCCGTCCGGTCATCAACCGCACCTTCCCCGGCATGATCGTCGCCCAGTTCGACACCACCGGCGTCAAGGAACCGGGCTATGCGCAGGCTGAGGAGATCGCCCGCGAACTGACCAACATGTATCTGAACGGCAAGTTCGACGTCGCGCATCTTTTTTTCTCGCGCTTCAAGTCGGCGCTCGCCCAGATCCCGACCGAGCAGCAGATCATTCCGGTGAAGATCCCGGCCGACGCCGACCGCAACGCCATCGGCGCGACGGTGGAATATGAGCCGAGCGAGGAAGCGATCCTCGACGACCTGCTGCCGCGCAACGTCACGGTGCAGATCTTCAAGGCGCTGCTGGAAAACAACGCGTCCGAACAGGGCGCGTCGATGACCGCCATGGACAATGCGACCCGCAACGCCGGCGACCTCATCAACAAGCTGACCATTCAGTATAACCGCAGCCGTCAGGCCGCGATCACCACCGAACTCGTCGAAATCATCTCGGGCGCCGAAGCCCTTTAAGTGCAGGCAAGGACAGTAGTCATGGCAACCACCAACAATGTAGGCCGCATCAGCCAGGTCATCGGCGCCGTCGTCGACGTTACCTTCCCCGATGCACTTCCGGCCATTCTCTCGGCGCTGGAAACCAGCAACAACGGCCAGCGCCTCGTGCTGGAAGTCGCCCAGCATCTGGGCGAGAACACCGTCCGCACCATCGCGATGGACTCGACCGACGGCCTGACCCGCGGTCAGGAAGTGACCGACACCGGCGCGCAGATCAGCGTTCCCGTCGGCCCGGCCACGCTCGGCCGCATCCTGAACGTCGTCGGTGAGCCGATCGACGAGCGCGGCCCGGTCGGCACCACCCTCTCCGCCCCGATCCATGCCAAGGCGCCGGAATTCGTCGACCAGTCGACCGACGCCTCGATCCTGGTCACCGGCATCAAGGTCATCGACCTTCTCGCTCCCTATGCGAAGGGCGGCAAGATCGGTCTGTTCGGCGGCGCGGGCGTCGGCAAGACCGTGCTCATCCAGGAACTGATCAACAATATCGCGAAGGGCCATGGCGGCACCTCCGTGTTCGCGGGCGTCGGTGAGCGTACCCGCGAGGGCAACGACCTCTATCACGAATTCCTCGACGCCGGCGTCATCGCCAAGGACGCCGACGGCAACGCGATCAGCGAAGGTTCGAAGGTGGCGCTGGTCTACGGCCAGATGAACGAACCGCCGGGCGCCCGCGCGCGCGTCGCCCTGTCGGGCCTCACCATCGCGGAATATTTCCGCGACCAGGAAGGTCAGGACGTGCTGTTCTTCGTCGACAACATCTTCCGCTTCACCCAGGCGGGCGCGGAAGTGTCGGCTCTGCTCGGCCGCATTCCTTCGGCCGTGGGCTATCAGCCGACCCTCGCCACCGACATGGGCGCCCTTCAGGAGCGCATCACCTCGACCAACAAGGGCTCGATCACCTCGGTGCAGGCCGTGTACGTCCCCGCGGACGACTTGACCGACCCGGCGCCGGCCACCAGCTTCGCGCACCTCGACGCCACCACCGTTCTCAACCGCGCCATTTCGGAACTGGGCATCTATCCGGCGGTGGACCCGCTGGACTCGACCAGCCGCGTTCTGGAACCCCGCGTCGTCGGTCAGGAACATTATGAAACCGCCCGCGCGGTTCAGGCGATCCTCCAGAAGTACAAGTCGCTTCAGGACATCATCGCGATCCTGGGCATGGACGAGCTGTCGGAAGAGGACAAGCTGACCGTCGCCCGCGCCCGCAAGATCCAGAAGTTCCTGTCGCAGCCCTTCCACGTCGCGGAGGTCTTCACCGGCATTTCGGGCAAGTTCGTCCAGATCGAGGATACGGTGAAGTCGTTCAAGGCCGTGGTCGAAGGCGAATATGACCATCTGCCCGAAAACGCCTTCTACATGGTCGGCGGCATCGACGAAGCCATCGAAAAGGCGAAGAAGCTGGCTGCGGAAGCGGCGTAAGGCAAATGACGGGAGGCGTCGTCCTTGCACTAGCCTTGCTGCAATCGGCAACACCGGCCAAGACGACGGCCTCCCAGTTGACCAGCGCGCTGGAAACAGCATTTCGAGCCTGCGCGCAACAGCTTACCGAGCGGGATCATTTGACCGCGAAGAACGAAAAGCTGTTGAAGAACGTCGGTATCACCTTGGCCATTCCTCCGGCCGATGTGGAGACCATGGCGAGCCGCTTATTTGGCAAGGAAGGCATCTACGCTTCCGTCGCCGTGCCCGAAGGCAAGATGTGGCTGGCTACTTCCGCTTCGGTGCCGGCTTGTAAGGTGACGCTGGCCGACACCATGCTCTCGCTGACGGCAAGATATGATTGGACGACCAAATTACGGTCGATCGAAGGCTGGACGATCGACAAAAGCCGATCCGGAATGCAAGGCAATTTCATGCGGGATCTGCTGGTACTCAATGCGGAACGTCCCGGCGGGCATATGATCGTCATTCTTGACGGTCCCAATATCGTTTACAATGAAGGCAAGGGCATTCAGATGATCATGACCGTCGCCCTTGATGCAGCAAAGGCTCAGTAAGACAATGGCACTGCATTTCGAACTCGTGACCCCGGAAAAGCTCGTCCGCTCGGAAGAGGTCTATCAGGTGGTCGTCCCCGGCACCGATGGCGACTTCGGCGTGCTGGAGGGCCATGCGCCCTTCATGTCGACCGTCCGTGACGGCACGATCCAGATCTTCGCCAACGCCGGCGCCGCCCCGGAAATCATCCCGGTTCGCGGCGGCTTTGCCGAGGTGAACGAAAAGGGCCTCACCGTCCTTGCGGAGCATGCCGGCTGACAAGCCAAACTGACCGCTGCTAAAAGCCAAAGGGCCCCGTTCCAAGTCGGAACGGGGCTCTTTGGCTTTCCAGACTGGCCGAACATGGCTCTCATCAGGATCATCAACGACCGAAATGCCCTATCGTTGAAGACTGGATGTCAGCCACCACGCCAACAGTTCGCCTCTTGTGGGCAAGCATCGTCCTCCCGCCAGCCGAACGCAGACGCCATTCGAATGTCCAAGCAGGCCTCGCCCCGCTGCGGCGCCCGGCCACCGACGCATTAGCCATTTATCAAAGTTTCCACGCTATTCACCTTTAACAACCATGGCTGATGCACATCATTTCGGCGGAGAATTATGAGCGCGTTTGGACGGAAAAATGGACCTGCGGGCATCAAGCCGGGTTTCGGCCTTGCCCGACCGATGCAGGGAGGCGCGCCCAAGGAAGAGATCAAGGGCGGCGAGCAGTTCCCGCCCCTGGACATGACGGCCCTGCCCCCGGAAGCCCCGCTCGATCCGCTCTCCGCGCCCACAAGCCAGATGCAGCGCAATGCCGACGCGATGCAGCGCCTGTCGGATCGCGCCAATGCCGAACATGCCGCCGATACCGGACCGCAAGGGTTCGAAGCCTCGGTCCACAAGATCAAGGAGCAGGTGCTCCCCCGCCTGCTGGAGCGCGTCGATCCCGAAGCCGCCGCCACGCTGACCAAGGATGAGCTGGCCGAGGAATTCCGCCCGATCATCATGGAGGTGCTGGCGGAACTGAAGCTGACCCTCAACCGCCGCGAGCAGTTCGCGCTGGAAAAGGTGCTGGTGGACGAACTGCTCGGCCTGGGCCCGCTGGAGGAATTGCTGGCCGATCCGGACGTCAGCGACATCATGGTCAACGGCCCGGAGCAGACCTATATCGAAAAGAAGGGCAAGCTACAGATCGCGCCCATCAAGTTCCGCGACGAAGAGCATCTGTTCCAGATCGCCCAGCGCATCGTCAACAAAGTCGGCCGCCGCGTCGACCAGACCACGCCGCTGGCCGACGCCCGCCTGCCCGACGGCAGCCGCGTCAACGTGATCGTGCCGCCGCTATCCCTGCGCGGCACCGCCATCTCCATCCGTAAATTCTCCGCCAAGCCGATCACGCTCGACATGCTCGCCCAATGGGGCGCGATGAGCCAGAAGATGTGCACCGCGCTGAAGATCGCGGGCGCCTGCCGCTTCAACATCGTGATTTCGGGGGGTACGGGTTCGGGCAAGACGACCATGCTCAATGCCCTCTCCAAGATGATCGACCCGGGCGAGCGCGTGCTGACCATCGAGGATGCGGCCGAACTTCGCCTGCAACAGCCGCACTGGCTGCCGCTGGAAACCCGCCCGCCGAACCTGGAGGGCCAAGGCGCGATCACCATCGGCGACCTCGTCAAGAACGCCCTGCGCATGCGCCCCGACCGCATCATCCTGGGCGAAATCCGCGGCGCGGAGTGCTTCGACCTGCTCGCCGCGATGAACACGGGCCATGACGGGTCCATGTGCACGCTCCACTCCAACTCCCCACGCGAATGCCTCGGCCGTATGGAGAACATGATCCTGATGGGTGACATCAAGATCCCCAAGGAAGCGATTTCCAAGCAGATTGCCGACTCCGTCGACCTGATCGTGCAGGTGAAGCGACTGCGCGACGGTTCGCGCCGCGTCACCAACGTCACCGAGGTGATCGGCATGGAAGGCGACGTCATCGTCACCCAGGAACTGTTCAAGTTCGAATATCATGACGAGGACGACAGCGGGAAGATCATCGGGGAATATCGTTCCATGGGCCTGCGTCCCTACACGTTGGACAAGGCGCGGCAGTTCGGCTTCGACCAGCCTTTCCTGGAAGCCTGCCTGTAACGACCTGCCCATAAGCGCATATTGCAACAATTGCTGCCGGCGGACATATTTCCCGCCGGCCCGCTTGCGCGGAGCCCGCATCACCGGCACATCGGACATTCCCCAGAAAGAGAGGAATGCCGATGAACCGTCTAGCCCGCGCCGCCCTGCTGCTGACCGGCCTGTCCCTGCCGCTGCTTCCCCTCGCCGCGCAGCATGCGCACCATCATCAGGCGGCCGATCCGATCGCGGCCGCGGTCGCCGCCCCCAGCCGCACCCCGGCCAACGCCGCTCGCGACACCTACCGCCATCCGGCCCAAACCCTTGCCTTCTTCGGGGTGAAGCCGGACCAGACAGTGGTCGAATATGCACCCAGCGGCGGCTGGTACACGGAAATCCTGGCGCCGCTGCTGCGCGAAAAGGGCACCTTCTACGCGCTCCAGCCGACCGGCCGCTCTCTGGACGGCTACAAGGCGTTCCTCGCGGCAAAGCCGGACGTCTATGACAAGGTGAAGGTCGTCCCCTTCCCCGACCAGACCGGCCTCATTCCGGCGGGCAGCGTCGACACGCTGCTGACCTTCCGCAACGTGCACAATATGGTGATGGGCGGGACCGAGACGGCCACGTTCAAGACCTTTTACGACCTGCTGAAGCCGGGCGGGACGCTGGGCATCGTCGACCATCGCCTGCCCGAAGGGCGCGATACGGCGCTGGAGAAGACCAGCGGCTACCTCAAGGTATCGACCATCCGCCGCCTCGCTGAAGCGGCCGGCTTCGAATATGCCGGATCGTCGGAGGTCAACGCCAATCCCAAGGACACGGCCGACTGGGAAAAGGGCGTCTGGACGCTCCCGCCGACCCTGCGCAATGGAGAGGTCGACAAGGCGAAATATCTCGCCATCGGGGAAAGCGACCGGATGACGCTCCGTTTTCGCAAACCGGTGAAGTGAAACGGCGCAGACAAAATAGGGGGCATCCCTGTCCTGAGCCCGTCGAAGGACGGAAACCGGTTCTGCTTGAAAGGATGCGACACGGAAAGCTGAAGCGCGGCCTGCGTCCGATTTAACGCCGCACGCTCCTTAACGCGCCGAGCGGCTGATTGGGGTGGAATCAGGACATTCCCCCTCCCGCAGGCGGGAGGGGGCTAGGGGGTGGGCTGGCGCGACATCAGCGTGAATTTTCAACGGCTAAGCTGGAAGCTCGCTGCGCTCGCACCCACCCCTAACCCCTCCCGTTTACGGGAGGGGAATGTCCTGAATTGGCCAATTTCCCGCATTCCGGACTCGTCCATCCCTCCTTGGGCGGTTGCGTCCTCCCGCAGCGGGGCTAAGGCGTTCGCATGCCGCCCCCACCCCCATCCAATCGCCCGCATCGTCCGTTCACCGCCATCGGCCTGCGCTTGCTCGCGGTGATCTGCCTTTCGATCATGTTCGTGACGGTCAGACTGGCCGACGCGCGCGGCGTCCATGTGGTGGAATCGCTGTTCTACCGCCAGGCCCTGGCGCTGCCGGTGGTATTCGCCTGGATCGCCATGACAAGCGGCATGGGATCGATCCGCACGCGACGCATCGGCGTCCATGCCACCCGCATGATCATCGGCCTGACGGGCATGGTGCTCAACTTCCTGTCCTATATCCTGCTGCTGCCGGCGGAAGCGGTGACCATCGGCTTCACCATGCCGATCTTCGGCACGATCCTGTCCGCCCTCATCCTGCGCGAGACGACCGGCATCCACCGGTGGAGCGCGGTGCTCATCGGCTTTCTCGGCGTGATCGTGATGGTCCGGCCGGATGCCGGGCACTTCCCCGCCATCGGCGTTGCGGTCGCGCTCGCCGCGGCTTTCGTCACCGCCTGCGTCAGCCTGGTCCTGCGCGAACTGGGCCGCACGGAAAGCGCCGGGGTGATCGTCTTCTGGTTCACCCTCCTCTCCCTGCCGCCGCTGGGCGTGGCGATGCTGTTCCACGGGCAGGCCCATGACGCCATGACATGGGGCCTGCTGCTGCTGATCGGCGTGACCGGCGGCATCGCGCAGATCTGCATGACCGCGGCACTGCGCTGGGCCCCCGTTTCCGTGGTGCTGCCGATGGACTACAGTTCCATCGTCTGGACGACGCTGCTCGGCTGGGCGATCTGGGGCAACTGGCCGATCGCGACGACGTGGATCGGTGCGGCGCTGATCGTGGGGAGCGGCCTGTACATCGCCTGGCGCGAACATGTCCACGCCAGGCGCACGCCTTCAGCCTAGCAGTTCCGCGTCCAGGCTGATCTCCGCATTCAAGAGCTTGGACACGGGGCAATTGGCCTTCGCCTTCGCGGCCAGTTCCTGGAACCGCGCATCGTCTGCGCCGGGGATGGTCGCCTTCAGGCTCAGCTTGCTCGCCGTGATGGCAAAGCCGCCTTCCTGCTGTTCCAGCGTCACGACGGCATTGGTCTCCATCTTCTCGGCCGTCAGCCCCGCTTCGCCCAATATCAGCGACAGCGCCATGGTGAAGCAGGAGGCGTGGGCCGCCGCGACCAACTCCTCGGGATTGGTGCCCGGCACCCCTTCGAAGCGCATCGCAAAGCCATAGGGATGCGCATCCAGCGCGCCGCTCTGGGTCGAGATCGCGCCCTTGCCGTCCTTCAGGCCGCCACTCCATACCGCCGATCCGCTGCGATTGATCTTCATGACCGTCCTCCTGTTCGCATATCATCTCGTCTGCCCCGGGGAACCCGCCCGGTCCCCCTTGGTTCAGTCAGCATAACGCGATTTCTTCGCAGGAGAGTGACGATGTCTGACGTGGCGAGGGAAAATCATGGCGACCTGATCGCATCCGACCGGATCGAAGGCACTACCGTCTACAACCGCCAGGGGGAGCGGCTGGGCCACATCTCCAACTTCATGGTCGACAAGCGCAGCGGGCAGGTCCGCTATGCCGTGCTGTCCTTCGGCGGCTTCCTGGGCATCGGCAACGATCATTATCCGCTGCCCTGGTCGATGCTGAGCTACGACACGGACAAGGGCGGCTATGTGGTGGACTTGGCCAGGGACATATTAGACCAGGCGCCCCGCCATCTGCCGGAAGAACGACCCGATTATGACGACGCTTACGGCCGCAGCGTCTTTCACTATTATGGGCTGATCTACCCCTGGTAAGGGGCGTTCCGGCGGTTTCGGGCGGCGCAAAGGTGGTAGTCCCCGACCCTTTCCATTATATGAACCTCAGATGAATCGGGTTGCCCAAATTCCGACACATTTTGCCGCTTGACCATTGTCTACCGGATAAATAGAATTATCTCTCCCTCGACAATAGGACGAGGATTTGACCATGGAGCGATTCGGACATTCGGGAGACGCGCGCCAGCCGGTCGTGCTGACCATACCGGGTCTCAACAATAGCGGGCCGGGTCATTGGCAGACGCTGTGGGAAAAGACGCGCGGTGATTGCGAGCGGGTCGACCTGGGAAGCTGGGCCAGCCCCAGCCGCAATAGCTGGGTCACGCGGCTGGACGCTGCGATCCGGGCGGCGGAGGGGCCGATCATCCTGGCCGCGCACAGCCTGGGTTGCCTTGCGGTCGCCTGGTGGGGCGCCTTGCAGAGCCAGGCCTATGGCTGGCCCGTGACCGGCGCGCTGCTGGTGGCGCCGCCCGACTGCGACCGGATGGAAACGCCCGAGACGATCGGCGGCTTCGGCCCCACGCCCCGCGCGCAACTGCCCTTTCCCTCGATCGTCGTGGCGAGCCGCAACGATCCCTATATCTTCTTCGAACGCGCCCACAGCATCGGCAAGAATTGGGGCAGCAGCTTTGTCGATGCGGGCTTTTGCGGCCATATCAATGCGGATTCGGGCCTGGGCGAATGGCGCTTCGGCCAGGCTTTGCTCGAAAAACTGATCGACAATGCGCATGAGCAGGCTTCTGCAATGCGCCAGTTACGGCCCGCCATCCCGCTGGCGCATCAGGAGCGGCGATTGGCGGCGCTGCGGGTCAACGGCTAGTCTATAGTTTTTGTTATCGCATCGTTTTTACGGAAAAACCGGACCCATTTTCCGAACGATGCTTTTGGGGCGCGACAAGAGAAACTTGAGCGCCCCTTATATTTGCTTTTTTGTCTATCAATACAGTTGAGATAAAGAGCGGCTAAGAGGTGTTTATGAGTGAAAACCGATCGATTGAATTCGCCCGCAACGGCCGCAGTGACGGGCAGCGCCACGACATTGCGGTCAGCATCGAAAAGGTGCGCAGCGTGCTGGAGGCGCTTCGTTTCGGATCTGTCACGCTGACCGTGCATGACGCACGCGTCGTGCAGATCGACGTGACGGAAAAGACGCGCCTCACCGCCTGAAACAAGAGCGGGGGGAGCAAGAAGATTCAGGGTTGCTGAACAAGGCCCGCAAAGGGCCGGATAACAGGTGGCAAGGGGTGGGCCACATTTTCCATTCCCAGACCAACGGCTTTGAGCGGATCACCGCAGGGGCCGCGATCAACATTCACCGGACATCCGGAAGGGGAATATACAATGATTGCGCGTTTTCTGTTGCTCGCCGGCGTGGCGAGCGCATCCTTTATTGCGTCCACCGCATCTGCGCAGGACGCGGCTCAACCCGTTGCGGACAGCGCCGAACAAGCCACTGCCCGCGGGGAAGTGATCATCGTCACCGCCCGCCGCCGTGCGGAAACCGCGCAGGAGGTGCCGCTGGCGATCTCCGTGATCCGCGGCGACAGCATAGAGGCGACCGGCAATTTCAACGTCGTGAAGCTCCAGCAACTGGCGCCGACGCTTCAGGTCTACACCACCAACCCGCGCAACACCTCGGTCAACATCCGCGGCCTCGGCGTGCCGTTCGGCCTGACCAGCGACGGCTTCGAGCAGGGCGTCGGCATCTATGTCGATGACGTCTATAACAGCCGCGTCGCCGCCGCGACCTTCGACTTTCTGGACGTCGCCCAGGTCGAAGTGCTGCGCGGTCCGCAGGGCACGCTCTACGGCAAGAACACCACGGCCGGCGCGATCAACATCACGACCAACCAGCCGACCTTCGATTTCGAGGGCCGCGCCGAACTGACCGTCGGCAATCTCAACTACAAGCAGGCGAAGGCAGCCATCTCCGGCCCGCTGTCCGACACGATCGCAGCCCGCATCGCCGTCGCCGCGACCAGCCGCCGGGGGACGATCTACAACGTCACGTCCCAGCGCTGGATCAACGAGCAGGACAATCTGGGCATTCGCGGACAACTGCTGTTCAAGCCGACCGACAATTTCAGCCTGACCCTGTCGGGCGACTACAGCAAACAGGACCCGGAATGCTGCGGCACCGTGTTCGTGCGGGTGGGCACGACGCAGCGCCCGATCACGCGCCAATATGATGAGCTGGTCAAGGCGATCAACGCCAATCCGAACCCCGCCTATCCGGGCCGCAACTATGCCGTGCCCAGCCGCAATCCCTATGACCGGCTGACCGATCTCGACAGCAACCTGAACGCTGGCAACAAGATCGGCGGCGTCTCCGCCAGGATAAAGTGGGATGTCGGCCCCGGCACGCTGACCTCCGTCACCGCGTGGCGCTTCTGGGACTGGAAGCCGGAGAATGACCGCGACTTCACCGGCCTGTCGGTCGTTTCGAAATCGCAGAACCCCTCGCAGCAGGACCAGTACAGCCAGGAATTCCGCTATAATTACGAAAGCCAGAAGATCGACTTCGTGGTCGGCCTGTTCGGCTTCAAGCAGCGGATCGACACGCAGGGCACGGAGCAGCAGGGCGCGGACGCCAGCCGCTGGAGCCTGACCGGCGCGAATGCAGGGAATCCAAGCATCCTTCAGGGGCTGACCGCCACCAACACGCAGTGGCTCAAGAGCACCAGCGCGGCGCTGTTCGGCCAGCTGAGCTGGAAGGTGACCGACGCCCTGACCATCCAGCCGGGCGCGCGTCTGAACTACGACAAGAAGTCGGGCTTCTACCAGCGCGTGGTCACCACTGGCTCCGGAGCGGTCATCAACAGTTGCGCACCCACCGCCACGCAGGGCAATGCCGTGCTGACGGCGCAGTGCGGCGTCTACCAACCGCAACTCAGCGCGCCGTCCGACAGCGCCTGGAACTTCACCTACGACTTCAACGTCAACTACAAGATCGCGCAGGACATCCTTGCCTATGCGACCTATGCCAAGAGCTTCAAGACGCTGGGCATCAACCAGAATGGCTTGCCGCTCAATTCGGACAATACGGTGAACTATGCCGTGGGCACGGTGAAGCCGGAACGGGTCAACCATTTCGAAGTCGGCCTAAAGACCCAGTTCTGGGACCGTCGGGCGACCTTCAACCTCACCGCCTTCCGCACGGAGATCGAGAATTTCCAGGCGACGGTGAACGGCGGCCAGTTCGGCACGACGCGCGGCTATCTCGCCAACGCCGACAAGGTACGGTCCCAGGGTATCGAGGCAGATTTCAAGGTCGTCGCCAGCGACCGCTTCACCGCCTATGCCAACGGCGCCTACACCGATGCCAAATATGTGAAGTTCTGCAACGCGCCGCCGCCGCCGGAACTGAGCGGCGGGTCGAGCACCGGGATTGCGGTGACCGGCAGGTGCACCTACACCGGCACACCCGGATCGGCAGCAACGGCCAATCAGGTCAGCCCCCCATTTGTCGACATTTCCGGCGAGCGTCTCCCCGGCGTGTCGAAATGGGCCTTCTCCTACGGCGCGGAATATAACATTCCGGTCACGCTGCTGGACAAGGACGGCCAGCTCTATCTGGGCGTCGACGGCAATTACCGGTCGCACTGGAACTCCAACGCCTCGCCGTCCATCTACACGGAGGTGAAGGGCTATGCCCTGACCAACTTCCGCGCCGGCTTCCGGGGTGAAGGGTTCGACATCTTCGGCTGGGTCCGCAACGCCTTCGACGTGAACTATATCGAAAATCTCCAGGTCGCGCCGGGCAATACCGGCCTGATCGCCGGTCAGCCCGGCGACCCGCAGACCTGGGGCGGTACGATCAAATTCTCGTTCTGACGATGCCCAAGGCCTCTCGATAGGGGCTGGCATCCAACGATGTTCACCCCCTGCGGGGAGCGACACGGCCCTGTCGCTCCCCGCATTTTTCAATGCCGCCCTGAACGGATTGGATACGGCCCCGATTTGCGCCCCGCGCCCCGCTGCGGTAGAGCGCATCCCATGTCCACGACCTTCACGCTCGATACGTCGACCAGCCGCGCCAACCCCACCCCCGCGCCGATGAAGCGCCTGACGGTGCCCGCCATCCAGCGCCGCAAGTTCGAGGGGAAGACGGAACAGCCGCTGGTGATGCTGACCGCCTATACCGCGCGGCAGGCGCAACTGCTCGATCCGCATTGCGACATGCTGCTGGTCGGCGATTCGCTGGGCCAGGTGATCTACGGCCTTCCCTCCACCCTGCCGGTCACGCTCGACATGATGATCGCCCATGGCGCCGCCGTGGTGCGCGGCAGCTATCACAGCGTCGTCCTCGTCGACATGCCCTTCGGCAGTTACGAAGCCTCTCCCCAACAGGCCTTCGCCAGCGCCAGCCGCGTCATGGCCGAAACCGGCTGCGCGGGCGTGAAGCTGGAGGGCGGCGTCGCCATGGCCGAAACCATCGGCTTCTTGAGCCAGCGCGGCATTCCGGTGATGGCCCATATCGGCCTGACGCCGCAGGCGGTGAACGCGCTGGGCGGCTATGGCGCGCGCGGCAAGAGCCAGGAGGAGCATGCCAAGATCATCTCCGACGCCCGCGCCGTCGCGCAGGCGGGCGCCTTCGCCATGGTGCTGGAGGGGGTGATGGAGGACATCGCCGTCACCGTCACCGACAGCGTCGACGTGCCGGTGATCGGCATCGGCGCGTCGTCCCATTGCGACGGGCAGGTGCTGGTGGCGGAGGACATGCTGGGCATGTTCGAACGGGTGCCCCGTTTCGTGAAGCGTTATGAAAATATCGCGGAAACCATCGGCAATGCCGCCGCCCGCTATGCGCAAGATGTCCGGAACCGGCACTTTCCGACCGAAGATCAGGTCTATCGGCCCAAAAAGTGATTTGCGTGAGCCAAGAGCCCCGCTAATGATCGCGCCTTCCGCGTGCCGTAACTGACGAATTTCTGGAGACCCAAGTGGCCCTGACGCCGCAAAACAGCGAAGCCTTCATGCGTGAGGTCGACGAAGCCGTCCGGCAGGACCAGTTGCTGACCTTCTGGCAGCGCTTCGGCCGCTGGATCGTGGCGGCGGTGGTCATCGGCCTCGCGGCCTTCGCCGGCTGGCTCTATTGGCAGCATTATACGAAGACGCAGTCGCAGGCCGTGTCGGAGGAAATGGACAAGGTGATCGCCACGGCGGTCGGCGGCGGCACGCCCGATGCGAAGGAACTGGACAAGCTGACCCAGGCGAGCCAGCCCGGCTTCCGCGCCTCCGCCCTGCTGGTGAAGGCCGGCGCCGCCGCGCGCAAGGGCGACAGCAAGGCCGCCATCGCCGCCTATAAGGCGATGGCGGATGACGGTTCGCTCGACCGCCCCTATCGCGACCTGGCGCTGATCCGCCAGACCACGCTGGAATATGAAAGCCTCGCTCCGCAGCAGGTGGTCGACCGGCTGAAACCCCTGGCCGTCGAGGGCGCGCCCTGGTTCGGCAGCGCCGGGGAACTGGTCGCCATCGCCTATATGAAGATGCGCAAGCCCGATCTCGCCGGGCCGCTGTTCGCCGCCATGGCGAAGGACAGGAACGTGCCGCAGTCGATCCGTTCACGCGCGCGACAGATGGCAGGCTTATTGGGTGTGGATGCAGTCGAAACGCCGGTCGCGGCGGGACAGGAATGATTGGGCGCATGGGAATGCACAGCATGACGAAATTTTCGGGCGCCGGCCGCGCCCTGACCGTGGCCATGATGATCGCCCTGCTGGCGGGTTGCGGCATCGTGGGCGGCAAGAAGGGCGGCCCCAAGACCCCGGTGGTCGGCAAGCGCACCTCGATCCTCAGCAATGAACAGGGGGTGGAGGTCGATCCGACGCTGGCCGACGTCCCCGTGACCCTGCCCGAACCCTATGTGAACGACCAATGGTCGCAGCCGGGCGGCAGCCCCGCCAAGACCATGGGCAATCTGGCGCTGGGCGCGTCCCCCTCTCAGGCGTGGACCGCCTCCATTTCGGGCAGCACGCCGCAGGCCCGCCTCGCCTCCGCTCCGGTGGTGGTCGGCGGCAAGCTTTATGTCATCGACGCCGATGCGCGGGTCATCGCCTTCGACGCCAACAGCGGTGCGAAGCTGTGGCAGACGCCCCTGCCCGCCGAAGGCAGCGGCCGGGCCCTGTTCGGCGGCGGCGTCAGCGTGATCGACGGCAAGCTCTATGCCAGCACCGGCGTGGGCGATGTCGCCGCGATGGATGCGAACAGCGGCGCGATCCTGTGGAAGAAGCGCCCCGGCGGCCCGCTGCGCGGCGCGCCGACGCTCGCCAATGGCCATGTCTATGTGATGGGGCAGGACAATCAGATCTTCGCCCTCAACCAGAGCGACGGCGAAGTGCAGTGGACCGACAGCGGCACGCTGCAAGTCACCGGCATTTTCGGCGTGGCCGCCCCCGCCGCCGCGCAGGGCACGGTGATCGCGGGCTACAGCTCGGGCGAACTGACCGCCTATCGCTATGAAAATGGCCGGACGCTGTGGGGCGACGCGCTGTCGCGCACCAGCATCTCGACCGCCGTGGCGTCGCTGACCGACATCGACGCCGATCCGGTCATCGATCGCGGCCGGGTGTTCGCGATCGGCCAGGGCGGTCGCATGGCGAGCTATGAACTGGTGAGCGGCCAGCGTCTGTGGGAAATCAACATCGCCGGCATTTCGACCCCTTCGGTCGTGGGCGAATGGGTGTTCGCCGTCACCAGCGACGCCAAGCTGCTCTGCGTCGCCCGCGCCACGGGCAAGATCCGCTGGATCAGCCAGCTCCGCCGCTGGCAGAAGGAAAAGAAGAAGGACAAGGCGATCCGCTGGACCGGCCCGGTGCTGGCGGGCGGGCGGCTGGTGCTGGTGTCGACCCATGGCGACCTCAACTATGTCGATCCGACGACCGGCAAGATCCAGGCGGAAATCGATCTCGACCGGTCGATGTCGCTGTCGCCGATCGTCGCGAACAACACGCTTTATATCCTGGCCGATGACGGAAAGCTGACGGCATTCCGCTGACGCCACCGGCGATTTCAGGTAAACGTGCTCCTGCGAAGGCAGGAGCCCAGTTCCACCGCTTGGACTGGGCTCCTGCCTTCGCAGGAGCACCCATTTTTTAAAGGATACGGGCCTCTCATGCTGCCCACCGTTGCCATTGTCGGACGCCCCAATGTGGGCAAGTCCACCCTTTTCAACCGGCTCGTCGGCAAGAAGCTGGCGCTGGTCGACGACCAGCCCGGCGTGACCCGCGACCGGCGGGAGGGGCAGGCGAACCTGCTGGGCGTCGATTTCACCATCATCGACACCGCCGGTTATGAGGATGAGGACCCGCAGACCCTGCCCGGCCGCATGCGCATGCAGACGCAGGCGGCGGTGGAAAATGCCGATGTCGCGCTGTTCGTCGTGGACGCTCGCGCGGGCATCACCCCGCTGGACGAGGAAATCGCCCGCTGGCTGCGCGAAGGCGACGCCCCCGTCGTGCTGATGGCCAACAAGGCCGAGGGCAGGGCCGGCGACGATGGCGTGATGGAGGCGTTCAGCCTGGGTCTGGGCGACCCCGTCCCCTTCTCCGCCGAACATGGCCAGGGGCTGGCCGACCTGTTCCAGGCGCTGCTCCCCTATATCGACCGCGAAGAGGAGGAAGAGGAGGCTGAACCCGAAGAGGCCGATCTCGAATCCGCGCCGCTGAAGCTCGCCATCGTCGGCCGCCCCAATGCGGGCAAGTCGACCCTCATCAACCGGCTGCTGGGCGAAAACCGCCTGCTGACCGGCCCCGAAGCGGGCATCACCCGCGACTCCATCGCCGTCGACTGGAGCTGGACCAGCCCCGACGGCGAAGAACGCCCCGTGCGCCTGATCGACACGGCAGGCATGCGCAAGCGCGCGAAGGTGCAGGACAAGCTGGAAAAGCTGGCGGTTTCGGACGGCCTGAACGCTGTGAACTTTGCCGAAGTCGTCGTGCTGCTGCTCGATTCCACCCGCGGGCTGGAGGCGCAGGACCTGCGCATCGCGGACAAGGTGATCGAGGAAGGCCGCGCCCTTGTCGTCGCGCTCAACAAATGGGACACGGTGGAGCATGGCTCGGCGCTCTATCAGGGCATCAAGCAGGCGCTCTCCGACGGTCTCGCGCAGATACGCGGCGTGCCGATCATGACCGTCTCCGCCGCCACCGGCAAGGGTCTGGACGACCTGATCCGCGTCGCCTTCGAAACCCGCACCGCCTGGTCGCAGCGCGTGTCGACCGGCATCCTCAACCGCTGGTTCGAACGCGCGCTGGAGGCCAATCCGCCTCCCGCCCCCGGCGGCAAGCGGATCAAGCTGCGCTACATCACCCAGAACAAGACCCGCCCGCCGACCTTCGTGCTGTTCGGCACGCGGCTGGACGAACTGCCCGAAAGCTATCGCCGCTATCTGGTGAACGGCATCCGCAAGGAATTGGGCTTCGGCGCGGTGCCGGTGCGGTTGACGCTGCGCAGCGCCAAAAACCCCTATGCCAGCAAGTGAAGCGGTTCATATCGACGCCAGGGGGATGAAATGCCCTTGGCCCGCGCTGCGCGTGGCGCGGGCGATGCGGTCCGCCGATGCAGTGACGATCGAGGCGGACGATCCGATTGCGCCAGTGGAACTGGAGGCCTTGGCCCGGCAGCAGGGTTGGACCTTCATTGCCGAGAGGCCGCATCTCTTTGCTCTCGCTCGATCGCTCTAACGATCCTCCTCCCATCGTCATGCTGAACCAAGTTCAGCATGACGATGGGGTGATATGGCGCCTTCTCCCCTCGCGCCGCAACTTAACCCCCTATTTACGCTCCTCTTCTATATTCCCCCGGCAGAACAGGGAGTGTCAGGGTGTCATATCAAGAGGCCGAACTGGTCAACTGGACCGATTTTGCCAAGTCCCGATCGGAGTTGGGGACCGCTTTCCTGCGGATTCTGGGCTATTTCCGCGAGGACGGCGCAAAGGCGATCAGCGCGATCGAGGAAGCCTTCCGCGCCCGCAACGCCGCTGCGCTGGTCACCCCGGCCCACACGCTGAAGGGCGAGTCGGCCCAGTTCGGCGCCTATCGGCTGAGCGGCATGGCCGAGAAGATCGAGATGGTCGCCCGCCGCTGCGTCGAAAGCCGGGAAGGGCCGGACGAACTGATCGAGGACGTGGTCGCGCTGCGCCCCTGCTTCACCGAGACGATGGCCCTGCTCGACCGCGACGCCAATCCGCTGGTCGCCCGCAGGCCGCAGGGCTTCGGCCGCCGCGTCGACAATCCGGTCCAGGGATTCGGCCGCGCCGCCAGTTAAATGCGCGCCAGGGATTTGTGGGCATAAAGCGCGCCGCGCTCCCGCGCAGGCAGGAGCACGCAAATCTCTCCGAAGACGTCCGCTTCCCATCCCTCCGAATTAGTATTGAAATAAAACCGGTCATCCCCCCATATGCGGGTCATGACCCGTTTCTCCGTTCTGGACCTTGTCCCCATCAACGAAGGCAGTAGCGCCAGTGAGGCGCTTGGCCGCGCCGCCGCCTTTGCCGCCCATGCCGAAAGCCTTGGCTTCCACCGCTATTGGGTGGCGGAACATCATGGCATGCCGGGGATCGCCTCGGCGGCGACCGCCGTGGTCCTGGCGCATATCGGGCAGGCCACCAGCCGCATCCGCATCGGCGCGGGCGGCATCATGTTGCCCAATCATGCGCCGCTGCTGATCGCGGAGCAGTTCGGCACGCTCGCGGCGCTCTTTCCCGGCCGCGTCGACCTGGGTCTCGGCCGCGCTCCCGGCTCCGACCAGCGCGTGGCGCAGGCGATGCGGCGGACGCTGACGGGCGGCCCGGACGAATTCCCTCGCGACGTGATGGAGTTGCAGGCCTATTTCGCGGGCGACAGCCGCCTCGGCTTCCAGGCGACCCCCGGCGCGGGCGAGGATGTGCCGCTCTGGATTCTCGGCTCCAGCCTCTATGGCGCGCAACTGGCCGCCGCACTGGGCCTTCCCTATGCCTTCGCCTCCCATTTCGCGCCGGGCGCGCTGGATGAGGCCATCGCCATCTACCGCCGTGATTTCCGTCCGTCGGCGCAGCTCGCATATCCCTATGTGATGGCGGGCTACAATGTCTTCGCCGCCGACACGGTGGAGGAGGCGCGGCTCATCGCCACCTCCATGCAGCAGGCCTTCGTGCGGCTGCGCACCGGGCAGCCGGGCAAGCTGCAACCGCCTGTGCCCGGCTATTATGAAAGCCTGCCGCCGCAGGCGCAGGCGATGCTGGCCGATGTGCTGAGCGCGTCGAGCATCGGCACCCAGGCCGATGTCGAGCGCGACCTGGCCGCCTTCATCCGCCGCACGCAGGTGGACGAGATCATCATCGGCGGCCAGATCCACGATTTCGGGGCGCGCAAGCGCAGTCTGGAAATCGCCATGGCGGCAGGCCAGGCGGTGGCCGGCCGAATGGCGTCAGACAGCCATCAGGCGGCCCCCGCTCAATAGCTTCGCAAGCCCCGGCGCGGCGCGGCTGAGCAGCGATCCCAGCAGCACCACGGCGACCAGCACCAGCAGCGGCTGCACCAGCAGATAGGCGGGATAGAAGGGTGAGCCCAGCTTGCCGAACACGACCCCCAGCACCGGGCCGCCCAGCCAGATCAGGATGAGGTGGGAGCAGAAGAGGAAGAAGGCGAAAGGCTCGATCCGCAACAACATGCCCCGCGCCGCGCTGGCCGCCAACGACCAGGCCAGCCGCCAGAAGAACAACGCCGCCGCGACCCGCACCGCCATGTCCAGCACCGCCGTGCCGACGCCCGGCGGCAAGGCGCCCGGATGCAGGGAAATATAGAGCTGCGCGGTCATCAGCAGCGCAAAGGGCGGCGCCGCGACCATCCAGGGCAGCGCCGCCACGCGATCGGCCAGCCCCTCGCGCCGGGCGACGATGCCCATGATGAAGAAGAACAGGATCGACGCGCGCATCAGCACCGGCGGCCCCCAGCCCATGATTTGGCACAGCGCCGCCATCGCGGCGACCGCCCCCAGCGCCCAGCCCGGCAGGCGGACGAACAGGGGCGCGGCGAGCATGCACAGGAACAGGTCGCGCAGGAACGGCATCTGCACGTTGATGTCCGGATTGCGGCTGACGATGAATAGCTCCTCGAACATCCAGCCGGTGGACGAGGGCACGGGCGCGGACAGGCCCAGCATCCAGGCCGCACCCGAAACGAACAGGATCGCCAGCGCATTCCACAGGATCATCGGCAACAGGATCGTCCGCGCCTTCCGCCCGACATGGCGCAACCAGTCGTGGGTCCGCGACGACCCCTCGACCAGCCAGCCGGAAATCAGGCCCAGCAACGGCACGGCGCTGCGCCCGAAAACCTCCATCAGGCCCCAGCGCAAACTGTCCTGCGACGTGCCCCTCAGGCTTTCCAGATCATGGCCGTTCAGGCCCGTCCACGCATGGACATAGACCACGCCCAGAATGCAGATCACCCGCGCGATGGAGATCGCGTCGGAGCGCCGCGCCGCATCCGTCGTCAGCACCCGCGACACAGGGTTTTCCCGATTTTCGGCCAATGTTTCAACAGCCAAGCCTGACACGCATTTCCTCTGACCATCGCGGCGCCGGGCGTGGCCGCACCATTAACATGGGTGAGCGATAAGCAGATTCTTTACCAGTCGCCGGTTAAATCGATCCGACGTGCCGGAATCCCGTCCGGTCGAGGGAAAACAGGTTCATGACCCAGATGCACGGTGCAGACCATTTCGCCGGCGCGCAGCCGCATGTCTTTCAGGCTCCGGTCGATGCCATGGGAATGGTTTTCCAGATTTCCGGGTCCAGTTCGCAATTGATCATCGACGCCTCGCGCATTGCCGCGCTGTCGCACGATTCCGATCCTTCGCTCGCCATGGCGGGGCAGGTCGGCAGCCAGGTGAAGATGCGCGTCGGCCAGGTCTGGCTGATCGCCAGCGTCCGCGCCATGACCATGGACCGGCAGGACAGCAACAGCATCATCGTCGACATCGACTTTCTGGGCGAAGGCGATGAGGAAAAGCTGACGGGCCGCATCTACCGCTTCCGCCGGGGCGTGACCCGTTACCCGACACCGGGGACGGAGGTCTATCCGGTATCGAGCGCGGACATGCAGCAGATCTATTCGGCCGACGACCGCCCCCATGTGCAGATCGGCACCGTCTATCCCACGTCCGACACCCGCGCCGCGCTCTATGTCGATTCGATGCTGGGCAAGCATTTCGCGCTGCTGGGTTCGACCGGCACCGGCAAGTCGACCAGCGCCGCTCTCATCCTGCACCGCATCTGCGACCTGTCGCCGCAGGGGCATATCGTGATGATCGATCCCCATGGCGAATATGGCGCCGCCTTCCAGCAGAATGGCGCCGTCTATGACGTCAACAACCTCGCCCTCCCCTATTGGCTGATGAATTTCGAGGAGCATTGCGAGGTGTTCGTCACCTCCGAAGGGTCGGAGCGGACGGTGGACTGCGACATCCTCGCCAAATGCCTGCTGGCCGCGCGGTCCAAGAACCGGCTGGCGGAGAGCATCGGCCGGCTGACCGTCGATTCGCCCGTTCCCTATCTGCTGTCCGACCTCACCAACATCCTTCAGAACGAGATGGGGAAGCTGGACAAGGGCACCGGATCGCTGCCCTATATGCGGCTCAAGACCAAGATCGACGAGATCAAGAGCGATCCGCGCTACAGCTTCATGTTCTCCGGCATGCTGGTCGCGGATTCGATGCAGGAATTCCTCGCCAAGATCTTCCGCCTGCCCTCCGGCGGCAAGCCGATCTCGATCATCGACGTGTCGTCCATGCCGTCCGACATCACGTCCGTCGTGGTGTCGGTGCTGTCGCGGCTGGTGTTCGACTATGCCCTCTGGGCGCGGGACGAGCCGCAGCGCCCGATCCTGCTCGTCTGCGAGGAAGCGCATCGCTACATCCCCAGCAGCACGACCGGCGGCGGTCAGGCCGTTCGCCGCATCCTGGAACGGATCGCCAAGGAAGGCCGCAAATATGGCGTGTCGCTGGGCCTCATCACCCAACGCCCGTCCGATCTGGCCGAAGGCGTGCTGTCGCAATGCGGCACGATCATCTCGATGCGCCTCAACAACGACCGCGACCAGGCCTTCGTGAAGGCCGCCATGCCCGAAGGCGCGCGCGGGTTCCTCGATTCCATCCCCGCCCTGCGCAACCGGGAGGCGATCATCTGCGGCGAAGGCGTCGCCGTGCCGATCCGCGTCGCGCTCGACAATCTGGAGGAGGAGCGGCGTCCCGCCTCGGGCGATCCGAGCTTCACGGAACTCTGGCGCCAGTCCGGCGGCGAAGCGGACATCCTCGACCGCACCATCACGCGCTGGCGCAGCCAGGGCCGGTAAGCGATTATCCCGCCGGGACGATCCGTCCGGCGGGCTCGCTCTCCGCATTGATGCTTTCGCGGCACTCCTCCTCGTCCACGGGGACGAGCAGCTTCGCCTTGCGCCAGCCGCCCTGCAGGTAAACCAGCCCCGCCAGCAGGAAGGACGACGCCGAACCGACGGGAAAGCTCAGCCACAGCGCGTCCGCCCCCAGATGCGGATAGCCCAGATGGTAGAAGCCCAGCCGCACCGCGAAGAGGGTGAAGATCAGGATCAGCAGCGGCCGCACCACCACGCCATTGGCCCGCATCACGCCGAACAGGATCATCGTGCCGCCGAACAGCACGAAGCTCCAGCTCGCCAGAAGCTGCATGTGCCAGGCGGCGGCGATGGCGGCCTCGTTCCGCCCCAGGAACAAGGCCAGCAGCGGCGCGTGGAACAGCAGGATCACCGCCACCATCGTGCCGGTGATCAGCAGCAGATAACCCATGCCATAGCCGGTGATCCGGCTGATCCGGTCCCATCGCCCGGCGCCGATATTCTGCGCCGCCATGGCGCTGACCGCCGCGCCCATCGCCATGGCCGGCATCTGGAGATAGGTCCAGATCTGCTGCGCCGCGCCATAGGCCGCGGTGACCAGAAAACCCTCCCGGTTGACGAGGCCGATCATCACCAGCCCTGACGCGGACATGACGATCATCTGCAATCCCATCGGCAACCCCTTGCCGAACAGGACGCGCATCTGGTCCGGCGCGGGGCGGAGATAAGCCAGTTCACGCCCGCGCAGGCGCAACGGCAGATCCTTCGCATAGGTGTAGAGGACAAGGCCGATCAGGCTGACCACGCCCGCCGCCGCCGTTGCCGCGGCCGACCCGCCTATGCCCATGGCCGGGATCGGCCCCAGTCCCAGGATCAGCACCGGGTTGAGCACCAGGTCGACGCCCACGCTCACGAACATGAAGATCAGCGGCGTTCGCGCATCCCCCGTGCCGCGCAGGCCCATCATCATCATGACGCTCAGCAGGGAGGCGGGCATGGCAACGAAGATCACCCGCAAATAGACGAGCGCCAGGTCGAACGCCTCCGCCGGGGTCGCCAGCAGCCGCAGCAAAGCGGGCGCGCCGATCCATCCGGCGGTCGCGACGACCAGGCCCAGCAGGGTGCAGAAGCCGACGGCAGAACCGAAGGCGCGGCGCGCCGCGTCCAGATCACCCCGTCCCACCGCCTGCGCGATCATCACCGTCGACGCCATGCCGAAGCCGAAGACGATGGAGAACATCAGGAACATGGTGATGTTGGCGTTGGCGGTCGCCGCCAGCGCCTGCGCGCCCAGGAAACGGCCGACCCAGATGGCGTTGATCGATCCATTCAGCGACTGGAGGATGTTGGACGCCAATGTCGGAACGGCGAACAGCAGCAGGGCCGATGCGATCGGTCCCTGCGTCAGGTCCCTGGCCCGATGTTCCCCTGCAACCATGATCCCTCCTGCCCCCTTGCGGATGGGGACCGTTGGGACGCCGCATCCTTCCGGCGCGCCCCTTCCGGTCCTTTTGCCGGCGCACCCTGCCCGATGCGCCGGCCGGTCAGGCGAGCCGTTCCAGCGCCGCCTTCAATCTTTCCGCCTCGGCCGCCTTTTCGCCATGGTCCTCCCGCGCCTTGGCGACGGCCTCGGGCTTGGCCTTCTCGACGAAGCTGGGATTGGAAAGACGCGCGGACAGCGAATCCCGTTCCTTCTCCGCCGCCGCCAGCGCCTTGGCGAGCCGCGCCTTTTCGGCGGCGATGTCGATCACGCCCTCCAGCGGCAGGATGAAGGTCGCCTCGTCCACCACGATCTGCGCCGCGCCGCCCGTGACGCTGTCGCCGAAGGACAGGCTTTCCACCCGGCCCAGGCGCGCCAATGCGGCCCCCTGGCGGTCGATGCGGCGGCGGGTTTCCTCCGACGCATCATGCACGACGACGCCCAGCTTCGCGCCCGGCGGCACGTTGAGTTCGGTGCGCGCCGTCCGCATCGCGCCGATCAGGCGGATCAGCCAGTCGATCTCCGCCTGCGCCTCGCCGTCGACGGCATAGAGCGCCTGCGGCCAGCGCGCGACGATCAGTTCGCCTTCCCGCGTTCCGGTCAGATTCCATAACTCTTCGGTAATGAAGGGCATGAAGGGATGCAGCATCACCAATATCTGGTCGAACGCCCAGCCGGCCACCGCCCTTGTTTCTTCATCCATGGAGCCTTTGGTCAGCTCGATATACCAGTCGCAAAACTGGTCCCATATGAAGTGATAGATGGCGTTGGCCGCAGCATCGAAGCGCAGTTCGGCCATGGCGGTGTCGATCGCCTGCACGGTCGCCACCGTTTCCGCGACGATCCAGCGATTGACCGGCGCCTCCGCATGGGGCGCCTCATGGCTGGTCGAGGCCGTGACGCCGTTCGATTGCAGGAAACGGGCCGCGTTCCACAGCTTGGTCGCGAAGTTGCGATAGCCCTCGACGCGCTTCTCATCCATCTTCACGTCGCGGCCCTGGCTTTCCATCGCCGCCATGAAGAAGCGCAGCGCATCCGCGCCGAACCGGTCGATCAGACCCAGCGGATCGACCACATTGCCCTTGGACTTGGACATTTTCTGTCCGTCCGCGGCGCGCACCAGTCCGTGGAGGTAGAGCTTGCGCCACGGCACCTTCTCTCGCGGATCGCTCCGCTCCGGACCCATGAACTCCATCCCCATCATCGCCATGCGCGCATCCCAGAAGAACAGGATGTCGAAGCCGGAGATCAGCAAGTCGTTGGGATAGTGGCGCTTGAGCGTCTCCGTCTCTTCCGGCCAGCCCAGCGTGCCGAAGGGCCAAAGCGCGGAGGAGAACCAGGTGTCCAGCACATCGGGGTCGCGGGTCAGCCCTTTATTGCCGGCAAGAGCCTGCGCTTCCTCTTCGCTTTCCGCGACATAGGGATTGCCGTCCTCGTCATACCAGGCGGGAATCCGATGCCCCCACCAGAGCTGGCGCGACACGCACCAGGGCTGGATATTCTCCATCCAGTTGAAGAAGGTCTTTTCCCAGGTCTTCGGCACGATCTCGATCCGCCCGTCGCGCACCGCCTGCATCGGCGCGACGGCGAGCTTCTGCGCATCGACATACCATTGGTCGGTCAGCCAGGGCTCGATCACGACGCCGGACCGGTCGCCAAAGGGCGTCTGGATGGTGCGTGGCTCGGCGTCGGTGACGACCTCCTCACCCTCCTTGTTCCTGGTGACATGCGGAACCAGCAGGCCAAGCGCCTTCATCTCCGCCACCACCAGTTCCCGCGCCCCGTCCACGCCGTCGTTGCGGAAGCGGTGCAGGCCCAGGAACCGCTCCGGGATCAGCCCGTCGGCGGTCTGGACGACATTGGCGTCGGCATCGAACATGTTGAGCATTTCGGCCGGCCTGAAACCCGCCCGCTTGCCCACTTCGAAATCGTTGAAATCATGTCCGGGCGTGATCTTGACCGCACCCGACCCCAGTTCCGGATCGGCATGCTCGTCAGCGACGACCTTGAAGCGGCGGCCAGTGATCGGCTGGAGGATGTCCTTGCCGATCACATCCCGGTAGCGCGGGTCTTCGGGATGAACGGCGACCGCCATGTCGGCCAGCATCGTTTCCGGCCGCGTGGTCGCCACGACGATATGGTCCGCGCCATTGGCAAGGCGAACGCCATCGGCCAGCGGATAGCGGAAATGCCAGAAGCCGCCCTTCACCTCCTGCGTCTCGACCTCCAGATCGGAAATGGCCGAGCGGAAGCGCGGGTCCCAGTTCACCAGCCTCTTGTCGCGATAGAGCAGCCCACGGCGGTGCAGTTCCACGAACACCTTGATGACGGCCTTGGAAAAGCCCTCATCCATGGTGAAGCGCTCATTCGCCCAGTCCATGGAGCATCCCAGGCGGCGAAGCTGGCGCGTGATCGCGCCGCCGCTCTCCGCCTTCCACTCCCACACCTTCTCGATGAACTGCTCGCGCGTGTAGTTGGTGCGCTTGTCCTGCCGCGCCTCCATCTGCCGCTCGACCACCATCTGCGTCGCGATGCCGGCATGGTCGGTGCCCACCACCCACAGCGCATCCTTGCCGCGCAACCGTTCGTAGCGGATCGCGATGTCCTGCAACGTGTTGTCGAGCGCATGGCCGATATGCAGGCTGCCCGTCACGTTCGGCGGCGGGTTGACGATGGTGAAGGGCTCTGCGTCGGGTCGTTCCGGGCGGAACAGCCCCTTCTCCTCCCAATGGGCGTACCAGCGGGATTCGATTTCGGCGGGGTCGAAGGTCTTGGGCAGTTCGGTCATAGGCTGGCCTTTACGCAAGGCGGCGGCGGCGTCAACTTTCCGCCGCCTCGGGGGGGACCTTATTTCTTCGTCCACCGGTCCAGCCAGCCCAGCGCCTCATCATACCATTGCAGCGAGTTGCGCGGCTTCAGCACCCAGTGATTCTCGTCCGGAAACACCAGCAGCTTCGATGGCACGCCGCGCCGCTGCAACGCGGTGAAGGCCGCCAGTCCCTGCGTATAGGGAATGCGGAAGTCCTTCTCCCCCGTCACCACCAGCATCGGCGTCTTCCACCGGGTCACATGGTTGACGGGGTTCCATTTCTCGAACTCCTGCGGATTTTCATAATAGGGTCCGCCATGTTCCCATTCGTCGAACCATAGCTCCTCCGTCTCATAGGCCATGGCGCGGGCGTCGAACACGCCGTCATGCTGGACCAGGCATTTGAACCCGTCGGGCCAGTTGCCTGCGATCCAGTTCATCATATAGCCGCCATAGCTGGCGCCGAGCGCGCAGCCATTGCCCGCATCGACCTGCGCATCCTTGGCCGCGGCGGCGGCCAGACCCAGCTTCAGGTCCTCCAGCGGCTTCCCGCCCCAATCCCTGTTGATGCTGTCGGTAAAGGCCTGCCCATAGCCGGTCGAGCCGTGGAAATCGACGATCACCGCCGCATAGCCATGGGCGGCGAACGCCTTGGGATTCCAGCGATAGGACCAGCTATCGTTGAAACTGCCCTGCGGCCCGCCATGGACCAGCAGAGCCACCGGCAGCTTGCCCGCCCCCTCCTTCGGCTTCACGATCTGACCCCAGACGGTGTCGCCATCGGCGCCCCTGAAGCTGAAGCGCTGCACCGACACGTCGTCGATCCCGGCCAGCTTGTCCGCATTCACGCTGGTCAAGCGCACGGCCCTGCCCTTGCCGCCGGGCATCTTCCAGAAATCGGCGGGCGCCTGGATGCTGTCGAGCGAATAGACGAAGCCGCCTTTGGGCAAGGGCAGGACGCTGCCCACATGCCCGGTCCGGGTCAGCCGCGCGACCCTGCCCGACGCAGCGTCCACCCGGAACACCGGATGATCCAGCACATCGTCCGCCGTGACCAGAAGGCCCTTCCCGTCCGCCGCCCAGGCGATGGACGCGACCGACCGGTCCCACGCCTCGGTCAGCGCCCTGGTCTCCCCGGTCGCGATGTTGCGCAGCATCAGCACCTGCCGGTCGCTCTCATAACCGGGCCGCTTCATCGCTGCATAGGCCAGCCATTTCCCGTCCGGAGAGACGGCGGGCATGCTGTCCATCGCATCATTGCCGTCCGTCAGGTTGACGGGCGCCGCGCTGCCGTCGGCGGGAACCGCGAAAATGTCGAGATCGGTCGAAAGGGATTCGATCCGCCCGGCCTCACGCAGCGCGAAGAACAGGGTCTTGCCGTCCGCGCTCCACGCAATCTCCTCTGCGCCGCCAAAGGGCTTGGACGGGCTGTCCCCGACCAGCGCCCCCATGACCGACACCGCCTTGCCGCCGCCAAGCGGCATCACGAATATCCGGGAACGCTGGCCGTCCGCCCACATGTCCCAATGGCGTACGAACAGTTGGTCATAGACCCGGCCCGTGCCCGCGCCGGGCGGCGGGGCCGCCTTCACATCGTCCAATGTCTTCGCGCCTACGGGCCGGTCCGCCCACAGCGCGACCCGATCGCCCGCCGGACTCAGCAGGAAACCGGAAATCCCGCCGGGCGCCTGCGTCACCTGCTCGCTTTTGCCGCCGGTCAGGGCAACCCGCCAAAGCTGGTCGTCGCCGCTCTGGTTGGAGAGATAATAGAGCGATTTCCCGTCCGCCGAAAAGGCAGGCGCGCTTTCATTCTTATCCGCGACGGAGGCGATCATGCGGGGCGCCGCGCCCGCCTGACTCAGGTCCAGCAGGTACAGGTCCGTCCGCCCCCTGTTTCCCGCAAGATCGGTCACGCGCAACTGATAGGCCAGCCATTGCCCGTCCGGCGAAACCGCCGGCGCCGACACGCGGCGGAGGCCGACCATGTCGCTGGGCGTGAATGGCCGGGCAGAGGCCGGCGCGACGGCCAACGCCGATTGGGCCAGGGCCAGAGCGCCAAGTCCCGCCTGCAGAAGATATTTCATGGATGAACACCCTTGGATCGGATCGCGCCGCTCTCGTGCGGGCGGCGTCGACAGCTATGGACAAGGGTGTAGGCAGCGTCCCGCCATGGCGCAAGGATCAACCACCTGAGCGTAACAAAAGAACAAAGATCGCCGGATCATGATGCGTAAGGCACGCAACGCGCCCAGGACCGGCAACCGTTCGCCACAAATAGGCGAATCAGCGCCTGCTGCCGGCTCAACGGCCGGTGATGCGGGCGATTTCCTTGGCCACCATATCCTCGACCATCTGCGGCAGCCGCGCGTCCAGCCATTCCTTCAGCATCGGCTTCAGCATCGAACGCACCAGCCCGTCCAGCGTATTGTCCTCGCCTTCCCTGGGCGTCACGAGCATGGAGGACAAGGCGGACAGCGAATGCCGGGCCGCCACTTCGCTCTCGACGGACAGGATGGACGCATCCTCCTGCTCGGCAACGGGCCGGGGGGTGCGGGACGTTCGGTGGGCGGGCATGGGTTCCTCCACAGCAACCTCGTCGGTCAGTTCCAGCACTTCGTCGCTGGCAGGGTCGGACATCGCCTCCGCGACCGGCACGGGCCTGACCTTCTGCGCGGCCTCGCCGCGCACGCGGCGCGGCAGGGTCTGCACCGCTTCCTCGCCCTCTTCAGCGATGATCCGCTTGATGGACGACAGGATGTCCTCCATCGAGGGTTCCTTGCTCATGTCGCCCATGGTCAACCCCTGTTCCAGTCCCCGTTAACGCCATAGCACCAAAGGAACGCCTTCGGGGTTAAAATTGCGTTAAGGCTGCGCCAAACCGGGGTCCACATTGGCGTTTTGCGCCGGGGAGTCAACGGTCCGCGTCGATTGGACCTTCGGTGCCGGGTCGAAATCCCAATCGAACCACTTGCCCTTCACCCGCTCATAATTGACCATCGGATCATAGAGGGTGCCGGTTTCAAGGTTCAGGTCGTCGGCCTCCGCATGGCCCATGGCCGCCAGCAGGCTGAAGCCGGCGACATAGGCATTGCGCCGCGCCGTCACCAGTTGAACCTTGGCGTTCACCGCCTCCTGCTCGGCATTCAAGATGTCCAGGATGGTGCGGCTGCCCACGGAATTCTCCGCCCTCACCCCTTCCAGCGACAGGTTCGCCGCGTCCACCGCCTTCTGGTTCGACTGGATGCTCTCCAGCGAGGCCTGCCAGCTCGCATAGGCGGATCGCGTCTGCGCGATGACGCCGCGCTCGACCTCGATCTCCTGTTCCATGGCCTGCGATTCGAGCGCCTGCCGCTGCCGCACCTGCGCGGCCGGACGCCCGCCCTGGTAGAGCGGAACGCTGATCTGCACGCCCGCGGACGCCTGCTTGTTGATCTGCGATCCGTTGGCGCTGTTCACGGCGTTGAGCGAGTCGAGATAATTGGTGTAGCCCGCCTGGGTGAAGGCGGAGAGCGTGGGCGACACCGCCGCCTTCGCCGCCCTCACATCATAGGCCGTCGCTTCCCGGCTCTTGGCCGCGGCCAGGATGTCCGGATTGTCCTTCAGCGCGACCTGCACCGCGGCGTCGGGCGTCGCGGGCAGTCCGGGCAGTTCGGGCGGCGGCTGAAGATCGCCCGGCGCCTCACCCACCAGCGCGATGTAATTTTCCCGGCTGGCGATCAGGTTCGCTTCCGCCGTCTGGAGATTGGAGCGGGCGAGCGCCAGCCGCGACTCGGACTGCGCGACATCCGTCCGGGTCACGTCACCCACTTCGAAACGGTCGCTGGTCGCCTGGAGATTGACCTCCAGCGCCTTCACATTGGCCTGGTTGAGCGCGACCACCGCACTGTCGCGGATCACGTCCATATAGGCGGCCACCACCTGCGAGAAGACGCTCGCCTCGGTCCCGCGCAGATCGGCCTGGCCCGCGGCAACGCGGGTCTTCGCCGCCTTCACGCCGTTGCGCACGGCGCCGCCGGAATAGACCGGCACGGTCAATTGCGCGTTCGCATCCACCGTCCGCTGCGGCGAGGTAAAACTGATCGTCGGCTTGAGAATGCTCTCCGTATAGGTTCCGGTCGCTCCCAGAGAGGGCCGACCCGCCGCCTTCTGAAGCGGCACATTCTCGTCGGTCGCCCGCTGCCCGGCACGCGCGCCCGTCAACGTCGGGTTGGACCGGTAGGCCTTGGCCAACGCCCCCTGCAACGTCTCCGCATGGGCCGCGCCCGCCAGCGTGGAGGACATCGACAGCAACAGGATGAGGGCGGCGCGCCCCGGAAGCTGAACTTTTGCCGTCATGTCCCCCCCAACAGGCCCTTTCAGAACACAAATCTTTCCGGCGCGGCGAAGCCCGGAAGCACAACCATTTCGATGTCGGCGAGGCGGGAAAGACCCAGCACGCCCGACACCACCCGGCCGCTGCACAGACGGGTGACGCCGCGCTCGACGATACCCGTCACCACCCGCGCGCCATCGGCAAGCTGCTGAACGAGCGCGGCGGGCACTTCCTCCACCGCGCCGTCGACAAACAGCACGTCATAAGGCGCGCCGGCCGCGGAACCGGCATTCAGGGGGCCGCGGACAAGGGTGATGCCGTCGACCGCGATCTGCGGCCCGCCCTCTTCCTCGACGGCGGTGACCTGCGCGCCCAGCGCCGCGAGCAGCGCCGCGCTGTACCCGGTCGCCGCGCCGATCAGCAGCACCTTGTCGCCCTTGAGGATCTGCGCTTCCTTGAGCAGGCGGCCCGTCACCAGCGGCGGATTGAGCGCACGCCCGTTCGCCAGCGGGACCGGCCGGTCGACATAGGCCATCGCCCGCCGCTCGGCCGGCACGAATTCCTCGCGCGCCACATGCGCCATCGCCGCGATCACGCGCTGATCATCCACATCGCTGGTGCGAAGCTGGCTTTCGACCATGGCGGTCCGCATCGATGAAAAATTCTGCTCGGTCACCACAATTCCTCGACTGGGATAGCTTTTAGAAAAGCTGTATTAGGAAAGCAATACAGCAAAGATATAATCGGACCTCTAAATCAGCGGACAAGCCACGCCAAGCGGCTTTGCGCACCGCGGCGCCAGAATCTTGCGCCCCAATATAACAGCGCTGCTTGACTTTGCATCAAAAGCCGCACATTTGCGGCCACCCATGCCGAGGCCCGATGGCGGAGTGGTGACGCAGCGGACTGCAAATCCGTATACGCCGGTTCGATTCCGGCTCGGGCCTCCATTTACCCTTCCGAGCACGTCCGAGAACGTCCCAGGAATGGCTGTTTTCCGCCGTTTTTTGTGATATGATGACCCAGTCAATCGCGGGCCATCGCATCATATCTCAGCCAATTGATGGATGAATTGATGGTAGGCCCCGATCAAGCGATCGGGAGATACCATCATGTCGGGCGGAAAGCGGCAGAAATCCGGGCTAAATGCCGCACTTGTGTCGCGAGCGAAGCCCAGGGACAAGCCCTATAAGCTGAGCGACCGGGATGGACTTTATCTTCTTGTCGAGCCGAGTGGAAGTCGCGTCTGGCGGATGAACTTCCGTATGCATGGCAAGCAACGAACCATCACGTTCGGTCGATGGCCCGAGCTGCTGCTGGGTGAAGCGCGCGATCGGCTTCTGGGCGCGCGGCGACTGATCGCCGATGGCGTCGATCCCATCGAGAGAGCCAAGCTCGAAAAGATTAGCAAGTCACTGGCAGCCGCCCACACCTTCGAGGCCATCGCCAAGGAGTGGGTTGAAAAGATCGAGGCCGAAGGCGCGGCCGCCATGACCGTCAAAAAGGCAAGCTGGCTCCTTTCCAAGCTCTATCCGACGATCGGGCGGCGTCCGATGAGCGAAATTTCTCCGCATGAGTTGCTGATCGCTCTCAAGAAGATCGAAGCCACCAAGCGCTATGATACCGCGACTCGGGCACGATCGACTGCCAGTCAGGTTTTTCGCTACGCCATCGCAACCGCGCGTGCCGAGCGGGACATCGCTTCCGATCTGCGCGGGGCGTTGATTGCTCCCAAGACCACCCATCGCGCGGCAATCACGACGCCGAAGGAAGCAGGAGCCTTGCTCCGCACGATAGACGACTATGATGGCCATCCCCTGACCCGGACGGCATTGCGGCTGCTGCCGCATGTCTTCGTCCGCCCCGGTGAACTGCGGTGGGCAGAATGGAAGGATTTCGACCTCGAAAAGCAAATCTGGACTATTCCGGCGCACAAGATGAAGATGCGGCGCCCTCATGCTGTTCCGCTCTCGCGGCAGGTTCTGGCGATACTGGCCGAGATCGAACATGATGCGGAATACAGCACATTCCTGTTCCCCTCGCTCCGCGCAGCCGATCGGCCCATGTCCGACAACACCATCAATGCCGCGCTCCGGCGGCTAGGCTATGGCAAGGAGGAAATGACGGGGCACGGCTTTCGAGCGCTCGCCGCCACATTGCTCAATGAAATGGGCTCATGGAATCCCGACGCGATCGAACGCCAGCTCGCCCATGCCGAAGGCAACTCGGTCCGCAGGGCCTATGCACGCGGACAATATTGGGATGAGCGTGTGAAGATGATGCAGCACTGGTCCGATCATCTCGATCAGTTGCGCGATGGCGCCACCATCCTCCGCCCGAAATTTGGCCATAGTGGATCATGAACCGATCGACGGACCGGATGGCTCCACCTGCCTCTGCCATTATGCGACGGCTCGATGAGCGAGCCATTCGCTACATCGAGACGGTGATCTTGCAGGTGACCACATCCGCCTTCGGGCGGGCGTTTCGGCACTTTGCGATCTT
Organism: Sphingobium fuliginis; assembly: GCF_004152845.1. GTDB lineage: Bacteria > Pseudomonadota > Alphaproteobacteria > Sphingomonadales > Sphingomonadaceae > Sphingobium > Sphingobium fuliginis. The sequence goes on from NZ_SEON01000002.1 coordinate 112,176, forward strand.
GTCGCGGTTCTTGACCATGAGCCGGGCACCCTCCACGATCTCATAGGCAAATAGCGGGTTGGCGGCGACCAGCAGATGTCGCCCTGCATCTGCCATTGGCAGCCGAAGTGCCCGAGCGGCCAACCGCTCAGGCAGCAACCATCTGGATGGAGCAGCACGGGCCAGCATGCCGGGTGCAACCATCATCAGCATCCCCCCGGCTACCAGACCCGAGACAAGCCATTGCCGACACTGCCTGGTTTGCATGCGGATCGTTCTTGCGCGCTCCGCCCCCAGCAGATGGGCTTCACGGCTGGCGTTCATCGCGTTGCTGATTTCGATCATGTCAGCCCGCGCAGCTTTCAGCGCTGCCCGATTCGGCCGATCCATCCTCGCGGTTGTTTCCGCAACCCGTTTCAACACATCGTCCGCCGTCAGCGGGTTCGCATATTGCTCGACAATCCAGTCGAGCGTCTTCTGAATGACGGCAAGGCTGGGCGCATAGTCCGGCGCGTCGGCCAACCGGTGCATCAGTTCGGCATGGCGCTCGCGCACCTCCGCGGTGCGCCCGGTGGCGAGCCAGCGGGTCGCCTGCCGCTGCCAGCCTTCCTGCTGCCGTCGCACGTCGCTGATCTCCATCGCGCCATGCCGCTCGACAAGCGAGCGGAACACTGCGCCCGCCTCGATCGCCTGCAACTGCTCGGCGTCGCCCACCAGCACGACCTGCGCCTGGTTCTGTTCGGCGACGGCCAGAACCCGCGCCATCTGCCGCGTGCCCACCATGCCGGCTTCGTCGACGACGAGGATATCGCCCGGCCCGGGAAGATCACGTCCCCGCGACCAGGCCAGTTCCATGCTGACGATGGTGCGCGAGGGGATATGCGAGCCTTCCTCCAGCTTTTCGGCGGCAATGCCCGAAAGCGCCATGCCCCACACCACGCGCCCCTGCGCCGCCCAGGCGTCGTGCGCGACACCCAGCATCGCGGACTTGCCGGTGCCGGCATAGCCGACCACCATCGAAAGCCCCCTGCCCTTCATGATGTGCTCCAGCGCCGCCTGCTGCTCAACGCCGAGCGTCAGGCCGCTCGCGCCGGCACGTTCTGCCTGTTCGATAACGATGTCCCTGGAAGCGCCTTCGTGACTGCGCGCCGCCAGCCGATCTGCGGTGGCTTCGAGGCGCTTCTCGGTGTCGAGCATGTCGCGGCTGGTGAAGCGTTCCTCCTGGCGCCCATCCTTGCCAAGCGGGACAAGATCGGGCGAGGCGCGCACCGCGCTCATCGCCCGCTCATATTGCTCATTCCCATCCGTGTGCCGATGGACGAACATGGCGAGGTCACGCCGCGTGAAGGTCGCCTGATAATGGGTAATGGCATCGAGCGCGATCGAAGGGTCTACAATAATGCGTTCGCCATTGCGCGCGGCGGCAGCGCGATGATCCTCGGCCCGCTCTGACGGCTCGCCCCGTTCAAGCCTGCGCGATGCCGCCGGTCCGATCTTGTCCTGGGGCTCGAGATCGATGCCCTGCGCCTCCAGACTGCGGTGATCGATGCGCGCATCGATATCGAGTTCGGCCAGCCGCGCGTTGACATGATCGGCCCAACGCTCGCGCCACAGTTCCACCAGCCCTGTGCGGTTCCATTCGCGCACCTTGGCACCGAAACCCTCGGGTCCGACCTCGCGAAGCCCAAGCATGACATGCGCATGCCTGATGAAGATCGAACGCAGCGTCTTTGCTGTACCCTTTCTCCATATCATATCGTGCGATGTCGAAGCGCTTGATCGCTGACGGAAACCATTCTTCAAAATATTCCTTCGCCATAGCCAGCGCTTGCGCTGGCGTTTTCGGCCGGGGCTTGTGCAGTTCGCTGGCATCGGCTTGGTACAGAGCGATCCCTTCACCGGCGACGTCCATGAAGAAATAGCGCCCATGGGCAAGTCCGTCGTTCACCTCTTGCAAGGTGTGGACGATGAAATTCACAGGGGTCTTGAGCGTCTGGGTCACCTCAAGCTGAACGCCCAGCAGCTCGATCAGCGCCGATCCCGCTTCCAGCGTCTCGCCCATGACGATAGCGAGGATGCCCAGCACCATGGCATCATCAAGCTCGAGCAGCCGCAGATAAAGCGGGATCAATTCCCTATCAAAACCCGCACCCGTCACGGTCGGCGTGTCGGGATCGAGACCCAGCAGGTCGAGCGCGATCCGCCGCTCCTTGTCGAAATCGGCCTCCGACCTGCAATTCTCGACGCTCTCGCTGATTGCATCGGTCGCCCCGCGCTGAGAGGCAACGTCGACCCGCCACAACGAAGAACCGGCAATGGAGTGGGCAACCATCAGCCGCAGGGCGATGGCAGGCGCAGCCGCGACCTTGGCCCGCACGGCGGCATGACGATGCAGGTCGATATAGCTGGCCAGCGGCGCGGACAGTTCGGGGCGAACCGCCTTCTCGACGCTGCCGCCCTGTTCCAGCCTGCGGGCCTCTTTGAGGGTCACATAGCCCTCATGGAAACTGACGTCGCCGCCATGGCCCATGCTCACATAGATGCGCCCGCCCTTGGCCTTGGAGCATCGCTCATGCTCCCACGCATGAAAAGCCTCACCCCGCGCCATGACGGCAATATCCTGCCACCCGGCATCTCGATAGCCCTCGATGCGCTCGGCAATTGCCGCCTCCTGCATCTGCCAGAAGAGGTCGGCGTCGGCAAAATAGCTGTGATCGCCAAACAGGTCAGCCACGATCCCACCTTTATAATCAGCCGGATCGAACAGCGCCATGTCGGTAGCGATAGCATTGCCGCCCAACAGCCACGCCTTTACATGATGCCCCATGGGCGGCCAGGCATCCTCATCGTCCAGCAGCGCCAGCCATTCACGCTGCCGCGCCTTGGACGCCAAGGTCAGATGCCGCACGGTCACGGCATCGATCGTGTCGCTGCGATAGAGATTGCGGATGCGGGGTAACAGATTGCCCAACGCCAGCGTTCGTTTCACCTGCAAGGCGGTAAGGCCGAAGGTCAGCGATATATCCTCGGGCGACCGGCCTTCCTTCACCAGCCGCGTGAACGTCTCCCAGCGCGTCACCTCATCGGGATCGAGCCGGGCGATATTCTCGATGAGCGAGGCTTCCAGCGCCGCCGCGTCATCGCCCGCCTCCATAATCGCACAGGGCAGCGGATCGACGCTTCCTTCCTCCTGCGCCACAATCAGCGCGGCATGATAGCGCCGCTTGCCCGCGACAATCTCATAGGTAGTAGGACTGCCATTCTGCCGCACGATCAGCGGCACCAGCACGCCCCGCGCCCGAACGGAGGGCAGGATATTGGTGAGGTCCGGCGCCTTCTTCACGCCCCGCATGTTGGCGGACGAGATCGAGAGGCAGGCAATATCGATATGCTTGAGTTCCATCTTCCTTACTCCTCTTGCACACACCGGACCCCGGAAAAGCGGAGTGGGCGGCGAGAGCGCACCGCCAGCCCCGGCAAAGCGGCGGGCTGCATCCGAAGGACCGGAACGCAGGTGAAGGAGCCGTGCCAGAGGCCGGCTTGCCGCCCGCCGCGACGGGCCTAGAGGGAAGCGACCGCCCACACCGCCTCGCCGGGACCGGCCAACGCCATCGCGCCTACGCGATGTCCACCGGCGAACCGTCAGGATCGCGCGTCAGCGATCACAACCCGTCAGGGACGAGACAAGCGAAGCTGGCTCGGTGGAGCGCAAGCGGAATAGAGCGCGGCCCGAAGGGGGCGCCCTCCACCCACTTTCTCACGACATATGCGCGCGCGAGATGTCCTGGGCATACATGGGACACCAATTTGATAACCCGAACCTCCCCCCTCTTGAATCGCGGGAAGAGAAGAGACAGTATGACCGGCAGCGGCAATGGCGGGCCGCTATAAAAGGAACCGCCATGCCTTTCCTATCGAGACCGCCGACGGATCACAGTCCCTGGCCAGAGGCCGGAGCCTACTCCGCTTGCACCTTGATCCCGACATTTAATCGACATCGACGGCCCTCCGAGGCTCCCGTCCATCGGCGTCCATTACACAGGCATAGCCGATACTTTTCAGGCCGTCCGCACCGTCCTCCTTAGTCATGCCGCGACTTGACGAGCGCTGGTGCCGTCAGGGGCCGGTGACAGGCGCTCAATCCAATGAATGGCGGGAGAAACAACCAGAAGATGATGGATTGACGATGACCAACACCCGAAACATGGAACGCATTATCCGTTTGAAGACCGTTCTCGACCGAACCGGGCTGTCGCGCTCGACGCTTTACCGCAAGATCGCGGAAGGGACGTTCCCCCGGCAGGTTCCCATCAGCGTCCATGGCGCGGGCTGGCACGAGTCGGCCATCAATCGCTGGATCGCAGACCCAGGACAATACCAGGACGACGGATCGGCCTGATATCAAAACTGGGCAGGACCTGCCACGTAGCCATGACTTGGGACTTTTTGGCCGTTCCGCTCCGTGGCGGATCATTGCGAAAAGCTGCCGCTTCGCCATCCGGAATGGATGTCAGGACAGTCCGCCCGGTCCGCCTCGAAGCAGTGGTTATGGGAATGGCTCATATCCAACACTCTTCCAGATTTAGATGACAACACGTTCTTCAACCGATAATAAAATGTAATGGGGAGCACACGTGACACGCCTCTATTTGTGCCTCCCCATGAAAATGTTGGACCATGGGGAGTCTAATGGGGCACGACGCGGATATTGCCGAACAGTTCGAGAAGCACCTCAACAGTCCGAAGCAGACTTGGCTTCTCGGGGCAGGCGTCAGCTACCCAGCCAATATTCCCCTGATGTACCCATTGACCGATCGAGTTATGGAACTGGCGCGAAACGACCTGTTCGCGGCTGATGCCGACGCCATTCGCGTTCTGGATTTTGTTATCGGCGATTGCTCTGAGACCTCGCACATCGAGCATCATCTAACCCACCTTGGGGATCTCATATCCATTGCTGAGCGGTCGCGGACCGGCGGTGTAGATATTGGCGGAGCGCGTGTTTCGAGGGAGAAGCTTGAAGAAGTTCATAGAGGCCTGATCGAACAAATCGCCTCGACCGTAAGATGGGGATATCAGGCAGCACGCAAAAACGGCCAGGGAGAGGTTGTTACCGAGGCACAAATAGGCAGCCAGAGTAAGGCCATCGTGGATATCTCGGGGCATCAGAAATTTGTAGAAGCCGTTTTCGGCACCAGTCGCGCCGGTCTCGACTTTGTCCGAGCGCCCGTGGAGTTCTTCACCACCAACTACGATACGCTACTCGAGGACGCCCTCGCGTTGGCTGGGATAGAATTCCAAGATGGATTCATCGGAGGTGGCGTCGCGTTCTGGAATGTTCAGAACTACGCGAACCAGACCGGGACTCGCGCTGTGGTTTCCAAACTGCATGGCTCAATCGACTGGTATAGACCGCATTCCGGCAAAACGAACTTGCTGCGAGTTAGGCATGGGGACACCTATCCAGGCCCTAGCGGCTCAGTCATGATTTATCCGCAAGCCACCAAATATCTGAATACGCAGCGTGATCCTTTCGCCGAAATTTTTCAGAGATTTAGGCGGCGGCTGTCTCAAGGTAACGATCACGTCCTTCTCGTTTGCGGCTACTCGTTCGGAGATGATCACATTAACGCCGAGATCGAAATTGCCATGTCTTCTTCGAGAAATCAGCTAACTGTCATTGCCTTCAATGACGAGCCGAACGGCGAACTGCCTCCAACTCTGAAGGATTGGCAGACTAAAGCTTGGAGCCAGCGGCTTTTCGTGGCAAGCCCCAAGGGAATTTACCAGGGATCAATCGGACCAGTCTTTTCCGTTGACGACGGCAATAGGGATTGGTGGACGTTCGATGGAGCCTCAACCCTTCTTGCCAGTGGACTCCCAAAGGACATCCAGGAGGCAATGGCATGAGCGCATTCCTCCTAGATTCCGATTTGGAGATTGGTACGGTCTTCGAAGTTGCTGGCAACGCCATAAAAGTCGCGCTCAAGCGCGACATAACCGAACTTACGAGGAGCCACAGCGGCCGCGTTTATGACGTTGGCCAAATTGGCAGCATTGTAAAAATGCACCTTGGGCGCAGAATTCTGTTCGCCACCGTCAGGCTCTTACGGCTCCAATCTGATGAAGAAGCAGCGGCGCTCTCATCAACTCAGGGCAAGCCTTTCGATCAAGATCGCAGGGTAATAGAAGCCGATATGCTTGGCGAAGCTTGGTTTAATGCCGCAGAGAACGAGTTGGCTTTTAAACGTGGGGTTTCGACATACCCTCTGCCGCTTCAGGCAGTACATTTGATAACTAAAGAAGAAACCGACAAGCTTTTTGCCAGTGCAGAACGGGCCTCGGACGATGGAGCAGACCGGCTCGTGCCCATCGGCTCTTATGTAGGTGCAACGCGCGTGCCTTGTCGCGCGAACATGGACAAGCTTTTCGGTCATCATTGCGCAATTCTTGGCTCTACGGGGTCTGGCAAATCGAGCGCCGTCGCAGCCGTTATCCACTCTATTTTAGAGCATCAATGCCGACCGGAGCAGGGCACTCGACCTTGTATCATTCTGATCGACCCGCACGGGGAGTATGCTTCAGCGTTTGGCAACCGGGCCAAAGTTTTTCGAGCATATGATGCGCTAGGGAATAACGCCGATGATGTTTCCACGCTGAAACTACCTTACTGGCTCATGTCTAGCGATGAATTCCGCTCGCTTGTGATCGGCAAAACGGAGTTCGAAGCCACGTCTCAGGCAAACACTGTCTATAAGGCGCTTGCTCACGCACGAATGGTAGGTGCGGGGCTTGCTCGCAGCGCAGCTGGCGGAATCCCTGGAGATCTTCCGGCTGGACAACATCCGGAACAGCCTATGCCAATGGCCGGAGTGAACGAAGATCAGCTCGTCTCGTTTGACCGGGATAAGCCTCGTCCCTTCACCCTCTCTGAATTCGAAACCCATATTAGGGAGCGTCAGGCCAAGCGTAACGGTCCCAACTGGACCGACGTGACGGCTTCGGATTTCCAAAAAGACTACGCGTCGATACTAAACAAGTTTCGCGTGCTCAGGACTGACCCGCGCGTTCGGTTCCTCATGGAAGAGCATGGGCCAGACGCGCCGAGCCTTTCCGACGTCTTGTCTCAATTCCTCAATGTAGAGGGAGCAGACGACGCCTGCTTGAAGATCATAGACATTTCAGGATTGCCCAATGAAGTGGCTGGACCACTCACGGGTGCAATCGCGCGCCTGCTGTTTCAATACAAACTTCATCAGACACGAGAAGAGCGCGAGCGAGATCCGGTACTGTTCGTTTGCGAGGAGGCGCATCGTTACGTCCCAAATCGTGGTGACGCTCAGTATGAAGTGGCGCAAACCGCCGTGCGGAGACTCGCGCGTGAAGGGCGCAAATACGGTCTAGGTCTTATGCTTGTTTCGCAACGGCCATCCGACATCGAAGATACGGTCATATCTCAGTGCAACTCATGGATTGTGTTGCGCCTCGCTAATAGCACCGACCAAGAACATGTCTCCCGCATCCTGCCGGATAGCTTGGCGGGTATGACAAAAATGCTCTCTTCGCTGCCCAGACAAGAGGCGCTTTTCGTTGGTGAGGCGGCGGCGATTTTCTCCAGGATAAGGTTGCGAACCCTAAGTCGTGATCAATTGCCTAATTCACACGATATCTCTTTTGCTGAAGGTTGGTCTTCTGAAGGCACGAGAGCCGAAGCACTAACGACAGTTGTAGGAAGAATGACGGCCTTTTGAGGAAAGCGCACCCAGTTTGGGCGTGCCGTTGAACAAAGCTTCGGTACGCGGAATGATTTTGCCAAGCGCAATCTCGATTTCGTGTTCAATGGCCGCATGAAAGGAGATGACTTTAATCGCCGAGGTTTCAGGCATTTCACCAACCTCCAGAACGCGAAGGATACTCGCGATTTCGTCGTAATCAATGTTTGCCCCGTGCACTGTTGATCGTTTTCAACGCCGTGCGACTACGCGACGCCAGTCCGATAGATCATGCGGCAAACCGACTTCTGACGTGTCGAGGCCGGCAGAATTTGAAAAGCAATGGTCGCCGACCAAATCGTCATGCGCAGCGATAGGCGAATGATAGCTTCCTAAGTCTTCATCTTCAAACATCGCGGACCAGCGGCCATTGGGCCGCGCAACTATAGAAAATCGGCCCCAACGCGTTTGATGCACATATGCAACAACCATTTCCATGTAATATCCTCCCCATCCTAAGTAGATCGTAGCCGTTTTGTGTTCGGTCTAGCAACATATCACAGCATTAACCGTAGTAGTTATGAATAACCTTCATCTTGACCCTGCGAATCTATGGTTACTTTCTTTACTACCCGCCAGCATGCGAGCAAACTGAAGTCGGCCAGCCTCGTGCATACGGATGGACAAGCGGACGTTCCGCACCCGAGAAAGAAAAATCGGCTGATGAATGCCTGAAGGGGGGTCAGCTCCCGCCGGCAGTCGAGTGCCGCGTCGTGGGACATTCCTGCCCTTCCAGTTGGCTTGTCGAACGTCGGCTCCTGTGAGGAGCCGACGTCAGCTTGTCTCAGTCGAACGGCTTTGGTTGAGCGCGAACAGGCGGGCGAGGATTTCGTCATCGTCCAGCCGCCCCGCGCGCCAGTCGTCTCCCCAGCCATAGGCGTCGGCGACGGCCGCATCGAGCGCGGCATGGGCGTTCGCCAGCCATTGCGGACGGACGTTGTAAAGGTTGGTCAGCGTGCGTTTCTTCAATTCCTTCGCCGCCGCCTCGTCCCTGGGCAGGATGCGGTCGGGATAGCCCGGCACCACTTCGCGCTCGCGCACCACCAGATCGGCGGGGTTGAGCCAGTTCTCGCGCAGTTCATTCAGCCGCGCCGCTGCGGCGGCGATGGCCAGCGCGCGGCGATCGTCGGCATAGTCGGCAGCGGGGATGTTCGGAGTCAGGCCTTCGGGGAAAGGGAAAGTCAGATAGACGAAGGAGGCATTGTACCGGCGCTGATTGCCAGCGCCGATCCGATTACCGAAATACGTGCACCACACCTCGTGAAATGTGCTCTGCAAGACCCCAAAGCCAGTCAGGCCCGCGTGTGGAAAAGCGTAGAGACTCTTGTCGGGAATTAGTGATGCGGAAAGAAACCTGAACAAGCGATACTCGGTGGTCTCGGCTGTGGCTAAGTAGGAATCAACGGTCTTCAAGGCCGCCCGCATGCCCTCCCTTGACCTGTGGGCCTCCCACCATTTTGGATTTTGGCCAACGGTCGCCTTCCTGTACTCTGGAAAGTTAACCAACTCTCCATCGCGATGAGGGTCGTAAACTGCCTTTCGAAGATGCTCGAAGGGTGCTTCAAACTCGCTGGCCTCGCTCTCACTCAGCCCTTTAGGAAAGTCGATCAAGAACTCTTCCGTGGGGCGCCCAACAATATCTTCCGTAGATGCGTATGCGGAAACAACATCGGAGTTGGGTTTTCCGTTTGGGTTGAGGGGCGCGATAAGCCAATCGATTGCTTGCGCGCGATCAACCGACAACGGCCCACTCTGCTGAACGCCGATGAAGACGGAATTTGCGTTCTCGCGAAGTTTTGCGACGGAACTCGTGTCCTGACCGGAGGTGAGGTTCGGATTGATCTGCTCGACTTCCCGCCCGTTAAGGCGAAGGCAGGGTGTAGGCTCGTCCTTTTGAGCGAAGCAAACGAGGGAGACCCTGACCGCCGCTCCATCGACGACCCACGGCTCATTTTGCCATGCTTCATAGATATTTGCGTCCTCTGCCAGCTTCTGAAGGACTGGTAAGTTCACATTCTTGGCAATTGCCTTGGTTGATACAAACCCACTGCGACTAACAATCCCTTCGGCGAGCATCGACCTCGATTTCTCGAACCAGTAACAGACGAGATCGGAAAATGCGGAGATTCTGCCGGAGTAGACATCCCGGATTACCCTCGTAGCGTCCTCTCCCATCGTGCGCTTCATACTCTTTCCGCCCAAGAAAGGCGGGTTTCCAACTATCACTGTGGCGATCGGCCAGCGCGCTTCCTGCCACTCGTTTCTTCCCTCATCGAAGAATACCAGCGCATCCCGACACTCGATCGTATCCAGCGGGCGCAGAATCGGGTTCTTCGCCGCCTCAAAACCATTGCGCCGCATCCACTGGATTTCGCCGATCCACACGCTGACCCGCGCGAGTTCGGCGGCGTAGGGATTGAGTTCGATCCCCAGCATGCATTCCGGCCCGACGCGCGGGAAGCCGCGGGGCAGGCCCAGCGCCTCGGCATCGAGATTGGCGCGATGTTCGATATCCTTCAGCGCCTTAAGCGCGACATAGAGGAAGTTGCCCGATCCGCAGGCGGGGTCGAGCACGCGAAAATTCGCCAGCCGTTCGATGAAGGCGGAGTGGATCGCCGCCGCCTCGGCCAGCATTCGCGTCGCCCGACCGCGTTCCGCCGGCTTCAGCAGCTTTTCGGCGGTGCGTTTGGGCGCGTTTTCCACCAGCGCGGTCATCTTCGCCAGCGCCTCGGCCCATTCTGCCTCCAGCGGCTCAATGATCACCGGGCGGATAATCATCATGATCTTGTCACGATCGGTATAATGCGCACCCAGTTGGCTGCGCTTGGCGGGATCGAGCCCGCGTTCGAACAGCGTGCCCAGGATCGATGGATCGATCTGGCTCCAGTCGCGCCGCGCGGCAGCGAGCAACTGGTCGATGTCCTCGCTTTCGACCGGCAGCACGCTGGCGTCGGTGAACAGCCCGCCGTTGAACCAGTCGATCGGCGTGAAATCGATGTCCCCGCCCTCCGCCATCGCGCCGAACAGCTTGGCGGCATTGCCCTCGAACCGCTCGGGTCGCACCCGGCTGGCGGTCAGCATCTTCGTGAACAGATTGTCGGGCAGGAGACCGACATCCTCAGCGAACATGCAGAAGACAAGCTGGTTGACGAAATGGGCCACCCGGTGCGGCTCGTGCCCCCGGTCGCGCAGCCGCTGCGCGATGCCAGCGAATTCGCGCGCGGTCTCCTCGGTCAGTTCCTGGCGCGACTTGGCGGGCCTGAACTGTTCGGGATCGAGGAAGGCGGCCTTCAGCCGATCGCGCACCGCGCCGTCGGTCAGGTCGTCCAGCGCGATCTCGTGCGTTTCCTGGACGCTGTTGGTCCAGTTGGTGCGGATCACGATCCGGTTCATGTCGGATACGATCAGCAGCGGCGGATTTTCCAGCGCCACCGAATATTGCAGCAACTGGGCATAGGCCTTGTCGAGATTGGCGTGCCGGCCCTTATATTCCCAGCCGAAGCATTCGCGGCGCCAGACATCGGCCCAGCCGTTGCCGCCGCTTGTTTTGTTCGCGCCCTTTTCGAAAGTGAACCACTCGCCCTTGGGATCGGCCGAGACCGGATCGAGGATGCCGAGCAGCGCGCACAGATCGTTGAAATGGCTCTGCGACGCGGACCGCTCCTTCAGCTCGACGTTGCGCCATTTCTTAAGAAAATCTTGCGGTTTCATGCGCCCCCGGAAACAAGTGGTTGGGCCCGCGTCAATTTTGCTCAGCCACGGCTCTTTAGTAGCGAATCAACGCGATGGAGCAATCACCAAGAGTGCGCTGCTGCGTGACACCCTCATATGACACCAGCGGCAGGTTCCCGCCGGATGCTGCCATCCAACGGCCGCCGGAGAACGGCTGCACCTGGTCGCAAGCTGCCCAAGCTGAGTATGCGAGAGAGGCCCCGGTTAAGGTTGAAAAGCATGCCCGCGAATCACGACTGCCATTCACATTCGGGAATCGAACCTATATAAATTAACACCTTGATGGTGCGATTGATGGATATAGCTTATTCGAATTCGATCTTATCATTTTAATACAACATCATACGTCAATAATTCGATTCCGGCTCGTCCCGTCAGGCGATCAACCGCCATCCCACCACCACCAACACCGCCGCCAGCAAGGGCTGAAGGACGCGGTCCGACGTGCGCGTCGCCAGCAGAGACCCGATCACGATGCCCGGCAGCGATCCGGCCAGCAGGTTGACCAGCAGCACGGGGTTGACGTTGCCGATCCACAAATGGCCAAGCCCGGCCACCAGGGTCAGGGGCACGGCATGGACGATGTCGGTCGCCACCAGCCGCTGCATCCGCATGCGCAGCGGGTAGAGCGCCAGCAGCAGCGTCGCCCCGATCGCCCCTGCCCCGACCGAAGTCAGCGTCACCATCGCGCCCAGCAACGCCCCCGCCAGCACGGTCAATGCCGGCTGCCAGCGGGTAAAGCGGTCGGCCGTGCCGACCCGGCGGGCCAGCGCCCATTGATGGAACCGCCCGCGCAGCAAGGTCGCGACCGCCGTGCCGATCAGCACCACGCCCAGCGCGCCCGTGATCACGCCGGTCTTGATCTGCCCCAGATGCATCTGCGACAGGATCGCCAGGACGATCAGCGATGCGGGAATGCTGCCGATCATCAGGCGCTTTACCACATCATAGTCCGGGCCGCCCTCCGCGCCGCCCTGATGGTGGTGCACCGCGCCCCCGACCGCCTTGGTGATCGATGCGAACCACAGGTCGGTGCCGACCGCCGTGGTGGGCGCGACGCCGAACAGCAGGATCAGGATCGGCGCCATCAGCGATCCACCCCCCACGCCGGTCATGCCAACCATCAGGCCGACAAAAAGGCCCGCGATCGCGTGCAACCAATCCATATTCCGCCCCAAACTCATTACGTCGTGAAATCGACCGACGTGTAAGGCCGAAAAACCATGCCAGCCAGCCCCCTTTTGGATTGGAAATTTATCGTCGCCAAAACAAATGCTGTTGAATGCATGAATGGCGCGATCCCCTCGACTTTCCGCGCCCGCCTCGTCTAAAGACCATTGGACAATGCGCCTTCATGGTGCATGGCGTCGCCGGCCCTTTTCGCCTCCCGGCCACCCAGCGGCATCCTGATATGAGCGGGTGGGAGGGGCAGAGAACCGGCACCGCATCGAAATTGGCTCTTTCGCGCATTTCCAAACAGGCTCTAAAGACAGGGGCATGATGAAGCTGTTCATTGGCAACAAGGCCTATTCGAGCTGGTCGCTGCGCGGCTGGCTGGCGTGCAAGCTGTCCGGCCTTCCCTTCGAGGAAGTGGTCGTGCCGCTTTATGACGAGGCATGGGAGAAGCGGCGCGAAGGCGACGAATTCGCGCCCTCTTCCGGCAAGGTGCCCATATTGTGGGACGGCGATGACATCGTCGTGTGGGACAGCCTGGCGATCGTCGAATATCTGAACGAAAAGTCGGGCGGCGACAGGTTCTGGCCGGCCGATACCGCCGCGCGGGCCATGGCCCGTTCGATGGCGGCGGAAATGCATTCAAGCTTCGCCGCGTTGCGCCGCGAGCACAGCATGAACATCCGCCAGATCTATGCCCCCGTCCCGCCGTCCGAAGCGGTGACTCAGGACATAGCCCGCATCATGCAGCTCTGGGCGCAGGCCCGCGCCCGCCATGGCGGCGAGGGAGAATTTCTGTTCGGAGACTTCAGTGCGGTCGATGTGATGTTCGCGCCGGTCGTGACGCGCTTCATCACCTATCAACTGCCCGTGCCGCGCTTTGCGGAGGCTTATATGCGCGCGGTCATCAACCATCCCTGGATGCAGGAATGGATCGGCGGCGCCCAGGCGGAAGAATGGGTGATCGACAAGTTCGAAACACCGCCGCAATTGGGGTGAGGCCGGTTTTGGCCAATCCAAGACATTCCCCTCCCACAGGCGGGAGGGGTTAGGGGTGGGTGCGAGCGCAGCGAGCTTCCAGCTTAGCCGTTGAAAATTCACGCTGATGTCGTGCCAGCCCACCCCCTAGCCCCCTCCCGCCTGCGGGAGGGGGAATGGCAGGAATCCACCCAAGCCGGGCTTTTAGAGCTAAAGGCGTCCCAGAACGCGCGCTGTTTCCACGAATTCCTCGACGCTGACGGTTTCCGCGCGGCGTTGCGGGTCTATGCCGACCGCCTCCAGCGCTTCCAGGGCGCCGGGCAGGCCCTTGAGGCTCTGGCGCAGCATCTTGCGGCGCTGGCCGAAGGCGGCGGCGGTGAGGCGTTCGAGATGCTTCAACTGCACGCCTTCGGGGGCGGGTTTGGGCGTGATATGGACGACCGCCGACATGACCTTGGGCGGGGGCGTGAAGGCGCTGCGGTGGACCTTCATCGCGATGCGGGCGTCGCTGCGCCATTGGGACAGCACGGCGAGGCGGCCATAATGATCGCCATTGGGTTTCGCCACGATCCGCTCTGCAACCTCCATCTGGAACATGAGCGTCAGGCTCGACCACCAGGGGAGTGGAGACCAGTCGGTGGAAAGCCAGCCGATGAGGAGGGCGGTGCCGACATTATAGGGCAGGTTGGCGATGATATGCGCGCCTTCGCCTGCTTCGGCGCGGGCGTCGACCGCCATCGCGTCGCCGGAAATCACCCGGAACTGGCCCGGAAAGGCCTCCGACAGTTCGGAAAGCGCGGGCAGGCAGCGCCGGTCGCGCTCGACCGCCACCAGCCTTGCCCCGGCGCGCAGGATCGCGCGGGTCAGGCCGCCGGGACCGGGGCCGACCTCGAAGGCGGGCTGATCCTCAAGCGGGCCGGGGATGGCCGCGATCCGGTCCAGCAACTGTTCGTCCAGCAGGAAATTCTGGCCGAGCGCCTTGCTCGCCTGCAATCCGTGGGCGGCGATGACGTCGCGCAGCGGTGGGAGCTTGGGCGGCGGGAGCTTGGAGCGGGTATCGGCGGCCATGAGCCTCAGCAGCCGGGGGTCAGCCGGGCGCGTGTCGCTTCGGCGGCCATCCTGATCGCGGCCATCATCGCGCTGGGATTGGCGCTGTCCTTGCCCGCAATGCCGAAGGCGGTGCCATGGTCGGGCGAGGTGCGCACGATGGGAAGGCCAAGGGTGATGTTCACCCCCTCGTCGAAATTCAGCGTCTTGATGGGGATCAGCGCCTGATCGTGATACATGCAGAGCGCCGCGTCATAGGTTTCGCGGGCGCGGCTGTGGAACAGGGCGTCGGCGGCGAGCGGCCCCTGAATGTCGTAGCCTTCCGCCTGGAGCGACTCCACGGCGGGGCGGATGACGTCGATCTCCTCCCGCCCCAGCGCCCCGCCCTCGCCCGCATGCGGATTGAGGCCCGCGACGACCAGACGGGGACGGCCGATGCCGAAATTGCGCTGAAGCCCCTTTGCCGTGGTGATGGCGCGGGCGCGGATCAGGTCGACCGTGAGCACGGACGACACCTCTGCCAGGGGGATGTGGATGGTGATCGGCACGACCTTCAGCGACGGCCCCGCCAGCATCATCACGGCGTTGTGGGGCGCGACGCCGCAGCGTTCCGCGATGAATTCGGTCTGTCCCGGATGGGTGAAGCCGACGCCGTAGAGCTGTTCCTTGCCCACCGGGGCAGTGACGATCCCGGCCGCCGAACCGCTGCGGGCGAGGCCGACCGCGACCTCCAGCGCCTGAAAGGCCGTGCGCGCGCCATCCATGCTGGGCGTGCCGGGCGTGATCTCGCCCGCCTCCGCCACCTGCAGGCATGGCAGGGCCTTGTCGAAGACCTCCACCGCTTCCTCCGGCGTGCTGACCGGCTCGACCGGGCCGAGCCAGACGGCGCGCAGGGACGCGGCGTCGCCCACGGCGAAAAAGGGCGACAGGCCCCGCGCCTCTCGCATGACCCAGCTTTTGGCGACGATTTCCGGCCCGATTCCCGCCGGATCACCGAGCGACACGGCGAATGGCGGCATATCCGCCGGATCAGTTATAGTCGATAACGGCATCGCGGCGGAGATCGCGCAGATAGATGCGGGCGCGCTTGTTGACCCGTTCTTCCTCCAACTGCGCCATGATCTGTTCGGCATTGGGCGCGGCGGCGGAGGAGGCTTCGTCACGGCCGCAGACGACCAGCACGCGCACGCCGTCGTTGATCGAGCCGAAGGGCGGCGTCGCCTCACCGACCTGGAGGTTCAGGAGGATGTCCTGCAATTGCGGGGGCAGGTCGCGCAGCTTCACATTGTCGTTGTCGACCACGTCGGCGCCGATCTTGCCGCCCAGTTCATTGGCCTGGCCGCAGCCCTTGATCGTCTTGACCTGCGCGGCGAACGCGGCCGCCCTGGTGCTCGCCTGTTCCTTGGTCGTGCCGGCGGGGAAGCTGACGGAGAGCTGCTTGAGGCTGAGCAGCGCATCGCGCGGATCGGCGGTCAGCACCTTGCGCTTGTCCATGACATAGATGATCGAGACGCCGCCCGGCACGCCGATGGGGCCGGCGATCTGGCCGACCTGCATTTCGGCCGCCGCCTGCGCCAGTTCGTCGGGCAGCTGGACAGGGCGGACCCAGCCCAGATCGCCGCCGACCGCCGCCGTGGAGGCTTCGGAAAATTGCCGCGCATAGGCGGCGAAGCTGCCGCCCTGCTTGATCTGTTCGATGATGTTGCGGGCGTTCGCGACGATCTGCTGCTGGTTTTCCGGCGTGGCCGACAGGTAGATCTCGCCGATGCGGAACTCGTCGCTGCCCTTGGCCGCGTTCATGCGGTCGACCACCGACTTCACCTCGTCCTCCGACACGTTGACGAAGGGCTGGATGTTGCGGCGGAGCAGGCGGCTCCAGGCCAGCTCGCCCTCGATCTGGCGCCTGATGCTGGCGGCGGAGCTGCCCTGCTGGCGCAGATATTGGTCGAACTGGGCGGGGGACTGGCGGAAATTGGCCGCGACCCGCTCATAGCTCTGGTCGATCTCGGCCTTATCCACCTTGATGTCGTTGGCGGCGGCTTCCTGGATCTGGAGCGTCTCGTCGATCAGGTTGCGCAGCACCTGGACGCGCAGCCTTTCCTTTTCCTCGTCCGACACCTTGCCGCCATTGGCCGTGATGATGAGGGCCAGCCGCTGGTCGACGTCCGTGCCGGTGATGATCCGGCCGTTGACGATGGCCGTCGCCTTGCGGACATTGGGGTCGCTCTTGCCGAAGACGGTCACATCCCTGGGCAGGTTGAGCTGTTGCGTGGCGACATTGTCATCGTCGGCGACCGTCTGGGCCAGGCTTCCGCTGACGCCGGTAGCCAGCAGCGCCGAGGACAGAAGCACGGTCCGCAG
The DNA here is from genome assembly GCF_004152845.1 of Sphingobium fuliginis. Classification (GTDB taxonomy): domain Bacteria; phylum Pseudomonadota; class Alphaproteobacteria; order Sphingomonadales; family Sphingomonadaceae; genus Sphingobium; species Sphingobium fuliginis. The sequence continues at coordinate 129,218 of NZ_SEON01000002.1, forward strand.
GCCCCTGTAGGCCGTGCTGCCAATGCGGGAAAACGGGGAAACGACAGGCTGCATCGTCGACAAAACTCTCCAATCGGTTCGGCACGAGATGCGCCGATCCGCCTTAACCGACCCTGAGCAGGAAGCGGGAAGGCTGATCCTTATATGCCAATATTGCGAAAAGCCAGCCGAAGCTGGAAGCTGTTGCCCTTTCGTGCGTCGCCCAGCACCTGATAGTCGCGCCGCCAGGTGACGCCGAGCGTCAGGCAATCGTCCTCATAGGCTATCCCCAGACGATGGCGCACGGGTTCATAGCCGTCCGCGACGGACAGCGGATCTTCCTTCGTGTCGGTCAGGTCGATGACGGTCGAGCCGAAGACCGACCAGAAGCGCGCGAACTGGACGCGACCGCCCAGCCGCAGTTCCTCGCGGTCCTGCAAATCCTCCAGATTGAGGTTCGCATCGCGGTTGAGGCGCAGATAGCCGACCGTCGCATAGGTCTTGCGGCTGCCGATGGTGGCGTCGATCTCGTTGCGGCGGACCGACAGATTGTCCTTGTCCAGCCGGAAGCGGTGGGTGAAGCTGATGAAATCCTTGTAGCGGACGGTGGTGCGCCCGACGACGTCGGACAGGCGGTCCGACAGGCCGGTTCCTTCCGGCAGGATGCTCTCTCGCTTGTCGAGGCGGTAGCTTTGCCCCACCACGCTTTCCAGCGAGAAGTCCGGAAGCGACAGGCTATATTCCATGCCATAGGTGACGCGGGTCGAATCCTCGAACCGGTCATATCCGGAAAAGCGGTTGAGCGCGAAGAGGTTGCTGTCCTCCAGGTCGATGGCGCGCGCATCCTCATTGGGGACGGAGAGATTGGCGATCTTGGGCGCGGCGACGATCTGGACGCGGGGGGCGATGCGCTGCACGCCGCCGAACGCCTCGCCCATGAAGGGCCAGCGCATGTCGATGGCCGCCGCCGCGATGCCGCGCGCCTTCCAGCCCGGATCGCCGGCATAGCTGACGATGCTGTTCATCAGATTGTCGCTGCTGTGATAGACGTCGCCGCGCAAATAGGTGGTGAAGGTCAGTTCCTGACCCATCGGCGTCAGCTTGCGCAGGTTCCATTCGAAGGCGGCAAAGGCGCGCTGCGTGTCCTGGCCATGGGTGCGGGTGATGGCCAGGCTGTTCGCCTGGAACTGCGCCACGCCGCCCAGCAGCGGGTCCTTCATCCGCAGGCGATAGTCGATGACGGGCAGCGCAATCGGCATCTGCCCCTGCGAATCGCCGGTGCGCAGCGTCTGCACCGCCCAGCCGGCGATGGAGAAATAGCTGTTCTCCCCGATTCGCTGGGCGTTGAGCGTAGAACGCAGCCGGTCGTCCCGGCTGATGTCGTAGCGGCGCAGGAAGGTGCGGTCGGTCGCGGCGCGGATCGACCCGCCGATGCTCCATTCCGGCGTCAGTTGCAGCGCGCCGCTGGCGTCGAGATAGCCGCGGAAATCCCTTTCCGATCCCGCCGGGGCGGTGGAAGAGGCATTGCCGGTGGCGACGCGGCTGCCATAGGTCGCATAGCCGGTGATCTGGTAGGCGCCCCGGTCCCATAAGTGGCGGTAGTTGGTCTCCAGCATCGGCAGCGTGTCGGTATAGACATGCGGCGTGACGGTGAGGTCGCGATTGGGCGCCAGCTTCAGATAATAGGGCAGCGCGACCTCGAACCCGTTGGTGCGGTCGTAGCGAAGATTGGGCACCAGCAGGCCGCTGCCGCCATTGTCGCCCACCGGATGGGAGAAGCCGGGCAGCGGGATCAGCGGCAGGCCGAACAGTTCCACGCTGGCATTGGTATATTTGACGCGGGCCTTGACCGGGTCATAGACGACCCTGACCGCCTTGATCTGCCAGGTAGGCTCCTTGGGGCAGCCCTCATGATCCTCCACCACGCAGCCGGTATAGGCGGCCTTGCGCAGGGTATAGACCCCGTTCACCCGCTGGCCGCTGGCGGCGGCCAGCCGCCCGCCCGATTGCAGCACCAGCAGCATGTTCTGGACCATGCCGTCCTGCAGGGAATCGGTGACGTCGAACCGGTCGCCATAGGCGATATTGCCTTCCGGATCGGTGACGGAGACGTTGCCGTTCGCCTCCACCTTCCCCGTGGTGCGGTTCCAGACGACCTTGTCGGCGCGCAGCCGGTTGCCCTCCCGCAGCAACTGCACATTGCCGCTGGCGGTCACGACCTCGCTGTTGCTGTCATATTCCAGCGCATCGGCGGCGAAGCCGATCTGTTCGTCGCTTTCGGGCACGGGGGCGTCGGGCGCGCTGATCGTCGCCTGCGGTTCCTGGAGTTGCTGGGCCGTGGCATGCGGGACGGCGACCAGGCACGGAAAGGCAGCGCCGGCGGCCAGGAGAGGTTTCAAACGCAAGGGAAAAGGGCTGTTCTGCAAAAGGATGGGGCCTCTTTGACGGGGCGCTTTGTTTCCCGCCTATCGCACTGCTTTGTCTGCGCTGCAATCGTCTCCGCCAAGAGTTTTGCGGGAAAATCAGTCGAACGGCTTTGCCAGACAGGGTAAGCCGCACTATCTGGCCATAGAGATACAAGCCTTGCAGGAAATAAAGGACCCTAGATGGAAATCGCGTTCAGCCCCGTCCGTCCCGAAGCCGATACGCTGGCCTTCGCCGTGCCGAAGGGCGGTTTCGACGCCTTGCCCCTGAGCGCCGCGCCCGTGTTGGCGGCGGGCGCCGCCGCGGCGCGCTTCACGGGCGAAGCGGGGTCGAGCTTCGAGAGCTTCGTGGAGGAAGGCGGCAGGGTGCTGCGCGTGGTGCTGGTCGGCACCGGCGGGGGCAGCGATGCCGATTATGAGCGCGCGGGCAGCGCGCTGACGGCGCGCCTGTCGACCAGCGGCGCGACCCATGCGGCGGTCGAATTCTTCGGCGGCGCGAGCGGGGACAAGGCGGCGGCGCTGGCCTTCGGCGCGTCGCTGCGCGGCTGGCGGATCGACACCTATCGCACGCGGCAGGCGGAAAAGGCCAAGCCGACGCTCAAGCGGATCACGCTGGTTTCGAGCGACGCCGGGGCGGCCTGGGAAAGCCGGTCCGCGGTCGCGGCGGGCGTGGCCTTCACCCGCGAGCTGGTGTCGGAACCGGCGAACATCCTCTACCCCGAAAGCTTCGTCGAGCGCTGCAAGCCTCTGGAGGAGCTGGGCGTCAAGATCACCGTGCTGGACAAGACGGCGATGGCGGATCTGGGCATGGGCGCGCTGCTGGGCGTGGCGCAGGGTTCGGTGCGCGAGCCGCGCCTGCTGGCGATGGAATGGGACGGCACGGGTGGCGCGACCGAAAAGCCGCTGGTCTTCGTCGGCAAGGGCGTGACCTTCGACACGGGCGGCATTTCCTTGAAGCCCGGGCCGGGCATGGAAGACATGAAATGGGACATGGGCGGCGCCGGGGCCGTGGCGGGCGCTATCAAGGCGCTGGCAGGGCGCAAGGCGAAGGTGCGCGTCGTCGGCATTTGCGGGCTGGTCGAGAATATGCCGGACGGCAATGCGCAGCGGCCGGGCGACATCGTCACCTCCATGTCCGGGCAGACGATCGAGGTGCTGAACACCGATGCCGAAGGGCGTCTGGTGCTGTGCGACGTCATCACCTGGGCGCAGAAGACCTATGCGCCGGAGGTGATCATCGACCTTGCTACGCTGACCGGGGCGATGATCATCTCGCTCGGCAATGAATATGCGGGCATCTTCTCCAATGACGACGGGCTGGCCGACGATCTGATCGCGGCGGGCAAGGCGGCGGGCGACCAGTTGTGGCGCTTCCCGCTGGGCGACGCCTACAACAAGCTGATCGACAGCCCGATTGCCGACATGAAGAATATCGGGCCGCGCTATGGCGGGTCGATCACGGCGGCGCAGTTCATCAAGCGCTTCGTCGATGAGGGCGTGAAATGGGCGCATCTCGACATTGCGGGCATGGTCTGGGCCGACAAGCCCGGCGCGACATGGGACAAGGGCGCGACCGGCTATGGCGTGCGGCTGCTCGACCGCTATGTCGCGGACAAGTTCGAGAGCTGATCTTTCTTCCCGTTCGGTTTGATTTGGTCCGGACCGAGGGCAAGCATTGTCTGGCTAAAACCCCGCCCCGTTCGGGCTGAGCCTGTCGAAGCCGTTGGCCTCGCCGACCTTCGGTTCGACAAGCCCGGGGCGAACGGTTAGAGCGTGAAGAATGCAAGTCGATTTCTACCAGCTCAGCCGCGATCCGGTGGAACAGGTGCTGCCCGCCATAGCGGGCCGTATCCTGGGCATGGGCGAGCGGCTGCTGGTGGTGGCGCGCGAGCCTGAACGGCTGGAGCGAATCTCCGCCGGGCTGTGGGCGGGGCCGCCGGAAAGCTTCCTGGCGCATGGCCGGGCGGGCGAGGGCGGCGAATCGGTGCAGCCGGTGCTGCTGGCGCAGGATTGCCCAAGCGTCGATCTGACCGCCAATGGGGCACGGCATGTCGCATTGGCCGATGGCCTCTGGCGCGAAGAGGCGCTGGGTTTCGAGCGGGCCTTTTACTTCTTCGACGCGGAAACCGTCGAAGGCGCGCGGGCAAGCTGGCGCGATCTCGCCAAACGCGATGGCGTCACGCCACGATTCTGGCGGCAGGAAGGCCGCAAATGGGTGCAAGGTCCATAAGCATGGGCCAAAAATCAGCCCTCTTGCGATAGGCTGCGGCCCGGTCTAAAGGGCGCGCCAACTTATCCCAACAATTCGGAGCTTTTGAGCCTTATGGCCGTGACCCGCACCTTTTCGATCATCAAGCCCGACGCGACCCGTCGCAACCTGACGGGCGCCGTGACCAAGAAGCTGGAGGAAGCGGGCCTGCGCGTCGTCGCTTCCAAACGCATCCGCATGAGCCGCGAGCAGGCCGAGGGCTTCTACGCCGTGCACAAGGAACGCCCCTTCTTCGCCGATCTGGTCGCGTTCATGATCTCCGGCCCGGTGGTCGTGCAGGTCCTGGAAGGCGAGGACGCCGTGAAGCGCAACCGCGACATCATGGGCGCCACCAACCCCGCCAATGCCGATGAGGGCACCATCCGCAAGGAATATGCCGAATCGATCGAAGCCAATTCGGTCCATGGTTCCGACAGCGAGGAAAATGCCGCGATCGAGATCGCCTATTTCTTCAAGCCGGACGAAATCGTCGGCTGATCCGGCATAGTCGGATTGGAAACGGGCCGGGGGCGACAAGCCTGCCGGCCCTTTTCTTTTGGAATCTTGGGTGGGAACCGGATTTTAAGCCCCTCCCCTTCAGGTTCAAACGTGACCCGCTTGAAGGGTGGGGTGGGGGAGTGCCGTTACAGATCAACTTTCCCCTGCCCCACCCGTCAATCCCCTCTCCTCAAGAGTAGGGGAAAAGCCAACGTGCGCCACTGGCCATTTCCGGACCCCCTTCAAATGATCCAACCCGCCAAACCTGGAACCGGAATGACTTCACCAGGGACCACCCGTAACCCAATCGCCACAGGCCAACCAAAAAGCATCCTATTTTCGACCGAAACATGATTTCGGCCTGTCCTATGCCGCATCCACGGGTCTATCCCGCTTCCTTCCTTGAAACCTCCGGTAAACCACACGCACCCGCCCACGCGCGCGCAGGCACGCGCGCGCATATCGTGTGAACTTCGGTGTAAAAGATTTGAGAGCAGTCCCGCGGAAACGGGTCAGGGCGTCTCGGTTTCCGCCGCCTTGGGCGCGGGCACCTTGTCCTTCGCGCTCAGCACCGTCGCGGGCGGCCCCTTCTCTATCGCCGCCGCCAGTTGTCCGACCGCCGCGCAGTTCACCTTGCACAGCCCCTGCGCCTGGGCGAGATTTTCCTTCGCCTTGGCGATGGCGCCCTTCTCGACCATCGCCTCGCCCTGACCGACCAAGGCGGCGACGTCATTGGGCTCCAGCAACAGCGCCTCGCGATACAGCCGGATCGCCTTGCCCTGCAATCCCTGGGCCCGCGCGACTTCGGCCAGCTCGATATAGGCCATGCGGTTGCGGGGATCGACCGCCAGCGCGCTTTCCAACGCATCGGTGGCGCCCTGATAATTGCCCGCCTTGCGCGCTGCTTCGCCCGCCTTCTGCCACTCGATGGACAGCGGCGAAATCTGCGAATCCGGGCGCTGCGTCAGCCCGACGCTGGAAACGGTGGTCAACAGGACGGCCAGGGCGATCGAAGCGGGGGTAAAACGCATGCACAACTCCAGCCATGTTTCAGGCGCTGATTCCGTCCAAGTCTCGCGATTTTGCGGGCGCTTGTCCATCGACTCTTTCACGCCGTCCGTCGCAGCCGCGCGAAATAGAAACCGTCCGTCCCGTCATGCGCCGGCGTCAGCAGCAGCCCGTCGCCATGGGCACGGCCCGTCGGCACATCGGCCGGTTCGGCCATCCATCCCTCATGCCGTGCCAGAAATGCCCGCACCTGATCCCGCCCCTCCCGGTCCGTCAGCGCGCAGGTAGCATAGACCAGCAGGCCGCCCGGTGCCAGCAAAGGCGCGGCGAAATCCAGGATTCGCGCCTGCTCCGCCACCAGCCGGTCGAGCCGCGAGGGGGTCAGCCGCCAGCGCGCCTCCGGATTGCGGCGCCAGGTGCCGGTGCCCGAACAGGGCGCGTCGACCAGCACCACGTCGGCGCGGCCATGCAGGCTTTGCAGCGCGCCCGCCTCATGCCCCTGATCCAGCAGCAGCGTCTCGATGAAGGTCGCCCCGGCCCGCTCCGCCCGCGGGTCGAGCCGCGACAGCCGCGACCGGATGGTGTCGGCGGCGATCAGCGTGCCCTTGCCCGCCATGGCGCTCGCCAGCGCCAGCGTCTTGCCCCCCGCCCCGGCGCAGAGATCGATCACGGTCATGCCCGGCTGCGCCCCGCAGGCGGCGGAGATCCATTGGCTGCCGGCATCCTGCACCTCGACCTGCCCCCATTTCCAGGGATCGCTCTGCTCGACCGGCGCGCCTTCGGGCAGGCGCAAGGCCTCGGGCAGGCCGGACAGACGCACCGCATCGGGATAGAAGGACGCCACCCTTTCCGGGTCGGCCTTCAGCCGGTTGATGCGCAGGTCGACCGGCGCCCGGCCCAACAGGGCCTCGCGCTCCACGGGCGCGGCCAGCAGAGGGTCGATCCAGCCGGGCACGACGCCTGCCGCCGTTCCCGCCTCGTCCGCGGCAATCGGCGCCGGCCCATGGGCCGATCCATTGAACAGTTCCGCCAGTTCCGGCCGCTCGCGGGCCAGCCCCACCATCGCGGCGCGCCCGCTTTCGGGACGCTCGGCCGCGCGGCGCACGGCGTCATAGACATGGTCGCGCACCGCCCGCCGGTCCCGCGATCCGGCATAGCGCCGATCCTTGAAATAGCGGGCAATCAGCGTATCCGCCGCCGGCCCGCCGTCACGCGCCGACGATATGATGGCGTCGAGCAACTCAATCGCGGCCTGAACGCGTGCGGACGGGGTCATGCGCTACTCCCCCATCACGGGAAAGGAAGAGAATGGAAAAAGGGCCTTACCGCGTCGGATAATTGGGTGCTTCCCGCGTGATCGTCACGTCGTGGACATGGCTTTCCGACAGGCCGGCATTGGTGATCTGGACGAAGCGCGCCCGTTCCTGAAGGTCCTTGATCGTGGCGCTGCCGGTATAGCCCATGGCCGCCTTCACGCCACCGACAAGCTGGTGGATGACGTCCTTCGCCGGCCCCTTGAACGGCACCTGGCCTTCGATCCCCTCGGGCACCAGCTTCATCTGGTCCTTGATGTCCGCCTGGAAATAGCGGTCGGCGGAACCCCGCGCCATGGCGCCGACGCTGCCCATGCCGCGATAGCTCTTATAGGCGCGGCCCTGATAGAGGAAGGTCTCGCCCGGAGCTTCCGTCGTACCGGCGAGCAGGGAGCCCACCATGACGCAGCCCGCGCCCGCCGCCAGCGCCTTCGCCACGTCGCCGGAGGTGCGCAGGCCGCCATCCGCGATCACCGGCACGCCCTGCTTCGCGGCTTCCTCGGCCGAATCCATGACGGCGGTCAGCTGCGGTACGCCCACGCCCGCGACGACGCGGGTGGTGCAGATGGAACCCGGCCCGATCCCGACCTTCACGCAGTCCGCGCCCGCGCCGATCAGCGCCTTGGTCGCTTCGGCGGTGGCGACATTGCCGGCGACCACCTGGACATGGTTGGACAGCTTCTTCACCGCCTCGACCGCGACGGCGACCTGGCGGCTGTGGCCATGGGCCGTGTCGATGACGATCAGGTCGCATTCCGCGTCGATCAGCGCCTTGCTGCGCTCCAGCCCCTTGTCGCCCACGGTCGACGCCGCCGCCACGCGCAGGCGGCCCGAAGCGTCCTTGGTCGCCTGCGGATAGGTGACGGCCTTTTCGATGTCCTTGACGGTGATCAGGCCGACGCAATGATAATTATCGTCCACCACCAGCAGCTTTTCGATGCGGCGCTGATGCAGCAGGCGCATCGCTTCGTCCTGGCCCACCCCGGTCTTCACCGTGGCCAGATTGTCGCGGGTCATGAGTTCGCTGACGGGCTGGGCGGGGTTCTCCGCAAAGCGCACGTCGCGATTGGTGAGGATGCCGACCAGCTTGCCCGACGCCTCGACCACCGGAATGCCGCTGATCTTGTGGCGGGTCATCAGCATCTGCGCATCGGCCAGCGTCGCATTGGGCGTGATGGTGATCGGATTGACCACCATGCCGCTTTCGAAGCGCTTGACCGCGCGTACCGCGTCGGCCTGTTCCTCGACCGACAGGTTGCGGTGCAACACGCCAAGGCCGCCCAGCTGGGCCATGACGATCGCCATGTCCGCCTCCGTCACCGTGTCCATGGCGGAGGAGAGGATCGGGATGTTGAGCTTGATTGCGCGGGTCACATGGGTGCTAGTGTCCGCCTGGCTGGGCAGCACATCGGATTCGGCGGGCTGCAAAAGCACGTCGTCAAAGGTGAGGCCAAGGCGGATGTCCATGTGAAGCCACTTTCTGCTGCGCGTTTCATGCGGGGGCCTGGCATGATCGCTGGGGGATTCGTGGCGGCCCATGTAACCATTAACCGGCAAAACAGCCAGACCCCCGAAAGCATTTTATTGCGGAGGCGAGAAAATCCCTGCGCGGCGCGCAACGGGGTGGAAGGTGAAGGTTCGAGAGAAGCAGGCGATTCCCGTCGCCGCCCCGGATTGGCGGCGTCCGGCGTCTCGACGCCGGCGCGTTTCGCTCCCTCGTCCGCTGCGCGGAGGGAGGATTGGGGTCTGGCCCGCCAAAGGTCCAGACGCTTCAATCCCCCAGGATCACGTCCACGCCCGCACGTGCATGGATGCTGGTGCCGTCATAGATCGGCAGGACGTTCGCCTTCACATCGACGATCATCTCCAATTCGGTGCACGCCAGGATCGCCGCCTGCACATTCTCCTTGGCGATGTCGGTGAGTTCGGACTTCATATAGCGTTCCGACTCGCGGCTGACCTTGCCGATGGTCAGTTCGTCATAGACGATCCGGTCGATCCGCTCGGCCAGTTCCATGTCCGGGGGCAGCAGCGATATGCCGTGCGCCACCAGCCGCTGGCGATAGAATTTCTCCGTCATTACATTGCGGGTGCCGATCAGCGCGGCCTTTTCGATGCCGTCGGCCTGCATCTTGCGCCCTACGGCTTCGGCGATGTTGACGATCGGAATGTCGACGCCCGCCTGCACATCGTCATAGACGCGGTGCATGGAATTGGCGCAGATCAGCAAGGCCGCCGCCCCGCCCTGCTCCAGCCGCCTGGCGGACGCGGTCAGCACATCGGCCGCATGGGCCCATTCCTCTTCGGTGATGGAACGGCCTATGTCCGCGAAATCCAGGCTTTCGATCAGCAGCGGAGCGCTATGCTGGCCGCCCCGGGCGCGATACACCGCCTGGTTGATGATCTGATAATAGCGCGCCGTCGACGTCCAGCTGAGACCGCCTATCAGGCCGAGCTTCTTCATGAATCCGCTTATCCCCATGCGCCGACAAAACCGGACAGGCTTGTCCCTCGCCCAAATCGTTAGGGACGGCGTCCCGCATCGGCAAGCCCCTTCCTGCCCGCACCGCCGCAAAGGCGCGCGCCGAACAGGCTGCCCGCCGCGCCCGCCAGCCCTCCCGCGACGGCCATCGGCATATTTTCCATCAGGAAAGCGGACGCCGCCAGCGACCAGCCTGCAAAGCCGCCCACCAGCGCCAGCGCAGGTCCGGTTCCCCACGACAAGGCCCATTTCACAACCGTCCAGCCCGCAAGCCATGCGGCTCCGACGCAGGCAAGGAGCCTGCCCAGGTCCGGAGTCGCGATGAAGGCCGCGACCAGCCCGCCGGTCGCCGGCAGCATGGCAGCAGCCGCAAGCGGATGCCACCGCCCCGCCGCCCCGCGCCACAGGACCGCCGCCCCCCCCGCGCAGGCCATGGCCCCGCAGGCGACGGCTGCGCCGATCGCAGCGGCGCCCTCGATGCGCAGCCGGTCCGTCGCATCGTCCAGCAGGCCGAAGGCATGCGGATCGCGCAAGGCCGCTCCGCCGATGAAGACGGCCGCCAGGCCGGCCTGTCCGATGAGACCGCTCATCAGCGATGGAAGCGCGGATCGCGGCATGCCGCGCCCCAGCGCCAGCCCGATCGCGCTTCCCGCGATCAGCGCCGCGCAGATTTGCGGCAGGGCCATGACATCATGGCTGTAGAGGGTCACGGCGCCCGCAACCATCATCGCGGCGCCCGCCAGATGCGCGCCCCGCCGCAACCCGCCGCCAAGCGGGGCCAGCAGAGCCGCCGCGAACAATAAGGCAGCCAGCGACCAGCCGGCGAGGATCGCCGCGTTCACGCCTTCCATCATGGCCGCGGCGGCATGCCGATCCGCCGCGCCGTCACCAAACCGCCGCAAAACCCGGCGCTGCCCGCTACTATCGCCAGCAGGCCCAATGTCCGGGCGATACTGCTGCCCGCCTCCGCCGCCACGATCAGCGCGCCGACCAGAATGGCGGATGACAGCATCTGAAGAACGGAAACGAGCGCCCAGCCCTCGTCCGGCCGCGCCCGCCATGCAACGAGCGCCCCGACGATGCAGGCCGCCAAAAAGCAGGGGAGAAGGAACGGCGTCATCTGCTCCCCCTTCAGCGATCAAGCCTGGCTTAGCTAGCGATCAGCAGCACGACCAGAGCGGCGACGACGGCGCTGGCGATGGTTCCCCATTTGATGAGGGCCACGAACCCTTCATAGGTCTGGGTTGCGCTGTTCATATTCCCGTCCGAAGCCATGCACTGTCCCTCTCTGTCCGTTTCGCGGCATCCTCTTATCGCCAAGCCCTCTCCCCCTCAAGCCGTCAGCGGACAAGAAAATTTTTCCGGTTAAGCCGGTCTTTACCCCTCTTCCCTACCTTCGGCACCAGTTCGCTTATGAGGGGTAAGGATGGCGCGCGACGGCGTTCCGATGCTGATGTTGATCGACGACGAGCCGGCGCAGCGCAGGCTGGTGTCGGCTCTCGCCGCCCGTGCGGGATGGCGCACCATCTTCGCCAATGACGGCGACACCGCGATTGCGATGCTGGGCACGCAGGACGGCATGCGGCTCGACGCCGTGCTGCTCGACCAGTGGAGCCCGAGCTATGAGCCGACCGGCCTGATCCGCGAACTGCGCGCCCGCCGGCCGGCCCTGCCCATATTGATCCTCACCGCGCATAACAATGTCGCCGTCGCGGTGGAGGCGATGCGGGCCGGCGCCACCGACTATCTCGCCAAGCCGATCGCGCCTGAGCGGCTGCTCGCCGCGCTCAACGCCACGCTGAACGGCGAACATGGCAAGGGCGAGTTGCGCCCGCTGACCGAAAAGATCCCTGCCGCCCTGTCCTTCGAGGATGTGGTCGGCGCCGCGCCGCAGTTCCGCGCCGCGCTCGCCATCGCGGCCAAGGCGGCCCGCGCCCGCGTCCCCGTGCTGATCGAGGGCGAAAGCGGCGTCGGCAAGGATGTGATCGCCCGCGCGATCCACGCCGCTTCCCCCCGCCACAAGCAGGCGATGATCACCGTCAATTGCGGCGCGATCCCGGCCAATCTGGTGGAATCCGACCTGTTCGGCCATGAACGCGGCGCCTTCACCGGCGCCTTCGACCGGCAGGTCGGCAAATTCGTCGCGGCCGACATGGGCACGATCTTCCTAGACGAAGTGAGCGAAATGCCGCTGGACGCGCAGGTGAAGCTGCTGCGCGTGCTTCAGGACGGCGAAGTCCAGCCCATAGGCGCGCGCCGCCCGATCCATGTCGATGTCCGCGTCATCGCCGCCACCAACAAGCGGCTGCATGACGAGATCGAGGCGGGGCGCTTCCGCGAAGACCTATATTACCGCCTCAACGTCGTGCAGCTCACCATTCCGCCGCTGCGCGAACGTCTGGGCGATGTGCCGGCGCTGTGCCGCCATCTGCTCGCCCGCATCGCGACCCAGCCGGGATTGCGCGGCCTTGGCCTTACCGACGACGCGCTGGCGCTGCTGATGCAGCATGACTGGCCGGGCAATGTGCGCCAGCTTCAGAACGCCCTGTTCCGCGCCGCGGTGCTGTGCGAGGGCGATGCTCTTACGCCCCAGGATTTTCCACAGATCGCCGCCCATATTCGCGGGCGCGGCCATGGCGAGTCCCGTGGCCGGCTTCATGCCGTGCCGCAGCCGCATCGGGAGGCCGCCGGCATCACCCTGTTCGAAGGCGACGGCCATGTCCGCCAACTGGCGGAGATCGAAGCGGACGTCATCCGCCTGGCCATCGGCCATTATCGCGGGCGCATGACCGAAGTGGCCCGGCGGCTGGGCATCGGCCGTTCGACCCTCTACCGCAAGCTCGCCGAACTGGGCATCGACAGCGCTGCCTGATCGGACCGGCTGCCGCGGGCGGACGCCCCGCACTGCCGTCGTCCCATCGCGCCACACGCGGTTGCGGCGTTGAAATGTCGCGGCGGCTATGCTTTGGGGGAGCGATGAAAAGCGCCATCCTCGCCGCCGCCATGCCCCTCCTCCTGCTGGTCGCCTGCGGCCGCGCGGAACCGGTGGAGGACCTCCCAAGCCAGGACGAACTCGCCGCCGCCGCCAATGCCGCCGCGGCTAGGGCGATGGCCGAAGCGAAGGCCGACACGCCCGCATCCCGCAACTATGTCAATGTCGAGCGCGGCTTTTCCATCACCTTCCCCGAAGGCTGGCAGAAGGACGCGGCCTCCAGCAATGCGGATGGCGTGGTCTATCAGGACCCCGGCGCGGGCGCGGACGTCCGCATCTTCTGGCAGAAGAAGGAGGGCGACCAGACGCTGCAACAGATCGTCGAGACGGTGAGCGAAGGCTCCGAAGGGGTGAGCGGCGACTATATCGGCGATAACGAATATCGCGGCACCGCCAATGACGGCGAGGGCAACAATGTCGCGCTGCGCCTGATGAAACAGCCGGACGGCTCGATCGTCACGGCCAGCTTCGTCTATCCTGAAATGCTGAGCGAGCAATATCAGGCGATGGCGGAAAAGACGCTCGACAGCCTCCGCATCTTCGCGCCAAAGGCGCAGACGCCGGAGGGCGGCGCGGTTCCCGTGGCGGCGGAGAATGCCGGCACACGCCGAAGCGGCCGGTCATGAAGGGATCATGGGCGAGAGGGGAAATGTCCCCCGATCGACCAGGAACACCCCCAGCGCAAACTCACCCGCCAATCGGGACGAAGGCGCCCTTTTCCCGATCCTTCACCACCCTGTCGGCCCGGAAGACCGACCCGCTCATCGTGATGTAAACGCCCGGCGCGGCAAGCTGCACCGTCGCAAAGGCCATGCCGAGGTTGAAGCTGGCGTCGCTTTCCCCGAAACGCGCCGGGGCGAGCGCGCCCACCAGCACGACCGTCTTGCCGGCGATGGCGGAAAGCAGCTTCGCCGTCTCCGTCATCGTGTCGGTGCCGTGGGTGATGACGATATGGCTTTCAGACGCGGCGGCCACATGGTCGCGGATCAGGGCGCGGTCGGCATCGTCCAGTTCCAGGCTGTCCTTGCGCACCACTTCCTCGATGCGGAAGGGCCGCTTGACGCGGGCGATGTCCAGCAGCTTCGCCACCACCGTTTCGCCCACCTGATAGTTCGACAGCGCATCGAAATAGATCTTGTCGATCGTCCCCCCGGTGGTGAGGACAAGGATGGACGTTTCGGGGGACAGCATCGCAGGACTCCAAAGGAGGGAAATGTCGTTTCTCTATGGGATTTTCGGGAAGAGGTGAACCGCCCCGGCCCTATTCGCCCCGGGCCATCGCCTCGCCCCGGTCGCGCGCGGCGACCAGCGTATCGGTGAGCAGCTTCAGCAACCGACCATCGGCATCGAGCACGTTCAGACCCTGCCGCGTCATGCCGCCGGGGCTGGCCACGCGATCCGCCAGCACGGCCGGGCTTTCGCTCGCCATGGCAGCCATGCTGGCAGAGCCGCGCACGGTGGCGAGCGCCATGCGCCCGGCCTGCTCGGCGGAGAGGCCGATCGCCTCGCCCGCCCGCGCAAGGGCATCGACGAAGCGGAACAGAAAGGCGGGTCCGCAGCCGGACAGCGCGGTGACTTCGTTGAACTGGCCTTCATCCGCAATCCATTCGGCAAGGCCTAGCGGGGCGATGAACGCCTCCACCGCCTTGCGCGACGCCGCCGGGAATGCGGCATCCGCATGGAGCGCGGTGACACCCTCCCCTATGCCCACCGGCAGGTTGGGCATGGCGCGGACGATTTCCGCCGCCGCGGGGAAGACGGCGCGCAGATCGGCGAGCCGCGTTCCCGCAAGGATCGAAACGATCCGCATATCGGCGCTGCAAAGCGGCGCAAGCAGGCCCGCGACATCGCCAAGCTGATAGGGCTTCATGCCCAGCAGGATGGTGGTGCCGGCGGGCAGAGAGGCGGGATAGTCGGTGACGACCCTCACCCCTTCCGCCACCGCCTTGCCGCTGGGACGCAACACGACCACCCGCGCCGGATCGAGGCCGCAGGCGAGCCAGCGCCGCAGCATCTGCCCCGCCATATTGCCGCAGCCGACAAGGAAAAGATGGTCGGGCCAGATGTCGGTCATGGGAAAGGGTCTCAGGCTTCGCCGCGCGTTTCGATGAGGCTGGCGGAAATCGCCTCCGTCGGGGTCTTGCCGCCCCAGAGGACGAACTGGAACACCGGATAGAAGCGCTCGCACTCGTCTATGGCGGTTTCCACCAATATCTGCGCCTGGTCGAGCGTCAGCGTGCCGCCCGCCCCCAGCAGCGCGCCGTGGCGGAACAGCACGATGCCGCTGGAGGACCAGAGCTCGAAATGGCCGAGCCAAAGCTGTTCGTTGATCAGGCCCAGCGTTTCGTAGATGGCGCTGCGCTTGTCCTCATTCACCCTGATGTCGGGCAAGGCGAGCATCTGCAGCACCTGGTCCTCGTCGCGCCAGATGCCGCGCAGCTCATATTGCGCCCAGGACCCCTGGGTGCTGGCGACGATCTCATCCTCACCGACCTGATCGTAGCTCCAGCCATGCGCCTCGAAATAGGCGGCCAGCATGTCGATCGGCGCGGCCTCCTGACCGCCATTTTCATATTCGTCGCTGTCCATCATCTGCGCGCCTTAAAGCATTTTTTGCGCCGGTGGAAACCGGGGCGGCATGGAAAATGCGTGGACAACTCCGCTTCCGCCGGAAATCAGCCGGTTATTCGCCGTCCCTGGGCTTGGCCCGGACCGTCTGCTTGACCGGTTCGGACGCCTTGCCCTCCAGCGCGTCGAGACGGGCCTTCAGCAATTCCACCTCCTCCCGGGCGGCGGCGGCCAACGCCTTGACCGCGTCGAATTCGTCGCGGCTGACGAAATCCATGCCGCCGATCCACTGCTTGGCTTTTTCGCGGGCATTGGTCTCGAATTCCCGGCTCATGCCCGCGACGGTTCCGGCCGCGCCGTTCACCAGCTTGGCAAGGTCGTCGAAAAAGCGGTTTTCGCTCTGCATGATGCTTATCCTTCCGTGCGGCGCCGCGATGGGCGGCGCCAAAAATCATATCTGGGTCTGGAGCGCGGGTTTGCCAAGGCTTTCCGCGTCCGGATTGAGGCGGCCGATCTCATAGTTGAGGTAGGAGGCGAAGGCCAGCCAGCACAGATAGGGCAGCAGCAGCAGGCCCGCGACGCGGCGGACGCGCCAGAACAGCGCGGTCGTGACGGCGACGAGCAGGAACAGCAGGACGATCAGCAGCAGCGCCTGGTCCACCAGATGCGCGCGGAAGAAAAGCGGGGACCAGAGGAGGTTGAGGCCCAGTTGCACGATGAAGGCCGCAATCGCGATGCCCCGCCCTCGTGCGCCGCGCGCGTGCAGGACGATGGCGAAGGCGAGCGCCATCAATATGTAGAGCACGGTCCAGGCAAGGCCGAAGACCCAGCCGGGCGGGATCAGCTCCGGCTTGGCGAGGGCGGCGAACCAGCGATTGCCATAGCCACTATTGGCGAGCTTGCCCGAAAGAAAGCCAAGGAAAACAATCGCAGGCACAGTAACCAGCGCCCAGCGCGCATAGGCAAGACGTAATTGACCCGGAGACGCAATCTCGTTCATCGGCAACGAAGCTCCACCTTTTATTCGGCGGCTTCGGGCGAATCCTTCAAGGCCGAGTCAAGCCGCCGACTGACGGTTTGCGGTGAAACGGTTCGTCCTGCAACCCGCGAATAGAGGATCGGGATCAGGAACAGCGTGATCAGCGTCGCCAGGCTGACGCCCGAAACCACCACCACGCCGATGGAATGGCGCGCCGCCGCGCCCGCGCCGCCGCGAATGACCAGCGGCACGGCGCCGATGACCGTCGCGATGGAGGTCATCAGGATCGGGCGCAGGCGCCGGGCGGCGGCCTGACGGATGGCCGCGCCGATCTCCAGCCCCTCGTCGCGCAGCTGGTTGGCGAATTCGACGATTAGGATGCCGTTCTTCGCCGCCAGCCCCACCAGCATGACGATGCCGATCTGGCTGTAGAGATTGACCGATCCGCCCGTCAGCGCCAGCCCCAGCACGCCGCCCGCCACGGCCAGCGGCACGGTGGCGATGATGACGCCGGGATGGACGAAGCTTTCGAACTGCGCGGCGAGCAGCAGATAGACGATCAATATGGTGAGCCCGAAGACCAGCCAGATCGACCCGCCGGTCTCGCGCAGCGACTGGCTCTCGCCCCGATAGCCGAGCGCCAGCACCTCAGGCGACTGGCGCGCCTGTTCCTCCAGGAAACCCAGCGCCTCGCCCAGCGAATAGCCCGGCGCGAGAGCGGCCGTCAGCGTGATGGCGCGCAGCTTGTTGTAGCGGTTGAGCTGGCGCGGACCGGCGACCTCGCGGACGGTGACCACGGCGGACAGCGGCACGAGGACGCCGGTGCGGCTGCGCACATTGATGCGTTCGAGGTCCGCCTGGGTCTGCCGCCCCTCCCGCTCTGCCTGCACCAGCACGCGATATTCCTCGCCCCGGTCGACATAGGTGGTGACGCGGCGGGAACCGAGCAGCGTCTGCAAGGCCTGGCTGATGTCGTTGGCAGACACGCCCAGGTCGCCCGCCCGCTGCTGATCCACCTCGATCCGCATCTGCGGCTTGGTCTCCTTATAGTCGGAATCGAGGTTGATCAGGCCCGGATTGGTCGCGGCGGCGGCCATGATGCGGTCGCGCGCGGCCACCAGCCCCTCATAGGTCGCACCGGCCAGCACCAGATTGACCGGCAGGCCACGGCCACGGCCCAGCCCGGAACGCGGCGCGACATTGCCGCGCACCCCCGGCTGGTTGGCGATCACCTTGTTGATGGTGTCGGCCACCTGCGCCGTGGTGATCGTGCGGTCCTCCCAGGGCCGCAGGAAGGCGATGATGTTGCCGCCGTTGAAATCGTCGCTGGTGCCGAAGCCGGCGGGGGCACGGATGTTCAGCACCTGCAGCGTGCCTTCATCGCGCAACGGCTGAAGATCGGTCTCGATCCTATGCATATAGGCGTTCATGCGGTCGAACCCGGTGCCTTCGGGCGCTGTCACCTGCCCATCGACGACGCCGGTATCCTCCGCCGGGGCCAGTTCGGTCGGCAGCGTGGTGAACAGCACGCCCGCCCCCGCCAGGAACAGCAGCACGGGCACGAGAGCGAGGACGGGCCGTTTCAGCACACGGTCCAGCAGCCGCGCATAGCCCGCCTCCAGCCGCTGGAACCGGTCGTCGACCCAGCGCGACAGGCGTGACCGTTCGGAATGACGCAACAGCTTCGAACAGAGCATCGGCGCGAGGCTCAGGGAAATGAAGCCCGAAAAGGCGATGGCGGCGATCATCGCGATGGCGAGTTCGCGGAAGAGCAGGCCCGTCTGCCCGGCGAGGAACATCACCGGCACGAACACCGCGCAGACCACCAGCGTGGTCGAAATGATGGCGAAGCCCACCTGCCGCGTGCCGAGATAGGAGGCGACCAGCGGGTCCTCCCCCTGTTCGATGCGGTGATAGACATTCTCCAGCACGACGATGGCGTCGTCCACCACCAGGCCGATGGCCAGCACGAAGGCGAGCAACGTGAGCAGATTGATCGACAGCCCCAGCAGCCACATGACCGCGCAGGTCGCCAGCAGGCAGATCGGCACTGTGACCGACGGAATGATCGTCGCGCGCAGGGAGCCGAGGAAGAGGAAGATGACCAGCACGACCAGCAGCGCCGCTTCGGCCAGCGTGTCGTAGACATTGTCGATGGCGCGGCTGATGAACAGCGATTCGTCCGATCCGATGGTGACTTTCATGCCCGCGGGAAGCGTGGGCCGCAGTTCAGCGATCAGCGCCTTCGCCTTTTCCGCGACCTCCAGCGTGTTCGCGCCCGACTGGCGGATGATGCCCACGCCGACGCCTGTCGCGGCGTTGGAGCGGAAGGAGGTATAGGGGTTTTCCGCGCCCTGCTCGATCCGCGCGACGTCGCCCAGCTTCACCTGATAACCGTCCGCACCGCGCCCGACGACAAGCTGGGCGAATTGTTCGGGCGTGGAAAAGGCGCGCTCGACGCGCAGCGTCTGGTTCTGGTCCTTCGATTCGAAGCGCCCGGCGGGCAGTTCGACATTCTGCGCGCGCAGGGCGGCCTCTATGTCGCCCGGCGTGATGCCGAAG
Organism: Sphingobium fuliginis; assembly: GCF_004152845.1. GTDB lineage: Bacteria > Pseudomonadota > Alphaproteobacteria > Sphingomonadales > Sphingomonadaceae > Sphingobium > Sphingobium fuliginis. Next base: position 148,270 of record NZ_SEON01000002.1, read on the forward strand.
GCGGTCAGCTTCTCCGCATTCAGCCAGATACGGGTGGAGGGCCGTTCGTCGCCGCCGCCGGTGACGCGGGCGACGCCGTCAATGGCCGAGAAACGGTCCAGCACATTGCGGTCGAGATAGTCGGCGATCTGCGTCGGGGTCCAGCCGTCCCTGGTGAACACGATGAACAATATCGACCGCGCATCCGCATCGACCTTGCGGATTTCGGGCGCGAGCGCATCCTCCGGCAAATCCTCCACCACGCCGCCCACGCGGTCGCGCACGTCGTTCGCGGCGGAATCGATGTCGCGCGACGGATCGAATTCGATGCTGATCGAGGAGACGCCGTCGCGCGAGGTCGAGGTGATGTTCTGTATGCCCTGTACGCCCGCGACGCCATCCTCGATGATCTGGGTGATACGGGTTTCCACCACCGACGCCGCCGCACCGGTATAGGTCGTCTCCACCGAGACGATGGGCGGATCGGTATCGGGATATTCGCGAATGGAAAGGCTGAGATAGCCGACCACCCCGACGATGCAGAGCAGCACCGCGACGACCGCCGCGAAGACCGGGCGACGGACGGACAGGTCCGAAAGCTGCATGGCCGCGCCTCCCTAACCGGCCGCCCGGCCGGCGCTGGCGCTTTTCGCTTCCGGCTTGTCGCCGGGCAGGCGGACGGGCACGCCGTCGGTCAGCTTGACGACGCCGTCGGTGACGACCGTCTGGCCCGGCTTCACCCCGCCCAATATCTCGACCAGCCCGTTCTGGCGGATGCCGGTATCGACCCTGGTCCGCCTGGCCTTGCCATCCTCCACCAAGAAGACGAAGCGATCCTCGCCATCGCCCACGACCGCCAACTCGGGCACGGCCAGCGACTGGCGCTGCTTCGCAAGCACATTCACCGTCAGCAGCATGCCGGGCTTCAGCGCGCGGTCGGGATTGGGCAGGATGGCGCGTATCCGGACGGCGCGGGTGGCGGGGTCGATCACCGGATCGATGGTGGCGATGGTGCCGGTGAAGGGCCGGTCGGGCCAGGCGGCGGAGACCGCCCTGATCGGCTGCCCCTCCCGCACCAGCGCCAGGCGGGTTTCGGGGATGGTGAAGTCCAGCTTGATCCGCGAAATGTCGCTGACCGTGGCGATCGGCGTGCCGGCGGTGACGATGGCGCCGGGCGACACCATGCGCAGGCTGACCCAGCCGGAGAAGGGTGCGCGCACCACGCGGTCCCCGATGGAGGCGCGGGCCTGCTGCGCGCTGGCGCGGGCGGCATTGGCCAGCGCGACCTGGCTGTCGAGGCTGGCGGCGGTTGCGAAGCCCCGCTCCTTCAACGCCTTGATGCGCTCCAGTTGCTGCTGCGCCTGAAGCGCCTGCGCCTGGGCGGCGGCGAGTTCCGCCTTCTCCTGACCCACGGCCAGGGACGCGATCACCTGCCCCTTGCCGACATAGCCGCCGTCGCTGAAATTGAGAGAGACGATCCGCTCCGTCACCGGGGCGGACAACACCACCTGCTCATTGGCGAAGGCGGTGCCGACCGCGTCCAGATTGTCGGTGAAGGTTTCGCGCAATATGGGCGCGGCTTCGACCAGTGCGGAAGGACGCGGCTTCTTTTCCTTTTGACCGCCACAGGCGGAAAGGGTCAGCGCGATCAGGAAGACAGGCAGGATGGTGCGCATGGGATCGGGCTAATCGGCCTTTGCAAGCGACTCAAATGGGCATTTGTCGCAGATGATGACTATAGCGGCGAAACGAACAGGATGGGATTATCCGCCAAATATTGCGAAGAGGAGAAATTCGACATTGCCCTGTGGGCCGGTAATCGGGCTGGCGGTTATGCCTTCGACCTGCCACCCGCGTGACAACACCCATTCCCGGACGTCGTTGCACACCCGTTCATGGATCGCGGGATCGCGCACGACACCGCCCTTGCCGACTTCCTCCCGCCCCGCCTCGAACTGCGGCTTGATGAGGGCGACCAGGCGCGCGCCGGGACGGGCGAAGCTCAAGGGCCGGTCCAATACCTTGGCGAGCGCTATGAAGCTGGCGTCGCAGACGATGATGTCCACCGGCTCCGGGATGTGATCGGCGGTCAGGATGCGGGCGCTGGTCTGTTCATGGACGATGACGCGGGGGTCGGAACGCAGCTTCCAGGCAAGCTGGTTGGTGCCGCTGTCCACCGCATAGACCCGCGCCGCGCCATGGGTCAGCAGGACGTCGGTGAAGCCTCCGGTCGAACTGCCGACGTCGATGGCGACGGCGCCGGTCACGTCGATATGGAAATGTTCCAGCGCATGGGCCAGCTTGATGCCGCCCCGCGACACCCAGGGATGGTCGCGGCCCTTCACCTCCAGTCCGGCGTCGGCGGCGACCTGCTGCCCGGCCTTGTCGATCTTCCGGTCGCCCAGGAAGACGAGGCCGGCCAGGATCAGCGCCTGCGCGCGCGCCCGGCTTTCGGCAAGGCCGCTGTCGACGAGCAGCTGATCGGCGCGGACCTTGGCCATCAGGGCACCAGCGCCGTCAGCGTGGCGGGCGTCAGAAGCTGCGGCAATGTCTGCGCCTCCCGGCCGGGCGCATACCAGAGGTAGAGCGGGACGCCGGAACGCCCCTGCCCTTCCAGAAAGCGGGTGATGGCGGGGTCGGCATTGGTCCAGTCGCCCACCATCACCGTGACGCCGGCCCTTTTGAAGGCCGCGCGGGTCTCTTCGCGATCGATGGCGGCGGCTTCATTGGCCTTGCAGGTCAGGCACCAGTCGGCGGTGAAATAAAGGAAAACCGGCTTTTTCGCGGCGCGAAGGCTGGCGAGGCGGGCTTCGTCGAAGGGGACGCCATGGGCCGATGCCGCGGCGGCCGGCGCATGCGCCGGCAGCAAAATGGCGGCTCCTGCGAAGAGGATGAGCGCCGCGCAGATCATGGCAAGCCCGCCGCGCCGGCCGTGACGCTGCCTGCGCCCAAGCCACCACAGGCCGGCGCCGAGGATCAGCGCCGCGCCGACGCCCAGCATGATGGCCATAACGCCGCGCTGCTGGCCGAGCAGCCACAGCAGGCCCAGCGCGGTCAACGCCATCGGGATGGCGAGAATCTTCTGAAGCCGCCCCATCCACGCGCCGGGCCTGGGCAAACGCGTGCGGAGCGGCGGGATATAGGCCAGCGCCAGAAAGGGCAGCGCCAGGCCAAGGCCAAGCCCCGCGAAGATCGCCAGCGCCGCGCCGAGCGGCAGGACCAGCGCCGCGCCCATGGCGGCGCCCATGAACGGTCCGGTGCAGGGCGTGGCGACGAAGGCGACCAGCGCGCCGGTCCAGAAGGCGCCGGACGCGCCGCCCTTGTCCGCCAGCCTGTCGCCGCCGCCGAAGGCGCTGAGTTCGAACAGCCCGGCGAGGTTGAGCGTGATCGCCGTCACCAGCAGCAACAGCAGCAGGATGATGCGCGGGTCCTGCAACTGGAACGCCCAGCCCACGGCCGCGCCCGCCGCGCGCAGGCCCAGCAGCAGGCCGCCCAGCGCGAGGCAGGTGAGGATGACGCCAAGGCTGTAGGCCAGCGCCTCCCGCCGGACGACATGCTCATCGCCCCCCGCGCGGGCGAGCTTCATCGCCTTCAGCCCCAGGATCGGAAAGACGCAGGGCATGATGTTGAGCAGCAGGCCGCCGACCAGCGCGCCGCCCAGCGCGAGGAGGACCGTCTGGAAGGTGGCGGGCCGCACCGCGGCAACCGCGCCGGGCCGTGCCGTCAGCAGGAAACCGACATGGTCGCCGGTGCGCAGGACGGCCTGGACCGGCCCGGATTTCATGCCTTGTCCGGCTTCGGTTTCGATCAGCAGCCGATCGCCCTGCCGCATGACGCTTTGCGGGGCGGCATAGCGGATGAGGCCGTCGGCCAGCGGGAAAAGATGGACATCGCGGGCGCTCGCCGCCGCGGGAAAAGGAATGGACAGGCGCAGGCGACCGTCTGCCATGGCATAGGCCGCCTCGCTGCCCAGCGGACGCGGGAGGTGGCTGCGCCAGCCGTCGAACTGCGCCCTGCTGCCCGGCAGGACGGAGCCGTCGCCCGCCATCAGGTCCAGCGCCAGTTCCGCCCCCTCGGGCACGCAGACCTTGTCGGTGCAGGCCAGCCAGTCGGCGCGGACGCGGATCGGCAGCTTCGTGCCCTTGGGCACGTCCGGCGCGACGGTCAGCTTCGCCAGCACGCCATAGGGGCCCTCATAGACATGGTTCATGAGGCCGGAGATCAACAATGTCTCCGGCACCGGATAGCGCAGCGGGCCAATGGCGACCCCCTTGGGCAGCGTCCATTTGACGGTCATGCCCAGCCCTGCATCGCCGGGATTTTCCCAATAGCCGTGCCAGCCCGGCTCCGGCGTCATGGAAAAGGCGATCGTCGTGCCCGACGCCTGCCCCTCGCCCGGCCTCGGCACGGCGCTTTCGACGGCCAGTTCCGCCGCGATATGCGGCGCGCCCCCGCCGAACGCGCCCTGCGCCCGCGCCATGGCTGGCGCGAACAGCAAAAGCACTGTCATCAGAAGGACATGAAAAATCCGCATCGGGCCTCTGTTCCGGTGGACGCAAGGGGGCTAGGTCCGCTTGCATGCGCCGTCAAGGCATCAGAAGGTCTCCTCCCCCATGTTCAAAAAAGTCGCCGCCGCCCTGCTCATCGCCAGTTCGCTGCCCGCGCTGGCCCAACCAGCGGCCACTCCCACGCCTTCCGCCCCGCCCAGGCTGATCGTCGCCATCGCCGTCGACCAGTTTTCCGCCGATCTGTTCAGCGAATATCGCCAATATTATAGCGGCGGCCTCAAGCGGCTGACGGAACAGGGCATCGTCTTCCCGCGCGGTTATCAAAGCCATGCCGCGACCGAAACCTGCCCCGGCCACAGCACCATCCTGACCGGCAGCCGCCCGTCGCGCACCGGCATCATCGCCAATAGCTGGTTCGACCTGCGCACCGCCCGCGCCGTCAAGCTGGTCTATTGCGCGGAGGATGAGACGCAGCCGGGCACCGACAGCGAAAATTACCAGGCTTCGCCCACGCATCTCAGGGTGCCGACGCTGGGCGGGCGGATGAAGGCGGCCCATCCGGCGACGCGCGTCGTATCGGTCGCGGGCAAGGACCGCGCGGCGATCATGATGGGCGGACCGACGGCCGATCAGGTCTGGTGGCTGGGCGGGCCGAAGGGCTATGTCAGCTACAAGGGCGTGGCGACGCCGCCGCTGGTCGCCAGGGTCAATGAGGTGATGGCCCAGCGTCTGGCAGAGGGCAATCCCGGCTTCGAACTGCCGCCGCAATGCGCGGCCAAGGATTTTCCGGTAAAGGCGGGCGACCGGATCGTCGGCACCGGCCGTTTCGCGCGGGAGGCGGGCGATTACAAGGCCTTCCGCATCTCGCCGGAGCAGGATGCGATGACCCTCGCCTTCGCCGCCGCCGCCATCGAGAACATGGCCCTGGGCCGGCAGGCGCAGACCGACATCATCTCCATCGGCCTGTCCGCGACGGACTATATCGGCCACACCTACGGCACGGAGGGTACGGAAAGCTGCATCCAGGTCGACCGGCTGGACCGCGAACTAGGCGCCTTCTTCGACCGGCTGGACAAGGATGGCATCGACTATGCCGTGGTGCTGACCGCCGACCATGGCGGCCATGACCTGCCCGAGCGGCACCGGATGAACGCCATGCCGATGGAGCAGCGCGTCGACAGGGCGCTCACGCCCAAGGCATTGTCGGCGGCGGTCGCGGAAAGGACCGGCATCATGGGCAAGACGCTGATCTGGGGCGATGGCCCGGCGGGCGACCTCTATTTCGACCGCAGCCTGACCGCCGCCCAGCGCGACAGGGTGGAAGCGGCGGCCCTCGCCCTTCTCCGCGCTCACCCCCAGGTGCAGGCCGTCTTCACCAGGGCGGAAATCGCCGCCACCCCCTCCCCCTCCGGTCCCCCGGAAAGCTGGTCGCTGATCCAGGAAGCCCGCGCCAGCTTCGACCCGCAGCGTTCGGGCGACCTGCTGCTGCTGCTGAAGCCGCGCGTCATGTCGATCCCCGAAGCGGCGGTGATGGGATCGGTCGCGACCCATGGATCGCCCTGGGATACCGACCGCCGCGTGCCGATCCTGTTCTGGCGCAAGGGGCTGGCCCATTTCGAACAGCCGCTCGGCGTGGAAACGGTCGACATCATGCCGACGCTGGCCGCGCTGATCGAATTGCCGGTGCCGAAGGACCAGATCGACGGGCGCTGCCTCGACCTGATCGCCGGGGACGGGGATAGCTGCGCGGCGGAGTAAATGAATAAACCTGTCATTCCCGCGAAGGCGGGAATGACGAAGTTTTTGAAGGCTCGCTGCCGCCTCAGATATTCTCCGCTATCCCGTCGCGCCCTTCCTCCAGCAGCGCGTGGACGCGATGGGGCGCGGACACTTCCACGCGGCTGGTGACTTCATAATGCGCCTTGGCCTGGCGGACGTTGCTGTCCGCGGGCACGCTGTCGGTCAGCCAGACATTGCCGCCGATCACCGACCGGCTGCCGATGATGATGCGCCCCAATATCGTCGCGCCGGCATAGATCACCACATCGTCCTCGATGATCGGATGGCGCGGCAGGGCCTTTTCCAGCGCGCCCTTCTCATCGGCCGGGAAGCTGCGCGCGCCCAGCGTCACGCCCTGATAGACGCGCACCCGGTCCCCGACGATCGCCGTTTCCCCGATGACCACGCCGGTGCCATGGTCGATGAAGAAGCTGTGCCCGATCCTCGCACCCGGATGAATGTCTATCCCGGTGCTGCCATGCGCGATTTCGGAGATGATCCGCGCCACCAGCGGCGCGCCAAGCTGATAAAGCCGGTGCGCCAGACGATGGTGCGTGATCGCCATCATCGAGGGATAGCAGATCAGCACCTCATCCACGCTGCGCGCGGCGGGATCGCCCAGAAAGGCCGCCTCCACATCGCTGTCGAGCAGTTCGCGCAGGGCCGGCAGGCTTTCCGCGAAAGCGCCGATGATGCGCGACGCTTCCCGGTCCACATGCGCGATCGGCTCGTCCTTCATCGCATAGATCAGTTCCAGCCTGATCTGTCCGTAAAGCCGGCTCAGCACCGTCTGCAGCGTCTGGGCGACATAGGCGTCCTCATTATGCAGGCGCACGAAGCTGGGGCCAAGGCGCAGCGGAAACAGCGCACCGCACAGCGCCTCCATGATCTTGGTCAGCGTGGCGCGCGACGGAAATCCCTCCGCGCCATATTCGGCATGGTGGTCCTGCCCCTGCCGCCAGCGCCGCCGCACCGCGCCCAGTTCGGTCGCCAGCCTGTCTATATCCCAATAACCCTGGGCGATTTCCTTTTCGCCTTCTGCCGTCATAAGCGCCTCTTTTCATACAGACGCCCGGCATAGCGCGGCATCCCGCCCGCCAGTAAATGAGTTTTGCTTGGGGGCAGGCAGATTCTCTTTTGTCAGCGCTTCTGGGCATCGGCCGGAAGATGCAGGCAGATTTCCGCCCGCAATCCCCCTTCCGGCCGGTTGGCGAGGGTCAGTTCGCCCCCCTCCAGTTCCACGGCCCGCGCGACGATGGCCAGACCCAGGCCAAGCCCGCGCGTGTTGCGCTGCCGCGCCTCGTCCAGACGCGCAAAGGGCTTCAACACCTCGTCCAGCTTGTCGCGCGGGATGCCGGGCCCGTCATCGTCGACCCGGATCAGCACTTCCCGGTCGCGGCGCTCCAGCGTGACGCGGGCGCGGCTGCCATAGTGCAGCGCATTTTCGATGAGGTTGACGATCGCCCGGCGCAGGGTGAGCGACCGCACGGCCATTTCCAGATGGTCGGGCCCCGCATAATCGACCTGCCTGCCCTGATCCTGGAAGGCGTCGACCACCGTCGCCACCAGCACGGCCAGGTCGGTGCGCACCGGCGGCTCGCCATTCTTCTCGCCGCCCAGGAAGGCAAGCAGCGAATCGATCATCTCGCCCATTTCCGCGAGGTCGCCCTCGATCGCCTCCCGCGCTTCATTGTCGGGCAGGTTCTCCAACCGCAGCCGCAACCGGGCGAGCGGGGTCCGCATGTCGTGGCCGACCGCCGCCAGAGTCTCCGTCCGTTCGGTGATGAGGCGATGGATGCGCTTCTGCATGGCGTTGAAGGCGCGGATGAGGTTGCGGACGTCATTGGACCCGCCCTCCTCCACGATCACTTCGTCGCTCAGGCCAATGCGCTCGGTCGCGCGGGTCAGGTCGCGCAGCGGCGCCAGCGTCCGCCGGATCATGATGCCGCCGACGATCAGCAGCGCCAGCACCGGGATCAGCGCCAGCCCCATGCGACCGATGGCGAAGGTCCATTTGCCGCCGCTATGGCGCATGCCGAAATAAAGCCAGCTTCCGTCTGCCAGGCGCAGGCCGCCATTGATCTCCGAAACCCGGCCGGGCGAGGCGAGGCGCAGCCACAGGCCCGACTGTTCCAGCGTCGGTTCCCAGTTTACGATCTGCCGGCGCATCCGCTCCAGCCCCGGCGCCAGGGCCGGCGGCGGCGGCGAGGACGGGGTCCAGTGCACGTCGTAGCGATCGGTGGTGAGTTGCAGCGACAGCGCATGCCGCTCGTCCGGCGGATGTTCGGTCAGCAGCTTGCGCGCGATGACCAGATGTTCGGCCAGGCGCCGGGCCTCGTCATCCTGTAGCGAGAGGTGGTTGGACCGTTCGTTCAGGAAGATGCCGACGGCGAATTCCAGCGTCAGGGTCAGCAGCAGGATCGCGAAAATCTGGCCGACCAGGCTGACATGCCGTCTCAAGCGCGGCTGACCTCCGCGTTGAACATATAGCCGACGCCGCGAACGGTGGTGATCGGCGCCGTGCGATCCTGCGTCGACAGCTTGCGGCGCAGGCGGCTGACCAGCACGTCGATGCTGCGGTCGCTGCTGTCGCCCATGCGGGTGCGCGAAAGCTCGATCAGCCGCTCGCGGGCGATGACGCGCTGCGGATGGCTGAGGAAGCTGCCCAGCAGGTCGAACTCCGCGCCGGTCAGGTCGACGATGGCGCCGGTCGGCGAACGCAGTTCCCGCCGGGGGAAGTTGACGATCCAGCCGTCGAAGCGCGCTTCATTCTCGCGATGCTCGTCCGGCCCGCGCTCCACGCCGACGCGGCGCAATATGGCGCGGATGCGGGCGATCAGCTCGCGCGTGCCGAAGGGCTTGGGCAGATAGTCGTCCGCGCCCAGCTCCAGCCCGACGATGCGGTCGGTCTCGCTGCCCTTGGCGCTGATGAAGATGATGGGAACGTCGCTCTTGCGGCGGATCTGGCGGCAGAGATCGATGCCGTTGGTGCCGGGCAGCATGACGTCCAGCACGACAAGGTCGACCGGCCCGGCATCGAACGCCACCCACATCTCCGGCCCGGAGGACGCCGGGCGGACCTGATAGCCATGCTCCTGCAGCGCCCGCGCCGTCAGGGTGCGCAGCGGCGGGTCGTCTTCGACAAGGATGATGGTCGGCGCGGTCATGAAAATGTCGGCACGGCTATGGGCATGACAGCGGGATAAGGACGGCCGGACCCCGGGTCAACCGCAGGGCCGGCGGGAAGCGCCCGGATGCGACAGCAGAAACAATTTGTCACGACCGGGAAAGAAGCATGCGCCGGGCCCGGCGAACCGGGCCCGGCGCATGGGATCAGAAAGCGGCGCTCAGCGAGAAGAGGATCGTGCTGCGCGCGATCGACTTGCCGAAGTCCTTGCTGTCATTGACCATGAAGTTCGGGCGCAGATATTCTTCCTCGACCCTGGCGATATCGGTGTCGACATAGGCGACGCCCACGGTCAGCGGCGTGCCGGGAATGGCCAGGTCGGCGCCGACCAGCCAGTCGAGATATTTGCCGGTCGGCGCGATCGAGGTGCCGTTGGGGCCCAGGCCCGAATTGCCGTTCGACCAGCCCATATGGGCCTTCAGCGTGACGGGGGTGTTGGGAACCGCGGCGCTCAGATCCCCCCAGACGTAGAAATTGTCTTCCTTGTCGCCCGGATCGTCGATGCCGCTGGTGGCGCTGCTCTGCCACTTGCCGAGCGCTTCCTGCTTGGGAGCATAGGCGACGCCCACCAGGCCCTTGACCGGGCCGAACTGGTGGGACAGCTTCACATAGGGTTCGGCGAAGTCCGTCTTGTCGGCGCCCGACGGATACATGTACCAGGTCAGGCCGACGTCGACCGTAGTGCCCTCGCCCAGCGCGGCGGAATAGCCGGCGACCAGGTCGAGTTCCATGTTCGCCCCGCCGAAACGGCCCCAGCCGCCAAGGCTCGAACCCCAGGTGCCGACATAGAAGCCGCTTTCATGCGTGGCGGTGATGCCGCCCTGAATGGCCATGCCACGGTCGCTCTGCGACACGCCGCGGAAACGATAGTCGGAAACCAGGCCGACGCTGCCAGTGACGGTGACGGGGCCTGCGGGCTCTTCCTGAGCGAAAGCCGGAGCGCTGGAAAGCAGCGCAAGCGCGGCACAGGCAATCTGATACTTCATGAACATTCCCCTTTTACGTAAGAATGTTCCGTCCTGCGTCCGCTCCGTCCGAAGATCTCTTGTCTTATCGTCTTCGATACCGGCGGATCGAGAGCAGGTTATGGGGATAAGGCGAATTGGGGAAATGGCTTTTTCGCAAATGCGAAAGGACATGAAGGCACTGTGATGTCCGCAACACGATTATTGTCTTACAGTCTTCTGAATATTTCTATTGTGTTTCCAGTTTGCATCTTAACGAAAAACCGCCGCATCGCCCAAGGGTGATGCGGCGGTTCGTTCAACGCCTGACGAGGGGGTGAAGGATCAGGCGGCGAGGTGACGCATGCGGCCGGTGGCGCCGAACAGTTCGACCTGCGCGCCGGTCCCGCGGCGGCGGTCGACCCATTCGCGGACCATTTCCGCGCAAGTATGGTCGATATGGCTGAGCCGCTCGACATTCAGGATGACGAGCCGCCCGGCGGGAAGCGCCTCCAGCCTGGCCGACAGCTTCGGCAGGTTGAGGAAGGTGGCGGTGCCATGCAGCGCGACTTCATGCGCGTCGTCGCGTGCTTCCTCGTCCACGCCCAGGCGGAGACGCCGGGCATGGGGCAGAAGCTCGATCAGCGAGAGGCCGATGCCGACCAGAACGCCGGTCAGCAGGTCGGTCGCCACGACGCAGATCAGCGTCGCCGCCCAGACCACGGCCGGCAGCGGGCCATAGCGGTGGAGGAGATGCTTCACATGGTCCACGCTGACCAGACGCACGCCGGTCACCACCAGGATGCCCGCCAGCGCCGCCATCGGGATTTCCCGCAACAGCCACGGCAGCAGGGCGACGAAACCCAGGATCCAGATGCCGTGCAGGATCGTCGACAGCCGCGTCCTGGCGCCGGCCTGGACGTTGGCCGAACTGCGGACGATGACGCCCGTCATCGGCAGCGCGCCGGCCACGCCGCAAAGCAGGTTGCCCACGCCCTGGGCGCTGAGTTCGCGGTTGTAATTGGTGCGCACGCCGTCATGCATGCGGTCGACCGCCGCCGCCGACAGCAGCGTTTCCGCGCTGGCGATGAAGGCGATGGCGATGGCCGTGGTGATGATCGTCGGGTTCAGGAGCTGCTGGACCAGATTGTCGCCCGGCAGCGAAATGGCCGAGACGATCGATTCCGGCACCACGACGCGCGCGACCGGAAGGCCGAGGAAGAAGGCGACCAGCGTCGCCAGCACCACGCCCACCAGAGCGCCGGGAAGCAGCTTCAAGGAAGCCGGACGCAGCTTTTCCCACCCCAGCATGCCGCCGATGGTGACAAGGCCGACCGCGAAGGCGGTGGCCGCGTCCTGGTTGCTGAGGCCGAAAATCTGCCCCGGCATGGCGATCAGATTGGCAAGGCCGCTGGAAAGCGGCTTGTCGTCGAACAGCACGTGGAACTGACCGACGACGATCAGCACGCCGATGCCCGCCAGCATGCCGTGCACCACCGCGGGCGAGATCGCGCGGAACCAGCCCCCGACCCGCAGCAGCCCGGCGATCACCTGAATGGCGCCGGCCAGGATCAGGATCGGCCCAAGGGCTGACAGCCCCTGTTTCTGCACGATTTCGAAGACGATGACCGCCAACCCCGCCGCCGGGCCGCTGACCTGAAGGGGCGAACCCGCCAGCAGGCCTACGATCAGGCCGCCGATCATGCCGGTGATCAGGCCCTTTTCCGGCGGTACCCCGGAAGCAATGGCAATACCCATGCAGAGCGGCATCGCCACCAGGAAGACGACGATGGACGCCGTGAAGTCGCGGCTGAAGGTGCCGCCGGAAAATGCCTTGAGCATGAGCTTACTCCGCGGCCTCGGCATAGGCGATGTCGACCGCCAGACGCCTGGCATGGGGCAGCGCCACGGGCAGCGGCTGGCCTTCGCGCAGCGGCAGGAAACGGCCGGTCTCGCCGTCAAGACCCAGAACCTGGCCGGCATGGATGTCGACATACCAGCCGTGCAGCGCGATCTCGCCGCGGGCGATGCCCGACGCCACCGAGGGATGGGTGCGCAGATGGGCGAGCTGCGCCACCACATTCTCCAGCGCCATGTTGCGCAGCTTCTCCGCATCGCTGAGGTCGGCGGGATAGCTTTCGCGACACACCTTCTGCGCGGCATGGCTGTGGCGCAGCCAGGCGGCGACATTGGGCATGGCGCTCAGGTCGGCATTGGTGGACAGCGCCTTCATCGCGCCGCAATCGCTGTGGCCGCATACGATGATGTCGCGCACGCCCAGCACCATGACGGCATATTCGACCGTGGAGGTCACGCCGCCATTCTGCGTCGCATGGGGCGGCACGATGTTGCCGGCATTGCGGCAGACGAACAGGTCGCCCGGATCGGCCTGCATGATATGTTCCGGCACGATGCGCGAATCCGCGCAGGAGATCATCAGCGCCTTGGGGCTCTGCCCGTCGCTGGCGAGGCGGTTGTAAAGCGCGCTCTGGTTCGGAAAGACATGGCTTTCGAAGCTGAAGACGCGACCGATCAGATCGTTCATGTCGTTGCATCCTTCTTATCTGATGGCCGGTCAGGGGGCAGACCGGCCTTGAGGATGCACAATAGGGAAGCGTTTTTGCTGCGTCGCAGCGGCTTTGTTAAATAATATGTCTGAGCGATGGAAAGCGCGATCGACAGGACGGCTCGTCCGATTTCCCCACGGAATCAATGTAATGGATGGGAAACATTCGACCGCGCCGGTTCGGCTCAGCGCCGGTCGACCACGGCGCTGAACATATATCCGCCGCCCCGCACCGTAACGATGGGCGCGGGCCGGCCGCCATGGCTGAGCTTGCGCCGCAGCCGGCTGACCAGCACGTCGACGCTGCGGTCTGACGAGGGCGCGTCCCGCACGCCGGCCAGTTCCATCAGGCGCGGACGGGCGATCACCACCTGCGGATGGTCGAGCAACACGAGCAGCAACGAAAATTCGGCGGCGGTCAGATCGACCTGCGCGCCGTCGGGATCGAGAACTTCGCGCCGGGAGGAATCCACCACCCATCCTTCGAACCGCGCCTCGGCCGGGCGGCGCACGCCAAGGGCGCGCTCATTGCGCCCACGGCGCAGCACCGCGCGCAGCCGGGCGACCAGTTCGCGGGTCGAATAGGGCTTCGCCATATAATCGTCGGCGCCCAGTTCCAGCCCGACCACCCGGTCGACCTCGCTGCTGTTGGCGCCCACCAGGATGATCGGCACGTCGCTGCGGTCCCGGACGTCGCGGCACAGGTCCATGCCGTCCGGGCCACGCAGCGCGGCGTCCAGCACGACCGCTCCCACGGGCATGCTGTCCATGGCATTCCAGATTTCGTTCGCAGAGGCGGCGGCCAGGGCCCGAAACCCGCTTTCCTCCAGCGACTGGCGCACTTCATGGCGCACATCCTGCTGGGCCTCCGCGATCAATATCAGCGGTGGACTCATCCGCCGGTTACGGCGTCCTTCGCGGACAGCGCATGAATGCCGTCAAGCTCGCCCAGCAATACCGAACGGTCCCGCTGCGCCACGGCGACCGCTTCGGCGGCGCGAGCGCTGGCGTGGCGGGCGACTTCCGCCTCGATCTCGTCGCGCGCGGCAGTGCAGCCGCCGGCATGGCTGCCCGACAGCGGGGCGAAGCGATGGATCGGCTTGGCGACGGCGGCCAGCGTGCGGCCCTGCGTCGCGACGTCCCGGTTCACGACCAGTTCGGCCTGCCAGCGGCACACCGGCATGGACGGCCGGTTGGCGAAGCGCGATTCGACCTCGCGGAAGCGGACCGTCGATTCGGTCTCGTAACTCGCCCGATAGGCGTTCGAAGCATGGGTGATTTCAGCGCTGTGGATCGGCGTGGCGACGGCAAGGGCCGCTGCGCCGGATGCGAGAATGAGCAACATGGGGCCTTCTCCCTGACGACCGGACATGGTCGGTCAGGGTTTAGGCGCACTGAATGTCTCCGAAATTTGCCGAGCGTTACAAATTGTTGCTCAAGCATTTTCCGGTTGCGGCAGGCGCATGGAACTCCTCCCGGTCTTCCGATGGGAGGACGGGTCAGGCCATGCGCATCAGGGCGGGGGCATGGATCGTCCGGCCGGCGATATGATCCAGCAGCGACGACAGCCACAGCGCATCGCTCGCCGCGCGGTGGCGATGCGGCTGGACCGAGTCGGCAAGGGCGACCGCTTCCATGATCTGCCGCTCGCCCGCGCGATGCTCGTCCAGCAGCAGCGAGACATGATCGATGAGGAAGGGCGTCGCCTGCCCCGCCGCGTCGGCCAGCGTGTCCAGCCAATATTGGTCGATCATGCTGTCGGCCACCATCCGCTGCCCCGCGCAGGCGTCGGCCAGTTCGGCCAGCACGGTTTCGACGGGCAGGCCTTCGCGCTCCACCCGGTCGCGGCTCAGGCCGTGCAGCGCCTCCGCCTCGGCCGACCAATGCCATCCGGCCCAATCGTCATGCGGCCGGATCAGCCAGCTTCGCGCCTGGCCCTTGCGGGCGATACCGACTTCGATGGGATAGGACAGGCCGTGCCGGGGCAGGCACGACGCCTCGAAATCGATCGTGATGACCGTCAAATTGCTCTCCATATTTCAAGGCCATGTCCGCCCCACTTCAGACCGGCCGGCCAGATTTTCGCTGTCGCTCACCTAAGCGGCGACTATGTCAGTCCGAAGTCAGCGGCGCGAAAAATGATGCGGACGGGCGCTTTCCGTCGACCGGCCGAAAAAGGCCCGCCCACCGGAAAATCCCGACATGGAAGCGCATTCGCCATGCAACCTGCGGGCCTTTCACGCTTTTAACGGGGGCGCCCACCGCAGGTCGGGGGATCGGTGGCGGCGCGATCTTCGAAGGGATGCCCGACCATGAAAATTGCACAGATTGCTCCGCTTGCCGAAAGCGTGCCGCCGCGCCTCTATGGCGGTACCGAACGCATCGTGTCCTACCTGACGGAGGAACTGGTGCGTCAGGGTCATGAGGTGACGCTGTTCGCCAGCGGCGACTCCGTGACCGCGGCGGAACTGGTGCCGGTGACAGACATGGCGCTGCGGCTCAATCCCGACGTGCGCGACCCCATTCCCTATCACATGATCCTGCTGGACGCCGTGCGCCGCCGGGCCGACGAATTCGACGCGCTGCATTTCCATATCGACCTGCTGCACATGCCGCTGGTCCAGGATTTCATCGGCCGCACGGTGACGACGCTGCACGGCCGGCTGGACCTGCCCGATCTTCCCGCCTTCTACCGCGCCTTTCCCGATCACAGCCTGGTGTCGATTTCCGACCATCAGCGGCTGCCGATGCCGCCGGTGAACTGGGCAAGGACGATCCACCACGGGCTGCCGGCCGACCTGCTGCCGCCCCGCACCGGCCCCAGCGACGGCTACCTTGCCTTTCTGGGACGGATTTCGCCCGAAAAACGCCCCGACCGGGCGATCCGCATTGCCGCCCGCGCCGGACTGCCGCTGCGGATCGCGGCGAAGATCGATGCGGTGGACCGCGCCTATTGGGAGGAGGAGATCGCGCCGCTGGTCGAACGCTATCCCAATATCCACTATATCGGGGAGATCAACGAGGCGCAGAAGGCCGAATTCCTGGGCCGGGCAAGCGCCCTGCTGTTCCCCATCGACTGGCCCGAACCCTTCGGCCTGGTGATGATAGAGGCCATGGCCTGCGCCACGCCGGTCGTCGCCTTCCGCTGCGGCTCCGTCCCCGAGGTGATCGACCATGGCCAGTCGGGCTATATCGTCGAGAGCGAGGATGAAGCGGTCGCGGCGGTCCGCCGACTCCACGAACTCGACCGCGCGCAGGTGCGCGCCGCCTTTGACGCACGCTTCACGGCAGAGCGGATGGCGGCCGATTATGTTCAGCTTTATCATGATCTTCCCGGCGCGCGGACGCAGGCCGCGATGCTGCGCCGGCTACGCGGAGAAGGTTCGGAACTTCAGGTCGTGGGATAGGGCATTTTCAACTGGACCGTTTACGGTCGACAGCCCGGAAAATGCGGCATCAAAGGACAAGAGCGTTTTCACCCGTCGTGAAAACGCTCCGGCATCAGGAGAGAGGCATGACGGCAAGCCAGTTGCAGCCGGAAAACCCCAGCCCTTCGGTCCCGAACGCCGGTCACGGCGTCGATCCGGGACAGGCGCTGTCGCAGGCGCAGACGCAATTCTTCATCCCGGCGACGGCGTCGCTGCATGAGCGGCGGCCGCGAACGCTGAAACATGGGGACAGCTTCGCCGTCTTCGACCATAGCGGCGATGCGATTGCCGGTCCGGGCAGTCCGGAAGGACTCTATCATCGCGACACCCGGCATCTGTCGCATCTCTACCTCACCATCAACGACACCCGGCCGATCCTGCTGAGTTCTGGCCTTCGCGACGACAATGCGATGCTGACCTGCGACCTCACCAATCCCGATTTTCCGGGCGGGGACGGCCGGGTGGCGGTCGAACACGATCTCATCCACCTGCGCCGCACCCGTTTCCTGTGGGAAGGCGCGGTGCATGAACGGATCACGATCCGCAATTTCGACACGGAGGTCCGCACCGTGGCGGTGAATATCGGTTTCGCCGCCGATTTCGCGGACCTGTTCGAGATACGCGGCATGACCCGTCTGCGGCGCGGCGCCGTGCGGGAACCTGTGATCGGCCCAAAGTCCGTGCTGCTGGGCTATGACGGGCGCGACGACAAGCGGCGCGAAACGCTGCTGCGCTTCGATCCCGCTCCCCAGATCCTGACGGAAAGCCGCGTACGCTTCGAGGTGGCCGTGCCGCCCGGCGAGCGGCGCACGCTATATCTGCAAATCTGCTGCCAGCCGCAGGATGATGAGCCGGTGGGCGACCTGTCCAAGCATTTCCTGAAGACGCTGCGCGAATCCATGCAGGCGCTGAAGCAGGCGCGCACGCGCGGGGCGACCGTGCGCTCCTCCAACCAGCTTTTCAACGAGGTGGCCCGGCGGTCGGTCGCCGACATCACGATGTTGTCGACCGACACCGAATATGGGCCCTATCCCTATGCCGGCATTCCCTGGTTCAGCACCGTCTTCGGTCGCGACGCGATCATCACCGCGCTGGAGACGCTGTGGCTGGACCCGGCGATCAGCCGCGGCGTGCTCGGCTATCTGGCCGCGCATCAGGCAACCGAATATGACGCCGCCGCCGATGCCGAACCGGGCAAGATCCTGCATGAAGTGCGCCATGGCGAAATGGCGGAACTGGGCGAAGTCCCCTTCCGCCATTATTATGGCAGTATCGATTCGACGCCTCTGTTCGTGATGCTGGCCGGGGCCTATCTGGAAAGAACGGGCGACAGCGGCTTCATCGCCTCCATCCTGCCCCATGTCGAGGCTGCGCTGAGGTGGATAGACGAGCATGGCGACCGCGACGGCGACGGGTTCGTCGAATATGGGCGGCTGACCGACCAGGGGCTTGTCAATCAGGGATGGAAGGACAGCCATGATTCGGTCTTCCATGCCGATGGCAGCATTGCGCGCGGCCCGATCGCGCTGGCGGAGGTGCAGGCCTATGTCTATGGCGCGTGGCGAGCGGCGGAGGCGATCTTCACCGCACTGGGCGATCCGGACAGGGCGGTGAACCACCGCGCGCGGGCGGACGATCTGCGCGATCGTTTCGACGCCGCCTTCTTCGACGCCGGGATCGGCACCTATGTGCTGGCGCTGGATGGGGATAAGAGGCCGTGCCGCGTCCGCTCCTCCAATGCCGGGCACGTGCTGTTCACCGGCCTCGCGAAGGAGGCGCGCGCCGACATGGTGGTGCACACGCTGATGGCGCCGGCCTCCTTTTCCGGCTGGGGCGTGCGGACCATCGCCTCGACGGAGGCGCGCTACAATCCGATGAGCTATCATAACGGATCGATCTGGCCGCATGACAATGCGCTGATCGCGGCGGGCTTTTCCCGCTATGGCTACCGGACGCAGGCGGCCCAGATCTTCGAGGGGCTGTTCGCGGCCGCGACCTATGTCGACCTGATGCGGCTGCCCGAACTGTTCTGCGGCTTTCCCCGGCGGCGGGCGCAGGGGCCGACATTCTATCCCGTGGCGTGCAGCCCGCAAGCCTGGTCCGCGGCGGCGCCCCTGTCGCTGATCCAGTCGAGCCTGGGCCTGACCTTCGATGTCGCGGGGGCGGAGATTGCCCTGCGCGATCCCACCCTGCCCCGCTTCATCGACGAGCTGACGCTCTACGGCCTGCGCCTCGGGGACGCGGCGGTGGACATCGCCTTCGACCGGATGGGCGACAAGGTGGTGGTGAAGCCGCTCGACCGGAAGGGGCATGCGCGCGTCGTGACCATTGCCTGACAAATGGCGCTTGGCATTGCCGCAAATGGGCTTACATCCCCGGCCATTGGCTGACAGGATGGAATGAAGCATGGCAGGGACGGCGCTGATCACCGGAGCAACCGCGGGCATAGGCGCCGCATCGGCGCGGCGTTTCGTCGCCGCCGGGTGGAAGGCGATAGTCACCGGGCGCCGCGCCGAACGGCTGGACGCGCTGGTTGAGGAACTGGGCGCGGACAGGGTGCATGCGATCAGCTTCGACATGCGCGACGAAGCCGCCATCGACGCGGCCTTGGCCGCGCTGCCTCCGGGCTTTGCCGATGTCGACCTGCTGATCAACAATGCGGGACTGGCATTGGGCACGGCGCCGGCGCAGCAGGCCGATCTCGACCAGTGGCGCCAGATGATCGACACCAATGTCACCAGCCTCGTCACCATCACCCATAAGCTGCTGCCCCGCCTGATCGAGCGCAGGGGGGCGATCATCAACATCAGTTCGGTCGCGGCGACCTATCCCTATGCGGGCGGCAACGTCTATGGCGGGACCAAGGCGTTCGTCAGCCAGTTCTCGCTGGGGCTGCGGTCGGACCTGCATGGCACGGGGGTCCGCGTGACGTCCATCGAACCGGGCATGGTCGAAACCGAATTCACCCTGGTCCGCACTGGCAGCCAGGCGGCATCGGACGCGCTCTATGGCTCCGCCAATCCGATGACGGCGGAAGATATTGCGGAAACCCTGTTCTGGGTCGCCAGCCAACCGCCCCATCTGAACCTCAACCGCATCGAACTGATGCCGGTCACCCAGTCCTTCGCCGGCTTCCAGGTCGCTCGCGAGGGCTAGGCAGCGTGGATATGTTCATGACCTCGCCGGACTGATTGATCGGGTGGCTGCAAGACATTCCGAATTCGTCCACGCGGCCGGGAACCTATTCCCTCATCCGTCAACTTGCCCATCACGCCACGCCATTGTGACAGCCCCGTCACAAAAACGTCTCCCTCCAGTCAAACAGCCCACATCGCAGTGCAACATTGAACCGCTAGGGCGCCCCCCAATCCACGATTGCGGAAAAAGGGGAAGTCCACATGCGTATCGCCACCGCCCTGCTGATGGCCTCGACGGCCATGGCCGCCATGCCAGCCTTCGCGCAGGAAGCCGCGCCCGTACCGTCCGCCGCCGACGCGGCGGTCGAGGGTGCGAACATCATCGTCTTCGGCCGGGGCGAAACCCGTCAGGTTCAGGAAATCCAGGCGCAGGACATCGTCACCCTGACGCCCGGCACCAACCCGCTGAAGGCCATTGAAAAGCTGCCCAGCGTCAATTTCCAGTCGGCCGATCCCTTCGGCAACTATGAATGGTCGCAGCGCGTCACCATCCGCAGCTTCAGCCAGAACCAGCTCGGCTTCACCTTCGACGGCATTCCGCTGGGCGACATGAGCTACGGCAATCACAACGGCCTGCATATCACCCGCGCCATCAGCTCGGAAAATATCGGCAGCGTGCGCGTGTCGCAGGGCGCCGGCTCCATCGGCACCCAGGCGACCAATGCGCTGGGCGGCACGATCGAACATTTCTCCGCCGATCCAGCCGACTATCTGACCGGCGGCGCGCTGGCCGGCAAGGGCAACCTCACCTATGGCAGCGACGAAAGCTGGCGCGGCTTCGCCCGTCTGGCGCTGGGCAGCCGCGACGGCATCCGGGGCTATGCCTCCTACGCCTATGGCTCGACCGACAAATATAAGGGCAATGGCACGCAGGACCAGCATATGGGCAATGCCAAGGTCGTGATCCCTGTCGGCGACGTGACGGTTGACGGCTGGCTCAGCTATTCCGACCGGCGGGAACAGGATTATCAGGACATGTCGATGTCGATGATCCGGCGGCTGGGCTGGGATTGGGACAACACATATCCCGATTATGCCCGCGCCATCGACTATGCCAGCCGCCTGAACGATGTCGATCGGGTCAGCAACAGCGGCGGGTCGCCCTTCCCCGATGGCCGCTACGACTATAGCGGCGCGCTCGTTTCCGGCGGGCAGGTCTATCCCGGCAACGTCACCAGCGCGGACGACGCCTATTATGACGCCGCCGGCCTGCGCAAGGACTGGCTGGGCGCTCTGGGCATCGCCGCCCCGCTGGGCGAGCGGGCCAGCTTCAAGCTCAAGGGCTATTATCACCACAACAAGGGCATGGGCCTGTGGGCGACGCCCTATGTCCCCAGCCCCAACGGCGTGCCGATGTCGGTCCGCACCACCGAATATGAAATGGACCGGATCGGCGTCTTCGGCAGCGTCGACTTCGCGCTGGGCATCCAGAATTTCACGGTCGGCGGCTGGTATGAGAACAACGAATTCAACCAGGCCCGCCGCTTCTACGCCTTCGCCAGCCGGACCGAGCCGGGCCTCAGCTTCCGCGACTATCCGAAGAACCCCTTCGCGACCCAGTGGGAATTCGACTTCACCACCGACACCATCCAATATCATGTCCAGGACAGGATCGACCTTGGCATGGTGAAGATCGACCTGGGCTGGAAGGGGTTCAAGGTCACGAACGAAGCCGACGCCGTGGTGCAGGCCAGCTTCCCGGAGGGCCGTATCAAGGCCGAGGACTGGTTCCAGCCCCATGCCGGTTTCGCGGTCGAACTGTCTCAACAGGCAGAGGTCTTCGGCGGCTTCACCCAGGCGACCCGCGCCTTCGCCAGCGCGACGACCACCGGTCCCTTCTCGACCAACCAGATCGGCTTCGACGCGATCAAGGGCAGGCTGAAGCCGGAAGCATCGGACACCTATGAACTGGGCCTGCGCTACCATGACGGCGTCTTCAACGGCGTGATCGGCGCCTATCTGGTCAACTTCCGCAACCGCCTTCTCGCGGTGCAGGTCGGCAGCCCCATTCAGGGCTTCGCCTCGGCGCTCCAGAATGTCGGCAATGTCCGCGCGATCGGCGTGGAAGCGGCGGGCACGCTGACGCTGGGCGGCGGTTTCAGCCTCTATGGCTCCTACAGCTACACCGACTCCACCTATCGCGACGATGTGGTGGACGACAGCGGCGCCGTCACGTCGATCAAGGGCAGGACCGTCGTCGACAGCCCCAGGCATATCGCCCGGGGCGAGATCAGCTATGACCATGAGGGCGCGTTCGGCCGGATCGGCGTCAACTATATGTCGCGCCGCTATTACACCTACACCAACGATCAATCGGTGCCGGGCCGGGTGATCGTGGACGCCAGCGTCGGCTATCATTTCAACGAGAATCTGGAATTGCAGCTCAACGCCACCAACCTGCTGGACAAGCGCTATGTCAGCACCATCGGCTCGGGCGGTTTCGGCAATAGCGGCGATGCGCAGACCCTGCTGGTCGGCGCTCCCTCGCAATTCTTCGCTACCTTGAAGGCGGGATTCTAAGGCGATGAATAAGGCCGCGCTGCTCCTCGCCGCCCTCGCCGCCCTTCCGGGCGCGGCGCTGGCGAACCCGGTCCTGCTGATCTCCATCGACGGGCTGCGCCCGGGCGACGTGCTGGAAGCGGACAGGCGCGGCCTTGCCATCCCCAATCTGCGCCGCTTCGTGAAGGAGGGGGCCTCCGCTTCGGGCGTGACGGGGGTGCTGCCCACCCTCACCTACCCCAGCCATACGACGCTGATCACCGGCGTTGCGCCCGCGCAGCACGGGATCACCGCCAATAACAGCTTCGATCCCAATGGCATCAACCAGGGCGGCTGGACCTGGTACGCCTCCGACATCCGGGTGCCGACATTGTGGGAAGCGGCGACCAAGGCAGGGCTCACCACCGGCAATGTCCATTGGCCGGTCAGCGTCGCGGCCAGCGGCGTGACCTGGAACCTGCCGCAGATCTGGCGCACCGGCCATGCCGACGACGTGAAGCTGCTGGATGCGCTGGCGACGCCGGGCCTCAGGGCGGAACTGGAACGCGCGACCGGCACGCCCTATGCCATGGGGATCGATGAAAGCCTGTCGGGCGATGAAAATCGCGGCCGCTTCGCCACCGCTCTGATCGAAAGCCACAGACCCGGTTTCCTGACCGTCTACCTGACCGCGCTGGACCATGAGCAACATGCGAAGGGTCCGGACACGGCCGAAGCGAAGACCGTGCTGGAAAGGATCGACGGCATCGTCGGCCGGATCGTCGCGGCGGAGCGCAAGGCGCATCCCGATGCGGTGATCGCGCTGGTCAGCGACCATGGCTTCCAGGCGACGCACAGCGCCGTCAACCTGTTCCGCCCCTTTATCGACGAAAAGCTGATCGTGCTGGACAAGGACGGCAAGGTCGCATCCTGGCTGGCCATGCCCTGGATTTCCGGCGGATCGGCCGCGATCATGCTGGCCCGGCCTGGGGATGAGGCACTCGCCGCGCGGGTCGGGGCGCTGCTCGACAGGCTGGCCGCCGATCCCGCCCATGGCATTGCCCATATCGCCGACCGCGAACGGATCGCCCGCATGGGCGGCAATCCGCAGGCGGCCTTCTACGTCGATCTCCAGCCCGGCTTCGTGACCGACATCTTCCGCGGCCCCGCCGCGCCCCTGGTGGCGCCCGCCCCGATCAGGGGCATGCATGGCTATTTTCCGGGACCGGCCAATCTGCAATCGACCTTCCTGCTGATGGGCGAAGGCGTACCCGCCGGGCGGAAGCTGGGACAGATCGACATGCGGGCCATCGCCCCCACCCTGGCGCGGATCATGGGCGCCAGTCTGCCCGATGCCGAAAAGCCGGCGATCGATCTGCGCCCCTGACCCGGCGGCGATGGCGGATGAGTCCTTAGTCTGATCCTCAGGGTCAGACCGCCGCCTCGAACCCCCGCATCAGCGCGATGGCCGAGTTGCGGAAGCGGGGGTCGCTGGTCACCTCGTCCCCCACCCAGTCCGGCAGGTCGAAGCGTTCGTCAATCGACCGCATCTCGACCTCCGCCAGGACCAGCCCTTCCGCCGCCCCGGCAAAGACGTCGACTTCCCAGACCTTGCCATCATGCGGCACGCGATAGCGGGTCTTCCTGATCAGCGTATCGACGCAGAGCCGGTCGAGCATGTCCTCCGCATCCGCCGCGGGTATCGCATATTCGAACTCGTCCCGGACCAAGCCCGCCCGCGCACTCTTGACGGTAAGCCAGGCCCCGTCCGCCGACAGGCGCACCCGCACGCTGGCATGGCCGCCATGCGCGACATAACCCTGCCGCAAGTCCCGCCCCGCGTCCGCCATCGCCCGCCATTCATCGCTCACGACCAGGAATTTCCGTTCGATCTCGACTGCCATGAACGCTCCGACGAAGGATCGCCAGCGGCCGGCGAACTGATCCATGTTTAGCGCATGTCGGACATGAACGGGAGTCGGTTCGTCGCGATTGAGCAATGACTCTTCCCGGACCGGCCGGCATGGAAGGGCCGCCGCCCCATGCGGTCATAGGTTGATCCGGCGCGCTTTCTCCTACATTCTAAGGCACGCTGCGTTAAATCGGGGGCAGGTCGCGCGCTCCCGGTTTCCGTGCCGCATCCTTTCAGGCAGAAACCCCTTTCCCACTTTTCTGCACGATGCTCCAGGACGGAACGGCAGCATATAGGCTGTATCGACATCCAGCCCTGACAGGAGAAAAGCCATGCGCGTGATGGTGCTCGTAAAGGCCACTGAGGACAGCGAACGAGGTTTCGTCGCCACTCCGGAGACTCGGGCGGCGATGGAAGCCATGGGCCGGTTCAACGACGAACTGGCGGAGGCCGGCATCCTGCTCGCCGCCGACGGCCTGACGCCCTCTTCCCAAGGCAAGCGGATCGCCTTCAACGGTCCGAACCGGACGGTCATCGACGGCCCTTTCGCACAGGCCCGCGAACTGGTCGCCGGCTTCTGGCTGTGGGAAGTCAAGGACATGGAAGAGGCCGTCGCCTGGGCGAAGCGCTGCCCCAACCCCATGCCGGGGCCGAGCGAGATCGAAATCCGGCCGATTTACGACCTGGCCGATCTTTCCTGAGATGCGGGGGGCAACAGGTCAAGGATTCGACGGGAAGGGCGCATATCCCCTCCCCCCGCGCCAGGGGCCCGTGGCAGGGAGCGGTTCGAAGCTGCCGGGCTCTATCCGCGATGACGGAGTTGCGGAACCTCTTCGCCTGTTTTCAATATCCAGGATCGGTCCAGATCGCGGACCGAGCGGCATCCCATCAAAATGAGCGTGCGATGCAAATCCGATCGCAACAGCTCGATGATCTCCCCAACACCCTTTTCTCCAGCCACCGCCAAACCGTAAAGATAGGGGCGGCCCAGGAAGACGCCGGTCGCGCCAAGGCACAGGGCCGTCACAATATCCGCCGCCCGCCTTACCCCGCCATCCAGATAGATTTCGGCCCGACCGCCGATCCTGTCGGAAATGGCCGGCAATGCATCGATCGAGGCCATGGCCCGATCGAGCTGACGCCCGCCATGGTTGGACACGACAATGCCATCGGCGCCGACAAGATCGATCGCCTTTTCCGCGTCATCGGCGTCCAGAATGCCCTTGATGTAGAAGCGTCCCCGCCACTGGTCCCGCATCCATCGCAGGTCGTCCCAGCCCAGATCCTGCTGCATGGCACGCCAAGCCTGCCTTGCCCCAGCCGCCCCGTCGAACCGCAACCGTTCTGCCTCGACATAAGGAACCGGCACATTGCGGCGATGCAGCAGCGCGTTCGCCATCCATCGGGGCCGGCGCGCGATGTCCAGAATACGCGCGGGTGTAAGAACCGTAGGCATGCCTATTCCGGCTCGGCGCTCGCCTTCGCGATTTCCCGGCACGGGCACGTCGACGGTGACGATCAGGGCGCCATAGCCCGCATCGCTCGCGCGCCGCATCAACCAGGACGCCACCGGCCGGTCGGCAAAGGGATAGAGCTGAAACCAGTGGTTGCTCTTCGTGGCCTGCGCGACCTCCTCGATCGAATAGCAGGACGCCGTACTCAGCGCCAGTCGGGTGCCCGCCGCCTCCGCGGCGCGGGCGGCTGCGACATCCCCGCTCCAATGCGAGGCGCCGGCCAGCCCGGTCGGCGCCAGCGCGACCGGAAGGCTGACGTCGACGCCGCACATGATCGTGCCCAAGGATGGCGCCGCCTGTCCTGTCAGACAGCGCTGCCGCAATTTCCAGCGGGTGAAGGCGGCCTCATTGTCGAGCCGCGTCAGATGATCTCCCGCACCGCTTTCCACATATGTCCAGATCATGTCGGGAAGGATGCGGCGCGCCCGCTTCCGGTAATCCTCTATGTTCTGCAGCGCGCTGAAATCCCGCCAAGCATATCGAAACGCCATTGAATCTCCAAATCTGCGCCTGACCGCATCGTCCCCATGCCCGCGCCGGAAGGCCGCCGGGCCGACCTGCCCGGCCTTATCCGGCGGCAGGAAAAACCTTGCCGGGGTTCAGCAGGTTCAGCGGGTCGAGAGCCTGTTTGAGCGACCGCATCAACGCGATTTCCTCCCGGGAGCGCGATCGATCGAGAAATTCCAGCTTGGCCTGCCCGATGCCATGTTCGGCGGCTATCGAACCGCGATATTGACGGATGGCGTCATAGACCAGGCATTCGGTCGCATGCATGACCTGCGGATCATGCAAGGCGGGGTGGCTCACGATCAGGTGCATGTTGCCGTCGCCGCCATGTCCATAGTGCAGGACCACGGCGCCCGGCAGCATCTCGCCCATTTTCGCATCGGTCTGTTCGATGAACCGGTCCATATCGAGCAGCGAAAGACTGATGTCGAAGCCCGCAAAAGGGGAGAGGGCCGCCAGCGGTTCGAGCAGATCTTCCCGCAAGGCCCAGATATTCTGCCTTTCACGCTCCGATTGGGCAATGACGACATCATGGACGAGCCCGCCGTCGAATATGGCCGACAGGACTTCCTCGAACACCTGCCGATCGCGCTCCGGGTGAGAACCCAGCGCTTCGACTATCGCATATAGCCGATATTCCGGCGACATGGGCAAGGGACGGCGGGCCGATTGCGCCTGGCCGATGACGTTGAAAAAATCCCTCCACATCAGTTCGAAGCTGGACAGCCGCCCGTCCAGATCCCGTTGCAACCGGCGAAGCAGCCGGCTTGCCTGCTCGACCGTATCGAACGCCAACAGGGCGGTCTGCGCCGTCGTGGGAAGCGGCCGCAGCCGCAGGACCGCCTGGGTGACGATGGCCAGCGTGCCCTCGCTGCCGATGAAGAGATGCTTCCAGTCATAGCCGGCATTGTCCTTCAGCACCTTGCCCAATCTCGACACCACCGTGCCATCGGCAAGGACCGCTTCCAGCCCCAGCACCATATCGCGCATCATGCCCCAGCGCAGGGTTCTGAGGCCGCCCGCATTGGTCGCTATGTTGCCGCCGATCGTCGCGCTGCCGCGCGATCCGATGTCCAGCGGCATCAGCAGGCCCTTGCCGGCGGCCGCCTCCTGCAAGGACTGGAGAGTGACGCCGGCTTCGGCGGTGATGGTCATGACATCCTCGTCGATCTCAAGGACCCTGTTCATCCGTTCGAGCGACAGGATGATGCCGCCATCCGTGCAGGCCGTGCCGCCGACGCCCCCCGTTCCGCCGCCCAGAACGGTGACCGCGATGCGTGCCTTGCGCGCCGCCTCCATCACCTGCGCCACCTCCCCCGTGCTTCCCGGGCGGACGACGCAGGATGGAGAGCAGGTGTAGAGGCCAAGCAGGTCCGTTCGATAGCGCTGGTCGATTTCATCCCCGGCAAAGCAATGGGCCCTGCCGACGATGGATCGAAGTTCTTCCCTATGATCCATCACGAGAACTGGCTTCCTTTCAGCGAATATTTCCCTGGACTGCGCCAGGGGCGGCTTCCGGGAACTTGCCCCGCAAGCCGCCTCGACCTCAAAAGTTCGCGCCCAGCGTGACGCCATAGGTGCGGGGTGCGGCGGCCGCATATTTGGCGCCGGCCGTCGACCCGGTCGTGGCGATGGTGTAATATTTCTCGCCCGTCAGGTTGTTCGCCCACAACCGCACGTTGAAAGTGCCGCCCGGCGCGGTCCACTGGACCGATCCATTGACGATGTCCGTCCTGGGCTGGCGCGTCAGCGGACTGCTGAAGACGTCATATTCATAATTGCCGCCATGCGCCCAGGATGCCGACAGGTCGAAATCCCCAAGGTCGGTCGGCAGCGTATAGAGAAGCTGAAGATTGCTGGAGAAGGGCGGAGCCTGGATCAGCCTGTTGCCCGATACGTCGCAGCTTCGTTGCGTCGCCGGGGCGGAACCCTGGACCGCGGGATAGGGATTGGGTCCACTACATCTGGCGGGATCATAGGGCGTGGGCGCGTTCGGCGGCAGCAGGAAGAAGGAAGGGGCATTCCGGAAATCCTTGTACCGCCCGTCCAGCAATCCGATGGAGGCGCTGACCGTCAGATTGCGGACCGGGATCGCGGATATTTCGAAGTCGATCCCCTTGATGGTGGCCTTGCTCGCATTGGTGAGGGTCGTTCCCGTCGGCAGGACGATCTGCACCTGAAGGTCTGAATATTCATAGAGGAAGGCTTCAGCATTCACGCGCAGGCGGCGATTGAGGAATTCGGACTTGAAACCTATCGTATAGGCATCCAGCGTCTCCGGATTTACCGGCGGGGGCAGAGTGGTCGTGCCCGCGACGATGCCGGTAAAATTATATATGCCCGATTTGAAGCCCCGATTATACGCAATATAGCCCATGAGATCGTCGGAGAAATGATGATCGATCGAAGCCCGGCCGGTCACGCTGTTGAATGTCTTTGCATCCTCGAACGGGCCGAATGAGACAGCCGCGCCGGTGGCGGGCAGCAATCGGGCAACGGCATCGAGCGACCGGCGGTCCGAAGTATAGCGCAAGCCCAGCGTCAGGTTGGTCCTCGGCAGGATTTCCGTTGTCACCTGCCCGAAGCCGGCGATCGAATTGGTCCGCTGAACCGCGTCGGTATGCGATTTGGAGGTGCCGAACGCCTGCCCCTCATAGGTCGCGTCCATGAAGGACCGGTCATGCAGGTAGAAGGCGCCCAAAATCCATTTGACCGCAGAGCCTTCGGGCGAGAGCAGTTGCACTTCCTGCGTGAACGTGCGCCCGCCCATGGCGAATTCGCGCGTCTGGAAGAAGGGGCTGGGCGATCCGTCGCTGTCGCTGACCACGGGATCGACGACGGTCTTGCTGAATGCGCTTATCAGCACGAGCCGCGCAGATCCGAAATCATGCGTCAACTTGCCGCTCAGGGACCGGGTGGTCGACTTTTGCACGGTGTCGAGATTGGACATGACGTCGTAGAATCCCAGCCCCGCCGCATCCGCGCTGTAACCGTCCCGCGTAAAGGTTCCTGCAATCGAGCGCCCCGGCTGCCCCTGATCGGAACTGCGCCGGTCATAGCTGCCCGCGACCAGCAGCGACGTCTCTTCGCCCATGTTCCAGAGCAGCTTGGCGCGCCCTCCCCAGCCCAACATGCTGTTGGCTTCGTTCCCTGTCGTGCCGTTGACGCCCCAGCCCTCGCGCTGGTCGATGCCCTGCAGGGCGAAATTGATCGCGACGGTGTCGGTAAGACCGGTCGATCCATAGAGCTGGCCAGAGATCGTGTCGTAATTTCCATAGCTGGCGGTCGCGCTGGCGGAGGGGTCGAAGCTTGGGTCTCTGGTGCGGATGTGGATCACGCCGCCCGTCGCATTCCGCCCGAACAAGGTGCCCTGAGGGCCCTTGAGAACCTCGATCGAGCTGATCGAATTGAGCTGGAAGACACCAGCCGAACCGGTCGGCAGATAAACGTCGTCCACGAACAGCGCCACCGCAGGCTCATTGCCGATGGCGACCGAATTGGTGCCCACCCCGCGAAGAAACGGCGTAAGGCCCCAGGCGGAGTGGTTCAGTTGCAGGCCGGGAACCATCTGAGCGATCACGTCCGGCTGGGTGATGCCCAGCTTGATCGCCTGTTCCGACGTGATGGCCGTTACCGAGATCGGGACGTTCTGCAGATTTTCCGACCGGCGTTGCGCCGTGACGACGATGTCGGCAAGGCTTGCCCCCTCTTGCCCCGCCTCGGTCGTCCCCTGCGCCATGGCCGGCATGGCGATCAGGCTGGCGCAGACCAATATTGTCCGGTGGATCGTATTTTTTTTCATGATACCTCCCCTTGTTGATATTCGTCGCGGGCAAGGCCGCGTCTTTTTCGGTGCGTCTATCCGGGTTTAGCCTTGATGGAAGCGGCAGCCGCCGCGGCCGCCTGAAGCGCGAACATCCGATCCATGCCGAAGATCGCCAGCTTTGCTCCGGCATCGCGGGCATGCTGGACCTGCCGGGCGGTGGCGCACACGGCGATGCCGGCAATGGCTGCATCGCGCGCCGCGCGGCAGATCCGGTCCATCGCGGCGGCATGCGCCGGCGACCCCACCGGATGGCCGATCGACACGGCAAGGTCGAACGGTCCCATGCACAGGCCATCGATGCCCGGAACAGCGGCGATCTGCTCCACCATGTCCAGTCCGGCCAGTGTCTCGATCTGAACGATCGCGGCCAGATGATCATTTGCCTGTTCCAGATATGGCTGCAGCGAAGCCCCATAATCGCATGCGCGGACTGCCCCAGCGCCCCGCGCGCCGTCCGGCGGGAAACGGACTTCAGCGACGATCCTTTCGGCCTGGGCGACGCTTTCCACGCGCGGCACGATGACGCCCGCGGCCCCCAGGTCCAGGGCTCTGCCGATGTCCGGACCGATGGCCGCCACGCGGACCAGCGCGGGCAGACCGGCGACGTCGGCGGCGCGGATCAGCGCCTCAAGCTCCGCAATGCCGAACGCGGCATGTTCGGCGTCGAGCACCAGCGCATCGAAGCCGATGCCGCCCAGGGATTCGACCAGCGAAGGAGCAGGCAGGGAGATGAACATGCCGATCAGACCGCCCTGCCTCAATCGATCGCGCATGCGGTGCAGCCTCATGGGATCGAACGCCGGTCCACCGGGTCGGCCATTCGGCCGGCAAAGGTGGAACACAGGGCCGCGAGGAAGGCGGGCATGGCCAGCAGGATGAGCACCAGCCTGAATTCGCCGGTCATATCCTTTGAAATGCCGACGGCGACCGGCGCCACGAAACCGGCAAGATTGCCAAAAGAATTGGTGAGCGCACCCGCTGCTGCGGCTGCCGCGCCAAAGACATGGACCCGCGGAATGGCCCAATAGGATGCCGACGCCATCGAACTCAGCGCAACGCCCAGCGACAGCAGCCACAACCCGGAAAGCGCGCTGTCGTCAAGGAGCAGCGCGCCGGCGATCGTGATCGCTCCCGACGCCAAGCAGGGCAGTATGGCGTGCCAGTAACGCTCGTTGGTCGAGGCTGAATGCCAGGCCCAGAGCGGCGTGAGCAGTGCCGCAAGCACCCATGGCACCGTGCTGAACAACCCGGACTCGAGCGTCGACATGCCGGTCGACCGGATGATCTGGGGGAACCAGAAGATGATGGCCTGGCTGCTCAGCCCTATGCAGAAATATTGCAGGCTGAGCAGGAGCACCTGGGGATGCGTCAATGCGTCCCGCCAGGACCCGGCCTGACGACGGGCGCCGTCCGCCATCAGCCGGGCGGACAGGGCCTTTTTCTGATCGTCGGAAAGCCAGGGCGCGTCGTCGATGCGCTCGGGCAGCGATTTCAGCACCAGAATGGCGACGAGAAACGCCGGCGCGCCTTCGATGATGAACAGCCAGCGCCAATCCACCGCCATCAGGAGACCCGTGGTCAGCGGCGCGCCAATCGCCAGCGACGCTGGCATCATCGCGATCATCAGCCCCATGACCTTCGACATTGCGCGCCGGTCGAACCATTGCGCGAGATAATAGACGATGGCAGGCACGAACCCCGCTTCAGCAATGCCCAGGGCCAGACGAACCGCATAGAAGCTCCGGCATCGGATATGAACCCGGTGGCAATCGCGATAAGGCCCCAGGCGACCAGCAGGGCCGCGATCCACCGGCGCGCGCCTATTCGGGCGAGCAGCAGGTTGGCGGGTACGCCGGCGAAGAAGAAGCCGATGTAGAAAAGGCCCGCCCCCATCCCGTAAGCCGATGCCGACAGGCCGATATCCGCGCGCATGTTGAGGGCGGCGATGCCCACATTGGTGCGATCGACGATATTCACGAAAACGCACAGCGCCAGCGTAGGCAGAATATGCCGCGCCGCGAGATCGACCGGAGATTTCTCCAACTCGCCCCTCCTGTTTATATTTGTACGCATGCATATCTTATTAACTGTAGACTGTCGACAGTTTTTTGCTTTTTCAAATGCTGAGAAGACGAAATCCGAAACATCCGATAATATCATTTTACTTCAATAAATTACTATCAAAGAGCGCTGATTCCGAGCCGGGCGGCGTCGCAAGCCGGAAAAGCATAGCTGAGGGATTTCAGCCCCAATTTCCCCGATTCGATATGCAAGCATATGACATGACAATGATCCGTCCATCGTCAGGCCAGGGCCTGGCTGGCCGTTCGACCTTGAACAGGACAAGGACCTTATCTTACAGCCAGCACCTCAATGTGAGACGATCGGATGGAAATCGTCATAAAGGCGGTGGAACGGCAATGGCACGCGCGAGCACTGATGACATGAATTTCACCGCGGTTCGAACCAGCTCGATCGTCAGCGAGGTATATGCCCAGATCAGGGAAAAGCTGCTGTCAGGGGAATTCCTCGCCGGGCAACCGTTGCGGGAGTCCGTGCTCGCGACGAGGATGGCCGTCAGCCGCGCCCCCGTGCGCGAAGCGCTTCGGTTGCTCGAACAATCCGGACTGATCGTGAAGGCGCATAATCGATCCTATGTCGTTGCTCCGTCCGCGCCGGGCGACATGCCCGAACTGGCCGCGCTTCGGGCGGCTGACGAGATATTGGCCATTCGCATCCTCGTGCAGCGCAAGACCGATCTCGGTCCGCTAGCCGCCGTGGTGGATGGAATGCGGGCGGCGCAGGCCAATTCCGATGTGGAAACCATCTCCGCGCTGGACATCGAATTCCATATGACGCTGGTCCGGCTCACCGGACTTCCGCGATTGATCTCACGCTACGACCAACTGAGAGATCAAATTCGGTTCGCCATGCTCTCGGTCGAGGATTTGCACGGCCGTGTCTTGCAGGACCAGGCGGTCATGCATGAGGAATTGCTGACGGCATTGCTGAACGCCCAGCAAAGCGGCCGCGCCGCCGACCTTCTGCGCCTGTGGGAAGAACATGTCTTCTTTTCCATGAACCCGGCAGATCACATCATTCCCTTGCACGATGACGACCCGGCCTGAGCGCCGGATCGAACAAAGGGCATCGAACGCCATGGGAAACCTATCTCCTCCGCCGCGTTCCTTCATCACGAAGGAGACCTGTCATGTTGAGGACTTTGGCATTGCTCGGCGTCGCGGCCTTGGCCGGGCGGCAACTCTTGAAAGGCGGACGCCCAACCTGGTCCACGCCCGTTACAGGAAACCGGGATTCAGCAGCGGAGCATGATGGACAGACCGCAGCGCATCGGCAACGGGCCGACGCCCCCGGCGAAGTGGGACATCGCCCGGTCGATCTGGAAGGTCCCGAACATCCCGACGGATCGCAACGCGCGGACGAACATTACCGGCCCGACATTCATGCAACCGTCGCTCCGGAGGACAAGGAAAGCCTGCGTCCCGTCACCCTGAAATCGGCGCGAGGCCCAACTGACGCCTAGAGCCAATCGACATTCAGAAAGATGACGAGCCGAGCCGAAGGCCACCGAAGGTAAAATGGTGGTTTTCCGTGACCCGGAGCGCAGCCTACTCAAAGTAGGTGAGCACCGGAAGCACGGAAAAGCGTCATTTGCAGGCCGTCAGGGCTGAATGTCGATGGCTCTAGCTTTTCGGCGGGACGCAGCGACCCTCGCTCCCGCGCACCGGCTTTGCCGGACATGCCAGCGATCCGGCTGCGAAGCGCAGGGATTTATCATCATTCGTCATTCGACATCATGCGGACCAGCACCCGCCGGTTGAGAGGATCGGCAGCGCCTCCCTCGGACCGGTGCGCGAGCGTGCGCTCCCCCGCTCCGGAGACCTGGAGGTTCGACAGGGGCACCCCCATCGCCACCAAATCCCTGGCCACGGCATCCGCCCGCATCAGGCTCAGCCGGTCATTATAGGCATCCGGTCCCGCGCTGTCGGTAAAACCCGTCACCGACAGCTTTTGGATGCTTCGCTCATTCCCCTGTAGGAATGCGGTCAGTTCGCGATGCGCGTCTTCGCGCACATCGGCCTTGTCGAAATCGAAATAGACCGTGAGCGTCGGCAGCTTCCGCACCGTAACCGGGCCTTGCGGATCGCTGGCCAGCGGTTGCGGCGGCGCGTAGACCATGTCCCGGCACGCCTTGTCGCTCCAGGCCATTTTTTCGAGGCGCATCCTGCGGTCCCAATGCAATTGCAGGCGGCAAATCCGATATTCCGTTCCAGAACCGGTATAGAAATCAAGGATATAGTTCCAGCGCCGCTCACCGATCAAACCCTCATGGAAATGGGGCACGCCCAGCAAGGCATAGACCTGCCGCTTGGTCATGCCGGGCGTTAACAGGCGCGGCGTCTGGGGCAACAGAAACACACCCTCGCGGCGGGTGGCGCGACCGGGATCGGGGAAATCCGACAAGGGCGCGATGTCCGGCAGAAAGTCCGGCTCGGCCGCCGCCGCGGGCGACGGACACAGGACCAGTGCCAGCAGGGCCAGATACCGGCGCCTTTCAGAACGCGATGCCCATGCCGGCATTGGCGCCTCCCTGATTGCGGCTGTTATAGGTTGCGGACGCCCGCATGATGAAACGGCCATTATCCGACACCTTCGATATTCCCATGGCGACCGCATGTTCGCCCTGCCACGTGCTGACGCCCAGGCCCAGGGTGCCGCCGCCGGCCTCGGAAAATTGCGGTATGCCAGCCATCGCCATGGACGCAGCGATGCCGCCCTCCGCATCGCGGCGCAAATTGCGCAGGCCGCTGTCGAACAGATTGAAGCGCACATCCGTATAGGCGTTGGCGGCATCCACCGCCTGCCCCATTCCGCCTTGCAGCTGGCGCAGATTGACCGCGTCGGTCGGCGCGATGCCGTCGGCGACATGGGTGATCTGCCGCTCCGCCCCAGCGCTGCCGACCGACACCGTATTGGCCCGGTCGGCGACAGAAGCATAGCCAAGCGCGACGCTGCCCGGCGCAATCGCCTGCGCCTGCGTGCCCAGCGCCAGGCTGCCGCTGCCGGACGCCACGGCGCCTGCCCCCGCGGCCAGCGTGTCCGCGCCGCTCGCAACGGGCTTGGCATGGCCGGAGCTGTTGTTGACCTGGAGATACCCTGCCCTTGCTTCCTGAAGGTCGGCGATGGCGGTCACATTATAGGCCAGTTGCACATTGGTCGCGTAGAGTTGCGCGCCATTGACCGCCTCGGCCGATGCCGCGCTCAGTTCGCCTGCGGCAACGCCGCCGATCTTCTGGTCGACGCCGCCGCGCGCGGCATTATAGGCCTGGATCGCCGGATCATAGGGCAGCGCGTCCTGCGCCGCACCGCCACCGCCGCTGCCGCTGCCGCTCCCCGAACTGCTCAACTGCGACAGGTTGACCGCGTCGCTGCTCGTGGTGCCGGCGGCCAGATTGGTGATGGCCGTGCCGCCTGCGCCGCCGAGGAGGATGGAGGATTTCGTCCCATCCTGATATTTGACGGCCAGATCGTTCAATATCGCAAGATCATAGCCTAGCTGGACGATGGCCGCGCTGTTCTGGGCCACAAGGTCGTTCGTCGCCTGCAATTGCGAGCCGTTGACCGCATCGGTGCTGGTGGCGTTCACCGCTCCCGCGCTAAGGTTGGTGATGCCGGTGCCGGTCGCGCCCTGCAGCGTGACCATCGACCGCGCGCTGCCGTCATATTGCACCGCGTTGCCGGCCAGGGTGCCCAGCGCGTCGTTGACGGCCTGCAATTGCGCGACATTGACGCCGTCGGTCGGATTCGCCCCGGCCGCGAGCCCGGTCAGGCGGCGGCCGCCGATATTCACCTCCGCGCTGGCAGTGCCGCCGACCAGATAGGCGGGCAGGTTCAGGCTGAGGCCGTTGGCGACCGATCCCGCACCCAATGCCACGCTGCGCATGTGGGTGGCAGATGCCCCCGCGCCGATCGCCACCGCCTCATAGGCGCCCGTGGCCGTGCTGGCGAGGTTGCCGATGGCGATGGCATCCAGCTCGCCCGCGCTGGCTTCAAGACCCGGCGTACCCAGACCGGTGATCTTGTTGCCGCCAAAGGAAATGCCCCTGGGCGTAAGAAGGCTGAAACTGTCGGAGGTCGTTTCGCAACTCGGGTCGGAGAGCAGGTCGACGGCATTGCCGTTGATGTCGAGCACATTCAGATTGATCGGCGCGCCCGACGCCGCATTGGACAATGCGGCGTTGATGCCGAGGTCGACCGATCCGAAGGTCAGGATGCTCAGCGTCGATTCCACCGGCGCCAGAACGGGCGTGATGACATCGCCGATGGTCTGCGTCAGCACCGATTTGGGAAGGCTGACGCCGGAGCAGGCGCTGACCACATTGGCTCGGGCGGTCACGCCCGACCCCGCGCCTGCCAGCAGCAAAGCGCCCGTCAGCCATCGCATGGCCTTCCTGCCTCGCCCCTTCGCCGGGTTCGCTATTCCGGCAGTCCCGGATGAATATCGCGATGCGTCGCGCCTCATGGATCCGTCCCCTGAACGGGTGCCCCCCACGCGCCCGTCCAGCGGTAGCGCAAGCCCGGCATCCCACGTCCCCGGACGGAAGATGGAAGCGCCACGGCTAAGGGCGCGCGAAGGCGAAGACAGGGAATTTTACGCAATATATGTATCGGCACGGCCCGCCGGATTTTTCCCTTCCCCGACCCCGTCCATATTCGTCCGGCAACACAATGGGTTGAGGAAGCATTTGATCGGCGGCAGCGCACTCGTTACGATTCCGTTTTAATGACAGGCCCGATATTGTACGCATTATGCGGACACTGACGGGATGATGGGAAAAGGGGAGCAAGCCGGTGGATGATTTACCGCCCGGTCAGGTCGTCACGGCCACGGCGCTGATTCGGCATTTCGCCGTGCATTCCCGACAGGCAATGGGCGAACCCATCCATATCATGAACCATGGCCATGTCGGCCTGACGCTCCTTGCGACGGACCTGTTCCAGCGTCTGGCCAGTGGCCGGCAATGCTCCAGCGGACCGGATCATCCGGAAACGCAACTGGACATCCTGCTGGACATGATCCCCACGCAGGTGATCCTGACGGATCGGGATCTTAAACTCTCCCGAATCAATCTGGCCGCCCGCCGCCGCTTTGGCGTCAGCGAGAAGCAGGTGCTGGGAGTCCCCCTGGCGCAGATGCTGGCGGGCTCCGACTCCCATTCCCTGTTGCGGGCGCTTGAACGCGTGCGCGACACGGGCATTCCGGAAGCGTTCGAGCAGAACGCCGCCGGGCCGCCGCCGCTCGTCCATCGCGTCCAGGCTGCGGCCTTTCCGGGCGGTTTTGCCGTGCTTGCCGACGAAATCGCGGATCGCGTGACCCTGCGCGCCCAGGATGCGCGGATCGCCGCCTATGAGGATCTGATCGACCGGCTGCCCGGACTGGCCCGCGGAACCTTCAATGTCCGGGCCATCGTCACCGATATTTCGCCCGCGCTCGCGGAGCTGGTCGGGACGGAGAAGAGCCGGATCGTCGGCACCCGATTTGCGACCCTGTTCGGGGCTTCCAACCGCGGCACGATCAGCGATGCCGTGGAAGAGTTGCTGACCGTGGGGAAACCGTTCGGCATGGCGGCGGCATTGGTGGGCGGCCGTCCCGACGGCCAGACCGTCTGGGTCAATGCCGCGCCGCTCTTGTCCGCCGACGGGCAGGCGGGCGGCGTCTTCATGATGGGAACGAAGCCGGTCGGCATCAGTAGCTGATGGTGACGATCAGGCTGTCGGCATAGGCCCCCGCCTGCGGCCATTGTCCCGCCGCGATGCGGCCATAGACGGACACGGTCTGGCTGAAGGACAGCAGCCCGTTCAACGAGGCGGTGACCGTGCCGGTCCCCGACGATCCGGTTCCCCAGACGGTCGTGCGGCTGGCATTTGTATAGAGGTTGTAGTTGAGCCGTGCGCCACCCTGCGTCATCTGGCGCGCCAGCGCATCGCCCGACGAGCCCGGGCTGATCGCGATGTCGATGGTCCCCGCCAGCGAGACCAGGCCCGTGCAACTGAGCGTCACGCTGCCCGCGGCGTCCTTGGGCGCGGGCGAAGTGGGATCGTAGCCGCCAAAGCCGATCCCCGTCGTCGACGCCGAACAACTGCACAGGGTGCAGCCCCATGCCGGCGTCGCCAGCCCCATGCCGGCCAGCGCGGCCAGAACGAATCCCGCAGCTTTCATCGCTTCCCCTCCCGATCCGGCACACAGCGTACCGGCCCCATCCGTGCCGCACCGGCGTTGCCCGGCAGGGCCGGGACGATCGCGCGGCAGGCGACCGCCGGGCCGGTCAGCAGGATTTCCTGCCCTTCATGCGCGTCGGCCAGATACACTTCGCCGCCATGTCCGGAAATGCCGGGTGCCGCTCCCTCCATGGTGACGGTCAGTCCTTCCGCAATGGCCGCGCCGCCGCCGTCGACCAGCCGCAAGGTGACGGGGTGAGCGGCCGCACCCCCAAAACCGATCCTCACCGCCTGCCGGTATCCCGGAACCGCGACCTGCTCCGCCGATGTCACGACGGTGTCGATCGGCAGGGCATCCAGGTCGATCGCGATCCGGTTGGCCGCATAGGGCTGCAACCCCGTGACGATCGCGGGCCTGCCCGGTTCCGCCTTGCGCGCGACCGGCCGGTTTTCGAAGAAGACCGTCACGTCCTGATCGGCGGCCACATCCACCACGGCAAAGGCGTAATCGAGCTGCGGTGTCGCGATGATCCGCCCCCCTACCCGCAGCAACGCCCCGCGGGCCTGGAACCGCATCCCTTCCATTTCCCCCATGCGCGACGCCGACAGATCGACATCGCCGGCCGCCGTGCGCCATGTCACGCCGCCTTCCATCTGTACCGGCGCATCCGCCTGACGCGACGCCAGGAAGCGATAGCCCCACCCCGCGTCCGGCGGCGGGTTCTGGCTGAAGCTGGCGGCGGTGCGGCCTCCCTCCACGAACAGGCCCGCGCTCGACCGCGCGCCGAGGGGAAGGGTCAGCGATCCGAAAAGGCCGTTGGTCCGGCTGTCCGAAAAGCGCGTCCGCCGCGCGCCCAGCGTGACCCAGGCCGCCCCCAGGCTGGCCGCATAGGAAAGGGAGCCGGTGGAGAAACGGTCGCCTTCGCCGCCCTCACTGTCGAGATAATGGGCATTGACGGTGCCACGCCCGCCAAGGGCCAGGCTTCCCGCCACGACCCATTCCCGGCGGCCGGCGGGCACTGGATCATCCTCCCCGACCTGCGTGAAATGCGCATCTTCCTGCATGTAGCTGGCGGTCACGGAATAGCGGGCCGTGATCCGCTGCACCTGCGCGCGCCACAGGAAACCATCACCCGAACGGCCATGCGACCCCGCCGCCGCCAACGATATTTCGCCCCAGGAAGACAGAAGCGCGCCAAATCCCAGCCCGGCCATCTGCCCATCCTCGCTTGCCTCCATACGGCCGGAAAGCGTCAGGCCGTCGCCCAGCCCATGCCGCCAGAAACCGGCGGCGAAGGGAGCCCCATAGGAAAAGCTGCGCGCACCGAAGTCCCTGCGCAAAAACCCTGCCTCCAGCGAAAAATCGTCCAGCCCTTCCCGCAACAGCCGCGGACTGGTGTAGAAGCTTTGCGTGACGGTGCGGGCGGCGCCATTGGCGTCCCTGATCGTCATCGTCACTTCGCCCGCGCCGGTAAAGACGGGCTGATAATCGATTTTGAAATCGCCGGGCTGAACCGCCATGCTCTGGCGGCTGCTGGCCGCCGCAAGGTCCACGACCGAGGGCAAGGCGGCGGAGCCGGAAAGCCGGGGCACCGGATAGGTGACGGCTTCCGGCGTCAACGAGAAATCGGTCCCCAGCCTCACCCCGGCGAACCGGACCGGCCGGTTCCAGTCGGCGCCGCGCGTCAATGTGTCGCCCAGGACCAGCCGCAAACGCCGATCCTGAAAATCGCGGATGACATTGCTGTCGAGACGAACCGCCCCCGGCCCGCCGCCGCCCTGCTGCACCAGGGCGGTGATGCCGGCGACGCCCC
Source organism: Sphingobium fuliginis (assembly GCF_004152845.1). GTDB lineage: Bacteria > Pseudomonadota > Alphaproteobacteria > Sphingomonadales > Sphingomonadaceae > Sphingobium > Sphingobium fuliginis. The sequence goes on from NZ_SEON01000002.1 coordinate 188,150, forward strand.
AGCCGCCCGACATCCCGGCATCCAGCAGGGCGGAAGCGGCCCAGCCGCCGCCCCAGCGCGCGACCGACAGATCATAGCCGGCAAATTGCACCGGCACCGCTTCCATCACCGGCCCGCCGCGCTGTTCCGGGCCGATATGGGCGGTCGGGAAGAAGGACGGCCCGGCGTCGATCAGCAGGGTTCCGCCCGAACCGTCGAGTTTCACCGAAAGGCCGGGCAGCCCGTCCAGCAAGGCATAGTCGCAGCCGCTCACCTCCATTTGCCGAAGCGGCGCGGGCAACCGCAAACCCCATTGGCTCAGCATGTCCTGCCGGACGAACAGGCGGCCCGCGCTCAGCACGACAAGGCCCGTCTCTTCAAGCGGCTGGCCATTGATGACGACTCCCACGGGCATGGGGCGCGGACTGCCGTCCGGCTCGACCGCCACCGGAACGGCGAGTGCCAACGGAAGATCGGACGCCGCCGCCGGTTGCGCCAGCGACAGCCATAGCAGGACCGATGCCCTGCCCGGCCGCCAGCCGGCCCGCCCTGCGCCGGACAATGCAGCAGCGAGCGGCATCGATCATCCACCCTCACCGCTCGGCGACGGCGGTTGACGCGGCGAGTGGGCCAGTGGCCGTCTCCACCTGCACTCCGCTGATCGCATCGCTATCCGGGGATTCAAGCGGCAGGTCGATGCGCCCGCCCGCCAGCAGGTAGAAACCACGGTCGAGCCGCGTGACTTTCCCGCCAGCCCCGGCAGGCGTCATGTCGATCGCCGTGACCTGGACATGCCGGTCGCCCTGGTTGAACAGAATGAGCGTCCGCCGTCCATCCGCACCCTTTCCGACCGACCAGCGAAGCAGGGGCGCCGCGCCGGACGGCGCGCGGAATATCGGCATGCTGATGCGAAGCAACGTCCGCACGGTACCGGGAGCAACCGTCGCCATCGGCAATTCATCGATGATCAGGCGGTAGCTCTCTTCACGCGACCCGCTGCGCGCCGGCAGGCTGCACCGGACCAGCCGGCTCGACCCGCCGGGAATGCTGAGAATGGAGGGATTGACGACCGGCCCCCCGTCCGGGTCCAGCAGGTCGATGCCGTTCGCATCCTTGCGCCAGCCAAAACCCCTGACCTGGACAGTCGCGGGCGCCTTGTCATCATTGGCGATGGTCAGGCTGCAAAACTGTTTCTCGGCCGCCATTTCGATCCGCACCGGCAGGATGCGCAGCGCGCCCGCATTCGCCGACGGCGCGATCCCCCAGAACAGGGCGCTGACCATCACCGCCAGAACCCGTCCGGTTCCTGCGCCATGCCGCCTGATTGTCATGACCGGACCTGCCTTCAGTAGCTGACGGTGATCGTCACCGTGTCGGTGTAGCTGCCGGCGGCCACGCTCTGCTGGGCGGGGATGCGGCCATAAACGGTGAACGCCGCCGGCAGGATCGTCGACGCGGTCTGGGCGACCGTGTCCGACCCCACCGAGTTGCCCCAGTTCGTGCTGCGTCCCGAATTGCTGTAGAGCGCGTAGCCGAGCGGATTGGCGCCGCTCAGCATCTTTCGGGTCGATACCGTCGCTCCGACGGCGCTTCCGGCGTTCAATCCTATGTTGAACAATGTGCCCGGCGTGCAGGTGACATTGATCGTGCTGGTCGCATCGGTCGGAGACGCCGATGTCGGATCATAGCTGCCAAACGCCATGTTCGTCGCCGACACCAGGCAGACGTTCAATACCGTGGCTGACACGCCCATCGTCGTTGTGGCATCCGTTGCCATCGCCGCATTCGGCAAGAGACCCAAAAGGAACAACGCACAATATTTGCGCATGACGTTTCCCCCTCCGGTGATTTCGACACCTATTGATCTGAACCAATATTGGAGCAGGAAAGGTTAGAGAAACGTTAGCAGTGTTTACTGTTTCCGATGCAAAGGAGATTATATTCACTTCCGATCACAATTTGCGGGATGGATATATAACTTTCGAAATATCGAAGAAGACCGATTATCTTTATTTGAATGTCAGGAATTGGCTTCCGCGCGACCTGACGCCGCGGTCAGGGTTGTCCCGGCCGCTTCCCATGTTGCCGATCGGCACGCAACAACCACCAAAGAATGGCGGCCACGAACGACCAGCACTCGCAAGTCGATCTATGGCGCAGGCCGCAGGGATGGACCTCCACCGCATCCTGCGGCGATTTCCGAAAGGCCGGAAAGGGAATGTGCGGACGCAGGGGGCGGGTGATGCGTCGGTCAAGCAACATGGCGTCGTGCCCCTGCAATATCGTCATAGGCCGCAAACAGCCGGTCGAAATGGTCGTCCATGGTCATGACGGCCGGCGCAGACTCCAGCGCCGCCCGGCGCCGCGCCACCGCATCGGCGCGCGCGAATTTCGCGATCACGCCGGCCAGACTGTCCGCCTGTCCCGCGCGATAGAGCAGTCCGCCGCCGCTGCGCGCCTGATCGGACGCGCCGCCTTCGTCGGGCACGATGACCGGCAGGCCGCTGGCGCGCGCTTCGGCCGCGACCATGCAGAAGGTCTCCGCCTCGCAGCCATGGACAAGCGCGTCGGCGCTGGCGAGCAGTTCGGCCAGCGCCGGGCGGGAATGCATCGGCGCCAGCAGCTGGATGTGCGGATTATGGGCCGACGCCCGGCGCACCCGCCCTCTCTCCCGCCCGTCACCGACCAGCACCAGACCGACCGGCGTCGAAAAGCCCGCCGACGTCACCGCATCGATTACCATCGGCCAGCGCTTTTCCGGGGCGTGACGGCCAACACCCAGCAGCAGCGTCGCCTCCGGCCCCAGCCCGCAGCGCTCCAGCAGGCGGGCGCGCAGCCCCTCATGCCGATGCGCGGGGCTGAAATGCCCCGGCTCGACGCCCATGGGCAGCGTCATCACCCGCCGGAGCCGTCCCGCCTCCAGCCGGCGCGACAGGCTGTCGCTGGCGCTGACCACCAGATCGAACCGCTCGTCCAGCCGGCGCAGGTGGCGCCAGAACCAGTCGAACCCCCGGTCGATCGCCTCGCGGCTCAGCACCGATCCGAACCAGCGATAGGCATAGGCCGACAGCGGATCGGCGTGCATGATGAGCGCGCGCGGCGCGCCGCCCCGCCACCGCGCCACCATCGCCGCGCTGGCCCAGGGCGAGGATGCCTCGACCAGATCGGGCTGCAACCGGTCGAGCATGGCATGGAGCGACGCTTCGTCGTCGAAATAGGAATAGCGCCGGTCCAGCGGAAAGCGGCGCGCGGGCAGCATGACGATCCTGCCGCCGCCCGCCTCCACCACCCGATCGCTGTCGGACGGCGCGAGGATGATGACCTCATGCCCGGCCAGCGCCCCGGCGCGCAGCTTGCGCTCGACATAGGTTTTCACCCCGCCGCCGCTGGGCGCGTAGAAGGCGCAGACGTCGACGATGCGCATGGCCTATTTCTCCACCGGGCCGAAGGACAGCAGCCCCCGGCGATAATTGACGATGATGCCGATATGGGCGGGGCCGCTGCCGACGACCGCCCTGGCGGCGGCGGCGGACGGTCTGGACCAGCCCAGCTTCGGATTGCCGGGAAAGCCGATCCCGTCGACCGAAAGCGAGAAGCGGCGGTTGGCGTCGCGGTCGTGCAGCAGGCTGAGCGCATAGGTGCCGGGACCGGGCGCGCGGATGCAGAGCTGCACGGGCCCGGTGGCCGGGACCGCCACCTCCACCCGGCGGAAGGGCTTGCCGGCCGCGACCAGCAGATTGTCGTCGGCCAGGAAGTCCGCGTCGTCCGCGGGGTACAGTTCCAGCTTCAGCCGTCCCTTGCGGTCCTTGAGGCCGTTGACGTCGACCAGAAAGGCCGGGCCCTTTTCATCCACCCGGCACTGGCCCTCCGCCTTGCCAAGGTCGTGGGTGGAGGGGATGGCGGCGGCGAGCAGCAGCGTCGCGATCATTGCACCTCGCTCTCCTTCATGAGGCCCGTCGCGCCCAGCGCCATGCCGACCAGCAGATGCGCCACCAGGATGAGCGAGGCCATCAACGCCATCGCCGACACGATCTCGCTGTCGCGCCCGATCAGGAAGGCGGCCATGCCTGCGAACACCACATCCTTGTTCGGCAGGAAGGGCAGGCGGGATACCAGTTGGCGCAGCGTGCCGAGCAGGATCCACCAGCTGAGTTCGATGTCGGGCAGCAGCATGTGCCACATCATCGCCGCCAGCACCGTGGTCGCGACGATGCGGGCCAGATGGATGCCCGCAACGACCCGCAATTCCGCGCGCGGCAGGGTGAACAGCCGCCTGCGCAGCAGCATCGCCACCAGCGATGTCGCCAGCACGAACAGGATCGACCCGCCCACTTCCCAACTGTTGAGCCGCGCGTCCACCGCCCCCAGCAGCGGCACGGCGAAGGCGACCATGACCAATGTGACGCCGTTGCCGACCAGCGCGGAAAGGATCGTCACATCCTTGATCGCGCCGAACGGCGCGGTCGTGATCTTCCCGCTGCGCCGCGCCCAGGCGTAGAAATAGACTTCGCCGAGATAGCCGAGCAGTATCTCGTTGCTGACCAGCTTGCGCAGCAGCGCTGCGAAGCCGTCCGCCGGGATCGCCCAGAGCCGGCGGAAGATCACCCATTCGGAAAGCGGCCCGGCCAGATAGTAAAGTGCGAACGCCGCCCAGAAGGCGATGCTGCCGGGCAGCATCGCCCACAGGCTGGACGGGTCGATTCCGTGGAACTGGTGCAGCGCGACGACCAGGATCAGCACCGACACCAGCGGCCCGGCCCAGCGGGTCCAGTTGCGGCCCGACTGGATCAGCGGCTTGGGGTCGAGCACCGGCGGCTCGAGCGGCACGACGGGGGGAGGAAGCAGGCCGGTGGAGCTGTTGCCGGTCATAAGGGGCTCGTCATTGTGGACGGGATGGGTTGACGACACGCAACGAGGAACGCCTCAGTCGGTCGCGCGGCAATTCGGGCGAAGCTGTCCAGATAGGCGGGGGCAGCCGCCTCCAGCGTGAAGCGCCGCGCCTGGGCCAGACTGGCGGCGGCATGCTGGAGCCCCGGCGCGTCGGCCAGGACCCTTGCGAAGGCGGCAAGATCACCTGCCGGCACCAGCCTCCCCAACGCGCCGTCGCCCAACAAGGACCGCATCGCGGCGCTGCACTCCGTCGCGATGACCGGCAGGCCGACCGCCAGCGCTTCCAGCACCACGGCGGGAACTCCTTCATAATCGGACGAGAGGAGGAAGGCGTCGGCCTGCCCGATCCTCAGGGCGGGATCGGGAACATGGCCCATGAAGCAAAGGCGGCCGGCAATGCCAAGCCGGCGAGACCGCGCGGCGAGCCTGCCGCGTTCCGGGCCCTCGCCGAAGATCAGCAGACGATCGTCGGGGCCCGCGGCCCGCGCGAAGGCGTCCAGCATCAACCCGAAATTCTTCTGTCGCGCCAGCCGGCCGATGGCGACGAACCAGCGCCCCTTGCCCGCCCTCTTCCGCCGGACGGCGCGCAGCCGGTCGATCTGGTCCAGCGACAGCGCCGGATCGGGGATGATGCTGATCGCCCCGGCCCCCGGCCGGACGAGCGCGGCAATCTCGCGCTCCAGCCCCGGCGCCATGGCGACGAAATGATCGATGAACCGCCCCTGGATGCGCAGCCACAGCCGGTAGGCGGTACGCACCGGCCAGACCATGTCCCGCCGCTCCAGGTCATTGCTGATCTTCGCCAGGACGGGCGGGCAACGGCGTCCCAGCAGCAGCTTCATCGCCACGGCGACCACCGCATAGCTGTTGCCCGCGCAGAACATCGCGTCCGGCCGCGTCCGGCGGATGAAGCCCGGCAATGTCATAATCATCCACAGGGTCTCGAACCCGGCAACGGAAAAGCCCGGCCCGCGCGGCACATGAGGGTCAAGGTCACGGCCCAGTTCAGCGCCCATCGCGCCATCGCCGCGTCCCAGGAACAGTGGCGCGTCGATGCCCTGGTCCCGCCAGCGGCACACCAGCCGCAGCGCGACCCGCTCGACGCCGCCCGGCTCGAAACTGTGGAGGAAGGTCAGGATACGCATTTCAGCCAGCCAGCAGATCGCCATAGCGCGCCGGGCGGTGGGTCCGCCCCAGACGCCGCACCACCCGGTCGATGCTGTCGAGCAGGGCGGGCACATGCGCGTCGCCCGGATGCACCGCGACCCGCGCGACCGGCGCATGGCGCAGGACAGGCGGCAACAGCCGCGCCGCCAGCAGGGAGGATGCGATGCGCGCCCGGCTGCGGCTGGCCCAGGTGATGACCGGTCCACGGGCCAATATCCTGCCCGATGGCGGATGCCACACCTTCATATGATCCTCCGCCAAGGCGAATCCGCACCGGCCAAGCGCGGCGCGCGCAGGGCTGCCGTAAAGCCAGGCGGGCGCGACGAAGCCCGCCACCGGCAGGCCCGTGACCTGTTCGATCAGATCGCGGCCGTCAGTCATCCGCCGTGCAGCGGTCGCCCCGTCCAGACCCAGAAACTCGCCCTCCCCGGCGGTCATGCGCCGCGCCTTGAACCGATCCAGGGCATTGTCATGGGTCGCCATGTCCCTGTGGAACCATCCATGGGCGAACATGCTGACGCCGGCCTCCGCCCAGCCACGCAGCCGCGTCGCGAAGGGCGATCCGGGCAACAGCGGGTGCGCGCCCCAATGATTGGGCACCACCAGCATCGCGAGCGCGCCGGGCGCGGCATGCATCGAAAGCCGATCCAGCAGTCGATCGACTTCACCCTCGAAACATGGACCAACATCATGAAGGGAAAGAAGAAGTCGTTTCATGACAGGTCCACACCCCCAGCACGCCTGCGCCTATCGAGCGCCGCTATGATGCCGGGTGATGACCTGCCTGTGACAATTTGCGCCATATCCGCCTTTCGCCCTCATCGGGAAGACGCCATCGCCGCCAAGGACCGCAGTTGCTGCATGAATATTTTTCTCGCCCGGCGACAACTGCGGTGTTGCTCTGCCGGCATCGTCGTTGCGCCACAGGAGAAGAAGCTGTGCGCATTCCGACATGGACTTTCCGCATGATCGCCGTCGCCGCACTGATCGCGGCGGCGCCTCCGGCTGACACGCGCGCCCTCCCGCCGCCGCCCGTCCCCATCGGCTTCGATGGCGCCCTGTCGGTCATGACCTATAATGTCCATGGCCTGCCCTGGCCGCTGGCCTGGGGGCGCGAAGCCGATTTCGACCGCATCGCAACGACGCTGCGCGACATGCGCGCGGAGGGACGCAATCCCCATGTCGTGCTGTTGCAGGAAGCCTTTACCGACGATGCGAGGGCGATCGGACGGGCGGCCGGCTATGCCTATGTCGCGGACGGCCCGGACGACCGGACGACGAACGATGCGCGACCGGCGGTCACGGAGCAGCGCTTCGTCGCCGGCGAGAGCCCGCTCCACGGCGAGGGCATCGGCAAATATGTCGGCAGCGGCCTGCAGATCCTGTCCGACTTTCCCATCGTCGCCGTCCACCGCATGGCCTTTCCGCGCTTCGCCTGTGCCGGGTTCGACTGCCTGGCGAACAAGGGCGCCCTGCTGGTGCGGATCAGCCTTCCCGGCCAGCCCGGGCCGATCGATATAGTCACTACGCATCTCAACAGCCGTCGCGCCTCCGACGTGCCGGATGCCCGCTCCAACCATGCCCACAGCCTTCAGATCGCCAGCCTCACCGCCTTCATCCGCCAATGGCACGACCCTCACGACCCGCTGATCGTCGGCGGCGATTTCAATGCAGGCCAGGCGGTCGAGCGGCGCGTCGACCTTATGGACCATGCGGCGCGGGACTGGAGCTTCGGCACGCCCATGGACAATGCCTATGCCGCTGCCGAAGGGTTGCACCTGCCCTTCTCCGCCGATGCCCGCCTGTCGGAACGGCGCGCCCGCGACTGGGAGTTTTTCGCGTCGGGCCGGCAGATGACTCTGACGCTGCGCCGGATCGACATTCCCTTCGGCCATGGGGCGGACGGCGCCATGCTTTCAGACCATGTCGGCTATACCGCCACCTATGCGCTAGAGCCAATCGACATTCAGCCCTGACGGCCTGCAAATGACGCCTTTCCGTGCTTCCGGTGCTCACCTACTTTGAGTAGGCTGCGCTCCGGGTCACGGAAAACCACCATTTTACCTTCGGTGGCCTTCGGCTCGGCTCGTCATCTTCTGAATGCCGATTGGCTCCAGGGCGAAGGCCGGTCACCAGTTTTTCGTGAGCCCGACCGCCCATTGCCGCGGCCGCAGCGGCGTATATTGCGTGCCCCTGGCGAGCGCGAAGGGATTGCCGAAGGCGAAGCTGTCCGCCTTGCAGTCCAGCAGATTGCTGCCCGACAGCCGGATGCTCCAATCCTTCCGGCGCAGCGCCAGATCGGCATTCGCCAGCGCATAGTCGCCCATCCGCCGGTCGAGGCCCGGATCGAAACTGAGACGGGAAGGACCGAGATAGGCAAGGTTCACGCCCATGCTGCCGCTCCAGCCGGACAGATCGAAATGGCGGTTCACCCCCAGCCGCGCCTTCCAGTCGGGAACGACAGGCAAATGCCGGTCCTCCAGCCGCAAGCCCTCGTTCGTGCGGGTCAACAGCGCGCTCTGCCCGACCAGCCCGGCGCTGATCGCCCATCCGGCCGCCGGTTTCCAGTCCACCGACGCCTCGACCCCCCGGATGCGGGCATCGCCGACATTGCGCGTACCGATCAACCCGTCGGCCAGCAGATAATCCGACTGCATATGCGACCATGTCGTCAGGAAGGCGTCGAGATTGACCGTCAGCCAGGCGGAGGCCGAATGCCGCCAGCCCATCTCGACCGTCTGCAGCTCGTCGGATTCGAACCGCTCGGCCGAAGCGGCGCCGGTCCGGCTAAGGCCTCCGGGCCGCAGCGCACCGGCATAGCGCGCATAGAAGAAATCATGCACGCCCGCCTGCCAGGACAGGGCCAGCGAAGGCGTAAAGCCGCTGCGCGCAACCGACGCCTCGATCCGTGCGTGGCGCGCGCCCTGCTCCTCCTCTATGCGGGAATGGAACAGGCGGCCGCCGACGCTGAGCGACAGCGCCCCGGTCAGCGGCATGCGCATGTCGCCGAAAGCCGAAAATTCGACCACGCCCTGTATGCCGGTCCCGACCGTCTCATCCCGCACCCCCCGGACCACGCCGGAAAGATGGTTGCGCACATCCACGAAGGAGAGACCCGCCAGCCAGGACAGACCGTCATCCCGCGTCTGCGACAGACGCACTTCCTGGTCGAACAGGCGATTGCGGCGCTGCTCCAGATAAAGCGCCGGGGCAGCAATGCCGAAGGCGGAGGCGGAAAGATCGCTCGCATCCAGCGTGCTCGATACGTCATGATCGACCCAGTTGCCGGCATAGACCAGGTTCGCGCCGCCCAGCTTTCCCGCGACGCGCAGCGCCATCAGGGCAAAATCATTGTCGTGCGGCTCGGCAGGCTGGGCGGGCCGCTCCAACGCATGGCGGGCATAGACATATTGGCTGTCGGCCACGTCCCGCATCTGGGCCATGCCGTTGAGATCGACGGTCCAGTCCCCCGCCAGCGCGCGCAACGCCACGCGCCCGCCGCGCAACTCACCCCGGTTCGCATCCCCCCGGCCCGCCGTGTCGATCCATCCCGGCTCGCGGACCGCATAGGCCACGGCGCGCAACGCCAGCCGGTCCGCCACGACCGGCAGGTTGACCATCGCCTCCGCGCTGCCGCCCATTTCGCCGTGGGTGGCCAGTGATGCGCCCATGCCCGCCATTGCCGCGAACGACCCCGCATCGGGCGGGCGCGTGACGATATGATAGACGCCCCCCAGCGTGCCGGTGCCGTAAAGCGACCCCTGCGGTCCCTTCAAAAGTTCCACGCGCTCGACATCGACCAGCTTCAGGTCGGGATCGGGCGCATTATAGGTGGCGCGCGCATCGTTGATCAGGATGGCGACGGTCGACTGGCTGTTTCCGTTGAAGGGACTGTCCGCCACGCCGCGGATGAACTGGCGATTGCGCCCCGGTCCCAGATTGGTGAGCGTCAGGCCGTCCAGCCGCTGCGCAACCTCCTCTGTGCCCGGAAGCAGCGCGCCGCCCTGCTCGCCGGGCGCCTGCACGATCGCGACCGAAATCGGCAGCCGGGCAAGAGGCTCCTCCCGCTTGGTGCCGGTGACGATGATATCCACCGACCCCTCCGGCGGAAGCGGAGGCGCTGGCCGGACGGGGTCGCGGCGCGATGCCGGCGGCGCGGCTTGCACCAGGCGATAGGCGGTGGGGGAGAGACGCCGCGCCTCCAGCCCCGTTCCCTCCAGCATCCGCGCCAGCGCCTGCTCCACCGTCATCCGCCCGTCGACGTGGCGCGACCGAAGGCCGGGCAGGCGGCCTTCGAAGCCGATCGCTATCCCGGTCTGCCGCGACAGCGCCGTCAGCGCCTCGGCCAGCGGCGCGGGTTCGACATGGATCGGCCGCTCCTGCGCCCCGACGCTAGCGGGCGCCAGCGCGCAGCAGCACAGCGCCGCCCTGATGCACGGTGCGAAGGTCCATGAACTGCGCGACTTCCCCGACAAGGCCCGATCCGTCCCCCACGATCAACACACCGGAAAATGGCCGGTCGGCAACATCGGCCCCGACCCTGACAGGCACCCCTGCATAGCGGCTGAGATCGGACGCCACCAGAGAGAGCGGCACAGCCTCATAGACCAGCCGTCCCTGCCGCCAGCTGCCGACGGTGCCGGGCGATACGGCGCTGGTCGCGCCGCGATGCGTCAGCCGATCGACCAGCAGTTGCCGCCCGGCCGGCAATGGGATCGCATCCCCGCCATCGCGCGGCGCGATGCTGATCCTGCCCTCCGCCACGGCCACCCGCATCGTCCGGGCGTCGGCCAATATGTCGAAACGCGTGCCGATGTCGCTGATCCGCTGCCCGCCCGCCTCGATCGTCATCGTCCGCCCGGGCCGGTGAGGAATGTCGAACAGGGCGCTGCCCTCCAGCGCCAGCCGGTCCTGCGCAGCGCCCTCCACGCGCAAATGGCTGGAGGCGGCAAGCGCGATCCGGGAGCCGTCCTTGAGCAGGATGGTGCGCCCCTGCCCCGGCCCGGTGCGATAGTCCGCCGGTTGCGGCGCGGGCGATCGCAAGGCGGGAATGGCGACGGCAAGCGCGAGCGCCGCCGCGACTCCACCGCCCACCCACCGCCGTCGCCGGCGCGGCGCCTCCGCCGCGATGGCCGGACCCGGCATGTCCACCGGCGGCACCAGCGCCGCCAGCGTCGCACGATGCTCGACGATACGGGCATCGACCAGCGCAATGGAATCGAACGCGGTTCGATGCGCGGGATCGGCCTCCAGCCACAGCGTAAAGCCGTCCCAGTCGAAATCCGCGTCATCCTGCGCGCGGTGCCAGGCGATCGCCTGGTCGAGGATCGTCTCCGTCATGGCCCTATCCCACCAAAGCCGGTCCCATCGAAGCTCGCCCGTTCGGGGCGCCGCCTCCCGCTCATGCTCCTGTGTCCCGCTGTGACGCCATCATGCCCGCTCCGCCTCAGTCCTCGCTCAGGGCCCGGCGCAGATATTTCATCGCGACCGCCATATGTTTCTCGACCCCGCTCCTGCTGATCCCCAGCCGCTGCGCCACCTCGTCATGCGACAGCCCCTCCAGCTTGTGCAACTGGAAGGCGCGTCGCGCCCCGGCAGGCAGGTTGGCGATCGCGGAAGCAAGCCGCGCCACCTCCTCCCGCTCGGTCATCTGCGCCAGCGCATCGGCGTTCGGATCGGCGGGATCGGCATGCCGCAGGTCCACGCCGGCGGCCATCTCCATCCAACCCTGCTCCCGCACCGCGCGCCGCCGCGCCTCCCGCAGGCGGTCCAGCACCAGATTCTGCGCGACCCGATAGAGATAGGCGCGCCCATTGGCGACAGGACCGCTTCGGCCCTGACCGACCCGCAGCCATATGTCCTGCAGAATATCCTCGGCCTCCGCCGCACTGCCGGTGCGCGCCAGCAGAAAGCGCAGCAGTTCGGCGCGGCAGCTATGATAGACAGTCTCCAGCCCGCCTTCCATCCTTGGGCGCCTTTCCGATCCGATGCCCCTCCTTCGCCCCTCCCGCAGCATTGCGCAATTTAATTGGCTGTAATCTTCTGCCCCACCTGCCCGGCAAGGGTAGCAGACCGTTGGGCCGATCATCATTGATCGAGCACAATCCGTTGCATGCGGAAGAGGCGACAGCGTCGATTCAGTTGCCGCGCCCGGTTCAGGGATCAGGAAAGCGTCCCATGCTCCCTCCTCATCCTCCGCGACCCGTCGCCTGACTTCGGGATATGGTTGTGCGCCACGAGCGCATTTGCCATAGCGGCGACGGGTGTTCGCTTCGGCTGTCGGGCGGGCAGGTTGATAGCCGTTGGTCGGGCCGCCAGCGGGCTGATGACTTGCCGGGAGTTTTCTCGATGGCCCTCTTGCGTGTGAAGCCGCTCAGCGCCCTGCGCCAGTTTCTCAAAGGACAGGCCTCCGGCGGCATCATTCTCATGGTCGCGGCCGCGCTGGCGATGCTGATCGCCAATTCACCCCTCGGTCGGGCTTATGAACATCTGCTGCACAGCCGGATTGGCCCATTGTCCCTGCATCACTGGGTCAATGACGGGCTGATGGCGGTCTTCTTCCTGCTCGTCGGGCTGGAGATCAAGCGGGAGGTGATGGACGGGCAACTCTCCACCTGGCCCCGTCGAATATTGCCCGGCATTGCGGCGGCGGGCGGCATGGCGGTGCCCGCGCTCGTCTATCTGGCGTTCAACGGCGGTGCGACCGCGCGGGGATGGGCGATCCCGGCGGCGACGGACATCGCCTTCGCACTGGGCGTGATCGCGCTGTTGGGCAACCGCGTTCCCATTTCCTTGCGCGTCTTCCTCACCGCGCTCGCCATCATCGACGATCTTGGCGCGGTCGTCATCATCGCCTTCTTCTACACGGCAAAACTCTCGCTGATCGACCTCGGCGGCGCGGCGGCCGTCACCATCCTGTTGTTCGCGCTCAATCGTTCCGGCGTGCGCCGGCTCATTCCCTATCTGCTCATCGGCACGCTATTGTGGCTCTTCGTCCTGCGCTCGGGCATCCATGCGACATTGGCGGGCGTGATCCTCGCCTTCGCCATTCCGCTGCAAGGGACGCCCCGCAAACCGGATCTGGAGGAACATAGCCCACTCCATCGACTCGAACATCTGCTGCACTGGCCGGTGGGCTTCCTGATCGTGCCGCTCTTCGGGCTGGTGAATGCGGGCGTTCCCCTTCTCGGCCTTCGGGCGGAGGCCCTTGTCGCGCCGGTCACGCTGGGCGTCGGGCTAGGCCTGCTGGTCGGCAAGGTGGTGGGTGTGTTCGGCGCATCGATGCTCGCCATCCGGCTCGGCATGGCCGACATGCCTGCTCATGCGGGCCGCCTCCAGATGCTGGGCACGGCGCTCCTGTGCGGGATCGGGTTCACGATGAGCCTGTTCATCACGCTTCTCGCCTTTTCGAACGACGCGATGCTCCAGGCCGAAGCCAAGATCGGCATTCTCGCCGGCTCCCTGCTTTCCGGCTTGCTTGGCTATCTGCTGCTGCGGGTCGCCAAGGGAGACACGCCGGACCGCATGGAGGCTTGAAGCACAGCCGTGTCGCGGCCAAGGCCCGTTCCGTCAATCCGACCCGATCAGCGGTTCCGGCCCCACATAGCGAGCACGGGGCCGGATCAGTTTGCCCGTCCGGTTTTGTTCAACGGCATGGGCGATCCAGCCTGCGCTGCGCGCTGTCGCGAACAGGGCAAAGGGCGCCTGGGCAGGCAGGCCGCAGGACAGGCAGATAGCCATCATGGCGAAGTCGATATTGGGTTCGACATCGGCCAGATCCTTCGCCGCTGCCCGCAATGCCGCCAGCGAGGCGGGCAGTTCGAAGCCGTCGAGCAGCGCTTTCGCCCTTATGTCGCCCTGCGGATAGAGTGGATGGCCGAAACCCGGCAGGGACCGCCCCTCAACCAGCCGCGCGTGGACAGCGTCCCGCGCGCCATGCAGCTCAGCCTCCACAGCGAAACGCCGCGCCATGGCGCTCATGCCGCCATGGCGCGGGCCGGAAAGCGTCGAAAGGCCGGAAAGGACAGCGGCGGCCAGCGCGGCGCCGGTCGATGCGGTCACGCGCGCCGCGAAAGTGGAGGCGTTCAATTCATGATCGGCGACCAATATCAGCATGCGGCGGATGATGTCGGCCGTCGCGCCATGGGGGTCGGCGCCCCAACTGTTCGCCAGCCGCTGATGGATCGGGCCAGGCAGGACAGCGCCAGCGGCCGCATCCGCGACGAGGTCCAGCAGCAGCGCCGCTTCGGCAGCAATCATACCGTCGCTCGACCCCAGCATCGGCGGCGAGGCCGCGGCACGCCCCGCCAGCATCTGGTAGAGGCGATGGTGGAGATCGACATGGTCGGGCGGTGGGGTTCGCTCCATGTTGTCGGCGCCGGGTTGGTCTTCGCCGAGCAGCAGGCGAGCGACGGCTTCGAGCGGCCGATCCTCCGCTAGTCCGACGGCATCATGGCCGCGATAGAAGAAACGGCCGGCGCGCACCGTGGTGATCGCCGAACTCAGGACGGGCTCGCCCCAGGCGATGGCGGCGGACGCCACATCCGCCAGCTTGCGGCTGCGCCCGTTGCGGACGGCGAGTTCATCCACATCGGTCGCACGATACAAGCTGCGGCGCGCGTCCGCTGGATGGGCACGCACCTGAACATGCCCGCGGCTGACATAGGCATAGAGCGTCTGCGCGCGAACGCCCAGGCGCAACTGCGCCTCCTCGGCGGATATCCAATCGCCCTCTTTCATATTGATTATATTTATCAAGATTGACCGATCAATGTCGATGGGGGCTTTTCCGGGCAAGCGAATATCCGGGAGACCGCCATGTCGAACACGCTTTTGGAAGCCTTTGAACGCCAATCTCATGCCTGCGCGACGCTGGGTGCGCCGTTCAGCGCGGCTGTGCTGGAACGCGCGGGCAGGGCCATCATCCCGGGCGGGATAGTGTCGCATCTGCTGGCGGACTGGAGCGGGGTTCCGGCCGATCGACTGGTGCGCGATGCCGTCGCGCTCCGGCTGCTGGCGAGCCTGCATTATCTGGTGCTGAGCGGGCAAGCGCCCGCTCTGGCAGCCTGCTACCCGCCTGCGGCAGAGGATCCGGAACAGGCTTGGGTGACGGCGGAGCAGGTGCTGATCGACCATGCCGGGCCGGTGGCCGCCATTCTGACACATGAGCCGCAGACCAATGAGGTGCGGCGCTCGGCATGCCTGCTGGGCGGGTTCCTGACGATCGAGCGCGAGGCCGGGCTCCCGCTACGCTGCTTTGAACTGGGCGCGAGCGCGGGGCTGAACAGCCTGTGGGATGCGTTTCGCTATGAGATCGGCGGGACGATCTGGGGCGATCCGGCCAGTTCCGTGATTGTCTCAAGCCGATGGGAAGGAGCGGCACCCTCGCTGGACCGGGACTTGATCGTGGCGGAGCGGCATGCCTGCGACCGTCGCCCGATCGACATCCGGCAGACGGCCGATGCCACCCGTCTGCTGTCCTATTGCTGGGCTGAGCAGCGGGAGAGAATGGAACGCCTGCAGGCGGCGGTCGCGCTGGGTCAAAGCGGTTCGCTGGTGGTCGAGGCCGAGAATGCAGCGCGTTTCGTGCAGCGCGCGGCACCTAAGACTGGCTTCGCGACGGTCGTGTTCCACTCGGTGGTCTGGCAATATATCCTGCCGGTCGAGCAGGCGCAAATCCTTGCGACGTTGGAGAGCCATGCCGCTGCCGCGACGGCCGATGCGCCGTTCTTCTGGCTCCGGATGGAACTGAATGAGACCGCGCGGCAGTTCGAACTGCGGCTATGGTCGGGGCCGGGGCACGACCGGCTGCTGGCTGTCGTCCATCCCCATGGTGAATATGCCGTCTGGCAGTAATGAGCCATAGAAACAGACGAAACAACGCGCTATTCCTAATTTTCGGTCCTCGGGTCCGGACGGTCAGCTATTTCATGCCACGCCCCTCAAGATGACCTTTGACCGATGCGGCCGGAGATCGGCGTCGATCAGGCGCCGAAGTGCCGATGTTCGATCATGTCGGTGATCTTGTTCGCGAGTTCGGTCATCACAAATGGTTTGGTGATAACCTCCATGCCCCTCTCAAGATGCCCGTTGCCGACAGCGGCATTCTCCGCGAACCCGGTTACGAAAAGCACCTTCAGGTCCGGGCGACCGACGCGGGCCGCGTCGGCGATCTGTCGGCCGTTCATGCCTCCGGGTAATCCGACATCGGTGATGAGCAGGTCGACCCGGACGTCGGACTGAAGGATTTTCAACCCTGAGGGGCCATCTTCGGCTTCGAGCGCGACATATCCAGCGTCTTCGAGCACCTCTACTATGAGCATGCGAACGGTCGGTTCGTCGTCGATCACGAGCACGGTTTCCCCGGCGCCCGTTTCCGGAATCGGCGATTCCGCCGCCGCGGCATCGTCCGCGACATCGCCGGAGTAGCGGGGCAGATAGAGGCACATCGTCGTTCCCTGCCCCGCTTCGCTGTAGACGCGAACCTGGCCGCCGGACTGTCGCACGAAACCATGGATCATGGAAAGACCCAGACCCGTGCCCTGACCGATCGGCTTGGTCGTGAAGAACGGATCGAATAT
This sequence comes from Sphingobium fuliginis, assembly GCF_004152845.1. GTDB lineage: Bacteria > Pseudomonadota > Alphaproteobacteria > Sphingomonadales > Sphingomonadaceae > Sphingobium > Sphingobium fuliginis. The sequence goes on from NZ_SEON01000002.1 coordinate 204,766, forward strand.
CCGGTCGGCGATGTCTTTCGGTATGCCTGTCCCCGTGTCGGTGACGCACACCGAGATATACTGCCCCGGCGGCAGGTCGCGTTCCCGCCCGGCGCGATTGTCCAGCCACTTGTTCGCGGTCTCGATCGTCAGTTTGCCGCCGTCGGGCATGGCGTCGCGAGCGTTGATGGCGAGATTGAGGAGCGCGCTTTCGAGCTGGACGGTGTCGATCCTGGTTGGCCAGAGGCCCGCCGCGCCGACGACCTCGACCTTGATGGCCGGGCCGACGGTGCGGGCGATGAGGTCCTCCATGCCGAAGACCAGCCGGTTCACGTCGGTCGGTTTGGGATCGAGGGTCTGGCGACGAGAGAAGGCGAGGAGCCGCTGGGTCAGCGCCGCGGCGCGCCGGGCGGAGGTCTGCGCACCGTTGATGAAGCGTTCGATACCCTCGGTCCGGCCTTCGGAAATGCGCCTTTCGATGATTTCCAGGCTGCCGATGATGCCTGCCAACAGGTTATTGAAGTCGTGGGCGATCCCGCCGGTGAGTTGTCCTATCGCCTCCATCTTCTGCGACTGGCGCAGCGCCTCTTCCGCTTCCGCGCGTTTGCGGATTTCGGCCTCGACCTGTTCTTCCAGCCGCTCGTTAAGCTGGTGCAACCTGTCCTCGGTCGCCTTCCGCTCGGTAATGTCGATCACGGTCCCGACAAACCGCGTTCCCTGGTCGGTATCGAAGAGCGCGCGGCCGTTCGCGGAAATCCACCGCTGCCGTCCGTCCTCGATACCGATGGTGCGATATTCTATGTCGTAGCGGCCCATGCCCTCGGGATCGATCGCTCGCCGGACGGCCTCATCCGCGCGCTCCCGGTCGTCCGGATGAATTCCCGCGATGAAGGAGCCCGCATAGGTGACTGCCGCCTCCGGGGATAAACCGAAGAGTTGCTTGCACCGAACATCCCACCGAAGTTCGTTCGAGGCGGGGTGGTAGTCCCAGGTGCCGATTTCAGCCGCTTCCGTGGCCAGCCGCAAGCGCGCCTCGCTGTCGGCCAGCTCGCTCTCCGCCTTCCGCCGTTGTGTGAGTTCGCGTTCGAGCGCCTGAAACAGCCTGGCATTATCGATTGCGACGGCCGCCTCGGCCGCCAGGCCTTCCAGGCCCCGTTCCGACCGATCGTCGAAGACGCCGATATCGGCATGGCCGAAGAACAGGCCCCCGATCACCTCTCCGCTACGCGAAATGACCGGCACGGCCAGATAGCTGCGCACGGGCAGATGTCCCTCGGGCATGCCCTTGCGTGGCGCATTCTGCCCGTAACGCGGGTCCCTGGTTATATCGTCGGAGCGAACGATCCCTTCGCCTGAGAAGGTCGGCGCGAACACCGATGTGTTGCGCGGCATCGGAAATTTGGAGAAGGCCTCGGCCGGCGCCCCGGACAGGGTGTAGAGCATGTAGCTCTCCCCGGCCTCATTCTCGACATTGTAGAAGAAGGCGCCGAATTCGGCGCCGGTCAGTTCGACCCCCGCATCGGTGACGATCTGGACGAGTTCCTGAAGATCGGTCTTGGCCGCCAGCGCGGAGCCGGCCCGATTGAGTATCTCCAGCGCGCGCCGCTCTTCGGAGATCGCCTCCTGCGCTTCCCTGCTTTTCGTGCGGTCGTGCAAAATCTTCGTGAATCCGACCACGGAACCGGCCTGATCGCGGATCGGCGACATTTCGCCTACGGCCCATATCTGCGATCCGTCGCGGCAAATGCGCCAACCTTCCGTTCCGCCGCCACGGCCGACGGTCAGCGCGTCGGTCATCTCTTGTCGGAGCGCCGAGGCGCCCTCTCCGGGGGGGAACAGGCGCTCCAGCGTCTCACCCAGAACCTCAGAGGCGGTCCAGCCCAGCATCCGGGACGCGCCCTCGTTCCAACTCGTCACCCGGCCTTCGAGATCGGTGGTGACGATCGCCGTGCCAACCGCGCCATCGACGATCTGGCGCCATTCGTCAGCGCTGATCGCGCGCGACGGTTCTGGCTTTTTCATCGACCCCCCGGGAAAAATTCTTCTGATGCCGGACGCAAACGCAAAACGCCCGAACTGGTTGCAGACGGGACGGTCGGACCGGGCCGATAATCTCGATCGAAGACTCATGGCAACCAGATCGCCGGTGAAGATTTATTGCGATGTTGAAACTGATTTGAGGTAGCCCGTGGCCGACAAGGATGGCGCAGAAGCGCCCGTCAATCCCAACGAAGCGACCGGCGAGCCAGCCGGCGATCTGGAAGACACCAGCTCCTATAGTCCGACAGGCGCCCGACCGACGCATCACTGGAAGCGGTCGACCGTGGCGGAACCTGGGCTCGACCAGCGCGGTACGGTGTTCTTCGCTGCCTTGCAGATGACGCGGATGCCGATGATCCTTACCGATCCGCGCCAGGACGACAATCCCATCGTCTTCGCCAACAAAGCGTTTCTCGATCTGACAGGCTATGAGGAAAGCGAAGTCGTCGGCCGCAATTGCCGTTTCCTGCAGGGGGCCGACACCGACAGGGAAACCGTCCGCGCCCTTCGCGAAGCCGTAAGGGCGCAGGAAGCGATTTCCACCGAAATCCTGAACTATCGCCGCGACGGCAGTCCCTTCTGGAACGCGGTGTTCGTGGCGCCCGTCTATGACGACGACGGCACGCTCCTCTATTTCTTCGCCAGCCAGCTTGACGTCACGCGTCGGCGCTCCTCTGAACAGGCTTTTCGTCAGGCGCAGAAGATGGAGGCGATCGGACAACTGACTGCCGGCCTGGCGCATGATTTCAACAACCTGCTGCAGGTGGTGACAGGCAATCTCGACATCGTGCTCGGAGACGATCTGAACGATGCCCAGCGACGGATGCTGGGCAATGCTGCCCGCGCTGCCGAGCGCGGCGCGAGGCTGACGCGCCAGTTGCTTGCCTTCGCGCGCAAGACCCGGCTCGAGCCGCGCCGGATCAACATGAACGAGCTGATCCACGAATTCGGCGATTTGATCGACAATACCGTGGGGCCGCAGATCAGGCTGGTCACCGCGCTGGAGCGCCGGCTCCCGGCGGTGCAGATCGACCCCACGCATCTTGAGATGGCGGTGCTCAACATCCTGATCAACGCCCGCGACGCGATGCCGGGCGGCGGCACCGTGACGATCGCGACCGAGCTTTGGAAGCTGAACGGCAACGCGGCGGCGCATGGCCTTCCCGAAGGGGATTATGTCGTGTTGAGCATCCGCGACGAAGGCCATGGCATGAGCGCCGAGGTTCGCCAACGCGCCACCGAACCGTTCTTCAGCACCAAGGGCAAGGAGCGCGGCACCGGCCTTGGCCTGGCAATGGTCCACGGCTTTGTGCAGCAGTCGCTCGGCCGTCTGGAAATCGACTCCGAGCCGGGGCAGGGAACGACGATGCGGCTGCTCTTTCCCGTCGCGCCGCCCGAAGAGGTCGTGTCCGGCCCCGTGCGGCCCATGCCAGCGCCGGCGATTTCGGGCGAAGCCGGAGGACAGACGATCCTGCTGGTCGAAGACAGTGACGATGTCCGCGCGCTGGCGAGCGAGCAACTGGCTGCGATCGGGTACCGGGTCATTCCTGTCGCAAGCGGCGAGGAAGCCCTCCTGAAGCTTGAGAATATCAAGGTCGACCTGCTCTTCACCGATATGGTCATGCCGGGTGGCATGAGCGGCCTGGAACTGGTCGAGAAGTTCAACGAACTATATCCGGAAACGCCAGTGCTTATGACCACGGGCTATAATGAGGATCTGGTCGCCGACATCCCGCGCGGCACGCGGCTCGACGTGATCGGCAAGCCCTATCGCCGCGAGGAGCTGGCGGATCGCGTAAGGACGGCTCTGTCACGCCGCACCGTCGTCAGGCGGGAGGAAAGTCCGTTTGGCGCAAAGGAGGGGTGATGGGCTGAATCCCCACACGCCCTAGGATGCTGATTTAAACGCTTGTGGCACTCCTATTGGATAGGACGGTATACTCAGCTAGACAGCGACCATGCGGGGGCTGGACATTGCGATCGCGGGCTGCGGGCCGTGCGGACTGGCGGCGGCGCTGCTGCTTCATCGTGCCGGACATCATGTAACGCTGTTCGAACGCTTCGATACGCCTCGACCCATCGGGTCCGGCTTGATGCTCCAGCCCACGGGCATGGCGGTCTTGTTTCAATTGGGATTGCTGGAGGAGGCTCGGGCGCGGGGCGCGCGGGTCGATCGCCTTTTCGGCAAGGCGGGCAGGCGGATTGTCCTCGACGTCCATTATGCAGCCCTTCGCCACCGGGAAATGTTCGGCATTGGCATCCATCGTGCCAGCCTGTTCGCGATCCTGCATGACGCCGTCCTGCAGGCGGGAATCACCGTCCATACCGGCCGCACGCTGACGGGGAGCGCCCCGGTCGGGCTGAAGCGCGCGCTACATTTTGCCGATGGAGAGACGAGTGGCCCCTATGATCTCGTCGTCGATGCGCTGGGCACGCGCACAGCGCTGGCGCCGCCCACGGGTCGGGAACTGGCCTATGGCGCGCTTTGGGCAAGCCTCGACTGGCCGCAGACCGCCGCATTCGATCCCCACGCACTCGCACAGCGTTACGAGCGCGCCAGCATCATGGCGGGAGTCCTGCCCATCGGAACGCCGCCCGGTGCGACGATGCCCAAAGCTGCTTTCTTCTGGTCGCTCCGCGCGGACCGGCTGGACGATTGGCGCGAGACCGGGCTGGCGCCATGGAAGGCGCAGGTTGCCAAGCTATGGCCCGACTGCATGCCGCTGCTCGATCAGATTCATGATGCTGACCAACTGACCTTCGCCCGCTACGCCCATCGGACCCTTGCGGCTCCGGCGGAACCGGCGCTGATCCATATCGGCGATGCCTGGCACTCCGCCAGCCCTCAGCTGGGACAGGGCGCCAACATGGCGTTGCTCGACGCCTGGGCGCTGGCCAAGGGTCTAGCAAAGAAGGATAGTGTCGATGAAGGGATTCGGCACGCCATCGAACTGCGCCGTCGCCATGTGCTGACCTATCAATGGCTCACCGCACTGTTCACCCCGGTCTATCAATCGGACAGCCGTCTGCTGCCGTTGATTCGCGACCGCGTGGTCGGCCCCTTGTCCAAGCTCTGGCCGGCCACCGCCATACAGGCGGCGATGGTCAGCGGGCTGGTCGGCAATCCCCTGCCGCCACTGGGGCTGGATGGCGATTGGACGGTTGGGATGCCCTTGGCGGAGGCTGCATGAACGATGCGTCGAGCGATAGCGACGGCCCCATCATCGTATTCGACGCCATGTGCGTGCTCTGCTCCGCCAATGCCGCTTTCGTGCTGCGCCATGACCGCGCCGGTCGCTTTCGGCTCGCGTCCATGCAAGGTGACATTGGGGCCGCGCTCTACCGCCAGTTCGGGATCGACCCGGCCAATCCGGAAAGCTTGATCGTGGTGGAAGACGGCCGCGCCTTGCGGGACAGCGATGCGGTGCTGGCCATATGGGCGGGTCTGGACCGCCCCTGGGATGGGCTGGCGGCATTCCGTATCGTTCCGCGCTGGCTGCGCGATCCCGTCTATCGCTGGATTGCGCGCCATCGTTATCGGCTGTTCGGGAAGCGGTCGACCTGTTGGATCCCGACAACGGAACAGGCCCGCCGCATCCTGTGAGCCGGATCTTGCTCCTTGGCGGCTATGGCGGCTTTGGCGGGCGCATCGCGCGGCGTCTCGCCGCTGCAGGGCATGAGGTGCTGGTCGCTGGACGGTCCATCGACAAGGCCCGCGCCTTTTGCGGGGATGCGCCCAGCCTGATGCCGCTGGCACTGGATCGCAGTCGGATCGCCACCGCATTGGAGGAGCATAGGCCGGACATGGTGGTGGATGCCTCAGGCCCCTTTCAGGCGATGGATCATGCCATCCCCAAAGCCTGCATTGCTGCCGGGGTTCACTATGTCGACATCGCCGACAGCCGCGATTTTGTGTGCGGCATCGGGGCGCTGGACGATGCCGCCAGAGCCGCAGGCGTCATCCTCCTCTCCGGCGCTTCGAGCGTGCCGGCGCTGTCGGGCGCGGCGGTGCGTCATCTGGCGCAAGGCATGGACAGGGTGCGCGCGGTCGAGATGGCGATCAGCGCATCCAACAAGGCGACGGCAGGTCCGGCGGTTTCCGCCGCCATAGCAGGACAGGTCGGCCAGCCCCTGCGCATCTGGCGCGGTCAGCACTGGGCGAAAGCCTTCGGATGGCAGGAGATGCGTTCCGTCCAGTTCCGATGCGCGGGAACGGAGGCGATCACAGGTCGCAAGGTCGCGCTTGTCGATGTGCCCGACCTCGCCCTTCTGCCCGAAAGGCTGGCGGGACGCCCGGCCGTCACCTTCCGGGCGGGTACGGAACTCCGGTTCCAGAATTGGGCGCTCTGGCTCGCCAGCTGGCTGGTGCGTTGGCGGCTCGTCGCGACTCTCGCGCCGCTCGCGCGTTTCCTTCACCCTTTCCAATCCCTGACCCGGTCGCTGGGCAGCGATCGCTCCGCCATGATCGTGCGCCTGTTCGGTGACGTGGCTGGCCAAAAGGTCGAGCGCCGATGGACGCTGATCGCCGACCGGGGCGATGGCCCGGAAATACCGACATTGTCCGTGGTGCCCATCGTAGCGCGCATCCTGTCGGGACAGGAAGCCGCAGGCGCCCGCGATGCCGCAGAGGCGCTGACGCTGAGCGATTATGCCGATGCCTTCGAAAAGCTGGCCATCCAGCGCGATACGGCGGAACTGCCTGCTCCGCCGTCCCTGTATGACCGCATCATGGGTGACCGCTTCGGACAGCTCCCCCCGGAGGTGCGCGCCATTCATGATGTGTTTCGCGATGGCGGCGCAGCGGGCGAAGCCACGGTGACCGGCGCGTCGAACCCGGCCGCGGCATTGATCGCGCGGATCGTGGGCTTTCCCAAAGCCGGTACTCATCGCCTGTATGTTCATTTCCATGAAGCCGACGGCCGCGAAAGCTGGACCCGCAATTTTGGAGGGCGACGCTTTCAGAGCCATCTCAGCCAACGGGGCCGCTGGCTTGTCGAGCGCTTCGGCCCGTTCCGCTTCGCCTTCGATCTTCCCGGCGACGCTCAGGGATTGACCATGGTCATGCGGCGTTGGTGGATCGGTCCCCTGCCCTTGCCAACATGGCTTGCCCCGCGTTCGCCCGCCCGCGAATGGGCCGAAGGCGGGCGCTTCCATTTCGATGTGCCCATCGCATTGCCCCTGATCGGGCGGCTGGTCCATTATCGCGGATGGCTGGAACCGGCGACAATCCGATAGCAGGCCACGCTTTCGACCACTGGCTGCAATTTGGAACATCGATCCTGTGTGGACGGCCCTCCGTTGGCAAGGGTTTATGAACTTTGCCGAGCTGGTTGGTGCGGCCATGTGTCCGACCTGTTTATGCGGCTTTTGGATGCCGCTCGCCATAACGCCATTCGCGCGTCTCAGGCCCCGATCAAACGCATGGTGGGTCGGGTCAACGCCTCGCAGATCGCTTCCGCATCGGAACCGCGCCATTTGAGCCAGCTCCAGCGAGCGGCCGAAAAGTACCTCGTCATGTCGGAATATGTGGCTGGGGCGGCAGGATTCGAACCTGCGCATGGCGGTACCAAAAACCGCTGCCTTACCGCTTGGCTACGCCCCAGCATCGCCCGGACATCGCCGGCGCGGACCGCCATATAGCGCCTGTTGCGCGAAAGGAAAGCCTAGTCATTATTTTCCGGAACCGCCAATATGCGCGCGCCCTTTCCTCTCAGCCTGGAACCGACCGGCATGTCCGCGCCCCATTCCCCATCCCCCGTCCCGACATCCCAGATCGCGCCCGCTTCACCGCTTTTCCTGCGCGAGGATGAGATCCGGCGCGGCATAGAGATGCTCTATTTCGGCTATTCCGCGCTGACCCGCTCGATCGACGAAGGGCTCGCCGCGCAGGGGCTGGGCCGGGCGCATCACCGCGCCCTTTATTTCATCTCGCGCCAGCCCGACCTGACCGTCAAGGACCTGCTGCGCCTGCTCGCCATCACCAAGCAGTCGCTGGGCCGCGTGCTCAACGACCTGATCGAGCAGGGTTATATCGAAACCCGGCAAGGCGCCAGCGACCGGCGGCAGAAATTGCTGCGGCTGAGCCCAGCCGGCGTCGCGCTGGAGGCGGAGCTGTTCCGCGCCCTGCGGGAAAAGATGGCCGCCGCCTATGCCCAGGCGGGGCAGGGCTCCGTCACCGGCTTCTGGCGCGTGCTGGAGGGGCTGATCCCCGATCAGGACCGGTCCATGGTGTTCGGCCTGCGCGGCCGGTGAAGGATCGTTGCGCAACCTTATCGCCGCAGGGGCGCTTATCTGCTCTTTGTTGAAGGCAAGATAAGGGTGAACCCATGCGCACATCATTCTTGACCGCCATGTCGGCGCTGACCGTCCTCGGCGCATCGGCCTGTTCGGAAAAGGCGGCCGACAATCTGGAAAATGCCGGCTCCGCGATCGGCAGCGACGTCGGCAATACGGTCGACCGGGCGGGTGACAGGCTCGACCGCGGCCTGGACGAGGCGGGCAATGCGATAGACGAAGGTTCCGGCCGCCTCGGCGCGGCCATGGACAAGGCCTCCCGCGATGCGGAGCGGGAGGCGCGCGAAGCGAAGCGGGATGTCGGCGCGGCGATGGAACGCGCGGGCAGCGACATCCGCAACGACTGACGGCACGGAAAGGGACCTGGGAAAAGGATCGGAAAAAACGCCGCGCCCTGCCGACCGGACGGGAGCGGCGCTTGACCTGAGCGGCCATCCGCAGCACCAGCGACGGCATGCACGGCGCCGCACCCGAAACCCCCTCCCGGCTGATGATCGGGCGCCCGGAACTGGCGCTGATCGGCATCACCCTGCTGTGGGGCGGCACCTTCCTGATCGTGCATCAGGCGATGCGGCACAGCGGACCGCTGTTCTTCGTCGGACTGCGCTTCGGCACCGCCGCCCTGATCGCCCTCCCCCTCGCCCTGCCGGTCTTGCGCGGCGTCACGCGGCGGGAATGGCTGGCGGGGACGATGATCGGCTGCGGCATCTTCACCGGCTATACGCTCCAGACCTGGGGCCTGCGGACGATCCCCAGCAGCACCTCCGCCTTCATCACGGCGGCCTATGTGCCGCTGGTCCCCATCCTGCAATGGATCGTCCTGCGCAGGCGGCCGCGCCTCGCAAGCTGGATCGGCGTGGCGCTGGCCTTTGCGGGACTGCTGCTGATCGCCGCGCCGCGGGACGGGCTGTCGCTCGGCCGGGGGGAGGCGCTGACGCTCATCAGCACGCTCGCCATCGCGCTGGAGATCATCTTCATCAGCCTCTGGGCGGGCCGCGTCGATGTGGCGCGGGTGACGTTCATCCAGTTGGCGGTGACGTCCCTGCTCGCCTTCGCCTGCATGGTTCCGGCCGGAGAGGCCGTCCCGCCCATCAACTGGATCGTCATGCTGTCGGCCTGCGGGCTGGGCCTGATGACGGCGCTGATCCAGCTGGTGATGAACTGGGCGCAGCGCAGCGTGTCGGCCACCCGTGCAACGCTGATCTATGCCGGAGAGCCCGTCTGGGCGGGCCTGATCGGCTGGATCGCGGGCGACCGCCTGCCCGCCAGCGCCCTGCTGGGCGGCGCGCTGGTGGTCGCCGCCGTCATCGTCAGCGAAATCCGCTTCGGCAAGCCTTAGGGCGCGCCGGGAGCAGCCGACCCGCAGCCGATCCGATGCAGCCATAGCGGAATCCTCCGCAGCGGCGGGACGCTAAGAGCATCGTGCGCAAAAGCGGGAACCGGTTTTGCGCACGATGCGCGCGCGGCCTGCGCAGGATTTAACGCAGCGCGCTCTAGCGGCGGAACACCGGCGCGCGCTTCTCGAAGAAGGCGGCGAACGCCTCCTGCGCCTCGGCGGATTGCATCGTCTGCTGGAACAGGCGCGCCTCCTCCTCGATCCGCTGGTTCAGCGCCGCCGGATCGCCCTTCATCAGCCGGCGCGTGGCGGCAAGCGCCTGGGGCGGCTTGGTCATCAGCAACGCCGCCTTCTGCCGGGCATGGTCCAGCAGCGCGTCTGCCGGGACGATCGCCGTGACGAAACCCGCATGGTCGGCGGTCTGCGCATCCATCGGCTCGCCCAGAAGCAGCATCGACGCCGCCTTGGCATAGCCCAATATGGCCGGCGCCAGCAGGCTGGAGCCCGCCTCCGGCACGATCCCCAGATTGACGAAGGGCATGATGAACCGCACGTCGGGGCTCGCATAGACCAAGTCGCAATGGAACAGCATGGTCGTCCCCACTCCCACGGCCAGACCCTGCACGGCGGCGACCACCGGCTTGTCGAAGGCGGCGATGGCGCGGATGAAGGCGAAGGCCGCTTCCCCGCCCTGCGGACCGGACATGAAATCCTTAAGGTCGTTCCCCGCGCAGAAGGCGTCGCCCTTGCCCGCGAACAGCACGGCGCCGATCCCGTCCCGCGCGGATGCGTCGGCCAGCGCGGCGGTCATGGTGCGGTACATGTCGGCGGTCAGCGCATTCTTCTTTTCCGGCCGGTCGATGTGGATTTCGACGACGCCCTGATTTTCGACAATGGCTATCCCTTCGCTCACGACCGGAGTCTCCTTGCTGTTCTTCCGCCCTTGTCACGGATGTCGCCGTGTCGCGGGCCTCTTGGTTCGTCGCGACTGTTGGCGCATCGGCACGAGCGCGTCTATCCTTTTCCGTCCATCCTGCCTAAAGGCGACCCATGCAACGCCTGCGCGAGATACTGGACCCCTTCCTGCTGCTGCTGATCGGCACGGTGGCGCTCGCCTCCCTGCTGCCCGCCCGCGGGGAAGCCGCCGGCCTGGCCGGGGCGGCGGCCGATGCGGGCATCGTCCTGCTTTTCTTCCTGCACGGCGCCAAGCTGTCGCGGGAGGCGATCTGGAACGGCGCCCGGGCCTGGAAACTGCACCTGGCGACCCTGGGAACGACCTTCGCGGTCTTTCCCCTGATCGGCCTGGCGACTCAGCAGGCGGCGGCGATCCCGCCTTCGATGCGGGCGGGGCTGCTGTTCCTGACGCTGCTGCCCTCCACGGTGCAATCCTCGATCGCCTTCACCGCCATTGCGCGGGGCAATGTCGCGGCGGCGGTGGTCAGCGCATCCTTCTCCAACCTGCTGGGCATCGTCCTGACGCCGCTGCTGGTCGCGCTGACGATGGAGAAGAACGGAACGGGCGGCCTGATCTCGCTCTCTTCGGTCGAGGACATCGTGCTGCAACTGCTGCTGCCCTTCGTCATCGGCCACCTGTCCCGGCCATGGATCGGCGGCTTCGTCAGCCGGCACAAGGCGATGCTGGGGCGGGTGGATCGCGGATCGATCCTGCTGGTGGTCTATTCCGCCTTCAGCGCGGCGGTGGTGGAAGGATTGTGGCAGAAGGTGTCGCGCGGCGAATTGCTGCTGCTGGCCGCGATCTGCATCGCCATGCTGGTCGTCGTGCTGGTCTTCACCTTGCTGCTGGGACGGCTGCTCGGCCTGTCGCGGGAGGACGCGATCGTGCTGCAATTCTGCGGATCGAAGAAGAGCCTGGCGTCGGGCGTGCCCATCGCCGGGGTGCTGTTCCCCGCCAGTGCGGTGGGGCCGATCCTGCTGCCGGTCATGCTGTTCCACCAGATACAGTTGATGGCCTGCGCCTTCCTCGCCCGCCGCTACGGCGCGGCGGCGGATGCCGAAACCCGTCTGGCGGCGGCGGGCTGACGCGATGGGCCAGCCGATCCTGACCCCTGTCACCATGGATGCGTTCCTGGCCCAGATCGATGCGCTGGCCCGCGCGCTGGCGGCGTCGCAATGGCGGCCCGATTATCTGGTGGGCATCGGACGCGGCGGCCTGGTGCCCGCCACCTATCTCAGCCATGCGACCGGCCTCGCCATGCTGTCGGTCGACCTGTCGGCGAAGCTGCCCGATTTCGGAGAGGCGCTGCTGGCCGGCCTGGCGCAGCGCGTGGCGACAGGCGAAACGCTGCTGTTCGTCGACGACATCAACGACAGCGGACGGACGATCAATGCCGTGCGCAATGCCCTGGCGGCCGCTCCCGCCGCAGGGGTGCGCTTCGCGGTCCTGATCGACAATATCCGGTCCGCCGCCACGGTGGACTATCGCGCGGAAACGATCGACCGGGACGCGACGAAGGACTGGTTCGTCTTTCCGTGGGAGGCGGTGGCCAGCCGGGACAGCCTATTGGCCGACTGGGGCGAGGTGCCGGAAAGAACGGCTTAGGACAGGTCCGACCGCCGCCATTGCCGGAAAAACGAGGTTGTTATACATACGTAAAATCTATCGGCTGGGGTGGGGCGCGGGATAGTGGAGGAAGGCGGGCAACTGGCGGACCCGGATGCGGCATGGAGCCTGCCGGCATGGACCTATCGCGATCCCGAATTTTTCGAGCTGGAGCTGCGCCGGATATTCCGCCCCTCCTGGCAGATCGTGGCGCATGAAAGCGACATTCCCGCTCCCGGCGATTTCCGCACGCTGGACTATATCGGGGAAAGCGTCATCCTGATCCGGGGCGGGGACGGCGTCATCCGCGCCTTCGCCAATGTCTGCCGCCATCGCGGCGCGCGGATCGTGGACGCCGCCGCGGGCTGCGCCAGGAAGCTCACCTGCCCCTATCATGGCTGGACCTATGACGACCGGGGCCGCCTGACCGGGGTGCCGCTGAAGGCCGGCTACGACTTCGACCCCGCCCGCCATGGGCTCCACGCCGTGGAGGTCGAGGATTTCCACGGCTTTCTCTTCGTCAGGCTGGAGGATGACGGCGGCCCCGGCGTCGCGGAGATGATGGCGCCCCATGGTCAGGAGATCGCGGCCTATCGCTTCGCGGACTTGAGGGCCATGGGGCGCATGACGCTGCGGCCCCGCGCGGTGAACTGGAAGATCATCGGGGACAATTATTCGGACGGGCTGCATATCGCGGTCGCGCATCCCGGACTGCGGCGCCTGATGGGGGAGGGCTATCGGGTGGAAACCGGCGCCCATGCCGACCGGATGTGCGGGCCGATCCTCCGCCAGCCCTCCTCCAACCCGTCCGAGCGGGCCTATCAGCATTTCCTGCCGCGCATACCGCATCTGGGGGATGAGCGGCAGCGGCTTTGGACCTATTTCAGGCTGTGGCCCAATATCGCCTTCGACATATATCCCGACCAGGTGGACTTCATGCAGTGGCTGCCGCTGTCCCCCACCCGATCGCTGATCCGGGAGGTTCCCTATGCGATTCCTGACGAGCGGCGGGAAATGAAGGCCGCCCGCTACCTCAACTGGCGGATCAACCGGCGGGTGAATGCGGAGGACAGCGCCCTGCTGGACCGGGTGCAGGCGGGCCTTTCCTCGGAAAGCTTCACCGTCGGCCCCCTGTCGACGCAGGAGGTCGCGCTCCGCCATTTCTGCGCGCGGATGCGGCGGATCATTCCGCAGGCGCGGCTGCATCGCGCCCCGGCCCCGGGATGGAGCCGGGCGGCATGACCGGGGCCTATGACGCGGTCATCATCGGCGGCGGGCATAACGGGCTGGTCTGCGCCTTCTATCTGGCGCGGGCCGGCTACCGGGTGCGGATACTGGAACGGCGCGCTATCGTGGGCGGCGCCGCCGTGACGGAGGAGTTCCACCCAGGCTTCCGCAATTCGGTGGCAAGCTACACGGTCAGCCTGCTCCACCCCAAGGTGATAAGCGACATGCGGCTGGCCGAACATGGCTATCGCGTGCTCGAACGGCCGATCAGCAATTTCTTCCCCCAGCCGGACGGCCGCTATCTGAAGCTGGGCGGCGGGCTGGAGCGGACGCAGGCGGAATTCGCGAAGTTCAGCCAGAAAGACGCCGCCACCCTCCCCGCTTATTATGACGCGCTGGAGGTGGTGGCGGACCTGCTGCGCGACATGACGCTGAAGGCGCCGCCCAATGCGGGCGACGGGCTGGCGATGATCGCCGCCGCGCTCCGGCAGGGACGGCGAATGGGCAGCCTGACGCTGGAACAGCAGCGCGACGTGCTGGAACTGTTCACCCGCTCGGCACGCGGCTTCCTCGACGGCTGGTTCGAGAGCGAGGCGGTGAAGGCCGCCTTCGGCTTCGACGCGATCGTGGGCAACTATGCCTCCCCCGACGCGCCGGGCAGCGCCTATGTGCTGCTGCACCATGTCTTCGGGGAGGTGAACGGGAAGAAGGGCGCCTGGGGCCACAGCGTCGGCGGCATGGGCACGATCACCCGGATCATGGCGCAGGTGGTGCGTGGCCTCGGCGTGGAAATCAGCCTGGAGGCGCCGGTCGCATCCGTGCTGGTCGACGGCGCGCGCGCCGTGGGCGTCCGGCTGGAAAGCGGCGAGGAGGTGATGGGCAGGGCCGTCATCGCCAATGTCGGACCGAAACTGCTCTACGAGCGGCTGATGGACCCCGCCGACCTGCCGCCGGATTTCCTGAGGCGCATCCGCGGGTTCAAAACGGCGTCGGGCACCTTCCGCATGAATGTCGCGCTGTCGTCCCTGCCCGACTTCACCTGCCTGCCCGGCATGGGCGAACATCACCAGTCGGGCATCATCATCGCGCCCACGCTCGACTATATGGACCGCGCCTATATGGACGCGAAGCGCGAAGGCTGGTCGCGCGAGCCGATCGTGGAGATGCTGATCCCCTCGACCGTGGACGAAAGCCTCGCCCCGGCCGGCTGCCATGTGGCCAGCCTCTTCTGCCAGCAATTCGCGCCGGTCCTGCCCGACGGACGCCGTTGGGACGATGAGCGGGAGGCGGCGGCGGATCGCATCGTCGCCACGGTCGACGCCCATGCGCCCGGCTTCGCCCGATCGGTGATCGCGCGGGACATTCTCTCCCCGCTCGACCTCGAACGGAAATTCGGGCTGGTCGGCGGCGACATCATGCATGGCAACATGACCCTGGACCAGCTCTGGGCGGCGCGCCCGGTCCTGGGCCACGGCGCCTATCGCGGACCCCTGAAGGGCCTCTACATGTGCGGCGCGGGCACCCATCCGGGCGGCGGCGTGACCGGCGCGCCCGGCCACAATGCCGCGCGGGAGGTGATGAAGGACGGCGCGCTGCTGGGCCGCTGGCTCGGACGGGGCTGAACCTGCCGCGCAGGAAGGGGAGCATACTTGCCCTCTTCCCCACCCTCGCCTAAAGCGTCGGCTCATGCCCGACATCCCCGTTTCCTCCACCCAGTCCGATCTTGAAGGGGGCGACCTGACCGGCCGGGCGCTGTTCCCGCATCGGCATCTGCTCTCCATCGCGGACCTCAAGCCATGGGAAATCCGCTTCCTCCTCGATGAGGCGGAACATTGGGCCAGGAGCAACCGGGGCGGCGCGCGCAAGCATGACGACCGGCTGGCCGGCATGACCCAGATCAACGCCTTTTTCGAAAACAGCACGCGCACGCTGCTGTCCTTCGAGATCGCGGGCAAGCGCCTGGGCGCCGACGTCGTCAACATGCACGCCGGCCAGTCCAGCGTGAAGAAGGGCGAGACGCTGATCGACACCGCCATGACGCTCAACGCCATGGCCGCCGACGTGATCGTCATCCGCCACGCCAGCTCCGGCGCGGTCGCGCTGATCGCGGACAAGGTGGACTGCCCCGTGCTGAACGCGGGCGACGGCTGGCACCAGCATCCGACCCAGGCCCTGCTCGACGCCCTCACCATCCGCCGGCGCAAGGGCGGGTTCGAGGGGCTGATCGTCGCGATCTGCGGCGACGTGCTGCACAGCCGGGTGGCGCGCTCGAACATGCTCTGCCTCGCGGCCCTCGGCGCGCAGGTCCGCGCCGTCGCCCCGCCGACGCTGATGCCGCCGGAGGTCGAGATGCTGGGCGCGACGCCCTACACCCGCATGGACGAAGGGCTGGAGGGCGCGGACGTCGTCATGATGCTGCGGCTCCAGAATGAACGGATGGACGGCGCCTTCATCCCCTCCCCGCGCGAATATCACATGCTCTACGGACTGACGCCGGAACGGCTGGCCATCGCCAGACCCGACGCGCTGGTGATGCACCCCGGCCCGATGAACCGGGGCGTGGAGATCGCCAGCGTCGTCGCCGATCACCCGCAACGCTCCGCCATCACGGAACAGGTGGAAATGGGCGTCGCCATCCGCATGGCCTGCCTGGACGTGCTGACCAGAGGCGCGCGCGGCGTGGAGGGTTGGGCATGACGAGCCCCTCTCTCGTCATCCCCGCCCGTTCCTTCGCCACGTCCGCCCGCTCCTCAGTCATCCCCGCCCCCTCACCCGTCATCCCCGCGAAGGCGGGGACCCATCTCCCGCCCCATCCCAAAACGCAAGGCAGGGGGATTGACGGCATTGGCCGCAAGGTGAATCCGAAATGACCAAACTCGCCATCATCAACGGAAAGCTGGCCGACCCCGCAGGCAATGACCTCGCCACCGGCGTCATCCTGATCGAGGATGACCGCATCCTCGCAACCGGCGACATCACCGTGCCGCAAGATGCCGAAACCATCGACGCGGCGGGCCTCGTCGTCGCGCCCGGCCTCGTCGACCTCGGCGTTTTCGCCACCGACAAGCCGGCCTTCCACTTCGGCGGCATCACCCGCGCCGCGCTGATGCCCGATCAATCCTCCCCGCTGGACGACGCCGGCCTCATCCGCCAGGCGACGCGGGCGGGCAAGCCCGACTTCTGGGTCCACCCCATCGCGGCGGCCACCCGCGGCCTGAAGGGGGCGGAGCTGGCGGAGATCGGCATGATGCAGGCCGCAGGGGCGAAGGCGGTCGGCACCGGACGCCAGTGGATCGCCGATTCCGGCGTGATGATGCGCGTGCTGTCCTATGCCTCGGGCCTTGGCCTCACCGTCATCACCCATGCGGAGGATAGCGGCCTTGCGGGCAAGGCCGTGGCGACCAGCGGCGAAACGGCGACGCGGCTCGGCCTGCCCCACGCGCCCGCCTGCGCCGAAGCGATGGCGATCGCCCGCGACATCATGCTGGCGCGGGTGACCGGCGGCGCGATCCATTTCCGGCTGGTGACGACCCGGGCAGGTTTCGACCTGATCCGCGCGGCCAGGGCGGATGGCCTCAGGATCACCTGCGGCATCAGCCCGGCCTATCTCTTCCTCTCCGACAATGCGGTGACGGATTTCCGCACCTTCGCGCGCCTCTCTCCGCCGCTCCGGTCGGAGGACGACCGGAAGGCCGCGATCGAAGCGGTCGCGGACGGCACCGTCGACGTCATCACGTCCAGCCACGATCCCCGCGGGCCGGAGGACAAGCGCCTGCCCTTCGCGGACGCCGCCCCCGGCATGGCCGGCGCGGAAACGCTGCTCGCCCTGTCGCTCAACCTGGTGCGGGACGGGCATGTGACGCTCAACCGGCTGATGACGCTGCTCAGCGCCAACCCGGCAAGGATATTGGGCGTCAACGGCGGCAGCTTCGCGGCGGGCGCCGCCGCCGACCTGATCTTCATCGATCCGGACGCGCCGTGGATCGTGGATTCGGGGAAGATGGCCGCCCAGGCCGGAAACACGCCGTTCGACCGCATGCCCGTGCAGGGCCGCGTGCGCAGGATCATGAAGGGCGGGAATTTCCTCTAGGGCGATCTCCAGTGAAATGGCCCATTCCCAAGGTTCGGAAATCACGGCAGGCAGGGAAAACCGAGGGCATGTTCCGATTCCATCCAATCGGAACATGCCCTCGGTTTTCCCGCTTGCTCTCCCCGGCGGGCCACGCTAAAGCGCCCTCCTTCGCTGGCCCCGGCCAGTGCAGGAGTGTAGCTCAGTTGGTAGAGCGTCGGTCTCCAAAACCGAATGCCGGGGGTTCGAGTCCCTCCACTCCTGCCAAGCGAACTGGCCGCGAAACCTTGAAATATCGGGGGTTCGCGGCTAGCTGTGCTTGACGAAGCATGGGTCGCGGAGCGCGGCCGCACCCCCGGACGCCGAACAGGGCGGGATCGGGAGGGCGGACTGTTGCTTCGCGCTTTGGTGTTTGTTGGAAGGATTTGGTGCGGGCGATGGCGAAGGTTTCTCCGGGCGAATTCGTCAATCAGGTGAAGACCGAAGCGTCGAAGATCGTGTGGCCCACGGGCCGCGAAACGATCATGACCGGCGTGATGGTGGTCATCATGACCTCGCTGCTGGGCCTGTTCTTCTTCGGCATCGACACCTTCTTCGGCGCGATCGTCCAGTGGCTGCTGGCGTTCGCCGCCGGACAGGCCTGACGACGAAACTGGGAGTTTGACAGGATAACATGGCGCGCTGGTACATCATCCACGCCTATTCGGGCTTCGAGAACAAGGTCAAGGAATCGATCCTGTCCGAAGCCGAGCGCATGGGCCTCTCCCAGCTGGTCGAGCAGGTGGAAGTCCCCACCGAGACCGTGACGGAGGTGAAGCGCGGCAAGAAGGTGCAGGTCGAGCGCAAGTTCATGCCCGGCTATGTCCTCGCCAAGCTGGCGATGAACGACGACATCTACCATCTCGTCAAGAACACGCCGAAGGTGACGGGTTTCCTGGGGTCCAGCGGCAAGCCGCAGGCCATCAGCGAGGCGGAGGCCGCCCGCTATTTCGGCGCGCAGAAGGCCGCCGAAGCCGCGCCCAAGCACAAGATCAACGTCGATTACGAGATCGGCGACAGCGTCAAGGTGCTGGACGGCCCCTTCGCCAGCTTCAACGGCACGGTCGAGGAACTGGATTTCGAAAAGAACCGGGTCAAGGTGTCGGTGTCGATCTTCGGCCGCGCCACCCCGGTCGAACTGGACTTCGAACAGGTCGAACTGTCGAAGTGATTTTCACGTCATCCCAGCGAAAGCTGGGATCTCGTGCCCCAGGCCGTTCCCTTGCGGCCTGAGATGCCAGCTTCCGCTGGCATGACGACAAGGGAAAGTGCGGGAGGATCGCTCCGGTGATCCGTCAATACCGCTAAACTTGAACCGGGCGCGCCTTCGGGCACGCCCAGCAACAGAGTGAGTGAAAATGGCCAAGAAGATTACGGGCTATATCAAGCTCCAGGTGCCCGCTGGAGCCGCCAACCCCTCGCCGCCGATCGGTCCGGCGCTGGGTCAGCGCGGTGTGAACATCATGGAATTCTGCAAGGCGTTCAACGCCTCGACGGAAAAGATGGAAAAGGGCACCCCGCTGCCGACCATCATCACCGTCTATGCGGACCGTTCGTTCAGCTTCGTCACGAAGCAGCCGCCCGCCACCTATCTGATCAAGAAGGCCGTCAACCTGAAGTCGGGCTCGAAGGAGCCGGGCAAGGTTTCCGCCGGACAGATCAAGCGCTCGCAGCTCGCCGAAATCGCGCAGGCCAAGATGGCCGACCTGAACGCGAACGACATCGACGCAGCGACGAAGATCATCGAAGGCTCCGCCCGCGCGATGGGCCTCGAAGTGGTGGAGGGCTAAGACCATGGCAAAGCTGACGAAGAAGGCGAAGGCCCTGGCCGCTGCCGTTGACCGCGAAAAGCTGCACGGCGTCGATGAGGCGCTGGGCCTGATCAAGACCCATGCGACCGCCAAGTTCGACGAAAGCGTCGAAATCGCGATCAACCTGGGCGTCGATCCGCGTCACGCCGACCAGATGGTCCGTGGCGTCGTGACCCTGCCCGCCGGCACCGGCAAGGACGTCCGCGTCGCCGTGTTCGCCCGCGGCGACAAGGCTGAAGCCGCGACCGCCGCCGGCGCCGACGTGGTGGGCGCCGAAGACCTGCTGGAATCGATCCAGGCGGGCAATATCGACTTCCAGCGCGTGATCGCCACCCCCGACATGATGGGTCTGGTCGGTCGCCTGGGCAAGGTTCTGGGCCCCAAAGGCCTGATGCCGAACCCGAAGCTGGGCACCGTCACCCCGAATGTCGCCGAAGCGGTCAAGGCCGCCAAGGGCGGCCAGATCGAATTCCGCGTCGAAAAGGCGGGCATCATCCATGCCGGCCTCGGCAAGGCGAGCTTCTCGGCCGAAGACCTGCGCAGGAATTTCGACGCCTTCGTCGACGCCATCGTCAAGGCGAAGCCGTCGGGTTCGAAGGGCAAGTACGTCCGCAAGATCGCCCTGTCGTCCTCGATGGGCCCGGGCGTGAAGGTCGACGTGGCGGAAGTCGCTTCGGCCTGATCCGACGCACAAACAGATAGGGGAGCCTCCTTCCTCCATGCGGGGAAGGAGGCTTTCGCTTTTTAGAGACTTGGCACCATAAAACGCCCTCTCACCCGTTCGGGCTGAGCCTGTCGAAGCCCTCTTCTTTTCCTGAAGGAAAGAAAAAAGCCCCTTCGACAAGCTCAGGGCGAACGGAGGACAGGCATGCATGTTATAACGCGATCACCAGACACCGTGACCTTGGGCGGACTCGCCCGGCAACGGTGTGAACTTCGGGGTGCATGACCTTGCACCCCGGCTCCAAAACCCCCCGGAGCGCATTGAGGTCACCTTCGTATCCGTCGGGAATGGCGGGTCGCTTTACCGATGGAAAATATAATGTCTTTCGAACATCTCCCCGCCCTCCTGTCCGACGCGCTGACGCGAAAGGGCTATGAAAGCCTGACCCCGGTCCAGGCCGAAGTCACCCAGCCCGAAGCCAAAGGCCGCGACCTCATCGTCTCGGCGCAGACCGGATCGGGCAAGACGGTCGCCTTCGGCCTCGCCATGGCCGCCGAACTGCTGGGCGAACAGAACCGCCTGCCCGTCGCCGCCCAGCCGCTGGCCCTCGCCATCGCGCCGACCCGCGAACTGGCGCTTCAGGTCGCGCGAGAACTGGAATGGCTCTATGGCGAGGCGCGCGCCCGCATCACCACCTGCGTCGGCGGCATGGACGCCGCCAAGGAACGCCGCGCGCTTTCCCACGGCGCGCACATCGTCGTCGGCACGCCGGGCCGCCTGCGCGACCATCTCGAACGCGGCGCGCTCGACCTGTCGGCGATCAGGACGGTGGTGCTCGATGAAGCCGACGAAATGCTCGACATGGGCTTCCGCGAGGATCTGGAAGAAATCCTCGACGGCGCGCCCGAGGGCCGCCGCACGCTCCTTTTCTCCGCCACCATGCCCAAGCCGATCGTGGCGCTGGCCAGGCGCTACCAGAAGGACGCGCTGCGCATCTCCACCGTCAGCGACGAGCGCGGCCATGGCGACATCAGCTATCAGGCCGTCACCGTCGCCCCCGCCGACATCGAAAACGCGGTGGTCAACCTGCTGCGCTATCATGAGGCGGAAACGGCGATCCTCTTCTGCGCCACCCGCGACAATGTCCGCCACCTCCACGCCAGCCTGACGGAGCGCGGCTTCGCGGCGGTGGCGCTGTCGGGCGAACACAGCCAGAATGAGCGCAACCACGCGCTGCAGGCCCTGCGCGACCGCCGCGCGCGGGTCTGCGTCGCAACCGACGTCGCGGCGCGCGGCATCGACCTCCCCAATCTCAGCCTCGTCATCCATGTCGAAATCCCGCGCGACGCGGAAACGATGCAGCACCGCTCCGGCCGCACCGGCCGCGCCGGCAAGAAGGGGACGGCCGTGCTGATCGTCCCCTATCCGCGCCGCCGCCGGGTCGAATCCATGCTGCGCGGCGCGAAGATCCCCGTCGAATGGGGCACCCCGCCCAGCCGGGAAGCGATCCAGGAACAGGACAATGCCCGCCTGCGCGAGAAGCTGATGGAACGCGCCGAGCTGGACGAGCAGGACTGGGCGCTGGGCGCCGAACTGCTGGCCGAAAAATCGCCCAAGGAAATCGCCGCCATGCTGGTGAAGAGCGCCCGCGCCGCCCTTCCCGCGCCGGAGGAGCTGCTGGACGCCAGCGAAGCGCCCGCCCGCCGCGACGGACCGCGTCCGGGGTTTGAGGATACGGTCTGGTTCCGCATGGACATCGGCCGCAACCAGAATGCCGATCCGCGCTGGATATTGCCGCTCATCTGCCGCCGCGGCCATGTGTCGCGGCAGGAGATCGGCGCGATCCGCATCGCCGCCAATGAAACGATGTTCGAAATCCCTTCCGCCATCGCGGCGAAGTTCGTCGGCGCGGTGAAACGCACCGGCCAGGCCAGTGACGAGGGCGCCGAAGTCGCGATCGAGCAGATCGAGGGCAAGCCCCGCGAAATGGCGCGCGAAAACCGGCGCGACGGCGGCCCGCGCGGCAAGGGTCGCCCCAATGAAGGGCACGGCCCCAGGCCCGCCTATGGCGCGCGGCCGTTCAAGGGCGGCCCGCGCAAGGCTGGCCCCCGCAAGCCCCGCGGTTGACCGGGCGGGAGCCGGGCAGCCCTTCATGCATTGAAAAGCCATGGCTGCCCCCCTCCTCATCCCGATCCTCGGCGACCAGCTGACGCCCGGCATCGCGTCGCTCCGGAACGCCGACCCGGCAAGCAGCATCCTGCTGATGATGGAGGTAGCGGACGAAACCACCTATGTCCGCCATCACAAGGCCAAGATCGCCTTCATCCTCTCCGCCATGCGCCATCATGCCGATCGGTTGAGGGCGCTCGGATGGACGGTCGACTATGTGAAGCTCGACCAGCCGGAAAACAGCGGCAGCTTCACCGGGGAGGTCGCCCGCGCCGTCGCACGCCACCGTCCCTCCGCCATCCACGTCACGGAGGGCGGCGAATGGCGCGTCCGCGCGATGCTGGAGGAATGGGAAGGCCGCTTCGGCATCCCCGTCACCATCCATGAGGATGACCGCTTCCTCTGCTCCCATGCCGAATTCGATGCCTGGGCGGCGGCGCGCCAGCAGCTCAGGATGGAATTTTTCTACCGCGACATGCGCCGCAGGACCGGGCTGTTGCTGACGGAAGAGGGCGAACCCGAAGGCGGCCAGTGGAATTTCGACGCGGAAAACCGAAAACCGCCGCCCCGGCGCGACCTGTTGATGCCGCAGCCGCTCCGCTTCCGCCCCGACCCGATCACGCAGGACGTGCTGGCGCTGGTCGCGGCGCGTTTTTCAGACCATATCGGCTCGCTCGACCATTTCCACTTCGCCGTCACGCATGAGGATGCGCAACGCCAGCAGGACCATTTCCTCGACCAGGCCCTGCCCCGCTTCGGGGACTATCAGGACGCGATGCTGACCGATGAGCCATTCCTCTGGCACTCGGTCCTGTCGCCCTATATCAACGCCGGACTGCTCGACCCGCTGTCGCTCTGCCGGGCGGTGGAGGGGCGATACCGCGCCGGCAGGGTCCCGCTCAACGCGGCGGAGGGCTTCATCCGGCAGGTCATCGGCTGGCGCGAATATGTGCGCGGGGTCTATTGGCACGAAGGCCCCGGCTATGGCCGCCGCAACGCGCTGGATGCGAAGCGCGACCTGCCCGGCTTCTACTGGACGGGCAAGACCGACATGCATTGCATGGCCCGGGCGGTCGGCCAGACCATCGACCACGCCTACGCCCATCATATCCAGCGACTGATGATCACCGGCAATTTCGCCCTGCTCGCCGGGATCGCCCCCGTGCAGGTGCATGTCTGGTATCTGGAGGTCTATGCCGACGCCTATGAATGGGTGGAAATGCCCAACACCATCGGCATGGCGCTGTTCGCGGACGGCGGCCTGCTGGGGTCGAAACCCTATGCGGCGGGCGGCGCCTATATCAACCGCATGTCGGATTATTGCGGCCGGTGCCGCTATGACGTGAAGCAACGCCTCGGCGAGGACGCCTGCCCCTTCAACGCGCTCTACTGGGACTTTCTGGCCCGCAACGAGCGGAAGCTGGCGCGCAATCCGCGCCTCGCCATGCCCTATCGCAACTGGAACCGGATGAGCGTGGAGGACCGCGCCGCCCTCAGGAAACAGGCGGCGCGGTTCCTCGACGGATTGGGCACCGGTTAGAGCGCGCTGCGTTAAATCCTACGCAGGCCGCGCGCTCCAAGCTTTTGTTGTCGCATCCTTTTAAGCGCAAAACCGGTTCCCACTTTTGCGCACGATGCTCTAGAATGCCTTCGCATCGATCGACCAAGCTCCGTCAACACCCTAACCCGCCCCGCAGAGCGACAACATCCGCGCCGCCAGCTCCCGCTCCCCCATCACCACATGGGGCACGCCCAGCCCCTCCAGATGCCTGACCTCCGCATCGGAATGGGCGCGGGCGATGACCTGAAGATGGGGATTGAGGTGGCGCGCATGTTCGTGAATCGCGCCGCCCTCGAACCCTTCGGGCACGGCGATCAGCAGCCGCCGCGCCTCGTTTATGCCGGCCGCCCGCAGATGCCGGTCCTCCAGCGCGCTGCCCCGCACCACGGTAAGGCCGGCCTCCTCCGCCTCCTCCGCCCGGTCGGAATCGGCTTCGATCACCACGAAATGCGCGCCCTTCTCGGCCAGCCGATCCGCGATCAGCTTCCCCACCCGGCCATAGCCGACCAGGATGACATGGCCGATGCGCGGCTTGGCCTTCGCCTTCTGGGCCTGCGCCTCTTCCTCCACCTCCTCCTGCTTGTGCCCGCGCACGATCAGGGAGAAGATCAGCGGATTGAGGAAGATCGAAACGATCGCGCCCGCAAGGATCAGGTCGCGCGCCTCGGCCGGCAAGACCCCCAGTCCCGTGCCCAATGAGGCGAGGATGAAGGAGAATTCCCCGATCTGCGCCAGGCTCGCCGCGATGGTGAGCGCCGTGTCGCCCGGATGGCCGAAGGCGCGGACGATGGCGAAGGCGGCGATCGACTTGCCGACGATGATGATCGCCACCGTGGCCAGCAACGGCAGCGGCTGCTCGACCAGCACCGCCGGATTGAACAGCATGCCGACGGAAACGAAGAAGAGCACGGCGAAGGCGTCGCGCAGCGGCAGCGTCTCCTCCGTCGCGCGGCGGCTGAGCGGCGTCTCGCCCAAAATCATGCCGGCGAAGAACGCGCCCAGCGCGAAGGACACGTCGAAGGCGACCGCCGCGCCGAAGGCGACACCCAGCGCTATCGCCAGCACGGCCAGGCGGAACAGTTCGCGCGATCCGCTATGCACGACCCAGTGCAACGCCCAGGGAATGACGCGGCGGCCGACCACCAGCATCAGCGCGACGAAGCCCGCGACCTTCAGCAGCGTGCCCAGCAGCGGCGCCAGCAAGGCCCCGGCATTGGCCCCGCCCGCCGCATCGGCATTGTTCATGACCCCGGCAAGCGCGGGGAGCAGCACCAGCGCCAGCACCATCACCAGATCCTCGACGATCAGCCATCCGACGGCGATCCGGCCCCGGCGCGTTTCCACCAGGTCCGCCCCCTGCAGGGCGCGCAGCAGCACGACGGTGCTCGCCACCGACAGCGCCAGGCCGAAGACCAGCCCGCCCAGCAGCGGCCAGCCCATGACATGCGCCAGGCCCATGCCCATCAGCGTCGCCACCGCGATCTGGCCCAGCGCGCCGGGCACCGCGATGTTCTTCACCGACAGAAGGTCGCGCAGGGAGAAATGCAGGCCGACGCCGAACATCAGCAGGATGACGCCGATCTCCGCCAGTTCATTGGCCAGGCTGGCATTGGCGACGAAGCCCGGCGTGAACGGCCCGACCATGATCCCGGCGATCAGATAGCCGACAAGCGGCGACAGTTTCAGGCGATGGGCGATGGCGCCCATGACGAAGGCGACGACAAGGCCCGCGACGATCGTTCCGATCAGGGGCGTGTGATGGGGCATGGAGTGTCTTTCCCTGACCCCCGATGGAGGAACGCCCTCCATCGGCGGCATATCATATTCATTCAGCGACGGTCAGCATCGCCGCCGACAACAGCGCGCCGGCCGCGCCCAGTCCCGCCATGACGGCCGGCATGAACCACCATGGCGGACGGCGGCGGGACGACCCCGTGCTGCCGCGTCTCGATCTTCTGCGGGTCATGAAGAGGCTCCTTTTTCCTGATGGCGGCCTGGAACGGCCGCCCAGAGGGCGATACGTCAGGAAAGGACCGGGGGCGCCCGCGCCCGCCGGGGGGAATGCAGGTGGAAGGACGGGAAAGAAACGAAGGCGGGAGAGAATCGGTCGCCGGCGCGCAGCAGGACGACGCCCGGCAGCATCGCGATGGCCATCGGCCCGCTCATGGCGAACGCCGGAAACGGCGCCCGCCCGTCGCCATCCGGCTCGATGGCCTGCGCGGCGACAGGGGTCGCATGGGCGCGGGCCTTCAACACCACGGCGGTGGTGGCCGGGTTGAAGGCGGAGCCGGTGAACCGGCTGGATGGCGGTCCCAGGGGGGCGAGCGCGCTCAGCAGGGCCACGCCGATCGACAGCCACAGGGTCAGGATGAACAGCAGCCGGGCGGCCAGTGCTTCATTCCTGTATGGCGCTGGCGTCATGCGTGATGCTATCCTTTCGCCGCGCCAAGATAGGGACGCGCAAGGCCAAAAACCAGCCCCGAATGCCGCGCTTGCCGGTTGACATGGGCGAGTCATTCCAGTAGCGGGCCACATTCCCGCGCGGGTCCAACAGGGCATTGTCCCTCGACGATCTGCGTAAAGCAGATTTGAACGAGAAGAGAAGAGCCATGTTCGCAGTCGTGCGCACGGGCGGCAAGCAGTATCGCGTCGCCGCCGGAGACAAGATCGTCGTCGAGAAGCTGGCCGGTGAGGCTGGCGACAAGGTGACCCTGGATGACGTCCTGTTCGCCGGCGAAGGCAGCGACGTGAAGGACGCAGCCAAGCTGACCGTCGCCGCCGAAATCGTCGCGCAGGCGAAGGGCGAGAAGGTCATCGTTTTCAAGAAGCGCCGCCGGCACAACTACCGTCGTCGCAACGGCCACCGCCAGAATCACACGATCCTCAAGATCGTGTCGATCGCCTGAGCCGCAGCAAAGTCACGAGGAGTTTAAGTCATGGCACATAAGAAAGCTGGCGGTTCGTCGCGCAACGGTCGCGATTCGGAATCGAAGCGCCTTGGCGTGAAGAAGTTCGGCGGTCAGGAAGTGATCGGCGGCAACATCATCATTCGCCAGCGCGGCACCCGCGTCTATCCGGGCCGCAATGTCGGCATGGGCAAGGACCACACGCTGTTCGCGCTGGGTGAAGGCCGCGTGGTATTCCACACCGGCAAGCTCGGCCGCAAATATGTGTCGGTCGACGCACTGGCCGAAGCAGCCGAATAACGGACGATCGATGACGGATCGTCCCTCGCAATCGGGGCGATCCTCCTGGCGGAACGACTTTGGTCACACCGCCAGAGTTCGAGGGAAACAAGGGGCGCCCCATCCGGGAGCGCCCCTTTTTCGTGTCGACGGGCGTCTCCCCTGAATTTCCCTCAACTCTCTGGAACCCCTCGCTTTCTCGCGCGTCGTGCGGGCGGGGCCCAGCCAGAGAAGATAGTCGTCAAGCCGTAACTTTTCGCGGTCATTGGCGCGCCGGAGATTAGGAGACTTTCGATGTTCGCCCGTACCCCCCGCCTGTTGCTGCGGCCCGGCTGGATGGAAGATGCGCCGGCCCTTGCAGAAGCGATCGGCGATGCGGCCGTCCTGCGCAACCTGACCCGCGCACCGGCCGCCTACAGCCAGGCCGATGCGGAGGCGTTCCTGGCCCAGCCGCAGGACCCGCGCCTGCCCAGCCTGCTTGCCTTCACCCGCACCAAGGGCGCACCGCGCCTTGTCGGCGGCTGCGGCCTCCATGCGGCGGCTGATGGCAGGGTGGAGCTGGGCTATTGGATCGCCCGCCCCTATTGGGGACTCGGCTTCGCGACCGAAGCGGCCAGCGCCGTCATGCACATGGCCCGCGCCTCGGGCGTCCGCGATGTGCGCGCCGCCCATTTCGTGGACAATCCGGCATCCGGCAACGTCCTGCGCAAGCTCGGCTTCCGCTATGCCGGCCGGATGGAAAGGCGCTTCAGCCTGGGCCGAGGCGCGGCGGCGGATTGCCTGGTCTTCGAGGAAGGCGCCTCCGGACAGGCGGGCGCCAGCCCCATGATGACGGATTCGTCGACCGACCTCTACGGGGATTCGCTGCCCGCGCTGGCGGCCTGATCCCTGCTGCCGGGGATGGCGGCACGGCGCCGCCTTCTCCGGCGCCGGCCGCTTTTCGGGCAAGCGGCCGCTTTTGCCGCGCGCCTGTTTAATTCCGCCGCATAAACCGCTATGGGCGCGCGATGCATTTTCTTGATCAAGCGAAGATTTTCATCAAGTCCGGCTGGGGCGGTCCCGGCGCGGTCAGTTTCCGGCGCGAAAAATATGTCGAATATGGCGGTCCCGACGGCGGCAACGGCGGCAAAGGCGGCGACATCATCTTCGAGGCGGTGGCCGGGCTGAACACCCTGATCGACTTCCGCTACACCCAGCATTTCAAGGCGCAGCGCGGCATGCCCGGCGCGGGCAAGAACCGCTATGGCGCCGGCGGCGAAGACCTCGTCATCAAGGTGCCGGTGGGCACGCAGATCCTGTCCGATCCCACGCCCGTCGACGGCACGGAGGATGAGGACGGGACGATGGAATATGAACAGGAACTGCTCGCCGACTTCACGCAGGTCGGGCAACGCGTCGTGCTGCTGCGCGGCGGCGACGGCGGGCGCGGCAACCTGTCCTACAAGACCAGCACCAACCGCGCCCCGCGCCAGCATGGCACGGGCTGGCCGGGGCAGGAAATGTGGGTGTGGCTGCGGCTGAAGCTGCTGGCCGATGTGGGCCTTGTGGGCATGCCCAATGCGGGCAAGTCGACCTTCATCAACCAGGTCACCAACACCAAGGCGAAGGTCGGCGCCTATGCCTTCACCACCACCAAGCCGCAACTGGGCGTGGTGCTGCATCGCGACCGGGAATTCGTCCTGGCCGACATTCCGGGCCTGATCGAAGGCGCGGCCGAGGGCGCGGGGATCGGCGACCGCTTCCTGGGCCATGTCGAACGCTGCCGGGTGCTGCTGCACCTGATCGACGCGACCGGCGACGACCCGGTCGAACAGTTCCGCATCGTGCAGGATGAACTCGCGGCCTATGGCGGCGGGCTGGACGAAAAGCCGCAGATCGTGGCGCTCAACAAGGGCGACCTGCTGGGGCCGGAACTGATGGAGGACATTGCCGGCCAGCTTCGGGACGAGGCCGGGGTGGACGATGTGTTCATCATCTCCGGCGCGACCGGCGAAGGCGTGCCGGCCCTGCTGGACGCAGTGCTGCCGCTGCTGGACCAGCCCGGCGAGGATGATGAGGATGGGACAGAAGAAGAAGACGAGAAGCCGTGGTCGCCACTGTAACTCCTCCCCTCCCCTTCAGGGAAGGGGTCGGGGATGGGGGCTTGCCGGATAGGGCTTCCCCCGCCTTGCCTCC
This sequence comes from Sphingobium fuliginis, assembly GCF_004152845.1. Taxonomy (GTDB): domain Bacteria; phylum Pseudomonadota; class Alphaproteobacteria; order Sphingomonadales; family Sphingomonadaceae; genus Sphingobium; species Sphingobium fuliginis. The sequence goes on from NZ_SEON01000002.1 coordinate 233,875, forward strand.
TCACCCCAACGCCTCCCCTGCAGGGGAGGAGCGCATTCGGACCGCTTCATGACTTCTTCCCTCTCCGGCTTCCCTCCTTCGCAAATCCGCCGCCTGGTCATCAAGATCGGCTCCGCCCTGCTCGTCGATCCGAAGGGCGAGGTGCGCGAATCCTGGCTGCGCACGCTGGTGGCCGACATCGCGGCGCGCAAGGCTGCGGGCCAGCAGATCATCATCGTCTCCTCCGGCGCCATCGCCCTGGGGGCCCGGCGGCTGAAACTGCCCAAGGGCGGACGCGGCTCGCTCGAAGACGCGCAGGCGGCCGCCGCCACCGGCCAGATCGCGCTGTCGCAATGCTGGGCCAGCCTGCTCCACGAAAGGGGCATCACCGCCGCGCAGATGCTGGTGACGCTGGACGATCTGGAAAACCGCCGCCGCTATCTCAATGCGTCGGCCACGCTGGAACGGCTGATGGCGCTCGACGTCGTGCCGGTCGTGAACGAGAATGACAGCGTCGCCACGGCGGAAATCCGCTTCGGCGACAATGACCGGCTGGCGGCGCGCATCGGACAGGCGGCACGGGCTGACGCAGTTGTGCTGCTGTCGGACGTCGACGGGCTTTACACCGCCAACCCGCATGTCGATGCGGACGCCATGCTGATAGAGACAATCGAGCGCATCGATGCGCGCATCGCCGGGATGGCGGACGGCGGCTCCGCCTCGGGCATGGGATCGGGGGGCATGACCTCCAAGATCGAGGCGGCGCGGATCGCGACCGGGGCCGGCGCGCATCTGGCGATCATCTCCGGCAAGGTGGATTCGCCGCTGTCGCACTGGACCGATGGCGGCAAGGGCTCGATCTTCCTCGCCGCACAGGCCAGGGGCGCGCGCAAGGGCTGGCTCGCCGGCCGCCTCACCGTGCGCGGTCGGATCGTGGTCGATGCGGGGGCGGAGGCGGCTCTGGGCCGCGGCAACAGCCTGCTCCCGGCCGGCGTGGCGCGGGTCGATGGCATCTTCGCCCGCGGCGACGTGGTCGACATATTGGCCGAGGATGGTCGGGTGATCGCCCGCGGCCTCATCGAATATGACAGCGAGGAAGCCTCCCGCATCGCCGGCAAGCGCAGCGAGGACATCGCCGCGCTGCTGGGGCATCTGCCCCGCTCGGTGCTGGTCCACCGCGATCATATGGCGATGGTCTGATCCCATGTCCCTGCGCATTGCGATGACGGGCGCGACGGGTTTCGTCGGCGCCGAAACGCTCCATCAGGCTCTGGCGGCGGGACATCATGTCAGCGCCATCACCCGCCGGGCGCAGCCGCCGCGCGCCCATCTCAAATGGGTGCCCGGCGCGCTGGAGGACCGGGCGGCGCTCAACACGCTGGTGCGCGACGCCGATGTGGTGATCCACATCGCCGGCGTGGTGAACGCGCCCGACCGCGAAGGCTTCGAAACGGGCAATGCGCGCGGCACCATGGCGGTGGTCGACGCGATGCGGCATCGCGGGGTCAAGCGGCTGATCCACGTCTCCTCGCTTTCGGCGCGGGAACCGGAACTGTCGGACTATGGCTGGTCGAAGGAACTGGCGGAGCGGCATGTGAAGGCGAGCGGCCTCGACTGGACGATCATCCGCCCGCCCGCCATCTACGGCCCCGGCGACCGGGAGATGCTGGAACTGTTCCGCATGGCCCGGCGCGGGATCATGCTGATGCCGCCCGGCGGACGCCTGTCGGTGATCGAGGTGGGCGACCTCGCCCGTCTGTTCCTGACGCTGGCGGTCGAAAAGGACATGAAGAGCCTGACCCATGTCTATGAGGTCGATGACGGCACGCCCGGCGGCTGGGACCATATGGACTTCGCGCAGGCGATCGGACGCGCCGTCGGACGGCCGGTGCGGACCTTCGCGACGCCCGCCTGGCTGCTGGGCATGGGCGCGCGGCTCGACCGGCTGGTGCGCGGCAGGAACGCCAGGCTGACGCCCGACCGGGTCAGCTATTTCTGCCACCCCGACTGGGTCGTGACGAAGCGCAGGCAACCGCCCAAAAAGCTGTGGGTGCCCCGGGTGCCGACGGAAGAGGGATTGAAGGCCACTGCCGAAGCCTATCGGGCGAAAGGCTGGCTGCGATAGGCCGAACGGCCTCCGCCACGGCCTGAGCGGGGACCTTCCTGGCAAGGCCTAAACCGCCTCCCCTTTCTCCGCACGATGCTCTAAACCGCGCCCAAGCCCGCATCCGCCAGACCGCGCCAAAGGTGCAGCGCCTGAACGCTTTCCGCGACATCATGCACCCGCACCATCTGCGCGCCCAGTTCAGCGGCGCGAAAGACCAGGGCCACCGATCCGCCCAGCCGCTCCGCCGCCGGCGCCTCGTTCGACAGCGCCCCGATCAGGCGCTTGCGGCTGCCCGCGAACAGCAGCGGCACGCCCAGCCCCTGCAACGTCGCCAGCCCGTTCACCAGCGCCAGATTGTCGCCCAGCGACTTGCCGAAGCCCAATCCCGGATCGACCATGATCTTCCCGCGCGGCACCCCCGCCGCCAGACAGGCGTCCACCCGCGCCTCCAGCATGTCGAACACATCGGCCACGACATCGCCATAACCCCCGGCATTGTCGTGCGGATCGTCCCCGGCCGACGGCGCATGCATCAGGATGACGGGGCACCCCGCCGCAACCGCCACTTCCATGGCGCGGGGATCATGCCGCAGCGCGCTCACATCATTGACGACCGCCGCTCCCGCCGCCAGCGCGGCTTCCATCACCGCCGCCTTGCGGGTGTCGATGGACATGGGAACCCCTGCCGCCGCCAGCCTTTCGATCACCGGCACGACGCGGGCGATCTCATCCCCTTCCCACAGGCGCGGCGCCCTGGGTCGGGTGGATTCGCCGCCCACATCGATCAGCGCCGCCCCCGCCGCCGCCATGGCGAAGCCCGCATCGGCCGCCGCCTGCGGATCGTCCATATGCCTGCCGCCGTCGGAAAAGCTGTCCGGCGTGATGTTCAGGATCGCCATCACCTGCGGCGCGTCGAACCGGATGGTGCGTTCCCCCAGCACCAGGGGCGGACGCTGCGCAGAGATATTGGCCGCCAGCCGCTGCGCCCGCTCCGCCAGCGCATCGGGCAGCCCCGCAATGGCGTCGGCAAATTCCGCGACCGGCACCGTCGCCCGCGCCACGCGCCGCCCGTCCTTCCGCGCCGTCAGCTCATAAGCCTGGAACCACAGCAACCCATTGCCCATCCGCGCCGCCGACCCGTCGGCCAGACTGACGGGCGACGGCACGAACCAGATGGGGCGCAGGTAAAGCCGCGCATCGGCAGGAAGCTGTGGCAACATCTTCAAACTCCGTCGCCCAGAGCCGGAAAGGAATCCGGGATCGTTAAGGCTCGTTCGCCAGCAAATAGGTCTGCCGCAGCGCATCGATCGGCTTCAGCACGCCCTCCACCTCGCAATGCCAGAAGGTCCAGCCATTGCAACTCGGCGCACCCTGCAAGGTCGCGCCCATCTTGTGGATCGAGCCGGTATCCGCCCCCACCGACAGCGATCCGTCCGCCCGCACCACCGCCTGCCAGCGTCGCTTCGAATCCGTCAGCACCGCGCCGGGCTGCAGATAGCCCGTCTCGACCAGCGTGCCGAACGCCACCTTGGGCTGCTGCCGCGCCGTCTGCATGATGGTCAGCGCGCTTTCGTCCAGCGGCAGCGCCGCCTCGATCCGCTCCAGCGCGACCTCGATATAATCGTCCTCGCGCTCGATGCCGATCCACCTGCGGCCCAGGCGCTTGGCCACCGCGCCCGTCGTCCCGGTGCCGAAAAAGGGATCGAGCACCACGTCGCCCGGCTTCGTACAGGCCAGCAGCACGCGGTAGAGCAGGGCCTCCGGCTTCTGCGTCGGATGCGCCTTGGTGCCGTTGCGCTTCAGCCGTTCCTGCCCGCCGCAGATCGGCAGCACCCAGTCGGACCGCATCTGCAACTCGTCGTTCAGCGTCTTCATCGCCTTGTAGTTGAACGTATATCGCGCATCCTCGCCCTGGCTCGCCCAGATCAGCGTCTCATGCGCGTTGGTGAAGCGCGTGCCCTTGAAATTGGGCATGGGATTGGACTTGCGCCAGATGATGTCGTTGAGGATCCAGAAGCCCTCGTCCTGCAACGCCGTGCCGACGCGGAAGATATTGTGGTAGCTGCCGATCACCCAGATGGTGCCGTTCGGCTTCAATATGCGCCGCGCTTCCCGCAGCCAGGCCTTGGTGAAACGATCGTAGGAACCCAGCGTATCGAACTTGTCCCAGTCATTGTCGACCGCGTCCACCCGGCTGCCCTCGGGCCGGAACAGGTCGCCGCCAAGCTGGAGATTATAGGGCGGGTCCGCGAAGATCATGTCGATGCACGCATCGGGCAGCTTCGCCATTTCCGCGATGCAGTCGCCGCGCAGCAGGCGGTCGGCCTCGACCTCCACGGGCGCAACCGCCTTTTTCCGCCGCGGCGCGACGCGTTCCATGACACCCATTTCGTGACCCCCGTTTCCTTCTGAGGCCCAGCGATGAGTCCTCCGGAGTCAGCCGTCAAGATCAGCAACTTAGGGTTCAAGCCTCACATAATGGTTAACATGACGGAGAACGAACCGGGTAGCCACTAGATATTGAGTCGACAGCGACTCTAAAGACTCAAGATCGGCTAGTGTGACTCAAAAGACTCAGCGGAGAACAGGCCCAAAGTTTTTTTGGTTAACGCCGCTGGGCAGGGTAAAAACCGCCTTCACCTTGACCCATCGATAACCCGATGATTATGAACGCGTCCATGACCGACCATATTTTAAAGGGGGATCGATCGGCCTCCTGCGACGAACTGTTCAAGGCCCTGTCGGACGGCACCCGGCGCGCCCTGCTGGAATATCTGGTGCGCGAAGGGGAACAGAGCGTCCACGCCCTCACCGCCATTTCCGGCGTATCGCAACCCATGGTGTCCCGCCATCTCGGCAAGCTGAAACGCGCCAGCCTCGTGACGGCCCGCCGCGCCGGGCGCGAAACCTATTATTCCGCCCGCGCCAAGGGCCTTGCGCCCGTCGTGCAGTGGATGGCGGTCTACGGCGCGCTCTGGTCGCAGCGTTTCACCGCGCTGGAGGAACTGGACGCCTACTGACTTTCGAACATGGAACAACATGCGGAAATGGAATTAGGTGCTCCTGCGCAGGCAGGAACACACCCCTTCTATCGCACAGACCCCGCCAGGATCGCCTCGATCAGCGCCACGTCGTCCGGCTTGTCCGCGTCGATGCAGGCCTCCGCCTTCTCCATCGCCACCAGGCGCGCCACGATCCCGAAGCGCCGCCCCACCCGCGCGATCCCGCCCCGCAGCGTCGAAATCCGCAGCACCGCGCCCAGCAGGGCCAGCGGTCCGAAGGCGGACAGAATCTTCCACCCCTTCTTCCGGTCCTGCTCGACCTCCTGCCACAGCGCGACCACCGGCCGCGCCTTGCCGCTGCCGAACCAGAAGAGATTCGCCCCCGACCACCCGCCGTCACGAAATTTGAGCCAGGTCCGCCGCGACCCCGGATAGCGCGCCAGCAATGTCCTGCGCTCGACCATCGCCACGGCGATGTCCGCGCCGGATGCCTCGCGCACCATCTGGTCCAGCATGGCCCCGTCCAGCAGCACATGATCCGCCGTCGTCATCAGCAGGGGAAAGGGCAGGTCCCCCCGGTCCAGCAAGGCGATGAGGGAGGAAGCGATTCCGCCCCCGCTCCTTTCGAACCGCACTTCGGGATGCTCCGCCAGCCAGGCGGTCGCCGGATCGGCGGCGAACAGCTCCGGCGCCTGGGTCAGCACGACCAGCCGCCCGACCGCCGGATGCGCCAGCAGGGCGCGGGCCGGCCGGTTGATCATCGGCTCCCCCGCCACCGGCACCAGCGGCTTGACCGCCACGCCGGCCGCCGCCGCCAGGGGATCGGGGATCGGCCGCGCCCCGGCCAGCAGGATCGCGGTGATGTCGGAAGCCGCTGCGTTCATTCACGCCCGTTAGCGGAGGGAATCGCCCGCGAAAAGCTATTTCCCGGCCGCGGCCGGCGCCGCGCTCTTCTGCGCCACCTGCACGGGCAGGCCGATGCGCAGGCTCTTCAACTGCACCAGCCGCTGCCGGAAAGCCGCCAGCTCCCTGCCCGCCAGTTGCGATGTCGTGGTGAACCGCACCGACAGCGGATTGATCGTCCGTCCGTTCCGGTACAGCTCATAATGCAGATGCGGCCCGGTCGACAGGCCCGACGATCCGACATAGCCGATCACCTGCCCCTGCCGCACCCGCTGCCCCGGCGACGCGGCGATGCGGCTCATATGCGCATAGCCGGTGGCAAGGCCGTTGCCATGCTCCAGCCGCACATAATTGCCATGCCCGCCATGCCGCCCGGCATAGGACACCACGCCGTCCGTCGCCGCATAGATGGGCGACCCGTAATGGGCGGCAAAATCGATCCCCGCATGCATGCGGGTATAACCCAGGATCGGATGGCGCCGCATGCCGAAGCTGGACGACATGCGCCCCGCCACCGGCGCCGACAGCACGCCGCGCCGCTGGCCGACGCCCGACGCCTCGAACCACTGGGTCCGCCCGTCCTGCGTCCATTTCAGCATGTCGATGCCGCGCCCGCTCGCCCGGTGCAACCCGGCGAACAGCAGGTCGCCCACCTCCACGTCGCCCGTGTCGGCCCGCCGATATTCGGTGACGATGTCATAGCGGTCCCCCGCCGAGATCGATCCGAGATCGACCTGCTGCGCGACGACGCGCAGGAAACTCTGGATCGCCTTGGGCGGCGCGCCCGCCGCCCGCGCCGAACGATAGAGGCTCTCGCCCACCACGCCCTGGATGCGCAGCGGCGTCTCGTCCACATGGATCGCCGTCCGCTGCACCTGCAGGACCCCGCCGGCCCGCGCGATCTCGATCCCCAGATCGAGCCGCGCCCGGAAGCTCAGCCTGTCCAGCGGCCGCGGCACGTCCCGGCTCGGCCGTCGGCCCAGCACGATGTCCAGCGGCGTGCCCGGCTTCAATCCCGCGCCGGTGTCGCCCGCCACCAGGCTCGTCACCGTCGCCACGTCGCCGCCGCTCACGCCCGCCCGCGCCAGCGCCCGGCCCAGCGAATCGCTGCCGCCGATCTGCGCGCGCAATTCGATCTGCGGCCGCTCCGGCGTCTCGCGCAGCGGCTGCACCGCGTCGGTCGGCCCCATGCGCCGCCCGCTGTCCGCGCCCAGGGCAAGCGGCATGATCATCTGGCTGCGCACTTCGTCGAACTGCCTCGCCGGCATCAGCGGCTGCGGCGCGCCGGGCAGGGCATGAAAGCCCGGCGACAGATAAAGCGCCGCCGCGCACAGCCCGAAACAGGTCGCAAGTCCCCGGAACCAGGTGAAACTTCCCACCCGCTGGCCAAGGTCGGGAACCAGTTCCACATCCTCGGCCCAGTCGCGCAGCTTCTCCCGCCAGTCGCGCCGATCCTCGGCCGGTCCCGCCCTGCGGATCGAGTCAGTCAGCCACAGGGACGCGGAAGCGCCACCCTGCTGGGCATTGATCTGACCATCATGAAACACGGTAAAACACGCCCCCGGGGCAAATATCGCCCGACCCCCGCCGCGCGTTCATCCGCAATTTTGTAAAAGCACAAGGTTAAAGTCAAATAAACACGCCTTTTTTAACCCTTTTTCCGCGACCGGCCGTGCCCCGCAAAGGACCGGCGGACCAATCCCCGGCGCCTTCCCGCCTCCGTCCCCGTCATCCTGGCCTATCCGCCCTTCATGCCGGCGTCTCCTCCCTTCATCCCGGCCGCTCGTCCCGTCATCCCCGCCTCTCCTCCCTCATCCCCGCCTCTCCCCGTCACCCCCGCCTCCTCCGTTCATCCCCGCCCCCTCCCCGTCATCCCCGCGAAGGCGGGGATCCATCTCCCACCCCCACCCCCGCCGCAAGGCCGGCGGCCCACCCGCAAGACCCGCGCACCCCAATTCGACCTCCCGCCCGGGCCTTTCCCCTTGCCCTTCCCCGATCCATGCCCGACATAGCAGGGACCATGGCCCAGTTCGCCCGATCGCCCCTCACCGCCGTCCTGGGCCCCACCAACACCGGCAAGACCCACCTCGCCGTCGAACGCATGTGCGGCCATAGCTCCGGGATGATGGGCTTCCCGCTGCGCCTGCTGGCGCGGGAAGTCTATGACCGGGTGGCCGGCATGAAGGGCCCGGCGCAGGTCGCCCTCATCACCGGCGAGGAAAAGATCGTGCCCCCCGGCGCCCGCTATTTCCTCTGCACCGCGGAATCCATGCCGATCGGTCGGCAGGCCGGGACCGCGAACGAAGGGCTGGCGGATTACGCCTTCGTCGCCCTGGACGAAGCCCAGCTCGGCGCCGATCCGGAACGCGGCCATGTCTTCACCGACCGCCTCCTGCGCGCCAGGGGCCGGGAGGAAACGATGATCCTCGGCTCGGCCAGCATCGGCCGGGTGGTGAAGGCGCTGGTCCCCGATGCGAAGATCATCGGCCGCCCGCGTTTCTCGACGCTCAGCTATGCCGGCGCGAAGAAGCTCTCCCGCCTGCCCAAGCGTTCCGCCATCGTCGCCTTCTCCGCCGAGGAGGTCTATGCCGTGGCGGAAATGCTCCGCCGCTTCCGGGGCGGCGCAGCGGTCGTGATGGGCGCGCTCTCGCCCCGCACCCGCAATGCGCAGGTGCAGATGTTCCTGAACGGAGAGGTCGACTATCTGGTCGCCACCGACGCGATCGGCATGGGCCTCAATCTCGACGTCGCGCATGTTGCCTTCGCCTCGCTGCGCAAATATGACGGCCGCCGCACCCGCCGCCTGACCGTCGCGGAAATGGCGCAGATCGCCGGGCGCGCCGGCCGCCACCACCAGGACGGCACCTTCGGCAGCCTGGGCCATGAGGATGGCGACGCCGCCTTCACGCCGGAAGAGATAGAGGCGATAGAGGCGCACCGGTTTCCGCCGGTGGAGCAGCTTTTCTGGCGCAACGGCACGCCGCGCACCGACCGGCTGGATCACCTCATTTCCGATCTGGAGCAGAAGCCCGACCGCCCCGAACTGCGCGCCGCGCCCGAAGCGGTCGACCTCGCCGTGCTCAGGCGGCTCGCCGACGACCCGCTGGTGATCGATCGGGCACGCGGCAGGAAGCAGGTCGAACGGCTCTGGGCCGCCTGCGGCCTGCCCGATTTCCAGAAGCTGGGCGCCGAACATCATGCCCGCGCCGTCAGCCGCATCTGGCGCTTCCTGTCCGAAGGGACGGGCCACATCCCCCGCGACTGGTTCGCCCAGCAGATTGCGCGACTCGATTCGGTTCAGGGCGACATCGACACCCTTTCCGGCCGGATCGCCGCCGCCCGCACCTGGTCCTACATCGCCCATCGCGCCGACTGGCTCGCCCATCCGGCGGAAATGGCGGAGCGCACCCGCGCCCTCGAAGAAAAGCTCTCCGACGCGCTCCACGCCGCGCTGACGCAGCGTTTCGTGGACCGGCGCACCACCGTTCTGCTAAGGGACATCGGCCAAAGCGCGGCCAATCTGCCGGTCGAAATCGAACAGGACGGGACAGTCTGCGTCGATGGCGAGACGATCGGGCGACTTGACGGATTTCGTTTCTCGGTCGATCCCGCTACCCGGCATCAGGACAGGAAGATGCTGCTGGCGGCCGCTGAACGGCGCCTTGGAAGGATATTGCGAGTGAAGGCTGACGAATTGCTGGGCGCACCCGATACCGATTTCGCGCTCATGGACGAAGCAGGACAGGCCCCCGGCATAAGCTGGAAGGGCGATCCGGTGGCGACGCTGCACGGCGGCCCCGCGCTGCTGACCCCGGAAATCCGTCTGGACCGCGCGCTCCTCGCAATGGGACAGGATGTGCAGAAGCAGGTGGCGGCCCGCCTTGCCGCATGGATGGACGCGCAGAAGGAAAAGCATCTGCTGCCCCTCACCAGGATGGTGGGCAGCAGCGCCGACCCCGAAGTCCCCGCCGTCGTCCGCGCCGTCTTCGCCCAGCTTGCCGATGCCGGCGGCGTCATCGCGCGCACCGAACTCGATTCGGCGCTCGGCCATCTCAACAAGGATCAGCGCCATCTGCTGCGCCGCGCCGGCATCGACATCGGCGTGCTCGACATCTATCATCCCGGCCTGCTGAAGCCCGGCGCCGCCCGCTGGCGCGCCGCCCTGCTGGCCGCGCGCCTGGGCAAGCCCTGCCTGCCCCTGCCCGGCCCCGGCCTCACCCTGATCCCGGCCGGCGAAAAGCCTGAGCAGATGGGCGCCCGCATCGCCGGCTTCCGCGGCTTTGGCGAACAGATGCTGCGCATCGACATGGCCGAACGCATGGCCCGCACCGCGCATGAGGCCATCGCCAGGAACGAGGCCTTCACCGCGCAGAGCCCGCAGATCGTCTCGCTCGGCCTGTCGGAGGACGCCTTCCTCCAACTGATGCGCCTCGCGGGCTTCCGCGCCGTGGAGGCGCCTGCGGAGGGCGGACCCAATTGGGCCTTCCGTGGCCGGCAGAAGGCGCGGACGCACCAGCAGCATCCGGGCCGCGAAAAGCGCGGCGCCCCCGCCCAGGGCAAGCCCCGCAACGACCGGGGGCCGCGCCCCGCCGCCTCGTCCGGCCCTGCCCCCACCGGCAACCATGCCTTTGCGGGCCTTGCCGAACTGCTGGGCCGCAATGGCTGACGCGGGCCTGGTCGCGGCCCACGGCCCCAGCCTGCGCATCGACAAGTTCCTCTGGTTCGCGCGCCTCGCAAAGAGCCGTTCGGTCGCCCAGAAAATGGCGGAGGACGGCCATATCCGCCTCAACGGCCGCCGCATCGAACGCTCGCACGCGCCGGTGCGGGCCGGCGACCTCATCACCTTTCCCCATCCCAGCGGCGTCCGGGTCGTCCGCATCCTCCAGCTCCCCGGCCGCCGAGGCCCCGCCCCCGAAGCCCAATCCTGCTATGAGGAACTGACGGTCGGCGCCTGAAGGGCCGCCTTTGTCGTTCCCGCGAAGGCGGGAACCCATCTCCCAACATTGCCCCAAGTTCATCGACAGGGGAGATGAATCCCCGTCTCCACAGGAATGACAGGAAAAAGCCCACTACCCGCGCCCCAACAATATCCTCATTGACCTTCGCGCCGACCGCGCATAGCAGGGCGCCGATTGTCTCCCTACCAAGAGTGCTGACCCATGACCTATGTCGTGACCGATAACTGCATCCGCTGCAAATATATGGATTGCGTCGAGGTTTGCCCCGTGGACTGTTTCTACGAGGGCGAGAACATGCTGGTCATCAATCCGAACGAGTGCATCGACTGCGGCGTGTGCGAACCCGAATGCCCTGCCGAGGCGATTCTGCCCGATACGGAGAACGGCCTGGAAAAATGGCTGGAGCTGAACACGAAATTCTCCGCCGAATGGCCCAACATCACCGTCAAGGGCGAAGCCCCCGCCGACGCCGACGAGATGAAGGGCATCGAAAACAAGCTGGAGAAATTCTTCTCGCCGGAGCCCGGCGCGGGCAGCTGAAGCGCCGCGCCGCAAGGCTGTCGCGAACCGCCGCCGACATCCTCCTGAAGACTAGCTGTTGCGTTTAATTTGCACCGCCACTCCCGGATTTTGTGTCCGGGGGTGGCAATTTTGTTACGAATCTGCTAAATAGGCGCCAACAGGTGGACATGGTCGCGTCCACTACGGAGACAAATGCCTGATGTTATGATGGTGGCGCCGCGCTTCCCCTGGCTCGTGCACCTTTTCGCACCTGCAACGCGAATGCCACCGCTCCCCCGAAGACATGGAAAGGTTTCAAATGGCTGCCAAGGCGCTGTCCTTTGACGTAGGTGATTATGTTGTTTACCCCAAGCATGGCGTTGGCCGCGTCATAGAACTGCAGAAGGAGCAGATTGCGGGCATGGAGCTGGAACTCTATGTCCTGCGCTTCGAAAAGGAGCGGATGACGCTCCGCGTGCCCACGAACAAGGCCGAGGGCGTCGGCATGCGCAAGCTGTCCTCCAACAAGACGCTGGAGGAAGCGGTCGAAACCCTGAAGGGCAAGCCCAAGGTGAAGCGCACCATGTGGTCGCGCCGCGCGCAGGAATATGAAGCGAAGATCAATTCGGGCGATCTGGTGTCGATCGCCGAAGTGACCCGCGACCTGTTCCGCGCCGATGATCAGCCGGAACAGAGCTATTCCGAACGGCAGATCTTCGAAGCCGCGTCCAGCCGCCTCGCCCGCGAACTCGCGGCGATGGAGGAAACGGACGAGCCGAGCGCGCTCAAGAAGATCCTGCGCATCCTCAACGAAGCCGCACCCCGGCATGCGAAGGTGGAAGGCTGACGACATCCGGCTGAGCCGACGACGGCAGGCCTGAATTAAGGGCGCCCCGAACAGGGCGCCCTTTTTTTGCAATCCAACCGGATGAACGGCGGGAAACCGCCGGTGCGGCGCCGGTCCTATTCGCCCTTCGCGGCGCCCGCGGCGTCCTTGGCCGCATCTCCGACATCGCTCGCCGCCTGGCCGACCTGCGTGGCCGCGCTCTCGACCGCGCTGTCCTTCCGGCTCTGGCTGCTGATCAGGAAGAAGGCGGCAATCGCCACGACCACGACCAGCAAGAGAACCGCCACCATGGTTCCGCCGCCGCCACGCTTCTCGATGATCGTGGTCGTCGCCGGACGATCCTGATAATCCGCCATAGAAATCCTCCTCGTCTTCACGCCACCCGGCGGCATAAATGCGCAAGCGAGCGGGCGGGTTCCTGACCGGATCAGCGGCAATAGCCCTCCCGGCCCGGCAGCACGATCAGGCAATCCTGCCGGCCGGCAAGGTCCTTGAACCCGGTTTCCGCGCCCGTGCCCGGACGAATGCTCAGGTCCCTGCCGTCGCGCACGAAGCGGATCGTCGCCCCTTCGGCCACGCCGGGATAGTCCCCCTGCCGGTCCAGATTGTCCTGATTGGCGATGGCATAATGTCCGGGCCGGCCATCGGGCGACGGCTGGATGTCCAGGAACAGCCCCTCCGGCCCATTCCACCGCCCGACCCAGTCGTCGGTGGGCAGGCCCGCCGCCCCGTTGGCGGCGGCATTGACGGCATCCGGCTCGGCAATCGCCTCCACATCGGCCGGCTGCGCGGCATTGTTCGCGGCCCCGCCCTCGTCGGCGCTCCTGGCGCAACCGGAAGTTAGCGCTCCCATCGCCATCAGCGGGAGAATCAGGCCCAGATTGCGACGATTCATCCATCTTTCTCCTTGCAATTGACCCGATAAACCGCTGAACGCGGGGCTTCGATCCATTTCCCGACAGGGGGCGGAGCCGCTTGCCAGCGGCTGCGGCGGGAAGGCAGGATCATGGGCGGGGAAAAGAGATGGAGAACAAGGTTGAGGGGCGCCCGGAAAGGGCGCGGTTCGTTCGCGAATCCGCCGATGTCCGGCGGCAGGCCCTGATCGAGGCGACGGCGCGCTGTCTTTCGGAAAAGGGCGTGGGCGGCACCTCCGTCCGCGCGATCTGCGCCTATGCCGGGGTTTCGGCCGGTTTGCTCACCCATTATTTCGACGGCGTCGACGCGCTGATCCTGGCCACCTATCGCGATGTCGGTGAAAAGGTCGCCGCCGCCATGGAACGCGCCGTGGCGGAGGCCGGCTCCTGCCCCCGCGCACGGCTCTGGGCCTATCTGCGCTCCAACTTCCAGCCGCCCGTGCTGGACCCCGATCTGCTGGCGACCTGGATTTCCTTCTGGAGCCTCAACAAGACCAATCCCGCCATCGCCGCCACCCATGCAGAAACCTATGGCGGCGGGCGCGAACGCATGGAGGTGCTGCTGCGCGAGGCGGCGCCCCAGATTCCCCGTCCCGACGCGCGCATCGCCGCCATCGGGCTTACCGCGATGATCGACGGCCTGTGGCTGGAACTGTGCCTCGACTCCTCCACCTTCACCATAGAGGAAGCGCTGGGCATGCTGGAGGAGGCGATGAACTACGTCCTGCAAAAGCCGAGAAGCGGCTAGATCGATCAATGAAGCTGGCGGTGATCGTTTTTATCAATCAACCTTGTCGATAAAACCAATTTCACGGCGCCCTGCGCTTTCCCTACATGGGTCGGGCAACAGCAACCCCCTAAAAAGGAACTGGAAAGCCCATGGCGCTTATCAACACGACCATCAAGCCGTTCAAGGCCACCGCTTACAAGGAAGGCAAGTTCGTCGACGTGACCGACGCCGACGTGAAGGGCAAGTGGGCCGTCTTCTTCTTCTACCCCGCCGACTTCACCTTCGTCTGCCCGACGGAGCTGGAGGATCTGGCCGACATCTACCCGACGCTGCAGAAGCTGAACGTAGAGGTGTACTCGGTGTCGACCGACACGCATTTCAGCCACAAGGCCTGGCACGACACCTCGCCGGCCATCGGCAAGATCAACTATTACATGCTGGGCGACCAGTCGGGCCAGATCACCAATAATTTCGACGTGATGCGCCCGGGCGTGGGCCTTGCCGACCGCGCGACCTTCCTGGTCGATCCCGAAGGCGTGATCCAGTTCATGGAAATCACCTCGGAAGGCGTCGGCCGCAACGCGACCGAACTGCTCCGCAAGGTCAAGGCCGCGCAATATGTCGCCGCCAACCCCGGCGAAGTCTGCCCGGCCAAGTGGGAAGAAGGCGAAGCGACCCTTGCTCCGTCGCTCGACCTCGTCGGCAAGATCTGAAGACCTGAAAGGCGTCTGCCGGATCGGGTCGAGTTCCTCCCTGATCCGGCAGCGCCTCTGCATGCCGCGTGCTCCTGCCTTCGCAGGAGCACGACGAAGTCAAATCGCATCATCGCAAACACCGCCGGACCTTCGGGTCGCACCGTTCCGGCGAACATATAGCCGCGCCCCGGATAGGCGCGCCCAACCCAAGGAGACCGAAGATGTTGGACGCAAATCTGAAGGCCCAGCTCAAGGCCTATATGGCGAACATCACCCAGCCGATCGAGCTGGTCGCATCGCTGGACGACAGCCCCAAGAGCCGCGAACTCAAGACGCTGCTGGATGAGATCGCCGAACTGTCGGACAAGGTGACGATCGCCGCCGGTAACGCCAGCCGCGTCCCCAGCTTCATGATCCGCCGCACCGGCACGGACATCGGCGTCACCTTCGCCGGCCTGCCCATGGGGCATGAATTCACCTCGCTCGTGCTGGCGCTGCTCCAGGTCGGCGGCCATCCGTCGAAGGCGGCGCAGGACCTGATCCAGCAGATCAGGGATATTGACGGCGACTTCGCCTTCGAAACCTATTTCTCGCTCTCCTGCCAGAACTGCCCCGACGTGGTGCAGGCGCTGAACCTGATGAGCGTGCTCAACCCGCGCATCAGCCACACCGCCATCGACGGCGCGCTGTTCAAGGAAGAGGTCGACGCGCGCAAGGTCATGGCCGTCCCCACCGTCTTCCTGAACGGCGAACCCTTCGCCAGCGGCCGCATGGAGCTGGAGCAGATCGTCGCGAAGATCGACAGCGGCGCGGCGGCCCGCGCGGCGGAGAAGATCAAGGCCCAGGACCCGTTCGAGGTGCTGGTGGTGGGCGGCGGCCCCGCCGGCGCGGCGGCGGCCATCTACGCGGCGCGCAAGGGCATCCGCACCGGCGTCGCGGCGGAACGCTTCGGCGGCCAGGTGCTCGACACCATGGACATAGAGAATTTCATCTCGGTCAGCCGCACCGAAGGGCCCAAGCTCGCCTCCGCGCTGGAAGCGCATGTGAAGGACTATGATGTCGAGATCATGAACCTCCAGAAGGCGGCGAAGCTGATCCCGGCCAGGGCCGAAGGCGGCTATCACGAAGTCGTCCTCGAAAATGGCGCGTCGCTCAAGGGCCGCACCGTCATCCTCTCCACCGGCGCCCGCTGGCGGCAGATGGGCGTGCCCGGCGAGGATGAATATCGCAACAAGGGCGTCGCCTACTGCCCCCATTGCGACGGTCCGCTGTTCAAGGGCAAGCGCGTCGCGGTGATCGGCGGCGGCAACAGCGGCGTGGAGGCGGCGATCGACCTCGCCGGCATCGTCGCCCATGTGACGCTGATCGAATATGACAGCCAGCTCCGCGCCGACGCCGTGCTCCAGCGCAAGCTCGCCAGCCTGCCCAATGTCAGGATCATCACCTCGGCCCTGACGACCAGGGTCGACGGCAATGGCGAGAAAGTGACCGGCCTCAGCTACAAGGACCGCAACGGCGGCACGGAGCATGATGTCGAGCTGGAGGGCATTTTCGTCCAGATCGGCCTCGTCCCCAACACCGAATGGCTGAAGGACGCGATCGCCCTCTCCCCGCGCGGAGAGATAGAGATCGACGCGCGCGGCGAAACCAGCCAGCCGGGCATCTTCGCGGCAGGCGACTGCACGACCGTGCCCTACAAGCAGATCGTGATCGCCATGGGAGCCGGATCGACGGCGGCGCTGTCCGCCTTCGACTATCTCATCCGCCTCCCCGCGACGGAGGAAACCGCGGAAGCGGCCTGATCGGAATGCCGGAAAACAGGAAGGCGGCGGGGTCTCGCAGGAACCCGCCGCCTTCCTGCCCCATCTGAAGGCCCCCTAACGCCGCATCAACCTCAGCCGGAATATCCCCGGATCGACCTCCAGCATCGGCGCGCCCGCTCCCACCCCCGCATCGTCGCGCTGCGCCAGCACGACCGGCGCCTGCGGCGTGAAGGTGGCGACCGCGCTCCCCGGATCGCCCACCACCAGCGCATCCACCATCAGCGCGGGGCTCAGCCGGTCCAACGTCACGCTGACCAGCGTGCCGATCTGCGTCATCCCGAACAGCTTGCGGGCAAAGGCCTGGGGCAGGCGAATGCACCCATGGCTCGCCGGATAGCCGGGATTATGCCCGGCATGCAGCGCGATCCCGTCCCAGGTCAGCCGCTGCATGAAGGGCATGGGCGCGTTGGAATAGAGGTTCGACCGATGCCATTCCCGCTTCTGCAACACCGGAAACTCGCCGGTGGGGGTGCGATGCCCCTTCATGCCGGTCGACACGCTGGCGACCCCGACCAGCCGGTCGCCGTCATAGACATGCACCCTCTGCCGCTCGATGCTGATGACCAGATAGAGCGGCCCGGCAAAGGGCCCCTCCTCCAGCCAGCGATAGCCCCCCGGCCCCAGCGCCTCCAGCGCCCCGGCCGGCGGCGCCACCGCACAGGTCAGCAACAGCAGGAAGGTCAGAAAGGCGCGCATAAACACCTTCTTAACCATAAGACGGCGCAGCGCCAGCCCCCGGCGGCCTCACATCGGTATCGGATCGGGACGGTCGCCGCCCCGGCGCGTCCCTAAAGCAGGCTCAACTGCGCGACCGGCGCAAAGCTCCTGCGGTGCAGCGGCGTCGGCCCATGCTCGCGCAGCGCGGCCAGATGCCGGGCGCTGCCATAGCCCTTGTTGCTTTCCCAGCCATAATGCGGGTGCGCCGCCGCCGCCTCGATCATCATCCGGTCGCGCGCCTCCTTCGCCAATATGGATGCCGCCGCGATCGACAGGCATTTGGCGTCGCCCTCGACCACCGCCGTCGAGGCCCAGCGCCATTGCGGACAGCGATTGCCATCCACCAGCACATGCGCGCAGTCATGGGTCAGCGCCTCCACCGCCCGCGTCATCGCCAGCATGGTCGCCCAGAGGATGTTGAGGCTGTCGATCTCCTCGACCGAAGCGACCCCCAGGCCCCAGCACAGCGCCCGCGCCTTGATCTCCCCCTCCAGCACGGCCCGCTTCGCCGCGCTGAGCTGCTTGCTGTCGTTGAGCCCGTCCGGGCAATCCTCCCGCCGCAGGATCACCGCAGCCGCCACCACCGGCCCGGCCAGCGGCCCCCGCCCGGCCTCGTCCACCCCGGCGACCAGCCCCGGATGATGCCGCAATTCATGGGCGAAATCAGGCATGGTCATGAAATCCGAACGGCGCGCCCATCGGCCCATGTCCGCCGCCAAGGCCGGGCGCCAGCGCCAGCGCCTCCCGCACATATTTGCGCGCCCGCTCGATCGCGTCGATCATGTCCCGTCCCTGCCCCAGCCCGGTCGCGATCGCGCTGGCCAGCGTGCAGCCCGTGCCATGGCTGTGCCGCGTGTCGATCCGCGCATTGCTCCAGGCCTTCACCACGCCGCCCGGCCCGATCAGCCGGTCGGTCAGCATCGGCCCCTCGCCATGGCCGCCCTTGGCCAGCACATGCGTCGCGAAGCGGACCGCGATCTCCTCCCCGCCCAGCGCCTCCAGCTCCGGAATATTGGGCGTCACCAACGCCGCCAGCGCCATCAGCCGCTCGAACGCCGCCACCGTCGCCTCATCGGCCAGCGCCGAACCGCTGGTCGCCACCATCACCGGATCGAAGACGATGGGCACGCCTTCCAGCGCCGCCAGCCGCTCGGCCACCGCCGCCGCCGTCTCCGCCGATCCGATCATGCCGATCTTCACCGCGTCGACCCCGATGTCGCCGATCACGCTTTCCATCTGCGCGATCACCATGTCGGCCGGCACTGGATGGACGCCCTGCACGCCCAGCGTGTTCTGCGCGGTGATCGCGGTGATCGCCGTCATGGCATGGCCGCCCAACAGCGTCACGGCGCGGATGTCGGCCTGGATGCCGGCCCCGCCGCCGCTGTCGGACCCGGCGACGATCAGGATGCGGGCGATGCTCATCCCCTGAAACGCCGCTCCGCCGAAGCCGGATGCCGCTTCAACGCATCCCCCACCCGCGTCGGCCGGTCCATCAACTCCCCGCCGCAATTGGGGCAGCGGTCGTCCAGCGCCTCCGCGCAGGGCGCGCAAAAGCTGCATTCGAAGGAACAGATGAACGCCCCCGGCTCGTCGGCGGGCAGATCGACGCCGCAGCGTTCGCAATCGGGCCGCATCTCAAGCATGGACGATCGCCCTCCGTCCGTCGTTCGCGCGCAGGCGGGAACCCATCTCCCGCCGCCTCCCCCGGCCCGGACGCGCCGGAAAGGCAGCGCCATATCCGCAAGGACAACCGCAACGCAACGCCGTCACGCCGCCGCCTTCGCCACGGCGTCGCAGATGCGCTCCACCACGTCCCTGACCTGCTCCTCGCGGTCGCCTTCCGCCATCACCCGGATCACCGGCTCGGTGCCGGACGGACGGATCACCAGCCGCCCGCACCCGTTCAGCTCCGCCTCCGCCTGCGCGATCACCTTCCGCACATCCTCATGCTCCAGCGGCCTGCCGCCGGAAAAGCGCACATTCTTCAGCAATTGCGGCACCGGATCGAACTGGTGCAACACCTCGCTCGCCGGCTTGCCGGACCGCACCAGCGCCGCCAGCACCTGCAGCGCCGCCATCGTGCCGTCGCCGGTCGTTGCATAGTCGGACAGGATCATGTGCCCCGACTGCTCGCCCCCGACATTGAAGCCGCCCTCGCGCATCCGCTCCAGCACATAACGGTCGCCCACCTTGGTCCGCTCCAGCGCCATGCCCTGCCCGGCCAGAAACCGCTCCAGCCCCAGGTTCGACATCACCGTCGCCACCAGCCCGCCGCCGCGCAGCATCCCCGCCTTCGCGAAATTGCCCGCGATCAGGGCCATGATCTGGTCGCCGTCGACGATCGCGCCATGCTCGTCCACCACGATCAGCCGGTCGGCATCGCCGTCCAGCGCGATGCCGATGTCGGCGCCCGACGACACCACCGTTTCCTGCAACAGCAGCGGCGCGGTCGATCCGCACTGGTCGTTGATGTTGATGCCGTTGGGCGTGACGCCGATCGCCACCACCTCCGCCCCCAATTCCCACAGGGCGGAAGGGGCGACCTGATAGGCCGCGCCATTGGCGCAATCGACCACGATCTTCAGCCCGTCCAGCCGCAGATCGGCGGGAAAGCTGGACTTGACCGCATGGATATAGCGGCCGCGCGCATCCTCCACGCGGCGGGCGCGGCCGATGTCCTGCGACGCGGCCAGCGGGATCTGCTGGTCCAGCATCGCCTCGATCTTCAGCTCATCCTCGTCCGACAGCTTGTAGCCGTCCGGACCGAATAATTTTATGCCATTGTCGAAATAGGGATTGTGGCTGGCCGAAATCATCACGCCCAGGTCGGCGCGCATCGAATGGGCCAGCAACGCCACGGCGGGCGTCGGGATCGGCCCGAACTGCACCACGTCCATGCCGACCGCCGTGAACCCGGCGACCAGCGCATTTTCGACCATATAGCCCGACAGCCGCGTATCCTTGCCGATCACCACGCGATGGCGATGGGTGCCGCGCTGGAAATGCTTGCCCGCCGCCATGCCGACCTTCATCGCCAGTTCGGCGGTCATCGGCCATTGGTTGGTGCGCCCGCGAATGCCGTCCGTACCGAAATATTTCCTGCTCATCGTCCCTGCCCGCCCCGCGGTGAAGCTCTCATGCTTCCCATAGCAATCTTTGTTCGACTTTCCAGCAAGGACCGGCCATCCCCTTGCGAATGGACGGATTCAATGCAGCGGTCGACGCCCTTTCCGGCGCGGTCTTCATGAAGGTGCCGGTGCTCGGCGCGCAGATCGAGCTGATCGTGCTCTATCTGGCGCTGCCGATGCTGTTCTTCACCCTCTGGCTCGGCTTTCCCAACCTGACCGCGGTGGGCCGGGCGCTCCGCATCCTCAGGGCGCAGCCGCATGCGGGCGAGGCGAAGGGCGACGTCAGCCAGTGGGGCGCGCTGTCGACGGCGCTGTCGGGCACCATCGGCCTCGGCAACATCGCGGGCGTCGCGGTCGCGCTGACGATGGGCGGGCCGGGCGCGATCCTCTGGATGTTCATCATCGGCTGGTTCGCCATGACGGTGAAGATGGCGGAAGTGACGCTGGGCCTCAAATATCGCGTCTTCGACGCGCAGGGCCATGTGCATGGCGGGCCGATGTATGTGCTGAAGGCGGTGGGCGCGGCGCGCGGCTGGCCGAAGATCGGGCTGATATTGGGCGGCTTCTACGCCTTTTTCGCGCTGTTCGGGGCGATCCCCATGGTGCAGGTCAACCAGAGCTTCGCGCAGGTGAAGGTGGTGACCGGCTTCGCCAATGGCTGGGCCTATGGCACGATGCTGGCCGGCGCGGTGGCGCTGGTGACGCTGGGCGGCGCGGCCTGGCTGGGCGAGGTGGCGAAGCGGCTGACGCCGCTCAAGGTCGCGGTCTATCTGATCGGCGTCGCGACCGTGCTGATCCTCCACGCTGCCGCCATTCCGGGCGCGCTGGCGGACATCTGGCACGGCGCATGGAGCGGGCAGGCCGCGACCGGCGGCGCGGTGGGCGCCTTCGTCGCGGGCATGCGGCGCGCCGTTTTCGCCAGCGAGGCGGGCGTGGGATCGGCGGTGATGGCGCACAGCCTGGCGCGGGTGCGGCATCCGGTGTCGGAGGGGCTGGTCGCCCTGCTGGAACCGCTGCTCGGCACGATGATCGTCTGCGCGCTGGGCGGGCTGGCGCTGGTCGTGGCGGGCACATGGAATGGCGGGCTGGAGGGGATCGCCATCACCTCCGCCGCCTTCGCGCAGGTTTCGCCCTCCTTCCCCTGGCTGCTGGCGGTGGTCGTGGTGCTGTTCGCCTATTCGACGCTGGTGGCGTGGGGCTTTTACGGGCTTCAGGCCTGGGGCTATCTGTTCGGCAACGGTCCCCGGGCGCAATGGACCTACAAGATCCTCTATATCGTCGCCTTGCCCCCCGCCGCCGCCATCGACCTCGGCCGCGTGGTCGGCATCGTCGACAGCAGCTTCTTCCTGATGGCGATCCCCAATGTCATCGCCCTCTACCTCTGCGCGGGCGAACTGCGACGCGACGTGCGGGCCTATCTCGCCGCGCCCGAAGAGGATTAAAATCGATTTCAGCAAGCCGCGGTCCTGCACGGACAAATTCAAGTCTCGCCAGCCCGCATGATGTGGGAAGGAATCGGACACCCACCTTACCCCTCTCCCTCGAGCGAGAGGGCTGCGCAGACTTGGCAGCTTGCTGCCTAGTCGCAGCTGGGTGAGGGGGTTGCGATCCAAGGGATCGCGCGGGCCGCAGGCCCGCCCCCTCATCCAACCCCGCCCCGGCTCCTCCGTCGCCAAGGCTTCCCATCCTTCCCTCAAGGGAGAAGGATGGTTTTGAACTTGCCCACACCCCCCTGAGCAAATTCCAATCCGACTGCATCGGCTCGACTGCTCCAAGTTTCCGTTTTGTCGCCTTTTCCAACTCAGCAGATGATTCCATCCGCCCGGAAAGCAAGCCTACCGCCCCATCGCCGCCTCGATCTCCGCGACGGTGCGCGGCACGGCTTCGCTCAGCCGCTGCGAACCGGTCGGCGTGATCAGGTACAGATCCTCGATCCGGATGCCGTAATTGGCGGACTGGACGTACAGCCCCGGCTCCACGGTGATCACCGCGCCCGCCGGCAGCGGCTTCGACATGTCGCCCACATCATGGACGTCCAGCCCGACCAGATGCCCCAGCCCATGGGTGAAGTCGTCCACCCGCCCGGCCTTGCGGAACACGTCCTTCGCCGCCTCGACCAGATCCTCATAATAGACCCCGGCCTTCAGCCTGGCGACGGCCGCCGCCTGCGCGGCGAGGACCAGCTCATAGGATGCCCGCTGTTCGTCGGTGAACCTGCCGCCGGCGGGGAAGGTGCGCGTCACGTCGCAGGCATATCCCCCGACGGAGGCCGCCGCGTCGATCAGGATCAGATCCTTCTCCCCGATCACCCCGCCGCCGCCGGTATAGTGCAGCGACGCCGCGTTGCGCCCGGTGGCGACGATGCTGTCATAGGCCAGCCCGTCGCCGCCCCCGGCGCGGAAGCCATCCTCCAATATCGCCTTCAACTGCCTTTCGGTCATGCCGGGCCGCACCTGCTTCATCGCGGCGAGATGGCCCCGCGCCGTCGCCGCCATCGCCTTGCGCATCAGCTCCAGTTCGCGCGCCTCCTTGACGATGCGCAGCGCGGGCAGAAGGCCGCTGTCGTCCTTCAGGGATACGCCCGGCACCCGCTGCATCACCTTGCCGTAAAGCTCCAGCGCCTTGGGCACGGGCGCGGACGCGCTGACGATCGGCCCCAGGAAATGCAGCGTCTTGGACCGCTCGGCCAAAGCGGTGACAAGGCTCCCCAGCCCGCCGGTGCGCGCCACCCGGGAAAAGCCCGTGCGCCGCTCCACTTCGGTGCCCAGCGGCAGGCGCTCGACCTCCCACCGCTCCGACTCCACATCGCGCGACGGCAGCAGCAGCCATTCCCTGACCGTGCGTTCGGCGGGCGCCATGACAAGCACGGCGTCCGGCTCGTCGACAATGCCGGTGAGCCATGCGAAATCGCCATCCTGCACGAAGGGCGGCGCCACCGCCGCGCTGCTTTCCACCGGCCCCGCGCCATGGACGACGGCGACGCCGTCCTTCAACGCCTCCATCACCCGGCGGCGGCGCTCGCGAAACACATCGGGCGCGAAGGGAACGGTGCCCGAAGGCGTCGCAAAGCCCTGCGGCGGCAGGACCTGCGCCCGCAACCCGGCGGCGCACAGGAACGAAGCCGTCCCGCCCGCGATTATCGACCGTCGATCCCACATGTCGCTGAACTCCTTGCTGAAAGGATTGGAACAGCAAGAGGCGTATGATGTCAATAATACAGTAAAAGGCCCCGCCAAAAAGGCGAGGCCATTCTATGGAAGCTTCTTGGACTTGGGCTCAGATCTTGTCGCCAAGCGCGCCCTTGACCGAACCCTTGACGTCCTGCGCCGTGCCCTTGGCCTTCTGCGCCTTGCCCTCCGCGACCAGATCGGGATCACGCTGGTTGCGGCCAGCCGCTTCCTTGATCGCACCGGCCGCCTTGTTGCCGGCCGCCTTCACCTTGTCGGTCATCTCGCCCATCGGTTGTCTCCTTCAGTTGCTGTTGTCCGATAAACGGACGGGCAGAACCGAAAGTTGCCTCCAATACGCAGGCGGAACGGACGGAAAGAGGAAACAGGGTGACAGGCGGAGTCGGGGGATCGCCCGCTAGAGCCAATCGACGTTCAGCCTTGGCGGCCTGCAAATGACGCTTTTCCGTGATTCCGGTGCTCACCTACTTTGAGTAGGCTGCGGGTCACGGAAAACCATCATTTTCGACTCGTCATCATCTGAATGCCGATTGGCTCTAGTCCGTCTCGGATGGCTTGCGCGCCCGCCGTTCCGCCACGAATTCGCTGATCGCCTGACCGCTGGCGTTCAGCAGCGGATAGGTCCGCGCATCGGACAGCCAATCCGGCCGCCGCGCGCCGCTGCCGTAGAAAGTGTCGTAAACCAGGCTGAACGCCAGAAAGACCAGCGTCGCGCCGATCAGCCCCTTGACCGCGCCGAAGCCCGCACCCAGCACCCGATCGACGGGCCCCAGCACCGACTGCCGCGTGCGCCGGCCGATGGCGTGAGCCAGCAGCTTGCCCGCGCCGAAGGTGATGCCGAACACCAAGGCGAAGGCAAGCACCGCCGCGCCGCTGGTGCTGCCGACGAAGGGCGCCGCCAGTTCCGTCGCCGAAGCGTGAAAAAGGCGGATCGCGAAGATCGCCAGCACCCAGGCGATCAGCGACAGGGTTTCCTGCACGAAACCGCGCATCAGGCCGAAAATGGCGCAGCCGCCGATCAGCAGCAGGACGAGAATGTCGATCGCGTTCATCGCGCTGTTGGCTATCCGCGGCCGAGCATCTGGTCAACAAGTTGCGCAAGCGCGCGATAACCGCTGACCGAAATGCCCTTGACCCCATCGGCCACGGCGGCGGGAACGAAAGCGCGGTTGAAACCGAGCTTGGCCGCCTCGCGCAACCGCAACGGGGCATGGGCCACCGGGCGGATTTCGCCGGACAAGGCGATTTCCCCGAACAGGACGACATCGGCGGGCACCGGCCGCTCCGACAGCGCCGACATCAGCGCGGCCGCGACAGCCAGGTCGGCCGCCGGGTCCGACAGGCGATAGCCGCCCGCGACGTTCAGATAGACTTCGCAGGTCGAAAAGCTGAGGCCGCAGCGCGCCTCCAGCACGGCCAGCACCATGGCCAGCCGCCCGCTGTCCCAACCCACGACAGCCCGGCGGGGCGTGGCCCCGCTGGAAAGGCGGACGACCAGCGCCTGGATCTCCACCAGCACCGGGCGCGTCCCTTCCAGCGCCGGAAAGACGGTGGCGCCGGTCACATTCTCGTCGCGATGGGTCAGGAACAGGGCGGACGGATTGGCGACCTCCTCCAGCCCCTCGGCCACCATCGCGAACACGCCGATCTCGTCCGTGCCGCCGAAGCGGTTCTTGATCGCGCGCAGGATGCGATATTGGTGGCTGCGCTCTCCCTCGAAGCTCAGCACCGTATCGACCATATGCTCCAGCACGCGGGGCCCCGCGATGCTGCCGTCCTTGGTCACATGACCGACAAGGATCAGGGCGGTGCCGCGCTGCTTGGCGAAGCGGATCAGTTCCTGGCTGGACGCGCGCACCTGGCTCACCGTGCCGGGCGCGCCCTCGATCAGGTCGCTGTGCATCGTCTGGATCGAATCGATGATCAGCAGCGCGGGCGGCGCGCCCTCCCCCAGCGTCGTCAGTATGTCGCGCACGGAAGTGGCGCTGGCAAGCTGCACGGGCGCATTGCCAAGCCCCAGCCGCTGCGCGCGCAGGCGCACCTGATCCGACGCTTCCTCGCCGCTGATATAGGCGACGCTGTGCCCGGCCGACGCAATGCGCGCGGCCGCCTGCAACAGCAGGGTCGACTTGCCTATGCCCGGATCGCCGCCGATCAGCGTGGCGGAACCGGACACGATGCCGCCGCCCAGCGCCCGATCGAACTCCGCAATGCCGGTGGTGGTGCGGGGCGGCAGTTCGACCTTGTCGTCCAGCCCCACCAGCGTCAGCGCCCTGCCGCCGCTATGCAGGTCGTGGCGGGCGGAAAAGACCGTTTCGGCCGCTTCCTCGACAATGCTGTTCCATTCGCCGCAATCGTCGCACTGCCCCTGCCACCGGCCCGAAACGGTGCCGCATTGCTGACAGACGAATTTTCGCTTTGCCTTGGCCATGCGGCACGCATATCAGAACATATGCGGAACACAAATCCTCTTTGCATCTTGCCATGGAAACCGGGCGCGCTGTGGCGCATTGTTTCGCCATGAAGACCATTCGCGTCGCGAGCTACAATATCCGCAAGGCCATAGGCACCGACCGCCGCCGGGTTCCCGAGCGGGTGATCGACGTGCTGAACGAACTGAACGCCGACATCATCGCCCTGCAGGAGGCCGACCGGCGCTTCGGCGTCCGCTCTGCGGCGCTGCCGCCCTGGCTGCTGGAGAGCATCAGCCCCTATAAGCCGGTGCCGCTCAACGTGCAGGTCGATTCGATGGGCTGGCACGGCAATGCCATATTGGTGCGCAAGGATGTGGAAATCGGCGCGCACGACGTTCTGCACCTCCCCTGCCTGGAGCCGCGCGGCGCGACCATGGCGGAGGTCAGGTTGGGCAAGACGCATCTTCGCATCTTCGGCATGCATCTGGACCTGTCCGGGCTCTGGCGGCGCAAGCAGGCCGCCGCCGTGATCCACGCGGCAGGGCAGCGCGACGCCATGCCGACGGTGCTGATGGGCGACCTCAACGAATGGAGCGCGGAACGGGGGTGCCTGGCGGATTTCGCACGGCATTACAGCTTCGCGCCCTGCGGCCGTTCCTTCCATGCGCGACGGCCGGTGGCGCGGCTCGACCGGATCATGCATTGCGGGCAGTTGAAGCTGGTCGATTGCGGCGTGCATGAAAGCGCGGGGGCGCGAAAGGCGTCCGACCATCTGCCCATCTGGGCGGAATTCAAGCTGGGGTGACGGCGAAGCTCCATCATGTTCCTGCGAGGGCGGGAGCACCGAACCCTTTGGGCAAACGCGCCTGTCCATCAGCACCCCCTCGACAAGCCCCCCTTGCTCTGCAACTCTCAACCCCATGAAAGAGCGGGAACTCAGGCTCGCACTGGTCTGCTATGGTGGGATCAGCCTGGCCGTCTACATGCACGGCATCACCAAGGAAATCTGGCATCTGGCCCGGGCCAGCCGGGCGTTCCATGACGGCGTGCCGTCCGGCAACAGCAGCGAGGCGGTCTATCGCAAGCTGCTGGAGGATCTGGAAACGGCCTGCGGCGTCAAATTGCGGGTGATGCCCGACATCATCGCCGGGGCCAGCGCCGGCGGCATCAACGGCATCTTCCTGGCGCAGGCGATAGAGACTGGCCAGTCGCTGGACCCGCTGACCGATATGTGGCTCGACAATGCCGATGTCGAAAAGCTGCTCGATCCCGATGCCCGCCCCGCCCGGCGGATCACCAAATTCTGGGCGACGCCGCTTGTGTGGATGGCGGCGCGGCATCCGGGAGACACGGTCGAGCGCACCGTCGCCCCCGATACGCGGGAGGAGGTTCGGCACAAGCTGTCGCACTTCATCCGCTCCCGCTGGTTCGAGCCTCCCTTCGGCGGGGAAATCTTCACGGCCATGATCCTGGACGCCTTCGACGCGATGGAGGCGACCGGGCGCGGCCCGGCGCTGCTGCCGCCCGGCCATCCGCTGGACCTGTTCGTCACCGTCACGGATTTCGAAGGGCATCCGCAGAGCCTGAACCTCAACAGCCCCCCACAGGTGGTGGAGACGGAACATCGGCTCTCCATCGGCTTTCGCGCCCGCGGGCATGGACAGCGCAACCTTGCCGATCCCGCCGAACTGGTCTTCGCCGCCCGCGCCACGGCCAGCTTTCCCGGCGCCTTTCCGCCCTTCACCGTGCGCGAGCTGGACCGGGTGCTGAAACGCCGCCATCGCGCCTGGCCGACGCGGGACGCCTTTCTGGCGCGCGCCCTTCCCCGCCATGCGGCGCGCGGACGCGCCGAGGACGCGGTGCTGATCGACGGCTCGGTGCTGGCCAACGCCCCGTTCGCCCAGGCCATCGGCGCGCTCAGGAACCGCCCCTCCCGGCGGGAGGTCGACCGGCGCTTCGTCTATATCGATCCCAAGCCCGGCCATCGCTCGATCCAGCTCAACCGCCACGGCGAGGCGGAGGAAGCCTCATCGGGCGAGGATGCGCCGCTGCCGGGCTTCTTCCGCACCATTTTCGGCGCGCTCAGCGACATTCCCCGCGAACAGCCGATCCGCGACAATCTGGACGCCATAGATCGGCACAGCGCCCGCATCCGGCGCATGGCGCGCATATTGACCGCTCTGCGGCCCGGCATAGAGGCGGAGGTCGAAAGCGCCATCGGCGGCATGCTGTTCCTGGATCGACCGACGCCGGCGCGGCTGTCCGCCTGGCGCAGCAAGGCCCAGCAACGGGCCGCCAGTTCCGCCGGCTTCGCCTTCCCCGCTTACGGCCACCTCAAGCTGTCCGGCATCGTCGAGGACCTGGCCGACCTGCTGTTCCACCTGAGCGGGGAGGAAAGCCCGCTGATGCGCGAAAGCTACCGCCAGGCGCTATGGGGCCATGTCAGGTCGATCGGCGCGGACCAGTTGACGGAGGATGTCGGACCCGCATCCGCCCCGGTCGGCTTCTTCCGCCAGCATGACCTGACCTTCCGGATTCGCCGCCTGCGCTTCCTCGCCCGGCGTCTGGCCGAAACGCTGGAGGTGGAGGGCGCCGCGGACGACGCCGTCATCCAGAAGATGCACGACGCCATCTACGCCGCCCTGTCGCACTATACCGAATGCGAGGGCGCCGACTTCTACAATGGGGAAATCAAGGCGGCGGCGCGCGAAGTCCCCAATGATCCCGGCGCAGCGCTGGAGGCGGTGGCGCAGCTACGCGGCCTGCGCGAACGGGACGAAGCGGCGGACATGATGCTGGCCGATGCCCTGGCGGCGCTGCCCAGGGCGGCGCGTCGGACCATGCTGCTCGCCTATCTCGGCTTCCCCTTTTACGACATCGCCACCCTGCCGCTGCTGCAAGGGCATGGGATGGACGAATATGATCCGGTCAAGGTCGACCGCATCTCGCCGGAGGATTGCAGCGCGATCCGCTCCGGCGGGGCGGAAGCGACGCTGAAAGGCGTAGAATTCAATAATTTCGGCGCTTTCTTCAGCCGCGCCTATCGGGAGAACGACTATCTGTGGGGGCGGCTTCATGGGGTGGAGCGGCTGCTGGACATCGTGATTTCTGCATGTCCCGCGGCAAGCCGTCTTTCCCAGGAAGCGGTGCATCAATATAGGCGAACCGCTTTCATGGCGATTCTGGATGAGGAGGAGGAGCGGCTGGACCATGCCGCCGACCTGATCGCCAGCTTGAGAGAGGAGATCGGGTGAACGCAGGCAAGACGCTGTTTCCGATGCTGGTGCTGGCACTGGCCGCCGGTTGTTCTCCTGGCTCCGATGGACAGACGAGCGCAAAGGCGGGGGAACGGCCCGGCGAGCCGCGTGACGTCCTCGGTTCCCTCGCGCTACCCGACATGCCTTTGCGCCGGGAAGAGGCGGCGGAGACGCTTCCTGCATCTTCCGCCCTCGCTGCCGCGCCTTCGCGCCCCGGCGGAAAAGGCGCCGGACGGCAGGCGGACGCCGACCCGACGAGCGCCGTGCCATTGCGGCTGCTGCCGATGAAGCCTTCGGTGGTCAACATCCCGCCGCCCCCCTATGTCCCCGACCTGCCGCCATCGGACGGCGCGGCCGACATCCAGCCCTTTCCCGATGAGGTGACGCGCTACATGGTCGACCGCGACAGTTGCGACCATTTCCGGGGCGAGGAAGCCTATGATCCGGAGCGGCTGGCCTATTTGCAGGACAATATCGCGGCGCTCTGCACCGGCACCGATGCGCGGCTGGCGCTGCTGCGCCACCGCTATGCCCATGTCCCGGCGGTCATCTCGGCGCTCAGCGGCTATGATGACCGGATCGAAGGAAATGCGTCGCAATAGGGCCTTATGAAAGGGCGTCGATCTGGGCGGCGAGTTCGATGTCCCGGCGCGACAGGCCGCCGGCATCATGGGAGGTGAGCAGGATGTCGACGCGGTTGTAGACATTCGACCATTCGGGATGATGATCCGCCTTTTCCGCAAGCAGCGCCACCCGCGTCATGAAGCCGAAGGCGGCGTTGAAATCCTTGAAGGTGAAAAGGCGGCGGATGCCGTCCGGATCCTGCACCGGCGCCCATTCCGGCAGATTCCTCAGCGCCAGCGCGCGTTCCTCCCCATCCAGTTTCGCGATCATTTGTCTTTCCCGTCCCTTGCCCGGCCGATTCCTGGCGGCGTTAACTCATTTTCCCAAGCGTCGGCGGTTTGCAGACGATTCGGAACATGCTTTATGTCTCTCCCATGGACGATGCCGGTCAACAGCCCCGATTTGCGCCGACGCGCGAGGATATAGAAAGCCTGGCGCTGGCGGCCCTGTCGCGCCTGCCGGAACCGTTTCGTTCGCACCTGTCGAATGTCGTGCTGTTTGTCGAGGAATTTGCCGATCCGCAGGTGCTCAAGGAAATGGAGATCGACGATCCCTTCGGCCTGACCGGCCTTTACACCGGCCGGCCCGTCGGGGAAGCGGCGCAGAGCGGAGACCTGCCGCCGACGGTCCATCTTTTCCGCCGCCCGCTGCTGGACGAATGGGTGGAAACCGGCGTGCCGCTCGACATGCTGATCACCCATGTCGTCGTGCATGAGATCGGCCATCATTTCGGCCTGTCCGACCTCGACATGCATGTGCTGGAGGACATGGTCACTCTATGAGCCGGGCGGGATTGCACCTGTCGGGCGTCGCCTGCGCGCGCGGCGGGCGGCTGCTGTTCCGCGGCGTCGACCTGGCGATGGAGCCGGGCGGCAGCGCCTTGCTGAAGGGGCCGAACGGCATCGGCAAGTCCAGCCTGATGCGGATTTGCGCCGGGCTGCTGCGGGCAACGGCGGGGACGGTCGATCGCCATGGCCGGATCGCGCTGGCGGACGAGCGGCTGGCGTTGGACATGGAGCAACCGCTCGAAGCGGCGCTCCGTTTCTGGACGCGGTTGGATGCAGTGGCGTCGGACGCACTGGACGCGGCGATAGCGGCAATGGCGCTGGAGCCCCTCCGCCAGGTGCCGGTGCGCATGCTGTCGACCGGGCAGCGCAAGCGGGCTGCGCTGGCACGGGTGATCGCCAGCGGCGCGCCGATCTGGCTGCTGGACGAGCCGGGCAACGGGCTGGACGAAGCGGCACTGGACCTGCTCGGAACGGCGGTTGCGGGGCATCTGGCCAAGGGCGGGATCGTCGTGGCGGCGTCGCACCAGCCGCTGCCGCTGGCGACGCCGGTGATCGTGGCGATGCAGGACCATGCATGGGCGGAGGAGGAGGCATGACCATCCTCCTGACGCTCGCGGCGCGGGATTTGCGGCAGTCCTGGCAATCCGCCGGGCTGTGGCTGCCGGTCGCCTTCCTGTTGCTGGTGGCCAGCCTCTACCCCTTTGCCGTGGGGCCGGACGCGGCGCTGCTGCAGCGGAGCGGCGGCGGCATGCTGTGGATCGCGGCGTTGCTGGCCAGTCTTTTGCCCGTGGACCGGCTGGTGGCGCCGGATCGGGATGCGGGCGTTCTCGATCAGATAGCCCTGCGCGGAATCGGGGAGGAGACGGTCATACTCGCCCGGCTGATCGCCCATTGGCTGGGCTTCGGCCCGGCGCTGATGATCGCCACCCTGCCCGCCGCCGCACTGTTGAAGCTGGACGGGGCGACCATAGGCTTGCTGGAAGCCGGATTGCTGATCGGCACGCCCGCCCTTGCGGCGCTGGGGCTGCTGGTGGCGACGCTGACGGCAGGCCTGCGCTCCAGCGGGGCGCTGGCCGGACTACTGGCCCTGCCGCTCGCCGTGCCGCTGCTGATCTTCGGCGCCGGGACGCTGGGCGACGGAAGCGGCGCAGCGCTCAAGTTCCTGGGCGCAGCGTCCCTGCTGCTGGTCGCGATCACCCCCTTTGCCGGCGGCGCGGCAATCCGCGCCGGGCGGGAGTGAGAGACGGGTTGGGTGGTTTCTTGCCATAAGCCCCTCCCCTGAAGGGGACGCGAAGCATTGACATCCGCCATTGCCCAATATCCCACAAGATCAAGCGTCGGCCCATCGCCGCAGCAGATTGTGATACACGCCGGTCAACCGGATGACCTGCGCATTGTCATGGCCCAGTTCGCCCGCCAGCGCCTGAACGCTGCTGTCGAGATCGAAGAGCATCTGCCGCGCGGCATCGTCCCGCACCATGGATTGTAGCCAGAAGAAGCTGGCCACCCGCCGCCCCCGCGTCACCGGTTCCACCCGATGCAGCGACGATGACGGATAGAGCACCGCATGGCCGGCCGGCAGCTTCACCTGCTGCACGCCGAAATTGGTCTCGACCGTCAGTTCGCCGCCGTCATAGCTGCCGGGCTCCTCCAGGAAGACGGTGATCGACAGGTCCGAGCGCACGCGAAAGCCCGTGCCGGCCTGCATCCGCACTGCATTGTCCACATGGGTGCCGAAGGCCTGACCGCCCGCATAGCTGTTGAACAGCGGCGGGAAGACCTTGAGCGGCAACGCGGCGGCAATGAACAGGGGCGAGCGGCCCAGAGCATCCAGCACGATCTGCCCTGCCTGCTTCGCTTCGGCGCAATCCTCCGGCAGTTGCAGGTTGCGCTTGGCGAGCGCGGACTGGTGGCCGGAGGTGACATTGCCGTCGACCCACTGCGCCGCGTCGATCAGCGCGCGGACCCGGGCGACGGCCTGGCCATCCAGCAGTTCGGGGATGACGGTCAGCATGCCGATGAACCTGGACAGGCACGGATGAAGCGGAAGCGGCCCATTGCCGTCACGCCGCCCCGCCGCGCAGGACGAAGGGAATTTCGACCACGCCCTTGACCCGAACCGCCTGGCCATCGCGCAGCACGGGTTTCCAGCGCCAGCCGCGCACCGCGTCGCGCGCCGCATTGTCGAGCCGGGGAAAACCGCTGCTCTGCGCGATGGAGAGATTCTCCACCGCGCCATCCAGACCCAGCGTCAGAGCGAGAACGACGGTCCCCTGTTCGCGCCTGCGACGGCTCTCCACCGGATAGCGGGGCGGCTTGCCGGCGATCATCTGCGCGCCCAGGTCGCCGCCCTGGACCAGGCTCGATCCCATGGATGCGGCGGGCGGCGCGGGGGGTGAGGAAAGCGCGACGGGAGGAGCAGGCGGCGCAGGCGGCACGATCTCGGGCGTGGTCGCCACGGCCGGCGCCGGCGGCTGGGGCACTTTCACCAATGGCGGCGGCGCGACGATCTTGGTCTGCGGCGGGGGTGGCGGGGCCTCCGCGGATGGAGGCGGAGGAGGCGGTGGCATGAGGTTCACGACCGACAGGCGCGCCTCTCGCACGCGCTGCGCATGATGCCGGACCTGGACCAGCGCGGCGATAAGGACGGCATGAAGCAGGATGATAACAAGAATGGCTGGAACATTCGGCCCACGCCGCGCGCCGTAGCGGGCGGGAGCAGCCTCGAATCGAACGGGTGCGCTGGGGACGGAGAGCGGAACGGCGGGGGATGGGACGATCGCGTCATCCGCCGCCTCTTCAACATATCCATCTGCTACGCGAAGCATGCCAGATCCCCTTTGCCGCCCTGCCGGCGAAACCGGTCCATAACGCGAATCCTAATGCTACTCAATCGCATCTTTACCATGGGACCGGACGGGTGGCGACCCGAGGAGGATAGGAGTGCATCGCCACCCGCCCGTTTCCCCCGGCAAGGGACGAGTGCCGGGGGATAGGGATCGGTCAGAACATATAGTTGAGGCTGAACACCGCCGACCGGGTCGGGGCAGGCTGCGCCCAGCTGTTATTGATGTTGTTGCGCACCGTCGTCACATATTTCTCATTGGTGAAGTTCTGCACATTCACCTGCGCCTTCAGATTCTCCGTGATCGGGTAGGAGGCCATGAAACGGTGGATCGTGTAGCTTGGCACCCGGTAGCCGACATAGCTGTTGGCGACCAGTTGGGCGAGCGACGGCTGGTTCAGCAGGAAGCTGCCCTGATAGGTCAGGCCATAGCCCAGTTCCAGGCCGAAGCCGAAGCGGTAGGTCGTGAACAGACTGCCCGAATGCTTCGGGGTATTGGTCAGCGCGTAACCAGCCGTCGGATCAAGGAAGGTCGTGCTGTTGGCGCAGGTGCCGGCGGCCGGGTCGGTCGCGCCCGGATGAGCGAGGCAATAGTCGGAAACGCCCTGCTTGATCTTGCTCTTGAGATACATGTAGTTGGCGGAAATCGTCCAGTTGCTGGTGATGTTGCCCGACGCGCCGAAGGACACGCCCTCCACCCGCTGGCGGCCGTCCGTCGCCTGATCGGGCAGCAGCGGATCGCCCGACACCACCTTGATCTGGTTGCGGTCGTTGCGGAACAGCGCGAGTGTCAGCAGCAACTGCTTGTCGAACAGGTCGGCCTTGGCGCCGATCTCGTAATTCTTCGTGGTTTCCGGCCTGACATTGCAGGTGCCGCTGCCGCCCGCGGCATTGTCCGCGGTGCAGCTTCCGTCGACCGACGATTTGGACGGCAGCTTGGAGTTGCCGAAAGCGACATAAAGGCTGGTGTCCGGCGTCGGCTTCACGACCGCGCCGATGCGGAAGGAAAAGAGATTGTCGTCCACCTCCAGCCGAGTGCCGACCGTGCTGATCTGGCCAAGCTGCGCCGAACCGCCCGTCGTGTTGTAGGTGAAGGTGCGGTTGAAGCCCTTGACCTTCTCATAGCGGACGCCGCCGTTGATCTCGAACCAGTCGGTGAACTTCATCGTATCGAACAGATAGGCGGCATAGCTGGTCTGTTCCCCGACATTATGCGTGCCCAGGATGAAGTTGACCGGCCCGACATAATTGTTGCTGCCATAGACGCGGGCTAGGCCGGTGGTGGCCGCCGGGCCGACGATGCCGGACGACGGATCGGCGATGTTCACCAGCGGCAGGTAGAAACCAAGGCTGGCGGCGGCGCTATAGGCCGGATTGGCGGCGCCGGCGCCGGTGGCAGGCGCGGTGAAAGGCGCGGCATAGGGATCGAATCCGTTGGCGCTGCGGCCCAGGCTGCCCTGCAACTGGTCGTAGCGCTCCCACAGGGCCGAACCGCCGACGACCAGCGTATGGCCGATGCCGCCGGTGCCGAAATCGGCGCTGAGGTCGATCTGGTTATAGGCGGTTTCATTGGTGATGAAGCGCTGGTTGCCGCGGCCGCCGATCGGCAGGTAATAGCCGACCGGAATGGTGAGCGTTTCGCCGGCGGCGGTCGTGCCGATGCGCTGGGTGCATGCGCCGCCGGTGTCCGGATTGAAGCCGCCCGCCGTTCCGTTGTCGAGGCAGAAGACGCCGTTCGGCTGGCTGGTCACCGTATCCTGGCGGATATGTTCGTACCGCGTCAGGTTGCGGACCTTGACCGTATCGCTGAAGGCATGGCTGAAGATCGCCTGCAGCGACTTGGTCTTGCTGTCCTGGCGGTCGATATTGGCGAAGCCGTAATAGCCCGACCGGTCGAACTGGTCGACGATGCCCCCCAGCGCCGGGAAGTAGCGGATGCCATATTGCGGCATCGCCTTGTCATCCAGATATTCGCCCTGCAGCGTCAGGCTGGTGGGGCTGTCGATGCCGATGGTGATCGCGGGCGCCACGCCCCAGCGCTCATAATCCTCGACATCGCGGCCCGGCACATCGTTGCGGTGATAGACGGCGTTGAGGCGCACGGCGATCAGGTCGTTGACGCGCTTGTTCGCGTCGATGGTCGCCCGATAATAATTGTCCGTGCCGATCCCGGCGTTCAGGATCGTCTTGTCGTCGGCCAGCGGACGCTTCGTCACCAGGTTGATCGTGCCAGCGACCGAACCGCCGCCGTTCATGACCGAATTGGCGCCGTTGGTGACTTCGACCTGCTCGATATTATAGACTTCGTTGCGGTTCAGGAACGCGCCGGAACGCACGCCGTCGACCGTGACGTCGTTCTTCGCGTCCTGCCCGCGCAGGATGATGCGGTCGCCATAGCCGAAGCCGCCCTCGCCCGCGCCGAAGGTGATGCCGGGAACGGTCGACAGCACGTCGCGCAGGGTCAGCAGGTTCTGCTGCTGGATGGTTTCCTTGCCGATCACCGTGATGGTCTGCGGCGTATCGAGCAGCGGCCGGGTATATTTGGGCGATTCCGCCTTTTCGACCTTGATGGGCGATTCCTCGATCGCCGTGTCGGTGACCGTCATCCCGCCAAGCTTGGCGCCCTGCGCTGCATCCTGCGCCTGCGCCTGCGCCTGCGCCTGCGCGGACGAGGCAAAGGCAATCGCGCCGACGCAACTCAGCGCCAGGAAGGACGGTCGTGACAGTGCTTTGGACATGGAAACAGAACCCCTTTCTTGAACCTTGAGGGGTCTGCTATTGCGACTTGTTCGCAGAGTCAACGCTATTGCGAGTAATTATTATTTTATGATCGTATATTATCGTTGAAAAGCCAGCATCTTATCGCGCTCGCCAGATTGGGCGGATCGGCCGCAGCCATGCGCGCGACATCGATGCGCGCGATCAAGGCGTTGACGGGCAAACCCTCCCGCAGGGCGGCCGCGCGCAGGGCTTGCCAGAATATCGGTTCCAGGCTGATCGCGGTCTGATGGCCCGCAATCGTCACGCTGCGCTTGACGGGCGGAGCGAAGGGCGATGCCGCCGGCGCCGAAGCGTCAATGGAAGGCCCCTCGCCTTCCATCAGTACATATGCTGGCCGCCGTTGATCGACAGCGTGCTGCCGGTCACGAAGCCCGCCTCCTCGCTGCAGAAGAAGGCGACGCCGCGGGCGATCTCATCGGCATGGCCCAGACGGCCGACCGGGATCTTGGCGACGATCTTTTCCAGCACCGCCTGCGGCACCGCCGCGACCATGTCGGTGTCGATATAGCCCGGCGCGATCGCATTGACGGTGACGCCATATTTCGCGCCTTCCTGCGCCAGCGCCTTGGTGAAGCCATGGATGCCGGACTTGGCGGCCGCATAGTTGACCTGGCCATATTGGCCCGCCTGCCCGTTGATCGATCCGATATTGACGAAACGGCCCCAGCCGCGCTCCCGCATCCCGCCGAAGGTCGCCTTGGCCATGTTGAAGCAACCGCCCAGATTGATGCGCATCACCTCGTTCCAGTCGTCGAAGCTCATCTTCGCCAGCACGCCGTCGCGGGTGATGCCCGCATTGTTGACGACGACGTCGATCGGCCCCAGCGCCTCGGCCACCTGCGCGCAACCGTCCAGACAGGCCTGGTGATCGCCCACGTCCCATTTGAAGGACGCTATGCCCGTCTTGTCCGAAAAGGCCTGCGCCTTGGCGTCGTTGCCGGCATAGTTGGCGGCGACCGTGAACCCCATCTCCTTGAGCGCCAGGCTGATCGCCTCGCCAATTCCCCGCGTTCCGCCCGTGACGACTGCAACCTTGCTCATAGTGGCTCTCCTCAAAGAATATTGACGGGACGAAACTTACCTCTCCAACCAGCCGGCCAGTTCGCGACGGGCCAGAGTCTCGTACAGATTCATAGCGTCCGGGGAGGCGTTCAAACAACTCAAATGGACAAAATTATTGCCACCGGAAGCGATAAAATCCTCTTTGCCGCGAATGGCGATTTCCTCTAGGGTTTCCAGGCAATCCGCCGAGAAGCCGGGGGTCAGGACGGCAACATTCCGGACATTTTCCGAAGGGAGCTGCCGCAGCACCGCATCGGTTGCCGGGCCCAGCCATTTCGCGGGGCCGAAACGCGATTGGAAGGTGACCCGGACCTCCCGCCCCAGAGCCTCGCCCAGCAGCCTTGCGCTTTCGACGCACTGGTCGCGATAGGGATCGCCCAATTGCCGCGTTCGCTCCGGCATGCCGTGGAAGCTGGCGATCAGCAGGTCCGGCGCGAAATCCAGGTTGGCGAGCTGCGCCTGGGTCGATGCGCGCAGCGCCTCGATATAGGCGGGATCGGCATGATAGGGCGGCAGCGTGCGGATCGCCGGCTGCGCCCGCATCTTCGCCAGAGCCGCATAGGCGGCATCGAGCGCGGTGGCCGTCGTCGCCGCGCAATATTGGGGATAGAGCGGAGCCAGCAGGATGCGGTCGCACCCTGCGGCGACCATCGCCTCCAGCCGCGCGCCGATCGCCGGATTGCCATAGCGCATCGCCCAATCGACCATCGCGCCGGCGCCCATCCGCTCCTGAAGCCCGCGGGCGGCGTCGCGCGTATAGACGGCGAGCGGCGATCCCTCCTTCATCCACACCTGCCGATAGGCATGGGCGGATTTCTTCGGACGGGTCAGCAGGATCGGGCCGCGCAGGATCGGCTGCCACAGCAGTTGCGGAATTTCCACGACGCGCCGGTCGGAAAGGAATTCGGCCAGATAGCGCCGCACCGATGCCGGGTCGGGACCGTCGGGCGTGCCCAGATTGATGAGGAGAAGGCCGATCTTGCCCAAGAATTTCACCCTTCCATCAGCAGGGGCAGGGTGCGGAAACGCCGCCCCGCCGTGGTGAACAGCGCATTGGCGACGGCGGGCGCCACCAGCGGCGCGCCCAGGTCTGTCAGCCCGGCGGGAGGCGCGGTGCTGCGGATCAGTTCGACCGTCACTTCCCCGACATCGCCCAGCCGCGGCAGACCCATGCGGCCCAGCATCGCCCGCGTCGGCATGCCCTTCGCATAGGGGACGGACGCCCCCATGGCGAATGCCAGCCCATGGATCAGGCCGCTTTCGACCTGCTGCCGGGCAATGTCCGGATTGACCTGATCCCCGCCGTCCACCGCGGCGACGATCCGTGAGACCTGCAACTTGCCCTCCGCCATGCCCGCCTCCACCATCACGGCGATGAAGGCGCCGTTCATCACATGCGCCGCCAGTCCCTGCCCGCTTCCTTCTATGCCGCCCTGCCAGCCGCCCATGGCGCCGACGGTGGTCAGGCAATGCGCCAGCCGGGGATTGCCGCCCAGCATCTGGATACGAAAGGACATCGCCTCCATCTGCGCCTGATGCGCCAGCTCGTCCATGAAACTTTCGGTGAAGAAGGCGCCGTGCAGATGCGCGTTGCCACGTGCGAACCCCAGCGGCAGGCCGACATCGGCGGGGAAGTGATCGACCGCCCAGTTGGGCACCGCATAGGGCAGCTCCATGCCCGCCACCGCCAGCCGGGTGGACGTGCCTGACGCATCGGCGCCGGCCTCGTGCGGCAGCTTGCCATGGGCGATGCGCGCCCATGTCTGGGTCAGGGCGCAGGGGGCGGCGACCTTCGCGGACCAGCCTTCGATCGCGCCGTTGCGGCCCAGCTTGCCCGCCATGCGCGCATGGGCGGGGGCGCTGGGCCTGTCCTGGATCACATCCTCCAGCCGCGACCAGAGCAGTTGCACCGGCCGCCCCATCTCGCGGGAGAGGAGCGCGGCCTGCACGCCGGCCTCGAAATCCATGCGGCGGCCATAGCCTCCGCCGGCATGCAGCGGGTAGAGCGTCACCGCTTCCGCCGACAGCCCCAGCGCGCGGGCGATGGCGGCACGGGCCAGGCCGGGCGCCTGCGTCGCCATCCATATTTCCGCGCTGTCCTCGCCGATCCGGGCGGTGGCGCACATCGGCTCCAGCGCCAGATGCAGGCCCGGCCGCACCCGATATTCGCTGGCAAGGATGGTCGCATCCCCGAACAGCGGCTGCGGATCGCCCTGCGCATAGAGCCGTTCGCCGGAGCCGGAAAAGGCCTGCTCCAGCGCCGCCTCCATCCCGGTGCTGTCCACCGGCCTGCCGGAAAGCGCGAAGACCGGATCGGCCAGATCGAGCGCCTTGTTCGCCGCCCACCAGTTGCTGGCGACCGCCGCGACCCACCGGTCCCGCCGCACCAGCTTCAGGAAGCCGGTGACGGATTTCGCCGCGCCCTCGTTGACGCTTTTCAGCACGGCATCCCCGATCGGCCCCTGCCGGATGGAGGCGAAGACCATGTCGGGCAGGCGGATGTCGGCGGCGAAATTATGGCTGCCGTCGATCTTGGACGGGGTGTCCAGCCGGGGAAGCTCCTGCCCCGCCAGCCGGTCCACCTCCGCCTGGCGGAAGGGCAATATCTCGGGCAGGTCGAAGGTCGCGGCATCCTCCACCACCTCGCCCAGCTTCAACCGGCGCTGCCCGCCGTCGGAAATGATGCCGTTCTGGATGTCGCAGCTTTCCCAGGCGACGTCCCAGCGCGCCGCCGCCGCCTTGCACAGCAGCACCCGCGCCGCCGCGCCTGCCTCCCGATAGGGCTGGTGGAACATCGGCACCGACGTGCCCGCGCCCGTCAGCATCAGGGCGCGGCGGGTCGCATATTGATCGATGGTCCATTCGCCCGCCTCGCCCGCCAGCCGGCTCCAGTCATTGGCCAGCCATTCGCGCGCCAGCAGGATATTGGCGTAGAGCGGCCCGATCGGCGCGCTCTGCACGCCGACGGTCCGCCAGTCCGCGCCCAGTTCGTCGGCCAGTATCTGCGGCAGAAGGGTCGTGACCCCCTGCCCCATCTCGGTCTGGGGCACGATGACGACGACCTGGCCAGACCGGTCGATCTTCAGGAAAGCGTTGAACGCGGTCTCGCCCGGCGCGGTGTTGAGACTGGCGCGATAGGAGCGCGGCCATATGGCCCATGCCAGCAGCAGCCCCACCGTGGCACCCCCGCCGACCAGCAGGGTGCGCCGGTCCAAACCCTTTTTCGTCTGCTGACCCTGCTTCCGCGGTGCGCGCCCCATGCCATCGCTGATAGAGGGGCTTGGAAGCTCTGCAAAGCCCTATTGCGCCCGAAGGTTCAGGCGACGGGCCTGAGCTGGAGCCGGCGTATCTCGATGGCGGGGCAGCGATCCATCACCACCTTGAGCCCGGCCGCCTCGGCCCGGGCCGCCGCGGCCTCATCGACCACGGCCAACTGCATCCAGACCGCCTTGGCCCCTGCCGCTATGGCATCGTCCACGACCTCCCCCGCGGCGTCGCTTCGGCGGAAGATGTCGACCATGTCGATCGGCACGCCGATGTCGGACAGGCTGGCCCAGACGAATTCGCCATGGACATGCTCGCCCGCGATCTGCGGATTGACGGGCAGCACGCGATAGCCGTGATCCTGAAGGGTCTTCATCACGCCATAGCTCGGCCGGTCGGGCCGGTCGGAAATGCCGACCAGCGCTATGGTGCGGGTTTCGTTCAACAGATCGGCTATATCCTGCGCATCGGTAAGCGGCATGAGGGGTCCTCCATATTCGCGAGACATGGGAAGGACGCTGGAGAGGCGCAAGCCGTTCCCTCCAACCCCTTCATCCCCACGGAAGCCGGGATCTCAGGCGATAGGGCATGGAGTAGTCTCACGAGGTCCGGCTATCGCCGGGATGACGAAAGAAGGAACAGGGTGAAGACGTCAGCGCCCACCCCGCAGCCACGCAACGACCTTCTCCGCAATCGTGCGGAAAGCCACACCATGCGCGTCGTCCCCCGCCGCCGGAGGATCGCCCGCATCGGACCGGCGGCGAATGTCGATGGCGAGCGGTATCCGGCCAAGGAAGGGCATCCCCATTTCCCCGGCGGCCGCTTCCGCGCCGCCCTGACCGAAGGGGTCCGACACTTCCCCGCAATGGGGGCAGGCATAGCCCGCCATATTCTCGACCAGGCCGATCATCGGCACCTGCGTCTGCTCGAACAGGCTCACCGCGCGTACCG
Source organism: Sphingobium fuliginis (assembly GCF_004152845.1). GTDB lineage: Bacteria > Pseudomonadota > Alphaproteobacteria > Sphingomonadales > Sphingomonadaceae > Sphingobium > Sphingobium fuliginis. The sequence continues at coordinate 275,356 of NZ_SEON01000002.1, forward strand.
CGTCGATCAGCGCCAGGTCCTGCGGCGTCGAGACGATCACGGCCCCGGCCGGCTTGTGCTTCTGCACCATCGACAGCTGCACGTCGCCCGTGCCCGGCGGCATGTCGACGATCAGCAGCTCCGCATCGCCCCAATCCGCCTCGATCAGCTGGGCCAGCGCATTTCCCGCCATCGGCCCGCGCCAGGCGAGCGCCTTGCCCGGCTCGACCAGATGGCCCATGGAAAGCATCGGAACGCCAAAGGGGCTCTGCACCGGGATGAGCTGCTTGTCCTTCGCCTGCGGCTTCCTGTCCTCGCTGGCCATCAGCCGCGCCTGCGACGGGCCGTAAATATCGGCGTCGACCAGCCCGACCTTCACCCCCAGCCTTTGCAGCGCGACGGCGAGATTGGCCGACAGCGTGGATTTGCCCACCCCGCCCTTGCCCGATGCGACGGCGACGATCTTCAGCGGCCTGCGCTCGGCCGTCATGGCGATGCGCACATCCTCGACGCCGGGCACGGTCAGCGCGCCCTCCCGGATCGCGGCGGCCACGGCGTCGCGCTGATCGGACGACAGGCCCGCCACGTCCAGCACCAGCGACATCACCCCGTCCTTCAGGCGCGGCGCGCTGGCGCGGCCGTCGGTCAGCGTTTTGAGGCGAGCGGCGAAATCTTCAAGCTGGGTCATGGCAGGCCATCTAGGGACTTTCCCCGTCCGGCGAAACCGGCAGGCCGCCGTTTTTCTTGGCCATCGACATCATTCGAAACAATAATCGTTGCGAAGGGCACTGTTTTTCGCCGGAGAGCCTACCTATAGAGAAGGCATGAAGAGATTTTTCGGGTGGATGCCGGGCATAGCGAGCGCCATGGCCCAGGGTCCGTGGGGCGGCAAGAGCGACGGTCCGGACGGCAATGACGGCCAGGGCAAGGGCGGCGAAGGCAAGGGCAGCGACGGGCCGCGCAACCCGTGGACCCAGCCGGGACGCCCCGGCGCCAAGGGCCCTTCCGCGATCGAGGAACTGCTCCGCCGCAGCAAGGAAAGCTTCGGCCAGGGGGGTGGCGGCTTCGGCAATCTGCCGCCCCGCCCATCCGGCAAGGCGCTGTGGCCGGCCGCCATCGGCATATTGGTGGTGCTGTGGCTGGTCCTGACCTGCTTCCACCGGGTCGGCCCGCAGGAACGCGGCGTCGTCACCCTGCTGGGCAAATACAGCCGCACCCTGTCCCCCGGCATCAGCCTGACGCTGCCTGCCCCGCTGGAAAATGTGACGACCGTCGACGTCGAGGAAATCCGCACCATCGACATCGGCTCGACGCGGGCGGAGAGCGAGAATCTGGTCCTGACCGGCGACCAGAACATCATCGACCTCGCCTATTCCGTGCGCTGGAACATCCGCAGCCCGGAACTCTATCTGTTCCAGCTTTCCGACCCTGACTCATCGGTGCGCGAAGTCGCCGAAAGCGCGATGCGCTCCGTCGTCGCCAGCGTCAGCCTGGAGGATGCGCTGGGCGCCGGCCGCACGGAGATCGAGCAGCAGGTCGAACAACGAATGCAGGAGATATTGGACGGCTACCGCTCGGGCATCCGCGTGCAGGGCGTTGCGATCAAGCAGGCCGATCCGCCGACCGCCGTCAACGATGCGTTCAAGGCGGTGTCCGCGGCGCAGCAGACGGCCCAGACCTATCTCAACGAAGCCCGCGCCGCCGCGCAGCAAGTGACCGCCAAGGCGCAGGGCGAAGCCGCCGCCTTCGACAAGGTCTATGAGCAGTACAGGCTCGCGCCCGACGTCACCCGCCGCCGCATGTATTATGAAACCATGGAGGGTGTCCTGTCGAACGTCGACAAGACCATCGTCGAAAGCGGCAATGTCACGCCCTATCTGCCCCTTCCCGAACTCAAGCGCCGGGCGCAGGGCGGCACCGCGCAGGGCAGCGCGACCGTGGAGGGCCAGTGATGCAGAACCTCGTCCGCCATCCCGTCGCGCTGGCGCTGCTGGCCATCGCCGCGCTGCTGCTGATCGGCAGCACCATCGCCATCGTGCCTGAAACCAAGCAGGGCGTGATCGTGCGCTTCGGCGATCCCAAGAAGATCATCAACCGCTATCGCCCCAGCGAGGATTTCGGCAAGACGGGCGCGGGGATCATCCTGCGCTGGCCGTTCATCGACCAGATCGTCTGGATCGACAAGCGCGTCCTGTCGGTGGAGATGGAGCGGCAGCAGGTGCTGTCCACCGACCAGCTCCGGCTTCAGGTCGACGCCTTCGCCCGTTACCGCATCGTCGATCCGCTGCGCATGTATATCGCGGCGGGCAGCGAGGAGCGGGTGTCGGACGCCCTGCGCCCGATATTGGGCTCCGCGCTGCGCAACGAACTGGGCAAGCGGCCCTTCGCGGCGCTGCTCTCCCCCGAGCGGGGCCAAGTGATGGACAATATCGAGGCGGGCCTGAACCGCGTCGCCCGGCAATATGGCGCGCAGATCGTCGATGTGCGGATCAAGCGGGCCGACCTGCCCGACGGCGCGCCGCTGGAAAGCGCCTTCACCCGCATGCGCACGGCGCGGGAACAGGAAGCGCTCACCATCCGCGCTCAGGGCGCCAAGCAGGCGCAGATCATCCGCGCGGAGGCGGACGCCAACGCCGCCCGCATCTATTCGGAAAGCTTCGGCAAGGACGCCCAGTTCTACGATTTCTATCGCGCCATGCAGGCCTATCGCTATACTTTCGCTCCGGACCGGCAGGGGTCGACCACCATGGTCCTCTCCCGCGACAATGATTTCCTGAAGCAGTTCCAGGGGCGTTGATTTCATTACGGAACCAGCGTCATTCAATGAGGGTTAAGGCAAGACGGCGCATCCCGCTCATCGCAGAGTCCCGCCTTTCCTTCGCAAGTTCATGAGAGGACCGTCACGAGTGCGTTACGCTTATGCCATTACCGGCGCCCTGCTGCTCGGCGGCACGGCCATCGCCGTCACGACCAGTTCCAATGTCGGCGCGCAGGTCGCGCAGAATGAAGGCATGCAGGCCGCCGCCCCCGCCGGCGCCCCGGCAAGCCTGGCCGACATGGTCGAGAAGCTGCAACCGGCCGTGGTCAACATTTCCACCAAGCAGCGCGTGCAGGTGCAGAATCCCTTCGCCGGCACGCCCTTTGGCGACCTGTTCGGCGCTCCGGGCGGAAGGCCGCAGACCCGTCAGGCGCAATCGCTGGGGTCGGGCTTCATCATCTCCGCCGACGGCTATATCGTCACCAACAACCATGTGGTGTCCGCCGGCGCCGAAGGGGCCAGCGTCGATTCCATCACCGTCACGCTGACCAATAGCGAGGAATATCCCGCCAAGCTGGTGGGCCGCGATCCCGCGACCGACATCGCCGTGCTCAAGATCGAGCCGAGGAAAGCCCTGCCCTTCGTGAAGTTCGGGGACAGCACCAAGGCGCGCGTGGGCGACTGGGTGATCGCCATCGGCAATCCCTTCGCCCTGTCGGGCACGGTGACGGCCGGCATCATTTCCGCCGTGCATCGCGGCACCGGCGGCACCTACGACAAGTTCATCCAGACCGACGCGTCGATCAACCAGGGCAATAGCGGCGGCCCGATGTTCGACATGCGCGGCAATGTGATCGGCATCAACAGCCAGATCCTTTCGCCCTCGGGCGGCAATGTCGGCATCGGCTTCGCCATCCCGTCGGAACAGGCGGCGCCCATCGTCGACACGCTGCGCAAGGGCCAGGCCGTCAAGCGCGGCTATCTGGGCATTCAGATCAGCCCGCTGGGCGAGGATCTGGCCGATTCCCTTGGCCTCGCCAAGAATCGCGGCGAATTCGTGCAGGGCGTGGAGCCTGGCAAGGGCGCCGACAAGGCCGGGATCAAGGCGGGCGACGTGATCGTCAGCGTCGCCGGCCAGGAAGTGACGCCGGACCAGAATCTCTCGTCCATCGTCGCCAACCAGCCGATCGGCGGACGCGTGCCGATCGTGCTGCTGCGCAATGGGCAGCGGCAGACGGTGACGGCCGTCGTGGGCGAACGCCCGTCCGAAGACGAACTCAACGCCTTCGCCCAGAGCCAGGATGAGGATTTCAGCCAGCAGCAGGAGAACCCCTCCAATAATGGCCAGGCCAGCCAGCAATCGCTGGGCATTTCGGCCATTCCGCTGACCTCGACCATCATCCGCCAGCTCGGCATCGCCGCCGATACGCGGGGTATCGTGATCACCGCCGTCGACGGCTCGACCGATGCAGGCGCCAAGGGCCTGCGCCGCGGCGACGTCATCATCACCGCGAACAACCGGCCCGTCGCGACCCAGGCGGACCTCGACGCGCAGGTGAAGGCGGTGTCGGCGCAGGGCCGCAGCGCGATCCTGCTCCAGGTGCTGCGGCGCGGCCAGCCCGCCGTGTTCCTGCCAGTGCGGCTGCGCGACAAATAAGCGCGCGCGCCGCACGACAGGCCCAGAGCTGAAAACCAGCCGATCGTTACGGGTCGCGCTTGCCGGAAGCCCTGCCTCGCCTCTACAAAGGGGACGGCAGACTCCGGTGGGCGCGGCCCGTCACCTTTTTGGGAGAATGACGCGAGATGAGCGACGGCATTTTCATCGGCCTTGGCGCGCCCGACAAGGACGGCGGCATCCCCCAGACGCTGAACCTGCGCCGGGCCAATCGCCATGGCCTGATCGCCGGCGCGACCGGCACGGGCAAGACCGTGACGCTCCAGGGCATAGCCGAAAGCTTCTCCGCACTGGGCGTGCCCGTCTTCCTCGCCGACGTGAAGGGCGACCTGGCGGGCATTGCCATGGCCGGCTCCCCCACCGCCAAAAATGCGGACAAGCTGGTGGCGCGGGCCAGGGAGATCGGCCTCGACAATTACAGCTATGCCGACAATCCCGCCATCTTCTGGGACTTGTACGGCGAGCAGGGCCATCCCGTCCGCACCACCGTCAGCGAGATGGGGCCGCTGCTGCTTTCCCGGCTGATGGACCTCAACGAAACGCAGGAGGGCGTGCTCTCCATCGCCTTCAAATATGCCGATGAGGAAGGGCTGCTGCTGCTCGACCTGGGCGACCTGCAGGCGATGCTGGCTTATTGCGCCGAAAATGCCGACAGCCTGTCCGCGCGCTACGGCAATGTGACCAAGGCCAGCGTCGGCGCGATCCAGCGGCAATTGCTCCAGCTCGAAAGCCAGGGCGGCGACCATTTCTTCGGGGAACCCGCGCTCGACATTCACGACATGCTGAAGGTCGATGAGAAGGGGCGCGGCTATGTGAACGTCCTCGCCGCCGACAGGCTGATGCAGAGCCCCAAGCTCTACGCCACCTTCCTGCTCTGGCTGCTCTCCGAACTGTTCGAGACGCTGCCCGAGGTGGGCGATCCGGACAAGCCGGTCCTCGTCTTCTTCTTCGACGAGGCGCATCTCCTCTTCGACGATGCGCCCAAGGCGCTGACCGACAAGATCGAACAGGTGGTGCGCCTGATCCGTTCCAAGGGCGTCGGCGTCTATTTCGTGACGCAGAACCCGATCGACATTCCGGAAGATGTGGCGGGCCAGCTTGGCAATCGGGTCCAGCACGCCCTGCGCGCCTTCACCCCCCGCGACCAGAAGGCGATCAAGGCAGCGGCGGAAACCTTCCGCGTCAATCCGGACCTGAACGTCGAAACCGCGATCACCGAACTCAAGGTGGGCGAGGCGCTGGTGTCGCTGCTGCAGGAGGACGGCTCGCCCGGCATCGTCCAGCGCACGTTGATCGCCCCGCCCCGGTCGCGCCTGGGCCCGCTTGATGCCAGGGAACGGGCGATCATCCAGTCCATATCGCCCTGCGCGGGCAAATATGACGCGACCGTCGATCGGGAGTCGGCCGAGGAAATCCTCGCCGCCCGGGGTCAGGCCGCCGCCGCCGCCGCGCAGGCCGCCAAGGCGCAGGCCGAAGCGGACAAGGCGGCCGCCGCCCAGGCCAAAATAGAGGCCAAGCAGCGCGAGGCCCAGCTAAAGGAACAGGCGCGGCAGGAAGCCGCCGCCGCCCGCGAAGCCGCCAGGCCCTCCTCCTTCGACAAGGCGATCCAGTCCGCGACCAGTTCCGCCGCCTCGTCCGTCGGGCGTCAGGTCGCCAATGAAATCGGCCGGGCGGTCTTCGGCGGGTCCAGCCGCAGGTCCGGCGGCATTGCGGGGCAACTGGTGCGCGGCATATTGGGCAGCCTGTTCAAATAATCGGGGAGACATGCCATGCGAAAGAGGATCATCTTCACCTTAGGCATCTTCACACGGGGCACCTTCACCCTGGGCATCTGCACCCTGGGTCTGGCGCCTGCCCTGCCCGCCCATGCACAGGATTATCGCGACCTGCGCCGCGCCACGGACGCCGCCATCGCCAGCGACATCGCCCGCGACCGTCAGGCCGAACGCGATGCCAGACGCCAACCCTATGTGTCGCCCGGCTACGGCCCGATCCAGACCGCCACGGCAGCCCGCAATGCCTGCGCGGCCAAGGCGCGGGAAGAGGCAGGACCGGGCGCGAAGGTCCTGGGACGGATCGCCGCCAGCACCATGTCCACCGGTTGGGAAGTGGAAGGCGAAGTCGGTCCGTTCGACGGCCGGCGGTCGGTGCCCTTCGTCTGCTCGGTGCGCAATGGATCGGTAAGCGGCATCCTGTTGCAGCCGGATCGATAGGGTTCGACCCCACCGACACGGAAAGCCTGCCCAGCCGAAAGCCGCCATGCCCAAGCGCATGGGGAACAGGCCCGATCTCCTCTAAAGCCAGACCATCACCGCCCCAAATATTGCTGCGCCTTTTCTCTACCGCCGCGGTTGCGAGGATCATTGTGCAGGCGCTAAGGAGGGCGCATGCTTAGCCCCCCGGTTCCCGCCCATCCCCTGCGCTTCGGCAATTTCCGGGCCTATCTGCTGGGGCGGCTGGCGACGGTTCTGGCGCAATATAGCATGATGATCATATTGGGCTGGCAGGCCTATAATGTCGCCCGCGAAACGATGAGCACCGCCGCCGCCTCGGCCCAGCTCGGCCTGATCGGGCTGGCGCAGTTCCTGCCCCTCTTCTTCCTGACGCCCGTGACGGGATGGGTGGCCGACCATTTCGACCGGCGCCTGATCACCCGTTTCACCCTGCTGCTGCTGGTGCTGGCGTCGGCCGTCCTCGCCTTCGCCACCTATGAGGGCTGGGTCAGCCTGCCGCTGATCTTCGGCATCGCCGCCCTGGTCGGCGTCGCGCGTGCATTCAATGGCCCGGCCTATAGCGCGCTCGCCCCCAATCTGGTCCCGCGCGAACTGCTGCCCAACGCGATCGCCATTTCCAGCGTCGTGTGGCAGGCGGGCATGATCGCGGGCCCGGCGCTGGGCGGCTATGCCTATGCGATGCAGCCTTGGGGGGCCTATGCGCTGGCGTCGGGGCTGTTTACGGTCGCCCTGCTCTGCATGATGCTGATCGGCCCGGTGCCTCAGCCGCCGCGCGACACCAGCCGGCACCCGGTGCGCCAGATGATCGACGGCCTCACCTATGTCCGCACCAACCGGCTGGTTCTGGCGACCATCACGCTCGACCTGTTCGCGGTGCTGCTGGCGGGCGCGACGGCGCTGCTCCCGGTCTATGCCCGCGACATATTGCATGTGGGTTCGGCCGGCCTCGGCCATCTCGCCGCTTCCCCCGGCATCGGCGCGGGGGTCACGGCCCTTTTCTTCTCCTTCCGGCCGATGAAGACGGAAGTCGGACTCAAGATGCTGGGCGCCGTCATCCTCTTCGGCATCGCCACGATCGTCTTCGGCTCGACCGCCTTCCTGCCCCGCGCCATCGCGCCGGAAGTCGGCATCGGCGCGCTGATCCTGCTGGGATCGGCCGACATGGTGTCCGTCTATGTCCGCCAGTCGCTGATCCAGCTTCACACCCCCGACGAGATGCGCGGCCGCGTATCCAGCCTGTCGCAGCTCACCATTTCCGCCTCCAACGAACTGGGCGAGGCGGAGTCCGGCTTCCTCGCCGCGCTGGTCGGGCCGGTCGCGGCGGTGATCGGCGGCGGGATCGGCGCCATCGTGATAACCCTTATCTGGGCGAAGCTCTTTCCAGAACTCCGCCTTGCCCGTACCTTCGACCCACCCGAAACAAGGGCGGCCGAGCCCACGCAGGAGAAAGTGCAATGAAGGCATCCAGTATCTTGGAAACCATCGGCAACACGCCGCATATCCGCGTCAACCGGCTGTTCGGTGATGCGGAGGTGTGGATCAAGTCCGAACGGTCCAACCCCGGCGGGTCGATCAAGGACCGAATCGCCCTGTCGATGATCGAGGCGGCGGAGGCGTCGGGCGATCTCAAGCCCGGCGGCACCATCATCGAACCGACATCCGGCAATACCGGCGTCGGCCTGGCCATGGTCGCGGCGGTCAAGGGCTACAGGCTGATCCTGGTCATGCCCGAGAGCATGAGCCTGGAACGCCGCCGGCTGATGCTGGCCTATGGCGCCAGCTTCGACCTGACGCCGCGCGAAAAGGGCATGAAGGGCGCGATCGAGCGTGCGCTGGAACTGGTCGAGCAGACCCCCGGTTCCTGGATGCCGCAACAGTTCGAGAACCCCGCCAATATCGACGTGCATGTCCGCACCACGGCGCAGGAAATCGCCACGGATTTTGCCGACTCGCCGCTTGACGCGCTGATTACCGGCGTCGGCACCGGCGGCCACATCACCGGCGTCGCGCAGGTGCTCAAGCAGCTCTGGCCCCATCTGAAGGTCTATGCGGTCGAACCGACCCTGTCCCATGTCATCAGCGGCGGCCAGCCCGGTCCTCACCCGATCCAGGGGATCGGCGCGGGCTTCATCCCCGCCAACCTCCACACCCAGTTGCTGGACGGCGTGATCCAGGTCGATCCGGCCGACGCCAAGGAATTTGCCCGCCGCGCCGCGCGGGAGGAAGGCGTGCTGGTCGGCATCTCCTCCGGCGCGACGCTGGCCGCCATCCATCAGAAGCTGCCGGAACTCCCGGCGGGCAGCCGCGTTCTGGGCTTCAACTATGACACCGGCGAACGCTATCTGTCGGTGCCCGACTTCCTGCCCGAATAAGGCCAGACACAGGCTAGAGCCGGAACGGGCATGACCGACGCAAACCCCACCAGCCAGCCGCATCGTTCGATGTGGCTGCTCTGGCTCGTGCTGTTCGTCGGCCTGCCCGCTATGGTTTCCGCCTGGGAGGCGCGGGTGCCTCCCGGCAGGCCGCGCCCGGAAGCCGTCGCCGCCGCCCGGCTCACGCGCCCCGCCACGCCGCCGCCGGCAGTCGCGCCGGTGGAGGTCTATGCGCTGGAGCGCGATCAGGCGCGGGCCTTCAACGCCGCCATTCCCTTCTCCCGCCTGCCCAATCCGGCGGCGCGGCCATTCCTCTTCTCAGGATCGCCCATCGACCTCGCCCGCGCCACGGACTGCCTGGCCGCCGCGCAGCTTTACGAGGCGGGCGACGATGCCGTGGGCGAGCGGGCCGTCGCGCAGGTGGTGCTGAACCGCGTGCGGCATCCCGCCTTTCCCAAGACGGTCTGCGGCGTCGTCTTCCAGGGGCAGGAACGGGCGACGGGGTGCCAGTTCACCTTCACCTGCGACGGCGCGCTCGCCCGCACGCCGACACAGGCGGCCTGGGAAAGGGCGCGGGACATCGCGCGGGCGGCCCTGGCGGGCAAGGTGTACAAGCCGGTCGGCTACGCCACCCATTATCATACCGATTGGGTCGTGCCCTATTGGAGCGGCAGCCTGGACAAGATCACGTCCGTGGGCACCCATCTCTTCTTTCGCTGGCGGGGCTGGTGGGGCACGCCCCCCGCCTTCCGCCGCGCGGGCGAAAGCGGCGAGCCGCTGGTGCAGCGCATCGCGCGCCTGTCCGCCGCGCACCAGGGCGATCCGGATGCGCCCGCCGGTCTGTCCCCGCCTGCCCTGACCGGCGGCACGCTGGCCGACCTCGCCGCCCGGCCGCAGCAGGCGATAGGGGCGGATTCGCTGGGCCGGACGATGGCCGGCGTCCGGCTCATCGCCATCGCGCCGGGGGCCAGGAGTTTCCTGGTCGAACTGGGGCGCGCCATCTCCCCCGACAGTTGGCCGACCATGGCCCAGACCTTCTGCGCCGGGCGCCCGGAATGCCGGATCATGGCCTGGCGAGCGGGAACCGCGCCGGGCGGCCTGCCTCTGTCGGGCGACCAGATGGAAAGCATGGCCTTCGCCTATATCCACAACAGCGCCACGGGATTGCAGCGCTCGCTCTGGAACTGCTTCCAGACGCCGCGCGGCAACAAGGATGAATGCATGCTCCAGCGGAACCCCAGGGCGGCAGCCCCGCCGCCGCCCGCCGCCGCGCCGGAACTGGCGGGCGTGCGCCGCAAGGAACGCTTCGAAGTGGTGAAGATCGCGCCGCCGTCGCCGGCCGTGACGGCGCCCGCCCAACCCTGAAGGGCGCTCCGCCTCGCCTGCTATTCCATGTCCTCGAACCCGCTCAGGCGCGGCAGCGCGCCGATGCGGGCGACCAGTTCGGACTGGCGGCTGCAATCCAGCTTCACATAGATATTCTTGATCTGCGTCCGCACGGTGTTGAGCGCCACGCCGCGTTCCTGCGACAGGTCTTCCAGGCCCCGTCCCTGGCAAAGCGCTTCGGCCACCTCCGCCTCCGCCCTGGTGAGGCCGTAAAGCGATCGGATGCGGCTGGCGAGGCTCTGGTCCCGGTCCGCGGGATCGGTGGCGATCGCGACGATCTGCCGCTCCATGCCGACCCGCACCGCGGCGATCGACAGCACATAGGGCGCGCCCCGTTCGCGATGGACGAAGATCGCGCTCGCCTGTCCACCCTGCCGGGCCGTCGCGGCCCTGAAGGCGGCCTGCAACGCTTCGTCGTCGCGGGGATCGCGCGCCTTCAACTGCCGCTGACGCAAGCTCAGCGCATCACCCCGGCGCAGCAGCGCGTCCGCCATCCGGTTGCAGTCGATCAGCGCGCCGTTGGCGCGCAGGGTGAAGACGGCATGGCCCACCATGTCGAGCGTGGCGTGCAGCGAACGGCCATAATGGTTGGCGCGGTCCAGCTTGCTGCGGATCGCGAACATGCGGCCGATATGATCGATGCTGTCCTGCATCGCCCGCACTTCGTCCTCGTTGAACGGCTTTTGCGCGCGGCCCCGATGCAGGCCGATATGGCCGGTCGTCCCGTCCTTCCGGATCACGCCGCCCAGGCAACGGAAAGTATCGTCGCCCATGCCCTTGATCCACTCATTGTAGATGCGGCTGCCTTCATAGGCATGGGTCGGTACGAGCGCTTCGACATTCCAGACGCGATTGACCGCCTCTGCCCGGTCCAGCGCAACGCCCCAAATGTCGTCGTCCTGAAACTCCTCGTCGTAAAGCGCCATTTGCGCATCGGTGAAATAGCCGGAGTAGGAGATTTCCGCGACATGCTGGGGCGTGCGGCCCCAATGCAGAACGCCCGAGCGCGCGCCGACCGCGTCGGCCAGCGTCGAAGCCAGCCGGTCGAACGCGCCGTCGTCGGTCGCCGCGTCGTAAATATCCTCCGTCCGGATCACAGCTTTGCCCCGATCTCTCCACGTCCCCATGCGGAATATACGCAATTGCGCCCTGCCGCATTGCACAAATCGGACACCGATCCATTCAAATTGCTGGAAAAACGGATAAAGCTGCCGTCGTGCCGCGTCCCTTGCTCCTCCTCCCCCGCTTTTCCGCAGACGGGGCCTGGCTTCCGGTCCTCGCCCTGTCGGCCATGACGCTGCTGGTCCAGGGGTGCACGCTGATGTCGCTGGGCGTGCTCCTGCCCGGGATCGCGGCCGATTTCGGGGGGCAGGCGGGCGGCGGCGCCACCGCGTTCCTGCTGGCGATGAGCCTTGCCAGCCTGGCGGTCGGCTCGTCCATGGGAAAAGCCGGCGTCCGGCCGGTGCTGCTGATCGGCGTTCTGCTCAGTGCGGCCGGCTTCGCGCTCGCCGCCATCGCGCAGCAGCGAACGGCCTTGATGGCGGGCATGGCGCTGTCGGGCTTCGGCGCGGGCGCATCGACCATCGTGCCCGGCATCGCCGTCATCACGCGGCATCATGTGGCGCGGCGAGGCCTGGCGCTTGCGGTCTTTCTGGGCGCCGCCGTCGTCGCGGGCGCCGTCGTACCGCCATTTGTCGCGGCGGCCATGACCTTCTGGACCTGGCGCATGGCCATGCTGTTCTGCTCGGCGGCGATCGTGCTGGCCTGCCCCCTGCTGGTGCTGCTCGTCCCCGGGGACCGGACGGATGCCGGGCCGATGCCGGTGGAGCGGACCGCGCTCCCGGCAGCCATCCGGACGGGGAATTTCCTCCGGATCGTGCTGGCCATGACCCTGTTGCAGCTCGCGATCAACGGCGTGCTGTTCGCGGCGGTGGACAGCCTGATGGCGGAGGGCCTGAGCCAATCCACGGCGGTCCTCGCCTATAGCAGCGCCAATCTGCTCGGCCTGCCCGCCCTGTTGATGGGCGGCATGCTGGCCGACCGGCTCGGCGCGCGGCACAGCCTGACCGCGACGGCGCTGCTGCTGGCCGCGGGGACCATGGCGCTGCTGGGCGTCCGCATGATGGACATGGCCGGGGTCTGGCTGTTCGTCCTGCTCTGGGGCGTTGCGAGCGCGCTGCCGGGCCAGTCGGGATCGATGCTGCTGGCCGACGCGGTGGAGGCGGAGGTGTTCCCCCGGCTGCTCGGCCTCAACACCGCGATCATCAGCCTGGTTGGCGCGCTGGCGCCGCTCTGGACAGACCAGATGCGCGCGGCGGGCGGCGGTTACGGCTTGCCCGTCTCGGTCTATGCGGCACTCGCGCTGGCCGCCGCGCCGCTTATCGCATCGGTTCGTTCGTCACAGGCCGAAGCTGGCTGACAGACCGACAGTGCGCGGCCGTTGCGCCATTTCGCGCAGCGGCGATCCGGTTACCGGCACTAGCTCCGCATTGCGGTAGAGCAGCGCGCGGCTGTTCAGCAGATTGTCGGCAAAGGCGGACAACTGCCAGCCATCGCGGCCAAGCCCCATGCGCAGGAACAGCAGTTCGCTTCCCTCGCCCGAATAGACACGCGGATCATAGGCCACCGACCGGGTCGAAGGTGCGCGGCGATAGCGCCCTGCCTGCCGCCATTCGGTCCGCACGAAACCGTCCAGCCGCCCCGGCAGCGTAAAGCCATATTCCGCCGCCAGCGTCCCCGACCATCGCGGTACATAGGGTATCCGGTCGCCCGCCGCGACGATAGTCGAGCCTGGAAGCCCAACATCGCGGCGGAAACGCGCATCCACGAAGCCGAACGAGAAATCCAGCACCAGCCGCCGCAGCGGCTCGCTCCGTAACGCCAGCTCGACACCCTGATTGCGAGCCGCCCCCAGGTTGTCGACATAGGAAAAGCCGCAATTGGGCAAGGTGACGGACTGCTGTATGCGTCGCCAGTCGATGCGGAAAGCGGCCAACGACAAGTGAAGCCGCCGAGCGGGCAATCCCGCCTTTACGCCCACCTCATAACTCCAGAGCGAGTCGGAGCCATAGCTGTCCGGTGCGGCAGCGCGGCCCAGCGCCGAAAGATCGGCCGCGCAACTGTTCGCCGGCACCGCTCCATTGGTCCCCCCGCCGCGAAAACCCTTGCCGGCGCTCAGATAGACAAGACTGTCGCCCCCCGGTCGCCAGGACAGCCCGGCATAGGGAATGAGGGGCGTATCGCTTTGTCCCCGGGGCCCGACCGCGTTGCTGCCGCCCGCAAAAGGCCCCTCCGACATCAAGCGGAAGCGCAATGGATTATAGGACAGACGCAGGCCTCCCGTCACTTCCCAACGGGGCGCGAAGGTCCAGTTTGCCTGCCCGAAAACCGCCAGCGTGCGCTCGCGAATTTGCTGCCGGCTTTGATAGCTCAGCCCGCCGGGCAGCAACGGCAGGCCGAAAATCTCCTCGATCGACAGGCCCAGTTGCGACTGCGCGAGATCGGCGATCCCAGGCTCGACCACATGCTGTTCCATGGCGATCCGCGATCGGCTGTAGAAGCCGCCGACGAGCCAGCGGACGGACGCACGAGGATCGGCGGATGCAATGCGCAACTCCTGCGTGAAAACCGTTTGATCGACCGTCGTCCGGCTATAGCTGCCGCCGGGCGTACGGATTCCCGGGACCATGCCACCCAATATGATCTCTCCGAAATATCCCGAATAATCCACTATCTGGCGGTTGCGGCGGTCCAACCAGGCGGTGACGCCGGTGAGCACGGCGCCGCCCAGGTCCAGCCGCGCAGTGAGGCCGGGCAAAAGGAAACGATCATGGCCCGGCTGGCGGAGGCTGGCGGTCTGACGGAAGAGACCCAGGCTGCTTTCGTAAAAGGGCAGGTCGCCCCGCTTCGCCCTCTGGAAGAAAAGCGACGGCGTCAACTCCAGGCGCTCGCCAAGAGCCGCCTTCAACGCGAAGCGCAGACCCAGCGCCGCGTCGTGATCGATATTCTTCGTCAACAGCCCGCCGGAAACAGGGCCGAACCGGTCGATAACGCCGGCATCGCGGCGATAATAAGCGCTGACGCGCATGCCGATCTGGCCGGGCAATATGGCGCCGCCCAGGGCCGCCTGCATTTCGCGGCTGAATCCCCCTCTCCCGACCAACGCAAACTCGCCGCTGGCCTGCCCATCCAAGCCTTCCAGTTGAGGCTGCCGGGTCAGGGTGCGGATGGTGCCGCCCATGGAATCCGCGCCGAACAGCGTGCCCTGCGGCCCGCGCAGCACCTCGACGCGGTCGAGGTCGAAACGGCGCAGGTCGGGATTGCCCGCCACCTCCAGCGACCGGATCTGAATAGGCACGTCATCGACATAGAGGCCAATCGTGGATGCGCCGATGGGAGAAAAGACGCCGCGCATGATCGGCTGCTGCGCACCAAAGGCACCTATGGTCGGCATGGTGAGATTAGGCACGACGCCAGCCAGATCGGCCAGCCTGGCAATACCGCGCCGTTCCAGATCGGCCGCATCAAGGCGGTCAAGACTGATCGGCACCCTCTCCTGCGCTTCGGCCACGCGACGGGCGGTGACGAAGACGGCATGCTCGCCGGCGGAAGGTTCCCCGGCTTCATCGTCCTCCTGCCCATAGGCAGGCGCCGCCATGGCCAGTGCGAAAGCGCAACACAGACGCGCCCATGGCTTCACGACAGACGAGCAGACGGCAGAAGAGGTTGAATCCCGGCAAAAGCCATCCCATCTCTCTACAGCAACGACCTGACGCGGCAACCAGCCAGAATCAACAGACCTGCCCCCTTCACAAGAGCGGGCATAGAGCCTATATGGGTCTTTCAAATCCGGCTCTTGCACTGCCCTCGGGCGTGCGGGAACCGTCCCCCGGATCGCCCGGGGACCGGCTTCGTTTAGCGCACGGGACCGGCGGGATTGGGCGAAAACGGCGGGTCACAAGACGCTGACAGTGCGGATCGGACAGTCCCGGCCCGCACTTTTTTGCGTGGCGGTGGAGGGGCGAATCACCCCTGAAACCGACAGGCCAGGCTGAATTTTCGCTGCGATGCGAAAAAATGCGACGAACAACCAGGCAGGATACGCAATGGCGACCAAAGCTCTCCCCACGATCAGCAATACCGGCGCGAAGAAGCGCATCAGAAAGGTATTCGGCGACATCCACGAAGTGGTGCAGATGCCGAACCTGATCGAAGTCCAGCGGGAGAGCTATGAGCAGTTCCTCCGTTCCGATCCGTCGATCGGCTATGTCTCCGGCCTGGAAAAGACCCTGCGCTCGGTCTTCCCGATCCGCGATTTCGCCGGCACCGCCGAAATGGACTTCGTCCATTACGAGCTGGAAGACCCGAAATATGACGTCGAGGAATGCCGTCAGCGCGGCATCACCTATGCGGCGCCGATGCGCGTCACGCTGCGCCTGATCGTGTTCGAGGTGGATGCCGACACCGAAACCCGCTCCGTTTTGGACATCAAGGAGCAGGACGTTTACATGGGCGACATGCCGCTCATGACGCAGAACGGCACCTTCATCGTCAACGGCACGGAGCGCGTCATCGTGTCGCAGATGCACCGCTCGCCGGGCGTCCTGTTCGACCATGACCGGGGCAAGACCCACTCTTCGGGCAAATATCTGTTCGCCGCCCGCGTGATCCCCTATCGCGGTTCGTGGCTCGACTTCGAATTCGACGCCAAGGACATCGTCAACGTCCGCATCGACCGCAAGCGCAAGCTGCCGGTCACGGCGTTGCTCTATGCGCTCGGCCTCAATGCCGAGGACATTCTGGGCTATTTCTACAACAAGGTGACCTTCCTGCGCGGCGAAGGCGGCTGGCAGATTCCCTACACCGCCGAAGCCTGGCGCGGCCAGAAGCCCGCCTTCGACATCGTCGACGCCAAGTCGGGCGAGGTGGTGTTCGCCGCCGGTCACAAGATTTCGCCCCGCGCCGCCAACAAGGCGGAGAAGGACGGCCTTGAAACCCTTCTGATCCCGACCGAGGAAGTCTATGGCCGCTACAGCGCCTATGACCTCATCAACGAGTCGACCGGCGAAATCTACATCGAGGCCGGGGACGAAGTATCGCCGGAAAATCTGGAGAAGCTGGACAAGGCGGGCATCGACCGCCTCGAACTGCTCGACATCGACCATGTCACCACCGGCCCGTGGATCCGCAACACGCTGAAGGCCGACAAGGCCGAGGAGCGGGACCAGGCGCTGGCCGACATCTATCGCGTGATGCGCCCCGGCGAACCGCCGACGAAGGAAACCGCCGAAGCCCTCTTCGCCGGCCTCTTCTTCGATCCGGAACGCTACGACCTGTCGGCCGTGGGCCGCGTCAAGCTCAACATGCGCCTCGACCTCGACGCCGAGGATACCGTCACCACCCTGCGGACCGAGGACATCCTTGCGGTCGTCAAGGAACTGGTGAACCTGAAGGACGGCAAGGGCGAGATCGACGACATCGACAATCTCGGCAACCGCCGCGTCCGCTCGGTGGGCGAACTGCTGGAAAACCAGTATCGCGTCGGGCTTCTCCGCATGGAGCGCGCCGTCAAGGAACGCATGTCGAGCGTCGACGTGTCGACCGTGATGCCGAACGACCTCATCAACGCCAAGCCCGCCGTGGCCGCCGTGCGTGAGTTCTTCGGCTCCTCGCAGCTTTCGCAGTTCATGGACCAGACCAACCCGCTGTCGGAAGTCACCCACAAGCGCCGCGTGTCGGCGCTTGGGCCGGGCGGCCTGACCCGCGAGCGCGCCGGCTTCGAAGTCCGCGACGTTCACCCGACCCATTATGGCCGCATCTGCCCGATCGAAACGCCGGAAGGCCCGAACATCGGCCTGATCAACAGCCTCGCGACCTTCAGCCGCGTGAACAAATACGGCTTCATCGAAACGCCCTACCGCAAGGTGATCGACGGCAAGGTAACGAACGAGGTCGTCTATCTGTCGGCGATGGAAGAAGCCAAGCACACGATCGCGCAGGCCAACGCCGAGCTGACCGAAGAGGGCACGCTGGCCGAAGACCTGATCTCGGCGCGTGAAGCGGGCGAATTCCTGATGGCGCCCAAGGACCACATCACCCTGATGGACGTCAGCCCCAAGCAGCTGGTGTCGGTCGCGGCCTCGCTCATCCCGTTCCTGGAAAATGACGACGCCAACCGCGCGCTCATGGGATCGAACATGCAGCGTCAGGCCGTGCCGCTGGTCCGTGCCGAGGCGCCGTTCGTCGGCACCGGCATGGAAGGCACGGTTGCGCGTGACTCGGGCGCCGCCATCGCGGCGCGTCGCGCGGGCATCATCGATCAGGTCGACGCGACCCGCATCGTGATCCGCGCCACCGGCGACATCGAACCCGGCCAGTCGGGCGTCGACATCTACACGCTGCAGAAGTTCCAGCGCTCCAACCAGGACACCTGCATCAACCAGCGCCCGCTGGTGAAGGTGGGCGACCTGATCGAAGCCGGCGACGTCATCGCGGACGGCCCGTCGACCGAGTTCGGCGAGCTGGCGCTGGGCCGCAACACGCTGGTCGCGTTCATGCCCTGGAACGGCTACAACTACGAGGACTCCATCCTGATCTCCGAGCGGATCGTGAAGGATGACGTCTTCACCTCGATCCATATCGAGGAGTTCGAGGTCATGGCCCGCGACACCAAGCTGGGTCCGGAAGACATCACCCGCGACATTCCGAACGTCGGCGAGGAAGCGCTGCGCAACCTCGACGAGGCGGGCATCGTCTATATCGGCGCCGAAGTGGAGCCGGGCGACATCCTGGTCGGCAAGATCACCCCCAAGGGCGAATCGCCGATGACCCCGGAAGAAAAGCTGCTCCGCGCCATCTTCGGTGAAAAGGCGAGCGACGTGCGCGACACCTCGCTGCGTCTGCCGCCGGGCGTGGCCGGCACGGTCGTGGAAGTCCGCGTCTTCAACCGCCACGGCATCGACAAGGATGAGCGCGCCATGGCAATCGAGCGGGAGGAAATCGACCGCCTCGCCAAGGACCGCGAGGACGAACGCGCCATCCTGAACCGCGCGACCTTCAACCGCCTCCAGGAAATGCTGCTGGGCCAGACCGCCACGGCCGCTCCCAAGGGCGTGCGCAAGGGCGTGGAAATCGACGAAGCCCTGCTGGCTGAGGTCGAGCGTCATGAATGGTGGAAGTTCGCCGTTGCGGACGACGCCCGCCAGGCCGGCATCGAAGCCGTCAAGGCGCAATATGACGAAGCGGTGAAGCTGATCGTCGAGAAGTTCGAGGACCGCGTCGACAAGCTGCAGCGCGGCGACGAACTGCCCCCGGGCGTGCTCAAGATGGTGAAGGTCTTCGTCGCGGTGAAGCGCAAGCTGCAGCCGGGCGACAAGATGGCCGGCCGTCACGGCAACAAGGGCGTCATCTCGCGCATCCTGCCGATCGAGGACATGCCGTTCCTGGAGGACGGCACCCATGTCGACATCGTGCTGAACCCGCTGGGCGTGCCGTCGCGCATGAACGTCGGGCAGATCTTCGAAACGCACCTCGGCTGGGCCGCGCGCGGCCTGGGCCAGCAGCTCAAGCATGCGCTGGAGGAATGGCGCGAAGCCAACCCGAACGCGCAGGGCGGTGAGATGCCGGATGCGGTGAAGACCCGCCTGCTCGAAACCTATGGGCCGCAATATGCCGACCAGATCGAAGGCCGCACGGCCGACCAGATCGTGGACCTGGCCGAACATCTCGCACGCGGCGTGCCGATGGCGACCCCGGTGTTCGACGGAGCCCGCGAAGCGGACGTGTCGGCGATGCTGGAACTGGCGGGCCTGCACTCGTCGGGGCAGTCGGACCTGTTCGATGGTCGCACGGGCGACAAGTTCGACCGCAAGGTGACTGTCGGCATCATCTACATGCTGAAGCTGCACCACCTGGTCGACGACAAGATCCACGCACGCTCCATCGGCCCCTACAGCCTCGTCACTCAGCAGCCGCTGGGCGGCAAGGCGCAGTTCGGCGGCCAGCGCTTCGGTGAGATGGAGGTGTGGGCGCTCCAGGCCTATGGCGCCGCCTACACGCTGCAGGAAATGCTGACGGTGAAGTCGGACGACGTGGTCGGCCGCACCAAGGTCTATGAGGCGATCGTCAAGGGCGACGACACGTTCGAGGCCGGCATTCCCGAAAGCTTCAACGTGCTGGTCAAGGAAATGCGCTCGCTGGGCCTCAATGTCGAACTCGCGTCGATGGACGAGATCGAGGACGATGACGGCTTCGCGCAGGCGGCGGAATAAAGGGAACTCCGGAGCGCTGTCTCCCGAAGACGGCGCTCCCTCCCTGCCCCGCCCCGAACAATTTACCCTCTAGAGGGACTGAAAAATGAACGAACTGACGAACTTCGCCAATCCGATCCAGAAGCCGGAAACCTTCGACCAGATCCAGATCGGCCTTGCCTCTCCGGAGCGCATCCGCAGCTGGTCCTTCGGCGAGATCAAGAAGCCGGAAACCATCAACTACCGCACGTTCAAGCCGGAACGTGACGGCCTGTTCTGCGCCCGCATCTTCGGTCCGATCAAGGACTATGAATGCCTGTGCGGCAAGTACAAGCGCATGAAGTACAAGGGCATCGTCTGCGAAAAATGCGGTGTCGAAGTCACGGTGTCGAAGGTCCGCCGCGAACGGATGGGCCATATCGAACTGGCCGCGCCCGTCGCGCACATCTGGTTCCTGAAGTCGCTGCCCTCGCGCATCGGCCTGCTGCTCGACATGCAGCTCAAGCAGCTTGAGCGCGTCCTGTATTTCGAAAGCTACATCGTCACCGAGCCGGGCCTGACCCCGCTGGAGAAGTATCAGCTCCTGACCGAGGACGAACTGCTCGACGCGCAGGACGAATATGGCGAAGACGCCTTCTCCGCCGGCATCGGCGCGGAAGCGGTCAAGCAGATGCTGATGGACCTCGACCTTGAGGGCGAGAAGCAGGCGCTGCTGGACGAACTGGCCGTCACCAAGTCGGAACTGAAGCCCAAGAAGATCATCAAGCGGCTGAAGGTCGTCGAGTCCTTCCTGGAATCGGGCAACCGGCCGGAGTGGATGATCCTGGACGTCGTGCCGGTCATCCCGCCGGAACTGCGCCCGCTTGTTCCCCTGGACGGCGGCCGCTTCGCGACCTCGGACCTGAACGACCTCTATCGCCGCGTCATCAACCGCAACAACCGCCTGAAGCGGCTGATGGAACTGCGCGCGCCGGACATCATCGTCCGCAACGAAAAGCGCATGCTGCAGGAGGCCGTCGACGCCCTGTTCGACAATGGCCGCCGCGGCCGCGTCATCACCGGCGCGAACAAGCGTCCGCTGAAGTCGCTGTCCGACATGCTGAAGGGCAAGCAGGGCCGCTTCCGTCAGAACCTGCTCGGCAAGCGCGTCGACTATTCGGGCCGCTCGGTCATCGTGACCGGCCCGGAACTCAAGCTGCACCAGTGCGGCCTGCCCAAGAAGATGGCGCTCGAACTGTTCAAGCCCTTCATCTACGCCCGCCTCGACGCCAAGGGTCTCTCCATGACCCTGAAGCAGGCCAAGAAGTGGGTCGAGAAGGAGCGCAAGGAAGTCTGGGACATTCTCGACGAAGTCATTCGCGAGCACCCGGTCATGCTGAACCGCGCGCCGACGCTCCACCGCCTCGGCATCCAGGCGTTCGAACCCGTGCTGATCGAGGGCAAGGCGATCCAGCTTCACCCGCTGGTCTGCTCGGCCTTCAACGCCGACTTCGACGGCGACCAGATGGCCGTCCACGTGCCGCTGTCGCTGGAAGCCCAGCTTGAAGCCCGCGTGCTGATGATGTCGACCAACAACATCCTCAGCCCCGCGAACGGCAAGCCGATCATCGTCCCCTCGCAGGACATGGTGCTGGGCATCTATTATCTGTCGATGGAACGCGAAGGCGAGCCGGGCGAAGGCATGCTGCTGGCCGACATGCAGGAGGTCCATCAGGCCCTCTATGCCAAGGCCGTCACCCTGCACTCGAAGATCATCAGCCGCGTGCCGCAGACCGACGAAGCCGGCAATCAGTATATGAAGCGCTTCGAGACCACGCCGGGCCGCATGCTGCTGGGCGAATGCCTGCCCAAGTCGCACAAGGTGCCCTTCGACGTCGTCAACCGCCTTCTCACCAAGAAGGAAATCGGGGACGTCATCGACCAGGTCTATCGCCACACCGGCCAGAAGGACACGGTGCTGTTCGCCGACGCCATCATGGCGCTGGGCTTCCGCCACGCGTTCCAGGCGGGCATCAGCTTCGGCAAGGACGACATGGTGATCCCGGATTCGAAGACCGCGATGGTCGACGAAACCAAGGCGCTGGTGGCCGACTATGAGCAGCAATATCAGGACGGTCTGATCACCCAGCAGGAAAAGTACAACAAGGTGATCGACGCCTGGAGCCGTTGCGGCGACCAGGTCGCGAACGCCATGATGGACGAAATCCGCGCCCAGCCCAAGGACCCGAATACGGGCCGCATGGCGCCGATCAACTCCATCTACATGATGGCGCATTCCGGTGCCCGTGGTTCGCAGGCGCAGATGAAGCAGCTTGCCGGCATGCGCGGCCTGATGGCCAAGCCGTCGGGTGAGATCATCGAAACGCCGATCATCTCGAACTTCAAGGAAGGTCTCACCGTCCTTGAATATTTCAACTCCACCCACGGCGCCCGCAAGGGTCTGGCCGACACCGCGCTCAAGACGGCGAACTCGGGTTACCTGACCCGCCGTCTGGTCGACGTCAGCCAGGACTGCACCGTCGTCGAGGAGGATTGCGGCACCGACAAGGCGCTGGAGATGAAGGCCATCGTGCAGGGCGGCTCGGTCATCGCTTCGCTCGGCGAACGAATTCTGGGCCGCACCACGGCGCAGGACATCGTCGACAGCAAGGACGGTTCGGTCATCGTGCCGATCGGCACGCTGCTCGACGAAGCGCTGGTCGCGCAGATCGAGGCCATCGGCACGCAGGCCGTGAAGATCCGCAGCCCGCTGATCTGCGAAAGCAAGATGGGCGTCTGTGGCAAGTGCTACGGCCGTGACCTCGCCCGTGGTACGCCGGTCAATATCGGTGAAGCGGTCGGCGTCATCGCGGCGCAGTCCATCGGCGAGCCGGGCACGCAGCTTACCATGCGGACCTTCCACATCGGCGGCGCGGCGAACTTCAACGAAACGTCGAACCTGGAAGCCATGTCGGACGGCACGATCGAGCTGCGCGACATGCCGACCATCACCGACAAGAATGGCCGCCGCCTGTCGCTCGCCCGCAATGGCGAGATCGCGATCATCGACAGCGAGGGCCGCGAGCGCGAAACGCACCGCCTGCCTTACGGCGCCACCATCCTGTTCGCGGATGGCGACACCGTGAAGAAGGGCGATCGCTTCGCTGAGTGGGACCCCTTCACCATGCCGGTGATCACCGAAAAGCCGGGCATCGTGAAGTATCAGGACCTGATCGACGGCAAGACGCTGACCGAACAGACCGACGAAGCGACCGGCATCGCGCAGCGCGTCGTGACCGAGCATCGTGGGTCCGCCCGCACCAAGGAAGACCTTCGTCCGCGCCTCACCCTGCTCGACGACCAGTCGGGTGAAGCCGCACGCTATATGCTGGCGGTGGGGGCGACCCTGTCGGTGGACGACGGCGCGCAGGTGCAGGCCGGTGACGTGCTGGCGCGTGTCAGCCGCGAAGCGGCCAAGACCCGCGACATCACCGGCGGTCTGCCGCGCGTCGCCGAACTGTTCGAAGCCCGCAAGCCCAAGGACAATGCCATCATTGCCAAGGTGTCGGGCCGCGTCCAGTTCCTCAAGGATTACAAGGCGAAGCGCAAGATCGCCATCAATCCGGAGGATGGCGGCGAGCCGGTCGAATACCTCATCCCCAAGAGCAAGGTGATCGACGTTCAGGAAGGCGACTATGTGAAGCGCGGCGACAACCTGATCGGTGGTTCGCCCGACCCGCACGATATTCTCGAAGTGCTCGGCATCGAGCCGCTGGCCGAATATCTGGTTGCCGAAATCCAGGAAGTCTATCGACTGCAGGGCGTGAAGATCAACGACAAGCACATCGAAACGATCGTTCGTCAGATGCTGCAAAAGGTCGAGATCACCGTGTCCGGCGACACCACGCTGCTGGTGGGCGAGCAGGTCGACCGCGAGGAGATGGAGGAGATCAACGCCAAGCTCCAGCCCGGCTTCCAGCCGGCAGAGGGCAAGCCGGTGCTGCTCGGCATCACCAAGGCGTCGCTCCAGACGCGCAGCTTCATCTCGGCGGCCTCCTTCCAGGAAACCACCCGCGTCCTCACGGAAGCGGCGGTCCAGGGCAAGAAGGACACGCTGGTCGGGCTCAAGGAGAATGTCATCGTCGGCCGCCTGATCCCGGCGGGCACCGGCGCCGGCATGAACCGCATGCGCGTCGCCGCCTCGTCGCGTGACGCGGCGATGCGGGCGGCGCTGCGGGCCTCCAGCCAGGTCGACCTGATCGCGCCCAAGACGGCTGCCGAAGAGCATGCCGCCGAACTGCGCCAGGGTCCGGAAGCCGCCATTGGCGACGATCCGCTGGCCGTCGTCCAGGGTGAGGATTTCACCACCGAGGACATGGAATAAGCGCTTTGAAATAATGGGGTCCGCTTCCTATCTCGGGAAGCGGCTCCCAGCCTTCGTACCCCATCGGGGATCGATGAAGAGCCCGCCGGAAGCGACAGCCTGTCCGGCGGGTTTTCTTTTATGGTTGCGCCGGGCAGGGCATGAAATTGTCCGGCAGGCCTGTCGCAAAACTCTTGACCAATCCGGAATCGCCGCCTATTTGCGCCTCTCCGGTGAGCCGCTGGCTCATCCTGATGCCCGATCCTCTAATGGTAAGAGAGCGGACTCTGACTCCGTCAATCAAGGTTCGAATCCTTGTCGGGCATCCACACTTTCCCCAATAAATTCAGCAACTTCGCGGTGCCAAGCCCCTCCTCCTCCCGCAATCCTATGTTGCAAGGGAAACCCGCGCAATTCCGCCGTTTTCCGGTGATTTCCAAGAGTTCCCGGCGGCTCCATGCAACATGGATGCAACATGGCAGGGGCCAAACTCTTTGGGATTATTTCCTTAGGTAAATGGGCGAATCACGCAAAATTTGGTAGTTGGAAGTCCTCACCTCCCCTTGGGTGAGATGCCCCGCGCTACCCCCTTCTAAGCGCGGGGCTTTCCATATCCCCGTAGACCGTGGTGCTGAGTTCCTCTGCCTTCATCTCGACGTCTTCCTGCGATGGCGAGCCGTCGAACGGATCGGCGGTTAGCGGTTCGTCCTTTCGAGCAGGGCGCTGTCAGAACATCTTCAGTTCAAGCAAGACCCCCCGCGAGGGCTTGCCCAGTTCACCTCCAACAATCATGCCAATGCACGCGGACGCTATGGCCTGATCTGCAAGCTTTTCACCAATCCATCCGTTATGGTCGCGGCTGATATAGCCTATGCAGATACCGCGCCGGGAGAGAACAGCGATCGCCAAAGAATCATAAGGGTTGTGTGGCTCTGCAACCAGTTTCACGGGCTCACCCACTCGACAGCGCCGAATTTCAGATTGGCGCGATGAGCCATCCGAGTTTTTGTGGCTCTCTCCGACTATGCCTACCGTGTAAATTCGGCGGAGCTGCTGCACATCATCCTTGCCGCCGCCAAACAATCGACTCAACCATCTCATAATCTGCCCCCGAGCTGTCAGGTTCGGACGGCTCCCCTGCTGTGTCAATCGACGCTAAGAGCTGGAACGACCGGCAGCCGCAGCACTGATGGAGGGGATCACCGCTGGTCTGCGTATAATTTCGAGCGGCTCCGCCAGTCACTACCACCATGACATTGCTGCTGGCCTGGGCATAAACCAAGGTCGCATTTCAGAGGTCCACCGGCAAGCGCTGAGCGCGATCCGATCTACAAAGGAGGGCGTGCATCGCAGCTCGCCCTTTCTTTTCCTGCGGCGACTTCCCTAGACGGGGTCATCCGCAAAGGCGATCGACACAGTTGAAGAATTGCCGCGCATTTTGATAAGATTCCTATCCCCAGGAAAGCTGCCTGGGATAGCGCCCCCTCAATGTGGGCGCTTTTGTTCAACTCAAGGAGGAGCAAAGATGCGTGATGTTTCGGATAAGGCCTACTATGAGCGCCGCGCCAGAAGCGAAATCCGAAAAGCCAACACCATTGATGATCCAACAGCCAAGCGGGTTCATCTCGCATTGGCGGCGAACTATCTCAAGCAAGCCCGATCCATGGACGAGGCGCTAGACGTGATATGATCACTCTGCTGTGCACCTGTGGATATAATCCGGAATCGTGGGGCACCTATCATTATGGGCATATCGTACCCCTATAGATTGACTGTAGCTTACTGGTCACAGGCTATGCCTGTGTGCGACCCAACCTGGCCCTGCCTTTCCTTCGCGTGAGGCGGGGCATTTTGACACACCAACGGCGAGTCATTCCCAGCGCAGCGGTTATCGCTTTTCTCGTCGCTAAACTGCGCTGGTGTCATTCCGATTCCGTCGGCTTAAAGTGGCGCCGTTCGGGCATGACGCGGTGGGAGCCTGCGAGTTACGATGGAGGCGCCCACCTAGCCATGTTGATGCGACAGCGGGCTGTCCGTTGCCCGCGGTCTCGCTTCGCTAGGCACACGCGGGCGGGGCATCTATTGACTGCCTATGCCTACCGCGCAACCATGCCTCTATGACACCGCTCGAACGCGCCGCCCGTGCCATTTGCCACGATTTTGGGGTCGATCCGGATTACACGATGACAGACGAAGACGATGTTCATATCGGTTTCGGCTTCAAGCCTCCGCATCCCGCGTGGACACGCTATGTCAGCTTAGCCCGCGCCGCGTTTCTAGCGGTACGCGATCCGAGCGAGGCCATGATATACGCGCACAGCGAGGGTGGCCTTGGATTTAACGATAAGGTCATTGAAGATTGGCAAGCGATGATAGACGCCATGCTGGAGGAGAAGCCCTGATCACCCCTCTGATTTTGGTCGCCGCCGTGATCGTCAATGACGGCAACAACCTCCGCATCGACATTAAAGTTGAATGATCCTCGCCTTCCTCATCAGCATCTACCAGCCTCCAACGATCTGCACCGCGATCGACGGCGACACGCTCCGATGTTCCGAGATCGGCCGGGTAAGGCTGCTCGGCATTGATGCGCCTGAGATGGCAGGGCACTGCCGCAAGGGCCGCGCCTGCGCGCCCGGAGATCCGGAGAAGAGCAAGGCCCATCTCGCCAGGCTTATTGCTCCAGGGGTGGTGATCTCGCCTGTCACCCGCGACCGCTACGGCAGGACCGTGGCTCAGGTCTATGCCGGCGAGAAGAACGTTGCGTGCGAGATGCTGCGGAAGGGGCTGGCAGTGTACAAGCCTGCTTGGGATAATGGCGGCCGGCTGGCGGCGGACTGCAGATGAGCCGCTATCGCCACCGCTGGAAAGACCGGCACGATGATCTTGTGAACCGCGGTCGCGAAGGTCCTTGGCCCATGCGGATAGAATTCGCCTTGCTGGCCGGCCTTTCTCTGCTGGGCATAGGCTCCTGGGTGGTGTCGAAATTCTAACACAAAGTCAGCCCTGTCGATTCCCTGCTGTTCTTGTCATCTCAGATTGGATCGAGGGCGTTGCTGGATCAGGTTGGTCTGTTTCGCATTTGCAGATGTAACTCGAAGTTCTAACAATCGCTTTCTGCCAAATGCGTCATACATGACAAAAATGCGGTTCCCCACCGCTTTAGACGTCCAAATCGGGCCCGGTAGGACCCACGATTTCTCAACCCTGACGGCGCAGGAAGCCCTCGCGCCCAGATTTCGGATCAGTCATCCGCGCCTCGCGATAGCGTTGCAATCGCCTCCTTCAGGCAACACCGCACTGGTCAGCTCAATCTTGTGCAGCATGCCGCCTTCATTTCTTGCTAAACCTTGACCTGATATCAACAAGCTGACACGGCGCAGCCGTGCTGATCGGAGGGGGATCATGGCTGAAGAACTAGGTTTGCTGTTCGACAACCGCTTCATGGAGCGGCACGCTGGCTCGATCATCACCGACGCTTCGACTGCTATCGTTGAACTGGTCGCAAATGCATGGGACGCTTGGGCGACACAGGTGGACATCGTATGGCCTGAGCGAACGGGCGACGAACCTTTCACCATCTCGGACAACGGCAAGGGGATGACTGAAGCGCAGTTCCTCACTCGATGGAAGACGCTGGACTACAATCGCGCACGGGAAGACGGGAATAGCTCAGCGCCTCCGCCAGAGCTTTCAGACCTCAGTCCTCGCACAGCATATGGGCGCAATGGAAAGGGCCGCCATGCAGCTTTCCGGTTCGGAGAAGCGTATAAGGTCCGCACTTGGCGTGATGGCCGCTCGACCACATTCGAGGTTCGAAGGGGCGTGACCCAGCCGTTCACGATCGAACGCATAGCCGCAGCGGATGAGGTGGAGGGGCACGGCACTGAGATTATGGCCATTCAACCCCATCTGGTCATGATGTCAGCTGAAGAGGCTCGGGAGGTGATCGGCACTCGGTTTCTTGCTGACCCCAATTTCCGGGTTACTCTGAACGGAACGACGATCACGTTCGATGACATCCCTGAAGCTCAGCGTCGGACGGTGGATGTTGACATCGAGGGATACGGCACAGCGCAACTCATCATCATCGATACCCAGAAGGCAGATAAAACGACCCGGCACCACGGCATTGCTTGGCGCGTGAACAATCGCGTCGTGGGAACGCCAGGATGGGTAGGATTTGATCAGGAGCGCCTCGTTGATGGACGGAGCAGCGAAGCCAAGCGCTTCATCTTTATCGTCCGTGCCGATTTTCTTGCGGACGAGGTTTTGCCAGATTGGGCGGGTTTTTGGCCAAACGGACTCGCATGGCCAGCTACTCAATCGGCCGTGCATGCCAAAATTCGGGAGCACCTAAGTGACTTCAGTGCAGATCGCCGTAGGGAGACAAAGGAAACTGTTCGCGAAAACCTTGGCAAGACAGTTTCCAAGCTGCCGCCCGTAAGTCGTGATCGCTGGAATGATTTTGTAGATCAAGTCGTCGATACGTGCCCATCTATGAACCTTGACACGGTAGAGCAGGTCGCCGCGGTCTTGGCGAATCTCGAGCTGTCCACGTCGAAATTCGAATTGATTAACAAGCTACACGAAATGAAGCCAGGCGATCTCGACGAATTGAATGCACTTCTCATGGATTGGTCAGTCCGCACCGCGAAGATGGCTTTGGATGAAATCGCGCAGCGTCTCCGTCTCATCCAAGAGCTTGACCAAAAGCTCCGCGACGAAACCATGGATGAAGTTGGCGACCTCCAGCCACTCTTCGATCGTAGTCTTTGGGTGTTCGGGCCTGAGTTCGAAAGCTTGGAGTTCACTAGCAATCGGGGCATGACCGAAGTGATCAGCAGGCTTTTTGGCCACGCAGACAAAGGTAGCCGATTGCGACCGGACTTCGTGATTCTTCCCGACGGCAGCGCTGGATTTTATAGTCGAGACTCCCATGATCTGGGGCACGACGTTGACGGTGTATCCCGGCTTGTGATCGCGGAGATAAAGAAACCTGGTGTTCTGATTGGCTCGAAAGAGAAGCAGCAGCCTTGGCAATACGTACGCGAATTGATTGCCAAGGGATTGGTGAATGATAGCACCATCGTAACCTGTTATGTGCTCGGATCCCGCATTGACCCTACTGAGGTAGGTGACGAAACCAAGAACAACGGTCGCGTGACGATCCGAGCGATGACGTATTCAACCTTCATCAAACGTGCAGAGAAGCGGATGCTGGGATTGCGGGAAAGATTGCGAGACGCGCCTTTTTTGGCGGAGCTCGGCATTGAACCAGAAGCTTACATGGCTCCTCAGTTGCCCCGACAGGCTGGGCTAGGCTTCTGAATTTTGCTACTGCTCCGCAAAGCCCCCGAACTCGACGGCCGAAATCCCGGCCGATCCTCTACGAGGACGCAAACGGCGAAATGCGCCGGTCCTACGAAATGGACCGGAGCTGGTTCAGCCTGTTCGCAACGCGTTTCACTGGCTCCCTAATTGCCACGGCAGGCTGAGCTGAGACAGCCGCTCAACCCCACCGTTTCCAATATCCCAACAGCCACGATTAAATCCGCCATAGCGGGAGCAGACTCGAAACTCACACCGTAATAATGCCGTCGGGGCTCCTTCTTTTGGCTATTGCCGTAAGCACCCGGATCACGTGATTATACTTGTGCGTTTTTGCACATTCTGACATAGAAATCCGGTCATGGCGCCGCATTTTTGCGGAGCGATTGCCATGTTCAAACCCACGGTCGCCGGACCGTCTTCTGCCCAGTTTCGAGAGTTGGAGCGCCAGATTCGCGAAAAGGCGGAAAGCGCACTCCTACAAGCCAGCCATCAAGGGGGTAGAATTGCTGTCAGCAGGATCCGGGGCGCTATGGCACGCGCTGGCCTTGGCCGGCTCGGCAATGCAGTGGAAGCATCTTCCGACCTGGATAAAGGCGGGCGCCTCCATCGATCCTCTGCTCGCGAGGTCTCGGCGTCCAGCGCCGTGCATCTGAAAAGTCGAAACGAAAGAACCGTCGGCGCAATTGAGGCGTACACCCGCGGCGCCAATATCCGCCCGCGGAACGCTCGCTGGCTTTGGATTCCCTCTCCCGAGTTGCAACGCCGCGTGAAAGGCGGTGGACGCGTTGAACCGTCCAACTGGAAATCGTCAGGTCTGGAACAGCGTATCGGGCCGCTCGTACAGATTCCCGGCAAGCATTCCGGCGAGGTCCTGTTGATTGTGCCCGCTGTGACAGTCGCCACCAGTGGCAAGGCCCGCCCTCGTCGCCTCCCCAGGCGGGGCGGCATCCGTCTCGGTCGCGAACTCCGCGAAAATTTTATCGCCTTCACAGGCATCCGATCAACGTCGCGCCAGGCGCGTGTCGATCCCCTTCAGATCATTGATGGCGTGCGGGCTGAGCTGCCCACGCTCCTCGCTAGAGAATTGGAGAAATAAGCATGGCAACTGAAGCCGTCTTTCCCGCTTTCATCCGCGCGACCTATCAGGAAACATCCGATGGGCTTCCCGCCTTCGAGCGGGCGATGCAAACGTCCGTCAATCGAGCCCAGAAGGCGGCGCAGGTCTCGATGGACCAGATAACACGCGAAATCTCTGACGCTTTGGTCGGGGGAAAGAGCGATCTTGGCGCTTCCGATCTACGCGCGGCCGCCGCGGCAGCGGAAATGCGTGCTCAAGCCGCCAGGAAGATAGCCACCTCCATGACTGCGGCTGCGGCCGCCGAAAATGACTACAGCTTAGCGACACAGGCCTCTATCATGGCGGCGCGCCGGCTTGCGGATGAAGAAGAAAATGCTGCTCGCGTGGCGAACCTTCATGTCGCCGCAGTTGAACGCATCAATCAGGTTGCTCGGCAGAACAGCATATCGTTAATCGCCCTTTCCGATGGCAACATGATAGCCACCCGATCCAGCAACGCCCATCGGCAGGCCCAGATGATGCTAGCCCAGCAAATGCAGGACGTAGCTATCCAAATGCAGTTGGGTATCAACCCGCTCATGATCCTTACCCAGCAGGGCAGCCAAGCAGCATTCTCACTGGCTCAGATGGGTGGCAAAGCTGCGGCGGTCGGTCGCTTCCTATCAAGCCCGTGGGTGGCCGCTCTCGCCATCGCAGGAACAGCGCTGGGTTCGCTGCTTACGAAATCGGAGGATACTGCTGATGCTCTGGAGAAGATCAAATTCTCCTCCGATGCTGTCGGCAGTGCGCAGGGCATCATGGGTGATGCAATGGATCTGGCCACCGGCAAAATCACGACACAGCGAAAGGAGCTTATTGCCCTCGCAATAGCTCAGTCGAAGGTTGGGGCCATCCAGGCACAAACGCGCGCAAATGCCCTCCGCGGGGAAGTCCAATCACTCCAGGCGCCCACCACCGAATTGTCGGGCGGCTTTGGTGGCGGCTTCGATGTCAGACGCGTCGATGCAGGTGCGCGGGGTGCCATCTCAAGATCCTTCCTTACTGGCGAGATAGATGGCAAAACGGCGGTTCAGCGCCTTGATAACCTCCGTAAAGCTGGCGCATTGACTGACGAAGCATTCGCCTCTGCTGCCAAATCCATCGCCAGCCTGGGAGTTGAGCTAGCAAACGTAAAGACATTTGAAGCGGCGGAGCGGCTTCTCAATGGTGCAGGCACCACCGGAGATCGCGGCCTGTTGTTGAAACCGAAAATTGATCGTTCGCCTAAGCCGAAAACGGACCCGCAGGCAGAAATGGCGAAGGATCTGTTCGAAGATCGACTCCAGGCTCAGGGTAACGTCGGCAAGCTGGCGCAGGATATGATTGAGCGTCAGTTATCGTGGGGCAAAGATCAAGTCACTGTTGGCGATCAGCTAATCCAGCAGGCGAAAGATCTGGCGTCTCTTGAAGAAGCCAGAGCGCAGGGTGCTCAACAGGTTCTCGACGGCCATCTGCGGCAGCTCGACGCTTTGCAGCGCCTTGGTGGGCTGGCGGGAGGTGCCGCCGGCATAGTCGGCGGCATTCTCGATGGCGGCAATTTCTACGGTGTGAACGGAAAGGCGGGCGACATCCTGCGCGCCTTCTCCCCGATGGTGGGCGAGGACGGCTGGAAGAACGTTACCGAAAAGCTGGACGAAATTTTCGGCGGCGACGGCGAATTCAAGAAGGGTATGACGAAAATCCTGCAAGGCGCTGGCGCAGGTCAGACTGCCGCTGGCTTGCTCCTTGGCGGGGCGAATAACGCGCTCACCAGCAGCATCGGAGGTGCGCTCGGTAACAAGATCGGCGAAAAGTTCCTGACCAAGCCCCTGAAAGATGCCTTTGGCGAAGCCTTCGGGGACTTTGCTGGCCCACTGGGCTCAATTGCTGGCGGCCTGCTAGGCGGCGCCCTGGGCGGCCTCTTGTCGAAGCCCAAATGGGGCACTGCCGTCGTCACCGGCCAAGGGAACGGCGACGTCACAGTCGCCGGCAATAAGGCGGCCTATCGGTCCAATGCCAATCTTGCGGGCACGTCGATCCAGAGCGGGCTGGACGCGATCGCTGAGCAGCTTGGCGCCGACGTCGGCGGGTACCAGGTCTCCATCGGCCAGTACAAAGGCAAGTGGCGTGTCTCCACCATCGGCCGCGAAGGCAAGCTGAAGGGCGGCTCCGGCCGGACCGACATCAAAGACTTCGGCAAGGAAGGCGGCGAGGACGCGATCAAATATGCCATTGCCGACGCGGTAAAGGATGGCGCCCTGCTTGGCCTTCGCGCTTCCACGCAAGCGCTGCTGACCCGCTCCGACGACATCGAGGGCCAGCTTCAAAAGGCGCTGGACTTCGAAAACGTGTTCCACCGGCTGAAGGAATATACCGACCCGGTCGGCGCAGCGCTGGACACGCTCGACAAGGAGTTCACCCGGCTGAAGAAGATCTTCGAGGAAGCCGGCGCATCCACCGAAGAATATGCGCAACTCGAGGAGCTTTACGGCAAGGAGCGCGCCGCCGCTGTCAAGGATGCGGCGGAGAAGGTCACCGCATCGCTGAGGTCTCTGTTCGATGAACTGACCGTCGGCAATGATGCCCGGTCGCTCCGCGAGCGCCTGGCGGAGGCTCAGGCCAATTATAACCCGCTCGCCCAGCGCGTGGCCGCCGGCGACACCTCCGCCTATGACGACTATTCGGACGCCGCCCGGACGCTGCTCGACTTGCAGCGGCAGATCTATGGCTCGAGCGAGGACTATTTCAAGCTGCTGGACCAGGTGACGGCGCTCACCAAGACTAGGATCGCTTCGGAAAGCAACATCGCATCGATTTCGGCTGCAAGGGAAAGCCTCTTCGCCAGCGACGGCGCCACGGCACCGGTTGTTTCAGCAACGGAAAGCCAGACGCAAAAACTGGTGGCAGCCCTGACATCGCAGACCGGCGAAACCACTGCCTGGCTGCAGGCGATTGTGAACCAGTTGGCCGCTCTACGCGCAGGAGTTGCGACAACGCCCGCTGCCCAAGTGCTCCGCACAGCGAAGCAGAACTTCTAAATGTTATTCATTGCCGCAGACCTGGTTCCTGGTAGCGGTGGGACCAGGGCGCTGCGTGCGCCCTGGCCCAAGAACGGCTGCAGAACCATAAACTCGTCCGATGAAATATTTTCAACCAATATGCGCTAACTGTTCATTTGCACTCGACTTTTAACGCTTTGCGATTTGTTATGCATGCGTAAGATTCGGAGGGATAGAGTGGCGAAGAAGTGCACAGTTCAATATCGGCAGCTAAAGACCGATGGGATCGGTGAAGGCGCTAACCTCAAGGCAATGATTGTTGATGTTCTTCAGCGGCGCGCGCGCGGGCAGGCGCTTGCTGAGAATGCGAAGCTGCGGAAATTGGATATCGACCAAGACAATAGTTTCGTTATTCTCAATAAACTCTCACCACGTGAGACCTGGGGCGGACCCATTTTCGCTGGTCAGCTGATCCATCTTCAGGAAGGTTCGGATGTCCATGCAGTGACGCAATCATTGGACGACGACACAGACGAGTTTGTCCTTCAAAGTTTGAATGTAGGCGAGCAGGCGCGGGTCCTCAAAGGTGCACTGTATTTCGCAGTCATCGGAAATAACGTTGGTCTCATCGAGGGGACGCAGGTTAAAGGCCGCACGCTCGAACGGTATCTGACGCGCATGTTTCAGGACGCTGGTGAACTTGAGCCCGGCCAAGCCATAATCCTTAATGGGAAATTTTTGGCCGGTGATGGCAAGGAGTTGTCCGAATCATCGGAAATTGAGATTGCCGCGGTCCCCAACAACAATCAGGGGCAGCCTCGGCGTGAAGTAGCTATTGCTGAGAGAGAGGCTGCTCAAGCGCGCGAAGAAGGTGCAACGGTTTTTGACGTATTGAGGGTTCTTGGGTGGACGCCTGAGGCGCTGGAACGACTTCGGGGAGAAGTTCCCGATGACGGAACAATTGAAGGTTATTTCAAGGTCTTCATCAAGGAACGGCGAAAGAAAAAGCCTATATCGCGTGCGACCATCAACGAGGCTCTTCGCAATATAGATCCAGCCGATATTGGCTTGCGCGGCGATGGCCGGGAGAAGGGAGGCATCGTAAAGCTTTCCACTCTGATGTCCGTCGACGCGGTCAACTCGCTTTTGGATCCCACAAGTGCTATGGAACAGATTGTGAACGCGCTTCGCATGTGGGCTGAAGCAGGAAGAATAGATTGCAACTTCGCCGGATAGAAAAGGTAGGATTGCCTGTCGCCTTTGCGCTTGGAGCGCTGCTGCCGCCGGCGACATTAGCCGGCGACAGCGGCCGACTATTGGTAACTTTCCTGAGCCTGGTTTCCGCGAGCATCTTGCCTACAATCTCCCTCATAATGGGAAGTATGACCGCAAGCGGCCGGTCGGTGAAAGCCATCAATGATCTGAACGACGAATTGAATGCGGCGGTGAATGCCTTGTTTGCGCTGTTTGGCCTAGTGGGCGTGACAATCGTGTGCCTGATCGCGCTGGCTATACCCGTTCCTGCCCCAATCCACCGATTGTCTCACATTGGTGAAATGCTCAATCGGGGTGGCCAAGCGACCGTAACAGCCGTGGTGGCATTGATTCTGATGCGAGCTGGCCAAGTCCCGGGAATTCTTCGCCGATCGCTGATGATCCGGCACCGCATCGCGATAGACGAAGCTGCAAAGAAAACAGCCGAAAACGCGCAAAAAATTCCACCGATGAAGGAGCTTTTTGGACGACACCCAGACTTCGGCAAGACGGTCAATCTTGAAGACCTTCAGGATCCCGAGAAGCGTCACTGAAGGCGCCCATGCGCCCAGCCCCAGATGGAATACTGCAGGACGGCGGCATCGTTCAGGGGCACGTCGTTTAATCCACTCGGAGTAAACATCGAAGCAAGGGCCATTATAGATACGATGTCGCATGAAGAGGCCCGGCGCGCTGGTTGTCATGGCGCCAG
The DNA here is from genome assembly GCF_004152845.1 of Sphingobium fuliginis. Classification (GTDB taxonomy): domain Bacteria; phylum Pseudomonadota; class Alphaproteobacteria; order Sphingomonadales; family Sphingomonadaceae; genus Sphingobium; species Sphingobium fuliginis. The sequence goes on from NZ_SEON01000002.1 coordinate 310,745, forward strand.
CACCGGGCCCGAGTTTCCGATGGGTGAAAAGGATGAAAAGCCCCACCGAGCGTTTATCGGCTGGCGCCAGACCGAAGCGCCAGCCAGTTGTCGTGATCAGAGGCCGTCTCGATCCATCTGCAGCTGCGAGGGCGGGTCGACCGTCTCGCGGATCTGCCGGCGCATCGCCTTCAATGCGGGCAGATCATTTAATGCCAATATCGTTTGATCCACTTCTATTGGCGTGGCGAACTCGAAAAATCTGCGGAACTCACGTCCACCAGCCAGCATTGTTCCGCTGAGGCGCCGCAGCGCATCAATCTTGCCTGTCTGCATGATCAAACTGAGTGAGACCACCGTGGCGTAAATCTGCTCGACCTGCGCGATCGCTTCTTGGGCTTGCCGATATAGATCGTCCAGCAATGGTTCGCCTGCCTGCCCCATCTCTTGCCGCAGTTTGTCCCAGGGACGGCGCAGTGGCAGGTAACCGTCATTAATCTGACGATTAAGCGCGCCGATGCCTACAACGAGCTGATCCTTCTCCCGAGCTAAGTCATCGGGGATGGGCGGCAACTTACCATCAGCTAGTAGCGCCTGTGCGATGTCATTGCCGTCGGGCTGCCGCCCGTCGCGGATTGTCTCATGCAATTCCAGCAGCCGCACCTGAGCCCGATCGCGTGCTTTTTCCTTGGCGGCGATACCAAGTTTGAGGGATTCTACCCGATTGACGTGTGTATCGACGTCAATCGCTTCCATCGCCGCACGTGCCTTGTCCAAGGGGGACAACTCAGCTTCATAAGCTGACTCTCGAGCGAAAAGCGACATTACCGATTACCTCCGTCCAAGTGGGCGCGGAGGGCTTGGTTTTTAGCGTATGCCCGTGCCCATACATCATCGCTTTTTTGCCGCTTGATGGTGCTAGCGGCAGTCGAACTGTTGTCCTGATCGGTACCAGATCGTGCGTTCGAGCCAGCTAGGCCCTCGTTGGCCGCTCTGGCTTTCGCCCAGACCGAGCCGTTAGCTTTGCGGCTAGCCTCGTCTCGCCGTCCATTCATGCCCGGCAAGCCTTCGCGCGGCGCCCATGCCTTTGCCCAAACGGCATCCGAAGCCTCCTTCCGACGTGCCTTTTCCTCGGCGGCAGCCACTTGGGCCTGGCGCTGCTGCTCCACCGCCGCCGCTATACGAGCGCGCTCGGCGGCATGGTGCTCGGCTTCGATCGTTGCAGTTGATTTCACCGGAGCGCTGGACTGCCGTGCCGAGGGCTGGGCAACAGCGGTCGGCGCAGCCACCGATACTTTACGAGGCACGGCCGGCGCGGCCGCAGAAAGGCCAGCAAACAAGTTCTGACGAAACGCGGGAATGGTCATTTCTTCGCTCCTGAAATGGTGGTGGCGAGAACGTTGGAAACATGGGCGTCATAAGCCCGAAGGGCGGCCTGCCAGCGGATTTCTGCACCTTGTGGGCTATCTTCGACTTGGGCGACCAAGGTGGCGAGCTGGTGATCTCGGAATGCCGCCAGCGCGCGTATGTCAGCTTCTGACAGCTGCGAACGTGCTCGGTCGGCGCCGACGATTCCGCCATCGGTCATAGCCTGGTGAATTGCGTAGGCGACCTTGCCGCCTTCAGCGATGAGCTTGGGATCAGGCATGGCCGAGTGTCTCCCCTGCCAGCGCAGCCACAACCTCTTCCTCGATCGCGACTAGGTCGGCCATCTCGGATAGGTTCAATCTCTGGATGGTAAGTTGGCCAGTAAACCGCCTGCTGTAGGTCTTTGCCAAGATCCGGCCCCCGACGTCGGTAGCGGCCAATGGCAGTTTGGCCAACACTTCTGCCAAGGCATCGGTCAGTGCGTCTGCGGCCGCCCCGATAGCCTGTCCTTCTGCGCCGTTTATGTTGAAGATGGAGGCGACGGCTTCGCGTAGTTGGCTGAGTAAGCGATCATGTAAAATTTGTGTGTCACTCATGCGATTTAGTCCTCCAAATCGAGGAGGAGATTCGCTCTGCTCTTCGATGTTTTGGTCGATTGTAGGCATTTCAGTCTCCATTTTGGGAGCGGTCGCCACAGTGGATTCAGCCTTTACCGCGAGGTTTGCGGGTTGGCCGGTCGGTGATTTTTTCGGCGGAGCCTATTGCAGAGTTTCGGCCACCCTGGCTTGGCGCTCCGCGAAGGTCGAACAACTCGCCCCGGTCCATCGCCTCGAGCATCATCCGCCGCATCATGCGGTTCCCCATCGCCAAGCTGATCGTTGTTGCCCCTTCCGGGTCGAGAGCTGCGGGAAGGCGGGCAAGCACATTGGCGAGCATGTCAGTCAGGGCCGTCGCCGCGATCTCGATGGCCTTTTCCTCAGCACCATCAATGTCGACCACCGCAGTGACTGCCTCTCGCAATTTGCTGAGCAGGCGATCATGCAGGATTGTCGTATCGGTCATGATGTTTTGGTCCTTCAACTGAAGCTTTGGATGTCACGCGGCGGCTTCTTCGCTGTAGAATGAATAGGAGGATCGGCGCGGATCGAACTGGATCACGACCGATCCCATCTTGCCCGGCAGGCCCATTCGAACCTTCGTCACGGCTATAGTGGTGGTCCAATATTCTCGGCTCTTGATCTGAAAGCAGAGCCCGTAGTCAGCCTTGTTCGCCCAATTCGCTGAGCCGCTGATGTCATACAGGCCGGGCATCCGGGGCTTGCCTTGCAACTGGGATGGCTTGGCAGGATGAGCAATCACCCACACCGCGACATCATTTTGCTTAGCAAAGCGTTTCATCAGCCGGATCGCCCGGCCGGTATAATCGGTTTCACTTTCGTCGCCGCGGCGCTTGTGGTCGATTTCGTTCCAAGGATCGATCAGCAGCAATCGCGTTCCGTTACGGATGACCGACGCCCGGCCTAGATCCAGCACATCTTCCACGCTGAGCGCATCTTCGTCGTCCATCGGTGAGTGCGAAATGATGGCGAGATACCGACGGATCATTCCGTCTGCCCAGTCACGCTCCTTCGGGTCGTGCTGCGCAAATTCACCAGTTTCGAGGATGGCGGCCCGCAGCTTGCGGTGGAAGATCGGCTTGATGTCCGTCTCGAAACTGGCGGCTGTAACGTGGATTCCGCGCCGGATTAGATTGGCCAGTATCCACATGAGGAAGCTGGTCTTTCCCTGCCCCGCATAGCCGGTGGCGACGGTGAAGGTTCGCGGCACGATCTGGAACAGTTCATCCAGTTTACCCACGCCTGTTGGCCAAGCCTGATAGGACGGTTGCTCGGGAAAGTCGTCCAGCGCGTACAGCCCTTTGACCGGATATGGCTTGGCTGCATCAAGAACTTCCACCAACCGCTGATGGCCAGAATGTATGACGACATCGTTCGGATCTTTGCAGCCAGCCGGATACTCCACGAAGCTGCACCGCTCCGGCCCGAAGAGGCGGCAAAGGTCGGCGGCCAGAGCCTTTCCCGGTTCGTCGTTATCTACTGCCAGGATCACGCTCTTGATCCGGGACAGGGCATCGTAATGACGCCAGAACCAAGCGTAGCGGGCTCCTTCCTGGAGTTCGTCATCGCCGCTCGCCTCCTTGGGGGCGCCGTTGGGGACTGAGACCACCCGGCGCTTGCCGGCCGTCAGCGTGGCGAGGAAGTCCCACTCGCCCTCCACAATGATCAGGGGCTGGCCGGCCAGAGATTCGTCCGACAGGCAATCTATGTTGAGCAGGGTCAGCGGGGCGCCTTGGTCCATGGCCTGCCGAGCCTTGTCGAGCGGGTCCCGGTACTTGTGATTGAGCGTTCGGCCAGCCTCGCGATAGGGGACCGAAAGCATCATCCTTCCGAACCGGTCCACGGATGCCAAACCAAACTTTGCCGCCAGTGCGGGATCGATTCCCCTGGCGTCGAGCCAGTCCATGTGAGGTTTGGTCAGTTTCACGAGATCCATCCTTCCAGCCGCAATGGTGGCAGCAGCATGCCCAGCCTCGGGCATCGATCAGCACCGACAGGCAGCGCGCGGATTTCTTTTTCCGGTGCGGCGAGCATTGCGGACAGGTGCTGGTGTGCTCCCCCGGCGAATAGCTCGATAGGCGAATGCCCAGCGCCGCCAGTTGATCGGCGGCGGTCATGCGTACAGCGGCATGTCATCACCGGCCTCCTGTCCCGCCTGATTTTTCAAGGCTCGTTCCATGTACGGGATCGGATCGCTCGCACTGTTCCGCTTCGCCTGGCTGATCGCTGCAATCACCGCCTCAACGGAGTAATCCCGCCGCGTCTTGCCGAGCCAGCTTCTGGCCTGCCTTTCGGGTGTTCCGGCCGACGTGATCAGTGCGATGCCCGCGTCGAACATGATTTTTGCCGGATCATCGATTTCGACGGCGGAGCCCGTTTCGTTAGAAACGGAATTACTATTACCTCCTCCATCCTCCATCTGCGGAGGAATTTCTCCACCGGTGGGGAACTCGGACGGAACTGCTTCATCCTTATGCGCGCAGTATTTCCGAACTTCGGGCGTTTGAGGGTATAGTGAGTTCGGCTTTTTGGGCCGTTGAAAGAGCGCGAAGTTCCGAACTGCACCAAGCTCACGACCATCGATTTGGTAACGCATGATGCAACCAGCGCCCGCTAGTTCATCCAAAAGCGCACCCGCGTCCGCATTGTCTGCGGGGAGAAGCCGCATCTTCAGCTTGAGTGGCGACCATTCAAACGAGCCCATGTCATCACACTCGTTCCAAATGCCGATGAACAGGAGCCGGGCGAGAGGAGTAACGGAGGCGAACCGTTCATCCGTCCACAGGCCGGGATGCACTGAACGAATGCGCGCCATTATGCCGTCCCTCCGACAAAGAGCCGGGACCAAGCCGAGTGGGCACGGGCCATTGACCGGCGATGCCATGTGTCCTTCAATAACTGCGGATCCTGCGCGGCCTGGAGAACCAGCGCCCGATAGCGATGCCATGCCATTTCCACCGGCGAACGGATGTTGCACTGTTGCGGAAGCGCGCCAGTTCGACTACATGCTGAGGCGTCGAGTATGGGGCCGGGCGTTGGCGCGTTCCGGCCCTTTTTCTGTGTGTCGAGCATCGGAATGTCCTATGCCTGTACGCGGTGGAGGTCGGCCAAGCCGGTGCGGTCAATGATGCGCCAACCGCGAGTGCGTCGAAGGCCATCAGCCCAGCGACTGGCCCGGCGATGATCTGGAAACGTGGCGTCCAGATTCTCTTCAGCCGGGGCAGGCGTGACCTTCACATCGAAGCCAGCAGCGAACGGCGCGTGCACAATTTGAATTACGTACCGCTCAGCGAGGCCCATAATCGCCTCCGCCGGTCATCCTCTTTATCGAGCGCATGGTGATCATCCGGCGGCCGGCGATCTTGACGCCTTCCAACCCGCCTTCAGTCCCCATGTGCGCATAGATCGTCGATCGCGAGAGGCCGCCGAGCAACTGCCGGGCAGTCGAAATCGGCACGACATGTGGTTCGATGCGATCAGCTTTCATGATCGTGGCTCCCAGTTTGTCCAACATTGTCCGACGATGGGTGACACGGATCAGAAGCCCCGTCATTCGGCCCGATTGCGCATATTTTTTGAGGCAATCGGGAGGATAAAGCGGCGCGGATCGATTTCGGCGCCAAGTCCGACGCTACCCCAGCTAGCGGCGCGAAGGCATGAACGAACCGCACAAACGGCGTCCGGTATTCAGGCTGCTCGCTGTTCTGCGCTGCCGTCGGCCGTCGGCCTGTCCATTCCTCGTACATCCCAGCAAGGCGAAGGATGAGGAGTGTCAGCCCTGGGTGCTGCTGACGCGTCGGCGCTCGTACATCCTCAACCGTAAAGCGATCAGCGAGATCGGCTGCTGCATCCGCGATCTGCGCAAATCCCCCGGTAAGAGGATCTTCGAAGCCGCCTTTCCATTCCGTGCGTGGAAGACGGAAGGCAGCCTGAACACTCTCGACCATCATTGGGAAGAGCGCCTGCCGATAGTCTTCGCGAGCTCCTCCCCCTTCAAATGCCGTCTGTCGTGCACGACGAAGGACAAGCAAGGCATCATCAATCTGCTGGGCGGCCTTGGCGACATTGCCAAGCGCGTCGATGATCTCACGGCCGCGAGGCCTGGAAACCTCACCGAGCGAGACGAACCGATATTCGAGGGCATAGCCGATCAGGAAGGCCGAAAGCCGGGCGCGATCGGCCGGATCAGCTATCCCTATAGCGTCCAACGCTGGCGCGCATTCGGTTTCACTAAAGGGGAGAATGCCAGTGATCGCATCCAGCGCGAAGCGTGCGATGTTATGAGGATAGTCAGGCGCGGCCATGTGCGCCTCCCGACTCATTGGCCACGTTTGCTACGACCACATCCCGGACCGCGGCGCGCTTCACCGCATCCGCGTCGATTATGTCGAACAGCCGCTTGGCCTCCTGCTGGGCGGCCGGGGGGTGGCCGTGGAGCATGAAACAAATCTCCACACCCTCCGGCTTCACGATGAACCCTCCGCCCACCGCTTCAAATTGGGTGAGCCAGCTAGCAGCATCGAATTCAATACTTGGGAGCGCCGCCAGCCTCGTAAGGTCCGCCATGATGCTGGACCACCAGTCATCTGGCCATTCCTCGAAGGCTGCCCACCGCCGGCGGGCATATTGGAGCTTCCACACTGCAGCCTGCAGATCGGGCGCGGAGGTAGCGATGAGAGCCTCCTCGGCTTCGCAACGGGCTTCAGTAAGCCGCTCCATCTCGGCATCGACGGCCGCAGGAATATCGGATCCGCCTCGCCTCTCCGCTCTATAGGCAGGGCGCCAGGTCGAACGATCGTATGAGGTTTCGGCGGTGCGGGCGCGTTGGAAATGGCATGTCGCAGCCATCCATGCCTCACTTGCACCCGGTGGGGTGGTTACGTTCTGCGGAAATGCGCAGTTGTGGTGTTCCATCATGCCCACTCCTGCTCTCCTGAGTCTGCGATCGGGCAGCCTGGGCCATCAAATCCCCTTCCATGCAGTGAGAAGAGGCCGTTTCCAGTGTTAACCCCGTCCTCATCGGACTGGCCGGCGGGATCATCGTCTTCAAAGTCGGGATCGCCGTCTATGTCGTCCAGCCGGTCTATGGCTGCCTGGGCAACCGCCTCAAGCGCCGGCCGATCAAGGCGGGCGAGAAAGCGCTGAAGTTTTGGGGTGACGTCAGCAGTCGCCCCAGGTAATGTTACCTGGTTCATAGGGACTTCCTTCTGATTGAACATCGCTGGCGAGGTCGGTGGCAGCCGCCTCGTCAGCACTCTTCAGGCCTGTGCACCCGCCATTTCATCGACGAGGGTCATCGCCCGATCCGCGTTGATCTTGATCTGCTGGGCAGCAATTTTCATCGCCGCGTCGTTCGCGTCATTTTCACGGACAATGATCAGGTCGTTCATGATCTGCACAACGTCGAGCGCAACGCGAAGCTGATCGGCCGGAGTGGGCATCGCCACATGGGCAAGGACAGCCTCAGCCATTTACAGCCTGCGAGCGGAAGGCGGCGTCCAGTTCTGATTTTCGAGCGTGGATACGCCCGCCGATTTTAAAGTGGGGAAGCTGGTTATTGTAAATTAGATGATAGGTGGCGCGCTCCGTTTTCCCCATGTGGTGGGCGATTTCCGGTACGCCTTTAAGAAGGTCATCTGCCAGGCTCATAACGTTTACCTTCCGTAAGTTTATTGTGGGCTACAGCTATAGCCGACTCTCTTCATGAACTTGCAATTTTCTTTCGTCAAGAGGTAGAGGGAGAGTTGTAGCCAGCAGGAGCAGCGATGATTCTCACATACGGTCAATTGGAGGCTACGGTGGCCGCGCATTTGCGCATTCATCCTGATCGCGTTGGCACCCTTCGAGCACGGATCAAACAGCTTCAGAAACTGCAGTTTCCGCCTGGCGTTAACGTTGGCCGCGGAGCAAAGATGGCTTACTCCGGCGCCCATCTTTTTCAGCTCATCAGTGCGTTTGAACTTATAAATCTCGGATTGCCGGCAGCGACAGCAACAGGGATTGTCACGCCAAGCTGGCGGCAGTTTGCGGCCGGTTTCGGGCGCGCCTTGCAAAATCCTTTTGGAACACGCAGCTCGGACACATTCATCCGTATCATGCAATACTCGCTGGAAGACCTGACCGGCGGCTTAGATCGTAAGGGTTGGAATTCACCAGTTTACATCGATGATCAAGAGAGCTTGAGTAATGATTTCCTGCTGAGAGATGATCAACGGATCGGGCACTCTCACATCATTATTTGCGCCAATGATGTGGTAAGAAGCGTGATTGTCGCAGCGGATCGATTTTCTCGAATTCCCGAATTTGTAGATGATAAAGAGTTCAAATCGTGGATAATTGATTATTCGGACGAGAACTACTGGGTCCGCGCTGGTGGCGCCTGGAAAGCGGATTATGAAGTATTCTAGATGACTAGCATCCGCCGCCGTACTTGGCCCACCCCCTCTGGCGAAGAGAAGACGGCCTGGCAGGTCGACTATCGAGACGCGGCCGGTAAACGCCGCAGCAAGCAATTCGCTCGGAAGAAGGATGCAGAATCTTGGCTGACCACAGCAGCCTATCAGGTCCAGCAGGGCACCCATACGCCTGATTCGCAGTCCATCACCGTTGCCAAGGCTGCTGACCTTTGGATCAAGCGCGGCGAACGCGAAAATCTCGAAGTGTCGACGCTGGCCGCCTACCGCCAGCATGTGAACCTTCATATCGTGCCGATGTGCGGCGACCGAAAGCTGTCCCAGATCACCCGGCCGATCGCGGAGGAGTGGCGCGACCAGCTTATGGAAAAGCTGTCCCGGCCGATGGCCAGCCGGGTTCTCCGTTCCCTGACCGCGATCATCAATGAAGCCCAGTCCCGCGGGCATGTGGCGCAGAACGTCGTTGCCGGCGTGAAGATGCGCCGGGCCAAGCGTGAAAAGCCGAAGATCGTCATTCCGACGAAAGCGGAGCTGAAGGCCATTCTGGAAGCCGCCAAGGTATCGGCGGAGCCGATGGCCTATCCCCTCGCCCTTATCGCCATCTTCGCCGGCCTGCGCGCATCCGAACTGCGCGGCTTGCCCTGGCGGTGCATCGACCTGAAGGCTGCAACGGTGACGGTCGACCAGCGCGCCGATGTGAAGAACGTCATCGGCCCGCCCAAATCGGAGGCGGGATATCGGACCATCCCCCTCCCCGCATCTGCCATTGCAGCGCTCACGGCATGGAAACTAGCCTGCCCACCAACCGACGACGGTCTGGTGTTCCCGTCGCTGGCCAAGCGGGTGATGAGCCACATGTTTATGAACGTGAACATCCTGGGCGCGGTCCAGCTTGCGGCTGGCATTGCCGATCCGGCGATGAAGGACGGGAAGCCCATGCTGAATAAAGAACGGCAGCCGGTGGTGGCCCAACGCTATACCCTGCATGATTTCCGCCATGCCGCTGCCTCGCTGTGGATTGAACAGCGGGTAAATCCCAAGCGCGTGCAGAAATGGATGGGACACAGCTCCATTCAGGTCACATTTGACACATATGGCCACCTGTTCGACCAGGCGGATCAGGACGCGGCCGTTGTTGCAGTGATTGAGCGCGAACTCAGCGAAGCGCTGGCAACGTCGACATCAGGGGAGCCGATCAGGCATCAGTAAAGCTTCGGTCGAAAGTCGAAATCGTCGTCTTCGCCGAAAAGATGCTTGTCGGTCAGGCGCTGCTCAAGCGCCTGCGCTGTCAATGCAGCTTCTCTTTCAGCCAACCGGTTTTCTGCAAATACGACGAAGGCGCCGACTCGCCCTTCAGCACCGCTTTGTTCAGCCCGTAAGGCCGATACCAGCCGCCGCAGCCGGTCAAGGGAGCCAACCTCCTCCAGTAGCTGGTCAAGCGCCGCACCCCGGCGTTCCTCGATGTGCCTGTCCCGTTGTACGCGCTCTCTTTCGCGGCGAGCTTCTTCTTTCCGCCGAAATTCTTCCTCTCGTCGGAGGCGATCATCCCGCATTGCCGCTGCAACGATGACGACGCCTACAGCGATGTCGATCGCCATGCTTTCCAGGCGCTGCACCTTCGCATCGCGAAAACTACGCCGAGGGCTGCTGCCCCAGAAGTATCGTTGATCAAACTCGAACGCCATCAGCCCGTTTGGGTGATAGTCCCATTCAGGTCGCCGGAGGAATGTCAGGTTGAAGTCCCCTTCGTCCCAATCGCTAGATCCACTCCAACGGCGCTTTCGCGCTTTTCGAGCTAACTCATCCTCAGCCAACTCCTGCGGGGTCAGTACGTGCGGTTCACGCCTGATCCCCTCATTTATAGAGAAACCCACCAGCTCGCCTTGGTAGGCGAAAGCAGCCGCTTTCTCAGTGGTGGCAACATCAATGCCAAGGCCCTCAGCAGCAGCCACGATTCGATTTAGTGCGAGTTCCAGCCGATCAAACGAGGCCCGCCCGACGCAAACTTTGATCAAGTCGCGACCTTCTACGGAAATAAGACCATTGATGGATGACGGCTTTCCCTTGCGTAACTGGGCGATGGTACGAGTCACCAGCGGATGATTCGGCACCTGAGCATCAGCTGAAAAGGACGAGGCGAGCACCCGGGCCTCTTCGCGCACGCTCACTATGAAATCTGAATCCGGCTTTGTGTCGCCAGCAGCGATAGTAATCGTGTCCGAGGCATCGGCTTGGACTCGGGGCAGCGGCGTCTGCTTCACAGGTTTGCCTGCCGCCTTCTTCGCCCACCACCCCAGCGGCGGATGCGGGATATCGTGCTTCTTGCAGATCTTATGCAACGCCACGTCCGAGAGGAGGAACTCCTTGGCGAGATGAGTCAGGGGCTTCGACCAGACGAGGTCGTAAAATTCCTGGCGGGTGAACGTGCGCGCCATGCTGGCCCCGTATCGACTCGACGGTGCCTTCTTACATGATGTTGATCGCGGATGACGGAATTGATTGCGTGCGAACTGGAGCGGCTCAAGCCAGCGGCCGGATTTCGGCCGATTCAACCCGCAGTTGAATTTTAACGTGTCATGCGTATATGCATACGTGCAAAGTCGCTCTTCCGCGCCGAACTGTCACCGGACGGTGTGCGTTCCAGCCAATCGGCTGGATAGGCCGGAAGAGCGCATTCACTCAAATTCCCAGACGTCATCCAGCTTGGTACGGATCATTTTCCGCCAACGACCGTGGTCCGGCCGGTCAGTGCGGTATGACCGGGCGACGGCGCCGACGCACATGTCAGCGAGCTGGACCAGGCTATCACCGCGCGAATCCTTCAATCGGATGTCCTTGATGGCTCCGGCCGCCGCGTGTTTCCTCAAGTGGGATTGGAGGTCTCGCCGGAATGCGCGTTCGCCCGACCCGTCGATGATAACCCGCGCCGCGTGCAACCGACCATTGTCGAACTTCATCATGGTTTTCACAAAAAACTGATAGAAGGCTTCCTTGTCGCTCCGGAGCCGGCCTGAATAAATTTGCTCCTTGCGAACCACCAAAACCCGCACGCGGAAATCGAAAGGCGCGATGGCCTGAAAGAAGGCATCCCTCGCGTCCCGGCTCGCCTTGCTGAATTTGAATTCAGCCAATCCGGGCCACGCAGCGCGCGCCTGATCGATCGCATCCGATGTCTGCCTCGCGATTTCGTGATCATCAAACATGACCATCGCGACGGCAAAGACATTCGAGGAACCACGATCCAGGCGAAAACCCGCATCCCCACTTTCATCTATGAACACCAACATTGCACACGGGATAGCGCGCATGTCGGCCGCGGCAAACAATTTCGCCATTTGACCTGATCAGAACTGCCGCCCTGCAAGGCGTTCTCGCTCGAATTGCAACATCGATGCAACATGGAGCCAAAAAATCCCTGAAAACCGTACCATCTTGGGGGACTCTGACTCCGTCAATCAAGGTTCGAATCCTTGTCGGGCATCCACACTTTCCACGAAATCACGGGACCCACGGCAAGGCCGGGGGCGCTTTGGGCTCCAAGAATGCCGCGCCCGATCACCGCCTTGTCAGGAAACGGCATTCCCTGGCCAGCCGGCGCCCCATGTCCCATGCCGGCCTATAGACGGCCATGCCCTTGCGAAGCTGTTCGCACGACATGTTGAGCCCACCGGCATAGACGATGGCCACGGTGCGCCCATACGCGTCGCGCGCCACGGGGACGATGGTGATGGGATCGCGCAAAGCGTGCTTCAGGCTTTCCTTGCTCCGGCGCGAACTGTCCTCCGGGCAGGCCTTGCCCTTGCGGCAACGGCCGACAATGTCGGGGGCTTCGATGCCGATCAGCCGGATCGGCTCGCCATTCACGCGCAGCATGCCGCCATCGACCACCGTCAGGGCGGACGCCAGGAACAGGGCGCCGATCATTCCCTCAACCTCGGACCGGGAAGGGAAACGCCCAGGCTAGCAATCATGTCCTCTCCCCATCGTCCTTGCCCCGCGCGGGACAGTGGCCCCATCGCCCGGAGCCGTTGCGGGAACCTGCGGGGGAAATGGTGCCAGAATCCCGCCGTCCACGACCTTGGGAAAGCTGGCGCTGGCACGGGAGCGACCTCTACGGGCCCCTCACCGACTGCCTCCATTCTCCACCGGAGACCTGTCCCCATTGCGTATGTTTACGCATTCATAATTGATCCTCCAACCTATTTTGCCTTTCCCCGCGAATATGTATCGCTTTGATACAGAATGGTAAAATATCCGATCCGATGCCATATGACTTCCGACATATAGGGCGGCCCGGGCATGCAGATGTCATGGCGCATCGCCGCCACCGGGGATTTTCGCCGGCGCGTCGGGGCAGGGCGCGATACAGGATATAGATCGTCCGCTATTGGACGCAGTTGCCAATGCAATAAGCAATAATGGGCAAGCATTACCCATTTTCGCAAATTGTCCCCCATGGCCGGTCCAGATTAAATTCCCGCGATGAGATCAAGCGCCCATGCAAAGCCTGCAATGGGCGCAGTCTGTCGGGGAGGAGAGGATGCGCCCTGCATGGACATTCCTGCCGCTCCCCTGGGCTCTCTGCATCGCCCTGACGCCGGCGGATGCGCAAGACGTCCGCCCGGATGAAGCGGTCCAAACGGCCCTGCTGGCAACACCTTTCGACCTCCGCGCCATGACGCCGGAACCGCCCGAGACCGGCAACAGGGTCCAGGGGCCGGCCGATCCGCGCATCCCGCCTCCTCCCGATCCCGTCATGGAAGGGCGTTACCATTCGCTGGGCAGCCGCATCGGCGCCGCCAGATGGGAGACTATCGGCCTGTTCGCCTATATCACCGCGACGCAGGCCTATTGGACCGACGGCACGACCCATTTCCATTTCAAGGATGAGGGCTGGTTCGGCAAGAACACCCATAATCTGGGCATCGACAAGCTGACCCACGCCTTCAATGCCTATCTCTTCGCTGAATTTCTGGGCGCGCGGATCGCCCGCAGGACTCATGACCGGGCGCGGGCGGCGGCGCCCGCGGCGCTGCTTTCCATGGGCCTCATGCTCTATGGCGAGCTGTGGGACGCGCATAAGAAGGACAGCGGCTTTTCGATACAGGACGTGGTCTTCAACAGCGGCGGCGCGGCCTTCTCGGTGCTCCGCCACACCGTGCCGGGGCTGGAGGAGAAGCTCGATTTCCGCCTGCTGATGATGCCCAATTCAGAGGTCTACAGCTTCAAGGGAAAGCGTCATTATGAGCAGCAGCGCTTCCTTCTGGCGCTCGAACTCTCCGGTTTCAGGGGATTGCGCGACAGCCCGCTGCGCTTCGTCGAACTGCAGGTCGGCTATCGCGGCAGGAATTTCACCAATGCCGACCGCGCCGCCGGAAGAGAGCCGGAGCGCGACATCTTCTTCGGCGTCGGCCTCAACATCAAGCAGCTGTTCTTCCGCGACAGCCGCTCGCGCCTGGGCCGGGCGATCGGCAGCGGGCTCAACTATTTCCAGCTTCCCTATACCGCCGCCTATTTCCATTGACGGGCAAGGGAAGCTGGAAGAGCGAACGGGGCGGATGCGCGCAGGCTGACCCGCGCCGCATCGAACCGCCCGGCCGCTCCTCCAGACTCCGCATCGCGCAACGCCGTCCGGGGGGAAGGACGGCGCTCAGCGCGACGCAATCAGGACCGGCCTGTCGCCGTCGGCCTGCGCCATCGTCCGGGCGCGGTGGTCGGTGCGCAGCCGGCGCAACATGGCGTCGCGTTCCAGCGCGTCGCTGGCGACGACGATCCAGGCTTCGAACCGGGACGAGGCGGCGATCTGCGGCGGCAGGGGCGTCAGCCGCCCCATCCGCTTCACCGCCCGCAGGGATATGCTGTCGACGGCGGGCGACGATGAAGGCTGGGCCAGCGAGACGGCTTGCGGCCGCCCCTCCCCGTCCAGACGGAATTCGACGCGGGTATAGCCGGTCGCATCCCGGTCGAAATTCTGATCGGCGGCGCGGCGGATGCTGCCGGTCAGCCGGGTCGCGGTCCGGCTCTGCCATTTTTCAAGGGTCATCTCCTTTTCGGGAGACGCAATGACGGTCAGCTGGTCGCCGGGCTGTCTGGCGCTAACCCCTGTCGACAGCAGCAGGGACGAGCAAAGCACCAAATATCTGGCACGCATAAGGGCCTCCTCTGCCAGGATAATGATGTCGTGGATTGCGGCTGCGGCTGTGTCTGACTGGCCGAAAGCAGCGCGAAGCTATATATTACAAAATCGATCCTGCTGGTAATGAATATAAACCAGCAATCTCATCGACATGCATAATATTTCACGATTGTGCCTTTGCGCCGGCGTGGCCGCATGGCTGCCGGGCGCGCGGCGGGGATGGCGGCCAACCCGTTGTCGTTGATCGGTTTTGGTGAACGGGACCGAAGCTCGCGGCGGCGACTCGGCCTTTCCCCGGACGTCCCGTCACCCCGAGCCGCTCCACAATATCCGTCCAGCCCGCCATCGCCCTCTCCAGGCTGAACGCTTCGATCCTGTTGCCCGGCAGGATGGCGCTGGCGGGTTCGATCTGGCCCAGCAGCGCATCCGCCATGGCCGTCGCATCCGCCGGGTCGACCAGCCGCCCGAACCGCCCGCCATCCAGCAGATCGGCCGCATTGCCCGCCGTGCGGGAGGCGACCACGGGAACGCCCACGGCCATCGCCTCCAGCAGCACATTGGGCGATCCTTCCCACCAGCTCGGCAGGACGAAGGCGTCGGCATGCGCCAGCCAGGGAAAGACGTTCGCCACCACGCCGGGCAGCGCCAGATCGTCCGCCATGCCCAGCCTGCGCGCCTGCTCCATCAGCCGGTCGCGCATCCGGTCCCGGCTCTCGCCCAGGATGATGAGCCGCGCCCGCCGGCTTTGCCGCAAGGTGGCGAAGGCGCGCAGCAGCGTCTCGAAATTCTTCTGCTTCGCCAGCCGGCCGATGGCGAGGATGACCGGCGCATCCTCGGTCATCCAGCCATGGGGCGCCGGACCTTCCGCCCTTGCGCGCGCCGCGGCGGCGTCGATGCCGTTGGGAATGACCGCGACCCGCCCCTCGCGCGCCGCCGCCGCGAAGGCCGGCGCGGCGGCCAGCGTCGGCGACACCAGCACGACCCGGTCGGCGTCGGCGGCGATCAGGCGGGTCATGATCCGCCGCTCCCACCCCGCCGATCCGCCATGCGGGGCGCCCGGAACGGCACGCACCATGTCGTTGCTGATGCGATAGACGCGGCGCAGGCCGCCAAGCCCCCTGCTGGCCGCCCAGGCGACGAAATGACCGTGATTGCCGGCGGAGATCAGCAGGCCCGGCGCGCGCCGCCGCAAATGGCGGTGCAGCGCGTGGATCGCGATCAGCTTTTCGATCAGGCGGGAGGCATGGCTTTGCTGGAGCAGCGCATGGTGGCGCACGCCCGGAACGCCCTCCCCACCGGGCGCGGCCGTCACCAGTTCCACCTGATGGCCGCGCTCCGCCAGGGCGGCCGCCAACAGCCGCGCATTGCGCACCACGCCGGTCGCCGCCAGGGCGTGGACGTAGAGGACGATCACCGCCGCGCCTCCGTTTCGATGGCGCGGGCCGTGCGCCAGCGTTGATCGGGCAAACGGTCGAGATGATGGCGGTATAATGCGCCCATGCGTCCGGTCCCGACGCCTCGCCCGCTGACAAGTTGCACAATGTCCGTGCCGGGGTTCCAGTTCCCCTCGATCAGCGCCGGTCCCTGCGCGGTCAGGCCGATGTCCCAGCCGATGACCGCGAAGCCCTCGCGAAAGCGCCGGTGCGCGGCCAGCGCCAGGGCCTCCGCCGCATCCCGGTCGGGAAGCATCATGCCTTCCAGCATCGCACCGGTGGCGGGGTGCCGGCCCGGACGAACCCGTCCCATGCCTCCGCGCCACGCAGCGCCGCAGCGCCCCGCATCGTCCACCGCCAGCACCAGATTGCCCGCATTGAAATTGTCGACCGGCCGCCCCTCCCCCGCCGACAGGCGCAAGGCCAGCGCGCCGGGCGACACCGGCTCCAGCGCCGGATGGGTGGCCAGCCGCTGCTGGATGACGCCGCCCCGCGCCCATTGCCGATGCAGCCGGGCGAGCAGCGCCGTTTCGGACAGGCGGCGATGGCCGCCGCGCCAGCGGTCCCCGTCCCGGACGAAACGCTCCACGCCCCGCCCCCTGGACGTGTAGCTGGGCTTGGCGATGATGTCATGATGGCGGCCCAGCCATTGCGCCAGCGCCTCCCGCTCCGGATCGTGGCTGTCCGGCGCGGGCAGGCCCGCCTCCCGCACCAGCCGGGCGAACAGGCGCTTGTTCTTGAGCGGGTTGGCGGCAAGCGGAAAGGCGCCCGGATTGAGCAGCCGGTGCAGCCCCTTGCGGTCGCGCATCGACAGGCCCTGGGCGCGCGTTGCTTCGCTCAGCATCGCCCGCTCGGCGCGGCTCCAGCCGCCCTGCCCCGCCTCCGCCAACAACCGCGCAAGGACCCATCGGCTCAGGCTCCAATGGCTGCGCAGCCCCCGGTGATAGGCGGCCATCAGCTCATTGTCGCCCGATCCGGCGGGCAGGGCGCGCAGGGTGAACAAGGCGGCTACTCCGCCGCCTGCGCCACCGCCATGCGGGCGTTCAGCAGTTCCGCCGCGACGGCGCGGGTGCGGCTGTTGTCGACGTCGATGGCGACCGCGCCGTCGCTCAGGATCACCGGCGCGATGGTCATGCCGAACCGCCGGGAAAAGCGGGCGAAGGTCTCCGCCAGCGTGCCGATGCCAAGGCGGAGACGGACGAGGTTCAGGAAACCGAAGGCGTTGACGATGCGCATCGGATGCTTGACGAACTGACCCCCCGACCGGAATGTCTCCGCAGCCGTCAGGGCTGCGCGGTCCTTCAGCCAATAGCTGTTGCAGTTGGAATAGCTGCCCTCGGCAAAGCGGTAGAATTTGCGCTGCCCCTCCGGATGGGCGGCCAGCGCGGACTCGCGCCGGGCGAAGGCGACCGCCGCGTCGGTTCCCGGCGTCCCGCATTGGCCCAGCATGTCGGCCACCGCTTCGGGCGTCAGCAGCACATTGTCGGCGGTGGTGATGAACAGCGGGAACTGCGCGCCCTGCGCGGCGGCAAGGATGCTGTCGACCAGATTGGGCCGCGCGGCCACCGGCATCATCCGGCCGCTGTCGAGCAGGCGGCGCAGCAGCGGTACGCCCGCCAGCACTTCGGGATCTTCGATGGCGACGCGGATCTCCCCGATCCCGTCGCTTGCCGCCAGTGCCGCGGCCACATGGGTCAGCATCGGGCTGCCGGCGACGGGCGCCAGGCATTTGTGCGACACGCCCGCTTCCAGCGCCAGCGGATCGGTCAGGCCGTCGCGCCTGCCCGCCAGGATCAATGCCGTCGTCATGCCGCCGCCCGGTCCGGCACGTCGGCCGACAGCCCCTGCCGCAACAGCCCCTGCCGCAACAGGCTGTGCGCGACGATGGTCTCGACCAGCGCGGGATGATCCACGCCCAGCGAACGGGCGGAACGCGAAATGGTCTTCTTCGACCAGAGATTGCAGGACAGGTTCAGTTCCATGAACAGCAGCGCATCGGTCGCCGGATCGTAGCGGAACTCGAACCGGCCATAGTCGAACGGCCAGAATTCGGGCAGCAGGCGGCGGGTCAAATCCTCCAGCCGCTCGCGCAGGTCGCGATCCTCGACCAGCACCAGCGGATCGTCGCCCGCATCCACCAGGCCGCGCTTTTCCTCATAGCTGCGCTCGCGATGCGGGTCGGCGGGGACGTACATCATCGGCGGCAGCACCCAGGGGGCGTTGCCGCTGCCGCCCACCACCGGCACCGCCACGTCCAGCAGCGGAGCCCAGGCCTCCACCAGCACGTCATGGCCCAGGTCGAACAGACGATCGGCATGGACCAGCGCCTCGGCCCAGCCGTCGACCATGGCCAGCCCCCAGGAGGCGGAGGATGCGTTCGGCTTCACCACCAGCCGCTCGGCCGCGAAAGCGGGGCCGCCGGGCAGGCCGCCGCGCCGGAAGAGCTGCGCCTTCATGGTCGGCACGCCGCGGGCGCGCGCGATCAGCTTGCTCAGATATTTGTCGTCCGACACGCCGCGCACGATCGGGCTGGCGCCCAGAAAGGGGACGTCGCGCCACGACAGCAGCAGGGGCGCCAGCATCTCGCTGTTCTGGAAGCCGCCGCGATTGAGCAGGGTGACGACGAAATCGGCATCGGGCCGTTCGAACAGGGCATCATAGCGGCTGGCGGCGGCGACATGGAGGCCGATGCCCTCCAGCGTGGAGCGCATCTCATGATGGTAGATGGCGTGATTGCCGTCCACTGCGTCCGGCCGCCCGCCCGCGCAGGCATGTTTGGCAAGGAAAAGGACGCGCAGCCGCGCCTTGTCGGCGGCCGGAATGCGCATGCAGCGGTCGGGGCTGGTCGTCATGCCACGACTGCTAACGCGGCTGCATGACGGCGCCTTGACGCTGGAGTTACGGCAGAGCGTCGGTCAGGAGACGACGGGATGACGGGCGCATGACCGCTTTGTTTCACCCCGCCAAAGCGGCAGGTCGCGCATGGCTGCGCAATCGGGAAGGTGCGACGTCATGTCGCCGCGATGCCCAGCCCCACCGCTTCCGCCACCTTGATGCCGTCGATGGCCGCGGAAAGGATGCCGCCCGCATAGCCTGCCCCCTCGCCCGCCGGATAAAGCCCCGCGACATTCAGGCTCTGGAAATCCCTGCCCCGCGTGATGCGGATGGGGGAGGAGGTGCGCGTCTCCACCCCCGTCATCACAGCGTCCGGATGGTCGTAGCGCGCGATCTGCCGGCCGAAGACCGGGATAGCCTCGCGGAACGCCTCCAGCACGAATTCGGGAAGGCAGCGCGACAGGTCGGTCAGGGTGACGCCCGGCTTGTAGGAAGGGACGACCTCCCCCAACCCGGTCGAGGCGCGGCCGGCAAGGAAATCGCCCACCTTCTGCCCCGGCGCATGATAGCTTTCGCCGCCCGCGACGAAGGCCATGCTTTCCCAATGGCGCTGCAATTCGATCCCCGCCAGCGGCCCGCCGGGATAGTCCCGTTCCGGATCGATGCCGACGACCAGCCCTGAATTGGCGTTGAACTCGGCCCGCGAATATTGGCTCATGCCGTTGGTGACGACGCGCCCCTCCTCGGACGTCGCGGCCACCACCCGCCCGCCGGGGCACATGCAGAAGCTGTAGACCGTCCGCCCGTTGGCGCAATGATGGGCCAGGCTGTAGGCCGCCGCCCCCAGCACCGGATGCCCCGCGCAACTGCCATAGCGCGCCCGGTCGATCCAGCTTTGCGGATGCTCGATCCGCACGCCGATGGAAAAGGGCTTCGCCTCGATATGCACGCCCCGGCGGTGGAGCATCTCGAAGGTGGGCCGGGCGCTGTGGCCCACCGCCAGCACGACATGGTCCGCCTCGATGAAGCCGCCATCCGCCAGATGCAGCCCGCGCAGCTTTTGCGTGCCGTCCGCCTGCCGCTCCAGCTCCAGTTCGTCGACCCGGTGCTGCCATCGATATTCGCCGCCCAGCCCCTCGATCTGCCGCCGCATCGCTTCCACCATGGAAACCAGCCGGAAGGTGCCGATATGCGGATGCGCCTCGGTCAGGATGTCGTCGGGCGCACCGGCAGCGACGAATTCCTCCAGCACCTTGCGGCCCAGGAAGCGCGGGTCCTTGACGCGGCAATAAAGCTTGCCGTCGGAAAAGGTGCCGGCCCCGCCCTCTCCGAACTGCACATTGCTGTCGGGGTTGAGTTCGGCCCGCCGCCAGAGGCCCCAGGTATCCTTGGTCCGTTCCCGCACCACCTTGCCCCGGTCGAGGATGATCGGCCGGAATCCCATTTGCGCGAGGATGAGGCCGGCGAACAGCCCGCACGGACCCGCGCCGATCACGATGGGGCGCTTGCCCGACCAGCCCGGCGGCGCACTGGCCACGAATTTATAACCGGTGTCCGGGCGCGGGCGGACGTCATGATCCTTCGCGAAGCGCGCCAGCACGCCCGCCTCGTCGGCCAGTTCGACATCGACGGTATAGACGAGCTGGATCGCATTCTTCCGCCGCGCATCATTGCCCCGGCGCACGACGACATGGGCCAGCAATTCCTGCGGTTCGAGGCCCAGCCGCTCGCAAATGGCGGCGGGCATAGCCCCGGCGGGATGGTCGAGGGGCAGTTTCAGTCCGGAAAGGCGCAACATCCGCCTGCCCCTAAACCTATTACCGAGTCGGCTCCAGTGCTGTTAGAAGCGGGCCCTTAGCCCGCCATAAAGAGCCCGCCTTTCGATCGGATAGAAGATCGCCCGGCTCGCAGGCGTCAGCTTCGAATAGTCGACCACGGCGCTGATGTCCCCGACCGCCCGCTCGCCGGTCAGGTTGCGCGCATCGAGGAACAGGGTCAGCCCCTTCCGCACTTCCGCCTGCGCTCCCAGGTTCAGCGTCGCGTAATCGCCCACCCGCTTCGTGTTGGCATAGTCCACCCAGGCACCCTGCGGCAGCCACTCGACGGCGGGCGAAATGCTCAGCCGCTCCGTCCCCAGCTTCAGTTCCGCCCGGTAGAAATGGCGCGGCGCCACCGGCAGGCGGTTGTTCCCGAACTGCGCATCGCCCCGGAAGCGGAAATCGCTATATTGATAGACTTGCCGCAGCGTCGCCCAAGGCGTCAGCGTCAGGTCCAGTCCTGCCTCGACGCCCTGATGGCGCGTGCGGCCCGCATTGAAGGTCGCCGCCGGAATGGCGCTGTCGCCCGCGCCATATTGCAGCATCTCGCCGCGAAGATCGGCCCGGTAGATGCCGATGTCCCAACGGGCTATGCCCAGCGTCCCGCGAGTGCCGACCTCCGCTGTCCATGCCTTTTGCGGCTGGAGCGGGACGAAGCCGACGGCCAGCGTATCGAACTGCGTCTGGCCAAGCTCGATAAAGCCGGGCAGTTCCACCGACCGGCTATAGTTCGCATAGAATTGCACCGCCTGCGCCGGCTCGACCAACAGCCCGAATTTCGGCGCGAAGGCGTCAAAGGACGCATCCCCGCTCCGCGCCGGAGCGAAGCGGTTGTCCAGCCGCCGCTCGCCATGGGTGTAGATGCCGCCCGCGATCAGCCAGAGCCCCGCAAGCGGCGCGATCCGCGCCTCGCCATAGCTGTTGATCGTCTGCGCCCGCGCCTTCTGATAGGATGTCGGCGCCCCCGCCCTGCCGTTCGCATTGACGAACTGCCGGAACCGGCCCTGCCCGAAACGCGCCTGCGTGCCCAGCGTCAGCCCGACCGGAATCCCGCCAAGGTCACCAGCCAGGTCGAGGCTGGCAAAGACCCCGCGATCCTCCGATTTCTGGTCCACGACCTGATAGATCGGATGATCCAGCGCCTTGGCGTTATAATAGACGCCGAACGCCAGCTCCCCGCCATCCAGCGCCACCGTGGTGCGGTTCTGCAAGCGGATCGAATCGATGTTGCGCGCCTGATCGCCAGTAAAATTGCCCTTCGCCGGATGATCCAGCGCGTCGCTTTCATTAAGCGCGCCGGACAACTTCTGCCGGATCGTCTGCACGCTGGCACAGAAGCGCGTTTCGACCCGCTCACTGAGTTTCAGCCCGACATTGCCGTTGAAGCGCAGCGCCCTGCGCCGTCCATGGTCGCGGTCGCCGTCGGACCGGTCGGCGGTCACCGCGGCCCAGGCGTCGCCCCGCGCGTCGGCATGGCCATAGGCCGCCTTCGCCCGCAACGTGTCGAACGACCCGCCGTCGACCCGCATCTCCACGCCCGGCGCCGTGCGCCCGGTCGGCGTCACCGCATTGATCGCCCCGCCCAGCGTCGACCCGCCCAGCCGCAGCGCGTTGCCGCCGCGATAGACCTCCAGATGCTGGAAGACCTGCGGGTCCAGTTCCTGGAAGTCGCCATTGTCGTCGGCCATGTTGATCGGAATGCCATCCTGCAACAGCGTCAGCCCGCGCATATGATAGCCGCGCGACAGGCCCGACCCGCGAATGGAGATGCGCACCTCTTGTCCGAAGCGCGGCTGGGTGTAGACGCCGGGCGAGAAGCTCAGCGCATCGCGCAGGGAGATGGCGAGCCTGTCCTCGAAATCCCCGGCCGACACCACGTCGACGCCGCCGGGGGTGCGGACGACTTTCGCCGCGGCTTCCTCCACCACGGGGCTGGCGGTGACGATGATCCGGCTCTGCTCGGCCTCCTCGGCCAAAGCGGGAGCGGACAGGGAACAGGCAAGCGCGCACAGCGAGACGCCGCGCGAAACGGAAAAGACTGGCATGAAATGATAACCTTACTGAAAAATCGCGGAAAAATGGCGGATTTTCAGAAGGCGGGCGGCCCCGAGGAGGGCGGCGGCGGCGCGGCCAGCCGCGCGATCAGCCCGGTCTTGAGCGCGAAGGCGATGGGCCCGAAACCAAGCTGCCAGGCGGGCAGGGGCAGATCGGCCAGAGCCAGCGGCGGAACCAGCGGCTGCACCGATGCGGCAAAGGGGCAATGCTGCTGCCCCGGCGCACCGTCGTCCGGACGATGCCGGCCCGACTCGCCATGCCGGTCGAAGGCGCCCCGGTCGACCACGACATTGACCGCGCCCTGCCCGGTGCAGAGCGTCACGACGACGCCCCGTTCGGTCCGCACCGGCATGAAGCCCGAAGGCGCGACAAGCTGGATCGCGAGGACGAGCAGGGCCAGCGCAGCCAGCAGGCCCCTTGCCGATTCCGATCGTCTGACTGCCCCCATCATGGCCCAGGCCCTAGCGGCGGCGGCCCGCCCTGTCACTAGGACAAAAGGGCCAGGGGCCGCACACTCACCTTGACGTAAACGTAAAGCACCGTTACATCAGCCGGCATGGACAAACACACCAGTATCGCCGGTATCGAACTGCCCGATCACAGCGACCGGCAGTCTTATACCATCACCGACCTGTCGGAAGAATTCGGCGTCACCGCCCGCGCCCTGCGCTTCTACGAGGATGAAGGGCTGATCGCCCCGGAACGGCAGGGCCTCGCCCGCATCTATTCGCGCCGCGACCGCGCCCGCCTGGCCTGGATATTGCGCGGCAAGCGGGTCGGCTTCAGCCTGTCCGACATACGCGAGATGATCGACCTCTATGACGCCGACGAGGAGCATGAGGAACAGCGCCGCGTCACCATAGAAAAGTGCAGGGCGCGCATCGACCTGCTCACGCGGCAGAAGGACGACATCGACGCCGCCATAGCGGAACTCTCGCAGTTCGTGACCGTCCTCGACAGATAATCCCCCACCAGAACAGAACCGTCCGGAGAAGATCATGCCCAGCTATACCGCCCCCGTCCGCGACACCCGCTTCGTGCTCGATCACATCGTGGGGCTGGACCGCTACACCAACCTCCCCGGCTTCGAAAATGCGTCGGCGGACCTGGTCGACGCGATCCTGACCGAAGGCGGCAGGATCGCCGCCGAAGTCCTCTTCCCCCTGAACGCCGTGGGCGACAGGGAAGGCTGCACCCGCCACCCCGACGGCAGCGTCACCACCCCGACCGGCTTCAAGGCGGCCTATGACGCCTATGTCGAGGGCGGCTGGACCACGCTGCACGCGCCGGCCGAATATGGCGGCCAGGGCCTGCCCCATGTCGTCGCCACGGCGGTCAGCGAATATATCCTCTCGGCCAATCACAGCTTCGAAATGTATCATGGCCTGACCAGCGGGGCGGTGGCCGCCCTGCTCGCCAAGGGCAGCGAGGAACAGAAGCGGAAATATCTGCCCAATATGGTGTCGGGCAAATGGACCGGGACGATGAACCTGACGGAGCCGCATGCCGGCACCGACCTTGGCCTCATCAAGACCAAGGCGGTTCCGAACGCCGACGGCAGCTACGCGATCAGCGGCACCAAGATCTTCATTTCCGCGGGCGAGCATGACCTTGCCGAAAACATCATCCACCTCGTCCTTGCCAAGACCCCCGGCGCGCCGGACAGCAGCAAGGGGATTTCGCTGTTCGTGGTGCCCAAGTTGCTGGTGAACGAGGATGGATCGCTGGGGCAGCGCAACGCGGTCTCCTGCGGATCGCTCGAACACAAGATGGGCATTCACGGCAACGCCACCTGCGTCATGAACTATGACGGGGCCACCGGATGGCTGGTGGGCGAGGAGAACAAGGGCCTGGCCGCCATGTTCATCATGATGAACGCGGCGCGGCTGGGCGTCGGCCTCCAGGGCCTGGGACAGGCGGAGATCGCCTATCAGAACGCCGCCCATTATGCCCATGACCGCCGTCAGGGCCGCGCCCTGACCGGCCCCAGGGACCTGGAGGAAAAGGCCGACACGCTGTTCGTCCATCCCGACGTCCGCCGCATGCTGATGGAGGCGAAGGCGCTGACCGAAGGGCTGCGCGCGCTGATGCTCTGGGGCGCGCTCCAGGTCGACCTTTCCCATCAGGCCGCCACCGAAGAGGAACGCCAGGCCGCCGACGATCTGGTGCAATTGCTGACCCCCGTGATCAAGGGCTATGGCACGGACAAGGGCTTCGACGTCACCGTCATGGCGCAGCAGGTGTTCGGCGGCCATGGCTACATCTGGGAAAATGGCGTCGAACAATATGTCCGCGACGTCCGCATCGCCCAGATCTACGAAGGCACCAACGGCGTGCAGGCGATGGATTTGGTCGGGCGCAAGCTGCCGATGAACGGCGGCCGCGCGCTTCAGGCCTTCCTGAAGATCGTCGCGGATGAAGTGGCGCAGGCCAAGGGTGACGAGAAGCTCGCCGGCCTTGCGGAGGCGCTGGAAAAGGCGAGCGGCCAGCTTGGCGCGGCGACCATGTGGCTGATGCAGAATGCGATGAAGAACCCCGACAATGCCGGGGCGGGGGCGGTGCACTATATGCACATATTGGGCATCGTCGCGACCGGCCTGATGTGGCTTCGCATGGGCAAGGCCGCGGCGGCCCTGCTCGCGGCGGGGGAAGGCGACGCGAAATTCCTGGAAGCCAAGCTGGTGACCGCCCGCTTCTTCGCGGAACGCATCATGCCCGACGCCGGCGCGCTCCGCCGCAAGATCGAGGGCGGCGCCGACAGCCTGATGGCGCTCGACCCGGATATGTTCCTGGCGGCCTGACCGCCGGGGCAGGCAAGGCGCTCCATCCGGCCCAAGCCGGACGGAGCGTCCCTGCGTTTCAGGCGGCGAGGGGCAGTCGTTCGGCCGGACGCCGCGCCGCCGGGGCGGCAGGGCGGGCTTCGGCCCTGGCCAGTCCGGCGACATAGCGCTCGGCAACGACGACATCGCGGCGATAGGCAAAATATAGCGACAACAGGGAGAACATGGCGACCTCTTGATAAAAGGATTGCTGCGTTGCAGCATCGACGCCCATCTGGGGTCAGCGGGAAAAATCCGCAAATGCAATGGCTTCGAACGCGATTGCAGAAAGCTCATCCTCATGACCGCGCGCATCATGGCTGGATTTTGAGCGGCGCGATCCCGCTTGCAGGCCGATGCTCCCGCTTTCGGCAAACCGTCCCAGTCAATCCAGCGAAGGCGGAAAAGCCGCGCCCTGCCTTCGCAGGCGCCCGTCGCGCATAGCGCCCGCAACGGACCGTCCACCGCCCCCCTTCATCGCCACCGACCATTGACCCATTGCGCGCGGCGCGGCATGGGCCCATCAAACGGGACATGATGCAGCGAGCCGCTTCGTGAACGGGCCAGTGCCGGCAAGCCGCACGCTCGGCCTGCCCGCCTGCATTGCGCTGGTGATGGGCAACATGATCGGGTCCGGCGTGTTCCTGCTGCCCGCCTCGCTCGCGCCGTTCGGCTGGGATGCGGTGGCGGGCTGGATATTCACCATCGCCGGCTCCCTCCTCCTTGCCTATGTCATCGCCCGGCTGACGGTGCGGATGCCCGACGCCGGCGGCACGGCGCAGTTCATCACCCGCGCCTATGGCCCGTCCGCCGGCTTCGCGATCGGGTGGATATACTGGATTTCGGTGATCTTCACCAATGTCACCATCGCCGTCGCCGCCACCGCCAATCTCAGCAGCATCCTGCCCGCGCTGCACCGACCCGGAATGGGGGCGCTCCTTTCCATCGGTTTCCTCTGGGCGACGACCGGCATCAACCTGGTCGGCGCACGCGCCGCGGGCGCGACCCAGCTCGCCACCACCGCGATCAAGCTGATCCCGATAGCGGTCGTCTTCGTCCTGCTCGCCCTGACCTTGGGCCATGGCCGGGCGCAGGTCGCGCCATTCCCCGCGCAAGGCTTCACCAGCGCCGGCATCACCGCCTCGGCCGCGCTGACGCTCTGGGCGCTGCTCGGCTTCGAATCGGCCAGCGTCGCCGCCGACAAGGTGCGCGATCCCGCCCGGACAATCCCGCGCGCCACGCTGATCGGCACGGCAGTCACCGGCCTCATCTACCTGCTGGTCTGCTCCGGCATCGCCCTCACCCTGCCGGCGGAGGAAAGCCGGTCCGGCTCCCCCTTCGCCGCCTTCGTCGCGCATTACTGGTCGCCCGGCCCGGCGGGGCTCATCGCGGTCTTCGCCACGATCAGTTGCCTGGGGGCGCTCAATGGCTGGACATTGTTGCAGGGTGAAGTGCCGCTTGCCATGGCGCGGGGCGGCGAATTGCCGCGCTGGCTGGCCGGGACCAACGGTCGCGGCACGCCGGTCCGCGCGCTGCTGCTGTCCTGCCTGCTCGGAACGCTGATGCTGATCGCCAACAGCCTGCAGGGGCTGGTGGCGCTGTTCACGGCGATGGCGCTGCTGTCGACCTCGGCCACGCTCTGGCTCTATGTCGGCTGCGCGCTGGCGGCGCTCAGGTTCCAGCTGGCGGTGCCCGCCGCTCTGCTGGGGCTCTGCTATGCGCTCTGGACATTATGGGGCGCGGGGCTGGTGCCCAGCGGAGCAAGCTTCCTGCTGATGGCGGGGGGATTTCCCTTTTACGCCTGGGCGCGGCGGGACCGAAAGTCCCTGCCCTGTCGCCATTCAGGCTGAGCCCGGCGAAGCCCTTCCCTTCTCCTCGAAGAAAGAAAAGCCCCTCCACCAGCTCGGGGCGAACGAAGGCAGGGAAGACCATCCGAAGGGTGGAGGGAAAATCAGTCCCCCCACAATTCCTTGAGCTTGCTGAAGAAGCCGGTCGATTGCGGGCATTCCTCGCCGGTTTCCGTCTCGCGAAAGGCTTCCAGCAGTTCGCGCTGCTTGGCGCTCAGCTTGGTCGGCGTCTCGACGTCGACCTGGATCACCAGATCGCCCTGCCCACGCCCGTTCAGCACAGGCATGCCCGCGCCGCGCTGGCGAATCTGCTTGCCCGACTGGATGCCGCTCGGAATCTTGATCTCATGCCGCCGGCCATCCAGCCCCGGCACCTCGATGACCCCACCCAGGGCGGCGGTCGTGAAGCTGACCGGCGCGCGCGCGAACAGGGTCGTGCCGTCCCGTTCGAAGATCGCATGCCGCTTCACATGCAGGAAGATGTAGAGATCGCCGGCCGGCGCGCCCCGCGCCCCCGCCTCGCCCTCACCCGACAGGCGGATGCGCGTGCCTTCGTCGACGCCGGCGGGGATGTTGACGGAAAGCGTCTTGGGCTTGTCCACCCGCCCCTCGCCCCGGCAGCTACGGCAGGGGCTTTCGATCACCTGACCCGCGCCATGGCAGGACGGGCAGGTCCGCTCGACCACGAAAAAGCCCTGCTGCGCCCGCACCTGGCCATGGCCATGGCAGGTGCCGCAGCTCTTGACCCCGGTGCCCGGCTGCGCGCCCGAGCCGTCGCAACTTTCGCAAGGGGCCGAAACCTCGATCTCGATCTCGGTCTTCTTGCCGTGATAGGCGTCGTCCAGCGTGATTTCCATGTCGTAGCGCAGGTCCGCCCCGCGCCGCTGCGCCTGCCGCCCGCCGCCGAAGCCGCCCGCCGCCTGACCGAAGATCGTCTCGAAAATATCGCCCAGATCGGAAAAGCCGCCCGCGCCGCCGCGCCCGCCGCCGAAACCGCCGCCATTCTGGAACGCCGCATGGCCGAACCGGTCATAGGCCGCGCGCTTCTGCGGGTCCTTCAAACATTCATAGGCTTCCGAAACGGCCTTGAACTTGGCCTCGCTGTCGGTGCAGCCCCCGGTCTTGTCCGGGTGATATTTCATCGCCAGCTTGCGATAGGCGCTTTTGATCGTGGCGGCGTCCGCCGTGCGCTCGACTTCGAGCAGTTCGTAATAGTCGATTTCGGTGCTCATCTCGCCCCCGGCGTCCCTGCCCCGTCAAGGCCATAACAGTCCTGACGGGGCAAGCACATCAGCTTACGCCTTGTTATCGTCCACTTCGGAGAATTCGGCATCGACGACATCGTCATCCGCCTTCGGCGCGTCCGCGCCCGGAGCAGCCGCAGCCGCCTGCTCCTTCTCGTAAATGGCCTGCCCCAGCTTCATCGCGACCGTGGCGAGTTCCTGCGCCTTCGCCTTCATGGCTTCCGCATCGCCGCCCTCGACCGCAGACTTGGTGGCCGCGATCGCGGTCTCGATCTCCGACTTCAGGCCAGCATCGACCTTGTCGCCATGCTCGGAAAGCTGCTGCTCGGTGGTGTGGATCAGGCTTTCGGCATTGTTCTTCGCCTCGGCCGCCTCGCGCTTCTTCTTGTCTTCCTCGGCAAAGCGCTCGGCATCCTTGACCATCTGGTCGATGTCGGCGTCCGACAGGCCGCCCGAAGCCTGAATGCGGATCTGCTGTTCCTTGCCCGTGCCCTTGTCCTTGGCATGGACATTGACCAGACCGTTGGCGTCGATGTCGAACGTCACCTCGATCTGCGGCACGCCGCGCGGCGCAGGCGGGATGCCGACCAGATCGAACTGGCCGAGCAGCTTGTTGTCCGCCGCCATCTCACGCTCGCCCTGGAACACGCGGATCGTCACCGCCTGCTGATTGTCGTCGGCGGTCGAATAGACCTGGCTCTTCTTGGCCGGGATGGTGGTGTTGCGGTCGATCATGCGGGTGAACACGCCGCCCAGCGTCTCGATGCCGAGGCTCAGCGGGGTCACGTCCAGCAGCAGCACGTCCTTGACATCGCCCTGCAGCACGCCCGCCTGGATGGCGGCGCCCATGGCGACGACTTCGTCCGGGTTGACGCCGGTGTGCGGTTCCTTGCCGAAAAATTCCTTCACGGCCTCGCGCACCTTGGGCATGCGGGTCATGCCGCCCACCAGCACGACTTCGCTGATCTCGCTCGCGCTCACGCCCGCATCGGCCAGGGCCTTCTTGCAGGGATCCATGGTCCGCTTGATGAGGTCAGCGACCAGCCGCTCCAGATCGGCGCGGGTGATGGTCTTGACGAGGTGCTTGGGACCGTTCTGGTCCGCGGTGATGAAGGGCAGGTTCACTTCGGTCGACTGCGCCGAGGACAGCTCGATCTTGGCCTTTTCGGCCGCTTCCTTCAGACGCTGCAGCGCCAGCTTGTCCTTGGTGAGGTCGATGCCCTCATCCTTCTGGAAGCCCGAAGCCAGGAACTCCACCAGCTTGGCGTCGAAATCCTCGCCGCCCAGGAAGGTATCGCCATTGGTCGACTTCACCTCGAACACGCCGTCGCCGATCTCCAGGATCGAGATGTCGAACGTGCCGCCGCCAAGATCATAGACCGCGATGGTCTTGCCGTCCTGCTTCTCCAGCCCGTAGGCGAGCGCGGCCGCGGTCGGCTCGTTGATGATGCGCAGCACTTCCAGACCGGCGATCTGGCCGGCGTCCTTGGTCGCCTGACGCTGGGCGTCGTTGAAATAGGCGGGCACGGTGATGACCGCCTGCGTCACCGTCTCGCCCAGATAGCTCTCGGCGGTTTCCTTCATCTTCTGCAGGATGAAGGCGGAAATCTGCGAAGGCGAATAATCCTTGCCGCCGGCATTGACCCAGGCGTCGCCATTGGGACCCTTGGCGATGCTGTAGGGCACCAGCTCCATGTCCTTCTTGGTCATCGGATCGTCGAAGCGGCGGCCGATCAGGCGCTTCACGGCGAAGATGGTGTTGTCCGGATTGGTCACGGCCTGACGCTTGGCAGGCTGGCCGATCAGGCGCTCGCCGTCCTTGGTGAAGGCGACGATGGAGGGCGTCGTCCGCGCGCCTTCCGCATTTTCGATCACCTTGGGCTTGCCGCCGTCCATCACAGCGACACAGCTGTTGGTGGTGCCCAGGTCGATACCGATTACTTTTGCCATTGTGTCCTCTTTGAACCCCAAATCATATTCAGCGGTTGACGGCCCCATACCTCACGAAAGCGCCAAGGCAAGGGCGTTTGCGCAAGGGATATAGGCGTGCTTTCGCTTGGCACAAGAAGCTGTGACGATTACCTCCAGGAAACGATCGGAAACGGGACATTGAGGAAGCCTTTGCCCATGCGCGCATTTTACCCCCTAATCGCCCTTGCCGGCCCGCTTGCGCTCACGGCGTGCGGCGATCCCGCGCCCACCTATGTCGATCAGGCCTGGGTGCGGCTCAGCCCCAACAAGGACATGCCGTCCTCCGGCTATTTCATCGCCCATGGCGGCGACGCGGACACGGCGCTGCGCGGCGTGCTCACCGACTATGCGCTGAAGGTGGAGATGCACGAGAGCATGAGCGAGGGCGGCAGGATGACGATGAAGCCGCTCGACAGCGTCCCCATCCCCGCCAGGTCCACGGTCGCCTTCGCGCCGGGCGGCAAGCATCTGATGCTCTGGGGCGTCAACGACACGGCGATCGGCCGCGGCAGGATGACGCTCACCTTCCTGCTCGCCAATGGCGACCGCCTGCTGGTCGACGCCATCATCCAGAAGCCCGGCGCGGCCGCTCCCGTTCCCCCGCAAAAGGAGCATGAGGCGCATTGACCGGACGTCCGCTGACCGAGGCTGAAACCGCCCTGGCCCGGTCGGTGTTCGCCGCCGCCATCGATTATCGGCGGGTGCGGGTGCATAATCGCAAATGGTGGCCGTTCCAGCCGCGGCAAGTCACCATGGCGCCCGACGGCGACCTCTGGTTTCATCCGGAAAGCGCCCTGTTCTGCCCTGATTTCTGCGACAGCCCCCTGCACGTCCAGGGACATTTCATCCATGAAATGACCCATGTCTGGCAGGCGCAGCGGGGCGGCAGATGGTATCTGCCGCTGATGCGCCATCCCTTCTGCCGCTACGGCTATGAGATCGTGCCGGGAAAGCCGTTCCGCCGCTATGGCCTGGAGCAGCAGGCGGAGATCGTGCGGCATGCGTTCCTGTTGCGCCGCGGGGTTTCCGTGCACGGCAAGCCGCCGCTTCCGGTCTATGAGGAGCTGCTGCCCTTCGCCGGCCGGCAAGGGGTCGACGACGGACCGTGATTCGCGCCATGTTCCGGCGAAGGCGCTCCAGCGAGACGGGCGGCCCGGTGCGATGGACCGCCCGGCGACCCTCGCGCTTTCCAGAAGAAAAGCCCGGCGATCCTCGACCGCCGGGCAAAGGGGCATGGCTGGGAGCCGCCCTGAGGAAAGCCGCTCAGCCCTTCTTCTCGGGCGGCAGCGTGATCTTCACATTCTCGCCATTCTGGCCCGGAAAGCCGGTGAACATCGCATCGATCAGGTTCGGCACCAGATAGGTCAGCTTGTTGGAAAGCGACTGGGCCTGCGCCTTGCCCTCGAACAGGCGGCGATTGTCGGCGGCGCGGTCGATCTTCATGCTGAGGTCGCCGGTATAGACGGTGTAGCTGGTCACGTCATTATAACCGCCGGGCCCGAACAGCCACGGGTCATAGAAGCCATAGCCCCAGGGGCGGCCCCAGCGGCCCCGCCAGCCCCAACCGCCGTAGAAGAACGGGTCGGGATTGCCGAATCCGGTCGATCGCACCTTTTCGCGCCCATTGTCGACGCCATAGGCCACGCGCACGATCAGGTCGGCCCGCGCTGGATCGCCGGCGGCGACATAGCCGGTTTGCGTCAGACGCTGGCTGACGAGGTCCGCATAATGCGAAAATTCAAGGCCGCCCGCCAGGCGCGGATCGTCCGCGACAACGGTGAAGCTCTGGCCGGCGGGTGCCGGAAGCTGCTGAAAGCGCGCCACATCCGCCTTGAAGGAACTCGCGCAGCCTGACAGCGCCACAAGCGCCAAAGCGGGCGCCGCGAGGAAGCCGATCTTTTTGAAACGGGTCATTTTTCTTGCGTCCTGTACCAGGCACTTCGCCTGCCAAACATCTTGCGTCCTGCCATGGCAAAACGCAACTGAACATCGTTTGAACGCACGTAACGGGCGAACGGGCGCAAACCATGTCCTGCCATCCGTATGACGCCGCGGCATGGATTATTCCGTCACGAACCGGAAAGGGCCGCCGCTTTGGCGACCCCTGCGGCATCAGCGCATCAGTCCCATCGCGTCATAGGCCGCCCGCAAAGTGGGCGCGGCCGCCGCCGACGCCTTGGCCGCCCCCTTTTCCAGGATGGCGTCCAACGCGGCGTCGTCGGTGCGCAATTCCATGAACCGCGCACGGATGGGGCGGAGCGTTTCCACCAGCAGTTCGCCCAGGGCCGGCTTGAACGCGCCGAAGCCCTTGCCGGCGAATTCGGCACAGACCGCGTCCACGCTCATGCCCGACAGCGTCGCATAGATGCCGAGAAGATTGTTCGCCTCCGGACGCCCGGCCAGCCTCCCGGCATTGTCCGGCAGCGGTTCGGGATCGGTCTTGGCCTTCTTCACCTTCTGCATGATCGCATCGTCATCGTCGGTCAGGTTGATGCGGCTCATGTCGGACGGGTCGGACTTGGACATCTTCGCCGTGCCGTCGCGCAGCGACATGATGCGCGCCGATTCCCTGGGGATGATCGGATCGGGCAGGGTGAACAGCTCCACGCCGAAATCGGTGTTGAACTTCGTGGCGATGTCGCGGGCCAGCTCCAGATGCTGCTTCTGGTCCTCCCCCACCGGCACATGGGTGGCGTTGTAGACCAGGATGTCGGCGGCCTGGAGCACCGGATAGACGAACAGGCCGATGGAGGCGCCCTCGCGGTCCTTGCCCACCTTGTCCTTGAACTGGGTCATGCGGTTGAGCCAGCCGATCCGCGCCGTGCCGTTCAGCAGCCAGCACAGTTCCGCATGGGCGGGCACCCGCGCCTGGTTGAAGAGGACGGAGCGGTCCGGGTCGATCCCGGCGGCGACCAGCGCGGCGGCCATGTCGCGGACATTGCGGATACGCTGTTCGCGCCCTTCATGCACGGTGATCGAATGCATGTCGGCCAGGAAGAAGAAGCACTGGCTCCCGCTGTCCATCTCGTCCTGCATCCGCACCCAGTTGCGGATCGCGCCCAGATAATTGCCCAGGTGCAGATTGCCGGTCGGCTGGATGCCGGAAAGGACGCGCATTCTTCTATCCGTTCTCTGTCTTGGTTGCACTTTTGCGCCGCATCAGCGCCTTCAGGTCCGAGAGCCGATAGGCGCCCGTAAGGAAGCAGGCCACCCCGTACAGCGCGATTCCCGCGCCGACAAGCACCGCCAGCGCCACATAGCGCTGGACCATCACCCCGCCGAGCCATGGATCGAGCAGCCCTTCGCCGGCATAGAGCGCCCCGCCCATCACGACCGCCGCCACGGCGAGGCGGGGCAGGCGCCGCCGCAACTGCCCGTCGGCGGCGAAATGGCCGCGCTTCACCAGCGTCGAATAGAGCATCGCCACATTGACGGTGGAGGACAGCGCCGTCGCCAGCGGCGGCCCGACATGGCCCATCAGCGGGATCAGGACGATGTTCCCGACGATGTTGATGAGGATCGACAGCATCGCATAGCGGACCGGCGTCCTGGTGTCCCCGCGCGCATAATAGCCGGGCGTCAGCACCTTCACGAGGACATAGGATGGCAGGCCGATGGAAAAGGCGGACAGCGCCCAGCCGCAGCGCTCCGCATCCAGCGCGGTGAAGCGGCCATATTGGAACAGGCCCCGCACGATCGGTTCCGCCACGGTGATGAAGGCGACGGTCGCGGGCAGGGTCAGGAACAGCGCCAGTTCGATGCCGCGGTTCTGCGTGTCCATGGCCACCTGCTCCTGGCCCGTCGACAGCAGGCGGGAAATGGTCGGCAGCAATATGGTGCCAAGGCCGATCCCGATCAGCCCCAGCGGCAACTGGTTCAGCCGGTCGGCATAATAGATATAGGTGATGGAGCCTGAGGCGAGCAGCCAGCCGGACAGGGCGGTGGAGATCAGCAGGTTGATCTGCGAAGCCCCGGCCCCCGCCGCCGCCGGCACGATCAGGCGGAGCAGTTCCTTCACATCCGCGTCCAGTCGCGGGCGCTTGAGCTTCATCGACACGCCCGCCCGGCGGCAGGCCCAGATCAGCCACAGCAATTGCAGCGCCCCGCCCACGGTGACGGAAATCGCCTGCACCTGCGCGGTTTCATATTCGTCGGCGCCGTGGAACAGCCACAGCCCCGCGATCATGGCGATGTTGAGCAGGATCGGCGCGGCGGCATTCACCCAGAATTTGTCGAGCGAATTCAATATGCCGCCCAGCAGGGAGGCAAGGCTGATCAGCGCCAGATAGGGCAAGGTGATCCGCGAGAGCGTCACCGCGAAGGCGAATTGCTCCGGCGTCGGGTTCTGGCGGGAGAAGCCGCCGGAGAGCGCCCATGTGATCGGCCAGGCCGCCGCGATCAGCAGCGCGGTGAAGACGACCAGCACCGGCAGCAACACGGCCAGCGCCCGCTCAGCGAAGCGATAGCCGTCCGCGACCCCACCCGGCCCCGCCGCCTTGCGGTTGAACATGGGGATGAAGGCGGCGGAAAAGGCGCCCTCGGCAAAGAGGGCGCGGAACATGTTGGGCAGGCGGAAGGCGACGCCGTTGAAGGCGTCCGACGCGAATCCCGCGCCGACATAGCGCGCCGCCAGCGAATCACGGACAAGGGCCAGCACCCGGCTGGCGAGCGTCAGCCCGCCCACGGAACCAAGGGCCCTGGCGAGTTTCATGGCAAACCCCCTCCTCCCGTTCGCCCTTGGCTTGTCGAAGGGCTGCACTTCTTCTTCATCGGAAGAAAGTGGCGGGCTTCGACACGCTCAGCCCGAACGGGGGGATGGATCATTCCCGGACTCAGGCGTGGCCGGCCGGCTCGCCTGCGGTCTGCGCCATGGCCTGCGCCTGCTGGACATAGAGGCCGCCGAAATCGATGGGATCGAGCAGCAGCGGCGGGAAGCCGCCGTCGCGGATCGCGTCGGCCAGCACGCGGCGGGCGAAGGGGAAGAGAAGGCGCGGCGCTTCGGCCAGCATGAAGGGCTGCATCTGGTCCTCGGGCACGTTCCGCATGCCGAAGATCGCGGCATAGACCAGTTCCACGGCAAAGGCGGTGCCCTGCGGCGCGGTGGCCTTGACCTCGATCTTCAGGGATACTTCGACGACTTCCTCGCCCACCTTGTCGGCGCCGATGTTGAACTGCACGTCGATCTGCGGCTGGTCCTGCCACTGATAGACGGCGGGCGCATTGGGATTTTCGAAGGACATGTCCTTCACATATTGGCTGATCAGCGCGATCTGGGGGCCATTGTCGGCGCCATTGCCGGTGGTCTGAATGGTATCGGCTTCCTCGGCCATCTCATTTCCCTGGTTTTTAAGGTTTGCCTGGCGGGCGGAATGTCCGCGCATGTCGATCCGCGCGCTTAGCAGGGGCGGCAGGAGGGGGCAATGCGGCACATGAAAAGCGGCCATTTGAATATGCGGGGAAACATGCCTATGTTGGTTGCGTTACAGTTTCAGATTCAGTCCAAAGGGTGCCTGACCCCGTGTATGTGATCGTCATCCTCGCCATGATTGCCGGCTTTCTGGCGTTGCGGCTTTATTCGGTGCTCGGCAAGCGGACCGGGCATGAGCAGGAGCCTGCGCTTCGCCCGGCGGAGGAACGCGCCAAGGTGACGATCGTGCAGCCGCGCCCGGTTCCGGAAATGGCGGGCGATTCGGTGCGGCTGTCGGACGGGCTGATCGCTCCCGGCGGCGAAGCGGGCGTCCGCGCGCTGATCGCGGCCGACCGCAGCTTCGACGTGCCCCAGTTCGTGGAGGGCGCCAAGGCCGCCTACAAGATGGTGCTGGAGGCGTTCTGGCGCGGCGACCGGCAGGAACTGGAATGGCTTTGCGATGCCGATGTTCTCGCCTCCTTCGAGGAAGCGATCGCGGCGCGGGAGGCGGAGGGCCATGTCCTCGACAACCGCCTGGTCCGCATGGAAAAGGTGCAGATCGTCGATGCGGGCGTCACTGGCCGCATGGCGGAGATTTCCCTGCGTTTCGAGGCGGACATCGCCGCCGTCACCCGCGACCGCGACGGCAATGTCGTCGCCGGTTCGCTGACCGACGCTGTCGGCACCAACGACATCTGGACCTTCACGCGCGACCTGCGCAGCACCGATCCCAACTGGAAGCTCAGCGAGACCGACGAGGCGGCATGAGCCTTCGTCAGTCGTGGGGCGCGCTGGCCGCGGCTTTGCTGCTGTCCGCTTGCGCCGGCGGCGTGATTCCGCCCGGCGCGGGTGGGCCTGCCCCCTCAAGGCCGCCTTGCGGCGCTGAGACCGCAACCCGCCCCGTTCCCGCCACTCCCCGTCCGCCCGTGGCGGTCACGCCTCCCGCGACCGCGCCGGCCGATACAGCCAATGCCGTCAGCGCCGGAATCGCCCCCGGCCCGGCCATCACCGACCTCATTCCGTCGGGCGAGCGTTCGCGCAAGGCGTTGCAGGCGTTCCGCCTCTCCTGCCCTTCGCTGATGCGGCGGGGCGACCAGAGCGGACTGACGCGCGGCACGGACTGGAACAGCGCCTGCGCCGCCGCGTCGAGCTGGCCGGAGGCGTCGGCCGGCGAATTTTTCGCCCGCTATTTCGAAGCGGTGCAGGTGGGCGACGGAAAGGCCTTCGTCACCGGCTATTATGAGCCGGAAATCGCGGGGTCGCGCACGCGGCAGCCGGGTTACGAGGTGCCGATCTACCGCCGCCCGCCCACGCTCATCGACGTCAATCTGGGCCAGTTCAGCGACAGCCTGAAGGGCAGGACCATTCGCGGCAAGGTGGACGGCAGCAATCTGGTGCCGTTCGACGAACGGTCGCAGATCGTTTCGGGGTCGCTCGCCGGCAAGGGGCTGGAACTGGCATGGGCCGCCGATCCGGTGGAATTCTTCTTCCTCCAGGTGCAGGGCAGCGGCCGCCTGCTGCTGCCCGACGGCGGCGTGATGCGGATCGGCTATGACGGGCAGAATGGCCGCGACTATACCGGCATCGGCAAGCTGATGAAGGATCGCGGCCTCATCCAGGCCGGGTCGATGCAGGACATCATGCAATATCTGCGCGCCCATCCGGCCGAGGGCGCGGCGATCATGAACGAGAACAAGAGCTTCGTCTTCTTCCGGGAACTGACCGGCGCCGGCCCGCTGGGCGCGATGGGCGTCGCCGTGACGCCCGAAGCGACGGTGGCGGCCGATCCCCGCTATGTGCCGCTGGGCGCGCCGGTGCTGCTCTCGCTGGACCGGGCGGAACCCAATGGCATCTGGATCGCGCAGGATACCGGCGGCGCGATCAAGGGCGCAAACCGCTTCGACAGCTTCTGGGGCGCCGGCAGCAATGCGCGCAGCATCGCGGGCGGCATGTCGGCGCGGGGCAGCGCGCTGATCCTGCTGCCGCTCGGGTCGGCGGCGCGCCTGGGTCAGCAGCCCTGACATCATGCTGCGATGCCCCGACGCGGTCTCACCTCCGATGAACAGGCGCTCTGGACGGCGCTGACCCGCTCCGTAAGGCCGCTGAGGCCGGGCGCGCGCATCTCTTCCCTTCCGACGCCGCCAACCCCCGCAAAGGACGGGACAGGGTTAACGGCTCCGTCCGTTCAGGCAGTCGCGACGGCCCCGGCGCGCACTCCCGCAGCCACTCTGGATTCTGGCTGGGAGCGCCGAATCCGTAGCGGAAATCTGACCCCGGACATGACCATAGACCTGCACGGCCACAGCCTGTCGGCGGCCCATTCGCGGCTTAACCAGGCGCTGGCCTCGGCCTGGGCCAGGGACGTGCGAATATTGCTGGTGGTCACCGGGAAACCGCCGAAAAGCCCCTCCGCCAGCGGCGGTTCGCGGCGGGGCGCCATCCGTGGCGAGATCGGTCACTGGCTGGAAACCAGCAGCTATGCAGACCGCATCGCCAGCGTGCGGATCGCGCATCGGCGCCATGGCGGCGACGGCGCGCTCTACGTCATCCTGCGGCGCAAAAAATAAGCCTTTCGGACTGATTCACTGACCTTTTCTTAACCACTGTCCTTCATATCCCACTGATCCAGTCCAACGCCGGACTGGCGGGGGTAGGGAGACTCATGCAGGGCGTGACATTGACGAGCCGCGCCACTGCCTTCGCCTGCGCCGCGGGGGCGCTGGTGTTCATCCTGTCGCTGGTCCTTGGGCAGGGGCAGGCGACCGACATGGACGGCATCGGCCGCTCCCTCATCATCGCGATCCTGTGCGGCACGCTCAGCTGGGCCTCCGCCCGCCGTACCGTGGCCACCACCGCCAGCGCCATCGACGGTGCGACCGAACGCCTGCTGGCGGCGGCCCATGGCGACCTGCAATCCGCCGTGCCGCGGGACATAGGCCGGGAATTGCCCGACCTGTCCGTGGCGATGGAAAGCCTGTTCAGTCAGGTCCGCACGAACCTGGACCATGTGCAGGCGCTCGCGCTGTTCGATCAGGTGACCGGCCTTCCCAACCGCGCCAGCTTCTGCCGGCAGGTCGAACGGCTGCTGGCGGAACGCAGCGAAGAAGGGCTTGCGGCCCTGTTCTTCATCGACCTGGACGGGTTCAAGGGCGTGAACGACACGCTGGGCCATGCGGCGGGCGACCAGTTGCTGGCGCGCGTTGCCGGCCGCCTGCGCGAAGTCGCCATGGCGCAGGCCAGCGCGGGCGCGGGCGATTGCCTGATCGGCCGCCTGGCGGGCGATGAATTCACCCTGTTCGTCCCCAGCATGCCCGATCTCGACACGGCCGGCCGCATTGCCCGCGCCATCCAGTTCGCGCTGCGCGAACGCTTCGACCTCGGCAGCCAGCATATCGACCTGGGCGCGTCCATCGGCGTCGCCTGCTATCCCGAACATGGCGACACGCTGCCCGCGCTGCTGCGATCGGCGGACATCGCCATGTATCATGCCAAGCATCAGGGCCGTAACCGGGCCGAGATGTTCACCACCGAACTGGCGCTGGAAGCCGCCGACCGCGCGGAGCTGGAGCGCGACCTGCTGCTGGGCCTGCAACGGGACGAGTTCCTCCTCGAATTCCAGCCGCAGATCGAAATTTCCAGCGGCCGGGCGATCGGCGCCGAAGCGCTGATCCGCTGGGTGCATCCGGAACGCGATCTGGTGATGCCCGGCTCCTTCGTGCCGATTGCGGAGGAAAGCGGCGCCATCGTGGCGCTGGGCGACTGGGTCATGAGCCGCGTGTGCGAAACGGCGGCGCGCTGGGCGCAGGCCGGGGTAAGGCAGCGGATCGCGATCAACATCTCCTCCCGCGAACTGGGGCAGGCCGACTTCTTCATGCGCCTGCGCCATGCGATAGACGCGCATCGGGCGCCGGCGATCATGCTGGAACTGGAGATCACGGAATCGCTCGCGATGGAGATGAAGTCGCGGACGCTGGACCAGATCCGCGCCCTGCGGCGCGACGGCGTGCGCATCGCCATCGACGATTTCGGGACCGGCTATTCCAACCTCTCGCGGCTGCGCGAACTGCCGGTCGACCGGGTGAAGATCGACCGGTCGCTCGTCCGCGACATCGCCGTTTCGGCTGAAGCGCGCACGATCTGCAGCGCCGTCGTCGGGCTGATCCAGGGACTGGGCATGGAAGTGGTAGTCGAGGGGGTGGAGACAGAGGCGCAGATGGAAATGCTGCGCGTGATCGGCTGCACGCTGTTCCAGGGCTATCATCTGGCCCGGCCCATGGGGGAGGAGGATTATCTCGCCCGCTTCGCCGCGCCCGCGCCGCTGGTCCGGCATCGCTCCGTCTGAAGCGGATGGCCATGCGCATCCCGCTCCTCATGGGGCGGGATTTCATTCCCTTCCGTCATGACCGGGTTCCTGCCCTTCGACAGGACCGGGACAGGCCGTTCCGCGCAACGCTCCAAGCTTTTGTTGCCGCATCCTTTTAGGCGCAAAACCGGTTCCCACTTTTGCGCACGATGCCCTAGCTCGCCAGCGCCTTCGCCGTAACCAGCCGGTAGATTTCGGTGAGGTCGCGCAGGTCGGCCAGCGCCACCGCCTCGTCCAGCTTGTGCATGGTCGCATTGTTGAGGCCGAATTCCACCACCGGGCACAGGCGCGAGAGGAAGCGCGCGTCGGACGTGCCGCCGGTGGTCGACAGGTCCGCCTCCACCCCCGTCACGTCCCGGATCGCGCCCGCGACCATGTCCGACAGCATGCCCGGCTCGGTCAGAAAGGGTTCGCCGCTGATCTTCGCTTCCACCCTGCCCCCTTCGGCCGCGGCGATGGCGGTGATGCGGTCGACCAGTTCCGCGCCGCCATGTTCATTGTTGAAACGGATCGAGATGCGCGCCTGCGCCGCGGCGGGGATGACGTTGGTCGTCGGATTGCCGACATCCAGATTGGTGATCTCGATATTGCTCGCCTGGAACCAGTCATTGCCCTCGTCCAGCACCAGCGCATCGATGGCGGACAGGATGCGGATCAGGCGCGGGATCGGATTGTCGGCCAGATGCGGATAGGCGACATGGCCCTGCACGCCGTCGACATGGATCCACATGTTGACCGATCCGCGCCGGCCGATCTT
Organism: Sphingobium fuliginis; assembly: GCF_004152845.1. Classification (GTDB taxonomy): domain Bacteria; phylum Pseudomonadota; class Alphaproteobacteria; order Sphingomonadales; family Sphingomonadaceae; genus Sphingobium; species Sphingobium fuliginis. Next base: position 351,806 of record NZ_SEON01000002.1, read on the forward strand.
GATGACATCGCCCAACCGCTGCGAGGAGGTCGGCTCGCCCACCAGGCAAAGGTCGGGACGCAGCCCATGGGCGGCCATCCGCTCCATCAGGGCCAGCGTGCCATGCACAGCCGCGCCTTCCTCATCGCCGGTGATGATCAGGCTGATCGTGCCGGGCAGGTCTTCGGGCAGGTGGTGCAGGGCGGCGACATAGGCGGCGATGGCGCCCTTCATGTCGACGGCGCCGCGCCCGTAGAGCAACTCGCCGCGCACCTCCGGCCGGAAGGGATCGCTCGCCCAGCCATTGCCCGGCGGGACCACATCCAGATGCCCGGCAAAGGCGAAATGCCTGCCCGGCCCCGTCGTCCGCCATGCCAGCAGATTTTCCACCGGGCCGTCCGGCGCCTCCCCCGCCAGGAAGCGGTCGACGGTAAAGCCCAGCGGTTTCAGCATCGCCTCCAGCACGGCGAAGACATCTCCCGTGGCCGGTGTGACGGAGGGACAGGCGATCAGCTTCTCGGCTATGTCGATCGGGTTTGCATCGGCGCTGGTCTTGTTCATGGGGTTGCGTTAGAGCATTTTGAAGCTGGCCGAAACAGTCAGCGGCTCGCAAAATGCGTGCAGCCGACGTGCATTTTGAAGCTGGCTGAAACAGTCAGCGGCTCGCAAAATGCGGTGGCGCACAGCGCGCATTTTGAAGCTGGCGGGACCGCCGGCGCCGACGCCGGCAGGAGGATATGTCATGCCCAGGATCGACCTTGCCGCCATCGAACAGACCAATCGGACGGGCTATCCGCCCGAATATGCGGATGCGGTGGCGGGGCGATGGGTGCGCAGGCTGGGACCGGCGACCGGCCTTTCCGATTTCGGCATCAGCCATGTGGTACTGAAGCCCGGCGCCGCATCCTCCCAACGGCACTGGCATGAGGATGAGGACGAATTCCTCGTCATGCTGAGCGGCGAAGCGATGCTGATCGAGGAAGGAAGCCGAACGGCCCTGCACGGCGGCGACATGGCCTCCTTCCCGAAGGGCGATCCCAATGGCCATCATCTGGTGAATGAAAGCGGCGAGGATTGCGCCTTCCTGGTCGTCGGGCGCGTTCCGCTGGGCGATGCGCATTATCCCGACATCGACATGCAGTGGGTCGAGGGCAGCTACCGCCGCAAGAATGGAAGCAGTTTTTGAGGCTGGACCGGCGGGCATTGATGGCCGCGCTGGGCGCTGCGATGGCGGCTCCCGGGCTTTCGGCCGCGCCCCTTGCGGGCGTGGTGAAGCCGCCCCGGCTGCGCCCCGGCGACAGCGTGGGCCTGATCGAGCCGGCGGGCTTTACCGACGACAGCTTCGACCTCGATCTGGTCAAGGAAACTATCGTCGCCATGGGGCTGGTGCCCAGGCCCGCCCGGCATCTGGTCGAACGCTACGGCTATCTGGCCGGGACGGATGCCGACCGCGCAGCCGACGTCAACGCCATGTTCGCCGATCAGCAGGTGCGCGCCGTCTTCGCCACCCGGGGCGGATGGGGCTGCGCGCGCATCCTGCCCTATCTGGACTTCGCGAAGATCAGGGCCAATCCCAAGCTGCTGATCGGCTTTTCCGACATCACCGCGCTGCATCTCGCCTTCGCGGCGCGGGCTGGCTTCGTCACCATCCACGGGCCCAATGCGGCCAGCAGTTGGCCGCGCTTTTCCTGGGATGCCTTCCGCGCCGTCGCCTTCGATGGAGCAACGCCGCTGATGACCAATCCGGACGGGCATGAGGACCGGCTGGTGCAGCGCAGCGGGCGCATCCTGACCTTCCGGGGCGGAAAGGCCAGCGGGCGGCTGCTGGGCGGAAACCTGACCGTGCTTTCGACGCTGATGGGAACCCCGTGGCTGCCGGATTTCGACGGCGCGATCCTGTTCATCGAGGATGTGAGCGAGCAGCCCTATCGGATCGACCGGATGCTGACCCAATTGGCGCTGGCCGGCCTTCTGGGCAGGGTGGCGGGCGTGGTGTTCGGGCAATGCACCGATTGCGGTCCCAGCGGCGCCTCCTATGGCGGGTTCACCCTGGCGGAGGTGTTGCGGCAGCATCTGGCGCCCCTTGGCGTCCCCGCTTTCCAGGGCGCGCTGTTCGGGCATGTCGCCAGCCAGTTCAGCCTGCCGGTGGGCTGCCGGGCGGAAATCGACGCCGACGCGGGAACGATCCGCCTGCTGGAACCGGCGGTCCGCTAGGGAGCATCGTGCAGAAAGGCCTGGCCCGACCCCGGCTAAGGGCGGGAACCGGTTGCCCCTGAAAGGATGCAACGACAGGAACCCGGAGCGCGCGACCGGCGCCCGCTTCAACGCAGCGCCCCCTGAAGAACGGCCGACATGCAGTCGGGGTCAGTCCCTGTCGTCGGCGGGCCTGACATAGGCGCCGCGGCCATCGGGCGGGACGAGCGACCGGTCCTCGACTTTCAGGACAAGCGTTCGGAAGCCGGGTTCGGGCACGTCCTTCGTCCTTTCGGCAGTGAGGATGACGGCCCCGTCCCTCTCGGCCCACCGCCCCTCCGCGAACAGGTCCAGCGCGCCATAGACCAGATACCATTGGAAGCGGCCGTCCGGATGGAGCATCAGTTCGGACCCCGTCTCCATCACGCCGCGCAGATAATAATGCCCCGCCCGCTCGGAGGCTTGCGCCCAGACCGGTCCGGCAAGGAAGGCCGCAAGGGGGAGGAGTGCCGTGAGGACGCGCATCCCACGATGCTATCGCAAGCGGCCTCGGCAGAACAGGCCTACCAGGCGCGGGGGCTGTGCCCGACGCGATGGGAGACCTGCTGCTCGATCTCGTTGAGCTGGGCCTGGCTGAGCACGCCGGAATGAAGCAGCTTGCGCATCAGTTCATCGACCAGCGCCGCGAGGAAGTGAAGCTCCGCCCGTTCGGACAGGGTGTCGTTGCTGTCGACCTGCATGGCTTGCTCTCCGCAAAAAGCTGAATCTTAAAGGGGAAAGCGGCAAGGCATAGAGCCGACCGCGCAGGGCATCCCTCATTGGAGGCGGCCCGGCGAATATGGTTAACGATGCAGCGGCATCGGGCCAGCCGCGCTGCCGCAAGAGCAGGAGCCCGGCTCAGGCGGCGCGATTTTCCAACAGGGACAGGACTCGTCCCGAACAAGCCATGCCCCATCATTCGCCTTCCGCCCTCCATCATCCGCTCTCAGGGCCAGCGTCAGGGCCAAGGTCAGCGTCAGGGAAGACGGCGCGCCGTCAGGATCGTTACCGGCTGCTCCAGCATCTGCCCCTTCATCACGCCCTCGCCGGCCGTGGGGGATTTGGGGGCGGCGAGGATCGTCTTCACGACATCCATTCCCTCGATCACATGGGCGAAGACGGCGAAGCCCTGATTGTCGCCCGCCGCTTCGGGATGCGCGTCCATGCCGGGCATCTTGCCCAGCACGATGAAGAAATCCCCGGTCGCGCTGCCGGGCGCATAGCGGGCCATGGAGAGCGCGCCATCATCATGGGTAAGGCCGGTCTGGCTGGTCGGCTCATGCTTGACCGGCGGCAGGATGCGCTTGGGATCGTTCTGCGCCCCGCCCTGCACGAAGCCATAGTCGGCCGAACCGACGCCCCGGTAGAAGCTGGCGCCGTCCAGCCGCTTCTGATCGACATAGCGCAGGAAATTCGCCGCCGTCGCCGGCGCCTGCGCCACATGCACCGCGATCAGGATGCGGCCCGCGCCGGTGTCGAGCGCAACCCGCACATCGGCAGGCGGCGGCGCAGCAGCAGGGCTCTGGGCAAGGGCGGGAGCAAGGGAGAAGAGGGCGGCCAGGAACAGGGCGAGTTGTCGGATCATGGCGCGAAGCCTAGAGCCAATCGACATTCAGCCCTGACGGCCTGCAAATGACGCTTTTCCGTGCTTCCGGTGCTCACATACCTTGAGTACGCTGCGCTCCGGGTCACGGAAAAACACCATTTTCGGCTCGTCATCATCTGAATGTCGATTGGCTCTAATCCAAAGCCGCCCGCCTGTCAGCCTTCCAACTGGCGCTGCAGGGCGCGGATGTCCGCGTCTATGTCCGGATTGCTCTGCCGCAATTCCTCGATCGTGCGCACCGCGTGGATCACGGTGCTATGGTCGCGCCCGCCGAAGATACGGCCGATTTCGGGCAGGGAACGCGGCGTCATCTTCTTGGCCAGATACATCGCCACCTGGCGCGGACGGGCGACCGCCCTCGCCCGGCGCTTGGAACGCATTTCCGCCGCGTCGATCTTGTAATGCGCGGCACAGGCCTTCTGGATCTCGTCGACGGTGATGCGGCGGGCATTGGCCCGCACCGCGTCCGCCAGCATCGCCTGCGCGAACTCCAGGTCGATCGATCGGCCGGTGAGCTGGCCATAGGCGATGAGCTTGTTGAAGGCGCCTTCCAACTCGCGCACATTGGAACGGATCGACCGCGCCAGGAAATCGACCACCGCGTCCGGAACCGGCGGGTCGCCCGCAATGGCGCGCTTAGCCTCCAGGATCGCGAGGCGCAGGTCGAGCCCGGCGGGACGGATGTCGGCCACCAGCCCGCCGGCGAGGCGCGAGAGGATGCGCGCATCGATCGCGTCCAGCATCTGCGGCGCACGGTCGGCGGTCACGACGATGCGGGCGCCCGAATCGATCAGGTCGTTGATCGTGTGAAGAAACTCTTCCTGCGTCGAACCCTTGCCGGCGATGAACTGGATGTCGTCGATCAGCAGCAGCCGCGCCGCGCGCAGCCGCGCCTTGAACATCATCGTTTCGTTCGCCCGCATCGCGTTCACGAATTCCATCATGAACCGCTCGGCCGACATGTAGAGCACGGGGGCCGAGGGCGAATGCGCGGAGAAGCCCTGCGCGATGGCATGGAGCAGATGGGTCTTGCCCTGCCCGGTGCCGCCATGGATGAAAAGCGGGCTGAACCGCGGCTGGCTCCTGCCCGCCATGGCCTGCGCGGCGGAGAAGGCGAGATGATTGGTCTCGCCGGTCACGAACTGGTCGAAGCTGTGGCGCGGCTGGAAATTGGATGCGGGGGCCTGATCGTCCGCCACCCCGCCGTCGTTCACGGCAAGGGCCTCGGCCGGCGGCAGTTCCAGAACCCGGGGGCCCACCGCATTGGGGGCGCGGCGCAGGCGCACCTCGCGCACGCCGGCGCCGGCGCAGCGCCATGCCATGCGCAGCCGATCCCCGAACTGGCCCGACACGAAATTGGCCGTGAAGTCGGAAGCGAACAACAGGTCCAGCGTCTGCGATTCGGGGCAATAATCGCCCAGTTGCGCGGCCTTCAGCCACTGGTCGAACATGCGCGCGCCGATGTCGCGGCGCAGCCCGGCGCGAATGGTCGCCCAGGCAGTCTCCAGGCGCGCATTCTGCTGCGTGTCGAGACCGCTCAAACTTCCAATCACTGCCGTAATATCCTTCATAAACAGTCGACCCCCATCAACTGCACCCCATAGGCAGGGGCGATGCGACGCAGAGACCCGTTCCGGAAAAGCCCCGCCTTCCCGAATCTCGTGCATCAACCAACCATCTGATGACCGCCGGAAATTCGATTCGAGTGGCGGCCGGAGGATCAAAATAGACAGGCCTGCTTCGCCGGATCAAGGGCGCTGCCAGTCAAAAATGTGAAATAAAGCCGTTGACTCGGCAAACCCCGCAGAAAAGGCCGGTTTGAAAAATTATCCAGCAATTTCAATATATTATTACCTTCTCCGAACCGTCGCCCCTCTCGAATCGAAGGAGAATCGCCGGAAATCGGGGCTTCCTCCAAAATGACCTTTTGGTGAATGAAACATGAAAAAGCCCGCCCCGCATCGACTGCGGGGCGGGCCTGTTCTGACCGACGAGCTGGAAAGTGGCTGGGTCTTAGCCGAGCGCGCTGACGCGCTTCGTCAGGCGGCCGAACTTGCGGGCCGCGGTGTTCTTGTGCAGCACGCCGCGGGCGACGCCGCGGGCGAGTTCCGGCTGGACCGACTGAAGCGCCGTGGTCGCGGCAGCCTTGTCGCCGGCGGCGAGGGCGGTTTCGACCTTCTTCACCAGGGTGCGAATCCGGCTGATGCGGGCGCCGTTGATCTCGGCGCGGCGGGCGTTGCGGCGGATGCGCTTCTTGGCTTGCGGCGTATTGGCCATTTACTGTCCTCGGTTCTCGTCAAATCTCGTGAAGGAGCCCGTCGGAATCCCCAACCGGCTCTCGTGAAGGTGCGCCCCTTACAGGGGAACAGGGGTTGCGTCAACCGCTGAGCGCCCCGCTATTTCTGGCATTTCGGGCAGAAAAAGGTCGATCTGCCCCCATCCACGCGGCGCCTGACGGGCGTGCCGCAATGGCAGGCTTCCCCCTCCCGGCCATAGACCCGCCATTGCTTGGAGAAATAACCCAGTTCGCCGTCGGGCCGGGCATAGTCGCGCAGCGTCGATCCGCCCGCGGCGATGGCGGCGGTCAGCACCTCCCGAATCGCGTCGACCAGCAGGGCGAGGCGGGCGCGGCCGATCCGGCCCGCTTCGCGCGTCGGGGCGATGCCGGCCATGTGGAGCGCCTCGCAGACATAGATATTGCCCAGCCCGGCTACGATGCGCTGGTCGAGCAGCGCGGCCTTGATCGACGTCGCCTTGCCCTTCAGCGCGGCGGCCAGCGCATCGGCCGTGAAATCCGGCCCCAGCGGCTCGGGTCCCATGCGGGTGAAGGGGTTATGGGCCTCCCACGCCTCGCTGCGGACCAGGTCGAGCGAGCCGAAGCGGCGCGGGTCGTTGAGCGACAGAAGCCGCCCTCCCCCGGTCCCGATCAACAGATGGTCATGCGGCCCGATCTCCGCCGGATCGATTCGCCAGCGGCCCGACATGCCGAGGTGGAAGATCAGCGTGTCGCCGCGGTCGGTGTCGATCAGGCCGTATTTGGCGCGGCGCGACAGGCCGGTGACGGTGGCGCCGGTCAGCCGCTGGCGCAGGTCGACGGGTATCGGAAAGCGCAGGTCGGCGCGGCGCGGCTCGACCCGCGTCAGGAGCGAGCCCTGCAGGACCGATCGCAGGCCCGCGACGGTGGTTTCGACTTCGGGAAGTTCGGGCATGGCCCTCTATGGAGCGCCCCGGACCGCCCGGCAACAGGCCACTTGCCGCATGGGGCGCGCCATGGACATTTTACCCGATCTCGGAGGTTTCCTCTCCCCGGAAAAATGCTCTAGAGCGTGCGCCCATGAGTGAAACCGCTTCCTTTGGCTATCGCGATGTCGAAGCCGCCGAAAAACAGGGGATGGTCCGCGCCGTCTTCTCCAATGTGGCGTCCAAATATGATCTGATGAACGACGCCATGTCGGGCGGCGCGCATCGGCTCTGGAAGGACCAGTTCGTCAGCCGGGTGAAGCCGCGCCGGGATGAGCTTATCCTGGACATGGCGGGCGGCACCGGGGACATCGCCTTCCGCATGCATCGCCATGGCGCGCGGGTGACGGTTTCCGACATCAATCCCGAAATGCTGGCCGTGGGCGTCGATCGGGCGAGGAAGAAGGGGCTGGAAGGCCTCATCTGGTCGGAGCAGAATGCCGAGGAGCTGAGCTTCGCGGACCGGGCGTTCGACGCCTATACGATCGCCTTCGGCATCCGCAACGTGACCCATGTCGACAGGGCGCTGCGCGAGGCGCATCGGGTGCTGAAGTTCGGCGGGCGCTTCTTCTGCCTGGAATTTTCCACCACGACATGGCCGGGCTTTTCCGACGTCTATGACGTCTATTCGCACCGGCTGGTGCCCAGGCTCGGCAAGCTGCTGGCCGACGATGAGGACAGCTATCGCTATCTGATCGAATCGATCCGCCGCTTCCCCCCCATGCCGGCGTTCGAGCGGATGATCCGCGACGCCGGCTTCGTGCAGACGAAGGTGGAACCGATCCTGGGCGGGCTGGTGGCGATCCATAGCGGGTGGAAAATCTGATGGGGCGCCCGTCACGTCCTTCTCCCGCAGGGGAAGGGCATAAATAGCGATGCCTTCCCACCTCACGCATATCTGGCGGCTGCTGAAATGGGGCCGCACCCTGGCGCGGCATGGCGCGCTGACCGGGATCGAGCGCGATCCGCTGACGCCGACGCCGGTGCGGCGGCTGGTGCGGGTGGCGCGGCTGGGCGCGCGGGTGCCCCGGCAGCCGCGCTATGCCGACGCCTTCCAGTCCATCGGCCCGGCGGCGATCAAGCTGGGCCAGACGCTGGCGACGCGTCCCGACCTGGTGGGGGAGGATGCGGCGAACGACCTGCTGCGCCTGCAGGACGCCCTGCCCCCCGTGCCGTTCGCCACCATCCGCGCGCAGATGGAGCAGAGCTTCGGGCGGCCGCTGGAAACGCTCTACAGCCGCTTCGACGAGGTGCCGGTGGGCGCCGCCTCCATCGCGCAGGTGCACCGCGCGGTGACGACGGACGGGCGCGATGTCGCGGTGAAGGTGATCCGCCCCGGCGTCATCGACCAGTTCAACCGCGACATCCAGACCTATGAATGGGCCGCCGCCCATGTCGAGATGCTGGGCGGCGAAGTGGCCCGCCTCCGCCCCCGCCTCGTCATCGCCAACATGAAGCGCTGGACCGCGCGCGAACTCGACCTGCGGCGGGAGGCGGCCTCGGCTTCGGAACTGGGCGAGGCGATGGAGGCCATGCCCGGCTATCGCGTGCCCGCCATCGACTGGGATCGCACGACCGGCAAGGTCATGACGATGGAGTGGATCGACGGGGTCAAGATCTCCGACCGGGACGCGCTGATCGCCGCCGGCCATGATGTGAAGGAAATCGCGGCAAGGCTGGTCAACGCCTTCCTGCGCCAGGCGATCGCCGAAGGCTTCTTCCATGCCGACATGCATCAGGGGAACCTGTTCGTCACCGCCAATGGCGACATCGTCGCGATCGACTTCGGCATCATGGGCCGCATCGACCGGCGCGCGCGCATGTGGCTGGCGGAAATCCTCTACGGCCTCATCACCGGCAATTACCGCCGCGTGGCGGAAATTCATTTCGAGGCGCAATATGTGCCAGGCCATCACAATGTAGAGGAATTCGCCACCGCGCTCAGAGCCGTGGGCGAACCGATGCGGGGCAAGCCGGTGCGCGAACTGTCGGTCGGCGGCATGCTGGACGGCCTGTTCGCCATCACCCGCGATTTCGACATGCAGACCCAGCCGCACCTGCTGCTGCTCCAGAAGACGATGGTGATGGTGGAGGGCGTCGCGACCGCGCTCGACCCCGACATCAACCTGTGGGAGACGAGCGGCCCCTATGTGAAGGAATGGCTGCGCGCCGAACTGGGGCCGGAGGCGAAGGCCGCCGACGCGCTGATCGAGAATGTCCGGATCTTGCAGCGCCTGCCGGGCCTTGTGAAGCGGATCGAGGAAGCCTTTCCGGAAAAGGGCGGCGCCCCCCCTCCGCCGCCCCTGACGGAGGTCAGGCTGATCCGGGTGGGCAGCGGCTGGCGCTATATGCTCGTGGCCTTGCTGGCGGGGATGGCCGGCGCGGGCGCGATGGCGGCGGCTACGACCTTTTGGTGACGGCCGGCTCCTGGTTGCGAGCCCGCCGTCGGGCACGGCCTCGACGCGAACCCGCTACCTTATGCCATTCCGACGCCTCGAACCCGCCCGAAATGGGTGCTGAGCTTAGGGCCTGAACTTCAGCGTGGCCGCCGGCGCCTCGCCGGTCAGCGGCGTGATCTTCCAGACGATCCGTTTCCCCTGCGCCACGTCCTGCGCGCCGTCTTCCTGGTTCTGGCTGACGATCTCCGCATCGGTGGTGAGGGTGAAGGTGCCGTCCAGCGCCTTGGCGGCATCGTCGCCGCCATTGCCGCCCATCGGGTTCTGGCTCTTGTCATAGCCGTTGGAATAGCCCGGCGCCTTCACCCGCGCCCGGTCTTCCCCACGCAGTTCCACCGCCACGAAGGGCAGCACGATCTGCGCGTCGCTGTTGAAGGGAAAAAGGAAGGCGTGGGTCAGCCGGCCGCTGATCGCATAGTCGATCTCGAACCGGCGATTGCCCATGTAGCGGGCCGACCGAAAGCCCTTCTCCTTCGACAGCGCCGCCGCGATCGCCTGCATCTGCTGCTCGTCGCCCTTGTCGTCCTTGACGTCGAAACGCTCCTCGGCCTTGCCCTGCGTCCCGGACCGGAGCGCCGTGCGCAGGCTGCTCTGCTGGTCCCTGGGCGTCGCGCCGTTGATCGGATCGTCATTGCCCGGCATCGAACCCAGGCCCTTGCCCATGTCCGATGCCAGTATCTCGCCCTTATAGGTAAAGCTGAAGCTCCGGTCGGCGCGGATGTCGAGCGTGGAATCGAACCTGCCCGGCGTCACCAGGCAGCCGGAGAGCAGCAGACTGGCCGCCAGCACGGCGCCCGAGCGTAGAAAGACCGTCACGATCGAACCCCCTGTCGTCCGTGGCCCCGGCCGCTACCGGCTGGCAGCCGCGTAGAGGGCGATCGCCGCCGCATTGGAGACGTTCAGGCTCTCCATGCGCGGGCTGATCGGCAGTTTAGCCAAAATGTCGCAATGCGCCATGCTGTTGTGGCGCAGCCCTTCGCCCTCGGCCCCCAGCACCAGCGCGACGCGGGACGTGCCGATGGCCTCGCCCAGCGTCTGCTCCGCCTCGCCGTCCAGCCCGATGCGCCAGTAACCGGCTTCCGCGATCTCATCCAGCGCCCGGGCAAGGTTCACGACCCGCACCCAGGGCACGATCTCCAGCGCGCCCGACGCGGCGCGCGCCAGCACCCCCGATTCGGGCGGCGCATGGCGGTCCTGCGTCACGATGCACAACGCGTCGAACGCCGCGGCGGACCGCAGGATCGCGCCGACATTATGCGGGTCCGTCACCTGGTCCAGCACCAGCACGGGCCTGTTATCGTCCTGCCCCGCCTCCAGCACGTCGCCCAGCCAGACATCGTCCAGCGGCTCCACCTCCGCGACGATCCCCTGATGCGGCGCGTCCGACGGCACCATGCGGCCCAGATCGGCGCCATCGGCATAGACGATGGGCAAGACGGGCGGCAGGTCGAGCGCGTTCAGCGCCTCCCTCGTCCCCCATATCTTGCGCACCACCCGGTCCGGATTGGCGAGCGCGGCGATGACGGCATGCCGTCCATAGAAGCGGGGAAAGGTCCCTTTGGCCTTTCCGGTGCGATTTCCTCTTTTCATGGGAAGCGCTCTTTTCACATTGGGCCATTGACAGGCAAGTCTCCTTTCGCCATTGGAGCGCCCTCCAGCCGGTCGGGGCACCCTCCGACGCCGGTTAGGCGACTGGACAGGTGGCCGAGTGGTTAAAGGCAGCAGACTGTAAATCTGCCCGGGTTTCCCGTACGCTGGTTCGAATCCAGCCCTGTCCACCATCGCTGGCCGCGGGCGCCGCCGCCGGACCGAATTGATCCGCTTCAGGGCTCATCCCATCTCTCCATAGCTTGCTTTCCTGCGCGCATTGACGGGATAAGTGCGGTTCATCCGGAATCTGTTACGCTCCCCTTGATGACCCCAGTTCCTCCCGCGACCCGCCGCGCCGTCCTGACCGCCGCCCTTGCCGGCTTCCTGACCCTTCCCCTGCCCCGCCGCGCCCTTGCCGCGACGGAGGTGGAGCGCGTGGACGATCTGATCGCGCGCATGACCATAGAGGAGAAGGCGGGGCAGATGACCTGCCTGGCCGACAGTTTCCGCCCCTATAATCCCCCCAATCCGCAGGTCGGCATCCAGAATGAAAGGCAGCTTGCCGACGAAATCCGCAAGGGCCGGGTCGGCTGCCTGTTCAACGGCATCGGCGTCGCGGGCGCGCGCCGCGCGCAGGAGATCGCGCTCAAACAAAGCCGCCTCGGCATTCCGCTGCTGTTCGCGGGCGACGTCATCCACGGCCTGAAGACGATCTTTCCCGTGACCCTGGCCGAATCCGCCAGTTTCGATCCGTCGCTGGCGGAACGCACGGCGCGCGCCATGGCGGTGGAGGCGACGGCGGCCGGCCTGCACCTGACCTTTGCCCCCATGGTCGACGTCGCCCGCGACCAGCGCTGGGGCCGGGTGGTCGAGGGAGCCGGGGAGGATGTCGCTCTGGGCGGCCTCTTCGCCGCCGCCCGCGTGCGCGGCTTTCAGGGGCGCGACCTGCGCCGCGACGATTCCCTGCTCGCCTGCCCCAAGCATTTCGCCGCCTATGGCGCCGTCGCCGGGGGCCTCGAATATGGCAGCGTCGACATCAGCGACGAAACGCTGCGCGAAACCCATCTCCCGCCCTTCGGCGCCGCCTTCGCGGCGGGGGCGCTCACCACCATGGCGGCGTTCAGCGAGATCAACGGCGTGCCCGCCACCGCCGACCGCGACCTGCTCACCGACACGCTGCGCGGCGAAATGAAGTTCCGCGGCTTCGTCTTTTCCGACTATACGGCGGACGAGGAACTGATCGCCCACGGCTATGCCGAGGATGAGCGCGACGCCACCCGCCTCGCCATATTGGCCGGGGTCGACATGTCGATGCAGAGCGGCCTTTACATCCGCCACATCCCCGATCTGGTGAAAAGCGGCGCGGTGCCGATGGAAACGGTCGACGTCGCCGTCCGGCGCATCCTTTACGTCAAGACCGCCATCGGCCTGTTCGACAATCCCTGGCGCTCGCTGGACGAGGAAGCGGAAAAGACCCGCATCTCCACCCCCGCCCATCGCGCCTTGGCGCGGGAGGCGGCGGCGCGTTCCATCGTGCTGCTCCAGAATGATGGCGTCCTGCCGCTCAATCCCGCCCGGGCGCAGACCATCGCGCTCATCGGCCCGTTCGGGGAGGACAGGGAGAATGTCTACGGCCCCTGGGCCTTTTACGGCGACAAGGGCAAGGGCGTCGACATCGCCACCGGCCTGCGCGCCGCCATGCCGGACCCAGCCAGATTGCTGGTCGCGCCGGGCAGCGGCATATTGACGCCCATCGACGGGGGCGTCGCCAAAGCGGTGGAAACAGCGAAGGCGGCGGACATCGTCATCCTGGCGCTGGGCGAATCGCAGGACATGTCGGGCGAGGCGCAGTCCCGCACCGCCATCGAAATCCCCGTCGTGCAGCAGGCGCTGGCCGATGCCGTCGCCGCGACCGGAAAGCCCGTCATCGTCCTTCTCCGCCACGGCCGCGCCCTGGCGCTGCATGACGGCGTGGCGAATGCGCAGGCGATCCTCGCGACCTGGTTCCTCGGCTCCGAATCCGGCCATGCCATTGCCGACATCCTGTTCGGCAAGGAGAACCCGTCCGCCAAGCTGCCGGTCAGCTTCCCCTGGGAATCGGGGCAGGAACCCTTCTTCTACGACCGCAAGTCGACCGGCCGCCCGGTCATCGACAACCGCACCGAATATCGCTCGCGCTACGCCACCACCGACAACAGCGCGCGCTATCCCTTCGGCCACGGTCTCAGCTACAGCGATTTCACGCTGGAAGGGTTGAAACTGTCCGACACGGCGCTGCGCTGGGACCGCGCCATCGAAATCACCGCCCGCCTCACCAACAAGGGCACCCGCAAGGGCAGTGAAGTCGTCCAACTTTATATCCGCGACCGTGTCGCCAGCCGTACCCGCCCGATCCGCGAGTTGAAACGCATCCAGCGCGTCACCCTCGACCCGGGCGAGAGCAGGACGGTGCGCTTCTCCCTGTCCCGCACCGACCTGCAATTTGTCGGCGCGGGCAGCAGGATCATCGCCGAACCGGGCCTGTTCGACCTCTGGCTGGGGCAATCATCCAATGGCGGCCTCCACAGCCAGTTCACGCTTTATGCGGCGGAAACCACGCCCGCTTTCCCCCAATAAACCATCATCCCCACCCCGGATGGCGTCCATCCCGATCCCGTCACCTCTTTCCCCATTTCGTCATCCCCATCTCACTCCCGTCATCCCCGCGAAGGCGGGGACCCATCTCCTGCCCGTTCCCCTTGACGCCTCCCAAAGGACATGGACTCCCCCACCGCCCAAACCCCTGTCCTACACGGCCCCGACCATGGCATAGCGCCCTCACGCTCTTTCCCACCGTCAACCCATTCCACCCGCCCTAAGCGGGCATCTTCCGCACACCCATTCCGCAAAAATTCTCCTATTGCGAAATCAACGCCACCGGTCCGCACCCACGCAAATGCGTCGGCCACAACGCCGTGAACTTCGCAGGCATGAGGCAGTCTGCAAAACTCCCCCTCGACGCCTTCACCACGCCTTGCCGCTCTGCTAGAGGCCCCCTCCATGCTCAACCTGAACGGCATCACCGTGCGCCTCGGCGGCCGCACTATTCTCGACCGCGCCAGCGCTTCCCTGCCGCCGCGCAGCCGTGTGGGCCTGATCGGCCGCAACGGCGCGGGCAAGTCGACCCTGATGAAGGTGATGATCGGCCAGATCGACCCGGACGAGGGCAGTTGCGACATGCCCCGCGACACGCGCCTCGGCTATATCGCGCAGGAAGCGCCCTCGGGCACGGCCACCCCCTTCGACACCGTCCTCGCCGCCGACAGGGAACGCGCCGAACTGATGGCGGAGGCGGAACATACGCAAGACCCCGACCGCCTCGGCCATATCTACGAACGGCTGAACGCGATCGACGCCTATACCGCGCCGGCCCGCGCCGCCCGCATCCTCGTCGGCCTCGGCTTCGACGAGGAAATGCAGGGCCGCCCGCTCGACAGCTATTCGGGCGGCTGGAAGATGCGCGTCGCCCTTGCCGCGCTGCTTTTCTCCAACCCCGACCTGCTGCTGCTGGACGAGCCGTCGAACCATCTCGACCTCGAAGCGACGCTCTGGCTGGAAAATTTCCTCAAGGCCTATCGCGGCACCGTGGTCGTCATCAGCCATGAACGCGACCTGCTCAACAATGTGGTCGACTATATCCTGCATCTGGAGGGCGGGAAGATCACCCTCTATCCCGGCGGCTACGACGCCTTCGAACGCCAGCGCGCCGAACGCCTCGCGCAGCAGGAGGCCGCCCGCGCGAAACAACAGGCCGAACGCGAGAAGTTGCAGGACTATGTCGCCCGCAACTCCGCCCGCGCCTCCACCGCGAAACAGGCCCAGTCCCGCGCCAAGGCATTGGCCAGGATGCAGCCCATCGCCGCGGCCATCGAGGACCCGACGCTGCATTTCGGCTTCCCCAGCCCGCCGGAACTGCGCCCGCCGCTCATCACCATGGACATGGCGGCGGTCGGTTACAACGACACGCCCGTCCTGCGCCGCGTAAATCTGCGCATCGACCCCGACGACCGGCTGGCGCTGCTCGGCCGCAACGGCAATGGCAAGACCACGCTCGCCCGCCTGATCGCCGCGCAGTTGAAGCCGATGGAAGGCGCGATGAACGCCTCGGCCAGGATGAATGTCGGTTATTTCACCCAATATCAGGTGGAAGAACTGGACGTCGGCGACACGCCGCTGGAACATATGAGCCGGGTGATGAAGGGCGCCACCCCCGCCGCCGTCCGCGCCCAACTCGGCCGCTTCGGCTTCTCCGGGGAGCGCGCCACGCAGAAGGTCGGCTCCATGTCGGGCGGGGAAAGGGCGCGGCTGGCCCTCGCCCTCATCACCCGCGACGCGCCGCATCTGCTGATCCTCGACGAACCGACCAACCATCTCGACGTCGACAGCCGCGAAGCGCTGGTGCAGGCGCTGAACGACTATTCGGGCGCGGTGGTCATCGTCAGCCACGACCGCCACATGATCGAACTGGTGGCCGACCGGCTGGTGCTGGTCGACAATGGCACGGCCCAGCCCTTCGACGGCAGCCTGGAGGATTATACCGACATCATCCTGCGCAAGGCCGACGGCAATGGCGGCAATGGGGGTTCGGGGGGCGATGCCCCGAAGACCGACCGCAAGGCGGAAAAGCGCAACGCCGCGCAATGGCGCGAACGGCAGAAGGCGGCGAAGAACGCCGTCAGCAAGGCGGAAAAGGAGATGGCCATGCTGACCGCCGAACGCAGCCGCATCGACCAGGCGCTGTTCGACCCCAAAAGCGCGACCGGCGCGGAGGCGAAGATGACCATGACCGAACTGATGGTGAAACGCGCCGACCTGGAAAGGAAACTGGAAGCGGCGGAAGAAAGCTGGATGGAGGCCAGCGCCGCGCTGGAGGAGTTATAGATCGCGGAAACCAGGCTCCGTTCGGGCCGTTTTCACGAGCCACCTGTCCCGTTCAAATGTCGAAGCCCTTCACTTTCTTGAAGAGAAGCGCCTGATCATTCCGTCAAAGGCCCCTCCAGCCCATCCGCCCCCGTCCGCATCTTCGTCACGATGTTCCAGGTCGCGATGAACAGCGCCGCGATCACCGGCCCGATGACGATGCCGTTGAACCCGAACAGGTCGATCCCGCCCAGCGTGGTGATCAGCACCACATAGTCGGGAATCCGCGTGTCCCGCCCGACCAGTATCGGTCGCAGGATATTGTCCACCATCCCGATCACGAACATGCCGCAAAAGGCGAGGATCAGCCCCTTCACCACCGCCCCGGTGACGAACAGGTAAATGGCGACCGGCACCCAGATCAGCCCGGTTCCGACCGCCGGAATCAGCGAGAAGGCCCCCATCAGCACGCCCCAGAGCAGCGCACCCGGCAAGCCCAGCACCCAGAACACCACGCCGCCGATCAGCCCCTGGACGATGGCGACGACGATGCTGCCCTTGATCGTCGCACGCGTGACGACGACGAACTGATTGATCAGGGCCCGGCGATGCGCGGTCCGCATCGGCGCGGCCCTGTCCACCATCGCCGCCAGCTTCGGCCCGTCGCGCAGCAGGAAGAAGGTAAGGTACAGCATCACGCCCAGCGCCATCAGGAAACTGAACGCGCTCTGCCCGATCTGCAACGCCTGCGTCGCGACCGTGCGGAAGCTCGACGCGACGCCGGCGCTCAGCATTTCGCGCACGGCGGCGAAGTTGGTTATGCCCAGCCGGTCGAGAAAGGCCGCGGCCCAGCCGGGCAGGCTCGCCTGGAATTGCGCGAACATCCGCGCGAAGTTGATCTCGCCGCTTTGCACCTTGGCGTAGAAGAGGGTCGCTTCCTGCACCAGCGCCATGGCCAGGATGATCGCCGGCACGATCACCAGCGCGACGATCAGCAACAGCGTCAGCGCCGCCGCGCTGTTCCGGTGCCGGGGCATCATGCCGATCAGCTGCTGGTTGACCGGCGCGAACAGGATCGCGGCGATCACGCCCCACAATATGGCGGCGAAAAAGGGCTCGACCACCAGCGCGAAGGCGACCGAGACGATGAGGACGAAGCCCAGGAAGACCCCATCCTCTATGCGCGCGCTTGGCTTTTCCGTGCTCCTGTCCATGACGCCGCTTTGGCAGAAGTGCAGCGCCAAATCCATGCCTGCTTATTCCGCCTGCGCACTGAACCCGAAGCTGACCGACACCTTGGGGTCCAGTCCCGCGCTGCTCTCGCCATTGCCGACGCCGAAGGACGCGCGCGCGATGGTGGCCGATCCTGAGACCTTCCGCGCCTTGCCGGTGCCGGAAAGGGTGAAGCGGATGCTCTGCGGCTTGCTTACCCCCTTGAGGTTCAGTGTGCCCGAAGCGCGATAGGCGTTTGTCCCCGTCTTCTCCGCGCCCCTTGCGGTGAAGACGGCCCTGGGATGCGCCGCCACGCCGAAGAATTCGTCCCCGGCCAGCATGCCGTCCTTATAGCTGTCCCCGACGCTGGCGCTCGCCAGGTCGATCTCCACGCGGATGTCCGCGCTGTCCGGATGATCCGGGTCCATGACGATCTTCGCCGTCCATTTGGAGAAGCGGCCGCTGATCGTCTCGCCGCTGTTACCGACGGAAAAGCCGATGGTCCCGCCGGGCTGCACCGACCAGGCGGGCGGCGGTCCCACCGGTTCTTCCGCGACCGCCGCATTGCCGGCTTCGGCCGGGGCCGCGGCATTGACGGCATCGTCGGCCGGCTCAGCGGCATTGGCGGGCATTTCCTCTTCCTCCTCGGCCGCCGCCGGCAGGACCGGCAAGGCCACCGCCTTCGCTGCGGGCGCTGGCAGGACGGCGCGCCCAAGGACGAACCCCACCGCGATCAGCGCGGGCAAGGCTGCCAGCAACAGCGGCGAACGCGCCGGCATCATCCGCCACAGCAACCCATCGCCCATCAGCACATGATGCCGCAGCGCACCCCCGACGTGCAGGACGAACAGCGCGATGCCGATCCAGGCGATCAGGGCGTGTCCGCCCTCGGCCAGTTCATGCGCGCTCATGGGCAGGGGCAGATGAGGCAGGGGGACGATGCCGAAGATCAAGGTCGGCACCTTCACCTTCGCGGTCGACACCAAGGCCCATCCGGTGAGCGGCGCGCCCAGCATGAACAGATAGAGGCCCGCATGCACCGCCTTGGCCAGCGCGCCCTGCCAGCCGCGCTCGACCGGCGCGGGACGCGGCTTCCAATAGCGCATGGCGACGCGGGCGAAGGTCAGCAGCAGGATCGAGATGCCGATCGACTTATGCCACTGGAAAAGCGCGAAGCCGCGCGCGCCAAGATCCTCGAGCGCCCATCCCACCGCGATCTGGAAGGCAAGCAGGGCGGCGATCGCCCAGTGCAGGAAAATGGCCAGCCGACTATAGCGTTGCATCGAAACCCCCATGCGCGACAATCCGGCCCGGAAGCTATGCTGCACCTGCGCGGAAGTCTACCGCCGCGCCCGGAAACGATCCGTTACCTCAGCAGAACGATAAGCTTCGCGCCTGTGTCATAAAGGTCGCAGTCCGATCAATTTCGACCCGATGATTGCATCCCCGCCGCCAAGGGCTAAGAGCATAGGAAAACAGGACATAGGACAAGCAGGACATGGCCAAACCCGAATCCTGGCGCCTCCGCCCGGAAGCTTATCGTTTCGTCACCAGCATCGACACCCGCTTCCAGGACATCGACACGATGGGCCACATCAACAATGTGGCGATCTCCGGCATATTCGAAACGGCCCGCATCCGCTTCCACCATCATCTGGGCCGCCATCCGCAGGAACAGGGGGTGCGCTGGCTGGTCGCGAACGTGAACCTCAATTTCGTCGAGGAATCCCACTTTCCCTATCCGTTCGAGGTGCACTGCGCGATCGGCCATATCGGGCGCACGAGCTGGACGATCAGTTCGGCGGGCTTTCAGAAGGGCATATGCGTCGCCACCGCCGACACGACCGTCGTGACCCATGGTTCGGAAGGGCGCCGCACCATCGACGAGAGTCTGCGGGAGGCGATGGAACGCAACTTCATCATCCGTCCGGACTGATGGGATCGCATCGATTTTCAACCGATCATGGCCCGCTCTAGCGGAAGCCGTCCATGCGGCGGCTCCACTGGAAGGCGATGACCGCCGCCTTGGCGGGCTGGATCATCGCCAGCGCAAGCAGGATCGCAAGACCCGGCCATAGCGCCGCCTGCACCCCCAGCGGAATATCCAGCGCCGCGTTCACCTCTATCATCAGCGGCACGAGCAGGTGCCCCAGCAGCAATATGACGATATAGGCCGGGAAATCGTCCGCCCGCGATGCGTCCCAGGCCTGTCCGCAATGGCGGCAGGCGGGACTGGGCTTCAGGAAGCGGGCGAACATCCGGCCTTCGCCGCAGGCGGGACAACGGCCCCTGAGGGCCAGCGCCAGCGCCGGCCGCAGCGGCCGCGCCGCATCATCCTGGGGCAATCCCTTGTTCATGCCCTCCCCCCTATGGCCAATGCGCACCCCGTGCAACATGCCCGCGCCCTGTTAGAGCTTCCGCGCCGCGCAAAGCCTGTTAAGAGGGCGGCCATGCGCCTTCCGGGACCGACCGAAGCCTTCGTCCTGTTCGACGACGCCCGTGCCCGGGCTCCCGCCCCCGCGCGCCTCTATCGCGATCCGGTATCGGTCATCGCCGCCCATCGGCTGGCGGAGGTGCAGCCAGCGCTCGACCGGCTGTCCGAAGCGGCAGAAGCCGGGCTGCACGCAGCAGGCTTCATCGCCTATGAAGCCGGGCTGGCGCTGGAGGACCGCCTTCACCCGCTGGCGGAACGGCATCGGCAGGACAGGCCGAAGACGCCGCTGCTCTGGTTCGGCCTGTTCGAAGGGGTGCGCCTGATCGATCCCGCCGCCATGACCGGCCTGTTGCCGGACCCGGCGGGCGCCAGGGTCGATCGCCTCCAGCCGCTGATCGACGAGACCGCCTATCGCGCCGCCTTCGCCCAGGTCCAGGACTATATCCGCGCCGGCGACATCTATCAGGTCAATCTGACCTTCCCCTGCGCCGCGCATTTCATCGGCGATCTCATGGCGCTCTATGCCGCCATCCGTCCGCGCCAGCAGGCGGGCTATGGCGGCGTGCTGCGCACCGGGGAACATTCGATCCTCTCCTTTTCGCCGGAGCTGTTCTTCACCCATGTCCGGGGCCAGTTGACCGCGCGCCCGATGAAGGGCACCGCCCCCCGCGATCCCGATCTCGCCAGCGACGCGGAACTGGCCCAATGGCTGGAGCGGGATGCCAAGCAGCGCGCGGAAAATCTGATGATCGTCGACCTGCTGCGCAACGATCTGTCGCGCGTCTCCCGCGCCGGCACCGTCACTGTGCCCGACCTGTTCAAGGTCGAAACCTATCCGACCGTCCACCAGATGGTGTCGACCGTCCGGGCCCGGCTGTTGCCCGGCCTGTCGCCCGTCGACGTGCTGCGCGTCCTTTTCCCCTGCGGGTCGATCACCGGCGCGCCCAAGGTCCGCGCCATGGAGATCATCGACGCGGTCGAGCCCTTTCCGCGCGGCGTCTATACCGGCTCCATGGGCTGGATCGATCCGTCGGGCGATGCCGCGTTCAATGTTGCCATCCGCACCATTTGCGTCGAAGAAGGCAGCAGGGAGGGACGCCTGGGTCTGGGATCGGGCATCGTCGCGGATTCGGATGTCGCTTCCGAATGGGCGGAATGTCTGGCCAAGGGGCGCTTCCTCGCACCGGCCTGATTCATCGCGCCATCATCGATCGGCATAAGGGGTTTGCAATTTTCCATGGCATTGGCTGACGGACGGTTCGATCTGCTCGAAACCATGGCCTTCGATCCGGTCGAGGGCATCAGATTGCTCGAACTGCATCTGGAGCGGTTGAAGACCAGCGCGGAGGCGCTCGATTTCGCCTTCGACCGCCATAATGTGCGCAATGAGCTTCAGGCCGCGACCTTCCGCCTGCGGGAGCGCAGCCGCCTTCGCCTGCTGGTGTCGCGCCGGGGCTCCATCGCCATCGAAGTGCGCGAGCACCGCACCTGGCCGCAGGCGATCATGCAGGTCGCGCTCGTCCCCCGCAACGCCCCCGCCGCCGATGCGCGGCTGGCGCACAAGACGACCGACCGTTCGCTCTACCGTGACGCCCTGCGGCGCGGCGGCACCTATGAAGTGGTGATGACGGACGAACAGGGCTTCCTGACGGAGGGCAGCTTCTCCTCCATCTTCGTCGAACGCGGCGACAAGCTGCTGACCCCGCCTTTGTCGCGCGGCCTGCTGCCCGGCGTGCTGCGCCGCAGCCTGCTCGACATGGGGGAGGCAGTGGAGGCCGACCTGCGCCCCCGCGACCTGGAAACCGGCTTCTTCATCGGCAATGCGGCGCGCGGCATGGTGGCGGCGTCGCTGGTGCGCTAGAGCATCGTGCGCAAAAGTGGGAACCGGCTTTGCGCTTGAAAGGATGCGACAACAAAAGCTTGGAGCGCGCGCCCTGCGTACGATTGAACGCAGCGCGCTATAGGGGCACGGGCAACCCTTTTCCGCACGGAATGAATTGCAGATCTTCCTCCCTCCCGGCCCTATAATCTGCCGTTACGGCCAGCCGAAGCCAACTGGCGGTTGCCCCTTCTTTCGTTGCACACTAAGGAGCCTCGCGTCCGCTTCACGCGGACCTAGGGGATTCTAGAGAAAGATTGTCATGATGAGCCAGACTTCCGCAGCCCTCGGTCGCATCCAGCCCTCCGCCACCCTGGCGATGAGCGCGCGCGTGAATGCCCTGAAAGCCGAAGGCGTGGACGTCATTGGCCTCTCCGCCGGCGAACCGGACTTCGACACGCCTGATTTCGTGAAGGAGGCGGGGATCGCGGCGATCCGCAAGAACCTTACCCGCTATACCGACGTGGACGGCACCGCCGACGTCAAGGAAGCCGTCGCCTTCAAGTTCAAGCGCGACAATGGCCTTATCTACAAGCGCAGCCAGATCAGCGTCAATTCGGGCGGCAAGCACACGCTGTTCAACGCGCTGGTCGCGACCGTCGACGTGGGCGACGAGGTCATCATTCCGGCGCCCTATTGGGTCAGCTATCCCGACATCGTGAACTTCGCGGGCGGCACGCCGGTCTTCATCGAGGCGCCGGCAAGCCAGGGCTACAAGATCACCGCCGCCCAGCTGGAAGCCGCGATCACGCCGAAGACCAAGTGGGTCATGCTGAACTCGCCTTCCAACCCGTCAGGCGCAGCCTATTCGGCCGAAGAGCTGAAGGCGCTGGGCGAAGTGCTGCTGCGCCATCCCCATGTGCTGGTGATGACGGACGATATGTATGAGCATGTCTGGTACGCGCCCACCCCCTTCGCCACCATCGCGCAGGTCTGCCCGGACCTCTACGACCGCACGCTGACGGTCAACGGCTGCTCCAAGGCTTTTTCCATGACGGGCTGGCGCATCGGCTTTGCCGGCGGCCCGGAATGGATCATCAAGGCGATGGGCAAGCTCCAGTCGCAATCGACCAGCAATCCCTGCTCGATCAGCCAGGCGGCCGCCGTCGCGGCGCTGACCGGCGACCAGGATTTCCTGGAAGAGCGCAACGCCGCCTTCAAGAAGCGCCGCGACATGGTCGTCGCCATGCTGAACGACGCACCGGGCCTGGACTGCCCGACGCCGGAGGGCGCCTTCTACGTCTATCCCGATGCCAGCGGCGTGATCGGCAAGACGACGCCCAAGGGACAGGTGATCGACAGCGACGAAGCGCTGATCGGCTATTTCCTGGACGAAGCGAAGGTCGCCGCCGTCCACGGCGCCGCCTTTGGCCTCTCCCCGGCCTTCCGCATCAGCTACGCGACTTCGGAAGAGGTGCTGCGCAAGGCCTGCACCCGCATCCAGGAAGCCTGCGCCGCTTTGAAGTGAGCCCTCTTCAATCCCCCCGGGCTTAGCCTGGAACGGGACCAGCGAAGCTGGAAGGGAAGGACCGGACGCCAAGTCCGTCCTTCCCCTCCCCCATCACCTCCATTTCGGAAACGGAAAATTTCTCCGGCGCCGTCTTGCAGATGGAGAGCGGGGGTCTATATCCCGTTTCGAACCGAAACTGGCCTTGCCCGACATCCATCGTCCCACATCGGACGTTGGTCGAAACTGCCCTGGCGCAGCGTTCATCCGGGACTAAGCCGCGCGACATTCATTTCCGCCCGCTTGCGGCGACCAAGACGACCGAAAGGAAGAACGCCATGTTGGCCTTCTTGAAATCCGACCTGTTCCTGCGCTTCATGGGCGGGTTCGCGATCGGCGCTATCGGGGTCTTCGTGCTTCAGCCGAACAGTGACGCGCCGCCGCTCACCAGTCCCGCCATGGCTGCATCCGCCCCGGCCGCCGGCGATGCGGCGCGCTGACGGCATCGCGCTTGCTTTTCTGGCGGCCCTGGCCGTCGCTTCCCCTTTGCGTGCCGAACGGCCGGTCCTCCCGCCCGCCCCGGCGGTCGACGCAGCCCCTGCCCGCAAGCTTGAAACCGCCATCTTCGCGGGCGGTTGCTACTGGGGCGTGGAAGGCGTCTTCTCCCATGTAAGGGGTGTCCGCCTCGCCGTCTCCGGATTCGCAGGCGGTCCTCGGGGCCGCAGGGTCGATTACGAACAGGTCAGCCAGGGCGATACCGGCTTTGCCGAAGCCGTTCGCGTCACCTACGATCCCCGGCAGGTCAGCTACGGCACGTTGCTGCGCATCTTCTTCTCAGTGATCGCGGACCCGACCACGCTCGACTATCAGGGCCCGGACCACGGCACCCAATATCGCAGCGCGCTATTTCCCCTGAATGCAGGGCAGGACAGGGCGGCCCGGGCCTATCTCGCCCAACTCGGTCAATCGGGCCTCTGGCGCGATCCCATCGTCACCCGAATAGAAGGCTTCACCGGCTTCCAGGATGCGGACCCCCATCATCAGGACTTCCTGACGAAGAACCCGCGCCATCCCTATATCCAGCGTTGGGACATGCCGAAGCTGGCCGCCCTCAAGACGATGTTTCCGGCATTCTACAGCGACCGCCCCTCTGCCTGAAAAGGGAGTTTTCATGAGCGACACCCACGGCCTCAAGCTGCTTTCGACCCTGGATGACGACGGCCGCCTGATCGTCGAACTGGCCGAAGAAACGCTCCCCGCTCCCACGGGCGATCAGGTGCTTGTCCGGGTGGAAGCCGCGCCGATCAACCCCTCCGACCTTGGGCTGCTGTTCGCTTCCGCCGATGTGGCAAATGCGGATTATGCCGAAGGCCGGATCGTCGCCCGCATGCCCGATCCCGCGCGCCGCGCGCTTGCGGGGCGGGTCGGCCAATCCATGGCCATCGGCAATGAAGGCGCGGGCACGGTCATCGCCGCGGGCGAGGCACCGGAAGCCCAGGCCCTGCTCGGCAAGCGGGTCGCGATGATCGGCGGCGGCATGTACGCGGAACATCGCTTGCTCGCCGCCAGCGGCTGCATGGTCCTGCCCGACGATGTCACCGCGGAGGAGGGCGCATCGGCCTTCGTCAATCCGCTGACGGCGCTTGGCTTCGTCGAAACCATGAAGCGCGAAGGGCATAAGGCGATCGTCCACACCGCCGCCGCGTCCAATCTGGGCCAGATGCTGGTGCGCATCTGCCAGGAGGACGGCATTCCGCTGGTCAATATCGTCCGCAATGAAGCGCAGGTGGCGATCCTCAGGGATCTGGGCGCGGAATATGTGCTGGACAGTTCCCGGGACGACTTTCTCGTCCAGCTTCAGGACGCGGTCGCCGCCACAGGCGCGTCCATCGCCTTCGACGCGATCGGCGGCGGCCATCTGGTCAGCCAGATCCTCCATGCCATGGAGCAGGCCGCGAGCAAGGACGCGCCCTATAGCCGCTATGGCTCGAACGTTCTGAAACAGGCCTATGTCTACGGTGCGCTGGACCTGTCGCCGACCATCCTGACGCGCAGCTTCGGCTTTGGCTGGAACGTCGGCGGCTGGCTGCTTTTTCCCTTCCTGCAAAGGACGGACGCGGAAACGGCCGAACGCCTGCGCCAGCGGGTGCGCGACGGTCTGACGACGACCTTTGCCAGCCATTACAAGGCGCGCATCTCCCTCAAGGAAGCGCTGACCCGCGACGCCGTGCTGACCTACAATGCCCGCCGCACGGGGGAGAAATATCTGATCGTCCCGAACGGCTGATGGCGGGCAGAGGGCAGCTGTCGCGCCCAACGCGACCCGGGGCGCCGCTTTTCTTCCGAAACGCAGACGTCTGAATGGCAGGCCCCCCCGGATCAAGTCCGGGGGTGACACGGAGGACGATGTCAGGAACCAGCCCTCAGAGCGCGCTGCGTCAATCAGGCGCAGGCCGCTCCAGATTTCTGTCGTCGCATCCTTTCAAGCAGAAAACCGGTTCCCATCCTTCGACAGGCTCGGGACAGGCATTTCTGCGCGATGCTCTACAGGCCGGTTCGCTCCCCTCTGCCGGCCGACCTCAATCTTCCGGCGCGATGGTGACGCGCAGGCCGTCCAGCGAATCGCTGAACGTCAGCTGGCAGGACAAGCGGCTGGTCTCGTTGCGATGGTCGGAGCTGTCGAGCAGGTCGTTCTCATCATCGCTGATCGGCGGCAGGTTGTCGGCAAAGGCCGGATCGACGAAGACGTGGCACGTCGCGCAGGAGCAGCAGCCGCCGCAGAGCGCCAGCAGTTCGTCAAAGCCGTTGTCGCGGATGATTTCCATCACGGAAAGGCCGTTCTCCGCCTCGACCGCCTGCTCTTCGCCCGAACGGTTGACCACAATCAGTTTCGCCATGTACCCAGGTCCCTCAAATTTTTCCCGCCGCTCATGTCGGACGGGCAACGGGAAATCAAGGGCCGGACGACAATTCATGGTAAATACAGCAGAAGAATTGCGGGCCAGCCTGGACGCCATCGCCGCGATGGAGCCCGGTTTCGCCGCAGCGATAGGCCGGGTCGGCTATCCGCCGCCCCGC
This sequence comes from Sphingobium fuliginis, assembly GCF_004152845.1. Classification (GTDB taxonomy): domain Bacteria; phylum Pseudomonadota; class Alphaproteobacteria; order Sphingomonadales; family Sphingomonadaceae; genus Sphingobium; species Sphingobium fuliginis. The sequence continues at coordinate 377,858 of NZ_SEON01000002.1, forward strand.
ATCCGCGAGCCGGGCTATGAAACCCTGCTGCGCACCATCGTCGGCCAGCAGGTGAGCGTCGCCGCGGCCGCAGCGGTCTGGCGCAAGCTGGAGGCGGAACTGGGCGCGGGCTGCGCGCCGGATGCCTTGCTCGTCCGCGATTTCGATACGCTGCGCGCCTGCGGCCTGTCGCGGCAGAAGCAGGGCTATGCCAGAAGCCTGGCCGAGCTGGTGGTCGGCGGCGGCATCGACCTGCACGACCTGCCGGACGATGATGAGGACGCCATTGCGCAACTGGTGCGGATCAAGGGGATCGGGCGCTGGTCGGCGGAAATCTACCTGCTGTTCGCGGAAGGACGGCCGGATGTCTGGCCGGCGGGCGATCTGGCCGTGCAGATCGAGATCGGACGGATATTGGGCCTGGCCGAACGCCCCAGCGAAAAGCTGACGCGGGAACTCGCCGAACGCTGGCGTCCCCATCGCGGCGCCGCGGCGATCATGGCCTGGCACCATTATAATACGGAGGTTTTGTAAGTGCCCCTGCCCCATGCCCGCTACATCGTCCTGGAACATGAGGGCGTCTGGAAGATCAATCTCGACAACCGCTATTACGGGCCGTTCGCGACGCGGGAGGAAGCGGTGGAAAACGCCACCGCGACAGCGCAGAAGGCCAGCGGCGCGGGCTATCCCGCCTCGGTCCTGCTGATGCAGGGCACGGCCTTCGAAACGCTCTGGACCAGCGTGCAGCCCGACAGCGCCTGAAAAATTTTTTCGCATCTGCGGGAACCGCCCCGCGATCCGCGCATTTAACGCCTCCGGTTGCGTGGACGTTGGGATGAGCAAAAAGGTTCTGATCGTAGAAGACGAGATTTTCGTCGCGCTGGAGATCGAGCATATCGTGGAGGATGCAGGCTTTACGGTCGGCGCCATCGCGGCCGATCGTCAGGCGGCGCTGGATGCGGCCGACGATTGCGATATCGCCCTTGTCGATCTCAATCTGCGCGACGGACCGACCGGCCCCGGCATCGGCGTCGAACTGGCCAGCCAATATGGCATACGGGTCATCTATGTGACGGCCAATCCCGCGCAGATCGGGGCGGCTTCCACCGCCGCGCTCGGCGTCATCACCAAGCCGTTCCGGGCGCACAGCATAGCCGAAACGCTGCATCTCGCCGCCACCGACCGACCGGAACTGGAGGCCGCCGAGATCGCGGGCTTCACCCCTTTCCTGCCGGCATCCGACTCATGGAGCGCGCTGGAATCCAGAGGCTGAGGCCAAGGCCTTCAGGTCGCCAGTCGCGCGTCATCCGCCCGCCCAGTTGCCGTTCGATGCTGAGCTGCATCAGCCGGCTGCCGAAGCCCTCATGCGTCGCCGGAAGCGCCGGCGGTCCACCCTCTTCCCGCCAGTCGATGCGGATGTCCTCGCCTTCCCTCCCCACGAGGATCGCAACCCCGCCCGAAGGAACGGAAAGCGCGCCATATTTGGCGGCATTGGTCGCCAGTTCATGGAACAGCAGCGCCAATGGCGTGGCGGAGCGGTCGTCTATCGCCGGATTATCGCCTGAGAAGCGTATGCGCGGCCCCAGCGCGTCGCGATAGGGCGCAAAAATCTGTTCCAATATGCCCCAAAGCCGACCCTCGTCCTGGTCCGGCTGCGAATTGGGGCCATGGGGCCGCACGAAATCATGGGCGCGTCCCAGCGCCATGATGCGGTCGCGCAGGTCGTCGGCTGCCGCGCGAATTTCGGGATGCTGGCGCGCCGACAGGCCGATCAGGCCGGAAATCACCGAAAAGATGTTCTTGATACGGTGGGAAAGTTCATGGGCGATGACCTCCCGCTCCTCCACCATCGCGATCTGGTCGTTGATGTCGGTGCAGGTGCCGATCCAGCGGGCGATCGCACCCTCCTCGTCCCGGATCGGCAGCGCGCGACCCAATGTCCAGCGATAATCGCCGCTATGATGGCGCAGCCGATATTCGATCTCATAGGGCTCGCCGGTCTTCAGCGAATGGCGCCAGCGTTCCCAGGCCCGCTCCTGATCCTCCGGATGGAACATGCCGTTCCATCCCTCGCCATCGGTCGATCCCAGGGGAACGCCGGTGAATTCGTACCAGCGGGCGTTATAATAGTCATGATAGCCGTCCGGCAGCGTCGACCAGACCATTTGCGGCATGGTGTCGGCCAGGGTCCGGAACATGCGATCGCTTTCCGCCACCGCCTGCGCATCCCTTTGCTGGCGGGCGATCACGTCGCGGTCGCGGCGACGGCCCTCCAGCTCGACCATGACCTGACGGGCCAGCAGGGAAATCCCCTGGCGCTGCACATCCGTCAGACCGTCACGCGGTCTGTCGTCGATGACGCATAGCGCGCCGAGCGAAGCCCCCTCGCCATCGATCAGCGGCGCACCGGCATAGAAACGGATGAAGGGCGCCCCGGTGACGAGCGGATTGTCGCGGAAATCGGGGTTCTGCGCAGTATCGGGCACCACGAAGATGCCGCTTCCCTGCATCGCATGGGCGCAGAAGGACATATCGCGCGGCGTTTCCTCCGCATCCAGCCCGGTGCGGGCCAGGAAGCGTTGGCGGTCATCCTCCACGATGCTGACCAGAGCGATGGGCGTCCCGCACAGCGCGGCGGCGAAGGCGGTGATCTGGTCGAGCGTGGCAAAGCCACCGGTATCGAGATCGTATCGCGCCAGCAACGCCGCGCGGTCCGTCTCGAGCCCGCGTCCTTCAGCCATCGCTGACGCGCTCTATGTCGGCGCCGACGGCGGAGAGCTTCTCCTCCAGCCGCTCATAGCCGCGGTCGAGATGATAGACGCGGTTGACCTGGGTCTCGCCTTCAGCGGCGAGGCCCGCGAGGATGAGGCTCATCGAGGCGCGCAGATCGGTCGCCATGACAGGCGCGCCGACCAGCCGATCAACGCCGCGCACCACCGCGGTGCGGCCATTGACGCCGATGTCTGCCCCCATGCGTGCCAGCTCCGGCACGTGCATGTAGCGATTCTCGAAGATCGTCTCGGTCAGCACCGACGCGCCGTCGGCCAGCGTCAGCATCGCCATGAACTGCGCCTGCATGTCGGTCGGGAACGCCGGGAAGGGCGCGGTCGAGATGGTAAGCGGGCGAAGCCGGCCGTCCGCCGACACCCTGATACCGTCCTTCAGTTCCTCGACATGAACCCCGGCGTCGCGCAGCGCGGCGAGGATGGCGTGCATGTCTTCGGCGCTGGCTCCGGCAAGTTCCAGCGAGCCGCCGGTGATCGCCGCGGCGCAGGCATAGCTGCCCGCCTCGATCCGGTCGGGCATCACGCTGTAGGTGGCGCCGTGCAGGCGGGGCTTGCCGTGAATGGTCAGCTTGTCGGTGCCCACGCCTTCAATGTCGGCGCCCATGGCGATCAGCAGGTTGCAGAGGTCGACGATCTCCGGCTCTCGCGCCGCATTTTCCAGGATGCAGACGCCCTTGGCCAGCACGGCGGCCATCAGCGCGTTCTCCGTCGCGCCGACGGACACCACGGGGAAGGTGTAGATGCCGCCGGGCAGGCCGCCGTCGGGCGAACTGGCGCGAACATAGCCCGCATTGATCTCTATGATCGCGCCGAAGGCCTCCAGCGCCTTCAGGTGCAGGTCGATCGGCCGGTTGCCGATGGCGCAACCGCCGGGCAGCGACACCCGCGCCTCGCCCGCGCGGGCGAGCAGCGGGCCGAGCACCAGGATCGATGCCCGCATCTTGCGCACGATGTCATAGGGCGCCTCGGTCGAGGTGACGCGGCCAGCGCGCAGGGTCATGACGCGGCCGAAATCCTCCGGCCGGGCGCCCTCGATCATGGTCGACACGCCGAGCTGGTTCAACAGATGGCCAAAGCTGTCGACATCCGCCAGCCGCGGCAGGTTGCGCAGCGTCACCGGCTCGTCGGTCAGCAGCGCGCAGGGCAACAGCGTGAGCGCGGCGTTCTTCGCGCCGGAAATGGGAAGGCGGCCGTTCAGCGCTTTGCCGCCGCGGATATGAATGCGGTCCATCGGCTGGGTTCTTAACGTTAATTACGGTTTCCGCAAGGCAGTCGGCACGACGGTTCCATCGCGGGCTTCTTTCTGCGCCGCCATGAAACATTTGTGCGTTCGCCCGCTCATTATTGATCGAGTTTAGTGCAGTTTGCGGAAATGCAGCCAAAAGACGCGTGGGGCGTTTTGCCATCGTAACGACAATGTAAGCAAAAAGGTGTTTTTGGTGGCAACAAGTTGTTTCGCGGACAGGTTGGCGAAGCATGTGCCCCTGTCCGATGCGGAGAAGAAGGCGCTTACAAGGCTGGAGGAAAATCCCCGCAAGGTGAAGCGCGGCGCGATGATCCAGCGCGTCAACGAAACGGTGACGGAACTGTTTGTCCTGCGCGAAGGACGGGTAATGAGCTTCGTGATCCTGCCCGATGGAAGCCGGCAGATCCTACGGGTCTATTTCCCGGGCGATTTCATCGGATCGGCCAGCACAATCTATAACCGCGCGCCGGAATCGCTGGTGGCGCTGTCGGATTCGATCATCTGTCCGTTCGACAAGCATGCTCTGCGCCGGCTGCTGGAGGAATATCCCCGCGTCGCCGCGTTGCTGTTCCTGCTTTCCAATGCGGAGCGGGTCGCGCTGACCGACCGGCTCGCTTCATTGGGACGCACCTCGGCCAAGGCGCGCGTGGCTTCCTTCCTGCTGGACATTTTCGATCGCCTTCGGGTGACGGACGACGGCATCACCGACAGCTTCGACCTGAAACTGACGCAGGAGGAGATCGGGGATGCCATCGGCCTCACCTCCGTCCATGTGAACCGGATGATCCGGCAGATGGAGCAGGAAGGGCTGATCAGCCGGGCCAATGGGCGGATCACCCTGCGCGACATGGCGCGGCTGGAAGAGATCGGCCATTATACCAACCGGCACAAGGATATGGACCTGGACTGGCTTCCGGGCATGGAATGAGAATGAACGCGACATGTTCCTGCGCAGGCAGGAACCCGGTTCGAACCGTCGGGCCGGGCCCTTCCTTCGCAGGGGCGCGCCGCTCAGCCTTGCCGGTTTGTCGTCAAGCCAGCAATTCCACATCCCAATAAAGCCAGTCGTGCCAGCTTTCGTGCAGATAGTTGGGCGGAAAGGCCCTGCCATGTTCCTGCAACTGCCAGCTCGTCGGGCGGATCGGCGTCACATGCAATTGCATATGCGCCTCCTTCGGCGTGCGGCCGCCCTTCTTGAGATTGCAGGGCGAGCAGGCCGTTGCGACATTTTCCCAGGTCGTCCGCCCGCCCGCCCGGCGCGGAATGACGTGGTCGAAGGTCAGGTCGTTCGGGGAACCGCAATATTGGCAGGCGAACTTGTCGCGCAGGAACAGGTTGAACCGGGTGAAGGCGGGATGTTCCGACGGCTTCACATATTGCTTCAGCGCGATCACCGAAGGTATCTGCATCTGAACGCTGGGGCTGTGCACCTGCCGCTCATAGCTGGCGACGATGTCCACCCGATCCAAAAAAACCGCCTTGATGGCGGTTTGCCAGGGCCAGAGGCTCAGCGGATAATAGCTTAAAGGCGTGTAGTCCGCGTTCAGGACCAAAGCCGGACAGTTTTCCGGATGTCGTATCAGGTCGGGATGGTACATATATTACCCTTCAACCCCCTTTCGCCACCGTCCTGATCGATCAGAAACGTGACGCCAGCATGACAGCATTAACACCCCTATCCCGTCAAGGGCCTGTATGACTCAATCGGCGCAGCCACAGCATATGGTGACTCGCTTCGCCCCGAGCCCCACGGGTAGGTTGCATGTCGGACACGCCTGGTCGGCGCTGCTGGCCATGGACCTGGTCCGGACGCGCGGCGGATACTTCCTCCTGCGGATCGAGGATATAGACGGCACCCGCAGCCGGCCGGAGCATGTCGCCGGCATAATCGAGGACCTGCGCTGGCTGGGCGTCGCCTGGGATGGGGACATCGTCTTCCAGTCGGCGCGGCTGGACCGGTATCAGGCGGCGCTGGAACGGCTGGAGGCCATGGGGCTGCTCTATCCCTGCTTCTGCACCCGCGCCGACATCGCCGCCAGCGCGACTGCGCCGCACGGGCCGGAGGGGCCCGTCTATCCCGGCACATGCCGCGGGCTGGATGATGCGGAACGGGCAAGGCGGATCGCATTGGGCGAGCCGCATGCCTGGCGGATCGACATGGCGCGGGCTGCCGCACGGGCAGGCCCGCTGCATTGGCGCGCCCTGCCCTTTCCGCCCGGGGAAGAAGCGGCGTCCTGCATCAGCGCCGAGCCGCTTGCCGCCGGGGATGTGGTGCTGGCGCGCAAGGATGCTCCCGCCAGCTATCATCTGTCCTGCACGCTGGACGATGCGGCGATGGGCGTGACCCATGTGCTGCGCGGCGACGATCTGCGCAGCGCGACCGACATCCACCGGCTGATCCAGACGCTGCTCGACCTTCCGTCCCCCATCTATGTCCACCATCCCCTGCTGGTCGGGCCGGACGGCCGGCGGCTCGCCAAGCGCGACGGGTCGATCGCCCTCGCCGATCTGCGCGCGGGGGGCATGGACCCACGGCGACTGGCCGACGATCTGCGCCATGCACGCTTTCCGATTGGCATTTCCCTGGCCAGCGCCTAGATTCAAGGCATGAACACGCTGCTCGTCATCGCCCTGATCCTGGCCATGGGCGCCACCCTGTTCGCATTGATCCGGGGGATCGTCGCCTTTCTTCAGGCGACCAAGGAACAGTTGAACTCGCCCGAGGGGGGGCCGAGCCCATCCAGCCTCAAGCAGAACAGGATGATGATGAACCGCATCCTGTTCCAGGCAGTGGCGGTGATCATCGTGGCGCTGTTGCTGCTGATGAAGGGCAACGGCTGAGGGTCCCGCCCGGCATGGTGAAGCTGAACAAGATCTACACCCGTACCGGGGACGCGGGGACGACAGGCCTGGTCGACGGGTCGCGCCTGCCCAAACATGCCCCGCGCATGCAGGCGGTGGGCGATGTCGATGAAGCGAACAGCGCCATCGGGCTTGCCATCGTCGCCATGAACGACAGGCCGGAGGCGGGCTGGCTGACCGCGATCCAGAACGACCTGTTCGATCTGGGCGCAGACCTCGCCACGCCCTTGCCGGAGGGAGAGGACGCTCCCTGGGCGCTGCGGATCGTCGCCTCCCAGGTCGAGCGGCTGGAGCGGCAGATCGACGCGATGAACGCCGATCTGGCGCCACTGGACAGCTTCGTCCTGCCAGGCGGGTCGCCTGCTGCCGCCGCCGTCCATCTGGCCCGCGCCGTCACGCGCCGCGCCGAACGCTCCGCCACGGCCGCGGCAGCCGACGTTGCGCTCAATGCGCAGGCACTGGCCTATCTCAACCGCCTGTCCGACCTGCTTTTCGTGCTGGCCCGGCGCCTCAACGGCAATGGAGCGGACGATGTGAAATGGGTGCCGGGCGCCTCCCGTTAACCGTTCGACTCATGCACGGCACGGTTCGTCCACGCGCCGGGCGTTAACCCTCTTCCTTCATCCCGCCTTTACACGCCGTCCCAATTTTGGCCCCCATTGCAATGACAGGGCCCCGGGATGCAATTCTACCTCGCGACCTCCTTCATCTTTCCCCGCTCCCTGCGGTTTCGCCTCTTCACCCTCTGCTTCGTGACCACCCACCTGCCGCTGCTCGGCTATATCGTCTGGGGCGTGACAACAGGACGTATCGCCTGGGCGGAGTTCATAGTCCTGACTTTGGCGACCATGGCGGGCGCGGCCGGGGCGCTGACGGGCATCGGCGCCCTGCTGGACCCGATCCATGCGCTGGCGGATGCGCTGAACCCGGTGGGGCAGCCCGGCCGGAAAAGCGGTGGGGCGACCTTGCCGGAAGTGGGGGACATTATTTCCAGGCTCTTCCACGGCGTGCGCGGAGCCGCCGCCGCTACGCGGGAACAGATCGACGAACTGAACATCGCCGCCAATGAGGACGCGCTGACCGGCATCGCCAATCGGCGCGGGTTCCTGGCGCAACTCGACGCGCTCCCGCTCGCCAAGCGCAGGGGCTGCATCGCGATCATCGATCTCGACCATTTCAAGCAGGTCAACGATATGCTCGGCCATGACGCGGGCGATCGCGTCCTGGCCGATTTCGCCACGCGCCTGTCGTCCCAGACCCGCCGCATCGACATCATCGCCCGTTGGGGTGGCGAGGAGTTCGCGATCTTCTATCAGGACGCGATGGAGGATGAGGCGAGCTGGTCGCTGGCCCGCATTGCGGAACGGATGCGGCGGGAGCCCGTGGGCACGGCGAACGAGCAGCCGATCACCTTCTCCGCCGGGCTATGCGCATGGCGCGGCGGGCCGGTGATGGCCGCCATCGGCAAGGCCGACGAGGCGCTCTACCGTGCAAAGAAGTCAGGCCGTGACCAGATCCAGCGGGCGGAGAGGCCATCCGCACCCGCTTATGGTTAGGTGCCCACAGACAGTTCGGGCGGAGCCTGCTTCCAGACCCCGCCCGACTAATGTCACCGAAGAATGGCGACCTTATTTCGGCGCCAGCACCATCAGCATCTGGCGGCCTTCCATACGCGGATAGGCTTCGACCTTCGCGATCTCGCCCACATTCTCCGCCACGCGCTGGAGCAGTTGCATGCCAAGCTGCTGGTGCGACAATTCACGGCCACGGAACCGCAGGGTGATCTTCACCTTGTCGCCTTCACCGATAAAGTCGTGGACCTTCTTCATCTTCGTATCATAATCATGATCGTCGATGTTCGGACGCATCTTGATCTCCTTGATCTCCTGCGTCCTCTGGGTCTTGCGGGCGAGGTTCGCCTTCTTCTGCGCCTCGTACTTGTACTTGCCGATGTCCAGGAACTTGCACACCGGCGGATCGGCGTTGGGCGACACCTCGACCAGGTCCAGCCCGATCTCATAGGCGCGCTCGATCGCTTCCTGCGTATACATCACGCCCAGATTTTCGCCTTCGTCATCGATCACGCGCACCTTGGGCACGTTGATGAACTCGTTGTAACGGGGACCGGACTTCGGCGGCGGCGCCATGGGACGGCGCATCATCGGGGGACGTATAGTGGCTTCTCCTATGGTAGTTGATAGATCGACTCTGGCGGCCCTTTAGCGCAAAGCCGAAAGGGGCGGCAAGCCCGCAATCGCGGATTTGCCGGCCCCATGTGGCATTGCTGCCTCACTGCATATCGGGTGCCTTCGCCTCCTTTACAAGACGGGCGATGATGTCGTCGACAGAAAGGACGCTCTGCCCCTCCTTGCCCAGCTCGCGCAGCGCCACCGTGCCCTCGTCCGCCTCCCGGCGGCCGACGACCAGCAGATTCGGCACTTTTGCAAGGCTGTGCTCGCGCACCTTATAGTTGATCTTCTCGTTGCGGACGTCGGTTTCCGCCCTGATGCCAGCCGCCCGGAGCTTCTTCACCACCTGGCCTGCATAGCCGTCCGCATCGGACACGATGGTCGCCACCACCGCCTGCACCGGCGCCAGCCAGAGCGGGAAACGGCCCGCATAATGTTCGATGAGGATGCCTATGAACCGCTCATAGGAACCGAAGATCGCGCGGTGGAGCATCACCGGCCGGTGCCGCTCGCCATCTTCGCCAATATAGGAGGCGTCGAGTCGCTCCGGCAATACCCGGTCCGACTGGATCGTCCCCACCTGCCAGGTCCGCCCGATCGCGTCGGTCAGATGCCATTCCAGCTTGGGCGCATAGAAGGCGCCTTCGCCCGGCAGTTCCTCCCAGCCATATTCGGGCGTGTTGAGCCCCGCCGCCGCCACCGCGTCGCGCAGTTCATTTTCCGCCTGATCCCACATCTCGTCGCTGCCGAAGCGCTTTTCGGGGCGCAGGGCAAGCTTGATCGAATAGGTGAAGCCGAAATCCCTGTAGATCCGATCCGCCAGCGCACAGAAGGCGCGCACTTCCTCCACGATCTGGTCCTCGCGGCAGAAGATATGCGCGTCGTCCTGCGTGAACTGGCGCACACGCATCAGCCCGTGCAGCGCCCCATGCGGTTCGTTGCGATGGCAGCAGCCATTCTCGTAGAAGCGCAGCGGCAGGTCGCGATAGCTCTTGATCCCCTGACGGAAGATCAGGACATGCGCCGGGCAGTTCATCGGCTTCAAAGCCATCCAGTCGGCATCGTCCGACACCAGCGGCCCTTCATCCTCGACATTCGGCACTTCGTCGGGGATGACGAACATATTCTCGCGATATTTGCCCCAATGGCCGGACGCTTCCCACTGGCGCGCGTCCATCACCTGCGGCGTCTTGACCTCACGATAGCCCGCATCGTCGATGGCGCGGCGCATATAGGCTTCCAGAGCCCGCCAGATGATATAGCCCTTGGGGTGCCAGAAGACCGATCCATGCGCCTCCTGCTGGAGGTGGAACAGGTCCATCTCCGCGCCCAGCTTGCGATGGTCGCGCTTGGCCGCTTCTTCCAGCCGCGTCAGATGCGCATCGAGCTGCTTCCTGTTGAGCCAACCGGTGCCATAGACGCGGCTCAGCATCGCATTCTTCTGATCGCCGCGCCAATAGGCGCCCGACACGCGGGTCAGCTTGAACGCCGCCGGATCGAGTTTGCCTGTCGAGGCCAGATGCGGCCCCCGGCACATGTCGAGCCAGTCGCCCCCCGACCAATAGACGGTCAGTTCCTCGCCCTCGGGAAGCTCAGCGGCCCATTCGGCCTTGAACGTCTCGCCCTCTGCCCGCCAGCGCGCGATCAGGTCCTCGCGCTTCCACACCTCGCGGCGCAGCGGCTTGTCGGCGGCGATGATCTCCCGCATCTTCGCCTCGATGGCGGGCAGGTCTTCCTCCGTGAAAGGCCGCGGCTTTCCTTCGATGACGGGGGGCGCGAAGTCATAATAGAAGCCATCGTCCGTCGCCGGGCCGAAGGTGATCTGCGTCCCCGGAAACAGCGCCTGCACCGCTTCGGCCAGCACATGGGCGAAGTCGTGCCGGGCCAGTTCCAGCGCATCGGCCTCATCCTTCGACGTCACCAGCGCCAGTTGCGCATCGGCCTCCAGCGGGCGCATGATGTCGCGCAGTTCGCCATCGACCCGCGCGGCGATGGCCGCCTTGGCCAGCCCCGGCCCGATCGCCGCCGCAATGTCCGCCGGGGTAGTGCCGGGCGCGACTTCACGCACGGAACCATCGGGCAGGGTTATCTTGAGCATGGCGGACACGGAGGGTCTTTCTGTTGAAATGGCAGGTTGCGCAGCCGAAAAAAGCCGCGCCTTCCCCATAAATGGGCCGCCCGCCCTGTCAATAGAAGCCCTCTTGCCAGCGCATCGCGATCAGCGCATGATGTATGTGTTGTTATATCATTATTTCAACAGGAGGGATGCATATGGCCTTGAGCTTCGCAAGACCCCGGCCGGGCGACGGGGAAACGCCGATGTCGGACATGAACACAACGCCGCTGATCGACGTGATGCTGGTGCTGCTGATCATGTTCATCATCACGATCCCGATCCAGACGCACAGCGTCGGCGTCGACCTGCCGCAAACTCCCAAGGAACTGACGCCGCCGCCGGTCGACACGGTCAAGAACAGGGTCGGCATCGACGCCGACGGCACTATCCGCTGGAACGGCGGGGCCGTCGACCGGCTGACGCTCCGCCAATATCTCGCCGCCTCGCTGCGCCTGCCTGCCGAACCGGAACTCCAGTTCCAGCCCGATGCCGGCGCGCGTTACGTGACCGTGGATGAGGTGCTGGCCGACATCCGCCGCTCAGGCGTGACGAAGCTCGGCTTCATCGGCAATGAGCGCTACGCCAGCTTTTGATCGGCCGTAAAAAATGACGATCCGCGTGATTTCAGGGGGATAGCATTCCATATGGCCATGAAACCCCTTGACCAACGGTCCCCGGCATAGTCTTCTCCCACCGGGGACCAAGGGGGGCATCATGGATCAGGAACGCATTGGCGGCGACGGCTTCGCTTTTGAGGGCAATTGGCGCGACTATGCGCCCATTGCCTTCACCAACCTGCTGCTGACGATCGTCACGCTAGGCATATACCGCTTCTGGGCGACAACGCGCACGCGGCGCTATCTCTGGGCGAACACGCGCTTCATCGACGACCGGCTGGAATGGACGGGAACGGGCAAGGAACTGTTCCTCGGCTTCCTGATGGTGCTGGCGCTGATCGGCCTGCCGTTCCTCTTCCTTCAGTTCGGCGCGCAGGCCCTCGTCCTTCAGGGGCATGGCGGCATGGCCGCGATACTGACGCTCGCGGCGTTCGTGACGATCTTCTACATGGTCGGTCTCGCCCGCTTCCGCGCGCTGCGCTACCGGCTCAGCCGGACATGGTGGCACGGCATCCGGGGCGGCAGCGACGATCAGGGCTTCGGCTACGGCATTTCCTATATGTGGAAGTCGGCGGTGGGCAGCCTGGCGCTGGGCCTGCTCGTCCCCTGGTCGATGATGTCGCTGTGGAACGAACGCTGGAACAAGATGAGCTTCGGCCCGCACAGTTTCGAATCGGCAGGCGATCACGGCCCGACCTTCCGGCGCTTCCTGCTCTTCTACCTCCTGCCGATCCTGCTGTTCGTGGGCGGAGGCGCAATGGTCGCGATGGCGGGCTTTCCGGGACAGGACGGTGCCGGCTCCCGCATGGCCGGGGCCATCTTCGGCATCATCGCGTTCGTGCTGACCTTCTATCTGGGTCTCGGCCTCATCGCGCTCGCCTTCTACGCGAGTTTCTTCCGTGAAGCGGTGGAGGGGCTGTCGCTCACGGGCCTCGACTTCCATTTCTACGCGCGGACCAAAGACTGGATATGGCTGTTCCTGGGTGACATTGCGCTGGTCCTCTGCACGATCGGCATCGGGTCGATCTTCCTGCAATACCGGCACTGGAAGTTCTTCGTGACCCATATGGGCGTGACCGGCACGATCTATACCGACGAACTCACACAGTCGCAGACGAAGACCAGCCGCCATGGCGAGGGCCTGCTCGACGCGCTGGACGTCGGCGCTTTCTGAACCGCATGTCGGACTTCCGGCTCTGGCATTATGACGGCGCGTCGGCGGTCCGACGCAATGTCCTGCTTCGTACCGCCGGCACCGGCTTCGTGCTGGAGGAGCCGGAGAGCGGCTGGACAGGCCTGCCCATAGACTGGAGCGACCTTACCGTCATCGGCCTGCAGGACGACCGTTCGGCCTATGGCCATAAGGCGATCCCCGGCTGGCGTCTGGGCTTTTCCGGCGAAGCGCCTCCCGACATCGCCGCCCATCTGCCGACGGGCGAACGCTATGGCCGCTGGATCGATCGCTTCGGCCTGTGGCCGGCGGCGGGAATCTTCACCGTCGCCGCCGCGCTCATCGTCTGGGGGGCGCTCGAAGCACCCGCCGTCATCGCCCCGCTCGTCCCGCAAAGCTGGGAGAACCGCATGGGCGATGCCATGGTGGGCGATTTCGGCGGGCGGTTCTGCCACACACCGGCAGGCGATGCCGCGCTCGAACGGCTGGCGGCGCGGATCGACCCCGGCCATGAGGCCCGCGACATTTCGCTCGCCAACATTCCCATGGTGAATGCGGTGACATTGCCGGGGGGAAGGATCATCCTCTTCGATGGCCTGGTCCAGCAGGCAAAGTCCGCCGATGAAGTCGCGGGCGTGCTCGGCCATGAACTGGGCCATGTGCGCCACCGCGACACGATGACAGGCCTCATCCGCCAGCTTGGCCTCAGCGTCGTGCTGGGCGGCGCGGGGGGCAATGCCGGCAATTATCTGAACGGCGTGCTGTCGCTGAGCTATGGCCGCGGCGCGGAAAGCGCTGCGGACGGCGTCGCCATCGACCAGATGCGCGGCGCCGGGATTTCGCCTGCCGCGACGGCCGCCTTCTTCGACCGGATCGGCGGCAAGGACGAGGGCACGGAAGCGCGGGCGATAAGCTGGCTTTCCTCCCATCCCCTCTCCGCCGAACGCCGCCGCCGCTTCGCCGCTGCCGTGGAGCCGGAGACATCCTACCGCCCGGCGTTGGACCAGGCACAATGGCAGGCGCTGCGCGCTTCCTGCGCCAGCGATCCGAAGGTCGCCAAATTCTGGGGCAAACCCTTTTAGGGTACATGGGCTCGGATTGTTTAAATCAGCCAGCCCCACCATCCATGCGAACGCAAAAAAGCGGCCTGTTGCCAGGCCGCTCTTTCAAGCGAACGAAGCAAGCCGAATCAGGCCGCGGCAGCGGCCTTCTTCTTCGCGATGTCGCGCTTCAGGCGGCGAGCCTTCAGCGACAGCTTGTCGTCGCTGGTCTTCAGCAGCCAGTTGTCCAGGCCGCCATTATGCTCGACCGAACGCAGACCATGGGTCGACACGCGCAGCTTCACGGTCGTTTCCAGCGCTTCGGAGATCAGCGACACGTTCTGCAGGTTGGGCAGGAACACACGCTTGGTCTTGTTATTGGCGTGGGAAACATTGTGACCCACCTGGCGGCCCTTGCCGGTCAGCTCGCAAATGCGCGACATAGTCAATCAACCTTGTAATTCGGGTTCGTTCGGAAAGCGGCGCCGATAACGGGATTCCCGACGCTCGTCAACCCGCCCAGCGCCTTTCGGGGCCGCAACCCTTTCCGACTCATGAGCGTTGACGGGCCATAAGCCAAAGGAGGCGGAAATGCGATTCATTGGTGGCCTGTTGCTGATCGTCCTGCTGGTTCTGGCCGGCGGAATTGCCACCGGCTTCATCGACCTGCAGAAAACGCAGGAGGGACGGCTGCCGGAAATCGCGGTCAAGGGCGGCTCCCTGCCCAAATATGAGGCCAGCGTGGCCAGGGTCGAGGTCGGCAAACGCAAGGAGACGGTCGAACTGCCGACAGTGGACGTACAGAAGCCCTGAGGCCTGTTCTGACAGCGGGATAGCGAGGCATTACAGCCCCTCCCCCAAAGCTCCGTCATCCTGTATGGGCGAAGCCATGTCCTCGCCCTTCCCCCTGCCCGATCCGATGCGGCGTGCGCTCGATCTCGCTTATGCCGCCGCCGGAGCGGGAGAGGTGCCCATCGGCGCGGTCGTCACCCTCGACGGCCGCATCATCGGTGAAGGGGAAAATCGCAACCGGCGCGACAATGATCCCACCGCCCATGCCGAAATGGTCGCGATCCGCGCCGCGGCAACCCATCTGGGCGACTTCCGCCTCTCCGGCTGCGACCTCTGGGTAACATTGGAGCCGTGCGCCATGTGCGCCGGGGCGATCTCCCACGCCCGCATCGCCCGCCTCTATTATGCCGTGGCGGACCCCAAGGGCGGCGCGATCGAACAGGGGCCCCGCCTCTTCACGCAACCGCAATGCCTCCACCGGCCAGAGGTCTATGGCGACCTCGCCGCCGCGGAAGCATCAACGCTGCTCAAGGCTTTTTTTCTCGCCCGGCGCTGAATAGTCGATGCGGTAGAGCGTGTAGGGCAGCGTCATCCCTGTCCTCAACGGCACCGGCTTCAGCCAGCCGGGCACCTCGCCCCGCATCAGACCGGCATAAAAGCCCCTGGGGCTGCGCGACTGATAGATGGTGCCCTCGGGAAAGCCGGGGCAGACCAGCAGATAGGTGGCATGGTGCTTCGCCGCGATCGGCCGGAACGCGTCGGCAGGGCCGTCATAGGCATGGTGCATGTCGAGGATCGTCGCGCCGTTGCGGTGATAAGGGCCTGCCACGGCGCTGTGGTGCGTCGCGACGATCAGGCGCGGTCCCAGGTCGACCATGGTGAAGATGGTGGCGGGCGGCAACTGGTCGAGCACCTGCAGCGCCGGCAGGGTGCGGCACCGGCCATTGGCCTTGTCGATGGCCTTGCGACGCAGCTGTGCCGTCGGCCTTTGCGGCTTGGGCTGTTCGCCCGTCGCCTTGACCCAGAGCTGGTTCAACTGCGGATAAAGCGGCGTTGCAAAGGCTGCCCCGGCGAGCACAGCCGCGCCCAGCGCCGCGGCCAGACGGGCGGCGGGCCGCCCCGTCTCGATCAGGCACAGCAGCCGATAGGCGGCCCAGGCGGCGGGCGGTATGGCCAGCAATTGCGCCGCCGGTCCGGCGCGAAGCTGCCAGAAGAGCAGCGCGGTGGAAAAGAGCATCATCAGGCCTACGGTGGCCCAGGCCCAGAGCCGGTCGGCGTCCCTGCGCGCGTCCCACAGCGCCCAAAGCAGGCCGATCAGGCCAGCCGCCGGAATGGCCATCAACGGCACCACCAGGCTGCGCGCCTGCACGGTGATCGGCTTGGCTTCGCGGATATTGACCAGCCACAGCTTCTCCAGCTCGGGCGAGATCTGATAGGCGCCCGACAGGCATTGCGGCCAGTTCATCCAGGCGAAGGCCGCCACCGCCGCTCCGACCAGTACCCCCGCACCCAGCCGCGCCGGCCAGCTCTTGAGCGGGAGCAGCGCCAGCAGCACCATCCCGGCCGACGCAACCGCGAAGATCGCCACCCAGATGGGCGAGATTGCGTCGCATACCATTTCCCGGTTGGCGTAGCTGGCGAACAGCACGAACAGCAGCGACGTCGCTCCGCCAAGGCTGATCGCATAAGGCAGCATCCGCCGGGCCGCGCCGTCCTTGAACACCCAGCGCATCGCGATCAGCGCGCCGCCTGCCGCCAGATAGACGATCATTTCCATGCCGATGGTGATGGACAGCGCGCTGCTCACGCCCGCGACGATGCCGCCGCGCAGCCAGTTGCGGTCGACCACGCCCGCCAGCATCAGGACGGTGAAGGCCAGTTGCCAGCCATGATGGTCGATCCGCATCGGCAGGAACATGCTGATGCCCATCTGCGCGGCGAAGGGCGCCACCGCCGCCAGGAACCAGCTATTCCCCCCCGCCAGCCTTCGCGCGATGAAGCCAAGGCCCAGCATCAGCGGCAGCATCGGCAGCATCGGCGCAATGCCGCAGGCCAGCCGGTCGGCCAGCCCCTGGTCCAGGAAAGCGCGGAAGAACAGCATCAGCGCGGCCAGCGGCAGGTCCACCAGCCGCGACCAGTGGATATTGAACCCGGCGGGCGGATCCAGCCGATATTGCCGCAGGTCGTACCATGACTGCCCGGCCAGCCAGTCCTTCACCTGCAGATAGCGGATATTGTCGTCCGTATCGCTGAGCGTCAGCCAATGGATCTGCGGCCAGCGCGTGGCGATCATATAGGCCATGGCGCCGATCCACAGCAGGACGGTCAGCCACTTCCAGTTGCGCTCCGCATAGCCGGAGAATTGCGCCGCGACAGGGGCGACATGAGCGCGCAGGACAGACCAGCTTTGCAGTTTCATGGTGGCTCGATTAGAGGGTCCGCATCAAAGCGCAACGGGGCGGCATGAAAATCCTTCATATCTTCACACCGGAAAAGCAGGCGCTGTTCTGGCAGATCGTCCGTTACGGCCTGACCGGGCTGTTCGTGACCGCCTGTCAGGCGACGATCTACTGGACGCTGGCCGCGCCGGTCAGGCTGCATCCGCAAGTCGCCAACGGCATCGGCTATCTGGCGGCGGTGGCGGTCGGCTATGTCACGCACAGCAGCTTCACCTTTCGTGGGCATGGCGGGCGCGACAACCAGGCGGCGCGGGGGGTCCGCTTCGTCGCGGTGTCGCTGGTGAGCTATGCGCTGAACGCGCTATGGGTGTGGTTGTGCGTGACCCATATGCAATGGCCGGAATGGTCGCCCATCCCGGCCATGCTGTTCGTAACCCCGGCGGTGGTTTTCGGGCTTAATCGGCAATGGGTGTTTCGGTGAAGGAGTAAGCGTCGGAACGGAGGGCGATTACCAGCGGCCTGCCGTCCGGATGCTCGTTTCGCTCGCTGCCCACCCCCGGCCCCTCCCGCTTGCGGGAGGGGAGGTTGTTAATGCACGAACCGCGCCACCACATCGCGATAGGACCGACTGACCTTCACCTGCGCGCCCGATTCCAGCACCAGGAAGCATTCGCCATTGGTATGCGGCTTCACCTGCCGCACCTGGCTCAGATTCACGATGGTCGAGCGGTGCACGCGCTGGAAATTGCGGGGGTCGAGCCGCTTTTCGAGGTCCTTCATCGTCTCGCGCAGGATCAGCGAATTGTCGGCGGTATAAATGCACATATAATCGCCCGCCGCATCGATCCGCTCGATGGAATCGACATCGACGCGGAAAATCTGCCCGCGATCCTTGATGTTGATCAGCTTCTCGAAGCGATTGGCGGCCGGCGCGTCGCCATCGCCCGAAAAATCGTTCATCGCATCGGGCGCTACCTCGGCCAGCACTTCGCGCAGCTTTTCCACTTCCTGCACCTGACGCTTTTCCGAAAGCCGCTGCCGCACCCGGTCGAGCGCGTCGGCCAGCCGGCCTTCCTCGACGGGCTTCATCAGATAATCGACCGCCTGCGCCTCGAAGGCGCGGATCGCATGGTCGCTATAGGCGGTGCAGAAGATGAAAAGCGGCGGCTCGATCTCCATCAGCCCCTGCACGACGGAAAATCCGTCGAAACCGGGCATTTGAATGTCAAGGAACACAAGGTCGGGCTTATGCGTCTTTATGGCGCGGATCGCTTCCCGGCCGTTGGAACAGGTTTCTACGATTTCGACATCCTCATGCGCTTCCAGACGCAGCTTGAGGCCTTGGATAGCCAGGCTTTCGTCGTCGACGAGGATTGTTCTGATGGTCATGCGGCCACTCTCGATGGTTCATCCAGGTTAAGCGGTATTTCGATCAGGACCGAAAAGCCGCCAGGCGTGGAACGCGTTTCGAAGCTCTGTCGTTCCCCGAAGGCCTGAATCAGCCTGTCGCGGATGTTCGCCAGACCGACGCCCGTTCCTTCGCTGGCCGGATTGTTCGGGCGGGTGAACCCCTCATTCAATCCCGGACCCGTATCGGATACGATGATCCGGACGTTTTCACCGGCAGGCTGCGCCGTGACGGAGATTTCCGCGCCCTCTTCCTTGGGCGTCACGGCATATTTGATCGCATTTTCGACCAAAGGTTGCAGCAGGAGAGAGGGGAGGCGCGATTGCGAGACCGCCGGATCGATGTTGAAGACCGGCCGCAGCCGATCCTCGAACCGCATCTTCTCGATCTCCAGATACAGCTTCAGCGTCTCGATCTCCTGCTCGATCGTCACCTGCGCGGTCGGCTCGTTGATCAGCGTATAGCGCAGGAAGGAGGACAGGCGGGACAGCATGGCATTGGCCCGGTCGGTCTGCTTCAGCAGCACCAGCGTCGAGATCGAGTTCAGCGTATTGAACAGGAAATGCGGGTTGAGCTGATAGCGCAGCATCGCAAGTTGCGCGCTGGACGCCTGATTCTCCAGCCGCAGCAACTGGTCCGCCTGCTCCTCCACCGTCAGGTAGAAGTTGATCGCATAATATAGCGCCGACCATGCCCCCAGCAATGTCATGCTGAGATAGAAGGCGCCCAGGAACAGTTGCAGCCCCGCCGTGTCGCTGCCCCGATTCTGGGTGGAGAAGACCCAGGCGTCGATAAATGCGACCAACCCCGCCGCGACCACCACCGTGACGATGGAGGCGCCCCAGGTCACGATGGGCCGCTGCCGCTGGAGGAAGCGGAACACTACCGCGATCAGCAGCGTCACCGAATAGCCCGACACGGTCGAGATCATCACCGGGATCAGGCTGGAAAGCGGCTGCCCATTGGCGATGGTCGAGGAACCGCGCAACAGGAAGGCGCCGGCCCACCCCACGGACTGGAGGTTCCAAAAGGCGCGGTTCTTGTCCGCGAAGAAAGGCTGGGGCTGGAAACGATGAACCGACATTATCGCCAGCCTAAAGCATCAGGCAAAAAAGTGGGAACCGGTTTTTTGCGGCCGGTACGTGATCGATGAAAAAATGAAACACAAAGGGGGCTCGCCATGCTGGAACGAATTCAGCATGGCCGACCGATTCAAAGCGCGCATTATCGTCAGGCAGCCGCCGCTTCCTGAGTCACCGGCGTCTCCTCATCGACGCACAACCAGATCAGATCGCTCGGCTCCAGCGCGCGGCCGTCATGGGCCTGGATGGTCATCTTGCGGATCGGCTGCCGGTCGCGGCTGTCGGCCAGCACCTGGCAGGAGATGGGACCGCAGCCCCATTTCTCACCCCATTGGCGCAGCGCGATCATCGCAGGCGCCAGATCCTGTCCCTTGTCGGTCAGGCGATATTCCACCTTGCGCCGGTCGCATTGCATCGGCTGACGCACCATGATGCCGTTTTCCACCAGCCGCGCGAGCCGATTCGCCAGGATGTTGCGGGCAATGCCGAGGGTCGACTGAAACTCCTCGAAATGCCGGATTCCCGACAGAGCGCCCCGCAAGATGAGGAACGACCAGCGTTCTCCCATCGCCTCCAATGCGCTGGGCAGCGCGCATTGTTCCAGATCCTGCGCCAGATTATGTGTCATCGTCTTCATTTGATAGCTCAAAGCCACCCGCGTTGCAAAAGCGCATCGCTATTCACCTAAGATGGGATTTTTTTGTTGCACAGCAAGGGGCATCGCGGACAATCGCAACAGGATGCTACGCCAATACGAACTTGTTGAACGGGTAAAGCGCTACGATCCGGATGCGGACGAAGCGATGATCAACCGCGCCTATGTCTTTTCCGTCCAGAAGCACGGGTCTCAGAAGCGCGCCAGCGGCGACCCCTATTTCAGTCATCCCATCGAAGTCGCCGGCATATTGACCGATTTCAACCTGGACGATCAGACCATCGTGACCGCGCTGCTGCACGACACGATAGAGGATACGCTCGTCACCTATGAGGAGATCGAGCACGCCTTCGGCAAGGACGTCGCCCGGATGGTCGACGGCGTCACCAAGCTCAGCAAGATCGAGGCCATGTCCGAAAATGAGCGGGCCGCGGAGAATCTGCGCAAATTCCTGCTCGCCATGTCGGACGACATCCGTGTGCTGCTGGTGAAGCTGGCCGACCGGCTGCACAACATGCGCACGCTGCACTTCATCAAGAATGAGCAGAAGCGCCGCCGCATCGCCCGCGAGACGATGGACATCTACGCCCCGCTGGCGGAGCGAATCGGCATGTACGACTTCATGCGCGAGATGCAGTTGCTGGCCTTCCGCGAGCTGGAGCCGGAAGCCTATGACAGCATCACCAAACGGCTGGAGCAACTGAAGGAAGGCGGCCATGACAAGGTCGACCGGATCGGCGCGGAACTGCAATTGCTGCTGGGCGGCAAGGGGCTGCCGGTCACGGTCTCGGGCCGCGAGAAGCATCCCTATTCCATCTGGAAGAAGATGCAGGAACGCCATATCAGTTTCGAACAACTGACCGACGTCATGGCCTTCCGCGTCATCACCGAGACGACGGAGGACTGCTACCGCGCATTGGGCGTCATCCACCAGACCTACAAGATGGTGCCGGGGCGGTTCAAGGATTACATCTCCACGCCCAAGCGCAACGGCTACCGCTCGCTGCACACCACCGTCATCCATCAGGACAATGCCCGCATCGAGGTGCAGATTCGCAGCCGCGACATGCACCATGACGCCGAACTCGGCCTCGCCGCGCATTGGGCCTATAAGCAGAAGGGCGACGCCACCGACCACCATGCAGCCTGGCTGCGCGACCTGGTCGAAATCCTGGAGCAGAGCCAGGATGCGGACGAACTGCTCGAACATACCCGCATGGCGATGTATCAGGACCGCATCTTCGCCTTTTCCCCCAAGGGCGAGCTGCACCAGTTGCCCAAGGGGTCGACGCCGGTCGACTTCGCCTATGCCGTGCACACCTCGCTCGGCAACCAGACGGTCGGCGCCAAGGTCAATGGCCGGGTCGTGCCGCTGCGCACGACGCTGGAGAATGGCGATCAGGTGGAGATCCTGAAATCCGAAGGACAGGAGCCGCAGCCCGGCTGGCTGACCTTCGCCATCACCGGCAAGGCCCGCGCCGCCATCCGCCGCTATATCCGCCAGAAGCAGCGCGGCGAGGAAGTCGCTCTGGGCGAGAAGCTCTATGAGGAAATCATCGGCCGCTTCTCCCCCGAACTGGCAAGCGAACTGGGCGACAAGGCATTGAAGGCGGCGTTGAAGCGCCTGAAGCTGGACGACCGCGCATCCCTGATGGTCGCCATCGCCACCCATCGCCTGCTCGATTCGGAGGTGATGGAGGCGCTCATTCCCGGCTCCACCAGCGTGGAGGGCATGGAGGAAGCCCATCCGCGCCAGCACGCTCCGGTATCGATCCGCGGCCTGACGCCCGGCATCGCCTATAATCTGGGCGACTGCTGCCACCCCGTCCCCGGCGACCGCATCGTCGGCGTCCGCCGCACCGGCGAACCGATCGAGGTCCACACCATCGATTGCCGTTCGCTGGAGGCGGGACAGGATGACGACTGGGTGGATTTAAGCTGGGACAGCAGGTCCAAGGGCGGCACCGCACGGCTTCAGGTGATCGTCAAGAACCAGCCGGGCGCGCTGGCGGCCGTCACCAACGTTTTCGGCGCGACCAAGGCGAACATCCTCAACCTGCAACTGGTGAACCGCGAAGGCCCCTTCCACACCGACATCATCGACCTGGAAGTCGCCGACGCCCAGCATCTGAACCGCATCCTCTCCGCCCTGCGCGGCCTCGACACGGTGGTGCAGGCGGATCGGGTCTAGAGCGTTTTCCAAGCAGATGGAATCATCTGCTGACTCGGAAAACGCGACAAAACAAAAACTTAGAGCAGTCGAGCCGATGCAATCGGATCGAAATCTGCTCTAGCGGCAGCGAAGGATGGTTGGCGGGGGCCAACTCTTCTTGCCGGCCGCGCGGGGAATGAGGATGCGGGGTGGGCTGCTGCCCTTCAGCTTTCCTGGAAGTATGGCGCGCTCTTGCGAAGGCGGGGGTATGATGCGCTCAACCGCAGCAACCGACATTCCCTCACCAATACCGTCCAGGGAAAAGAAAAAGGGCGGCGCCGAAGGCACCGCCCCGATTTCCTCCGGCCATAGCCGGTAAGCAGCCCCGCCTGCGCGGGGCTCGACCGAACTTACTTGAGTTCGACGGTCGCGCCGGCTTCTTCCAGCTGCTTCTTGATCTTCTCGGCTTCGTCCTTGCCGACGCCTTCCTTGACGGCCTTCGGCGCGCCTTCGACCAGAGCCTTGGCTTCGGTCAGGCCCAGGCCGGTGATGGCGCGGACTTCCTTGATGACGTTGATCTTCTTGCCGCCGTCGCCGGTCAGGACGACGTCGAATTCGTCCTTGGCTTCTTCAGCAGGAGCAGCGCCGGCAGCGCCACCGGCCGGAGCGGCAACCGCGACGGCAGCGGCGGCCGAAACGCCCCACTTTTCTTCCAGAGCCTTGGAAAGCTCAGCGGCTTCGAGGACGGTCAGGGCCGAGAGCTGGTCGACCAGAGCATTGATGTCTGCCATGTTACTTTACCTATTCCCTTCTGGGCGGGGCATGAGCCCCTTAAACGAGAGTTGAAAACAATATTCCGGGCAATCCCGCGGCGATCAGGCCGCGTTCTTTTCCGCATAGGCGTTGAAGACCCGCGCGAGCTGGGCAGCCGGGGCCTGGGTGACGGTTGCGAGCTTGGTAGCCGGGGCGACCAGAAGGCCGACCAGCTTCGCGCGCAGTTCATCCAGCGACGGCATCGAGGCGAGCGCCTTGACGCCCTCCGCGTTCAGCAGCACTTCGCCCATCGCACCGCCAACGATCTCAAGCTTGTCGTTGGTCTTGGCGAATTCGACCGCAACCTTCGCGGCTGCGACCGGATCGGCCGAGGAAGCGAGCCCGACCGGACCGGTCAGCAGGTCGCTGATGCCGCTATAGTCGGTGCCTTCAAGGGCGATCTTGGCGAGGCGGTTCTTCGTAACCTTGTAGGTGCCGCCGGCTTCGCGCATCTTCTGGCGCAGCTGGGTCGACTGGGCGACCGTCAGCCCGAGGTTGCGGGTCACGACGACCACGCCGACTTCGGCCAGATGTGCGTTCAGCGCGGAAACGACCTCAGCTTTCTGATTACGATCCATGCCTTTACTCCACTTCATGTCCGCCGGAAAATCCGGTGGACGGCAAAAACCCGCGACGAATCGCGGGGCATTGGTCCGAAGGGGAGAGATCGACTGGCCCGCATCCCTC
This sequence comes from Sphingobium fuliginis, assembly GCF_004152845.1. GTDB lineage: Bacteria > Pseudomonadota > Alphaproteobacteria > Sphingomonadales > Sphingomonadaceae > Sphingobium > Sphingobium fuliginis. Next base: position 401,852 of record NZ_SEON01000002.1, read on the forward strand.
AGGGAGAACAGGCAGACCCGGACAGGCAAGGCCCGGCCGGTAAAGAACTTTTCCCCGTCTAGGCCGGAAATTAAGAAGGGCATATTCCCTTCACCGACTGTCTCGGACGGAAGACCATCGACATTTCTGCCGGGGGTCTGCTGCGGGCGCCCCTACAGATTTGGAGGCCCCCTGTCACGCAAAATCTGGCGATTGGCGATGGAAGGCGACGGAAAAGCGCCGCTTTACGCCGAAGTTCACACCATATGCGCGCATGCGCGCGAGCGCGCGTAGCCGCCCGGGTAATGGGTCCGACATTTCAAAGAAGGGAGCGGAATAGGCTGACCGCGGGGATGTAGGACAGGATGAAAGCGGTGCCAGGCCGGGCAATAGGATGTTTTTTCGCCAGCCGTGGCCGGGAGGTTACAGTCGGCAGGGCCGGTTCAGACGGTGCGATGATCCGCCGGGAGCAGGAGCGCGGAGCCCCCAGGCCAGAACGTGGAACAGAATCGCCGCCTTCCACCCCGTTCCCCCCTCCCCCAGGCCGTTCCCACCCGGAAGGATGGTTTACGCCCCGTCGGACCCCTTGCCATGCAAGAGCAAATAGCCATATCCTTCCCCATCATGAACAGCTTCTCGATGATGGCATATCCCGCGATGATGGCGGACAAGGATCAGGACGACCAGGGCGACGGCCCGGGCGGCCCCAATGTCGGCATCGCCACGCGCACGCGCGCCCGGACGAAAAAGCCCTCTCTCTACAAGGTGCTGATGCTGAACGACGACTACACGCCGATGGAATTCGTCGTGCACGTTCTCCAGCAATTCTTTCGCATGGACATGGAGGAGGCGACGCGCGTGATGCTGCACGTCCACCAGCGGGGCGTCGGCGTATGCGGAATCTTCAGCTATGAAGTGGCGGAAACCAAGGTGAATCAGGTGATGGACTTTGCCCGCCAGAACCAGCACCCGCTCCAGTGCACCTTGGAAAAGGCCTGATGGTGTCCCGGGGCACCTGACAGGCGGGCATAACGCGAATCTCACCGGCCCACGACTCGGGGCCATGCCCGGCAATCGATGACGTGGCACGGACCCAGCGGTTCGGTGACGCCTTCAGCCTGACCAGAGGATGGCATTCTGCCAGCGCGGCCGTGCAAGGCGTTTTTCCAGACGGTGCTGTCAGTCCAACGCGAACTCGTCGCCATCAGATGCTCTTATGTCAGCCGGGCACTCCAGCATGGGGAAAGCAGCGAAGGCATGCACATCCCGGCCCGGGAACTGGAGAATATCGTGGTAGAGAAGCTCCCGACCCTGTGCAGGTATCCGTTGCAGTTCGCCATGGACATCGGCATGTCCATCGATGGTGCCAACCTGCCAGCATTCGTCGCCGGCATCGAGACGCTGGCCGGTATGGCTATCGCCGCATCCATGCCTTGCTGGGCCAAGCGGGCTGGCAGGTCAGCCTGTCGGTGGTCGAGCGTCTCTGGCGGCGGGAGGGTCTTAAAGTGCCGAAGTGGCAACCGAAACGGCGGCGGCTCTGGCGCGGCGACGGATCGTGCGTCCGGCTGCGCCCGGAGCATCGCGGGCATGTGTGGTCCTACGACTTCGTCGAGGATCAGACGCACAACGGTCGCAAGTTCCGGATGCTCAACATCATCGACGAGTTCAGCCGGGAGAACGGCTATATCGAAAGCTTCAATGCCCGTCTGCGAGATGAACTGCTCAACGGCGAAATCTTCTTTAGTCTTGAAGAGGTGCGGATCGTCACCGGCTGGTGGCGCGATCATTACAACCGGGCAAGGCCGCACAGCAGCCTCGGATATCGACCACCGGCCCCGGAAACGATCAGGATGCCAGCCTGGCCGCTCGGCTCCGCTACGCTCCGCCTCCCGTCCAGGCTGGCATCGGAGGCGCAATTCAACTAACTACGCAATCGGACCAGTCATCGCGGGCAGTCCAATCACCCAAACTGGTGGAGGGTGATGCACCATGCCCTGACGCCATGCTCCCGGAAGCAACCTGTAATCGCTCCGTCTTAGCATTCTTTTCACCATGATAGTTTAGGAACGACGGATCTGGGAGAGGGCTGTCGCGTGCTCAAGGCGTTACAGATTGGCTACAAACCTCGTGAGACACGTCACCCGGTGTTGATTCCGGCGAGGATGCGCGTGGGCGAATCCTGGGTCGAAGCGGTGATCCATAATCTGTCCTCGGGTGGCGCACTCGTGGCATCCGACGAAGCCCCCGAGCGCGGCACTTATGTAGAGATACGGCGTGGGCGACTGACGATTATAGGGCGGGTCGTCTGGCGGAAAGATCGCTTTTTCGGGATTCAGGCGCAGGGCAGGCTCGATATCGCTGCCATAATCAATGAACCGCGCCTGGCTTCCCGTCCCCGATCTGCGAATGATCCCGAATCATCCTATGAGCGCCGGGCTCAGCCAAGAGCGGACGCAGATGCGCGCATTGCGCGCCAATTGGAGAATAGCCGACGTTGGTCAGCGGCATTCCAATTTGGTGTGTTCGTAGTCCTTGCTCTCATTGCCGCAGGCTTTGCCGCCAACGAACTTTACCAGATCCTCTCGCGACCGTTTTCCGAACTGGAAAGTCACCTTTAGTACTCCGCCTGTCAAACGGCCCTTTAGCTGCACGCTGCCCGAACCTACACCAGCAGGCTCAAGGCTGTGTGAGCCGTCCGGCGGCCAAGTCGCGCGCCATCGTGATGAATGCCTGGAAGAATTCCGGCGATTGGAATAATAGAGACACAACGGCACGAGCGGTGGCGTCCAGTCTTCGAGAATGAATCTTGGCTCGTGACACGAACTGGAACTCGCCCTACGCCCTGCAACATTACCCAAGACAGGCGATCGACCCAGCAAAAGCGACCCTTATACGACATATGGCGCATGATTTTATCTGCCCGACGGCGGACGGGCAGCTTTCGCTCTTCTCCGCCGTCGATGGACGCAAGGTCGTCTTCAACCCGATCGGCCTGGGTCTTTCCCCGTGGCTGCGTGTTGTTCGCGCATGACAACAGCAACTATGGAACGTTCGGGTGGCTGCGCCTGTGGCGCATTGAGGTTCATAGCCCGAGGTGACGCGTCACGTGTGGGCCTTTGTCACTGCCTTGTTTGTCAGAGAGCGCATGGCGCACCCTATCTTGCCTTTGCCGTCTTTGCCCGCGCGGCCGTCGCTCTTTGCGGTCCATATGCGGCGTGGGAGAGCAGCCCCGGCTATTATCGGCTACATTGCCCTACATGCGGATCTCGGTTCGTGAACCTTGCCGGCGATGAGATCGAGCTTCCCGTCGCGAGCTTCGACGACGCCACGGGTCTTGTGCCGCAATATGAGAACTGGATCACCCGTCGGCTGCCGTGGGTCGCGCCTCTTCCCGTTCCTCAATTTGCACGCAATCGGGAGTCTTGAAGTTTAGCGGACATATATGAGCACAGCGAGGCGGATCACCTCGGGCGACGAGTTGAAGTATCGGAACGGGCTCTTGGGGCGGCTGCTCACGCCGTCTGTTTACCCGTTGCCACTTAGCTTTGACGGCGCCCTCCCCAGCGCTGAGTGAAGATATTCCTAGAAATAGTCGGAGTAATTTCCTACAGCGGCATGTCTGAATATTGGATAGGCGGCGGGAGGGTCGAAGGGTGCAGCTAAATCTCACGCTGGCGTTGGCGGTAGCCGCTGTTCCGGCGTCGGCTCTGGCGCAACCGGCATCTGTCGCCATGACGGTCGCCGCCGACGGTACGGGACCGACCATCGACCGCGACATCTTCGGTCAGTTCGCCGAAAATCTGGGAACAGGCATCTATGGCGGCGTCTGGGTGGGCGAAGACTCGCCGATACCCAATGTGCGTGGCATTCGCAGCGATGTGGTTCAGGCGCTGAAGGAATTGAATGTTCCGAGCGTTCGCTGGCCGGGCGGGTGCTTTGCCGACGAATATCATTGGCGCGATGGGGTCGGTCCTCGCGCCAAGCGGGCGGTGACGGTGAACGGCAGCTGGGGCAACGCGCTGGAGAAGAATGATTTCGGCACGGACGAATTTTTCGACTTCATCGATCAGATCGGGGCCGAAGCCTATATATCGGTCAACATGGGATCGGGCAGCGTCAAGGAAGCCGCCGACTGGCTCGCGTACATGACCGCTGATCGCGGCACGACGGCGGGGGCGGAACGCGCAGCCAATGGCCATCCCAAACCCTACCGAGTCAAATTTCTGGGTCTTGGGAACGAAAGCTGGAGTTGTGGCGGCGCGTACACGCCCGACTATTATGTCGATGAAATGAAGCGCTACGCTCGCTTCGCCCGTAACCTCAACCTCGAACAGCAGGGCACGGACAATCCTGCGGGCGGTTCGGTAGCCGGATCGGACCCGATGCAACGGATCGCGGTTGGGCCCGGCGGACTGGACACGGCCTATACCGAAGCCGTCATGAAGGCATGGAAGGCGCATGACTGGAGCTGGAGCATCGAAGGGCTGTCGATGCACAACTATACCTGGATCAGCTGGCCCCCGCCCTTTTCCAGCATCGACTTTGGCGAGCGCGAATATGCGATGCTCATCAAGGACACGCTGAAGATGGAGGAGATGATCCGCGTTCACTCAGCGGTGATGGACAAATACGATCCGGACAAGAAAGTCCCGCTGGTCATAGATGAGTGGGGCGTTTGGCTCGCGAAGCTGCCAGGCAGCAAGGATGGTTTCCTGCATCAGCAGAACTCCATCCGCGACGCCGTCATCGCTTCGATCAACCTCAACATGTTCGTCCGCCATGCCGAACGGGTCCGCATGACCGCCATCGCCCAAATGGTGAACGTGCTTCAGGCGATGATCCTGACGGACGGGCCGAAGATGGTGCTGACGCCCACCTATTACTTGTTCAAAATGTATGTGCCGTTCCAGAACGCCACGCGCTTGCCGATTAGCTTCGACGCGGGAACATACAGGTTCGGCGAGGTGAGCGTGCCGCGCATCGATGCGATTGCGGCGCGCGGCGCCGACGGGAAGCTGTGGATCGCGCTCACCAACGTCGACCCGAACAATGCCGCCTCCATCGATGCGGCGGTGGCGGGCATCCGCGCGCGCAAGGCATCGGGTACCGTGCTGACCGCATCGCGGGTCGATGCGGTCAACAGCTATGACAAGCCCGACATGGTCAAGCCGCAGCCAAGTGCCGCCAAGGTGATCGGCGGCCGGTTGAAAGTGACATTGCCGCCCAAGTCGGTAACCGTTCTGAGCGTTATGGAATGATGGTCAAACGCCGACATCGAACGACCGCCCGCGCGAACCGGGACCGGATCGCGTGAAAGCTGTTGCCGCGTTGGCCGCAGTTGCAGCGACCATCTTTCCCGTCGATTTGCCAGCTTTTCCGTCGATTTGCCGGCCGCCTCTCCCCCACCGCCTTCCGCCGCGTCGCCGGCGGCGAAGCAGCGCCTTATCGTGCTGAGCGACATTGAGACGGACCCCGACGATACCCAATCCTTCACTGTTATGGTTCACAAGCCAGCATCTCGCCGCACCAGGATTTGAATAAGGTAATGGCCGTGCTGCACCAGCATAAGCACGGGCTTGTATATGCGCAGCCACGATGGTGTGTGATCCGCCATATGCGGCAAATATCGCACCCGACGAACGGTCCATGTCGAACCGAGGTGGCGCCTGGACCTCGACATTTACTCCGATAAGATTCATAGTTTACTCCGACAAATTGGTTCGATAGGGTGCTCTTGGGCATCTGATTGGGAGATTTACATGAGCTGGACGCGTCGCAGTACGCTGGGGGCTGGAATCGCGTTTGGGGCCCTGCCGCGATTCACATGGGCCGCGCCGGCTGCGACGTCGATCGCGACACCCTTTTCCCTGTCGCAGGTCAGGTTGAAGCCTTCGATCTTCCTGACGTCGGTCCGGGCGAACGCGCGCTATCTCCTGTCGCTCGACGCCGACCGGCTGCTGCATAATTTCCACGCCGGCGCCGGATTGCCGACTAGGGGTAAGGTCTATGGGGGGTGGGAATCGCGCGGGATCGCGGGCCATTCGCTGGGCCATTATATGAGCGCGGTGTCGCTGATCCACGCCCAGACGGGCGACCCGCAATTCCGCGACCGCGCCGCTTATATCGTCGGCCAACTCAAGGCGATCCAAGCCAGGCACGGGGACGGCTATGCTGGCGGCACCACGGTCGATCGCGACGGCAAGACCGTCGATGGCAAGGTCGTGTATGAGGAACTGCGCAGGGGCGAAATCCGCTCGACCGGGTTCAGCCTGAACGACGGATGGGTCCCCTTGTACACCTATCACAAGATCATGGCAGGCGCGCTGGACGCGCATCAGCATGCGGGGATCAAGGACGGCTTGACCGTGGCGATCGGGCTGGGCGACTATCTGGGCAAAATCCTAGAGGGGTTGAGCGATACGCAGGTCCAAGACATCCTGCGCACCGAGCATGGCGGGCTGACCGAATCATATGCCGAACTCTACAAGCGCACCGGCAATCGCCGCTGGCTGACCCTGTCGGAACGGATGCGGCATCACGCGATCGTCGATCCGCTTCAGGCCGGGCGTGATGAACTCGCCGGCAAGCACGCCAATACCCAGATTCCGAAGATCATCGGCGAGGCGCGACTGCATGAACTGACGGGCAACGCGGACCGCGCGAAAGTCGCACAGTTCTTTTGGACCACGGTCACGCGCGACCACAGCTACGTCATCGGCGGCAACTCGGATCACGAGCATTTCGGCCTGCCGCGCCAGCTTGCCCAACGGCTCGACCAACAGACGTGCGAGGCGTGCAACAGCTACAACATGCTGCGCCTGACGCGGCATCTGTACAGTTGGAGTGGCGAGGCCAGCTATTTCGATTTCTACGAGCGCGCGCACCTCAACCATATCATGAGCCAGCAAGACCCGAAGACGGGCATGTTCACCTATTTCACCGCGCTGGCACCGGGAATGGGACGGGTGCATTCCAGCCCCACCGAGGATTTCTGGTGCTGTGTCGGCTCGGGTATGGAGAGCCATTCGAAGCATGGCGAAAGTATCTATTGGAAGCGCGGCGATGCGGTTGCGATCAACCTCTATTACGCCTCCACGCTGAACGCGCCCGAAGCGAAACTCGACATGGATACCGAATTTCCGCTGGGCAATATGGTGCGGATTGCGGTGACGAATGCGCCGAAAAGGCTCGCGCTGCGCGTGCCGGGCTGGTGCGCCGACCCGTTGTTGAAGGTGAACGGCAAGACTGCGGGCGTCCGGGATGGCGGCTATCTGATGCTGACCGGACTGAAGGCGGGGGACCGGATTGAACTGTCGCTGCCCATGCCGGTACGGGTCGAATCGATGCCCGATGATGCCAAGCTGGTGGCGTTCGTCAGCGGGCCGCTCGTCCTGGCTGGTGATATGGGGCCTGGCAAGGGAGCTTGGGACGGCCTCGACCCCGCCATCGTTACCGACCGCGCCGAACCGGTGCTGGTGGCGGCTGCCGGACTGCATCACTATCGCCTGGGCGAACAGGGCAAGCCGGGCGACCTGACGCTACGCCCCTTTTTTGCGCAGCATGAGAACCGCACCGCCGTCTATTTCCGACGCTTCGACGTGGCGGAATGGCCGACCCAGGAAGCCGCGTGGACCCAAGCCTCGAAAGACCGGGCGGACTTGGCCGCGCGCACGATCGACGTGATCCGGCTGGGGGAGCAACAGCCGGAGGTGGATCACGCCTTTGCGGACAGCGGTCAGTCGGCGCCCGTTTCCCACGTCGCCGACCGCAGCCGGAACGTGAATGTCGGGTTCTTCGAATTTGACCTGGCCGTCGCGCCCGGCCCGCTCGCGCTTCAGGTCGCTTATGGCGGCAGGCAGCGCGACAAGGATTTTCGGATCATGATCGATAGCGAGCAACTGGTGCGCGAACGCTTGCCGGGGGAGAGTACTAGCGCCCGCAACGTGCAGACCTATGCGCTGCCGACGAAAATGACGCAGGGTAAGTCGAAGATTCGCGTCCGCTTCGAATCGGACAAGTGGCAGGGCGTCGAGGTCTATACGGCCCGCACCATGCGGCTCAAATCGGTCTAGGGTGTGTGGGGATTCAGTTCAGGGTGGAGCGAAAATGGTGGCTTTCGAGAACCAGCGCGCAGCGTACTCAAAGTACGTGAGCACTGGAAGCGCAGAAAGCCGCCATTTGCAGCCCGCCATGGGCTGAATCCCCACACACCCTAGAGCCGATTCCGATCCGATTGCATAGGCTCGACTGCTCTAAGTTTTTGTTTTGTCGCGTTTTCCGAGTCAGCAGATGATTCCATCTGCTTGGAAAACGCTCTAGCTCGAAATGCGACATATGCTCGAGCGTACGACACAGCAGAGTTCAAGAGGCAGAACTCGCGTCGACTATCCAGTTTGAAAATCGAAGGGATTTCAATGAACGGAATTGGTATCGGGGCGGCGACTGCAATTCTGTGTGCCCTGGCTGTGCCGTCGCTGGCTCGCGCGCAGAATCCCATCGTCCAGACGCGTTTCACGGCCGACCCTGCCCCCCTTGTGCATGATGGCGTGGTCTATCTCTACACCAGTCATGATGAGGATGACGCAACCGGTTTCAAGATGCTCGACTGGCAGCTCTACAGCTCGACGGACATGGTGAACTGGACCGATCGGGGAACCGTCGCCTCCTTGAAGACTTTTCCGTGGGCGGTGCAGAGCAACGACGCCTGGGCCCCGCAAGTCATCGCCAGAGATGGAAAATTCTACCTCTACGCTCCGATCAGTATCGCGGGGCGGCCCAAGAATGTCATTGCAGTGGCGGTCGCCGACAAGCCCGAGGGGCCCTTCGTCGATGTGTTGGGCAAGCCTTTGATCGCTCCGGCCAATGACAATATCGATCCGACCGTTTGGATCGACGACGACGGTCAAGCCTATCTTTACTGGGGCAATCCTGACCTGTATTACGTCAAGCTCAACAAGGACATGATTTCCTATTCAGGTCAGATCACCAAGGTCGATCGGATCCTGGATTATCAGGAAGGACCTTGGTTCTATAAGCGGAAAAACCGCTACTACATGGCCTTCGCCTCCACCTGCTGCTCGGAAGGGATTGGCTACGCAATGAGCGACAGGCCGACGGGCCCATGGACCTATAAAGGGCCGATCATGGCTCACGACGCGCGCGCGACCGGCAACCATCCTGGCATCATCGACTACAAGGGCGGATCGTACCTGTTCGGCTTTAACTATGAACTGAACTTCGCGATGACGCCGATGCATCACGAGCGGCGCTCGGTGGCGGTCGCCAAATTCAATTACAATCCAGACGGCACGATCCCCAACTTGCACTGGTGGGACAGAACCAGCGCACCTCAACTTGAGGCGCTGAATCCTTACAAGCGCGTTGAAGCAGAGACGATAGCCTGGACCTCGCGTCTCAAGCGCGATCAGGACCGGCCATATGATTGGGCTCCGGGCGTAACGACTGCGGGGGATGCGAAATCCGGTATCTTCGTGACCACGACCAAGAATCGCAGCTACATCAAGGTCGCTGGTGTGGACTTTGGTTCCGCTGGCGCCAAATGGTTCATTGCCACCGTCGCCAACGGCCTGCCGGGTTCGATGATAGAGCTGCGTTTGGACCGTACTGACGGGCCAGTGATCGGCACTCTGCCGATCGGCGAAACCGGCGCGCCTGGCGTTTGGCAGGAACGCCAGACAAGCATAGCGGGTGCAATCGGCACCCATGATTTGTACCTGCTTTTCAAGGGCAGCGGCGACAGGTCGCTATTCGACTTCGATCACTGGCGGTTTGTCCAATAACGACAGGGGGACGGCCAGACATTTGAGCTGGCCGTCTCTTCCCGTAAGCGAGAGACACACCCCAGTCATTTGCTTCAACCATGGGATCAAACACATAGTCAGGCCGCCGACGTCAGGCGATATAATATGACGCCGTGCGAGGCTATGTCAGCCTCCAGCCGGTTGGCCATGAGGCCCAGGTCGGCCTTCACCTCATTGGCCGTCAATTTCCCATGCTTCACCTCGCCAGGGCACATCCCACCACACCCCCTGAAATCTACCACACTTTCCACCACATTTTATCGAGGCTGTGGGTGAATAGTTGCGGACGTGACGGCCTCTGAAAGCCAGATTTTCCGCGGAAAACCGTGCCCTTCGGCGGGACACGCAGAAGCCAGCTTGCACCGCCAGTGCGACTTACTTTTAGGAAAAGGCCGTCCCCGTCACTATAGGTTCCGGGCTTGCCCAGTGCGGCTTTGACTTCATTGGCGGTCAGCTTGCCCATGTCAGTTCCCCACACAATGTGGGGACGCTTCCCCACACTTGGATTTCTCCCCACATCCCTCCCCACATTCTAGCGAGGCTGTGGGCGAATATCAACGGACACCGATGGATACATACGGCCTGAAAAGCCGCAGAAAACCGCGTCTTTTGGCGGTTGACTATGAACACTGAGGGATGGGTAAATGGCGGAGCGGGAGGGATTCGAACCCTCGATACGCTTTTGACGTATACTCACTTTCCAGGCGAGCGCCTTCGACCACTCGGCCACCGCTCCGCATTGCACTGGAGGCGGCTCCCTATCGTGCGTCGGCGCGCTAGGCAAGGGGATGCTTTACTTTCCTTTCCCTCCCATGCTTGATTGCAGCATGCAAATCCGTCCCTTCCCTTTCCTGGCCGCGCTTTTCCTGCCTTCCCCGGCGCTTGCCGCCGATGCGCCAGCCACCCCGTCCGCCATCGTCGCACAGGCGCCCGCCAGCGCATGGCAGGCCATCGCGGCCGATACGCTGCTGGTCATGACGGTCGAGGGCGACAAGCGCGTCGTCATCCAGCTCGCGCCCGATTTCGCGCCCGCCCACGTCGCCAATATCCGCGCACTCGCCCGCGCGGGCTGGTGGGATGGCGAAAGCGTCTACCGCGTGCAGGACAATTATGTCGCCCAATGGGGCGATGTGACCGAGAAGAAAGCCCTGCCCATCGGCATCGCCACGGACATCAGGGCGGATTATGCCCGCCCCCTCGCAGCCCTCAAGACGCCCGTGACACCCTTGCCCTATCCGGACGCCTATGCCCCGCGCACCGGCTTCATCAATGGCTGGCCGGTCGCGATCGACGAGGCGTCGGCCTGGCTGCCCCATTGCTATGCCATGGTCGGCGTGGCGCGGAACCTTTCCCCGGACACGGGAACCGGCGCCGAGCTTTATGCCGTGATCGGCCAGGCCCCGCGCCAGCTCGACCGCAATATCGCGGTCGTCGGCCGGGTGATCGAAGGCATGGACCTGCTCGCCAGCCTGCCGCGCGGCTCCGGCGATCTCGGCTTCTATGCCGCGGGGGAGAAGCGCCTGCCGATCCTCTCCGTCCGCCTCGCCAGCGACCTGCCGGAATCGCAGCGGCCACGCTATCAGGTGATGGACGTCGGCTCGCGGAGCTTTGCCGATTACCTTCGCCTGCGGGCGAACCGGAAGGACGATTTCTACGAGCGGCCCGCAGGCGGCGTCGACCTCTGCAACGCGCCGGTGCCGGTGCGGGAGGCGCCCTGAACGCTCATTCCGCCGCAACGGGCAAATTGCCGGAACGATGCCTATCTGACGGACATTACAGCTTCGCCGGCAAGGATGGAGAGGATGGTCATGATCGTAGGCACCGTCAGGGAGATCAAGAATCACGAATATCGCGTCGGCCTGACGCCGGAGAGCGTGCATGAGCTGACCGCCCACGGCCACCGCGTGCTGGTGGAAAGCGGCGCGGGGGAGGGGATCGGCGCGCATGACGGCCTCTACGCCCGCGCGGGTGCGGAGATCGTCGACGATCCGGCCGGCATCTTCGCGACGGCGGAGATGATCGTGAAGGTCAAGGAACCCCAGCCGGAGGAGCGCGCCCTGCTGCGCCCCGGCCAGATCCTCTACACCTATCTTCACCTGGCGCCCGATCCCGACCAGGCGCGGGAGTTGATGGCGTCGGGGGCGATCGGCATCGCCTATGAAACCGTGACGGACGCTCATGGCGGGCTGCCGCTGCTGAAGCCCATGAGCCAGGTTGCCGGACGCATGGCGATCCAGGCCGGCGCGACCGCGCTGGAAAAGGCGCATGGCGGGCGAGGCGTGCTGCTGGGCGGCGTGCCCGGCGTGTTGCCCGCGAAGGTGGCTGTGATCGGCGGCGGCGTGGTCGGCTTCAACGCGGCGCAGATGGCGGCGGGTCTGGGCGCGGACGTCACCATCCTCGACCGCAGCCCGGAAGTGCTGGAGCGGCTGGGCATTCATTTCGAGGCGCGGGCGAAGACGCGCTTTTCCAACCGCGCCAATCTGGCCGAATGCGTGGCGGAGGCGGACCTGGTGATCGGCGCCGTGCTGATCCCCGGCGCCGCCGCGCCCAAGCTGGTGTCGGCGGACATGCTGAAGACCATGAAGAAGGGCGCGGTGCTGGTGGACGTGGCGATCGACCAGGGCGGCTGCTTCGAGACCAGCCACCCCACCACCCATGACGACCCCACCTATATCGTCGAGGGCATCGTTCATTATTGCGTCGCCAACATGCCCGGCGCCGTGGCGCGGACCAGCACCTATGCGCTCAACAACGTGACCCTGCCCCATGCGCTGCGAATCGCCGACCTGGGATGGAACGAAGCGCTGCGGGCGGACCCGCATCTGCTCGCCGGGCTGAACGTGTGGAACGGGCAGATCACCTATCGGGCCGTGGCGGAGGCGCTGGGACTGCCCTACATCCCGGCGGAACAGGCGATCGGATAGGGGCTGAGGCGGCGCTCTGTTCGACAGTGGCTGCATTAAGCACAAAGCGCTCCTGCGAAGGCACTCATGAGAGCCCGGTTCAGGCGATGCGGCGTTCCACTGACGGCAGGACTCGGCTCCTGCCCTGGCGGCAGCATGTCGTGGTCAAAGGAAAGGGAGGGAGGCGACCACCCCCCCCCCCTGCCCTGTCAGTAAATCCCGCCCTGGTCCTGCAGGAAGTCGCTGTCGGTGCGCTGGCGGCGCTGGACAGTCGCTTCGATGCGGGCGGCGGCCTTGTCCTGGGCGGCGACCTCTTCCTTGCGGATCGAGCGGCGGGGTTCGGATTCGGGCTTGAACGCTTCCCAGATCACGGCGGGCTTGGGTTCGTCGGTCGGCCAGACGCCATAGACGCGCTTGCCCGAGCGGCGGTCGATCGTGACCATGCGGATGCCGGCCGGCGCGATGAAGGGCGTTTTGGGCATGGTTTCGAGGACCGGCGTCATCGCCGCCTTCCAGATCGGGGCGGCGACGCGGCCGCCCTGCGCCCAGCCGCCCAGGCTGCGCGGCTGGTCATAGCCGATATAGACGCCCGCGACGATGTCCGGCGATCCGCCGACGAACCAGACATTGGTCGGGCCGTTGGTGGTGCCGGTCTTGCCGAACAGCGGGCGCTTGAGGTCCGCCAGCACGGTGGCGGTGCCGCGCTGGATCACGCCTTCGGCGATGTGCACGACCTGATAGGCGGTCATGGGATTCATCACCTGCCGCCCCTCGAAGCCGAAGCGGGGCATGGGCTTGCCATCCCAATTGGCCATGTTGCAGCCGTCGCAGGCGCGCCAGCGCAGCGGCCAGATCACCTTGCCGCGCCGGTCCTGCACATAGTCCATCAGCTTGGGGCTGAGTTGCCGTCCCTGATTGGCGAGCATGGCATAGGCGTTCACCATCCGCTCCACCGTGGTTTCGCCCGCGCCCAGCGCGAAGGAGAGATAGGGCTGGTAATCCCCGATCCCCATCGCCTTGATGGTGCGCACGACACGGTCCATGCCGGTCTGGCTGGCGGCGCGCACGGTCATCAGGTTGCGCGACTGTTCGACGCCCCAGCGCATGGTCTGCGGCCCGGCGCTGCCGCCGGTGAAGTTGCGGAAGCATTTCTGGCCGAGGCCCGCGCCCTGATAGACGCATAAGGGACCATCGACGATGATCGAGGCCGGGGTCATGCCATTGTCCAGCGCGGCGGCATAGACGAAGGGCTTGATGGTCGATCCCGGCTGGCGCATCGCCTGCGTGGCTCGGTTGTAGGAGGAGAGACGGTTGTCGAAGCCGCCCTGCATGGCGCGGACGCGGCCTGAATGGGTTTCCTCCACCACCATGCCGCCGGAGACTTCGGGCACGTTGCGCAGCGCCCAGCTCGGTCCGTTGCGCGCCACCACGATCAGGTCGCCGGGCTTCATCGCGGCGAAGGCCGGGCTGCCCGTCTTGCGATAGGGCAGTTGCGCGGCGCCCGCGGGCAGCGTGCCGGTCGATCCATCGGAAAAGCCGATCTGCGCCGCGGAGGAATCCCGGCTGACGATCACGGCGACGCGCCATCCGGCATAGTCCACGTCGATATAGCTCGCCGCCAGCTCGCGCTTCCAGCCGCGATCCATGTCGATCCTAGCGACCGGCCCGGACCATCCCTTGCCCGCGTCGAAGCGCAACAGCCCGTTGCGCAACGCCGTCGTCGTCAGATCCTGTATCTTCGGATCATAGGGGCTGCGGACCCAAAGGCCGCCGGCATAGACGCTGTTGGGGCCATCCTCCGCCTTCTCCCCGAAAAGCTGGATCAGGCGGCGGCGCACCTCCTCCATATAATAGCCGCCGGCGCGGGCGTCGAAGCTGGAGCCGTGCGCGGCCACGGTGCCGAGCGGCTGGGCCTGCGCCTCGTTCCGCTGCGCCTCCGTGATCCAGCCATTTTTGTACATTTCGCCCAGCGCCCAGTCGCGGCGTTCGAGTGCGCGTTCGTGGCCGGTCGGGCTTTCCGGGCGATAATTGGCGGGCCCCTTGGGCAGGATCGCCAGATAGGCCATCTCATGCAGCTTGAGGTCGGCCACATCCTTGTCGAAATAGGCGCGCGCCGCCGCCTGCACGCCATAGGCGTTGCGGCCGAGGAATATCTGGTTGAGGTAGAGTTCCAGTATCTGCTGCTTCGAAAGCACCCCCTCCATGCGATAGGCGAGGATCATTTCCTTCACCTTGCGGGTGGGGGAATATTCGTCGCCGATCAGCAGGTTCTTCGCCACCTGCTGGGTGATGGTGGAGCCGCCGCGGGCGCGCTGGCCCGACCCGATCTTGGTCGCATAATCGAAAACCGCGCCGATGAAGCCGGGGATGTCGACGCCATGATGCTCGAAGAAGGTCTTGTCCTCCGCCGAAAGATAGGCGCGGATGAGGAGCGGCGGATAGTCGCTATACTGGAGCTGCACGCGCCGTTCGCGGGCATAGCTGTGGACCGGCTGTCCGTTGGTGTCGCGCACGATGGTCGGCAGGGGCGGTTCATATTCCAGCAGCGTCGCCGCATCGGGCAGCCCGCGCGCGAAGACCAGCCAGAACAGCGCATAGGCGAGGAGGAGACCGCCGAAACCGATCGCGATCCAGCGGAACCAGCGCTTGTCCCAATGGGGCCGGAGGCGTTCCCCAAAGCCGCTCGCGCCGCGGCGCAGGCGCTGAGCAAAGGACGATGCGGCGTATTTGGGGCGTGCCTCTTCCATGATGGTCGAGGCTGTAAGGTCAAAATGGGGGAAGCGCCAGAGTGGAATGCCCATGTGAGGCCGGACTGCGTTGGCGGCCCGGTCCTGATTGCCCAAGCGTCTTGCCGAACCTGTTTCAGCATGACGGCAAGACGGCAAGGACGGGCCTAACCGCCGTTACCGACCGCCAGCCTGCGGGCGAAATGCACTTCGATCGCGCGGGCGACGCCTTTGGCGATGTTGGCTTGGCCTGCCTTCGACGCCAGGAAAGCCGCGTCGGCGCTGTTGGAGAGATAGCCGGCCTCGAACAGCACCGACGGCGTGTCGGGCGCCTTCAGCACCATCAGCGAGGCGAAGCGGTGCGCCGTGCCGCGAAACGGCACATAGGGCGCCGCCTCGCGCTGGAGCAGCCGGGCGAAGGCCACCGAAAGGTTCATCGATTCCCGCTGCGTCAGGTCGATGAGGATCGAAGAGACATCGCTGGGCTGGCCACCCAAATTGACGCCGTTCAACACATCCGCCTTGTTTTCTCGCGCCGCCAGCCGGGCCGCCTCGCGGTCGGATGCGGTTTCGGACAAGGTGTAGACGGTCGCGCCGCGCGCCTGGTCGTCATCGGCCGAATCGGCGTGGATGGAGATGAACAGGTCCGCATTGAGCTGGCGCGCGATGCCGTAGCGCTCCTGCAGCACCAGGAACCGGTCGTCATTGCGGGTCAGCGCGACGCGGACGCGGCCCGAGCGCGCCAGTTGGTCGCGGATCGCCAGCGCGATGGCGAGCGTCACGTCCTTCTCGCGCTCGCCATTGTCGCGGTTCACGGCGCCCGGATCATGGCCCCCATGGCCGGCATCGATCACGACCAGCGGGCGGGATGCGTCGCGCGGTCCCTCCACCGGGGGCAAGGAAACGCCGCGCGCCACCGGCGGGATGGGAACGGTGATGCTGTGCAGGCGCTTCGCCGGACGGGGCGCCATATGCGCGGGCGCGTCGAAGCGCATGCTCGCCCGGTCGCCATGGAGCGGGTCGGCGGAAGTGGGGACGGCCGAAAGGATCATGCTTGCGAGCGCAAGACTTTGGAGCATGCGCCGCTTGTGCACCGCGCGGCCCGTCGCCGTCCAGCGCAATTTCATGCGCGCAGGCGAACGACAACCGAATGATGCGTCAAGCATTGCCGAACGGCAGGCTTAACACCATCTTCACACAAGGGGCGATAAACCGCCTGGCGCCATTCGGGTCGAAGTGGCGCGACGCGAAACAATATTTCCAGGAGCCGTTGCTCCTTGCCATTTTGACTGCTACCCATTCACATTCCTTGGAGACGCGCCTTTTCGGGCGACGTTCTTTCGGGGATATTCACGATGGCACCGGCGGGCGGCAACGCCCGGAACCGATGCACGAACAGGTTGACGCTGCATGAGGCATGATTTCCAATCCACGCTGAACCCGATCCCGGGCGATGCGGCGTGGTTGGTGGTGTCCGGCACATGGTCCGGCCCTGCCCCGGCAGCAGACACGCAATTTTCCATGCCAAACCGGGCGATGCAGCAACTCGCGCCGCCCCCTTACTATCGCGCGGCAGCCCGGCCCAGTGCCGTCGGCCGCCAGCGCCGGAGAACAATAAATGACAATGCGTATGCTGATCGATGCGCGCCACCGGGAAGAAACCCGGGTCGCGGTCGTCAAAGGTAACCGGATCGAGGAGTTCGACTTCGAATCGGCCGAGCACAAGCAGCTCAAGGGCAATATCTACCTCGCCAAGGTCACTCGCGTAGAACCGTCGTTGCAGGCGGCCTTCGTCGATTATGGCGGCAATCGGCACGGTTTCCTGGCTTTCAGCGAAATCCACCCCGACTATTATCAGATCCCCCGCGAGGACCGCGAAGCGCTGCTGCGCGAGGAACGCGCCCATGCGGAGGAAGAGGCCGCGCTGCGCGCCGAGGTCGAGGATGACGAGGATGTCGCCGCCGACGGCGGGCTGGAAGTCGTCGAGGCCACCCA
Organism: Sphingobium fuliginis; assembly: GCF_004152845.1. Taxonomy (GTDB): domain Bacteria; phylum Pseudomonadota; class Alphaproteobacteria; order Sphingomonadales; family Sphingomonadaceae; genus Sphingobium; species Sphingobium fuliginis. Next base: position 419,276 of record NZ_SEON01000002.1, read on the forward strand.
TCATCATGACGATGAGGATCATGGCGAGGAAACGGCCGAGAACGGCAATGGCGGCGATAACGGCAGGGGCCGCGGCCGTCGCGGCAAGGGCGACGATGCCGCCGACGAACTGCGCCGCAAGCGCATGGCGCTGCGCCGCCGCTACAAGATTCAGGACGTCATCAAGCGCCGCCAGGTGCTGCTGGTGCAGGTCGTCAAGGAGGAGCGCGGCAACAAGGGTGCGGCGCTGACCACTTACCTGTCGCTTGCCGGCCGTTATTGCGTGCTGATGCCCAACACCAGCCATGGCGGGGGCATTTCGCGCAAGATTTCGAACGCCGCCGACCGCAAGCGGCTGAAGTCGATCATCGCGGAGATGAACCTGCCCTCCACCATGGGCTGCATCGTCCGCACCGCGGGCCTCCAGCGCACCAAGCCGGAGATCAAGCGCGACTTCGACTATCTGGCGCGCCTGTGGGACGAAATCCGCGAGAAGACGCTGAAGTCGGACGCGCCCGCGCTGATCCACAATGACAGCGACCTCATCAAGCGGGCGATCCGCGACATCTACAACAAGGATATTGAAGAGGTCATCGTCGAGGGCGAATATGGCTATAAGGCGGCCAAGGACTTCATGAAGCTGCTGATGCCCAGCCATGCGCGCCGGGTGAAGCAATATGCCGACGCGGTGTCGCTGTTCCAGCGCGCCAGCGTCGAGGACCAGCTCGCGGCGATGTACAATCCCGTCGTTCAGCTCAAGTCCGGCGGCTATCTGGTCATCAATCCGACCGAGGCGCTGGTTTCGATCGACATCAACTCGGGCCGGTCGACCCGCGAGCATGGCATCGAGCAGACCGCTGTCGCCACCAATCTGGAAGCGGCGCGGGAGATTGCACGTCAGTTGCGCCTGCGCGACATGGCGGGCCTGGTCGTCATCGACTTCATCGACATGGAGATGAACTCCAACATCCGCAAGGTCGAGAAGGCGATGAAGGAGGCGCTGAAGGACGATCGCGCCCGTATCCAGGTCGGCCGGATCTCCGGCTTCGGCCTCATGGAAATGAGCCGCCAGCGGCTGCGCACCGGCGTGCTGGAAGCATCGACCCGCCAGTGCCCGCATTGCGAAGGCACGGGGCTGGTCCGCACCGCTTCGTCGGCCGGCCTCAGCGCGCTGCGCATGCTGGAAGAGGAGGCGGCGCGCGGTCGCGGCAGCCTGATCACGCTGCGGGCGAGCCAGGAAGCGGCCTTCTACGTGCTCAACAACAAGCGCCGGGAGCTGGACGAGATCGAGCAGCGCTATGGCGTGCGCATCGCGATCCTGCCCGATGGCGAGGTCGAAGGCGCGCGCATGTCGGTCGAGGCCAGCGGGCCGCGTCCGGAGCGGGTGGTGGACTATACTCCGATCGCGGAAGAGGATGACGATCTCGACGTCATCGAGGAACTGGACGAGGAAGAGATCGAGGAAGTCGACGCCGCGCAGGAGGAACGCGCCGAGCGGGGCGAGGATCGCGGTGATGATCGGGAAGGAGGCGGCCGTCGCCGTCGCCGCCGTCGTCGCCGTCGCGGCGGTCAGCGCGACGAGCATCGCGCCGAGTCGGAGACCCAAGGCGAGGCTGGCGAGGACGCCGACAGCGCTGAAGAGGAAGCCGAGATCGAGGGCGAGACCGAGGCTGTTCTGGCCGAAGCCGCCGCCGAAGCGGAGGGCGAAGGCCGTCGCCGTGGCCGTCGGGGCCGCCGGGGCGGACGCCGCCGCCGCGAAGCCGGCGAGGAAGCGGTGAGCGAAGGCTCGGTTGCAAGCGAGGAAGCCGTCGAGGCCGAAGTCGTTCAGGAGCCCGTGGCGGAAGCAACGCCCGAAGCCCCTGCCGAGGAAGAAGCGCCCAAGACCCGCCGCCGCCCCCGTGCACGCAAGGCGAAGGAAAGCGCCGCGCCTGCCGCCGAAGCGGTGGAAGCCGTTGCGGTCGAAGCTCCTGTGGAAACGCCCGTCGAAGCCGTGCCGGAAGCCGCCGCCGCCGAAGAGGCGCCGGCCAAGCCCAAGCGCACGCGCCGCAAGAAGGCCGATCCGGTAGCGGAGGAAGCCGCTGCTGCCGAGGCTGCACCGGCAGCGCCCGCCGCCGAAGAGGCGCCGGCCAAGCCCAAGCGCACGCGTCGCAAGAAGGCCGATCCGGTGGTCGAGGAAGCCGTTGCCGCCGAGACCGCGTCATCCGTTGAAACGCCCGTCGAGGCCGTTCCATCCGATGAGGCTGCGGAGACGCTCATCGTGAACGGAGAAGCCGAAGCGGCAGACGAAGGTGACGATGGCGCGCCGCGCCGCGGCTGGTGGCAGCGCACCTTCGGCCAGTAAGCCGACAGGCGATGGAAAGACGCCGCTGTCTTGCCGCTTCGGGCGGCCGGACGGCGGCGTTTTCATTTTCCCCCGGCGGGATTTTGCAGCTATTTCAGGACCTTCTTTCTTCATGGAGGGAGATGGGAAGCTTTGGCGACGAAGGAGCCGGGGCTGATCTGGATGAGAGGGGAGCGGGCCTGCGGCCCACGCGATCCTTGGATCGCACCCCCCTTACCCAGCTACGACTAGGCAGCAAGCTGCCAAGTCTGCGCAGCCCTCTCCCTCCAGGGAGAGGGATAAAGTGGGTGTTCGCTTCCCGCCAAAGCCCCTATTGGACCTGCCGCTTTATGGGCTACATAACGCCTTTCAGTTGCCGTTCATCCCCTGGACGGCATTGACAGTCAGCGATGGAGCCTTTTCCCCTGCCCCGCACCGCCCCTGCACGCCGAACCATCCTCGCATGACCGCGCGCTGGCTTCGTTTCGCGGCCATCGCCGCCGCATCGCTCGCCCTTTTGTCGCGCCCGGCCGCGGCGCAGCAGATCCTGCGGGACGCGGAGACAGAGGCGTTCATGGCCGACATGTCAGCGCCGCTGGTCGAGGCGGCCGGCATGGAGCCGCGCAATGTCCAGGTGCTGGTCATCAACGATCCCAATATTAACGCCTTCGTGGCGGGCGGCCAATATGTCTGGGTGCATAGCGGGCTGATCGCGGCCGCCGACAATGTGAACCAGGTGCAGGGCGTGGTCGCGCATGAACTCGGCCATATCGAGGGCGGCCATGTCATCCGTTACGGGGAGGGGATGAAGGAGGCGACCGGCATCACCCTGCTCAGCCTGGTGCTGGGCGCGGCGGCGATCGCGGCGGGCGGCGCGGAAGCGGGCATGGGCATATTGGGCATGGGGCAGCAGGCGGCGATGGGCAAGTTCCTGGCCTTTTCGCGGGCGCAGGAAAGCTCCGCCGACCTTGCCGGCGCGCGCTATCTCAGCAAGGCGGGGGTTTCGGGCAAGGGCAGCCTGGAATTCTTCAAGAAGCTGCAGAACCAGGAATATCGCCTCGCCATTCCGCAGGACGACAGTTACGGCCGCACCCACCCCCTTTCAGGCGAGCGCATCAATGTGCTGCGGGAAGTCTATACGGTCGATCCCGCCTGGGACAAGCCGATGGACCCGAAGCTGGAGGCGCGGTTCGAAAGGATCAAGGCGAAGCTGGTGGGCTTCGTGTCGGAACCCAGCCAGACCCTGCTCAAATATCCCGAAAGCGACCAGTCGCTGCCGGCGCATTATGCCCGCGCCTATGCCTGGCACAAGAGCGCCTATCCGGACAAGGCGCTGGCGGAGGTCGACGCCCTGCTGGCCGCCGCGCCGCACGATCCCTATTTTCTGGAACTGAAGGGGCAGGTGCTGCTGGAAAGCGGCAAGCCCGCCGACGCCATCCCGCCGCTGCGGGAGGCCGTGCAGCTCACCAACCAGCCGCTGATCGCCACGCTGCTGGGCCATGCGCTGATCGCGACGGAAAATGACGCGAATTTCGCGGAGGCGGAGAAGGTGCTGCGCAACGCCATTGCGCGGGACCGGGAAAATCCCTTCGCCTGGTACCAGTTGGGCGTGGTCTATGAACATCGCGGCGACCTACCCCGTGCCGCGCTGGCGACGGCGGAACGCTATTCGATGATGGGCGAGGATCAGATGGCGCTGCGCAGCGCCGACGCCGCGATGCAGGGATTGAAGCCGGGCACGGTTGACTATCTGCGCGCGCAGGATATCGCCATGGTTTCCCGCGCAGCCGTCGAGCAGAAGCGAAAGAAACGATGACAGATCAAAGGCGGCCCAGCTTTCGCGCAGCGCTTTCCAACAGGACCATCATGATGACCCTTGGCGTTTTCGCCTTCATCGCCGCCACCGCGACGGGCGCGGCGCTCGGCACCCAGAGCACGGGCCGCGTCGACGCCGGAGACAAGGCCGCCATCGAGCAGATCGTGCACGACTATATCCTGGAACATCCCGAGATCATCCCGCAGGCGGTCGAGAAGCTGCAGGCGAAGCGGATGTCGGGCATGATCGACGCCAGTCGCAAGACGATCGAGACCCCCTATGCCGGCGCGTGGGAAGGGGCCGCCAATGGCGATGTGACCGTGGTCGAATTTTTCGACTATGCCTGCGGCTATTGCCGGGCGTCGCTGCCCGATCTCGCCAGGCTGGTGGGTGAGGACAAGAGGGTGAAGGTCGTCTATCGCGAACTGCCGATCCTGTCCGACGAGAGCATCGATGCCGCGAAGGTGTCGCTGCTGGCGGCGGAGAAGAACCAGTATATGCCCTTCCACCGGGCGCTCTATGCAGCGGGCAAGGTAACGCATGAGACGATCCTCGCGGCGGCGGCGAAGGTCGGGATCGACGCGAAGGCGGCGCAGGCGGCGATCGCGGGGGGCAGATATGATGCGGAGATCCAGTCCAATATCGGGCTGGCGCAGAAACTGCAGGCAAGCGGCACGCCGACCTTCGTTATCGGGGGTCAGGTGCTGAATGGGGCCGTGGGCTATGACGCCCTGAAGGCCGCGGTGGCGTCGGCGCGGGGGAAGTAAGCGGCGGCTTCCGCGCGGTTTGCTGACCTTCCGCTTTCCTTGAAGCGCACCCCATGAAGCGCACCGTGCTCCTGCGAAGCACTCGAATGAGACAGGCGGCTCATGAGAGCCAGGTTCCCACGGTATGATGATCCACGGACGGCAGCGCTCGACCGGAATCCGACATCGCGCTGAACCGTCCTCGAAACCATCACGACCTTCTCCTCCGCCATTGACTCGCCTCTCCCTTTTGCCTATCGGACGCCCCCTGACATGCGGCCGCCCGCCCGGCGGCCCTTTTTTGTCACGCCCGATTCTTTTAGTTTTTTGAGGAATGAACGATGAAGCGCACCTATCAGCCGAGCAATCTGGTTCGGAAGCGCCGTCACGGTTTCCGCGCTCGCATGGCGACCCCCGGCGGCCGCAACGTGCTGCGCGCTCGTCGTGCACGCGGCCGCAAGAGCCTGAGCGCCTGAACGACGCGCCGCTTGAGCGCGCGCCTGCGGTCATGACCCGGCGCGCTGATTTTCTGGCGGCGAATCGCGGGCGGCGCGCGCCCATGCCAGGCTTTGTCCTGTTGGTGCGCGAACGCGGCGACGGCGATCCGGCGATGCGGTACGGCATCACGGTCACGAAAAAGATTGGCGGCGCTGTCATCCGCAACCGGATGAAGCGCCGCTTTCGCGTTCTGGCGCGGGATCTGTTGCCGGCGCATGGCATAGCCGGAGCGGATCATGTGCTGATCGGGCGCGCCGAGGGGATCGAGCGCGACTTCGGCCTGCTTCGCCGGGAGCTGGAAAAGGCGCTGGGCAAGGTGATGAGCCGGCCTGTTGATGAGGCGCCGCGCAGGAAGGGGCGGCCTTCCCCTCCGAAAGACACGGCACCCCTGCGCAGGCAGGAACCCGGGGTCGCGACGGAAGGCAGCGGCGGAACGGGCTTCCCGCCCTCGCAGGAACATGGCAGGGGCAGACATGGCAGGGACAGGCCGTGATCGCCCGCCTTTTCATCCTGATCGCGCGCTTCTGGCAGCTTGGGCCTTCGCGCATTTTGCCTCCTTCCTGCCGCTATGCGCCCTCCTGTTCCGAATATGCGATTCAGGCGATCGGCAAATATGGTGCGGTGAAGGGTAGCTGGCTGGCCACGAAGCGGCTAATGCGATGCCACCCATGGGGCGGTTCGGGTTACGATCCGGTCCCCTGATACGAATTTCGAGATACGGCGGAGCCGACAAGCGTGGACGACAAGAAGAATATCATCCTGGCGGTGCTGCTGACCGCGGCGATCCTGTTCGGCTGGCCCTATGTCGCCAAATATTTCTTCCCCGCCGCCAATCCGCCGGCCACGAAGATCGAGGGCGGCAAGACCACGCCGCTCACCCCGTCCGGCGCCGCCCCCGCGGCGGAAGGGTCCGCTGCGGTCCGCGACCTGGCGCTGGCGCTGAAGGACAGCCCGCGCGTGCCCATCCGCACGCCCAAGATCACCGGATCGATCAACCTGAAGGGCGCGCGCATCGACGACATCGTGCTGCCGACCTACAAGGAAACGATCGCCAAGGCGTCGCCGGCCATTCGCCTCTACAGCCCCAGCGGCACCCGGCACGCCTATTTCGCCGGCTTCGGCTGGCAGGGCGAAGGGGTGAAGACCCCGGACGGCAGCACGCTGTGGACGGCGTCGGCCAAGGAACTGACCCCGTCCAGCCCGGTCACGCTGACGTGGAACAATGGCGCGGGCCAGACCTTCGAGATCCGCTATTCCATCGACGAAAATTACATGATCACCGCGCAGCAGAAGGTGTCGAACAGCGGCGCCGGCGCGGTGGGCGTCAAGAGCTACGGCTATGTCAGCCGGGCGACTCCCTCGGCCGATCCCGACACCTGGACGATCCATGTCGGCCCGATGGGGGTGTTCAACGGCGCGGCCAATTATGACGTGAACTACAAGGATCTGGAAAAGGGTCCGGCGACGCAGAGCTTCCAGTCGACCGGCGGCTGGATCGGCTTCACCGACAAATATTGGCTCTCCGCCCTGATTCCCGACCAGAAGGCCGCCTTCACCGGCCAGATGCGTAAAGGTGCCGGCACGCAGTTCCAGACCGACGTGTCGCTGGCCCCCATCATGGTCGCGCCGGGCAAGGCAGTGACGCAGACCAACCGGCTGTTCGTCGGCGCCAAGGAGGTGAAGACGCTGGAAGCCTATCAAGACGCCGGCGTTCCGCTGTTCGACCGGGCGATCGACTGGGGCTGGTTCTACTGGTTCGAAAAGCCGATCTTCGCCCTGCTCCACTGGCTGTTCGAGCATATCGGCAATTTCGGCGTGGCGATCATCTGCCTGACCTTCGTGGTGCGCGGCCTGATGTTCCCCGTCGCCCAGCGCCAGTTCGCCAGCATGGCGGCGATGCGCGCGGTGCAGCCCAAGATGAAGGCGCTGCAGGAGAAATATAAGGACGACAAGCCCAAGCTCCAGCAGGAGATGATGGAGCTCTACAAGCGCGAGAAGGTGAATCCGCTCGCGGGCTGTCTGCCGATCTTCATCCAGATCCCGATCTTCTTCGCGCTCTACAAGGTGCTGCAGCTCACCATCGAAATGCGCCACCAGCCCTTCGTGTTGTGGATCAAGGATCTGAGCGCGCCCGATCCGCTGCACATCGTCAACCTGTTCGGCCTGTTGCCCTTCACCCCGCCCGCCTTCCTGGGGATCGGCGTGCTGGCGCTGCTGCTGGGCATCAGCATGTACTTCCAGTTCAAGCTGAACCCGGCGCAGATGGACCCGATGCAGCAGCAGGTGTTCGCGATCATGCCGTGGATGATGATGTTCATCATGGCGCCCTTCGCGGCGGGCCTGCTGGTTTACTGGATCACCAACAACTGCCTGTCGATGTTGCAGCAATGGTGGCTCTACAAGCGCCACCCGCAACTCAGCGCAGCGACCGCGAAATAAGGCCGGGGCGTTGACCGAACAGGAACAGGCTGAATTGATCGAGGAAGCGCGCAAGGTCTTTGCCGGCCCCATCGCCTTCCTCAAATCCGCGCCCGACCTCAAATTCCTGCCAGACATGGCGGTGAACGAGGTGGCATTTGCGGGGCGGTCCAATGTCGGCAAATCATCGTTGCTGAATGCGCTGACGAACCGCAACGGCCTTGCCCGCACGTCCAATACGCCGGGGCGGACGCAGGAGCTGAATTTCTTCGACGTGGGCGACCCGTTGCGCTTCCGGCTGGTCGACATGCCGGGCTATGGCTATGCCCGCGCGCCCAAGGACATGGTGCGCAAATGGCGGTTTCTGGTGAACGACTATCTGCGCGGGCGGGCGAAGCTGAAGCGCACGCTGGTGCTGATCGATAGCCGCCACGGCATCAAGGATGTCGATACCGACATCCTCGACATGCTGGACGCTGCGGCGGTCAGCTATCGCATCGTCCTGACCAAGGCGGACAAGGTGAAGGCCAGCCATCTTGCGGAAGTCCACGAGGCCGTGGCCGAGGCGATCCGCAAACGGCCCGCCGCGCATCCGGACATCATCGCGACGTCGAGCGAAAAGGGCATGGGACTTCCCGAATTGCGCGCCGCCGTGCTGGAAAGCGTGACCCAAGGGTGAGGCCCGGCCGATGGTGAGGATCACCTGCCTCTGCGGTCGGATCGGCCTGACGATCGAGAAACGCCCGGCGTTCATCAATGCATGCAACTGCACGCTGTGCAGCAAAACGGGCGCGCACTGGGCCTATCTCGACCCCCGCGAGGTGCGTGTCGAGGGCGCCACGCAAAGCTATTGCCGGGAGGACAAGGACGATCCGGCGGCGGAGATCCAGTTTTGCGGTCGATGCGGATCGACCACCCATTTCACCCTATCCGCCAGCGCGGTATCCCGGTTCGGAAACGGCATGATGGGCGTCAACATGCGCCTGGCCGACGAACGCGATCTGGCGGGAATCGAACTGCGCTATCCTGACGGGCGGTCCTGGTCGGGCACGGGCGACTTCGGCTATGTGCGGGCGCCCCGGATCATCGGCCAGGACGCAAGTTCCGGCTGATCCCCGGCAGGCTTTCCTCGCGGGAGCCGAAGCGGCTAGAAAAGGCTGTACTGCCCACTTCCTTTCAGAGTCCAGGTGGCCAGGGTCTCATGATGCGTGCGCCCGACATGGCTGCATATCAGCATGAACCGGTCGACATGCCAGCCAAAGCCATCGACCCGACGCTGTTCCGGCGGACCGTCGCGGTAGAACAGCGTCTGGTGCGGGCTGAAGCTCCAGCCGGGACGCAGCATCACCCCCGCGCCTTTCATGCCCGCCGCGATCTGCTTCTGAAGCGTGCCGAGCAGCGGCACGCTATGGGACGGACGCAGGGCGGCGGACCGGTTGCCGATGCTGAGCCGGTCCAGCCGCAGGTCGAACGGTTCCGCCATCACGCCTGTCCCGGCGCGCATCAGCGCCTTGATCACCGCATAGGGATATTCGACATAATCGCAGGTGATCGCCAGCGTCACATGCTGGTGATCCACGGCGATGCGCCGGGCGCCGCCGGCGATGGCCTCCGCGAAATGATCCGTCTGGCGGGCGATCAGCAATGTGGGCTTCAGGGCGAAGAACAGGCGGAAGAGGGTCTTGCCGGGCTGGTTTTCCATGACATTTCGCTCCATGCGAATCGGTCGATCATGTTCATGATATGTTCTTTTCCTTCCCAAGGCGAATCCGGTGGAGCCGCCCCTGATTTCATGCGTTTGCGCGATAGGGGACAAGGAGAGTGACTATGATGCAATTGACGCTCGACAGTCTGGCGGAGAAGATGAAGGACATCGATTTCGCGATGCTGTCGACCCATGCCGACGGCGGCCAGATCGGCGCAAGGCCGATGAGCAACAACCAGGATGTCGCCTATGGCGGCGACAGCTTTTATTTCACCACGGAAGACACGCTGATGGTGAAGGACATCGAACGCGATCCGCGCGTCGGCCTGTCCTTTCAGGGGCGTACCGGGTTGCTCAAGCAGAACCCGCTGTTCATCGCCGTGGAGGGCCGCGCCGACCTGATCCGCGATCGCGATGCGTTCCGCGCGCATTGGAACAGCCAGTTGCAGGACTGGTTCGAGGAAGGGCCGGACACGCCCGGCCTTGTCATGATAAAGGTCCAGGCGCAGCGCGCCCATATCTGGGACGGCGAGAATGAGGCTGAACTGGAGCTTGGATGATTCGCGACGGCGCGAGGCCGCACGGCAGAGGGAGACGGGTCGCGCAAACGGTCCTGGCCTTGGCTTTCGGCCTGGCCGGAACCCTGCACCTGACCCGGCCCAGCGGCTTCGTCGCGATCACGCCTGACTGGGTTCCCGCACCCCATATGACGATCGCGCTGACCGGCGTGGCCGAGATCGCCGGCGCCATCGGCCTGATGCTGACGCCGCTGCGCAGGGCGGCGGGCATGGCTCTCGCGCTCTACGCCCTGTGCGTGTGGCCAGCCAATTTCCACCATGCCCTGAACGACATTCCGCTTGGCGGCGTGCATCTGAGCTGGTGGTATCACGGGCCGCGCCTGGCTGCGCAGCCGGTGATCATATGGTGGGCGCTCTGGGCAGGCGGAGCAACGGACTGGCCGTTCAAACGGCAGCGGGCGCGCAGTCCGGTTTCCGGACAAGATGATTGTCTTTGAAGATTGCGGCTCTACTGTGCGCACTTTCCAACGAACAAGCGATCAGAGAGCGATGACCCGGCATATTCCCTGGATAATGATAGCGATTATGGGCGCGGTGGCGCTGTCGGTGGTGGCTGTATCCCGCGGCGAGGCGGTCAATGCGCTGTGGATCGTGGTGGCGGCGGTCAGCAGCTTCCTCGTCGCCTATCGCTATTATGGGCTCTACATCGCGCGAAATGTGATGCGGCTCGACCCGTCGCGGCCCACGCCCGCGATCCGGCGGGCCGATGGCCTCGACTATGTGGCGACCGACCGGACGGTGCTGTTCGGGCATCATTTCGCCGCCATTGCGGGCGCGGGCCCGCTGGTGGGACCGGTGCTGGCGGCGCAGATGGGCTATCTGCCCGGAACGCTCTGGATCATTGCGGGCGTGGTGCTGGCGGGCGCGGTGCAGGACTTCATGGTCCTCTTCATCTCCATGCGCCGCGACGGCAAGTCGCTGGGCGAGCTGATCCGCATGGAAATGGGGCAGGTTGCCGGGACCATCGCGCTGTTCGGCGCCTTCATGATCATGGTCATCATCCTCGCCGTGCTGGCGCTGATCGTGGTGAAGGCGCTGGCGGAAAGCCCCTGGGGCATGTTCACCGTGGCGGCGACGGTGCCGCTGGCGATGGCCATGGGCGCCTATACGCGCTGGATCAGGCCGGGGCGCATCGGGGAAGTGTCGCTGCTGGGACTGGTCGGGCTGCTCGCCGCCATCGTCTATGGGCAGAACATCGCCGCTTCGCCGGTCTGGGGGCCGGCCTTCACCTTCACGCCGGTGCAGCTTTGCTGGATCTTGATCGGCTATGGCGCGGTAGCGTCGGTATTGCCGGTGTGGCTGTTGCTGGCGCCGCGCGATTATCTGTCGACCTTCCTCAAGATCGGGGCGATCGCGGCGCTGGCGATCGGCATCGTCATCATGGCGCCGCCGCTCAAAATGCATGCCGTGACCCAGTTCGTGAACGGCAACGGGCCGGTCTGGTCGGGCGGATTGTTCCCCTTCCTGTTCATCACCATCGCCTGCGGGGCGGTTTCGGGCTTCCATGCCCTGATCGCCAGCGGCACCACGCCCAAGCTGATCGCCAGCGAAGCCCATGCGCCGATGATCGGCTATGGCGCGATGCTGATGGAGGCGTTCGTGGCGATCATGGCGCTGGTGGGCGCGTCGATCCTCGATCCGGGCATCTATTTCACGATGAACAGCCCTGCGGCGGTGATCGGCAAGGACGCGGGCAGCGCGGCGGCGGCGGTGACGGCCATGGGCTTCCCCATCTCGCCCGATCTGATCCTGCAGACCGCGAAGGATGTGGGCGAGCACAGCATCATCTCCCGCGCGGGTGGGGCGCCGACGCTGGCGGTGGCGATGGCGGAGATATTCTCCCATATCATGGGCGGGCCGGCGATGAAGGCCTTCTGGTATCATTTCGCGATCCTGTTCGAGGCATTGTTCATCCTGACAGCCGTGGATGCGGGGACGCGCGCCGGACGCTTCATGTTGCAGGATCTGATCGCGCTGGCGGTGCCCGCCTTCAAGGACAGCAAGAGCATGGCTCCCGGGGTCATCGCAACGGCGCTGACCGTCGCGGCCTGGGGCTTCTTCCTCTATCAGGGCGTGACCGATCCGCTGGGCGGGGTGAACACGCTCTGGCCGGTGTTCGGCATTTCCAACCAGATGCTGGCGGCCATCGCACTGATGCTGGGAACGGCGGTGCTGTTCCGGATGAAGCGGGACCGCTTCGCCTGGGTGACGCTGATCCCGACCGCCTGGCTGCTGATCTGCACCCTGTCGGCGGGCTTCCTCAAGCTGTTTTCCGCCGATGCGAAGGTCGGTTTCCTGGCGCATGCCGCCCGGTTCAGCGCCGCGGCGGGCGATGGCGAGGTGCTGGTCCCCGCCAAGTCGATGGCGGAGATGCGGCAGATCATCTTCAACGACCGGATCGACGCGGCGCTGGTCGCGGTCTTCCTGTTCGTGGTGTTGGCGGTGCTGCTGTTCACCATCCGCACCTGCCTCGCCGCGCGGAAGGTGGCGGCGCCGACCGCACGGGAAATTCCGGCGCAACTGGTCCCGGCGGAATGAGCATCTTCCTCCACCGGCTGCGGCAGATGGCGCATATGATGGTCGGGGTGCCGGATTATGACGCCTATCTGCGCCATATGCGGGCGCATCATCCCGAGCGTGCGCCGATGGACCGGACAGCCTTCTTCCGGGAGCGGCAGGAGTCGCGTTATGGGGGCAGGAATGGGGGGAAGTGCTGCTAGGGCTGGCCGCCCTCCCCTTCGTCGATGGGGAGGCTTGGCTTAGAGCCAATCGACATTCAGCCCTGACGGCCTGCAAATGACGCTTTTCCGTGCTTCCGGTGCTCTCCTACTTTGAGTAGGCTGCGCTCCGGGTCACGGAAAACCACCATTTTACCTTCGGTGGTCTTCGGCTCGGCTCGTCATCTTCTGAATGTCGATTGTCTCTAGCGCTTGGCGTTGAAGCCCGCGACCATGCCGGCTGCGATGGAGAGGGCGATTTCCGCCGCGCCTATCGCCCCTATGTCGAGGCCGGCGGGGCCGTCTATGCGCGCCAGTTCTTCCGCCGAAAAGCCCAGAGCAGCCAGCCGTTCCAATCGCGCCGCATGGCTTTTGCGCGATCCCAGCGCGGCGATGTAGCCCGTCGGCCCACGCAGCGCCGCCGCCAAGGCGGGATCATCGATCTTGATGTCGTGGCTGAGCGTCACGACCGCGGTGGATTCGCCGGGAAAACGGGCCGCAACCGCTTCGTCCGGCCAGCGGTCGTCCAGTTCGACGCCAGGGAAGCGCTCCTCCGTCAGGAAACGGCCGCGCGGATCGATGACGACGGGAGTGACGCCGATTGCCCGCGCCAGTGCGCTGAGCGACTGGGCGATCTGCACAGCACCGACGATCAGCAATCTGCGGGGCGGATCGTAGCGGTTGTGGAACTGCCCCTCCCCCGCCCCTTCCCGCGTGAGGCCGGTCGCAAGATCCGTCGACAGGGTGAGCGCCCTGCCCTTCTCGCTTTCCGCCGCGATCCGCTCGAACAATGCGGGGTCGAAGCCTTCCGGGCTGACCGGCTGGACCAGCACGCTGATTTCCCCGCCACAGGGCAGGCCTACCGCCCAGGCGTCGCCATCGGCCACGCCATAGGTTTCCAGATTCGCCGGCCGTCCCCCGATCACCTCCGCCGCGCGCTGGAGCACGTCGGTCTCGACGCATCCGCCGGATATGCTGCCTTCGAACCGGCCGTCCTCATGCACGATCATATGGCTGCCGCGCGGCCGGGGCGCGGAGCCCCAGGTCGACACCACCGTCGCCAGCGCCAGCCGCGCCCCACGCCATTCGGTGGCCTTGCGGATGGCCGCGCCATTGTCGTTCAAAAGCCTGCCTCCCAGAGCGATTTCCAGCAATCGAACCGATCGCTGGTCAAGAAATCGCGGACAATAAAGAGATTATAGCGGCGATCTGATTCAATCACATCGAAACCCGCCCTAAACCAGCCGTCTTCCTGTCCATACCACCCGACCCACGATCACGACCAGCGCCGGATCGATGTCGATCCAGTCGGGATAATGGGGATTGTCGCTGAGCACGGAGAAAAAACCCCTGCGCGGCCCCATGGCCACGCGCTTTACCATGAGCACCCCGTCGAGCCGCAGCACATAGACGCCGTCGCGCAGCCGCCCCGCATCGTCGTCATGATTGACCATGATCTCATCGCCATCGCTGAGCGTGGGGGCCATGGATTCGCCATCGACGCGGATGATCGATATTTTCTGCGGCCGAACGTCCAGATGACGCAGCCAGTTGGCGTCGAAGGCCATCAGGCCGGCCGCCCGCTCATCCTCGTCCAGCGAACCCGGCCCAGCCGAAGCGCCCAGCGAAAGCCGCGGCACGCTGACCACCGAAGGCAGCGACCGCACCCTGACCGGCGGGGTTCCGCGCGGGACCGACCCGCCCAGCATTTCCTCCGCCACGCCGAAATAGCGGGCCAATATGCGCCGGTCCTCCTCATCCAGCTTCCGCGGCGTGCCCCTTTTTATGAACTGCTGGATATAGGCGGGATTGCGGTTCAACAGGCGCGAAAGATCGGAATAGCTGTCGCCCCGCTCGGCAATCAGCCGCTCCAGCACCATGCGCGGATCTTCTCCAATACCGACCATATCTCATCCATTACTGATAGGAATTTTCCTAGACAAGTAGGAAATTAGGCAACATGAAAATCACCTGAGGGATTCGCGCAGGCGGATCGAATCGACAGAGGAGAAGCGGGACTATGCTGTTGCGAGAGGTCGAAAAATTTCTGCGGGAAAACGGCATTCCCGCGACCCGGTTCGGCCGCGAGAGCGTGCGCGATCCCCGGCTGGTCTTCGACCTGCGCAGGGGCCGCGAACCCGGCATGAGAATGAAGAGGCGAGTAGAACATTTCATGAACACATATCGCAGGAGCATGGGCGAATGACAAGCATCCACGTGAACGCTCCCATCCGGAATCTGCTCCAAAATGAAGGTGCGGCGAAAGCGCGCGACCCCCTGCCCCGTCTGCTGTCGCAACTGATCGCGCGGGCGGGTGGAACCGTCATGGTGGAACGCGCCGTCAGCCGTCCCTGGGCGAGCGCGCTGTTCCAGGGGCGGCGCCATGTCGTCGCGCTGACCCTGGCCGGGCCCGATGCGGCCGAGCGGCGCGCAGCCTTTGTCCAGGGAATCGAAGAAGCGGAATGGAGCCTGTCCGGCCATTTCGT
Organism: Sphingobium fuliginis; assembly: GCF_004152845.1. GTDB lineage: Bacteria > Pseudomonadota > Alphaproteobacteria > Sphingomonadales > Sphingomonadaceae > Sphingobium > Sphingobium fuliginis. The sequence continues at coordinate 434,539 of NZ_SEON01000002.1, forward strand.
CGCGGACATCAGCATCGACTGCCGCCGTCCGGTGCCGGGCGGCGAGTGGGTCGAATTGTCGGCGCTCACCATAGAGGACTGGTGAGAGCCATCAAGGGAGAGCGCCCGTCAGCGCGCTCTCGCCTGCCGGTTCAGCGGGCGCGGCCGGCCATGGTCCGCAAAGTCCCCAGAGCGGCGCGCAGGGCCTCATCGACGCCCTGCTCCACCTTATCGCGCACGGGCACGGCGGCTTCGACCGGCATGTCGGCCAGAACGGAGGCCGGCCGGCCCATGCGCTTGCGCTGGGCAAGACCCTGTTCCAGCCTTTGGGTCAGCTCCGCCAATGAAAGATGCTCGATGGGCGCAGGCGCGGGAGCGGTCTCGGGCTGCGCCGGCTGCGCGATCTCCTGAGGGTCGGCATCGACGGTCTCCGACGAAAATGCGCGCTGCAGGCGTGCGAAGGCCGTTTCCTCCGTCATCTTGTCCGGCATGCCGGGAATGGAAAGGCTGCCCGGCGCGGTGATGGGCGCCTCGACAGCGGCTTCCGCCTCCCCATCTTCGCGTCCGGGCGCGGTGCGGGCGAAAATGTCGAGGCCGCCAAAGTCGCGGCTGGCGAAGATCGGCGGACGCGCGGGGGCATCGGGATGGGCGTCGGCACGGCGCAGCGCCGGACCCGACCTGCTCCGGTCACGCGACAGCCAGTTCAGCTTCGACAATGCAAAACCCATTTCACTCACTCCTGCGGCGCCGTTCCCGCGCCCTTGCTTGTCATGCGTCAGCAGAGCGACGCGCTTTTCCCTTTGTCCCGCCCAGATCAGGCCCAGGACCATCGCCGCGCCGGAACCCGCCAGCAGCAGACGGGCCTTCAGCCCCAGCGGCGGCGCGGCGGCCGGGATGACTTCGCTAAGGCCACTCGACGCCACGACCGTTTCGACCAGCCCTGTGGGCAGCGAGAAGAGGAGCAGCCCGGCCCCGAGCGCGCCCGAAAGCGCCTTCAGCAGCCCACGCATTCTTCTCACGCCGCCGCACGCGCCCCTTCAGGGCGCGCCAGCAATTGCCGATAGACGGGTTCGTAGCGAAGAATGTTTGACGACCAGTTACGCTCCCGCTCCACAAAGGCGCGCGCCGCCGCGCGCCGCTCTTCCCAGAAGCCGCGATCCGCGAACATCCCCGCCAGCGCGGCGGCAAGGGCGGGCGGATCGTCAGGCGCGAACAGCGTGCCGGTGACGCCATGTTCGATCAGTTCGCGATGGCCGCCGACGCTGGACGCGGCGACCAGCCGACCCTGCGCCATCGCCTCCAGCGGCTTCAACGGCGTCACCAGATCGGTGAGGCGCATCGACTTGCGCGGATAGGCGAGGATGTCGACCTGCGCATAATAATCCTCGACCTGATCGTGCGGCACGCGGCCGACGAAGACGATATGGTCGGCAAAGGGCGAGGCCATGGCCCGGTCGCGCAACGCCTGCTCGCACGGGCCGCCGCCGACCAGCAGCAGCTTCGCCTTCGGGCGGGCGCGCACGAGTTTCGGCAGGGCGGCGATCAGGTCGTCCAGCCCCTCATAATCGTAGAAGCTGCCGATGAAGCCGACAACGTCGGCGCCCTCCAGCCCCAGTTGCGCGGTCAGCGCAGGATCGCGGGGAACGGGCGTGCCGAACTGGTCCATGTCGACGCCATTGGGCGAGACGATGATCTTGGCCGCGTCGATTCCCCGCGCCACCAGATCGCCGCGCAGGCCTTCGCAGATCACGGCAACCGCATCGGCTGCGCGGACGGCATGGGTTTCCAGTTGCCGTGTCAGCCAGTAGCGCGGACTGCCCTCCGTCCCGGTGCCGTTGCCGACCGCCGCATCCTCCCAGAAAGCGCGGATCTCGTAGATCATGGGGATATTGTGCCGCTTCGCCACCTTCTGCGCCGCGATCGCGTTCAGCACCGGCGAGTGGGCGTGGATGATGTCGGGCCGCCACTGGCGCACCAGCATATCGATGGCGTCGGCATGGGCGGAAATGTCGCGCCATTCGCGCAGCAGCGGATGGCCGCCGGTCGATTCGCCGGGCGTGCGGTGGAAATGCAGGCCGTCGACCACCTCCTCCAGCGGCCCCGGCGCGGCATGGCGATGGCCGGTGATGCCGCGCACGTCCCAGCCCTTCGCCAATTGCGCCCGCAGGATCGCGCGGGTGCGGAAGGTGTATCCGCTATGCATGGGCAGGCTGTGGTCCAGCACATGGAGAATCCGTGTCATGGCGACGAGTCTTGCCGAAAAAGGTTTAACGGGCCGTCAACTCTGTTGGGTTAGGGGTGGGAGGGTTCGGGCTTCAGTACAACATGCTCCTGCGAAGGCAGAAGCCTAGTCCTGCCGTCCGGCCTGGGCTTCTGCCTTTGCAGGAGCATGTTGGAAGTGACGGATAGCTCAAGCACGCGATGATCGACGCCCTTTCCCTTCTCATCAGCCATGGCGTCATTCTGCTGGCGGCCTGGCGGCTGCTGTCGCGGCCCGATCTGGATCGCGATCCTCCCTCCGGCCTGGAGGCGGAGAGCGGCGATGCGTGACCTGTTCTTCGTCGCCTTCCTCGGCGCTTTCTTCCTGCTGGGCTTCCGCAGGCCGTTCCTGCTGATCGCGGTCTATGCCTATATCGACATCGTTTCGCCCCAACGGCTCTCCTATTTCCTGCTGAACAGCATCCCCATCTCCTTCATCGCCTTCGTACTGGCGGTGGGGGCGTGGCTGCTGGTGGACGACAAGAAGGATTGCCGACTGTCTGCGCGGCAGGCGATCCTGCTGCTGTTGTTAGTCTGGTGCGGCTATACCACGGCGACGGCAGACTTTCCGATCAACGCCGCGAGCAAATGGGCTTGGGTGTGGAAGGCGATGCTGTTCGCCATCTTCCTGCCCGTCACCCTGCGCACCCGCCTGCGGATCGAGGCGCTGGCCCTGTTCATGGTGCTCTGCGCCAGCACGATCATCATCAATGGGGGCATGAAGACGGCGCTGTCGGGGGGCGGCTATGGCGTGCTGAACCTGATGGTCGACAACAATAGCGGCCTTTATGAAGGCAGCATCATTTCGACCGTCGCCATTTCGCTGATCCCGCTGATCCTCTGGCTGTCGCAACATGGCACCGTCTTTCCGCCCGACTGGCGGGTCAGGCTGTTCGCCTATGCGCTCTGTTTCGCCTGCCTTCTGATGCCCATCGGCACGGAGGCGCGCACGGGCCTTGTCTGCATCGCCGTGCTGGCGGGGCTGATGCTGATGCGGTCGAAGCGGCGGTTCATCTACGGCCCGCTGATGGCGCTGGCGGCGCTGGCGACCATCCCCTTCCTGCCGGCCAGCTTCACGCAGCGCATGTCGACCATAGAGAATCACAGCCAGGACGAAAGCGCCTCCACCCGGCTGGCCGTGTGGAAATGGACGCTGGACTATGTGGGCGAGCATCCGGGCGGCGGCGGTTTCGACAATTATCTGCAGAACAGGTTCACCTATGTCATGCAGGAGCGGGTGATCGACGCCGCCGGATCGCGCATGGAAAAGCGCATCGTCACCGACCATGGCCGCGCCTATCACAGCGCCTATTTCGAGATGCTGGGCGAGCAGGGCTATTTCGGCTTCTTCCTCTGGGCGCTGCTGCACCTCATCTGCTTCATCCGGACGGAGGCGATCCGGCGCATGTACCGGAACCGGGAAGGCGATGAAGCCTGGGTGTCGCCCTTCGCGCTCGCCCTGCAACAGGGCCATGTCATCTATATGGTGGGATCGCTGTTCGTGGGCATCGCCTATCAGCCCTTCATCTTCATGATGCTGTCGTTGCAGATCGGCCTCGACACCTATTTGACCCGGAAGCGCAAGTTGGCCGCGCGCCAGCCGTTATTTCCCGCAACACCCGTCGCGCAAGGGAGCGCCGCATGAAGGGCGAACTGAAGATATTGGGCGCGGCCCACGGCCTGCTGCTGGGGCTGGTGCTCGCCGCGCCGCTGATTGCGCCGGCGCTGCTGCCATGGGGCGCCGAAGCGCTGTTCATCATCGCCGCCTTCCAGTTGCGGCTGGCCGACCGGCGCTGGGATACCCGCGCGGGGTTGCAGGGGTGGATCAGCCACATCCGCATGGCGCCGTTGCGACTGGTGCCCTGGGCCGGGACGGCGGTCGTGGCGCTGATCGCGGGACCGGAGCAGGCCCGGCTCGCCACCGCAATCCTCATCGCCGTCGCCATGGGCGAATTGCTGATCTATCCGGTCATCGCCCATCTGCTCGGCCGCATGCCGCGCCTGGGTCTGGCGGGCGCGATCCTGCTGCTGCTGATCGGCTGCGGCCTGGCGGAACCGGCACAGGCGGCGCGTTTCGCCATGGCCTTCGCGCTGGGCGTCGGCGGATGCGTCTTCTGGCTGCGCGGGCCCGATGGCGAGCCGGGCGCGACTTTGCTGGCGCTGGGCGGATCGGCCGCCGCGACGGCAATCGCCCTGCTGCTGCCGGTGGCGCAGTCCGTGGCGATTCCCGCCGCGATCCTTTGCCTGACGCTGACGCTCGCCCATCTGTCGGTGATGCGCCGTCACCCGCTCCATTGGCGGTTGCCCAGCGGCATGCGGTTCATGCGGATTCATTGAGGGTTGCGCTTCGGTCATTGGCCACTTCCAGCCATTCCCCTATCGCGCATTGCGGAACGAAGCGAGGAACGGCGGGTTGAGGAAAAACCATGCCGCCCGATTCCCTCGTCCATGCCAATGACAGCCTGCCGGGCATCACGCGCCGGGCGATGAAAAGAGGATGGGCCTATTTCGACGCCAGCGGCGCGCGCATCACCGACCGGGAAGAGATCGACCGGCTGAACGCCATCGCCATGCCGCCCGCCTATCGCGACTGCTGGTTCTGTCCCCATCCGCACGGTCATATCCAGGCGACCGGCTATGACGACCGGGGCCGCAAGCAATATCGCTATCACCTCGATTTCCGCGCCGCGCGGGAGGCGGAGAAATATGCCGGCTGCCCCGCCTTCGGCCGCGCCCTGCCCAGGCTGCGCGCCCGGATCGAAGCCGACCTGTCCAGGCGCGGCCTGCGCAAGGAAAAGACGCTGGCAGCCGTCGTGCGCCTGCTCGACCTGGCGAAGGTGCGCGTCGGCAACGAGCAATATGCCGCCGCGAACAAGAGCTTCGGCGCGACCACGCTGCGCCGCCGCCATGTCGACCTGCGCGGACAGGCGCTGCGCCTGCGTTACCGGGCCAAGTCGGGGCGGGAGCATGAGCTGACCGTCACCGACCGCCGCCTCGTCCGCTTCGTTCGCGCCGTACAGGATCTGCCGGGACAGCATCTGTTCCAATATCTGGATGAGGAAGGCGTCGCCCGGCCCATCACCTCGGGCGACGTCAACGCCTATATAGCCGAAGCCATGGGCGGCGATTTCACCGCCAAGCATTTCCGCACCTGGGGCGCCTCCGTCATTGCCTTCGAAACGCTGGCGGCGGGCAGCATGTCGCTCAAGCAGATGATCGAGCCGGTCGCCGCCGCGCTGGGCAACACCCCGGCGATCAGCCGCAAAAGCTATATCCACCCCGCGCTGATCGAGCTTTGCCGCAACGGACAGGATGCATGGCGACAGGGGCTTCGCCTGCCGCGCGCAACCCGCTATCTTTCCCGTTACGAACGCGGACTGATCGCCTTTCTGGAGGATGCCGGCGGCACGGCCGCCCTTCCGATGGCGGCCTGATCCGCATCCAGAACCGCAAGGATATTCATGGCCGCCAAGAAAGATACCGCCACCCTGCCGCAGATCGACGTCCGCCCGCCCAATCTGGCCGAGATGTGGCAGTCGACGGTCCACTGGTTCTCGCTCCACTATCTGCAGATCCTGATCGCCATCGGCGCGGCTGTGGCCATCTACAGCCTTTTGACGGCGCTGCGCAGCGTGGGCGGACGGTTGAAGGGGCATCCCGGCGACACTCTGGGCCTTGCCAACGTCGCCGGCCGCGCCTTTGCCCGCACCACCCATTTCTTCATGGCGATGGTCGCCGCGCGGCTGGTGGTGAGCTATGCCCGGCCGCCGGAGATGGTGCTGAAGACCGTCGTCTTCCTCTTCACCATCGCCGCCGTCTTCCAATGCGCCATCTGGGCGCGGGAAATCATATTGGGTCTGGTGGAACGGCGCACCTCGGCGGACGAGAGCCAGAGCCTGGCCAACGCCATGGGCCTGATCCGCGTACTCGTGACCTTCGCTCTGTTCGCCATCGCGCTGATCGTCGTGCTGGACAATCTGGGGGTGAATGTCACCGGCCTGGTCGCGGGCCTGGGCATCGGCGGCATCGCCATCGGCCTTGCGGCGCAGGGCATCTTCTCCGACCTGTTCGCCGCCTTGTCGATCATCTTCGACAAACCCTTCCGGCAGGGCGAGGTCATCACCTATGACCAGACCACCGCCCGGGTGGAGCGCATCGGCCTTAAGAGCACGCATCTGCGCGCGATGAGCGGCGAGAAGAAGGTGATCTCCAACGCCAACCTCCTCCAGAAGGAGATCACCAGCCTGCAGACGCTGGCGCAGCGGCGCGTGACCTTCGCCATCGGCATCATCTACCAGACGCCGGAGGACAAGGCCGACGCCATCCCCGCCATGCTGAAGGAGATCGTGGAGGCGGAGGGGCATATCTTCGTCAATGCGGGGCTGGTCAGCTTCGGCGCCAGTTCGCTCGACTATCAGCTCAATTTCGACGTGCCCGACCCCGACACCCATGATTATTTCCTTTCGCGGCACCGCGTGGGCCTGGCCATCTGGAAGCGCTTCAATGCGGAGGGGATCGAATTCGCCTATCCAACGCAGACCAGCTTTACCGCCGCGCCCGACGGCCGGGCGATCATGCCCTATCCGGAGGTGCAGCCCGTGGTGCGCGTGGACCAGCCGGGGGGCAGCGCCCCCGCCTGACTCGCCTGACCGCATATCGGACTCGCCTTGCCTGCTCCCGCTTGCCCGGCGCATCGGCCGGAGTCAGGCGGGTGCAATGACGAACGGACATTTCGGAACAGCCATGAAAACCTGTTATTTGCTGGCCGCCGCTGCGCTCGCCTTCACCCCTGCCGCCCATGCCGAAGGGATCGGGGCCGAGGTGAATTACGGACGCGCGGACGGGCATTGGGGCACGGAAATCGGCGCCGGCTATGCGATGGATATTGCCGGCTTCAGCCTGACGCCGGGCGGCGGCGTCTATCTGCGCGATGGCGACACGAAGCTCTATGGGCGCGTCGAGGCGACCTACACCCTCCCCGCTTCCGCCACCATCGGCGCGGGCGTGCGCTTCAGCGGCGACAATATGCGGCCCTATGCGACGCTCGCCATGCCGCTGATCCCCAAGCTGCGCGCCAAGGCCAATGTGGGGCCGAAATATTATGCGGTGGGATTGACGCTAGGATATTGAGGGTCGCCCCCCTCTCCTCCTTCGTCATGCTGGGAGATAACTTAATCCAAGCCCCATAGCCCGCCAGGCAGCAGCAGCCCGTCGCGCAGTTCCAGCCCCCCTTCCCGATCCTTCGCCAGCAGCAGCGCGCCATCCAGATCGATCCAGTCCGCCCCCTGCGCCACCAGCGCGGCCGGAGCCATGCCCAGCGACGTGCCCAGCATGCAGCCGACCATCACGCGGAATCCCCGCGCCCGCGCCTCTCGCGACAGGGCCAGCGCCTCGGTCAGCCCACCCGCCTTGTCGAGCTTGATGTTCACTGCGTCGAAATCCGCCAGCCGGTCGAGATCGGCCCGCGTATGACAGCTCTCGTCCGCGCAGAGCGGCAACGGCGACCTGATCCCCGCCAGCCGCTCTTCCCTGCCGTGGAAGACCGGCTGTTCGACCATCTCCACGCCCAGTTCCGCCAGCGCCTGCGCCTCCGCCACAATGTCCAGATCGTGCCAGCTTTCATTGGCGTCGACGATCAGCCGGACGTCCGGCGCGCCCGCCCGCACCGCCGCGATCCTCGCCCGGTCGCCATCCCCGGTCAGCTTGCATTTGAGCAGGCCGAAGCCGCGCCCCGCCGCTGCCCGCGCATCCGCCTCCATCTTCTCCGGATCGCCCAGGCTGATGGTGAAGGCGGTGGGCAGGGGCCTGGGCTCCTCCAGCCCCGCCAGCTTCCACACCGGCACCCCGGCGCGCTTCGCCTCCAGGTCCCAGAGCGCGCAGTCCAGCGCGTTGCGGGCGGCCCCGCGCGGCATGGCGCTCAGCAGCGCCTCCCGCTCCAGCGGCCCGGCATAGGCGTCGATCGCCGCCGCGCAGCCTTCCGCCGTCTCGCCCTCATAATAGATCGCCGTGCCCTCGCCCCGCCCGACATGCGCGCCATCGCCCACCGTGCAGACCACGACATCCACCGACGTCTTCGCGCCCCGGCTGATGATGAAGGCCCCCGCGACCGGCCAACGTTCAACAGTCGCGGATATGATGCGTGTCATCGGCGTTCCCTGTGCTGGCGATATACGGGTCCAAGCGAACCGGCTATCCCGCCGCATAACCAGTCTCGACCCGCAGATAAAGGATAGGCGCACCCGTGACCTCCAGAGAATTGACCGGTTTCCTGTCCCTCAGCGAAGCCGATGCCGTGGCGGCCCGGCGCCGCCTGTCCGACATGATCTGGCGCGTCGGCTTCGGCGCGATCACCTGGCCCTGGCTGCTGGCCAGCCTGTCGGGCGGGCGCAAGGCGGACAAGCGCGCGCTGCTCGACGAGCTTGGCCTGCCCCATGACGCCCTGCCGCATCTGGGGAGCTGGAAGGCCGATGTCGGTTTCCTGCGCCATATCGTGCGGGAAATCGCCCGGCTGCGGCCCGCCCATGTGGTGGAACTGGGGGCAGGCGCATCGACGCTGATCGCCGCGCGCGCTTTGGCGCTGCACGGCGGGGGGCGGCTGACCAGCTTCGACCAGCATGACGGCTTCGTGCAGGCGACCCGCAACTGGCTGGCCGACCATGGGCTTACGGCCGATCTGCGCCACGCGCCGCTGGTTGCGGAAAGCGAGGACTGGCCGGGCCGCTGGTACGACATCGACAGCCTGCCCGACAGCATCGACCTGCTGATCATCGACGGGCCGCCCTGGGCGGTGCATCCGATGGTGCGCGGCGCGGCGGACAACCTGTTCGCGCGCCTGTCTCCGGGCGCGGTCGTGCTGCTGGACGACGCGGCCCGTCCCGGCGAGCGGATTGTCGCCCGGCGCTGGCGCAAGCGCTGGCCGCATATCGACTTCCGCCTGAAGCATGACGGGACCAAGGGCACGCTGGTGGGCCGCCGCCGCGACACATCGATCCCCGTCGCCAATGACAATGATCATGGCCGGGCATGGCGCCATCTCGGCCGGGCGGCGGGCATCGCCGCGCTGGTCGCCACCGGCTGGATCGCGCGGGGCGAGCTGGGCGAATTTCCGCAGGCGGCGCAGGCCACCACCTTCCTGGACGAAGCCGCCGCATCGCACCGCACCGGGCTGCTGCGCCAGAGCATGGCGTCCCAGGTGGAGAGCGCCACGCTCAACCCCGGCGAGATACAGCGTTCGACCGGCATCGTCCTGCCGCCGCTGCCGGCCCAGTGGCGCATCCATGACGTGCAGCTTTACCCGACGCCGGACAGCCCCGCCGTCGCCGTGTCGATCACCACGCCGGAGGGCGAGCAGCTCTCCTTCTTCGCGGACCGGGCCGAAACCCCGGCGGAGGCGAGGCCGCTGCTCGCGCGGCGCGCCGATGACGTCATCGCTTATTGGGAAGCGGGCGACATGGCCTATGCCCTGACCGGCCGTGCCGGACCGCAGCGCATCATGGCGCTGGCGGCGGAGATCGCGCCCGCCGGTTAGCGCCCGGTCGGATTTCGGAACCGGGAAATGTTCCCTTTCACGCAAAATCCCTTTAGAGCGCGGCGCCATGGAGGATGTGGACCAACCATCGCCGCGCGACAAGGCGCGCCCCCCACTCGGCAGCCTGGCGATGATCTGGCGCTTCGCCAGCCGCTATCCGGGCCGCATCGCCGGGGCGCTCGCCGCGCTGCTGATCTCGTCCGCCGCGACGCTGGCGATTCCCAGCGGGTTCCGGCTGGTCATCGACCGCGGCTTCATGGGCGGCGGCGACATCAGCCGCTGGTTCGAATATCTGTTCCTGATCGTGGTGGTCCTGGCATTGGCGACGGCCGCCCGCTTCTATTTCGTGTCCTGGCTGGGGGAGCGCGTCGTCGCTGACATCCGGTCGGCCACCCAGGCCAATCTGCTGCGGCAGGAACCCCGCTTCTTCGAGGAAAACCGCCCCTCCGAAATCGCGTCGCGCATGACCGCCGACACGGCCATCATCGACCAGGTGGTGGGATCGACCGTGTCGATCGCGCTGCGCAATGTGGTAACGGGCACCGGCGGCCTCATCTATCTTTTCGCGCTGGCGCCCAAGCTTGCCGGGCTGCTGCTGCTGGGCATTCCGGTCATATTGGTGGCGATCATCGGCCTTGGCCGCCGCGTGCGCGCCCTGTCGCGGGCAAGCCAGGACCGGCTGGCCGATGTCGGCAGCGTCACGTCGGAAACGCTGGGCGCGATGAAGATCGTGCAGGCCTTCGGTCAGGAAGGACGGGAAGCGGCGCGATTCGACAGCACGGTCGAGGCGGGTTTCGCCACGGCGCGCCGCCGGATCGCCCTGCGCGCGGCGATGACCGCCATCGTCATCGCACTGGTCTTCGGATCGATCACGGCGGTCATGTGGCAGGGCGCGCTGGACGTCGCCGCCGGACGCCTGTCGGGCGGCAGCATCGCCGCCTTCGTGCTGACCGGCGGGCTTGTCGCAGGCGCGTTCGGCGCGTTGTCGGAGACCTGGGGCGACCTGCTGCGCGGAGCGGGCGCCGCCGGACGGCTGCATGAACTGATGAGCGCCGTACCGCAGATAACCCCGCCGCCCCGTCCCGTCCCGGTGCCGCGAACCGAGCATGGCGCGCATCTCCAGTTCGAGGACGTGCATTTCCGCTATCCCACACGGCCCGACCAGGCGGCCCTGCATGGCATTTCCGTCGACATCGCGCCGGGCGAAACGGTCGCCATCGTCGGCCCTTCCGGCGCGGGGAAGTCCACCCTGATCCAGCTGGCGCTGCGCTTCTACGATCCGGATTCGGGCGTGATCCGCCTGAACGACGTGCCCCTGCCCGAGGCCGATCCGGCCGAGGTGCGCGGCATGATGGCCATGGTGCCGCAGGAAAGCATCATCTTCGCCGCCTCCGCGCGCGACAATCTTCGCTACGGGCGATGGGACGCCAGCGACGAGCAGATCTGGGCCGCAGCCCGCGCCGCCAATGCGGAGGGTTTCCTGCGCGCCCTGCCGCAGGGCCTTGACAGCTTTCTGGGCGAAGGCGGCGCGCGCCTTTCGGGCGGCCAGCGCCAGCGCCTGTCCATCGCCCGCGCCCTTCTGCGCGATGCGCCGATCCTGCTGCTGGACGAAGCGACCTCCGCCCTCGACGCCGAATCGGAACGGCTGGTGCAGGATGCCCTCGGCCGGCTGATGCAGGGCCGCACCACCATCGTCATCGCCCACCGGCTGGCCACGGTCAGGGCCGCCGACCGCATCCTCGTGCTGGACGAAGGGCGGCTGGTCGAACAGGGCGACCATGCCACGCTGATGCGGCAGAAGGGCCTCTATGCGCGGCTGGCCAACCTCCAGTTTCAGGATGTCGCCGCAGGCTGACGGCATGGGCCGCCATGCCTCGCACCGGGACATGCGCCAAGCCGACGGTCAGTGGGTGCGGCTGGTGACGTTGGCGGTGCCGTCGGCCTGAATTTCGATCAGATGCGCCGTGCCGTCATTGCACGCGGCCTTCCAGCCCTTGACGCCGGGCCGCACCTCGGTCCGCTCCGACCGGATGACGGTCGGGCAAGCCGCGCCCGACGCCCGCACCGCGCGTTCCAGCACGCCGTTGCGCTGGGCCTCGTCAAGCTTCGCGACGGCGGCCGCGGCGCCGGTTTCGGGCGTATCCCGGCGGTCGACCGCGGTGATCCGGTCGCTGCTCTCGCCACAGCCCATCAGGGTGAGGACCCCCGCCAGCACCATCCATATGCGCATGCTTATCCTTTCGCTTGGGCGGCAAACCCGTCCGTCGCCCGGATGAGCGCGTCCAATATGCCGGGTTCGTTGAACGCATGGCCCGCCCCTTCGATCATCTCGAAGCGCGCCCCGGGCCAGGCCCTGTGCAGCGCCCAGGCGGTTTCTGCGGGGCAGGCCATGTCATAGCGGCCCTGCACGATGACGCCGGGGATGCCCGCCAGTTTCCCGGCGTCGCGGATGAGCTGCCCCTCCTCCAGCCAGCCGCCATGGACGAAGTAATGATTTTCGATCCGCGCGAAGGCGAGCGCGAAATCATCGGCCTCATGCGTGGCGGACAGCGCTTCGTCGGGCAGCAGGCGGATGGTCTCGCCCTCCCAGACGCTCCAGGCCTTGGCCGCGGCGATCTGCCGCGTGCGATCGTCGCCGGTCAGGATCCGGCGATAGGCGTGGAGCAGGTCGCCACGCTCCGCCTCCGGAATGGGCGCGACGAAACGTTCCCATTTGTCCGGATAGATGCGGCTGGCGCCCTGCTGATAATACCAGTCGATCTCCTGCTTGCGGATGGTGAAGATGCCGCGCAGCACCAGTTCGGTCACGCGGTCGGCATGGGTCTGGGCATAGGCCAGCGCCAGCGTGGATCCCCAGCTTCCGCCGAAGACCAGCCATCGGTCGACGCCCATCATCTGCCGCAGGCGTTCGATGTCCGCGACCAGGTGCCAGCTCGTATTCGCCTCCAGCTCCGCATGGGGCGTCGAGCGACCGCAGCCGCGCTGGTCGAAGAGGAGGACGTCGTAGCGTTCCGGATCGAACAGGCGGCGGTGGTCGGGCGATATGCCGCCGCCCGGCCCGCCATGCAGGAAGACGGCCGGCTTGGCGCCCGGCGTCCCGGCCCGCTCCCAATAGACGCGGTGGCCATCCCCCATGTCGAGATGTCCGGAAGCGAAGGGTTCGATGGCGGGATAGAGCGTGCGCATGCGCAAAGGTGTAGAAAGTCTGGCGGGCAATGCAATCGGCAGACGCGCGATCCCCTTCCGGCATGGCAGGTCGCAGTCCCGCCGCCAGGGTCTTTTGCGATGCGGCCCGACCCGGGCGGCACGATGCCGGATTACATTTTGCGACAAATCTTTATGGGCATTGCCAGAGTCTTGCGACAACTTCCCCCTAGAGGGAGGGCATTCAGGGTTTGATCCTAAGGGGTAAACAGTGCGCCGTTCCTTTGCCTGTCTTCTGTTTCCGTTGATGATGAGTGCGGCGCCGGGCGCGCTGATGGCGCAGACCGAGGAGCCGAGGGGCCCGGCCGGGCAGATGGATGATGCCGATGAGATCGTCGTCACCGGCCAGCCTGAACGCGGCGCGGTGGTCGGCAATGTCAAGCCGGAGCAGCAGCTTTCCCCCGCCGATGTCCGCGCCCTGGGCGTCACGTCCATATCCGAAATGATCTCCGAACTGTCGCCTCAGACCAATGGGACGCCGGTGATCCTGCTGAACGGCAAGCGGATCTCCAGCTTTTCGGAAATTCAGGACATCCCGTCCGAAGCGGTGGCGCGGGTCGACATCCTGCCCGAACAGGTGGCGCTCAGCTATGGCTATGCGCCGACGCAGAAGGTGGTGAACATCGTGCTGCGCCAGCGGTTCCGCGCCGAAACGGTGGACCTGCGCGCGGGCACAACGACGCAGGGCGGGCGGGAGAACGGCTCGGCGGAAGGCGGGCTGCTGCGCATCCGGGGCGATAATCGCTTCACCCTCAACCTGCAGTACAAGACCGCCGCATCCCTGCTGGAGAGCGAGCGCGGCGTGGTGCCGACCGTGCAGGGTGAGCAGGCCAACCGGCAATCGGGCATCGACGCCTTTCTGGTGGGCGGGAATGGCATGACCGGCGGCGAGTTGGCCCATCATCGCACGCTCAGCCCGGCGACGGAGAGCTTCGCCGCCAATGCGACGCTGGCCCGCGCCCTGGGCAAGGTGTCCATGACCGTCAACGGGCGGCTGGAACTGTCCGACAATGACAGCCTGCAAGGGTTTCAGGCAGCCGCGTTCGACCTGCCCGCCGGCAACCCCTTCTCGCCCTTCGCCACGCCGACGAGCTTCTATCGCTATCTGCGCCAGACGGGCGAGTTGGGACAGCAGATCAAGGGCACGACCGGCCATGTCGGCGTGACGCTGAACGGCCTGCTGGGCGGCGGCTGGCAATGGTCGTTCACCGGCAATGGCGATTATTCGAACACCCGGACTTCGACCGACCGGGGGTTTGCGACCGGAGCGATCCAGAGCGCGATCGATGCAGGCGCGGACCCGTTCGGCGGCTTTTCGTCCGACCTGCTGTCGACGCGGGTGATCGACCGGGCGGAGGCGGAATCGAAGGCGGTGCAGGGCGACCTGCTGCTGTCGGGTCCGCTGTTCGACCTGCCGGCCGGCGCGGTGACGACCGCGGTGCGCGTGGGCGGATCGGCCAATGGCTTCGTTAGCTGGCCGATCCGTTCGGGCGAGGATCGCGACAACAGCTACAGCCGGGAAATCGGCAGCGGGCAGATCAGCGTCGACCTGCCGATCACCAGCCGGTCGAAGGGCGTGCTGGCCGCGGTGGGCGACATCGGCGTCAATGTGAACGCGGCGGCGCAGCATTATTCCGACTTCGGCACGCTTTCGACCCTGGGGTACGGCATGCGCTGGCGGCCGGTGCCCGCCGTGCAGTTGCTGATGTCGGCCAACCAGGATCGCGCCGCGCCCACGGGCACGCAGATCACCGATCCGCTGGTGTCCACGCCCAATGTGTCGGTGTTCGACTATGCGACCGGGCAGACCGTCTTCGTGACGCAACTGAGCGGAGGCAATGCCGCCCTCAAGGAGAGCGTGCGCGACCAGTTCCGCCTCAGCGCCAATATCAAGCCGTTCGACAAACCCAACCTTACGCTGACGGCGACCTACACCAACAGCCGGACGAGCAACCCGATCTCGGCCTTCCCGACGCCGAGCCCCGCCATTGAGGACGCCTTCCCCCAGCGCTTCCTGCGGGACGAAGACGGCAATCTGGTGCAGGTCGATGCGCGGCCGATCAATTATCTGCGATCGCGGAGCGAGCAGCTCCGCTGGGGCTTCGACCTTTCCATTCCGCTGAAATCGCACATCCAGAAGGTGGTGGAAGCCTGGCGTGCCGCCGGCGCCAGGCCTGAGGAGCGGCCCAAGGAGCTGCAGGACCTGCGCAGCCTGTTCGGCAATCGCGGGCCGGGCGGCGGCCAGGGCGGACAGCCCCCTCAAGGACAGGATGGCGGCGAGCGGCCAGGCGAAGGCAGTCGGGGCGGCTCGGACGGAGGCTTTGGCGGAGGTCCGCGCGGTCCCGGCGGCGGCTTTGGCGGGCCGGGAGGTTTCGGCGGCGGCCGTGGCGGCGGGGGCGGCGGCCGGCTCAGCTTCAGCCTCTATCACAGCTGGCATTTCACGGAGAGCATCCTGATCGCGCCCGGCGTGCCGGAACTGGACCTGCTGAACGGCGACGCCACGGGATCGTCGGGCGGCCAGCCGCGGCATGAGCTGAATGCACGGATGGGCTATACCAATAACGGCCTCGGCGCGCGGTTGAGCGTGGATTGGGAGAGCGGCACCCATGTCGACGGCGCCCTGAACGGCACGGCAGGCGGCGCGTCGCGGCTGGACTTCGGCAGCCTGGCGACGGTGGACCTGCGCCTGTTCGCCAATCTGGGGCAGATGCCTTCGCTGGTGAAGAACCATCCATTCCTGCGCGGGGCGCGCATATCGATCGGCATCGACAATCTCTTCAACCAGCGGCGCAGCGTGACCGATGCGAACGGGACCACGCCGGTCCGGTACCAGCCGGGTTATCTGGACCCGCTGGGGCGCGCGGTGACGATCAGCTTCCGCAAGCTGTTCTTCTGACGATTGATGGCGACGCGCGATGGGTCGGAATGACGCTTCGGCAGACGCAGAACAGGCGGTCGAAGCACCGTTCATGACGATCAGGATATAGCCCCACCCGGCTGCGTCGGAGCGCCGCCGATACGCTCGAATTCGCCATGGACGGAAGGACCGGATGGGTCGAGACCGTGGACATGGAGGCTTGTCGCGTCATCATGCTCTCCAGTCCGATGCGACCCGCGCCCATCACCGCCCGGCATCGGCAAGGCTGCGGCCGCTGCCAAAACAAGGCGAAGATCGCATGGACGGCAGCGAAGTTCATCGCGCCGGTCGAGGACGACGCGGATGGAGACGCGGATGGGATGGTCCGGAGCGGGCCAGCGGCACCGTCAGCGGGGGAGCGCAGCCGTGGAGGAGACGATGGGTCGGCGTCCCCGTCGGCGCCGATCATCGGCGTGATGGCGGCCTTTGAACTAAGCGCGCCAGCAAGCGAATCGCCGCCGGTTTACTGGCTGATCCGGATGATGTGATCGAGAATCGCCGGATGCAGCGGGCGTTCGAAGACGCAGCCCGATTCATGCGACCGGCTCCACAACACGCGCGCCCGGCGGCCTTCGAAGCCCGGCAGCATGATCCACAGATCATCGTCCGCCGCCAGTTTCATGAAACTTTTCAAGCGGAAGCCGACTTCGGAGACATCGGTGATGTGGCTCTTGAACCAGGTCTCGCCCGGGCGTCGGACCCGAACGCCGATCACAGCCGTGCGGCGATCCGCCAGACGATTATTGCCGTGATACGGGTTTGTCTGAACTTTGGCGCCCATGATCCCATGCCGATTTGACCGGCCGCATCATCGCCCGTCGCGGTGAAGAAAGCATTAAGCCGAACCCGGCCGGGCAAAAATAAGGGGCCGCCGAAGCAGCCCCCATGCAGGTCCGCGCATCACGCGCCCGATTGCGTCACCCCAGCCCGCGCCCGGAAACGGGAAGTCGAACATTCCCGGCCAGACGGCGGCGGCGTATTCGTGCCCTGGGGGCGCACGGACGTCCGATGATCCAGCGAACGCCCGTCCTGCGCCCCTTTCGATGCGCAAATCCTATCGAACCGGTTCCGGCGTTGTGCCGGCTCCGGTTCCGACGGCCTTAGAAATTGCCGTACTGTTCGTTGCCGACGAAGCCCAGCTTCGTCACGCCAGCGCGCTTGATCTCCGCCAGCACTTCGTCGACGACGACGTAGCGGGTGGCGGCATTGGGCTGGAACTGCAATTCGGGTTCGACCGGCAACCGCAGCGACTGCTGCAGATACTGACGCAGGGTCAGCAGGTCGATGGCCGAACCGTTCCAGGTGATGACGCCGCTGGGATCGATCGCCACCTTGTTCTTGACAGGGTCGATGACGCTGTCGGTCGGCGGCGCGTTCTGCGGCAGGTCGATCTTGACCGCGTGGGTCTGGATCGGGATGGTGATGATGAACATGATGAGGAGAACGAGCATGACGTCGATCAACGGCGTCGTGTTCATTTCCACCATCGGTTCGCCATCGTCTCTTCCGGCACTCATTGCCATGGCGATACTCCTAGAGCATTTTCATCGATGGACGTGGACCGGCCACCAGGTCTGAAAATGCGGCACAAAGGGCTGTAACTTAAAGCCGCTGCGTATGCGAACCCGGCTCGGGCTCGGATATGAAGCCGACCTTCGGGAAACCGGCGCGCTGCATCGTGTAGATGGTACCGCCGATGCACCGATAGGGAACGTTGATGTCGCCGCGGATATGCACTTCGGGCAGATCCTCGGGCGTCAGATTCTCAACGCCGCCCGCCTTCTTGATGTCCGCCTCCAGCTTCGCGACCGCACGGTCGAGCAGCTCGTCGGAGGAGACGCGGGTCAGGTTCCAGTAGACCGCACAGCTACCGTCGGAGCCCTGCGTGATCGACAGGGAGACGTTTTCCGGTTTCGTCGTCGTCGGCTCGAACGCGACCTTGGGGAGCTGCAGCTGAACCGTCTGGACGACGACCGGGACCGCGATGAGGAAGATGATGAGCAACACCAGCATGACGTCGACGAGCGGCGTCGTGTTGATGTCGGACATCGGCTTGTCTTCACCGCCGTCAGAGCCAACACTCATTGCCATTGATTATTTCCTAACATGCTTGTCGATGGCGCCCCGGCATTCCGGGACCCACGTCCGATAAGGGGGACCGGGCGTCGCAGCCGCCGCCGGCCCCCTTGCCGGCATCTCAGCCTATCAGGCCTTGGTCGGCGCAGCGGCCGGCTTTGCGGCCGGAGCGGCCGGGGCAGCGGCGATCGTCGGCTTCACGGCGCCGTTCGACACCAGGTGAGCCAGCAGGTCGACGGTGAAGCCGTTGAGCTGTTCCGCGATCGACTTGTTGCGGCGCTGCAGGAAGTTGTAGGCCAGCACCGCGGGAACGGCCACGGCCAGACCCAGGGCGGTCATGATCAGAGCTTCACCGACCGGGCCGGCGACGGCGTCGATCGAGGCCTGACCGGCAGCACCGATCTTGATGAGCGCGCGGTAGATACCGATAACCGTACCGAACAGACCGATGAACGGCGAGGTCGAACCGACGGTGGCGAGGAACGCCAGGCCGCCGCCGAGCTTCGAATTGATCGAGGCTTCCGAACGGGCGAGCGAGCCGTGCAGCCAGTCATGGGCTTCGACCGGGTCGGTCAGCTTGGTGTGTTCTTCCTGGGCCTTGATGCCGTCGTCGACGATCTGCTTGTAGGCCGAGTTCTTTTCCAGCTTGGCGGTGCCTTCCTTCAGGGTGGCGGCGCGCCAGAAGGTCGCACGAACCTTCTTGCCCTGGTTGATCACCTTCTGCTGTTCGATCAGCTTGGTGAACAGAATGTAGAAGGTGCCGATCGACATACCGCAAAGGATGATGAAGACGGTCCAGGCGATGGTGCCGCCCTGCTCAAGGGCCTCCATCAGGCCATACGGGTTCTCCGCCTTGGGCGCGGCAGCTGCTGCGAGATACATCAACATGTTCAAGACTTCCCTCTCAAAGGATCAATAAACAAGGGTAGGCGGCGTCCAGTCATCCGGAGGCGCTCGCCCGCCCTTTTCAAAATCATTCCGGCAGACGCCAGGTGATCCGGCCATTGTACGTGTCCGACATCGGACCACCCCCGGCTGCCGTCGCGGGCTTGAACCTCGCACGCTTCGGAAGCAGGCGGCACGTCGCCTCGTCGAGGTCGGCATGGCCGGTCGAAGAGGTGATGGTGCAGTTGGTCACGCGACCGTCCGGGCCGATTTCCAGGCGGAACCCGGCCGTACCCGAGCGTTCTTCACGCTGCGCGCGGCTCGGATAGTCGGCATCGCTGAGCCAGCTGCCCGGGCTGCTGCGCGGCGACGCACGGGATGCGGGCACCTCCGGCGGCGGGGGAGCCGGCGGCGGCGGCGGAGCGGCAACCGGAACCGGGTTGAAGACCGGCGGCGGAGTCCGGACCGTCTGGATCGGCGGTGCGGGGGCCGGGGTCTGAACGATCGGCGGCGGTGCGACGACCGGCGGCGGTTCGACCGGCTGGTCTGGCGGCGGCGGCGGCGGCTCCTCGTCCGGTGGCGGCGGTTCCTCCTTGACGTCGATCACGTTCAGCTGTTCCGCCGCCTTTTTGACATATTTCATGCCAAGACCGGTGACGAAGGCATAACCCAGAACAGCGTGAATCAGGGCGACGATAATGATCGAGATCGTGCGACTCGATCCTTGCGAGTGGTCAGCATAGGCCATTCGGCAACGACACTCCTTAACTCAGCTTACCAGTTGATTATCGGCAAATAAGCCAAAAACGGCCCGAGCTGGCCGGGCTACCCCGGTCATCTTGGCCCCTATCCGTCCATTTGCTACCGTGCGAACTCCTATCGCGGCGCATCGTGGCACGCAAACGCTTTATCGATATGATCATTTGCGACCGCCATTACACACCGGAAAGACTTGCATGTGACAAACATGTCACGGACTGCCATCATTAGGACGAAGATGAAAAAGAAATCCACCATGCCCCTGCGGAAGCTCGCCCTGCTCTGCCTCATTTCCGCCGTACAATCGCAGATTTCCGTGGCTCAGACGGGTTCGGGCCGGATGGTAACGCAACCATCGGAACGCGTGGCGGGACTCTCCTATGCGGACATCGCGGACCTCGCGGACGCCGCGCCGCTGGTGGCACAGGCGCGGATTGGCAACATCATCAAATTGAAACCCGCGCAGGCCGGCACCGTCCCGGCAGGGTATCAAAGGGTCTATGTGGAGGCTAATGTCGCCAATCTGATTCGCGGCGAGGGGGGAATCAGCCCCACCGTCCGTTACCTCTACGACGCGCCGCTCGATGCGCGGGGCAAAATGCCCAAGCTGAAGAAAGCGCAGGTCATCCTGTTCGCGCGTCCCGGCGGGCGCCCCGGCGAAATCCAGCTCGTCGCACGCGATGCGCAGATCGTCGCATCCCCTGCGGAGACCGAGCGGGTGAAGGCGATCCTGTCCGAACTGGTCGCCGTCGATGCGCCGCCCCGCATCATCGGACTGGGCGATGCCTTCCATGTCGCGGGCACGATCGCCGGCGAAGGGGAGACGCAGATTTTCCTCCGCACGGAAAATGGCGACCCCGTCTCGCTGTCCATCCTGCGCCGGCCCGGGCAACAACCGCGCTGGGCCGTGGCGCTGGGCGAGATCGTGGATGAGGCTGCCCGGCCCCCGGCGCCGGGCAGCCTGCTCTGGTACCGCCTGGCCTGCGGCCTGCCCAACGCGCTGCCGGCCCGGTCCGTGCGGGCGCTCTCGCCCCAGGACGCCGAGCTGGCCCGTGCGGATTATCAGATGGTCCTGAACGCCCTGGGCCCCTGCGGGCGGACAAGGACGGCGCGCTGATTGCGCGATGGCGGCAGCCTTCCGGTTCCGCGGCCGGCTCCTTTTCCTTGGACAGAAACGCAGAGGCCGCTATCAGCGCGGCGTCTCGTGATCAGGAAGGATGAACGGAAGCCATGACCAATCTGCACCGCCATGCCCCGCTGCGCGTCGCGCTGGTCGGCCTCGGCACGGTGGGCGGCGGGGTCATTCGGCTGCTCCAGACCAATGCCGACCTGATCGCGCGCCGCGCCGGTTGCCCGATCCAGATCGTCGCCATCTCCGCGCGCGACCGCAACAAGGATCGCGGCGTCGACCTCTCCCCCTATGAATGGGTCGACGACATGACCACGCTGGCGACCCGCGCCGACATCGACGTGGTGGTGGAACTGATCGGCGGGGCGGACGGCCCTGCCCTCACCCTCGCCCGCCAGTGCCTGAGCGTCGGCAAGCCCTTCGTCACCGCGAACAAGGCGATGCTGGCCCATCATGGCCTCGACCTTGCCGGGCTGGCGGAGAAGGCGGGCGTCGCCCTCAAATATGAAGCAGCGGTCGCGGGCGGCATCCCGGTCATCAAGGGCATGCGCGAAGGCGCGGCCGCGAACGAGATTGCGCGTGTCTACGGCATCCTCAACGGCACCTGCAACTACATCCTGACCACGATGGAGAAAGAAGGGCGCGGCTTCGACGAGGTGCTGAAGGAAGCGCAGGAACTGGGCTATGCCGAGGCCGATCCCAGCTTCGACATCGACGGTGTCGACGCCGCGCACAAGCTGACCATCCTCGCCAGCCTCGCCTTCGGCACGGAACTGGATTTCGATGCGGTCGCGACCACCGGCATCCGCCATGTCATCGCCGCGGACATCGCGGAGGCGGCAGCGCTCGGCTATCGCATCCGGCTGGTCGGCATGGCGGAGAATGGCCCCGACGGCCTGTTCCAGCGCGTCCACCCGATGCTGGTGCCGCTCGACCATCCGCTGGCCCATGTCGACGGGTCGCTGAACGCCGTGGTGGCGGAGGGCAATTTCGTCGGCCGCCTTTTCTTCCAGGGGCGCGGCGCGGGCGACGGGCCGACCGCATCGGCGGTGGTCGCCGACCTGATCGACGTGGCGCGCGACGAATATGGCGACGCGCTGGCCATGCCCGTGGCCGCCCTGGCCCAGCAGAAGCCGGCCGATGCGGGCAAGCGCGTGGGTCGCGCCTATCTGCGCTTCAAGGTGCAGGACCGGCCCGGCGTGCTGGCGGAGATCGCGGCGGCGACCCGCGACGCCGGCGTGTCCATCGAGAGCATGATCCAGCGCGGCGCCAGCCAGACGGACGGCGTGCTGGTGGCGATCGTCACCCATGCGGGCGAGGAACGCTGCGTAAGGGAGACGCTGGACCGGCTGGCGGGGTCGGACAGCCTGCTGCAAACGCCGATGGTGATGCATATCCTGGATTGAAATGCAGGTGTAAGGCATGGCGCTGGGATTGGCCCATCCAGGACCTTCGACAGAGGGGTGGCTGGCGCGACATCGGCGGCGGTTTTCAACAGCCAGCTTGTAAGCTCGCCGCTTGCGCCCCCCTATCCCTTCCACAGGCGGGAGGAGCATGGCTTCGAACGCCCCTTTCCGTTCCGCACGCTCAATCCAGCCCGAAACTGCGGGCCAGCGTCTGGCCGATGGGTTCGCCCAGCCGGAATATCTGCCGATTGGCGCGCTTGGGGCAGCCCATATTGCCCACGATCCGGCATGGCCGCGCATCGAAGCGGTAGGCGCTCATCTTCCCGTCGCCCGCTGAAGCCGCGCTTCGTCCCAGACGCGGTTCCTGCGCGACCGTTTCGGTCAGGCACAGCGCCGGCACGGCCTGGCATGGCGCTGGCTGAACCCTGGCGATCCGGCGCGGCGCGCCATCGGGCTGCGCGGCGAGGCTGGCGGCAATCAGCAGAAGGATCATCGGAGCGGCCCTTGGTCTTGTCCTGCTGCGAACGCCACAAACGCGCTTCCGTTGCATCCCCCTCGCGAAAAGCGCACCCTCGACAATGTTCGAGCGACATCCTATCGCGCTCTCCAAAATAGCGGCTGAAGAGGAAACGACATGGTGCAGGCAAGCTCGATACTCGATCGTGTGCTGGTGCTGGAGATGGTGCGCGTGACCGAAGCGGCCGCGATCGCCGCGTCGAAGCTGATCGGCCGCGGCGATGAGAAGGCCGCCGATGCCGCCGCGGTCGAAGCGATGCGCCTGGCCTTCAACGACCTCTATATGGACGGCACCGTCGTCATCGGTGAAGGCGAACGCGACGAAGCGCCGATGCTCTATATCGGGGAGAAGGTCGGCAACGCGATCGGCACCGGCCCGCGGATCGACATCGCGCTCGATCCGCTGGAAGGCACCACCATCACCGCCAAGGCCGGTCCCAACGCGCTGGCCGTGCTGGCGATTTCCGAAGAGGGCGGCCTGCTCAACGCGCCCGACGTCTATATGGAGAAGCTGGCGGTCGGCCCGGGCCTGCCCGATGGCGTCATCGACCTCAACAGGTCGGTGAAGGAGAATGTCGAGGCGGTCGCCCGCGCCAAGGGCGTCGACGCGCATGAGATCATCGTCTGCGTGCTGGACCGGCCGCGCCATGAGAAGCTGATCGCGGAGCTGCGCGCCATCGGCTGCGGCATCATGCTGATCCCGGATGGGGACGTGGCGGGCGTGATCGCCACCACCAATCCCGAAACCAATATCGACATGTACATGGGATCGGGCGGCGCGCCGGAGGGCGTTCTGGCCTGCGCGGCGCTGCGCTGCGTCGGCGGGCAGTTCAAGGGCAAGCTGCTGTTCCGCAACGATGACGAGCGTGCACGCGCCCGCAAATGGGGCATTGCCGACCTGGACAAGGTCTATGACCTCAACGAACTGGCCAAGGGCGACTGCATCTTCGCGGCGACCGGCGTCACCGACGGATCGTTGCTGGCCGGCGTCAAGCGGCTGCCGGGCGGCAAGCTCACCACCGACAGCGTCGTGATGCGCGCCAGCACCGGCACGGTGCGCTGGGTGAAGGGCGAACATCGGCTGGACCGTAAACCGATCTGAGCCGGAATCAGCGGCCAGGCAAAAAGGGGGCTTGCCGGCCCCCTTTTTTCATGCGCGATGTTGGAGCGGCTATCGCCCGGCGCGGTGATTGAGATCGTGGCCAAGCGCCAGGATCGCGACGCCCAGCAGCGTATAGGCGCTTTCCTGCCAGCCATGATCCATGGTGAGCGCACCGGCCATGATTCCCAGGCCCAGCGATCCGATCGCGGCCGGCATCATGAAGCCATGCGCCACGGCGCCATGGCCGAGCGCTACCGCGCCCAGCAGGATCGCCAGCACCAAGCCGGCCTCATGGAAGATCGGGCTTTCGAAAATCCCTCCGGCCGAGGCGAGCACGCCGAGCAGCACGGCCGTACCGAAGCAATGCGCCACGCACACGCCCGACAGAGCGATCGCGATGCGATCGATCCGGCCGTTGAGCAGATGCTGGCGAAGGCTGATCGGCATGGTGCGTGCTACATAAGCGAGGCCGAGCAAAGTTACAACATATCATCACGTGATTTTTGCGATATGTGCGGAAGATGTTTTTGGTAGAGCGTCGCCATCAGGCCGCGCCGCGCTCCTTCGGGAAAGGGCAGCGTTCAGACCGTCGGCCATCCCCTCTGCGTCACCCGCTTCCGAGCCGGCAAGCCGAAAATCTCAACCCACATCCGCCCCTGCCAGCCGTCCCGATGACTGGCCTCCCTCATCATCCAGGCCCGCCGCCGGCGGTGCATGCGTCCTGCGCCGCCGCGTCCTTGTCGCCGCGCTGCCTGGTCCGCCGCCGACCAGCTTTTGCAGGTCGATCATCGCGCGGGACAGGGATATGCCGTTTGGCCCCGCGATGAAGCGCGGTTCCCAGCGCGGGGCATATTTGTCCTTATAGGCGCGCAGCCCCTCGAAACCGTAGAAGCTCTCGCCATGGCGGAAGAAGAAGGCGCCCGCCTTGGCCCAGAAGGGCGACAGACGGCGCGCCTCTATGCCCGACAGCGGCGCGAGTCCCAGGGTGAACCAGTCATAGCCCTGTTCGCGGCCCCATTGCATCAGGCGGATGAACAGGAAATCCATCGTGCCATAGGGCATCTCATCCGCGTGGCGCATCAGGTCGACCGACAGTTCGCGGCGATTGGCGGTGGCCCAGATATTGGCGAAGGCGACGATCCGTCCCTCCTGCCGGACGAGGGCGCAATCGCAGGCGGCGATATAGGCGGGGTCGAAGCGGCCGACGCTGAACGCCTTTTCGCCATGGCCCTTGGCGGCGAGCCATTGGTCGGAGATCGCCTTCAATTCCGCCATCAGCATGGGCACCCGGCCCGCCGGCACGATCTCGAACGTCGCCCCTTCGCGCATGGCGCGGCGTTCGGCATAGCGCAGCGGCTTGGCGTCCGGCCCGTCGAGCGTGAAATGATGCAGGTCGACGCGGGCTTCCTCGCCATATTTGACGATGGCGAGGCCAAGATCGATCGCCAGCGGCAGGGCGTCGAGGCTCAGTTGGTAGAGCAGCAGGCGGCCCTGTTCTGCATCCGCCCTTTCGCGCAACTGCCACAGCAGGTCGGGCCATTCCGATCGGTCGCCCACGGGGTCGCCCATGACGATCCAGCTATGTCCCTGCACCTGGTACATGACGAAGGCGCGGCCGGTGCCGGAGGTCAGGAACAGCTTGTCGCCGGTAGTCGCGAGCAGCGCGTCGGTCCGTTGGGCCAGCGCCAGCGCGTCCGCGCTGGCCGTGATGGACGGGCGGTCGGCGAGGCGCGGCGCGGTTGCGGGGCGGAACATGCGCCAGAAGGCGGCGCCGACCGCCAGCACCGCGGTCGCAAGGCCTGCGCGCAGGAAGCGGGCGGCGTTGGCGTGCGGGCCGAAATGCCACCACAGGTCGTTCTGATAATCGACATGCTTATAGGCGAAGAAACCGATCCAGATCGACAGGCCGACCGCCACGGCCAGCGTCGCGATCCAGGCGGGGGTCAGCGCTTCGGCGGTGAAGCTGGTGCGGCGGTAGAAGGCGCCCCGCGTCCATTGCAGCAGCGCGGCGATCAGCAGCAGCGCGCTCGCCTCCTCATAATCCAGCCCCTTGATCAGCGAGAAGATCGCCCCCGCCAGCAGCAGCGCTCGGGTCATCCAGAAGGCGGCGTCCAGCCTGCGGTAGAGGCCGGAAGCGAGCAGGATCAGCAGCGTGCCGATGACGCTGGCGGCGAAATGGGACGCTTCGATGAAGGTCAGCGGCAGCCAGCCGGTGACGATGCGCATGCGGTGCTGGATCGCAGGCAGCGCGCCGGAGATCAGCAGGATCACGCCGCCCACCGCCACCAGCAGCGACAGCATGACCGGCGCCATGCCGGACGCGGCGGCCTGCGCGCCGTCCAGCACCCGGCTGACCGGGTGGCGCCAGCCATTGCCTTCATGCAGGGCGATGGCGATGACGCCCAGCAGCAGCGGGATCAGATAATAGATCAGGCGATAGGCGATCAGCGCGGCGAGCAGGCTGGGCCTGTCCACATCGGGCAGGGTGGCGACGATCACCGCCTCGAATATGCCCAAGCCGCCGGGCACATGGCTGACCAGAGTGACGATGACCGCCAGCCCATAGGCCAGGAACAAAGTGGGATAGAGCGCCGGGGCGATGCCGGGCACCAGGATGAACAGCGCGGCGCTGGCGGCGGCAAGGTCGATGCAGGCGACGCCGATCTGGGCGAGCGCCTGCCCCTGGGTCGGCAGGGCCAGCCGCCAGCCGAACAGGCGCGGGGCGCGGGCGGGGCGGGCGAGGAGGAACAGGACCGCCGCCGCCGTCAGCAGGATCGCGCCCCCCGCCAGCCTTTGCCACGGCATGCCGATCGTCCATCCCATGATGCCGATGGTGGCCGGATGGACCAGCATCAGCGCACCCGCCAGCACGAACACCCCGCCCCAGAAGGAGAGGCCCGCCGAGGCGATGATGCGGGCGATGTCGCCGCCCTCCAGCCCGGCGGCGGTGTAGATGCGGTAGCGCGCCGACCCGCCGGTCAGCAGCGAGAGGCCGAGATTGTGGCTGAGCGTGTAGCTGCAGAAGGACGCCAGCGCCGCCGTCAGCCACGGCAGGGGCCGCCCGACGATCCGCAGCGCGACATAGTCGTAGAAGGTGAGCGCGATGTAGCTCGCCGCCGTCAGCGCCAGCGCCGCCGCCAGCCGCCAGCCGGCGATCAGGTGCACGGCATGGCGGATGTCCTTCAGCCGCACTTCCGCCAACAGGCCGTGCAGCGCCACCAGCCCCAGCGCCGCCACCGCCAGCATGACGGCGACCGTCAGCGGCGCTTTCCAGGCCTTGATCCGTTCGACCAGGATCATATCGTCAGCCCCTTGAGCATATGAGTCACCAGCAGCGGGGCGTTGCGATCGAAATGATGGCCGCCGGGCACCACCACCATCTGCGCCAACCCTTGAGGAATGGAGGGGCAGGCGCTGTCATTTTCCAGCGTTCCGCGCACGCAGAGCATCGGCAGGCCGCGCAGCCGCTTTATGGCGGGAATGGTCGGATATTGACGGGTCGAATCCATGTCCAGCCAACTGCTCATGTGGAACTGGAAATCGGCGCCAGGGCTGAGGCCCAGCAGCGACAGGCGCTGCACCTGGGCGCGCTGGGGCGCGGGCAGGCCGCTGACGATATAGGGCAGCACATCCGCGCCGAAGCTGTAGCCGACCAGCAGCACGCGGGGGCGGCGCCAATGGCGCGAATAGCCGCGGATGATGGCGCTCAGGTCGCGGGCCGCGCCCTGGGGCGTGCGCTGGCTCCAGAAATAGGACAGGCTGTCCATGCCGACGACCGGGATGCCCGCATGGGCGAGCTGGCCCGCGACATCCTTGTCCAGCCCGACCCAGCCGCCGTCCCCCGAATAGAGGACCGCCATCATGCCGGTGCGCGGCGCGGCGGCGTCGGTGACGATGTTGAGCGGCAACCCGCTGGGCAAAGCGGCGTCGGCGGGCGGCGCGGCCAGGAAAGGCCTTAGCTGGGAGAGCAGCGCGACTTCCCCCTGCCCCTTGGCGGCGGTCACCAGCCTGCCGCTGCCGGTGCGGGCGACGAAGCGTTGCAGGGCCGGGCGGGGGCGGACGTCGGACAGCACGATCCACGGCGAAGGGAGCTTGCGGCTGGGAGCGAAGGCCAAGCCATGATGCACGGGTGCGGCCTTCAGGCTGCCTGACCGGCACCAGGGCCGCCCGCCGTCGAGAAATGGCGTGAAATCCTGCGAGAGCACTGCCTTGTAGGCCCCATTGGGTCCGGCGGCGAGCGTCGCATAGGCCAACGCCGCCCCCTCGCCCCGGCCGATCAGGACCGGCTTGTCATACATGGGCAGCGCGAGCCGGTGCTGCAGGTCGCGGGCCAGCGCGATGATGCCGTAATTGGGGTTGATGCAACGGCGCGAGGCCTGCAACGCCCGCAGGAAGGCGGGCGTGGAGATGCCCGCCACGAGCGCGCCCCGCGCCGCCAACAGGCGCGCGGTGTCGGCGCTGTCATCATCCCAGCCATGGCGGTCGGACAGCGCCAGCACGACACCGCTCGGCACGCCTGCGGGCCGATAGACGGCAATCCGGCCCAGCGACGGGAGGCTATATTGGCTTTCCGCGACCGGACCGGTCGCGCCGGGCACAGGATCGGCCGCCGCCCGGGCCGGATTGCTGGCGTTGGAGGTCGACAGCAGCAGCGCTGCCGCCGCGAGCAGGCCGGGTATCAGCCAGAGACGGGCGCGGCGGAACCGGATCATGACTGCCCCGGCAACCGGTCTATCCGGGTCCAGAGCTGCGACTTGCAGATAAGGCCGCCCAATATGCAGCCTTTGACCTTCAACTGGCCCGGTGAAAGCTGGCTGATCTGCGAACTGAAGCGGCGGCCCAGATCAGGGACGAAGACGGTGCCGCGCCACTGTCCTTTCCCCTCTGCGCGGTAATCCTCCAGCAATTCGGTGCCGACCAGCCGGGCCGTGCCGCCGTCGCGGGCGTCGGCCTGCGCCTCGCGGTCGGCCCAGACGATCCAGCCGCACAGCCGGTCGCCGCACGCTCCGGTGCGCACGGCGACATTATTGTGCGGGCTGAGCCACAATCCTTCGGGCTGCGCGACGGGCACCTTGGCCGCGAGGACGGCGGGGGCTGCAACCAGAAGCGCCAGCGCCGCCCAAAGCCTCCCTATCGCCATAAGACCCATCCTTTCGAGGAACGATCACGGCTTCTAGGCCCGTTCAGATTGCGGGAGGCTCTGCGCTGTCTGAATTTTTGGCAATGTTCGGGGCCAAGTCCGGCAAGGCGCGCAGCAGGGTCTTCGCCACCCGTTCCGAATCATCCTCCAGGAAATGGCCGCCGGGCAGGCCAACGACGCGGACATTGGGCTGGCGCCAGCCGGGGCAGAGGCTGCCGCTTTCCTTGACGCCATGGATGCATAGTACCGGCGCCCAGTCGAGCGCACGGGCTGCGGGCGCGGCCGGGCCGTCGTCCCCGAAGTCGAACACGCCGCCGGGCGTGGCGCGGAACAGCATGGTGTCGGCGGGCACGATCAGCGCGACCATGGCGACACGCGCGCGCAGCGAAGGCGGCAGGCGTTCCAGCCCGGCAAGCAGCATGTTCGCGCCGAAGGATTGCCCGGCCAGCACCAGCCTGCGCGCGCCGGGCAGGGCAAGGGCGCGCCGGGCCGCCGTCTCCACCAGCCTGCCGCTTTCCTCCGGCGACTGGCGGCGGGCGAAGGCGGCCAGCGAATTGACGCCCAGCACCGGGACGCCGCCTTGCGCCACATGACGGGCGATCACCGGTCCCATGCCTGCGTTGAACCCCATGTCGCCGGAAAAGAAGACCGCGACGGTCCCGTCTTCCCTGGGTGCGGCAGCGGGGACCGGGGTGAAGATTCGCCCGTTGGGATAGCCGAGATAATGGCAATAGCCGGCGGCGCCTGCGCTGATCGCCGCGAGGAAGGCTAGTATCAGGGTTGTGCGAAGTCGGCGTGAAGCCCGCCTCCTTCCGTCATGCTGAACTTGTTTCAGCATCCATCGCGCCTTCCGAGACCGCGGTTCGTGGGGACAAATGGATGCTGAAACAAGTTCAGCATGACGAGTGGTCGCGGCGATGGTTGGGGAGCGGGAGTCACCTCTTCAATCTAGCGCCGGCCCGCCTGCTGTAAACGGAGGGAATAGACCACCCTCCCCCCGCGTATACCGGGCATGAACCATGCCGCCGACCTTCGTGCCGACCCCATGCGCCTTTCCCAATCCCGCCTTGCGCTGGCGGCGGCGCTGGGCCGTCCGCTGCGGGTCGCGCTGTTTTCCGGCAATTATGATTGCGTGCGCGACGGCGCCAACCAGGCGCTCAACCGGCTGGTCGCCTATCTGCTGCATCGCGTGCGGGCGGAGGTGCGGATCTATTCCCCCACCGCGCCGCGCAAGGCGTTCGCGTCGGTGGGCGAGGTGCGCTC
This sequence comes from Sphingobium fuliginis, assembly GCF_004152845.1. Classification (GTDB taxonomy): domain Bacteria; phylum Pseudomonadota; class Alphaproteobacteria; order Sphingomonadales; family Sphingomonadaceae; genus Sphingobium; species Sphingobium fuliginis. Next base: position 464,702 of record NZ_SEON01000002.1, read on the forward strand.
CGTCCGATCGATCAGCATTCCCGGCCGCCCGGAATATCGCATCGCCCTGGGCTTCACCCGCGCCGCCCGTCAGGATTTCGAGGATTTCGCGCCCGACATCGTCCATCTCTCCGCCCCGGACCTGCTGGGGCGCCAGGCGCAGAACCATGCCCGCGCGCTGGGCATTCCGGTAGTCGCCAGCCTGCACACCCGCTTCGAAACCTATCTCGACTATTACCGCCTGTCCCTCCTGCGCGAGTCGGTGGAGCGCTATCTCGACCGCTTCTATGGCGATTGCGACCGCATCCTCTGCCCTACCCTGCCCATAGCGCGGGATATGGCGGCACGGGTTGGCGGAGAGCGGATCGCCATTTGGGGGCGCGGCATCGACCCCGCCTGCTTCCGTCCGGCGCTGCGCGATCCGGCTTTCCGGTCCGGGCTTGGCTATGATGCGACGGACATGGTGCCGCTGTTCTTCGGCCGGCTGGTGCTGGAAAAGGGGCTGCGCGTCTTTGCCGAGACCATCGGCGCCGTCCGCGCCCAGGGCTTGGCCGTCCGCCCGCTGATCGTGGGCGAAGGACCGGCGCGGAACTGGCTGGCCGAGCGGCTGCCCAACGCCACCTTCATGGGCCATTTGTCGGGAGAAATGCTGGGCCGCGCCGTCGCCAGCGCCGACATCCTCATCAACCCCTCCGTCACGGAGGCGTTCGGCAACGTCAATCTGGAGGCGATGGCATCGGGCCTCGCCATCGTCTCCGCCAATGTGCCCAGCGCGTCGGCCCTGATCGCTGACGGGCGCACCGGCCTGCTGGTGCCGCCCAAGGATGTCGGGGCCTATGCGGCGGCGGTGGCGGGGTTGATCCGCCAGCCCGCCCGCCGCGCCGCGCTGGGCGCTGCGGCGGCGGAGGCGGCGGCGCGCTTCGCCTGGGACGATGTGCTGGAGGATGTGGCGCGCAGCTATGCCGGGGCGCTGCACATCCCGCTTGCCACGCCCGCCGCGCAGGCGGCATGACATGGCGATGATGGACGAGGGTTCCGGCATCAGGGACGATCTGGTCGCGATGCGGCGCTATGCCCGGTCGCTGACCCGCGACGAGCAGGACGCCGACGATGTCGTGCAGGACGCGATCGTCCGCGCCATAGAGCGGCAGGAGACGTTCCAGCCCGACCGCGACCGCCGCCGCTGGCTGCTGGCGATCGTCCACAATGTCTTCTTCTCCGCCAAGCGGCGCGAGGCGTCGGAGGCGCGGCGCAACAGCCGCTTTGCCGAAACGCTGGTCGACCGGCTGGAGCCGGGGCAGGAGGAACATGCCCGGCTGGTCCAGATCGCGCGGCAATTCGCGGCCTTGCCGGAGCATCACCGCGCCGTGCTGCACCTGACGGCGATAGAGGGCTTCAGCTACCAGCAGGCGGCGGAGACATTGGGGGTGCCGGTGGGGACGGTCATGTCGCGGCTGGCGCGGGCGCGGGCTGCATTGAGGGAGCGGGAACAGGGGCAGCAGGGGGCAACGGGCCTCCGGCTGATAGGAGGAAGCGATGACTGATCGTCCGACCGATCCGGAAATTACCGATCTGGAGATTGACGCCTATATTGACGGCGAGCTGGATGTGGAGCGGCGTTTCATCGTCGAAACCCGCCTTTCGCGCCAGCCCGAGCTGGCCGCCCGCGTCATGGGCGACCTCAGCGTCCGCAGCGCGCTCCGCATGCTGACTCAGGACCGGCGGCCGGTGCCCGCCGGGCTGGCCGACAGGGCCGAACGATTGGCGCAACCGCAGAAAAGCCGCTGGCGCCGGTTGATGCCGACGGGGTTGGCGACATCGGGACTGGCGGCGGCGCTGGCGGTCTGGATGGTGGGGTTCGAGCGGCCGCCCGCCTATGTCAGCTATGCGGTCGCCTCGCACCGGATCGCGATGCTGCGCGCCGACATGAATTCGCAGATCGAGGCGCCCCGCTTCGATGCGCGGGAAGTCGCGCTCAACACCCGCATCGCCATGCCGCAGCTGCCCGACGACTGGCATGTGACCGACGTCCAGCTCTTCCCGACCGACAAGGCCCCCGCGCTGCTGATGGCGGTGCGCACCGATACGGGTCACCGGATGACGATCTTCGCCGTGCATGAGAAGACCGCCGCGCCCGAACATCCCGACGCGGTGCGCGAAGGGGAACAATCCGTGGCCTATTGGCGGCGCGGCGACATGTCCTATGCCCTGACCGGCGACCAGGAGCCGGGAACGATGGACGCCACGGCGGAGGCGCTGGCGCGGACCTGAATTCGGGGCGGACCGGCGGGCGTCACTCGGGAACCGTCATGCCCACCTGTTTCAGCATGACGGAACAGGAGAAGGCCATTCCCTTCCCGCCTCAAGCCGGGAAATTGCCAGCCGTGACGAATTCCGAAATATCCTTGCGGCCGCTCGGCACCTCGCGCGCCTGGAGCGATTCGGACAGGATGGACTTGTCCGCGATGCGGCCGATCGCGACGGCGGCCTCGATACGGAAACGGTCGGGCACGGCCAGTTCCACGCGCGCCTTGTCGAAATCCACGCCCGACATCGCATGGGCATGATAGCCCAGCCGCGTCGCCTGCAACGCCAGCAGCGCCCAGGCCGCGCCGGCATCGAAGCTGTGGCTGTGCGACGGCTTGAAATCTTCCGATCCGGGCGCGGCGATCAGCGTGTCCGACAGGATGTAGAGCAGCACCGATGCATTTTGCACCCAGCTCTGGTTAAAGGGCAGCAGCACGCCCAGGAAGCGGCTCCAGTCGGCGCTGTCCCGCGTGGCGTACAGCAGGCGCCAGGGCTGATAGTTGAAGGCGGAGGGCGCCCAGCGCGCGCCTTCGAAGATCGTGTCCAGATCCTCCTGCGGGATGAGGGAGGAATCGAAGGCGCGCGGTGACCAGCGGTCGAGGAAAAGCGGTTCGACGGCACGGGTGGCGACGCGGGCGGTGGCTGACATATGATCTCCAGAACAAGAAGCGGCCGGAATATTGGAGGCAGGGACGGAAAGGGCAAGCCCGCCCGGCATGTTCACCGCAGTTCGAGCGAGCGTTCCAGCCGTTCGGCCTGTTCCGCGGGCGGCGCGACCGCTTCAGGCCCACGGTCGATGAGGATACGATCCGGCTCCCGCAGCAATTCGCGTTTCACGGCGTCGCTCCAGCGACCCCAGTGCCGGCCGATCGCCGATCGCCACTCCATATGTCCTCTCCCTGCCGAATCGAGACGGGCCGTTATCTAGTTTGCCGGTAGAGATTTGTCTTTCAAGCTTTGCTGATCGGCGGGGTAGAAAAGCTTGACCGAGGGGGAAGCCTGTTTGCCGCCCTGCTGCCGGAGAAGGCGGGATGACGGACCTGGCAGGAGCAGCGCGAGAGGCAGCGCGAGAGGCGACCTCGTTCAGCCCGTTCAATCATGACCAATAGTTCATGCATGGCCCATCGGCCCGGCAAGGCCGGGCGCGTAAAGGCTGGCCCGAAACAGGGCGACAGCGCGAACGATGACCAGACCCATATTCTTCGATCCCACCGGCCGCAGGGGACTTTGGGCGCGGCGCCTGCTGGCGGGCGCGCTGCTGTTGATCCTGCTCGCCGCCATCGCCTTCGCCACCACATTGGTCGCCGTGCCGTCGGAAGGCGACCTCGCCCTGCCCCTGCCCCAGCCGCATGCGGCCCGCCTGTCGGGCATCTCCTCGCTGCGGCGCGACATCGCCAAATGGCTGCCGCATTGGGGCAAGCATCGCGTGCAGGCCCGTCCGCTGAACGTCGGTTTCTATATGCCGGGCGATGAAAGCAGCATCGCCTCCCTGCGCCGCCATGTCGGACAGCTCGACTGGGTGGTGCCGGCCTTGATCACCGTGCCCGGTCCCGGCAAGCCGATCCATGTCGCGACGGACGCGGCGTTCGACCGCATGATCGCCGCCATGCCCCGTCCACCCAGGGTGCTGCCCATGGTGCAGAATATCGGCAGCGAAAGCTGGGACGGCGCGGGCGCGGCGCGGCTGTTGCGCGATCCCGCAGCGGCGCTGGCGCTTGCCCGGCAGCTGAGCGGCTATGTCGCCCGCCGCCATGAGGCGGGGCTGGTCATGGACCTGGAATCCCTGCCGGACAGCGCCATGCCCGGCTATCTGCGCTTCCTCCGCATATTGCGCGCCACCCTGCCGCACGGCGCGAAGATCGCGCTCACCGTTCCCGCCGGGGAACAGGGCTGGCCGCTGGCCCGCTTCGCCGCCGTGGCGGACCGGGTGATCCTGATGGATTACGACCAGCATTGGCAGGGCGGCCAGCCCGGTCCCATCGCCGCCCAGGACTGGTTCGCACGGCAGGCGGAGGTCGCGCTGCGCGCCATCGGCGCGGACCATATCATCGTCGCGCTCGGCAGCTATGCCTATGACTGGCATGGCGGGGCCGCCGACGCGCTGTCGCTCGATGAAGCCTGGCTCGCCGCGCATGACAGCGCCGCGCGCCCGCTCTACGACGCGGCGAGCGGCAATGCGGGCTTCGCCTATGACGAGGCGGGGCAGCGGCATCAGGTCTGGATGCTGGATGCCGCCGCGAGCTGGAACGAGCTGCTGGTGCTGAAGCGCCTGGGCGTCCAGAGCGTCGCGCTGTGGCGGCTGGGCAGCGAGGACCCCGGCATCTGGGCGGATCTGACCGCCTGGCGCACCGGCGGCCGGCCCAGGCTCGGCACCGTGGCGAGCACGCTCAACACCGATGTCGAGGGGTCGGGCGAGATCCTGCGCATCACCGCCACGCCGACGCAGGGCCATCGCGCCGTCGCCTTCGGGCCGCTGGGAACGATTGAACAGGAAAGCTATGGCGCGCTGCCCACCCCCTATCAGGTGGAGCGCACCGGCGGGCAGGACCCCAAGATGCTGGCCCTGACCTTCGACGATGGGCCGGATGCGGAATGGACGCCGAAGATATTGAAGGTGCTGGAACGGACCCGCACGCCGGCGACCTTCTTCGTGATCGGGGAAAATGCGCTGGAGCATCCGGGGCTGCTGCAACGGATCGTCGCTGACGGGGACGAGATCGGCAATCACACCTACGACCATCCCAACCTCGCCACTTGGTCGGAGGAGCCGACGCGGTTGCAGCTCAACGCCACGCAGCGGCTGGTGCAGGCCTATACCGGGCTCAGCATGCGGCTGTTCCGCGCGCCCTATTTCGGGGATGCGGAGCCGACCACGGCGGACGAGCTGGGCCCCGCGCTGGCGGCGCAGAAGCTGGGCTATACGGTGGTCGGCCTGCACGTCGATCCCAATGACTGGCAGCAGCCGGGCACCGACGCCATAGTTCAGCAGGTGATCGATCAGGTGCATGCGGCCAGCACCGACCGCTCCGGCAACATCATCCTGCTGCACGATGGCGGGGGCGACCGGTCGCAGACCGTGGCGGCGTTGCCCCGCATCATCGCGGGACTGAGGGCGGAGGGCTATCGCTTCGTGCCGGTGTCGCAGCTTGCCGGGCTGCCGCAGCAGGCCGCCATGCCGCCGGTCAAGGCCGGCGACCTGCTGGCGGTGCGCGTCGACGTCGCCGCCTTCGTGGCGCTGGCGACGCTTTCGGCGCTGCTCGGCTGGATATTCTATGTCGCGATTGCGCTGGGGCTCGCGCGGGCGGTGCTGATGACGCTGCTCGCCTGGTTCCAGGCGCGGCGGGGACGTCCCGCACCGCCGGACTATCGGCCCGGCGTGTCGGTCATCATCCCCGCCTATAACGAAGCCCGCGTGATCGAGGCGTCGGTGCGCCGCGTGCTGGCCAGCGACTATCCGGGCTTGCAACTGATCGTCGCGGACGATGGGTCGAAGGACGCGACCAGCGCCATCGTGGCGCGGGCCTTTGCCGACGATCCGCGCGTGACGCTGCTGACGCTTCGGAATGGCGGCAAGGCGGCGGCGCTGAACCGGGCGCTGCGCGATGCGACGGGGGAAGTCGTCATCGCGCTCGACGCCGACACCCAGTTCGAGCCGCAGACGATCCGCCGCCTCGCCCGCTGGTTCGCCGATCCCGCGCTCGGCGCGGTGGCGGGGGATGCGCGGGTGGGCAATCGCGTGAACCTCGTCACCCGCTGGCAGGCAGTCGAATATATCACCGCGCAGAATCTGGAGCGGCGGGCGCTCGCCGGCTTCGACGCCATGACCGTGGTGCCCGGCGCGGTCGGCGCGTGGCGCCGCGCCGCGCTGGACGCGGTGGGCGGCTATCCCGAAGATACGCTGGCGGAGGATCAGGACCTCACCATCGCGATCCAGCGGGCAGGCTGGCGCGTCACCTACGATCCCGAAGCCGTCGCCTGGACCGAAGCGCCCGAAAGCTTCCGGGCGCTCGCCCGGCAGCGCTACCGCTGGGCCTTCGGCACGCTGCAATGCCTGTGGAAACATGGCCGCATCCTGCGCGAACGGCGGCCGACGGGGCTGGCATTGGTCGGATTGCCGCAGGCCTGGCTGTTCCAGATCCTGTTCGCCGCCATCTCCCCGCTGATCGACCTGGCGCTCGTCACCTCGATCCTGGGCACCATCGTCCGGGTGAACCAGCATGGCTGGGCGCAGACCAGCAACGATGTGTGGACCATGGCGCTATACTGGCTGGCCTTCACCGGCGTCGACATCCTCTGCGGCTGGGCCGCCTATGCGCTCGACAACCGGGACATGCGCTATCCGCCGCATCTGCTGGTGGCGCAGCGCTTCGTCTATCGCCAGATCATGTATTGGGTCGTGGTGCGCGCCATCGCATCGGCCATTGGCGGCTGGGTGGTCGGCTGGGGCAAGCTGGAGCGGACGGGACGCGTCGCCGTCCACGAAGGCGCGGCCCCGGCATGAACAAAGCTTAACATGACATGGCGGCGCCCATGGATCATCCTTCCGCCCATGAAAGCGGGTGCATGGACAGGCAGAGGCTGAGCCACGCGGCATCGGGCGTCCTTCTGGCGGCGCTGGCGCTCTGCGCGCTGGTCATGAGCGGCGCCTTTTTCCTGCACGTGCGCCATGCCGGCGACGACCGGATGGAGGTGGCGGCCGCGCAGGCCCGCGCCCTGCCCGGCATCACCCTCAGCAACGGCATGCCGGCGGGATCGGGCGTGGTCGTCACCAGCATGGAAACCGACGGCCAGGCGGCGCGCCTGGGCATCCGCGTCGGGGACGGCGTCGTCAGCCTGGACGGCATGCCGATCCGCTCGCTGGATCAGGCCAGCGCCTATCTGCTACACCATCCCCAGCAGAGGATCATGCTGGGGCTGAAACATGCGGACCATATGCGCGTGGTGATGCTGGATCGGCCGGAAGGGGAAAGATGAGCCACAAGATACTGGTGGTGGAGGACGATGCGGCGACCGCCGCCTATGTGGCCAAGGGCATGGGCGAGGCGGGCTTCACCGTCGACCGGGCGGACAATGGCCGCGACGGCCTGTTCCTGGCGAGCGACGGCAGCTATGGCGCGATCATCCTCGACCGGATGATGCCGGCGATGGACGGCATGGCGATGCTGAAGGCCCTGCGCGCGGCGGCGATCGAGACGCCGGTCATCATCCTTTCCGCCCTCGGCACGCCGGAGGACCGGGTGGAAGGGCTGACCAGCGGCGCGGACGATTATCTGGTGAAGCCCTTCGCCTTTGCCGAGCTGATGGCTCGCGTCCAGTTGCTGCTGCGCCGGGGCGGCGGCGGCAGCGCGGTCGTCACCCATTTGCGGCACGGGGACCTGGAGATGGACCTGCTTTCCCGCCGGGTGAAGCGGGGATCGCGCACCATCGACCTGCAACCGCGCGAGTTCCGCCTGCTGGAATATTTCCTGCGCCATCCCGATCAGGTGGTGACGCGGACCATGCTGCTGGAGGGCGTCTGGGACTATCATTTCGATCCGGGCACCAACGTCATCGACGTGCATGTCAGCCGCCTGCGCCGCAAGCTGGACGAAGGCGGGGACAAGCCCTTGCTGCATACGGTGCGCGGCATGGGCTATCGGCTGGGACCGGAGAGTTAGAGCCAATCGACATTCAGATGATGACGAGCCGAAAATGGTGGTTTTCCGTGGCCCGGAGCGCTGCGTACTCAAAGTATGTGAGCACCGGAAGCACGGAAAGGCGTCATTTGCAGGCCGTCAGGGCTGAATGCCGATTGGCTCCAGGGCGTGCGGGACGGCGTCCATGACCGCTTCCGGCCATCCTAAGACCCTCCCCTCCCGCCGCTGGTTCGGCTTTGCCCGTTCGACCATCGGGCGCTTCGTCGGACTGGCCTTCCTCTGCCAGTTCCTGGTGACCGGCGGCGTGCTGCTGTTCGTGCAGCAGGCGAGCCAGCGCACCGTCGTGGCCGCCGACCGGCAGGCGGTGGAGGACGCCCGCGACGACCTGCTCGCGCTCCATCGCAGCGGCGGGACGGCGGCCCTGCGGTCAGAGATCGCCCGGCGTTTCCGCGCCATAGAGGGGGAGCGCGCCGTGCTGCTGCTGACCGACAGGGCGGGACGGCCCGTCAGCGGCAATCTGGGCGCCTGGCCCGCCGGGCTGGCGGCAGACGGGCGCTGGCAGATCATGTCGCTCTACCGCATCGGCCGCGACGCGCCGGAACCGATGGGCGTCATTCCCGTGAAGCTGCGCGGCGGCGGGCAATTGCTGACCGGCATGGTCGTTTCCAACAGCCTGCAACTTACCCGCATCTATGAGGAGGCGCTGACCGTCGCCTTCGTCATGAGCCTGGTGCTGGCGCTGGGCATCGCGATCATGCTGGGCCGCATATTGGCGCGGCAGGTTTCCGACATAGCGGAAACCGCCAACGACGTCGCCGTGGGTGCGCTGGACCGGCGGGTGCCGACCGATGGCAGCGGCGACGCCTTCGACCGGCTCGGCCAGTCGATCAACGCCATGCTGGAACGGATCGACGCGCTGGTGACGCAGCTTCGCATGATGACAGACGGCCTTGCCCACGACCTTAAATCCCCGGTGACGCGGCTGATCTCCGTGGTCGAGCAGGCCAGCGCCCAGACGCGGGACGACACCGCGCTCGATGCCTTGGAAAAGGTGCATCATGAAGCGCAGACGCTGCGTTCCATGTTGACCACGGCGCTGCTCATCAGCCGGACCGAGGCGGGCTTCGGGGGCGACCAGCGGCGCGACACCCATGTTGCGGAATTGCTGCGCGACGTGGGCGAAATCTACGGCCCGCTGGTGGAGGATAGCGGCTTTGCGCTGGCCATTTCCGCGCCTGACGCGCTGACCTTTCCGCTCCATCGCGAACTGGTGAGCCAGTCGCTCGCCAATCTCATCGAAAACGCGCTCTATTATGCGGAAAGCGGCGACCGCATCGAACTGAGTGCGGCGATCGAGGGTGGCGACCTTCTCATCGCGGTGGCGGACAATGGCCCGGGTATCCCGGCGGAGAGCCGTCCCGCAGCCTTGAAGCGCTTCGGCCGGCTCGACCCGGCGCGCGGCAAGCCGGGATCGGGGCTGGGCCTGTCCCTGGTGGAAGCGGTGGCGCGGCTGCATCATGGCATGGTGACGCTGGCGGATAACGGTCCCGGCCTGAAAGTCCTGCTGACCCTGCGACGACCGTGAAAAGCGCATCCCGGGCAACGGCCTGAAGCGTGCAGTTCATCCGACCGCCGCCCGGGATGACAGCCGTTGCCTTGCTTGGAGAGTATGACAACGTTGTCTTGTCGCTCTAGACCGTTACCGATGCCGGATCAAGGACAATTTTCACGGCTCCCGCGACCATTTTCCCTGATTTACGTACCATATTTACGATTCCGGCATGAATATCGGCGTCTGGCGGTGCCGTTATCCGGGTAAACGTTGTTTCCTCCATCGGCCTTCCATGGCAAGACCGGTGCATGACCGTCCTTTCTTTCGCTCAACCCCGCTGATGCCCAGCATCCACGACGTTGCGGCACTGGCCCGCGTATCGATCAAGACCGTCTCCCGGGTGGTCAACCAGGCGCCCAATGTCAGCGAGGAGCTGCGCGAAAGGGTGACGGCGGCGATCCGCCAGCTTGGATACCGGCCCAACCAGTCCGCGCGGCGGCTGGCTGGCGGGCGATCCTTCATGATCGCCTTCCTCTACAACAATCCCGCGCCCTCCTATAATGGCGGCATCCAGTCGGGTGCGGCGAACCGGTGCCGGGACCTGGGCTATCATCTGGTGGTGGAGCCGATGCCGCTGACGGGGGAAGAACGGTTCGCCATTCTCGACCGCCTGGTCGCGGCATTGCGGCCCGATGGCGTCTTCCTGGTGCCGCCCCTGTCGGACGACGCGCAATTGCTCCAGCGGCTGTCCGAACTGAAGCTGCCCTGCGCCCGCATCGCCGGATCGGTGATGGCGGAAAGCTTCAACATCCCCACGCCGGAGCGCGCGGCCGGTCGGATGATCGCGGATCATCTGATCGGCCTTGGCCATCGCCGCATCGGCGTGATCACCCCACCCGCCAGCCACAAGGCGGCAATGCAGCGCGTCGAGGGCTTTCGCGACGGCATGGCCGCGGCGAACCTGCCGCTGGAGGAGTCTCTGTTCGTCGAAGGCGCCTTCGATTTCGAGTCAGGCATAAAGGCTGGCGGGCATCTGCTGTCCCGAGGCAAGCGCCCCACCGCGATCTTCGCGACCAATGACGACATGGCGCTGGGCACGCTGACCGTCGCGCACCGGCTGAAGCTGCGCGTGCCGGAGGACCTGTCTGTTGTCGGTTTCGACGACACACCCGCCGGCCTCACGGCCTGGCCGCCCCTCACCACCGTCAGCCAGCCGCTGGAGGCGATGGGCAGCGCCGTGATCGACGCGCTCGCGGGCGGCTCCGCCGATGCGCCGCACTTCACCTTCAGGCTGGTGCAGCGCGATAGTTCCGGCCCGGCGCCGGCCGGGGCATGAAGCCGGCAGGCGGCGCCTCCAACCTTTCTTAACCATGTCCATGTATGATTCGCCCATCAGATTGGGGGCGAAATGAGCGTAGAAGCCAAATTTCCATCCGATGGTGCAAAGGAATTGCGGCTGGCCGAGGGCGACGGGCGGCAATGGTTCCACCTTCCGCGGCGAATGCTGGTCGGCGGCCTTCTGCTGATCATGGCCGTCGCAGTGCTGGTGCGCAGCTTTATCTTCACGGCGGGTTACAATACCACTTTGGTGGCGGACATGGGCCTGGTCAGGGCGCCGATCTCCGGCGAAGTCGACCGGCTGGGCGCGAACGTCGGCGACCGCGTGACGCGGAACCAATTGCTGGGGAGCTTCGCCGCGCCGGTGGGCCTGTCGGCGGCCGTCCGCGCCGGATCGGAAGATGTGGACCAGCTCAAGGCGAAGCTGGCCAGTATCGACGGCCGGATGGCGGCCCTCAGGGCTGACGCCGACCATATCCGCCGCGAATCGGGCGTCTACCGGTCCGAAGAGCTGGTGCAGATGGATGCCGTCGCGGACGAAAGCTCCGCCCAACTGTCGGCCGCGCAGGCTCGGTTGGCCTTTGCGCAGAAACAGTTGGACCGCACCCGCGCCCTCGCCGGCCGCGGCTTCATCAGCGCAGCCGGACTTGAGAAGGCGGAACAGGATCAGCGCGCCGCCCTGGCGGACAGGAATGCGGCGATGGCACGCCGCCGCACGAACCTGATCGAGGCACATGCCGCGGGCCAAGGGCTGTTCCTCAACAACGGCTACAGCAATGTCCAATATTCGACCCAGCGCCTGAGCGATCTCAATCTGGCGTTGAGCGAATTGCGGGGCGAGAGGGAGAACCTGACCGCAGCGCTGGCCAAGGCGCAAAAGCTGAGCGGCGATGGCAAGGCCGGCGCCATGCGGCGGCTGCAGCTTCCGTTGCAGGCGAGCATCGACGGCCGGGTCTGGGCGAAGGTCGCCGCCCCCGGGGAGTCGCTGCGTGAAGGCGATCCGATCTACATGCTGGCCGACTGTTCATCCTTCTTCGCCTATTTCACCGTGGGCCGCAGCGCCTATAGCAGGCTCACCATCGGTTCACCCGTGACGTTCATCGCCTTTTCGAACGGCGATCGCTGGCCGGGAACCGTCGTCAACATGGGGGTCAGCGATCCGTCCCAGCTCCGCGTCACCAGCCATGTCCCCAATCCCCCCGCAGGCGAATATCTGATCGGCGCGCGGATCATGCTGGACGCGAAGGGCAAGAAGCAGTGCCCGGTCGGCACGGCCGGCCGGGTGGTGCTGTAACGCGGCCATGAACCCCGCCGAGATCCCGTCCTATTTCTGGGGCCTCGCCACCCTTGGCCTCTGCCTGCTGATCTTTCCCAAACTCAGGCCGGCCAACCCGCTGCATCGGCTGATCGTCAGCGGCGCCGCGATCGGATCGATCCTGATCTACATGACATGGCGCATGGTCGCCACGCTCGACCTGGACACGCCCGGTTCCGCCCTGCTTTCGGTGGGCTTCTTCATGCTGGAGGTCTGCTCCACCCTGGGCGGGGTGCTGGTGCTGGTCGTGCTGACGCGGCGGCGCGACCGACTGAAGGACGTCAGCGGCAACATACGCTGGCTGCATGTCAACAGGCCCAGCGCCGCGATCTTCATCTGCACCTGTAATGAAGATGTCGGGATTCTCGACCGCACGATTACCGGCGCCCTCAACCAGAATTATCCGGCGAAGGTCTTCCTGCTGGATGACGGCAGGCGGCCGGAGGTGGAGGCGCTGTGCCGCCGTCGCGACGTGGAATGGCTGACGCGGCCGGATAATGCTCATGCCAAGGCCGGCAATATGAACGCAGGCCTGGCGACACTGGCCGCGCGTGGCGAGATGCCGGATTTCATCGCCATATTGGATGCGGATTTCGTCGCCCTGCCCAATTTCATGTCGCATTGCGTGGCCCTGTTCCAGGACCCGACCGTGGGGGTGGTCCAGACACCGCAGCATTTCTTCAACCCCGATCCGCTGCAACACAGGATCAAGGGGCATCTGGACCTGCCCGACGAACAGCGCTTCTTCTTCGACACCTTGCTGCCGGCCAAGGACGGATGGGGCACCGCCTTTTCCTGCGGGACGTCGTCCGTCGTCCGCACCGCCGCGCTTGCCGAGATCGGCGGATTCCCTACCGACAGCATTACCGAAGACATGCTGCTGTCGATCCGCATGAAAGAGCATGGCTTCGTCACCGCCTATCTGAACGAAAAGCTCAGCCTTGGCCTCGCGCCGGAAGGGATCGGCGAATATTGCACCCAGCGCATCCGCTGGTGCATCGGCGCGATGCAGATCATGCGCAGCGCCGACGGCCTGTTCTCGCGCAAGGGTCTGGGCTGGATCGACAGGATGAGCCTGCTGGAAACCCTGCTCTACTGGATGGGCAGCTTTCCCTTCCGCCTCGCCTGCCTGCTGGTGCCGATCCTCTACTGGATGACGGGCCTCACCATCATGGATGCGCCGATCGGCGAGCTTGCGACATTCCTGCTGCCCCGCATCCTGGTGGAAGCCTTCGCCATCAGCTGGTATTCCAACGGCCGGATACTCCCGCTTCTGACCGACACGTCCCAGTTGCTGGTCGCGCCGGAGATCGTGGCCGCATCCTGCCACACCCTGCTGTTCCCCGGGGAGCGGCCGTTCAAGGTGACCAACAAGGGGGGCGACCGTTCCCGGACGGTGATCCACTGGAAATTGCTGTCGCGCTTTGCGGTCGTGCTTCTGCTGACCGTGGGCGGGATGCTGTTCGGCTATGGCTCGCCACTGGCGCCGACCTTCTTCTCGGACCAGAAGGGCATCGTGGCGTTCTGGAGCATGTACAACGTCCTCGTCTGCATCATCGCCATCATCGTCTGTGTCGAAACGCCGCGAAGGGCGGAAGAGCGGGCTCCCATCAGCGGAACGGCGCTTTTCAGCGCGGGGGACAGCGCCACACCGGTCCGGCTGCTCGACATTTCGTCGAGCGGCGTGGCCTTCGCCAATGAAGGCGGCTGGCGCATAGGCGACAGGGGCACGATTTCCATCAGGGAACTGGGCGAGGTTCCGGCGATCGTCGCGCGCATCACGGATCGCGTCGTGGGGGCCAAGATCCTCCTTTCGCCCCAGCAGCAGGTGGCGCTCACGCATTTCCAGTTCGCCGGCGACCGCATGCGCACGCCGGACGTATCGACGCTCGGCAGCGTCCTGGCCCTGATCAGAGGTCTTGCGCTGAACTGAGCGGAGGACCGCTTCCGGCAAAACCATTCGAACCCGCGGGCAGCAAGGGTGCAACCTCCGGCAAGGCCCGTCTTCGTTTGCGTCTCTCTTCCCTTCCCGAAACGGAACATCGCTGCTGCGCGACGGTTTGCTTGCGAGATCATCGGAGGCAAATCGATGAAGTCCGGCCGCCAGACTGCAAAATTGCTGAAGGTCATCGCGGTCCTGACAGGCGCTGTCGGCACGGCCAATCTGATCGGCGGCATCTGGCTCGCCTCATTGGGCGGCAGCCCCTTCTATGCGGCCGCGGGATTGACGATGCTGGCCAGCGCCTTTCTGCTCTGGAAGCGGCGCGCGGCCGCCCTGCATCTGTTCGCGGCGCTCGTCCTCGCCACGATGGCCTGGGCCTGGGCGGAAATCGGCGTGGACTGGTGGCCGCTCGTTCCGCGCGGCGACCTGATCTTCCTCTTCGGCCTGCTGCTGATCCTGCCATGGACCGTGCGGCGCCTTGCGCCGGCTGGGGGATGGGTGCGAAACGCCGGCCCCCTGGCGGTGGCGCTGGCGATCGCCGGCATCTTCGGCCTGGCCGCGCTGATGCGCGACGTCCACAATCTCGACGGCACGCTTCCTGGCCCGCGCAGCACGATCGCGGCGGAGCCGAACGCAATGCCCGATGATGACTGGCAAGCCTATGCCCGAAGCTGGCGTGGCGACAAATTCTCGCCCCTGACCCAGCTCACGCCCGCCAATGTCGGCAAGCTGGAGGTGGCGTGGCAATTGCGGACGGGCGATCTCAAGCGCTCGGGCGATCCGGGCGAGACGACCTATGAAATGACCCCGATCAAGGTCGACGACACCGTCTATCTCTGCACGCCGCATAATCGGGTGATCGCTGTCGACGCGGAGACGGGCAGGGAGCGCTGGAGGTTCGATCCGCTGATCAGGACTTCGGCAAGGAACATGCAGCATCTCACCTGCCGCGGCCTTTCCTATTGGGATTCATCGCGCGCGGGGGCGAGCGCCGCCGACTGTCCCCGGCGCATATTCCTCGCCACGAACGACAGCCGCCTGATTGCGCTGGACCCGCGCACGGGCGCGCCGTGCCGCAGCTTCGGACGCGCCGGGACCGTCAGCCTGCTCCCGGGGCAACCTCATTATAATGGCGGCTGGTATCAGGTGACGTCCGCGCCCCTTGTCGCGCATGGCCTGGTCGTGACCGGCGGCGCGGTTTACGACAATATCTCCACCGACGTGCCCTCGGGCGTCATCCGTGCCTATGACGCGCTCACGGGCCGACTGGTCTGGAATTTCGATCCGGGCAATCCGGACAGCACCGCCCCGCTGGGCGCGGGCCGGCACTACACGCCCTCCTCCCCCAACAGCTGGAGCACGCCGGCCGCTGACGAGGCGCTGGGCCTGATCTACCTGCCGATGGGGATGGGCGCTGTCGACCAATGGGGCGGCAGGCGGCCCGCGACGACCGAACGGTTCGCCACTTCGGTCCTGGCGCTGGACATCGTGACCGGAAGGCCGCGCTGGGTGTTCCAGACGGTCCATCACGACCTGTGGGACATGGACGTCCCGGCCCAGCCGGCGCTGGTCGATCTGGACCTGCCCGGCCGCGGCCGGGTGCCGGCGCTGGTGCAGTCGACCAAGACCGGCAATCTCTTCGTCCTGGACCGCCGGAACGGCAAGCCCCTGTTCCCGGTGGAGGAGCGCCCCGTCCCGGGCGGCGCAGCGCCGGGCGACCGCCTGTCGCCCACCCAGCCCTTTTCCGCCATATCCCTGATGCCCGCCCCGGCGCGAGAAAGCGACATGTGGGGCGCAACCATGCTCGACCAGCTTTATTGCCGCATCCGGTTCAAGTCGCTCGACTATAAGGGGCCCTTCACGCCGCCCTCATTGCGGGGGACGCTGGTGTTCCCGGGAAATTTCGGCGTGATGGACTGGGGCGGCATTTCGATAGACCCGATCCGCCAGGTCGCATTCGCCCATCCAAACTATGTCGCTTTCGTGGACAGGCTCATCCCCCGCGCGGAAATGGAGGACCAAGGCGTACGGGGGCCGGCGGGCGGCTCCGACCGGCGCGGATCGGACGAGCAGGGGTACAATCCCAATGCGGGCGCCCCCTTCGCGGTCGACATGAACCCCTTCCTGTCCTTCGCAGGCCTGCCCTGCCAGTCACCGCCATGGGGCTATGTCGCGGGCATCGACCTGCGGTCCGGCAGGAAGGTCTGGGAACATAAGAACGGCACGATCCGCGACGAAACCTTCCTGCCTATCCCGTTCAAACTGGGCGTTCCATCGCTGGGCGGTCCGATGTCGACGGCAGGGGGGCTCACCTTCATGGCGGCGGCGATCGACAATTATCTGCGCGCCTATGACACGCGCACCGGCAAGGTGCTGTGGCGTGCCCGTCTTCCGGCCGGGGGACAGGCGACGCCGATGTCCTATCGGTCGAGGGCGAGCGGGCGGCAGTTCGTGATCGTCGTTGCAGGCGGGCATGGCTCCCTCGGCACGAAGCTGGGCGATCATGTCATCGCCTATGCTTTGCCCAGACAGCCTTAGTTCCCCGGCTCGCTACGTCAGCGGGCGCGCCGGGGCCCTGCCCGCCATGCCGCCAGCGGATCAGATCGGCGCTGGCGGGGACGGCAGCTTCCGAACGGCGCCCAGATAGTCCCGCTTCCCCAGGGGAACGCCGTTCGTCCGGAGAATGTCGTAGGCCGTGGAGGCATGGAAATAAAAGTTGGGCTGGGAGAAGCTGAGCAGGAAATCCTTGCCCAGGAAATCCCAGCGCAGCTTGTCACCGATGGTGAATGTCATCGGCCTGTCGCTCAAGCTTTCCACATCGGCAACTTGAAGTGCGCCAAGGGCGTCGGCCGCTTCCATCACCCTGGCGTTCAATTCCTCGAAACTGGCCGGTGGCGCCGCGATGTCAGGCGAGAAATTCCCGCGCTGAACGCCATGGATCGCGCCGATGGAATGGATTGCACAGCTTTTCACCTGATAGGCGAAGTCCAACATGTCGGGAGCGAGTCTGGCATGAAGCAGCCGTTCCGGGGGGAGAGACTGCGCATCGCAATAGGACTTCGCTTTCACAACCAGTCTCGACACAGACTCCAAAATCTGAAGGCACCCCGGTACGAAGGCGTCGTAAAGCGTCATCATGGATCCTGAACCTTTTGACTGGCCACCGAATGGACCGGCAATGGCCGATCTGGCCAGGATCGGCAACCGCATCCTTCCCGGCAGCGTTCCACAAGGACTGGAGCGCCCGTGGACGATCGATCGCACCGGATGGGGAGCCCGGGGTTGAATCTCTGGAAGAGGCACCCGTCATCGTCGGGCGTGGATCAACCGATCAAAGCAACCCTTATCGGGCACAGCTAGCCCATAGGGAGCAGGCGGAACGATTTGCCGGAATTCAGCGACTTGAGGGATAATATGGCGGAGAGGGAGGAAACCAAACATTCTGCACAAACCTCTATTTTCATTTAATAATAAAATCGCGTTTCTGCAAGATGCCCCCTCAAATGCCCCCACATTTCTGGATTGAGCGAAGAGGTGCCTTGCCCACCAGAGCCGACGCAAGTCACCCCCTCCAGCGCATGGTCAAACATAGCCAGGCATGGCGCCAACAAACAACCGCCCGTCTACGCCTACGCGCCGCCGCATTCCTTGGCATTGGCCAAAAGTATGTAATTGACTTCGACAATAGGTAAAGATGTTTCCGATTCCGTCATGCCACTGTATGTTGCAGCGCGATGGCGTTATTGGAGGGGACGATGCGACTTGCCGGTCTTTCACTTGCCTGCGCTTTCATCGGCCTGTTGTGCTCCGGAGCCGCCGATGAACCGACTAGCTGGGAGGGCGAGTTAAGCGAAAATCTTGTCAAGGGTCAGCCCGCGACCGCGCTTATTCCCAACGGGAACGGAGATGTTCGGACCGTTCATTACGTGAATGTCAATGGCCTAGCGGTCTCGGGCGGAGACATGGTGCTGGGACGGCATGAACAACTGCAGGTCATCAGCAGGCTGTCATTCATGATGCTGGCGAGCAAAGTTGAGGCTTCCGCCTTGTCGCCGGAGCTGCAAGCGTCCGTCAAGAAGATCGACAAGTCTGCACTCAGCACCCAGTTCGACGCGCAGATCAAGTTCTTCGGGTTCGGGATCGCCAACCGCGCCTGGCCGACCCGCACCATACCCTATCGCATCGACGCGAGCATCACCGATGCGGCGCTCAAGAACGCGATTGGCGAGGGGATTGCACGCTGGAACGCCACCGGCGTCGTCTCATTCGTCAATGAGGCTGCGGCGAGCCCGTCGCTCAGGGCGAAGACGCATAGCCTCGTCTTCCTCGATGACGTCGGCAGCGGGTTCAGCTGCCAGGCGCGCGTCGGTTATGCCCCCGCGGCCGCGGACCAGAACGTCTGGCTGAATCCAGGCTGCCAGGCGGGAAACATCCAGCATGAGATCGGGCATAGCCTGGGGCTCTACCATGAGCATATGCGCGACGACCGAACCGACTATGTCACCATCGCCGCCGCCATCCCCAAATCGGACCCTAACTTCGGCATCGGCGTCGGAACCTTCTATACGAGCTACGATCTGTGCTCGATCATGCACTATCCGGAGAGCAGCAAGCTGCAGCTGACGGCCGTCGGTAAGGCCGGGCTGGCGACATGCCAGAAGTCTCTCCCCGATCAGAAAGCGGAGTGCGTAAATCTGGGGCAGCGCTGCCAATTGAGCCCGTCCGACCTCGCGTCGGTGCGCGCGCGCTTCAAGGATACTCCACAAACCTAACCGCGGCTGCGCGGTGCTTCGCACAACAGGGGGAGAAGAACATGAAACAGTGGAAGTACCTGGCCATAGCCACGCTGCTGCTTACCGGCTGCAGCTCCGGCGGCACCGATACGGCCGCAAACTCGGCGGCGACCGAAGAAATGCCGGCGAACGAACTCGCCGATACGGCCGCCGACGCGACGACGGCCGATGTCGCCGCCGAGACGGCGAACTGGGTGCTCCAGCGCGCGAGCATGTCCGGCGCGTGCCATGTCAAGCTCGAGCCCGCGAAACCCGAGCTCGGCGCGGTGATCGCCAAGAAGCCCACGCGCGCCGAAATCTGCGCCGAGGCCAAGGCGCGCCATGCCGACGATGCCGCCGACACAGGCAAATGCTTTGCCTACACCGCAGGCGCCATCGCCGAGTGCGCGAAGGAAAAGATCACTCTGCCCTAGCCGGGCGCTTGCTCAGACCGGCAGCGACACCACGATCGGTTCGGGCAGATAGATGAGTGCTCCGTCACGGGCCTCCTTCTTGGCGGCTAGGCTGTTGGCGTGCGCGGTGGCGAGGCTGACGCGGACGGCCAGACGATCCTCGCTTGGGCCGGGCGGCAGGTCAAGCCGCATCGACCAGCGGGTGCAGCCGGCCGTGACGCCCGGATGGCGGTCATTGCCGTAGCCAAGCTCGGTTCGGACGCCCGGCGCCAAGTTGTTGGTGGCGATCCGCCGACCCTGCGACCCGCGCACCGGCATCGGCCGGCTGCCCGCATCATCCAGCCGCTCGAGCTCGGCGACGATCAGCGGCGTGCTGACGCTGTGTTCAATATCCTGGCCGGTCACGCCCGTCAGTTCGCTGGTCATTGGTGCGCGCCCGACATAGGCCGGCCCCATGGCGGCGACTTCGATGCCGTTCGCCGTGCGCGTAGCGGTGAATGTCCACGGCTGATGAAGAACGAAAGCGTCTGCCGCGACCGGCTCAGAAAGCTGGATGCCGGGCAATGCATGCGGCTGGTAGCGGGCTACGCTGAGCTTGAGCGTGACGCGAAAAGCCGCGACCTGCGCGAATTCGATGTCGCAGTACCAGCGGCCCGCGCCGCTATGGAATTGCGGTGTGAGCAGAGCCAGCTTGACGTCGTGCGGCTCTGGCGGCGCCCCAGGGGGCCGCCCGCCTGGACCTGGGACGACGGCGTCGACAATCCTCGCGTTGCGAATCTGCGACGGGTCGAGGTAGCTTGGATCGATCCCTTCAGTGTCGGCCGGCCGTAGCACCTGCGACGGCTTCATCGTCATGTCGCCGCCCCAACGGCTCAGTTGAGAAAGTAGCCAGTCTGGAGGACGCTGGGCACGTTCCCGGCAGACGATGGCGAGCTGCTCGCCCTCCCCGGAAGCGAACCAGTCGTCGCCCAGCCATAGCCGATAGCAATGCGACAAGGCCTTGCCGGACCCGCCCGCCGCGTCCCCGCCGGCGACGGCGGTTAGCCGACGCTGGTAGATCGACCCTTGATCCTTCATCAGCTTGGGCGGAGGCGGCCGTCGGGTCGCGGCGAGCCAGACCATCGCGGTACCCGGTAGCGGAGAGCTATCGCCCCAAACGAGCGTGGCAATCCGTCCGTCGCTAAGCGCCGCCACCGTATCGGCTCGCGAGGCACTGGCAATCGTGCTTCGCTCGCTGTCGCCTTCCGGCGCCGGCGAGGCGAAGCGCGAGCGCGCCAGCAGCCGCACCAAAAGTCGCCTTGCCTTATAGCACTGAAACTCGGCCGCCAGGCTGCGACGCCGCCCTCCCTCGTCCGTCACCAGGCTGAGCAGGTTGGCGCGCCGCGTATAATCGGCCGGAGTCTCACCGGAGGTAGCCGGCACGGCCGCGACTTGGTCGATCGTGAACAGCCGCCCGCTATCGGGCTCTGGGCGATAGTTCCACAATCCAAGCTGGTCGATCTCATCGAAGTCTTCGGCATTCGTGCTGCGCTGGCGCACGCGGGCGGGATCGTCCTCCAGCCAGAAGGCCTCCGCCCAGAGCGCGCCGGTGGTCTTACGATCGATTAGGAGCGTCCCCCAGCTGAACAGCGAATCTGCGTTGGCCGCGTCCACGTGAGTCGCCTCGCCGGCGACCGCGGCCCACGCTTCGGCGCTCTGCGCATGGACGCACCCAAACGCGCGGAACGACGGCACGCGCAAGGGAAGCGGCGCGACCTGCTCGATCCGAAACCGCATTACGTCATGCAGCACGCCGATGCGCCGATGGGTGCGCAGCTCTCTCCAAAGCGCGTCCGCCGCCGAGAAGCCGACATCGCCGGGCGTGGCCGGATCGGCGTCGCCCGCTCCCAAGGTCAATTTGGCGGTGCTGCTGACGGCGTTTCGCGCCATTGCGTTGGCGAGCAGATGCTCGCTCGTCCGGTTGAGCCAAAGCTCGAGATCGAACGTGTCGCCGGCGCCGACGTGGACGCGCAAGAGCGGCACCGTCAGCTTCCTGCCCGAATCGCTAATCTCAGTTTCCCCCGGCTCGATGCGGCTGAGTTCACCAGGCCTTGCGCCGACAACCTCAAGCAGGACAGGGCGCACCGCTTCGGGACGGAATCCCCCCAAAGAATTGGCCGGCGCGGCCGGATCTTCCGGCCAGAACGCCACCTCTCCGGTGCCGGCAGTGGGATCGATCGCGAAATGCGTGGTGGCCTTGGTCGGCACCAGCCGGGCGGCGAGGAACTTGAGGCTGTTGTCGACGAAATAGGGAGCCGCCGGTGGCGTCGTGGCAGGCGCCTGCAGCTTGAACCTCAGTGCCGCAGCGTGCCGATCGGAATGGCTGGCGACCGCGCCGATCGCGCTGCCGCTCGAGCGTTTCGGGAACTCGCCGGTGTTGGCATCGCGCACCAGCATCCCATAGCAGCCGAAGGTTGCCGCATGTTCGGCCCGCGCCTGCGCCATGGGCTCAGTTTCTCCAAGCCGCATAGGCATAGGATCGAATTGGCCCTGCTGCTCGGCGAGGTCGAAGCCGATCCGCGGCACCACCAAGTAGCGCGACATCCGCTGGTCCTGCGCGACCAGCATCGTCTCGCTTGCCGGCTGATCGTCCCCAAGCTCGGCTACGTTGAGAACCTGGTCGTCTGCGACCAGCACGACGGGAACCGGCGCCTTCTCGACGGGCGCGAACAAATAGCCGCGTGCGTCTGATCGGTCTCCGACCGAATATCGGGGAGCGAGCGCCTCGCTACGCCTGACGTCAACGCTCGAGCCGTTGAGCTTGCGCGCGCGCAGCATGTACCGGTAGCGCCCTGCGACGCGAAGAATCGGCCCGGGCACCGAAGTCGGCGCCATATCGTAGCGAATCGTTACCGGCAGCTGATGCGCCGGCGGCGGACTTTCCGTATCTCTGCGGTCATGCGCAAGCGCGGGCAAGCCGATATTGTCGCCGGACCAGCAGAGCAGCTGCTCCGAGACGATCAGGTTCTTCTCGATCGCGCCCGCCTCGTCCTTGGTGAACCAGCTGCGAGCGCCGGGTGCGATATACCCTTCGTCGCGCGCTTCAGTGGCCGCATAAAGATATGTCTGTCGGTCGGAGACGCTGTCGATCCGACTGTATCGAAGCTTCCTAGCGCCGGCAGGGAACGCTTTCCCGTCCGGCGCCACGACGTCGAGCCTGTAGCCGTCGACCAAATCTTCGGCATAATAGAGATGGGTCGGCTGGCGCTTCTCGGCCCTGCGATCTTCGGCCACCTTGAACGGCACGATCGCCTCCAGATCGAGCAACATCAGACCGCGCGTTCGCAGGCCCGGCTCCTCGTAGACCGCCTGGGCGGCTGGCAAGCCCTTGCGGCTCGCGCCGACGGCGACCTGCAGGCTACGGCGCAGTGAGGCGATGCTCGCCAGCGCGTCGATCACCTCGAGCCGGAAGCGCGGCTTGTGACCGTCCTCGCCGGGCGATTTGCCGTTGAGCCCGATCGAAAGCTGGACGACGCCGCGATAAAGCGGGAGCGATGGGACCAGCGCTGCCGACGGATGGCCTCCAAACTCGGCTTCCGGCGCCGGTTCGAACAGCGGGCCGCTGGCGTCGGTGAGCAGCTGAAAAGCTGTCGCGCTCCGCCGCGTCGACTGACCGCGCCCGACCACCGTCACGGCTACCACCCCTGCCCGGGCCGTCACCAGCTCGGCAGGAACTGCCGCGAGCGGAACGAAGACGTCGACGATGAGCTTCACAAACTTGCGCAAGGTTGGATGCGCCTGAAACGCCGCCACATGCCGCGCCGCGACCTGTTTCGGCGTCTCGATGTTGGGGTCGGGAGCCTGCACCGCACCCCGCTCGGCGTCGGTCTGCATTGCCTGGTCGTAAGCGGCCAGCGCGACGCGGACCGGGTCGGCTTCCGGCTCGGGGGCGGCGTCGCCGGCCGCCTGCGCGTCATCCAAGGGTGTCGGTTGCGCGGGCGCGACGGACCTTCCGAACCGCGTTTCGTCGTAGCGCACGTCGAACAGCCGCGCGAGCTGCCCGTTGGGCGTGACATCGTGAGCGGTTTCGGGCTCGATCGGAGCGAACGGCGCCCAGCTGGCGGCGGCTCCGGCGCCGTCCGCCGCTATCGTGCCGTCATTGGCGCGCGCCGCGCGGATCGCTTTGGTGGACGCCGTCAGGCGCTCTTCCAGCACCCGCATCAGCGCGGCGGTCTGCGTGCCGGCGCCAAGTCCGAAGTCGCTGCCGGCTTGGCGGGCTCCGGCGAGCGCCGCATCGATCCCGTCGCCCACCGGTAAGTCGTAGAACACGCTGCGCTGCATCAACCCTTCCGCGTCGGCAAGCAGCACCGTCGGATCATTAGGGTTTTCAAGTCGCGCTAGGGCGATCGCCGAGAGCGCCGAGGTATCGAACAAGGATCCGGCCTCGGCGGCGGCGCCGCGCGCCTTGTCGCGATGATAGGCGGCCGACAGCAAGCCTACCTCGACGCCGGTCTCGAAACGTGTTCTCGCGAGCTCGGCGATCTGGGCGTATCCATAGGCACCGACCTTTGCGGAGACCGGTGTCGCTCCTAGCAACTCGTAATAAGCATCGCGAATGTCATCGTCTTGCCAGGTATCGGTCCAGAAGTCCTTCGCCGCTTCGGAGACCTTTTCCGTCGCTTCCGGCGGATCGAACTCAAAGCGTGCGCCCTTGACCGGCTTCAGGGTCTCAACGGTTGCCCCGAGCTGAAGCTCGAACGCGAGCGTGGGGATCTCGCTTGGCCAATCCTTGAGCTCGATGGCGCCGGCGGCGTCGGGATGCGGCGTCAGCACGACGCTCACTCGCAGCATCTGGCCCGCCGCCGGCCCTACCACGCCGTCGGGGATTGCGGTGCATTCGACGTTGACGGGTTCGGTCATGCGACTGGCCACGACGGAGTGAAATGACTGCGATATTCGCGCCACTCCCGCCGCTTGTCGGGAGCATCGATTTCATAGGAGTCGTCGCGCGGAAACTGCGGCACCTCGCCCGAGGCACCCCCGCCTTTGAACGAATAGAGGGCCGGGACCGAATAGTCGAACTCGGCGAAGCCGACCTTGAAGGTGAACGTGAATGTGGCCGATCCCTTCATCGAAGAGCCGTCCGATACGATCTTCACCTCAAGGTTCACGCTGATCCCGAAGCAGGCGATTTGCCCTTCGCCGACCGCATGGACGAAACCTTCAAGCCGCTGGGTGCCGTCGCTGCGCAGGAACAGGTAGATGCCGGTGCTGACCTTGCCGCGGCCATCAAGTGGACCGAATTTGATCGCTGTCGCGGCGCCGAATTCGAGCATTATCTCGAATGCGAGGATGCGGTCGGCCGCGGCGGTAAGGGCGACGAATCCTCCGCCATAATAGCAGGGCGCGATGATGATCCCGAACGGCCGATTGCGGCTGGCGAAGGCGAAGCGGAATTGAGCCGGGCTGCCGTCGAACGGCAGCAGGACGGCAATCTCCAGCGCTACGTCGAGAACGGTTAGCGCGCCGACCGACAGAATTGGTGCGGCGAAGCTATAGCCGATAAGAACGCCGGGCGGAGAAAAGCTAGGCCGGATCGCGAACCCGCCCTTTCCGCCGACCAGCTCCATGATCGCCTCGAGAAACTTGAGCTGCGTGCCGATCTGAACGTCGTCGATCGTGGTCGAGAAGCGCGGCGATTGACCGGGCAGAACCGTGAATTCTGTGTCCTTGAGGCCGATCGTTATCAAATCGGTGGCCTTGCCCAGCAGCTGGATCGCGAACGGACGGACCGATCCCTTAACGGTGACTTTGCGGTCCTTGGGATTGAGTAAGTCGATCTGGATTTCAGTGTCGATGCTGAGGTCCGCCGACTTGCCGTCGGTGGACGGCTCGCCATCGGCCTTGGTGTTAGGCAGGAAAACAGGATCGGCCGGCGGGAACGGCTTTAGGCTCGCGGTCCATACATAACGCATCGTCACACGGGAGGGGATCAACCGGCGAACCGCGTCCTCGACTGCGCGCCGCACCTCGGCCAGATCGAACAAGGCGCCGATCTGGCCGCGCGCGACCGCCTCGAACAATTCAGCCACGGTCCGCGTGGCAGCGACGAGGCCCGGCTCCTCGTTACTCCAGCGCGTGAGCAGAACGCTCGCCTCCTGGGGATAGGTCGGGATCCGCGCCAGTGCAGCTTGGTCTCGCACCACCGCGTCGCGCGCCAGCCTGAGCCGCTCGAGCAGCGGACCGGTCAGCATCAGCAGCAGGTCGGGCCCGGTTTCGAGCAGCGCGACGGCCGCGGTGGCCTGATCGGCGACCAGCTTGTGGACATTGAGCAACGGCGCGCACACCGCGCCGGCAAGCTGGGCGACCATCGGCTTAACGGAATCCAGCACCGCGCCCTCAAGTGCCGTCAGATCGGTGGCGGTTGCCAACAGCCGTCGCTCGATGGCCGCCAGCTCGGTCGCCGTAGCGACAATGCCGGCGCCGAGCTCGTCGCTGATATGGTCGAGCCGCAGCTTGGAGACGCTGGATAGCCTGGCATCGAGATCGCTGCCAATTGCCAGCACCTGGGCAGCCGCTTCATTGACTCTTGCGCGCGCGCGCTTGCCCAGCTTGTCGAGACGCTGGCCGAGCTCGGTACCGCCGATCCTGGCGGCGGTCAGCCTGGCGAGCGTGAGGCGCACCGCGAGGATGATGAACTCGCGGCGAATGGATTTGACCGCCGACCGCGCATCCGCCCAAAGATCGGCGCTGATCAGCAGCAGCGCGCTCTCGACGAGACGCAGCTGGTCGACGCAATCCTTGACCGAAGCCAGGGTCGCGAGGCGCAGGCGCGCCAGCTCGGCTATCGCCGTCGGTATCCGCCCCGGCGTCGAGCACCATTGAGCCAGGTCCTTAAACTCGGCGCCTTTCTTCTGAACCGCCGCGATATTCGCGCCGACATTTTGAATGGCCAACCGCAAGGCGGCGGCGGCCTCGCGCGCCGCTCGCACCTCAGGGGTGGGATCTGCACCCGGCAGGTCGAGCAGCGGCAGCTGCGCCCGGATGAAGCTGAACGCCGAATTGACCTGTGCGGCACTCGGTAGAGCGTCGGTCGCCAGCGTCGCGATCTCGACGATGGGCGCGGCAGCTCCGGCGCACAGCGCGGCTGCCTCGGCGCTGGCCGCGGCGACGAGCGATTGGATCGAAGCTAGCGCGCCGAGCACGCGCTCGAGCAGTTCGCGCGCGAGATTCGCGATCCGCTCGATCGCCTTGCGTTCGCCGGCGGCGATCGTATCGACGAGCCGCCGCGCATCTCCGATAAGTCGCAGCAGCGGCAGCGTGAGCGCGTCGGCGAGCGGCGCGGTCAACGTGGCCTGCGAGATCACCTCCGGATGCGCAAGGAGCGCGTCGACGAGCTTTTGCAGATCGGCGCGCGTGGGCGGCTTCGCGATCGTCGTCTCGGGCGGGAGTGGAGGCCGCAGCGGACCGAACAAGGCGTCGAACATCCACTCGTTGACGAGCTTGCCGGCGGCGTCGAAGCAAGCGTCTAGAGCGGCCCTGACCCATGGCTCCACTTGTGTGGTCACGAACGCGTCGATGGCTTTGCGGACGGCCTCCTGGAGCGCACCAAGAAGGCCGTTTTCCAGCGCGTCAATCAATTGCCGAACCTGGCTGATGATGCCGCGGATCGGCTCGGGCGTGGGGTTGGCGATGACCGCATCGACCGTGCCCCGCAATCGCCGCCACCGCTCGCTAAGGGCGGAGGCATGCTCGGGCAGACGACTGAGATCGGTCGTCGAGGCGCCGATTAAGACGGCCTTGAGCGCTTCAAGGTCCCCGCTGAGATCGGGATAGAAGCGATCTAGATTGGGATGGCGGTCGGCGGCGGTAGGCTTGACCGGCTTGAAGCCCGCATTTTCCGAGGACAGGAAATCGAACAGCGCGGCATCGGCCTTGTCCAGCGCGGCTTCGATCGCCTTGGCGGCTAGGCGGCACGCTTCTTGAAGCACCTTGAGCACGGCCGCGGCGCCGCCCTCAGCCGAAGCGACCGCATATTCGTAGACCTCGGTCAGCTTGGGCTGCGCCGCCATCGTTGCGGCCATCACCACGTCGCGGAATTTGAGGATCCCGAGAAGCTTGCCGTCGGGCAGGAAGCTAGCCGGCTCGAAACGATCCTCAAGAGCGGGCTTGAAGTCGAACGGTATGTCGGCGCCGACCGGTGGCGGCATCCAGGCGTCGGCCTTGACGGCCGGAGCGGCATCCGCGACAGCGCGGTCGGGCGGCTTTCGAACCGGCTCGGCGCCCACGATCGCATTGGCGCGGCTGATGCCCGCCAGTGGTGTGGGAGTCTGAGCGACGCCGCCGGACTTCTCTCCACGCGCCGAAAGGTCCATCACCCCGCCGCGGTCCAGGAAGCCGAGATAGAGCTCTCCGGGATTGGCCTTTACGTTGAAGCCATTGCGTACATAATGCGGCACATAGCCGACCCGCTTTAGCCCCTGCGGCTCCCCGACTAGCCGGTCCAGCGGCGGGATCCGGATCGAGGCTTCGACCATTACCGGATAGAGCGGGGGCTCGTCCGCGCCTTCCA
Organism: Sphingobium fuliginis; assembly: GCF_004152845.1. Lineage (GTDB taxonomy): Bacteria > Pseudomonadota > Alphaproteobacteria > Sphingomonadales > Sphingomonadaceae > Sphingobium > Sphingobium fuliginis. The sequence goes on from NZ_SEON01000002.1 coordinate 492,507, forward strand.
TGAAGGCGTCCATGTGGAACGCCGCGTCGATGTCTGCCTCACTCGGCGCCGGGGGCGCCGCTGGGCGTGGGGCGGGTGGCGGCGGTACTTCGATCGTGCGGCTACGTGCTCTGAGGATGATATGGTCGGTCTCGAAACTCGTATCGCCGGCCTTGGCGGGCGGGGCGAAGATCGTCCGGCCGCCGTGGTGGCGCTCGGTGCGCAGATTGATCGGCGCCAAATTGTTGTAATAATCCATGATCGCCCGGATGGTCGGTGGATGATGGACGGCGGCGTTGTCGACGAACAGCAGCGGGACCGAACGCCTGACGCCGGTATCGTCCGCCTCGAAGTCGAACTGGATGACCGATCCGTCGATCCGCTTGCACGGCCAGAAAACCCGGCCGGCCGGCTTGCGTTCAGCTCCGGCCTCGCCCGAGCAACCGTTACTGACGGCTTTCGGCTCCTTAGGCAGCAACGCCGAAAGATCGTCCGGTGGCTCCATCCGCGACTGGTCGAGCTCGGGGCTGATGCCGTTGATGAGCCGCGCGTGCCGGACCGGGATATCGAGGCCGGCATAGGGCTGATAGATGCCCGGAAAGGTCTTCTCGACCGGTTTCGGCAGGATGAAAAAGCGCTGGATGGCGGGCATCATCGCGCCCATCCCGGAAATTTCGCGGCCCTCGCGCTCGGTGATTTTTACCAGCGAGACCCGAAATCCGTACGGCAGTAGGAAGCCCTTGTAGACCACCTCCACGAACATATCCGCGCCGAGGCTCGTGCGGTGGACATATTTCTCGACCGAGAAGGCGCGATTGAAGAAAGGCGCCTTCGAATAAGGCGCTGCGGGCTCGCCTTGCCAGAGGGCGTCAAGATCGGCCCCATAGCCCGTCAGGCGGGCATTGAAGCGAGTGAAGGGTGCCGGCAGCATGACGCCTTCCTGCGCGACGCCGGGGGCGTCGGGGTCGGGCGGCGGGCCGCCGGGAGTCGGCGGCGGCGTCTCGGGCTTGTTGCTGATATAGGAGAAAGTCGCTTTCGGGCGTCTTACAAGGCTGTAGGGCACGTCCTGGCCGCTCAGCGTGACCGCCCGCAGCGCGCCTAAGCCGAGGCCCGAGCTCAGCAGCATCACTTCGCCCCGGTCGCGCGCATTAACGGACGTCTCGAAAGGGGCGTCGTCGCCGAGCGAAGCGTTGACCCCGCAAGTCGTGTCTAGGATCGCGCGCGGATCGAAGCCGGTTGACCAGACCGCCCGCACCCGCGCCGGTTCGGCGAGGGCGCCTTCGGCGACCGGGACCGGCATCAGTTCGAGCTGAGCGGTCCACAGCGGACCGGTTTCGCTCGGCCGCCGGCGCGGCACTCGGAAACGGGCACGCCCATCGGGTGCGAATTGCAGGCCGGTGACGAGCTCGAGCGCTGTGACCGTTGGTCCGGGCTCCTTGAGCGAGTCGATCACCCGGCCCCGGGCGGCGGCCTGGTCCATGGCAGGTGTGATGCCGAGCCGGGTCAACTGGTCGTCGAGCGGGAGATTGGCCCATTCGGCGCGTGCAGGCGCGGCCAAAGCGAGATTTCGCCAATCGGTGAGGGCCGCCACGGTCAGGGGCAGGCCGGGCGCCGCCGCATCCGGTTTGAAGACGATCCAGCTCGGCCCCGAGGCGCGGGTTCGGGCGAGCAAGGTCTGCTCGCCTCCTGTGCCATAAGGGGCCGATTTGCCGAGCTCGCGCGCCGGCGACTTGGCCGTCGCAGCCCCGGTAAGCAGGCCGGCCGCAGCCGCCCTCACTTTCTCCAAGAGAGCTATCGGGTCCTGGAAGACTTCCTCCTGAAGATGTTGGGGATGGAAGCGGACCGCGCGTTGCGCCGCTGGTCCCGGCACGATAAGCGCGCCCTCCCGCCCGATTTTCAGTCGGTAATCGTGGAACTGAAAGCCTATATCCAGCGCATCCTCGTGGCGCCGCACCCGCAGCACTGGCCCGTCCCGATCGAGAGCCAAAGCCCCTGGGAAATTCAGCGTCACGTCGAGACCGCTCGCCCTGCCCAGCGAGATCATGCTGGCCTGACGACCTCCGTTGTCGGCGCCGGGAATTCCGATCACCAGATCGGCAATCGCCCCGCCCACTTCGGTTTCGCGCCAAAGGATCGCCGACCGATCAAGCCCCATATTGTCGACGCGGCGCACGCGGAAATCGACGTCGTAGCGCGCGCTGTCGGTGCCCCGCGCGTGCACGCCGATCAGCTCGATTGGCAAGGCGATACCGGGCTGGCGATTGAACTCCGGGAAAAATTCCTCACCGACGCCGCCAATGACGACTGCGGAAAATTCCTCGGTCTCGATCATCTGCGGCGTCAGCGGCAGGCGCATGGAAAGGCCCCTGCGCCAGTCCACCACTTGGACGAATTCGGCCTGCTCGACGAGGATCGTCCGCGGGTCGCGCCTGTCGCCGACGATCAGCCGTCCCGCTGCGCATATCCACCGCCAGGCGACATAGAAGCGATCGGCGGCGCGATCTTTGACTATGTCCGCGTGGATAATCGGCTGGTCCGGCAGCAGCCGCAGCCCGACACCGGAGACAAAGCCAAGCGCCCAGCCGTCGGCAACGTCGTCGAGGGTGACGAAGGTGAGTGAGGCGCGCACCTTGAGCTCAGCCTTGGGAGCGGTGTCAGTGAGCAGCTTGGAAATATTCTCGGCCAGCCGAGGATTGGGGTTGGGCCCCGCGGCGCCGGGCTCGTCAAAGACCGCGACCGCCACGGTCTTCGCGCTGCCCGACGTGGAGCCGAGCTTGAAACGGACGCCCGGCGAGGATAGCTCGACCGAGAGCGGCCAGCGCAGGCGGCCGACCAGCGGCGTGTCCCTGAGCTCCAGCGCGCTGTTCCTCGGCTCGACCTCCGCCAGCCGCGAGCACGTGATCGGAACGGACGCGCCGTTAAACCAGTCGGTGAGGCTGACCCAATCCAGCTGCTTGCCTTCATAGCGCCAGCCCAGGCCCCACACGCCGGTCCGCTGGCTGATGTCGATCTGGAAATTTGCTGGAATGTTGGTCCCGGCGTAGCGGCCGCTTACTGTCGCACGCGTGGACGAGCGGCGCCGGACGAGACGGCCGTGCGTACTATCTGCCTCGGCGACGACCCAATCGGCGTCGATCCTCCAGAATTTTGCTGCGCCCCCGCTGACCCACCTCAGTATAAGATCGCGACCGTCTTGCTCGAACGCCGGAGCCTCCTCCTGCCCGTTGGCTGACGCAGGCAACAGCAGCGCCGTGGCACTTGAACTGCCCAAGAAAGCGCGCCGCGTGATCGACAGCCAACCGCTGGCAGTCGGATCAAGATCTCCCCTTTTCATAAGAAACCCCTCCTCGACGGACGGGAATACTACCCCGATTTCGGCAACTGGTGACGGCGCCTCAGCCGTTCGCTGCAATCAAACGTTGAATATAGGCCATCGGCAGCTCGGTCCGGCCGCGAGCAGGTACTTTAAGCCCCCGCGGCTTGAGCAAGTTGGCAATATCTATTGCGAACGACATGCAGTCGTTCTCGGCGAGCTTGTACAATTCCGCTACTTCATCGGTAGGACGGCCGATTCCCATTTTCGCCAACGGATTGGAAGTGCGGGCAATAGCCGCCTCATAATCCTCTTTATTCACCTTCGCCGACAGGCACCGCTCGCGAATCGAAGTGTAGCGTTCTTCCGCAAGGTGCCCGGGAACGCTGTCCCCAAAGTAGCTCCAGGCGGCCGCCGCGCTACCTGTGCCCGCACCTACAGTGTGCCCAATTGAAAGGAACTTGCGAGGTCCTCCGGGCGGAAGATGGCTGTAGGCCACAAACATATGACCCGGCACCTTCGAATCAGGAGACGGTCTCGCACAGAAGGAGACCTCGTAAATACCTGTCGATTCGGTCCTTGTGCTTAGGTCGATCGTTTTGGCCGTCAGCGGAGATGCAATAGTTAGGAGAAGTGCAAGAATCGCTATTCGCATAACCGCCCTCCACGCTAGAATCGTAGCTAATAATAGATTGAGAGAGAGCTCAAGCCCTTTTAGCGATCTTCAAAAAATTTCTCGTTATAGTCTGCTGCTAAGCAGAACATATGACTTGGCCTTCGCCGAGATATCCATGTCGGCTGCATGATCAACGGAAGGTATGGATTCCAGCTTCGAATTCCAGTCGGTCTCCGGCATCTGCAATCAGACCTAGGAACTATCCGGCCGTTGCGGAAACACCGAACAAAATTATGCCTATCTATGCGGCGAGTCTGCACTATTCTGAGGAGAGCGACACCCCCTTTTGCTGATGAGCTTGAACTCTGGGAGGCGGATCTTTCACGTTCAGCGGCCTATATGGCAGCACCGTTCGGGCTAGGCCATTTCGATCATTACTTCGCGATCTATATACCTGGCGAAGCGATGGAGCCACGTTTCCGCGCTGGCGAACGGTAATCCTTGATCGCATTAAACCAGCGTCGATTCAGGCGGACGTGGTGGTCCAGTTGCTAGCAGGCCGCTGAAAAAGCCGGACTTACGAGATTTTTCGGGGCATTTCAGCGGTGCTGCAATAGCGGTGGAGTTTCAAACTGGCGTTTTGCCAGCGTCGTTGATCGACAAGCGGGGTTTTGGCTGGCTTTCATGTGGGCTTGGCGATGAGTTTGGGAAGTCGCACAAGGTTGTAGGCGATTATTCGGAAGGTGAAGGCGGCCTCTGCCCTGGCGAGGCCCCTGACTTTGAGCCTGGCGATACCGCCGACGGTCTTGACCCAGCCAAAGGCCTCCTCGATCCGTTTGCGGATGCGCAGGCTGGCGACATAGCCATCATGACGGGTCGTGCGGCGGTCGATCAGCGTCTTGCGCACCTTGCCCAGCTTGCTGACGGTGCCATTGATGGCGATGTGCGGCGTGATTTCGCGCTCGCGCAGGGCGGTGACGAAGCTGGCGGCATCGAACAGCCTGTCACCGGCCAAGGTGACGCGCCGCCCCGGCTTGCGGGTACGTTCGATCATGACGAGGGCAGCCTCGCGCTCGGCCGTGCCAGTGGCATGGGTCACGCTCGTATCGACGATCAGGGCATGACGGTTTTCCATCAGCGCATGACCCAGATAACATAGCCGGCTGGATTGGCCGTCCCCCTTGCGGAACAGGCGCGCATCCGGATCGGTGGTGGAAATGTGGGTCTCGTTCGAACGCTTTTCGCCGCGAAAGCTGCGCTCGCCGTTACGGCCCGGCCCCGGCGGATCGCCCGAGCCATCCCGAGGCCGGAAGCTCTTCATCGACGCCCAGGCATCGATCATCGTGCCATCGACCGAGAAATGGTCCGACGACAGCAGTCGCCGCACCTGCCCAAGGTTCATCAGGGTGACCAGGAATTCGCGCGCCACCTCGGCTTCGAGCAGGCGATCCCGGTTCTTCGAGAAGGTCGAGGCATCCCACACCCGAGCGTCCATCTCCAGACCCACGAACCACCGAAACAGCAGATTATAATCCATCTGCTCCATCAACTGCCGTTCCGACCGGATCGAGAAGAACGCTTGAAGCAGCGACGCCTTGAGCAACTGTTCCGGGGCAATGGAAGGGCGGCCTGTGTGCGAGTAAAGCCCCGCCAGCCGCTCCGAAAGCTCGGTCAGCGCAGCTTCCACCAGCATCCGGATCGCCCGCAACGGATGAGCCGCTGCTATCCGATCCTCAAGCCGGATGTACGAAAACATCTCCGATGACCGTTCTTCTGTTCCCCGCATCTCTCACCTCGCTAACACGCAAAGTGAATCAGCCAAGACCCCAAACGTCCAGCCCTTTTTCAGCAGCCTGCTAGAGGACCGGGGTCGCTCGCTCTGGACCGTCGGCAGGGTCAGTGCACGGGATCGCAACTTGGTTGAGCTGATGCAGTATCGCGATCGTGCAATGTCACCGATCCCCCACAGCAAAATCAAACGGATCTTCGCGATAATCGAAATGATTGGCGACGACGCATGATCGATTGAAGGCGATTGGTGCAACCGGCCATAGCGCCGACGCAAATGCCGCAGCCAAGGGTTGTCGGTAAATTCTGAGTTGCCGCCTAATTGGAAGTCCAATCATGGTGATTGGGATTGAACGTCAATTCAGCGACCGGACGGCGAGGGAGACTGACCCGCTTGAGATCAACTGGATCACGCGCCAACCCGTCAGCCAAGACGAGCCGCTCCGACGTAAATCCCATTTCGCATTTGAGGGTGGGGTCCAGTCTTGGACGTACAAAATCGCGTTCAAATGACAACTGCCATTTTTCAAGCATACTGGCGATCCAGGGGTTTGCTATTCCACCCCCGGTCAGGATCACCTGATACCCCAATTTTCCGCCGTCCGTTTGAGAAAAGCCCGTGCGGTTCAACTGGATTGACCGGCTGCAAACCTGATAATCTTGGTAGCGTGCCGCCCGGGCGCAATCCTCGGTGGTCGCCCCGGCATTACAGTAGGTAACACTTGCATCCGACCCGAGCAGCTCGACGCTGGCTGCGTATATCTCCAGAGGCCAGTCGGATTGGTCCAATTTGAATGTTGCCATGTCCAAGGTAGCAGACCCACAATCAATAATCATATGAGTGCCGAGGTAATGACGTGGCCCGCGGCAATATCCGGCAATCACGCCAGACAACTCGGGATGCAGTTCATATTCGAGCAGCGGATCTTCCAAGGAAGCCAGAGCTGCCCTGACGTTGTCGAGCGTCAGACTGTGAGCGCAGTGAAGCAACCTAAGTGCCGATCGCACCGCATGATCGAATGCAGCCTGCGCTCTTCCGCTCACACTGGCGTCGTCGCGGTCGAGGGCGGCCACTGGTATCGCCACGTTGACGAGGCTCACTTGGCCATCCAGCTCATCGATGGTGCCGAGTACGTAAGCAAGGTGCAGCGAAAGGAACGCGACTGCAGCTTCAAGCAATGTCACCGATGCTCCTGGAGCCATGCGATGCGCTGTCCCTTCAACTAGGGCAGCCTTGAAGCCATCGACACGCATGCTGCCGTTGGCGGGCAGGACGCTGAACTGCTGGGTGACAGGATCATAGAAAACTACGGACGGCCATATGTGGGGTTCCCCACCGCTGCACCAGCCCGCCGGCACAGAAATGGCATAGGCTGGACTAGACGCACGGTAGGGCCAGCGGATGACGGCTTTCGTCGAACTTGTACCAAAGTCGTAGCCGAGGAAGCCATCAGCATCCGGATTAACGATATGCGCAAAGCGCTCAACACAGCGCGCGATCCGGCGTATGACCACATCAGCAACATCAGAACTCGCATCTTCCGGAGCACGGTGGTCTGCCAAGAAGTCGCTTAATGCGGGGCGCAGCTGCGCAATCTTTGAAAATGCGGCCTTGCCAAAGTCATTGGCGACGACAGGTGGCGCTTGCATCTTGTTAGTAGGCTCCGCGCTCGAGCCGAATATTCGGAGCCGCTCCGCTGCGGACAATTTAACTCTAATCGGCTCGGACGGTCGCTTCTTTTCAGAACGTTGAGGTGGAGAGGGTGGACGTTGCCGGTGTTCGCGGCTTGCATGGTCCGCGATTGCCTTTTCAGCGGGCACCGACGTAGTTGCGGGTGGTCGTGTAACGCTAGGATGATCGGGTGTCAGGGCTGCCGCCAATTTCGCCAGAAGATCGGCCCCCTTCACATCGCCTAATGTGGCGCCTGTCCTTCTTCTGTCGCGCTTCGTTCCCAATCTGCCTCTCCTCAGACCAAATCAACCACGATCAGACCAATCAGCCGGTTATCATGCGAAAACCTGGCGCGCGCGCTCCTAAGCTGTTCCCGGCGCTCATCAAGCCGGGCCATCAGCTTGGCGAGTTTCCCCTGCTCGGCCGGGATCATCTTGAGCTTCTTGGGATCACCGCTGACTTTCCAGTCAAAAAGCTTGATTTCCAATTCGCGCCGGCGTTTTTCCCCCTGCCGATCAATCCGCGCCAACGCAGTATCGGCTCGGTCCTCGTGCCGCGCCTCCTCTTCGTCAAGGAAATCATCAAAGGCGGCTTCGAGGATCTCAGTGACAACGCGGTGCGCGACTGAGTCGAGTCCCGAAAAGTTGTGCCCCAGTTCGTTGGCTGTACCCACGCGCAGAGCCGCCTGAACCAGCCGCTCCGCTTGAACCGGATCGAGCGCATCGCCCGCCAAATTGCATGCACCGTGGAAAATTTTGTCGATCCGGATGGCCCCTTCGACTGTCCATCGCGCCACAGCTGCGACGTACACCCCTGGCGTGAGATCAGGCATCTCTTTGCTGGATAGCCGCACCGCGATAACTGGCTCGGCGACTTCTGCCTTAGCGGCCTCGTTACGGATGGTTGCAGCAAGACGCACGAGCGGGTGGACATTGGTGACGATCTCAATCGCCTTTGGAAGTCCAGGCCTCCGCTCGAACACCGCTCTCACGCTTGTTTGGCGCGCTAGCCGAGTACGGGCTCGGGCACCTCGGTTCAGGATGCGCTTCACAGCAAGGTGCGCCGCCTCGCTGAGCTTCACATCGTAAAGACCAGCTTGCCCGGGAACGTCGTCTACGCGGCTCCCAGGATAGCGCCCCGCAATTGCCTCGTGCACATAGTCGGCGAGTTCGACTGCCGCGATGCGGCGCTCTGGCCGGCGGTTCGCCTCGATCTGCGCCAAAATCATGTCACCGTGGGCAATCAAGCCGGGCGCTTCTTCCTCCAGCTTCTCAGTCTGCTGCTGGCGATTGATGAATGCCATTGCGCTGCGTTCAATTTCTTGTTCCTGATCGTCGCCCGTCAGGTCCGGGTCAAGGAGGCGCTGCTCCAAATCGGCGATTTCCTTGCCAAGGATCGCTTCGAAAGCACCGAGCGTCTCTTGAATCTCCATCAACCTGAGGAAGAGGCGCAGATAGATACGCTCCTCAATCGTGTCCTGGGCAATCAACGAGAGCACATTGATCCGGGCCGCCTTCTGTCCGATACGATCGATACGGCCAATGCGCTGCTCAACCTTCATGGGGTTCCAGGGCAAATCATAATTGATGAGCGAGCGGCAGAACTGCATGTCGAGGCCCTCGCCCCCGACTTCCGAGGTGAGGAGCACGCGTTGGCCCTCGCTCTCCGCGAAGTTGGCGATGATCTTCGTGCGCTCTTCCTTGATGCCTCCGTGCATCACATGGACCGCGATCCCCTGAGCGCGAAGCTTCTCGGCCAGGTAGTCTAAGGTCGTGCGAAAGCTTGAAAAAACGATGACCTTGTGGTCGCCGCGCGCGTCGTGCTCACGGAGTGCACCAAGCAGCTTTTGCAGCTTAGTGTCTCCCGCCTCCAATTCAGCCAAGAGCGCGGGAGAGGCGCAAAGCCGCGCCAGCTTGGCAGTTAGCGGCCCGGCCGACCGCTTCGTTACGCGGTCGTCGTCCTCGTCTTCAGAGAAGTCATCTACCGTGCGCGCCCAGTGCCGGCACGACGCGGCCAATGACGAAGCAATGAGCCTCTGCGGCGTCGCGAGCAGGAAGCGCTCCGACGCGGCCAGTTCATATGCATGCTGGCGAACGATGTCGGAGGCCAAATCATAAAACCTTCGCTCGCCGGGGGTCATCTCCCAAGGCAGATGATCGACTTCGCGCTTCACCTGTAGGTCGTTAACGTCACGCCGCCGGGTGCGATTGACCACCGAGCCAAGCAGCGACATCTCCTCGAGCATCGCCGCGATTTTCACGCGCAGATCTTTGCTATCGACGAGGTCCGGCGCGGAAAGCTCCCGCTTGAGGTTCTCGAGCTGACGATCAATGCGCAGCATCACGCCACTAGAGATTTCGCCCAGTTCGCCTATCAGCTCAGAAAAATCGGTCTGCGGGTCTAATGCCAAATCGCGAGCACGAACCAGCGGCTTGTTCTCGTCGTTCAGCGCACTGAAGGCAAAGTTACTGTCGAAGCTGTCAGCGTCCACCAGCGAAAGCAGGTTACGCAAGTCCTCGCTGCGCAGATTTATCGGCGTCGCACTCAGCAACAACTTGTAGTCGCTCACCTGCATGGCGGCCCGAGCGAAGGCGTGTGCGAGCGTCTCAGAATTGCGCAAATGGTGCGCTTCATCAAAGATCACACAATCGAACAGAGGACGAGCCAACCCCTCTGCATCGGTGATGAACCGGCACAAGCAAGCGCGATCGCTATCATCTGTGCCATCGTCCCAGTCACGCGGTGGGCGGATCGATGATAGAGAGGCAATCAAGGCGAAGCCATCTCCCCCCTCCCCATCCCGCTTGAGATGATCGAGGAGTTCGCCCGCGCCCACGATCTTCGCATCGACCGAGAACTTCTGCCATAGTTCCAGGCGCCACTTCTCTGTCAGTGACTTGGGGCACACCACCAATAGGCGCGATGCATCAAAGCGGGCGACAAGTTCGGTCCAGACCAGACCAGCCTCAATCGTTTTACCCAAACCGACCTCATCGGCAATTAGCAGACCCTGCGACGGCGAAGATAGGAGCTTAACGACTGGCTTGAACTGATAAGCATGGAAGTCGGCATCCGTGACATCCATGCTGTAGATCACATCGCGCAGGCGACCGGTGAGACGATGGTGCAGCAGCGAGCGACGGAGCCGGTCAGGATCGGTGAAACGTCCTGCGCGAAGCTCTTCGAGCGGGTCAACATCACGTGCGCCGACTACGAGCTGGCTTTCGGGAAACTTGCTTCGTCCACTACCGTCGGTCAGTGCGACTTCCCAGTATGTGCGGTTCCGGCGCGTCTCCGATACGCCTGTGATCATACCTCCGCGAGAGGGGTCATCCTTCAGACTAACGGTATCGCCGATCGAAAACATTTCGTTGATCCCCTTTTTATGGTCGCTTTATCCACCGGCTCCACGACAGAAACGGTCGCAAGGCTACGGTAAGTCAAGTTTCCCCGGTTCCCCGCGAGCTGCATACTATAAGGCTGCTCCGGATGAAGGCGAGCCGCTTCGGCCAGACCAAGCACTGTCGCTGCTTCGATACTCAAATCAGGTTTATTCCAGTTTGACTAACAGGCCACATTGCCGGTTCCAATCACCCGCAGGAGCCCGAAGAGTGGTTGGGAAGGTTGCAGCATAGAAGACATATCTGCCGCTGTCCGCCCAGCCGCGTCGGAACCGGGCCGATAGCGATCAATCGGAGGCCGAGGGCACTCCGGAATCCGTAAGCTCCGCCATAATGGCTTGGGCAATAACCGGCGAGGCCCTCACGAGCTGCTGCAGCTCCTTTATTGCCCCGTCTTCCAGTCCTTGCGCGTACTCACCTGCCACCCAAGGGCGACTGACATGACCGGGAGAGGGGGTAAAAAAGCAAAGTGCGCCGTTCCCGTTAGTCAAAATCTGAACCCCATAATGTGCCAGCCTTTCCATAATCAGACCGGCAATCGTCTTGAGCGGTTCTGCGCCTGTTCCAAAGTTGTTCACGTTATGTTTACTCGTTGATTCTGCGCCAATATTTCTCCGTTGGGATGTGAATAAGCGGCGCGACAGATTTGGACGCAGCAGAATTCTTGCAAGGCCGGCGCGCGCCATAGCTATCATCCGACGATCACGCGCGGGGGAGCAAGGCGGCCAAGCAAACGAAAGGGCGCGCCGGAACCGCCGCGCCCTCCCAGTTCTATCGAGATGTGTCAGAAGCCGAAGCTAATGCCACCGCGGACCTGGCCGAGGCTGTTGTGGCCACCGAAGCCATAACCGCCAGAAACGAACAGGTTGACGCGCTTGTTGACCGAGGCATCAACACCCAGTTCGATCAGCCCGTTACCGTCCGGATCCACACCCTTCAGGCGGAAGGCATCACCCCCGCCCAGATACTGGACCGTGCGATCGCTGCCGATGCTGCCCTGGAAGCTGTACTGGACCTTCGCATAGGGGCGATAGGCGATCCCATCGGCATCACCAAGCAGAGCGCCGGCCTTCACACCCAGAACGGGCGAGAAGACGGTCTTGGAGGCGTGATCCACCTTCAGTCCGATGCCAGCGCCACCTTCTTCAGTGAAGCCGTTCATCGACCAGCGACGCAGCGCCAGCTTACCATAGGGGGTCACAACCAGACCGCTTCGGGCAGCGAAGTCATAGCCCAGCTCCAGGCTGGCATCCAACTGCTTGCCCTTGAAGTCGCCTTCGATGGTGCGAGCCAGGATCGCCAGGTCGCGTTCGACTTCAAACTTGGAGAAGCCGTAAGCCGCCTGGAAGCTGCCGTAGAACGGGCCGAAGCCCTGGGTCGCATAGGCACCGATCGTATAGGTACGAACCTGCGCCTTTTCCGGCGAGCCCTGCGCGGTAACGTCGTGCTGGCCATAGCCAAAGCCGATGCCGAAGGCGCCATCTTCCTGATAGGCCACGTCGAGACCGAAGGCACCACCATAGCTGTTGGTCTTGATCTTCGACGCACCCGACTTGGTGCCGCCCGTCTTGGCGAAGTTCGCCGACGGGTTGAACCAGATCTGGGTGCCCAGCGCCTCACCATAGCCACGGCGAGCAGCCAGACGGTTGACGGTGGTGTTGAAAACCGCGTTCTGATCGACCGCGGCCAGCGAACCGTAGATCTCCGCCGAGGAAAGCTCGTTGAAGACCTGCGCCGCCTGTGCGCTGTTCAAGCGCCAGTCGAGACCAGCAGCGATGTTGGCGATGTCCTGCGCATTGGCGATCTCCGTAACCGAAGCAAAGCCATTGCCGCCAGCAGCATCCGTCTTCACCCGAGCAATGACGTCAGCCAGCGCGCTGTCCAGACCCACGGCTGCCGAAGTGGCATTGGGATTGGTTGCGCCCGTGGCGTAGCTGTTGCGGGTCGCCTCGATCGAAACGGTCTTGGCGGTCGCATCATGCTTCAGACCGAAGGTGACGAACTGCGAGGAGAGCGTCGGTGCCGCGGTGGCGGTGACATTGCCGGTACCGGTATAGGTGAACAGCGTATAGCCGTCGCCCGTCGAATAGAGGCTATCCTTCGACACCGTCACCGCGACCTTACCGGCCAGGTTCAGGTTACCGTCCACAGTGACCGACGACGGGATCGAGAAGACACCAGCATTGGTCGGGGTGGTGAAGTAGGGAACACTGACCCCACCGGTGATCGGACCCAGCACTTCGGGTGCTGCGCCGCCATCGTTGACTGACAGGTTGCCGAAGCGGACCAGCGAGGGGTTGACGCCCACAACCGTCGTGCCGTTGGCAGTCTGGGTGTAGTTGCCCTGCTGATAGAGCTCGATGCCCTTGATCGCTTCGGGTCCCGGCGTGACGATGCTGTTGCCAACCGTCTGAACGAAGGTCGGTGCACGACGGCCGAGGACCAGGGTGGCATCATTGTTGATGTTGCCCTTGATGCCGAACACGGCGTCGGCGCCAGCAACGTCCAGCTGAACTTCGCCAGCCTGCACGTTGAAGTTGCCAACATCCATCGTCCAGCCTGCGGGAGTCGAGCCTTCAGCCGGAACATATTCGGCACCCGTCACCACGAAGGTGCCCGCACCGGTCTTGTTGACCGTGTTGACGCCCAGCACGCGAACCGCCGTCGGGCTGAACAGGCCTTCAGCGTCTTCCGGCAGCGTGGCAGCTGGCGTGAAGTTCGCAGGCGTGGCCGCATCGGCCAGCCGAAGCTCGCTCGCACCCAAGAAGCCGGCACCATTCAGGTTGACGGTCGTGTCGGTGAGGAAGGCACCGCTGTCGTCACGCTGTGCGTCAATGTCGCCGAGCGTGATCGACCCGTTGTTCAGGTTGATCGTCGACTTGATGTCGGCGGTCTTGATGGCTGCCTCGCCACCAACGGTCAGATTGAACGCAGCCGGATCGACCTGCGAGGCATCGAGCGGAACGGCCGGCGACAAGAGTGAAGAAAGCGCGGACGCCACCTCGCTCTGGGTCGAAACGGCGCCCGTCACGTTGAAGCCACCCGAAACACCGTTCTGGTCAACCGTATAGGTCTGCGAAGCGGCAACCGGAGTCACGGTCACGTTGGTGGTGTTGATCGTCGCATCAACCGTGGCTGATCCGCTGAACACCGAACCACCAAGCGTGGTGCTGCCCGTCAGGATGCCATTGTTGGTGAACGATCCGGTCAAGCCTTCCAGCTCAACATCGCCAAAGGCGTTGCCGCTGTTGGTGAAGCTGGCGATGCCGCCCGCCGGCATTGCGTCAACCGTCGCGGCGAGGGCGCGGATGCCAGCATTGGTCGGGTTCGTGTCGGACAACGTGACAGTGCTGTTGCCATCCAGAGCCGAAACGCTGAACAGATTGCCGCCGGTTCCCAGATCGCCATTGTTAACGAGCGAAGCGGACGTCAGCCCCTGAACTTCGACATCGCCAAGAACGGTGCCGTTGTTGGTGACCGAAGCCGCGCCGCCTACTGCGGCAGTGCTGAAGGTCGACGCAACCGTGGCGGGCGTGAAACCGTCCGCAGCGTAGGTCGTGACCGTCTCATCGCTGCTGCTTTCGCCCAGACTGTTGGCGAACAGGTTGCCGCCCGTACCTGCCGCAGCATCACCGATGACGCTGCCGCTTCCGACCGTGATGGAGGCACCCCCAACGCCAGAGGCGAAGACATTGCCTGCAACGCTCGGCACGCCTTTACCCTGCAGCGCAGCGGCCGTGTCGATCACGACATTGGCCTCGCCACCAGCATCGGCGAAGCTGTCAGTGAAGGTTTGCGAAGTCAGCGTGTTGAGGCCACCATTGACACTGTATTCCGAGGTGGAACCGCTGCTCGACGTGGACGCGAACGCGCTGGCGTTCACCGAACCGCCAACAGTGCCGGTGATGGTGGCCGTAGCGTTGCCGAAGCCCGCTGCAACGGTCGCATCCCCATCGATTCGGCCCGCGTTGTTGAGCGTGGCATCAGCAGCAACAGCCGGCGCCGAAACCGTAAACAGCGACGTGTCGACCTGAGTGCCGTCTCCCGACGCGTCCGTTGTCCGCGTGCTGGAAGCTGTAGAGGAGGCATCGCCTACGGTGAAGGCGAATGGGCCAGTCGGGACAGCCGTGCTGACGAACACATCCTGTCCGATCTTGGCTGCCGAGCCGATAGCTGCCGAAGCAGAGGCACCGCCCACAACGCTGACATTGCCGTTAACCAGGCTGCTTCCCTGAAGCGATACGGACGCGTCTCCGCCTGCCCGCGCCTGATTGAACTGCGTGCCGCTTACCGAGGTGGAACCCTGGAAAACGCCCGCGTCATAGGTGTCGGTGTCTTCCGAGGTGAATGCCCCGTTGAACGCCACGCCCTGGCTGGTGGAGGACACATTGCCCGACACCTTGCCGCCGGCGATATTGACGGCGCTCGCAGTATCGCCACGGGAGGTAACATCGCCATTGCGGCCCGAATCGCCTGGGGCAACCGTGCCGGAAATGTTGACGGTGCTCGTGCCGCCAGTCGATGCCACATCGAAGCTGTTGTTGCTGCTGTTCACGACCGTGCCGGTGCCCGCCGCGTCGCGCGAGTCGGTCGATACGGCCACATTCTGCGTAGCAAATGACGAGCCAGACGCTTCGGAGTAGATGTCGCCGTACACGGTCCCCGTCACGGTCGCCGTGCTGTTCGTGCCGCTCACTTGAGTGATGCTGCCGTCATTGCCAGCACCGAAGTTCAGCGAGCCATTGATACCCGCATAAGTACCATCGATATCGCCGCCGACGGTCTGCTGCGAAGTGCTCGACTGGGTGGTCGTGGTGGTGCCCGAAACAGTGGTCGTCGGACCGGTCGAGGTGAAGGTCGTATTGCGGCTAAACGCGTCAGTCTGACCCAAGACCTGGCCGTTGTTCGCGATCGTGATCGCGCCGGACTCCGATCCCGCGGACACATCGCCGCTGATGCGGCCAGACGCGGCGTTGGTGACGGAGATCGCCCCTTCGCTGGTCGAGGCAAAGGCGCTGCCTGCAACATCGCCGCTGTTGGCGATGCTTACGGTGCCGGTGGTGGCCGATCCATCGAGGTCGCCATCGACAGTGCCAGCGTTAGTGATCGAGACGTTGGCGGCGTCGAGCGCCTGCCCGATAAGGCTGCCACCCACTTCACCGGCTAGGCCGTTTGCGAGTGTGACGTCACCAAAGCCAGAGCCGACAACGCTGCCGCCTACAGTGCCATTGTTGGTAACCGATACCGCGCCGCCAAAGTCCGTCGCGCTTACGCCGCCGACGACTTCACCATTGTTGGTGGCGGTAAAGCTGTTGGCGGCACTTGCCGCACCCACGCCGCCAAAGCTCAGGCCGGTCACGCGACCATCATTGGTGAGGTTTACCGCGCCGTCGCCCTGACCCGCAGCAAAACCTCCTGCAACGAAATCATAGCCGACGCTCGCGCCGCTGATATCGGCGCCGCTGGCAATCGTCACCGTGAGGTCGGGATTGGCTGGCGTGGTGATGGCCGTAGCAATGTCGGCGTTTACGGCTGCGCCGGTTCCTGCGCCGGTCGGCACGCTCACTGTGGCGGGAGCCGCCAATGCACCACCAGCGTTTGCGAGCAGAGCCGCCGCTGGTATGGAGGCTGACAACAGCAGCATCCGGTTGAACCTCGACTTCTTATTCATTCAAAACCCCTATTGGCTGCGATTCTCAGGCAGATGAGCGGCAAACGACGGGCGCAGTGCTTTCGCGTACGCAAAAGGCTTTGCGCTGATGCTGTTCGGAACTCCCCCCATGACACCTGTAGTTGCGCAAATATGCGCAACATGCGCAAACATCTATGTCCAGACCGAAAGCCGTGCAAATCTTTTTTGTGAGTTTGCGCCCTCAAAAATGACAGAAATGGTCGCAGCTGCGATATGCCGGTATGCCGAACCGCAATTTTTCTGATGCATTTGCGCAAATGCGCCCTTGCAAATTTGCGCTATTATAGTTTGCGCCGGAATGATCGAAGCGCATAATGATGCAGGCGCGACGGACGACGGCCGCATCTGGTCGTGGTTGGCTGTCGCGCTAAGAAAACGGGCGCATACACATGTCTTTTGTCGGTGAGTGGGATCAGGATAGAGCCCGCAGCCTGATCGGTTGCCTGATCAAGGAGACCGGGTTTTCAGCAAGCCAGATTGCACGCCGCTCAGGTCTTGCGCCCTCCACGCTCACCCGGATCTACCCCAACCCCACGGTCGGCTATTCGCTCTCACAACAAAGCGTGGCTAAGCTCAGGGCCACGTTTCCAGATGCATTTTCCATCTGTGAAACGGATGCGTTGCCGCTGCGATCTCCAGCATCCGACATCACGCTGAAGGACGATCCGGCCCTTCCCGTGGTTTCGAAGCAGAGCGGCATCCCAGTGTACGCGGCGAGTGTCCACTTTCCTAAGGAGAGGGGCCTAGCTTTTGCCGAGCAGCTTGAACTCTGGGAAGCCGATCTTTCTCGTCCAGTAGCCTATATGGCAGCACCTTTCGGGCTGGGCGACACTGAACGCTATTTTGTCATGTATATCCCTGGCGAAGCTATGGAACCGCGTTTCAGAGCCGGCGAGCGGGTACTACTCGACCGCGTCAAACCGGCATCGATCAATGCGGATGTACTGATCCAGCTGCGAGATGAAGCAGGGCGCTCATTGTGGACCGCCGGTCGACTGCTCGCCCGCGATCGCAACCTTATCGAGGTAAGGCAATATCGCGAACAAGCGACGGCATCGATCCCCCACGGCCAGATCAAACAAGTCTTCCCAATCATCGGCATGATCGACGACAACGTCTGACCGACTGAAAGCACCGCCCCCTATCTCGGCGCGCGGTGCATGCGCCAAATGACGCGGTCAGCGCGCCGCTACAGAATTCATCGCTTTTTCTATTCCGGCCCATTCATGGCCATGAGTGCCGACATGATTTTCCATTCCGGGCTTGGTCAGACAGCCTTTCGGACTGGTATAGCTGTGAATCGTTCTGGCAGGTTGCTCGAACCAGGATATGTTGAAAGCCCAATATTTGGGGAAGAAGTAGAGACTGGAGTAAGGCAGATGATCATGGATCCACCATGCAAGCTTCTGCCAGTCGCCCTCCTCCTGGAAGGCATCCCAAAAAGAGGGAACAACGATACAGGCCGTCGCTCCCATCATACCGTCACGCTTCCGATCCCAAATATGGCTCGCGTAGTTCCGCTCGTTGGAGGCGCAGTTATAGCCCGCTTTACCGGCATTCATCATCTCGGAGCCAAGTCCGTTGACGTCGCAGGAGCGGAATGCCGAGCGTATCGCCAGCCGACCGAAGCGGTCCTGTAGCGGCTCAAGCAGATCCTCACACAGGCGGCTACCCGCAGCGATGGCGAGATCAGGATCATCCGGTACATTTGGAAGTCCGTGAATTGCCGCGATGTCCGAGAACAAAAAGTCGCGCATGAAAAACGACTTTGACAGCCGCACCCTTCCAAATTCGCTCAGACTGGCGACGCTCACCGGCTTTTTCATAGACCCTCCATTTTTTCGCCCTTGCCAGTCAGATGCGACATTTCCGGTCACAGTAGATGGCCATCTATCGCACTGATAGCCAGCATCCGCCGCTCCTCGACAATCGCCGTATTCGCGCCAATGGCAACGCGGATGATTGAACTTTGACTTCATTCGTTGCTTGGAGCCCAAAATTCAGCGGTCCACGGAAGGCGGATAGCCATCTCAAGCTCCGCCATCATCTCTCGCACTGGCCCGCTTCGCACCTCAGCGCCGTCGATCCACCCCAAGCGATCATCCCTGGCCTGATCCAGACATGTGATCGCAAGCGACGGCGTGACGGTGATAGTATCGCTGACCACGGCCAGGTCAGCCGCGATACGGCGGCCGAGACGAGCCGGATCGAGAAGGCCGAAGCGCAAGGTTTCCTGCCAAGGATTGGGAAGGTTGGTTGCATCATCTACGCTGAACCATTGGTCAATCGACCTTTCATCCTCCATCCCTCCACGTCCATGACGGGTGAGATAGCAGCGGGTGACGTAGACCGCTTCAAGCTCCCCAAGCCCCGCCTCTGTGGCGATGGCAGTGATGTTGGCAAGACCCGTACTGGAGCGCGTGACGAATGGGAAACCAGCTGCACCCTGGTCGAGAAGTAAGCCCTGCGCTGCTTCGAAGATGATCGGCCCCACCCTGGGCAGATCGGCATCGGATTGCAGCACAACCCGTTCCGAAAAAGCCCGGCATTGCTCTACGAAGCGCTCAAGCAAAGCATCGGCCGCCGCAAATGCCAGCGGACCAGAGTTCAGGTCGATGCCGAGTTGCGCGCAGCGCACAGGCAGCCACTCATCCCGGATTGCTCGCAGCTTACCCACAAGGTCAGGCCTACAAAGATCTGCAACTGTCAGCGTGAAGGAAGGCTGCTCGGAGCGCCCTACCGTCTCTCCGAAACCAAGGCCACAGCTACCATGCCGGCGTCCGCCGCGCGCCAGTTCCACCGCCTGATTGACCATCATGTCCCACGGGGTCGTTACCCAACCGCGCGGATCCGCCGTGACCTGCGGCGCACCACCAAAACCGATCAACGTCTCCCGTTCATCGGCAAAAAGGATGGGATGCGAAACCATGAAGCGGGACAGATGCGTACGTCCCTGCCGCAGCGTCGCCGAACCAAAATGATGGAACACATGACGCCGCCCGCCCGTCACCACGGTATGGCCTGCCTGCGCGCCACCATTGCTGCGCACCACCACGACATCGGGGCCAAGGGAAGCAGCCAGCCAGTCGACCGTCCGCCCCTTGCCCTCGTCACCATAGTTCGCGCCGATCACGGCATAGGCGCGCATCTCAAATCCTCCCCAGCCCGGCCCAGGGAAGGCGCCGCAGCGGTTCGGGCAATAAGGTGGCAAGACTGCTCGCGGCTCGTGCGGGGCGACCACTCACCAGTTCAATCGTGGCAACGATCGTTTCAGCAAGCCGCGCCGGGTGCTTCAGATGGAGGACCCGTTCGGGCAGGATCGCCTCCCACGATGCCCGCACCTTCCGCATGTTGCGCGCCGCGTAGCTGCCATCGACGATGATGTGAAACACTTCATAGCCCGCGCTGGCCAGCTTCACCGCTTCGCGGCCCGACACGCCCCGGCGCGCATCGATGCCCAGCACCCGAGCCAGTTGATCACGCTCGACACCGTCCAACACGGGTTCATCGCCGACCGTGAACAGGAAGCCCTTGCGGCGGTGCTTCTCCATGGCGTCGTGCTCGGTCTTGAGGCCGGCAAAGACATGGGCGAGGCAATAGCTCTCCCCATCATTGCCGCCACCGCCGCCTTCCAGCCAGAGCTGGCGCAACTGCTCGACGATACGCAGGTCCGCCTCGAACTGCGTGACCTGCAGCGGCGCCCGGTCGCAATAGGCATCCCCGATCGCCATCGCCATGACATGGGGATCGCTGACCGGCCTGCGATCCATCAACATCGTGAATGTCTCATTGAGGCCGCGCACAACCAGCTCTTCCGCCAGCATGCCCATCGACCCGGTTACATCGACCCCGATGATGATTGGCGTGGAATCCGGATTGTCGGCGCTGTCGCGCGACTCCCGCATGCCGATCCGCGCCGGATCATAGGATGCATCCATACCCCGGGCGCCGAAAAGCTCGCTGCGGCTGCGCCCATGAACCGAGCGAGCCGCATAAGCCTCCCAATCGCGGGCGCTCCAATTTCCGTGTCCCATGGTCAATCTCCTTATCGACTCAATAAACGTCATTTTGCATTTTATTAGATAAGATGCAAGATGCAGTTTATGAGCCCGACATTCGAAAAGCCGATTCTGACCGTCGACATCGTCCCGCTGACATTGAACGAAGGCCGATTGTGCGTGCTGCGCGCCCGGCGCGGCGCCGACCCTTACGCCGAGCGCCAAGCCTTAATTGGCGGCTATGTCCATGTCGGGGAGGACAGCCATTTGGGCGATACGGCACGGCGGGTGCTGAGCGCCAAGGCTGGGCTCACCGATCTCTATGTCGAGCAACTTTCAACCTTTTCGGGCGCGGATCGCGATCCACGGGGATGGTCGGCCAGCGTCGCCTATTTTTCATTGTCTCCGCGCGAAAGGCTGGAGCCAGCTTTGAAGATTGAGGGACTGGAACTAAAGCCAGTGGGCGAGGCCGAGGGAATGCCTTTCGACCATGACCGCATCCTCGCTGCCGCGGTCGCGCGTCTGCGGGGTAAGGGCGCCTATTCCGATCTGCCTGCGCGGTTCCTAGGGCCGGCGTTCACCTTGGCGGAATTACACGGCGTCTATGAAAATGTACTGGGTGAAAAGCTCAACATTGATGCCTTCCGGCGAAAGGTGATCGAACGAGGCTTTCTGGAAGAAACCGGAGAAAAGCGCCGGGAGCCCGGTGCCAATCGCCCCTCCCTTCTGTACACGCTCAGAAAAGGCCATTCCGTCTTCGACCGTCGTGTCTGAATACCGCGCCTTGCAGCCATTAAACTGCCCGCAGGACCAGAATTTCTCAACGATCTGAGTGTCCATCGCTTCATGTCGGGTACACCAATTCGATCCAGCAGGAAAGAAATAGGCACCAGCAGCTGTCATCTCTCGATTGCGCCAACCATTTTTGTGGCCAATAGGGCGTTCAATCGCGCACAGCAGGATTCAGCGGGTGATCAGCAAGATATTCGGGTGGTTGGGTCGCAAGGTAGTGCTTTACGTCGCGGTCCTCGCTGCGATGCTCGCCTATGTAGTCTGGTCGTCCGGTGACATTCAGGCCACGTGGACGCGATCTCAAACACTCAACTTGCATCAGGCGGGTCAATTACAAGGCCTCGTCGAAGCGGACGAACGTCTCAGAGATGAGCTTGCATTGAAACTTAAGCGCGCCGGCGAAGCGGCCCAGCGGGAGAGCGTCGTCGAGTTGGAAAAGCAGATCCGAGAAACTCAGGCAGGGCTGAGGCAGTTGCAGGCTGATCGACCTAGCAGCTTGGACGCGATGCTGGCCAAAGCTACCCTGAACATCAAAGCAATACGGGCAGAACATGAGCGCATACTTCGAATTGCGTTTCTCAAGCGGAAAATCGAGGGCTTAAACAAAGCCGCTGACGCTGCCCGGAACTACGATGCCGCGCTCGAGATCTCAAGGGAGAACGCTCGTAAGGCCGAAACCAAGATCAGCCGTGAACGGGAAGTTTCGACTCAAGCTCTTGAAGACAGTTGGCGCAAGATGAACGTTGGGCAGGCGAAGTGCCGTGCAACAAAGGCTGCTGTCATAAAATTCGACGAATCGTGGGAGGCAGTTACTTTAGAACGGCTGCCCTTCCGGCATAGGCGTGCTGACCTGGTCCGAACTAAAGATGCTCAGTGTGCGGATTCTCGGAAGGCCGAAGACGCATTCCGTCAAGCGCAGAAAAACGTGAATTACTGGCGTCAAGCGCGGGCTGGCGCGGATCAATTACCAAAGCGTGTTAGCGACTGGATTGATAATGAATTGCCCGACATCACCGGTGCGCTGAAGGAACGAGTTATTGATGAGCAAAAGCGCGCGGAGGAAACAATATCCGCGTGGGCTACGTGGGCATGGACGCACTACAACGTCGGCAAGGTGGTTAAGGTTGCCCTCGCGACGCTCGGCCTCATCATCACCACTCCGTTTCTCATTCGCCTGTTTTGTTACTTCGTTCTCGCGCCCATCGCGATGCGCCGGCCCTCAATCCAGTTGCGAGTGCCCGAAGGCGGGGGTGTTGCCATCGCTCCAGCGGCGCCATCCGCAACCTCAGTCGCGGTTCGCCTCGCACCTGGCCAAGAACTGCTCGTACGGCAGGGTTATTTCCAGACGAGCAGTCTGACGACGAAGCCAAAGACGAAATGGGTTCTGAATTGGTGCAGGTTGTTCACCAGCATCGCTACCGGCCTCACCTTCCTTGTCCGCATCCGGGGCGAAGGCGAGACGACCACCATCTCCGCCATCCGTGACGGCCTCACCGAGATCACGATTCTGACCTTGCCCGAGGGCGCGGCCTGCGTGCTCCAGCCGCGCGCACTTGCCGCAGTGGCGCAGTCGATCCACCGCCCCTTGCGCATCAGCCGCCACTGGCGGCTCGGCTCGCTCAACGCCTGGCTCACGCTGCAACTGCGTTACCTAGTATTTCACGGACCAGCACAACTGGTTCTGAAGGGCGGGCGCGGCGTGCGCGTCGAGGCAGCGGAGCATGGCCGCGTTTTTGGGCAGGACCAACTGGTCGGCTTCTCTGACGACCTCGCCTATTCGGTCACCCGCACCGAGCCCTTCTGGCCCTATTTCTTCGGCCAACAACCACTGCTTAAGGACCGCGTCATGGCCGGCACGGGCGTGTTAATCATCGAGGAAGCCCCTCTCACTGCCCGCCGTGGAGAAGTACGACGCGGGCTGGAGGGAATGATAGATGCCGGTATGAAGGTGTTCGGAATGTAGCAAACAGGGCTTATTCAATCGACGCTCGTCGAAGGAAAACTTCCAGCCCTTATAGCCGCAGCGGGGGTAGCCGAGTGGCCGTGATGATATTCGGCTACCGAAATTTCCCAATGATCTGAGCGCCCATCGCTTCATACTGCGTACACCAGTTTCAATAATGGCGCTTACCGACCAGCAGTTGTCATACTTGCAAGTGACCGGTTTCGGCCTAAGCCTGTTAGGCGACATGCAAAACTGACCCCCTCCGTCGCGAAAGCTACCGCGGCGCACTTGCTCGGGGTTGGTCTGCACGCTGCGCCGCGTCGGGGCCTAAGCCCGGCAACATGACATCGATCAATTTATGTCAATTGTCCAATTTCAATTGGATTAAGCGCGTCGGAAGCCGTCCAGCCGTAGGTGACCGGTGATCGCTGATGCTGGAATGGATCATCTAGGATCAGAAGACAAGACAGCTTGGCGACGGTCAGGCCACCTATTAGGCCACCCAGCGGACATAACAGTAGAATCATATCGCACAATTCAAAGTGGCCCGTATTGATATCTCGTTCGCCTTCGAACTTGTACCGCGACCTCTATATAATCTATGACAATCAAGAAGGTACGCCGCTTCAAGGAGGTGGCTGCTCTTATTCAGGGACATCGCGCCCGACTGCTGAAGGGATGGGAATGATCGGAGGGATATTTGGTTTTCAGGCGCTGATCATTCTGACTATTTTGGTGACGCGCCTGATTGCCAAGGGCAAGCTGCTTTTGCTGTGCGGAGCATGGACGGTTTTCACGCTGGTGATGGTCTTTGCGACGCCGCTGATCCTGCTCCAGTTGCTGGTGATATGGGGGACATACAGCTTGGTCGCGCCCAAGGAGAGCGGTGTGGTGCAACCGCCTGATACTGCCCCGACACGACGCGTGCCTTCGCCGTCTTCTCCGCCATTCCTGCCAGGACCGACGTCCAAAGCCACTCCTGCCGAGCCAACGAAGACAGTCTCCGCTCCGCATCGGACGGAGAAGGTGGAAGCGGCCGCAAGGGCGTGCGAGGAAGATAGCAACCGCCTGGTTCAGGCTGTCAAACCAGGACGGGCTGTCCAACAGACCGTTGATGCTGTGGAGCGGGAAGGCTTCAGGGACTTCGCCGAGGGTCAAGCCGAAGCGGTGAACATCCGACAGGCGGTTGCCCCGCCGGCCTCAGACCGGCCAGCTGGCAGCGCACAGCCTCCCGAAACTAGGATGGGTAAGGCCCTGCGTCTGTTGAAGGAAAAGGGCGAACTAGCTCCCGATCCGAAGCTGGAAGCCTATTTCCGGGAGCGACTTCTCCAAACACGGGTAAGCCAACGTTCTCTGCCCTTTCTGGTGCATTTCACGCGGGTCGAAAATCTGCCATCAATCATGTGCCATGGCCTCCGATCGATATCCGCCATGCAGTCGGAGAAAATTGCTTTCCGCTGGAATGATGAGCAACGGCTCGACGGCCATGAGGATGCGGTGTCCCTGTCCATCGCTCATCCTAATGATAAGCTATTCTATCGCTGGCGCATGTCCAATCCGCAGCAAGGCTGGGCCGTTCTGTTGCTTGATCCCTCAGTCCTCTGGACATGCGCCAGCGCTTTCTGCGCGCACAATGCGGCGGATCGGAGGATCAGCCGGCAGGAACGTACCGCCCTTAGCAGCGTCGCTGCGTTTGACGCCATGTTCGCCGATCAAGATGGACAAACCTCACGGTCCACCCAAAATTTACGGTTATGCGATCCGACGGATGTCCAAGCGGAGATATTGGTTTTCGATCCCATTCCTGCCGCGCTTGTCAGCAGCGCCATATTCAGTGACCATACCAACCTGACACAATGGCGAGACCTTTTTCCGGGGCGAGACCTTCAGCTTCATGCAGATCGCACCGGATTGTTCGGGCTGCGCAGCGCGGCGCGTGCGAAGGGAAAAGGCTGAACCATGGCATATCGTCCAATATTTGTACCGATGGAAGCGGGACCGGTGCTCGTGCGCACTGATATGCTGTCCTTCACTTGGCATGCCGGCCTTTCGGTGTCGCAAAAGCAGAAATCCATCGCATCCCTGCATGAAGCGGCGCGGACCTCGCTCGGATGCTCTTCCCTGCTGGAAGTGTCGAGCAAGTCCGTCGATCCGGTGGGTATCGCGCTCAGCGCCTTCAACCTTAGCATGTATCATCCGGCCATCGACAGCACAGTTAGCGTCGAATGCGCGTTTCAGGCAGGCAAGGTCTTCCGCGATGGAGGCCCTTACCTCGACCTGCTGCATATGTCGTCGCGCGATGCGAAGCGCGATCCCCGGATCAGAGGCGACAGCCCTCTTGTTGCCTTTCGGTACTGCCAAATGGATTGGCCCCTAGAGCCGCAAACGGCTTTCTATGATTGGCTCTATATCAATGCGCTGCGCGAAAAACCGGCACTGTCTCAGCAGGTCATGGGCTATTCCGCCTTCACGGACATCGAATTTAATCCGCAGCAATCAATCAACTGCCAGGCCTATTCAGTCGCGCTCTTCGCGGCGCTGACCAAACGTGGCATGATAGCCGATGTGGCATCGCAGGACGCTTTTCTGAACTGTCTGCGGGGCAGTCGAATTAGCAATGCGCGACAGGATGAGGCGCGGCAAGGCTCTCTGTTTTAACTGAAAGAAAAACGAATGCGCGCGTTACGAGGATCGAAATCTCAGCATCTCGGTGGTAAGATCAAGGCGCACACCAACGGGTCAACGATCTTAAAGCCTCCCATCGCAATTGCAATATTGCACATGTAAATGCGGATGTAGCGACGGTTCGTCACGCGCTGACGATCCGGCCCCTTCAAGGCAGTTGCCTCGCTGGCATTGTCTTTTCGACATCATCGGCCGTAAGGTCCGCTTAGCATAGCCCCCGATCTTAAGGCTGATCTTCGTAAGGCTCTATCGGACAAGCCGTGGACGGCGAAGACGCAGTTCGCTTGTTCTGCCCTGAGCGACGAGCGAGCACGGAAACTCCACATCGGTTGTGCCGCTGAATGCCCGCTTCTGTATGCGGTGATCCAGACGTCGAGCGGCTGATGTTGGCGCACTGTGACCCGGCCGATGGTCCGCGCAAAAAAATTGGCTAAATCTGGAACAGGCGCAGGTCCCAAGGTACCGGACTCGCCATGTCGTGAGTGATCTTGCCCGCGTCGGGGTGACGCAGATTTATGAGAAAGTTGCGCTCGATTCGACCGCCGGGAATTGATGGGACGATGAGTATGCACGAGCGACATTCGAGACACCATGTGGCACCGAAGGTCTTCGAAATCGAATCGTCGATCCCGTCCCAGCCCGGATGGGAAGTCTGCGGGAATTCTTCGTAGCTGACGCCCGGCGGAATCGTGATGCGGATGTAGTGCTGGTTCCCGGGAAGCACCCCGTTGAAGTGGGCGAGTTTCTCGATCAGCGCGGTCGCATAATGCTCAGAGGTGTAGAGCATTGGGCTGCTCGGGGTGTTCCAGCGTCCCGGGAAAAGGCGGGCTCCCTCGTCATCATAGATTGGATGCTTTCCTGCAGGGTCACCGATCCGGTAGCTGTAGAGAACCCTGTCAACGATCCCCGGCTTCAAGCGCCGCCGCCATAGGCCGCTCGGCCGAGCAGATTGATAACAAGATCGGCACCAATTCCCGTGTCGGTAGCCACGTCAATCGGCTTCTGGTTCTCAAGCATTGGGTGCGAACGGTAGAGAAACTCGCGCGCCTTGATCTCGTCGTGATAGATCTCCATCGCAAATTCCCAGACCTTGGCGACGGCCGCGACACGATTGCCTTCGTCAACGGTGAGCTTTGGCTCGCTGGCGCCTTTGCGCCGCGTCAGCGTTGCACGGGGCACGAAGCGATACGGGAAGCTAGCGTCGTCCGGCGCGATAGCCTTCGACAACCGCTCTAGCGAGGAGAGCGGGAGTCCAGCCTTGATGCGGTTCGCGATCGCCAGCGGCGATCGCGGGCCTGTCTTTAGCCCGAGCGAGTCAGCGAGGCCGCATGCTTCCGCGATCATCATTATTCTCCTTCGTTCATATGAGCCATATATATGGCTCATATGGTCAAAAGACAAGATCGAACCGGTCGGACTATGGAGCTTGCTCCTCCCTGCAACCCGAGACAGCCTCAGCTAAACGCAGCCGTGCGTTCAACCCGCTAGAAAGCAAATTGATGCAGAGCCATCTTTGTCCGGTTCCAAGTAACCGCGGCACTTGAATGGCCCTTGGCGCGATGCCGAACGGCTGCTGGTCGATGCGACTGGCGGCAAGCTTGGTGGGTACAGGGATCCTAGTGTGCCGCCCACGTGATCGCCATCGCAGATAGCCTCGGGTAATCACATACTCTCAGAAGGCGTTTGCCGCACGAGGTATATCCCCCGCTTCGGCCAGCGCCCACTGCACCGCCTGCTCCATCTCGGCGATCTCGGCATCGGTCAGTTCGTCGAACTGAGCGCGCTTGCTATTGGAAAGACGTCCGCCGTTCTGAAGCATCAGGCGGATCAGCAACGCGGCGCGGCGGTCCGGCATATCGACGATTGCGCGCACCCCTTCCATTGCGCAGCCAAACATCGCCAGGAAGCTTAGTTCTTCGCGCAGCTCCGTACGGACGGTATCGACCACGCGGTCATAGAGATATTCGGCGACAGCGGTGGCGTCAAAGAAGCGATAGAACAGCGCGCTGTCGCTGCCGACCACGATCTCGCGCTCGCTGGTCCAGCCCCATTCGATCGCGCTTAACAGGGGTCTTGAGAAGCTCTCCAGCACCGCGTCATAGCTGCGTTGATCGCGGACGATGGCGGCCGACACAGGGAAGATCATGCTGTCAGGGCTGAAACCGGTCTTGCTCAGCACATGATGAACGATGAAGCGATGGATGCGACCGTTGCCGTCCTCGAACGGGTGAATGAAGACAAAGGCGAAGGCCGCGACTGCCGCTGCCACGACAGGCTCGATGTCGTCAGCGAGCATCCGCGCCGTCAGCGCCATCCAGCCCGTCATCAGCGAGGGAACGTCTTCAGGTCGGGGGCAGATGAAATGCACCTCCTCGCCGAGATCAACGGTCGTCTCGCCGACGAAGTTCTGGAAGCTGCGCCAGTCGGTCGCGGCATAGCGGCGATCGACGATAGCATTTTGCAGCTGAACGAGCGCGTCCTTGTCGCCCGTGTCGAAGCTGGCGGCGGCGCGCAGCGCCGCGGCGAATCGCTCGGTCCGATCCGGGCTGGGCACCTCCCCCTCGATCGCGAAGGACGCGCGCGTCTCCTTGGTGAAGAGGTGCCACACCGCGCGAGCGAGCAGGGCCGGGTCATAACGTTCGATGATCGCACGTGCTTCGGCATCGATGTGGAAGCCGATCTGCCCTTCCAGCTTCGCCGTGCGCCGCACCGTGGGGCACAGGTCCAGCGTGCCGAGCAGATTATCGATAACGCGGTGCCGCGACGAGTTCCGCCTCGCCCCGGCGACATGCTTCTGCGGATCGAGCGCCTCGACATAATTGCCGGCCGCGGCATCGGGCACGTCGAGGCGTTCGCCGGTCAGATACTCATAGAAAAACCAGGCGCGCCGCGCGTAGCTGCCGCTCGGCTCAGTGCGGACCCATGCCGCGATGACCTCGGCGTCGATGGCAACGAAGGTTGCAGCCAGCACGGCCAGATCCAGGGGTTCATAGCGTAGGGCAAAGCGCAGATTGGCGATGATGTCGTCACCGGTCGCATAGGAGCACGGGTAGAACTCGACAGTGCGACCAGCGATCACGTCGGTGCGCCGCGCACCCGAGACGAGATAGCTTTCGGTATAGGGTGGCGGACTCTGCGGCGCAAACTTCGCCCGCAGCCAGATGTGCCCTAGCTTCGGCCGATTGTCACCTATGTCATCGTTCATGTGAAAACACTTAGCGTGTCGATTTTAGCCTTCGAATCAGCGAGGATCATCGATCGTTCCGCATCGTGTCAAGATCTCCTTCCCAGGCGAGCTTGCCGCGAGCGCTACAACGCTTGGCCTGCGAATGGAGCGAGAGGAGCAACCTTAACCCCGCTTCCACCACCTCGCGCTTCGTCTTAAAGCCAATAGTACGGAGCACCTTGATCATAAGATCATCGTCGATCACGATGTTGGTTCGCACGATATATTTCTTTCCTGGTTCATCCCATTACGCTCATGAATCTGCGGATCAGTTAGATCCTCATGCTTGCTCCCCTCCCGAACCCTATGGGCATCTGAACGAACATTGCCGCTAGGCGAGACTGCGAAAAGTGATCGACCAACGCGTCCCTTCCATTTCCGCAATGCTGTGCTTTCATGCATGTCGTGCCTGGCCACTCAGGTGATAAATCGAGCGCGGCGCCAGTGGCGCGTTCCGTCGCTCAAACCTCCTTCCTATCCGCCTCCGAAACCGCATCGCGGCAGGTTCGCCCAGCGATATCCCGATGACATGTTCGAAAACAGGACGATCGCGATGCCATCCGATGCCGGCGCCTGGATCATAGCGGATCAACAAAGCCTGGACGAGATCCTCAGCCCGAAGACCAGCAAAGGACGCCGCCCTTGCCTTCAAGGGCAGCAGCCAATCAGGCATCGGCTCGGTCGGCGCAAACGTACTTGTCTGGAAATCATAGCTCCAGCCGTAGCTCCGGGTCAGACGCTTGCCCGTCCACTGCTGGAAGCGAAAGGGCGTAAGATCCGTGGCATCGATCCGGGCGATCAACGCCCTCTCCTCTTCCGCTGTGATGAACTCATGCTCCTGCCGCAGCCCCGGCAGAAGCGGCTGTCCGAACAGATCGGCCTGACTGGCGGACGGATGCGCGAACATATTCACCGCCCGCTTCTACTCAAAACGCCAGGCTGGTCTGCACCGGCTTGGTCAGGATCTCCTTCACCAACAACAGATGCGCAGGCGGGGTGACCAGCAGATCCGTTTCGGGCACCTGGCAATCCAGCCACTGCATGACCTGCCGGCGCTGGATGATTGCGCCATGGCGCTCCTGATAGCGCATCATCTCTGGGTTAGCGTCAACGGTGATGATCCGGTAGCTGACCGGCCAGTCGCCCATGGCGGGCTCCCAAATGGCAGCGAGATAGAAGAAATTGCCGTCTTCCATCGTTACCCGGAATTTCTTCTCGCCATTGCGGATGTGAAATTCCGAAGCCGGCACCAGGCAGCGATTGCTCGGAAATGATCGCCCTTCCGATCGGATGAACTCATAGCGCACGCCATCGCTAAAGCGCGGGTCTGAACCCCAGGCTGCCTCGATCATCTCGATCTCTTCTACGTCATCCGGGTTACGCCGGATGATCGCACGGCGACTTCCGAGCGCGTCGGGGTCGAACGGCGTTGCTTTCGAGTCCATTGATGTGAACATATAGGGAACAATCAGCAGGATCAAGCCCTCCGGCGAAGGGAGTCGATGGCACAGCCGGTAGAGTGACCGGCTGCGAGGTTAGGGGCTGATCAACGATCCCCGCCTAGCGTATTCCGCCAATATGGCTGCGTTTTTGGCAACCCTTCGCAGCAGCTTTGGCAGGAAACGGCGATGACCCATCCCACCCAAAGATCAGATATTACTCGGATCAGATATTACTTAGGCGTCCATCATCATCGATGAGCGTGAGTTTCAACGGGGCTCGATCACTCCACTTCCAGAGCACGAGATTGATATCCTCACAGCTCGCGCCGCGGGCAAAGCTGCGAACGAGCAAGCCGTTGAAGCCCTCGGAGATGAGGCTTTCAGCGAAGATCTGGGTATGCGCGTTCCCGGCCTTCTTCATCTGATCGCGCCAGGCCGGCTCGCCTAAGCTGGTTGGGGTCATCCCGTACTTTCCGAGTTCAGCAGCATCACGACCGTCGAAGACATTCGCGATATCTGCATCGTAGGAGACGATCGTCGTCGGTTGGAGATCTCCGACCTGGTTTGCCTCTCTAATTGCCGTCTGCAATGAGGTTGCGACGTAGAGAGCGGCCGTTCCTTTGGGATTGAAACGGCCGCCATATAGGGCAGCACCCCGGCCTGAAAGTGGCTCGCGCGCATAGATTGGGTTCAGCGCCCGGTAGAGTTTGCCCTGGTAGCGCATGAACGCAGTCAGGCGTAAACGCCTGCGTCGACAGCGTCGATATATTCCAGCACCTCGCTCGCCCTGCCATCCTGCACGAGCTGCATGGCGGTCTGGCCGGAGAATCCCGGCAGTGGCTCCGACCTGTACCAGGCATAGGCGATGAGAGGGGACCCAAAGCGCGGGCTGGTTTTGGTAATCACCTCGACCATCTCCCTTAGGCGGCGCTGAGTTTTATCAGAACGCAAGCGCTCTTTGCGCTGTACAGCATCACGACCCAAGCCGGCCGAGCGGGCAACCTCCTCGCTGGTCGTGCGGAATGCTGCCGCGATCTTACTTGGAGCAAAAAGTCCGTGATCGGCATACTCTAGCAGGCCCATAACACTTCCTGACACAGTAATCTTGACGCAATATAGCGTCAGAAAATGCGACATACAAGGTGCAGTGGCTTTGAGATCGACTGCACAAGGACGAAGCCACTCCCGAGGCGAACCGGTCGGACTAGTCCTGCGTTGATGTACCAGCGTACGCCAAACCTCCAATCAATCCGTTTTGCCGGATGACCGGGAGCAAGCGCGACCAAGAAGGAGGAGCGATGTGCAACGATTATAGGCTGGAGGTCGACATCGCCTCAATCGCCGAGGATTTTGAAGATCTCAAAATCAAGATCAAGATGCCCGAGGGCAAGCCTAACGTGCCCGCGCGTGAGGACATCAAGATGACCGACATGGCGCCGATCGTTCGATCGGTGGAGGGCGAGCGGAGCACAGGGGAGTTGGTCAATCGGCGATGGAGCTGGCCAGGCACGAAGGGCAAACCCGTCTATAATTTCCGTTCCGAGGGGCGCGAGTTCACCTCTCACCGCTGCCTCATCCTGGCCGACGGCTTCTACGAATTTACAGATCCCGCCGATCCCAAGCAGAAGCGGCTAGACAAATGGCTGTTCACCATGGCCGATCACCGCTGGTTCTGCATTGCGGGGATCTGGCGGGAGAGCCCGCTGGGCGAAGCCTTCACCATGCTCACCATGGACGCAGGACCGGATGTGGCGCCTTACCATCATAGGCAGATCATCCCCCTCACCCGCGATCAGTGGGTCGACTGGCTTGATCCGACCGTGCCCGCTGGGCAAGTATTGCGCTGGCTGCCGCAAGGAACCTTGCCCGTTTCCCACGTCTACGGCACCCCGCCAGCGCAAGGAGCGCTGCTCTGATGACCACAGATGCCACACTGGCGCGCTTCGTCGAGGCGCAGGAAAATAGCTATACCACCGCATTGGCCGAGATCCGGGCTGGAGCAAAGCGCTCGCATTGGATGTGGTACATCTTCCCGCAGCTGCGCGGCCTGGGACAAAGTCCAACCGCCCATTATTACGGCATCGCTTCGATCGACGAAGCCCGCGCCTATCTCGATCACGACCTGCTCGGCGCGCGCTATCGTGAATGTGCCGAAGCCCTTCAGCAGCTTGGTACCAATGACCCAGTCGCCGTGTTCGGCGGTACCGACGCCATGAAGCTGCGCTCATCGCTGACCCTGTTCGAGGCGGCGCAGCCATGCCCCTTGTTCGCAGGCGCGCTGGACCGCTGGTTCGGCGGAGAGCGCGACCCAGTGACCCTGCACATGCTCGTGGACTGATCCACCTAGATACAGGCGGATGGCAAAATCGAGATTCATCCCGCTTGACGAATCTCGCTCCCCATCAGAACATAAAGGGAACATCTGAGTCGTTATGTCCCCATGGTTTGCCCCGCTTCCACATCTAACCGGCCCCCCGCCGCCCCTCTTGCTGCCCTACTGGCGGAACTCACGCAGGCGCGCGCCGCGCGGGGGCCTGCCCTGCCTTTTGGCATCGACGCGATCGACCGGCGCCTAGCCGATCATGGGTTGGACGGCGCCGCCTTGCACGAGATTGCCGCCGCGTCTGCGACGCTCAGCGATGACGCTGCCGCGACGCTGTTCGCGGCCGGCATCGCCGCCCGTTTTGCAACTCAGCCCGGCTTCACGGTCTTCTGGGCGCTCACCAGGTTCGATCTCTATGCGCCCGGGCTTGAGCAGGTAGGGCTAGGCCCGGATAAGGTTCTCTATGCGCAGGGCACGAGCGACAGCGCCGTCCTCGCCATGACCGAGGACGCCCTGCGCGACGGCTCGCTCGCCTGCGTGATCGCTGAGGTAAAGTCGGCCGACCAGACCGCGACCCGGCGGCTGCAGCTCGCGGCCTCTGACGGCAAGACGCCAATGCTGCTCTACCGCCGCCATCGTGTCAGTGATCGCTGCCCCTTGAGCGGCCTCTCCTCCGCCATGACCCGTTGGCGGATCGGCTGCGTGCCTTCGGCGCGTCTTCCCCATCCCGGGGTCGGACGCGCGCGCTGGTCAGTCAAGCTCGTCCGTCAGCGAAACGGCAATCCCTTCTCCCTCGAACTGGACGCGTGCGATGATCAGGGTCGCCTCGCTCTACCTGCCCCAGCTCCCGATAGAGCGTCTGCGGCGGCTGGAGCGGCCAGCCAGGCGGCCTGAGCCCGCTGGCCTGTCGATCCGCCCCCCTTTGGCCGAGCCGATCGACGACAATCCAGGAGCCTGTTCGGTGCCGCGCGGCGGTGGCTGGCGGCCCGGCGCGCGCTGGGCGCGGGATGGTGCCTCGCGCCCCAGCCAGAGCGAGATTGACGCCCTGCCCGCGCACCAGAGGCCGACCATGCGCGAAATGGGCCGCCGCAGCGAGTCGGCGGAGCATCCTTTCAAAGCCATACCGGCTGATGAGGGGGGCGCCAGCATCCAGCCTGCTCCCGCTCCCACATGGAAGACGCTGTGGGGGCAGCCCATGATCCTTATCACCCGGACAGGGCAGCGTGAGATGGTGACCGCCGCCTGCCCGGTGGCTCTTGAGCTTGGCCTGCGTCCCGGCATGGCGGCTGCCCACGCTCGCGCGCTGGTGACCGACCTCGATGTGCGCGATGCCGATCCCGATGCCGACCGCGCCTGGCTAGATCGGCTGGCGCTCCACGCGGTCGGTCATTGGACGCCGACAGCCTGCCCGTCAAGCAACGACGGAATGTGGCTGGATCTCACCGGCACCACCCACCTCTTCGGAGGCGAGGCGCGCTTCTGCCGACGGCTGCTACGTTTTCTGGAGCGGCTGGGCTTTACCGGCAGCATCGCCATTGCCGGCACGCCGGGCGCCGCCCATGCCCTAGCGCGCTATAGCGGGGAGGCCATTACCCTGTTGCCACCCGGCACCGAAACCAAGGCGATCGCCGATCTGCCACTCACGGCTCTGCGGCTCGAACCCCAGGCGCTGCTATCGGCCGCGCGCTTCGGCCTTGAGAGGATCGCGGATCTCTATCCCATGCCCCGAGCCCCTCTGGCCCGTCGGCTGGGCTTGGCGACCGTCCGTCGACTGGACCAGGCGCGTGGACTGGTCGCCGAGCCGATCGCTCCGGTCGTGCCCTTCGAGGCACCACGGGCGGAGCGGCGGCTGCTCGAACCCATCGGCACCGCCGAGGCCATCACGCAGGTCATCGGTGATCTGGTCGACGATCTGGTGGTCCTGCTGCAGGAGCGCGGCATGGGCCTGCGCGCAGCCCATCTCACCTGCGTGATTGTCGATGGTACCGAGCAGCATGTCGCGATTGGCACCGCCCGCGCCACACGCGATGCCCGGCATTTAAAGCGCATGCTCGGCATGCGGATCGAGCGAATCGACCCTGGGCCTGGTATCGAGGCGATGATGCTCGTCGCGCCGCGGGTTGAGGAACTTCGGGCACAGACGCTGGAGGCGGGCCTTGGCACAAGTGACCGCCCACCCGACATCGCCCCGCTCATCGATCAGCTCGCCGGTCGCATCGAGCCGGACGCGCCGTTTCGCCTTTCCTCCCACGAGAGTGATGTGCCCGAGCGGGCAGTCCGGCGGGTCGAGGCTCTGGCAAAGCCCTTGGGCTGGCCGACATGGAAGCGACCCGTGCGGATGCTCAGAAGGCCCGAGCTTCTCTCCCATGTCGTGGCGCTGCTCCCCGATCACCCGCCCCGCCGCTTCACCTGGCGCGGCTCCGACTATCGCGTGGTCGCAGGCGATGGCCCGGAGCGCATCCATGGAGAGTGGTGGCGCAAGCCCCAAGAGATGTGGGCGGTTCGGGACTATTTCCGGGTGGAGGCGACAGGCGGCGAGCGCTTCTGGATCTTCCGCCGTGGCGATGGCGTCGATGCGCCGACCGGGGATTTGAGCTGGTACATGCACGGGCTGTTCGGCTGATGGCCCGTTATGTCGAGCTGCAGGTGACGAGCCACTTCTCCTTCCTGCGCGGCGCATCTTCGCCCGAGCAGCTCTTCTCCGCCGCCGCCTTGCTCGGCCACAGGGCGCTGGGGTTTGCCGACTGCGGCAGTGTCGCGGGCGTGGTGCGTGGCTGGGACGCGCAGAAGGCAACTGGGGTCCGGATGATCCCTGGCGCTCGCGTCGATCTGACCGATGGTCGGGCCCTGCTGCTCTATCCGACAGATCGCTCAGCGTGGAGCAGGCTGACGCGCCTGCTTTCCGTCGGCAAAGCGCGTGGCGGTAAGGGCTGCTGCCTGCTCGACTGGGCCGATGTCGCTAACCATGCCGAGGGTATGATCGCCATCCTGGTGCCGGACCTGCCTGACAGCGCGACGCTTGCCAGCCTTTTGGATCTACGGAACGTCTTCGGCCGCGGCGCCTATATGGCGCTGTCGCTGCGCCGGCGCCCGGATGACCTCGCTCGTATCCACGCACTTAATGCCATGGCGCGGCAGGCCGGGGTGCGCAGCGTCGCCACGGGCGACATACTCTATCACACCCCCGAAGCCCGGCCGCTCCAGGATGTCATGACCGCGATCCGCGAGAAGACCACCATCGATGGCCTCGGCTTCAGGCGCGAACGCTATATGGACCGCAACCTCAAATCGCCTCAGGAAATGGAGCGGCGCTTCGCAGCCTTTCCTGACGCGATCCAAGCCAGCGACGACATCGCCGCTGAGTGCCGATTCGATCTTGGCGAGATCCAGTATCAATATCCCTATGAGCAGGTGATGGAGGGGCGCACCGCGCAGCAGGCCTTGGCGGCGCTCACCGATGCAGCGGCCAAGCGGATGTTTCCGGGCGGCCTGCCCAAAGCTTATCGCGACCAGATTGAACATGAGCTGCGCCTGATCGGCCAGCTTGGCTATGCGCCCTATTTCCTGACCGTCAATGCGATCGTGGCGGAGAGCCGGCGGCGCGGCATTCTGTGTCAGGGGCGCGGGTCAGCGGCGAACAGCTGCGTCTGCTTCATGCTCGGCATCACCTCAATCGATCCGATCCAGCATGAGCTGCTGTTCGAGCGCTTCGTCTCAGGCGAGCGCAAGGAGCCGCCCGACATCGACGTCGACTTCGAGCATGAGCGGCGCGAGGAGATTATTCAGTGGATCTATGAGACCTATGGCCGCACGCGCTCGGCGCTGACCGCCGTGGTTACCCGCTACCGCACGCGCGGCGCGGTGGCTGAGGTCGGCAAGGCGCTGGGCCTCCCGCGCGATTTGACCAAGATGTTGACCGGTCTGGTCTGGGGCTGGTCGATGGACGGGATCACCGACGAGCAGATCGAGAGCCTCAATCTCAATGCCGACGATCACCGGCTCAAGTTGACGCTCGAGCTCTCCCGCCAGCTCATCGGGACGCCCCGGCATCTGTCCCAGCATCCGGGCGGGTTCGTGCTGACCCAAGACCGGCTCGACGATCTGGTGCCGATCGAGCCCGCACGCATGGAGGACCGACAGATCATCGAGTGGGACAAGGATGATATCGATGCTCTGAAGTTCATGAAGGTCGATGTGCTGGGCCTCGGCATGCTCGGCTGCATGAACCGTGCCTTCAACCTGCTGGAGGAGCATAAGGGGATCAAGGTCGGCATGGCCGATCTCCAGCATGATGATCCTGCCGTCTATGCCATGATCCAACGTGCGGACACACTCGGCGTATTCCAGATTGAAAGTCGGGCGCAGATGTCGATGCTGCCGCGGATCAAGCCGAAGGAGTTTTACGATCTCGTCATCGAAGTGGCGATCGTCCGGCCGGGTCCGATCCAAGGCGACATGGTCCATCCCTATCTCCGCCGTCGGGAGGGGAAGGAGCAGCCGGAATATCCCAAGGAAGAGCTCAAGGCCGTGCTCAAGAAGACCCTGGGCGTACCGCTGTTCCAGGAGCAGGCGATGAAGGTGGCGATCGTCGGCGCCGGGTTCACGCCGGCCGAGGCGGACCAGCTGCGCCGCGCCATGGCGACATTCAAGCTGACGGGCGGGGTCAGCCATTTCTACGACAAGCTGGTGAACGGCATGGTGTCGCGCGGTTATCCGAAGGATTTTGCTGAGCGCACATTCAAGCAGATCGAGGGCTTTGGCAGCTATGGCTTTCCCGAGAGCCATGCAGCAAGCTTCGCCAAGATCGCTTATGCCTCCTGCTGGATGAAGCATCATCATCCCGACGTCTTCTGCGCGGCGCTCTTGAATGCCCAGCCCATGGGTTTCTACGCCCCAGCGCAAATCGTGCGAGACGCGCGGCAACATGGCGTCGAGGCGCGGCCCGTGTCGATCAACCACAGCCATTGGGACTGCACGCTCGAGCCGGCGCGAGGCCGCTACAAAGCGGTACGGCTGGGTTTCCGGCAAGTGCGTGGCCTTGCCAATATCCATGGCGCGGCGATTGTCGGCGCCCGCGGACCAGCGCCTTTCGAGAGTGTCGAGGAGGTCTGGCGCCGCGCGGGCGTGCCGCGCGCCGCAATCGAGCGGCTGGCGGAAGCTGACGCTTTTTCCTGCATCGCACACGATCGACGGCAGGGCCTCTGGAAGGTCAAGGGCTTGGGTGAAGCGCCGCTGCCGCTCTTTGCCGCCGCAGATCAGCGCGAGGGGAAGTTCTCCCCCGAAGGTCTGGAGGCGCCCGTCACGCTGCAGCCGATGACGCAAGGGCGCGAGGTGGTGGAGGATTATCGCGCACTCCAGCTGTCGCTGCGCGATCATCCGCTGAGCTTCCTTCGGCCGCAGCTCGACCAGATGCAGGTCGTGCGCTGCGCCGACCTTCGCTCCATCCGCGACGGGCGCAATGTCGAGGTAGCGGGTGTCATTCTCGTGCGGCAGCGGCCCGGGTCGGCAAAAGGAGTATTGTTTGTCACCATCGAGGACGAGACCGGCGTTGCCAACGGCATTCTCTGGCCGGACAGATTCGAGATCTATCGACGGCAGGTGATGTCCGCCTCCATGATCGGCATGCGGGGGCGGCTGCAGAAAGAAGGCGAGGTTATCCATATCATCTGCGATCGAATAACCGATCATGATGAGATGCTGCGATCAATCGGACGATCTGAGTTTAAGGTCACCCCGGGTCGAGGGGATGGCGCAAGCCATGGCGGCGGCCCTGATCCGCGCGACCCCGGCTTGCGCCATGGCCGCATACCCGCGTCACCTCCCTTTCATGTTAAGGAAAATCGAGACGAAAATATGGTGCCGATCCGCAGCCACGATTTTCACTGACTTGCAGATTATTGACCCTGACGGGTCATCGGGCATGCCTCTCATTATGACCATAACTGGCCGCAATTCGACACGGCGGGTAATTTCGCGCGTTACCCTCACTGCAGGCATTTTCAGTCTTGTCGACAACGCATGAGGAGGTAATGCGTGCGCAGACGCCTTTTGTGCGCTGGGGGCACTTCATGAATCTCGACCTTCTCGCTCACCACCACGCGGTGGCTGAATGGCGCGACCGCGCCATCCTGGAAGCTGCTCGAATGCTCAACCAGGCTGGTACTACCTGCCTCGCTGCCTTTGATGGCGAGATTTCGGAGGCCAGCATAGTGGAGAGTGCTTGGGATCCCGCGAGCTTCGCGAACCTGCGTATCGATCGCGCCATGCTCGCTTGTCTTCGTGTGGACTTACCCGCCCTGCTCACCCGCGCGGCACAAGAGTTAGCTCGTATCGTTCCCGCGCAAACAGATTTCGTCGAAGGTGCAAGGGAAGCGGCCGACAAGTTGGCCTGGCCAGAAGTTCAAGAGGAGGCTGGGACAACCGAATCATTGCCCGAGGAAGAATCGCCCGCCGCCGCGTCCACTTCTCGCGTCAGCAGGATTGGCCGCCTGGCCCAGACCTTATCCACCGCTCGGTTCATTGCTGCGGACACTGTCGTGCACCTATCCGGGACGGCCAGTCGCAGCTTCAAGGATCGCTCCGGCCTCGACGACCGCCTACGCAGTGCCGCCCGCAGGCGGATAACCGAAGGTTGGATGGCCCTCATCAGCGAGCCACAATCCATTATGGCGCAAGTTATCGAGATCATTGATGATAGGGCCAACTTAGCTAGGAGTGCTGCGTGACTAGCTTGATTGATCCCATAGTTCTGCGTGCCATTCCCGAAGCTGCGCGAATTGGGCTGGATAATAAGACGCTACACCTGTTCGGCTCGGTGATCCGTCGTTCCAATGGAACGATAGCTTATCACCTACAAGAGGCCGCGCCTTTGGCGCAAGCGTTTGGCAGCGCAAATCCGATGGGAATGGCCTTGCAAGGTGTCAGCGCTGCCAGCAGCGTCGCCAATAACGTGCAGACCGAGATAGTACGACAAGGGGTGGCGAGGGTACAACACGGCATCAAGCTGCTGCAACAAATGGGCCTTGCCAATCTGGCGCTCGGGGGTGTCGGACTGGGTGTTTCAGTGGCTGGCTTTGCTATCATGAACCATAAATTGGACGACATCGCCAGCCGGCTCGGCGGAATTCAGGATGGCCTTTCGCAGATCAGCGCTAAGCTGGACGTGATGCGCGCTGAGCAAGACCGCGCTATAATTTCCCGAATGCGCGGACTTACAAACCTCTTTGAGGAAAGCTGGGAACTCACCGACTTGTCCCGAGCCGAAAGCAGTTGGACGCGCATTTATCAGGACGGGGCCGATCTGGAGGAACACATCCTCGCAAAAGCGAAGATCGACGTGGCCAACATCATGGCCTTCCCAGAGTCAGAAGCGCATTTAGATGCCTTCGCCCTAGTCAGCGGACTTCGGATCGCCGCTCAGCTTGCAGCTGGCGAAGTGGAGAGTGCCCGCGCTCTCGAGCGTCGCTCCATAGCCGACTTGATGCGATTGACTGGTAAAATCGGCGTTGCTGACCTGCTTTTGCCCACTCTCACCGAGGTGCAACCCGGCTCTTTAGAGTGGGATCTCACGCGTATTTCGCGCGCGGAAGAACTACGTCCCACCATCGACCGCCTGCGTCAGCGCGAGAGCCTAATGGCCACTCGCACGACCTTCCTCCCCCTCTTAAAACGCCAGGGTGCCTCTCCGCGCGAATGGCTACAGATGGCTCGTAACGAGCAACAAGCGCCTGTCTTGGTGCTGGCAGAAGCTGAGGAAAGGGGATAGACGGCGGTCCGGAATGGGCGCGGCACAGCCTGGCCGCTGATGAATGTCGCGTTCTTCCTATCCGAATCGGTAGGATTCTGAGCAGTTTCACGTTGCGACCCGAAGGCTTGGCTTATCCAAGTTCTTCTACTGGGGCCGGCTCAGCCGGCCCCACTTTTCCAGATCAAGCAGCTTCCCATACCCGGTTTAAAATCTGAGCGGCCATCGCCGCTTTGTCCTGTGGAAGGAACCGCCCATAGTGCTTGGCTACCATCTCCGGCGTGTCCTGGATGGCATAGCTTGCCTGTTCATAGGAGCCGGTGTGCTTGAGGATGTGCGTGGCCAGGACGTCCCGTACATTGTGCGGCCCATGCGGCAGCAATCCCTTGATCGCACCTCTCCCGGTATAAGGATTGAAGACACCATAGCGCTGGATCACGAGCCTCCATGCCTCATAAAATGTGTTCTGGTTATATGACGCGTCCCGGCTGTTCCGCTTGACCGTTTTGACGAAAAAAGTTCCAGGGTCTTCCGCGCCGTTCAGCAAGGCGAGACGATGCCGCTCGATGTAGGCGCTGATATGGTCATAGAGGCCGCCGAGATCGGGCAGGACCAACCGGAAGGGCTTGCCGGCGAAGAAGGATGAATGGGCGTTCTTGAACGCGACGGCTGGCACAAAAACTTCCCAGCCATGGTCGCGCTCACTCCAGCGAATTTCGCCGCGCTTCTGTGCCTCAAGCTGCCGTTCTGAACGCGGTAGATGCCCGCGCGGGCAGACCATAAGTTGCCGTAAATTCTTCTGTCGCAATCCAAGATGTAGGCCCAGGCGAATGAGAAGGTAGGAGCGAGCCACTTCCGCGGCTGCACGAGGAAACCGCCGCGCGTCTGGGCGAAGCTTCAAAATTTCATCGGCAATCTTCAGATACTCCGCCACCGGACTGGACGCCTCCAGGATCGGCAGTATCGGCTCAAACGGATCACGGTGAATCCGCGCTACCCGTTCGATTTCCTTCACACGTGCTCCAGCATGGGCGTGAAGGAAATCGCAAGCGCCCTGCCAATCGCCACGCACAGCTTCGACTTCCTCAGCCGATATAAGGCCTTCGACGGGGACAAGACGGGAAGCAAGTTCTGGATGCTGACGCAGCCAGCCAGTCTCGGAACGGACCAACGCCATGGCATTGCGCAGCATGTCGCATTCCCAGCGAGTGAAGAAGCCGCGCCGCCGCTCACGCCACTGCACATACCAGTCCCAAACACGCGGAAAGATGAACATGGCGAACGACATGTCCTTGAGCGGCACACCATGTCCATGAACGGCCCCTCTGGGCGAGGCCGCCAGGGCACCAAACATGAGGCCAAAATGCTCGATCTTCTGGGCCGTCGTTTCCTCGTTCCAGACGCCGATGCGTTGGAAGCCGATATCCGTGAGCGTTGTGGTCTTGAAACGCACAAGCTCGGTCAGTTCCGACACCAGACGAGGCGGCGCATCCACCACGCCGATATGATCAGCCTGGTCATCGAGATCGTCGGTCTCATCGCTCGCAACCGACGCTGTCATCTGCTTGCCTGTCAGAGAAGGAAACCGGATCGCATAGCGCAGCTTCATCGCCTGAGCCTGAAAGCGGCGATATTCGGTGGCGCCGGAGATCACGACGTTCTGCACCCAATCCAGGATCTCCTTCTGCTCCTTGAGCGACCTTGAGTTAAAATCATCGGGCAGGTGCCAAGCCAGCCGCCGCTGCTCAGCTCTCGGCAGCCCCTTCACCAACAGACCCGAAGCCGCACGCGCGGGGTTCGGCAGCTTCGATTTGAAGTAACCCAGGGGCAAATCGTACCGCCGCTCAATTCGCGTTAGCAGCTCAAGGCTGGTCGTGCTTTGCGGGGTGCGGCGTCCCTCGACCCAAGATTGCAGGGTCGCCCGATCAAATTTCTCCCCGGGCCGAACAATAGAGCGGTGGAGTTGATAATAGCTCTCGGAAAAGCGCCCCAGATGGAGGACGAGCGCTTCGCGAAAAGAGGGGGGATCCACCCAATCTGTGAACATTGGAACCGGGCGTTCCACGATCGGCAAAGGCTTGCGCCCCCGCTTCGATGAGACAGATTGATCCCCGTCGCCGTTACTCCGGCGTGTTGTTCTTAGCATCGTCGAGATTTCCAAATTTGATGGTCATTATCCAGCTTGGGCTGGCGACGCCTGCGATGCAGGCGCAGAGGCATGACGGCAAAGCTTTGCCTTCAACGTACCCCGAATTGATGAAGGCAAATTCCGCGACCGTGGTCGATCACGCTCTGACAGACTTCAGTACGTTCAATCTACGCTGGAACTTACCTCGAGGCTAACGAGAGATGCCGGCCGTCATGCCCCGCAACCTACCTTCTAGCCGCTGGCGTGAGGAATGCAGCGCGGTCAGCCGTTCGGCCGCCTCATCTTCATCTACGACCATCGCTTCGCGGACCGCTTCGCCCGATCTGAAGGTGAGCATCTTTAGCACCAAATGCCATCGGCCACGATGATCGACGGTCACCGTCGCCGTCCCGTGGCACAATAGGGACCGAAAGGAGTGATGTACGTTCCATTCGGCAAGTGATTTAGCTACGCCCTTCCCCTCGGCCGCGAACGCACCATTTTCACTCACCAATTCGCCCAACGCCGCGAAGCGCTGGCCGACAAGATGCGGCAGGCTAACCGGTTCGCCGCGCCCAGGAATTTCCGATAGCAACAGGAGCGCTTCGCTGACGGCTGCCTCGGCTCGGGCGAATTCGTCCATGGCGCGTCCTCGCCATAAATTGACGTTGCTCCAAATTGACGGCCATGTGTCAGTCGAAGGTAGCGCTGAAG
The DNA here is from genome assembly GCF_004152845.1 of Sphingobium fuliginis. Classification (GTDB taxonomy): domain Bacteria; phylum Pseudomonadota; class Alphaproteobacteria; order Sphingomonadales; family Sphingomonadaceae; genus Sphingobium; species Sphingobium fuliginis. The sequence goes on from NZ_SEON01000002.1 coordinate 535,965, forward strand.
GGGTGATAGCAAGCACCGTTCGGCCTTATTCTTCATTTCTTGCTAAGCCGTTAGCTCTGATCAACGTTCAGGTTGAACAGTGCCTCCGAGGCAGGCTAGTTCATGATGCGCCGAATGTCCAAAAATTCTGTTGAATAGGCGAAGCGGACCACCACGAAAGCAGGTTTGCCACAGCGAGGACAACTACCAGGTCATGCGTCGCCCGGGCGCAGACGACGGCCGGGTGTTCTCGCAACGTCCACAGGTCCAAACGTTTAACGCGGCGAGGGTAACCGACTGGGAGCTTGGCGCCTTTCACCACCCAAGTTTATCAAGTTGACGCTGGATCACCCCGTGCTTAAATCTGATACGCTTCGCCGCTTGCCACCGATGCGACTTGCTCATGCGCCTCGCGTACCAGCAGCAGGGATGCATTTCCCCACCAGGTTGCCGGCTCGATCAGCTTCATACGGCTTCCACCCCGTTGAACGCCAACCAGCTGGCAAGCGCTTCAGCCGCACCTGCATCGGAGCAAGTGTCACGGGCGTGCAGCCCAAACCCATTCGCAGTCAGCCGCCGAGCTGGCACCAAGATGTGGACATGGGGTTCATTCGCGGAGCCCGCCAGGAATGGCGCATGCAGGACGAGGACAGCGGCAAGTTGCAGCTCGCGCACGAAGTAGCTCAGTGCCCAGGCGCGGACCAGTTCCCAATCGGCATGGAGAGGGCGGTCGGCATCGAGAATGATGTTGAACTGGGCATAACCATTCCGTTCGATCACGGGCTGGGTAGCATCATAGCGTTCGAGCAAATAGCTCAGGTCCGCATATTCCCCTGGCGCACTGCTCGGAAGGAGAAGGTCATGCCGAGCCGCCTGATGGCCAGAGGGATTGAGCTTCGCCAACACGGGGGCGGCGATCCCGATGCGCGCGCCGTCGGTCTTCCAGTACCAACGCATGTAGCGAAACTGGGGATGGCCGGGCCAATCGAGATAAAAGCAAGACAGTTCCTCAGGGCCCGACTTCGATTTCTTCTGGGTCATGCGACATCCCTCCTGGTCGGCTCGATCTCGGCCGCACTAGGCCGCTGGAATGAGTTCGGCAGCATCGGGGGATTGAGGAACAGCCCCTGGCTGTCAGCCCTGACGGTGAAGGCTTGATCTTCATGCGCGGGGACAAACCAGACCTGTCCGCCCAAAAGGCTTTGCCGGTAATCCGACAGCCACTCGCCTTCGCCGTGGAAAAGAATATCGAAGCTGCAATGATATGCGTCGAACCGAACGAGCAGAGTGTCCATGCCGTAGAGGTCACCGATCTGGCCGAACAGCTGCTCCCCCAGGGGCCGAAATGCCGACGTACCAAGGATCAAGAGGTTGGCTTCCTGAAGCAGGAGCGCTCCACCCCCAAAGGCCGGATCGAAGCTGACAGGGCCGCCGATTTCCCAAGCGACCTTGATCATCGCGCGCTGGACTGCGTCACGGACGAACGGGATTGTTGGCGCACCCGAGCCGGGCTGCGCGTTCATCGAGCTAAACATATTTATTATCTTCCTTTTAGGGGCGCGATCCGCTGAGCTTGGACGCGCATCACCCCAAGATTTTCATCTCATCTGCTCAGTCACCTGAGCTCTTCTCATCCGATCGAAACCGCTGCCGCTCGGTGTCGGCAACGCTCGTCTTCAATCGTCTTTTGGGTACCGGAGATTAAGCGATATCATCGGCCGCCCGAGCGGTTTTGTGAAACCGGCCCCATGTTTCTCACAAAGGGTGGCATAGAGATAATTACCGACCATGAGCTCGCCAGCAGCGCCACACTCTTGGCACATGCGGGTCGAACGCTGCTCAGCGGCTGCAATGAGCGGCGCTGCCGCTTGGTCAGGCCGATCGATATAGACTCTCAGCTCCCCGAACTTCTCTTTGGCTTGCGTCACTCTCACCGAAATGCCAGCCGAATGCAGATCGGCCAACAGCTGGCGAAACAGCGGTCGCCATCCAGCGGGAAGGTACGATTCCCAATGCAAATTCTCGTCGTGGCTCATACGAAGTTTCCTCCGATTTCCGCGACCCAGCGAAGATCGGCGATCCGCAAGCCTGTCGCAGCAGAGACCGGATCACCAAAAGGTGCTCCAGCTTCCTCTGCAACGCCGGTCGACCGAATGCTGAAAAAGCAGGGGTCGAGATCCCTATCCCGTGGATCTGCGACTACCCACAGCGGCGAATCGAAGTCGGCAGACCAGAGCCGCAGGCCCCGGTGGAGGCGGACCTCGCCGGCCCGAGCGAGGATCAGCGAAAGATAATATGTCTTCCGCCCCGAGGTGTCGCGCCCTGGCTCAAGGATAAGGATGTCCGTTCGTATCTGACGGACTGCCTCGATCAATTTGCTGAACGAAATTTCGCGACGCCAGTGACCAAGAACGAGGCCGGCCCGATCACTGTAACAATATTGGCTCAGAATCTGCGGGAATAGCTCATCGCAGGGCTGAGTGGCCCAGCCCCCCATCTTGGCAAGCGCGCACACGGCCTCTTCGCCGTCCGAGATCCGCTGCCGATCTTCTTCATTCACATATACCATATTAAGTCTCTTCGACTTGGCGCGGAGGCGGCTGTCCTCCGGCGTCCGAGGAACATTTCACTTCTCAGCGACAGCCAAAATTCCCCCGCTAAACCTATCAAACATCCTGCTTCCAGCAGCCGCCCTGCGGGATTGATTCCAGTGCCGCCTTTCCGAGCATCTAGGCAAAGCTTAGCGACACTAGGACGAAACGCCAAGGCTCTGTTTTCATGGGCCGAAACTGTGACGACCGACTTTGTCGTGGGCGCATTCATTAATGACATGACAAAGCATTTGCGCTTACGGCCAGCGATGCCGTGCGCTGACGAGGCAGCTCGCGGATGGGGGATAGTTAAGAATGAAGCTTATCTTCGGCCTTTCATGCGATGGCCCTTCCTTTCCGGATTTTCCGGGGCGCAGTGAAGGCGTCTTCAATGCCGCCGTCGTGGGGCCACAAGGCCTCATAGAGATGCTCGAGGTGCAGCTGGGCCTCACCGCTCCTCGGGTGGCACATGCGGTTCGAGTTTCCAGCTATGCTGCTAAACTTCGTGCCGCGCTGGCCACCGCCCCCGACCTGTTCTTCGCTCAGTCGTTGACCCTTGATCCTTGGGCCACTGCCGCATCATTGCTCGATTGGCGAGATGAGCTGATCGCCGGGGGCTGGTCTGGCAGCCATATCGGCGCCGCCCGCCTTGATGCATTTGCGGTGGCGGAAGAGGCTGGTCCTCCCCTCGCGCCCGGGATCGGAGATCGCACGCGCACGCTCTGCGAGGCGGTTAAGGTCCGTGCCGGTCTACCGCTCGCCTCAATCGAGCTGGTCGAGCCCCGAGATTTGCTGCCGCCTCTCTGGCAGCGCCTTATCGATAAGCTGGAGGGATCGGGGGTAGAAATCTCGCACGCTCCTGCCTGTGCAACTTCCGCCAACGACCTGGGCCACGTGCAAGCCTTTCTCGCGGACGGCTCACCCTCGACGTTAACAGGCGATGGTAGCTTCGCGATCGTCCACGCGGACACTGCCTTGGCGGCGGCTGAAGCAGCTGCAGAGTGGCTTTCCCATTGTTCGGAAGCCGAGTTGCATGGCACGGTCATAGTGAGCGCTGACGGAGACACCGCGCTGCTGGACCGCGCGCTTCAAGCTCGCGGGCTTCCCGCTCTGGGCTTGTCGGCCTCGTCGCCGTGGCGTGGAGCACTTCAGGTGCTCCCACTCGCCTTCGCCGCTTCTTGGGGACCATTTAATGCGAAGGCGATGCTTGACTTGCTCATGCTACCGCGTCCCCCCATCGCGCGACGTGCGGCGCGCAAGCTCGCCTATGCACTGAGCCGCGAGCCTGGCACAGGCGGGCCAGCATGGCTCGCTGCATGGGGTAATATCGAGTCAGATCTTGCCGAAAGGATGTCCACAGAACCTCAAGAAAAGCGCGATGCGAAGCTTGCGGCGTGGAGGCAATGGACGTCTGGAGAATTATACCAGCGGCACGAAGGTATGCCTGCGGAGGCTGCCAAGTCGATCGCCTCTCGCGTCGCGCAATGGGCGCTTGAGACAAATGCTGGAAACGCAGATCCGCTTCTTCTGACGCTAGTTGGTGCCGCGCAGGCCCTCGTGCAAGCGATCGATGTTCTGAACATCGAGATGCTCTCTCCGCTGCTGCTTGGACGCATGACAGACCAGGTGCTTGCGGACGGCGCTCAAAACCCCAACCACGTAGCGACATCGGGCGGTTTGCGTGCGGTGCGTCATCCAGGCGCCGTTTGGGGCGATGCTAAGAATGTACTTTGGTGGGACTTCAATGGTCCCGGAGAACGCGTAAGTTCATCGCCATGGACCGCCGCTGAGGTTGCTGCTCTTAAGGCTAATGGCTGCGAAATCGAATCGCCGGCCGCGATCACCGCCCGGATTGGGTGGAGTAACGCCAACGCAGTGCATCGCGCTGGGGAGCGCGTCATTCTTTTCTCACCGGCGCTTTCGGCGGGGGAGGAGACGACGAGCCATCCCCTCGCCCATCAGCTGAACCCATTGACGACACCTGCTAAGGACATAATCCAATGGCCAGCAGAACAGCTATTGCACGGGCCGTCTCATGAGCTCGCAGGGCGCGGGATTCTACGTGAAGCGATCACTCCAAACCTCCTGCCAGCACAGCGCCCTCGCTGGTCTCTGCCGGCATCTGTGATCGCCAAACTCGAGGATCGCGTCGAAAGCGCCACCAGCTTGGAGCATCTCGCGGACTGCCATATGCGATGGCTCCTTCTCGACGTTTTACGGCTCTCAGGCGGCCGGGTTGCTGAGATCCCTGGCACAAGCCAGCTGCTTGGCAATCTCGCTCATGAACTTGCGAATCGCGTTTTCCCGCCAGGTCCTGTGCCTGATCCTGAAGCCGTTTTCTCGCAAGCCAATGATCTATTTGACGAGTTGCTCAGTGCGATCGCTACGCCGCTCCAGCAGCCGGAATATGCAGGCGAGCTCGCGTCGGCCCGGGTCAAAGTTCCAGCTGCTCTGGCCCAACTCGCACGTCTCCTACAGGCGATGGACGTAACGGTGATTGGGACGGAAATCGAACGCGCAAGGACGTTCGTCGATGGACCGGATGTCAAGGGCCGCATCGACATGCTGATAGAGCATCCGGCTCACGGCACAGGCGTAATTGATCTGAAATGGTCGAGGAGCGCTAAAACGCGACGCAACGAGCTCGCCGAAGGTCGTTCGATTCAGCTCGTGACATACGGTGCGATAGCAAATTCCAACAGCACTACGCCTGCTCCAGGCGCATTCTATATGCTGAACCAGCGACAGCTGATCGGACTGAGCGGTTCGTTCCTGGCGGAGGAATCGGTCGAATCCGACCATAGCCTGCCCGACACATGGTCGAATCTCGCGTCGACGTGGCAGGCGTGGCGCGATCTAGCCCGGGAGGGGATTGCGGTTGCGACGGGTGCCGATGGGGCCGAGGCCCACATACCGGCCGATCTCCCGATCGAGCCGGGGACCGAACCGTGTCGCTATTGCGAACTCACAGCGCTCTGTCGCGTGGGCGTGGAGGCTAACTGAAGATGACCGCTCCCAATATCACGACCGTCGTGGCGTCTGCCGGCGCCGGCAAAACCACCCGCATTGTCGGCAACATCGCGACGGAGGTCACATCCCGTGATCCCGAGACGATCGTCGCAACCACATTCACGGTGAAAGCAGCGGACGAACTGATCGAGCGCTCTCGAGCCAAACTGTTCGAACTGGGCATGCCGGATAAGGCGGCGCGATTGCTTGGAGCCCGCTTTGGAACGGTGAATGCCATTTGCGGTCAGATTGTATCGGAGAACGCCATCGCTCTTGGGCGATCTCCGCGAGCCGAGGTCATTCCCGAAGGCAGCGTGCCCCGAATTTTCGCGATCGCCGCCGATGCCGCGATCGAGCGTCACGCGCCGACGCTGAACTCGCTCGCCGATGTCATGGGATTCTTCGAGCCCAAACGAGCCGCTGACGCTGAACGAAGTGATTGGCGGACGACCGTCAGGCGTTTGATCGAGCTAGCTCGAGCGAATGGAGTTCCCGCCCAAGATCTATCCGTTTCGGCGGAGCGATCAGTCGCAACCTTCCTCGAACTGCTACCACCGGTGTCGATCCAGAGCAGTGACGATCTCGACGCAGATTTGCGAAGGGCCGTAAGTTCGGCAGTGGATGCGGTTCCCGCTGAATCGAGCGCCACTGCCAAATCCCACATTGCGTTGCTTCGCCAAACCGATTCAAGCATTCGTCGAGGAGAACGGATTTCCTGGCCCAACTGGGCTCGCCTCTCGAAGGTGAGTTGCGCTAAGAAAGATGGTCAGGCTTTCATCGACGCTCTTGAGGCAGTTGCTCAAGCAGCCGGCCGCCATCCTGCACATCCGCGGCTTCGTGAAGATTGCAGCCAGTTCATCAGGTCGGTCTTCGCCTGTGCGGCCGAAGCCCTGACCGCTTTCCAAGCTTATAAAGCAGAGCGCGGCTTATTGGACTTCACCGACCAAGAGGCGCTCGCGCTCGACGTCCTTCATGACCCGGCGATGTCCGCGGGGCTCGGTGAGCGCATTGGTCGGCTGTTTGTCGATGAGTTCCAAGATTCCAGCCCGCTTCAAGTCGCCATTTTCACAGCAATGTCCGGCTTAGTCGACGCAAGCACGTGGGTGGGAGACCCCAAGCAGGCCATCTACGGCTTCCGCAATGCGGACAGCGCCCTCACCCAAGCCGCGTTCGCGGGGGTAGCGGCTTCGTCGAGCGAACCGCAAGATGTGCTAGCGACGTCATACCGGAGCCGTGAGGGCATCATAAACCTCGTCAACGCTGCCTTTGAGCCGGCTTTGAGCGCGATGGGTCTTCAAGCGGAAGAACATGCGTTCAGCGGAACGGGTCGCAGCGAAGAAGGATTCACGCAGGCACCGCTCGCGGTTTGGTGGCTCGAAGGAAAGCTTGAGCTTCAATATGCCGCATTGGCCGCCCAAATCCGCGAGATGGTGACGGCCGACCAACCATGGGAAGTGGCAGCCAGGCCCAAAGGCGTTCGGGCGCTACGCGCCGGAGACATCGCTATTCTGTGCCGTAGCAAAGCCGATATCGCCAAAGTATCGGCTGCGCTTAGCCAGCAAGGCGTCAAGGCAGCCGTCGAGCGTGAAGGATTGGCGCAAACACCCCACGTCCAACTGGTGATGGCCGCGTTCCGCTGGGTTGCAGATCCGACTGACCGTCTCGCGCTTGCTGAACTTGCCCGCTTCTTCGCCGAGGATCCAGAATCAGAAACCTGGCTTGAGGCGCTTGGCGCTGAAAATGCCTCCGAAGCACTGCTCGCCATCGTACCAATCTCGGCGGCCCTCCAAGAGATTCGTGAGGGCATTCTGTCGCTGACGCCAGCCGACCTCGTCGATGCGATCATCCTTTTCCCTGAGCTCAATCGCCACATCGAAAGTTGGGGCGACGTGCCGGCGCGTCTCGATGATCTCGAAGCGCTTCGCGGCTTCGCTCGGAGCTATGAGGAAAGCTGCGCGGGCGAGGGATCTCCTGCGACGCCTTCGGGGCTGGCACTCGCGTTGGCTGCAGAGAACCCAGCCCGCCCGCGAAGCCTTCGGGACGATGCTGTTAAAGTCATGACCTACCATGGAGCGAAGGGGCTTGAATGGCCCGTCGTAATCCTGACCGGGCTAGGCAAAGAACCAAAGCCTCGACTGTTCGAACCCATGGCCGAGGCTGATGGTGACGTGGATTGGCAAAATCCTCTCACCGGACGCTGGATCCGCTACTGGCCTTGGCCATATGCGAGCCAAGAAAAGGACGTATATCTCGATGCTTCAGCGCCCAGTTCGGCGCTTGGGCAACAGGCTGCGATCCGATCGAGGGATGAGGAGGCCCGACTTCTTTACGTCGGCATGACCCGGGCTCGGGATCATCTTGTGTTTGCGCCTCCAGCAAAGGGGACACTTCACTGGTTGAAGGTTCTCGATGGGGACGAAACGGAGCATTTCGGTTTACCATGTACCGCCGGTGAAGAGATCCGTGCTGGGACGAAATCCTTTCCGGCAAGAACCATAACGCTGGTATGCGGCGAAGGCGTGGAGGCTCAACCTCCGGCTGTCTCATTCGGGCGCATCACGCGACCGACGGGGCAACGAGCACCGCTTCATCGTCGCCCTAGCGGGGCTTCCAGCGGCGAAACGTTCATCATCGTAGAGAAATCAACGATCGGCCCGCGTTTGCCGTTTGCAGGCAACCCGGACATGACCCTGCTCGGCGAAGCCGTTCACGCTATCATTGCGGCAGATCAGCCTCACAATCCGCACGATGCCCGGCTTAATCAAGCACAAGCGATCCTAAATCGCTGGGGGGTGCATCAGGTTGCCGCAAAGGACGTGCTGGGAGCCAATGATCGGCTGTTCGCCGAGATCTCAAAGCGATGGCCGAGCGGCCGAATTCATCGCGAGACCCCAGTTTCAGCCCGGATCGGTGATCAGCTAGTGACGGGACGCATCGACTTACTGGTTGAGCATGGCAGCGGCTTCGCCATCATCGATCACAAGTCCTTTCCGGGTTCGCCGGACAGCTGGGATGCACGAGCGGTCGGTCACGGCTCGCAACTCCAACTCTACGCTGACGCGCTGGACAAGGCACGTCTTGGCGCCCCTTGCGAACTATTCATCCACATGCCCATCGTGGGAGGATTTCTACGAATAAATCGTAAAGTTGAATGAGGCAGCTGCTAAGAACGCCACCTGTGGTGACTTTTCTTGGACTATGTATCTCCTTTGATATTTGCTGCGGACTCGGCGGGTAGGGGCAATATCTGTACTCAGCCCGTCGATTGCGACCGGCTTTCCATGACGAGGTTAAGCAAATTTTCCCAGTCCACGCGCTCGCTAAACTCCGAGACTGTAAGGAAACCTTTAACGCGTCTGGGTTAGCGCCCTCCAACATCTCAGTTGACGCACGTTAGCCGCGGAAGGATTACACAAATGGTACGCAGAACCTCGCAAAGCCTTACAGTGCGTCAGATTACCAACATCGATATCGATCAGTTTGTGGCTTGGGAAGATGCACTGGCAGACTCAGGGGCGATCTCCGCAGCGCAGCGCCTGAGCGACGCTATGAGTGATGTCCGCCGCGCCGACGCCGACGAGTGCTGGCGGCAAATTTGGACTAAGCCGCTATATTCGAACACAAAAGTCGCGATTGGCGAAAGCTATGAGAACAAACTTGCTCCCTTCATGAAAGGCGCTTGGCGCTTCATCGGGCTCGATCGAGAAAAATTCTTCGTGGAGCACGATGGAGGGGGGAATAAGAAGGAAAATCACAGCGCGGGCGGCTCCATCATAGAACAGATCCGTGAGGTATCTGGCATAGCTGCTAAGCGGCTCCTTGCCATTCAAGGCGGCGCAGCGTTTCTGCGAGCCATGGTTGCCGCCAATGGCGAGGCCGCCCCGCTAGCTTGCTATGCTGTCAATGACCTGGATGCCATGCTTAAACAACTCGCCACGCTGTCACCAACGTTGCGTCAGATGTTAGGACGCGGCTGGGGCCATATCACCGTGATGCACATGCTAACCGACTTTGGTCTTTCGGTGAAGCCTGACCTGCACCTGGTACGAACTGCACGGCATCTTGGGTTAGTCAGCGGCCTTCGCGATGTAAATGTACCAAGCGAGCGAGAGGCCATGGCCATTGTGACGGCGACTGTGCGCCTCGTACAGGCGCGCTATGGTGAAGCGGCCGATCCAGCCAAACTTCGCTATAGTGACAAGTTCCTGATGGAGGCGTCACGTAAGGGGCTCATTGCGCAAGAACCCAGAAACTCTGCCTCTAATCGAGGCTGATAAGAAATGTCAGCCTGACCTCAGACGCTGGCCCCTTCTACTGCAAGCCCACCTGCTCGGCGGCACGCATCACCAGCAGGACGGCGCGTCTTACAGGTATTGAGCTCAAGACGGACGAACCAACGGCAAAGAGGCGGAAGGTGCAATTCCCTCCGGCTCCACTTACTCAGAAGTTGGAGCCTCCGGCAAAGCCGGAGCGGTTGAGACCGCCTCAGGCATTGAAGCAGAAATTTGCCGCTGAGTTTTCGCATCATACCATCCATGCTAGCGGAAATTACTTACAGATGCGAAGGGGTATGATGTACTGGCTAGACCGCAGAGCGGCGGAATCACGGAAATCCTTCGATGCGCGGTCTGAGGGTGACGTGGATTATGGCCGCGTCGTTCACTCGGCCTCCTTCCGACGGCTGCAGGGCAAGACCCAAATCCTAAACTTGGGGGAAAGCGATTTCTACCGCACTCGCCTCACGCATTCGCTTGAAGTCGCGCAGATCGCTGGCGGGTTAGCCAAACAGCTCGTCCATAATCTGCCCGGCCATCCAGCCCTCGGGCACCTTCCCGAACATGCGCTCCTTCAGGCGATCGCCTGCACCCATGATTTGGGGCATCCTCCATTCGGCCATGGCGGCGAAATTGCCCTCAATTACTGCATGAGAGATCATGGCGGCTTCGAAGGGAACGGCCAAACGCTTCGGATCCTATCGCGCCTGGAGAAATTCTCTGAGGCTGCCGGCTCTAACCTGACCCGCGAGACGCTGCTCGGCGTCCTTAAATATCCCGCGCCGTTCAGCGAAGTGGCCAACCCTGACCTCCATCCGAGAATGTTAGCAGATACAAGCGGCACGCCGCTGCTTGATCGCAAAGCTTCCGAACCCCCGAAATGCTTCCTGGATTGCGAGCAGGATGTCGTGGACTGGATCCTCTCCCCGCTCTCCAAGGGCGATCAGGATGCATTCCGCCAGTTTGACATTCGAGCAGGGAGGCATGCCAAAGTACGCCATAAATCCCTCGCTTGCTCGATCATGGACCTTGCAGATGACATCAGCTTCGGCATCCACGACCTAGAGGACGCGCTCGAGCTCAGACTCATAGATCAAAAGCAGTTTCAAGCGCACGTACCCGCCGCGGCCTGCCAGGGCCTACTCGACTATCTTAATAGCCAATATCGCGGGCAGTATGGCAACGACGTATATGGAGGCCTACTCGATCGCCTATTTGGTGACGGCAACGACCGCAAACACCAGATCAACCGGATCCTCAACTTCGTTATTCCAAGCATCCAGATCCGTGACGAAGCCGAATTTGAGGAGCCGAGGCTTCGGTATCGTACGGAGGTCCCAAAACCCGTAGCGGATTTCCTGGCTGCGGTAACGAAGCTGGTTTACGAGGAAGTCATTTGTAGCCCAAGCGTCCAGCATCTCGAGTTCAAAGGGCAGATGATGGTAATCGCCGTATTCGAGGTCATGAAGTCTGAGCCGAAGAGATTCCTGCCCTGCGATGCGTACGCCAAATTCGCCAGCTCTTCCGATCCGATGAGGATCATCTGTGATTATGTTTCAGGCATGACGGACTCCCACCTGCTGCGAACCTATGAACGCCTTTTCGCACCGCGGATGGGATCGGTTTTTGACAAGCTTTGAAATGCTGAAGGTGTGTCTCAGCTGTAGCGGAGCGGGTCAGCGCTAACTCAGCGCAGGCGGCTTGCATTTCTGCTTCTCAGAAGGCTGGTGGTCAAGATCGAGATCCAACTGCAAGTCTTATGACCGATTTTGACGCAGGGTCATGTCATCTGACTCCGAGCAACGGCAGGGAGCAGGTGTGGCGGAACGCGAGAATGATCTCCTAGCCTGGGTGGGCGCGGGCATCGCATTCGCATTAATGATGCAGGTAGCCCCTTTCCGTTGGGCCGTTTACGCGCTCGTCGCATGGCTGGGATTTCTAGCGTTTCAAGATTGGTGGAGCGAACATGAGCTACCCGCAAGCTCTCCCATCGCAGAATGGACAATCGAGGAGCAGGCTCTTCAATCCAACGCCGCCGATCAGCAGCTTCGCGATTCCGTGAAAGGATGGTTCCAAAACCATGGGAGGGAGGCACTCGAAAGCGCGACCCTGGTCGGTCGCCTTTACGAATGCGACACACCCGACCAGCCGATCGACCGGTGCACTCCGGTCAGCGAAAGCCATGATAATCTGTCGCTCGACCTGAAGCCGGGCTTCCGCACGCATTTTACGGTATATCCCCAATTCAGCGGCGCAGGAGGACTTAATCCACGGGTGGTTTGGAACATGCGAAACATCGTTGCAGATAATGATTGGAAACTGGACCAGTGAAGTCGATTCCCTCAAGTCCTCTTTTCTACCAGAACGAAACGACGGTGTCAGATTGTAGGGCTAGCCAAAACAGAATTTTGATAGCCCGCCGAGCGTCGACATGTTATATCTGGTCGCAAAGGAGTCGGTCATGGGTCGTGCCGAAAATATCCAGCTCAACGTCCGCTCGGCTTTTGCGCGCGATCGGGTCCATGCGCTTGCGAAGCTCACCGGCATGACGGCCAGTGAGGTGATAGAGGACGCGCTGCGTGGCTATGTCCCGCCAGGCGTTCCGGCTAATACCGGCAAGCTAGTGCGGCGCGGCGCGCTGCTGGTTCGTCCGTCGAGCGGCAAGCCGGTCAGCCTCGAAAGCGCCAATGAGGCTCTCGATCGATCCCGTGAGCATGACATTGACCATTGACGCGCTGATCGACAGCAATGTGATTATAGCGGCGTTGGCAGGCGATCATGAGCATCATGCTTCGTCGGCCGACCTGTTCGACGCTGGTCGCGGTCATGTGCTGGGCGTTGCCGCACACAGCTATGCCGAAGCCTATAGCACCCTGACCCGTCGCGGCACACACGCGCCATTTCGTTTCACGGCAGAGGAAGCCTGGGCCGCGCTTGAAAGCGTGAGAACCGTCACCCAATTGATCGGCCTGACCCCAGCGCAGACGTTCGACACGGTGCGCAGCTATGCGGCCGATGGCGGGATCGGGGCTCGCCTGTACGATCGAATGATCGGCGAAACAGCGGTGGTACACGGTATCCCCACGATCGTGACCTGGAACATCGGTCATATGCGCGGCCTATCCCCGACGCTCGATGTCCGCACCCCTCGCGATTTTCCGAGGGCATGACAGCTTCAATCCGTTCGAAATCCAGCGTTTATGAGACGATTAGCCCACCGCCCCAGCTATTAGCCTGATCGAAATATCTCCGAACAATAAGGCTCACGTCAAAAGGGGATATGTCGTGCGCAGGTGCTTGATAACTTCGGGAGTCCAGACCGCGGGTATCGCACTTGTACTTACCGCCTACGGCGACAGAACCCTTGGCGAGCAGCGCTATCGCTACAAGATGACGGTGGAAGTCCAGACGCCGTCCGGCGCTAAGAGCTAATCCAGGAGAGCGATAGGATGACCAACGATCATATCGCACTGGGCGCAGCCATGATGCTGTTGAGGAGACATGGTAACCAAGCGCCGGTCAAAGTAGCCGAGCGGATCGGCGAACTTGCTGCCGAAGCTGATTGGGAAGGGTTGTCCTTCTGGAAGCTGATAGCATCCAAAATGGACCAAATACTTCGACCAGACTCAATTCAGTAAAAAGGTCGGCCAACAAGGTTTTTCAATCCCTGTGGCCAGTCGCTTGACATCCCGACGGGCGCTCTGCAACACGGTGACTGGTCTTGGGGAAGGCCAAATATGGGGGTAAAATCAATGAGATTGATGTATGTTGCGCTCGCGTGCGCAATCGCGTCGTCAACGCCTGCACATGCTCAGGTTCAAGTGCCTGCACTCGCTGTCGGACCGACGGCCAACAATGTTCTCCGCACTGGCACTGAAATCCAACTCAAGATGGAAGAGCCCCTGACGACCGAAGGCAAGAAACTTCGGGTAGGTCAGCACTTCAGGCTCTCCGTGATCGAGCCGGTTTCTGTTGGGGGGCAGATCGTCATTCCGGTCGGTTCGCCAGCCGTCGGTGAAATCACCGAGGTTCGTAATAAAGGGATGTGGGGCAAGTCTGGCCATTTGACCGCCTCGCTCCTCAATGTGAGCGTGAACGGGCGCCAGATCCGGCTGACCGGCACGTTTGATGACAAAGGCGTTACCGGAACGGCAGGTGTCGTAGCTGCTGTGGCCTTCGTTCCTGTCGTTGGATTTTTCACCACAGGAACAAGCGCCAAAATCGCTGCGGGATCGCAGGTCAAGGGCTTTATCGGTGAAGACGTGCCTTTGGTCTTCGCCGCGGCTGCGCCTTCTGAACCTGTGACCGTTCCCATCGCAGCTTCCTCATCTGTTGCAACCGCAGTTCAGCCAGGTTCGATAGTAGCTCCTGCCGCGAAGTAAGCCGGCTCCAATAGGGAGAGTACACTTTATGCGTTTCGTTCTGATTGCCGCCCTCTCGATGGGTACTGCAGCGCCTGCCTTTGGCCAAGCACCGCAAGCCCACCCGCTTGTGAACGAGGAAGTCGGCGTACCCGTTTTCCCATATGACATCACTGACCGCCCTTATGAGGTCCTCGGAGAGGTCAAGGCGGGCGTCCGCAAAGCAACCGTTTTCAGCAAGTCGCCCTCGCAGGACAAAATCTACAAGGAGCTTTGGGAACGCGCGCAGAAGCTCGGTGCTGATGCCGTGGTCAAAGCGCAATATGGCGATGCTCACGTGTCGGCATTCAGCTGGGGCAAGGCAAATGCGACTGGCACGGCGGTCCGCTTCTTGCCGGCCAGCGGCACCACCGCGGCAGTTACCGCTGCGGGCTCTCATTAACCCAATGCTGCGCGCAGCCTTTATGACAGGACTTCTCCTAGTCGGCAGCCCGTTGGCGGCCGCACAGGACGTCACTTCAGAAGCCTCGGTCGTCCCGGCCTCATCTCATCCTCGTTGGGTAAAAGGGACGGACGTCGAACTGATGGTCGTTCGGGAAGTGAACAGCCGGTCAGCCAAGGCGGGTGAGAGATTCAGGCTGCGCGTTAATTCACCTGTTACCGTCGATGGAGCCATCGCTATCCCGATCGGCGCTGTCGCTTGGGGTGAAATCGTTTCCGTCTCAGGCACCAGCGCGGCGGGAGGAAAAGGCCAACTGAGCCTGCGCTTGATCCATGTCGACACGCAATGGGGGCCGGTCGCGTTGACCGGCACGAAGGGCACTGAAGGAGCCTCAAACACAGGCGGAGTCATTTTGGGCGTGTTAGGCTTTGGTCTGCTCGGCCTCCTCAACAAAGGCGGCAATGCGACCTTCAAGGCGGGCGATATTATTCATGGCTATATCGCAGATGGCGAAGAACCCGCAGCCCCTCCACTCTTGATCTCGAACCAAGACGCCCCTCATTCATGATAAATGGTGGCCGCTTGCGCGATCTTTACATCGCAGAATTATGTTAGACATCTGAGATAGAGAAGCCGAGAAAATGTCTTTCCGCTACCCATCTTCTAGTCCGCTTCATCCAGAGGCGCTCAAGCGGAAGCAACGTAGCCTACGTGATGGCTTCGCGATGCCTCTCACCCTTCGAGTTCACCGAGCGCTTTCCTGGCTGCGCCGCGCAGAAGCAGATGAAGAAGACGAAGATATACGCTTCATCTTGCTGTGGATCGGCTTCAACGCAGCATATGCGGGTGACGTTGGACTAGCGTTGGGTGGAGAGAGCCAGCGCGAGCGCGATGCCTTCGCGCGCTTTTTCTCCACTTTGGTTGGCTTTGACAGTAAACATCGAATTTATGACCTGGTCTGGCAGCGCTTCAGTCAAGAAATTAGGCTGCTGCTAGACAACCGCTATGTCTTCGCGCCCTTCTGGCATCATCACAACGAGGTTGCCGGTTTCGAGGACTGGAGCGGTATGCTGGAACGGGAGCGCGTCGCTACGGCGAACGCTCTTCGTCGCCACGACACCGCCACCTTGCTGTCGATATTGTTTGGACGCCTGTACGTCCTGCGAAACCAATTGGTCCATGGAGGGGCAACCTGGAATAGCGAGGTCAACCGCACTCAAGTTAGAGATTGCGGCGCCCTGCTGGGCTCCCTTCTGCCCCTCTTTATTGACCTGATGATGGACAATGCGGATCATGAATGGCCGATGCCGCACTACCCGGTGGTCGATTCACCGGCTTGACGGCTCGGGGCCGTGCCGGACTTCAATGTCTAAAGAATCATCGTCGTTGACGTGCAGCACGCCACAAAGTCAGAATCCGCCGCCGCACCATCAGGAGGCGTCGCGTGCCGTCCGGCTTGCAATATGGGTTCGGACAACGTGCCAACTGTTGCGAAGCTGACGGCGGCGATTGTCGACTTCCTCGCGCGCGCGGCTCGCGATCCGTTCAAGGTCAACGACCAGTTCACCAGCAAGGCTGCTCCGCTCTGCGTGGTCGGCGTCCTTCATCAGTGCGGCTGCCGTTGAAACCGCATCTGGCACAGTGCGCGAGATGAATGTCGAACAATCGACGATGCTCCATTCGACCGGGTCCCCAGCTGCCATCTCCAACACTTGAGCGCAGCGGCGCCTAGCTGCGGAAAGACGCTGAGCATATTCAGGTGCAAGCTCTCCCGCCATTTCCCACGCCTCAGCGATGCGGGGATCCGCCTCAGGCTTGATCGCTTCCTCGACGATCGGGAAGGACGTCGACTGATCCTCTTCCATCGGGGACAGCGGACGAGCGGCGCGTCCGTCTCGAACCGCGAATTTCCTCCAACACAGGACGAAGGCTGCGATCGCGACACTCACAACCGCGATTCCAAACCAGTCACCGACGACAGTGATAGGCAAAACAACGAAGGCAACGAGGCCAGCCAATCCCGCTAACAGCGCCGCTCCCGCCACCTTCGCAGACATATAGGCGACTTTGACAATGCTCCGCAAAATCTTAAGCGCCGCATCCCAAGCCATGCGCAGCAAAACAGCGCCGGTAACCAGCAAGAACGCAATTAAAATTAGCCGTCCCAACTCATTTCTCCGAGATAGACACACCTAATCCGACTGTTCTCGCGCCGCGTTTGTCTAGCGCACTCACCAACCCGGAATGCTCAAGCTCCTGCATAATCCGGCGTGCATAGGCATATTGAATACCCAACTCTCGAGCTAATCGGTTTGTCGAACCGGAACCTGATCTTGTTACCAGATCGCGAGCCATTGCGATGCGATTAGCATGCATGACCCCGCTATCGCTTTGGCACTCGCCCTTCACCCCGTTCTCGCTCAACCGAACAGGCCAAAGAGCCACCTCACACCGGAGGCCAGCATCATGCCCGTGCCCAGCAGGATAAGGCCTCCAATAATGATCGCTTCTAGAGCCACTAGATAAGGGAATGCAGGACCATCCGCTTCTGTACCCTTCTCATCCCAGCGACGAGCCATCACCTGCACTCCCGCGCTAGTTCGAGCCCATTGTCCCACTTCCTCATATAAACCGCCTGCCCGCGGCCGATCTGCTCACAGGCAACGTTCACGCCGTTTACGTAGACATGCGCTAGGGTACGCCCATAGCGGTCGTGTCCGACGCGGCGAATGCTGAGGGATCCGTTCATCAGATTTTGTAGGCTGCGTTTGCTCGCCTGGCCATCGCCAGGAGCGCAGACGCGCCCTGCCGGACACCCATGTATCTCAGGGGCATCGATACCGACCAGACGTACGCGTTCACCGTCCAAGCGCAGGGTATCGCCATCTACGACGGTTACAGCCGCCAGCAGGAATAATCCAAACATGTTACGTTCCGTTCAGCGTTTCTCGATCATCCCGCTGCCTTCATGGAGGTGGGGCTGACCCATGACAGGTTGAAACCGTTTCGCCATTAGCGGGCTTCCGGTCCCAGACGATGTTTACTGACCCGACCTAACGTTCTTCGCCAACACGGAAATCGCGCCACCGATCAGCAAGCCTGCTCCAACCGTAACGAAGGGGACGACTGCAGCGATAGCAGCGCCGGCCGCAGCGCCGGTGATGGCCGTGCGCCCCATCTCCGTTTCCCAAGCCTTCTTAACCCCATCGACAGTCTTCTCGCCAATTTTCTGGCTGACCTTTGCGGAGCTGGCTCCTGCCTCTTTCAGCTTATCTCGATCAATCTTCATGATATTTCCCCCTATGATGCTTTCACCACCCTATCGTGGCTGCTGGGTCAAGACAGTTTGGCCTCACAAATGCCATGGCGAAGTAGGTACGACCGTATCTGTCAGATTCGGTCGTATTAGCTCTGACCGACGCCAAGCTGGTGCCATCGGGGATGGCTAGAAAGGACAAGAATGGAACAACGAGACGCTGCCAGTACCCCCCGCACGAGTTCGAGCCATCCGCTGCAGATCGCGTTCGTCCAAACACGCGAGAACGGCGGCAGAATAGGAATTACATTCTGCCCGGGGAAAAAGCAGCCCGACGCGATGACGGGTGCGTGGGATCGCGACCTTTGCATCGACCTCGACGCCATTCAGGCTAGCGGAGCCGCGGCGGTGGTTTCTCTCATAGAGGCCGCAGAATTCCAGAGCCTCGGCGTGGATCGGCTCGGCGAGGAAGTGCGCGCGCGCCACATGGACTGGTTCCATCTGCCCATTGCTGACGTGAGCATACCAGGCCCGCTGTTCGAGCAGGAGTGGACCACCATCGGCGCAAATCTGCGCTCACGCCTACGCCAGGGCTTCGATATCGTGATACATTGCAAGGGCGGCTTGGGACGCGCTGGAATGATAGCCGCCCGCCTGCTGATCGAGATGGGAACCGAGCCAAACGCTGCCACAGAGCAAGTGCGAATGGCTCGTCCTGGAGCGATCGAAACGCATGAGCAACTCACCTACGTCCAGCAGAAAGTCGCTGTCGCTGAGGTGCGCCCCGCCAAGATGCCGGGGGCCACGCGTGATCGAGGCCGAGGTGCCTTGATCGGACTGGCTGTAGGCGACGCACTGGGGACCACGTTGGAATTTGCGCGCCGGGACAGCTATCCCGTTCTGACCGACATGATCGGTGGTGGCCCATTCGGCTTGGAGCCCGGCGAATGGACAGACGACACGTCAATGGCGCTCGCCTTGGCGGACAGCCTCATATCCTGCAACGGCATTGATGAAGCGGATCTGATGAAGCGCTTCGTGGCATGGCGCGATGAGGGAGCCTATTCATCAAACGGGCACTGCTTCGACATCGGCATGACCGTCGGTGCGGCATTGGCCAAATGGGAGCGATCAGGGAACCCCATCGCTGGATCAACAGACCCTACGACTGCGGGGAACGGGAGCTTGATGCGCTTGGCGCCAATCGCTCTGCGGTATCATGACGACATACCTGCTCTCGAAGAAGCCGCTGCACGTCAAAGCCGGGTCACGCATGGAGCGCCTGAGGCCGTAGATGCCTGCGTCATCTACGGGCGAATGATCGCGATGGCGATTGCCGGCAAGACCCTCAACGATGTTCTCAGCATCCCCACAGCGAGCGTAACTCGGAGAATCTCCGACATCGTTGGTGGATCCTGGCGCGGTAAGCCGAGGCGGGATATTCGCGCGTCAGGCTATGTGGCCCATTCGCTTGAAGCGGCACTGTGGTGCATCGGCCGGACCGGCAGTTTCGCCGAGGCTGTCCTTACTGCCGCAAATCTCGGCGAGGACGCTGATACGACAGCCGCCATAACGGGCCAGCTCGCGGGCGCTCTCTATGGCGAAAGTGGCGTCCCAGAAGCCTGGCGAAACCGGATCGTCGGATATGAACGCATCGGCGAAATGGCAGATCAGCTTTTGTCTCGATAGATATTCACACCAGCGCTGTCCCTCCAGCCAACGCCGCCGCTCCACGAGCCGCGGGCCTCAATTTCCGCCTTTAGACTCTTGAAAAAACGACGGGTGCGGTCGTAGTTGGACACAAATGGGGGGTAGTGCAGCATGACCGATCGTATGGCCAAACTGGATCGATTGTTGGCGCTCGTTCACGCGCTATCGGAATCGACAGAGGGCCTGACTCTCGATGACATGGCGGAAACGCTCGGCGTCAACCGCCGGACCGCCGAGCGTATGCGCGACGTCATCGCTCGGCACTTTGACCTTGAGGAAGTGACAGAAGATCGCCGAAAGCGCTTTCTCATCAGGGATAGCCTTCGCCGTGTCTACACCCGCCCCACTGCCGCTGAAGTCGCAGCACTACAGGCCGAGGTGGATGGACGGCGAGAAGCTGGCCAGACGGTTCGTGCCGATCAACTCGCGAACCTTCTGGCCAAGGTGAAAGGGGCGTTCGACGACCGCGAGAAACGCCGCATTGACCCTGATCTAGAAGCCCTCACCCGGCTTCAGCGAACGATGGTCACCGCAGGCCCGGTCGCGACCGTACCGCCCGAGACGGTTGCGACCGTCCAAGCTGCGATATTGTCCGGTTGCTGCCTCGAGTTCAGCTATGCCGCTGTTCAGCAGCAGGAGCCGCGCTGGCGACGAGTCATTCCCTTCGGCATCGTCCACGGCCCCCTGTCGTACCTGGTGGGGAAGATGCCCGACCGAGAAAATGATCCGGTCTATTACCGGCTGGATCGTATGATCGACCCCCGGCTCAGCGAAAAGCTCGGCTGCGCCCCAGATGACTGGGATATCGACGCCTGGCTAGCCGACAGTTTCGCTGTCTGGCGAGACGAGAAGCAAGACGTCGTGCTTCGCGTCCACGCATCGGCAGCTGCGCGAGCCCGAGAATGGCGCTTCCATCGCCATCAGCAAATCGAAGAACTGGAGAATGGAGACCTCCTCATCCGGTTCACCAGCGGCGGCATGCGGGAGTTGGCCGAGCATCTGTTCACTTGGGGTAACGAACTCGTCATCGAGCAGCCTGATGCCCTGATTGAGATGATGCGCCAGCGCATCGTGGCGGCGTTGACGATGTTGCCAACTCAGGCCCAGCCATCAGAAACGACCACATTTGTCGCACCGACGATGCATAGTTGAACCATGACGATCAGCTCTCCAACATGCTTCTCCACGCTCCCCTATCTCACAATGATGGTGGCGGCATGAGCGTCTCACCTCGCCCGCATGGCCTTTCCAAATCCCGGATCACCTACTTCGAGCAATGCCCGAAGCGGCTCTGGCTCTCGGTGCATCGCCCTGAGCTCGCTGAAGATGATGAGGGCGCAGAAGCGCGGTTTGCTGCCGGACACGAGGTTGGCGCCGCTGCCTGCTCGCTCTTGCCGGGTGGCATCATGGTGGAGGCTGAACCCGATCTGTCCGCCGCGTTGGCAACGACGAAGGCTTTACTGGAAAGCGGTCACGAGGATCCGATCTTCGAAGCTACCTTCCAGCATGATGGCGTTCTGGTGCGCGTCGATATTCTCGAGCCAAATGGCCTTGGTGGTTGGCACATGGCTGAGGTCAAAAGTTCGACCAAGCCCAAGGATTATCACGCCAATGACCTGGCGACGCAGGTCTGGGTCGCCCGTGAAGCCGGCGTGCGAATCGACAGCGCAGCGATCCGCCATCTGGATTCCGATTTCGTTCTCAAACCTGAAGGGTCGCTTGAGGGGCTGTTTTTCGACAGCGAACTCACGTCCAACATACAGGATCGCGTCGAAACGCGAGCGGCGGTGGTGGCAGCTGCACGCGAGACGCTCGCGGGTACCGAACCCAACATCCTTCCTGGCTCACATTGTAACGGGCTCCCCTGCAATTTTGCGGCATATTGCGAGGCAGCGCTCCCGCCAGGCCCGGAATGCCCGGTGACCCTGCTTCCATACGGAGGCGGCAATCGGTGGCTGCAACGCGGGGTCGAGGATCTTTTCGACGTCGACCCTTCGGGGCTTACCAATCCGACCCATCAACGGGTGTTCCAAGCCACCCTAACCGGCAAGCCCGATCACAATGTGGAAGGTGCCCGAGCCGCCATGGCGGATTGGGCCTTCCCTCGGACGTGGTTGGACTTTGAGACGATCGCGTTCGCCATTCCGCGTTGGGTGGGCACCCGCCCCTATCAACAGGTTCCGTTCCAGTTTTCCGCTCATATCGAAGCGGAGGATGGAAGCCTTGAGCATCATGAATTCCTGAGCCTTGATGGGGCGGACCCACGAAGGGCTTGCGCCGAAGCGCTGGTAACGAAGATACCCAGATCGGGCGCGGTAGTCGCTTACAACGCAGGCTTCGAAAAGGGCCGCCTGCGCGAACTTTCTGAGTTTTTCCCCGATCTGGCAGACGATCTCAATTCGATCATTGAGCGGGTCGTCGACCTTTTGCCGGTCACTCGCGCCAACTGGTATCACCGCGACCAACGTGGCAGCTGGTCGATCAAGGCTGTTCTGCCCACCGTCGCTCCAGAGCTTGATTATTCTGAGCTGGAGGTCAAAGATGGCGGGAACGCCCAGGCCGCATATCTCGAGGCCATCTCCCCCGAAACGACGGCAGCCCGCCGAGCAGCACTCGATACGGCGCTACGCGCTTATTGCGGGCGAGATACAGAAGCCATGATCGTCCTTGCCAAGCATCTCTGCCAGAACGGAGATGGCGACTAAGCCAACGCCGGCCAATCCTTCCGCGATCAAGTTACGTCCATTTCTGTCGCCAATTTTGCGAAACTTAGCCCATGACCGAATCGATACCCGCCTTCCGGCTGATCCATAGTTCTGACTGGCATATCGGGCATGAGCTGTTCAGCCATGAACGAGAGGCAGAGCATGGCGCATTTCTCTCCTGGCTTCTTGATCGCCTAATAGCAGAAGAAGCGGATCTCCTGCTCATAACGGGTGACATATACGATGTGGCGAATCCGCCAGTGTCGGCCATGGCACGCCTTTATGCATTTCTTCGGGATGCAACGACGCGCTGCCCCAATCTGCAGATCGTCATCATTGGTGGGAACCATGACAGCGCCGCGCGGATCAATCTACCCGCCGCACTTCTCGGCCCTGGGCGCATCCACCTTGTGGGCTCCCTGCCCCGCGCAAATGGCGTGGCAGACCTCGATCGGTTGCTGATCCCGCTCACCGATCGGACGGGTAAGCCCGCAGCATGGTTGGCAGCCGTTCCCTACTGCCGGCCTGGAGATACGGGCGCCGGCGGCCTTGCCGAGTTGTACGCCAACGTTCTGACGGCGGGCGCTGCACGAGCAGACGAGCTGCCTCTCATAGTGACCGGCCACCTTCACGTCGCGGAAGGGGACATCTCTGAACATTCAGAACGTCGAATCACCGTGGGCGGGGAGGAAGCCCAAGCCACAGCCCTCTTTGACGACCGAGCAACCTATGTTGCGCTTGGCCATCTTCATCGTCCTCAGACGATCAAGGGCGATACTCTGATCCGTTATGCGGGTTCGCCGTTCCCCTTGTCCGCAACGGAAAGGCTCTACCGCCATTCAATCAGCATAGTGGACTTGGCGGCCGGCGGTGCGAGCGTCCGGGACGAAGAAATTCCCCGCCTTGTCCCCTTTCTGACAATCCCGGCCGACGGTCCAAAGCCGATCGGCGAGGTTGAGATCGCAATTCAGGGATTGGATTTCGATCCCGATATGCCTCGCGGGCTGCATCCATTTGTGGAAGTTTCAGTCCTCGTTGATGGCCCTGAACCAAAACTACAGGCTCGGGTCATGGCGGCACTCGATGGGAAGGCTGTGCGGCTGACGCGCATTGCACGGGTCTCGGCTCGTGAGGCCACCAACCAGGCCATCGCTGAGCGCGATGTAGATCTAGCCGAACTGCTTCCTGATGCTGTTTTCGCAGAGCTGTTCGAGCGGGCTCACGGCAGCGAACCGCCGGACGATTTAAAGCAAGCGTTTCAGACCCTTCTCATCGAGACTCAAGCATCGAGGGAGGACGCCTAATGCGTGTCCTAGCAATCCGCGGACGCAATCTCGCCAGCCTGAACGGCGATTTTAAAGTTGATTTCGAAGCCGAGCCACTGAGCGACGCCGGCATCTTCGCGATCACCGGCCCGACAGGCGCAGGGAAATCTACCTTGCTCGACGCAATGTGCCTGGCATTGTTCGATTCTGTACCACGTCTCGGCGCAGCACCGGCACGGGCCAAGTTCGAAACTGCCCAAGGTGACGAGTTGTCGGCAGGAGACCCTAGGGCCATCCTTCGGCATGGCTCCGGCGAGGGTTTCGCCGAGCTCGACTTTGTTGGGCGAGACGGAGAGCGCTACCGCGCCCGGTGGACCGTCCAGCGCGCTCGTCAGAAGACCGATGGTCGTATGCAGGCTACCCGGCACAACCTCACGCGCCTTGCTGACGGTGAGATCTTGGGGGGGACCAAAACTGAAACGCTGGCGGAAATTCACCGTCTCGTCGGTTTGTCAGCTGAGCAGTTTCGTCGGGCCGTCCTCCTGGCACAGGGCGATTTCGAGGCCTTCATCAAGGCTGACGATAACGAGCGAGCCCAGCTACTCGAACGGCTGACGGGGTCGCATATTTATGCGACTCTTGGCCGCGCAGCTCATGGAAAGGCAACGACACTCCGGGCCGAGCAGCAGGCAATCCTAGATCGCATTGAGGCGCAGAACGGCCTCGACGACGAAGCACGCCAGGTCGCCGAAGAGCAGCACAGTGCCGCGAAGAACGTCGCGGATAGAACCGCGGCCACGATTGGAGAACTCTCCAAAGCTGCTCGCTGGGAAAGCGATCGTACGGCCTTGGCCAACAAGGTGACGGAATGTGAGTTGGCCGTATCGACCGCGAACACTGCCCGCGAAGAAGCCGCCCCTCGGCATGAGACATTGCGCGTGCGCAAAGCCGCGTTCGCCCTCGCAGGAGACTGGACCGCCGTCCAAGATGCGGCCACGCTGGCGCAGGAAGCGCGCCAAACTCTTGTGGTGCGGCAAAGTGAACTTGGGCAGGCGAGCGAGCGCGCGACGCAGACGGCAGCTGAAGAAAGTCATGCAGCAGCTCAACTCCAGCTCGAGACGGAACGGGTCGCCGCTCAATCTCCTGAGATCGAAGAAGCCCGTGTGCTCGACCGGAAGCTGTCCGACACAAACGCATCGCTTGATGGCATAGCAGACGTTCGCGCTGCGCGCGCGCAAGCCCTATCCGGATGTCGGGAGCTTGAGCAGGCCGCCAACACCTTGTTGGCTGAGGCAGCAGAAACTCGTGACGGCCAAGCATCGTGGCTTACGGCGAACGCCGGGCTTGCCACGTTGGCTGCACAGCAGCAGGAACTCGCGGCAGAGCTCGTCGAGATCGCAGCGGTCGATATAAAGCTGTCCGAGCTTTCAGAGAGCGCAGAGGAAGCAGAGGCTTCCAAAATAGAGGCCGACGCCAGATGGGAGGCCGCCAAGGCAGCCGAAGAGGGAACAGCCGCCGCTGCCATGTGGGCTCGCAACATATTGGACGAGGCTAAGGCTTCAGCACCCTCAGATGCTGCCTTCTCAGCGCTCATTGAAAAACGGGATCGCTTGGGAGGTCTTTCCCCTCTCCTAGTAGACTGGAAGCATCAAGAAGCTCAGGTAGAAACATCCCGCGACCTCCTCGTCCGTCTGCGCAGCAATTTCGATGACGCTAAGGCCGAACGCGAAGATCTGGTCGCCCGGCATTCCCAGGTCAGCTCCTCCCTTCCTATTCTGCGAGCGCAATTGCAGGAGGCACGGCGTGCCGGCGAGCTAGCCGAAACGGCCTCGGGCGAAGCGGCAATGCAACTTCGCGCCACGCTTGAGGATGGACAGGCCTGCCCGGTTTGCGGAGCGACCGAACATGCGTTGAGTGCGATCGACTCACTCTTAGGCCTCCAGCTTCGGGAGCAGCGGGAGCGTATCGCCCAGCTGGACGCCTCACTGTCTTCAAAGACCGCTGAAGAGGCCGCCCTCACCACAGGCATCCAGTCTACTGATCAATCGATCCTCCGGCTGAACCACGACATAGAGAGCCAGACCGCAGCATTGGCCACGGCCAGCAATAATGCCCAGTCTGCCTTTGCAGTCCTGTCAGAAAAGTGCAGCTCCGTGGGCCTTGATCCGGCCGGGCCGGACTTCGAAGCTACTCTGCAAAGCGAACTCGCCGCGCTGGACAAGCAGCGCGCTTCGATGACGGAGGCGAGGACCGCAGTCACGATTGCGCAGGTCGCCGATGAAAAGGCTCGAAACGAGTGGGAGAAATGCCGCGCAGCCTCCAGTCTCGCCGCTCAGACAGTGCGCGATATCGAACAGCAATCGAGCGGCATAGCGGAGCGCCGATCGCACGCTACCGAAACACGTGATCGGCTCGCGCGGTCGATCGACGCGAGGTTCGGCGGCAGCGCAGATTGGCGACAGTTACCTGAACCCGCAGCCTGGCTCGACGAATCGGCCAAGGCTTGGCGCGCCCACTCTGCGGAACATTCACGGCTTCTCGCCGCAATTCCGGGGCTGGAGAAGTCCGTTGCTGACGCGCGTACGGAGACCGCCACAGCCACCGCCCGGTTCGACGAAATCGAGTCTCAAGCGAAGGGTTGGGAGGAGGATCAGCTTCGGCAAACGGACGCTCGTAAGAGCCTGCTTGACGGCGACACAGTGGATATCGTTGTCGCCCGCAACGAAGCGGCCCTATCGCAGAGCCGCCGAGCTGTGGAAGTTGCCCAATTAGAGGCCAGCAAGGCGCGAGAGCGGCAGGCGGCCGCAACAGCTCACAAAGAGTCCGCGGACCAAGAAGCAAAGCGCAGGATCAAGGACCATCTTGATCGCCAAGGTCGATTTCACGCACGCATTGCTGAGTTGGCGATCGAAGAAGACGCCGTCGCCGACGCAGCTCGAGCGGGACAGGAGGCCATCGATCAGGAGGCTGCGGCTCTTGCCAACATCGACAGGGCCGCAGAACAGGCTGCTGCCCTCCTGACCCAACGACAGCAGGATCTGAGCCGCCACGATCAGACTGACCCTCCTTCCCTCTCCGGCGATGCCCTTGCTCAAGCAGTCAGCGAAGCCAAACAAGCTGACGAGGCGGCCCAGCAGGCGCTCCAAGATGCCCAATTCGTACTCCGCCGGGATGATGAGGTTCGGACGCAGACTACGAAGCTTCGTGCCGACCTGGAACGCGAGCGGGCAGCGGCGCAGGTGTGGCTCGCCCTTGATGAACTCATCGGCGATGCGACGGGCGCTCGGTTCCGGCGCTTTGCCCAAGGCTTAACGCTTGATCGCCTGCTGGCGCACGCAAATTCGAGGCTGACGGATCTCAAGCCCCGTTATGAACTCCAGCGCGCTTCTGGTGCCGACATGCTTATCCAAGTGATCGACCATGACATGGCTGGCGAAATCCGCGGTGTGCACAATCTTTCAGGCGGCGAGCGCTTCCTCATCAGCCTTGCCCTGGCACTAGGCCTTGCCGAGATGTCGACCGGCCGCGGCCTCAAAATCGAAAGTCTGTTCATTGATGAGGGGTTTGGCGCATTAGATGGTGCCAGCCTCGGCCAAGCCCTATCGGTATTGGAGCACCTCCATGCGACGGGCCGCAGAGTGGGCGTCATCAGCCATGTCGAGGAGATCAAAGAACGTATTCCAGTGAAAATCGAAGTGACACCAGTGGCACGGGGCCGCAGCGAACTGGCCGTAGTCAGCGGATAGATAACTCACAGGTTTCATATCTTGATCCGCCCTCTTGATGTTGTTGATTCAACAATCCGCCAATGATCGGCGCTGGGGCATTCGCAACTGTCGAGTTCGGGGCGTCGATCTGAAGAATATGAGATTTGCGCCATAAGAGTTGGTGACTGTAGCCGCCAAGAGAGCTGTCATAAAAAAGGAGTAGGCGGTCACTACGCATACCGTTGCCTCCACCCTCCGCCCAATCGTGCGGAGCAGCCCCCGCCTCATCCCCCTCGCGAGTGGGGCCGGCCTCGATCTGCAGAGGAGGCAAGCGTTCGCGGTCACCGTAGGTGCCGTGCCAGCTGACACGTCGGACCATGCGAGGTGGTACATGCTCGATTGCGAATGGCCGGTTCGGAGCTCGGATGTGGGATAGCTGCCGATCGGGCGCGTCGCGTACCGAATAACACCGATACCGAGAACTCCTCCGAAGTTACCGTTCTGCGCTGCCAGGCTCCTGACCGTCTCGCGGCGAGATCCACCTTCGTGCAAGACCGCTTCAGCCCGAGGCCGCGGAGACCCGCGAGATCGCGGAGAGGTCGATCGCGAGCTCCCGCCCTCCGGTTTCATCAGCCCCCACGCGGCGGAGCATCGCGACGAAGGCCTCGGGGTCTGGCTGGCCCAGGGCGAGCCGGTAGTAGAGCAGGTCCTCGAGCATGCGGTCGCGTCGGGCGGCCCGATGGCTGAACCGCCAGTCGAAGCTGACGCTGGTTGGACGGCCTTCGGCCGGAAGCCACCATCGCTCGAGTCCCGTGCGATCGCTGTCGATCCTCCTAGCCAACGAGATCAGCTCGCCGAACGGGCTCGCGCCACGGGTGGCCGCGAGCGAAGGCGCGCCGTGCTCCCGCGCCAGCGAGCGGCGGACCGCGAGGCTTCCGTATCGCGCGATGCGGCCCTCGCGCTGCTCGAAGTCGACCGGATCGCCTGGCAGGTCCCAGTGGACGATCCGGCTGCACCACAGGTGAAAGTCCAGCCCCTCCTGGCCGATTGACGTTGTGCAGAGCATGTGCGGCCAGAAGGGCGAGTTGAACGCGCGGCGCAGGGTGTCACTGCGGAGGCGCCTGCCGCCCTTCTTGCCGCCTCGGCTTTGCTCGCCACTGGCGAAGGGGGTGACAGCCTGCACCGGGACGCGGTGGTTGGCTTTGCCGCGGCGGAACTGCACGAGGCCGGGACGGTCGAGCAGACCCGCCGAAAGCTGTTCGACGATCTCCAGTCCTTCGGCATCGCCCAGTCTGGAGAGGAGGCACATCTGCTCGTCCAGCACGGCCTCGAAGCCCCCCTTGAGCATCGCGTCGGCAAGCGCGTCCGGATAGCGCTTTTTCTTGGACGATGACTGGATGAGGTCGGCAAAGACCCTGTGGCCGAGATAGGGTCGCAGGCTTTCCCATGAGAATGCAAATGTCCGCTGTCGGTCCCGGGGTCGATGTTGCGGTACGCCGTGACGCACGAGGCATCGCGCCAAGATCGATCCCGGCGATGACAAGAGGTGTTCACTGAGCGCCGCCACCTCGGCCGGCGAAACCCGGTTAATCTTGGGCAGGTCGGACCAGTTTTTGGCTTTCGCACCCCTGGTGGCCTTTGCAGCCAGCCGGGACACGCCTTGGTATGTGGTCCCATTGATCTCGCGCTCGATCCCAGCCGCGACGATCCAGGTGGGACGTTTCTCCGTCCCATCGACGCGGATCCGCTTCGCCAGCAGATACGCCTCGAGCTGCCGCCGGGCGTCCGCCCGGACGCTCGTCAGCGTCGTGCCGCTGGACTTCTGCGGTTCGATCGCGAGCGGCAGGTTGGGCCATGGCATGAAGAGTCCGACCAGCGCACCGGTCTCGCTGCCGCCCGGTCGCAGGAGCGGGACCGGCGCCTTCTCCTTTGGCTTGCGAAGTCCGCCGAACAGGTTGATTGAGAGGAGCGCCGAGATGGCGGTCGGGGCACCGCGCCACCTGCTGAACAGCAGCGTCTTGCCAGGTAGCGGTCGCCTGCTAGACCACGGGCCCTCCAGTCGCCACCAAGCGACGGTTGGCGGCTGCCACGGCAGCGAGAGGTGGCCCGGATCCCCGACCAGCTGGGCGAGATGGCGCAGCTGGGGGTGCGCCAGGCTGCCCTTGCCGCTTCCGGCTTCGATCGGAGCGGGCCTGGCGGTCTTGAGGGACTTCCAGACCTTGTAGCCTTGCATCGTCTGCGCAGGGTACGGGATCGAAGTCCACATCGCTGGCGCCCAGCCAGCGAACTCCGACCCCGCCGCCTCGGCGAAATGCTTGAACACGACGAGGTCTTGGGTCTCCACCGAGACCTGCGGGTTCTCGCGATCGAACAGATCCTCCTTGTGCACCAGGGCACGCTCCGTCCGCGCCATCAGCGGCCGGAGGAGCGCCTCGAGCCTCTCCTTAGCGGCGAGGACCGAAGCACGGATCGCGTCCCTCGTCCCGGTCGTCTGCAGCGCCCGGTGGTATTCGCGCATCGCGTCTTCGACCGCGGCGCGGCGACTATCGTCGTCAGCGAGGAAGCCAGCGAGATCGATAAGTGATCGGTAGTGATCGACTTCGTGGATCTCGTCGCCGCCGAGGCGTCGTAGCCTGTAGGGCGTCGCCGATAGCAGCAGCACCGCTGGTCGCTCGTCGCCGCCGAGAAGTGCCTCCACCAGGAGCCGGTGGATCCGCGCACGCTCCTGCTTGAGCGGGACGTTCGACGTCTCGGTCTTCGGAATGATGAGGTCAGCGTATCGGTGGAACTCGTCGAGGACGACTAGGTCGGGCTTGACCGTCCTAAGGCGGAGGGCAGCCAGTGCGAGAACCGATCGGAAGCGCCCCACGAACTCGACTATGTCGACGTCCTCGCGATCGAGCCATTTCATGGCAGCCTTCTCGATGCTTTCCGACGGGCAATCGAAGACGTCCCGCATCGCCCGCTCGATACCAGCGGCGGTGAAGCCGTTCAGGTCACCGCGGTCGGCGAGCAGGCGTCGTCCGCCGGCCGCGCGCTCGCGGTCGAGCCGCTTCACGGCCGACAGCAACGCCGGGAAGCGGTCGAGCGCTGAGCGGATCAGTTCGCGCTCTGCCTTCCGCCCGGTCCTCGGGCCCGGCTTCCAACCGGGCAGGCTCGTTTCAGGTGTGAAGGTGAATACCCGGAACCCGTTTCCCTCCTCAGGCAGCCAGCCAGGGACCAACGCGAGCCGGTCGCCGCCGGGATCGTATTGCTCGGGGTCGATACCGGTGAGCGAGACGAACTTCGGCCGGTTCTGACCGGCTATCTCAAGGCTCGGGCAGAGATACATCACGTTCAGCCGCCTGCGTCCCGTTTGCAGCCGCTGGGCAATCGTCCGGGCGATGACGGTCTTCCCGAGGCCGACCTCGTCGGCTACGAGGAAGCGGCGCGACCCGCTGGCCTTGAGAACCTCGCTCGCCACTTCGACGGTCCGGGACTGGAACGGTGCCAGTTCCATCATACGCCTCCATGAATGGCGTCGTGGACGGTTTGAAGGAAGGGCCGAACCTCCGACAGGTCCGCGAGCGCTGCGCGCCTCTCTTCCTCATCAGGCAGTTCTTCGAAGGTTTCGCGGAAGGAGTCGAGCATCGCCATCATGCCGGCAGTGCGCCGCTCAAAGCCGCGCGGATCGCGAGCCCATACGGACAGCATCGTCTCCAATGTGAACATCTCAGGTATCCGCGAGGGATCGCCCTCGCGGGACTTCAGCAGCCCATCGGACCACCGCTCGCCCGCCGTGCCGTCGAGACCGTCGAGTTGTGAGCGTAGCCAATCCCGGAACCTGCTGGCCCCGATGTATCTGGCGAGGAGCGCTAGGTCGCGCCGATCGCGGTCGAAGCCCGAGACAGGTAGCGAGAGAACCCAGCATCGCTGGATCGTCGGATCCTTCAGGCTGGTCGCGCGGAACGAAACGAGGGAGGTCTGCTCGCTCGGCACGATGCTGCCGCGAAGCAGTTGAACGCTCCGCATGCCGGTGTCGATACGGACCCAGGCGTCGGGATCGAGGAAAGGCGCGGCCTCGAAACGCGCGGATGCAAGCGCGGTGTCCGCGCCTGCGCCGAGGGTGAGCGTCAAGCCGACGTCCTCGTATTTGAGGCCGAGCTCGCACTCGAGGAACAGGGCGATTCGCTCGTCCAGCTGCCGCTGGCTCTCCTCCCGCTCCGCGAGTTCCCCGTCCACCCGGGAAGGGTCGAACTCGAAGCCTGACTTAGCGAAGCCGTGCAGCGAGCCGGCCAGCGCTTTGTCGGTGACGTCAAGGATGGCCACGGCCTCCGCGTTTGGACCCAGCAGTCCGCGCTTGGTCAGGTTCGCACTGCCGAGCATGATGGCAGACTGGTTCCCCTTGCTGACAGCGATCAGCTTGGCGTGGACGCCTTCTGGTAGGGGCTCGGTGAACTCCGCAGTCCTGTCCTCGGTCTGCTGCTCGACCGAGACCGTAGTCTCTGGCTCGGGCGCCGAAGCCGTTCGGAAATCTATACCTGAAAGCGGCGCGCACTCGCCGGCCGCCACATCATTGGTGAGCAGGGTGACGAGGGGTGAGCCAGCGCGCAGCACCTCGCATAAACCGGTCCTGTCGATGAAGGGGCTGACCGCGCTAACCATCTCCGCCCGATCCAGCAAAGGCGCGGATATGAAGGGCCTAGTCTCGCCAGGCCTCCTCCACAGCAGGCGCCGGACGGCCGTCCCGGTGGGAGCAAGCCAGCGCGCCGCGCGCAGCTCGTCAAGTTCGGTCGAGGTGAACTCGCCTTCGACCAGAAGGTTTCGCGCCAGTTCTGCGATGTCTGCAACCGGGCGCGCGGCCCTGTCGCGCGACGTCACTAGGAGAAGACCCGCATCAAGGTCGCGCGAGCCGGTCAGGTTCCGGCTACCGATCCAGAAGCGCCACTGGACGGGGTCGCCATCATATCGAGCGAGGGCGACCTTCGGATGCCAGCTCTGACGACGCTCGTTCGCGGGGATCGCCTCGACCATCGTGTCGAGCAGCGGAAGGATCGACCTGTGCGCCTTGGGCGCGACGATCCGCCCCATCTGATGGAGGACGCGGAGCTTGCCTCGCACGCTGTCGAAAGCCTTCACAAGGCTCAGCGGCGAGTTCTCGAACTCGGCCTCTCCGTCGCCGCCGAGCGTCAGGACTAGCCCGAGCAGTGCGACGAGGTCGAGCGAGTAGGTCGCGACGACGACCTTGGAGACGGACTGCCCGAAGTCCGGCCGAAGGGTGCCGAACACGGATATTCGGTCTTTCGGAGCGAAGCTCATTGCGGCCTCCCAACCCGGATTATCATTTCGCGCACGACCGGCCACCGGTAGTCGAGCGGGGTCGCGACTCCCTTGCGCCATTCCGCCCTACGCTTGGCGTTCAGCAGGTAGGCGCGCTCGCGCTTGAGCTCGCGCTCGCGAATTTCGAGCGGGCGGGCGATATCGTCGAGCGGGCCGTCGGACCGCACCCACTCCAACATCTCCCGCACGAAGCGAGTCAGATTGGCATCCATACGCGTTGCGGCCTGCAGCGCGTCGACGTCGGTTTCGAGCGCCGCTTGGCGATGCTCAGCGACGAGGCCGGGAAGCGCCGCGGCGTGAAACCGGTCGTTGAGTTCCAGATCGACGTTGCGCTTGGCCTCGACAAGGGCCGCATACGCGGCGCGCGCGATGCAGGCGATAGATGCCGCCCTCCGCGCGAGCGCCAGCAGCTCGCGTTCTTCCTCAGTGGCCACGGCTTTCACCCCGCGCGCCCATAGAGACTCTGTCGTGACGCCAGCCTCCGCGAGTCGACTGAGAAGCGGGCGTGTTCCGCTTGGCCCAGCCTTCCGCCACTTCCGGCGGATGTAGTCGGCCTCATTGTCGCGGAGCTCGAAGTCGAGAGGTCCGGTCTTGCGGGTCCAACCCGCTGGCGCTGGTGGAATTCCATCGAAGAGTTCTGCGATGGACGTCCTAAGCGCGTCGCTGTCCTCCCGCGACAGCAGCCTTGGCCAGGCGGCCTGCAGCTGGGACTCGGTTGGAGCGCCGGAGATGCCCGCGATCGGGCTGGCGATTTGCCAAGACCGGAGGGCAGTCCAGTAGATCGTGCTCGCGCGGACGACCGGCCGCTCCTGGGCCTGATACTTCATCCAGCCCGAAATGCCGGAGTTCTGAAGCTGGAGGACGCCCTCCATCAGCCGTCGGGAGTAGCGCCGCTCGATCTCGAACAGCCGGTCCCTGTCGAAGCGGCCGCCGGAGCTCGCGGCCAGCAGCTCCTGATAGGCCCATGCAACGAAGAACACGTAGCGAAGCTGCTGATGCTGGACCGAGGTGCCGGGGAAGAAGCGGTCGGCGAACGCGAAGTGGATCGGTGCGAAGCCGAGCTCGTCGCGCGTCCCGTCCGACGAAAGCTTCGACAGGAACCGGTGGGCCGCGTCGCGATCGGCCTCCGAGAGCATGAACCATCCGATGGCGGGCGAGCTGGTCATCTGACCGCTCCTATGCCGGTCAGAGCAAGCTCTTCCCGCTCATGCATCAGCCGCGTGCCAATGACGAGGGTCCATGCCGCTGCGAGAGCCACGTGAGAAGAGCCGAGCGCAGCAAGATTATTCTCGATAGTCGGAACTGCATGCGCAGGAGTGTTTCGACCGCTCTCAGTATTTGCTCCCCGCTCGGCAAGCCAAGCCTTAAACTCCGCTTCTTGCAAATCAGCCCCCCATTTTCCGCGTCCAGCTAACGCTATCGGCTCGTTGGAGCTACGATTTTCTTGTTAACTTTCCACGCCTTTTAGACGAGCCAAGTTGTGCAACATTCTGCGACAGTAACGGTCGTATGTCTGAGAACGGGTTCGCAATTCCGGGGGCCTTGGCGGAGCTCGGCTCTCTCACAATGTCAACGCGAACGGCCTGATTGTTGCGCAAGCCAGGCCAGTTGACGATCGATGTCGGCGTCAGTTTCGACCGGAGGTTCAGCATGCGGTTGCGTGTGCAGGGGGGCAACGGCTGATCGCTCCACAACAGCTTCCTTCGTGCTTGGTTTGTGAGCGGGCACTTCGTAGAACACCGGATCATTATGCTTGACCACGGTTTTTTCGGGCACGTGCTGCGCCATGAAAAGCGCGTAGCTCAACAAGCGCGGTAGTCGAAGCTTGCCTATTTGCGTCCGATGTTCATCGTCCAGCGCCTTGAGCTGAGGCAATCGCACGTTCTTCGTGAACGCGACGCTGAACGATCGCCTTTGCGATGAAGGGAGACGTGCAGTTTCCTCCTTGCGCTGTTTGGTCAACCGCTCAGACAGAGCCTTCCGCTTTGCCCGGTGCGAGCGTTTCAGCTTCTCCCGCTCGAGACGCGCAATTCGGCGCGCCTCGAAATGCTGCGTCCGGTATAGATTAAATTCTGTCCGGTCTGGTCGCACCTCTTCGACCTTCATCTCCGGGCAGGCGCGCAGATAGTCGGTATTTTCAGGCCACCACCGCTCAAAGGTGATAGCGTCCGCAGGGCGGCGCTTTTCGATTTGAAGCAACCCATATCGGCACTCCGCGGTATCCAGATCGGAGGCTTTAATCCGGTTATTGACGCTCCGCAGATCGAACAGCGTCAGGCCAACGATCCTCGCCCCTGTCTTTTTGCTTTTGCGCAAAGCAGCCTCGAAGCCCACACCGATGGCGGCGAGAGCCCGTGCAGCTTGATGCCAACTTGGAAGTTCCAGAGCGGCACGGATGTCATCAGCCCTTTCAAGCAAAGACCGCTCACCAGTTCGGGCCTGTCGATGTTCATGGGCAGCTTTGGTCCGACGCGACGGCCCGGCTTCGCGTGCCAACTCCATCTCGAGGTGGGTACGCAATTGGCGCAGTTCGAGCCGCTTCTCGATCGTCCTGCACAGGTCTTGAAGCCGAAACAGTGCAAACTGATTGAACGAACGCCACACGATATTCGCCATGGGCAGCTGCTCAACCTCCGGCTTTTTGAGGGCGAAAGAAGGTACCCCCTTCTGGCGCGCGTGCGGCGCGAGGAAAGCCTGCTTCGAAGGTGTCTTGAGAGTTAAAGGCGACACGGTGCAGATCATGAGGTGAATGTGGTCATACTGCTTATCGCGATGGCGGACGGCAACTAGCTGGTGACCGTGAAGGCCGAATTCGTCGAGCAGATCATCAATGATCTGCTTCCATGTCGCGTCAGACAGCTCCCCGTCTTCGACGGCCGCGGAGAGCGAGATGTGCATCACGACCGCCTTGGCGCGAGGCGCCTGCTCGGCGACCAAAGCCATCTCCGCTGATGCATTCCCGAGTGACGAAACCTCGCGCAGATCGAGGATCTCGTGATCGCGATCGTAGGTGAGGTATATCTCCAGGCCGGAGAAGTTTCTGCCCCATGTGATTGAGGGGATCACGACGCAAGCATCCTGCGGATGGCGTCGAGCAGGTCTGCATAGGCGGCTTGCAGCTCGCCCACGAGTTCGACGGAGCGCGCGGTATTCGCATGACGCGCAATCTGGTTGATGTTCTGGCCGATACGCCGGACATCATGAACCAACTGACGCGAAGGAATGAGCTGGGGGTGCGATTGCCGCACCAAACGGCGGAGCACTTCAGCAGTTGAGATGTCCGAATGTTTTGCGATCTCCTGGAGGAGATCATATTCGGCAGGAGCCCAGCGGGTTGGAAGCACGACGGTGCGCACACGAACCTCGCTGCCTGAGCGATGGGTCATTTCATTTTCTCCAGAAACAAGGGTTTCGAAAAGTCTTGGAGGGAGGGGTCCAGGGGAGGGCAACGCTCCTCCCCGGCCAGGTCCGGCCTCGACTGAGGCAGCGCCAGAGCGGCCACGCGACAAAGCTGACGTCACCGCGCTGATGCGCGGTAGTCGAAGGCCAGCCCTGGCTAATTTCCTCCCAGGCTAATTTGAAAGCACACTAAACTTAAACCCGCAGCTATCTGCGGACGGAGCCGAAGGCGGAGGGGACAGCCTGTCAGTACAACATCGTTGAACTGACGGGCCTTCTATTACTGATTTGCGAGGCGGTCGGCGTATTCTGCCGCACAAATGCGAGCGTCGCTGCGGAACTGTTCCACGCCGTAATCTGCATCTTTCGCGACATTCCGCTGTTTGATCGCTGCTGCTCCGAAGACGGCATCAATGCAATGATTGAAGTTGATTTCCGAGATTGCGTGGTGGCGTACTTCCGGACGCGAGAGCCACCATTTGGTGCTGGCCCCACCAGTGACGAGGCCGAAGATCAAAACGAACAGCATCCAAAACGCGCCCCAGCGATACAGGCGCGCCATCGCGTCCCGACTGTCGACTGGCATCAGATCGCGGAAGGTATAGAAGGCAGTTTCCGCTGCCTTCTCAACTCGTTTGGGTAGGTCTCGATGAACGGTCTGTTGCGCCTCGAATGAGGCCTTCTGGACGACTTCATCAATCTGGCGGATATGTTCTAACCGGAAGATTATCTCAGCAAGGACACCGGGTGAGTCCCGCATTCCCACAGGAAGGCGCCGTAGGAATTTTTCCATTTTGACGTAATCTTCGGAACTTGCTTCGCGCTCCAACAGATCACGATACATCTGTTCGACAAGTTGTCTCATTGGACCAGCCCCGACTGTACGCAAAACGGACGAAAGGCTCGAATGACGTCGTCCCACCACAGCTCAAAATCGACCTGTTCGGATACGCTTAGGGTCAACATCGACAGATCATCGAACGGGCAACGTGCACGCGCGATCTTCGTACGAGGCCGAATTTGCAGCGCCGGAACGAAGGTCTCCGACGCGCCGGCCGCGAGCAATTCGTCACGAAGCTCAGACTCGTGCCACAGCACGAATGAGCGGGGACTGTCGCCGAACCGACCATTCATCACTATTAGAGTTTGCTCTGGAGGCGCGAAACCTTTGACGCGGTTCAACAGAGTGATGCTGTCTTGCTCCTCATCAATCACCCAAACATGCAAAATATCGCGATTAAGCTTTGCTACACCCCGATGCACCCGGTGCATCTCGCGCTCCATCGCGTCGCCAATATTTCCGGGCATATCGACCAGGAGGACGGCATTTGGAGGGGAATTCTCCCACCCATCAAGAAGCAATGCCCAGCCATCCGTATGGCGAAGATAAGCCCGCGTCACCGGCATGACGCTACGATAGTAGCGATCCAAATGCGCATTGCGCGCATCGCAATCGAAACCGATGACGAGGTAGCCGGCTGACCGGAGAAATGCGGCAAAAATACGCGCGATGAGAGACTTGCCGACCCCACCCTTATCACCATTGACGACAATGATGGGCAGAGGCGGTGAAGTTGCGAGCGGCGGAAGTTCCGGGCAGATTGATCCTGTCTTTGCGGACATAACGGGCACTCCAGAGAAATTTGTTCGATAGGAACCGCTTGTGAGTTGCTGAGCGCTGGTGACGGAAAGCGCAGAGCGCCTAGCGGCAGTTCTTCAATCTATGCCGGTGCGGGTTATCGGCCGGCTAGTTTGCGCTCGCCTGAGCTTTCAACGTAATTTCGGCATAGGAGCCTGAGGCCGGTCGGCTCGAGACAGACGCACAAGGTTTAAGGTGTTGGACGACTTACCCGTCCCTCCTTTGTCGCCGGTGGCGAAGATCACCGAGGGCCTTTCAAGAGCATGATGCTCACGGCGAAAGTCAGCATTTTGATCGATAATCATCGTCATGATTTGAGTCCTGTTGGGCGTTATTTCGAAGAATTGCGGGCAGATGACACGATCAAACCGCCCGCCATTTTGATGCAAGGCTTGGGCAGGAAGGGTTAGTTCGGCACCATCACATCACTATAGAGATCAGCACGAGGTGCTGGCTTGGGAGCCGCGACACTGTGAGCGCTGCTCGCCCTGGACGGGACTGGAGTTCCCAAAGCGGTTTGCTGCCGCGCATTCCGCGTCGAGACCGGCTCCGCGTCGACGGGCGCACACCTCTGGCGCTTCTTCGGCCGCTTCAGCGCGGTTTCAGCGCTGACCGCTTTCAACTCCTTGCGACCAGCGGCCAGCGCCTCACGGAGGATCGACGGCGTGACGCGGGCAGCCTCCATCCAATCTCTGGCCTTCTGGTTGGCGACGATCGACGGCAGTTTCACCCGAGGGTTCGCCGCCAGTAGAGCCTTCACGAACCGGGCGGCCGCTATCTGCGGCGCGGCAAGCAGCTCGCGATCTGCGAGCAGTTCGCGCGCAACTTCCGTACCAAGTTCCGCTTCATCGTTAGTCATCTTTACGTCCTCATCTAAACCGAACCACTGCGGCTCGATGAGGACGTTCGTACACAGCTAGCGACGGCTTCGATTGGTATACGATTCGGCTTTTAATCAGAACTTTAGGGTCTTCATCCACAGCGCTCCGGGCCAGTTCACCGGAGCGAAACCAGATGTTTGAAGATCCCTCGAATTTCATCGGACGGGCGTTTGGGAACGGGTCCGTGGACATGGCGGTAGTGAAATCCCTGGCGCGGGAGGCCGTCCTGAGCGCTCAAACGCATGGCATGGACCGGCAAACATATCTCAGCCGCCTGTTTGTTGAAGAAGATCTTGCGAGCCTGCCCATCGGACACCTGATGGACCATCGCATCCGCATGCCACGGGAATTCGCCCTCGACCTCAAAGACAAAGATCAAGACGAGATCACTGGCCTTTTGGATCACATGCTTTGCGTCCGCCCTCATCAGGAAGCCCGCCTCCTTCTTGCGGACGCTTTGAAGATCGACACGAGCAAGCTAGCATCAAATCTTATTGAGATGCGTGAGCAGAATCATAGTCTGTTTTTCGATGTCATCAGCGGACATCTCGATGAGCCTTTGGAATATTTAGCGACTCTGCAGCTGGGAAGTACGGATTTAACCCGCGCACAAGCATGTCTCGCAGATATGCTTGTGCTTTATTCAATGTTTGAAATTCAGGTTCTCGCAGCACGAGCTGTGGTTTTGGATGCCGGACAATTCTTACCCTTTGACTACACCGAAATGACAGAGCGGGGTATATTAGACCTCATGTCTGACATTGCCGACGCCTATGTTTATCGCTATCGTCAGAACCATCTTAAAGCCAATAACCTTCCGCTAATACAGGGTCGTCCTCCCATACTCGCATCGAAATTTAACCTAAATTTCGCCAAAAGCGTTGTTAAATCAAAAGGAATCTCCAAGAAGGACGAAGATGGCAATTTTGGGAGGCTGAGTGACGAACTTTATCAAACGTTTGGTGAGGTTAAAGAAATCATCGATCGAGCCAAAAATGACCCAGAATTCAAGCGCCCAACTAAAGAGGATATTGAAAACTTCAAGAGCACAGCGGCATCGACCTACTTTTTTGGCATAAGCGCCGGGGTCCAAATAGCTTTTGCCGCACTGCGACTCATGAACCTCTCAAAAAGAAAAAGGCAGCTGACGTCGCCAAATCCTAGCCATCGTGAGTTAGCGTTCCGGGAATGGCTTAAAGAGGATCTCCCAGCCAAACGGCACAACGGGGCCAAGACGATACTTTTTGTCATGAGAACGTTGATCCTTGAGGATCGCCAAGCCGGCACGGCGTTTGATTCCGATGGCAAGCCTTGTCATCTGTCATCGCAAATGAACTCGCACGATCATGACGGCAACGTGGCGGGCATATCCCTGCTCAGGGATGCAAAGCGAGGCTATCCAATGAAGAGGGCTGTCAATCGAGAAGCAGTGCCTCTGGATAACAAGCTGAGCTTAGCGGGAGTTCACGAGATAGATCTCCTGCCCGACTACAGGATTGGATTAAATCTCAAATCGTCTACCTCCAAGAAGGAGACGAGAAAGCCTAAGGTTGGGCATGACCAACCCCCGCGCCCTAAATACAAATTGGAAAGCCGCTCACGGAGAAGTCCCCGAGCGCCGAGTCGATTTGGATGAGTTGACCGACCTGGTTGCAAGCCTAACGCGGGCTTTGGGGTATTTGTCTGTTAAGGAGCGACAAAGCCTGGTCGCGGCCATCGTTCCTATATGTATGTCATCTATGGCATCGGCCGAGTTGAAGGCAGCAAACAATCGTTCTGCATCCAGCTTTCTGCGGCTTCCCGAGGTGATGCGGCGAACGGGTTTGAAGCGCTCGACACTGTACAACAAAATTGCGGCAGGATCATTTCCGGCGCAAATTCAGATCTCGCACAACTGCGCCGGCTGGCGAGAAGACGAAATAGACGATTGGTGCATCAATCCAAGGTGAGAATGACGTGCTTCCCTGATTGTTACCAGTCAGAGGCCGAGTCCGGTTCCTTCATGATGGTTGATTGACCGCCGCCATGTCAAAATATCAGCAGATGACCGCAAGGCCGCGCTCACCGGAGCGATACGTGGCTGCTGCAGCCGCAACCGTATAGTCCGAGGTGAACAGAATGCCATTATTCTGTTCCACCGGAATGCCCTTGGCGATCAGATCGGAGCGTTACGCGACTGTCCCCTTTGCGGATGGTGTTATTAGTCGTTTTGATCCGCGCCGCAGATCCCTTCTTCACCACGAACTCGCTACTCGCAGTAATCGACATCTGCGCAGCACATCTCTGGCCGCGGAATGTGAAAGCCACACGGGAGCAGGTGCCAAAGTCGGGATTTCCATTTTGCTTCCGTTGGTTAGATCCCCGGAAACCACCTTGAATGCCCTCGCCCCTCTAAACTTCCGGATGCAATTCTTGAATATTCTCGTCATTCGTGGAGGGATTTTCTTAACGCATCGGGCGCGTCGCCATAGAACAGAACCTGGATCTTTGTGGCCACTTCATCGGAGAGGTCGATCAGTGCCTTGCGACACGAAACGGGCATCATCACAGTTGATGCGCCTTTTTCCAAAGCCAACTCAACTACGTCGATTGGGTTATGAATAGGCTCGATTGAGCCGCCCAGATTTATGCCTCCAGCGATGATAAGGCCGCCCTTTAGCGACCGGCCTAACAGTGCAGAACACAACGCGATGAGCGCAGCAACACCAAGCTGGGCGCCATTCTTTGCGGCATCAAAGGAGCGAATTTGGACAGCAAATTCGTGCTCCTTCGGATTGCGGTCACCGACCAATTCGCGCGATCGGGTATACAGATTCTGTTCGGCGATCTTCACGCTTTCTTTGAAGGGCGGCGGAGGTGATTGGTTCAGGATGCGAACACCACTTCCCGAGTTTTCTGTCACTTCGATCCGGAACAGGCCGATTGCCTCATCTTGGCCACCTGGGCTTATCGCCCAAACTTGTCCCGGTGGCAGCGGATCAGAGCCAATGCTGTCTTCGCTCTGCAGTTCTGGTGTGGCGACATACTTTTCGACGCCATCCAGGCCCATGACATAGCTGAACTGTGTGTTCCGGAATTCCGCGGAACCGATACGTTTTTGCTGCTCTTTTACGCGACGCCGAACTTCAAGCGCGAGGCGCACGGCCCATTCCAGATCCTCATCAGGGACTTCCATGGACGGATCAGGAAATATCAACTTCAGCAATCCAGAAACCGTCTTGTTGACGGCATTCTGATCTCGCCCAGACAATGCACCTCCGAAATGAACGCGGCCAGAAAGGACGTTGACTCTGGACTCGGCGCGAAGCCGAGAGAAACACTCTGCTAGAACATCGCTCACCAATCCGAATTGGTTGGTGAAAAGATCCTTGCTTACCTTCGGAACATCCCATCCCGGCAGATAGCAGTGGATCCGATCCATGAAGGCAGTATCGTTGCGCATCTCCGGTGGCATCGGGCCAAAGAGGTGGCCGACACGTTGTTGATGCTGAACATCGACATCGAAATTGCCGACCATCACGATGCTACCTTCGGCCCGGATGCTCTCGCGGCCGCGCGAGAATTCGCCAGACTCCATGTAACCTTTCATGATGTTCACACCGTCCTTCTGGTCGAAGGAAATGCCCGACACCTCATCGAAGCAGACGACATCATATTGGCAGACCAAGCCGCGCTGGCCGTTCGACATGTTGACAAACATCCGCGCAACCGTCGCTTTGCCCCCTGAAACGAGGTGGGCATATGGCGAAACTTGCTGGAACAAATGGCTCTTACCGGTGCCTCGTGGTCCCAGCTCAACCATATTGTAATTGCTCTCGACGAAAGGAACCATGCGAAGCAGCATGGCGTCCTGTGCACGTTGGCTAAGCTTTTCTGGTTCCAGGCCGACACTGCGTAATAGGAAATTCTTCCACTCGGGCGTGCTAAGCTGCGCCCTCCCGGCAGCAATTTTATCCAGGATATCCCGTGTTGAGAGCTGGATCTCTCGGAGGCTCATTACCTCAAAAGGTCGGCCGCCTTTCTCTTGAGCGATGCTAGCGTCATAGCCGAGCTCGACTTCGGCATAAAAACCGCCGGTGAGCATTCGGTCATGATCCAGAACGATTTTATCCGCGATCCGGACATCGTTTAGGCGCAGGCTGGGCAATGTTGCGAGATAGCTGTCTGTCTTTGCATCGAGACGCGCAGTGACGATATCAATGATGCGGACTGCCCCGCGATCCCGAGCTCTCGACTTGAATAATTCCTCTTCACCGGCACGGACCGTCCGATCCGACAGCTGGGATTGAACCATCTGGATACCTTCCTCGATCTCCTCCGGCTCCGTGCTCGCGCAGTAGCGGCCAAGCATGAACTCGACGACATAGGTGGGCACTGGAAATTGTCCGCGAAAGCGACGAACCAGGTCTTTACGGACAATATGGCCCGGGAATGCGTTTGCCGCTTTCAGATCGAGGGAGTCCAAAGCATTCATACTATTCTCCACCGACCTTCGTTGTTCGATGTGCAACTACGCGATCATGGTCATCTAGAATCACGATCGATGCTTCTTGGCCCTCATGGTCATCACTGAGCAAAACTGATGTCTTTCCGTGTTCATCCAACACTCTGCCGCCCTTAGCCAAGCTTATTCCCGCAGTTTCGACACCCAGCCGAACATCCGCACGCATATCAGCTCCGCCTGCAACAGCGATCCGCAGTCGTAAGCCTTCCCAGCGCGCTTCCGTAATCGAAACATCGCGGCTGGAGGCGCTTCCGCTAATGTCCATCACTGGCAAAATGCATTCCTGCGGGCTGATGCCGCCATGGGCATATTCATAGGCGGCGTAAAATGATCGGGCTCCAGTTGCCGCGGCCACATAGACCTGGTCACTCCATGTCCAAGGGAGTTGGAGATAAGAGGTTTCGGCGCGCGATTTCACCATCGCACATCGCGTTCGCTTGCCATTAGCTTCGGTCAAACCAGCGTCGAGGGCTGCTACGGGAAGCCCCCCGGGCATGAGCAGCCATCCGTGGTCGGTTACAATCCGGACTTTGCGACCGGTCCGAACCAGTTGCATAACAGCATCCGCCGTATCGCGGATACCAGCATCGAGACGTTCTGCAAGCTTCGCGCCTAGCGCATGGCCTTCTTCGTCAAAGTCGGCAGTCTCAGCCCAGAGGTTCTGGTTGGGTAGCAGGGCGTTATCTGTCTCCCATCCCTGGCTCTTCATCAACTTGTAGAGCACCGATTTACTCGCAGCCTTTCCATCGGGTGCGAGTGGAAGAACATCTGAAGTCTGCGACGGACCGGAAAGCAGATGCGCGACGGGTGTGACCATTGGTTTGCACGTCGCTGTTACAGTTGGGAATCCCGACCAAGACCAGCTGAGCGCGACATTCAAACCTTGCGCCGTCAGGCGTTGCTCCAATTCCCGGGCCAAGTCCATCCGAAAGCCATCGACGAATAGAATTGTGGTTGCATCGGGGGAAGATGAAGGCGGAGCGGCAAGCTTTAGCTTACTTGTCTTCAACAATTCCTGGAGCGCGACAGCTCCTTCTTCGAGCCAAGGCAAATAAATCGCGCGGATCGCCGCGGTCACAGCCTCGCGATCAATTTGGCGCGGCGCGGCAGCCAGGGCCTGCATGGCTGCCCAATCAACTGCACTGCCTTGATCGACATATGCTCTCGCCAAAGCCGACCCATCGTGAGAAGGTAGTGGCTTTGCAGCGGCAACCACAACTAAATGGACAAGGGCTTGTGCAAGGGGTGCTTCTCCCCGGCG
Organism: Sphingobium fuliginis; assembly: GCF_004152845.1. Lineage (GTDB taxonomy): Bacteria > Pseudomonadota > Alphaproteobacteria > Sphingomonadales > Sphingomonadaceae > Sphingobium > Sphingobium fuliginis. Next base: position 580,267 of record NZ_SEON01000002.1, read on the forward strand.
TGCCCAGATCGTCTTTCGGCGCCAACTGTGCTCGTCCTCCAACGCCATGATGCGCGCGCGGGCCGTCTCAAGTGAAAGATCGGAAAGGCTCAGTAGGTCCTGTCGAAGCTTTGCCTCTCCTTTGATATTGAGCTTTGGATAGGCGTCCGGGTTATCCTCATGGTCAAAGAGGCCGGTAGGCTCCTGCATCGCGAGTGCAGAGACCACGCCCTCATATCCGGTCGCCGCTTCAAAACGGGCCCAGACTTGTCGCCAGCGGCCATCGCGCTTGGTTAACCTCCGAACGGCATCTGGGATGCCTAGCTTGCGAGGATCAAAGTCGAGTTGTCTTGCAGAGAGGTTGGCAAACGCCTGAAATCGCGCGGAATCAGCTGCTTCATTTAACTGACCATCGATCCAATCGAGCATGTCGGCATCAAGATCGGGTGCAAGTAAACTGTTGAACTGATCTGCGTCCCAAATTCTATTTCTCAGTTCATCGATGGGCCGAGAAAACAAGCGTGTCGCGGCTTCGCCAAGCGCCGCGCGCGTTGCAGCATCGTCGTTGACTCGCAAGCGAAGCGCTCCTCGCTCGCTCACCAGGAAAGCACGAAGCGTCCAGTCTTTGCCATTCACGTGACCGAACAACGAACCGGCCACAGTAAACCAGACAAGTGGCTGTAATAGTGGCGGACAGTCTTCCGCCCCTTTCAAAATATCTCTCGCCACACCAGGCAAATAAATGATTGGCGTTAGATCTTGGGGCCATGTGACTCGATCGATCGCACCCGCCGTGGCGGCACGAATCCATACTGCTGGACCAGTACGTTCTGCGAATTTGTAGTCGCCGTAAGTCAAAAGTTCAGGAAGGCGTTCACGCAGCGTAGGTATCAGTGATACAAACTCACTGTTCGCATCGCACCAGACAATGGTTTCAGGTGGCGATTCTGCTGATGCATTGTAGCTTGCGGTATCACGGAGAGCGGCAACGAGGGCGTCAAGTGGAGTCACTTCATTGCATCCCGAGCTGAACGTTTTTCGGTAAGCGACGTATGGTGGTCGTTGCGCCTTTCGCCTTTGAACATGGAGTACCAGGGCGCCGAGTTAACATCGGTGCCGCGATCTTTGTCCTTCAGAATCTTCGAGAGGTCGTGTGTCAGCAGACCGGCCTTGATAAACGGACGTATATTCTGCCGCACGCCGTCGTCCAGATCGGGATCCCAGCCGAGCGGCTGTTGTGCAAGGGCCTTCCAACGCACGAAAATGTCGAATGGCTTCTCGCCTTCCAGCACCTTTTCCAGCTTCTGCTGCAATTCACGCCCCTTCTCATATCGCAGAGCATTGTTCTCGGCCTTGGCGCGTGCGAGCCAGTCACCAAGCAGGGTGTAAGTCAGCTTGCGAAGGCTGGCTTGATCGAAGCGCTGATAGTGAATGAAGATCGAAAAGCCGTCCTTGAGGCCGTCGGAGATGTGCCACAAAAATGGCCGCTGACCGAAGAGAGCACAGTGCTGGCGGAAGGCGCGGTCGCGCACCCAGGCTTCCAGTGAGCCATCGCGGGCGGCCTTTTTGTCGAATGTTTTGTCAGCTTCGGCGACGAGCTGACTTTCCAGAGCATCGGTCCAATCGCCTGCGAAAGCGGCTGCCAAGAACTCTCTGAGGCGGTCGGCGAGCGACTTTTCCCCTGCTACTGCGGGGACGCCAACTAATCCGTCATTGTCGCCAAGAGGTAGCTCGACTGCCCTAGACACCCATTTTCGAGCCTCTGGTGAAAGGTGCATTGTCTTGTCAGTTTCGGCAGGCCAATGATAACCGCAGAGCCGAGCAAGTGCTACATGTATAGCGCTACCGACGAGGCAGTTCGCAGGATGCCCATGGAAAAGCCATTGCGTCGGATCTTCAGAGTATGGCTCAGGTAGTCCGCAGGGATATTTCTCCGCAGATACTTGAGTCCATTTATTTAGGTCAAACGGCACTTTTACTAATGTTGCATTTGTAACATTGACCTTTTGGTCAACTTGACGAACTTTTGACTGGAATTCCAAAGAAGAGCAAAATGCCCAAATAGGCAATAAATAATCCTCTTTTTTAGGGATAATCACTGCGACGTTTGTATCGAAGGCGTCACCCTCATACAAAGTCGCCGGAAGAGATCCCATCTGACGAATTGCGACCCCCCGTTTCCCCCATGCTTCCGAACCGCGAATGTAAGCCTGGCCGGACTGAACCGCTCGATCAAGTCCTTCTCCGCGCCAAAGAACTAGCTCTCTCCCTCCGAAATTTTGTGTTTCAGAAACGGTGCTCTGCCAGAAAACAAAGTCAGAAGATCGGCCGCCCTCCCAAAAGTAACGACCAAACCTGGGAAAGTCGGCTGGAGATATACCCTGGCATGCCGATGCATAGCTCGACAGAAGAGGGCCTGTTAATGCTCCACCAACAGTAATCCTGTGATCTGGATTGCTTTTCTGAAGTTTCTGCTGTAATATATTTACATTACCGTATGTAATTTCGTTCGCCTTTTCCTTTTCATTGTTAAACGCATTTGCGTCAATTCCGGCGAATGATGAGTTCTCGGTCGGCCTGCTACGCGTGAACGCCGTCAGAGAAACATTAACCACTTCTCCGGAAATGGTTTCAAATGCATTTTTTCCGAGCGCAGCAACAAATGAAAATTCAAAATTTGACAATAGATCATATCTAAAATCAGAATATCCTGTCAGAAAATTCCAATTCTGAGGGGAAACAAACGCAATAGTTCCGCCAGCATCTGATAGTCCTGTCATTCGTGAAATCATTGCAGTTGCCAGGTCTGATTTTGCGTTCGGAAATCTCTGCTCTATATATTGAATTAGGTCGGCGTTTTGCTTGCCGCGCCCTAAAAATGGAACATTTGTAATCTGGAGAGTGTGGTGCGAATGCAATATCTGTGCAGCATCAGCCATGCCTCGGGCAGAAATGACACCTTCCATGTTTTCAGGCTCTGCCTTTCGAGCCTTTTCGATCAACCTATCTAAGAGTAATTCGATCTGTTTTAGCTTCTCTGTCTCAAATAGATCTCCACCAGAAGGCAACAAAAGGGTTCCGAGAAGAGGAGCTTTGCTAAAAAGATCGTGCAGAGCATTGAGCGCGTATTCGAGTTGTACATCACCCTGTGATAGCTCAAGAAACTCTTTCTTGGGAAGCGGCGGTGCCGCGCCAACCCAGGCAATATGTGGCAGCGGTAGAGTCTGCCAGCCGCCCATGCGCCAAGCGGTCAATGCAACCGCGAATGCGGCAATCTGGACGCAACGCCCGTCGATCTCTAGGCCATAAAGATTGTCTCGGAGCGCAGCAGGAACTGCATCAGAAGGCGATAAATGCTCCTCGACCTTTCGAAGCGCCGTCAGAATTACCAATGCTTCGGTCAGAAAATGCCCAGACCCACAGCAAGGATCGAGAATCGTTATTGCCTTGATCTCTTTTGGCCAGCCGGCGAACGTACCTGCTGCAGGACGCCAGTGACCATCCTGATCTTCGCGCACAAAGCGCAGCATATCGAAGCTGTAATCGGGCAGCGAACAGGCCGTGCGTAAAGCGTCCTCATCTGTTGCGGTTCGAGCGAGCACAGGATTGGCCGCGAGCACCTTGCCCGCCCACCAGGCCCCAAGTGTGTTGTGCAGCAGGAAGCGCACCATGTAGGGCTCGGTGAAAAGTTGCGTAACCGCAGGCAATTCATCTGCCCCTATCTTCACACCTGAGGCATTGACCGCGGCCTTCTCTGCTGCGCGCCAGAACTGATAGGTCCAGCCCAAACTGTCCTCGGCCTGGAAAACTTCAGGATCGAGGCCTGTGACTAGCCGGTGTAGCGTTTGTTGGTGAACTGGGTCGAGATCTAGCGCCAGGACCGGATCGTCGATCCGGAACACTGCCGGCAGCATTGATGCCGCATATCGTTCCGCGATAGCCCAAGCGTCGCTTAGTCCCTCGGCCTCGGCGAGCTCGCGGCAATCCTCGAGCGAGACTGGAACGTCATATTCAGGGTTCCGGAGAAGCCCTCGCTCAGCCAGGAAGCGCGCAAAGAGCATACGATGCCAATGTGCGTATGCCGCCGCTTCGACGAGCCGCTTTGTTTCCTGAGTGTCATCGCCCTTATCCAATGCGTCCCCCAGCGCGCGTGCATGGGCGCGCAGTCGGCGGCGCAGTTCTTTTTCATCATCGCTGAGGTGGGTCGGAGCTTTGCTGTCTGCGACACCGAGGCGTCGGATGGCGTCTCGCGCGCCATCTTCAGCAACGATTCTCGCTTCCTTCACTGTCCTCTCTAGGGTGCGACGCAGAGCAGTCGGGAGATAGTTATTGTTCACTGCATCATACCTTCGGAATTACAGGACCATCAGCGAGCGCCACAACGATGGCGGCGCGGACTTTTGCCAGCCAATCATCGATCTCGGTTTCCGACTTCAGCATTGCCCCAGGCAGTGGCACAGTGCGTGCCTTGGGTTCCAGCAGTGCGGCTGCTGCCGCCAGCGCATCATCAATGCGTGCAGGAAGCGCCTTAGTCATGTTCTCCCACTCAGAGAATCCGCGCCGAGTCAGGGTGTCGGCGATCGCCTGTGGCGTATCGACCGAAGGCTTCTCAACCAGCATGAGCCCGCTATCCTGGCGAATGCTGTGCTTTTGTTCCGGGGTTAGCTTCGCCCAAGTCGGATCGTTACCTAAGCGCTCATCTCCTTTTGCCCAGGCCGCCTCCCAGGCAGCATGAGAAGCGTTTAATTGAGTACGCAGCGCATCGGATGCCGCGGCAATCAAGGGAGGTACAGGATCGGGATCAGCCAAGAGGTTGCGACCAGAACGGATGATCTCCAAATCCGCCTCCTGGTCCTTGGCGCCAAGGCGGACAAGGCGTTCGGCGAGCCGCCAATTAGGGAGGCGAGCTGAAATCTTCTCCTCAGCGGCCTTCCATACCTTCAGCTTGTCGCGCAAAACCGTTGCATCAATTGCAAGTGCGGCCAACAGGTCATTGCCCGACAAACCTTTATAAGTGCCGAGATTTGGAACAATTTCTGCTTCTGGAGCGGGAGCATCGCCACCCGCGAGCCGCGCTGCGCTCTCGAGCCGATCAAGTAGGGCGGATAGCGCCAGCTGCTCCTGATTGTTTTCAAACGGCACCTTCGCATCGGTCAGGAGGCCTCGGACCGGCATACGCTGCGCGATGGTGATGATCGTTGTTTCAGCCCGGAACGTGCAGGTTCCTAGCTTCTGTCGAGGGAGATCGGGCAGCGAAGCTGGCTTTCCGTCATCGCCCGTCACACGTAGTAGGCCGGCGTTAGCCAAAGCGATAAGCGCGCCATCCACCGTATCCTGTGACCAGCCATAAGGAGGGCTGGTGAATTTAGTCCGCAAATCGGCACCTTTGCGGCCGGGACCAAGGTCAGCAAGCAGCGCCTTACAAACAGGATGACTTTCCGGCGCGCCGTTATGATCCACGGCCTTCATAGCGTCCGGATCCTTGCGTACGGCGCGCTCGCGAACCTTGTCCCATCCTGCATGGTCACCATCAGCGAACTGAGGATAAAGGCGCGCCAGCGCATTGGTCGCTGCTTCCTTTACCGCGTCAGCTGGGGATCCATTGATAAGCTTGCCGCCAGCCTGGAAAACGCGGGCTTGTGTCACAGCGTCTCGGATAATTTCCTTTGCCGCTGCGTGGGCTTTATTAGACCTGGAATGCATAGCCGACTGCGCCTCACGGCCGGCATCCGTCTGAGGCACACCGCGAAGCTGCAAGACGTGCTCTGAAGCGCGCCAGGTCGTAAGCGCCGTGGTCAGCTCATTGTCACGTATTGGATGGCGCGGGATGAGAAGGTGGACGCTCGCATCGGTCGTTGGCGCAGCGGCAATGACCTTCTCAACGGCGGTGAGATCTTCACTCCAACCATTTCGTAGGCGCAGTTCGATGCCATCACTAGGAGCCTTATCTTCGGGCTGTAAACGATGGATGCGCCGCTGTTGACGACTAGCCCCGTGGGGTACGCTTGCCGCACCGGACAATGCCACCTCGATGGCCTCTCCAAGCAAATCACGTCGTGTACGAGCGAGTGCTGATTGATCAGCCAGGATGGTCTTCTCTTCACTGCGATAGGCAGCTTCCCATTCGGCACTTTCTTTGGTTTGGAGCCGCCACTCGCCTCCGACTTCAATTATGGCACCATCTCTTTGGAGCTCGTTCAATAGCTCTGGCACACGGCGGCGCAGTTCGGCCTCTCCGCTCAGATCAACGATCAAGAGATCGGCAATCGTTTCCGGCTGGGCACGAACACCGTGCTGATCTGCTTCCGGAGCGATGCGGCCGAGCATATAAACCAGCATCAAGATGCGAGCGTTCAGCTGATCGGCCTCATCTCCGCCCTTCAGGGCCTCAATCCGATTCCGTGTCTCATCCGGCAGGAGGCCGGCATTGTAGGCTTCCGTAGCAAAACGTCCGTAGAGAAAATCAACAGGCACGGCATAGCCGAGCGGCTTTTCTCCATATGTTTTGGCCGCATCCAGCGTCGTACGGAGCTGGCCGCGCAAAGTGCCGCCCAGGCCGGTCCGGTCAAGCTCGCGCAATATCCGTTCCCAAACTCGACGGCGAGCCGGCAACAGCGGCCAATCCAGGACAGCGTCATCATCGTCCTGCATAGTATGCGCGAGACGGCTACCCCGAAGCTGCCGACTGATTTCACCGGCATTCTCGCTAAGCATCTTGCGAACGAGTGGCTCAGCACCTGCCTTTTTGCGCAAGACCGTCTTTCGGATAACCGAGTCCACATCAGCCTCTCCGAGCGCGATCTGGACTGGAAATCGATCAAGCAATTTTTGTAGGTTTTGTACGTCGCTCAAGGCCTGCTGGCCCGTTGCAACAAGAAGAACTCGGCCATCAAAGCGACCCGCCAATCTCTCGGCGATTGTTTGAATCTTGAGAGTTAGACTGGGGTCCTGGCGGATAAATTGCTGAACCTCGTCAAGCACGACGAGCGTCAACGGCAGTTCCGTTCGGCCAAGCATAAGCGCTTGGCGTGCCACCGTTTCTAGCAAGTCTACCGTTACGGGCGGAGGCTCTGGGAACTGTGACTGCAGGTGGCGGCTTAGCTCCTGTGGTGAGCTGGCCAGCTCTGGTTTTGCCTTCAAAACAGCTGCGCTAAATCGCGGGGACAGGATGAAGTTTCGTATGTCCGTCAGAAATTTATCGCCGAGATCTTCTCGGACTTGGTCCAGGATATCGAGGCCCGCGAGCCAGAGCGCAACCTGTGCTGCACGGGGATCGCTAGGCAACCCAACCGCGCGAAGAATGATGCCAAGTGTTGCTTCGGCAGGATCAGACGGCCCGGTACCTAGGGTGTCCCCCGCAGCGACCACGCCCCCGGCGCGCTTGGCGGCGATCCGGAGTTCTTTCAAAGGGGCGGACACCTCGGGAGGTAGGTGTGGAATAAGTCCTTCTGCTGTTGCGCCGTCGGAAAACTCAAGGTTTGTCCAAAGCGAAGCCAGCATGCTTGCCAGGTGTGATTTGCCGGAGCCATAGAACCCTGAGATCCAGACTGCTGGCGCGCCACTGCCCTTGCCGATCGAGCCTAGGAAAGCCTCAAGGATTCGGGCTAGGCCATTAGCGTAGGCGCCATCACAGACGAATGTTGATAGCTCACCACGCAATGTGTCCAGCGCCTCAGGAGCGGGCGGGAACGAAATCTTCGCGACGCCCTGATTTGCCAGCTGGTAGACAGACGGATCAGTATAAAAAGTCTCGCGGTTAAGCATTGATGGCTGCCTCACAGTGCACTGTCCGGGGGAATTGGGATCGCATGATAGTTCCAGCCATCTCTGGCATCGAGCAGGCGGTAGACCCCGCCTGAATGTTTGCCTGGAAAGCCGATGACAAGGCGACCGGGTACAGCGTCCGCTATCCGGCTAATCAGGGTGGAAACGCGGGCGACGCCAAACAGCGCCCCGCATCCATCAACGGCTAGGACATCATTCGGTGAGCAGGCCTTCAAAGCCTGCTGCAGCTCAGCGATTACTGCGTCCTCAATGTCTGGAAGAAGCCCGCGGAGCTCCTTGGGTTGCTCGACCAAGGCATCAAAAAACTCATGCTGGGCGATCCACTGTCCGAACCATTTAGACAGGTTGATATGACGCCAGCCATGACCAGCTTTGAGAGTCGCATGCTCGAATTCGCCGATGCGACCTGTGAATCGGCGCTGGAGGGCTTTTTCGTACCAGACGAGCCAGATCCGCTCTGCCGGGGCGATATCGGTTGCCCATGGTAGCTGCACCTGCCGGGTGTATGCAGCGAGAATGTCGTCAAATGTGTTCAAGTTCCGGCACCCCTAAAGTCGTCGCCATAGCCTGGCGAACTAATATTTCGGTTACGTCACCGGCTGCACGTATCTTTGCCAATCCTAGGCCTTCAGCTCTCCGCAACTGGTCCAAAGCTTGGTCTGGCGTTAAGTCCAAAACTTGGAGCCAAATCGACGACAAAATTGATGGTCCGCCAAAACCGCATGCGGACGCTATCAAGGCCGCCAGCGCCGCATTTGACGGCGTAGGAGACACACGGCGACGTATTTTCTTCGCCCTGCCTTCGAGGTGGCCGCTTTGTGTCCAGCTTGCGTTGCAATTCTGGGCAAGCGAACGCACCATCTTCTCGCTCATTCGATCAGGGTGTGCCGCGTTGAAGGCAGTTTCAACCTGCTGACGGTAAAGCTGGGTCCCTTTGGGAGTTTCAAGAACTACAGGTGCGCTGTCCCGAAGAAGCGGGTCTCGAGCTAAGGCCACTAGAAGACAATTCAATCGGCGGCCGGCAAGGTCTTCCGTCCACAGCCTCATGAGCACCTTGCTGAGTGCCGGCTGGGCATTCAAACCATAAAGCGACACCATATGCCGGTAGGTTAGACCGCGGGAGTTTTTGGTGCTTTTTCCTAGGACATTGTCCTCGATCACGGCGTGCGCCAGTTCCGTCGCCGATTGCAATCCTGTACCCAGGAGCAGATCAAGTTCGTCAAACATCATCGTCTTGGATTGATGCGCACCGCCACCGGCCAAACGCATCCCGAAAGCTACAGCAGCATCAGGTTTGCAGGCCGGCCCCATCCAGTTCGGATTTGGCGTCCGGTCCGTCATGAACCACCTTGCTGCGTAGGTCCATTGCCTGCCGCCGACTTCTGCGATTCGATCCAATCATCAATATCCGATCGCTTAAACCGCCATTGACCCCGGACCTTGAAAGCAGGAATTTCTGACCTTTGGGACATGGTGTAGACAGTTTTTTCCGCGATCTTCAGCAAATTGGCGACCTCGGGCAGTGTCATAATCTCATCGGGCATAACGAGCCCCTCAGGCTATCGGGAACTCTAGCGGATGGCAGATCTTGGCAAAGGATGCCAGTAGAGATCGGATGCTATCAGGCAAACGCTGGCATTTGGTTGATGAGGTTGGATTGCTCAGGACGGCGAAGGAATTACGAGTTTGTTTGCAGGATCTTGCCCACCGGTGATGATCCTTCATCACTGGAAAAGGTCTGTTCGCCGGAAGCGCAATGAGCCGCCCACCTTTAGACGAGGGGATGTGGCCCTCCGCTGCAAGCCTAAAAATCGTACGCTCTGTCACCTTCAGAAAGATGGCAACTTCCCGGATAGGCAAAATCTCGTCGGTCACTTTGGACCTATCGCGTAACCCTCCGCTAAAATATTCTATGATTATTAAAAATGACCAGCGCATCGCGAGCAGAACGATTTCACACAGCTTATCATCAGCCCAAATCCCGAGATCCCACTGAAAGGCGAGACTGACCGAGCATCACCGAGTATTAGATCTTGCCCTTCGCGGCCCTTTCAAGAGGTCGGTTGCCAAAATCTGATTCTGCATGATCATATCAGCCCACTGCTGTGACAATTCCCTCCTCCGCTCCATATATGCGGCACGGTTGTAGATCAGCTCGCTGCCGGACATCCCAGCCGGAATATGGGCCAGCATTAAGTCAATAATGAGCCGATCGATCAGGAGGCGATCCGAACCGGGATGCGATCGCTCTACCAAGCCATTCATCGTAGTTGAAAAGGACGAACGCCATCCATGCGGAACGTGCCGCCCCTTAAAGCCGATCCGATTGTACAAATATCCGACGGCATTTTCACTCAACGGTTCCAAGCCGCTGCGCGCCCCAGGAAACGCCAAGGGGCCGCGACCCGAAAGAAGACGGGCGACACGCAGAACCTCTACAGCTTGGTGCGAAAGCGGGACAATATGCTCGAACACCTCATCTTCACGGAGTGCCAGCATGAGCTTGATGCGGGCAGCCGGGATACGCCACAGCGGCCTATCCGCAAGCTCATCTGGCTTATTCCAATCGATGCCTTCGAATTCGCTCCACGGCGCGGTTCGAATCATCCCTGGTCGCTGAGCGGTCAGCGCCATCATTCTTGATGCGAGCCGGGTAATCGGGTGGGAGGCCGAGCAATCAACGGCACGAATTAGCGCCTGAATCTCGTCCATCTCCGTCAGCGCGGGCCACCTGCGCGCAGGGGGAACGGCCTTTAGGCTGACCTTCATATCAGCGGCAGGGTTCTCGCGGCACGCACCGAGACCCTTGCCATATTTGAATATCGCTGAACACCGCTGCAGCAAGCGATGAGATGTCTCGATGGACCCTCGCGCTTCAACTTTTTTAAGTGTGGCGAGGAGAAGGGGCTCGTCGATGTCGGTTATTGGAAGCCCTCCAATGACAGGAAAAATATCTCGCTCCAGACTGGTGATGACATCGGCCGCATGCACAGGCTTCCAGCGAGCTACTTGATCGGCATACCACTGCCTGCCCACCTTCTCGAAAGTGTTCTCCATCTGAGCCACGTTGGCGAGCTTGCGCTTCTTCGCCTCCATCACCGGATCGCGGCCGTCCCGTAACATCCGTTTGGCGTCATCCCGCATGCCCCTAGCCTCGGCCAACGACAAATCGGGGTAGCTGCCCAACACGAGGCGCTTCTCTTTATCTGCGAAACGGTATTTGAGCCGCCAGCTGCGGTGACCGGCTTTCGTTACGAACAGATACAACCCCCCGGAATCGGCCAGCTTGTAGTCCTTGTCCCTAGGCTTCACCTTGCGAATTGCCGCGTCAGTCAGCATGCCCCCAAATCCTCAATTCGATGCCCCCAAAATGCCCCCAGATGACGTTGGCTTGGGCTGGATATCGCTGGATGCGCTTGGACACGCGAATCACCTAAAATCCCGTTAATACGGGCTTTTCTGGACGTCCTTGGATCCGGCTGGATGATTAAGTGGCGGAGAGGGAGGGATTCGAACCCTCGGTACCGTTGCCGGCACGCCGCATTTCGAGTGCGGTGCATTCGACCACTCTGCCACCTCTCCGCAGAAGGTCCGGCGCATGCCGTTCCGGTCGAGCGGCGGCCATTAGCGAATGATTTCACCCTTGCCAAGCAGCGACGAGCATTTTTCTTGTTTCGCACCGCAAGCATCCTAAATTGCGTCATATGAACGATATGATTCAGATTTTCGGACCCGATGTGACCCCCCCGCCGATCGTCCACGCCCGCTTCAGCATCGGGGACGTGGTGCAGCACCGCCTCTTCGGTTTTCGTGGCGTCGTGTTCGACATCGATCCGGTCTTCGCCAATAGCGAGGAATGGTATCAGGCCATTCCCGAGGACATCCGGCCGGACAAGCATCAGCCCTTCTACCATCTGCTCGCTGAAAATGGCGAAAGCAGCTATGTCGCCTATGTCAGCCAGCAGAATCTGGTCGCGGACGACAGTGAGGAACCTGTCGACCATCCCGCCATTTCCGGCATGTTCGGCACCTATGCGAACGGCAAATATCAGCTCCGCCCGCTGCATCGGCACTAGGCGCGGCCTCAAGGCGGGCCGGGCGCTGATCGGCCTTGCCCTGCTGCTGGGGTCCGGCGGCCTGCTGCACGCCGCCACGCAGGCGCCGGCGCTGAAGGTCAATCCCGACCCCAGCTTTCCCTTCTCGCGCGAGATCGAGGCATTCGCCAGGGCCAATGAGGCCGGTCCCCCGATCACCGACGCCACCCTGTTCCTGGGCAGCTCCAGCATCCGCCTGTGGGACATAAGCGGCAGCTTCCCCGACATCGGCACCGTCAACCGGGGCTTCGGCGGCGCGACCACGCCGGATGTGCTGCATTATTACAAGCGCCTGCTGCCCAAGGCGAAGCCGCGCTCCATCCTCGTCTATGTCGGGGAAAACGACCTGGCAGCAGGCGCCACCCCGGCCGAGGTCGCGAACAACGTCCTGACCCTGCTCAGGCAACTCCGATCCGACTATCCCAAGGCGCATATCGCCTATCTGTCCCTGAAGCCCAGCCCGATCCGCTGGACGCTGTGGCCGAAAATGGCCGCGGTGAACATGACGGTCGCGGCACGGGCGCGGGTGAGCCGCTTCGATTATCTGGATGTCGGTCGCGTGCTGCTCGCCCCGGATGGCCTGCCCGATGCGTCGCTGTTCCGACCCGACGGGCTGCATATGAACCCGCGCGGCTACACGCTCTGGACGCGGCTGGTCGACGCCTATCTGGATGCCGCCGCCGCAGCCGACCTGAAGCCCGGCGCCTCCTCCTGACGCCTCTGCGCGCACTTTCCGATTGATCCAAGGCCAAGCAACATTATTACCGGACGCTGATAAAACAGCCGCAGGCAAGGGGACAGACGAGTGACAAGTGATTCGGCCAAGGCGGCCCCCATGGCGGAGCTGACGCTTCGCGGCGTCATATTGGGCGCGCTCATCACCCTGCTGTTCACGGCGGCCAACGTCTATCTGGGCCTGAAGATCGGGCTGACCTTCGCCACCTCCATCCCCGCGGCCGTCATTTCCATGGCCGTGCTGCGGCTGTTCGCGACCGGCACGATCCTTGAAAACAACATAGTGCAGACCATCGCGTCGGCGGCGGGCACCCTGTCGGCCATCATCTTCGTGCTGCCCGGCCTGGTCATCATCGGCTGGTGGCAGGGTTTTCCCTATTGGCTGAGCGCCTTCACCATCGCGCTGGGCGGCATATTGGGCGTCATGTATTCGGTGCCGCTGCGCCGGGCGCTGGTGACGGGGTCCGACCTGCCCTATCCCGAGGGCGTAGCTGCCGCCGAAGTGCTGAAGGTCGGCGCGGGATCGCGCGAGGGGCTGGAGGAGAACAGGCGCGGCCTGGCCGCCATCGTCGCCAGCTCGATCGCCGCCGCAGCCTTCGCCATCCTCGCCAAGACGAAGCTGATCGCGGAGGAGGCCGCGACCTTCTTCAAATTCGGCGCGGGCGCGTCCAGCGTCTCCACCAGCTTTTCCATGGCGCTGATCGGCGTCGGGCATCTGGTCGGCCTGTCGGTCGGCATCGCCATGTTCTTCGGCCTGCTGATCAGCTGGGTCGGGCTTGTCCCCTATCTCACCGCGCCGCTCGCGGCCGGCGCCGATCTGGCCGATCTGGTCGGCACCACCTTTCGGATGAAAGCGCGCTTCATCGGCGCCGGCACCATCGGCATCGCGGCGATCTGGACCCTGCTCAAGATATTGGGACCGATCGTCAGCGGCATCCGGTCAGCCATGGCCGCGGCGAAGGTCCGCAAATCGGGCAATGCCGGCCTGCTCGACCTTACGGAACGCGACCTTCCCATCGGCATCGTCGGCGGCACCATAATCGCTTCGCTGCTGCCGATCGCGGTGCTGCTGTGGATCTTCGCGCAGGGCGGGCCGATCGCGGCCAACCCGATGCCGATCATCGTGCTGACGCTGGCCTATATCCTCGTCGCAGGCATCGTCATCGCCTCGGTCTGCGGCTATATGGCGGGGCTGATCGGCGCGTCGAACAGCCCGATTTCCGGCGTCGGCATTCTGGCGGTGCTGGGCGCCTCGCTGATACTGGCGGCGATCTACGGATCGGGCGGCGATCCGAAACAGGCGCAGGCGCTGATCGCCTATGCGCTGTTCGTGACCGCCATCGTCTTCGGCGTCGCAACCATTTCCAACGACAATCTCCAGGACCTGAAGACCGGCCAGCTTGTCGGCGCGACGCCGTGGAAGCAGCAGATCGCGCTGGTGCTGGGCGTGATCTTCGGCGCGCTGGTGATCCCGCCCGTACTGGACCTGCTCAACAGCGCCTTCGGCTTCGCGGGCGCGCCGGGCGCCAAGGCGACCGCCCTCCCCGCCCCGCAGGCCGCGCTGATCTCCGCCCTGGCGAAGGGCGTGCTGGGCGGCGATCTCGACTGGGGCCTGATCGGCTTCGGCGCAGGCATCGGCGTGCTGGTGGTCGCCATTGACGAACTGCTGGGCAAGGCGGGCAAGCTGCGCCTGCCGCCCCTGGCCGTCGGCATGGGCATTTATCTGCCGATGGCGCTCACCCTGCTGATCCCGGTCGGCGCGGTGATCGGGCATCTCTACAATCGCTGGGCGCTGCGCCAGTCCAACCCCGAATTTGCCGAGCGCATGGGCGTGCTGATGGCGACCGGCTTCATCGTCGGGGAAAGCCTGTTCGGTGTCGCCTTCGCAGGGATCGTCGCGGCGACGGACAGCGACGCGCCCATGGCGCTTGTGGGGGAAAATCCGTGGGCCGTGGTGCTTTCGGTGATTGCCTTCTTCGGCATCATCACAGCGCTATATGCGCGCTTGCGGCGGTGGGCGAGTGCCCCCTTGGGGTGAAGCTTACCCCCGCCCATGGGAACCGGGATGACAGAATAAGGGGGGGCCGCCTCAAGGCAGCCCCCTCTCCCTCAAGCCTCCGCCGGATCAGAAGTTGAACCGGATGCCGCCCGTATAGCGACGGCCGAAGCGTTCCCACTCGATCGTCTGGTTGCTGCTGTCGGGCGCCTGCACGCCGCTGGCACGCAGCAGGCTGCCTGGGTCGGAGAAGCGGCGGCCGGGATGGTTGAGCAGGTTCGAGGCGTCGAAGTAAATCTCGAAATTCTTCGTGATCGCATAGCGCGCCGAGAAATCCAGCTCGTCGTCCGAGTCCCAATAAGTGTCGCCAGCGTCCGCCAGCGTATCGGAAACCGTGTCCAGCCATTTGCTGCGGTTCTGATATTGCAGGCGGATCGACAGGCCGTATTTCTCGTAATATCCGCCGATATTGTAGACGAAGTCCGATGTGCCCGGCAGGCGCACTTTGCGCGCCGGAATGCCCTCGACGGCAGGCTTTTCGACCTTGCTGTCATTGAGGGTAAGATTGGCCGAAATACCGAAGCCGCCCATGAAGGAAGGAAGACCCAGATTCTCCGTCCAGGGTTCGAGCTGGAACTGCGCGGCGGCTTCCATGCCATAGATGCGGCCCGAACCGCCATTGGCGATACGGGTATAGCCATAGTCGGAGCGGTCGATCCCGCCGGAATTGAGGTCGGTCAGGCCATAGGTGCGCCGCTGATTATACAGCACGTCCTCGACATGCTTGTAGAACAGGCCGACCATCAAATAGCCCTGAGGCTTCACATACCATTCGAAATAGGTATCGACGCCATAGGCCCGTTCCGGCTTCACATCGGGGTTGCCGCCCGAAATCACGCGGTCGCTGTCGTTCACGACGAAGTTCGGCCGCATCTGATCGTAATCGGCGCGCGCCGCACCGCTGTTGAAGGAGAAGCGCAGCTTCTTGCTGTCGTCGATATTGTAATTGATGTGCAGGCTGGGGAATGCCAGCGTCTGGCTGGATTCCCGCGTTTCCGGCGTGGAAACCGCCGGTCCGCTGACAGGCGTGACCGTGGCGATCGCAAAGCCATGGTTCTTGACATGCTCGACACGCACGCCGCCCACGACCGAGCCCCAGTCGTAGTGGACAGTGCCCATCAGGAAGCCGGCGAGCACCTCTTCCCGTACCCTGTAGTTGTTTCCGGTGTTGGGTGCGAAGGCATAAGCCGCCTGCGCCGCTTCGGAAGCCGCCCGCATCTTGTCGGTATCGAAATAGCGGAAGGTGTAGCCCATGGGGATCTTGCCCAGGAACTTCTGGTCGATCGAGAACTGATTGTAGTCGGTCGGCAGGACGGTCGCGGCCTGCGCCGCATTCAGCGTGATCTGCTGCTCGTCGGCGGTCTTGGTGCGGCGGTCATACTGGAACCCCGCCTTCAATGTCGCATGCTCCAGCTCGCGCGCCACAACCAGGCGGCCGGTATAGGCCTTGGTCGTGTCCACCGCGTCGAGGACGGTGAAGCCTGAAAGCGGCTTGGTGAAATCGTCGACCGCCGTGACCTGCGCGCCCGCCGTGTAGCGCGTCGGGCTGGCGAGTTGCAGCGTGCGATAGAGCGTCAGGCGCGAAAGATTGGGATCGCTGAAGTCATAGGCCACGGTCGGCCGCAGCGTGCGCGTGCTGGGGCTGTCCCAGGTCGCTTCGCCGACGATCGATCGGTCGTCCTTGGATTCGGTGTAGTTGCCGACCCAGCTCAGCTTCCAGCCATCGGCAAATTCATGATCGCCCGCCAGCGTGTTGGTGAAGATCGACTGGCGGAAAGCGCGCAGGGTCGAGCGCTGGCGGATGTCGATGCCATAGATCGTGCCCTTCTGCGGCGTGTTGCCGATGCAGACATCCGCATAGCCGGTGGTGGTCGGCGTGGTGTTCACCGCGGTCGGGCAGGCGGCCGAGCCGTTCGACAGGTCCGACTGGCGGTCGTCCAGGTCGAAGCGGTAATTGTCCCGCGCTTCATCGTCGGTGAAGATGGTATAGACCGACCGCAGCGAAATGCTGTTGGCCTCGTCCGGTTTCCAGTCGACCCGGCCTGAAACCGACCAGTTCTTGCGGGTCAGGCGGTACAGCTTGTTCTCCGCCTCATGCGCCCAGAAGCGGGTGGCGTTGCCGGGGCGCTGGTCCTGCGATACCCGCTCATAGTCGGTCTCGAAATTGTCCGTGACCATGTTGCGCTCATAATAGCTGCCCGACAGCAGCACGCCGATTTCGCCGATGCCCGTCTGGAATCGGTCGGAAACGACCAGCGCGCCTTCATATTCCTTCTTGTCGCCCAGTTCGGCAAAGCCAAGGCCGCCCTTCCCCGCCAGATGGAAGCCGTCATAGTCGAAGGCCGAACGGGTGATGACGTTCACATTGCCCGCGACCGTCTCGCCCGGCATGTCGGGCGTCACCGCCTTGGACACGATGATCTTGCCGGCAATGGCGGACGGGATGGAATCGAAGCGGGCGTCGCGGCCCTCCGGGCTCACCACATTGATGCCGTCGAACGACAGGGTGGTCCAGGTCTTGGGCGCGCCGCGCAGGTTGATGTAGCGGGCCTGACCCTGGTCGCGCTCGACGCTGATGCCCGGCAGGCGGCTGGCGGCCTGGGCGATGTTCTGGTCGGGCAGGCGGCCCACGGAATCGGATGCGGCGACCGTGACCAGCGAGTCCCAGTTCTTCTGGATTTCCAGCGCGGCGGCTTCGGATTCAGCGATCGGGCGCGTGCCGGTGACGACGATCGCTCCCATATCCTCTTCCGCGGCAGGAACCTGCGCCATGGCTTGGGTCGACGCCAGGGCCCAGCCGGCAATGCCGCAGGCCAGAGCCAGACGAACGGACGGCACGCCGGCGCGCCGCCGGATGAAACTATGCTGCATATGATCCCCCTGTTGGAACGGCCTTGTCGAATAGGCTTGGCGGGGCACCTAGATCGGCGGGAATACAATCGCGTGAAATTATGGTGACAGAACAGTGACATGCCGGGCGATATTCCGGCTGGGCCTGTCACATCATCGTCATGAAGCGCGTCCAAGAGGCGCCGCGAACGGGGGAACTTCATGACGAGACCTTTATCCGTCGTCCTTTGCGCGACTCTTCTGCTCGCCGCTTGCGCCGCGCCAGCGCCCGAAAGCCCGCTGGCCCAGCGCATCGCCAACGCCACTCCAGCCGCGACCGTCACCGCGCGCGGGGAAACCGCCCCCGTCGGCACCCCCAATGCCGACGCGGCGGACGATCCGGCGATCTGGCGCAACGCCGCCGATCCAGGGCAAAGCCTGATCGTGGGCACCGACAAGAAGGCGGGGCTCTATGTCTATGGGCTGGACGGCAAGACCCGCGACTTTCTCGACGCGGGCCGGGTCAACAATGTCGACCTGCGGGACGGTGTGGGGATCGCCGGTCAAAGCGGTATATTGGTGGCCGCCAGCGATCGCAACGACCTTGCCCATGCGAAGCTGGCCCTGTTCCGCCTCGATCCCGCCACCGCGAAACTCTCGGCGCTCGGCAAGGTCGATGCCGGGCGGGGCGAAGCCTATGGCGTCTGCCTCTATCGCGCGGCGAGTGCGACCTACGCCTTCGTCGTGCTGAAGGACGGCACGGTGAACCAGGTCGCGCTCGACATGTCCGACGCCACGCCCAGGGGCAGCATCGTCCGGACCTTGAAGCTTGGCTCCCAGGCGGAGGGCTGCGCGGTGGATGACCGCACCGGCATGGCCTATGTGGCGGAGGAGGATGTCGGCCTCTGGCGCTTCGATGCCCGCGCCGGCGGGTCCGCGACGCCCGCCAGGATCGCCGCGGCGGACGGCAGGAACCTCGTCATGGATGCCGAAGGCGTCGCCATCGCGCCGATGGGCGAGAAGGACGGCTATGTCCTCGTCTCCAGCCAGGGGGACAATGCCTATGTCGCCTATCGCCTGAGCGACCACAGCTATGCCGGCCGCTTCCGCGTGGTCGACGGCGCCATAGGCGGGTCGGAGGAAACCGACGGCATCGACCTGATGCTGGGCGATTTCGGGCCGGACTATCCCGGCGGGCTGTTCGTGGCGCAGGACGGCCACAATGCAACCGCGGCCCAGAATTTCAAGCTGGTCGCATGGGACGACATCGTCCGGGCGCTCGGCCTCGCCCGCTGAAAGCTTCCCCGGCTTGCGCAGGGGGCGTGCAAGCAAGACGCCCCCCTACTTTCGTCGCCATTGCACTCCCGCGCCAACGGCGCGACAATCCCCCGAAAGCCGGGGAGAGAAGGATGCCCATCACAGAAAAATATCGCGCCAGGACCATGTCGGCGGCTGAGGCGGCCGCACTGGCCCCGGACGGCGCGAAGATGGTCGTCGGTCTCGGCGTCAGCTACCCGCCCGCGCTGATGGATGCGCTGGCCGTCCGCGTCCGCTCGGGCGATCTCACCGGCGGCACGCTTTACTGCATGCTCGCCTGCGCCGCGGCCAGCGAGTCCATCCTCGCGCCCGACCTTCACGACCGCATCCGCCATGTCAGCCTGTTCCACGGTGGCGTCGAACGGGGGAACGACGCCCTGCGCGCCGGCAGCGCGCAAGGCCTGGTCGAAACCCTTCCTGTGCAATTCCACCAGATACCGCGCATCCTGACCGAGCATCTGCGCGTCGATACGCTGTTCGTCACCGTTTCGCCCATGGATGCCGACGGCTGCTTCAGCCTGGGCACCAACACCGATTACGCACTGATGGTCGCGCGCAGCGGCGCGCGGCTGATCGTGGAGGTCAATCCCGCCATGCCCTATGTCCATGGCGACTGCAAAATTCCGCTCTCGGCGGTCACGGCCATCGTGGAAAACCATGTCCCCCTGGCGCAGATCCCGCCCCTTCCGCGCACGCCCAATGACGATGCCATCGGCGCGATCATCGCCGGCATGGTGGAGGACGGCGCCTGCCTGCAAATGGGCATCGGCGCCGTGCCGGACGCGGTCTGCGCCGCGTTGATGGATCATCGGAACCTCGGCATCCATACCGAACTGCTCACGCCCGGCCTCGTCGGCCTGATCAAGGCCGGCGTGGTCGACAACAGCGGCAAGAAAATCCATCCCGGCCGCTCGGTCTTCACCTTCGCCATGGGCGACCAGGGCCTTTACGACTTCCTGCACGACAATCCGGCGCTGGAGGCGCATCCGGTCGAGCATGTGAACGCGCCGCACATCATCGCGCAGAACGACAGGGTGATTTCAGTCAACGCCACGATTCAGGTGGACCTCAGCGGCGCCTGCAACTCCGAATATATGAACGGCCGCCAATATAGCGGCACCGGCGGCCAGCTCGATTTCGTGCGCGGCGCCTATGCGTCGAAGGGCGGCCGGTCGATCATCGCCTGCCACTCGACAGCGGCGAAGGGGACGGTCTCGCGGATCGTGCCCTGGCTCGACGGCCCCGTCACGACGCCGCGCACCGACACCCACATCGTCGTCACCGAACATGGCTGGGTCGACCTGAAGGGCAAGACGCTGTCGGAACGCGCCCGCGCGCTGATCGGGATCGCCCATCCCGATTTCCGGGAGGAACTGGAACGCGGCGCGTTCGAGCGGCGGTTGCTGTAAGAAATTCCTCCCCATCGAAAGATGGAGAGGACCAAAAAAAGGCGGTGGATCGCTCCACCGCCCCCCATCTCACTTCCTGGCGAACCAGGCGAGCAGCGCAGGCTTCAGCCGCGCCCGCGTCTCGATCCGCGTCTTGATCGCGGCGATGGAGCGATCCACCACCTTGCGCGATTCCGGCGTCAGATATTGGGTCGCATAGGCGTCCAGCTTCGTCACCATCGCCGGATCGGCGGAGTTGCCGCCCAGCCGCGCAATCGCCTGGCTCCGCGCCGACACGTCGATCATCGCCTCATATTGCTGGCGGTGCGCCAGCACATAATCGACGGCAAGCATCGAATGCTCCCCGCCCACGGCGGAGATGATCGCCGCGCTGGTCGTCTTGCCCGGCTCGTCCGTCATGGCGAGGTCCAGCGCCTTCTTCGCCAGCGCCTCATCCTTGGCGACGCCCAGCAGCGCGAAGACCGTGCTCTTTTCGAGGTCCGTCTTCGCCCCATTGGCCATGGCGCGCAGCCTGTCCCAGGTCGCGGCGTCGGCATTCTCGGCAATGATCCGCAGCCAGACATTGCGCAACGGCCCGTCCAGCGCCGCCGGATTGCCGGCCAGCGCGGCGAAGCGCCTGTTCGCCTCCGCCACCACGGCCTTGTCGCCCATGCCGCCCAGCGTCGACACCAGCGCCGACCGCAGGACCGGCACCTGCGGATTCTCGCCCGGCCTGGCGTCGAAACCGACGGTCGCCAGCACAGGGCTCAGCTTCTTCGAGGCATAGGCGGCCACCCGCGCCTGCGCGGCCTTGTCGCTCTCCAGCATCATATGGGCGCTGTCGAGATAGTCCGGCACCTCCGCCAGCACGGCGGGGCTGGCCGTCGGGGGCACGGCGTCGATCAGGTCGAGGGCAAGCCCCATGGGCTGATAGCCGCCCAGGCCAAGCTGGAAATTGTCCGCCAGCAGGCCGATCTGGTCCATGGAGGCGAGCTTGGTGAAGTCCTTCGCAAGGGCCTTCACATTCGCCTCTGGATAGAGCGAGCGATAATAGCCCGTCTGCCCCGCATTGATGATATAGGCGCCGCAGCCCGGCAGCGTGACCTGCGCCGAGCCATTGAGGATCAGCCGCTGCTGCGCCCCGCCGCCCGCTTGACCGATAGCCTGGGCCATCACCGGCACATTCCATTTGAGCGGCACCTTGTCCTTGCGGTCGCGGCTGAACTCGCCCTGCGAAAGCGACAGGATGGTTGAACCGCCCTGGCACTGGGCGCTGTCCACCTTCACCAGCGGAATGCCCGGCTGGCTGGTGAAATCATGCGCGATGCCCACCACGCCCTTGGCGCCCGCGCCTTCGACCGCCTTCCACAAATCGTCGGTCACGGTGTTCCCATAGGCATGCTGCTTCATATAGGCGCGGATGCCCGATCGCCACGCATCCTCCCCGGCAAAGCCCTCCAGCATGGTGATGACCGCCTCACCCTTTTCATAGGTGATGTCGTCGAACGCCTGGTTCACTTCATCGACGGTGTGGATCTTCTGGAGGATCGGGTGGGTCGTGGCCAGCGAATCGAGGCTCATCGCCCGCTCGCGGCCATTGACGCGTGAAAGCAGCATTTCCCATTCGGGGTTCAGCTTGTCCGTGACCTTGGTCGCCATCCAGCTTGCGAAACCCTCGTTCAGCCAGAGGTCGTCCCACCAGGCCATGGTGACGAGATCGCCGAACCACTGGTGCGCCATTTCATGCGCGACGATGGAATAGATGGTCCGCCGCGTGCTTTCCGACGTGAAGCGCGGATCGACCAGCAGCGCGCGTTCGAAGGTGAAGATCGCGCCCCAATTCTCCATGGCGGAGAAGAACTGGCTCTGTCCCGGCCCGGCGACATTGTCCAGCTTGGGCAGCGGGAAGGGCACGCCGAAATAGTCGTTATAATAAGGCAGGATCGCCGCCGAAGCGTCGAGCGCGAGTTGCGCCTTCCCCGTATTCCCCTTGCCGGTGATCACGCCGACCTCGGTCGCGCCCGCCTGTTTGGTGGCGCGCTCCAGTTCGCCCAGACCGAAGAACAGCAGATAGGAGGACATTTTGGGGCTGGTGCCGAAAGTCACCAGCTTCTTCCCCGATCCGGCGTCGCTGCTGCCCTTGACCGGCATGTTGCTGACCGCAAGCTGGTCGGCGGGGATGACGGCGGAAAGGTCGAAGGTCGCCTTGTAGCTCGGCTCGTCGAAGCTCGGCACGAAACGGCGGGCGTCGGGCGCCTCGAACTGGGTGAAGAGGGCGCGCTTCGCCTGACCCGCATTGTCGGTATAATCGAGCGCGAACAGGCCATTCGCCTGCGTGTTGATGATCCCCGCATAGTCGATGGCGAGCGTGTAGCTGCCCGGCTGGACCGGCTTGCCGAAGTCGAAGGTGACGGTCTGCGCGGCGGCGTCGATCTTCGCGGTTCCCTTTACCGCCTTGCTCTTTGCGGGAGTCAGGGTGACGCTGCTCACCGTCAGGTCGGCGGCGTTCAGCACCAGCGCAGGCATCGCCTGCGTCACGGTGACGTCGATGGTCGTCTTGCCCGTGAACTTCAGATTGGCCGCATCGGGGGTGACGGTGATGGCATAATGGCTTGGCGCGGCGCCACGGGGCAATTGGGTGGTCACGCCCGCGGCGGGTCCGGCAGGCGCCGTCTGCGCCAGCGCCGGCATCGCCATGGCAAGCGGCGCGGCCGCCAGCATCAGCGGAAGGATCTTCGAAAAGGACATGAGGTTCGCAACTCCGACAGGTTGGAACGGCGCGGCAAAAGGTTCGCGCCAGGATGACAGGGGGATCGCCCCTTTCGCTTCACCGGTCAAGCCGGGCGTCCCACCGATGATGTCGTTGGTCGAATGTTGTTGTTCGTTTGTCAAACAAAGAGCTTCGTCATCCCAGCGAAAGCTGGGATCTCAGGCCGCTACGCGATGAAGTCGGACAAATCCCGCCACTCAGGATTGCTCTGCTCGATCAACTGAAGCTTCCAATCCCGCTTCCAGGCCTTCAGCGCCTTCTCCCGGGCGATGGCGTCATCGACCCGGCCATGCTCCTCGGCCAGCACCAGCCGATGCAGATTATATTTGCGACAGAAATCCGAACCCATGCCGCGACGGTGCTGATCGACGCGAACGGCAAGGTTGGTGGTAATCCCTACATACAACACGCCACGGGGCTTGTTTGTCATGATATAGGTCCAGCTTCGCCTCGCGGTCACGCATTGCCTCCTGAGATGCCAGCTTTCGCTGGCATGACGACAAAGGTTCAACCCCGCCCGCGATAGCCCGGCACATCCTGCGACGGCAGCCATAGCCCCGCCGGCGGCTCGCCCGATTGCCAGAACACATCGATGGGAATGCCCCCGCGCGGATACCAGTATCCGCCGATGCGCAGCCAGATCGGGTTCATCTCCGCGAACAGCCTCTCCCCGATTCCGACCGTGCAATCCTCATGGAAGGCGGCATGGTTACGGAAGGAGCCTAGGAACAGCTTCAGCGACTTCGATTCGACGATGGTCGCGGCGGGCGCATAGTCGATCACCAGATGGGCGAAGTCCGGCTGCCCCGTCACCGGGCAGAGCGAGGTGAATTCCGGCGCGGTGAAGCGCACCAGATAGGGATTTCCCGGCCGGGGATTGGGCACATAGTCGAGCACGGCGTCTTCGGGACGCGCAGGCAGGGCACTGGCCTGGCCCAGATGAAGTGGAGTCGGCATGTCAGTCATGGCAGGCCATCTACGCCATTGCACGGCAGATGTCATCGCCGCGCCTCTCTTGCCTTTCGTTCATGGCGGGTTCACTTGGGCGGATGCCTTGGCTGCCATCCATGGGGTTCCGCTTCTCGCTTCTGTTCGCCGCGCCGCTGCTGCTGGCCACGCCTGCCTTCGCCCAGCAGGAAAATAGCGCCGATCCGGTCTTCAACCTGCCGCGCACCCAGCCGCAGACCCAGACCAATCCCAATGCACAGGGGCCGGAACTGGACGTGTTTCGTGGCGCGCCCACCACGGTGACGCCGCCGCCGGTCGTCGCGCCGACGATCCAGCTTCCGCCCATCGCCGTCCCGGCGCCGGCCCAGCCGCAGCCGCAAAGCCAGCCCACCCGGCCATCCGCCGGGCCGGAGCGCGCCCCGCAAGCTGCACCGCAGAGCCAGACCCCGGCCGAAAAACCCGCCCCAGTGGAGACGCCTCCGCCGCCATCCCCCATCGAAAACCAGAGCCTCCCCGCTGCCGACAACGCCACCGTCCCGAGCCCGACGCCGGCGCCGCTGGGCCCGCCTCAGCAGCCCCCGGCGCCCACATGGCCCTGGATCGCCGCCGCCGCAGCGGTCGCCGCCGTCCTGCTGATCGGGGCCCGCTTCCGGCTGCGCCGCCGCAAGCAGGGCACAGCGGAGGAACCGCCCTACGAAGCCGAAGCCGCGCCGCCGCCCGTGCCGGCTACACCCCCGCCGCAAGCCGGGGCAATACCTGCCCCGCCCGAACCCAAGCCCGCGCCGGACGATGCCGACCGCCCATGGATCGATCTCGCCATGGACGTGCAGGCCGCCCGCCTGACATTGCTGGGCGCGACCATCGCCTACCGGCTGACGCTCCACAATCGCGGCAGCCGCACGGCGGAGGACATCCTGGTCCGCAGCCTGATCGCCAATGCCGATGCGCAGCAACAGGCGCTGTTCCAGCCATTCTTCGCGGGCGAAACCGGCCTACCCGTCCATTCGGTGGTATCCATCGCGCCCGGCGAGACGCAGAAGCTCAGCGGGGAAATGCGCCTGGACGCACAGGCGATCGCCGCCATTCCCATGGGCCAGCGGGCCCTGCTGATCCCGCTGATCGCCTTCGACGCCCGTTATAGCTGGACAGGCGACCGCGAAGGCACGGGACGCAGCGGCAGCGTCTTCATCGTCGGGGAAGAACAATCGCCCCCGGTCGAGCGCCTTTCTCCCTTCCGCCTTGACCTTGGCCCGCGCCAATACCGCACCCCCGGCAGCCGCGCGACCGCGCTCAACCTCTCCAGCTAAGGCCAATCGGCCCTTCCCACCTCCGCCCGCCGCTCCTAGAATGGCTCTGCGCCACCCAAGCAGGTGGCCGAACGAGCGAGGGAGCAAGGGCACGCATGGACATATTGGTATCGACCGACTGGCTTGAGGGAGAATTGGGCAAGCCCGACCTCCGGATCGTCGACGCCAGCCTGTTCCTTCCCGGCGTGCCCCGCGATCCCGGGGCCGAGTTCGAGGCCGTCCATATCCCCGGCGCCGTGTTCCTCGACCTGCCAAGCCTGGCCGACGCGGAAGATCCGCGCCCCGGCATGCTGCCGACCGACGATTTCATGACGGAGCGCTGCCGCCGGCTGGGCATCGACGCGGACAGCCGGATCGTCGTCTATGACAACAGCCCCACCCACAGCGCGGCGCGCGGCTGGTGGATGATGCGCCTCTATGGCGTGGGCAAGGGCGCGGCGATCCTCGACGGCGGCCTGCCCAAATGGCTGGCGGAGGGACGGCCGACGGAAAGCGGCATGCCGCCGCCACGGCCCGGCAATGCCGTTGCGAAACGCGCCGTCGGGCAGGTCCGCACCAAGGAGGATCTTCTCGCCAACCTCGAAAGCCAGGCCGAACAGGTGCTCGACGCACGCGGCGCGGCGCGCTTCACGGGGGAGGAGAAGGAGCCCCGCCCCGGCATGGCGTCGGGCCATATTCCGGGCAGCCGCAACATTCCCTCCTCCGCCTTCTATCATGCCGACAACAGCATGAAGCGGGGCGAGGACCTTCGCCGCCTGTTCCTCGACGCCGGGACCGATTTCGACCGTCCGATCATCACGAGCTGCGGCAGCGGCGTGACGGCGGCGATCCTGCTCGCGGGCCTCGAACTGCTCGGCAAGACCGACGTCACCCTCTATGACGGAAGCTGGTCCGAATGGGGACTGGACCCGGCCACGCCGAAAGCGACCGGCCCCGCCGCATGAGCCAGGATGCCGACAAGCGGCGCGACCGCAAGCCCCTGACCCAGATCGCACAGGCAGGCCGCAAGCCCGAATGGACGGGCATGCCGGGCCAGCCCGGCGGCATCGTCAACCCGCCGGTCTGGCGGGCCTCCACCATTCTCTACGACGATGTCGCGCATCTGCGCAGCGCGGCGGGGCGCAGCACGCATGAACGCCTGTTCTACGGGCGCAAGGGCACGCCGACGGCATGGAGCCTGTCGGACGCCCTCACCGAAATGGAGCCGGGCGCCGAAGGCACCATGCTCTACCCGTCGGGGGTGGCGGCCATCGCCTGCGCGCTGATGGCGGTGCTGAAACCCGGCGACCAGTTCCTGATGGTCGACAGCGCCTATGACCCGACGCGCAATTTCTGCGAACAGATGCTGCGGCCGCTCGGCATAGAGACGGTCTATTACGACCCGGCCGTGGGCGCCGGGATCGCGGACCTCATCACCGACGCCACCCGCGCCATCTTCATGGAAAGCCCCGGCAGCCTGACCTTCGAGGTGCAGGACGTGCCCGCCATCACCGCCATGGCCCGCGACCGGGGCATCGCGACCCTGATCGACAACACATGGGCCACGCCCTGGTTCTTCCCGGCGCTCAGCCATGGCGTCGACATCAGCATCCTCGCCTGCACCAAATATATCGTCGGCCACAGCGACGTGATGATCGGATCGGCGACGGCCACCCCAGCCTTCTTCCCGAAAATCCGCCAGACCGCCTATCTGTTCGGCCAGATGACCAGCCCCGACGACGCCTGGCTCGCCGCGCGGGGCCTGCGCACCCTGGGCGTCCGCCTCAACCAGCACCAGGCCAGCGCCCTGCGCATCGCGCAATGGCTGTCGCAGCAGCCCGATGTCGCCCGCGTCCTCCACCCCGCCCTGTCCTCCTGCCCCGGCCATGCCCTGTGGCAACGCGATTTCACCGGCTCCAGCGGCCTGTTCAGCTTCGTCCTCAAGGGCGGCGATGAAAAGGCCCGCGCCGCCCTGATCGACGGTCTCGCTCATTTCGGCATCGGCTATAGCTGGGGCGGCTTCGAAAGCCTCGCCCTGCCCGTCGATCCGGCGCGCTACCGCACCGCCACCGCCTGGCAGGCGGAGGGGCCGCTCGTCCGGCTCCAGATCGGGCTGGAGGACAGCGACGACCTGATAGCCGATCTCGACGCGGGCCTTGCCCGCTTCCGGGCCATGCGCGGATGACGCCGGGCTTGCCCGATCTCCTGTCCCTGTTGCCGGGCGATCCCGCCATCGTCCATCCCCTGGTCGCGCTGGCGCTGGCCGTCGCCATCCATCTGGTCGCCAGCGCCGTCGCCCGGTTCGCCTCGCCGCGCCTGCGCCACCGCTTCCGCGCCCTGGGGGAGGCGCTGGCGGGGCATCTGCGCCCGATCCTGCGCCACGCCATCGCCGCCCTCGTCATGGCCCTGGCCGTCGCCTTCTGGCCGATCGGGGACTTCGCCCATCTGATCCTGAGCGCCGCGCTCGCCCTGTCCCTTTCGCTGCTGGCCGTGCACATATTGCGCAGCCTCGCCATAGCGCGCCTTGCCGTGCTGCCGATCGCCCTGCTGCTGTTCGTGATGGTCCTTTCCGGCAGCAGCGGCGGCTTCGCCCCGGTGGCGGGCATGCTGGACGGCGTGGGCCTCGACCTCGGCAGGCGGCGCGTCACCCTGCTCGGGCTGGTCAGCATGGCCGCGATCTGCGTCGCGCTGTTCGCCCTGGTCCGCCTGGCCAACCGCATCGTCGGACGCAGCATCAGCCGCGCCCATGGACTGGACGCCACGCAGAAGCTGCTGGCGCAAAAGCTGGCCGCCATCGTCGTGGTCGTCGCCGCCTTCTTCATCGGCGTCGACCTGCTGGGGATAGACCTCACCGCCTTCACCGTCTTCTCCGGCGCGCTGGGGCTGGCCGTGGGTTTCGGCCTGCAGAAGACCTTCGGCAATCTGATCGCCGGGATCATCCTGCTGATGGACCGATCGATCAAGCCCGGCGACGTCATCGTCGTGGGCGACAGCTTCGGCTGGGTGAACAAGATCGGCGTCCGCGCCGTCAGCGTCATCACCCGCGACGGCAAGGAACATCTGATCCCGAACGAAAACCTGATGACGCAGGAGGTGGAGAACTGGTCCTATTCCGACCGCAACGTCCGCGTCCGCATCCCCGTCGGCATCGGTTATGACAGCGACCTGAAGCTGGCGCAGGAACTGATGCTGCGCGCCGCGCAGGAAAGCCCCCGCGTGCTGCGCAATCCCAAGCCCAATGTCTGGCTCACCGCCTTTGGCGAGAACCGGGTCGAACATGACATATTGGTGTGGATCAGCGATCCGGAAAGCGGCGTCGGCAATGTGAAGTCCGACGTGCTCGGCCGGCTCTGGCTGCTGTTCCGCGAACATGGCATCACCATCCCCTATCCGCAGCGCGTCATTCACGCGGCGCGGGATTCAGCGCCCCTTTTCCCCTAGCCGGCCCGTCCCGAATTGCGGCGAAAACCGTGCGCGGCCGCGCCCGGTGCCATAATCATGCCTGATTTTGTTGCAGACCAGCAACATTACAGCAGCAAACTTCATCGAACAGCAATAAAATCTTGTGCGCCGCAGCGGGGAAAGGCATCCCCTCCTTCGTTGAGGCAACCCGGTCCATCCCGTGCAGGGCGATAGAGATCCGGGACCATGACGCAGGTGGGACGATCGCAGATACCATCAAGGGGAAATCATATGCGTAAGTCCATACTCGGCCTCTCGGCCCTTGCCCTTGCCGCCATGTCGGCACCGGCCTTCGCTCAGGACGAGCCCACTCCGGATCTCACCGTGACCGGCAACGCTGCCGTGGTCACGGATTATCGCTTCCGCGGCATTTCGCAGACCAACAAGAAGATCGCGCTTCAGGGTGGCCTCACCATCACCCACAGCTCTGGCTTCTACGTTTCGGCCTGGGGTTCCTCGATCGACGATTATGTCGCCAATGGCTCCGATCAGGAACTCGACCTGATCGGCGGCTATTCGACGACCATTGGCGCAGCCACCATCGACGTCGGCGTCCTCTATTATTACTATCCCGGCAATGCCGAAGCGAATACCGACTTCGTCGAGCCCTATGCCTCGGTCAAGGGCACCTTCGGTCCCGCCACGGCGAAGCTGACCGTCAACTATGCGCCCAAGGCGAAGGCGCTGACGGTCGGCAACGGCAAGGAAGACAATCTCTACGTCGCAGGGGATCTGTCGACGAGCATTCCCAACACCCCGCTGGGCCTGTCGGCGCATCTGGGCCACAGCTTCGGCCCCAGCTACCTGACCATCGGCAAGGAGTATACCGACTGGAACATCGGCGCGACCTACACCTGGAATCACCTGACCCTGGGCGTTTCCTACGTCGACACCAACAAGTCGCTCTATTCGCCCGCGGGCCACAATATCAGCAAGGCCGGCGTGGTCGGTTCGATCACCGCTTCCTTCTGATCGGCCGAACGATCACCGGAAAAGGCCGCGATCCTCAGGGTCGCGGCCTTTTTCTTTGGCCAGCAGGGTCGCATGCGCCCCGTCCCGCCCCTATAATGCGCCGATGACCGCCCTTTCGCTCATCCTCATCTTCCTCGCGACAGTCGCCGCGATGGAGGGCTTCGCCTATGTCATGCACCGCTGGGTGATGCACGGGCCGGGCTGGTTCCTGCACGCCAGCCACCATCGGGAACGCACCGGCCGCTGGGAAGCGAACGACCTCTATTTCGTGATCTTCGCCATGCCCTCCATCCTGCTGCTGCTGGGCGGCGTGCAGTGGCAGTGGGGCGACTGGGCGACGGCGATGGGCGCCGGCATCGCGGCCTATGGCGCCATCTATCTCGGCTTCCACGACATCATCGTCCATCGCCGCATCGGCCATCGCCACGTCCCGCGCTCCGCCTATATGAAGCGGATCGTCCAGGCCCATCGCCTGCACCATGCGGTGGAGACGAAACAGGGCTGCGTCAGCTTCGGCTTCCTCGTCGCGCCAAGCCCGGAAGCGTTGAAACGCACACTCGCGCGGAACGGCAAGGCGGGGCTGCGCGCCGCCAAGGGCGCTTTGGAAAGCTGAACGGGCGAACGGAAGCTGCCCCGCCTTCTAAGCACTTCCCACTCCGCCGAAACCCCGGTAAGTGCCGGCAATGGCTTCACATCCCGCGCCCATTGCGCGTTCGCTTTTCGTCTTTTCGATCTTCTACGGCGGCATGGTCTGCATTGCGGGCGTGCTCGGCAACAAACAGGTGACGCTGGGGCCGCTGTCCGCCATCGGTCCCTGGTTCGGCCTTGGTCCGCTGGCGGTGGAGGCAGGCATATTCGCCTTCCTGCTGCTGGTGACGATTTCCAGCGCCGTGGCGGAACTGCATGGCCGCGCCGTCGCCAACCGGCTGGTGCAGGTGGGCTTCCTGCCGCTGATCGCCTCCATATTGCTGTCCATCGTCGTGCTGTCCGTGCCCGCCGCCAGCGACATGGACCCGGCAAGGCGCGACGCCTTCGCGCTGATGATGGGCGGCACGCCGCGCATCTGGCTGGGCGGGATCATCGCCTATGGCATTTCGCAGACGCTGAACGTCACCCTCTTCGCCGCGCTCAAGGGGCGGGAGGGCAGCCGCCTGCTCTGGCTGCGCGCCGCGGTCGCAAGCATATTGTCGCAGATCGCGGATACCCTGCTCTTCGTCTCCATCGCCTTTTACGGCGTGTTCCCGATCGGAGAGCTGCTGCTGGGCCAGATGCTGGCGAAGATCACGCTGTCGGCGCTGCTGGTGCCGCCCGTCATCTATGCGCTGGTCGCGCTGGGGCGGCGGCTGGATCGCTAGCTTGCGGCTGGGCGCATAGTGCCCTATGCGCCCGCGCATGAACAGCAAGCACGCCCCCGATCCGGCGCTCCTCGCCAAGGCCGAAACCCTCGTCGAAGCATTGCCCTATATGCAGCGATATGCGGGCAAGACCTTCGTCGTGAAATATGGCGGCCATGCCATGGGCGATCCGGAGGCGGCGCGCGATTTCGCGGAGGATGTCGTGCTGATGAAGGCGGTCGGCATCAATGTCGTCGTCGTCCATGGCGGCGGACCGCAGATCGGCGCGATGCTGAAGAAGCTGGGCGTCGAATCGCAGTTCGTCGGCGGCCTGCGCGTCACTGACAAGGAAACCGCGCAGATCGCGGAAATGGTGCTGGCCGGATCGATCAACAAGGAGATCGTGGGCTGGATCTCCGGCGCTGGTGGCCGCGCGGTCGGCATTTCGGGCAAGGATGGCGGCCTGGTCCTCTGCGAAAAGGTGCTGGGCAAGCGGGAGGCGGACCCCAATTCCGGCATAGAACGCAATGTCGACCTGGGTTTTGTCGGCGATCCGGTGCGGGTCGACCGCAGCATCCTCGACACGCTGACGCAGAACGGGATCATTCCGGTGGTCGCGCCGGTAGGCACCGGCGCGGACGGGCACACCTACAATGTCAATGCCGACACCATGGCGGGCGCCATAGCAGCGGAATTGCAGGCGGCGCGCTTCTTCCTCCTCACCGACGTGGCGGGCGTGCTGGACAAGCAGGGCCAGTTGCTGACCGATCTCGACCCGGCGGCGATCCAGGGACTGGAGGAGGACGGCACCATCAGCGGCGGCATGATCCCGAAGCTGGAAACCTGCGTCCGTGCGGTGGAAGGGGGGGTGGACGCCGCCGTCATCCTCGACGGCCGGGTGCCGCATGCGATGCTGCTGGAAATCTTCACCGATCGCGGTGCGGGCACGTTGGTGCACCGGTGATCGGACGGTAAGGCCATGTGCTCCCGCCCGCGCAGGAGCACACTCATCTGCCTCTTCAACGCCCTTTGAGAAGCAGCGCCGGATCGGCCCAATGATAGCGCTGCTCCGGCAAGGTGCGCCCATCGGAACCGGCTTTGGCCGTGTTTTCCACCACCAGCCCGCCGCGATGCCCATAAAATCCCCGCGCCGCATGATTGTCGGCATAGCACCAGAGGTACAGGCCGCTTCCGGGGAAATGCTCCAGCGACCATCGGGCCGCCTCGGCCAACAAGGCGCTGCCCAGCCCCTTGCCCCTGGCGTCCGGCAGGGCATGCAGATTGTCGACCAGCGTGCCCCAGCGCGGATGATCCGCGCCGACCAGGCAGGCGAAGCCGACCGGCCGCCCCTCCTCTTCCACGACGATGATCCGCTGTGTGGGCGCTGCTTCGGCCAGCCGCCGCCTCCAATGCGCCAACCGCTCCGCCTCGATCCCGCCCGCCAGATAGGCCGGGTCCATGAAATGCGCATAGGCGCTGCGCCAGCTTGCCACATGGCAGGCGGCGATCAGCGGAGCGTCCTCGGGCGTGGCATCGCGAAATTCCATGGGGCGGGGTATAGCGGCGGGGCCGGCGAAATCCATGCCGCTGGCCGAACGGGCCTTGCATCTGGTGGAATAATCCCCCACCGCGCTGGCGATGTGGGCATCCCCTCGGCTCCATCAGCTTTGCTTTCCGCGATTTCCGGGCCGTCTGATGTTCCATCCGGCTTGAAATCGCTCTAGAGCGAATGCCCATCAATTCGGAGATCGCATGGCCTACGCCCTCTATCAGATCATCGTCATCCTGCTCGATGTGCTGTGGTGGATCATCATCATCCAGGCCATCATGAGCTGGCTGATCGCCTTCAACGTCGTCAATCTCTCCAATGATTTCGTGCGCACCGTGATGGTCGCGCTGGATCGGATGACGGCGCCCATCTACAATCCCATCCGCCGGGTGCTGCCGGACCTGGGCGCGCTCGACCTGTCGCCCATGGTCGTGCTGCTGGGCATTCTCATCATCCGCCAGGCCATATTGCCGCCGCTGTTCGGGCTGGTGTGACGGTCTGGAGCCGGGACGGCGACGATCTCCTCCTCTCCGTCCGCCTGACGCCGGGCGCGACGCGGGAGGAGGTCGGCGGCGTCTGGACGGACGACAGGGGCGCGGCGTGGCTGAGCGCCCGCGTCCGCGCCGTGCCGGAAAAGGGCAAGGCCAATGCGGCGCTGATCGCGCTGCTGGCGAAGCGGCTGGATTGGCCCCGCAGCGCGATTTCGCTGGAATCGGGCGACACCAACCGGCTAAAGCGGCTGCGGATCAAGGGGGGCGGTGAAGCGTTGGCCTATGGCCGGCTCTCCACCATTATCGAAGAACAGGGTGAAGCATCATGACCATCGGCAAGATCATCGACGGCAAGGCCTTTGCGGAGACGCTTCGCGGCAAGGTCGCGGACGGGGTCGGCGCTTTCATAGCGAAGACGGGACGCAAGCCGGGTCTGGCCGTGGTGCTGGTGGGCGAGGACCCGGCCAGTTCCGTCTATGTCCGCAACAAGGGCAAGATGACCGTCGCCGTGGGCATGGAGAGCATGGAGTTCAAGCTGCCCGCTTCCATAGGCGAGGAGGAATTGCTGGACCTGGTCGAGGAACTGAATGCCGACGACCGGGTGGACGGCATCCTCGTCCAGTTGCCGCTGCCGTCGCACATCAACGAAGCATCGGTGATCGGCACGATCGATCCCGCCAAGGATGTGG
The DNA here is from genome assembly GCF_004152845.1 of Sphingobium fuliginis. GTDB lineage: Bacteria > Pseudomonadota > Alphaproteobacteria > Sphingomonadales > Sphingomonadaceae > Sphingobium > Sphingobium fuliginis. The sequence continues at coordinate 613,951 of NZ_SEON01000002.1, forward strand.
ATGGGTTCCATGTCGTCAATTCGGGCCTGCTCGCCACGGGGCAGGAGGCGCTGGTGCCCTGCACGCCGCTGGGCTGCATCATGCTGCTGAAGGATGAGCTGGGCGACCTTTCCGGCCTGGAGGCGGTGGTCGTCGGCCGCTCCAACATCGTGGGCAAGCCGATGGCGCAATTGCTGCTGGCGGAAAATTGCACGGTCACCATCGCGCACAGCCGCACGCGGGACATCGCCTCGGTGGTGCATCGCGCCGACATCGTCGTCGCCGCCGTGGGCCGGGCGGAAATGGTGAAGGGCGAGTGGATCAGGCCCGGCGCGACCGTGATCGACGTCGGCATCAACCGCGTCACCGATACGGATGACGGCAAGAGCCGGATCGTCGGCGACGTCGCCACGGCCGAGGCGCTGGCGCATGTCCGCGCCATCACCCCGGTGCCGGGCGGCGTCGGGCCGATGACCATCGCCGTCCTGCTGCGCAATACGCTGGTGGCGGCGCATGCGCGGGCCGGACTGCCCAAGCCGGAGGGGCTGTGAAGGCGCGCGCCGCGCTTCTTGCCCTGACATTGCCGGCGCTGGTGGGCGCGCGCCCGCCCATGCGTTATCAACCCGATCCCAGTTCCGTGTTCGCCGCCGAACTCGCCTTCAACCGGCTGGCGCAGCAGAAGGGGCAATGGACCGCCTTCCGCGCAACGGCAGCGGACGAGGCGGTGATGTTCGTGCCGCAGCGGGTGCTGGCGAAGCAATGGCTGAAGGGCCGCGCCGATCCGCCCGCCCCGGTAAGCTGGACGCCGTCGGCCATCTATGTGTCCTGCGACGGCAATCTGGCGGCCAGCACCGGCGGCTGGAAGCGGCCGGACGGATCGGTCGGCTATTTCACCACCATCTGGCAACGGGACAGGAAGGGCGAATGGAAATGGATCATGGACCATGGCGACACGCTCGCCAGCGCTCGTGAAGCGCCCGAATTCCTCATCGGCAAGGTCGCGACCTGCAAGCGCGGCCGCGCCGGCGACGGCCCCCGGCCGGCCGTTCCCCCTCCGGATCGCAAAACGAGCGGGATACAGCCGGTTCCCCGCGACGAAAGCCTGAGCTGGAGCGCAGAGGCCGCCGCGGACGGCAGCCGCCGCGTGACCGTGCGCATGTGGAACGGCGCCGGCTATGAAACGGTGATCGACGACAGGGTGGCCGCGGCGCCATGACGGAACTGTTCATCTCCGCCTTCGTCACCCTGTTCGTGGTGATCGACCCGCCGGGCTGCGCGCCGATCTATGCCAGCCTCACCACCGGCGCGACGCAGATCCAGCGGCGCGGCATGGCGATCCGCGCCGTGGCCATCGCCGCAGGCATCCTGCTGCTGTTCGCGCTCTGGGGCAAGCAGTTGCTGGGCGTGCTGGGAATAGAGCTGGACAGTTTCCGCATCGCGGGCGGGATCATGCTGTTCATCATCGCCATGGACATGGTGTTCGAAAAGCGCACCCAGCGGCGAGAGGACCGGGCGCAGAAGATCGCGGAGACGCCCGAGGTCGAGGATGTTTCGGTCTTCCCCATGGCGATGCCGATGATCGCCGGGCCGGGTTCGATCGCCACGGTCATGCTGCTGATGTCACGGGCAGAAGGGCTGAGCGAGCGGCTGGTGGTGATCGGCGCGGTGGTCGTGACGCTGGTGCTGATGCTGGGGTCGCTGCTGGCGGCGGGGCCGATCATGGCGCTGCTCGGCGCCAAGATCGAAGCGGTGATCACGCGGCTGCTGGGCGTCCTGCTGGCGGCACTGGCCGCTCAGTTCGTGATCGACGGGCTGAAGGCCAGTTTCTAAAGCGCACAGCGTTAATCGGGCGCGGGCAGGAGCCCGGTCGACACGTCTGGACCACGCAGACGGAACAAACTTCAGCCGCCCGTCGCCCAATGACGGAATGGACTCAGCGGCTCCACCGGGCCCAGATCGCGGTGGGCAGCATCAATCCGCGCGCCTCTTCGCGCACCGCCAGTTCGCCCGCTTCCACGGTGCCCGGCAGATCGGCAAAGGCCTGGCGCAGCAATTCCCCGATGGCCAGCGCCGACATGCGCACGGCATAGACGGTCAGGAACAGAAAGCGGCTGTCCGCATCCAGCAATTGCCGGCAATGGGCGATCAGCCCCGGCAGATCCTCCTCCAGCCGCCAGACCTCTCCATCGGGCCCACGGCCATATTTGGGGGGATCGAGCAGTATGCCGTCATAGCGCCGCCCGCGCCGCACCTCGCGCGCGACGAACTTCGCCGCATCGTCGACGATCCAGCGGACCGGCCGGTCCTCCAACCCCGACAGCGCGGCGTTGGCCCGCGCCTGCGCCACCGACTTCTTGGAGGCATCGACATGCACCATCTGCGCGCCCGCCGCCGCCATGGCCAGCGTGCCGACGCCGGTATAGCCGAACAGGTTCATCACCTGCGCCTGATCCCCGGCGCTGACCTTGTCCGCGACCTTGCCGCGCATCCAGTCCCAGACCGGCGCCATGTCGGGAAAGAAGCCCAGATGGCGAAAGGGCGTGCAACTCGCCTGGAACGTCACCTCGTTCCAGCGCAGGGGCCAGCCTTCGGCCGGCACGGGGCGCTCGTAGAACCAGCGCCCGCCGCCCTCCTCGTCGGAACCGGGGACGAATTCGCCGTCGGCCTGCCAATCGTCCTGCGCCGGCGCCCACATCGCCTGCGGCTCCGGCCGGATAAAGCGGTAACGGCCATAGCGCTCCAGCTTCCGCCCATGACCCGAATCGATCAGGCCATAATCGGACCAGGACTCGCCTATAAGGGTCTGGAGGTTCACCTCAGCCCCTCGGCGTCGCCCGCTCCGCGACATAGGCCGTGACCGCGTCGAAGGTGCCGGGCAGCTTGGCATAGGCCTCTTCCCGCGCGAACAGGTCGCCCACGCGCGAAGGCAGCGAGGGGCGGATTCCCGTGGCCCGCTCGACCGCCGTGGGGAACTTGGCCGCATGCGCCGTCGCCAGCGTGACCACCGGCACCGCCGGGTCGAGGTCGATCGCCCGCGCCGCCGCCAGGCCGACCGCGCTGTGCGGATCGATCACCTGCCCCGCCGCGTCATAGGCCCATCGCATCGCCATGGTCATGGCGTCGGCATCGACCCGCGCCGACGCGAACAGCGCCGATGCGCCGTCCCGCTGCGCATTGGTGAGGCGCATCGCCTTGCTCGCTTCGAATCCCTTCATCTGCTCCGCCAGCGCCCTGCCGTCGCGCCCGCCCGCATCGAACAGCAGCCGCTCGAAGTTCGAACTGACCTGAATGTCCATGCTGGGGGTGGCGGTCGCCACCACCTGCCCCTGGCTATAGTCACCTTCCGACAGCGCGCGGTGGAGGATGTCGTTGACGTTGGTCGCGACCATCAGTTTCGCGACCGGCAAGCCCATCTTCGCCGCGACATAGCCCGCGAACACATCACCGAAATTGCCGGTGGGGACGGAGAAGGCGATGGCGCGTTCAGGCGCCCCCAGACGGACCGCGGCGTAGAAATAATAGACGACCTGCGCCATCAGCCGGGCCCAGTTGATGCTGTTCACCGCCGACAGGTTGAAACGGCGCGCGAAGCCGGCGTCGTTGAACATCGCCTTCACCAGCGCCTGCGCGTCGTCGAAGCTGCCGTCGATGGCGATATTGTGGACATTAGGCGCCAGCACCGTGGTCATCTGCCGCCGCTGCACGTCCGACACGCGGCCGTCCGGATGCAGCATGAAGATGTCGATCTTCTCACGTCCGGCGACCGCATCGATCGCCGCCGATCCGGTGTCGCCGGACGTCGCGCCGACGATGGTCAGATGATCGTCCCGACGCGACAGGAAGCGCTCGAACAACTGGCCCAGCAGTTGCAGCGCCACATCCTTGAACGCCAGCGTCGGCCCGTGGAACAGCTCCAGCAGCCAATGCCGGTGGTTGAGCTGCACCAGCGGCGTCACCGCGTCATGGCTGAACCGGCCATAGGCGGCGGTGCACAGCTCCCGCAATTCCTCTTCGCCCAGCGATCCGGCGACGAAAGGCGCCATGACCCGTACCGCCGTTTCGACATAGGAAAGGCCCGAAAGCGCGCGAATCTGGTCTGCGGAGAAGCTGGGCCAGCTTTCCGGCACATAGAGACCGCCATCGGACGCCAGCCCGGCCAGCGTCACATCCTCGAACCCGAGCGCAGGCGCGCTCCCTCTGGTGCTCACATAGTGCATGATGGGGTAGCGCGGTAACGCCGGACGCGCCTTCGGGCAAGCTTTTAAGGTCGCGGCGTCCGTCTGCGCAACGCGAGGAGGTAGATGACCGCCGCGATGCCGGCGAAGAAGAACCATTGCACGGCATAGGCCAGATGGTTGTTGGGCACGTCGGCGGCGGTGGGCGGCGCCAGCGGCTTGAGACCCGGCACCGGTTCTCCGGCGATCAGCATGGGCCGCAAGGGCATGGCCCGGCCGCCGATCCGCGACAGGAGCGAGCGGTGATCGGGTTCCTCCCCGATCCAGCCACGCATCTGACCGCCCTGCCATTGGGGCTTGGCGTCCGGCGTTCTGGCGACGCCCGCCGCCACCAGCACACCCGGCCCCTCGATGCCCGTCGCGCATTCGGCAATATAGCGGTAGCCGACCGATCCATCAGCGGCCCGCCCGGCTTCGCTGCGCCATCGGACGACCCGAAGGCAGTGGACGGAGGAGCGCCGGAACAGAAGTTCGGGCGGCACGGGCGGATGGGCGGGAAAGGCGATGGCAGGCTTGGCCGGATTCGCCGCGACCAGGCTCAGCGTCGCCTCCTTCTCCGCCCGGCGTTGAAGCTGCCAGACGCCAAGGCCGATCATCACCAGCACCGCCGCCGCGACGATCAGCGTCGGGACAAGAGGCAGGCGGCGGCTCATGCCTCGCGGTCCCCGGCGGTCAACCATCCCTCGCGCGCCTTGTTGCGATATTCCAGGATGAGCAGCGCGCCCTTCGCCACCCGCAGGCTGCCGATCACGGCCAGGACGGTCAGCGGCGTCCAGAGCAGGATGTGCAGCCAGAGCGGCGGGTGGACCTTCAATTCCAGCATCAGCGCCATCGCCACCATCAGCGCGCCGATGATCAGCGTCAGGAAGGCGGCAGGGCCGTCCCCGACATTGAACTGGCCATAGTCCAGCCCACAGGACCGGCACGAAGCGGCAAAGCGAACGGGGCCCGCGAACAGCGTCGACGCGCCGCATCGCGGACAGGCGCCCATGGCCGAAGCGATCAACAGCGGCTGCGGCATGGGGGATTGGGGATCTGGCGAGGACATGGGGTCAGGCATAATGCCCGCCGCCGAAAAAGAAAACGGCCGGAACAGGTCCGGCCGTCTTTCGCAAATCCATCGGCGGAAGGATCAACCGCCGTGGACCGGCGCGCCCCAGCCGCCCCAGACATAGATGGCGACGAAGAGGAACAGCCACACCACGTCGACGAAATGCCAGTACCAGGCAGCCGCCTCGAAACCGAAATGCTGGCGCGGGGTGAAGTCGCCCCTGTGCGCGCGGATCAGGTTCACCAGCAGGAAGATGGTGCCGATCAGCACGTGGAAGCCGTGGAAGCCCGTCGCCATGTAGAAGGCGGAGCTATAGGGGCTGCCGCCGAAGGGGAACGGCGCATGGGCATATTCATAGGCCTGGATGGAGGAGAAGAGAACGCCCAGGATGACCGTCAGCGTCAGCCCCTTCTTCAGCCCCTCGCGGTCGCCGTGGATCAGCGCATGGTGCGCCCAGGTGACGGTCGTGCCCGAGCAGAGCAGGATCAGCGTGTTGAGCAGCGGCAGTTCGAAGGCGTTCATCACCTCGATGCCCTTCGACGGGAACAGGCCCTCGATCGGCGCCAACTGGCTGGGGAAGAGCGAGAAGTCGAAGAAGGACCAGAACCAGCCCACGAAGAACATGACTTCCGACGCGATGAACAGGATCATGCCGTAGCGCAGGTGAAGCTGCACCACCGGCGTATGATCGCCCGCATGCGCCTCCGCGATGACATTGGCCCACCAGCTGTACATGGTGAACAGCACGCCCGCGACGCCGATCAGGAACACCCAGCCGCCGCCGGCGGGCAGCGCATCGGGATGCATCCACATGATCGCGCCGAAAGCCATGACCAGCGCCGACATGGAGCCGAAAAAGGGCCAGATGCTGGGCGGAAGAATATGATAATCGTGGTTCTTGGCGCCTGCCATGACGTTTCTCATCCCCGTTCGCGTTATGATTGTGCCTTAGCTTGGCTTCTTGTCCTGCTCAACAGGATAGAAGGTGTAGCTGAGCGTGATTTCCTGCGTGTCCTTATTGTCGGCGTCCGTCAATATCTTCGGGTCGACATAGTAGATCACCGGCATGCGCACCTGCTCTCCCGGCTGCAGCGTTTGCTGGGTGAAGCAGAAGCACTGGATCTTGGTGAAATAGGCGCCCGCCTGAAGCGGCGTGACGTTGAAGCTCGCGGTCCCCGTCACCGGCTTGTCCGACATGTTCTTCGCCACGAAGATCGCCATGTTGCGCGCGCCGACCGTCACGGTCTGGGTGCGGCGTTCGGGATGGAACTGCCACGGCATGCCCGGCGCCACATTGGAATCGAAGCGGATCGACATGCGGTGGCCCACCGCTTCCCTGACCTGCACATCGGCGGCCGCCCGCTGCGTGGTGCCGCCGAAGCCGGTCTGCTCGCAGAAAATGCGGTAGAGTGGCACGGAAGCGAAACCCAGGCCCAGCATGGCGAGACCGACGCCCGCCATGCCGATCATGGTCCGCCGGTTGCGGCGGTCCCGGTCGAAAGGCGATGGCGGCAGGCTCGCCATCACTGGCCGCCGCCGATCTTGGCGATGGTGATCGCGTAGAAAAGGATGACCAGCGCGCCCAGCAGCACGCCCGTCACGATGGCGCGGGATTTCTGCCGCGCGCGGACCTGCCGGTCTTCCTCGGGGGTCATGCGGCCACCCAGCGGTCCACGACCACCGCGCCGAAGAGGAGGAAGAGGTAGAGGACCGAATATTTGAACAGGCGCTTTTCCGGGGTCATGCGCGCGGGATCGCTCTCGCGCCGGCGGAACACCTGAAAGGCCAGGGCCACGAACAGCGCCGTGCCGAGCAGGGCCGTGGTGCCATAGATGGGCCCGGTAAGGCGCAGCAGGACCGGCGCCATGGCGGCGACGGCCATGATCGCGGTGTAGAACCAGATCTGGCGCCGCGTCGCCACCTCGCCGGAAACGACCGGCAGCATGGGAATGCCGGCGGCGGCATAATCCGTCTTCACGAACAGGGCCAGCGCCCAGAAATGGGGCGGCGTCCAGAAGAAGATCAGCATGAACAGCGCAACCGGCAGGGCGCCGATGTCGCCCGTCACCGCCGCCCAGCCGATGACGGGGGGGAAGGCGCCCGCCGCGCCGCCGATGACGATGTTCTGCGCCGTCCTGGGCTTGAGCCAGATGGTGTAGACGAAGACGTAGAAGAGGATCGACACGGTCAGCACCGCCGCCGCCAGCCAGTTGGTCGCGACGCCCATCAGCAGGACCGAGAAGAAGGAGAGCCCGACACCGAAATGCAGCGCCGACTGGCGGTCCATCCGCCCGGCCGGCAGCGGCCGGTTGGCCGTGCGCTTCATCTTCGCGTCGATGTCGGCTTCATACCACTGGTTGAGCGTCGCCGCGGCGCCCGCGCCCAGCGCGATGCAGAGAATCGCCGTGAAGGCCAGAACCGGGTGGATATGCCCCGGCGCCGCGAGCAGACCGCACAGCCCGGTAAAGACGACCAGCGTCATCACCCTGGGCTTGGTCAGCGCGACGAAGTCCCGCCAGTGCGCGGGAATCACAGGAGCCGAACCTTCGGTCATGATCGGCGTGCTTGCCATAATCTCCTCATGCGGCAACCCGGCGCGACGGCCGCGCCGGGATCGCCCTGATTCCGGAATTGGCGGCCTTTACGCCAATCCGGGCGTTCCGGCAAACCGGAACGCCCTTGCCTGCGGTCAGTCGATGACCGGCAGCGTCTCGAACTGGTGGAAGGGCGGCGGGCTGGACAGGGTCCATTCCAGCGTCGTGGCGCCTTCGCCCCACGGATTGCCCTCCGCCTTCTTGCCGGCAACCAGCGACCAGACAAGGTTGACGAAGAAGATCAGCATGCCGGCCGCCATGATCTCATAGCCGTGGCTGGCGACCTTGTTCCAATAGGCGAAGGCTTCCGGATAGTCGGGATAGCGGCGCGGCATGCCCGACAGGCCGAGGAAGTGCATCGGGAAGAACAGCATGTTCACGCCGACGAAGAACACCCAGAAGTGCAGATGGCCGAGGAATTCATTGTACATCCGGCCCGACATCTTCGGGAACCAGTAGTAGAAGCCGGCGAACAGCCCGAACACCGCGCCCAGCGACAGCACATAGTGGAAATGCGCGACCACATAATAGGTGTCGTGCAGCACGTCGTCCACGCCGCCATTGGCCAGCACCACGCCGGTGACGCCACCCACGGTGAACAGGAAGATGAAGCCCAGAGCCCAGACCATCGGGGTCTTGTAGCTGATCGACCCGCCCCAGATCGTCGCGATCCAGGAGAAGATCTTGATGCCGGTCGGCACCGCGATCACCATGGTGGCGGCGGTGAAGTACATCTTCACGTTGACCGACATGCCGGTGGTGAACATGTGGTGCGCCCAGACGACGAAACCGACGACGCCGATCGCGACCATGGCGTAGGCCATGCCGAGATAGCCGAAGACCGGCTTGCGGCTGAAGGTCGAGACGATCTGGCTGATGATGCCGAAGCCCGGCAGGATCATGATGTACACTTCGGGGTGGCCGAAGAACCAGAAGAGATGCTGGTACAGTTCCGGATCGCCGCCGCCGGCGGCATCGTAGAAGGTCGTGCCGAAATTACGGTCGGTCAGCAGCATGGTGATCGCGGCGGCAAGCACGGGAAGCGCGAGCAGCAGCAGGAAGGCGGTGACCAGCACCGACCAGACGAACAGCGGCATCTTGTGCAGGGTCATGCCCGGCGCGCGCATGTTGAGGATGGTCGTGATGAAGTTGATCGCGCCCAGGATCGAGCTGGCGCCCGCGATGTGCAGCGACAGGATCGCCATGTCGACCGCCGGCCCCGCCGAGCCGCTGGTGGAGAGCGGCGCATAGACCGTCCAGCCGGTGCCCGCGCCGTTTCCGGTGCCGCCGGGCACGAAGGTCGAGCCGAGGAGCAGGACGAAGGCGGGGATGAGCAGCCAGAAGCTGATGTTGTTCATCCGCGGGAACGCCATGTCCGGCGCGCCGATCATGATCGGCACGAACCAGTTGCCGAAGCCGCCGATCATCGCTGGCATCACCATGAAGAAGACCATGATGAGGCCATGGGCGGTGATCAGCACGTTCCACAGGTGATAGGCCTGATCCAGCGTCGCTTCGGGACCGTCGCTGAACTGCGCCCAGGTCTGGAGATACTGGATGCCCGGCTGCGCCAGTTCGGCGCGCATCAGGCCGGAAATCGCGCCGCCGATGATGCCGGCGATGATCGCGAAGATCAGGTAGAGCGTGCCGATGTCCTTATGGTTGGTCGACATGAACCAACGCTGGAAGAAGGCCGGCTTGTGGTCGGCGTCATGATGCTCATGAGCATGATCGCCGTGATGATCTGCGGTAATGGTGGTCATGGCGTCTATGCCCTTACATCAAAGCTTGGCGGCAGGAGCGGCGGCGGGCGCGGCGGCTTCGGCCGTGGCCGCGGGTGCGGCGGCCTTCAGCGTGCCGCCCTGCGACAGCAGCCACTGGTCGAACTGCGCGGGCTCCAGCGCCTCGATCGCGATCGGCATGAAGCCGTGGCGCGCGCCGCAAAGCTCGGAACACTGGCCGTAATAGACGCCCGGCTTCTCGATGGTGAAGCTCTTCTCATTCAGGCGGCCCGGCACCGCGTCCATCTTCACCCAGAGCGAGGGGACCGCGAAGCTGTGGATCACGTCGGCGCCGGTGATGATCAGCTTGATCGGGCGGCCGACCGGCAGGACCAGACGATTGTCGGGCGCCAGCAGATAGGGCTCGCCATTCGCCTCCGCCTTGTCCTTGGGCAGCATGTTCGAAACGAATTCCGGAATGCCGTTGTCGGGATATTCATAGCCCCAATACCATTGATAGCCGGTGACCTTGACGGTCAGCGCATCCTTGGGGGCGGGCTTGTACTGGTCCGCCAGCAGGCCGATCGACGGCACGGCGATGGCCAGCAGGATCACGACCGGCACCACGGTCCAGATCACCTCGATCACCGTATTGTGCGATGTCTTGGACGGCGTCGGATTGGCGCTGCGGCGGAAACGGACCATCACATAGAGCATCAGGACCAGGACGAAGATCGAGATGATGGTGATGATCGGCACCAGCATCACGTCATGCAGCCAGCGCGCCGTGTGCCCGGTGGGCGAGAACTGCTTCTGGAGGGTGATTTCGCCCGGCATCGGCATGCCGATGCCTGGAGTGGGCTTCATCCGGGGCGGCGCGGCCACCTTCGCCGCGGGCGCGGCATCCGCGGCGGGCGCCGCTGCATTGCCGGCCGAATCAGCGGCCGCGGCTTCGTTCCCGGCGGCTGGAGCCGCGACGGCGGCATTGTCCTGGGCCAGTGCCGGACCGTTCATGGCGAGCGTGGGCGCAAAGGCCAACAACCCGGCGAGAACGAGCGATTTCACCTTGTTCATAAGCGTCTTCTTACCCCGTAACCCCTTGGCGCCGCTGCAACGAAGACACACGCATACACGTCCCCCCCGCCCGTATCGGTCTGCCGCGGCTTATAAGCATCTTTTTTTACGCCTCAAGCTTCCACAACCAGATTTTCTTCGCTGTTGCAACGCCTAGTTGGTGAGCCTATCTCGCTCTCCGCGCACAGGGGCGCGATCATGGGGCGACCCATGAAGGGTAAGCCATGGATCGAAGACACGGATGACCGACGAGGAAGTATTAGCGGAATTCAGGGCTGCAGGCGCGTTGCTGGAGGGGCATTTCATTCTGTCCTCGGGCCGCCGCAGCGCCAATTACCTGCAGTGCGCGCGCGTGCTGATGAACGCGGAACGCGCGGGGCGGCTGGCGCGCGCCACGGTGCAGAAGCTGCCGCGCGAACTGCGGCAGGAAATCGACCTGGTGGTCTCCCCTGCCATGGGCGGCCTCATCATCGGCCATGAAATCGGCCGCGCGCTCGACAAGGATGCCGTATTCCTGGAACGCCCCGAAGGCACGTTCGAACTGCGCCGCGGCTTCGCCATCGCGCCGGGGCAGAAGGTGCTGATGGTGGAGGACGTCGTCACCACCGGCCTCTCCTCCCGCCAGGCGATAGAGGCGGTCGAGGCGGAGGGCGGCATCGTCATAGCGGAAGCCGCGCTGGTCGACCGTTCCGCCGGAGAGGTGGAGCTGGGCGTGCCCTTCTATCCGCTCGTCAGCATCAACTTCCCGGTCTACGACGCCGATCAGGTCCCGCCCGAACTGGCGGCGATCCCGGCGATCAAGCCGGGCAGCCGGAAGCAGTAGCCCATGTCCCGAACCCCCGCTCATCTGCGCCTGGGCGTCAACATCGATCATGTGGCGACCATCCGCAACGCGCGCGGGGGAACGCATCCCGATCCCGTCAAGGCCGCGCTGCTGGCGGCCAAGGCGGGCGCCGACGGCATCACCGCCCATCTGCGCGAGGACCGGCGGCATATTCGCGACGAGGACATCGCCACGCTGATGGCGGCGCTCACCGTGCCGCTGAACCTGGAAATGGCGGCGACGCAGGAAATGCTGGGCATCGCGCTCCGGCATCGGCCGCATGCCGCCTGCATCGTGCCGGAAAAGCGGGAGGAGCGCACCACCGAAGGCGGGCTGGACGCAGCCGGGCAGATCGACGCTCTCGGCCCGATCGTCGATGCGCTGAGCAAGGCCGGCGTGCGCGTCAGCCTGTTCATCGAGCCCGATGCCGCGCAGATCGAGGCGGCCATGCGCCTGGGCGCGCCGGTGGTCGAGCTGCACACTGGCCGCTACGCGCATCTGGAGGGTTCCGAGCGGGCGGAGGAACTGCGCAGGCTGGCCGATGCGGCGGCGCTGGCGGCGAAGAACGGCATCGAACCCCATGCCGGCCATGGCCTGACCTTCGACAATGTCGGGCCGGTCGCGGCGATCCCCCAGGTCGCCGAACTCAACATCGGCCATTTCCTGATCGGGGAAGCGATCTTCGGCGGGCTGGAGAGCAGCATCCGCGAAATGCGCCGGCAGATGGATCTGGCCCGTTGATCGTCGGCCTCGGCTCCGACCTCTGCAATATCGAGCGGATTCAGAATTCGCTCGACCGCTTCGGCGAGCGGTTCGAGAATCGCGTGTTCACCGATGTGGAGCGGGCCAAGGCCAACCGCCGCCCCTTCACCAGGGCGGGCACGCTCGCCAAGCGCTTCGCCGCCAAGGAGGCTTTTTCGAAAGCGGTCGGCACCGGCTTCAACCGCGGCGTGTTCATGAAGGACATCGGCGTCGTCAACGGCCCCAGCGGCGCGCCGACGCTGCACCTGACCGGCGGGGCGCTCGCCCGGCTGGAATCGCTGGTTCCGGCGGGGCACCGGCCGGTCGTTCACCTGACGCTCACCGACGATCATCCATGGGCGCAGGCCTTTGTGATTATCGAAGCCCTGCCGTTATAAGCGTCGCACCTCTCCAGCCGGAAATCCTCCCATGACGGCAGCCGACATGACCGAAAACGAATCCGCCCCGTCCGAACAGCCCAGCCCGGCTTCCGAACCGGAAAAGGCATCCCTCGACTGGTGGCACGAGGCGAAGAGCATCGCCCTGCTGATCCTGGCGGTGCTGGCCTTCCACAGCTTCGTCGCCAAACCCTTCTACATTCCCAGCGAATCGATGATGCCGGTGCTGTTGAAGGGCGACCGGCTGGTGGTCAGCAAATATCCCTATGGCTGGTCCTATGTCTCCCCCAGCTTCCACCCGCTGCCCTTCCTGAAAGGCCGGATTTTCGGGCGCCTGCCGGAGCGGGGCGACATCGTCATCGTCTCTCCGCAGAACAAGCGGGAGGATTATATCAAGCGGGTCATCGGCCTGCCCGGCGACATATTGGAGGTGCGCGGGGGCCAGGTCGTGCTGAACGGCGTGCCCGTGCCGCAAAGGGCGCTGAAGCCCATCCGCATTCCCGTGGACGGCAACGCGCCCTGCCCGCCCATGCAATTTCCCGGCGCGCTGGTGACGGACGCCAATGGCAAGAGCTGGTGCGAACTGCCGGTGCGGCAGGAGGTGCTGCCCAATGGCAGGAGCTACGTCACCATCGACATGGGGCCCAGCACGCTCGACTGGTACGGGCCAGTGCGGATTCCGGCGAATCACGTTTTCCTGATGGGCGACAATCGCGACAACAGCGCCGACAGCCGCGCACCGCTGGAGGAGAACGGACTGGGCGGGCCGGTGCCATGGGAAGCCATTGGCGGGCGGGCGGAATTCATCACCTTCTCGCTCGACGGCGATGCATCCTGGAACCCGCTGAGCTGGCTCCATGCCTTCCGCGGTGGCCGCGCGGGGAACAGCCTGCGCCCGGCGAGCGTTACCCCGCCGAAATAAGCATTTCACGATAGGGGCTTGGGTTGAGCGGGACGAAAATCCACATAGAGGAACCCGGCCCCAGCGAGTTGCGCAGCCCGCTGGTCCAGCATGAGATAAAGCGGGCCGGCGTGTGGTTCGCCATCGGCATCGCCATCGCCCTGCTCGTCCTGCTGGCGCAGCCCATCATGCTGATCATGGGCGCGCTGGTGCTGACGACGATGATGGACGGCGGTACGCGGCTGCTGGGCCGGGTGCTGCCCATCGGGCGCGGCTGGCGGCTGGCCATCGTGCTGATCGCCGCCCTCGCCTTCCTGGTCTATACCTTCTACCTGACCGGTTCGAGCCTGGCGGCGCAGGCCCAGGCGATGCGGGTCATCGTGGAGACGCAGGTCAACCGCATCAGCCAGTGGCTCCAGCAACTGGGCGTCACCACCACGCCGGAGGATTTCAAGAGCCTGGCGCAGCAGGCGATGAGTTCGCTCGGCCGGGTGACGGCGGCGGTCGGCACCATGGTCGGCGCAATCACCAGCGGCGTGATGATGCTGGTGCTCGCCATCTTCATCGCGATCGAGCCCAAGCTCTACGAGCGCGGCGTCGCCTGGATGCTGCCGATGGACAAGCGCGGCCGCTTCTACGCCATTGCCGACAGGATGGGCTGGACCTTGCGGCGGCTGATGTTCGGCCGGCTGATCGGCATGGCGGTGGAAGGGGTGGGCACCTGGCTGCTGCTCTGGGCGGGCGGCGTGCCGATGGCGGGGCTGCTGGGCATATTGACCGGGCTGTTCGCCTTCCTGCCCAATATCGGGTCGATCATATCGGGCGTGCTGATCGTGCTGGTCGGCTTTTCCGCCGGCGTGGATGCGGGGCTCTACGCTTTCGGGGTCTATCTGGTGGTGCAGATCGTCGACGGCTACCTGATCGTGCCCATGGTGGCCAAACGCGCCACCGACCTGGCGCCCGCGCTCGTCCTTGCGGCGCAAATCCTCTTCGGCGCGCTGTTCGGGATCATGGGACTGTTCCTCGCCGACCCCATCGTCGCGATGATCAAGGTCTATCTGGAGGAGCGGTCGAAAGCGCTGGAGGCGGAGAATGACAGGAACGCGGCGGTTCCGGTCGCAGGATAGATGGTCCCCGCGCCTTACCCCTGCATTAGCGGATCATGGCACGGCCTGAACCGGGCTCCCGTCTCCGCAGCAGCGGGTTGCAGATGGACAAGGCAAATCCGCCAGGAAAAAGGGCCGGGAAAATCCCGGCCCCTTTTTCGCTTTTCGACTGTTGCCGACCTTATTGGCCCGGCACGCCCTGCGGCATTCCGCCCTGCTGCTGCATCATCTGCTGCATGCGCATGATGTCCGCCTTGGACTTGAAGTCATGCAACTGGACGTCGAACACCAGCACGGAATTGGCCGGGATCGGCCCCGCCGCCTGCTCGCCATAGCCAAGCTGCGGCGGAATCCACAGGCGATACTTGCCGCCCTTCTTCATCTTCTGCAGACCTTCGGAGAAGCCGGGAACCACGCCGTCCACCGGCATGGCGGTCTGCGGATTCTCGTCGAACACCGTACCGTCGAGCAGCGTGCCCTTATAGCCTACCAGCGCCACGTCGGCGGGCGTCGGGCTGGGACCGGCGCCTTCCTCCAGCACCTTGAACTGTAGGCCCGATTCGGTCGTCACCACGCCCTCTTCGCCGCCATTATGCGCCAGGAAGCTGGCGGGCGAAGGCTTCACGCCCTGCTGCCCGGCCCAGGCCAGGCCACCGGCCGCCAGCGCCACCACGGCGACACCCACCCAGAGCCGCGTCAGCGACCCCTTGGCGATAGGATGAAGGGGAACGGCCGTGGTCGACATGGCTTAAGCCTCGCAAATTGGTGCGGGTGATGTTTTCTGTCAGCAGGGGGACGGGACGATCGGTCGACCGTCCCGACAAAGGCGGTCCTTAACGGACGCCGTCGCGCTCGGCGCGCTTGCGCTCCAGCTTGCGGGCGCGGCGAACGGCGGCAGCCTTTTCGCGCGCGCGCTTTTCGGACGGCTTCTCATAGTGACGGCGCAGCTTCATCTCGCGATACACGCCCTCGCGCTGCAGCTTCTTCTTGAGCGCGCGCAGGGCCTGGTCGACATTGTTGTCGCGAACGATGATTTGCATAAGCCAGTCAAACTCCAGTCGAAAACGGACGGATCGCCAGGAAACATAACCCTTCCCGACGGGCCGCCCGAATGAAATAGCGGTGAGTCGCCGCAGGTCACCCTGCGCCGTGTGGGGCGCGCCCTACCAGCAGAGTCGCGCAAATTCAACCCAAAAGCCGTTTTTCTCGACAGGGGCGCGGGACAGGCAGATAGTCGCCCCATAAACAAGGAGGAGGATCGCCATGGCAACTGCCGCCAGGACCACGGGCCAGCGCCCCGAGATGTCGGCCACGGAATGGGCCGCGCGCCAGCAACTCGCCGCCTGTTACCGCATTTTCGACCATCTCGGCTGGTCGGAGCTGATCTACAACCACATCACCCTGCGCGTGCCGGAGGAGGAGAACGCCTTCCTCATCAACCCCTTCGGCCTGCTCTATGGAGAGGTGACGGCGTCGAACCTCGTCAAGATCGACATGGACGGCCATGTGCTGGACGGCAGCCCCTATCCGGTGAACCGCGCCGGCTTCACCCAGCACAGCGTCTTCCACCGCCACCTGCCCGACGCGCATTGCATCATCCACACCCACACCACCGCCGGCATGGCCGTCAGCGCCACGCGGGAGGGGCTGACGCCGACCAATTTCTACGCCGCGGCCTTCATCGGCCGAATCGCCTATCATGACTTCGAAGGCGTCACGATCCGGGCGGAGGAAGGGGAACGGCTGATCGCCCATCTGGGCGAGCGGCGGATCATGATGCTGCGCAACCATGGCACGCTGGTCATGGCGCAATCTCTGCCGGAAGCCTTCCTGATCCAGTGGATGCTCCAGCGCGCCTGCGAAATCCAGGTCGCGACCGGCGCCGCCGGAACGCCGGTCGACATCCCGCCGGAGGTCATCGCCGTGCACCAGCGCGACCTCAGCGGCGTGCAATTGCCGCTCGGCCCGGGCGTGCCCGATTTCGAAGCGATGGTGCGCAAGATCGACCGGATCGATTCGAGCTGGCGGGACTAGAGCCAATCGACATTCAGATGATGACGAGCCGAAAATGGCGGTTTTCCGTGACCCGGAGCGCAGCCTACTCAAGGTAGGTGAGCACCGGAAGCACGGAAAAGCGTCATTTGCAGGCCGTCAGGGCTGAATGTCGATTCGCTCTAGACGGTTTCGACCACGGCTTCTTCCTTCGGGAGGGGCGGGCCCGCCAAGGGTGGCAAAGCCAGGCAGGCCTGCCAGACCTCACCTGATTACAACAGCCTATCGCCGCTTGCTCCCCGCGCCATATTTTCGCATGTTCCACCCCATGCCCGCGATCCGCCCCGAACGGTCGATCTTCCTGCTGCTGTTGGCCTTGCTGATCGTCGGGTTGGCGTTCGGCAGCACCTATTGGCTCTATGCGGTGCAGCAGCGGGTCAACATCTGGGTTCAGCACACATTGCGCGTCGAGAACCAGCTTTCCGCGCTGCTGCTCCACGCGCAGGAGGCCGAAAGCGCGCAGCGCGGCTTCATGCTGACGCGCAAGGATTCCTTCCTCGGCCCCTATGAGGTCTTCCGCGGCCAGTGGCGGCAGGAACTGGCCGCCCTGCGCATGGAGGTGCGCGACAATCCCCCGCAGGCCCGATCGGTGGAGGAGCTGGAGGAGTTGCTCGACGACCGCCTGTTCCTGATGCGCACGGGCATAGAAAGGCGGCGGCGGGGCGAGGTCGTGCCGGCGGGCGACTTCGATGCGGGCATGGTGACGATGGCCCGCATCCGCGCGCTGGTCGCGACGATGCGGGCGCGGGAAGCGCAGCTGCTGAAGGGCCGGACCGCCAATGACAACCGCCTCAGCACCATGGTTTCGGCCGGGCTTGCGGTGTCCGCCGTGCTGATCACCCTGTTGGGCGCGGTGGCGCTGCGCACCGCCTATCGCCGCGTGGCCGAGGCAACCGAAAGCCAGCAGGCGCTGGCCGACATCAACCGGCGCCTGATGAGCGAGGCGCGGGACCGTGAAACGGCCGAGGGGCAATTGCGCCAGATGCAGAAGATGGAATCGATCGGCCAACTGACCGGCGGCATCGCCCATGACTTCAACAATATGCTCGCCATCGTCATCGGCTCGCTGGACATCGTCCGGCGGCGGCTGGCGCCGGACGCCGACACCCGGGTCGTCAGGGGCATCGACAATGCGACCGAAGGGGCTCAGCGCGCCGCCCAGCTTACCGCCCGGCTGCTCGCCTTTTCCCGCCAGCAGCCGCTCGACCCGCAGCCGACCGACGTCAACAAGCTGGTCGGCGGCATGTCGGAACTGCTGCGCCGCACCATCGGGGAGAGCATCCGGGTGGAAACCGTGCTGGCAGGCGGGCTGTGGCGGGCCAGCATCGACGCCAGCCAGCTCGAATCGGCCATCATCAACCTCTGCGTCAATTCGCGCGACGCCATGCCCATGGGCGGCCGGCTGACGATCGAGACGGCCAATGCCCATCTCGACGACGCCTATGCCGCGGTCCATGGCGATGTCGCGGCCGGCCAATATGTGATGGTATCCGTCACCGACAGCGGCACCGGCATGCCGCCCGAGGTGGTGGAGCGCGCCTTCGACCCCTTCTTCACGACCAAGGGCGTGGGCAAGGGCACCGGCCTCGGCCTCAGCCAGGTCTTCGGCTTCATCAAGCAGTCGCGCGGCCATGTGAAAATCTATTCCGAACCGGGCGAGGGCACGGTCATCAAGATCTACCTGCCGCGCCATTACGGGCCTGAACCGGCCGCCGGCACCCTGATGGCGGCGCCTGCCGAACTGCCCCGCGCGCGGGGCGAAGAGATCATCCTGGTGGTGGAGGACGAGGAACGCGTCCGGCACATGTCCGTCGATTCGCTGCGCGAGCTGGGCTACACCATCGTCCAGGCCTCCGACGGCGAACAGGCGCTGGCGATGCTGGCGATCCAGCCACGCATCGACATGCTGTTCACCGACGTCGTCATGCCCGGCATCAACGGGCGCGTGCTGGCCGACCGGGCGCGGGCAAGCCATCCCGGCCTCAAGATCCTCTACACCACGGGCTACACCCGCAACGCCATCGTCCACAACGGCATGCTCGACCCCGGGGTCTCCTTCCTCGCCAAGCCCTTCACCCTCGGACAGCTGGCGGTAAAGGTCCGCCAGGTTCTGGACGCCGATCCCGCGCAAGCCTGACTGATCGAGATTATGGACAGGGGAGATCGGGGAACATATGATGAACAATCATGGCCACCCTCTCCACCCGACAGAAGCTGGAAATCCTCGCCGACGCCGCCAAATATGACGCATCCTGCGCGTCGTCCGGCACGGCGAAGCGCGATAGCGCGTCGGGGCGGAAGGGCGGCATCGGCTCGACCGAGGGGATGGGCATCTGCCATGCCTATGCACCCGATGGTCGCTGCATTTCGCTGCTCAAGATCCTGCTGACCAACAGCTGCATCTTCGACTGCCATTATTGTATCAACCGCCGGTCCAGCGACGTGCGGCGCGCCCGCTTCACCGTGCGGGAAGTGGTCGACCTGACGCTCAGCTTCTACCGCCGCAACTATATTGAGGGGCTGTTCCTTTCCTCCGGCATCATCCGTTCGTCCGATTACACGATGGAACAGATGGTGGCGGTGACCCGGAGCTTGCGGGAAGAGCATGATTTCCGCGGCTATATCCACCTCAAGACCATTCCCGACGCCGATCCGGAACTGGCGCATCAGGCGGGCCTTTATGCCGACCGGCTGTCGATCAACGTCGAACTGCCCACCGAGCAGGGCCTGCGCAGTCTGGCGCCGGAGAAGGACAAGGACCGGATCGAAAGCGCCATGGCGGGGATGCGCGACGCCATGGAGGACGGGTCGGACGCCAGCCGCCGCTACACCCATGCGCCGCGCTTCGCCCCGGCCGGCCAGTCCACCCAGATGATCGTCGGCGCGGACCAGGCGGACGACCGCGCCATCATCCGGCGCGCGAGTTCGCTCTACAGCCGGCACAGGCTGCGCCGCGTCTATTACAGCGCCTTCTCGCCCATCCCCTCGCCCAGCAGCGTGCTGCCCTTGAAGCGTCCGCCGCTGATGCGCGAGCATCGGCTCTACCAATCCGACTGGATGATGCGCTTCTACGGCTATTCGGCGCAGGAACTGGAAAGCGCCACCGATCCCGTCACCGGCTGCCTGCCGCTCGACATCGATCCCAAGCTCGCCTGGGCGCTGCGGCATCGGGATTCCTTTCCGGTCGACGTCAACCGCGCCCCGCGCGAAGCGTTGCTGCGGGTGCCGGGGCTGGGCGTGAAGGCCGTGGACCGGATCGTCGCCAGCCGCCGCCATCGCCGGCTCCGGCTGGACGATGTCGCGCGGCTGACGCAGAGCATCGCCAAGCTGCGCCCCTTCCTGGTCGCGGCCGACTGGCGGCCGGTGCATCTGGCCGACCGGCTGACCCTGCCCATGGCGCCGCCGCCCGCGTCGCAATATGAGCTTTTTCCGTGAGTCGCGCGCATTTTGCCGTTGATCGGACGGGCGGTTCATGTTTTCCTTGTCCGACGCAAGGAAAGGGCCCGATTTTTGGCGACGAAGTGGAACGATGGCGCAACCCGCCGCACGGGCCATGCCCAGCGGATGAGCACCCATCTGGCCGCCGCTCTCGTCATCTTCTGCCTGCTTCAGATCTTCATCGTCGCCAGGATGGGCGGATCGTTGCTGCTGCATCTCGGCATCATCGTGGCGATCGGCGGCTTTGCCGTCGCGGCGCGGGGACTGGAACGCCGCTGGGAGTTGCTCGACCGCAGCGGCCTGCCCGCGCACAGCCTCGATCTTCGCTTCCGCCGCGATCTGGTGCAGCTCTGGTCCGCCAGCATCGTCGGCGGACTGCTCTGGATTCCCGTCGCGATCATCTTTCGCGCACTGTTCGGCTGAACCCAAAGCCGCGGTCCATCGTTGTTCCTTCTGCAAGAGAAGGAGCATGCCCCATGGCCGACAGCAGCATTTTCGACCGGTTGAAGCAGGATCATGACGCCCATCGGCAGCTATTCGACAAGATGGCCGATGCGAAGGACGAGCCGGATCGGCTGGAAAAGCTGTTCGAACAGTTCCGGGTGGAGGTAACCGCCCATGCCGCGGCGGAGGAAGAAACGCTCTACGCCACCATGCTGGCGCGGCCCGACCTGCGCGAAGATGCCCAGCACAGCGTGTCGGAGCATAAGGAGATCGACGATTATCTGGAGGAACTGGAAGACCTCCCCTTCAACGGCGATGAATGGAACCGCGTCTTCGCCCAGCTCAAGAAGCGCTACCTCCACCATATCGACGAGGAAGAGGAGGAGATGTTCCCCGACGCGGCGAAGGAACTGACCGCAGAGGAGGAGCAGAAGCTGGCGGCGCTGTTCGCCCGGCGCAAGCCGGCCGAACTGCAACGCGCCGAAGCGGAGACGAATGACTGAAGGCGCTCCTTCCATGTTCCCGCGAAGCCGGGAACCCGGCCCAGATACCGGCCCCGATACCGGCCCGGCGCGCCACGCCCAGGGCAGCCATGCCGAACCATGTATCGCGCAAGGCTGAACGGCCCGGATGATTTCGACGGCTGGCGCGACGCGGCCCGCGCCTTGACGCTGGCGGGCATCGCGCCCGCCGACATCGTCTGGCAGGACGGCGAGGGCGCTGGCGACCTCTTCGCCGCCGACGAACCGCTTCCGGTCGCAAGCGAAGCCGCCTTCTCCGTCCCGCGCGCCTTTGTCGAGCTGGCGGAAACGGCGATCCTGCACCGCGATCCGGAACGTTTCGCCCTGCTCTACGCCTTGCTCTCCCGGTTGCGCGACCGCCCCGCCAGCCTGGAAGATCGCGCCGATCCACTGGTCCGGCGCGTGGAATCGCTGGCCAAGGCCGTGCGGCGCGACATGCACAAGATGCGCGCCTTCGTCCGCTTCCGCGAACTGGCCGATGCGCAGGGGCCGCGCTTCGTCGCCTGGTTCGAACCGGACCATCATATCGTCCGCGCCAATGCCGGATTCTTCGTGCGGCGCTTCGCCTCGATGCGCTGGTCGATCCTGACGCCCGAACTCAGCATCCATTGGGACGGCGATGCGTTGACCGAGGGACCGGGCGCCACGCGCAGGGATGCGCCGGGCGACGATCCCGTCGAGGACATCTGGAAGGGCTATTATGCGGCGATCTTCAATCCGGCGCGGCTCAAGGTCGGCGCGATGCTGTCCGAAATGCCCCGGAAATATTGGCGCAACCTGCCAGAGGCCGCGCTCATTCCCGAACTGGTGGCGGGCGCCCAGACAAGGGAGGCGGCCATGATCGCGACCCCACCCAAACCCGCCGCCCGCCGGGGGAACGCCGCCACGGCCTGGAGCGCGCTGCGCGAGGAGGCGATGGGCTGCACCCGCTGCCCGCTCTACCGCGACACGACGCAGACGGTGTTCGGGGAGGGGCCGGTCGATGCGCCGCTGATGTTCATCGGGGAACAGCCGGGCGATCAGGAGGATCTGGCCGGGCGCCCCTTCGTCGGGCCGGCCGGGCAATTGTTCGACCGCGCGCTGGAAGAGGCCGGGATCGACCGCCGGCGCGCCTACATCACCAACGCCGTCAAGCATTTCAAGCATGAGCGGCGGGGCAAGCGGCGTATACACCAGACGCCCGAAACGCCGGAAATCCAGGCCTGCCGCTGGTGGCTGACGCAGGAGCTGGAGCTGGTCCGCCCCCGGATCATCGTCGCGCTGGGCGCCACGGCGGGGCGCGCGCTGCTGGGGAAGGCGGTGACGATCAGCCGGGTCCGTGGCGCGCCACTGGCGCTGGAGGGCGGCGCGCAGGGCTGGATCACGGTGCATCCCAGCTATTTGCTGCGGGTGCCCGAAGAGACGCGCAAGGCCGAGGAGAGAAAGCGCTTCGTAGAGGAGTTGCGGGAGATTGGAGAACGGGTGAAGGCGCTGGTCTAGAGCATCGTGCGCAAAAGTGGGAACCGGTTTTGCGCGGACCCATTATGTTCCTGCGAAGGCAGGAGCAGGATGATGCAAGACGTTAGAGCAAGCCCAGCTTCGACAACTCCCCCAGCAACCGCGTCGGCATGGCGTCCAGATCGTTCGCCTCGCCCTCGCCCAGATCGGGCGGCGCGTCCTTGCCCTCCAGATAGCGCCAGCCCTGATGCGCCCGCTTGGGCAATGCGCGCACCGGGATCAGCCGGGGCTCCAGCCTGATCCAGTAACGGCCCTGCCCGGTCTCCTGAAAGCCCAGCAGAGGACTGCGCCCGACAAGCTGATGCCCATGAATCCAGAAGAGCGAACCGCCCGTCAGTTCATCGACCCGCTTGGGCAGATAGCGCGTCGTCAGCCGCGCCTCCTGCGCATGGCTTTCCAGCCAGGCGCGAAGCGTCGCGGGACTTTCGCTCCGAAAGGCGATCTTGGTCAGGTGAAGCGGCATGGCACGAAGATGGGCGCTGGCTGGCCGATTACAAACCCCAGACCGTGGCAAGGCCAAGGAAGGAGAAGAAACCCATCACATCGGTCATCGTCGTCACGAACACCGCCGATGAAACGGCCGGGTCGATATTCATCCGGTCGAGCGTCACCGGCACCAATATGCCGGCCAGCCCGGCGACCAGATTGTTGATCAGCATGGCGAGCGCGATGACGATCCCCAGATCGTGATTGCCGTAGATGAAGCCCACCGCGACCCCGATCAATATGCCGAGCGCGGTGCCATTGGCGCTGGCGATGCGGAATTCGCGCACGATCTGCCGGATGGTGTTGGAACTGGTGAGCTGGTTGGTGGCGAGCGCGCGCACGGCCACCGCCATGGTCTGCGTCCCCGCATTGCCGCCCATGCCCGACACGATCGGCATCAGCACGGCGAGCACCACATATTTGGAGATGGTCGACTGGAACAGCCCGACCACCGACGCCGCCAGGATCGCCGTGCCCAGATTGACCACCAGCCATTGCAGGCGCGTGCGCACGGTTTCCAGGATCGGCTGGTTGATGTCGCCCTCACCCGCGCCCGACAGGCGGAGTATGTCCTCGCCCGCCTCCTCGGAGATGATGTGGACGATGTCGTCGACCGTGATCATGCCGACCAGCCGGCCGCTGCCGTCCACCACCGCGGCGGAGATCAGCGCATATTTCTGAAAGCGCAGCGCGACCTCCTCCTGGTCCATGTCGACCGGGATCAGGGTCTGTTCGCGCTTCATCAGGTCCGCCATGGCGACGCTGCGCGGGCAGGTCAGCACCCAGCTCAATTGGCAGGTGCCGATCGGCTTGTGCGCTTCGTCCACGACGAAGATTTCCCAGAAATCGGTGGTCAGGTCGCGATTGTCGCGCAGATAGTCGATCACCTGCCCGACCGTCATATGTTCCGGCACCGCGACCAGGTCGCGCTGCATCAGGCGCCCGGCGGATTCCTCCGGATAGGAAAGCGCGCTTTCGATGGCGGCGCGATCTTCCGGCTCCATCGCGTCGAGGACGGCCTGCTGGTCGGCCTCCTCCATATCCTCGATGATGGCGACGGCGTCGTCGGTGTCGAGTTCGGCGGCGAACTCCGCCACCTGTTCGGGCAGCAGCGCGTCCAGCAGGTCGTCGCGCACATAGTCGTTGAGTTCGGACAGAACCTCCGCGCCGACCAGGTCGCCCAGCGCGGCCGCCACCTCCCCGCGCCGTTCGGACGGGGTGAGTTCCAGAAGGTCGGCAATGTCGGCCGGGTGCAGCGGCGACACCAGTTCGCGCGCCCGTTCCCTGTCATCCGCCTCCACCGCATCCAGAACGGCGTCGACGAATTCGCCCTTCAGCCGGTCATCCTCATCATGGCGGGATTCGACCTGCTCGGCGGCAATATCCTCAAATTCGTCCGGCCGGGGTTCGGCCGTATCGGCTCGCTCGCTCATCGCGTCCCCTACTGTCCGGTTCCTGTAACATTTCGCTGCTTTTGCCCATGCCCGTCACAATTGCAATGGCTTCCATCCCCGTCTTAACGCTCTATATGGTCCATCTCCCCAATTTTCCCCGAAGAGAGGATTTTTCATGGCCGACGACACCCTGACCCTCACCCTCGACAGCGGCGGCGACGTCGTCATCAAGCTGCGTCCTGACCTCGCCCCCGGCCATGTGGAGCGCATCAGGCAGCTCGCCCAGGACGGCTTCTACGACGGCGTGGTCTTCCACCGCGTCATCCCCGGCTTCATGGCGCAGGGCGGCGATCCGACCGGCACCGGCATGGGCGGGTCGAAGCTGCCCGACCTCAAGGCCGAATTCAGCCGCGAACCGCATGTCCGGGGCGTCTGCTCCATGGCCCGCGCGATGAACCCGAACAGCGCCAACAGCCAGTTCTTCATCTGCTTCGACGACGCCACCTTCCTCGACGGCCAGTACACCGTCTGGGGCGAAGTCACTTCCGGCATGGAGCATGTCGACGCCCTGCCCAAGGGCGAGCCGCCCAAGACCCCCGGCAAGATCCTGAAGGCGACTATTTCCTGATCGGATTGTCCGTGGCGGAGATGGCGTTGCCCGCCGTCTCCGTCGCTTCGCCGGCAGGCGGTTCATAGGGGCCGATGCTCTCTATATGCCAGCGGCGGTCCGCCTCGCTGGAGCCGGGCACGTCATTGGCCCGCCGCAGCGTCACCTGCCGCAGCCGATACCAGGGCTTGCCGTTCGCGGCCAGACGGCCATAGACCTGCACCGGCACCGTCACGAACAGCGATCCCGCCGCCCCCTCGATCGCGCCGGGCGCGCCCACCTGGGCATGGATTTCGCTGAACCCGCGAAAACGGGCGGCGAAGCGCGCATCGTCTTCCGCCCCCATGGCGCTGTTGTCGTTCCACAGGTCCTGCGCGTCATTATAGCGCTTTTCCTCCAGCAGGCCGTAATAGCCCTGCACCACCTGGGCGGCGCCCTGCGCACCCTTGGGATCGATGGAGTCTTCCTCCACCACCGGCCGCGGGTCGACCGGCAGGCCGCCGGGCATGCCCGGCGCGGGAGGATTCAGCGGCTCCAGAACCGCCTGCGCCTCCGCCCGGACATTATTTTCGACCTGCGCCGCATTGGCGCCATTGGCCAGATTGTCGATCGCGCTCTCCTCCCGGCCATCGCAGGCCGCGAGCAGGAGCAGGGCGATAACCGCGCCGGACCCAGGCCGCATCAGTCGCGCCGACCCCGCCAGCCCTCACGGCCGGAGCGGCCGCCGCCACCGGAACGCGCGCCGCCGTCGGACCGCGTGCGCGGCGTCCCCCAATTGCGTTCGGTCCGTGGCGTCGTCATATCCCCTTGTCCCCTTCCTGGCCCGGGCGCCTGCGCGCCCGCAGCGGGATTGCCCTGTCGGGCGTTCCGCCAATTCCCATTCCACCGCCCATTTCCATTCCACCGCCCATTTCCATTCCACCGATTGCCATCGCCGCCGGAACGCTCCCGCCAGCCCTGACGCGGTGCGCCATTGTTCCAGTTGCCGCGCCGGCCGTCATCGCGGCGGGCCTCCCGGCGTCCTTCCCAATAGCGGCGCTGGCCGTCGTTCCAACGCTGGCGATGGCCGCTGCGGTTGTACACATAATAGCCGCTGCCCGGATAGTAATAGCCGTCATACCAGCCCCCATAATAGCCCGGGCGATAATAGCCCGGACCCCAATAGTCATCATAATAGCCGCCGCCATAATAGCCGCTGCCCACGCTCACGCCGCCATAATAGCCATCGTCATAAGCACAGCCGCCCAGGGCCAGCGCACCGGCAAGGCCGATCGCCGCGAGGAACCTCCGTCCGGTCCAGGCCATTGCCTTTCTCCTTCATCCTGCATCCATGCCATGCATAACGCCGGCTGCTTGAATTGGTTGTGAATGGCCGGGATCGAAGAGAGGATCGGGCCGGCGGCGGGAAAGCGCGCGGCGGTCCCGGCCGTCACCCCGCCTCCCCCACCCGATACCAGGCGGCGACGCGGTCCAGCGCCAGCGTCAGCACCAGCTTGCCCGCCCGGGTCGGCCAGCCCAGCGCCTTTTCCGCCGCGCTCAACCCCTCGCCCGCGCAGGCCACCCGCCACAGCACATCGGCCAAGCCCGGCCCTGCGGCGCGGATCGCGCCGTCGAACCGCTCCCGCGCGGACAGTTGCGCCAGGCCCGGCTCCGCTCCCGCCGCGCCGCCAGCCCGCTGCCGCCCCGGCGCCGCATCCCAGCGCATCGTGATCCGCGGGCCCAGACCCGCCTTCTCCCAATCGGCGCGCAGCCTGTCGCCGGCAAGATAATGCCGCTCGCTCAAATGCCCCCGCGCATGCAGCCAGGCGAGGGGCGATTCGTGCAGGTTGACCGCGACCTTCTGCGCCCGGCCGAAGGGGTCCTCTATGATCTGTTCGACATATTGCGTGGCCATGGCGCTTCTCCTTGCAGCAATCCGATGCAGGGGGACTTGCCATGCCGGCCTGTTTGTAGGAAAGCGTTAAAACCAAATAGGTGAAACAGGACAAGATATGATCACCCGCATCCGGGAGGTACGCAAGGCCAAGGGGCTCACATTGGAACAGGTCGGCGCCTTATGCGTCCCGCCCACCACGGCCCAGACGATCGGCCGCCTGGAAACGGGCACCCGAACCGTATCGGTCAACTGGCTGAACCGCATCGCAAAGGCATTGGGCGTCGCCTCTTCCGAACTGGTCGCGCTGCCGGGCCAGAATGTCGTGCCCGTGGCCGCCCTGCTGGGGCCGGAGGGCGCCCGCGCGCCCACCCGCCCGCTCTCGCTCGCCCCGCCGGCCCCCGCGGACGCGATGGTGGGGGTGCAGGTATCGGGCAGCATCGGCGATTACCGCAGCGGTGACGAGATATGGTGCCGCCGCATCATGCCGGAGGAGTTTTCCAGCGTGCTCAACCGCGACCTGCTCTTGCCGCGCCACGCCGGGCGCTTCCTGTTCGGGCGGCTGATCGGGCGCGAGGACGACCGGCTGCACATCCTTCCCCTGGGCAGCGGCACGCGCCAGCAGGTGATAAGTGACCCACCCTGGGGCGCCGTGGCGGTCCAACTGGTCAGACGACTGTAGACAAAGGCGCTTTCATCCTTAACCCTGTCCTGACCATGTCTGCCGGAAAGAGACCCGCCCCAGCATTGTCCCGTCGGACGGCATCGCCGGACGCCCGGGGCAATGCGGGAACAAGAGATAGTTGGATGCGATGACGCTGAACGTCCTGATGCTCTCGACCCTGTTCCCGGACATGAGCCGCCCCAATTTCGGCGTCTTCGTGGAACGGCAGGCGCGCGAGCTGGCCAGCCGGGACGGCGTCAGGGTCACGGTGGTCGCGCCGCTCGGCATTCCGCCCTGGCCGCTGTCCAGCGCCGGGCGCTACGCCGCCCTGCGCGCCCTGCCCGCCAAGGAACGGTGGAAGGACCTGACCGTCCACCGCCCGGTCTTCCCCATCATTCCCAAATTCGGCGGCCGCTTCAACGTCCACAGCATGACCCGCGCCATCCTGCCGCTGGTCAGGCGCCTCCATGCGCAGCAGCCTTTCGACGTCATCGACGCCAGCTTCTTCTTCCCCGACGGCCCGGTGGCGCAGCGCCTTTCCCGCGCGCTCGGCATTCCCTATTCGGTGAAGGCGCGCGGCGCCGACATCCATTATTGGGGCACGCGCAAGGGCACGCGGAAGATGGTGAAGCGCGCCGCCGACGATGCCGCCGGCCTGCTTGCCGTGTCGGACGCGATGCGCCGGTCGATGGCGCGCATGGGCATCGACGGGGACAAGATCCGCGTCCATTATACCGGCGTCGACCTCGACCGTTTCGAAATAAGCGACCGCGCCGCCGCGAAGGAAAGCCTGGGTTTCGAAGGCCCGGTGGTGCTGTGCGTCGGCGCGCTCATCCCGCGCAAGGGGCAGGAACTGCTGGTCCAGGCGCTGCCGCAACTGCCCGGCGTCACGCTGCTGTTCGCCGGACAGGGGCAATATCGCCGCGCCCTGGAAAAACAGGCCGAGGAACTGGGCGTCGACCGGCGCATCGGCTTCCTGGGCTCGGTGCCGCACGATCGCCTGCCGCGCATCTATGCCGCCGCCGACGTCATGGCGCTCCCCTCCTCGTCCGAGGGTCTGGCCAATGCCTGGGTGGAGGCGCTGGCCTGCGGCACGCCGGTCGTGATCAGTGATGTCGGGGGAGCACGCGAACTGCTCGACCGGCCGGAGGCGGGCCGGATCGTCGCCCGCGAACCCGAAGCGCTGGCCGCCGCCATCAGCGATATATTGGTGAACCCGCCCGAACGGGAAGCCGTCCGCGAAGCGGCGCTACGCTTCACCTGGGCCGCCAATGGCGACGCGCTGCTGGAGCATCTCCGCGCCATCGCAGCTCAGCCGGCCTAAAGCGCTTCCCAGGCAGATGGAATCATCCACCGACCCGGAAAACGCAGTAAAACAAGCAGTAAAACAAAAGGCCTGGGACAGATCCCGGGATCGCCGGATCGATTGGTCGGGACGGCTCGAACTGGCCAAATCCTGCCGCTCCGGACGCACCCACATCCGGAATCCGAAGTTCGCCACCTTGCCGGTCAGCGGGCCCGAAAGGCGGCCTGATCCCAAAAGGCGATCAACCGCGCCTTGCCATCCGCCGTCGGGAAAAGCCCCTCGTCGAACGGCACCTCCCCCCAGCGCCACGGCGTCAGCTCATCATAAGCCGGGTTGGAGATCGGCGCATGCCGCTTGAGATTGAGCAACCGCCTGCCCTCGTTGCGATAGGCGGTCAGCCGCACATGCTCGCGATAGATTTCCGCGGGGCGCTCATAATGGAAGGCGTCGCGCCAACCCATGGCCTGCGCGATCCGGGTGAGTATCCACCAGTCGGGCTTGGTCTCTCCGGGCAGCGGGAACAACCAGCGCTGGCGGCTGATCAGCCGGTCGGCGCCGGTCAGCGTCCCATCCTTCTCGATCCATAGCGGGGACGGCAAGGCGACCATGCGCAGCGCGTCCATTTCCGGCTCGCTCCACGGCGTCATCAACAGGACCAGCGGCACCTGCTCCAGCAAGCTGCGGATCGGATGGGATGCCGTAGGCAGGCCGCCGGGCATCAGCAGCGCCTTGATGCGCCCCGCCTCTATCGCCCGGGCCAGCGCCTCGCCGGCCAGCCCCGGCCGGTCAGCCAGCCTCGTCGCGCCCCAGAAACGGCCGACCTGCGCCAGGGCATCCTCCGAAAAATCCCGGTGCGCGGCCAGTTCCCCGGCCCGGCAGCCGACTTCCCGCACGCCCATGCCGTTGGCGGCGTCCGTGACGGCGAAGGGCGCGGCGCCCGCCTTGCCGATGCGTCCGGTCGCCAGATGGAAATTGAGGATGGCGGCCGACAGGCGATGCGCTTCCTCGCCCTGCCCATGCGGGCTGAACAGCGTCACCAGCCGGGGCGCCGCCGCGACCTGCTCGTAGAAGGCACGCACCTCGCCCGGCGCCAGGCCGCAGGCGCGCGCCACCGACCAAAGGTCATGACCCCGGCTCAATCCCGCCCAGAAACCGGCCGGCACCGACAGCCTCCGTTCCAGAAATTCCCGGTCCAGCAAGCCATTGTCATGGCAATGCAGCAGCAGCCCGCTCAACAGCGCCGCCTCGCTGCCCGGCGCGACGGTCAGGCGCTCATCCGCCTCGACCTCCGGCCCGTCGCCCGCATGCGCGATCAGGATCAGGCGCGCGCCCTGCTCCGCCCGCGCCTCGGCCATCCTCTCGTGCAGCACCGGATGGCGGCGGGCCGTCGGCATGCCCACCAGCAGCAGCATGTCCGCCTGCGCCAGATCCTCATAGGCGGCGGGCATCACATCCTCGCCAAAGGCCGCGCGCTGCGCCGCCGCCATGCCGCCCGCCTCGCTGCAGGGCGCCTCGACATGCGCGGAGCCGATGAACCCCTTCATCAGCTTGTTGGCGACATAATAGTCTTCGGTCAGCAGGCCACCCGGCACATGCATCGCCACGCTGCCCGGACCATGACGGTCGATGACGGCGGACAGGCGGCGCGCGGCCTGGTCGATGGCGCGGTCCCAGCCGACGGCGCGGCCATCCACCACCGGCCGCAACAGCCGCCCCTCCAGCGCGAACATGTCCTTCAGCGCTTCGCTGCGGGTGCAGAGCAGGCCGCCATTGGCAGGATGCACGGGATCGCCCTCGATCGACGCCTCGCGCCCCTCGCCGGTGACGGCGCGGATGCCGCATCCCACGCCGCATTGACCGCAAAGCGAACGAACGACCGCCACGGTGCGATCAGGCCGGGACCGGCGGGGTCGGAAACATGGTCATACGCTCCCGCTTAACCGATGCAGGACGAAGACAAAAGGGTGCGCAACTGGCAGGACAAGGGTCATGCCGAAACCGATTCTCCGCGCGCTCGCGTCCATCGCCCTGTTCCTCCATATGGTGCCGGTTCCGGCCATGGCGCAGCAGCGCGGCCCGCTGGTGCTCGCCGCCGCCAGCATGCAGGAGGCGATGGGCGCCGCCGCCGATGCCTGGGCGGCGCAGCGCCATGCTCGGCCGGTCTTGTCCTTCGCCGCCTCCTCCGCCCTCGCCCGGCAGATCAGGGGCGGCGCCCCGGCCGACCTGTTCGTGTCGGCCGACGAAGACTGGATGGACGATGTCGAAAGGGCGGGCTTCGTGCAGCGCGGCAGCAGGGCCGACATGGCGGGCAACCGGCTGGTGCTGATCGCCCCGGCGCGCGCCCCGCTGAAGCTCCGCATCGCACGCGGCATGCCGATCGCTAGGGCGCTGGGCGACTCCCGGCTGGCCATGGCCAATCCGGACAGCGTGCCCGCGGGCAAATATGGCAAGGCGGCGCTGGGCGCGCTGGGCGTCTGGCCCGGCGTCGCCAACCGGCTGGCGCTGGGCGACAATGTGCGATCCGCCCTGACCCTGGTGGAACGGGGCGAGGCGCGGCTGGGCATCGTCTATGCGACCGACGCCCGCGCATCGAAGGCTGTCCTGGTGGTCGGCGCCTTCCCGGCGGGAAGCCATGCGCCGATCCGCTATCCCCTCGCCCGCCTGCGCGCGAGCCGGAACCCGGACGCGGAAGGCTTTCGTCGTTTCCTGCTGTCGCGGGCCGGCCAGAACATCCTCGCCCGCTACGGCTTCAGCCGCCCGTGACCCTGTTCCTCCCCTCCCGCAGGAAGGGGAAAGTCACCTCTGACAGGCCACGATCGCGTCGATCACCGCCAGCGTCTCCTGCGGATCGCGCACCCGCACCGTGTCCAGCCCCAGTTGCTTGGCCGGATAGTCGTTGCCGCCGGGGAAGATCGCATCGCCGATGAACATCATCGCCTCCAGCGCGATCCCGCTCGCGTCGCGCAGCTTCTTCAGGCCATAGGCCTTGTCCACCCCCTCCCGCGTGATGTCGATGGAGGTCGCCCCGCCCATGTTGATCGACAGCCCCGGCAGGCGCTGGCGCAGGTCCGCCTGGATCACCTTGCGCTTGGCGAAGTCGGGGTCCCACCCATCCTTGGCATGGATCGGCGCCTGCTGGCCCAGCGCGGAAAAGGTGATCTGGCTGCCCCGATCCTCGATCCGCTCGCCCCACACCTCTTCCGGCACGAAGCCCGTCGCCTCCAGCGAGGCGTCGAACGCCGCCAGGATCGCCTGCTTCTGCGCCTCCTCGAACAGTTCGGCATAGACCGGCGTCCACTGCCCGTCGCGATGGGTGTAGAGCTTGGTCCCCGTCGTCGGCATCAGCCACAGGCGCGAGCGGTCGGCGCGTTCCGGCAGGCGGCTCGCCACCTGCTTGTCGAATTGCGGCCAATCCCCGCCGGAGATCACCGCGACATGCGCCACCTGCAACAGCCGGGCCAGGGCGTCGCCCATCGCCTCGCGCAGCGGCTGCTTGCTCTCCGCCAGCGTTCCGTCGAGGTCGAAGGCAATCAGGTCTTTCATGCACATGCTCCAGTTTGAAGGGCTGTCCGGCTTTGCCCTCTGGCCTCGACCGATGCAATGCCGATGAGCGGGACATGACGGGGGGCTGGTGTTTTCCCCTATCCTGACCGAAAGAGGGCGGCATGATCCTCTCTGCCGATGAATGGGGCATCGTTGCGCTGTCGCTCCGGGTCAGTCTGGTGGCGGTCGGGCTGATGCTGCCGGTCGCCTTCACCTTCGCCTGGCTGCTCGCCCGCTCGCGCTTCCCCGGCAAGCTGCTCGTGGATGCGCTGATCCACCTGCCGCTGGTGGTGCCGCCGGTCGTCACCGGATGGCTGCTTCTGCTCCTGTTCGGCGCGAACGGCCCGCTCGGCAGGCTGTTCGAACAGATGCTGGGCGTCAGCTTCATGTTCCGCTGGACCGGCGCGGCGCTTGCCTCCGCGATCATGGCGATGCCCCTCATGGTGCGCGCGATGCGGCTGTCGATCGAGGGCATCGACCACCGGCTGGAACAGGCCGCGCAGACGCTGGGCGCGGGCCGGTGGCGCGTCTTCCTCACCATTTCGCTGCCGCTGTCGCTGCCGGGCATAGTGGCGGGACTGGTGCTCGGCTTCGCCCGCTCCATCGGGGAGTTCGGCGCGACCATCACCTTCGTTTCCGACGTTCCGGGCGAAACCCGCACCCTGCCCATCGCCATCTATTCCGCGCTGCAGATGCCGGGCGCCGAATCGGCGGTGACCCGGCTCGCCATCATCTCGATCCTGCTGTCGCTGGCCGCGCTGGTCGCATCGGAGGCATTGGCCCGCCGGGCGAGCGGCGGAAGGACCAACCATGTCCTTTGACATCGCCGTCGACCATCGCATCGGCGACCGCCTCATCCACCTGCGGGCGCAGGCAGGCGCCGGCCTTGTCGCCCTTTTCGGCCCCTCCGGCGCGGGCAAGACCAGCATCCTCAACATGGTCGCCGGCATATTGACGCCGGACAGCGGCCGGATCGCCGTGGCCGGCGAGACGCTGTTCGACAGCGGCGCGGGCATCGACATTCCCGCCGCCCGGCGGCGCGCCGGCTATGTCTTCCAGGACGGGCGGCTGTTCCCGCAGATGCGCGTGCGCGCCAATCTGCTCTACGGCCGCCATGGCGACGCGCCGCTGCCGTTCGACGCGGTCATGGACTTTCTGGGCATCGGCCATCTGCTCGACCGCTGGCCCGCCACCCTGTCCGGCGGCGAAGCGCAGCGCGTCGCGATCGGACGGGCGCTGCTGTCCGGCCCCCGATTCCTGCTGCTGGACGAGCCGCTGTCCTCGCTCGACCCCGCCCGGCGCGAGGAAATCCTGACCGTGATAGAACGGATGAAGCGCGATCTCGCCATGCCGATGCTCTATGTCAGCCACGACCGGGCGGAGGTCGAACGGCTGGCCGATCAGGTCATCGCGCTGTAGGGGGGCAGGCCCGCCCTAGCCAGGGCCCGGTTCAAATAGGCCAGGAAAGCCGCCTGCCTGACCGGCGCCCGCGCCCGCAACCAGGCCAGCGCAACGACGGCCCGCCATTCCGCGCCATGCTCCAGCGCCGGGGCGAGCCGCCTGTAGCTGGCGACATAATGGCGCGCCGCCCAGTCCCGCGCCATGTTGGTCAACCGATCCTGCGGCCCCTCGCCGAAGCGCAGCAGCATCTCCGTCCGCAACAGGTCGGGCACGAAGTCGCCACGCGCCGCCTTCGACCAGTCGATCGCCACCATGCCCGAAGGCGACAGCAAAATATTGCCGATGTGGAAATCGCCGTGCAGCAGCCGGTCGCCGTCCGGCAGTCCGTCCAGCAGCGCCACCGCCCCCTCCTGCAAGCCGCGATCCGCCGGGCCGTAAAGGATGTCCGTGCGCAACACCTGCCGCAGGGAGCGCAGGCCCGGCGCCGCCTCCCCGTGAATCCGCCGGTGCAGCGCCGCCATGTCGCGCAGGCACGATCCCGATTGCA
The DNA here is from genome assembly GCF_004152845.1 of Sphingobium fuliginis. Taxonomy (GTDB): domain Bacteria; phylum Pseudomonadota; class Alphaproteobacteria; order Sphingomonadales; family Sphingomonadaceae; genus Sphingobium; species Sphingobium fuliginis. The sequence goes on from NZ_SEON01000002.1 coordinate 648,347, forward strand.
AAGGCCGCAGCCGCATGCGCCGCATCAGCGTCGGCCCGGTCACTTCGGGATAGAGGATCGCCCGCCCCTCCGCCATGTCCAGCCGTCGCAGGGGCCGGGCGACCGGCAGGCCCGCCTCCGCCGCCAGCGTCGCCGCATCAACCTCGCGGGCGATCATCTCCTCCGACACGGCGGCGTGGAATATCTTGGCCACGCGCCCCTCGCCCACGCGGCAGACGCGCGAACTCGCGCCAGCGGCCAACGGCACCAGCGGGCCGGGCGGATCGTCCTGCTGCGGCACGCGCCCCTATCGCAAGGCCGCCCGGGCAGGCTGGCGGTCATGCACCAGCCGCGGCTCGGCCCGCGAAGGGGCGGGACGGGTCAGCCGCTCCACGGCATTGTCCACCAGCATCCGCAGCCCTTCCTCGCTCAGCAGGCCGCCCCGGATCAGGCAACGGTCGATCAGCACCCGGCGGAAAGCCGAATAGAGCGCCATGTCGGGCGCCCCCGGCGCGGACCAGAATTCGTCGAGCGAACGCCTGTGCACCACGCCCGGCACCTTGTAGACCGCATGGCCCAGCACGACCACCGGCTTGCCGGCGTTAAGCGCCAGCGTGCCCACCGTGCTGTTGACCGTCACCACGCCCAGCGACCTGTCGACCACTTCGGCAATGTCCCAGTCCGCCAGGTAGAAGACCCTGTCCCCGACGCCATATTGCGCCGCCAGCCGCCGCGTCAGCCGTCCCCAGGCGACCAGTCCCGGATCGAGCGGATGGCGCTTCACCACCAGGGCGGTGTTGGCGGGCGCATGGGCGGCGAAGCTCTTGATGACGAAGCGCAAGGCCGCGCGCATCGTGCCGAAGGGCGAATGGACGCGGATCTGATAGTCGGAATCGAGCTGGAGCGGCAAAGTGAAATAGGGCCGGTCGCACACCGCCCCCCATTGCTCGCGCGACCTGCGGCGCTCCGCCTTGCGCAGGTTCAGCTTCTTGAACCAGCCCGCCGTCTCCCACAGGAAGCTGTTGGGCCGGTGCGTGCGATAGAAGGGAAAGGCGGGCCGCATCAGCGCCGACGCCATGCCGTTGCGCCCGGTGTTGAAGGCGCGCTGCCGGAAGGTGGAGGGGATTTGCGGCTGCCGCCCATTCTCCTCGGGCGGCAGCGCCCTCGCCTGCTCCAGATACCATTCGGGGTCGAGCGGCAGGGTCGAATTGCCGTTCACGCCATCTTCCTGAAGCGTCAGGAAATCGGGGCGGATATACCCCTCCTCCACCACATGGACGCGCAGGTTGCGCAGCCGCGCCATCTTGTGGGCGGAGGCATGATAGGGGCGGCAATCGCCATAGAGGATCAGGTCCGTCACGCCATGATGGACGATATGGTCGTCGAAGAAGATCGGCCAGTTGCGGAACGTCCCGCGATAATCGGTCGCCCCCTCCCCCGGCCAGTCGACCTTGTCGCCGCCATTGATGTTGATGCGCAGCGCCCGATGCCCCCGCGCCCTCAGCGCCTCCGCCAGCATGGCGAAAAAGGGCCCATGCGGCCCCTGGAGGAACAGGAAGGTTCTGGCCTTGGCATCAACCATGGAAATACTCGGCGGACAAAGTCATAAATCTCTGCAACTTCCCCTGTAAAGTCCGCAGCCGGATCAACCATGAAACCGGGGCCGGCGCCCCGCTTGCCAAACGCTCGACCATGATTTCAGGTCCGCATGGCAAGCGCGTCACCGGGTCCAGATAGCGTGGATAGAGAATCAAGGCCCCGGCCACAAGCTGGTCCAGGGTGAGTTGACGCCCGCGCCGTCCGTTGGGGGCCGCCAGATCGCGGGTCAGCCCCCAGCCGGCATAGAAGGGCATGCCATGGACCGTCACCGGCCGCCCGCGCATCAGCGCCTCGAACCCGGTGAGGGAGGAGAGGACATGAACCTCGTCCACCGCCTGCACCAGCTCCATCAGCGGCGACCCGGTATCGATGGCGTCGGCCTGCTCCAGCACCGCCGCATCGCTCAGATGCCCCTTGCGCAGACCCGCCTGCACATCGGGGTGCGGGCGATAGACGATATGGGCGTCGGGCTCGGCCGCGCGCACCCGCTTCAGCAGGTCGAGATTGCCCGCCACCCCCGCGCCGCCATATTCGACCGACAGATCGTCCTCGACCTGCCCGACCGCCAGCACCGTGCGGCGACCCTGGGGCAGGCCGATCATCCGCCCCCCGCCCTTGCCATATTTGGTGACGCCGGAAGCCCGGATCTGCGTCAGCAGCCGCGCCGCCCGCCGTTCCAGCGCGGGCGTGAAGACGCAGGTCGCCAGCAGCAGCTCCATGTCGCTGGCGGAGCGCGCGTCATAATAGATGCCCGTCCGGTCGATCACCACCGATCCGGGCGGATGCAGCGCCGCGCCCAGCCCCTTCGACCGCAGGAAGCCGTCCTCCACCCGGGCGATGGTCACGCCCTGCCGGCGCGCATCCTCCATGGCGCCGGGCGTCACGCGCGACGGCCAGACCGCAAGCGCGCCTCCCCGCCGGGCGGCACGCCGCAGGCCCCTGCGCTCCGGCAGGAAGGGCGGCGACGCGACGCCGTCCCACAGGAACCGCCGGATCGCCTCCCGCTTCCACAAGGCCATGCCGCTCGCCGCCGCGATGCCATGATTGCCGTCCAGATGCCGCCGCCAGTCGGCCAGTTGCGCCACGGCCTGCACGGCATCGGCGTCCTCGCCGCTGAAACAGTCGCGATAGGTCGCCGCCGCCAGCGCGGCACGGGCGCTGTCACGCAGGACCGCCGGCTCGATGGCCGCGCCGTCCGCGCCGAAGACCGGCACATGCAGCAGCCCGGCGATGATCGCCAGTTCGTCGTCCGCCCCGGCATGAACGGAGGCCGCGCCCGCGATCAGCGCCCAGAGGTCGGTCGGTTCCGGCAGGACATGACCGGGGCCGGAGTCCGCGCCCCGCCCCGCCTTCCCCACAATGCCGATTTCCTGCCGCGCAAGGCCGTCCATCATGGCCTGCGGGACGGCCACGCCGGCCCGCGCGACCCGCCTGATGCCGACGGGCCGATGGCCCCAGAATGTGCCGCCGACCCGCGCCTCGGCGACGGCGTCCAGCAAGGCGTCGGAAACAGGCGCAGCCGCTTCGCCATCGCGCCGCATGCGACTGATCGCCGCCGTCGCGGGGTCAATGCCCGGAAAGGGGGGCGAGCGCAGAAACGGAGTCGCGTTCACGTTGAAAAGCCGCCCCCAGCCACAGATAGATCAGCGCGAATGGAGCGACGCTTCAGCCATTCGAAAACGCAATCCATACAACAGCTTCTGTGATCGCCCGGCACAGGGACGTCAAGCGGAAGCGCGAACCGTCATTTCGTCCAGCATGCCGGCGACGATGTCGAAATAATCCCCCCATGTCGGCGCCCGCCACGCCGCGATCCGCGCGATCTGCGCCGCCCGTTCGGGCGCATCGGCCTTGCTGTACGCCTCTATGGCCCTCAGCCAGCCGAGGCCGTCCAGCGGGTCGAGATAATCCGGCGCCTCGCCGCCCACCTCCCGATGCGCGACGATGTCGCTGCAGATCACCGGCACGCCCGCCGACAGGGTTTCGATCACCGGCATGCCATAGCCTTCCTCGAAGGAGGGCATCAGCATCGCCCGCGCCCCGGCGACCAGCGCGTTCATCTCATTGTCCGGCACGCTGCCCGCCTCGATCACATGGCCGCGCAGGATTTCCGCCCGCTCCAGCATGTCGACGACATTTTCATTTTCCCAGCCGCGCCGCCCGATCAGCACCAGCACCGGCGCCTTGTCGCCCCATCTCTCCACCAGCCGCCGCCAGATGTTGAGCAGCAGAAGATGGTTCTTCCGCGGCTCGATGGTCGAAATATAGACGAAATAGGGCCGATCCGGCACTTCATGGCTGCCCTCCACCACCATGTCCGGCGCGTCCGCGCCGAAATGGGCGACGCGGATCACCCGCCCCTCCAGGCCGCGCGTCAGGCGCGGCGCCAGCGCATCGATCGTCGCCTGGCTGTTGCCGATGATCCCGTCGGCATAGCGGTCGATCGTGCGCACCCGCTTCAGATGCTCCTCCGCGCCCTGCGGCCGGGCGAATTCGGGATGGGTCAGCGGAATGACATCATGCACCAGCGTCACGAAGCGCGCGCCCTCCGCCCGCAGGATCGCGCCGACCTGATCGGCGTCGTCCAGATGATGGGGCGACACCTGCAGATAGATGCGCGGCCCATGCGCCACCGGCACCGGGCGCGGGCGCAGCGCGATCAGGTGGCGGATCACCGCCGCCTTGCTCTCGCGCTCGTCCACCTGCTCCGTGTTGCGCCAGCGCGCCGCGGTGAAGGCCAGGAACTGGCGCACCGCCGCATCCTTCAGCCGCCCATAATAGCCGCCCGCCGGATGAACGGCGGCGAAGGCCAGCCGGTCCGGCATCCGCTCCAGCAATTCGCGGGCATAGGTGAACTCGACCCGGTCGATCCCGGTCGGCGCGGCATGGAAACTGCGGGACAGCAGCCGGGAAATGTCCAGGACGATCTCCGCCGGCCGGCTGCCGCCGGCGAAGCGCCGGCTCTCCCGCTTGGCGCGCAGCGCCAGCCGCGCGCCGGGGGCCTTGAAGGGCTTGAGCGCCACCTCAGGGCGCTTTCACGAAGGTCTGGCGCATCAGAACTGGGCGCGAATCTCTTCGGCCAGCTTCTGCAGTTCCGCCGGATCGGCAAAGTCGCCCTGCGCATGGGCGACGAAGCCGCGCGGCTGGCCTTCCCAGCGCGGCACGATGTGGAAATGCAGGTGGAACACGGTCTGCCCGGCAGGCGCGCCGTTGAACTGCGCGACATGGATGCCGTCGGGGTCCAGCGCCCTGCGGGTGGCGTTGGCGACCTTCTTCACCGTCGCCATCACCTGCGCCAGCGCCTCGTCCTCGACGTCCAATATGTTCCGCGCCTTCGACCATTTGGAAATGACCAGGCTGTGCCCCTTGGACTGCGGCTGGATGTCGAGGAAGGCATATGTATGCTCGTCCTCATAAAGCCTGGTCGAAGGAATCTTCCCAGCCAGGATCAGGGCAAAGACATTGCCATCGTCATAGGTGCCGTCGAGGCTCATCGTGCTTCCTCAGAGCGATTTGCAGGTGATCCGACTGGATCGCCGGTTAAGAAATCGCGGTAAACAAAAAACTTCGGAGCGGCGATCCGATTCGATCGGATCGAAGCTCTAGGACTGATAATGCGCACTGGTCTTGGCGGCGACTTCCTCCGCTGTCACGCCCGGCGCGCATTCGATGAGGCGGAACGGGCTGTCATGGTCGGGCCGCTGGAACACGCAGAGGTCGGTGACGATCATGTCGACCACATTCCTGCCCGTCAGCGGCAGGGTGCAGGCCGGGATGAACTTGGGACTGCCGTCCTTGGACGTGTGCTCCATGACGACGATGATCTTCTTGACGCCCGCGACCAGGTCCATCGCGCCGCCCATGCCCTTGATCATCTTGCCCGGGATCATCCAGTTGGCGATGTCGCCATGTTCCGAAACCTCCATCGCGCCCAGCACGGTCAGGTCGATATGCCCGCCCCGGATCATCGCGAAACTGTCGGCGCTGGAAAAATAGCAGCTGTGCGGCAATTCGCTGATCGTCTGCTTGCCCGCATTGATCAGGTCGGCATCCTCCTCCCCCTCATAGGGGAAGGGGCCGATGCCCAGCATGCCATTCTCCGACTGCAGCGTCACTTCCACGCCGTCGGGAATATGGTTCGCCACCAGCGTCGGGATGCCGATGCCCAGGTTCACGTAGAAACCGTCCTGCAATTCCTTCGCCGCCCGCGCGGCCATTTCGTCACGAGTCCAGGGCATGTTATTTCTCCCCATCGGCAGGCGCGGCCCACCTCTTGTCCAGCGGAAAAACCTCGTCGAAGCCGCCCTTGAGGCCGCTTCCATAAACCGGATTGGGCAGGACGAACCAGCCATTGCCCCACATCTGCGCGATCGCCGGCCGCATGGTCGCGGCACGCCGCGCCGTCACCGGCGGTCCGCCATTGAACAGGTCCGAAAAGTCGCCCAACTGGTCGCCGCCCATGGCGATGACGCAATATCGCGCCGCGATCGTCGCCCGCCGCCCGTCCTTGCGCGATCCCATGGCGTCGTCGCCGCTCAGGAACAGCGTCTGCCCATGCACGGCATCGCCCAGACCGGCCGCCTTTATGGCGCGGACGGTCGGCTCGACATTCCCGGCGGTGCGATTGGTGTTGAACACCACCGTCACGCCCATCTGCCGCAGCGCGCGCACCATCCGGTCCGCGCCCGGAACCGGCGCGACCGCAGCTTCGCCCGTCCTTTCCCACGCATCCCAGGCGGCCGTGTCGAATCCCCTGCCCGTCCGCGCTGCATGATATTCATAGCCGATGTTGAGCATCACCGTCTCATCGACATCGAAGACGGCGGCAAGGGGCTTTGCGCCGCAGGGCACGAAGCGCGGATCGTCGAGGCCTGCGCCTTCGGCCAGGATCACGCTGTCGGCCGGGCGCGCCTTCACCTTCGCCGCGACATGCGCCAGCAAAGCCCGATAGGCCTGGAGCGAAAGCGCCGAAGCCTCCCCCGACCCATAAAGATACTGCATCCCGGCCGGGGGCGTTTCGGGCGCGACCGGAACCGCCGCCGGCCGATCGGCCGAACAGCCCGCCAACATCATCGAAACCGCCAGGCCGACAGCCCCCCTCCCACTCGCGGGAGGGGTCGGGGAAGGGCATGTCACGTCAAACCGCCTCCCTCTGGCGGACGGTGCGGAATTCGATTTTCTTGTCGTAAGGCGCTCCGACGATCATGCGCTTGACGTAGATGCCGGGCAGATGGATCGCATCGGGGTCGAGGCTGCCGGTGGGCACCACCTCCTCCACTTCCGCGACGCAGATCTTCGCCGCCGTCGCCATGGGCTGGTTGAAGTTGCGCGCCGTCTTGCGGAAGATGAGGTTGCCGCTCTCATCGGCCTTCCAGCCCTTGATGACCGCCACATCGGCGAAGATGCCGCGCTCCAATATATAATCCTGCCCGTCGAAGCTCTTCACTTCCTTGCCCTCGGCCACCGCCGTGCCGACGCCCGTCCTGGTGTAGAAGCCCGGAATGCCCGCGCCGCCCGCCCGGCAGCGTTCGGCCAGCGTGCCCTGCGGGCAGAACTCCACCTCCAGCTCCCCGGCCAGATATTGCCGCTCGAACTCCTTGTTCTCGCCCACATAGCTGGAGATCATCTTCCTGACCTGCCGCGTGCGCAGCAGCTTGCCCAGCCCCTCGCCATCTACCCCCGCATTGTTGGAGGCGATGGTCAGATCCCTGACGCCCGAATCCCGGATCGCATCGATCAGCCGCTCGGGTATCCCGCACAGACCGAACCCGCCAGCGCACAGATGCATGCCGTCGAACAGCAAACCCTCCAACGCACTCGCCGCATCGGGGTAGAGCTTGTTCACCATCGCCTGTCCTCCTGCCGGGAATCCGCCCAAGGAGATAGAAGCAACCCGACGAAGGGTCAATTTGCTGCAACGGCGAAAGTCGCAACCCCACCGATACCGCAATAACTCCCGCGCAGGCGCTCCAATGAGGCAGGCGGCTCATGACCGCCCCGTCCTGCCCCGTTCAGACACCATCCTACAGGCTCCTGCCTCCGCGGGAGCATGGCGCACCCTCTTGCCAGCGCCTCAGATCAGCCCAGCCAATGGACTTGAAGGATCGGCATACATGCGCTTCGCCATCCGTCCGGCCCGATAGGCCATCCGGCCCGCCTCGACCCCGGCCTTCATCGCGGCGGCCATCAGCACCGGGTCCTTCGCCTCGGCAATGGCCGTGTTCATCAGCACGCCGGTGCAGCCCAGTTCCATCGCCTCGGCCGCTTCGGAAGCCGTCCCCACGCCCGCATCGACCAGCACCGGCAGCCGGGTCCCTTCCACGATCAGCCTTATCGTCACGCGATTCTGGATGCCCAGCCCCGACCCGATCGGTGCGCCCAGCGGCATGATCGCCACCGCGCCCGCATCCTCCAGCCGCTTCGCCGCAATGGGATCGTCCACGCAATAGACCATCGGCTTGAAGCCTTCCCTGGCCAGTATCTCCGTCGCACGCAACGTTTCCACCATGTCGGGATAGAGCGTCCGCGCCTCGCCCAGCACTTCCAGCTTCACCAGATCCCAACCGCCCGCCTCGCGCGCCAGGCGCAAGGTGCGGATCGCCTCCTCCCCCGTGTAGCAGCCCGCCGTATTGGGCAGATAGGTGATCTTCCGGGGATCGATGAAATCCGTCAGCATCGGCGCCTTGGGGTCCGACACATTGACCCGCCGCACCGCCACGGTGACGATCTCCGCCCCCGAAGCCGCGACGGCCGCCGCATTCTGCTCGAAATCCCTGTACTTGCCCGTGCCGACGATCAGCCGCGAACGGAAGGTCCGGCCCGCCACGGTCCAGCCATCCTCATCCACCGCCGGGACATCGCCGCCGCCCGCGACCGGATGGTCGCCACCGCCAACGAAATGCACGATCTCCAGTTCGTCGCCATCGTCGACGCACACCTGCGCCAGCGTCGATCGCGGCACCACCTCCAGATTGCGCTCCACCGCCACCTTCTCCGGCACGAAACCCAGTTCGCTCGCCAGCTCCGCCAGCGTCATGCCCGCACGCACGCGGCGATGCTCGCCATTGATATGGATGGACACGGTTCCGTCGACGCTCAATGCTCTGTCCTGTCAAACAAGGTGTCTCGACTTGGCGCGACACGAAGGGCTAAAGATCAGCGCGCATATAGGGGCGTCGACGCCCCACCCGCAACCATAAGGGGACCGCCATGGCCGAAACGCGCAAAATCTATGTCCTGAACGGTCCCAACATCAACATGCTCGGCACGCGGGAGCCTGAAATCTACGGCTATGACACGCTGGACGACATTGCCGAGCGGATGGAGGACGCCGCCAACCGCGCCCATGTCGAGATCGATTTCCGCCAGTCCAACCATGAAGGCCATCTGGTCGACTGGCTGCAGGAGGCGCATGCGGAGGGCGCGCACGCCGTCATCCTCAACGCCGCCGGCCTTACCCACAGCTCCGTCGCGCTGCACGACGCGATCAAGGCCATCACGGTCCCGGTGATAGAGGTGCACCTCTCCAACCCCCACCGGCGCGAGGAATTCCGCCACAAAAGCTATGTCGGCATGGCGGCGAAGGGGACCATCGCGGGCTTCGGCGCCCTGTCCTACATGCTCGCGCTGGAGGCGGCGCTCGAACTGTAGCTCGACGCACATAAGTTGCGCTCCGGCGCAAATGCGCATAGGCGCGGGCATCGGAACACGAAATTCACCGTCCAGGGACTGAAAATGAACGACAAGGCTGAAAAGGGCGCAATGCAGGTGGACGTACAATTGGTGCGCGATCTCGCCGCGCTGCTCGACGACACCAACCTGACGGAAATCGAGGTGGAGGACGGCGACCGCAAGATCCGCGTCGCGCGCAAGGTGGGCGGCGGCGCCGTCACCTATGCGCCCCCGCCCGTCGCCGCCGCTCCGGTCGCCACGGCCGCGCCGGCCGCCGCCCCCGCTCCGGCCGAAGCCGCCGCCCCGGCCGTGGCCGCCAACGCCATCCGCTCGCCCATCGTCGGCACCGCCTATCTCGCCGCCGAACCGGGCGCTGCGCCCTATGCCGCCGTCGGTTCGACCGTAAAGGCGGGCGACACCGTGCTGATCGTCGAAGCCATGAAGGTCATGAACGCCATCACCGCGCCCCATGCCGGCACGGTCAAGGCCGTGCTGGTCGATAACGGCCAGCCGGTCGAATATGACCAGCCGCTGATCGTCATCGAATAAGGGCCGCTTCACACATGGCCATCGAAAAGCTGCTGATCGCGAACCGGGGCGAAATCGCGCTCCGCATCCATCGCGCCTGCCATGAAATGGGCATCAAGACGGTGGCGGTGCATTCGACCGCCGACGCCGACGCCATGCATGTGCGCCTCGCCGACGAAGCGATCTGCATCGGCCCGCCCGCGGCGAAGGACAGCTATCTCAACATCGCCGCGATCATCTCCGCCGCCGAAATCTCCGGCGCGGACGCGATCCATCCCGGCTATGGCTTCCTGTCGGAAAACGCCCAGTTCGCGGAGATCGTGGAGGCGCACAACATCGCCTTCGTCGGTCCCAAGCCCGAACATATCCGCATCATGGGCGACAAGGTGGAGGCAAAGCGCACCGCCGGCGCGCTCGGCCTGCCGCTGGTTCCCGGCTCCGACGGCGCGATCTCCGACATCGCGGAAGCGAAGGAAATCGCCGCGAAGATCGGCTACCCCGTTCTCATCAAGGCGGCCTCTGGCGGCGGCGGACGCGGCATGAAGGTGGTGCCTTCCGAAGACCAGCTCAAAACGCTGATGAAGCAGGCCGGCTCGGAAGCCAAGGCCGCCTTCGGCGACGACACCGTCTATATGGAAAAATATCTGGGCAATCCCCGGCATATCGAATTCCAGGTCTTCGGCGACGGCAACGGCAACGCCATTCACCTGGGCGAGCGCGACTGCTCGCTCCAGCGCCGCCACCAGAAGGTGCTGGAGGAAGCGCCCTCCCCCGTCCTCTCCACCGCCGAGCGCGACCGGATGGGCGAAGTCGTGCGCAAGGCGATGGCCGACATGGCCTATCGCGGCGCGGGCACCATCGAATTCCTCTGGGAAGACGGCGAATTCTACTTCATCGAGATGAACACCCGCCTGCAGGTGGAGCATCCGGTGACGGAGATGATCACGGGCGTCGATCTGGTGCGCGAACAGATCCGCGTGGCGGAGGGCAAGCCCCTCTCGGTCGAGCAGAAGGACCTGGTCTTCACCGGCCACGCCATCGAATGCCGCATCAACGCCGAAGACCCGCGCACCTTCGCGCCCTCGCCGGGCACCGTCACCAGCTATCATGTGCCGGGCGGCATGCATGTCCGCGTCGATAGCGGCCTGTATCAGGGCTATAAGGTGCCGCCCTATTATGACAGCATGATCGGCAAGCTGATCGTCTATGGCCGCACCCGCGAAGGCGCGATCATGCGCCTTCGCCGCGCGCTGGAGGAATATGTGATCGAGGGGATGAAGACCACGATCCCGCTCCACCAGAAGCTGCTGACCGACCCGGACTTCCTCAACGGCGACTACACGATCAAGTGGCTGGAAGAGTGGCTGGAACGTGAGGGATAAGAAGGCATGAGGGCGACCATCTGGCACAACCCCCGCTGCTCCAAGTCGCGCGCGGCGCTCGCGATCCTGGAAAATGCACCGGGGGTCGACATAGAGGTCGTCGAATATCTCAAGACTCCGCCCAGCCGCGCCGAAATCGAGGCGGTCCTGAAGAGGGCGGGCGTCCGCCCATCGGAAGCCGTCCGCAAGGGCGAGGGCATAGCGAAGGAAATCGGCCTGGACGTGTCGGACGACAAGGCCGTCCTCGACGCGATGGCCGCGCACCCGATCCTGATCGAACGCGCCATCGTGATCACGGACAAGGGCGCGCTGATCGCCCGGCCGCCAGAACGGGTGAGCGAAGTCCTCTAGCCTGCGTCATTCTGCGCTCGACCCAGGGCCAAGGCCGAAATGGAAGACGAAAAAGGGTGGAGAGCGGACACCCGCTTTATCCCTCTCCCTTGAGGGAGAGGGCTGCGCAGACTTGGCAGCTTGCTGCTTAGTCGTAGCTGGGTGAGGGGGTTGCGATCCAGGGGATCGCGCGGGCCGCAGGCCCGCTCCTCCCTCATCCAAATCAGCCTGGGCTCCTTCGCCGCCAAGACTTCCTATTCTTCTCTCTCAAGGAAGAAGGAAGGTCTCGAATTGGCCAATTTACAGCCATTCTGCTCCCGACCTTGCGCCAAGCCCCCCGCAGGAGCATGTGACCCAAGCGCAACAGGCTCCTGACAAAATATCCTATTTCCCCGACATGACCCAATTCGGCCTGTCCTATTGTCCGCCGGCCGGCCTATCGCCCACCCCTCTTTGAAACGTCCGACGCATTGCGCGACGCGCCTACGCGCGCCCGGGCACGCGCGCGCATACACTGTGAACTTCGGCTGAAAATCGCCGTTTTCAGGCCGGCAGAACCAGACTCGCTTCCAATCCGCCCTGCGCCCGGTTGGCGAGCTTCAGCGCGCCGCCATGTTCGGTCATGATCGCCCGAACCAGCGCCAGCCCCAGGCCGGCCCCGCCAGTGTCCCGATTGCGCGAGCCCTCCAGCCGGGTGAAGGGCTCCATCATCTCTTCCATCCGGTCTTCCGATATGCCGGGTCCATCGTCCGCCACGATCAGCCGGATGGTGCCATCCCCTCTTTCGACCGAGACATGAGCCCGCTCGCCATAGACGATGGCATTCTCGATCAGGTTGCGCAGCGCGCGGCGAATCTGTTGCGGGCGCACATTGGCGACCGCGCGATCGCTGTCGGCCAGATCGACCGGAGATCCGAGTTCCAGAAAATCCTCGACCACGGCGTCCGCCAGCGCCGACATATCGACCTTCTGCCGGGCTTCGCTGCTGCGACCCGCGCGGGCGAGCGAGAGAATATCCTCCAGCATCCGGTTCATCTCGTCGATCGTCTCGGACATGCGGGCGCGCTCGCCCTCGTCCTCCACCGATTCGGCGCGCACGCGCAGCGAGGCCAGGGGCGTGCGCAGGTCATGGCCGATGGCGCCCAGCATCCGGTCCTTCTCGTTCAACATCGCAAAGATGCGGCTGCGCATCGCGTTGAAGGCTATGGTGAGCTGCCGCACGTCGCCGGGGCCGCTTTCCTCTACCGGGTCGGCCGATCCGGTGCGGGCGAACTGCTCCGCCGAAAGGGTCAACTGCTTCAATGGCCGCGCCAGCCTGCGCCCGACCCAGAGCAGCGGCAGCAGCACGATCGCGTAGAGGATCAGCGTCTGCCCCACCAGCCATCCGCCGAAGCGCGGCGGCCGGTCCCCGATGCGCGTCTGCGTCAGCGCCCATTTGCCCGGCTGATATTCGACCGCCATCGCCAGACGCGTCATATGCACATGATCATGCCTGCCGCCGGCCGCGCGCATGCGGAAATTGTCCCAGCGCCGCAGCGGCAGCAGCTGCGGCTGTTCGGCCGCACGGATGGAGCGGACCGAAAGGCCGACATCGTCGAACATCGCCCTCGCGCGGCGCTCGACGTCCGGCCGGGCTTGCCCCGGCAAGGGCGGGGCAGCATCCAGGAAGCGCACCCTTCCCCGCCGATCCGCCTCGTCGCCGCCGCGCCGGTCCGGCCGGTTGTCGAGCGCGTCGACGATGCGATAGACGCCCGGCGCGGTCTGCGCGGTCAGCTCGATCCGTTGGCGCTCGCGCAGCAACAGGGTGAAATTGATCGCCTGCGCCACGAACAGCGCCAGCGCGACGAGGATGATGATCTGGCCGACGACGCTCTGCGGCCAGAGGCGCAGCCGCCTCACAGCTTCCGCACGTCCGCGGACAGGGTGTAGCCGCCGCCCCAGACCGTCTTGATGAGGGTCGGGTTCTTCGGGTCCGGTTCTATCTTCTTGCGCAGGCGGCTGATCTGGTTGTCGATCGCCCGGTCGAAGGCATTGGCCTCCCGCCCCTGGGTGATGTCCAGCAACTGGTCGCGGCTCAACACCTGATTGGGCCGGGTGGCGAAGGCCAGCATCAGATTATATTCCGCCGTGGAAAGGGGCAACGCCACCCCCTCGCCGTCGACCAGCGTGCGTTCCTGCGTCTTGAGCAGCCAGTTGGCGAAGGCATAGGTTGCGCCATCGGGGGCCGTGACCCGCTGCCCGCCGGTCGCGACGCGGCGGAAGATCACCTTGATGCGGGCGACCAGCTCGCGCGGGGAAAAGGGCTTCAGCACATAATCGTCCGCGCCCATTTCCAGCCCGACGATACGGTCCGTCTCCTCCGATTTCGCGGTCAGCAGGATCACCGGAATCTCGCTGGTCTCACGGATGTGGCGGCAGAGCGACAACCCGTCCTCGCCCGGCATCATGATGTCCAGGATCACTAGGTCGATGGCGTTGGCGTTAAGGCGCATCCGCGCTTCCGACGCATTTTCGACGGCCGTCACGCGAAAGCCGTTGCGGCCGAGATATTGCGCCAGCGGCTCGCGGATCGAGCGCTCGTCGTCGACGAGCAGCAGATGGGGTCGTTCGCTCATGGTCCGGTTCTTGTCATGGCTGGATGCGGGTGGGAAGGGCGAAGGCGCGCAATCGACGCCTTCACCCCTGCCCTCAATTGGCGGGCGGCGGCCCCTTGCGGTCGCGCCACCCGTCGCGGAAGGCCTGCCGCGCCGCCTTCATCTCATCGGCGGTCACCTTGCCGTCATGATTGGCGTCGGCCTTGTCGAACATGGCGAGCGGGCGGGCCATGAATTCGGCCTTGGTGACGGTGCCGTCCTTCTTCATTTCATCGCCCGGACCGCCGCGCATGCCCTGTGCCCCACCATATTGTCCGCCACCATGCTTTCCCCAACCGCGATGGCCCCAGCCATGGCCGTCCGGCCCGCCGGGCTTGCCCATGCGGTCGTGCATGCCGTCCCGGCCCCGATGCCCGGCGGCAAATTCCGCCTTGCTGATCTGACCATTCCTGTCGGTGTCCAGCGCGGCGAAGCGTTCATCGAGCCGCTGCTGACGGAGGACTTCGCGATCCGCCTGGTCGAGCTTGCCGTCCTTGTTGGCGTCCAGCCTGGCGAAGCGGGCTTCGAGGGCGGCGGTCAGTTCCACCTTTGTGACGGCGCCGTCCTTGTTGGCGTCGGCCATCATCAGCATGCCGCCGCCGCGCGGTCCGGCGCTGTCGTCCTGAGCGAAAGCAAGGTGCGAAGCAGCGAGCCCGCCGACGAACAGCGAGCCCAGCGCCACCGTGGTCATGAATTTGCGGATCATGGAAATCTTCCTTCAAAGCGTCTGTCACGAACGGCGCGCTGCCGTCCTTGCAGATGCTTATCGGGGAGTTTTGTCCCGCAATTTTGTCACGTCACCCGATAAAATGTCGCAATTTGTATCGGGCGGAGGCTTGGCTTCGGTTCCAAACCTCCTTCGCGGGGATGACAATCAAATTCAACGATCGCGGCGTCCCAGCAGACGCAGGCGAAGCGCGTTCAGCTTGATGAAGCCCGCCGCGTCGCGCTGGTCATAGGCGCCCGCATCGTCCTCGAAGGTCACGACCTTCTCGCTGTAGAGCGAATAGGGCGACTTGCGGCCGACGACATAGACGCCGCCCTTGTAGAGCTTCAGGCGAACCGTGCCGGTCACCTTCTCCTGGCTGAAGTCGATCGCCGCCTGCAGCATCTCGCGCTCGGGCGAGAACCAGAAGCCGTTATAGATGAGTTCGGCATAGCGCGGCGCCAGTTCATCCTTCAGGTGCGCGGCCCCCCGGTCGAGCGTCAGTTGCTCGATCCCGCGATGGGCGAGGTGGTAGATGGTGCCGCCCGGCGTCTCATACATGCCGCGCGACTTCATGCCGACGAACCGGTTCTCGACCAGATCGAGGCGGCCGATGCCATGCTTGCGGCCATAGTCGTTGAGCGTTTCCAGCAAGGTCGCGGGCGACATGCCGACGCCATTGATCGCCACGCCGTCGCCGCGCTCGAAATCGATGGTGATATATTCGGGCGCGTCGGGCGCATCCTCCGGATTCACCGTGCGCGAATAGACATAGTCCGGGGTTTCTTCCCACGGATCTTCCAGCACCTTGCCCTCCGAAGAGGTGTGCAGCATGTTCGCGTCCGTCGAGAATGGGCTTTCGCCGCGCTTGTCGCGGGGGATCGGAATCTGGTGC
Organism: Sphingobium fuliginis; assembly: GCF_004152845.1. Taxonomy (GTDB): domain Bacteria; phylum Pseudomonadota; class Alphaproteobacteria; order Sphingomonadales; family Sphingomonadaceae; genus Sphingobium; species Sphingobium fuliginis. The sequence continues at coordinate 664,070 of NZ_SEON01000002.1, forward strand.
TTCTCAGCGAATTCGATCAGCCTGGTGCGGCTGGTGAGGTCCCATTCGCGCCAGGGCGCGATCACCTTGATGTCAGGCGCGAGACCGTAATAGCCAAGTTCGAAGCGCACCTGGTCATTGCCCTTGCCGGTCGCGCCGTGGCTGACGGCATCCGCCCCGACCTGCTTCGCGATCTCGATCTGCCGCTTGGCGATCAGCGGCCGGGCGATGGACGTGCCGAGCAGGTAAAGTCCTTCATAAAGCGCGTTGGAGCGCATCATCGGGAAGACATAGTCCTTCACGAATTCCTCGCGCAGGTCATCGATGAAGATATGCTCTTCCTTGACGCCCATCAGACGCGCCTTGGCGCGGGCGGGCTCCAGTTCCTCGCCCTGTCCCAGATCGGCGGTGAAGGTCACCACCTCGCACTGGTAGGTCTGTTGCAGCCATTTCAGGATCACGCTGGTATCCAGCCCACCTGAGAAGGCAAGAACGATGCGGTTGATCTGGTCGGACATGGGCAACTTTCCTTGAAGCGGGCCTGGGCGGCCATGCAATTACCGGCGGGCCGGTATCAGGCCGGGCGATCCAACGCAACCGCAACGGCGGAACTATCGCATGACGAAGGGGATGCCGATCGGAACCGGCATCCCCTTCCCTCAAGGAATCGAATCGGGCTCAGCTCGTCCGCGGCTTGAAGACGCTGTCGCGGCGCCGGTCGGAACCGAAACGATAGACCGTCTGCGTGGCCGCAGGCGCGGGCCTGGCTGATACTGGCGGCGCTGCCATGGTTTCCTCCGCCGCCGGGGTCGCCGCCTGCTTCTGCCGCTGCGCGAGGAGGAATTTTGCGCGGGTCATGCGCTTGGCGTGGGTTCGGAACGGGTTTTCCGGGCTGGGCGGCGCAGCCACCATCGCTTCCAAGCTGCTTTCCTCCTCGCTCCGCGCAGGAGCAATCGCGGGCGGCGGCGTCATCAGCGGCATGGCGGGAGCAGGTTCCGCAGGCATGGGCTGGATCACCTCGCCCTCCCAATGCTCCTCGCCTTCCCACTGCTCCTCACGACGCTTGCGCCTGCGCAACAGGGCAGCGCCCGCGAGGCCCGCCATCAGCAGCGAGCCGCCGCCCAGCGCCCAAAGCAGCGCGGGATCGATCCCGGCTTGCGACGGAGGAACCGGCGCCGGCCTGACAGGAGCGGCGGCTGCTGGCGGAGCGGCCGCCTGTACAGGCGCCGGGACAGGCGCTTCGCTTTGTACCGGGGCCGTAGCGCGTTGCGGGGACGCGACAGGCTCGGTCCGCGCTGCCGTTCGGGTCGCTGGCCTTGGTGCGCGCCGCTCCACCGGAGCCGCTACCGCAGTCTGCGCCTTCTCCTCCGCCTGCGATGCCGCGATGGCGGCATCCAGCCGCTGTTCGACCGAAGGCGTCGATTGAACCACAGGCTGCGCGGGCGCAAATGCCGGAGCGGACGAAGCTGGCGGTTGCTCCGGTTCCGCGGCTGGATTGACAATCACCGGCTGGCTCGGCGGCACGATGGTCTGCGCGAGCAGCGGAGGCGAACTGAAAGCCAGAACAGCGGCAATCGCGGCCCTGGCGGGGCGAAGTGAGCGAATGTTTCCAGTCATAGCCATGATCAAACCCGCGAGCCTCACGATTCAGCGCAAAGCCTGAAGGCTATTCCCGATCAATCGAGCCAAAGGGCCGACGAAATGATCAGAACAGGGCCAATATGAACATTCGTTCATTTTGATGGATGATGTTTTAGACTTTATATTCTTGCCTGTGGTTCAGAATCAGCGATCTATTATTTGGGACTATCATCCCTATTGTCACGGCGCGCGCCTTCGATCAGCCGCCTGTTCCGTTCTTCTTCCGCTGACTGCGCCAGACGTTCCGCCTTGGTGCGGCCGAATTTGACGCGATTGCCCTGCGCCTGGCGTTCCTTATCCGCCCGAGCCTTCGCCTTGCGCGCCTGTCGTAGATTGACGATGTCGCCCATGGGCGTGGACGGGCCTCCATGAGGGGATGGAGCGGGTAGCGGGGATCGAACCCGCATCACAAGCTTGGAAGGCTAGTGCTCTACCATTGAGCTATACCCGCCCGTCAGGCTGAGCGCCCTGCCATCTTTGGGCGGCCTTCGTCAATATGCCAAAGCGATATTCACCCAATATCGGCCTTAACCCCGCGCGATATTTGCACTATCAGGGGCCATGGCCACGCCTTCCCTGCGCCAGTTGGATATATTCGCGCAGATGGTGGCATCGGGCAGCCTCTCGCGCTGCGCCAGCGATCTGGGGATCACGCCCGATGATGTCGCGCGCGATCTGGCCTCGCTGGAGCTGCGTCTGGGCTACCGCCTCTTCGACGATCTTGCCGGCGCCCCGCGCCTGACCGCTGCGGGCCGGAAAACGGCGGAGGCCATGACCCTGTTGTCGCAGGATCAGCCGGAAAACTGGGGGGTCGATCAGGCGGACGGCATGATCCCCGCCACCCCTCCGTCGGAATCGGCGCCATCGCGGCAAAGCATCGTCCTGGCCGCGCCCGCCCCGGTCTTCGGCCATTTCCAGGAAGCGCTGGCCGCGTTCGAGGCCGCGAATGACGACATCGCCATCACGCTTGACCTGACGATCCACCTGGCCGACGAAGCTGCCTGGGCGCTCCGCCGGGGAAAGGCCGACATCGCCTATTTCTATGCGTTGGGCGAGACGAATGAGCCATCCTCCCGCTATGGCTGGTCGGAGCAGATCAACCTCTATGCGGGCGCGGAGCATCCGCTCGCCCGCCGCGACAGCGTTGCGACCGGAGAGCTTGCCGCCATGCCGACATTGGCGATGGAGCCGCGCAACGGCCTGCGGCGGATCATCGACGAGGCGCTGCTGCGCGGCGGCGTCCGGCTGGGCGATCCGGTGCTGGAAACCGACAATCTGTTCGACATCATGACCATATTGCGCGAAGGGGCGGGCTGCTTCGCCGCCTTCGGCCCCCTCGCCCGCGACCTGGGCCGGATGACCGGGATCAGGCGGGTCGCGCTCGAACGTCCGCTCCCGGCCATCGAAGTGCGGCAGGCTCTCCGCCCGGAAAGCCCGGCTGCGGTTGCCGCACTGGCGGAATTCCTCTTTCTCTGATCGTCCGCTGCGACTGGCTGAGCCGATTTCGCGGGCAAGCGATCGATCCCGCGCCGAGCAGTATTGATATGCTATATCATTTCAGATAGGAGAGCACATCTCCTCCCATTCAAGGATGACGAACCGAATGTATCGTTCCGCACTGTTGCGTGCCGGTTGCGCCTTTTCCGCATTGTCTGCCGCCCTTCCCGTCTTCGCTCAGGACGCACCCGCCGACGCGGCGCCCCAAGCCTATCATGATCAACGAGCGGACATCGTCGTCACCGCCATCATTCCACGCCGGCAGGGCGATATTCTTTCAGGAACGTCGGTCGTATCCGGCGAAGAACTCACCCGGGCGCTGCGCCCCACCATCGGCGACACTCTGGCGCACCAGCCCGGCGTCTCGGCAACCTCCTTCGGCCCCAATGCTTCCCGCCCCGTGCTGCGCGGCTTCCAGGGCGAGCGCGTGCGCATCCTGACCGACGGCATCGGCAGCTTCGACGTGTCGAACACCTCCGTCGACCATGCCGTGGCGATCAATCCCCTCACCGCCGACCGGATCGAGGTGCTGCGCGGCCCTGCGGCGCTGCTCTACGGCTCCTCCGCCATTGGCGGCGTGGTCAATGTGATCGACAGCCGCATCCCCCGCCGCGTGCCGGACGAACCGATCCACGTCGACGGCATCGCCACCTATGGCAGCGCAGCCAATGAACGCACTGGGTCGGGCGAGATCGAGGCCCCCATCGGTGACAAGTTCGTTGTCCATTTCGACGGCAGCTATTCCAAGAGCGGCGATCTGGACACCGGCAGCTATATCCTGACCCCCGCCCTGCGGGCCCAGGCGAACGCCAGCAGCGATCCGGAAATCCGCGACCTTGCCACCCTGCGCGACAAGTTGCCCAACAGCGCGGCGCGGACATGGGAGGTGGCGGGCGGCGCGGCGCTCATCACCGATGGCGGCAATCTGGGCTTTTCGGTGGCGCATACCGACAATTTCTACGGCGTGCCGGTCCGCTATTCGCTCGATCCCGATGGCGAAGCGGAAAAGGTGCGGCTGCACATGAAGCAGGATCGGGCCGACCTGCGCGCCGAACTGCCCGTCAATGGCGGCTTCCTGGAATCGATCCGCCTGCGCGCGGGCTTCGCCGATTATCAGCATCAGGAGATAGAGGAGACGGGCGAGGTCGGCACGACATTCTACAACCAGTCGATCGAATCCCGGCTGGAACTGGTTCAGGCCAGGCGCGGCGGCTGGGACGGCGCGATCGGCGCGCAGTTCTTTGCACGCAACTTCCACGTGGTGGGGGAAGAAAAATTCCTGCCGCGCAACGAGACGGAGCAACTGGGCTTCTTCACGCTGCAATCCTTCGACCTCGGCACCACCCGGGTCGAGCTGGGCGGGCGTTATGAACATACGCGGGTCGGGGCCGATGCGGACGAGACGCTGCTCAATCCCGCCTATCATCGCAGCTTCAATGCACTTTCCGGTTCGCTGGGGATCAGCCAGGAACTCGCTCCGGGCTGGCGGGTCGGGTTGAACCTGTCCCGCACGGAGCGCGCTCCTTCGGCCGAGGAGCTGTTCGCCCGCGGCAACCATGCGGGAACGCAGGCCTTTGAACTCGGCAATCCCGATTTCGGGCTGGAAAAGAGCTGGGGCATCGAAGGCACGCTGCGCGGCCAGGGCAATGGCTATACCCTCTCGCTTTCCGCCTATCACAACTGGTTCGACGGCTATATCTACGATACGCTGGCCGACGACAGCGTCTGCATGGCCGCCAATGGCGGAGAACCGCTGGATTTCCCCTGCTACCAGAATCTGCAGGCGAATGCTCGCTATCTCGGCTTTGAGGCGGAAGGCACGGTGAAGCTGGGGCAGATCGGCGGCTATGCCCTCAACCTGGATGGCGTGGCCGACTATGTGCGCGCCACCATCGTCGGATCGGGTCCGGCGCCGCGCATACCCCCGCTTCGCCTGCTGGGCGGCGTGGAATTGCAGGGCGACCGGCTGAGCCTGCGGGGCGAGGTCGAGCGCAGCTTCGCCCAGAACCGCATCGCGGACACCGAAACGCCGACCGACGGTTTCACGCTGGTCAACGCCTCGCTCTCCTTCAAGCCGCTCAAGGGCAATGACCGGACCACCATCACCCTTTCCGCCAACAACATCTTCGATGTGGAGGCGCGGCGGGCGGCCAGTTTCCTGAAGGATTACGCCCCCCTGGCGGGACGGGACATCCGCCTGACGGCCCGCCTGTCGATCTGATAACCTGGTTGATTGCGCAATGTGACGATTTCGTTACAAGGCGCGGATGGACCAGGGGTGGGCGAAACTCGATCGGATGCGCCGGCGGGCGTATAAGGGCGGCTGAATGCGTCAGATCGCCGCCCTTCCCTATTCGACCGGCCCCGACGGGTCGATGCGTATCCTGCTGATCACCTCTCGCGATACGCGGCGCTGGGTGATTCCCAAGGGCAATCGCATCAAGGGCATGGCCGGCCACCGCGCCGCAGAGCTGGAGGCTTATGAAGAGGCGGGCATTCACGGCATTGCCTGCCCCGCGCCGCTCGGCCGCTATCGCTATGACAAGAAACGGCGGCGGGGCGACACGAAAGAGGCGACGGTCGAGGTTTTCCCGCTTGCGGTGACGGGCCAGTTGTCGCAATGGCCCGAACAAGGGCAGCGGGAACTGCGTTGGTTCCCCGTTGCCGAAGCTGCAAAGGCTGTCGACGAACCCGATCTGCAATCCATCATCGCCGCTTTCCGCGAACCGCCCCGGGACCCGGGCCTGTTCGTGCGGACGTTGCTGCGGGTCAAGGAATGGCAAAGCGAAAGGACTGGAATGCTGCGCTGGTTTCACGCGCTGATGCCCAAGCAAGGGCGCTTTTTCGAGCAGTTCGAGGATCATGCCGCGACTTTGGTCGCCGGCGCCGATGCGCTCGCCAAGCTGCTGAAGGGCGGGCCGGACATCGACGCCCACATCAAGGAGATTTCGGACCGGGAGCATGAGGCGGACGACATCATCCGCGAAGTGCTGCAGGATGTGCGCCGCATCTTCGTGACGCCGTTCGACCGCAGCGCCATTACGGGGCTGATCGGGGTGATGGACGACGCCATCGACCAGATGAACCAGACGGCGAAAGCCATCGCGCTGTTCGAGGTGAAGGAATTTCCGTCGCAGATGCAGGACATGAGCGCCCTGATCGTCGAATGCGCGCGGATCACGGCGGAGGCGATGCCGCTGCTGCGGTCGCTGAACCTGAATTCGGCGCGGCTGCATGACCTGACCGAACGGCTGGTGAAGCTGGAGGGGCATGCCGACATCCTGCATGAGGCGGGGCTGAAAGCGCTCTACAATCAGGCGCGGCAGGGCAATCCGATGGATTTCGTCGTCGGCAACGAAATCTACAGCCATCTGGAGAAGGTGACGGACCGGTTCGAGGATGTCGCCAACGAGATTTCCGGCCTGGTCATCGACCACGCCTGATCCGGCCAGAGCAGATAGATGGAAGCCCATATCGCCTTTCCGCTGCTGATCGCGCTGATCGGGGTCGCGCTGCTGTTCGATTTCCTGAACGGGCTGCACGACGCCGCCAATTCGATCGCGACCATCGTGTCGACGCGGGTGTTGAAGCCGCAATATGCGGTCGCCTGGGCGGCGTTCTTCAACTTCATCGCCTTCCTCTTCTTCGGGCTGCATGTGGCGGAGACCGTGGGCAAGGGCATTGTCGACGCCAGCATCATCGATCCGGCGGTGATTTTCGGCGCGCTGATGGGGGCCATCGCCTGGAACCTCATCACATGGGGGCTGGGCATCCCCTCCTCCAGCAGCCATGCGCTGATCGGCGGGTTGCTGGGCGCGGGGACGGCCAAGGCGGGACTTTCCGCGGTGGTGTGGAGCGGGGTGTTCAAGACCAGCGCCGCCATCGTGCTGTCGCCCGCCATCGGGCTGGTGCTGGCATTGCTGCTGGTGCTGGTCGTGAGCTGGATTTTCCGGCGCTTCACGCCGCAGGGGGCGGACCGGGTGTTCCGCAAGATGCAGCTTGTGTCGGCGTCGCTCTATTCGCTGGGGCATGGCGGCAATGATGCGCAGAAGACGATGGGGATCATCGCGGTGCTGCTCTATTCGCAGGGCATGCTGACGGGCGGGTTCCATGTGCCCTTCTGGGTGGTGCTGAGCTGTCAGGCGGCGATGGGCCTTGGGACGCTGCTGGGCGGGTGGAAGATCGTCCACACCATGGGGTCGAAGATCACGCGGCTGACGCCCGGACAGGGATTTTGCGCGGAGACCGGCGGGGCGCTGACGCTGTTCCTGGCGACGCATCTGGGCGTGCCGGTGTCGACGACCCACACCATTACCGGCGCGATCGTGGGCGTCGGGGCTTCGCGGCGGCTGTCGGCGGTGCGGTGGAACGTGGCGTCGAGCATCATCGTCGCCTGGGTGGTGACGCTGCCGGCGGCGGCGGTGATCGGCGCGGCCTTTTACGGGCTGACGCGGCTGTTCTGACGGGAAAAGGGCGCGGTCGGTTTTTCCGCCGCGCCCTTCCCTCTCCTGAACCCTGAAACGCTCAGCTCACCCGGCCGAGGCGGTGGTAGAGATTGGCGTATTTGACAGATTCCGGCTTGTCCTGAACCTCGCGCAGATAATGGGCGATGGCGGTTCGGATCAGGCCGAAATCCTCCTGGGAGAAAACCGCGCGGGAGCGGGCGGGCTGGGGTGCTTCGGTCGTTTCCATGGGTCTTCCTTTCCGTTGGGATGACGCATCAAACCATGAACGAGTCGGTCAATGAAGGCCGATTAGTGAAGCGGTGTCATGCGGTGACTTGTTCATATTGTCATTTTTTGACATAGTGACAGTATGGCGGATGATCGGAAACTCTATCTGGGGCCGAAGCTGCGGGTTTTGCGGCGGGAGCTGGGGCTGAACCAGACGCGGATGGCGGAGGAACTGGGGGTGTCGCCCAGTTACCTCAACCATCTGGAGCGCAATCAGCGGCCATTGACGGCGCAGATGCTGCTGCGGCTGGCCAATGTCTATGACATCGACATTCGCGATTTCGTCGCCAGCACGCAGGAAGGGGCCGCCAGCGCGCTGGGGGAGATATTGTCCGACGCGCTGGTGCGCGACATCGGCATCGCCCGCGACGAAGTGCTGGAGGTCGCGGAAAATTATCCGGGGGTGAGCGAGGCGATCAGGCGATTTTACCGGGCGCTCAGCGATTTGCGGCGCCTGCCGGAGCAGGTGGCGTCCGGACTGGCGGGGGCGCCGGGGAGCGTGGCGCCGCTGCATGCGCCGCTCGACTGGCTGCGCGAGACGATCGCGCGGGCGGGCAATCATTTCGCGGAGCTGGATGCGGCGGCGGAGTCGCTGGCGGGGGAACTGGGCGACGATCCATCGGCCTTGCAGGCGGGCATCCGGGCGCGGCTGAAGGAGCGGCATGGCATGGCCGTGCAGATCGTGCGGGAGGATGTACTGGCGGGAACGCTGCGCCATTATGACATGCACCGGCGGCGGCTGTTGCTGAGCGAGCGGCTGGCCTCTTCGGGGCGGCTGTTCGCGGTGGCCTATCAGCTTTGCGCGCAGGAACTGGCGGACGCCATAAGCGGGCAGGTGACGCGGGCGGGGCCGCCGGACGAGGACAGCCGCCGCCTCGCCGGAATCGCGCTCACCAACTATGCGGCGGCGGCGCTGATCATGCCCTATGACCGTTTCGCCAAGGCGGCGGAGCAGAGCCGGCACGACCTGCCGCTGCTGCGGGCGCGCTTCGGCGTGTCGATGGAGCAATTGGCGCATCGGCTGACCAGCCTGGGGCGGACGGGGGCGCGGGGCGTGCCCTTCTTCATGGCGAAGGTGGACCGGGCGGGCATCGTGTCGAAGCGCTTCGACGGGGAGGCGTGGCCCTTTGCGCGGCTGGGGGGCACCTGCCCGCGCTGGGACGCGCATGAGGGGCAGGCGCCGGATGCGGTGCATACGCAACTGATCGAGACGGTGGACGGGCGGCGCTTCGTCAGCCTGACGGTGGGGTTGCCCAAGGAGGGCGGCGCGCGGGGGCGGTCGGTGATCGCGCTGGGCTGCGAGGCGAAGCATGGGGCGCGGATCGTGCATGCCGACGGGATCGATCTGGAGAAGGGCGCGGCGACCGGGGTGGGGCCGACCTGCCATCTGTGCGAGCGGCGGGGGTGTCCGGATCGCGCTTTGCCGCCGGTGACGCGGGCGCTGGATCTGCATGGCTATGAGCGGACGGTGGCGCCGTTTCCGTTTCGGCGGGTTTGAGGGGATTTTGGCCGGAACCGGAAAGGCAGCTTCCCCAGCATGGACGCAAAAATCGGTGTTCGGAGTCTACCGCAAGTTAAGCCTCTGCCGGTGCTGGCCCTACTTCATCACCCGCTTGCGGCGCTACCTTGTTGAGATACGCCTCGATTTTGTCGAGTGCGGGACCGAACGCTACAAAGTCGTCGCCCGTCCCATGCTCGCACATCCTCTGGCATAGTTCAGCCTTGCGAAGAGTTTTTCGAGTGAGAACATCCCCATTCGGCTTCCGGCTTTCAATCGCCTCATAATCAGCCTCGGTAATGGATGCTTCCGCCAGGAGATTTTCGATTCCTGCCCGCACTTTCGAGTTTCCGTCATTCGTCGGCATGCTTATTACTGAAACAATGCCATGGTCCGCATCGGCCTTATTCACATCGTTATCGTATAAAAGAAGGATCGGTCTATTCGAGAGCTTAGGATTTGCGCGAAGCACCGCGAGGGTATGGTCAAGTGCCGCCTTGCCGGTATGAAACCCTTGACCGCTTTCGTCCTTAGCGCCGATCCACTGAACATCACAGCGTTCAAGCAGTTCATTGCGACCGAGCAATTGAGCAGCGCGACGAATGTAAGGTGTGTCGGTTTCCCCTTCGACGAATATGATCGGAAGGCCTGTCTGTGCTGTCTCTGAAAGCAGCTTCTCATTGAATGCTTCGGTCGCCGTCAGAGCCTGCATCGCTTTGCCAAACTCAGAGTAGGTTTCAGCAGTGACGGAATGCCCGCCGGGCATTTCGACGAGCTGGAAACCGTCGGTACCGAACTCCTTCTCCATTCCCAGCACGAACAACGGTGAATGGCTTGAAATTATGAATTGAACGCGAGGAAATAGCTTAATCAGCGAGGGTAAAATTCGATGTTGAAGATCGACATGTATGTGCGAGTCGATCTCATCGACAATGCAGATTCCTTCAATCGACGCGAGATCGAGCGCATGACCACTGCTTGATTGATCCCCATACCGCAGAAGCGTGCCAAAAAGACCCAACAGAATCGACTGTCCTCCCGAAAGGGCATCGAGGTTGGGCAGGAAAAGCTCATCTCCTCGCGCGACTGCGAGCTTATCGGGCGACTTTCTCCCCAACCAAACAAATCTGACATCTTCGTCGTCAAGTACGCGACGTAGAACCAAGTTGCATTGGGCGAGTACCAATTCCGACATCAGTGTTGCGTTCACGTCGCCCCTGACTTGAAGCTGCAAGGCTTGTTCCGGGCCGACTGCCAAACCGATGTGCGCTCTGGATTCAAGGATAACGGAAATCAGCCATTGCTTTATTTGGTCAAGGCTCCGCTCAACGAAAATAGGTTTCCGCAAACGTTTAGCGAATGCGGCAAACACATCGAACTCAGTCTCCGGCAACGATTCCCTGTTGAGCCAGTACGGTATTTCGGACCGGCTGGACGGGAAGTAGGCATAAACCCCGTCCCCAAAGATGCGGCGTGATACTTCGTCCCCGACAGGAAACTCCTTCACTGAGCCTTCCGTCGGCCAGTTGACAGCCCCAGCGAGATCAGCGGACACCCTTTCCCTCGCTTGAACTGGATCGACGGTGCCAGCCTTCTCTTTGTAAATAAGGCTTTCACCGCCATGCTCGAACCGCAAAAGCGTGAATCCGCCAAGTGTGCCCACTGTGGTCGTTCGACCGCCGACCACCCTGAACCAAGCTCGGCCAGCACCTCTGGCAGGAAGCACGTTCTCATAGTGCACAGCAGCGGCCTCAAAGAGCGCATCAGTGATGAGAGACAAGATATTCGTCTTTCCGCCACCATTGGCTCCAACGAGCACAATAGGTCTCGGGGCGCCCTCGCTGCTGAACGCAAGATCTAGGTCGATCCGCCGGAGCGGACCACTGTTCTCGATGACTGCCTGTTTCAGATACATACTGCAATTAAAGCTACTATTTAGGATGGGGCAAGAGCGACAGTAGATATCGTCCTCTGGAGGGGCCATTTTGCGCCGCGAGCAAACACTCGGGACGCTGCTGATAGAGGGTGCATCTCGAAACGCTGAATGACCGGATTAGGCGCAAAGCTGCCTATCAAACCTAGCATGAAACAAAAAAGGGGCCGCCGGGCAGGCGACCCCTTTTATCCTCTCCCTAAAGCGGGCAGGCTGTTCTTTAGTCGGCCTTCGTCTGAAGGTTGACGGCCGCATATTTGCCGCGGCGGTCTACTTCCAGTTCGAAGTCGAGGCGGTCGCCTTCATTGAGGGCGCTCATGCCGGCGCGTTCTACGGCGCTGATGTGCACGAATGCGTCGGGCTGGCCGTCGTCGCGCTGGATGAAGCCGAAGCCCTTCATGGCGTTGAAGAACTTGACCGTGCCGCTGGCGCGTTCGCCGGTGAGCTGGCGCTGCGGGCCGCGGTCGCCGCCGCCCGGACGATCGCCGAAGCCGCCGGCGCGGGGTTCGCGGGGGGCGCGTTCGGTGACGGGGAGCGGTTCGCCCTCGATCTTGAGATCGGTGGCCGACACCTTGCCGCCGCGATCCACCAGGGTGAAGCCGAGCGGCTGGCCTTCGGCGAGGCCCGTCAGGCCCGCCTGCTCGACGGCGCTGATGTGGACGAACACGTCTTCGCCGCCATCGTCGCGGACGATGAAGCCGAAGCCCTTCTGCCCGTTGAAGAATTTGACCACGCCGGTGCCTTCACCGACGACCTGCGCGGGCATGCCGCGGCCACCGCCGCCGAAACCGCCGCCGCCGCCGCCGCGACCACCGCCAAAGCCGCCGCCACCGCCGCCGCCGCCGAAACCGCCACGGTCGCCGCCGAAGCCACCACCGCCGCCGCCACCGAAGCGGTCGCCGCCGCCGAAGCCACCACGATCACCACCGAAACCGCCGCGGTCGAACCCACCGCCGAAGCCGCCACGGCCGCCTTCATAGAAACTGTCGTCGCCGAAACTGTCGCGCTTGTCCTTGCCGCGCCCGCCGCGGCGACCTCTATCAAAACTCATGCCCTGTTGGTCACTTTCGCTTCGCCCCAGACTAAACCAGACAAGCATGTCGGGCGAATGACATGCAGAATCCACCGCTCACGCGCGGTTTGGGAATCACTATATCAACTTTTCCGGGACAGGCGAATGATTTTTGAGGCGGGTAAAAGGCCTGAAAATGGCGGCTTTGCGACCGCCCCGGTCGCCTTTCGTTCCCGGTCGCCAAGGGGCGATTGCGAACCGGCGGCTTTGGCCATAGAGGGGAATCATGACCGTCCATTTCCATGAAGAGGATTTGCCCGAGGGCGTCCTTGCCCCCGGCCCGATCGCCGTCGACACCGAAACCATGGGGCTGATCACGCCCCGCGACCGCCTGTGCGTCGTGCAGATCAGCGACGGCGGGGGGGACGAGCATCTGGTCCGCTTCAACCCCGGCAGCGATTATGCCGCGCCGAACCTGCGCGCGGCGCTGGCCGATCCGGAGCGGCTGAAGCTCTATCATTTCGGGCGTTTCGACATTGCGGCGATCCGCCATTATCTGGGCGTGGTGGCGGCGCCCGTCTATTGCACCAAGATCGCGTCGCGGCTGGTGCGGACCTATACCGACCGGCATGGCCTTAAAGAACTGGTGCGCGAGCTGCTGGGGCAGGAGATCAGCAAGCAGCAGCAGTCGAGCGACTGGGGCGCGCCCGTGCTGTCCGACGCGCAGAAGGATTATGCGGCGTCGGACGTCCGGTACCTGCATGCGTTGAAGGCGGAGCTGGACAAGCGGCTGGTGCGCGAGGGGCGGATGGAACTGGCGCAGGCCTGTTTCGATTTCCTGCCGCACCGGGCGGAGCTGGACCTGGCGGGTTGGCCGGAGATCGACATCTTCGCGCATATGTGAGGGCTGAACCCATGTCGATACAGGCCGATCAGCAACGCAATGTGCGCCGTCACTGGGCGCGGCCGGGGGGGAGCCACGACCGGCTGGTCGGGCTGCTCAAGAACTGGTTGCCGGTGTCGGTGGGCGTGCTGGCGGCGTTGCTGGCGACGGCGCCCTTCACCGGGGGGGACAAGGTGAGCTTCGTGCTCGACAAGAACAAGGTCGAGGTGGCGAAGGAGCGGATGCGCGTGACCGAGGCGCTCTATCGCGGGGAGGACAGCAAGGGGCAGCCCTTTTCCCTGCGGGCGGGTTCTGCCGTGCAGAAGAGTTCGCGCGAGCCGATCGTCGACCTTAACGACATGTCGGCGCGGATCCTGCTGTCCGACGGGCAGGCGCTGCTGCGGGCGCAGAAGGGGCGGTACGACATGGATACGGAGCGGGTCGCGATCGACGGGCCGGTGCAGTTCCAGTCGGAGGGCGGATACCGGATGACCACGCGGGACGTGGGCGTGGACCTCAAGACGCGGCGGATGCAGAGCGCGGGGCGGGTCGACGGGCGGATACCCATCGGGACGTTCAGCGGCGATCATCTGGAGGCTGACCTGAGCGCGCGGACGGTGACGCTGAACGGGCGGGCGAGCTTGCGTATCGAACAAAATGGTCTCAAAGGGCAAAGGTGATGAGAAAGCCCCTTCTTTTGCTGTCGCTGGGCGCGTTGGGCGCGGCGGGCCTCCTTTATGCGGGGGCGGACGCGCAGGTGCTGAAGAATCATGACAGCAATGCGCCGGTCAACTTCACCGCCGACCGGATCGAGGTGCAGGACCGCGCCGACCGCGTCGTGGTGTCGGGCAATGTCGAGGTGACGCAGGCGGGCATGACGCTGAATGCGGCGCGGATGACGGTGGCTTACCGGAACCAGCCGGGGGGCGGGACCGGGCCGGGCGGCGTGGAGATCGACCGGATCGATGCGTCGGGCAATGTCGTGGTGCGCAAGGCGGACCAGACGGCGAAGGGCAATGTCGCGATCTACGACCTCAACAGCAGGCTGATCACCATGCTGGGCAATGTGTCGCTGACGCAGGGGTCGAACCGGCTGACCGGGGGGCGGCTGGTGATCGACCTGACCAGCGGGCGCTCGACCGTGGACGGGCGGGCTGCCGGGGGCGGCGGTCCGGGGGTTTCCGGGAGCGGCTCGGGCGGGCGCGTGTCGGGGACGTTCACGGTGCCGCAGCGGAAGGATTGAGCCGGGGGCGACGTAAGGAGCTTGGGCGACGTAAGGAGCCTGGGCGACGTAAGGAGTCTGGGCGGAGTTGGATGAAGGGGGCGGGCCTGTGGCCCGCGCGATCCCCGGGATCGCAACCCCCTCACCCAGCTACGACTAGGCAGCAAGCTGCCAAGTCTGCGCAGCCCTCTCCCTTGAGGGAGAGGGATAATGGGGTTTGCTGACTGCTCTTGGTTGTCGTTTTGGGCTTTCGGCGGCGGTTATGGGCGGACGTCCCACCGGATGAGATCGACCTCGCCCCCTCCCCCCACCGTCAGTTCGCCGAAGGCGCCGGTGCGGAGTTTGAGGTCGGCGAGCGGCAGGCCTAGCGCAAGGAGCGCGAAGCGGGCGGCGCCGTTGCTGGTGATGAGGAGGTCGGCGCCCTCCCCTGCTTGCGCGAACCATTGCCTCCAGGCGGCGATGCGCGGTTCGGCGTCGACTTTCCAGTCCTTGGGCGGGATGCCCTGTTCGTCCCAGGCGGCTAGGGCCTGGGGGCCGAGGCGGGTCAGGACCTGCGCTTCGGGTTGGCCTTCGTCGGGGCCGTGGTCGATCTCGTTGAGCCAGGGAAGGGAGCCGTCGCTGGCGTGGCCGGTGGCGGCGGCGATGCTGGCGGCGGTCTGCCGGGCGCGGAGGAGCGGGCTGCTGTGGAGGCGGCGGATCGGCAAGTTCTGCGCCGCGAACCAGACGCCGAGGCGGTCGGCCTGGGCATGGCCGCTTTCCACCAGCGGAATATCGGTGCGCGCGCCGATGCGGCGGGCCTGCGCGCTGCTTTCGAAGGTGTTGCCGTGGCGGATGATGAAGATGCGGCGCATGGACTGATGATGTTTCCCGACTTCGCTCGAAACGAACGGAAGATGTTGAGGATCAGGGGGTGGGATCGCCATGGGCGGCGATCAGCGCCTCGACACGGGCGATGTCGGCTTCGGTGTCGATGCCGGAGCTGTCGAAGACCGGCGGGGATACCGGGACGGTGGTGACGGGGATGCCGAGTTCGAGCAGGCGGAGCTGTTCGAGGCCTTCGAGATTTTCGAGCGCCGTGGGGGGCGTGGCTTCGAAGCGGGTAAGGGCTTCGAGCGTGTAGCCGTAGAGGCCGACATGGCGCCAGACTGGGGAGAGCGGCTGGCTTTGGCGCAGGGCGTCCTCATTGCGGATGGCGGGGATGATGGTCTTCGAGAACCAGAGGGCGCGGCCGTCGGGCGCGCGGGCGCAGGTGGTGCCGCTGAAGGGCGAGCGGGTCTTGTGGTCGCGCAGGGCGTCGAGCGCGGGCCAGTCGAGGGCGATGACGGGGGTGGCGACCTGTGCGCCGGATTCCAGCGCGGCGATGACGGCGCGGAGGGCGTCCTGGGGCTGGAAGGGGCTGTCGCCCTGGAGGTTGACGATGAAGCGGGGTTGGCTGTCGCACTGGCGGGCGGCGGCGAGGGCGCGGCCGGAACCGGTGGCGATGGCGCTGTCGGTCAGGGCGGCGTCGCAGCCCGCGGCGCGGGCGTGGGCGGCGATTTCCTCGTCGTCGGTGGCGACGAGCAGCTGGATGTCGGAGAGGCCGGTCGTGGCGGCGCGGGCCATGGCGATGGTCCGGTGCAGCAGCGTGCGGCCCGCGATCGGGCGCAGCGGCTTGCGCGGGAGGCGGGAGGAGCCGGCGCGGGCGGGGATGACGATGAGGGTGGGCGGGGTCATTTCAGGAGCAATGCCGTTGAGGAGCTGCGTGAAGGGGCATGTGCGGAAAGGCGGTCAGGGGCTGGGTGGACGGATCGGGATGGGGGACATGGCCATTTTACGACCTTCCTTATCCATGGAGGGAGAAGGATGGGAAGCCTTGGCGACGAAGGAGCCTGGGCTGATCTGGATAAGGGGGAGCGGGCCTGCGGCCCGCGCGATCCGTTGGATCGCAACCCCCTCACCCAGCTACGACTAGGCAGCAAGCTGCCAAGTCTGCGCAGCCCTCTCCCTCGAGGGAGAGGGATAATGGGGGTGTCCGCTTTCCACCCAAATCGATCAGGCTGAAGAACCCCGAATTTGCCCGCCCCGGCTTCCGCCTTTGCGGGAGTGCGGTCGTCCCTGGGGCGAATGGCGCTCAGGCGACGCCCGCGTGGAGGAGGTCGTGCATGTGGAGCGCGCCGACCAGGCGGTCCTTTTCGCAGACGAAAAGGAGCGTGATATTATGGTCGTGCATCAGGCGGAGCGCTTCGGAAGCAAGTTCTTCCGGGCCGACCGACACGGGCCTGACCGTCATGTAGCGGCCGACCGGCTCGTTCATGTGGCGGGTGCCGGTGACGGTGCGGCGCAGGTCGCCGTCGGTGAAGGCGCCGATCAGTTCGCCCTTGCCGTTGACCACCGCCGTGCCGCCAAGCCGGGCGCGGGTCATTTCGATGGTGGCGTCGAGCAGCGAGGCGTCCTCCTCCACGCGGGGCACGTCGCCGCCCGAGGCCATGAGTTCGCGCACCTTGACGAGCTGCGCGCCGAGCCGGCCATTGGGATGGAATTTATGGAAGTCGTCCGCCGAGAAGCCGCGCATTTCCATGAGCGCGATGGCGAGCGCGTCCCCGAAGGCCATCTGGATCGTGGTGGAGGTGGTGGGCGCGAGCGAATTGGGGCACGCTTCCTTCACGTCGGGCATCAGGATGCAGATGTCGGACGCCGCCGCGACCGTGCTGCGCTTGCGCGCGGTCATGCCCAGCAGGGGGATGGCGAAGCGCTTGCAATATTGGATGATCGGGCCGAGTTCGTTGGATTCGCCCGAATGGGACAGCATCAGCACGACGTCGTCCGGCGTGACCATGCCCAGGTCGCCATGGCCCGCGTCGGCGGGGTGCAGGAAGATGGCGGGCGTGCCGGTCGAGGTGAGCGTCGCCGTCATCTTGCGCGCGACGATGCCGCTCTTGCCCATGCCGGTGACGATCAGGCGGCCGCGCACATTCATGATGATGCCGACCAGCCGCAGGAAGGTCGCCGAAAATTCCCGGTCGTTGAACTGGTTTTCGAGAGCGCTGAGCCCTTCGGCCGCGATGGACAATGTCCGGCGCGCGGTTTCCGCAATGCGCCCGCCTGAGCCGAATGGCACGATCTTCGTTACTGTCGACACGCGTAAGCCCTTTTTTCCACCGCCGCCGCCGGCTTTTTCCGACTGACGACAGCGGCGACGATCCACCGTCCCAGGGTGTTCCGTCCTTACCTCGTTCCGCGACCCGACCGGTCGAAACGACCGGCACCCGGCTGCCGGGGATAAGCGTCTTCCCCTAGTATTGGCAATCGATTTCGCAAGCGCGAATGATGATTTCCGCGCCATTAACGCCACAATGGATGAAAAAGCGATGAGCCGCCGAATAATATCGGCGGATGGCGGAACCTTTTACGAGGGAAGCGGTTATGGGGCGCCGTGCTGCATTGCGCCACGGTCAGGGGAATAAACCTGTAAAGGACGCCGTTTATGCGCCTGCCGTTCCACCATGATAGGCGCGGTACCAGTCGACGAAGCGGGGCACCCCCAGTTCGATCCCGGTGGTCGGCGCGAAGCCGATGTCCTGCGCGATGGCGCTGATGTCCGCGAAGGTCGCCGGCACGTCGCCCGGCTGCATCGGCTGGAAGTCGATCTCCGCCTTGCGGCCGCAGGCTTCCTCCAGGACGGAGATGAGGTGCATCAACTCCTCGGGGCGGTTGTTGCCGATATTGTAGAGCCGGTGGGGCGAGCGGCTGCCCCCCGCCTTGGGCGCGCCGTCATCTTCCGGCGCATGGTCGAGGCAGCCGATCACGCCGCTGACGATGTCGTCTATATAGGTGAAGTCGCGCTGCATCCGGCCGTGGTTGAAGACGGGGATCGGCTGGCCCGAGAGGATTTTCGAGGTGAAGATCCACATCGCCATGTCGGGGCGGCCCCAGGGGCCGTAGACGGTGAAGAATCGCAGGCCCGTCATGGGAATGCGGAAGAGATGGGCGTAGGTCTCGCTCATCAGCTCGTCTGCGCGCTTGGTCGCGGCATAGAGCGAGACGGGGTGGTCGGCGCGGTCCTCGACCCGGAAGGGCAGCGTGTCGTTGCCGCCATAGACCGAGGAGGAGGAGGCGTAGACGAGGTGCCGCACCCGCCTTTCCCGCGCCACTTCCAGCATGTTGACATGGCCCGCGAGGTTGGAGCGGACATAGGCGTGCGGGTTGATCAGCGAATAGCGCACGCCCGCCTGCGCGCCCAGATGGACGATCGCGTCGACGGGATGGTCGTGCAGCGCCGCCTGGAGCGCGTCCATGTCGGCGAAGTCCAGCTCCGCGAAGGTGAACAGGCCGCCATGGCGATCGTGCAGGGCGGCGATCCGGTCCCGCTTCAGCGAGACGGGGTAATAGTCGTTCATATTGTCGATGCCGAAGACGGCCCGGCCTTCGGACAGAAGACGGTCCGCGACGGCCATGCCGATGAAGCCGGCGGCGCCGGTCACGAGGATTGTCATGGGTTGCGGGTTCCTGTCCTTGCCTTGGCGCTGGAGTCTTTCACAGACAATCCGGGAGGCGATGTAAAGGGCTTTCCCCAGAAGCTCCGTGTTAGTCCCTAAAAATTGCCGGGTTAGGATGCGGATGGGCTGGCGGAAATGGGTGGTTTCCTGCCATCAAGCCCCTCCCCTTCAGGGTCAAACGAGGCACGTGACTCGTTTGAAGGGTTGGGGTGGGGGAGTGCCTCTACAGGCTGAGTTTGCGCGTGGGGCACGCCCCCACCCCTCGGTCCCCTCCCCTGAAGGGGAGGGGAAGCATTGTCGTCCGGTAGCCCCGGCCAGATGGAATATTGGATGAGGGTGGGACTGCATGAGGGTGGGACTGGGACCGGCCCTTGCAGACGCACGACTTGCCTGGATCGAGCCCAGATGATCCAGAACCACTATTCAGGTCCGCCTTCGGCAAGCTAGACCATCCCTTTTCCCGGGGGATGGATTGCCGATCCTTGTCGAAATCGCCGGATGGCTGGGCGCGTTGCTGGTGTTGGGCGCCTATCTGCTCGTGTCGAGCGGGCATGTGTCCGGCAAGTCGGCCCTGTTCCAAGGGATGAACGCTCTGGGTTCGACGCTGTTCATCCTCAACACATGGTGGCACGGCGCCATCCCCTCCATGGTGCTCAACATCATCTGGCTCGGCATAGGCGCGGTCGCGTTGATGCGCATCGCCCGCCAATAGCCCTCATTTCAAAAACCCAAGAAAGGCTGGGGTGGCAGGCCATGTTCTCTTTGGCTACCAGCATGGTGGAGATGAAGAAAGCGCTGATCGTCCGACATGTGCCGCGGGAGGGAGCGGCAGGCTATCTCCAACCGATCGAGGCCGCGGGCTATGCGATCGAACGGATCGACGTCGCCAGCCCCGACTTTGCCGATGTCGACCTCTGCACCCCGGACCTGTTGATCATGATGGGCGGCCCGATGGGCGTCTATGAGCAGGACCTGCACCCCTGGATTCCGCTCCAGATCGAAAAGCTGTCCGCCCGGCTGGAGCAGGACCTGCCGACCCTGGGCGTCTGCCTGGGCAGCCAGATGATCGCCGCCGCGCTCGGCGCGCCCGTCTATCCCGGCGGGCGGATGGAGTTGGGATTCGCGCCGGTCATGCTGAACGAGGCGGGCGCGGAATCCCCGCTGCGCCATCTGGACGGCGTGCCCGTCCTCCACTGGCACAGCGACACTTTCGACATGCCGACCGGGGTCGAGCTGCTGGCGTCGACCGAAAACTATGCTCATCAGGCCTTTCGCCGCGGTCCCAACCTGCTGGCGTTGCAGTTCCACGCGGAAATGGGCGAAGACCCGCGTTTCGAGGATTGGCTCACGCATTTCTGGGCCGATCTCGACATAGCGAAGCAATGCGGCACTGCCCTTCGGCAGGATCATGCCGACCATGGCCCCGCAGCCGTCGCTGCCGGACGCGCGATGATCGGCGAGTGGTTGAGCGGAATCGGGAACAAGGACCGATCGGCATTCAGGCCATGACGGCCTGCAAATGAGAGCGCGCGGCCTGCGTCCGATTGAACGCAGCGCGCCCCAGAGCATCGTGCGCAAAAGTGGGAACCGGTTTTGCGCTTAAAACGATGCGGCAACAAAAGCTTGCGCGACCTGCGTGCGATTGAACGCAGCGCGCCCTAAAATTCGACTTCCAGTTCCTCGACCTCATCCTTCTCCCCGCGGGCGGCGTCGATCCACTCGCGCATCAGGTCCCAGTCGTTGCTCCAGTTGCAATAGGCGGCCGACCGCTCCGACAGCGCCACGGCATAGGTCAGGAAACGCTGCGCCACGGGGGCGAACATCGCATCGGCCACGGTCGGCCTTTCCCCGAACAGCCAGGGTCCGCCATAGGCGCCGAGGCATTCGGTCCAGATTTCCTCGATCCGCTCGATGTCCTGCTTGGCCCCGGAAAAGACCGGGAACTTTTCGTGCCGCACCTTCAGGTTCATGGGCAGGGCCGAGCGCAGGTTGATGAAGCCGGAGTGGATTTCGCCCGAAACCGAACGGCAGTGCGCCCGCGCGATCCGCTCCGCGGGATAAAGGCCGGCGTGCGGATAGAGTTCATGCAGATATTCCGCAATGGCGAGCGTATCCCACACGCCCGCCCCCTCATGGGTCAGGCGGGGCACCAGCACGGACGGCGACAGAAGCAGCAATTCCGCCCGGTTTTCGGGATCGTCGAGCGCAATCGTCTTTTCCACGACCTTCAGCCCGGCCATGCGGCACAACAGCCATCCGCGCAGGGACCAGGACGAATAAGTCTTGCTGGAAATGGTGAGTTCGGCGTCGGCCATGGCGTTCCTCCCGCTTCATTCCTATGTTTCATCAATCATGATGCGGTGCAATATGCAAAACCTGTATAACGGTCCGGCATGGGACCGAATCGGCACCGAAAGAGCTTAGGACGCGTTTGAGCAAGATGATGATGCTATATAGCGGCTATCAGGCCTGGAACGACATGATGGCCCCTGCGCGCTTCGGTGCTCAGATCGCTCTCTCCTTCAAGGACAAGATGGGACCGGTGGCGGATTGGGCCATGCCCCGCCGCATGTTCGCCCTGATGGACGTGTTCCAGGGCGCGAAGCTGACGCATCGCCGGCCGGCCTATGGCATAACGGAGGTGCATAGCGGCAATGCGGTGGTCGCCGTGCGGGAAGAGGTGGCGCTGGACCTGCCGTTCGGCAACCTGCTGCACTTCGCGAAGGACGATGTCGAAACGCCGCAGCCCAGGGTGCTGGTGGTTGCCCCCATGTCGGGCCATTTCTCGACCCTGCTGCGCAACACCGTCCAGACGCTGCTGCGCGACCATGACGTGTACATCACCGACTGGAAGAACGCCCGGGACGTGCCGCTGAGCGCCGGGCGCTTCGGATTCGACGATTATGTCGACTACATCATGACCTTCATGCAGGAAATCGGGCCGGGATCGCATCTGGTTTCGGTGTGCCAGCCCTGCGTGCCCGCCATGGCGGCGGTGTCGATCATGTCGGAGGACAAGGACCCGGCGACGCCGCGCTCCATGACGCTGATGGGCGGACCGATCGACACGCGCGCCGCGCCCACGGTCGTCAACGAACTGGCCAATGAGCAGTCGATCAAATGGTTCGAGGAAAATCTGATCAGCCTGGTGCCGATGCGCTATGCCGGGCGCGGCCGGCGGGTCTATCCCGGCTTCCTCCAGCTTTCCGCCTTCATGTCGATGAACATGGACCGGCATGGCGCCGCGCACCGCGAGCTTTACCAGCTGCTGGCCGACGGCAGGCAGGTCGAGGCGGACAAGATCAAGACCTTTTACGAGGAATATTTCGCCGTGCTCGACATGACGGCGGAATTTTATCTGGAAACGGTGGACAAGGTGTTCCAGCGGACGCTGCTGGCCAAGGGCGAACTCACCTATCGCGGGCGGAAGGTCAATCCGGGCGCCATCCACAAGACGGCGCTGCTGACGGTCGAAGGGGAAAAGGACGACGTGTGCGCCGTGGGCCAGACCGCGGCCGCCCATGCGCTCTGCACGGGCCTGCGCCCGCATCTGAAACGCCATCACCTGCAGCCGGGCGTCGGCCATTATGGCGTCTTTTCCGGCAGCAAATGGGAAAAGCAGGTCTATCCGCAGGTGCGGAACATGATCCTGGCGATGAACGCGGGTTAGCCTTTCCCTAATCATTGGCGGATATGGCCGGGGGCATGGACATGGCTTCCCATCCCGCAATGGCGCATGCGCGCGCCTATGCGCCGGTGCAGCGGGCGCGCTGGGCCGCGCTGGCGGACGCGGCGGCGGAGGCCAATGCCTTCTACATGCCCGACATGCTGTGTGCGGCGCTGGACCATCTGGCGGTCGGCACCGCCGTGCGCATGCTGGAGGCGCAGCGGGACGGGGAACTGATCGGGCTGATGCCTGTGACGGTTTCGGCGCGGCATGGGCGGTTGCCGCTGCGCTGCGTCACCAACTGGATGCACGATCATTGCTTCTTCGGCGCGCCGCTGATCCGGCGGGGCGAGGAAGTGGCGGCGTGGCGGGGACTGCTGGAGCAGCTGGACGAGGCGGACTGGGCGCCGGGCTTCCTGCATCTGCGGGGGCTGGACGCGGCGGGGGCGAATGCGGCGGCGCTGGAGGCGCTGTGCGTCGAGCAGCGGCGCGGGCGGCGGGAGGTGCATCGGTACGACCGGGCGATGCTGCGGTCGGAACTGGACGCGGACGCCTATTGGGAAACCAATGTGCGGGCCAAGAAGCGCAAGGAATTGCGGCGCCTGCAGAAGCGGCTGGCCGAACTGGGCACGGTCGGGAGCCGGCTGCTGGGCGACGGGGCGGAGCTGGCCGCGTGGTGCGGGGAATTTCTGGCGCTGGAGGCCGCGGGCTGGAAGGGGGCGGAAGGATCGGCGCTGGCCTGCAGGGATGAGGATGCGGCTTTCTTCCGGGGGGCCTGCGCGGCGGCTTTCGAGAACGGGCGGCTGCATTTCCTGCGCATGGACCTGGATGGGCGGGCGATCGCGATGCTGGTCAATTTCCGGCATGGCGAAGGAGCCTTTTCCTTCAAGATCGCCTTTGACGAGGCGCTGGGGCGCTTTTCGCCGGGTGTGCTGATCGAGATCGCCAATCTGCAGGCGGTGCTGGGCGATCCCGCCATCGGCTGGATGGATAGCTGCGCGGCGGCGGACCATCCGATGATCGACAGCCTGTGGGGCGAGCGGCGGACGATCACGCAATATCGCATCGCCCTGCGAGGCGCGGGGCGAAGCGTCGCCTTTGCGCTGGCCAATGGCGTCGAGGCGCTGGGGCAGAGGTTGAAGGGGCAGATATGAACGCGGTGAGCGCCATCGAGGCGGCGGTGTTTCCGGAAGAGGCGCGGGCAGCCTTCGCGGCGGCTTATCCGGACAGGGCGGCGAAATTGAGCCATGGGCTGGCGGGGCATGCGCTGCTGACGCTGGAGGCTCTGGCCGGGCTGGCGGAGCGGATGCCCGCTGCTTCGGTCGAGTATAATCTGGGGAAGCTGCCTTTGGGGGTGCGGGCGGAGGATACGCCGTCCAACGGGCTGACGCTGGGCGAGACGATCCGGACCATCGAGACCAACGGCAGTTGGGCGGTGCTGAAGAATGTCGAGCGGGACGCGGATTATGGCGCGCTGCTGGACCGGGCGCTGGCGGAACTGGCGCCGCTGGTGGAGCGGGAGACCGGGCCGATGCTGCATCGGGAGGCGTTCATCTTCCTGTCCTCGCCGGGGAGCGTGACGCCGTTCCACATGGACCCGGAGCATAATATCCTGCTCCAGATCCGGGGCGAGAAGACGATGACGGTCTTTCCGGCGGGCGACGAGGAACTGGTGCCCGCAGTGCAGAGCGAGGCCTTCCATGCGGGCGGGCATCGCAATCTGGACTGGCGGGACGGTTTTCGCGAGCGGGGCATGGCGGTGACGCTGTTGCCGGGCGATGCGATCCATGTGCCGGTCAAGGCGCCGCATTTCGTGGAGAATGGCCCTGTCGTGTCGGTCAGCCTGTCGGTGACGTGGCGGTCGGAGCGGAGCGTGGCGGAGGGCGAGTTGCACAGCCTGAATGCGCTGCTGCGGCGGCGCGGGCTGCCGGTCGGGCGGATCGGGGCGCGGCCGGAGGCGCAGGGCGCGCGGCGGATCGCCTATCGCATCATGCGGAAGCTGGGCGTCTGAGCAGCTTGCGCAGCCACGCTTCGGCTTCGAGGCGGGGGCTGAAGCGGTCGACCTGCCACCATTCAAGGGCTTCCTCGCGGGTGGCGAGGCTCTGCTTGTAGCGGTCCTTGCCCGCGAGCAGCGAGTAGAGCGCGAGGCCGCGTTCCGCATAATGGGCGACGGCGGCGGCGTGGCAGAGCAGGCCGGGCTTGTCCTTCGGCGCGCGGGGGGCGGCGAAGGCGGACTGGTAGTTCATCGCTATGCCGTCGTGGAGGACGTTGAGGAGCAGGCCGACGGTTCCGCCGCCATCGGTGAAGCGCAGCAGTTCGACCTTTTCGTCGCGGCTTGCGAGGGCGGCGGCGAAGCGGCGGAAGGCGGGGTCGTCCCAGGCATTGTCGGCGTGGCGGCCGGTGTTGAGGGACCGCATTTCCTCCAGCCATGGGGCAATGTCGGCTGGGGCGGCTTTAGCGATGGCCGGGAGCGCGCCGCCATGGTCCTTGAGGGCGCGGCGGATCTGGGCGCGGCTGTTGGAGCTGAGCAGCGACAGATAGTCGGCGGCGCGGACGGCGGCGAGGTCGACCTGATAGACCGGGGAGCGGTCGAGGCGGGTCTTGCGGCGGGCGGGGATTGTCAGGAGCGGCGAGTCGGGGGCGATGCCGTCGAGGCGGAGGGTGCGCCAGTCGTTGCGGTTTTGCAGGGCCTGGAGGGCGGCCCGTGTCGCCTCCCCTTCCCTGCCCTTTGCGGCGAGCAGGCCGTTATATTCGATGAAGGGGCGGTCGGCGCCGGGGTCGCCGGACTGGTTGAGCGACAGGGTGGCGCTGCGGCCCAGCAGGCGGGGTTGCAGGGCATGGCCGAAGAGGGCTAGCGCGACGTCCCGGCCCTGCGCGTCGGTGACGGCGAGCAGTTCGGGGCGGACGGCGTAGCTTTCCAGCCAGGCGCCGGTCCAGGTCCAGCCGAGGAAGAAGCTGGCGGCGGCGCGGGACTCCAGCGCCTGCCAGCGGGGGGCTAGGCTCGCGAGGTCGGGCAGGCGGGTGAAGTGGGCGGTGAGGGCCATTGCGGGCCCCCTTTTGGCAGAGCGGGGGCGGGGGTCAAGCTTGCAGCACCTCAAGCTGTATGGGCAGGTGGGGAAGGTGGGGAATGGCCAATCCAAGACATTCCCCTCTCGCAGGCGGGAGGGGTTAGGGGTGGGCGCGAGCGTAGCGAGCTTCTGACTTAGCCGTTGCAAAACAACGCAGATGTCGCGCCAGCCCACCCCCTAGCCCCCTCCCGCCTGCGGGAGGGGGAATGTCCTGATTCCACCCAAACCGGTCGGGACCATCACAATTCGCGGCGCAATGCGGGGTCGACCGAGCCATCGGGGCGGACGCCCGCGCGTTTGAGGTCGCGGGCCATTCTTCCGGTCAGGAAGCGGAACCACATCACGAAATCGGCCCGCAGCGACCAGAAGGGATAGCGGAAGGTCGCGGGGCGGTTATGTTCGATCAGGCTGTGGCCGATCCAGGCGAAGCCATAGCCGGCGAGGGGCACGGCGGGGATCATCCACCAGCTTCCCGCGACCGGCAGCGCGGCGATCAGCAGCACGACCAGGCTGGTGCCGGCATAGTGCATCGCCCGCGTGCCCGCATGGGCATGTTCCTGGAGATAATAGGGCCAAAAGTCGCGGAACGCCGCCGTCTTGTCGTCCATCGCATCCCCTCCTGCCTGTGTCCGCAAGCCTATCGGGAAACGGGATGGAAGTTAAGATGGATGCGTCAGGCCGTGTGCCGATCGGGGGCGAACAGGAAATAATCATAAGCGGCCCGCGCCGCTTCGGCCATGATGCGGTCGCGCAGCTCATGGCCCATATGGTCCTTCATCACGAAGACCGAGATGACGAACATGCGGCCATCGGGCAGCGTGACGATGCCCGCGTCGTTGCCGAGGCCGTTCAGCGTCCCGGTCTTGTGCGCGATGCGCGTGCCCGGCGGCAGCATGGCGCGCAGCCGGGCCTTGCCGGTCTTGCAGCGTTCCATGACCGACAGCATCAGCGCGGTCGTCTGGGGCCGCAGCACCCTGCCCAGGCGGATCGCGGCGAGCAGGTCGTCCATCGCCCGCGGCGTGGCGGTGTCGCGCGGGTCGGCGGCGAAGCCCAGATTGGGCATGTCGCGGGCGTCGCGCTGGCTGGCGGAGAGGCCGGATTCCATCGCGGCTTCATCGCCGAAGCCAATGCCCGTCACCTTGGCGCGGGCGAGCAGGTCGCGGGTGTTGCTGTCGACGCGCAGCCCCCTGATCCCGGCGGCGCGGACCCAGTCGTTGACCGCCTGCGGCCCGCCGGCGCGGGCGACGAGGGCGTCGGTCGCCTCATTGTCGCTGAGCGTCAGGCTCATGTCGATCAGGGTGCGCACCGGCAGCGGGCGGCCGAGGCGCATGAGCGGTTCGTCGAGGCTGAGGCTGCCCGCGTCCAGCAACGAGAGGATCTTGGCCGTGACCGCCACCTTGTAGGTGCTGGCCATGGGGAACAGCGTGTCGCCATTATAGGCGAGCGTCTCGCCCGTGCCGAGATCACGCACCGCGATGCCGACCGTGCCGTCGGTCAGCGTGGCGAAACGGGCGAATTCGGCCATCAGGCGGGATTCGGCGCTGTGCTGGACCGGATTGGGGGTCGGGCCGAAGGCGTCGGCGGTGGGCAGCGGGGCCAGGAACAGGGCCAGAAAGGCGATCAGCTTGGTACGAAGGCGCGGCATGCCGCCTGTTTCCCCGATTTGCCGGAGAAGGGCAAGCACTGTTGACAGCGGATCGGCGCGGGGTTCATCACGCCGGGCCATGAGCGATACGATCAAGCTGGACGAGAGCTGGCGCGCGCCGCTGCTGCGGGAATTCGAGAGCCCCTATATGCAGGGGCTGAAGCGCTTCCTTCAGGAGGAGAAGGCGCAGGGCAAGCGCATCTTCCCCAAGGGCAGCGAATATTTCCGGGCGCTGGACCTGACGCCGCTGGACAGGGTGAAGGTGGTGGTGCTGGGGCAGGACCCCTATCATGGCGAGGGGCAGGCGCATGGCCTGTGCTTTTCGGTGAAGCCGGGGGTGCGGACGCCGCCGTCGCTGGTCAATATCTACAAGGAATTGCAGAGCGACCTGGGGCTGCCGCCGCCGCGCCACGGTTTCCTGGAGCATTGGGCGCGGCAGGGCGTGCTGCTGCTGAACAGCGTGCTGACGGTGGAGATGGGCAAGGCGGCGTCGCACCAGAAGCGCGGCTGGGAACAGTTTACCGATGCGATCATCCGGCTGGTCAACCAGCAGCGCGAGCCGGTGGTGTTCCTGCTGTGGGGCAGCTATGCCCAGCGCAAGGCGGAGTTTGTCGACCGGAGCCGGCATCTGGTGCTGAAGGCGGCGCACCCCTCCCCCCTTTCGGCGCATAACGGGTTCCTGGGGTGCCGGCATTTTTCGCAGGCCAACGCCTTTCTGGAGGAGAAGGGGCGCGGGGCGATCGACTGGGGGTTGCCGGAGACGGTGGCGGCATGAATTTCGACGACCAGTTGCACCGCTATTTCGGGGTGCGGGATGTGGACGCGCTGACGCCCGATGCCCTGGAAGCGGGGCTGGAGCGCATGCGGGTGGATTTCGGGCTGGAGACGGACGGGCGGCGGCGCTTTGCGCTGTGGTCGCTGATGTTCCTGCTGGGGGCGGCGCCCGATCTGGACGAGGCGTTCGAGGACCCGGCGGACCGGGACGCGGCGCGCGACTTCATGGAGATGATGGAGCGGGCCGAGGGGAACGAGTAGCGTTTTGCCGCCGCGCAGGAACAGGCTAGTCTGTCGGGCATGCGAATCTTCACCATCGGCTATGAGGGCGCGACGCAGGACGAGGTGATCGCCGCCCTGCGCGCGGCGGGCGTGACGATGCTGGCCGATGTGCGGGCGGTGCCGCTGTCGCGGCGGCCGGGCTTTTCCAAGAATATCCTCGCCGCCGGGCTGCGCGAGGCGGGGATCGATTATGTCGGGTTGAAGGCGCTGGGCACGCCCGCCGCCGGGCGGGAGGCGGCGCGCAAGGGGCAGCACCAGCGGCTGGCGGAGATTTATGCGGGGCAGTTGGAGCTGCCCGAGGCGATGGTGCAAGCGGCGCAACTGGTGGAGATGGCGGAGGAGCAGGCCGTGGCGCTGCTGTGCTTCGAGCGGGATGCGGCGGCCTGCCACCGGTCGTTGCTGATCGATGCGGTCATGCCGGATGCGGAGCGGGTGGATCTGGTGCCTTGAGGAGCGCGCTTCCCCTCCCCTTCAGGGGAGGGGATTGAGGGGTGGGGGCGTGCCCTAAGGGAAAGCTGGGAGTAACGGCCTGCCCCCACCCCAACCCCTCCCCTGAAGGGGAGGGGCTTCTATATATAAATTCAGTTTCTTTGCCGCCGAAGCGATTCCATATTGCATTGCAGCAGGGGGTGGCGTTTCATCGCTTTCATGCTGAAGGCCGCGCTCCACCACCTGACGTCCTATCGCTACAGTCGCCCGATCACGCTTGGGCCGCAGGTGATCCGGTTGCGGCCCGCGCCGCACAGCCGGACGAAAATCCCCAATTATGCGTTGAAGATCGATCCGCCGGGGCATTTCCTGAACTGGCAGCAGGACCCGCACGGCAACTGGCTGGCGCGGATCGTCTTTCCCGAGCCGGTCGACCGTTTCTCCGTCGAGGTCGACCTGCTGGCCGATCTCGACATCATCAATCCATTCGATTTCTTCGTGGAGCCTTATGCGGAGGAGTATCCCTTCGCCTATGACGAGCAGTTGAAGACCGACCTTGCCGCCTATTTCGACCTGGAGGATCAGGGGCCGCTGTTCGAGGCTCTGGTGGAGAGCCACAAGGGGTTTGAGGGGCGGACGATCGACTTTCTGGTCGAGGTGAACCGGCAGCTTCAGCAACGGGTCGGCTATGTGATCCGGATGGAGGCCGGTGTGCAGTCGCCGGAGGAGACGCTGGAGATCGGCACCGGGTCGTGCCGGGATTCGGCGTGGCTGCTGGTGCAGTTGCTGCGGCGGCTGGGCTTTGCGGCGCGCTTCGTATCGGGATACTCGATCCAGCTTGTGGCCGATGTCGAGCCGCTGGAGGGGCCGAAGGGGGTTTCGCAGGACGTGGTCGATCTCCACGCCTGGGCGGAGGCCTATGTGCCGGGCGCGGGTTGGGTGGCGCTCGATGCGACTTCGGGGATGTTCGCCGGAGAGGGGCATATCCCGCTCTGCGCGACGCCGCATTATCGTTCCGCCGCGCCGATCAGCGGGATGGCGGAACCGGCGGAGGTCGACTTTCACTTTTCCATGGGCGTCAGCCGCATTGCCGAGGCGGTGCGGATCACCAAGCCCTTCACCGATGCGCGCTGGGATGCGGTGATGGCCTTGGGCGCGCAGGTGGATGCCGACTTGCAGGCGCAGGACGTGCGGCTGACGACCGGGGGCGAGCCGACCTTCGTGGCGGAGAATGGCGGCGATGCGGGCGAGTGGAACGGCGATGCCGTGGGACCGACCAAGGCGGGTTATGCCGACCGGCTGATCCGGGGGCTGCGGGAGGCCTTCGCGCCGGGCGGGATGCTGCATCATGGGCAGGGCAAATGGTATCCGGGCGAGAGCCTGCCGCGCTGGGCCTATGCGGTCTACTGGCGGCAGGACGGGGTGCCGATCTGGCGCGATGCGGCGCTGATCGCGGATGAGGTCGCGCCGGAGGACGCGCGGGCGGTGACGGCGGAGGATGCGCAGGCCTTCATCGCGCATATGGCGGGGGCGATGGGCTTTTCCGCCGATCATATCCAGCCGGTTTTCGAAGACCCGGCGGTATGGGCGGTCAAGGAGGCGGACCTGCCGGTCAACACCTCGCCCGACGATCCCAAGATCGCCGATCCGGAGGCGCGGGCGCGGATGGTGCGGGCGTTCGAGCGGGGGCTGGACCAGCCGGTCGGCTATGTGCTGCCGGTGCAGCGGTGGCAGGCTCAGGCCGCGACGCCGCGCTGGCAGAGCGAGATTTGGCAATTGCGGCGCGGGCGGCTGTTCGCGGTGCCGGGGGATTCGGCCCTGGGCTATCGCCTGCC
Source organism: Sphingobium fuliginis (assembly GCF_004152845.1). GTDB lineage: Bacteria > Pseudomonadota > Alphaproteobacteria > Sphingomonadales > Sphingomonadaceae > Sphingobium > Sphingobium fuliginis. The sequence goes on from NZ_SEON01000002.1 coordinate 694,643, forward strand.
CCTGGGGTCGTTGCCGCATGTGCCGGAGGCGGCCTTTCCCTATATCCATCCCCGCGATCCGAGCGAGCCGCGCGGGCCGTTGCCGGATTTCCGGGCGACGGTGGACGAGGTTCACGCCCAGCCGGTGCAGCGGGTGCCCGACGCGCCGGGCGGGGCCGTGGCGCAGGAGCGGGTCGAGCAGTTCCATATCGAGGGGGCGGTGCGCACCGCCGTGACGGTGGAGCCGAGGGGGCATTTCCTGTCCATCTTCCTGCCGCCGGTGGAGGCGCTGGAGGATTATCTGGAACTGATCGCGCAGGTCGAGGGCGCGGCGGAGGCGATGCGGATTCCGGTGCGGATAGAGGGCTATGCGCCGCCGCCCGACCCGCGCCTGCAGGTGCTGAAGGCCACGCCCGATCCCGGCGTGATCGAGGTGAATATCCAGCCTTCTTCAAGCTGGGACGAGACGGTGGAGATCACCGAGCGGCTCTATGCGCTGGCGCGGACCTGCGACCTTACCGCCGACAAGTTCATGGTCGACGGGCGTTCGGTGGGGACCGGGGGCGGCAATCATATCGTGCTGGGGGGGCCGAGTTTGAACGACTCGCCCTTCATCCGGCGGCCCGACCTGCTGAAGAGTTTTGTGCTCTATTGGCAGCGGCATCCTTCGCTGTCCTACCTGTTTTCGGGGCTGTGCATCGGGCCGACCAGCCAGGCTCCGCGCATCGACGAGGCGCGGCATGACGGGCTGTACGAGCTGGAGATCGCGCTGGCGCAGGTGCCTGCTCCCGGTGATGGCGATGCGCCGCCGCCATGGCTGGTGGACCGGCTGTTCCGCAACCTGCTGGTCGATGTGACGGGCAATACCCATCGCACCGAAATCTGCATCGACAAGATGTTCTCCCCCGACGGGCCGACCGGGCGGCTTGGGCTGCTGGAGTTTCGGGGCTTCGAGATGCCGCCGGAGCCGAGGATGAGCCTTGCCCAGCAATTGCTGTTGCGGGCGCTGACGGCGTGGTTCTGGCGGCAGCCGCAGCAGGGCGGTCTGGTGCGCTGGGGAACGGCGCTGCACGACCGTTTCATGCTGCCGCATTTCGTCTGGGCGGATTTTCTGGAGGTGCTGGGCGACCTGCGCGGGGCGGGTTACGCGTTCGATCCCAACTGGTTCGAGGCGCAGCGGCAGTTCCGTTTTCCGGTGCATGGCGCGGTGGATGCGGGCGGCGTGGGGCTGGAGATTGCCCATGCGCTGGAGCCGTGGAACGTGCTGGGCGAGACCGGGGCGATTGGGGGGACCGTGCGCTATGTCGACAGTTCGACCGAGCGGTTGCAGGTGCGGGCGACGGGGCTGGTCGCGGGGCGGCATGTCGTCGCCTGCAACGGGCGGCGCGTGCCGATGACGCCGACCGCCGTGCCGGGCGAGGCGGTGGGCGGCGTGCGGTACAAGGCCTGGGCGCCGGCCGCCTGCCTGCACCCTGCCCTGCCGGTCAACGCGCCGCTGACCTTCGACGTGCTGGATAGCTGGAGCGGTCGGTCGCTGGGCGGCTGCGTCTATCATGTCGCGCATCCGGGCGGGCGCAATTACGACACGCTGCCGATCAACGCCTATGAGGCGGAGGCGCGGCGCAAGGCGCGGTTTCAGGACCATGGCCATACGCCGGGGCCGGTCGACATGCCGCCCGCCGAGGCCCCGGGCGAATTTCCGATGACGCTGGACCTGCGTTTCCGGCATCCATGACCGTGGCGAGCGCCCCTGTCGTGGAAGCGGCCGGTTGGGCCGACGCCTATCTGGCGCGGGCGCCGGAGGGCGACCTGTTCGCCGGAGCGAGCGCGGAGATGGCCGGGCACTGGCGGACGATGCTGGAGCGGCTGTCGGCGCAGGCGCAGGGCGATCCGGCGGTGCTGGCGGGCAATGTCGAGCGGCAGGCGGTCGACCTGGGGCTGGCGTTCCGGCTGACCGGGGACCAGCAGGAAAGGCCCTGGCCGCTCAGCCCCATTCCGCTGCTGATCGGGGCGCGGGAATGGACGCATATCGAGCAGGGGCTGATCCAGCGGGCGCAGTTGCTGGAGCGGGTGATCAGCGACATCTATTCCACCCAATCGCTGGTCCGCGATGGGAAGCTGCCCGCGAGCGTGATCACCGGCAGCCCGCATCACTGGAGGGTGATGACCGGCGCGCCGCCGCCGCATGGGCATTTCGTCCATTTTTACGCCGCCGATCTGGCGCGGGGGCCGCAGGGCGATTGGCGGGTGCTGGCGGACCGGGTGCGGACGCCCGTGGGCGTCGGTTATGCGCTGGAGAACCGGCTGGCCCTGTCGCGGGCGACCGGGGACCTGCTGGGCGCGCTCAATGTGCGGCGGCTGGCGCCGTTCCTGAGCGACCTGCGGCGCGGGCTGGCGGCGGATTGCGAGCGGAGCGATCCGCGCATCGGGCTGCTGTCGCCGGGGCGGTTCAACCAGAGCTATGCCGAGCAAGCGCATCTGGCGCGCTATCTGGGCCTGTTGCTGGTCGAGGGCGACGACCTGATCGTGTCGGACGGGCAATTGTTCGTGCGGACGATCCAGGGATTGAAGCGGGTCGATGGCCTCTGGCGCTGGATGGACAGCCGCTTCCTCGATCCGCTGGCGTTCGACGCGGAATCGCGGATCGGCGTGCCGGACCTGTTCGACGCCTGCGTCAAGGGCGGGCTGATGCTGGCCAACTGGCCGGGCGTGGGCGTGATCGAATCGCGGGCGATGGCGGCCTTCCTGCCGGGGCTGGCGCGGGAGGTGCTGGGGGCGGACCTCATCCTGCCCAATATCGCGACATGGTGGTGCGGACAGGCGGCCGAGCGGGCGCATGTGGCGGGGGCGATGGACGAGCTGGTGGTGGGGTCCGCCTTCGACCGGGACGTGGCGGGGCTGACGGGCACGCGGTTCCTGCCCGGATCGGGGATGGATGCGGCGCAGCGGGCGGCCCTGCTGGGGGCGATGGCGCGGCGGCCGATGGATTATGTCGGGCAGGAAGTGGTGCGGCTGTCGACCACGCCCGCGATCGTCGGGGGCAGGCTGACCGCCCTGCCCTTCACCCTGCGGGTGTTCGTGGCGCGGGACGAGCTGGGGCAATGGCGGATCATGCCGGGCGCCTTTGCGCGGCTGGCGGCGCATGGCGACATTCGCGCCGCGCTGATGGGCGAAGGCGACCTGTCGGCGGACATGTGCGTGCTGGACGGCAAGCCGGTGCCGCAGGACGGGCTGTCGGCGGCGGCTCCGGCGATCCGGCGGGTGGGCGGCATGCTGCCCGCCAAGGCGGCGGACAATCTTTATTGGCTGGGCCGCTATATCGAGCGGATGGAGATGACGGCGCGGGTGATCCGGGCGATCGTCGGCGGGTCCATCGAAGCCGATCTGGGGCCGGCGGTGGGATCGCCCGCCATGGACCGGCTGATGGGACAGCTTGCGTCCTGGGGCGCGATCCCGGCTGTTGCGGGGGCGGTCGGGCCGCTCTGCGCGCAGGCGTTGGGCGATGGCGCGCAGCCGGGCAGCGTGCGGGCCCTGCTGGCGGCGGTGGCGGGCATAGGGGAAGGGCTGCGCGACCGGCTGGCGGTGGATTATTGGCGGCTGGTGCGGCTGCCCCTGCCCGATTTCGACGGCGGGGTGACGGAGACCCTGCTGAAGGCGTCATCCCGGATGATCGAGCGGATTTCGGCGCTGTCCGGGCTGGCGGCGGAGAATATGGGGCGGACCGAGGGGTGGCGCTTCCACGACATGGGGCGGCGGATGGAGCGGGCGATCAATGGCTGCCGTCTGGCCATGCTGTTCGGGGGCGATGGGGCTTCGGCGGACGACCTGACCGTGCTGCTGGACCTCAACGACAGCCAGATCAGCTATCGCAACCGCTATCTGGCCGGGCCCGCCCTGGCGCCGGTGCGCGATCTGGTGGCGCTGGAGCCGCATAATCCGCGCTCCATCGTCTATCAGGCGGAGAGGCTGGCGGAGCATGTCGGGGCGCTGCCGACGCTGCATGGCGATGGCATGCCCGAGGAGCCCCAACGGCTGGCGGCGATGCTGGCGGCGCGGCTGGCGCCGCTGACGGGGGATGTGCTCGGCATGGCGGACTTGAGCGATGCGGAGGGCCGGTTGCTGGAACTGTCGGACGCCATCGGCCAGCGCTATTTCCTGCAGCGGCGCAAGGAAAAGAGCGAGGGCGCCAGCCTGCTGTCATGATCTACCGCATCCGGCATCAGACCATCGTGCATTATGATGCGCCGGTGCAACTGGCGCGCCTGAACCTGCGGCTGCGGCCCGCGCCCTGGCCGGGGCAGTGGACGTCGGACTATCATCTGGCGGTCGATCCGGCGCCTTCCTCCATCGAATCGCGGCCGGGGGCATGGCCCGTGCATGTCGCCCGGCTGGAGATCGACAGCCCGCTGCGCCGGATCAGCATCGACAGCAGCTTTCGCGCCGGGGTGCAGGGCGGGCCGGCGGCGGAAGCGCGGGACGATGATCCCACCGTCGGCGCGGTGGCGGAGGCGGCGCTGGTGGCGCGGGACATGGGACCGGCGGGGCCGGCGCATTATCTCCACGCCTCGCAGCGCGTGCCGCTGGTGGCGGAGATCGGGGCTTGGGCGGCGGATTTGCTTGTCCCGGAGCGACCGATTGTCGGGGCCGCGCTGGCGCTGGCGCAGCGGATCAAGGGCGAATTCGCTTATGTGAGCGGGGCGACGGACGCGGCGACGCCAGTGGCGGAGGCCTTTGCGGCGCGCCATGGGGTGTGCCAGGACTTTGCCCATGTGATGGTGGCGGCCTTGCGCTGGTTCGGGCTGCCCGCCGCCTATGTCAGCGGCTATCTGCGCACCGATCCGCCGCCGGGCATGGCGCGGCTGGTGGGCGCGGACGCGATGCATGCCTGGGCGATGCTGTGGTGCGGGCCGGCGCGGGGGTGGATCGGCCTTGATCCGACCAACGGCGTGATCGCCGGGGACGGGCATCTGTTCGTCGCCATGGGGCGGGACTATGCCGATGTCGCGCCGATGGACGGGCTGTTCGTCGGCGGCGCGGGCCAGAGCGTGCAGGTGATGGTGGACGTCATGCCGGAGGATGAAGCGGCGTAAGGCGCGCCCGGAGCGCGCTGCGCCAATCGCACGCAGCGCGCTCCGGCTTTCTGCCGCATCCTTTCCAGAGCATCGTGCGCAAAAGTGGGAACCGGTTTTGCGCACGATGCTCCGGCGGCTCTACCACCCTCCAGCCCATGTCATGGTCAGCGACCGGAACCGTGGACCCGCACCTGCCCGGTGCGATAGCCCTTCTCGCGCATTTCCTTCGCATAGTCGCGGCGGGCGTCGGCCAGTTCCGCGCGATATTCGTCCCAGGCGTCGCGCTCATCCTCCGCATCGGTGGCGTGGCGCAGGTCGTGGGCCAGTTCCTTGCGGGCCTCCGCAACATCGGTGCGATAGTTGAACCAATATTTATTCTGCACGCCCGCAATCGGCGCGGGCAGGGTCATGTCGTCCTCCATCGCGGCGAGCCTTTCCTCATAGCTCATCGCGCCATGGGGCATGGCCGTTGCGGAAAGCGGCGCCATGGCGAGCATGGCAAGGGCGCTGGCGACAGTCGAGCGTTTCATGTCTCTTCTCCTCTTCCTCGTCCCGATGGGGGGTCAACGTGCGAGGAAAGGGATTTTGCGCATGAACGGTTGTGCAGAATGGATGAAGCGCATCCCTGCGGCGACCGGCGGAAAAGAGAAACCGGCCGGAAATAACCTTATTTCAATAGGTTATGGCAAAATCCCGCCCATGGCCCTTGCAGCGGCCATGGGCGGGAAGGGGAAGCGGGTCACATGCGGATCGCGTTGCGGAACATGACGAAGGCGATGATCACCAGATAGACGCCGAAGATCTTCTTGAGCGGGGCGGCGGGCATGGCGTGCGCGACGGCGACGCCCAGCGGCGCGGTGAGCACGGACATGGAGGCGATGGCGAGCGTCGCGGGGATGTTGACATAGCCCAGCGATCCCCAGGGCAGGCCGCCTTCCTTGAGGCCGATCAGCGCGAAGCCGATGGCGCTGGGAATGGCGATGAGCGTGCCGATGCCCGACGCGGTGGCGATGGCGCGGTGGATCGAGCGGCCGCACAGCGTCATCACCATGATGGCGATGGTGCCGCCGCCGATGCCGAGCAGGGCGGAGAAGGTGCCCAGGCCCCCGGCGATGCCGACGCGGGCGATGCCCGAGGGCATGGTGTCGCTGATCACCTTGCCGCCGACCTTGGGCAGCAGGAAGTTGAGCGACATCAGGAACACGCCGATCGCGAAGATCATGGTCAGGATGCGTCCGTCGACATGGCCGGCCAGCAGCACGCCCGCGCCGTCGCCCAGGATGATCCACGGCGCCCAGGTCTTGAGCACCTCGAACTCCACCGCGCCGCGCTTGGCATGGGCGAGGAGGGAACGGATCGACGTCACGATGATCGTCGCCGCCGACGTGCCGATGGCGACATGGGCGATGGCGTCATGCGTGCCGCCCAGCAGCGGCAGCACCACGAACAGCGCAGGCACCACCACGAAGCCGCCGCCGATCCCGAAAATCCCCGCCGCGAAACCGGCGAACAGTCCCGCCCCCAGCATCGCGACCAGCGGCAGGAGCCAGGTCATCACGTCACCGTGCATCAGCGCTGCTCCCCTGCCGGTGCCGTGCGGGCGGCGTTATGGGGAAGATGCCCTGGTGGATCAAGGCGGCGGAAGCTGTGCAATCGACCATGATGGAAACCCATGCCTCTCTTCGGCGGAATGTAAGTGGCGGGGACGATCAACTGCCCCACATCTTCCCAAGACGAACGACGTTGGGGAACCCGCAAAGGAGAGGCGCAATATTGTGGGGGAGCGGGAGAGGATGCGGGTGGATTCCAGCGCCCGGACCGGGCATCTGCGCGCTGCGCAAAAAAGAAAACGGCCCCGATCACGGAGCCGTTTCCCTGTTTCAGAAAACCGAGGGGGGATCAGGCGGCGAGCGCCTTCACCTTGTCGGTCACCACGGTCACGCGGGCGGTCAGCGGCGAGGCCACGTCGCCGGCCAGCTTCATCAGCGCTTCGCTGCTCTTGGCCGCTTCCTTGGTGAATTCGTCGAAGCTGCTGGAGAGCAGCTGGCTCTGGAGCTGGAAGAATTCGGTCGGCGTCTTCACGGTCGAGAAGCTCTTGAACGAGGCAGTCGCCTTTTCGAAGCTCTTGCGGCTGTAGTCCACGGCTTCCTGGCCCAGGGTCTCAAAGCCCTTGGCCGCGATCTTGCCGGATTCGACCAGCGCTTCGACATTGCCCTTGGCGATGTCGCTGAACTCCTCGATCGCCTTGGTCGACTTCTCGACGCTCACCTTCGCCTTCTCGTTCAGGTCGGCATAGACCGTTTCGAGCTTGGCCTTGGTTTCTTCAGCGAATTTCTTTCCGGTCTCGATCACGTCGTTCATCATCTTCGTTCCTTCTGTGGCGGGCAGCAACATGGGCTCTAGCGGCCCGGCCTTGGACGACAGGCTCTTCCATAGCTCCGGTTCGGTCGGCGTCGGTTCCGCAACCGGCTCAAACTTCGGCGTCTTCACCGCCGGCGCCGCGGCGACGGGGGTGGGTTCGGGCGTCGCATCCTTCACCAGCTCGGGCTCAGGCGCGGCGTCGACCGCCGTGGTCGCCGCGATCACCGCCACCGGATCGGCCTTCGCCACGGGCGCCGGCCTGGCGGCCGGAGCGACGGGCTTGGGCGGCGCCGGTTTCCTGACGGCGGGCTTCGCCTTCGTCGGGGCCGGGGCCTTGATCGCAGCTTCGGCGGCCTTGAGCGCCTCACTGGCGGACAGGGTCGACGACGACGCCTTCTTGGCGGCAGGCTTCTTACGCACTGGCTTTGGGGTAACGGCCATGGACCAACCTCCATTTGTTGCAGTGCACAATATAGGGATCGAAATGCGGTTGCAAGTGTTTTTGTGCAGTGCAACAAAATTGCCTCATACGGCCCGTCGCTGCAACGAGGCGGGCTGCCGCAAACCCTGTCCCCCCTGTCCCATGTGAAGGAACTAACGGGTTTTCACATAGCGGCCGGGCGCATCCTCAATGGCCTTGAGTCGGCCCCTGCCCGGGCGGCGGGCGCCCTTCACCGGGACCGTGGCGGGGGTCTGCCCGCGAATCCACTCGATCCAGTCGGGCCACCAGCTCCCCTTCGTCTCCTTCGCCTGTGCAAGGAAGGCCTCCAGGGTGGGCTGCGATTCGGTGCAGGTCCAATATTGATATTTGCCGGCGGCGGGCGGGTTCACCACGCCCGCTATATGCCCCGACCCCGCCAGCAGGAAACGGATCGGGCCGGAGAAATGTTCGGTCAGTTTCCACACGCTTTCCAGCGGGGCGATATGATCTTCCCGTCCTGCCTGCACATAGGCGGGTGTCCTGACCCGGCGCAGGTCGATGGGCGTGCCCGCGACGCTGATCGCGCCCGGCCGGACCAGCAGGTTGTCGCGATAGAGCTGGGTCAGATAATCCCTGTGCCAGCGCGCCGGCAGGTTGGTGGTGTCGCCATTCCAGTAGAGCAGGTCGAAGGGCGGATAATCCTGCCCCAGCAGGTAATTGTTGACCACATAGTTCCAGATGAGGTCGCGCCCGCGCAGCAGGTTGAAGGTCGCGGCCATGTAGCGCCCGTCGAGGAAGCCGCCGGAGGAAAGCTGCTCCACCATCTTCATCTGCTCGTCATCGACGAACAGGCTGAGGTCCCCTGCCTTGCTGAAATCGACCTGGGCGGTGAAGAAGGTGGCGCTGGCGACCTTTTCTCCCTCCCCCCGCGCCGCCAGCAGCGCCAGTGTGGCGGCAAGGGTGGTGCCCGCGACGCAATAGCCGATGGCGTGGGCGCCGGGCACGCCCAGCAGGTCGCGCACCGTGTCGATCGCGTCGATCTGGCCGTTCAGTATATAATCGTCCCAGACCAGGTCCTTCATCGAGGCGTCGGCCGATTTCCACGACACCAGGAAGACGCTGATCCCCTGGTCCACGGCCCATTTGACGAAGCTTTTTTCCGGCGACAGGTCGAGAATGTAGAAGCGGTTGATCCATGGCGGGAAGATGATCAGCGGCGTTTCCAGCACCTTGTCCGTCGTCGGGGCATAGTGGATCAACTGGTAGAGCGGCGTTTCCCTGATCACCTTGCCCGGCGTGGAGGCGATGTTGCGGCCAAGCTCGAACGCCGTGCCGTCCGTGTGGGTGAGCTGGCCCTTTTCCAGATCGGCCAGCATGTGCTGGAGGCCCTTGACCAGATTCTCGCCGCCGCTCTGGATCGTCTTCTGCACGACCAGCGGGTTGGTCAGCGGGAAATTGCTGGGGGCGATGGCGTCGAGCAGGCCGGTGGTGGCAAAGCGCAGCTTTGCCTTCTGCTTCGGATCGACGCCGTCCACCGCGTCGGCCAGCTTCATCAGATAATCCGAGAGCAGCAGGTAACTTTGCCGGATCAGGTCGTAGAAGGGATGCTCGGTCCAGGCCGGGTCGGCGAAGCGGCGGTCGCGCGCGGCGGCGGGGCTGCCCGAGGGCGGCGGCTCCGGCTGGTCGCGCAGCAGGCCGCCGGAATCCAGGAAACGCTGCCACAGCGCCAAGCCTTCGTCGGCGAAGCCGGTCTGGATGCGCGCCACGGCTTCGGGATCGAAGGGCAGCGTGCGCCCGGTCGCGCCCGCCGCCTGTTCCAGCAGCAACTGCTGCGCCCGGCCCAGCACCTGCGTCCATTGCTGCATGTCCTCCAGCGTGGGGAGATGGGGTTCCATGACGTCCTGTGCTTTCATGGCCACCTTCCTTCGCCTGGCATGGTCCGGTCCGCCGCTTTCTCTGGCGTGTCGCGGGCTGGCGGGTTATAGCCGGATCGTGACAAGCCGAATGCGCGTCACGCACTATTCCTTACAGCGAGCTTTCAGGAAAGCCCCAATGTCCGAAGAATTCTACCGCATGAAGCGTCTGCCGCCCTATGTCATCGCCGAAGTGAACGCGATGCGGGCCGCCGCACGCGCCGCGGGGGAGGACATTATCGACTTAGGCATGGGCAATCCCGACCTGCCGCCGCCCGACCATGTCATCGCCAAGCTGTGCGAGGTCGCGCAGAAGCCGAGCGCGCACGGCTATTCCCAGTCGATGGGGATTCCGGGGCTGCGCCGGGCGCAGGCCAATTATTATGGCCGCCGCTTCGGCGTCGATCTGGACCCGGAGACCGAGGTGGTCGTGACCATGGGGTCGAAAGAGGGCCTCGCCAGCCTGGCCACCGCGATCACCGCGCCGGGCGACGTCGTGCTGGCGCCCAATCCCAGCTATCCGATCCACATGTTCGGCTTCATCATCGCGGGCGCGACCATCCGATCCGTGCCGACCACGCCGGACGAACATTATTGGCAGTCGCTGGAACGGGCCATGGCCTTCACCGTGCCGCGTCCGTCGATCCTCGTGGTGGGCTATCCCAGCAATCCGACGGCGGAGACGGTCGACCTCGCCTTCTACGAGCGGCTGGTCGCCTGGGCGAAGGAGAACAAGGTCTGGGTGCTGAGCGACCTTGCCTATTCCGAGCTTTATTATGACGGCAATCCGACGCCCTCCATCCTGCAGGTGCCGGGCGCCAAGGATGTCGCGGTCGAGTTCACCTCGCTCAGCAAGACCTATTCCATGGCGGGCTGGCGCATCGGCTTCGCCGTGGGCAACCGGCAACTGATCGCGGCGTTGAAGCGGGTGAAGTCCTATCTGGACTATGGCGCGTTCACGCCGATCCAGGCGGCGGCCTGCGCGGCATTGAACGGGCCGCAGGACATCGTGCAGAAGAACCGCGAACTCTACCACAAGCGCCGCGACGTGATGGTGGAGGCCTTTGGCCGGGCGGGCTGGGACATTCCCGCGCCCAAGGCGTCGATGTTCGCCTGGGCGCCGCTGCCCCCTGCCCTCAAGGACATGGGGAGCCTGGAATTTTCCAAGCAGCTCCTTACCCATGCCAAGGTCGCGGTCGCGCCGGGGGTCGGCTATGGCGAGGATGGCGAGGGTTATGTCCGCATCGCCATGGTGGAGAATGAGCAGCGGCTGCGGCAGGCCGCGCGCAATATCCGGCACTATCTGAAGTCCATGGGCGTCAACACGCCGGCCAAGGGCGCTGCCTGAGGAATATAGGCCTGAGGAATATAGGCCTGAGGAATATAGGATTGCGCTCCTGCGGAGGCGCTGAAGCGGGACAGGCGGCTCGCATTCAGCCCGGTTCGGAGGGTTGAGTGATGCCCGGACGGCGGAACTGGGCTCCTGCCTTCGCAGGCGCGCGTTTCCTTCAAGTCATGATGGCGTGAGTCCCATGCCATCATTTCAACCCTTGCCATTTCCTTCGCGCTGCGCTGCTGTGAAACGATGATCGCACTCCCCCAGGTTTCCCAGGTCGCACAGACTATTCAGCTCGCTTTGGCTCCTGTCTTCCTGCTTGCGGGTATCGGGGCGTTCCTGAACGTCTGCGTCGGGCGGCTGGCGCGGATCATCGACCGGGCGCGGAAGGTGGAGGAGAAGATCCTCGCGTCCCGCGGCAAGGAACATGACCGGATGGTCAGCGAAATCCGCGTGCTGGACCGGCGGATGAGCGTGGTCAATGGCGCGATCTTCCTGTCGGTGGCGTCGGCCTGCGCCGTCTGTCTGGTGGTCATCCTGCTGTTCGCGGCCAATCTGTTCGGGGTGCATCTGGGCACGCCGATCGCGATTCTCTTCATCCTGGCCATGGTGTTGCAGGCGGCGGCCTTCGGCACCTTCATCCAGGAAATCCGGCTCGCCTCGCGCACCATCCACATCCGCAACGAGGTGCTCTACCACAAGGTCGAGGAAGAGGGCGCGGGATGACGAAGTTCACGGTCAACGACCGGCCCGTCCAATATCGCATGGACCCGGCGACGCCGCTGCTGTGGGCGCTGCGCGACGCATCGAACCTGACCGGGACGAAATATGCCTGCGGCACGGGCGATTGCGGCGCCTGCACGGTCGACATAGACGGGGAAGCCGTACGCTCCTGCCAGGTGACGATCGCCGCCACGGAGGGCAAGTTCGTCACCACCATAGAGGGATTGTCGCCCGACCGCGGCCATCCGCTGCAACAGGTGTTCGCGGCGGACAATGTCTCGCAATGCGGTTACTGCATCCCCGGCGTCATCATGGCGGCGTCGGTGCTGCTGCGGCGGACCAGCGATCCGGGCGACGAGGAGATCGACGCGGCGATCACCAATATCTGCCGGTGCGGCATCTATCCCCGGTTGCGGGGTGCGATCCAGCGGGCGGGACGGGTGATGCGGGGCGAGGAAGTGGTGGACGCCGTGCCGCCATCCGGCATCACGCCGGACGAAGCGGCGAAGGCGGTTCCGGCGCTGCGGAAGCCCTGAGGCCATCCGCGTTCCTGCGGTTCAGCCGAAGCGGTAGCCCGACACGGCCCAGCCCAGCACATTGCTGGCGTGGTCGCGCACGGCCGCATCCTCCCCGCCCGCGCCCAGGGCGACCATCAGCGGCAGGAGATGTTCCTCGCGCGGATGGGCGAAGCGGGCATGGGGCAGGTCGGCCCAGGCGGCGACGCGCTGCGCCCGGCTGGCCGGATCGGGGTCGGTGACGGCGGCGGTCAGGGCTTCGTCCCAGAGCATCGAAGGCTGGGTCGCCTGTGCGCCGCGCACGCGCAGATTGTGGAAGCTCATTCCCGATCCGATGATGAGGACGCCCTCGTCGCGCAGCGGCGCGAGCGCCCGGCCTGCGGCGAGATGCGCGTCGGGATCGAGATCGCCGCGGAGCGAGAGCTGGGCGACGGGGATGTCGGCCTGCGGCAGGGCGACCTTCATCGGGATGAAGACGCCATGGTCCCAGCCGCGCTCATCCTCCCTGCCGGTGGGGAAGCCCGCCTGTTCCAGCAGGCCGGCGGCGCGGCGGGCGAGCGCGGGCGCGCCGGGCGCATCCCAGCGGAGCGCATATGTGTGCGGGGGAAAGCCGTAATAGTCGAACAGCAGGCTGGGCCTTTCGCCGTCATGGACGGTGAACCGGCTTTCCTCCCAATGGCCGGAGACCAGCAGGATCGCACGGGGGCGTTCGGGCAGGGTCGCGACGATGCCCGCCAGATAGTCCTGCATCGGCTGCCACATCGGGTCGCAATGCGGGCGATCGGGGTCGCTGGGGTCCATGAAGAAGCAGGGGCCGCCGCCATGGGGGATGAAGAGAGTCGGTTGTCTCATGCCCAGGAGATCGGATGGATTTGAGCGCGGCGCAAGCGGGGCGCTGGAAACGGACTGTTTCGGGTGGGGCGTGAAAGGCGGCGGCGGGCGGCCCTCAAGCTCCGTTTTCTTCCAGCACGGGGGCGATGGCCTGGGCCAGAGTGGCGCCGGAATAGGGCTTTTTGAGCAGGGTCACGTCGCCGAAGCGTTCGGGCAGGTCCAGCCCGTCGCCATAGCCGGTGGCGAAGAGGAAGGAGACGCCCTTTTCCGCCAGCAGTTCCGCCACGGGAAGGCTGGTTTCATTGCCGAGGTTGAAGTCCAGGACCGCCAGATCGACGTCATGGTTCGCGATCGCATCCCGCGCGCGGCTGACGCTGGCGGCGGTGATCACTTCGGCGCCGAGGTCGCGCAGCGCGTCCTCGCCATCCATGGCGATGATCATATTGTCTTCGACCAGCAGGACGTTGCGCCCCTTGAGCAGCGTCGGCGTGGGCGCCGGGGCGGGGCTGGCGCGTTCGATGCCGACGACGTCGGGCAGGACGGAGGCGACATGGGCGGAGGGGATGCAGAATCGCGCCTCCAGACCGGAAAGGCGGTAATGCACCTCCGCCCGGCCATCGAGATCATAGGGGATGGACCGTTCGATCACGGTCGATCCGAAGCCCCGGCGGGTGGGCGCGACCACGGCCGGCCCGCCGCTTTCCCGCCAGTCGAGCAGCAGGCTACCGTCGGCATCGACCCTCCAGCCGATGGCCACGCTGCCATTGTCGGACAGAGCGCCATATTTGGCGGCGTTGGTCAGCATCTCATGGATCACCAGCGCCAGCACCGTGAAGGCGGCCGGGGTGAGCAGCACATTGGGACCGGTCAGCTTCACCCGGTCGCGCCGTTCGGCCAGATAGGCGGCCGATTCCACCTCGATCAGGTCGTAGAGCCGGGCGGGCGCCCAGCGGTCGGCGGTGATCTGGTCATGGGCGCGGGCCAGGGCGTGGACGCGGCTTTCCAGCGTGTCGATGAACTGGTCGACCGATTCGGCGCTGTCGCGGGTCTGGGACAGCAGCCCCCGGATCAGCGAGAGGATGTTGCGGACGCGATGATTGAGTTCCGCGATCAGCAATTCCTGCTTCTCATGCGCCTTCTGCCGTTCATCATGGGCGGAATCGGACAGGCGCAATATGACTTCCAGCAGGGCGGTGCGCAGCGCCTCCGCCACGCGCAGTTCGGCGGCGGTGAAGGGCACGGCGGCGCCGCGCACCAGTTCCGACCATTGTTCGAAGCTCTTGCGCGGGGTCAGGCGGGGGCCGTTGGGGCCATATTCGATATGCTTTTCCGGGCTTCCCGCCCAGCGCACCGAGCGGAGCTGTTCCGCCCGGAACAGCACCACATAGTCGCGCGGGCGGCGCGAGAGCGGGATGGCGAGCAGCCCCGCCGCCCGGTCGGCATGGGCGGACGATTCGGGCAGCAGGCGCGCCATATGATCGGTGGTGAAGACCTGGCCGGCGGCGGCCCGGTTCAGCATGGCGACGATGGCGGCGAAGCTTCGCTCGTCCGGGGCGAGGCCGGAAAAGGTCATCTGGCCGTCGATATAGACGCCGACGCCGTCGGCCGGGATGGTGTCGAAGATCACCTCGCCCAGCCAGCGGGCGTTGGACAGCAGGTCATGGTCCTGCGCCACCGCCGACATCAGCCGGTCGGCCACCTGCCGCGCCTTGCCCTCATAGGCGGAGGTTTCGCTGCGCTCCCGGTTTTCGAGCATCATCGAGAAGATCTGGCCGAACAGTTCGGCGGCGCTGCGCTGCGCGAAGCTGGGCAGGCGGGGGCCATAATGGTGGCAGGCGAACAGGCCCCAGAGCCGCCCTTCGACGACGATCGAGATGGAGAGCGAGGCCCCTACCCCCATATTGCCGAGATATTCGATATGGATGGGCGACACCGCCCGCGTCAGGCAGAGCGACATGTCGAGCGCGGCGCCAGAGGGGTCGAGCTGCGGCACGATGGGAACCGGCTGCGCCTGCACGTCCGCGATCACGCGGAAGATGTTGCGCAGGTAGAGCGCCCGCGCCTGCGCCGGAATGTCGGACGCGGGATAATGCAGGCCGAAGAAGCTGTCGATGCCGGGACGCAGCGCTTCGGCCACGACTTCGCCGTCGCCGCCCTCCGCAAAGCGATAGACCATCACCCGGTCGAAGCCCGTCAGCGCCCGCACCTGCCGCGCGCCGTCCCGCAGGAAGGCGGCCATGCCCTGCGTCTGGCCGAGCCGCGACACCATGGAGCGGACCATGCTGCTGGCCTCCATCTCGTCATGGGACGCCGGTTCGGCCTCGATCACGACCAGCGATCCGGAGAAGTGGACGGCGACGTCGAACGGCGCGATCCCGTCGACCAGGGTGAGGGAGAAGATGCGCTCCACCGCGTCGGGGCCGCGCAGCAGGGTGATGCGGTTGCGCAGGGAATGGACCGCCTCCCCGCTGAAGATGCCGCTGATCGGCCGGCCCAGCATCTGTTCGGGCGAAAGACCGATATGATCGGCGCTGTTGGCCGACACGCGCGACACCAGCCAGTCGGCGGTCAGCGCGATCAGGAAACCGAAGGGCTGGACCGTGCCCAGCACATGGATCGGCTCCCGGTCGCAATTGCTGAGGTCGACGGCGAAATCCTGGGCCGGGATATTGCCGTCAGCCATGGACGGGCGCCACTTCGCCCCTGGCGGCGGCGGCGAACAGATCGAATGCGGCCTCCGCGCCGCGAATCGCGTCGCCGATCCATGGCTGGCCCCCATCGGCCGCGGCTTCATCCAGTCGTCGCTGGAAATCCGCCCAGCCGCCCTTTTCATGCACGGCGGACAGATAGGCGCGCGGCAGGCCGGGGCCGACGCGGCGGGCGAGCATGGCGCCGCCCAGGCGCGATCCTTCCAGCGTGTAGCGCAGACCCCAGCGATAGGCATCGGACGGGGGCGCCGGCGCGGCGAGCGGCGCGGGCTGCGGTTCGCCCAGGGCCGCAAGGTCCCGGGTCAGCAGCGGCAGCCGCGGCGCATCGGGGCGGGTCATCCGCTCCAGCGGGGCGAGCGCCCGGGCATGGGCCTTCAGGAAGGCGGCATAGCCGGGGCGATCGTTCAGCGAAAAATGCGAGAACAGGTCGTCGACACGCTGATGGCTTTCCATCGTCGCTTGGCGCAGGGCCTGTCGGGCGCTGCCGGCAGTGGGCGTTATCGTCACCCCGCATTCCTAAGGGGCTTTGCAGGGGCGCGCACTGATCTGGATCAGCTTTTGCCTTCCTTCGGTCACATTTCCGGGGATTTCGGCGCAAAGCAGCCTTTGAGGCGCCGCCGGGGATTCTTTCAAATCGCTGACAGACAAGTTCAGCATCGTGACATCGCACAAGTCCTAAAAGCGACATATGAGGGGCGAATGGCCCCGTGAAACAAAGGCGAACGGCATGTTGAGGAAAATGATGCTGGCGGGCTTGATGACCGCGACGGTACTGGGCGGGATCGCCCCGGCCTATGCCCAGCGGGGCGACGATGGCGGCTGGCGCGGCCGTGGCGGCGAACGGGCCGGCCGGCCCGAAGGCGGCCGTGGCGGCCAGGGCAACGGACAGCCGCAGCGCCAGTGGCAGGGCGGCGAAATGCGGCAGCAGCGGCCGGAACGGCCGGCGCAGGTCGCCCAGCCGCAATGGCGCGGCAATGAGGCGCGGCCCGACCAGCGCGGCCCCGCGACGGTCACCCGCTGGAACCGCGACCAGCAGCGCTTCGAGACCACACCCCGTGGTGGCGAAAGAGGTGGCGGTAATTGGGGTGGCGGCGACAGGGGCGGCGGCAACTGGGGCGGAAACGACCGCGATCGGCAGAACTGGCAGGACAATCGGCGCGACAATGACGGCCGGGACTGGAACCGGAACGACCGGAACCGCAACGACCGGGATCGGGGCGGCTGGGATCGGCGCGACGACCGCAACGACCGCCGCTGGAACGATGACGACCGGCGGTGGAATGGCGGCAATCCGGGCTGGAACAACGGACGGCGCTTCGACGACCGCACCCGGTGGCAAGGACAGAGGCGGTGGGACAATGGCTGGCGCAACGACCGGCGCTATGACTGGTACAGCTATCGTTCCCGCTATGGCGACCGCTACCGGATCGGCCGCTATTATGCGCCGCGCGGCTGGAACTATGGCTATTCGCGCTTTTCCATCGGGATCTTCCTGAACAGCCTGCTCTATTCGAACAGCTACTGGATCGACGATCCCTATTCCTACCGCCTGCCGCCGGCCTACGGCTCGCTGCGCTGGATTCGCTATTATGACGACGCGCTGCTGGTCGACATACGCGACGGCTATGTGATCGACGTGATCCACGATTTCTTCTGGTGATGCCGGAAGACATGCGCTCCTGAACTGGCCTTCAGGACATACTGGACCTGGGACGGCGACGTTCCAGGTCCTTTTCATTTGCGCAGGGGCGCGGGCCGGTGGCAGGAGAGCGGCATGAGCGAGATTGTTGACGATGGCGGGGTCGCCTCCGCGGCGCGGGCGCGGATCGGGGAGACGGTGCGGGCGCGGCTGGAGCGCAATCCGATGGTCAGCCGGATCGATACGCCGCAGCTTGAAATCTATGGCCGGCACGAATTTCTGAGCGCGGAGGAATGTGCGGGCCTGCGGGAGCTGATCGATGCGGGGGCGCAGCCCTCCACCCTGTTTTCCGGCAGCGCCAATGCCGATTACCGCACCAGCGCGAGCTGCAACCTCAGCCCCTGGAGCCCGCTGGTCGGGGGGATCAGCGACCGCATCTGCGCGCTGATGGGCCTGGCGGCGGAGCATGGCGAGACGCTGCAGGGGCAGCGATACCAGCCGGGCCAGGAATATAAGGCGCATTGCGACTATTTTCCGGTGACGGCCAGTTACTGGCCGGCCATGCTGAAGACCGGGGGACAGCGGAGCTGGACGGCGATGATCTATCTCTCCCCGGTGGAAGCGGGCGGGGAGACGCATTTCCCGCATTGCGGGTTCATGGTCCCGCCCGTCGAGGGCATGCTGCTGATGTGGAACAATATGGAGCGGGACGGATCGCCCAACCGATCCAGCCTGCACGCCGCGCGCCCGGTGGAGCGGGGCACCAAATATGTCGTCACCAAATGGTTTCGCGAGCGGCCCTGGACGCCCTGATCCCCGGACCGCCGGCCCCGGCGGCCCCTGATACAAAGTGCGACATAAATGACTGATTCCTGACCGTTTCATTCCCGGCGTGTTCAGGTGGCGGGGTGCATATCCGTCTTCGTGGTCGGCGGAACCGGTCGGGCCGGGGAAAGTTCTCCCCTCCCCCACCGCACTTCAGCCGCCAGGCAATGGGAGAAGACCTATGCGTAAATTGATCATCTTGGGCCTGATGGCCGCTACCGTCATGCCGGGGGCCGCCATGGCCCAGTCCCGCGCGGAGGTGCGCGACAGCGCCCGTGAGCTGCGCCACGAACAGCGCGACCTGCGCGATGCGCAGCGCTACGGCAACCGGCGCGACGTCCGCGAGGAGCGTCGGGACGTGCGCGAAGCCCGGCAGGAATTGCGCGAGGACTGGCGCGATTACCGCAGGTCGCACCGCGACGTCTATCGCGGCGGCAACTGGCGGGCCCCCTTCCGCTACAATCGCTGGGAAGTCGGCGCGCGGCTTCAGCCCAACTATTATAATTCGCGCTACTATATTTCCGACCCCTATCGCTATCGCCTGCCCCGCGCCGGCGCGAACCTGCGGTGGGTGAGGCATTATAACGACGTGCTGCTGGTCAATGTGCGGACCGGCCGGGTGATGGAAGTGCATCGCGGCTTCTTCTGGTAAGAGCCGCCAGGCGTGAAAAACGAAACGGCCCCCGGAAGATCCGAGGGGCCGTTTCCTTTTGCGCTATGGCGCTTCCGGTCCGTTTACCCCCCTTGGCCGCGCCGCTCGTTTCCGGGCGGGCGCGGCCGATGGCGCGCGCTGGGCGCACCATCAGTCCGAAAGGGGGTGGACCATATGCCGAAACGCCCCGCGCCCCGTTATGTTCCGCCGTGCGCCGCTCAGGCGGCCAGGGCCTCCGCGATCAGGTGGCGGCTGTTTTCGATGCCGTAGAGCGCGATGAAGCTGCCCATCCGGGGCCCCTGGTCGGCCCCCAGCAGGGTCTGGTAGAGCGCCTTGAACCAGTCGCGCAGTTCGGCAAAGCCATAGGCTTCATCCTTGCCGATGGCATAGACGATATTCTGGATGTCCTCCGCCGAGGCGCCTGCGGGCAGGGCGGCGAGTTCGGCGTCCAACCTGCGCAGGGCGGCGGCTTCGCCTTCGGTCGGCGCGCGGCGCTGGAGCGTCGGGGCGACGAAATCGCGGTGATAGGCGAGCGCATGGCCGATCAGCGCGTCCAGTTCCGGATAGCTTTCCGCATTGGCGTCGGCGACATAGTTCTGGAGATAGCCCCAGACCTGTTCGCGGCTGGCGTCGCCCATCACGCCGACCAGATTGAGCAGCAGGCCGAATGTCACCGGCAGGCGGCCCTGCGGCAGCTTGCCGTCATGGATATGGTGCACCGGATTGCCGAGTTGCTGTTCGACCGGCTGGTTCGGATAATTGCCGCGGAACTGCCAATATTCGTCCACGGCGCGGGGGATCACGCCCATGTGGAGCTGCTTCGCCTTCTTCGGTTCGCGATAGGCGTAGAAGGCGAGGCTCTCCTGCGGGCCATAGGTCAGCCATTGTTCCAGACTGAGGCCGTTGCCCTTGGACTTGGAGATCTTTTCGCCCTTCTCGTCGAGGAACATTTCGTAATTGAAGCCCTCGGGCGGGCGGGCGCCGAGCGCGCGGCAGATCTTCGAGGATTGGGTGACGGAATCGATCAGGTCCTTGCCCGCCATCTCATAATCGACGCCCAGCGCGACCCAGCGCATCGCCCAGTCGACCTTCCATTGCAGCTTCGCGCCGCCGGACAGGATCGACCGTTCGATCAGCTCGCCCTCATCCTCGAAGCGGACGAGGCCGGCGTCGGCGTCGATCACCTCGACCGGGACCTGAAGCACGATGCCGCTTTTGGGCGAGATCGGCAGGACCGGCGAATAGGTCGCCTGCCGTTCCTTGCGCAGCGTCGGCAGCATGATGTCCATGATGTCCCGATAGTGGCGCAGGACATTCTTCAGCGCGTCGTCAAAGGCGCCGGACCTGTAGCGCTCCGTGGCGGAGACGAATTCATAGTCGAAGCCGAAGCGGTCGAGAAATTCCCGCAGCATGGCGTTGTTGTGATGGGCGAAGCTTTCGAACTTCCCGAAGGGATCGGGCACCTGCGTCAGCGGCTTGCCCAGATGCTGCGCCAGCATCGCCTGGTTGGGCACATTGTCCGGCACCTTGCGCAGCCCGTCCATGTCGTCGCTGAACGCGATCAGGCGCGTGGGGATGTCCGACAGCGCATGATAGGCGTTGCGGACCATGGTGGTGCGCAGCACTTCGTTGAACGTGCCGATATGCGGCAGGCCGGAGGGGCCATAGCCCGTCTCGAACAGCACATAGCCCTTTTCGGGCGCGCCGTTCTGATAGCGCTTCAGGAGCTTGCGCGCTTCCTCATAGGGCCAGGCCTTGGACGCCTGCGCGGCGGTGCGGATGAGTTCGGACACGGTCATGATGCATGCCCCCCTAAGCATTTTCGCGGCCGTTGAAAACATCTGACGACTCGGAAAACATCATGCGGCGGAAGGAACGGCAAAGGCTTCATTAATATAGATCAAGCTTCATTTTGGACCCGACGCGGCGATTCCAGGTGCCGAAATGGAGACGAATGGCGGCTTTTCCCGCCAGCTCTTTAACTTTGATTAACCCTGTTCAGGCATATTTATCGGGAGCTTAGGGGGCTCAGGAGGGACTATGCAGCCGCGCAGCCGTCACAGAATAACGGTCGATATACCCGTCGTCGTGACGACGGTGCTCGACAGCGTGGAAGGAATGATCGTCGACCTGAGCGAGGGCGGCGCGCAGATTGCGGGCTGCGGCCTGCCGGTGCGCAGCCAGTGCCAGATCGACTATGAGGGCCATGTCGTGTTCGGCACGGTGCAATGGTCCGAAGAGGACCGCATGGGCATCCGCTTCCCCTATGAACTGACCGACGGACCGCTGTTCGACCGGCTGGAGATCGCACGGGCCGCGCGGCTGACGCCGACGGCCTTTCAGCCGCGCATGCCCGGCGGGCGTCCGGGGAGCGGTTTCGGGCGTCGGTTCGGCTGAATCGGGCGCTTTTTCAGGTTTCCCTTTTGTTCCCGTTCGCCTAAGCGGGAGAGGTGATCGACCCCGCTGCCCTGCCCGCCCTTCACGCCAGCCATGGCGGTATATGGCTTCGGGAAGGGGATCGGACCGCAGCGGTCGCCAAGGGCACCGCCATCGCGCGGACGGCGGAAACGCCGACGCTGCTGCTGAACGCGCCGCTGACCGGGCAGCGGCTGGGCTATCCCGATTTGAATGGCCTGGACCTGCTGGAATTGTGGGCCTTCATCCATCCCGCGCGCTTTCTGGTGCCGACGCCCAAGGGGCTGGCCGAAGCGCTGGACCTGCCTCGTCCGGCGAGCGAGGCCGACATTCCCCAATTGTTGCAGGCGGCGACCGGCGCCCTGCTGGCGACGCTGGAAGCCCCCGCATGGACCGAGCGCGAGGGCGGCTGGACGGCGGCGCAGTCGCTGCACCGGTTGCGCTGGCCATGGGCGCCGCTGGTGGCCGGGCGCATCGCCCAGCCGAAGGAGGCGGAGCGTTGGCTCTTCTCCAAATTGCCGGAATGGGAGGAGAGCCCACCCCGCCCTGCCCCCCGTTCGGTATCGCTGCAACCCGACGCGGTGGTGGCGCGGCTGGAGCAGTTGACCGGCGCGGGAGCCGAAGCGCGACCGGGACAGCGCGCCTATGCGGCGGCGGCGGCGGAGGTGTTTCGGCCCAAGGCGCATCGCGACCAGCCCAATATGCTGCTGGCGGAGGCCGGGACCGGGATCGGCAAGACCCTGGGCTATCTCGCCCCCGCATCCCTCTGGGCCGGGGAGGCGCAGGGGACGGTGTGGATTTCCACCTTTACCAAGGCGTTGCAGCGGCAGTTGGACCGGGAGAGTTTGCGCCTGTTCCCCGATCCCGCCGTGGCGGCGAAGCGGGTGGTGGTGCGCAAGGGGCGGGAAAATTATCTCTGCCTGCTGAACCTGGAGGATGCGCTGCAAGGCGGCTTTGCGGGGCGCGCGGCGATCCTGGCGCAACTGGTGGCGCGCTGGGCGGCGTTCACCAAGGATGGCGACATGATCGGCGGCGACCTGCCGGGATGGCTGCCGACCTTGTTCCGGCGCAACGGCTCCACCGCGCTGACCGACCGGCGGGGCGAGTGCATCTATGCGGGCTGTCCGCATTACCGGAAGTGCT
The DNA here is from genome assembly GCF_004152845.1 of Sphingobium fuliginis. Taxonomy (GTDB): domain Bacteria; phylum Pseudomonadota; class Alphaproteobacteria; order Sphingomonadales; family Sphingomonadaceae; genus Sphingobium; species Sphingobium fuliginis. Next base: position 717,176 of record NZ_SEON01000002.1, read on the forward strand.
TCATCGAGCGATCGGCGCGGGCTTCGGCCGATGCGGACATCGTGATCGCCAATCATGCGCTGGTGATGATCAACGCAGCGCGGGGGCGGGAAACGGGGCAGGCCCCGCAGCGCATCGTGTTCGACGAGGGCCATCATCTGTTCGATGCGGCGGATTCGACCTTTTCCGTCGCCCTGTCGGGGCAGGAAGCCATCGAGCTGCGCCGCTGGGTGATGGGGCCGGAGGGCAATTCGCGGGGGCGTCGTCGGGGTCTGGCGGCGCGGCTGTCGGACCTTGCCAGCTATGACGAGCAGGGCGGCGAGGCGATCCGGGCGGCGGCGGAGGCGGCGAGGGCGCTGCCGGCCGACGAATGGCTGAAGCGGATCGTCGCGGGCGAGCCGTTCGGGCCGGTCGAGGAGCTGCTCGCGGCGGTGCGGGGCACGGTCTATGCGCGGGCCGCCGATGGTGGCGAGGCGGATGCAGGCTATGGGCTGGAGACCGAGCTGGCGGAACCTGACGGCGCGCTGGTCGAGGCGGCGCAGGAGGCGGCGCGGGCGCTGGACGCGCTGCTGCGGCCGCTGACCCATCTTGGCAAGCGGATGGAAGCCGTGATCGAGGAAGCGCCCGACTGGCTGGACGGCGCGGCGCGGGCGCGGGTCGAGGGGGCGATTGCCTCGCTTGGCTGGCGGCGCGATCTGGTGACGGCCTGGCTGGCTCTGCTGGCGCGGATCGGCGGGCCGGCGGACGCGGATTTCGTGGACTGGCTGGCGGTCGAGCGGATCGAGGGGCGGGAGTTCGACATCGGCATCCACCGCCACTGGCTGGACCCGACGCAGCCGCTGGCGCAGGCGGTGCTGAAACCGGCGCAGGGCGTGCTGATCACATCCGCCACGCTGAAGGGCGGCGGCGACTGGGACAATGCGGCGAGCCGGAGCGGGGCGACCCATCTGCCGCGCGGGGCGGAGCAGTTCGAGGCGAGCAGCCCGTTCGACTATCCGGAACGGTCGGAAGTGCTGATCGTCACCGACATCAAGCGCGGCGACATTGCGGCGCTGTCGGGCGCCTATGCCCGGCTGATCGAGGCGGCGGGCGGTGGGACGCTGGGGCTGTTCACCGCGATCCGGCGGCTGCGCGCGGTGCATGCGCGGATCGCCGACCGGCTGGCCCGGGCGGGGCTGCCGCTCTACGCGCAGCATGTCGATCCAATGGATACGGGCACGCTGATCGATATTTTCCGTGACGATCCCCGCGCCTCGCTGCTGGGCACCGATGCCTTGCGCGACGGGGTGGACGTGCCCGGCCATTCGCTGCGGCTGGTGGTGATGGAGGGGGTGCCCTGGTCCAAGCCCACCGTGCTGCACGCGGCGCGCAAGCTGGCGGGCGGCGGAAGCGCCTATGACGACCGGCTGATCCGGGCGCGGATGGCGCAGGCCTTCGGCCGGCTGATCCGACGGGCGGAGGACCGGGGCAGCTTCGTCATCCTGTCCGCCGCCATGCCCAGCCGGTTGTTGAGCGCTTTCCCCGCCGGCACGCCGATCCGCCGCCTGACGCTGGACGAGGCCATCATCTCGGTCAGCGGGCAATCCCGCGCTGGCCTTAACGGTAATGCAACGCTAGGGCTTCAGGGACTCGAATCCGGCACCTGGTGACTGTGTTTTCGTGATTTCCGAGTCAGCAGGCGTTCCACCTGCTTCGAAATCACTCTGGGACCTGGAGAAAAAATGAAGCGGTTGATCCTGTTCCGTCACGCCAAGTCCGATTGGGACGATCCGGTTGCGCGGGACTTCGACCGGCCGCTCAACCGCCGGGGGGAAAAGGCGGCGCTGGTGATGGGGGAATTCGCCAAGGCGCGCGATCTGCATTTCGACATGGTGGTCGCCTCCCCGGCCGTGCGGGTGGTGGAGACGCTGAACGTCTTCTTCACCGGCTATGGCGAGGTGATCGACCCGCATTGGGACCGGCGCATCTATCTCGCCTCCACGCCCACCCTGTTCGACGTGATCCGCGACCTGCCCGACAGCGCCGGCAGCGTGCTGATGTCCGGGCATAATCCGGGTCTGGAGGAACTGGTCCTCGACCTCGTGCCCGACGATGGCGCGAGCCCGTTGCGCGAGGATGTGGAGGTGAAGTTCCCGACCGCTTCGATCGCGGTGATGGACCTGCCCATCGAACATTGGAGCGAGGCGAAGCCCAATATCGCGACCCTGGCCAGCTTCACGCGCCCGCGCGACCTGGACCCGGCGCTGGGGCCGGGATCGCGCTGAACCGGACGGCAACGCCGATCCCCTGACGGTGGGCGGCGGCGATGGGATGACGGCTGTCCGGACGCGACCGGAAAGGCGCATGATGGCGTGCAGCATATATCCAGATCGGAACGTGCGGTCCCTATTCCCCGATCGCCCTGACCAATAGGGCGCGGATGGCTTCCAGGCGCGGCAGCAGATCGGCGTGGGGGGCCGTTTCGCCATTTTTGGGCGCGGGCGCGACCGGCGGCTCGCCACCTCCATCGGCCAGCGCCTTTTGCGCGCCACGGACGGTGAAGCCCTCGACATTCAGCAGATGGTTGATGCGCCGCACCAGCGCCACGTCGGCCGGGCGGTAATAGCGCCGGTTGCCCGATCGCTGGAGCGGACGGAGCTGGGTGAAGCGGGTTTCCCAATAGCGCAATATGTGCTGCGGCAAATCGAGTTCGCTCGCCAGCTCACTGATCGTCAGAAATGCGCCCTCTGCCTTTTCCATGGTCCTGATGTTGCACCTTTAGCGGCGCAAAGGTCAACCTTCGGGAAAATGGCTGTTTTGCCGACGGCCCCCTCAGGCCGAGGCGACGCGGTCCCGCATCGTCTGGCTGGCGCGGAAGGTCAGCACCCGGCGCGGCTCGATCGGCACTTCCACGCCCGTCTTGGGGTTGCGGCCCATGCGCTGCGTCTTGTCGCGCAACACGAAGGTGCCGAAGCTGGAGATCTTCACATTCTCCCCGCGTTCGAGCGCGGCGGACATATGCTCCAAAATGGATTCGATTAAGGTTGCCGCTTCTGCCCGTGAAAGGCCAATATGACGGTTCACGCTCTCCGCGAGATCCGCGCGCGTCAGAGTTCCGTTACCGCTCATCGCATTTCCCCACCTTGACACCCGTCGAGCCTAAATGCGGGTGATCATTTGACAATGTGCGCGATTCTGCATGATTCGGCAAGATGACCACCCGGCGAAATCCTTAAAAAACCGTGAAAAATGGGCGGTGTAGCGGTCCCGCAATGGGACTGGGGAACAATATGGCGCAGGGATGCCATCCATTTTGGGTGACATCGGCCTGGCAAGGGGATGCTGCCGGGGCGCTGGTTGGTTGAGTCGGAAGTGAAGAGGTCTGGAAAGCAGACAGGCCGCTTTTTCTCACCCGTTCGCCCTGTCGAAGGGCTTCGCTTCTTTGGAACCGTGGGCCCGGAAAAAGGCAAGGCGTCGGACGGGCCCGGCGCGAACGGTTCCTTTTTGGCCTGTTCCGGAACGGATTCCGAACGACTGCATCGGATCGGCGGCTCCAGAGCGCGCTGCGTTAAATCCGGCGCAGGTCGCGCGCTCCAGCTTTTTGCTGTCGCATTCTTTCAAGCAGAAAGCCGGTTCCCATTTGTCGACAGGCTCAGGGCCGGCTTTTCCGCACGATGTTCCAGGACCGATCCTGGCCCTACACCCGCAGGACGCAGGCGCCCCAGGTGAAGCCGCCGCCCATCGCCTCCAGCACCAGCAGGTCGCCGGACTGGATGCGCCCGTCGCGCATGGCGAGGTCGAGGGCCAGGGGAACCGATGCGGCGGAGGTGTTCGCATGGCGATCCACCGTCATCACCACCTTTTCCGGCGCGAGCTTCAGCTTGCGCGCGGTCGCATCGAGGATGCGGGCATTGGCCTGGTGCGGGACCAGCCAGTCGATGTCCGCCGCGGTCATGTCGGCAGCGGCCATCACTTCGGTCAGCACCGAGGCCAGATTGGTGACGGCGTGGCGGAAGACTTCCTGTCCCTTCATCCGCAGCTTGCCGACCGTCTGCGTGGTGGAGGGGCCGCCGTCGACATAGAGAAGCTGGTTGTGGCGGCCGTCGGCGTGCAGTTTCGAAGCGAGGATGCCCCGCTTGCCATCGGTGCTTTCCTCCGCGCCCAGCACGACCGCGCCTGCGCCGTCGCCGAAGAGCACGCAGGTGGTGCGGTCTTCCCAGTCGAGGATGCGGCTGAAGGTTTCCGAGCCGATCACGATGGCGTTTCGCGCCGCGCCCGAGCAGATCATGCTGTCGGCCACGGTGATGGCATAGAGGAAGCCGGAGCAGACCGCCGCCACGTCGAAGGCCACGCAATCGTTGATGCCAAGCGCGGCCTGGACGATGGTGGCGGTGGCCGGGAAGGTCTGGTCAGGGGTGGCGGTGGCCAGCACGATCAGGTCGATGTCCTGCGCGGACAGGCTGGCGGCTTCCAGCGCCGCCCTGGCCGCATCGGTGGCGAGCGTCGCTGTGGTTTCACCCTCTCCCGCGATGTAGCGGGTGCGGATGCCGGTGCGCTCGACGATCCATTCGTCGCTCGTGTCCACGGTCTGCGCCAATTCGGCATTGGTGACGGAGCGGACCGGCAGGGCGGAGCCCGTGCCCAGGAGAACGGATCGGCGGATCACTTTGCGGGCAGCTCCATCCTGGATGCCGGGGCGGTCAACCCCTCGATCCCGTGCATGTCGGCGGCGATGCGCCGGGTGATGTCTTCCTCCAGCAGCCGGGCGGCGACATGGACGGCATTGGCGACGCCCTTGTCGTTTGCGCTGCCATGGCTTTTCACGACCACGCCATTGAGGCCGAGGAAAACGGCGCCATTATGGTTGTTGGGGTCGAGATGATGGCGCAGCAGGTGCATCGCGGGCTTGGAGATCAGGAAGCCGAGCTTGGAACGGATCGAGCTGGTGAAGGCGGTGCGCAGCAGGTCGGTGACGAAGCGGGCCGTGCCCTCCGCCGTCTTCAATGCGACATTGCCGGAAAAGCCGTCCGACACGATGACGTCGACATCGCCCCGGCCAATCTTGTCGCCCTCCGTAAAGCCTTCGAAGGACAGCGGCAGGCTGGTCGCGGCGCGCAGGATCGCGGCGGCGTCGCGGATTTCCTCCGTCCCCTTCATTTCTTCCGTGCCGATGTTCATCAGGCGGACGCGGGGCCGCTCCAGATCGAGCGCGATGCGGGCATAGGCGGCGCCCATCACCGCGAACTGGACAAGGTTGCGGGCGTCGCATTCGGTGTTGGCGCCCAGATCCAGCATGACCACGTCATTGTCGCCCAGGGTCGGCAGCATGGCGGCCAGCGCGGGCCGGTCGACGCCCTTCATGGTGCGCAGGGCGAGCTTCGCCATCGCCATCAGCGCGCCGGTATTGCCGGAGGAGACCGCAGCGCCGCAATCGCCCGCCTTCACCGCCGCGATCGCCATGCTCATCGAACTGGTCTTCTTGCGGATGGCGACGCTGGGCTTGTCGCCTGAAGCCACCACATCGGGCGCGTGGACGATTTCCGACGCGGCGCGCAGATTGGGGTGGTTGTCGAGCGCGGACTTGATCCGCGCCTCGTCCCCGAAAAGGGTGAAGCGCAACCCTTCGTGACGGCGACGGGCGAGCGCAACGCCCGCCATCATCACGCGTACGCCTTCATCCCCGCCCATCGCGTCGATTGCGATTCGCGGTTGGCTGGACAAGTTAACGCACCCTTTTCAGGAGAAATGCTTGAGCGTCAGGCCCCGACGGCGACGACTTCACGGCCGTTATAGTGGCCGCAGGCGTCGCAGAGATTGTGCGGGCGCTTCAGTTCGCCGCAGTTCGAGCATTCCTGATAGGCCTCGACACGCAGCGAGTCATGGCTGCGGCGCATGCCGCGGCGGGACGGGGACGTTTTCCTCTTGGGGACAGCCATGTCGGCACCTTATTCCATAAATTGATCTGTTAGTGCGACTGGCCGTATCCGATGGATGACGACGCCAACGGCGCCGCAGACCCATGCGGCCCGGATGATCGCGAAGCCCTGCGCCTATAGCGTTTTTTGGCCCGTGCGCAAGTCCTTCTTGCCCCGCCATGCCGCCGCCCTATTCTGGGGGCGTCGCCATGAAAGGGGGGAAATCCGATGTTGCTGCCGATCACGCTGACGCTGGCCGCCGCCTGCGCGCTGCTCAACATGTGGCTGGGGATTCGATGCGCGCGAATCCGGATTTCGGATCATGTGCTGCACGGCGACGGTGGCAGCGCGCTGTTGGCCAAGCGGATGCGCGCGCATGCCAATTTCATCGAATATGTGCCGGTGACGCTGATTCTCTTCGGACTGGTGGAACTGGCGGTCGGGGCGTCGATCTGGCTCTGGGGCGCGGCGCTGGCGCTGGTGCTGGCGCGAATCGCCCATGGCTTCGGGATGGATGCGGAGAAGCCGACCGTCTGGCGCGGCGCAGGAGCGCTGCTGACCTGGGCGGTGATGGTCGGCATGGCGGTGGCGGCGCTCACTGTCGCCTATGGCGCGACGCGGGAGGTGCCGGCGCCGCCCGCCATGGCGATGGTTCGATAGGGTCAGGCGAGGACGGCATCCCCCACGAAGGGATTGGTGCGGCGTTCATGGGCGAAGTTGCTCATCGGGCCGTGGCCGGGGACGAAGGCCGTGTCGCCGCCCAACGGCCAGAGCTTGCCGGTGATCGCATCGACCAACTGCTGATGATTGCCCATGGGGAAGTCGGTGCGGCCGATCGACCCCTGGAACAGCACGTCCCCGACGATGGCGAGCTTGCTGGGCGCATGGTGGAAGACGACGTGGCCGGGCGTGTGGCCGGGGCAGTGATAGACGTCGAGCGTGAGGTCGCCGACCGTGACCTGATCGCCGTCCTCCAGCCAGCGGTCGGGTTCGAAGCTTTCGCCGTCGATGCCGTATCGGGCGCCGTCCTCGCCCAGCCGGTCGATCCAGAAGCGGTCGGCTTCATGCGGCCCCTCGATCGGAACGCCCAGATCGCGGGCGAGGATGCCCGCCTGACCGCAATGGTCGATATGACCGTGGGTGACGAGGATCTTCTCTATGGTGACGCCATGCTGCTCGGCCGCCCTTTTCAGAATGGGCAGGTCCGCGCCCGGATCGACGAAGGCGCCGCGATGGGTCGCCGTGCACCAGAAGAGCGTGCAATTCTGCTGGAGCGGCGTGACGGGGATCAGGGCGGCTTTGAGGGGCGGAGTCGTCATGGCGCTGATGTGGCGAAGCTGCGCGCCGGGTGCAAGGCCTTGGGGAGCGAGGGGCATTCGAGGGGGCTGGGGCGGCTTGCTGCTTTTCCGCTTTCCCCGATGCACAAGCTGCTCCCGCGAAGGCAGGAGCACGGCGCGCCTGATGGCTCAACCGGCCAAGGTTCCTAACCCATTTCCTCCGTCGCGAAGGGTTCCGCCAGGCTGATGCTGTCGAGCACCTTGGCGGTTTCGTCGCGCACGCGGAGCATCACCCGGTGCAGGCGGCATTCCGATTCGGGCAGGCAGTTGGTGCAGGTCTCATGCGCGAAGCGGCTGGCGCAGGGGGTGAGCGCAAGCGAGCCGCGCGTCAGCCGGACGATGTCGCCATAGCTGATGTCGACCGGGGCCAGCGCCAGCCAATAGCCGCCATCCCGCCCACGCTGCGTCGCGACCAACCCTTCGCGCGCCAGTTCCGACAGGATCACCGTCAGGAATTTGGACGGGATATTCTGGCGCGTGGCGATCTCGTTCAGGGGCACCGGGCCTTGCCGGTAGCGGTCTGCGAGATGCTGGAGGGCGCGGATGGCGTAACGGGTCTTCTGCGAAAGCATAGGGCTGTTATTCGCTCCCGCCGGAGATTTGACAAGACATCAGGGCGCGGGATTCAGCGCCTGCCGCGCCTGTTTCGGAAAATCGCTGAACATCGCGTCGACGCCCGTGCCGGCGACCGCCCGGACATAGCCGGCAAAGTCCCCCCTGCCCTGCGGATCGTCCGGGCGCTGGAAGGCGGCGGGCAGGAAGCCGTTTTCCATGCGCAGCGTCCAGACATGGACCTGCAACCCGGCCTGATGGGCGCGGTCGACAAGGCCCGTCGACCCGTCGGGGGCAAGCACCATGGCGGTCGCAGGGCCGACGCCGTCCGCATAGTCAGCGATCTGTTGCAGCCCCTGGGTCGTCATCATGTCGGCATAGGTCGTGCCGGGTTCATCGGCCGGTCCGCCCTCGCCGTCCACCAGTTGGATCAGGCGCAGGCGGGTCGCCGCGCGCAGGGCCTTGAGGTTGCCGACCTCGAAGGACTGGATGAAGACCGGATCGGCCTCCGTCTGATAGCCATATCGGCTGAGCAGCGCGAGCAAGGGCTGCTGATGCGGCAGGCCGATGCCCGCGAAATAGCCGGGATGCTTGGTTTCGGGATAGAGGCCGATGCGGCGGCCAAGCTCCGCCTCCTTGGCGCGGACCAGCTTCAATATCTCCTCGAAGGTCGGAATGAGGTACAGGTCGTTGAAGCGGCTGTTGGCGGGGCGAAGCTGCGGCAGCCGTTCGCGGGCGCGCAGCGTGCGCAGTTCCGCGAGCGTGAAATCCTCCGTGAACCAGCCGGAGACGGGCTGGCCGTCGATGGTCTTGCTGGTTCTGCGGGTAGCGAATTCGGGATGATCCGCGACATCGGTGGTGCCGCCAATCTCATTTTCATGCCGGGCGACGAGGACGCCGTCGCGGGTCAGCACCAGGTCCGGCTCGATATAGTCGGCGCCCTGGTCGATCGCGCGCTCATAGGCGGCGAGCGTATGTTCGGGCCGCTCGCCGCTGGCGCCGCGATGGGCGATGATGAAGGGTTCGGCCATCGCAGGCGCCGCCATCAACAGGGTGAGGAGGAGGATGGCGGCCCGATACATGCCCGGCCGGAGCATCCTCCCCACGGTCATGCCTTCACGCCCTCCAGAGCGTCCTCATAGGTGGTCGCCTTGAAGCCGACGATGGTGCGGTCGCCCAGGTCCAGGATCGGGCGCTTGATCATTGAGGGGTTGCTCATCATCAGCAGAATCGCCTTTTCCGAGTCGATATGCGCCTTGTCGCCCGCGTCCAGCGCCTTGAAGGTGGTGCCGGAACGGTTGAGGATGGTTTCCCACCCATGTTCCATCACCCATTCCTCCAGCTTCGCCTTGTCGACGCCCGACACCTTATAGTCGTGGAAGCTGTAGGCCTTGCCGCTATTGTCGAGGAAATTGCGCGCCTTCTTGATCGTGTCGCAATTCTTGATGCCGTACATGGTCAGCATGGCTGTTATCCCTTGAACGCGGTGACTTCGATCTCGATCTTCATCTCCGGCTTGATGAGGCCGGTGACGATGCAGCTCGCGGCGGGGCGGATGTCGCCGAAGACCGGTGCGGTCGCCTCCCCCAGCACATCCCAATAGGCCGGGTCCGTGATGTAATAGGTGACGCGCACCACGTCCGCGAAGGAGAAGCCCGCCTCCTCCAGCGCCCGGCCGATGACCTTCAGCGCGTTCCTGCCCTGATCGACGACGGATTCGGGCATGGCCCTGGTTTCGGGATCGGTGCCGGTGGTGCCGGCGACGAAGCACCAGTCGCCCTGGACGACGGCGCGCGAATAGCCGACCTGCGCCTCGAAGGGCGAGCCGGAGGAAATAAGCTGGCGGGGCATGGAAGTTCCTTGTGCAGAACGAAGCGAAAAGGATCGCCGCGGCTCTTGCCCCGTTCGCGGGATGCTGTCCAGCGCCTTTTGCCCGGCGGGAACGGCGCGGGCCGCCGGCCGTTGGAGCGGGAAAGGAGACAGAGCATGAACCGACCCGACAACAGTCCCTTTCCCGACACGGGCGAGGAGAATGACGAACAGGCCGAAGCGGGTTCGCAGGCGCAGGACGTGGCCGATGAGGCGCGGGTGCGGTCGACGGACCTGGCCGAGGACAGCGAGCGCGGCGGGCGGCCCAACCCGGCGCAGATCATTCCCGACGACACGCCCGATCTGGTCGAGCGGATGGAGGAGATGAACCGATCCGGCCGGATCGACAATGACGCCTTCGCCGGCGAACCGCAGATGGACGATGAGGAGGATATATTGGGGCCGACCGAGGACGAGGAATAAGGTCCGGCCCGCCGGCCTGCTATCCGGCTAAGCCGCGTTCTGGTCCAGCGACAGGTTGATCATCCCCCGCGCCATATGGCCGAGCGCATCGGCCATGGCGGCGGCGAGTTGCGGGTCGATGCCCGGTTGCGCCTTTATGGCGCGGGTCATGGCGGCGGACCATCGATCCGCCAGCGCCGAGGTGATCGGGAAGGCGCGGTGCAGCGACATGATGCACTGGCCGCGTTCGAACCAGTCGCGCGGGCCGCCGGACCATCCCGCCAGAAAGCGGGTGAGACCATGGCGCACGGCGCTGAGGTCGGCCGCATGGATGGCGCGCAGATCGGCATAGGCGGGGTTCCGGTCGATCAGGTCGTAGAAACGGTTGGCGATGGCGGCGACGGTCGCTTCGCCGCCGATGCGGGCATAGGGGGTGGTCATGGAGCCTCCTGCGGATGGGCACAGCGTGGCGGCTTGCGGGCGGCGATCATTGATCAGGGTCAAATCGGACGCTTTTGGCGCGAGACGGCAGGAGCGGCTTTCGTTATGGCCGCGTCATGAGCCGAGGGTCGAGGAAGAAGCGCAGCGAAACGGTCTGGTTGGCGGAGGCGCGTCGGGCTGGGCGCGGGCGCCTGCAACCCAGGAAGTCCCGTGGGCCCTCCATCGCCGTCCTGGTGATCGGCGGGGTGCTGATCGGCGCGGCGCTTGGCTGGTTCGGGCCGGACCTGGCGCAGCGCTTCCAGAGGAGTGGGCGGGAGGCCGCCTTTCCCGTCGCAGGGGACAGCCTGTCGGCGCAATTCGGCTTCTGCCATGTCGGCGGGGGCGTCAATTGCGTGGTCGACGGAGACACCTTCTGGTTCCATAGCGAGAAGGTGCGGGTGATGGACATCGACGCGCCGGAAACGCACGGGCCGCGCTGTGCCGAGGAAGCCGCTCTGGGAGCGCGCGCGACGCAGCGATTGCAGCAGTTGATGAATGCCGGCCCTTTCTCGCTGGAGAGCGGGGATCGGGAGACGGACCGCTATGGGCGGGCGCTGCGGGTGGTGACGCGCGGCGGGCAGTCGATCGGCGAGATGCTGGTGACCGAAGGGCTGGCGCGGGAATGGGACGGGGCGCGGCATCCATGGTGTTGATGGCCCGCTATTGATGGCCCGGTGTTGAGCGGGTCGGGAGGGGAAGGCCTTCGCCCTCCCCTCACGGCTTAGCGGCAACTCAGATTGCCGCGGTCGATCTCCTGGCCCAGCAGCGCGCCCGCGCCTGCGCCGATGAGGATGCCCGCCGTGTTCGAATAGCCGCGGTCGAGCTGGCCGCCGAGCAGGCCGCCCAGCGCCGCGCCGACGATGAGGCCGGTGGTCCCGTCCGAACGGCGGCAATAATAGCGGTCGTCATAGCCGCGATAGATGCGGGTGGAGCGGGTGACGCGGATCGGCTCATAGCCGCCGCGATAATAGCGGTCGGGCCGATAGTAGCGGCCATAGCGCGGGTCCGGCCGGTTCCAGTCATAGCTGTAGATCACGCCGCCGGGACGGCGCCAGCCTTCGTGACGGCCATTGTCGTGGCGGCCGCCATGCTTCCAGTCGTCGCGGCCATGGCCCTTGCCATGTCCGGCCCATGGCGGCGGATCGGCGGCTGCGGGGGCGGCGCTCAGCGTCACGGCGCCAAGCGACAGGGCGGCGAAAGCGGTTTTCAGGGTGGATTTCATCTCTGGCTCCCTTGGTCGACTTTTCGATGGGAGCACAACAAACCAAAGCAGATAAACGTTGCATGAACGGAACAAAACAGGGCGTTCATGCGGGGGTCAGCTTGCCGGCCGGCGGGACTGCCGGGGAAGCATTGCCTTGGACCGAAGCGCGGCACCGTGGGAGCGGTGCCGCCTTTTCGCCTGTCATGATTATTCCGCCGCGATCCCGGCCGCCTTGAACATATCCGGATCGCCCGCTTCATCCGCATTGGCGGCGGTGCTGCCCTTGAGCTTGGAGCGGCGGTCGAACGCATCCCACACGTCGTTCCATTGGCCGCGGGTCGCCGCCTTCGAATATTCGGTGGCGCGGGTTTCGAAGAAATTGGCGTGCTCCACGCCGTTCAGCAGCGGGGTCAGCCAGGGGAGCGGGTGCTCGTCGATCATGTAGATGGGCTTCAGGCCCAATTGCCCCAGGCGCCAGTCGGCGATGTAGCGGACATATTTCTTGATGTCCTTGGGCGTCATGCCGGGCACCGGGCCCATTTCGAAGACGAGGTCGACGAAGGCGTCCTCGATGCGGACGGTCTTCTGGCACATGTCCATGATGTCGTCCTTGACCGCCGGGGTCAGGCAGTCGCGTTCCTTCACGAAGGCGTGGAACAGGCGGACGATGCCCTCGCAGTGCAGCGTCTCGTCGCGGACCGACCAGCTCACGATCTGGCCCATGCCCTTCATCTTGTTGAAGCGCGGGAAGTTCATCAGCATCGCGAAGCTGGCGAAAAGCTGCAGCCCCTCGGTGAAGCCGCCGAACATGGCCAGCGTCTTGGCGATGTCCTCGTCCGTGTCGACGCCGAACTGCTGGAGATAGTCGTGTTTGTCCTTCATCTCCTTATACTGCATGAAGGCGCTATATTCGCTTTCCGGCATGCCGATCGTGTCGAGCAGGTGCGAATAGGCCGCGATGTGGACCGTTTCCATGTTGCTGAAGGCGGTCAGCATCATCTTGATTTCGGTCGGCTTGAACACGCGGCCGTATTTTTCGTGGTAGCAGTCCTGCACCTCCACGTCCGCCTGGGTGAAGAAGCGGAAGATCTGCGTCAGCAGGTTGCGTTCATGGTCGCTGAGCTTCTGCGCCCAATCGCGGCAATCCTCGCCCAGCGGCACTTCCTCCGGCAGCCAGTGGAGCTGCTGCTGGCGCTTCCAGAACTCATAGGCCCAGGGATATTCGAAGGGCTTGTAGACCTTGCTGGCTTGAAGAAGGGGCATGGGTTTTTACTCCGCGAAACTTATACCAGACCCTCTCCCCTTGTGGGAGAGGGAGGGGCCCATCGCGTCAGCGATGGGAGGGTGAGGGGTGAAGGCGGCGATGGTTGCCAGCACGCCTTCCAGATTCTGCATCACGTCATGGTTCCAGAAGCGGATCACGCGATAGCCTTCCCGTTCGAGGAAGGCCGTGCGGGGCGCATCTGCCGCTTCTTCATGTTGGCCGCCATCCAGTTCGACGACCAGGCGGGCGGCATGAGAGGCGAAGTCCGCGAAATACGGGCCGATGGGAACCTGGCGGCGGAACTTGGCGCTCGGCAACTTTTCGCGGAGGAGAGTCCAGAGGCGTTTCTCGGCGTCGGTTGCGTTGCGGCGGAGTTCTCTCGCACGGGCGATCCTCGGGTTTGGGCCTTACCCCTCACCTTCCCACGCGGCTTTGCCGCGCGGGCCCCTTCCTCTCCCACAAGGGGAGAGGAAATTATCGGGTCACTGGCAGGCGAGGCACTCGTCATAGTCGGTGGTCTCGCCGATTTCGAATTTGGGGGCGTCGATGGTGTTGTCCGCTTCCACCCCGCCCGCGAAGCCGGCGCGTTGGACCGACTTGGAGCGGAGATAATAGAGCGACTTGATGCCCAGCTCCCATGCCCGGTAGTGGAGCATCAGCAGGTCCCATTTCTCCACATCGGCCGGGATGAACAGGTTCAGCGACTGCGCCTGGTCGATATAGGGCGTGCGGTCGGCGGCCAGTTCGAGCAGCCAGCGCTGGTCGATCTCGAAGCTGGTCTTGAACACATCCTTTTCTTCCTGGGTCAGGAAGTCGAGATGCTGGACGCTGCCGCCCTTTTCCAGGATCGAATTCCACACGGCCGTCGAGTCCTTCGCCTTTTCGACCAGCAGCTTTTCGAGATAGGGGTTCTTGACCGCGAAGCTGCCCGACAGCGTCTTGTGGGTGTAGATGTTCGCCGGGATCGGTTCGATGCAGGCCGACGCGCCGCCGCAGATGATGCTGATCGACGCGGTGGGCGCGATCGCCATCTTGCAGGAGAAGCGCTCCATCACGCCCATGTCGGCGGCGTCCGGGCACGGGCCGCGCTCGACCGCGAGCTGCATCGAGGCTTCGTTCACCTTCTCGTTGATGTGCTTGAAGATGCGCAGGTTCCAGCTTTTCGCCATCGCGCCTTCGAAGGGAAGTCCCCGGGCCTGGAGGAAGGAGTGGAACCCCATCACCCCCAGGCCCACCGACCGTTCACGGCTCGCACTATATTTCGCCCGCGCCATTTCCGGCGGCGCGCGGTCGATATAGTCCTGCAGCACATTGTCGAGGAAGCGCATGACATCCTCGACAAACTGCCTGTCGTCCTTCCACTCATCCCAGGTTTCGAGATTGAGGGAGGAAAGACAGCAGACGGCCGTGCGGTCATTGCCGATATGGTCGCGACCCGTCGGCAAAGTGATTTCGGAGCAGAGGTTGGAGGTCGACACCTTGAGCCCCAGATCGCGGTGATGCTTGGGCATCGTGCGGTTCACGGTGTCGTTGAAGACGATATAAGGTTCGCCGGTGGCGAGGCGGACCTCCACCAGTTTCTGGAACAGGGCGCGGGCGTTGACGCTGCCGCGCACCGACTGGTCCTTCGGGCTGCGCAGGGCGAAGTCCTTGCCGTCGCGCACCGCCTCCATGAACTCGTCGGTCAGCAGGACGCCATGGTGCAGGTTCAGCGCCTTGCGGTTGAAGTCGCCCGACGTCTTGCGGATTTCCAGGAATTCCTCGATCTCCGGATGGGAGATGTCGAGATAGCAGGCAGCCGAGCCGCGGCGCAGGCTGCCCTGGCTGATCGCGAGGGTCAGCGAGTCCATCACGCGGACGAAGGGGATGATGCCGCTGGTCTTGCCGTTGAGGCCCACCGGCTCCCCGATGCCGCGCACATTGCCCCAATAGGTGCCGATGCCGCCGCCCCGGCTGGCGAGCCAGACATTCTCGTTCCAGGTGTTGACGATGCCTTCCAGACTGTCGTCGACCGAGTTCAGATAGCAGCTGATGGGCAGGCCGCGTCCGGTGCCGCCGTTCGACAGCACAGGCGTCGCGGGCATGAACCAGAGGCGCGAGATATAGTCGTAGACGCGCTGGGCATGGTCGGCGTCGTCGGCATAGGCGGCGGCGACGCGGGCGAACAGGTCCTGATAGCTCTCGCCGGGCAGCAGATAGCGGTCCTGCAGCGTGTCCTTGCCGAAATCGGTCAGCAGCGCGTCGCGGCTGGCGTCGGTCACGACATGGAAACGGCGTTCCAGCACGGTTGACGAGCCCGGCGTGGGATCGGCCTTGGGGGCCGGCGCCTGGTCCGAAGGAGCGGGAGCCTTCTTCTTGTCCGCCACGGTTTCGACCACTTCGTCAATCACGGTTGCCACGTCGCTTGCACTCACCTGTTCGCTGTCTCGAAAATCCATGACCAGCTCCCCGAATGTTCCTGTTTCGTTCGATTCGGTCAAGCCGCTGCCGGCCGGGCCGAACGAATGTAGCATTATCGACCCGGTCAGGCACGGAGATGGGGCCAGCAGACGCGATCGCAAGGGCAAAAACAGCCTTCCTCCGGGAACCGGCCCGGTTGGTGCGATCACAATCTGTTGGGTAACCCCCGTTAACCCGATACAAGGGATAGTGCCACAGCTTCATTTCCTTTCAAGGGGGTAAATGACAGTTCGGGGACTCGGTTCATCGACGCGGAGACTCATTTCATCGACGGTCCGGCACGGCGCAGCGCAGCGACGCACGGACTTTCCTTGGCTTTGCAAAAGGCAAGAGGGACAATTTGGCGCGGAAAATAAATTTGGCTTGCCACGCAATTCCCCGGGCCGGGCGATTCCGCGCTTGGCGCTTCGTGACGGATGGATGACAAGACAGGGGAACGGAATGGCACGAACCCATGGCCGACGAGAGGAGCCGACATGATTCTCTATTACCACCCCCTCTCCTCCTGCAGCTGGAAGGTGCTGATCGCCCTTTACGAGAACGGCACGGCTTTCGAAGCGCGCATGCTGGACGATCCGGCCGTGGCGGAGGCGTGGCTGACGCTGTGGCCGCTGGGGAAGTTCCCCGTGCTGCGGGACGAGGCGCGGGACAGGACGGTCGCGGAAACGAGCATCATCGTCGAATATCTGGGACGGCATCATCCCGGACCCTTCCGGCCGATTCCCGAGGATGCCGACGCGGCGCTGGAGGTGCGGCTGATGGACCGGCTGTTCGACCTCTATGTGATGACGCCGATGCAGGCGATCGTCGCGGACAAGATCCGGCCCGAGGGCGTCGCCCGCGATTCCCATGGCGTGGGAGAGGCGCGGCGAATGCTGGGCAAGGCCTATGCGTTGCTGGAGGCGCGGATGGCGGGGCGGCGCTGGGCGGCGGGCGACGATTTCACCTTGGCCGATTGCGCGGCGGCCCCGGCGCTGTTCTATGCCGACAAGATCGAGCCGATGCGCGGGGGTTTTCCGGGGCTGCGCGCCTATCTGGAACGGTTGGAGGCGCGGGAAAGCTTTGCCCGAGTGCTGCGGGAGAAGCAGCCCTGGTGGTCCATGTTTCCCTTTGCGGATTAGGCCTTAGGGATCGAGCAGCGCTTCCGAATCGCCTCAGGCCCGGCTCGGGGCCGTCTCGCGCGGCGCGGCGCGTTCCCGGCGACGGCGCCACCAGCCCAATATCGCCTCGCCAGCCGGCCGTTCGACCAGCCGGTTGATCAGCGTGCCCAGCGCCAGCGCCACGGCGAACGCCGCCGCAAATCCCGCCCAGGGGCTATATCCCGCCTCCGCCATCTTGAGCATCACGACGAAACCGACATGCTGGTGGATGAGGTAGAAGGAATAGCTGATACCGCCCATCCAGACGAGCGGACGAAGGCTGAGGAAGTGCAGCCGCCCGGCGG
Organism: Sphingobium fuliginis; assembly: GCF_004152845.1. Lineage (GTDB taxonomy): Bacteria > Pseudomonadota > Alphaproteobacteria > Sphingomonadales > Sphingomonadaceae > Sphingobium > Sphingobium fuliginis. Next base: position 734,061 of record NZ_SEON01000002.1, read on the forward strand.
TCAGCGCTGCGAAGGCGGCGAGCAGCAGGAGGCCGGCCAGCATGATGTCCGGGCTGTCGATCGTCGCGATCGACAGCAGCGCAAGCGCCGCATAGGGCGCCTGTTGCCGCCAGCTCCGCTGCCCTGCCCAGACGCGATAGGACAATATGCCGATGATGAAGAAGGGCACGTAGCGCAGCACCAGCAGCATCACGATCCGCTCCGGCATGCCCGGCCACAGCGCATAGAGCCAGCGCAGGGCCAGCCAGGCGAGCAGTACGGGTTCCAGCCGCCTGAGGCCCGTCCACTTCCAGATCGACAGCATGCAGACATAGAAGGCGATCTCTACCGTCAGCGTCCAATAGGCGCCGTCGACCTCCGGCAGGAAGGCGAAGCCCTGCAGCATGGTGACATTGGCCAGGATCGCTCCCGGCCCGATCAGCAGTTGCGAGACATGGGCCAGATATTCGATGCCCAGCGTCAGCAGCATGGCGACCAGATAGGCGGGATAGAGCCGGGCGAAGCGGTTGATCAGGAAATCGGCGGTGGTGCGGATGCGATCGAGCGTGAAGAAGATCGCGAAACCGGAGATGGCGAAGAACAGCAGCACCCGGTAATTGCCGCCCAGAAAGCGGAAGGGCACATGGGCCGCCTGGGGGAACAGCTCATGGAAGCGCGTCGAATAGTGGAAGACGAGCACGCACAGCGCGCCCAGCCCCCGCAAGGCGTCCAATTCCGTCAGGCGGCGGGTGGAAGGGCGCGGCCCCGTCATGAGTCCGCCATAGCAACAGAACAGCAATCATACCGTTAATATCGTGGTTAACGCGCAGCCCGGCGGCATTTCCGGAAAAAAGCGGCGGTGGCGCGACGAGGCCGGTTGCGCGCCCGTCGGCCTATCGGCTGGCATGGCATTGCACGTCAGCGGCGCAACCGGGGTGGAAAGCTATTGCCCGCCTGCTTCCGCGGCGCGTTTCAGCCCCTGCAACTGTTCGGCCAGCACCCTGTCGACGATCGGAGCGATGCCCGCCGCACCGGTGCGGAGATAGCCGCCGACGACATAGCTCATCCCGACGCGCGCGCCCTCGCCGTCGGGCGCAATGTCGAAGGTGAGCGTGCCGGTCACCGCCTCCGCCTGCAACGGGCCCAGCGCTCCGGACAGGCGCAACTGCCTGTCGGGCTGCGCCTGGATCACGCGGCCATGCTCGACGCTGCCCGGCCTGCCGTCCTTCCCCGGCACCTTCTCGCAAAAGCAGCCGCCGGCTACGGGATCGAGGCTGAGATTGGCGGCGTCGCCGCTATATGTATGCTGCCCGTTCCACCAGCGCCCCGGCTGCCCCAACAGCCGATAGACGGTGGCCGCGTCGGCGGAGATGTGGATGCTGTTCTCCACGGCGAAGCCATGATCGCTGCTGCCGGTGACGGCAGAATGGGCCGGCGCAGCCATCGCCACGCCAGCCCATATCCATATCCGATGCTTTCCCATCGCGCCTTCCCTTCCCTGATCAGGAGGGTAGCCTAATGCCGATTGCCGCATTTGCCGAGCGGCCGAATGCGACAATCCGGCGCGAACGGAGAGGTGTCAGGCGCCTTTGCCGTCCAATATGGCGGCAATCGCGACCGTCACATCGTCCATATCGGCCATGCCGTCGACCCGCGAGACGATGCCGCGCGCTTCGTAGATCGGCAGGATCGGCGCGGTCTTGGCGCGATATTCGGCCATGCGGGTGCGGACGGTCTCCTCATTGTCGTCGGGACGGCGCTTGAACTCGTGCCCATGGCACTTGTCGCACTCGCCCTCGACCTTGGGCTGCTTGAAGCTGTCGTGATAGCCCTCGCCACAGGTCGCGCAGGTGAAGCGGCCGGTGATGCGCTCTACCAGGGCATCCTCGTTCACTTCCAGTTCGATCACATGGTCTAGGGTGCGGTTGCGGTCGGCCAATATGCCGTCCAGCGAATGGGCCTGCGCCTCGGTCCGCGGATAGCCGTCGAAGATCACGCCGGTTTCGGGCGCCAGGGCATCCAGCGCCTCCCCGATGATGCCGGAGACGATCTCGTCCGACACCAGTTCGCCGGCCTCCATCACCGCCTTGGCCTTGAGGCCGATGGGCGTCCCGGCCTTCACCGCCGCGCGCAGCATGTCGCCGGTCGAGAGTTGCACCATGGCCCGGCTGTCCACCAGGCGCGTCGCCTGCGTTCCCTTGCCGGCGCCCGGAGGGCCGAGCAGAATGATATTCATGTCGCGCATTCTCCCCTGTTCTTCGCGCTTTTTACCGTTCCGCGCCGCTTAGCGCAGACGCCCTTTCAGCTTCGCCTTCTTGATCAGATCCCCATATTGATGGGCGAGCAGGTGGCTCTGGATCTGCGTCACGGTGTCGACCGTAACATTGACGACGATCAACAGGCTAGTCCCACCAAGGTAGAAGGGAATGCCCGCCCGGGCGATCACGAATTCCGGCACCAGGCAGATGAAGGCCAAATAGGCCGCACCGATCACCGTGATCCGGGTGAGCACATAGTCGAGATAATTTTCGGTGTTCTTGCCCGGACGGATGCCGGGAATGAAGCCGCCATTGCGCTTCAGATTGTCGGCCGTCTCTTCCGGATTGAACACCACGGCGGTGTAGAAGAAGCAGAAGAAGACGATGCCGAGACCATAGAGCGCCATATAGACCGGGCTGCCGTGCGACAGATACTGGTTCAGCGTCAGCACGAAATCGCCCAGCCTGCTCTCGCCCGCCACGGTCTGGCCGGCGAACTGAGAGACGGTGAGCGGCATCAGCAGCAGCGAGCTGGCGAAGATCGGCGGGATCACGCCCGCCGTGTTGACCTTCAGCGGCAGATGGCTGCGGTCGGCCTGCATCAAGCCCTGGCGCGTCTGGCGCTTGGGATATTGGATCAGCACCCGGCGCTGCGCCCGCTCCATGAAGCAGATGAAGGCGATGAGGCCGAAGCCCAGAACGATCACCAGGAAGATGACCAGGCCGGAAATCGCGCCCGTGCTGCTCGACTTGAACAGGTTGCTGAGCGTCACCGGCAATTGCGCGACGATGCCCGCCATGATGATGAGCGAGACGCCGTTGCCGATGCCGCGCGAGGTGATCTGCTCACCCAGCCACATCAGGAACATGGTGCCGCCGATCAGCGAGATCACCGCCGCGACGCGGAACAGATAGCCCGGATCGACCACCGCCTGCACGCCCGACTGGGCGCCGAAGCTTTCCAGCCCCACGGCGATGAAATAGCCCTGGACGGCGGTCAGGCCCACCGTGCCGTAGCGGGTATATTGGTTCAGCTTCTTGCGGCCGCTTTCGCCTTCCTTCTTGATCGCCGCGAGTTGCGGCGAGAGCGAGGCGGCGAGCTGCACCACGATCGACGCCGTGATATAAGGCATCACGCCCAGCGCGATCAGGCTCATGCGCGAGAGCGACCCGCCCGAGAAGGTGTTGAAGATGTCGAGGATGCCGCCATTGGTCTGCTTGTAAAGCTGCGACAACGCGGTCGGATCGACGCCCGGCAGCGGCACGAAGCTCAGGAAGCGGAAAACGATCAGCGCGCCCAGGGTGAACCACAGGCGCTTCTTGAGGTCGGTCGCCTGGCTGAACTTCGCCAGGCTGAGATTGGATGCGAGCTGGTCGGCTCTCGATGCCATCTTGGCTGCCCTTCAAAACATCTTGCCGGGATTTGGAAAGCCCGGAGCGGAATCGCTAACCCCTTAGCGGGGCGATGGGGCGCTGTCGAACCGGGAATTGCACCCCGTCCATTCCGAATGGCCTTGCGCCTGTCGACAGGCTCAGCCTCCACTCGATACGGACGGCGAGGGTTCCGGAGTCCCCAAAACACGTGGCCCCGCTCACCCATATCGGGCAGCGGGGCCATGCTTGCAAGCCTTACGGCTTAATTCACGCCTTCTTCGCGGCCTTGGCGCTGCCCTTCTTGGCGGCGGCCTTTTCAGCGGCGGGAACGACGGCGATCACTTCGACCTTGCCGCCAGCCTTTTCGACGGCTTCGACAGCGCCCTTCGACGCGCCGGCGACGAGCAGGTTGACCTTGGCCGTCAGCTCGCCCTTGCCGAGCAGACGCACGCCATCCTTGCCGCCACGGGCCAGGGCGGCCGCCTTCAGCGCCGCGTGGTCGATGGTGGCATTGGCGTCCAGCTTGCCGGCGTCGATCGCCTTTTGCACCGCGCCGAGGTTCACGATCGCGTAATCCTTGGCGAAGATGTTGTTGAAGCCGCGCTTCGGCAGACGCATGTGGAGCGGCATCTGGCCGCCTTCGAAGCCGTTGATGCTGACGCCCGAACGCGCCTTCGCGCCCTTCTGGCCGCGACCGGCGGTCTTGCCCTTGCCCGAGCCGATACCACGGCCGACGCGCATCCGGCCCTTGCGGGCGCCGGCATTGTCATTGAGTTCGTTAAGCTTGGTCATAATCTGCACTCGCTTTCGCTATGTTCGCGCGAAGGCCCGATCCACCAGGACCGGGCCGGAGCCCCGGCGAATGCCGGGGCCTCGTGAGGCTGGGCACATCCCGTTGGAAGAAGCGCCCAGCGGTTTGAGATCCCGGCTTGCGCCGGGATGACGGTTTAGTCGACCACCGCCACCATATGGGGCAGCTTCGCGATGGCGCCGCGGACTTCCGCAGTGTCTTCCAGCTCCACCACGCGGTGCATCTTGCCAAGGCCGAGGCCGATCAGAATCTTCTTCTGAGCTTCGGGACGGCGGATCGGTGAGCCGATCTGCTTGATCTTGATCTTCGCCATGATGTCTTACTCCGCAATCGCTTCGGCATCCGCCTGGGCGACTTCGGCCGAGGCGCCGCCGCGACGGAGCAGGTCGGCAACCTTCTTGCCGCGACGCTGCGCCACCGCCTTGGGGCTGACCTGTTCACCCAGCGCCTCGAAGGTCGCCCGGATCATGTTGTAGGGGTTCGACGTGCCGTTCGACTTGGTCACGACGTCAGCGACGCCGAGGCTTTCGAACACGGCGCGCATCGGACCGCCCGCGATGATGCCCGTACCGGCAGGCGCCGAACGCACGGTCACCTTGCCGGCGCCGAAATGGCCCTTGCCGTCATGGTGCAGGGTGCGGCCTTCCTTCAGCGGAACGCGGACCATCGCCTTCTTCGCCGAAGCGGTCGCCTTGCTGATGGCTTCGGGCACTTCGCGCGCCTTGCCATGGCCGAAGCCCGCACGGCCCTTGCCGTCACCAACGACGACCAGAGCGGCGAAACCGAAGCGCTTGCCGCCCTTCACCGTCTTCGAGACGCGGTTGATGTGAACCAGCTTCTCGATCAGCTCCTCACCCTGTTCCTCGTCACGATTGCCGCGACGGTCGTCGCGACGGCCACGGCCGCCACGCTCGCCACGGTTGCGGTCGCCACCACGGCCACGGCCCCGACCGGGACCCCGGCCTTCGGTCTGCTCGCCGCCTTCAACGGCCGCGGGTGCGCCCGGCTGGGCCTGGATATCGTTTTCGTCAGCCATGATCAGAACTCCAGCCCGGCTTCACGGGCCGCATCGGCCAGCGCCTTGACGCGGCCATGGAACAGGAAGCCACCACGGTCGAAGACGACCCGGGTGACGCCGGCGGCGGTCGCCGCAGCGGCAACGCGCTTGCCGACATCCGCAGCGGCATCGGCGGTGGCGCCGGTATTGCCGCGAACATCCTTGTCCAGGGTCGACGCGGCGGCCAGGGTCTTGCCCTGCGCATCGTCGATGATCTGGGCATAGATGTGACGGCCCGAACGGTGGACGCTGAGGCGCGGACGGGTGCCCGAAACAGCCTTGAGCGCGGTGCGGACGCGGCGGCGACGCCGCGCGAAGAGGGAAAGCTTTGCCATCTTACTTCTTCTTCCCTTCCTTGCGGAAGATGAACTCGCCGGCGTACTTGATGCCCTTGCCCTTATAGGGTTCGGGCTTGCGCCAGCGGCGGATCTCGGCGGCAACCTGACCCACCTGCTGCTTGTCGATGCCGCTGATCTCGACCGTGGTGTTGTCCGGGGTCTTGATCTCGATGCCTTCGGGCACCGCGAAGTCGACGTCATGCGAATAGCCGAGCTGCAGCTTCAGGGTCTTGCCCTGGGCATTGGCGCGGTAGCCGACACCGGTGATCAGCAGCTTCTTCGAGAAGCCCTCGGTCACGCCGGTGATCAGGTTCTGGATCAGCGTGCGCTGCATGCCCCAGAAAGCACGGGCGCGCTTGCTGTCATTGGCAGGCTTCACCGCGATCGAGCCTTCCTCGATGCTGTAGGTGACTTCGTCGGCCAGCGGCAGCGACAGGGTGCCCTTGGGGCCCTTCACCGAAAGCTGGCCGTCGGCGATAGCGGCGGTGACGCCCGCGGGGACGGCAACCGGCTTCTTACCAGTACGGCTCATCAGAACACCTCCGCCAGCACTTCGCCGCCGACATTCTGCTCGCGCGCTTCGGCGTCGGACAGAACGCCCTTGGGCGTCGAGACAATGGTGATGCCAAGGCCGTTGCGCACGACGGGAAGTTCCTTGGAACCCGAATAGACGCGGCGGCCGGGCTTGGACACGCGGGCGACATGCTTGATCGCCGGCTGGCCCTCGAAATATTTCAGCTCGATGCGCAGGCCGGCATGCTTGCCGAGCAGTTCCTCGGAATAGCCGCGGATATAGCCTTCGCGCTGCAGCACGTCGAGCACGCGGGCGCGGAGCTTCGAAGCGGGGGACACAACGCTGTCCTTCTTCGCCTGCTGCCCGTTGCGGATGCGGGTGAGCATATCACCCAGGGGATCGGTCAATGCCATCTCAAATGATCCTTACCAGCTCGACTTGGTGACGCCGGGGATCAGGCCCTTGTTGGCCAGATCACGCAACTGCACGCGGCAGAGACGGAATTTGCGGTAATAGGCCCGGGGACGGCCCGTCAGCTCGCAGCGATTGCGCACGCGGGTCGGGTTGCCGTTGCGGGGGATTTCCGCCATCTTCAGACGCGCGATCAGACGCTCCGTGTCGTCGAGCGCGGTATCGGCTGCGATCGCCTTGAGCTTCGCATAGCGGCCGGCATATTTCTTCACCAGCTTCTTGCGGCGCTCATTCTTGTTGATCGAACTCAGTTTCGCCATGACTTAAGTTCTCTTTCTTAGCCTAACGGTTGGAAAGAGAAGCGGGACCTTTTCAGGCCGCCTGCTTCTCTTCGAGCGGGAAGGGGAAGCCGAAGAGACGCAGCAGTTCGCGCGCTTCCTCGTCCGTCTTCGCCGTGGTGGTCACGATGATGTCCATGCCGCGCACCTTGTCGATGCGGTCATAGTTGATCTCGGGGAAGATGATCTGCTCCTTGATGCCGAAGGCATAGTTGCCGCGGCCGTCGAAGCTCTTCGGGTTGAGACCGCGGAAGTCGCGCACGCGGGGCAGAGCGATGTTGATCAGGCGATCAAGGAACTCATACATGCGCTCGCGGCGCAGCGTGACCTTGGCGCCGATCGGCATGCCTTCACGCAGCTTGAACTGCGCGATCGACTTGCGGGCCTTGGTGATGACCGGCTTCTGGCCGGCGATCAGTTCCATTTCCTCGGCGGCCGAAGTGACCTTCTTCTTGTCCTGCGTGGCTTCGCCAACGCCCATGTTGAGCGTGATCTTCTCGATCTTCGGCACTTCCATGACGTTCTTGTAACCGAACTTCTCGGTCATCGCCTTGGCGATTTCGGCGTCATAGAGCGCCTTCGAGCGCGGGATGTACTTGTCGCTCATTACAGCACCTCACCGGACTTGACGGCGACACGGACCTTCTTGCCGTCGCGATCCTCGAAGCGGACGCGGGTCGGCTTGCCATCCTTGTCGGCGACAGCGACGTTCGAAATGTGGAGCGGCGCGGGCTTGCGCTCGATGCCGCCCTGCGGGTTCGCCTGGTCGGGCTTGCGGTGACGCGCATGCACGTTGATGCCTTCGACGAGGACCTTGTCCTCCTTCGGCAGCACCTGCAGGACGGCGCCGGTGCGGCCCTTGTCCTTGCCGGCCAGGATGACGACCTTGTCGCCCTTCTTGATCTTGGCAGCGCTCATTACAGCACCTCGGGGGCGAGCGAGATGATCTTCATGTGCTTCTTGGCGCGCAGTTCGCGAACGACCGGGCCAAAGATACGGGTGCCGATCGGCTCCTCGTTCTTGTTGATCAGCACGGCGGCATTGCCGTCGAAGCGAATCACGCTACCGTCAGCGCGACGCACGTCCTTGGCGGTGCGCACGATGACGGCGCGGTGCACGTCACCCTTCTTCACCTTGCCACGAGGCGCAGCTTCCTTGATCGAGACGACGATGATGTCGCCCACGCTCGCGAAGCGACGCTTCGAGCCGCCCAGCACCTTGATGCACTGGACGCGCTTGGCGCCGCTGTTGTCAGCGACGTCAAGATTGGATTGCATCTGGATCATGGATCCGGTTCCTTCTTATTTGGCCTACCGGGACAATTCCCGGCGGTTCCGAATTTCACTGCACTAGAGCCCTTGGCGAACCATCTGACTCTCCTTTGAGGAGCCATCTGACTCTACGCGAAGCGCGGGCCTGTACCCTTTCCAGGCGGAAAAGGCCAGCCCCGCGCGACACTTTTCTTCAAAGGCTCAGCGAGCCTCCCTCAGGCCGCCGTTTCCGGCGACTTGTGGGTGTCCACGCGCTCGATGACCTTCCAGGTCTTGAGCTTGGAAATCGGAGCGGTCTCCTCTATGCGGACCGTTTCGCCTTCCTTGTAGACATTGCCCTCGTCATGGGCATGGTACTTCTTCGAACGGCGGATGATCTTGCCGTAGAGCGCATGCTTAACCTTGCGCTCCACGCGAACCACCACCGTCTTGTCGGTCTTGTCGGAAACCACCGTTCCCGTCAGCACGCGCTTGGGCATCGTGTGATTTCCTTCTTACTTCGCAGCCGAGCGCGAACGCTCGGACTGAAGGGTCTTGATCTGCGCGATCGACCGGCGGACTTCACGCACGCGGCTGGGCTTTTCCAGCTGGTTGGTGGCCGCCTGGAAGCGCAGGTTGAACTGCTCGCGCTTCAGGTTGTTGAGTTCGGTCGACAGTTCGTCGTCCGTCTTGGTCTTGAGGTCGGCAACGTTCGCCACGGCTTAGCCCTCCAGGTGCGAGGTGTCGCCGAGGCGGGCAACGACCTTGGTCTTGATGGGCAGCTTCATCGCGGCGCGCGAGAAGGCCTCTGCTGCGAGCGGGCCGGGAACGCCGTCCAGTTCGAACAGGATGCGGCCGGGCTTGACGCGGGCCGCCCAATATTCGACCGAACCCTTGCCCTTGCCCTGCCGGACTTCGGCGGGCTTCTTCGACACCGGCACGTCAGGGAACACGCGGATCCACAGACGGCCCTGACGGCGAAGGTGACGCTGGATCGCGCGGCGGGCCGCCTCGATCTGGCGGGCGGTGACGCGCTCGGGTTCCAGAGCCTTCAGACCGTAAGCGCCGAAGTTCAGGGCCGAACCGCCCTTGGCGTCGCCCTTGATCCGGCCCTTGAAGGTCTTGCGGAACTTCATTTTCTTCGGTTGCAGCATGACGCTATACCTACCTTATTCTCAGCGCGCCGGGCGCACGCCGGAGGTCTGAGCCTCCAGCATCAGCCGGTCGGTAGCCATCGGATCGTGACCAAGGATTTCGCCCTTGAAGATCCAGACCTTGATGCCGCAGACGCCATAAGCGGTGTGCGCTTCGGCTTCGGCATAGTCGACATTCGCGCGCAGCGTGTGCAGCGGAACGCGGCCTTCGCGATACCATTCCACGCGGGCGATCTCCGCGCCGCCCAGACGGCCGCCGCAGGTGATCTTGATGCCTTCGGCGCCGAGACGCAGGGCGCTCTGCACCGCGCGCTTCATTGCACGGCGGAACGCCACGCGGCGCTCCAGCTGGTCGGCAATGCCCTGCGCGACGAGCTTGGAGTCGATTTCCGGCTTGCGGATCTCGACGATGTTCAGGCTGACGTCCGAAGAGGTCAGGCTGCCCAGCTTCTTGCGCAGCTTCTCAATGTCCGCGCCCTTCTTGCCGATGATGACACCGGGGCGGGCAGCGTAGATCGACACGCGGCACAGCTTGGCGGGACGCTCTATCACCACCTTGGAGATCGCGGCCTGCGGCAGGTTCTTCATGATATACTGGCGGATCTTCAGATCCTCCAGAAGCAGGCGGCCATAGTCGGCGCCTTCCGCGAACCAGCGGCTGTCCCAGGTACGGTTGATCTGCAGACGCAGACCGATCGGATTGCTCTTGTGACCCATGTCTCTTACGCCTCCGCTTCTTCAGCTGCTTCGCGAACGACGATGCGCACGCGGCTGAAGGGCTTCAGGATCCGGGTCGACTTGCCGCGGCCGCGAGCGTGGAAGCGCTTCATGGTGAAGCTCTTGCCCACCGATGCTTCCGCGACGACCAGCGAGTCGACGTCCAGATTATGATTGTTTTCCGCATTGGCGATGGCCGAAGCCAGCACCTTGCGCACGTCGACGGCCATCGCCTTCTTCGAGAAGGCGAGGATGTTCAGCGCGTCCTCGACCTTGCGGCCGCGGATGAGCGTGGCGACCAGGTTCAGCTTCTGGGCCGAACCACGGATCTGCGTGCCGACGGCCAGCGCCTCATTGTCGGCGACGCGACGGGGAGCCTTTTCCTTGCTCATTAGCGCTTGCCCTTCTTGTCGGCGGCGTGGCCGGGGAAGTAGCGGGTCGGGGCGAATTCGCCCAGCTTGTGACCCACCATGTCCTCGTTCACCGAGACCGGCACATGCTTGCGGCCGTTATAGACGTTGAACGTCAGGCCGACGAACTGCGGCAGGATGGTGGAACGGCGCGACCAGGTCTTGATCGGACCCGAACGGCCACCGGCGTCCTGCGCCACTTCCGCCTTCTTCAGAAGGCTGAGGTCCACGAACGGACCTTTCCAGACGGAACGAGCCATCTCGCTTACCTCTTCTTCTTCGCGTGGCGGCTACGGATGATGAACTTGTCCGTCGCCTTGTTGTGGCGGGTGCGCGCACCCTTGGTCGGCTTGCCCCAGGGCGTGACCGGATGACGGCCGCCCGAGGTCCGGCCTTCACCACCGCCATGCGGGTGGTCGACCGGGTTCTTCGCCACACCGCGCGTCAGCGGACGCTTGCCGAGCCAGCGATTGCGACCGGCCTTGGCGAGATTGGTGTTGGCGTTGTCCGGGTTCGACACGGCACCGACGGTGCCCATGCAGTCCGAACGGATGTAGCGCTGCTCGCCCGAGGACAGGCGGACCATCACCATGCCACGATCGCGGCCGACGAGCTGGGCATAGGTGCCCGCCGAACGGCAGAGCTGACCGCCCTTGCCGGGCTTCATCTCGATATTGTGGATGATGGTGCCGACCGGCATCTGGCCGAGTTCCATCGCATTGCCCGGCTTCACGTCGGTCTTCTTGCCCGCGACGACCTTGTCGCCGGGAGCCAGACGCTGCGGCGCCAGGATATAGGCCTGGGTGCCGTCGGGATAGTTGACCAGCGCGATGAAGGCGGTGCGGTTGGGGTCATATTCCAGACGCTCGACCGTGCCCTCGACGTCCCACAGGCGACGCTTGAAGTCGATGATGCGGTAGCGCTGCTTGTGACCGCCGGCGATGCCGCGCGAGGTCACATGACCCTTGTTGTTGCGGCCGCCGGTCTTGCGCTTGCCTTCGGTCAGCGCCTTGACGGGCTTGCCCTTGTGCAGCGCGCTGCGGTCGACGAGGATCAGGCCGCGCTGGGCGGGGCTGGTCGGGTTGTAGCTCTTAAGCGCCATGGTCAGCGCACTCCTTCGGTGATGTCGATCGACTGGCCATCGGCCAGGCGAACGATCGCCTTCTTGACGTCCGAGCGCGTATAGGGCTTGCCCTTCCACTTCTTGGTCTTGCCCTTGGCGACCAGCGTGTTCACGCTCTTGACCGTCACGCCCCAAATGGCTTCGACGGCGGCCTTGATCTCCGGCTTCGACGCATCGTTGGCGACCTTGAAGACCACGGCGTTGTTCTCGGAGAGAAGGGTCGACTTCTCGGTGATGACCGGCGCGACAACGACGTCATAATGACGGTTGTCGACGGTCGCGGCTTCTTTCTTAGCCATTGAAACGCGCCTCCAGCTTTTCGACCGCGGCGCGCGTCAGCACCAGCGAATCCGCCTTAAGGATGTCGTAGACATTGGCGCCGACGGCCGGCAGCAGGTCCACGCCGACGATGTTCGCCGAAGCCTTCGCGAAGCTGACGTTCACCGCGTCGCCGTCGATGAACAGAGCCTTGTTGAGGTTCAGCTTGGCGAGGTGCGCGACCAGAGCCTTGGTCTTGCCTTCCGCCACGTCGAGATTGTCGAGAACGATCAGCGATCCGTCCTTGGCCTTCGACGACAGGGCCATTTTCAGGCCGAGCGCACGAACCTTCTTGTTGAGGTCGTGGCCGAAGGTGCGGGCGCGGGCGCCGTGCGCCTTACCACCGCCGATGAACACGGGCGCCTTGCGGTCGCCGTGACGGGCGGTGCCGCCGCCCTTCTGGCGGCCGAACTTCTTGCCGGTGCGGGCAACGTCCGAACGCTCGCGGGTGGCGCGGGCCGGGGCGCGACGCTTTTCGAGTTGCCAGGTGACGACGCGGTGCAGGATGTCGGTGCGGGGTTCGACGCCGAACACGGCATCGTTCAGTTCCACTTCACCGGCGGCTGCGGCATCGAGGGTCTGTACCTTGACCTTCATGATTAGCCCTCCTGGCCTTCGGTCGCTTCGGGAGCGGCCGCTTCTTCAGCGGGCGTTTCGGCCGGAGCGTTGTTGCTGTTGGCAGCCTGCTTCAGGCTCGCCGGATAGGGAGCGTCGGCTGGACGCTTGACCTTGACGGCGTCGCAGACGGTCAGCCAGGTGCCCTTGGCGCCGGGGACGCTGCCCTTGACGAACAGCAGGCCGCGCTCGACGTCCGTGCGGACGATTTCGAGATTCTGCTGGGTGCGCTCGCGGTCACCCATGTGACCGGCCATCTTCTTGTTCTTGAAGACGCGGCCCGGGTCCTGACGGTTACCGGTCGAACCATGGGCACGGTGGCTGATCGAGACGCCGTGGGTGGCGCGCATACCGCCGAAGCCCCAGCGCTTCATGGCGCCGGCGAAACCCTTACCCTGGGTGTGGCCGGCAACGTCGACCAGCTGGCCGGCGATGAAGTGGTCGGCCGCGATCTCGGCGCCGACATCGAGGAGCGCATCCTCGGCAACGCGGAATTCGACCAGGCGCGCTTTCGGCTCCACTTCCGCCTTGGCGAAGTGACCGCGCTGCGGCTTGGCGACATTCTTGACCTTCGCGACGCCCGCACCGAGCTGAACCGCGACATAGCCGTCGCGATCGGTTTCCTTGCGGGCCACGACCTGATTGCCCTCAAGGGCCAGAACCGTAACCGGAATATGACGTCCGTCCTCCTGGAACAGACGGGTCATCCCGACTTTCTTAGCGATCACGCCTGTGCGCATCACCGATTACTCCCATAGAGGCCCGCCTTAGCAGCGGGCGTATCCAACGAAAAAACCGCTCAGGATTTCTCCCTCGCGGCCCAACCCCAATATAGATCACCCCGTCCGGGTTGGATGCCGACCCCTATTCGGGACCAGCGACGGGGGACCAGGACCACGAGCCCTTTCCGGTTCACCGGAGAGGCCGTGCGGTATCCCTGTGTCTTTTGAGCTTCCGGCCAGCGGAATGCCCGATACCCTGCCCACCTTGCGGGTTGGCAGGGACTTGCCGGCTTCAGGCCAGCTTGATTTCGACGTTCACGCCGGCAGCCAGATCCAGCTTCATCAGCGCGTCGACCGTCTGCGGCGTCGGCTGCACAATGTCAAGCATGCGCTTGTAGGTGCGGACCTCGAACTGCTCGCGCGACTTCTTGTCGATGTGCGGGCCACGGTTGACCGTGAACTTTTCGATGCGCGTCGGAAGGGGAATCGGACCGCGGATAAGGGCGCCGGTGCGGCGGGCGGTGTCGGCGATGTCGCCGGTCGCCTGATCGAGCACGCGATGATCGAACGCCTTGAGGCGAATGCGGATGTTGCTGTCCATTGTTCCTGTACCGATGCGAAAGAGCCAAAACCCGGAGCATTTTCAGAAATCAGCCGGAGCAGCCGATGATTTATGAAAATGCGCCAACCAAAAAATATCCGCCCCGTTCCTTGCCCTTCTAGCTCGACTGGAGCCGGAGAAAGGCGATCCGGGGCGGTAAAAAACTCAGCGGCGCGAATCAGGCGATTCGCGCCGCTGCGGTCCTATATTACTTCGAGATCGTGCCGACAACCCCTGCGCCGACGGTGCGGCCGCCTTCGCGGATGGCGAAGCGGAGACCCGCGTCCATCGCGATCGGGGCGATCAGCTTCACGCCGAGCTTCACGTTATCGCCGGGCATGACCATCTCGGTGCCCTCGGGCAGGATCACTTCGCCGGTCACGTCGGTGGTGCGGAAGTAGAACTGCGGACGATAGTTGGCGAAGAACGGAGTGTGACGGCCGCCTTCTTCCTTCGACAGGACGTAGACTTCCGCGTCGAACTCGGTGTGCGGGGTGATGGTGCCGGGCTTGGCCAGAACCTGACCGCGCTCGACTTCTTCACGGCCCACGCCACGGATCAGCGCGCCGATGTTGTCGCCGGCCTCACCCTGATCGAGCAGCTTGCGGAACATTTCGACGCCGGTCACGGTGGTCTTGCGGGTATCCTTCAGACCGACGATCTCGACTTCCTCGCCAACCTTGACGATGCCGGTCTCGACGCGGCCGGTCACGACGGTGCCGCGACCCGAGATCGAGAACACGTCTTCGATCGGCATCAGGAACGGACGATCGACCGGACGCTCCGGCTGCGGGATGAACGAGTCGACAGCGGCCATCAGCTTCAGAACGGCGTTCTTGCCGATTTCGTCGTTCGAACCGTCCAGAGCCTTGACGGCCGAACCGGGGATGACGGGGATGTTGTCGCCGTCGAAGTCGTAGGACGACAGCAGCTCGCGGATTTCCAGCTCGACCAGTTCCAGGATTTCCGGATCGTCGACGAGGTCGACCTTGTTCATGAACACGACGAGCTGCGGCACGCCGACCTGGCGGGCGAGCAGGATGTGCTCGCGGGTCTGCGGCATCGGGCCGTCGGTGGCCGAAACGACGAGGATCGCGCCGTCCATCTGGGCCGCGCCGGTGATCATGTTCTTGACGTAGTCGGCGTGACCCGGGCAGTCGACGTGCGCGTAGTGACGGGCTTCGGTCTCATATTCGACGTGGGCGGTCGAGATGGTGATGCCGCGCTCGCGCTCTTCGGGCGCCTTGTCGATATTGGCATAGTCGACGAAGGTCGCGCCGCCGGTTTCGGCGAGCACCTTGGTGATCGCCGCGGTCAGCGAGGTCTTGCCATGGTCGACGTGACCGATGGTGCCGATGTTGCAGTGCGGCTTGTTCCGCTCAAACTTAGCCTTAGCCATTTTATCCTACCTTCTAATCAAATCAGCTTTGGTCTGACCGCTCGGCCGCGCCTCGCGAAGGCGCGTCCATAGCAGCAAATTTAGAGAATGCCAGCCCAAAACCGAGCCGCTTGCGCGGCCCGGCCCGGGAAATTCATCAGGCCATCTTCGCCTTGACCTCGTCCGCCACATTCTGCGGCACTTCGTCATAGTGCGAGAAGATCATCGAGTAGTTCGCGCGCCCCTGGGTGAACGAGCGAAGCTGGTTCACATAGCCGAACATGTTGGCCAGCGGGACCATCGCCTCGACCACCTGCGCGTTGCCGCGGCTGTCGGTGCCCTGGATCTGGCCGCGGCGGCTGTTCATGTCGCCGATGACGTCGCCCAGATATTCCTCCGGGGTCACGACCTCGACCTTCATGATCGGTTCAAGCAGCTTGATGCCCGACTTGGCGGCCGCCTCGCGCATGGCGCCGCGGGCGCAGATTTCAAAGGCCAGGGCCGACGAGTCGACGTCGTGATAGGCGCCGTCCGTCAGGTGGACTTCGAAGTCGATGATCGGGAAGCCGATGAGATGACCGGTCTCGGCCGTCTCGCGGAAGCCCTTTTCCACCGACGGGATATATTCGCGCGGGATGTTGCCGCCCTTGATCTCGTCGAAGAACTGGTAGCCCGAACCGCGCTCGCCGGGGATGACGGTGACCTTGACGCGGCCGAACTGGCCCGAGCCGCCCGACTGCTTCTTGTGGGTGTAGTCGATGTCGACCTTCTTCGCGAGATATTCGCGATAGGCGACCTGCGGCGCGCCGACATTGGCCTCGACCTTGAACTCGCGCTTCATGCGGTCGACGAGGATTTCGAGGTGCAGTTCGCCCATGCCCTTGATGATGGTCTGGCCCGATTCGTGGTCGGTCGAGACGCGGAAGGACGGATCCTCGGCGGCCAGGCGGTTGAGCGCGATGCCCATCTTTTCCTGGTCGGCCTTGGTCTTGGGTTCGACCGACAGCTCGATCACCGGCTCGGGGAATTCCATCCGCTCCAGGATGATCGGCTGGCGCTCGGCGCACAGCGTATCGCCGGTGGTGGTTTCCTTGAGGCCCGCCAGGGCGACGATGTCGCCGGCATAGGCGGTGTCGATGTCCTCACGCGAGTTGGCGTGCATGAGGAGCATGCGGCCGATCTTTTCCTTCTTGTCCTTGACCGAGTTCAGATAGCTGCCCTTGGTCAGCGTGCCCGAATAGACGCGCAGGAAGGTGAGCGAACCCACGAACGGGTCGTTCATGATCTTGAACGCCAGACCCGAGAAGGGCGCATCGTCGGCCGTCTTGCGGCTGTCGGGCTCGTCGGTATCGGGGTTGATGCCCTGAACGTCGGGAATGTCGAGCGGCGAGGGCAGATAGTCGACCACCGCGTCGAGCAGCGGCTGCACGCCCTTGTTCTTGAACGCCGAACCGCACAGCACCGGCACGAAGGCATGGCCCAGCGTGCCCTTGCGGATCAGCTTCTTGAGCGTGGCGACGTCGGGCAGATTGCCTTCCAGATAGGCTTCCATCGCATCGTCGTCCTGTTCGACGGCGAGCTCGATCAGCTTCTCGCGATATTCGGCGGCCTTGTCGGCGAGGTCGGCCGGAATCTCCTCATAGGTGAACTCGGCGCCCAGATTCTCATCCTTCCAGATGATGGCGCGGTTCTCGACCAGGTCGACCAGGCCCTTGAAGTCCGATTCCGCGCCGATGGGCAGATAGAGGACGGCCGGGGTGGCGCCCAGACGGTCGATGATCGTCTGCACGCAATAATAGAAGTTGGCGCCGGTGCGGTCGAGCTTGTTGATGAAGCACATCCGCGGAACCTTGTACTTGTCCGCCTGGCGCCACACGGTTTCCGACTGCGGCTCAACGCCCGCGACGCCGTCGAACGCGGCGACCGCGCCATCGAGCACGCGCAGCGAACGCTCGACTTCAATGGTGAAGTCGACGTGGCCGGGGGTGTCGATGATGTTCAGGCGATGATCGTTCCAGAAGCAGGTCGTCGCAGCCGACGTGATGGTGATCCCACGCTCCTGCTCCTGCTCCATCCAGTCCATGGTGGCGGCGCCGTCATGGACTTCGCCGATCTTGTAGGACTTGCCGGTATAGTAAAGGATACGCTCGGTCGTGGTGGTCTTGCCGGCGTCGATATGCGCCATGATACCGAAATTGCGATAGCGTTCGAGCGGATGGCTGCGGGCCATGATGCTTCTCCGTTGCCGGCGCGCCGGCGGTTGGGGATTCGTTAAATCTGCGCGTGGCCCCTAAACCAATCCGTCCGCCATGGGTAGCCACCCGTGGCGAACGGACCGATTTTTCGAAACCATGAGAGGAAGCGGACGATATGGGCGCCCGCTTCGCCTTTTTCCAGCGCCGGATTACCAGCGATAGTGCGAGAAGGCGCGGTTCGCTTCCGCCATGCGGTGCGTGTCTTCGCGCTTCTTGACGGCATTGCCGCGGTTGTTGGCGGCGTCCAGCAGTTCACCCGACAGGCGGGCGGCCATGGTGGTTTCGCTGCGGTTGCGCGACGCGGTGATCAGCCAGCGGATCGCCAGCGCCTGGGCGCGCTCCGGGCGCACTTCGACGGGGACCTGGTAGGTCGCACCGCCGACGCGGCGGCTGCGGACCTCGATGCCGGGCTTCACATTGTTCAGCGCGTCATGGAACATGGCGATCGGGTCCTTCTTGGACTTCGCCTCGACAGTGTCGAGAGCGCCGTACACGATGGACTCGGCGACGGCCTTCTTGCCGTCCTGCATGATGCTGTTCATGAACTTCGACAGCACGACATCACCGAATTTGGGATCGGGCAGGATGACGCGCTTTTCGGGGCGACGACGACGTGACATATTACTGGTCTCCCCTTACTTCGGACGCTTGGCGCCGTACTTCGAACGGCTCTGCTTGCGGTCCTTGACGCCCTGGGTATCCAGAACGCCGCGCAGCACATGATAGCGCACACCGGGAAGGTCGCGCACGCGGCCGCCGCGGATCAGCACGACGCTGTGCTCCTGAAGGTTGTGGCCTTCGCCCGGAATGTAGGTGATGACTTCGCGCTGGTTGACCAGGCGCACCTTCGCCACCTTGCGGAGAGCCGAGTTCGGCTTCTTCGGGGTCGTCGTGTAGACACGGGTGCAAACGCCGCGCTTCTGCGGGTTCGCTTCCATTGCAGGGACCTTCGACTTGGTCTTCTGCAGTTCGCGGCCCTTGCGGACCAGCTGGTTGATCGTTGGCATGAAGCCCTTCACCTCTTTCAGTTACTTTACCGCATGCATTCCCGCGTTCCTTGCGGCCTGGAAAACGAATCGCCTCCAAACAGCAAAGGCTCCGGCGGAAACCCGCCCGGAGCCGCAAGAGCACCGGCAATGTTCAGCTCTGATGCCCTGAGGACCGGGGTTCGGCGCGAACGAATCCGTCCATTCCGGCCTTTGGGCAGGCGCGCCTATAGCCATGTGGCGGCCGCCGGTCAAGAACAGGCCCGACGATCCGCCCCGTCCCGATCCGACGTGGCGGGGACGCCAGGAGATGACGCCTTTCTATCCAGCGCCGCAGAGGCTGGCGAGGCCGGTTTGCGAAGGGCGGAGAGCGCCGGCAAAAATTTCGCGGGGGACCGGAACCCTTTGCCCGGTTCCACGTTTCACCCCGTTCATCTTTCGACTCGTCACGACTCCGCTCCCCCGGATTCGCGCGACTCGATTCCTTTTGTTAGCGCCCCGTTCACTAAAAAAGCACGCGGGGTCGCAATTGTCGCAATGGAGCAAGATGGGGGCAGCCGCCCTCTGGGCCGGCATGACTGCCCGGTGTTCGAAGCTGTGTCCGGAACGGGAGATTTTCCTGCGCTCCGGCGGCCAGGTGAAGTTCATCCGTATCTCGCGCAGGGCGCAGCTCGCCACGGTCGGCCTGCTCTCTTCCGCCTTGATCGGTGGGCTTGCGCTATCCCTGTCCATGGCCGCCAACAACGCGGAGATCGAGCAGGAGCGCGCCGCCCTCGCCGCCCGTGACAAGGCCGTTGCCAACAGCGCCAGCCAGGTCGAGCGCTACCGCAAGTCGGTCGACCAGCTCGCGCAGGAGTTGCAGGAACGCCAGGATTTCATGGACGACCTCTACCGCACGCATTTCGGTCAGGAGGGCGCGGCCCCGGCCGGCGATGTGGTCGGCAAGGCCGACAGCGGAACCAGGAACGGCACGTCCAAGCTCGACACCAAGATCAGCGTCGCGCCCGAAGCGGCGCCGTTGTTCCGGATCGACGCACGGCAGCGCCGTTTTGCCGCCCTGCTGACCGACGCCGTCCGGCATCGTGCCGACAAGGCCGCCGCCGCGATCCGCAGCTTCGGCCTCAATCCCGACAGCCTCGCCCGCACGGCGGCCCGCGCACAGGGCGGCCCTTTCGTGCCATGGGAAGGGCAGGACGTCCTGCCGGACGAGTTCGAAAAGCTCGCCCAGGCGCTGTCCCGCATGGAATTTCTGGAAGGGAGCCTGCTCGCCATCCCCTCCGGCAAGCCCACGGCGACGCCGATGCTGAGCAGCAGCTATGGCTATCGGAGCGATCCGTTCAACGGCCATGCGGCCTTTCACGCGGGTCTGGATTTTCCCGGCAGCATGGGCCAGCCGATCCTGGCGGCCGCATCGGGCAAGGTCAGCTTCGTGGGCCAGCGCAACGGCTATGGCAATGTGGTCGAGGTCACCCATGGCAATGGCATCCTGACCCGATATGCCCATCTTTCGGGCTTCAGCGCGCGGGTCGGCCAGCAGGTGGCGCGCGGCGACGCCATTGCGCGGATGGGATCGACAGGCCGCTCCACGGGGCCGCATCTTCATTTCGAGGTGCGGGTGAACGGCAATGCCATCAATCCCCGCCGCTTCCTGGAGGCGCGCAAGGATGTCCTCCAGATCCAGCAGATCGCCACGGCGCGCCTGGCGGATGTCGGCGGCCGCGGTTAGCGCTTTTGCTTTCGGCTGATCCGGATTTCCAGCTCCGCCTGATCCGCGCGCCCTGCCTGCCGGGGGTTCATCTGCCCCAAAAGGAAAAGGGGCCGGAAACCCGACCCCTTCCCTTGCATTCGTAACGGTCGAACCGATCAGCGCTTCGAGAACTGGAAGCTGCGGCGGGCCTTGGCCTTGCCGTACTTCTTGCGCTCGACGGCGCGGCTGTCGCGGGTCAGGAAGCCTTCGGCCTTGACCGCGCTGCGCAGCGCCGGCTCGTACTTGGCGAGCGCCTGGGCGATGCCGTGCTTGACTGCGCCGGCCTGGCCGGACAGGCCGCCGCCCTTGACGGTGGCGATCACGTCATACTGGCCTTCGCGCTCGGTGACGCCGAAGGGCTGGTTGATCACCAGACGCAGGGTCGGGCGGGCGAAGTAGATTTCCTGATCGCGGCCGTTGACCGTGATCTTGCCGGTGCCGGGCTTCACCCAGACGCGGGCGACGGCATCCTTGCGGCGGCCGGTCGCATAGGCGCGGCCGAGGCTGTCGATTTCCTGGGCGCGCAGCGGAGCCGAGGGCTGGACCGGAGCGATCGGCGCGTCGGCGGCGACGGTTTCGGCAGCGGCCGGAGCGTTGGCGGTCAGCGACGCGAGGTCGGACAGAGACTGGCGGTTATCGGACATTATGCACCCACCTTGTTCTTGCGGTTGCGCGACGCGAAGTCGAGCACTTCGGGGTTCTGCGCGGCGTGCGGATGTTCGGCGCCGGCGAAGATGCGCAGGTTGCGCATCTGCTGACGGCCCAGCGGACCGCGGGGGATCATGCGCTCGACGGCCTTTTCCAGGACGCGTTCGGGGAAACGGCCTTCCAGAACCTTCTGGGGGGTGGTTTCCTTGATGCCGCCGGCATAGCCGGTGTGCTTGTAATAGACCTTGTCGGTCAGCTTGCGGCCGGTGAACTTCACCTTTTCCGCGTTGATGATGATGACATTGTCACCGCAATCGACATGGGGGGTGAAGCTCGGCTTGTGCTTGCCGCGCAGGATGTTCGCGACGGTCGAGGCGAGGCGGCCGACGACGAGGCCTTCCGCGTCGATCAGGACCCACTTCTTTTCGACCGTGGCCGGGGTCGCCGGCTTGGTGGTCTTCATCAGCGCCTTCATGGTGCCAATACTCCAAGAATGAAACAGTGAATTGAAGGCTGTTTCCAGCTTTCGGAAGATGCGGGCTAATGACGGGTGGAAGGGCGCAAGTCAAGAGATTCGGCGGCTTTGCTGACGGGTAAAATAATACCTGTCGATCAGCCCGTCCGATCGTCCACCCACCGGGCGAAGGCGGCGTGGGCGGCGTCTACGGGCAGAGCGAGGATCGCCGGAACCCGATAATCGTGCAGTTCCGCGATGCGCGCCATCAGCGCGTCACGGCGGGCGGGCGCGGTCTTGAAGAGGACGGGCACCTCCGCCGCGGTATCGACCGCGCCGTTCCATTCGTAGATGGAGGTCGCCTCCCCCAGCAGGTTCGCGCAGGCGGCCAGCCTTTCCTCCACCAGCTGGCGGGCGATGCGGGTCGCGGCCTCGCGCGAGCCGAACAGCGTGTAGACGAGCGCGACGGCGCTCATCCCCGGCGTTCCCCCAGCGCATGGGCGCCCCAGGTCGCGGACGCCACCACCAGCGCGCCGACCGCCTGGTGCAGCACCGCCAGCGGCAGGGCGATGCCGCTAATGACCGTGGCGATGCCGAGCGCGACCTGCGTGCCCACCGCCGCGTTGATCGCGATGGAGGGGCCGCGCTGCCCCGCCTGCTTCGCCATGCGCGCCAGCATGACCAGCAGGATCGCGGCGACCCAGGCCCACCAGCGATGGATGAAATGGACGAGATAGGGATCGCTGGAAAGGGTGGCCCAGAGCGAACCCAGCCATTCGATCCCCTCCGGCACCAGATGGTCGTTCATCAGCGGCCAGGTGCTGGAGACATAGCCCGCGTCCAGACCGGCGGTGAAGGCGCCGAACATGAGCTGCACCAGCAGCGCCAGCAGCGCGACCACCGCGAAGGGATGGAGCATGGCGGGCCTGGCGAAGGGGGTCTTCGCACGGGTCAGCAGGTCGAGCGCGGTCCAGATCAGCCCGCCCATGATGAACAGCGCCGTCAGCAGATGCACCGCCAGCCGGTAATGGCTGACGTCGGTGCGCACCGACAGGCCCGATTCCACCATCCACCAGCCGATCGCGCCCTGCAGCCCGCCAAGCGCCAGCAGCGCGACGAGACGGAAGCCATAGCCCTGCGGGATCGCCCGTTTCCACGCGAACCAGAGCAGCGGCAGCGCGAAGGCGACGCCGATCAGCCGCCCGAGCAGCCGGTGCACCCATTCCCAGAAGAAGATGAACTGGAAATCGCCCAGCGTCATGCCCTGCCGCAACTGCCGATATTCGGGAATCTGCTGATAGGCGCGAAACGCCTCCATCCACTGGTCGTGGGTCAGCGGCGGGATGGCGCCGCTGATCGGTTTCCATTGCGTGATCGACAGGCCGGATTCGGTCAGGCGGGTGATGCCGCCGACCACGACCATGCAGAAGACGAGGGCGGCGACCGTCAGCAGCCAGCGCGCGATCGGCGCGGGGCGTGGGACGGCGGTGGCGGGGCGGCTCAGGGTCGTCGCGGTCATGGCGCCGATCCATGCGCGCTTGTTTCGCCTGTTGCAAGGATAACCCTGACCGGTGGACAAAAGGTCGTAACGCCTTCTGCCTGAACGGATACAAAGCGCCGGACAGGCGTATCTCGCCCTATGAACAGGCTGACCGAGGATAATCGATGAGCGGCGCGCCGGGCATAGCGGAGATGATCGCCGCGCAGGGGCCGCTGGGCGCCCTGACCGCGCGCATCGACGCCGGATCGCCGCTGGGGCCGGTGCACGGCTGGTCCCCGGCGCTGGTGTCGACCGTCCGGCTGATGCTGTCGTCGCAGGCGGAGATCGTGCTGTTCTGGGGCCCCGATCTCTGCGCGCTCTACAACGAAGCCTATGCGCCCACCATCGGGGACAAGCATCCCCGCGTGCTGGGCCGCCCGGCGCGGGAGGGGTGGACGGAACTGTGGGACGATCTGGAGCCGCTGCTGCGTTCCGTCGTCGACCAGGGGCAGTCCGTGCATGCCAAGGACCGCCCCTTCTATATCGAGCGGGACGGCGGACAGGGCGAACAGGTGTTCTTCGACATCAACTATTCCCCGGTGTTCGAGACGGACGGCTCCGTCGGCGGCGCGCTGTGCATCGTCAGCGAGACGACCAAGAGGGTGGTCGCGGAAAAGGAGATGCGCGCCGATCGCGCCCGCCTCTGGGCATTGGCGCGCGACCCGTTCCTGGTCGCCGACCGGGACGGCACTTGGCTGGCCGCCAGCCCCGCCTGGACCGAAATATTGGGATGGAGCGAGGCGGACCTGATCGGGCGCACGTCCGAATGGATGGAGCATCCCGACGATCTGGAGAAGACGAAGGGGGAGATCGCCGGGCTGGCGCGGGGCATGCCGACGGTGCGATTCGAAAACCGGTTCCGGGCGAAGGACGGCAGCTACCGCAATTTCAGCTGGACGGCGGTGCCGGAAAACGACCTTATCTATTGCGTCGCCCGCGACGTGACCGAGCAGCGCGCCCATGCCCGGGCGCTGGCGGAGGCGGAAGAGGCGCTGCGGCAGGCGCAGAAGATGGAGACGCTGGGCCAGTTGACCGGCGGCGTCGCGCATGACTTCAACAATCTGCTGCAGATCGTCACCGGCAATCTGGAACTGCTGCAACGCGGCCTTCACGAGGATCAGGCGCGGCTGCGGCGCGCCGCCGACAATGCCATGGCGGGCGCGGAGCGCGCCGCGCTGCTGACGCAGCGGCTGCTCGCCTTTTCCCGCCGCCAGCCGCTGGCGCCCGAGCGGATCGACCCCAACCGGCTGGTCAGCGGCATGTCCGACCTGCTCAACCGCACATTGGGCGAGACGATAGAGGTGGAGACGATCCAGAGCGCGCGCATCTGGCCGATCGAGATCGACGTCAACCAGATGGAGAATGCGCTGCTGAACCTGGCGGTGAATGCGCGCGACGCCATGCCGGACGGCGGCAAGCTGACCATAGAGGTGGCCAATACCCATATCGACGAGGATTATGCCGCGCAGGAGGTGGAGGTAAAGCCCGGCCAATATGTGCTGATCAGCGTGTCCGATACGGGCGAGGGCATGGACGAGGAGGTGCTGAGCCACGCCATCGAACCCTTCTTCACCACCAAGGAGGTCGGGCGGGGCACCGGCCTTGGCCTGTCGATGGTCTATGGCTTCATCAAGCAGTCCGGCGGCCATATCCGCGTCTATTCCGAAAGCGGCCATGGCACGACGGTCAAGATCTACCTTCCCCGCTTCTACGGTCCGCTGCCGGACAACGACACCGGGTCGGTGGACCGCGCCGCGCCGATATGCGGCGGCGACGAGACGGTGCTGGTGTGCGAGGATGACGAGAAGGTGCGCGCCTATACCGTCGATGTGCTGAAGGAACTGGGCTATCGGGTGATCGAGGCGAATGACGGCGCGGCGGCCTTGCAGGCGCTGGACAGCGCTTCGCAGTCCATCGACCTGCTGTTCACCGACGTCATCCTGCCCGGCGGCATGACCGGGGCCGACATCGCGCAACAGGCGCGCGCGGAGCGGCCGGGGCTGAGGGTGCTGTTCGCCACCGGCTATGCGCGCAACGCCATCATCCATCACGGGCGGCTCGATCCGGGCGTGGAACTGCTGACCAAGCCGTTCACCTATGCCGAACTGGCCGCCAAGGTGCGCGACATGCTGGACCGGAACGGAGCGCGGCAGGTGGGCTGAATCCCGAGTTGAAGGGAAGTTCGAGAATGCGGGTGCCCGCCCCTATCAGGGCGGCGCCGACTGCAAGCGCTTCCTCCGGCCCGATGCCGTGCAGGATCGCGCAAATGGGCGGCGCGCCTTCGGCGAGCAGGTCGTCCAGGGTCATGAGGGGTCTCCGTGAGATGGGGCATTGGAGGGATGGGGCGTTGGCGGATGGGGCGGCGGGAACAGCCTCTCTCCTCCCCGGTCCTCATCAGGACAGCCCCCATCAGGACAGGCCCCCATCAGGACAGACCAGCGAGCGAGCAGGCGTCGCCGTCCAGCGTCTCGCTCGGCACGCCGCGCCTGCCCAGCGCCTGGGCGTAGCGCACCGAGAGCCGGGCGTCCCCGATCAGCCATATGTCGTCCGCCTGTCCGGACGTGGCGAGTCCGGACGTGGCGAGGATTTCCGCGACCTCCGACCCGATCAGCAGGCCCGACAGATAGCCTGCCGGCCAGTCCGCCGAACGTCCGGCGCGCAGCCGCATGCTGCGCGCGGCGAACAGGGAGGAGAGCAGACGCCCCTCCTCCTCCGCCCGGCGCAGGCCGTCCGCGAAGCCCTGCGCCTCCTGCGCCGGATCGGGCCGGTCGGCCGGCGCGCCCAGGGTGGAACGATCCCGCAGCAGGGCGAAAAGCTCCCCCGTCGGCATGGTGCGGAAGGAGGTGACGCGGCCATCCTGCACCACCGCCCATTTATTGTGGGTGCCGGGCAGGACGATGAGCCGGCGGCCCTGCCCCAGCGCCGGATCGCGCGCGATGGCGCCGAATATCTGCGTTTCCTCTCCGCGCATGAGGTCGGGCGCGCCGGTCGTCCCGGTGCAGGCGAGGCCCGCCATGATCGCGACGGGCACGCCGCGCCAGTCGAACCGCGCCGCCGCCGCACGCCAGGTCGCGGCGTCGGCGGGGCAATCCGCATAGGGCGCCTCCACCCAGCCGTCGCGGGCGCCGGCCATGCCGCAAAGGCGTATTTCCGTCGGCGCGGCTTCCTCCAGCCAGGGGGCGATGGTGGCGGCGAAGGCCGCTTCCGCCTGCCCGGCCGCCGCAGCGATGCCGGGGCCGTCATGGCGGGCGGTGACGCGGCCCTGCTCGATACGGAACAGCCGCAGGCGGCTGGTGCCCCAGTCCCCGACGACCTCGTAGCGGCTCAGCAAATTCGTCACTTGGCCCGAACCATCCTTGAATTTCTATTTGTATGAGTATATCGGAGAGGCAAGCGCGTCAACGTGCCCGAGAATCCATTGACCATTTTCTTCGACAGGGTGCCTTCTCAATGAGCGATTCGTCCAAGCCCGCCAACAAGCTGCGCAGCCGCGCCTGGTTCGACAACCCAGACAATATAGACATGACCGCGCTCTATCTGGAGCGTTATCTGAATTTCGGCCTGAGCCTGGACGAACTGCGCAGCGGCAAGCCGATCATCGGCATCGCCCAGACCGGCAGCGACCTGTCGCCCTGCAACCGCCATCATATGGTGCTGGCCGAGCGCGTGCGCGAGGGCATTCGGGAGATGGGCGGCATCGCGCTGGAGTTTCCGGTCCACCCGATCCAGGAAACCGGCAAGCGGCCGACGGCGGGGCTGGACCGCAACCTGGCCTATCTGGGGCTGGTCGAGGCGATCTACGGCTATCCGCTGGACGGGGTGGTGCTGACCACGGGCTGCGACAAGACGACGCCCGCGCTGCTGATGGCGGCGGCGACGGTCAACATCCCCGCCATCGCCCTGTCGGTCGGGCCGATGCTGAACGGCTGGTTCAAGGGCGAGCGGACGGGTTCGGGCACCATCGTCTGGCATGCGCGGCAATTGCTGGCCGCGGGCAAGATCGACGATGAGGGCTTCATCAAGCTGGTGGCGTCCTCCGCGCCGTCGACCGGCTATTGCAACACCATGGGCACGGCGACGACGATGAACTCGCTGGCCGAGGCGCTGGGCATGATGCTGCCGGGATCGGCGGCGATCCCCGCGCCCTATCGCGACCGGCAGGAGGTCGCCTACCTCACCGGCAAGCGCATCGTCGAGATGGTGGCGGAGGACCTGAAGCCGTCCGACATCCTGACGCTGGACGCGTTCCACAACGCCATCGTCGTCAATTCGGCCATTGGCGGGTCGACCAACGCGCCGATCCACCTGGCGGCGATCGCGCGCCATGTGGGGGTGGAGCTGCCGCTCAAGGACTGGGAGACGGTGGGGCACAAGGTGCCGCTGCTGGTGAACCTCCAGCCCGCGGGCGAATATCTGGGCGAGGATTATTATCGCGCCGGCGGCGTGCCGGCGGTGGTGGGCCAGCTGATCGGGCAGGGGCTGATCCGCGAGGGCGCGATGACCGTCAACGGCAAGACAATGGGCGAGAATTGCCGGGGCGCGGAGATCGAGGACGAGAAGGTCATCCGTCCCTTCGCCCAGCCGCTGAAGGAGGAGGCCGGGTTCCTCGTGCTGTCGGGCAATCTGTTCGACGCGGCGGTGATGAAGACCAGCGTGATTTCGGACGAGTTCCGCCAGCGCTATCTGTCCAACCCCGAAGATCCCAACGCCTTTGAAGGGCCGGCGGTCGTGTTCGACGGGCCGGAGGATTATCATGCGCGGATCGACGATCCGACCGTCGGCATCACGCCCGATACGCTGCTGTTCATGCGCGGCGCCGGCCCGGTCGGCTATCCGGGCGCGGCAGAGGTGGTGAACATGCGGCCGCCCGCCTACCTCATCACCGAGGGCGTGTCCGCCCTGCCCTGCATCGGGGACGGGCGGCAGTCGGGGACTTCGGGCAGTCCCTCCATCCTCAATGCCTCGCCCGAAGCGGCGGCCATGGGCGGCCTGGCGCTGCTGCGGACCGGCGACCGGGTGCGGATGGACCTGAACAGGGGCACGGTGAACGTCCTCATTCCCGACGAGGAACTGGCCGGCCGCCGGGCGGCGCTGGAGGCGGAGGGCGGCTATCCCTATCCCGCCTCGCAGACGCCGTGGCAGGAAATCCAGCGCTCCGTCGTCGGCCAGCTGAACAGCGGCGCGATCCTGGAGGGCGCGGAGAAATATCAGCGCATTGCCCAGACCATGGGCCTGCCGCGCGACAATCATTAATCCCCCATTTCGGAGTTTATCCCCATGTTCAACGGAGCCATTCTTGTCGGCGCGAGCGAGCGCCAGGGCGGCGAGCCCTTCTTCGCCATCGACCCGTCGACCGGCGCGAAGGGCGGGATCGCCTTTCACAACGCCTCGGCCGCCGATGTCGCGGACGCCTGCGCGCTGGCGGATGCCGCGTTCGAGAGCTTCTCCACGCTGACGCCCGACGCCCGCGCCGCCTTTCTGGAGGCGGTGGCCGACGGGATCATGGCCATTGGCGACCTGCTGATCACCACCGCCATGAGCGAGACCGGCCTGCCGCGCGGGCGGCTGGAAGGCGAGCGGGGCCGCACCGTCGGCCAGCTTCGCCTGTTCGCAGGCTATGTCCGCCAGGGCGACTGGCTGGACGCCACCATCGACAAGGCCTTGCCGGAGCGGCAGCCGCTGCCGCGCAGCGACCTGCGCCGCGTCAACCAGCCGGTCGGACCGGTCGCGGTGTTCGGCGCGTCCAACTTCCCGCTCGCCTTCTCGGTCGCGGGCGGCGACACCGCATCGGCCTTCGCGGCGGGTTGCCCGGTGGTGGTGAAGGGCCATCCGGCCCATCCCGGCACCGGCGAACTGGTCGCCCGCGCCATCGCCGCGGCGGTCGAGGCCAGCGGCCTGCATGAAGGCGTGTTTTCCTACCTGCCCGGCACGACCAACGACCTGGGCGGCGCGCTGGTGGCCGATCCGCGCATCAAGGCGGTGGGCTTCACCGGGTCGCGCGGCGGCGGCCTTGCCCTCATGAAGATCGCGGCCGGGCGCGACGAGCCGATCCCGATCTATGCCGAAATGTCGAGCATCAACCCGGTCGTGCTGCTGCCCGGCGCGCTGGCCGCCCGGGCCGAAGCGCTGGGCGCCGCCTTCGTCGGATCGCTGACGCTGTTTTCGGGCCAGTTCTGCACCAATCCCGGGCTGGTGATCGCGCTCGACAGCCCCGATCTGGACCGTTTCGTCGCTGCGGCGGCCCAGGCGCTGTCGGCCAATGCGGCGCAGGTCATGCTGACGCCCGGCATCCATGCCGCCTATGAAAAGGGCGTCGCGGCGCTGGCCGGGGCGGAGGGCGTCACCACCATCGCGCGCGGCGCGGCGGCGGACGGCGTCAATCGCGGCCAGCACGCGCTGTTCGCCGCCAGCGGCGAGCAGTTCCGCGCCAATCCGGCGCTGGCGCATGAAGTGTTCGGTTCCTCCTCCATCCTCGTCAAATGCGCGACGATCGAGGAGGTCATCGACACCATCGCCCGGATGGAGGGCCAGTTGACCGCGACGCTCCAGATGGACGACAGCGACCAGGCCGATGCCGCGAAGCTGCTGCCCACCCTGTCCCGCAAGGTCGGACGCGTGCTGGCGAATGGCTGGCCGACCGGGGTGGAAGTCACCCATGCCATGGTGCATGGCGGCCCCTTCCCCTCGACCTCTGACGGCCGTTCGACGTCCGTGGGCACGCTGGCGATCATGCGCTTCCTGCGCCCGGTCTGCTATCAGGACGTGGCCGACGCGGTGCTGCCGCCCGCCTTGCAGGCCGCCAATCCGTGGAAGCTCAACCGCCGTATCGAGGGCAGGCTGGAGATCGCCCGGTGATGCCGTCCGTGGATGAATCCATGATCCGGTCGCTGGTCCAGTTCGAGGAAGGCGGCCGCCGCGGCGTCGCCGCCCTCGACCGGACCGGCGCGGCCCGGCGCGTGGAGGGCGCAAGCTCCACCCGCGCGCTGGCGCTGGAGGCGATTGCGGCCGGGCAGGGCCTGGCCGCCATGGCGGAAGCGCGGCTGGGCGGGGCGGTGGACCTTTCCGCCGTCCGGCTGCTCTGCCCCATCGACCATGAGGATGCCGCGCACCTGCTGGTCGCGGGCACCGGCCTCACCCATCTCGGCTCGGCGGAAGGCCGCGACAAGATGCACAAGGCGGCCGCGTCGGGCGATCTGACCGACAGCATGCGCATGTTCCTGATGGGCGTGGAGGGCGGCAAGCCCGCCGACGGCGGCGTCGGCGCGCAGCCCGAATGGTTCTACAAGGGCGACGGCCAGATACTGGTCCATCCCGGCGAGGATTTCACCATGCCGGCCTTCGCGGAGGATGGCGGGGAGGAGCCGGAGGTCGCCGGCATCTACCTGATCGACGGGGACGGCGCGCCGGTTCGCCTCGGCTTTGCCATCGGCAATGAATTTTCCGATCATGTGACCGAACGCGGCAATTATCTGTGGCTTGCGCACAGCAAGCTGCGTCAGGCCGCGCTGGGCCCCGAACTGCTGCTGGGCGACCTGCCGGAGGACCTGCGCGGCACCAGCCGCATCGTCCGCAATGGCGTGACGGTGTGGGAAAAGCCCTTCCTTTCCGGCGAGACCAACATGTCCCACCGGATCGACAATCTGGAACATCATCATTTCAAATATGGCCTGTTCCGCCGTCCGGGCGACATCCATGTCCATTTCTTCGGCACCGCCACCCTTTCCTTTTCGGAAGGCTTCGCCGCGCAGGAAGGCGATGTGTTCGAGGTGGAGGCCGCGCCCTTCACCCTGCCCGTGCGCAACGGCCTGCGCCGCGCGGCGGACGAGGGCAAGACGAAGGTGAAAGTCCTATGACCATCAGGGCAGGCCTTGTGGGCCTGGGCAAGATCGCCCGCGACCAGCACCTTCCCGCCATCGCGAAGACCGGCGGCATAGACCTTGTCGCCGTCGCCAGCCGCAATGCGCGGGGCGAGGGCGTGAACAACTATCCCGATATGGACGCGATGCTGGCGGGGGAGCCGGACATGGACGCCGTGATCCTCTGCCAGCCGCCGCAGGTCCGATACCAGGCGGCGCGGCAGGCGATCCTGGCGGGCAAGCACGTCTTCCTGGAAAAGCCGCCGGGCGCCACCGTGTCGGAAGTGGAGGCGCTGATCGCCCTCGCCCGCGCGCAGGGCGTCACCCTTTATGCAAGCTGGCACAGCCGCTATGCCGCCGCGGTCGCGCAGGCGAAGGCGTGGGTGGCGGAGCGCACGATCCGGCACATCGACATCCAGTGGCGCGAGGATGTCCGCCACTGGCATCCGGGCCAGCCGTGGATCTGGGAAGCGGGCGGGTTCGGCGTGTTCGATCCGGGCATCAACGCCCTGTCGATCCTGACGGAGATCGTGCCGGAGCCGGTGACGATGCTGTCGGCCAGCCTGGAAGTGCCGGAGAACAGGGACGCGCCCATCGGCGCCGCGCTGAGCATGGCGACGGCGTCGGGCGCGACGGTCGAGGCCGTGTTCGACTGGCGCCAGACCGGCCCGCAGACATGGGACATCGCGGTCGAGACGGCGAATGGCAGCCTGCTGCTGTCGGAGGGCGGCAATATGCTGCGCCTGGACGGGGAAATCCAGATCAAGGCGCCGGACGAGGAATATCCGGCCATGTATCGCCGCTTCGTGGGGCTGGTCGAGGACCGGGCGATCGACGCCGACATCGCGCCGCTGCGTTTGGTGGCGGACGCCTTCCTTTGTGGGCGGCATTGCCCTACGACGGCCTTCGAGGACTGAACCGGGGGGGCCTGAACATTGGGAAGCGAGCGCAAGGACGTAACGGAACGCAAATTCGCGACGGACGAAGGCTCGCTTCGCATCCATCAGGCCATCGCCCGGCAATTGGGCACGGCGATCCTGATGGGCGTCCACAAGCCCGGCGACCTGTTCGAGGGGGAGATCGAGGCGTCGGAGCGGCTTCACGTATCCCGCACCGCCTATCGCGAGGCGGTGCGCATCCTGATCGCCAAGGGAATGCTGGAAAGCCGGCCCAAGGCCGGTACCCGCGTGCTGCCGCGCAGCCGATGGAATGTGCTGGACCCGGAAATGCTCGCCTGGATGTTCGCGGGGGAGCCGGACCGCGACTTCATCCGCGACCTGTTCGAACTGCGCGGCGTGATCGAACCGGCGGCGGCCGAATTCGCGGCGCGGCGGCGGACCGACGAGCAACTGGCGATCATGGCGCGGGCGCTGGACGAGATGGAAAAGCACGGCCTTTCGACGCCGGAAGGGCGGGCGGCGGACCAGCGTTTCCATCATGCGGTGCTGGCGGCGACGCATAATGACGCGCTCGCCGCGCTGGCCAGTTCGGTGGGGGCGGCGGTGAGTTGGACCACCACCTTCAAGCATCGCAAGAAGCTGCTGCCGCGCGATCCCCTGCCCGATCACAAGGCGGTCTATCGCGCCATCGCCACCCGCGACACGGCCGCCGCGCGCAACGGCATGGTGGAGTTGCTGCGGCTGGCCATGGCGGACATGGACGTGGTCATGACGGAACCCGGCAAGCTTTAACAGGGCGTAGAAAAGCGGGCGCCGGCTTTCCGGGCGATGCCGTGGAGGGCCGACCCGGCCGGGTCGGGCGCCGTCAGTTCACCGGGGCCCGCCGCCTGTAGCTGAGCGCTTCGGCCACATGGACGCGCCCGACGCGATCCGCCCCCGCCAGATCGGCGATGGTCCGCGCCACGCGCAGCACGCGGGTATAGCCCCGCGCCGACAGCTTCATCGCCGCAGCCGCCTGCGCCAGCAGTTCGCGCCCGGCCTGATCCGGCCCGGCGACATCCTCCAGCCGCTCTCCATCGACCTCCGCATTGGTGCGCAGCGACGTCCCTTCATAGCGGCGCGTCTGCACGGCCCGTGCGGCGGCGACCCGGACCGCGACCTCCGCCGATCCTTCGGCGGGCGGGGGCAGGACCAGGTCCGCCGCCGTCACCGCCTGCACCTCCACATGCAGGTCGATGCGGTCGAGCAGCGGTCCCGACACCTTGGCCTGATAGTCCGCCGCGCAGCGGGGGGCGCGGGAACAGGCCAGCGCCGGATCGCCCAGATGGCCGCAGCGGCAGGGGTTCATCGCCGCCACCAGCTGCACCCGCGCCGGGAAGGTGACATGCGCATTGGCCCGCGCCACGGTGACTTCCCCCGTCTCCAGGGGCTGCCGCAGCGAATCGAGCACCGTCCGCTGGAATTCGGGCAGTTCGTCGAGGAACAGCACGCCCAGATGCGCCATGCTGACCTCGCCCGGCCGCGCCTTGTGCCCGCCGCCGACCAGCGCCGCCATGGAGGCGCTGTGATGCGGATTGCGGAAGGGACGGGCGCGGCTGATCCGGCCGCCCTCCAGCGTGCCGGCGACGCTGGCCACCATGGAGGTTTCCAGCGCCTCGCCCGGCGTCAGTTCGGGCAGGATGCCGGGCAGGCAGCTCGCCATCAGCGACTTGCCCGCGCCGGGCGGGCCGACCATCAGCAGATTATGGCCGCCCGCCGCCGCGATCTCCAGCGCGCGCTTGGCGCTTTCCTGCCCCTTGACCTGCCTGAGGTCCGCGGTCCGGATCGGCGGCTCCACCTGCCCGGGCTGCGGCGGCGAGAGGGCGGCGGCGCCCTTGAAATGGTTGAGGATGGCCAGCAGGTCGGGCGCGGCGATCACCTCCACCTGACCGGCCCAGGCGGCTTCGGCGCCCTGCGCCACCGGGCAGACGAGGCCCAGTTCCCGCTCCCCCGCATGGAGCGCGGCGAGCAGCACGCCGGGCGTCGGAGCGATGCGGCCGTCCAGACCCAGCTCGCCCACGACGACATAGCCCGCCAGCGTCTCGGCATCGATCACGCCCATGGCGCCGAGCAGGGCCAGCGCGATGGGGAGGTCGAAATGCGACCCCTCCTTGGGAAGGTCGGCGGGCGAGAGGTTCACGGTGATCCGCTTGGGCGGCAGCGAAAGGCCGATGGCGGCGATGGCGTTGCGCACCCGCTCCCGGCTTTCCGCGACCGCCTTGTCCGGCAGGCCGACGACGATGAAATTGGGAAGGCCGGGAACGAGCTGGCACTGAACCTCCACGCCGCGCGCTTCCAGCCCCAGATAGGCGACCGTCGATACCGTCGAAACCAATGATGTTCCCCCATGCCCCGGACGGCCTCCATGGCGCTCCCGCGAGGGCAGGAGTGCCGCGTCAGGGGCCGAACCGGGTTCCTGCCTTCGCAGGAACAGGGAGGCATTTCAATCTCTTGGTGATGGTGGACGGATCAGCCCTCTTCCGGGCGGCCCTTGAAGCCCTGCGCCACGACATACCATTCGACGCTGCCCTTGCGGCTGGCGGGCGGCTTGGCATGCTTGATCGTGGTGAAATGCCTTTTGAGGATGGCGAGCAGGTCGGCGTCGGTGCCGCCCGCGAACACCTTGGCCACGAAAGTGCCGCCCTTGCGCAGATTCTCCACCGCGAACATGGCCGCCGCCTCGACCAGCCCCATGGTGCGCAGATGGTCGGTCGCGGCATGGCCGACGGTGTTCGCCGCCATGTCGGAAATGACCAGATCGGGCGCGTCGCCCAGCGCCTCCGCCAGCAGGGCGGGCGCGCTGTCGTCCATGAAGTCCATCTGGAACAGGGTGACGCCCGGAATGGGATCGGTCGGCAGCAGGTCGATGCCCACCACCTTCGCCTTGGGGCAGAGTTTCCGCACCACCTGCGCCCAGCCGCCAGGCGCCACGCCCAGGTCGACCACCGCGCGGGACCCCTTTACGAAATGGAACTTCTCGTCCAGTTCGATCAGCTTGAAGGCGGCGCGGCTGCGCCACCCCTCCGCCTTGGCGCGGCGGACATAGGGGTCGTTCAACTGGCGTTCGAGCCAGCGGGTGGACTGTGCCGTCCGCCCCTTCGCCGTCTTGACCCGCACCTTGCCGGCACCGGTACCTCTCACAGGGGGCCTCTCACATCTTCACTCCGTCGCGGTCCATCAGGCCGCGCAATATGCCCTCGCGAATGCCGCGATCAGCCACGCCCAGGCGCTGGGCGGGCCAGATGTCGAGGATGGATTCCAGGATGGCGCAGCCCGCAACGACCAGATCGGCCCGCTCCGTCCCGATGCAGGGCAGCTTCTGCCGCTCCGCCAGGGGCATGGAGGACAGCCGCGCCGAAATCGCTCGCATCGACGTCGACGGCACGATCAGCCCGTCGATCGCCTGCCGGTCGTAGCGCGGCAGGTCGAGATGCAGGCTGGCCAGCGTCGTCACCGTGCCCGACGTGCCGAGCAGGCGGATATCCGCCTGCGGAGCCGGCAGGCGGCGGGCCAGCGGCGCGAAGGCATCCGCCACGCGGGCGCGCATCCGGGCATAGGCGGACAGCCGGTCCATGGGATCGGCATGGTCGAAAGGCTCGCTCTCCGTCAGGGAGACCACGCCCCAGGGGGCGCTCACCCAATCGACGATATGCGGCGCGCCGGCGCGATTGGCGTCCACCAGCACCAGTTCGGTCGAGCCACCGCCAATGTCGAAGATGAGCGCGGGGCCGTCGCCCGGCTCCAGCAGCGCGTGGCAGCCGAGCACCGCCAGCCGCGCCTCTTCCTGCGCGCTGATGATGTCGAGGGCGATGCCGGTTTCCCGATAGACGCGCTGGATGAATTCGGCCCCGTTGGAGGCGCGGCGGCACGCCTCCGTCGCGACCGAGCGGGCCAGGGTGACGTGCCGGCGGCGCAGCTTGTCGGCGCAGACCGACAGGGCGGAAATCGCGCGCTCTATGGCGGCGTCGCTGATCCGGCCGGAAGCGGCAAGCCCCTCCCCCAGCCGCACGATTCGCGAAAAGGCGTCGACGACGATGAAGCCGTCCGCCGATGGCTTGGCGATCAGCAGGCGGCAATTATTGGTGCCAAGGTCGATGGCCGCGTAGGACCGGCGTCCGCGCAGCGGATGAGGCAAAAGGCCCCGCGATTTCGACGGGGGAGTGAGGGCCGCAGCCTTGCTCCCATTGCCCTGACCGGAACGGACCCCCTTGCCCGAAATTCCGCCGGCCGGGCCGGAACTCTGCGGCGATGGGCGGCTGTGCTGCACCATGGCCGTATCTCTTTTCTTCTTCGCCAGCGCCGAAAAGCGCCGGAACTTGGCGACAAGAGTAGGCAAAGGAACAGGAAAGCGCAAGGCGGGGCGGACAGCCCCCTCAGACAAGCGGCATGAGGGCCGCGACGATCCACCGTTCCTCGGCGCGCAGCACGCCCCAGGCGCGGGCGGCGGCGCGGCTGTCCATCACCTCCACGCCGATGCCGCGCCCCTCCAGTTCGCGCACGAAGGCGCGCGGCGGCTGGCGCAGGGCGGCGCCCGTGCCGACCAGCAGGAATTCCGGCTGGACGTCGAGGTCGAACAGGTCGCCCAGATGCGCCACCGTCAGCGCATCGACGGGCGGCGCATCCTGCCAGGCGAGCGCCCGCACCGGGGAGAGCAGCAGG
The DNA here is from genome assembly GCF_004152845.1 of Sphingobium fuliginis. Classification (GTDB taxonomy): domain Bacteria; phylum Pseudomonadota; class Alphaproteobacteria; order Sphingomonadales; family Sphingomonadaceae; genus Sphingobium; species Sphingobium fuliginis. The sequence continues at coordinate 770,512 of NZ_SEON01000002.1, forward strand.
CCTTCGGGAAAGACATCGTCGCGGACCCGAAAACCCCGCCCCTGAAAGCCGGTGACGATCGGCCCCTGCCCCGATTCATCGCGGCGCAGCTCTATGCCGGAGCGGTTCCCGTTCAGGGTCGCGCCCCGTCGTCGCGCGGGCCCATCCGCTCGGCCTGGGCGGCGATATTGACCTTGCTCGCCTTCTTCTCCGCCGTGGCAGGCGACAGGCCCAGGCTGATGAGCAGCGAGGAGGAGACATAGACCGACGAATAGGTGCCGACGATGATGCCCAGCATCATGGCCGCGGTGAAGCCGCGCAGCACATGGCCGCCCAGCAGCAGCAGCGCGCCCAGCGCCAGCAGCACCGTGACCGAGGTCATGACCGTGCGCGGCAGCGTTTCGTTGACCGACAGGTCGATCAGCGACTTCATGTCCATCTTGCGATATTTGCGCATATTTTCGCGGATGCGGTCGTCGATCACCATCTTGTCGTTGATCGAATAGCCCACGATGGTCAGCACGGCGGCGACGATGTTGAGGTCGAATTCGAGCTGGGTGATGGCGAAGAAGCCCAGCGTCATCAGCACGTCGTGCATGATCGCGACGAAGGTCGAGACGCCGAACTGCCATTCATAGCGGAACCAGGAGAAGATCGCGATGCCGATCACCGCCAGCATCACCGCCAGCACGCCGTTCTGGATCAGTTCGCCCGACACCTTGCCCGACACCGTGTCGTAGCGGGAGAAGGTGACGCCGGGGAATTCCGCCGTCATCGCCTTGCGCGCCTTTTCGACGATGGCGTTGGCCGCGCCAGCGCCGCCCTGTTCCGGCAGAGGGAGGCGGATCTGCACCGTTTTCGGATCGCCGAACTGCTGGAGCGAACCGTCGCCGACGCCCAGGCGGTCGATTACCGTGCGCACCTTGTCGGTCTGCGGCGGCGTTTCGAACTTCGCCTCGATCATCAGGCCGCCGACAAAGTCGACGCCCAGGTTCAGCCCCTTGTAGAAGGTCGCGCCGACCGCCAGCACCGTCAGCAGCGCCGTCAGGGCAAAGGCCCAGTGGCGCAGCTTGACGAAGCCGATATTGGTGTTGTCCGGGACGAGCTTAAGCAGTTTCATGTTTCTCTCCGCCCGTCAGATGTGGATTTCGGTCGGGCGCTTGGCGCGGACCCAACGCGACACCAGCAGGCGCGTGAAGGTGACGGCGGTGAACACGCTGGTCGCGATGCCGATCAGCAGCACGATCGCGAAGCCCTTGACCGGTCCCGACCCCAGAGCGAGCATGATGCCGCCGGCAATGGCATGGGTCACGTTCGCTTCGAAAATGGTGCGGCTGGCTTCCTTATAGCCATGTTCGATCGCCTGCACGACCCCGCGCCCGCGCCGCCGCTCCTCGCGGATGCGCTCATAGATCAGCACGTTGGCGTCGACCGCGGTGCCGATGGTCAGCACGAAACCGGCGATGCCCGGCAGCGTCAGCGTCGCGCCCAATATGCCCATGACGCCCAGGATCACCAGCACGTTGATGGCGACGGCGAGGTTGGCGTACATGCCGAAGCGGCCATAGCTCATGAACATGAAGGCCGCGACCGCCGCCACCGCGATCACCGAGGCGAGCAGGCCCGCGCGGATCGAATCGGCGCCGAGTTGCGGGCCGACCGTGCGTTCCTCCACCACGGTCAGCGCGACGGGCAGCTTGCCCGAACGCAGCGCGATCGCAAGCTGGTTGGCGCTTTCGACGGTGAAGCTGCCGCTGATCTGCGCGCTGCCGCCCAGGATCGGCTCGTTGATGTTCGGCGCGGACAGCACCTTGCCGTCGAGGATGATGGCGAAGGGACGGTTGACGTTCTGCGACGTCACCTGGCCGAATTTGCGCCCGCCCGCACCGTTGAAGCGGATGTTGACGATCGGCTCGTTGCCCTGCTGGTTATAGCCCTGCTGCGCGTCGGTCAGATCCTCGCCCGACACCATGACCTGCCGGTAGACGGCGATCACCGGCGGGCCGGCGGGATTTGTGGGATAGGGCAGCACTTCGCTGCCCACAGGCGCGCGGCCCTGCGCCACCTCGGCGGGGTTGGCGTTGACGTCGACCAGCTTGAATTCCAGCTTGGCGGTCTGGCCCAGCAGGTCCTTCAGCGCCCTGGGGTCCTGAAGGCCGGGCACCTGCACGACGATGCGGTTGTCGCCCTGCTGCTGGATGGTCGGTTCGCGCGTGCCCATTTCGTCGATGCGCTTGCGGATCACCTCGGTCGCGACTTCCATCGCGCCCTTCACCGCATTGTCGATGCCCGCCTTGGTCGGGGTGATGACGATGGTGGAGCTGTTCACCACCTCCACATTGAAATCGCGCTGGCCGGTGAGACCCGCACCCTGGGTCAGCGGCCGGATGCGCTCGACGGCAGCATCGACCTGCGACGGGTTGCGCACCATGAAGCTCAATTTCCCGTCGCGGCTGGAAATATCCCCGATCGCGATCTTCGTGTCGCCCCGGCGCAGTTCCGTGCGGACCTGCTCCTCCATATTGGCGATGCGCTGCTTCGCCACGTCCTGGGTCGAGGCTTCGAGCAGCAGGTGGCTGCCGCCCGACAGGTCGAGGCCCAGATTCACGCGGGTCTGCATGAATTTGGGCAGTTGCCCGACCACCGTGTCCGGCAGGAAGCTCGGCACGGCGCAGGCTATGCCGATCAGCAGCGGCAGCAGGATCGCGACGACCGCCCAGCGAGGGAAATTCAGCATGGGTGGGGCTCAGTCGTTCGCGGGCTTGGCGGTGGCGGGATCGATCACGTCGGTCAGGGTGGACTTCACCGCCTTCACCTTCATGCCCGGCGCCAGTTCGACTTCGGCGTAGAATTCGTCGACGCGCACCACCTTGCCGACCAGACCGCCGCCGGTCACGACCTGATCGCCCTTCTTCACGGCGTCGATCTTGGCCTTGTGCTCCTTCATCTTCTTTTGCTGCGGACGGATCAGCAGGAAATAGAAGACGACGAAGATGAGGACCAGCGGGGCCATCTGAACCAGCATGGAGGCGCCGGACGATTCCCCGCCCGCAGTCTGGGCAAAGGCTGGAGATATGAACATGCTTGGGACTTTCGCCTTATTCTCTTGTCCAGTCGCGGGCGCCGATAAACGCCCACAGATCAAGGGCGCGCGGCTAACACAGATCGCACGGCGGAGGCAACATGATTAGGGTTTCCGACGAATGCGCAAAAAGCCTGCATCGAATGGCTTGCATATTCCCCAAACTGCTTCTAATTGCGCCGCTCCGGTCGGGACGTAGCGCAGCCTGGTAGCGCATCACACTGGGGGTGTGGGGGTCGGAGGTTCGAATCCTCTCGTCCCGACCAAATTTCCGGCAGGGCCTTTTCCGGCCTGCCTGCCTTTTTCCCATTTTTATCCATTTCGCCCGCGCGAGCGCTTTTCCGCTGTCCTACAGCTAACCAAATGGGATAAATGACCCGCCTTTCCGGAACAGGAGGGCGTTTTCATGGATATTGCGGCTCTGATCGATGAAGTCATCGCGCGGGAGGGTGGCTACGGCAACCATCCGGCGGATCGCGGCGGACCGACCAATTTCGGCATCACCCAGGCCGTAGCGCGGGCCAACGGCTATGGCGGCGACATGCGGGCGATGCCCCGGACGGTGGCCGAGGCGATCTATCGCAGGCTCTATTGGGAGAAGCCGGGCTTCGCCTTCGTCGCGGAACTGGCGCCGGCGGTGGCGGAGGAACTGTTCGACACGGCGGTCAACATGGGGCCGGGCACGGCCGGCGGTTTCCTGCAGCGGGCGTTGAACGCGCTCAATCGCAACGGGCGGGACTATGCCGACCTGAAGGTGGATCAGGCGGTGGGGGCGAAGACGCTTTCCGCGCTGGGCGCCTTTCTGGCCGTTCGCGGGCGGGCGGGCGAGAAGGTGCTGCTGAAAGCCCTCGAAGCGCTTCAGGGCGAGCGCTACCTGGCGCTGGCCGAGAGCAGGCCGGCCAATGAGGCCTTTCTCTATGGCTGGCTCGCCAACCGGATCGGATAGGAGGCAGGGATGACGTCTTCACGCAGGCGAGTCGCGGGGGACCGGTGGACGCTGCGGGCGCGGCCGGCCTTTCTCTACATGATGTACGGGTTGCTGCTGTGGTCGGTGCCGCTGGGGCTGGTCGGCGGGGTGCGGCCCGATGTGGCGGCGGGGATCATCCGGGCGATGCGAGCCTATTTCAACGCCCTGCCGGAGCCGCTCTATGCGCTCTTCGGGACGGGCTATCTGGGCTATACGGCGGCGCGGGCCTGGGGGAAGGCGAAGGGGGTGGAGCGGTAAGAGGCGCCCCTTGCCCCTTATCCTGTTCCTGCGAAGGCGCTCGAATGAGCGCGGCGGGTCTTCAGGCCAGAGCATCCTGCGCAAAAGTGGGAACCGGTTTTGCGTTCAAAAGGATGCGACAACAAAAGCTTGGAGCGCGCGGCCTGCCTATGATTTGACGCAGCGCGCTCTAGAGCCAATCGCCATTCAGCCCTGACGGCCTGCAAATGACGCTTTTCCGTGCTTCCGGTGCTCACCTACCTTGAGTAGGCTGCGCTCCGGGTCACGGAAAAACACCATTTTCGGCTCGTCATCATCTGAATGTCGATTGGCTCTAGGGCCGTTCACCGGGGAAATTCTCCTTGAGGAAGTCCAGCACCACCCGCGCTCTTGGCGGCAGGCGTTTGTGGGACGGGTGGACGGCCCAGATGTCGAGCGGGGCGATGTGGCTTTCCGGCAGGACCGGGACCAGCCGTCCCGCCGCGATGTCGCCCTGCACCCGGATGGCGGGGAGCAGGGCGATGCCGAGGCCGCTGATGGCGGCGCGGTGGACGGCTTCGCTGCTGTCGCTGCGGAAGGTGCCGCCCACCACCCTCTCCCGCCCGTCGATGGTCCAGCGGGCGGGCACGTCGCCATAGGCATAGGCGATGCACTGATGCCCCGGAAGGTCTTCGGCGGACGAGGGCATGCCGTGGCCGGCAAGATAGGCGGGATGCGCGACCAGCAGGCGGGGCAGCGCGCCCAGCGGATGAACCACGAGGCTGTCGTCGCCCACGGGGCCGACGCGCAGGGCGAGGTCGAGGCGGTCCTCCACCACGTCGCGTTGCCAGTCCGTCATCGCGCAATCGAGCTGGAGCGCGGGGTAGCGCGCGGTCAGATCGCCCAGGCGCTCGACATAATAGAGGCCGAGCGCGGTGGTGAAGCCGATGCGCACCAGGCCGCCCGGTTGATCGCGGACCGGGCCGAATTCCTGTTCCGCCCCATCCAGCGCGTCCAGCATCGCGCGGGCGTGGACCAGCAGGCGGTCAGCCTCCGGCGTGGCGATCAGCCGGCGGGTGGTGCGATGGAACAGGATGGCGCCGAAATGCGATTCCACCTGATCCAGCCGGCGGGCTATGGTCGTATGGCTGGCGTGCATCTCTCCAGCCACGCGGGAGAAGTTGGGTTTTTCGCATAGCCGGACGAATGTCCGCAGGGCGATCAACAGATCGGACATTTGCACGATACTCGCACAGATATTGTGCGGCTTATCCTTATTGTCTGATCGGCCGAAAAGCCAGATGCCAGCGCGCAAGGAAGGATGGAAGAGGATAGCCATGACCGATCGCATCGCCCATGCCGGGCTGGCCGCCAAATGCCGGACGGCGGAGGAGGCCGCGGCGCTGATCCGCAACGGGATGGCCGTGGGGATGAGCGGCTTTACCGGGTCGGGCTATCCCAAGGCGGTGCCGCTGGCGCTGGCGAAGCGGATCACCGAGGCGCATGCGGCGGGCGAACCCTTCCGCGTCAGGGTGTGGACCGGCGCGTCGACCGGGCCGGAGCTGGACGGGGCGCTGGCGCAGGCCGACGGCGTGGAGTTCCGCCTGCCCTATAATAGCGATCCCATTGCCCGGGAGCGGATCAACAAGGGCCAGATGCAATATTTCGACATGCATCTGAGCCAGGTCGCGCCGATGGCGTGGCAGGGTTTCCTGGGCGATCTGGATGTCGCGGTGGTCGAGGTGACGGGGATCACCGCCGGGGGCGAGCTGGTCCCCTCCGCCTCCGTGGGCAACAACAAGACCTGGATCGACCGGGCGAAGGGCGTGATACTGGAGGTCAATCGCTGGCAGAACCCCGCGCTGGAGGGGATGCACGACATTTATTACGGCACGGCGCTGCCGCCGCATCGCCAGCCGATCCCGCTGATGCGGGCGGACCAGCGCATCGGCCAGCCGACCTTCCGCTGCGATCCGGACAAGGTGATCGCGGTGGTCGAGACGGATGCGCCGGACCGCAACGCGCCCTTCAAGGCGCCGGACGACAAGGCGCGGGCGATTGCCGGGCATTTGCTGGAATTCCTGAGCCATGAGGTGAAGAAGGGGCGGTTGCCCGCTTCGCTGCTGCCGTTGCAGTCGGGGGTCGGCAATATCGCCAATGCGGTGCTGACCGGCCTGATCGATGCGCCGTTCGAGGATATGGTCGCCTTTACCGAGGTGATCCAGGACGGGATGCTGGACCTGCTCGACGCGGGCAAGCTGCGGATGGCGAGCGCGACGGCCTTTTCCCTGAGCCCGGAGGCGGCGGCGCGGATGAATGCCGATATGGGGCGCTATCGGGACCGGATGATCCTGCGGCCGCAGGAGATCAGCAACCATCCCGAGCTGGTGCGGCGGCTGGGCTGCATCGCGATGAACGGGCTGATCGAGGCGGACATCTACGGCAACGTCAATTCGACGCATCTGATGGGATCGCGCATCCAGAACGGCATTGGCGGGTCGGGGGACTTTGCGCGCAATGCGTTTCTGTCGATCTTCATGACGCCGTCGACGGCCAAGGGTGGGGCGATCTCCGCCATCGTGCCGCATTGCAGCCATGTCGACCATATCAACCAGGATGTGCAGGTGATCGTGACCGAGCAGGGGCTGGCGGACCTGCGCGGGCTGGCGCCCCGGCAGCGGGCGGAGGTCATCATGGAGAATTGCGCGCATCCGGACTTCCGGCCGATGCTGAAGGACTATTTCCGGCGGGCGCTGGCGGGGTCATATGGGTTGCAGTCGCCCATGCTGCCGGGGGAGGCGCTGGCGTGGCACCAGCGCTTCATCGATACGGGGACGATGCGGGGGTAGGGATTGGGGAGATGGGGATGAGGTGGCCGGGCTGGCTCGATTTGGCCAATGGCGGACGTCAATGCTTCCCCTCCCCTTCAGGGGAGGGGACTGAGGGGTGGGGGCGTGCCCCAAAGGAAAACCAAGCCTGTAGAGGCACGCCCCCACCCCAACCCCTCCCCTGAAGGGGAGGGGCTTAATGGCAAGAAACCAACCATCAAACCGCCATCAAAAATGAGAGGGGCCGCCGGGTAGATTAAACCCCGACGGCCCATCATTGACATGGTCAGCGGCCGGAAGCGCCGCCCAAGGGAAACGTTGATCGCGCTATTTTCCAGATACGGCGCCTCGATCGCGAAACCGCGGTCGACAGTCACCCTATTCTGGAAAACCGACGCATAAGGCGTCGCTCAGCGGCGCGTTCCCCGAATGGACTTGACCGACCCCATTGCTGAACCATGAGACATCGGATCACCTCCTTTCGCTAGTTGAAGCCCCTATAGCCGTTCCCGGTACTGGTCCTTCGCCGTCTATGAAATGATATGTGAATCAGACCGGCCGCCACTTCAAGGCTTGTAAAATTCTTTTTTCGAATCATACTTTTGCGTCCGCCTTTTGCAGGCGATTTGCGTTGAAACCAGCGCCTTTCGCCTGAAATCAAGGACTTAGGCGCGGCAGTCCTCCACGACGCGGCCGACCTCCGCCCAGCTTGGCAGGACCAGCATCTCCAGACCCTGCACCTCGACCGCGAAACGGCCCCGGCTGTAGGCGATCTGATCGAGCGTGGCGTCGCTGGCGGCGCGGGTCGCCTGGGTCGCGGCGATGGCGCCGGTGGCGGGGCCGGCCGGCCAGTTGACCGCGCCATAGCTGGTCCGCACCGTCATCGCCGCCTGCGCCGGGCCGGGCCGCAAAAGGCTGACGCGGCGCGTTGTCCGGTCGCAGCGGATGACGAACAGGCTGCCTTGCGCATCCGGGCCGAACAGGGCGGCCGATCCGGCGCCGTCGACCTGATAGCGCCAGTCGCCCGCGGTGGTCGCGCGGTCCTGCCAGTCGGCCGGCGGCGGCGGAGGGGGCGCCGGCTGGGCCGCGGGAGCCGGCCGGGGCGCAGGCGCGGGAACAGGCGCGCGCTGCTGGGGCGCGCCCACGCAGGAAGCCAGCAGGACGAAGGCGGCCGCCGGCATGGCGGAGGGCAGAGTGAAGCGCATCCCGCCTCCATGCCTTAGGCACGGGGATGGCATCAACCCGAAAAGGGCGGGACGACATGCCGGACCGGTCGAAAGAAAGGGCGGCGGAAGCGCCGGATTACGCCGCTTTCGCGCCTGCCCGTCATTGACAGCCGGAGGCCGAATCGCTAAGGGCACCCCTTCCCGACACGCTGACGAGCGGCAGTGCAGTGGCACTGGCCGTCTTTTTTGCGTCTTGGGGCCTATCGAATCGGCTGTCGTCTCCTTAAGGACTTCAGCCCTGACGCTTTGAGATGGGGCGGCGCCAACCGCCCCGTGGAGCAGGAGTACAGAATACCATGGCACGTATTGCGGGTGTCAACATCCCGACCAACAAGCGCGTGATCATCGCGCTCACCTACATCCACGGCATCGGCCGCAAGACCGCCGTCGACATCGCCGACAAGCTGGGCATCGACCACAGCCGCCGCGTGCAGGACCTGTCCGACGCCGAAGTGCTGCAGATCCGCGAAGCCATCGACGCCGACCACACGGTCGAGGGCGACCTGCGCCGCGAAACCGCGATGAACATCAAGCGCCTGATGGACCTGGCCTGCTATCGCGGCCTGCGTCACCGCAAGGGCCTGCCGGTCCGGGGCCAGCGCACGCACACCAATGCGCGCACCCGCAAGGGCAAGGCGAAGCCGATTGCCGGCAAGAAGAAGTAAGAAATAGTCCGGGGGACTATTTCATCTTCTTCTCCGCCGGAGGCAGCCCTACCTGGGCGCAGCCTCCCGGAACACAAGATTTCAGTAGGATAGAGCAAAAATGGCACGCGAACCCCAGCGCATCAAGCGCCGCGAACGCAAGAACATCTCGGCCGGCGTCGCGCACGTCAACGCCAGCTTCAACAACACCATGGTGACCATCACCGACGCCCAGGGCAATGCGATCAGCTGGTCCTCGGCGGGCATGATGGGCTTCAAGGGCAGCCGCAAGTCGACGCCCTATGCCGCGCAGGTCTGCGCCGAAGACGCCGGCCGCAAGGCGGCCGAACATGGCGTGCGCACCCTGGAAGTCGAAGTGAAGGGTCCGGGTTCGGGCCGTGAATCGGCCCTGCGCGCGCTGCAGGCCGTCGGCTTCCACATCACCTCCATCCGCGACGTGACGCCGATCCCGCACAACGGCGTGCGTCCTTCCAAGCGCCGCCGCGTCTAACAACGACGCGCGGCTTGTCGGCGGGCGGCGGACGCGTCGCCCGCTCACCCATCTGCATCGGTCGGAACGTCCTGTCGGGTCAGGATTTTTGAACGTTTCGGCCTCATCCCCAGGGGAAATACATGACTGTCAACATGAAGAACTGGCAGGAATTGAAGAAGCCCAACAGCCTTGAGATCAAGGTCGCGGGCGACGGCAAGCGCAAGGCGACCTTCGTCGCCGAACCTCTGGAGCGCGGCTTCGGCCTGACGCTTGGCAACGCGCTGCGCCGGGTTCTTCTGTCCTCGCTCCAGGGCGCGGCGGTCACCTCGATCAAGATCGAGAACGTCCTCCACGAATTCTCCTCGCTCGCGGGCGTGCGTGAGGACGTCACGGACATCGTCCTCAACATCAAGCAGGTTGCGCTGAAAATGGAAGGCGACGGTCCACGCCGTCTCCAGCTTTCCGCCACCGGCCCCGCCGAAGTGCGCGCGGGCGACATCACCACCGTGGGCGACATCGAAGTGATGAACCCCGACCTGGTGATCTGCCACCTGGACCAGGGCGCGACGCTGAACATGGAACTGACCGCCGACGTCGGCAAGGGCTATGTCCCCGCCGTCGCCAACCGTCCGGCCGACGCCCCGATCGGCCTGATCCCGGTCGACGCGCTCTATTCGCCGGTGCGTCAGGTCGCGTACAAGGTCGACAATACCCGCGTCGGCCAGGAACTGGACTATGACAAGCTGTCGCTGACCGTCGAGACCGACGGCACCGTCACGCCGGAAGACGCGGTGGCCTATGCCGCCCGCATCCTGCAGGACCAGCTCCAGCTGTTCGTCCACTTCGAGGACGCGCTGCCCGTCGCCGCTCCGGCCGCAGGCGCCGCTGCCGGTGGTTCGGCCAGCGAGGGCGAGAGCGACGCGAACCAGATCAACCGCTACCTGCTCAAGAAGGTGGACGAGCTGGAACTGTCGGTCCGCAGCGCCAACTGCCTCAAGAACGACAACATCATCTATATCGGCGATCTGGTCCAGAAGACCGAGGCCGAGATGCTGCGCACCCCCAATTTCGGCCGCAAGTCCCTGAACGAGATCAAGGAAGTGCTGTCGTCCATGGGCCTGCGCCTGGGCATGGACATCCCCGGCTGGCCGCCGGAAAATATCGAGGAAATGGCCAAGAAGCTCGAACAGGAGCTGCTGGGCTGATCCGCCTTCCCTCCGGTCCGCCCGGAGGGATGCTGGACACCGGAAAGCACGGATTCGCGTCCGCTTTGAACGGTGTGAACTTCGCCCCTTTTTAAGGGGCAGGGCAAAGGGGCGGCGGCCCTGAAACGCCGCCTGGTCTGGGGTACCTGAAACGGCCCCTTAACGAACGGAAGGAAGAACATCATGCGTCACAAGGTTGGTCATCGCAAGCTGCAGCGCAGCGCCGGACATCGTAACTCGCTGCTCCGCAACCTCGCGGCTTCGCTCATCAAGCATGAGCAGATCCTGACGACCACGCCCAAGGCGAAGGAACTGCGCCCCTATGTCGAGAAGCTGATCACCCTCGCCAAGAAGGGTGGCCTGTCCAATCGTCGTCTGGCCCATGCCCGCCTGCAGGACGACGCGCAGCTCACCAAGCTGTTCGACGTTCTGGCCGAGCGCTACAAGGACCGCAATGGCGGCTACACCCGCGTGATCAAGGCCGGCATCCGCGCTTCGGACGCGGCGCCGATCGCGATCATCGAACTGGTGGACCGCGACGTCGACGCCAAGGGTCAGGATTCCGGTCCGGTCCAGGGTGCGGACGCCGACGAGCTGGAAGCGGCGTGATCCGCTGACGGCTCGCGCAAGCGGGCAGATGAAGAGGGCCGCGGCTTCCGGAAGGGGGCGCGGCCCTTTTTCTTTTTTGGGGCGTGGATATGCGGGGTGTCGGGCCATTCGGTTGGCCCCCACCCCCGGCCCTCCCCTGAAGGGCGGGGAGATAGGAAATATTCTTTGTTTTCTTGCCTTTCCTCGCCATGAGACGCCAGAGAATGGGAATGGGATTTCGGGGGGATCGGATGCGCGCCTTTGGCTGCTTTGCTTTGGCGGCGCTGTTGTTCGCGGCGCTCCCCGCGCAGGCGGAGCCGGATGCGGCGGTCGCTGGCGCTTCAGGACTGCGCTATCCCGCCGCCAAGCGGCTGGACCTGGTGGAGGATCATTTCGGGGTCAAGGTGACCGATCCCTATCGCTGGCTGGAAAACGATTTGCGCGCTGATCCCGCCGTCCGCGACTGGGTGGGACAGGAAAACCGCCTCACGCGCCGCCATATCGACGGGCTGCCGGGTCGCGAGGCGCTCAAGAAACGCATGCAGGCACTGTTCGCCCATGGCCGCTACACCATCCCGCGCAAGGCGGGCGGGCGCTATTTCTACGGCTATAACAAGGGGCTCCAGAACCAGACGCCGCTCTATGTGCGCGACGGCCTGAACGGTGCGCAGCGGCTGCTGATCGACCCCAATGACTGGGCGGAGGACGGGTCGGACGCGCTGGCGGAATGGGCGCCCTCCCCCGACGGCCGGTTCCTGCTCTATGCCGTGCAGGAGGCGGGGAGCGACTGGCGCACACTGAAGGTTCTGGACGTCGCCACCGCCCGGCCGCTCGACGATGTCGTGCAATGGGTGAAATTCTCCCAGCTTGCCTGGGACGGGCGAGGACAGGGTTTCTTCTATTCGCGCTTCGCCGCGCCGCAGGAAGGCGCCGGCCTGCAATCCTCCACGGTGGGGCAGGAACTTCATTATCACCGCCTCGGCACGCCGCAGGCGCAGGATCAGCTTATCTACGCGACTCCGGACCAGCCGCGCCTCAGCCACACGGCGCAGGTGACGCAGGACGGGCGCTGGCTGGTCATCAGCAGCTTCCAGGGCACCGACCCGCGCCGCGAACTGCATCTGGCCGAACTGACCGGCGGCAAGGTGAAGGTCCGCCCGCTGGTGAAGGGCATGACCAACGACTGGCGGCTGATCGGCAGCCGCGGGCCGACGCTCTATTTCATCACCGACCAATATGCCCCGCATCTGCGCGTCGTCAGCATCGACGCCCGCTTCCCCCGGCGCGGCGCCAGGCAGGTGGTGGCGGAACGCATGGACACGCTGGCGGGCGGGTCGCTGGTCGGGGACCGGCTGATCCTGGCCTATCTGTCCGATGCGGAAAGCGTGGCGGAGCTGATCGATCTCAACGGGCGAAAGGTCAGCGACGTGCCGCTGCCCGGCCTGGGCACGGCGGCCGGTTTCGGCGGGCGCGACGGCGATCCGGAAACCTTCTTCAGCTTTTCGGGCTTCACCACGCCGTCGAGCATCTACCGCTTCGACACGGCGACGCTGCGTTACGAGCTGTTCGCGCGGCCGGAGCTGCCCTTCAATCCCGACGATTACGGCATAGAGCAGGTCAGCTATCCGTCGAAGGACGGCACGATGATCCCGATGACGGTGATCCGCAAGAAGGCGCTGGCCCTTTCCAAAGCGCCCGCGCCCACCATCCTGTACGGCTATGGCGGCTTCAACATCGCGCTGACGCCCGGCTATTCGGCTACGCGCATGGCGTGGCTGGAGCAGGGCGGCGTCTATGCCATCGCCAATCTGCGCGGCGGCGGCGAGTTCGGCAAGGCATGGCACGATGCGGGGCGGCTCGCCAACAAGCAGAATGTGTTCGACGATTTCATCGCGGCGGCCGAATATCTGAAGGCGAATGGCTATACGACGAAGGACGGCCTTGCCATCGAGGGGCGGTCCAATGGCGGGTTGCTGGTCGGCGCGGTGGTGAACCAGCGGCCCGATCTGTTCGCCGCCGCCCTGCCCGCCGTGGGCGTGATGGACATGCTGCGCTTCGACCGTTTCACCGCCGGCCGCTACTGGATCGACGACTATGGATCGCCCGACCGGGAGGAGGATTTCCGCCTGCTCTACGCCTATTCGCCCTATCACAACATCGCGAGCGGGAAGGACTATCCGGCGATCCTCGTCACCACGGGCGACACCGACGACCGGGTGGTGCCGGCGCACAGCTTCAAATATGCCGCGGCCTTGCAGGCGGCGGAGCTGGGGCCGAAGCCCCGCCTGATCCGGATCGACACCAAGGCCGGGCATGGGGCGGGCAAGCCCGTGGACAAGCTGATCGACGAATATGCCGACAGCTATGCCTTTGCGGCCTATTATACCGGGCTGAAACTGGACGCGCAGCCGCGATAGCCGGGCAGCAGGGCGGGCGCTTTCCGGTTCGGGAGGGATGCGTCCATGGCCGCCGGTGGCGGCGCATCCGCGTTCAGGCCTCCGACAGCCATGATCGCCTAGCCATCGGCAAATTTCGGCTGAGGGACGAGGGTCATGAACAAGATGAGGTGGATGACGGGATCGCTGATCGCGACGGCCCTGCTGGCGGGCGGCGTCGCGTCGGCACAGGCCTATCAGCCGCGGCAAGGCGCGCCGCAGGAACAGGATGACCTGTCGGACGAAGCGCAGCCGCCCGCCGATGACGCCGCCCCGGACGACCGAGCGAGCCCTACGCGCGCCGACGATGATTTTTCCGATGTCGTGGCGGCGGATCAGGACCATGCCGGCGCCCGATCCCCTGACAGCGACGGCGGGCGGGGCGATCTGGCGGAGGCGCCCGCCGACCGGGATGGCGAGGATGCGATCACCTATTGCGCGCTCGCCGCCCGCGACGAGGCCGAGCGGGAGGGCGGCTTTGCCGAGGTGCGCCAGGTGCAGGAGCCCCGCGAGACCCGCAACGGCTATGATGTGGAGGGCGATGTCGAGGTCCGGTCCGGCTGGCGGGCGCAGGATGGACGGTCACGCCACTTCACCTGTTCGGTGCAGAATGGCCGGATCGCGGACCTTTATTTCCGGCGGGAACGCGCCGCCCGATAAGCGCGCTCCGTCCGCCGCATCGCGGCCACGCTTTGCCCTATCCTGTTTTACGTCAATCCATTAGCATCGGCGCGAATCAGGGGAGTCAGGGGTGGCCGCGTTCCTTTTCGCGACCGAGAATGTCGTTTTCGTCTCAGCGATCGTCCTGATGCTGCTCATCGGGGCGGTGCAGGCCATCGGAATCGCGGGCGACTTCGATCTCGACATTGACGGCGATGCGGATCTGCTGGGCTGGCTGGGCGTCGGTCGCCTGCCGCTGTTGATGCTGCTGGCGATATTCCTGGCGCTGTTCGGCATGATCGGGCTGATCGGGCAGCATCTGCTGCTCGATCTGACCGGTGCGATGCTGCCGCCGCTGATCGCCGCACCCGCCGCCCTGATCGCCAGCCTGCCTGCGACCGGCCTTGCCGCGCGACGGCTCGCCCCCCTGCTTCCCCGCGACCAGAGCAGCGCCGTTCCGCTGGACGCGCTGACCGGAAGCTTCGCCCGCATCGTCACCGGCGTCGCGCGCAGCGGCTCCCCTGCCCGCGCCCGCGTCGAGGATGCCTATGGCCAGGCGCATTATGTCATGGTCGAACCCGACAATTCCGGCCAGACGCTGGAAGAGGGCGAAACCATCCTGCTGGTCCGCCGGGAGGACCATGTCTTCCGCGCCATATCGCATGGCGACCATTATCTTCCCCGCCTTTAGGAGTTTCCCATGAATCTGCCCGCCGTGCAGGAGAGCTTTTCGCTCATGCCCTATCTGATCATCTCCGGGACCGGGCTTCTCCTCCTGATCGTGCTCGGCGTCGTGCTGGCGCGGCTCTACAAGCGGGCGTCGAAGGAGATCGGCTTCGTGCGGACCGGCTTCGGCGGGGAGAAGGTGGTGATGAACGGCGGCGCGCTGGTGCTGCCGATCTTCCATGAAACGATGCCGGTGAACATGAATACGGTGCGGCTGGCCGTGGAACGCAAGAACAGCGACGCGCTGATCACGCTGGACCGCCTGCGCATCGACGTGAAGGCGGAATTCTACGTCCGCGTGAAGCCCGACGCGCAGTCCATCGCCACCGCCGCGCAGACGCTGGGCGCGCGGACGATGAATCCGGAGGCGTTGAAGGAATTGGTCGAGGGCAAGTTCGTCGATGCGCTGCGTTCCGTCGCTGCGGGGATGACGATGAACCAGTTGCATGAGCAGCGCAGCGAGTTCGTGCAGAAGGTGCAGCAGGTGTCTTCCGTCGATCTCGCCATGAACGGGCTGGAGCTGGAGAGCGTGTCCCTGACCGGGCTGGACCAGACGTCGATCGAGCATTTCAACGCCAACAACGCCTTCGACGCCGAGGGGCTGACCAAGCTGACCGAGCAGATCGAACTGCGCAAGAAGTCGCGCAACGACATCGAGCAGGAAACCCGCGTCCAGATCGAGACCAAGAATCTGGAGGCGGAGCGCCAGTCGCTGCTGATCGCCCGCGACACCGAATTCGCCCGGCTGGAGCAGGAGCGGGAGGTCGAGATGCGCCGCGCCGTTCAGGCGGCGGAGGTGGCCCGCGAACAGTCGCTGCGCCAACAGGAGGCCGACCAGGCGCGGATCGAGGCGAAGAAGCTGGTCGACAGCCAGCAGATCGAGGCTGACCGCGCCGTGCAGCAGGCCCGCATCGCGCAGGAACAGGCGCTCGAACTCGCCCGGCAGGAACAGCAGATCGCGGTGCAGAACAAGAGCCGCGAGGAAAGCCAGGCCAAGGCGCAGGCCGACGAGGCGCGCGCCAAGGCGGTGGCCGCCGAGGAGCAGGTCCAGACGTCGCGCCAGACGGAGATTGCCGAGCGGACCAAGCGCATCGAACTGATCGACGCGGCGCGGGAGGCGGAGCGCGCCGCCATCCAGGTGCGGGTCGAGGCGGAAGCGGAGAAGCAGGCCGCGGCGGACCGTGCCGAAGCGCTGCGCCTGGCGGCGGAGGGCGAGGCCGAAGCCGCCAAGCTGCGCGCCGAGGCGGACCGGGTGCGTTTCGAGGTCGAGGCGGCAGGTCAGCGCGCGGTCAATGAGGCGGCGAACATCCTGTCGTCGGACCAGATGTCGCTGCAGACGAAGATGGCGCTGCTCAAGGTGCTGCCCGATCTGGTGCGGGAGGCCGCGAAGCCGATGGAAGCGATCGATTCGATCAGGATCGTGCAGGTCGACGGCATCACCGGATCGCATTCGGATGGCGCGGCGGTTATCGGCGGCGGCGAGCAGAACCTGGCCAATGCCGCGGTGTCCGCCGCCCTGCGTTACCGGGCGCAGGCGCCGGTGATCGATGGCCTGATGAAGGAATTGGGGTTGGATGGCGCGAGCCTCGATTCGCTGGTGAAGGGCGCTGTGGAGCCTGCCGCGGCCTCATTCGCGCCGGTCGTCGTCGAACCCGTGGACGGCGCGCGCAAGGCACCGCCGCAGGCCTGATGGTGCGGGGGCCAGCGCATGCGCGGATATGATGCTTCCCGCCACATGCTGGCCATCGGACTGGCGGCGCAGGCGGGGTTCATCGATGCGCTGGGGTTCCTGAAGCTGGGCGGGTTGTTCGTTTCCTTCATGAGCGGCAATTCCACCCGGCTGGGCGTGGGGCTGGCCAAGGGCGCGGCGGTCGCCGGGATGGCGGCGGGACTGGTCGGGGCCTTTGTCGGTGGCGTGCTGGCCGGTGCGCTGGTCGCGCGCCGGGCGGGCCGCTGGCGCAAGCAGGCGGTGCTGGGCCTTGCGACCGCGCTGCTGTTCTGCGCCGCGTTGCTGGCCCTGCCGGACCGGCCGGGCTCCGGGCTGACGCTGCTGATGGCGGCGGCGATGGGCGCGGTGAACAACGTCTTCCAGCGCGACGGCGAAGTCAGCATCGGCGTCACCTATATGACCGGCGCGCTGGTGAAGCTGGGCCAGCAACTGGCGGTGGCGCTGACCGGCGGGCCGCGATGGAACTGGCTGCCCTATCTGCTGCTGTGGCTGGGGCTGGTGGCGGGCGCGGTGGCGGGGGGTGGCCTCTTCGCGCTGATGGGCCTGCATGCGCTGTGGGTCGCCCTGGCCTTTTCCGGGCTGTTGCTGCTGTGGAGCGGCCGCCTGGGACCGTTGGACTTGGCATGACTGGGCGCAGCGCCTAGAGCCCTTTGCAAGCAGAAGGAATCATCTGCCGGCTCGAAAAACGCGGTAGAACATCAGGCTGTGGCATTCGATCCGATGCAGTCGGCTCGGAACAAGCTCTGTCCGGATCGACACCCAGGAGTCCATCATGTCACCGCGCCCATCCCATCGCCGCAAGGCCGCGATCGCCTTCATATTGGTGACGGCGCTGCTCGACGTGATGTCGATGGGGATCGTCATCCCGGTGCTGCCGCAACTGGTCGAGACGCTGTCGGGTTCCGGAAGGGCGGCGGGGATGTGGAACGGGTTGTTCGTCGCGCTGTGGGCCGGGATGCAGTTCCTCTGTTCGCCGGTCATCGGATCGCTGTCCGACCGGTTCGGGCGGCGGCCGGTGATCCTGGTCTCGGTCGCAGGACTCGCGCTCGATTTCCTGCTGATGGCGATCGCGCCCAATCTGTGGTGGCTGGCGGTGGGGCGGATGCTGGGGGGCGTGACGTCGTCCAGCTTCACCTCCACCTTCGCCTATATGGCCGACATCACCCCGCCCGAAGAGCGGGCGCGGGGTTATGGGCTGATCGGGGCGGCGTTCAGCGGCGGCTTCGTCGCCGGGCCGCTGCTGGGCGGGGTGCTGGGGGAGATTTCGCTGCGCGCGCCCTTCTGGGCGGCGGCGGGCCTGTCGGGGCTGGCCTTTTTCTACGGGCTGTTCGTGCTGCCGGAATCGCTGGCCGCCGACAAGCGGATGGATTTTTCGTGGAAGCGGGCCAATCCGTTCGGGGCACTGCGGCTGCTGCGGTCGCATCCCGAGCTGTCGAGCCTGGCGGTGGTCAATTTCCTGCTTTATTTCGCGCATCACCTCTTCTCCGCCGTGTTCGTGCTTTATGCGGGGGACCGCTATGGCTGGGGGGCGTGGCAGGTGGGGACGCTGCTGGCGCTGGTGGGCCTGATGGACATGGGCGTGCAGGGAATATTGGTCGGGCCGGTGGTGAAGCGGCTGGGCGACCGCACGACCATGGTGATCGGGCTTGGCTTCGGCGCGGTCGGGATTTTCGCGATGGGGCTGGCGCCGACCGGCTGGCTGTTCGTTGCGGCGATGTTCCCCAATGCGCTCTGGGGCCTTGCCATGCCGACCATCCAGTCGCTGATGACGCAGCGCGTGTCGGAATCCGAACAGGGCCAGTTGCAGGGCGCGAACAACAGCGTCGGCTCCATCGCGGGCATCGTGTCGCCGCTGTTCTTCGGCACGGTCTATTCCCTGTCGGTGGGCGCGAAGCCGCTGCTGCCCTTCATCGGCAGCGCCTTCCTGATCGCCGCGGCGGTGCTGGCGGGCGGGGCCGTGCTGGGATGGGCGGCGGGGCGGCGCGAGGACGCGGCTTCGCTGGACAAGGGGGCGCAAGCGCACTAACCGGGCGCGAATCCCTTCCTCTGGACATATAAAGGCGATTCGATGACGCTGCCCCTTCAGGATTCCATCCTTATCGTGGATTTCGGCAGCCAGGTGACGCAGCTCATCGCCCGGCGGGTGCGCGAGGCGGGCGTTTATTCCGAGATCGCGCCGTTCAACAGCGCCGCCGAAGCCTTCGAACGGCTGAAGCCCAAGGGCATCATCCTTTCCGGTGGCCCCTCCTCCGTCATGTGGGAGGACAGCCCCCGCGCGCCCCAGCATTTCTTCGAGGCGGGCATTCCGATCCTGGGCATATGCTACGGCCAGCAGACGATGATGCAGCAGCTTGGCGGCCATGTCGAAGGCGGCGAGAGCGGCGAGTTCGGCCGCGCCTTCATCGAGGTGAAGAAAGGCTGCGCGCTGTTCGACGGCCTCTGGACGGAGGGTGAGCGCCATCAGGTGTGGATGAGCCATGGCGACAAGGTGACGCGGCTCGCCCCCGGTTTCGAGGTGGTGGCGGTCAGCGAGGGCGCGCCCTATGCGATCACGGCGAATGAGGAGAAGCGTTTCTACGCGACGCAATTCCACCCTGAGGTCGTGCATACGCCGGATGGCGCGAAGCTGCTCGCCAATTTTGTGCGCCATGTCTGCGGCCTCAAGGGCGACTGGACCATGGCGGAATTCCGCGCGACCAAGATCGCGGACATCCGGGCGCAGGTGGGCGAAGGCCGGGTGATCTGCGGTCTGTCCGGCGGCGTCGACAGCGCCGTCGCGGCGGTGCTGATCCATGAGGCGATCGGCGATCAGTTGACCTGCGTGTTCGTCGACCATGGCCTGATGCGGCTGGGCGAGGCGGAGCAGGTGGTGAGCCTGTTCCGCGAGCATTATGGCATCAAGCTGGTCCATGTGAATGCCGAGGAACGCTTCCTGGGCGGGCTGGCGGGCCTGACCGACCCCGAGAAGAAGCGGAAATTCATCGGCGGCGAGTTCATCGCCGTGTTCGAGGAGGAAGCGAAGAAGATCGGCGGGGCGGACTTCCTGGCGCAGGGGACGCTTTATCCCGACGTGATCGAGTCCGTGTCCTTCACCGGCGGGCCTTCGGTGACGATCAAGTCGCACCATAATGTCGGCGGCCTGCCCGAGCGCATGAACATGAAGCTGGTCGAGCCCTTGCGCGAACTGTTCAAGGATGAGGTGCGCGTGCTGGGCCGCGAACTGGGGCTGCCGGAGATTTTCGTCGGGCGGCATCCTTTCCCCGGACCCGGCCTCGCCATCCGCATTCCGGGCGAAGTGTCGAAGGAGCGCTGCGACATCCTGCGCAAGGCCGACGCCATCTATCTGGAGGAAATCCGGAGCGCCGGGCTGTACGATGCGATCTGGCAGGCCTTCGCCGTGCTGCTGCCGGTCCGCACGGTAGGCGTGATGGGCGATCACCGCACCTATGACAGCGTGTGCGCCCTGCGGGCGGTGACGTCGACCGACGGCATGACGGCGGACATCTATCCCTTCGACGCCGCCTTCCTGAGCCGGGTGGCGACGCGGATCATCAATGAGGTGAAAGGGATCAACCGGGTGGTTTACGACTACACCTCGAAGCCGCCGGGGACGATCGAGTGGGAGTAAAGCCGGAAAAGCGAATGTCCGGGGGACATTCGCCGGCTTTACTTGGCGCCGTGCGGCGCCGGAGCGGTTGCAGAGCGCCGGGGAAATAGATGCAACTGCGCCTGCGAAGGTCTGATCCAGTCCAAGCGTCGCCGTTTTAGCGCACCGTCAGCACTGGGCTCCCGCCTTGGCAGGAGCGCGTTGCCCTATAAGCGAAGCCGCGCCCTGCCGGTCGCCTTCTTCCTTCAAATCTCATATTCCGGGCGCCATTTCGGGTTGAGATAAGCGGGTTCGGGAAGGTCCGGCTGGCGTTGGCGCATTTCATCGTACAGCCGCTTCACCGTTGCGCTGCCGGTGCGGGTGAAGAAAGCCGGGACCAGCCCATGGATCATGCAGGCAAGCCCCGCCCGCACCATCAGGAAGCCGAAGCGCGTCGCCACCTCCAAATGCTCGCCATAGCTTTCATTGACCTCTCTGGGATGCTTCAGGAACAGGCGGTCGATCATGTCTGCTCGCTCATGGCCATGGGAAAGCGGCATCCTAATGCATAAGCGGGCCGAAGCAGAGGGCCGATTGCACGGAACTTGACCCCCCACCCCGAAAACCGGCATGTCCACCGGCATGAGCGAACGCGATCCTCTCGGCCATCCCGTCTATCGGAACATGCCCACCACCATCTTCGAGAAAATGTCCGCCCGCGCGCGGGAGACCGGTGCGATCAACCTGGGACAGGGCTTTCCCGACGCCCAGGGACCGGAGGAGATACTCCGCGCCGCCACCGACGCGCTGCTGACCCGGTCCAACCAATATCCGCCCATGGCGGGCCTTGCCGAACTGCGCGAGGCGGTGGCGGCGCATTATGCGCGGCATCAGGGGCTGGACCTGTCGCCGCAGGAGGTGATCGTCACCTCCGGCGCGACGGAGGCGATCGCGGCCAGCCTGCTGGCGCTGGTCCGGCCCGGCGACGAGGTGCTGGTGCTGGCGCCGCTCTACGACGCCTATCTGCCGCTGATCGAGCGGGCGGGCGGGGTGGCGCGGGTGCTGCGGCTCACCCCGCCCGAATGGCGGATCGGGCGGCAGGCGCTGGCGGCGGCGGTCACGCCAAAAACCCGGTTCCTGCTGATGAACAATCCGGTGAACCCGACGGGCATCGCCCTGCGCGAAGAGGAACTGGCGCTGCTGGCGGAATTTTGCGTGGAAAACGACCTGATCGCCATTTGCGACGAGGTGTGGGAGCATATCGCCTATGACGGCATCGCCCACAGGCCGCTGATCGGCTTTCCCGGCATGCGGAATCGGACGGTGAAGATCGGGTCGGCGGGCAAGATCTTCTCCGTCACCGGATGGAAGGTCGGATGGATGTGCGCCGCCCCGCCGCTGGCGACGCTGCTTGCCCGCGCGCACCAGTTCATCACCTTCACCACCCCGCCCCATCTGCAATGGGCGGTGGCCGAGGGGCTGGCCAAGCCGGAACGCTGGTTCGACGCGATGCGCGCCGCCTATCAGGCTTCGCGCGATCGCCTGGTCGCGGGGCTGCGCGGGGCAGGCTATGTCGTCAATTCCAGCGCGGCGACATGGTTCGTGACCGTCGACCTGCCCGCTTCCGGCATCGACATGGACGACGTCGCCTTTTGCGAGCGGATCATCGATGAAGCGGGCGTGGCGGCGATCCCGATTTCCGCCTTCTATCCCGCAGAACCGGTGACGCATCTCGTCCGCCTGTGCTTTTCCAAGGCGGACGAAATATTGGACGAGGCGGTGGCGCGGCTGGCGGCTTTCCGAACGTCCCTGACCTGAAACGCCTGGCCGGCGGATGCCGCATGCCGCTTGCGGCGGTGACGTCATGCGGCTAGGTTCACCTTTCGTTCTGCAAAGGGGCATATATGGACAGCCTGGCCGCCATTCTCATCATTGTCGCTCTGGTCGCGGGGCTGGCGATCGGCTGGCTGGCGCGGGGCCGGTCCGTGGCGCCGCTGCTGACGGAAAAGGCCGATCTGGCGGGCAAGCTGGACATGGCGGCGGCCCAGCGCAACGCCGCGATCCAGGAGCTGGTGGTGGCGCAGGAGCGCGCGGCGCAGGCGGCGGATCTGGCGCAGAAGCTGGAGGCGGAGCGCGCGGCGCGCGAAGCGGCGGCGCGGGAACTGGCGGCCTTGCGATCCGACACGCAGGCGCGGGCGGAAGCCTTCGAAGCGCAGATCGCGGCGCTCAAGGATGCGAAGGAGCAGCTTTCGGCCCAGTTCAGCGAAATTGGCGGCAAGCTGCTGCACCAGGCGCAGAGCCATTTCCTGGAACGCGCCGACCAGCGCATGATGCAGGCCCATGAGAAGAGTGAGGCGCAGCTGAGGCAATTGCTTCATCCGGTCAACGAGACGATCCAGCGTTACGACCAGAAGATCACCCAGATCGAGCAGCAGCGGACGGAAGCCTATGGCATACTGCGCGGCGAGATCGAATCGATGAAGTCGGGGCAGGAGGCGGTGCGGGCCGAAGCGCAGCGGCTGGTCGATTCGCTGCGCCATGCGCCCAAGGCGCGGGGCCGCTGGGGCGAGCAGCAATTGCGCAATGTCCTGGAGACATGCGGCCTTTCCGAGCATGTGGATTTCCGGACCGAGGTGAGCGTGGAGGGCGAGGACGGCCGGCTGCGCCCCGACGCGATCCTGCGCGTGCCGGGCGGGCGGGCGCTGGTGATTGACGCCAAGGTGTCGTTGAATGCCTATCAGGACGCCTATGGCGCGGAGGGCGAGGAGGAGAGGAAGCGGCTCCTGTCCGCCCATGCGGCTGCGATGCGCGCGCATGTCGAGACGCTGGGGCGGAAAAGCTATGCCGACCAGTTCGACGAAGCGCCCGATTATGTGATCATGTTCGTGCCCGGGGAACATTTCCTCTCCGCCGCGCTGGAGCATGATCCGCAGCTTTGGGACCATGCCTTCGGGAAGCGGGTGCTGCTGGCCACGCCGACCAACCTCATCGCCATTGCCCGGACCGTCGCGGCGGTGTGGCGGCAGGAGAAGATGGCGGATGAAGCCAAGCGGATCGGCATGCTGGGCAAGGAGCTTTACGAGCGGCTGGCCGGAGCGGCGGCGTCGCTCAAGAAGCTGGGCAACCGGCTGAACGGGGCCGTTGCGGATTATAACAGCTTCGTCGGCAGCTTCGAGGGTCGCGTGCTGGTGACGGGCCGCAAGCTGCGCGACCTGAATATCGAGACGGGGGGCAAGGAACTGGAAGAACTGGAGCCCGTGGAGGCGCTGGTTCGCGAACCGTCCTCGGCTGAGGCCGTGCGGGCTTTGCCGGAGGCGCTGCCGGATGCGGCGGAGTAGATTTCCTGTGCATGAGGTTAGGAGGCTAATTATTTTAGGGTGAAGCGGGATTCGGGAACTGGGCTGCTGCCGTCTCAGGAGCGTGGACCGGAGGAGGCCTGTTTGTCGCTCGATCTATCTATTAGCTGGCTAAGCATCATGCCCACTCGGCAGGAAATTTGCTCCCGGCCCCGCCAACTGGCATGGGCGAATCATGAAACGCATCGGCCTTCTCGGCGGCTCCTTCAATCCGGCGCATGACGGGCATCGGGACATTTCCCGGTTCGCGATCCACGCCTTGCGGCTGGATGAAGTCTGGTGGCTGGTTTCGCCGGGCAATCCCCTGAAGCCCCGGGCCGGCATGGCGCCCCTCCCCGCCCGTCTCGCCCGGGCCCGAAAAGTCGCGCGGCGCAACCTCATCCGGCCCACGGCCATAGAAACGCAGCTGCGCACCCGCTACACCATCGACACGGTGAAGGCCTTGCGAAGGCGCTATCCGCGCCACCGGTTCCTTTGGCTGATGGGGGCCGACAATCTCGCGCAATTCGGCCAGTGGAGGGACTGGCGCGGCATAGCCCGGATTATGCCCATTGCCGTGATCGCCCGGCCCGGCTATGATGAGGCCGCCCGTGGCTCACCGGCCATGAGCTGGCTGCGGCGCTTCGTCCGGCCCGCACGCCAGAGTGCAGCATGGACGGATTGGAGACCGCCGGCGCTTGTGCTTCTGCGCTTTCGCCCTGATCCAAGATCGGCGACCCTGCTGCGGCAGGCAGACCCCCTCTGGCATCGCGAATATGAACACAAACGCGTGCGCGACCCGCTCACGCGCCGGTTGATTGTCTAGAATGGAGCATCTTTGACCAGACCGCATCCCGCCAACGACACGGCTCATAATGCCGACAGCGTTGCCGCCCTGCATGACCTTGTCTTGAAGTCGCTTGACGACGACCAGGCGCAGGAAACCATCTCCATCCCCCTTGAAGGCAAGAGCAGCATCGCCGATCACATGGTGATCGCCAGCGGGCGTTCGTCCCGTCAGGTGGCGTCGATGGCGCAGAAGCTGGCTGAGCGGATCAAGCAGGCGACCGGGCGCTCCGCCCGCATAGAGGGCCTGCCCGTGGCCGATTGGGTGTTGATCGATGCCGGCGACGTGATCGTTCATCTGTTCCGGCCGGAGGTGCGCAGCTTCTACAATCTGGAGCGGATGTGGGGCTTTGTCGACGCGCCGGTGGCGGGAACCGCCTGACCCGCCGCTTCGACAAGCGCGTCCCGCCTTGTTAGAGCGCGCTGCGTTCCATCGGGCGCAGGTCGCGCGCCCTAATTTTCG
Organism: Sphingobium fuliginis; assembly: GCF_004152845.1. Taxonomy (GTDB): domain Bacteria; phylum Pseudomonadota; class Alphaproteobacteria; order Sphingomonadales; family Sphingomonadaceae; genus Sphingobium; species Sphingobium fuliginis. The sequence continues at coordinate 795,520 of NZ_SEON01000002.1, forward strand.
TCGTCGCAACATTAAGCGGAAACCGGTTCCCACTTTTCTGCACGATTTTTCTGCACGATGCTCTAAGGGGGCAGACCATGCTCCTCCACATCATCGCGCGCGGAAAGATCGGGCGCTCGCCCGAGGCGGAACTGGTCGACCGTTATGCGAAGCGGCTGACCATGCCGTTCAGGATCACCGAACTGCCCGATCGGGGCGGCAAGCTGCCGCCGGCCCCGCCGGGCACCGTCACCGTCATGCTGGACGAAAAGGGCCGGCAGCTCAGTTCCATCGATTTCGCCCGCCGCATCGAGGGGTGGCGAGATTCCGGCAAGCGCGAATGCCGCTTCCTGATCGGCGCGGCGGACGGCTTCGACGATGCGGATCGGGACAATGCGGACCTGCTGATCGCCTTTGGCGCGATGACATGGCCCCATATGATGGCCCGCGCCATGCTGGCCGAGCAATTGTGGCGGGCCTGCTCGATCCTGGCCGGGCATCCCTATCATCGCGAAGGGTAGGGTCTGAAGTTTCTCCTGCTCTGAACAGGGAGTGCAAGAGCCGGGTTCCTGCCTGCGCAGGAACCTGCGGGATGGAGGTTCTTTCATTCCGCCGGAACACAGCCTAGTCAGGGACGGTCGGCGCCGAACCGCGGACCGGCAGGGGGTTTTGGTTGAAACGGACGGCGATCATCGCGGCCTTTCTTGCCGGCGCGGCAGCGCTCGCCGGATCGCGCCTGCCCGCCGCCGAGGGGCAGGCCATCATCCTGACCGGCACTGGCGGCACCAGCCTCAGCGAGGAACAGGCCGCCCTGAAGGCCGCGCGCCGCCAGTCGGAAGAAGCGCGGTCGCGCTCCGAACGGCTGGAACAGCAGGCCGCCGCCGCCCGCAACGAAGCCGACCAGGCCCGCCGCCGCGCCGCCGCCATGGCCGCCCGCATCCAGCAGGCGGAGGCGGACATACAGGCCGCGCAGGCCCGCATCGCCATCGTCGCCCGGCTCCAGCGGGCACAGGCCGTTCGCCTGGCCGCCAGGCAGGAGCCGGTCGTCCGCCTGACCGCCGCCTTGCAGATGATGGCGCAGCGGCCGCTGGCGCTGGCGCTGGTCCAGCCGGGATCGATCGACGACGCCATCCATATGCGCGCCGTGCTGGGGCAGGTGCTGCCCGTCATCCGGGAGCGGACCGCCGGCCTGCGCGCGGAACTGGAGCGCAGCCGCGCCCTGCGCGCGACGGCCGAGCAGGCGGCGGATTCGCTTGCGCAAAGCCAGCGGGACCTGAAGCAGCGGCAGGCGGCCCTGCAAAGGCTGGAAACGCAAAAGCGGCTGGCAGCGCAGGATTACAGGGCCAATGCCGATCTGGAAAGCGACCGCGCGCTTGCCCTTGGCGAGCGGGCGCGCGACATCGTCGACCTGATGGACAGGCTGGAGGAGGCGGGCGACCTGCGCGACCGGCTGGCTGCCCTGCCCGGTCCCCTGTTGCGCCCCGCCCGACCCGATCAGGCGCGCGCGTCCGCACCGGCCCGTCCGCGCAGCCCTGGCGCGCCGCCGCCCTATCGCCTGCCGGTCGTCGGCCAGCTGGTGACGGGCATGGGCGAAGTGTCGGAAGGCGGCGTCCGCTCACGCGGCCTGACCATCGCCACGCGCCCCGATGCTCTGGCCGTGGCGCCGACGGCCGGCCGCGTCGTCTTTGCCGGCCCCTATCGCGGCTATGGGCAGATCGTCATCATCGACCATGGCGGCGGCTGGACGACGCTGATCACCGGCCTGCTGCGCCTCAACGCCGCCGTGGGGGATGTGGTGCGGCAAGGCGATCCGCTCGGCAATGCCGGGCCCGGGCGGCCCAGCATCACCGTCGAACTGCGACGGAACGGCCGCCCTGTCGACATCGTGCCGCTGGTGGGCGCTGGCTGATCCGTCGCGCAAGTCGGGAGGTGATCCCCTGTCCCGGAATGGCGGCCCCAGAGCGCGCTGCGTTAAATCGGACGCAGGCCGCGCGCTCCCACGGGACAAGCGGCTCGTGGGAACGGGGTGCAAGGATGCCAGCGGCGTGCGATGCTTAATCCCGGCGCAGCGGATCGAGCGCGCTCGACCTGCGGGCTCGGGTCGCTGCCGGGGGCTGGACTGCCGGAAACTGGGCTGGCGGGGATAGGGCGGATGCGCGCCGCGGCAGGGATGGGCCGCCCGCCATCTCCTCCAGCGCGGTGATGCGCTTTTCCGTTGCCGGGTGGGTGGAGAAAAGCTCGCTGACATGCACCGGCACGATATAGAGCTGGGCCGCGGCGGGATTGCGTTCGGCCACCGGATTGGGAATCGCCTCCGCACGGCCGGAAATCTTGGCGAGGGCGGAGGCGAGCGCGCGGGGATTGCCGCTGATCTCCGCGCCGGCGCGGTCGGCGCCATATTCGCGCGTGCGGCTGATCGCCATCTGCACGATCATCGCGGCGAAAGGCGCGACGATCACCGCCAGCAGCGTCGCGGCGACATTGCCATGGCCGTTGTCATGATTGCCGCCGCGGAAGAACAGGCCGAAATTGGCGAGCATGGAGATCGCGCCCGCAATGGTCGCCACCATCGTCATGATCAGCGTGTCGCGGTTGCGAACATGGCCCAGTTCATGCGCCATGACGCCCGCCACTTCGTCCCGGCTGAGCATCGACAGCAGGCCGGTGGTGGCGGCGACGGCCGCATGCTTCGGGTCGCGGCCCGTTGCGAAGGCATTGGGGTGCGGCTCATCGATCAGATAGACGCGCGGCATGGGGAGATCGGCGCGCCGGGCGAGGTCCGCGACGAGGCTGTAGAATTCGGGCGCGCTCCGCGCATCCACCTCCCGCGCATGATGCATCGACAGCACGATCCTGTCGGCGTTCCAGAAGGTGAGCAGGTTCATGCCCGCCGCCACCAGCAGCGCGATCACCGCGCCGCCGCCGCCGCCGAGCGTGTAGCCCAATGCCATGAACAGCGCCGTCAGCGCCGACAGCAGCATCACCGTCTTCATCCCACTCACTTGCGAAAGTCTCCTTTACGGCCCAGATAGCGGCCTTACTCTGAATATGGGGCGCCCCTGAATATGGGGTGACGATGACGCCCCCGCAATCGAAAGGATGGACCGATGGGAACCTTCAACGGCAAGCGCCCCGCGCATGTGAAGCCGCCCGCGCACCTTTCCAAGAGCCCGCCGGTGCCGCAGCCCGACCCGATCGACAGTCCCTCCCGCCATGACGAGTTATTGAGCCCCGTTCGCTACGGCGACTGGGAACGCAAGGGAATCGCTATCGATTTCTGATCCGGCCGCCAAAGACGGTTAACGGTTCATCGCTGTTTGGGCACAGTTGGCGATGGCCTGTGCCGCGGATGCGGGCGGCACCGAACGCCCCCCTAGCCTTTTGCGCTGCAAAACGGGCAGGCTTTTATCCGAGCGGAAAGCATAACATACCGGGGCGCGGATGAAGTGAACGTGGTTGCCGAAGTCAATGTGAGGTCAGTGTCGGATTACGCGCCGGAGGATGCGGCGCTTCTGTGTGCAGTGGGTCGTCTGGTCTGTGCCTGGACGATGCTGGAACAGAGCCTGGAGGCGAAGATCGCGATGATGCGGGAAGCCATGGGGGATGTGCGGACCGTGGGTGCCCGGACCCGTCCGGGCATGACGAAGCTGATGACCGAACTGCGGACCATGGTGTCGATGCGGGACAGGCGCAATGCCGGCGCATTGACGGAAATAGCGGATATCGAGCGCGACATGCAGAGGATCGACCGGTTCCGGTCGCTCATCATCGGCGGCTTTCAGCAGCCCGCGCCCGGCGGCTTCACATGCCGCGATGCGCGGAACAATCAGACGCATGTCTCGCTTGAGCAACTCGAAGCGGAAATTGCTTCCCTCGAAAGGGTGGCGCAGCGCCTGCTGGCTGTCTGAACGGGTTAAGTAATCTTCCACGCTTGATCTTTATGCGGCGGAGGGCGAAGCCTTCATTCCGCGCGCGAGCCAAGAAACAGGAGCCTCATGTCCTACAAACCGATTCGCAAAGCCGTTTTCCCTGTCGCGGGTCTTGGCACGCGCTTTCTTCCGGCGACCAAGTCGGTGCCCAAGGAATTGCTGCCGGTGGTCGACCGTCCGCTGATCCAATATGCGGTGGACGAAGCGCGGGAGGCGGGGATCGAGCAGATGATCTTCGTGACCGGCCGCGGCAAGGGCGCGATCGAGGATTATTTCGACATGGCCTTCGAGGCCGAGGCGACGCAGCGCGAGCGGGGCAAGGACCTGTCCGCGCTGGACGGCACGCGGCTGTCGCCGGGCAATGCGGTGTTCCTGCGCCAGCAGGAGCCGCTGGGCCTGGGCCACGCCATCTGGTGTGCGCGGGACATTGTCGGCGATGAGCCTTTCGCGATCCTGCTGCCCGACGAATTCATGAAGGGCGCGCCGGGCCGGGGATGCCTGAAGCAGATGGTCGACGCCTATGACAGGGTCGGCGGCAATCTGGTCTGCGCGCTGGAAGTGCCGATGGCCGACACGCCGAGCTATGGCGTGATCGATCCCGGCCAGCGCGACGGCGCGCTGACCGAGGTGAAGGGACTGGTGGAAAAGCCCGCGCCGGGCACGGCGCCGTCCAACCTGATCCTGCCGGGGCGCTATATCCTCCAGCCCGAAGTGATGAAGATCCTGGAGACGCAGGAGAAGGGCGCCGGCGGCGAGATCCAGCTTACCGATGCGATGGCGTCGATGATCGGCACCCAGCCCTTCCATGGCGTGACCTTCGATGGACGCCGCTTCGACTGCGGATCGAAGGCAGGATATATCGAGGCGAACCTCGCCCTCGCGCTGGACCGCGAGGATATGGGCGAGCATATCCGCAAGTTCGCATTGGCCGAACTGGGCGTCAGCGGGATCGCCGCCGCGGCCTGACAGGGCGATGGAGAGGAAAGGCGTGGCCGGCCGCCACGCCTTTCCCGTCTCTGCGGCGCGCGGCAACAGCGCCGGGCGGTCTTGCCTCTGCCGCCGATTCATCCTATGGGCCCCTGCGTCATCTGGGGAGTAGCCAGCCGTTCCCGAGGGAGCGGGCCGTTCGTCAACATATTTGGCCGAGAGGCCATGGCGGGCGGGATGCGGGAGACCTTCGGCGTCCTTCCGCATCGGGCGAGACCAATGGCATCATCTTCTCCGTCCAGCCGGGCGGGAGGGGATGGTGGCATTGCGTCTTCACCTTCGCCCGGCCCGGACAGACCCTGATGGAAGCATTTCTCACCTCCACCGCCCTCGTCGCGCTCGCGGAAATGGGGGACAAGACGCAATTGCTGGCGATGCTGCTCGCCACCCGCTTTCGCAAGCCAGCGCCCATCATAGCGGGCATATTCGCCGCCACTTTGGCCAATCATTTCCTCGCCGCGCTGGTGGGCCATTCGGTCGCCGGCGTGCTGACGGAACCATGGTTCCGCTATGCCGTCGCCGCCAGCTTCGTCGCGATGGCCGCGTGGACGCTGATCCCCGACAGGATCGACGAGGATGAGCCGTTGCGCGCGCCGTCGAAGGCGGGGGTATTCCTGACGACGCTGGTCGCCTTCTTCCTGGTGGAGATGGGCGACAAGACGCAGGTGGCGACGGTGATGCTGGGCGCGCGGTTCGACAATGTGCTGGCGGTCACCGCGGGCACGACGCTGGGCATGATGATCGCCAACGTGCCCGCCGTGCTGTTCGGCGAGGTGCTGGCGAAGAAGGTGCCGATGCGCGCGCTCCAGATCGGGGCGGCCCTGCTGTTCCTGGGCCTGGGCCTGTGGATGATTGCTGATTTGCGGGGCTGGATCGGGTAAAGCAGTTGTCAGCGGGCCGCGGCTGTTGCAAGGGGATGGCGGAAAGCCATTCCTTATCGGATGACAGGGGATGCGCGGAGTCATTCCCTTTGAACAGACAGGCATGGGACGCGTGATGAAGGACAGTCTGGTTACGGTGTTCGGCGGCGGCGGCTTTGTGGGGCGGCAGGTCGCCCAGGCGCTGATGGCGCGCGGCGCCCGGGTGCGCGTGGCGCAGCGCGATCTGTCGACCGCCGTGCGCGTCAAGCCGCTGGGCGCCCTTGGCCAGACGCAGTTCGTCGCGGCGGACATCCGCAAGCCCGAAAGCGTCGCCCGCGCCATTGCCGGCAGCGACATCGTCATCAATCTGGTGGGGGTGCTTTCCGGCGATTTCCAGGGTTCGCACCATGACGGCGCGGCGAACGTCGCCAGGGCGGCGGCGGAGGCGGGCGTCCAGGCGCTCGTCCACATCTCCGCCATCGGCGCGGATGCGCAGAGCCCCTCCGCCTATGGCCGGTCGAAGGCCGAGGGCGAGGCGGCGGTCAAGGCCGCCTTCCCCAATGCGACCATCCTGCGCCCCTCGATCATTTTCGGGCCGGAGGACCGGTTCCTCAATCGCTTTGCGGAGATCGTCCGCATCGCCCCGGTGGTGCCGGTGATCGCCGCCGACACCCGGTTCCAGCCGGTCTATGTCGCGGACGTGGCGCAGGCCGTCGCCAACGCCGCCGAAAATCCCGGCGAGCATGGCGGCAAGACCTATGAACTGGGCGGGCCGCAGACCTATACGATGCGGGAACTCAACGCCTGGATCGCCAGGACCATCGGCCGCGATCGCAGCCTGTGCGCCGTTCCCGCTTCGGTCGCCTCGCTGATCGCCATGCTGCCGGGCGGACCGATCACGCGGGACCAGTTGTCCATGCTGGCCAAGGACAATGTCGTCGCGCCCGGCGCGGACGGGCTGGCCGAACTGGGCGTCGCGCCCACGCCGATGCCGGCTGTCGCGGAGAAATGGCTGGTCCGCTACCGCAAGCATGGCCGTTTCGCGGGCCGGGTTCAGGCCTGATCCGCCGGAATCCGATCAGCCGGACCGACATCGGGCCGCGACGGGCCGTCTTGCGCGGGCCGTTCGCTTCTGCACAATGGGCGCAACGCACCCAACGCCCTCTCCCGCCCCGGGGGAGGGTTTCCCTTTGTTCGCCCCATAAGGACTGCATCCCTCCATGGACCTGCATTATCTGACAGTCATCCTGCTTGGCATCGTCGAGGGGTTGACCGAGTTCCTGCCCGTATCCTCGACCGGCCACCTGATCCTGGCGAGCGAATTGCTGGGCTATGACGCGTCCACCTGGGCGATGTTCAACGTCATCATCCAGTTGGGCGCGATCCTGGCGGTGGTGGTGCTGTACTGGCGCACATTCTGGGCGGTGGGCATGGGCCTGCTGCGCAAGGAGCCGACGAGCTGGCGTTTCCTGCGCAATCTGCTGGTCGCCTTCATTCCGGCGGCGGTGATCGGCCTCGCCCTGCATAATCATATCGAGGAACTGCTGGGCGCGCCGCGGGTCGTCGCCTGGGCGCTGATCGTCGGCGGCGTGGCGATCCTGGCGATCGAGCGGATGGTGAAGGAAAACCGGTTCCACGGCATAGCCGACATTCCCTTCGTGCGGGTGGTGGGCATCGGCTTCATCCAGTGTCTGGCCATGATCCCGGGCGTCAGCCGGTCGGGCGCGACGATCATGGGCGCGCTGACGCTGGGGGTGGAACGGCGCACGGCGGCGGAGTTCAGCTTCTTCCTCGCCATTCCGACCATGCTGGGCGCGTCCGCGCTGGAACTGCTGAAGAATGGCGACAAGATCACCTCCGGCGCGGTGGGATGGGACAGCATCGCGCTGGGGTTCGTGGTGTCCTTCATCGTCGCCGTGCTGGTCATCAAATGGTTTGTGGGGCTGGTGTCGCGCCATGGGTTCGCGCCGTTCGCCTGGTATCGAATCGTCGCGGGAATAGCCGCCCTGCTGTGGCTTTCCATGCGATAAGACCGAAACGGACCTATTTAACGCAAGATTATTTCAGGAGCGGAGAAGTTCCGGAGGCATTTCCCGGAAAATAGGTCAATCATGCTGACATAAGTCGCAGAATCCGCGTGACTCTGCGGGTTTTTCTGCTATGCGCTCCCTGCAAATTCATTTCAGGGACTCATCATGGCAGACAATCCAATGCTGAAATTCGTGGGAACGGGCCAAGCCTATCCCGAGAAGCGTTCGGCCGACGATCGCGCCGACGATTTTCTGGAAATCAGCCGCAGCTTCATATTGGATCGGGCGGAGGAACAGGCGTCGCGCTGCTCGCAATGCGGCGTGCCCTATTGCTCGACCCATTGCCCGCTGCACAACCATATCCCCGACTGGCTGCGCCTGACCGCCGAAGGGCGGCTGCGCGAAGCCTATGAACTCAGCAACCTGACCAGCACCATGCCGGAAATCTGCGGCCGCATCTGCCCGCAGGACCGGCTGTGCGAGGGCAATTGCGTCATCGAATTTTCGGGTCACGGTTCCGTCACCATCGGTTCGGTCGAAAAGTTCATCACCGACACCGCCTGGAAGGAAGGCTGGGTCGAACCGCTGGTCCCCGGCGCCCCCACCGGCCAGTCGGTCGGCGTGATCGGCGCGGGTCCGGCGGGTCTGACGACCGCCGAATATCTGCGGGTCGCAGGCTATGAGGTGCATGTCTATGACCGGCACGACCGGGCGGGCGGGCTGCTGACCTATGGCATTCCCGGTTTCAAGCTGGAGAAGGATGTGGTCATGCGCCGCATCCAGCGGCTGAAGGACGGCGGCATTGTCTTCCACGAAAGCTTCGAGGTCGGCCGCGACGCGACCATGGAGGAGCTGCGCGGCCGCCATGACGCCATCCTGATCGCGACCGGCGTGTACAAGCCGCGCGACATCAAGGCGCCGGGCGTCGGCGCGCCGGGCGTGGTCAAGGCGCTCGACTTCCTGATCGCCTCCAACAAGGCCGGTTTCGGCGACGCCGTGCCGGAACATGAGGACGGTTCGCTGCACGCCAATGGCAAGAAGGTCGTCGTCATCGGCGGCGGCGATACGGCCATGGACTGCGTCCGCACCGCCGTGCGTCAGGGCGCGACTTCGGTGAAGTGCCTCTATCGCCGCGACCGCGACAATATGCCCGGATCGCAGCGCGAGGTCGCCAATGCCGAGGAAGAGGGCGTTGAATTCGTCTGGCTTTCCGCGCCCATCGCCTTTGAAGGCACGGAGCATGTGACCGGTGTCAAGGTCACGAAGATGCGCCTTGGCCAGCCCGACGCATCGGGCCGCCGCGCGCCGGAACCCGATCCCGGCACGGAGCACACGTTGGAGGCGGACCTCGTCATCAAGGCGCTGGGTTACGATCCGGAGGAACTGCCCAGGCTGTTCGGCGCGGAGGACCTGTCCGTCACCCGCTGGGGCACGCTGCGCGTCGATCACAAGACGATGATGACCAGCATGGACGGCGTGTTCGCGGCAGGCGACATCGTGCGCGGCGCTTCGCTGGTGGTCTGGGCGATCCGCGACGGCCGCGACGTGACCGAACATATGCACCGCTATCTCAAGGCCAAGGCGAAAGCGGCGGCCGGGGAAAGGCAGGCCGCCTGATGCGCGCCGCCCTCCTCCTCCTGCTGGCGACGCCGATCGCGGCTGAGGCGCAGACCCCGGTTCAGGCGGCAGCCGTCCAGTCTGTCGATCCGGCACTGCTGACCAAGGCTCAGCCGATTGCCGCCGTCATCCTGCCCAACGGCACCATGGAAAAGATGATGGGGCCGATGATGCAGAAGATGATGGGACCGATGATGGACGGCATGACCAGGATGCCGATCCGCGAGTTCCTGAAGGTCGGCGGCCTCGACCCGGAGCGGGCGGAACATCTGGGTGAAGGCACGATCGAGGAAATGATGGCGATCATCGATCCCAATTTCCGCAAGCGGATGGACGTGATCGTCAACAGCATGATGCCGGCCATGGGTCGTTTCATGGGACGTTATGAACCGGACATGCGGGAAGGCATGGCGGAAGCGTTCGCCCATCGCTACAGCGCGGCCGAGCTTGATCAGATCGGTGCGTTCCTGAAAACGCCCGTCGGCGCCAAGTTCGGCGCGGGCTTCATGGAGCTGGCCGCCGACCCGCATTATATCGGGCGGATGCAGAAGATCATGCCTGAAATGATGCAGGCCATGCCGGAGATCATGAAATCCTCCACGGCGGAACTCGCCAAGCTGCCCAAGCCGCGAACCTATAATGATCTGACGAAGGCTGAACGCGAGCGTCTCACCGCATTGCTCGGCGCGGACGCCAGGAAGGCCCACTGACAAAAGCGCCGGCGATGCCGGCAACCAACGGAATGACAGCGGCCTTACCCAAAGACAGGGACGGCCACATGCAAGGGTAAGTCATCATGACCGACACCAATTTCATGGCCAGCCCCGAAGAGCGCGCACGGATCGCGGCCGAGGGCATGTATCACCCGGAAATGGAAGGCGATGCCTGCGGCGTCGGACTGGTCGCCGCGACGGACGGCCGCCCGAGCCGTCGCGTGGTCGCCAGCGCCATCGACGCGCTGAAGGCCGTCTGGCACCGTGGCGCCGTGGACGCCGACGGCAAGACCGGCGACGGCGCGGGCATCCATGTCGACCTGCCGGTGCGTTTCTTCGATGACGCCATTGCCGACTCCGGCCACAAGCCGCTGCCCAACCGCCTTGCCGTCGGCATGATCTTCCTGCCGCGCACGGATTTGAGCGCGCAGGAAACCTGCCGCACCATCGTCGAGGCCGAGATCATCGACGCGGGCTACACCATCTATGGCTGGCGCCAGGTGCCCGTCGACGTCTCCGTCATCGGGGAGAAGGCGCAGCGCACCCGTCCGGAAATCGAGCAGATCATGATCGCCGGTCCCATGCCGGAAGAGCGCGATCAGGCCGAGTTCGAAAAGGACCTCTATCTCATCCGCCGCCGGATCGAGAAGAAGGTGATCGCCGCGCAGATTCAGGATTTCTACATCTGCTCGCTGTCGTGCCGCTCGATCATCTACAAGGGGCTGTTCCTCGCGGAATCGCTGTCGGTCTTCTATCCCGACCTGCAGGACGAGCGGTTCGAGAGCCGGGTCGCGATCTTCCACCAGCGCTATTCGACCAACACCTTCCCGCAATGGTGGCTGGCCCAGCCGTTCCGCACGCTCGCGCATAATGGTGAGATCAACACCATCCGCGGCAACAAGAACTGGATGAAGAGCCACGAGATCAAGATGGCTTCGCTCGCCTTCGGTGAGCAGTCGGAGGACATCAAGCCGGTGATACCGGCGGGCGCGTCCGACACCGCCGCGCTCGACGCCGTGTTCGAGGCGATCTGCCGTTCGGGCCGCGACGCGCCGACTGCCAAGCTGATGCTCGTGCCCGAAGCCTATCAGTCGGCCAGCGCCGAACTGCCCCAGGCGCATGCGGACATGTATGAATATCTCGCCTCCGTGATGGAGCCGTGGGACGGCCCCGCCGCGCTGGCGATGACCGACGGCCGCTGGGTCGTGGCGGGCGTCGACCGCAATGCGCTGCGCCCGCTGCGCTACACGCTGACCGGCGACAATCTGCTGATCGTGGGTTCGGAAACCGGCATGGTCGTCGTGCCCGAAACCACCATCGTGCGGAAGGGCCGCATGGGTCCGGGCCAGATGATCGCCGTCGACCTGCAGGAAGGCACGATCTACGACGATCATGAGATCAAGGACCAGATTGCGGGCGAGCGCCCCTATTCGGAACTGATCAAGGACTTCATGACGGTCAATGATCTGGGCGATGTGCCCAGTGCCCTGCCCTCATGGGACAAGGCCGAACTGACGCGCCGTCAGGTCGCCGCCAACCTGACGCTTGAAGACATGGAGCTGATCCTCGCGCCGATGGTCGAGGATGCGAAGGAAGCCGTCGGATCGATGGGCGACGACACGCCGCTGGCCGTCATTTCCGACAAGCCGCGCACGGTCAGCCATTTCTTCCGCCAGAATTTCAGCCAGGTCACCAACCCGCCGATCGATCCGCTGCGGGAACGGTACGTCATGAGCCTGAAGACGCGCTTTTCCAACCTCCACAACATATTGGAGCAGGACGCGCAGAACAGCCATGTGCTGGTGCTGGATTCGCCGGTGCTGACCTCTTCCGAATGGGCGAAGCTGAAGGGGCATTTCGGCCCTGCGGTGGCCGAGATCGACTGCACCTTCCGAGCCGAGGGCGGGCAGGAGCAGTTGCGCGCCGCCATCGCCCGCATCCGGGAGGAAGCGGAACAGGCCGTGCGCGAAGGCCGCACCGAAATCTTCCTGACCGACGAGCATGTCAACGCCGACCGCGTCGCCATCGCCGGCGTGCTGGCGGCGGCGGCGGTGCATACGCATCTCGTCCGCAAGGGCCTGCGCAGCTATGCATCGATCAACGTGCGTTGCGCCGAAGCGCTCGACACCCATTATTTCGCGGTGCTGATCGGCGTCGGCGCGACCACGGTGAACGCCTATCTGGCCGAAGCCAGCATCGCCGACCGCCATGCGCGGGGGCTGTTCGGCGATCTGACGCTGGACGCCTGCTTCGAACGTTATCGCATCGCCATCAACGAAGGCCTGCTGAAGATCATGTCCAAAATGGGCATCGCGGTCATCAGCAGCTATCGCGGCGGCTATAATTTCGAAGCGGTGGGCCTCAGCCGCGCGCTGGTCAACGACCTGTTCCCCGGAATGCCCGCGAAGATTTCGGGCGAGGGCTATCAGTCGCTCCACTACAGCGCGAAGCTGCGCCACGACACCGCCTATGACAGCGCCATCGTGCGCCTGCCGGTCGGCGGCTTCTACCGCCAGCGCAATGGCGGCGAGACGCACGCCTATTCGGCGCAGCTCATGCACCTGTTGCAGACCTCGGTCGCGACCGACAGCTATTCGACCTATCTGCAATTCTCGCGCGGCGTGCGCGATTTGCCGCCGGTCTATCTGCGCGACCTGCTGGAGTTCAACTTCGCCCGCGAGGCGGTGCCGATCGACGAGGTCGAGGCGACCACCGAAATCCGCAAGCGTTTCGTGACGCCGGGCATGTCGCTCGGCGCGCTCTCTCCGGAGGCGCATGAGACGCTGGCCATCGCCATGAACCGCATCGGCGCCAAGGCCGTGTCGGGCGAAGGGGGCGAGGATGCGAACCGCTTCAAGCCCTATGAGAATGGCGACAACGCCAATTCGGTGATCAAGCAGATCGCGTCAGGCCGCTTCGGCGTCCATGCGGAGTATCTGGGGTCGGCCGAGGAAATCGAGATCAAGGTCGCGCAGGGCGCCAAGCCCGGCGAGGGCGGCCAGTTGCCCGGCTTCAAGGTGACCGAGTTCATCGCCAAGCTGCGCCATGCGACGCCCGGCGTGACGCTGATCTCGCCGCCGCCGCACCATGACATCTACTCGATCGAGGATCTGGCGCAGCTCATCTACGACTGCAAGATGATCAATCCCCGCGCCCGCGTCTGCGTGAAGCTGGTCAGCCAGGCGGGCATCGGCACCGTGGCGGCGGGCGTGGCGAAGGCCCACGCAGACGTCATCCTGGTCGCGGGCCATGTCGGCGGCACCGGCGCTTCGCCGCAGACGTCGGTGAAATATGCGGGCACGCCTTGGGAAATGGGCCTCAGCGAAGCCAATCAGGTGCTGACCCTCAACGGCCTGCGCCATCGAGTGAAGCTGCGCACCGACGGCGGGCTCAAGACCGGCCGCGACATCGTGATCGCGGCGATATTGGGCGCGGAAGAGTTCGGCATCGGCACGCTGTCGCTGGTCGCCATGGGCTGCATCATGGTGCGCCAGTGCCACTCGAATACCTGCCCGGTCGGCGTCTGCGTGCAGGACGAGCGCCTGCGCGAGAAGTTCACCGGGACGCCAGAGAAGGTCATCAACCTCATGACCTTCATCGCGGAGGAAGTGCGCGAGATTCTGGCGCGTCTGGGCTATCGCAGCCTGGACGAGGTGATCGGGCGGACCGAACTGCTGAAGCAGGTCAATCGCGGCGCCGAGCATCTGGACGATCTGGACCTCAATCCGATCCTCGCCAAGGTGGACGCGCCCGACGACCAGCGCCGTTTCAGCCTGACGGAATGGCGCAACCCGGTGCCCGACAGCCTTGACGCGCAGATGATGAAGGACGCCCGCGCGGTGTTCGAGCGCGGCGAGAAGATGCAGCTCACCTATACGGTGCGCAACACGCATCGCGCCGTGGGCACCCGCCTGTCGGCCGCCGTCACGGAGAAGTTCGGCATGTCGACGCTGGCGGACGGCCATCTGACCGTGCGGCTGCGCGGTTCGGCCGGCCAGTCGCTGGGCGCCTTCCTGTGCAAGGGCATCAAGCTGGAGGTCTTCGGTGACGCCAACGACTATGTCGGCAAGGGGCTGTCGGGCGGCATCATCACCGTGCGCACCACGGTGTCCTCGCCGCTGTCGAGCAAGGACAACACCATCATCGGCAACACCGTGCTCTACGGCGCGACCAGCGGGAAGCTGTTCGCGGCGGGACAGGCCGGGGAACGCTTCGCCGTCCGCAATTCGGGCGCGCAGGTGGTGGTCGAGGGCTGCGGCGCGAACGGCTGCGAATATATGACCGGCGGCACCGCGGTTATCCTGGGCAGGACCGGCGCCAATTTCGGCGCGGGCATGACGGGCGGCATGGCCTTCATCCTGGACGAGGACGGCAGCTTCCCGACGCGCGCCAATCCGGAAAGCATCGTCTGGCAGCGGCTGGAAAGCGCCCATTGGGAGGCGGAGCTGAAGGCGCTGATCGCCCAGCATGCGGTGGCGACCGACAGCAAATGGTCGAACACGATCCTGGACGATTGGGACCGCTGGCGCCGCTACTTCTGGCAGGTCTGCCCGAAGGAAATGGTGGGCCGCCTCGCCCATCCGCTGAGCGATGCGCCGACGCAGGTCGTTGCCGCCGAATAAGCGGCCGGTTCAGTAAGACAGGGCAGCGTCCGCCGGGGCTTCCTCGGCGGACGTTCTGCTTTCGGGCGCCTGCGCGATCCGGACGGGCTGGAAACTGCCTTCGCTCTCGCCATTGGCGAATCTTTCGATGGAGGCCGGCAACGTCCGGACGGTCTGGGGCGGTTCGGCATGATCAGGCGCCATCTCGTCCCCCTGCGCCGCATAATCGCGCACCACAGGATCGTTCATTCCGTCCCAGCCAGCCATGTCGGCCGCCATCTGCCTGTCCGCAAGCGTCGGACCGCAGCCGTCGCAGCGAACGATGGCGGGGCCGGTCAAATCGGCAGACCCCATGTCGTAACCGGTCCCGTCGGGACTGACCGCCTGCGGCAAGGAGGTTTCGGTTCCAGGCCTGGGCTGTGTCGTGGCGTACAGGCCCAGACCGAAGCCGCCGGTCAGCGCCACCCCGGCACATGCACATGAAAACAACCAGAAACGCGCGGACATGGGGCAACCCTTCCTCTATCCTTCACCCGCCCCCTGACTTTCTCCGACCAAAACAACGCAAATGAAGATCGGTTGTTGCATGAGGAAAAAGCCTTTGCTAAGGGCCGCCTCCTACCAAGGCACCGGCCCCGCCGGTTCCCGGAAAATGTGCGGTCGTGGCGGAATTGGTAGACGCGCAACGTTGAGGTCGTTGTGGCCGAAAGGCCGTGGAAGTTCGAGTCTTCTCGACCGCACCATTTTCCTTGAGATCCAATAGTCTCATCATCGCCAAATTCAGAAACGCAGCGATGCGTATGCGGGCAGCATATGATTGGCTGGTTGGAAAATCTGGCCGGGCGCGCTCGCCAACCGAGGATGCTTCCCGCCATCGTCATTGAAAGCGCCACCGCCAGTCCCAATCTTGCGGCCTTTCACAGCCCTAAAAGGCGCATGGAACCATTTTCCCCTTGCCCCGGCGGCGATCCCATGCACAAAGCTTGCCAATTGCCGCACGGGTCATGGATTCAACCCGCAAGAAGCATGCGGCAGCAAGGATGACGTGATGGACGACGTGATGATGCAGGACCGCTCAGCCCCGGCATCGCCCCTTCCCCCGCAGGAAGTGGGAGAAGGCCTGTCCGTCATCTCCATCGCCAAAAGCTATGACAAGCGCGTCGTGCTGGCCGATGTGTCGCTGACCGTCGGCAAGGGCGAGGTGGTCGGCCTGCTCGGCCCCAATGGCGCGGGCAAGACGACCTGCTTCTATTCGGTGATGGGGCTGGTGCGGCCGGACCATGGCCGCATCGTGCTGGACGGGCAGGACATCACCGGCCTGCCCATGTACCGCCGGTCGATATTGGGGCTGGGCTATCTGCCGCAGGAAACATCGATCTTCCGGGGCCTGACCGTGGCGCAGAATATCGGCGCGGTGCTGGAACTGGCGGAACCGGACAGGGCGGCGCGGCAGGCGCGGCTGGAACAGTTGCTGGAGGAATTCGGCCTGACCCGGCTGCGCGATTCCTCCGCCATGGCGCTGTCGGGCGGCGAGCGGCGGCGGTGCGAGATCGCCCGCGCCTTGGCGGCCAATCCTTCGATCGTGCTGCTGGACGAGCCGTTCGCGGGCATCGATCCGCTGTCCATCGCGGATATTCGCGACCTGGTGAAGCAGTTGAAGACGCGCGGCATCGGCGTCCTCATCACCGACCATAATGTCCGCGAGACGCTGGAGATCGTGGACCGCGCCTGCATCATTTATGACGGCAAGGTGCTGTTCGCGGGCAGCCCGACGGAGCTGGTCGCCAATGCCGATGTGCGTCGGCTCTATCTGGGCGAGAATTTCTCGCTCTGACATGGGCGGCGGGCGGGTCCTTCCTGACGGCGGCGAGGGGGAAGGCTGATGGCGCTCGCGCCCCGTCTCGACCTGCGGCAGAGCCAGTCGCTGGTGATGACGCCGCAGCTTCAGCAGGCGATCAAGCTGCTGGCGCTGTCCAATCTGGAGATCGAGGCGTTCGTCGCGGGCGAACTGGAAAAGAACCCGTTATTGGAATCCGGCGGAGCGGATGATTTCGCGCCGCCCGCCGACGGCGTGGACCGGGCGGCGGAACAGCATGACCTGCGCGCCGAGACCGGCGATGCCGACCAGTTGATCGGCCAGGGTCTGGGCGGCGCGGATTCGCCGCTGGACGTCGACTATAGCGCGGAGACCTTCATCGACGATGGGCCGGGCGACCGGATGGCGACGGCGGCCATCGGTTCCGGCGGCATGGACCTGCTGTCCGGCGGCAGCGGCGAGGCGCCGGATTTCGACAGTTTCGCCAATCCGGAGCAGGGCCTTCAGGAACATCTGATGGATCAGGCCCGCAGCGCGCTGTCGGGCATGGACCTGATGATCGCCGCGCAACTGATCGGGCAGATCGACGAGGCCGGCTATCTGGAGGCCAATCTGCTGGAGACCGCCCATGGCATGGGGGTGCCGCTCTTTCAGGTCGAACAGGTGCTGGCGGTGATCCAGGCTTTCGATCCGACCGGAGTGGGTGCGCGGTCGCTGTCGGAATGTCTGGCGTTGCAGGCCAAGGAGGTCGATCGTTACGATCCCTGCATGGCGAAGCTGCTCGCCAATCTGGACCTGCTCGCCAAGGGGGCGCTGCCGCAGCTACGCCGGATCTGCGGCGTGGACGAGGAGGATATGGCGGACATGATCCGCGAGCTGCGCGACTATGATCCCAAGCCCGGCCTGCGCTTTTCCACCGAGAGCGCGGCGCCGGTGACGCCCGACCTGTTCGTGCGGCCGACGCGGGAGGGCTGGGCGATCGAGGTCAACAGCGCCACCCTGCCCCGCGTGCTGATCAACCGGACCTATTATGTCGAGCTGGCGTCCGGTCCGCAGGACAAGACGTCCAAGGCCTGGCTGGCCGACTGCCTCGCCAGCGCCAACTGGCTGGTCAAGGCGCTCGACCAGCGGCAGAAAACCATCATCAAGGTCGCGAGCGAGATCGTCCGCCAGCAGGAGGATTTCTTCCGCAAGGGGGTGGAGCATCTGAAGCCGCTGACGCTGAAGGCCGTGGCGGATGCGATCCAGATGCATGAATCGACCGTCAGCCGGGTGACGTCGAACAAATATCTGTCCTGCCCGCGCGGGCTTTACGAACTCAAATATTTCTTCACCAGCGGCGTTTCTGCGGCCGGGGGCGACGGCGCGGTGTCGGCCGAGGCAGTCAAGAGCCACATCAAGGCGCTGATCGCGGCCGAGACGCCCGACGCCATCTTGTCCGACGACACGCTGGTCGACCTGCTGCGCGCCAAGGGCATGGACATCGCCCGCCGCACCGTCGCCAAATATCGCGAGGCGATGGGGATCGGGTCATCGGTGCAGCGGCGGCGGCAGAAGGCGTTGCGCGGGCAGGCGGCTTAGCGCGGGTTTAGACGCGGAGAGCCCCCCTCTCCCCTTCGTCATGCTGAACTTGCTTCAGCATGACGAAGGGGAGAGGGTACAAATCCGCTCATAAGCTTGACCCGGCCGACACAAGCGGCAACATCGACCCCCTCTTCCCTCAAGGATTTCATCGTCATCCCATGTCCATCGCCTATCTGAACGGCCGCTTCCTGCCGCTGGAACAAGCCCAGCTGTCCGTGCTGGATCGCGGTTTCCTGTTCGCGGACGGCATTTATGAGGTCGCGGCGGTGATCGACGGCAAGCTGGTCGACAGCGCGTCCCATCTCGCCCGGCTGGAGCGGTCCACCCAAGCGATCGGCATCGCCCTGCCCCTCTCCCTGACGGAGATCGAGGCGGCACAGAAGGAACTGGTGGCGCGCAATGCGCTGGCCGAAGGGCTGGTCTATCTCCAGATCACCCGCGGCGCCGATGCGACCCGCGATTTCCTGCCCTCGCCCGGCATCCAGCCCACGCTGGTCATGTTCGTCCAGGCCAAGCCTTTCCTCGACGTGCCCGCCGTGCGCAACGGGATCGCGGTCGCGACCATGCCCGACCTGCGCTGGGCGCGGCGCGACATCAAGAGCGTCGGCCTGCTCGCCCAGGCCATGGCCAAGCGCGCCGCCGCCGAAGCAGGCGCGCAGGAGGCCTGGATGGTCGAGGACGGCTTCGTCACCGAAGGGGCTTCGTCCACGGCCTTCATCGTGACGGAGGAGGGCATCGTCACCCGGCCCTATAGTCAGGCGGTGCTGGCGGGCTGCACCGGCGCGGCGCTGACCGCGCTGGCGGAGGAAAGCGGCATCGCCATCGTCCGCCGCCCCTTCACCGTTGCGGAAGCGTTGGCGGCGAAGGAAGCCTTCATCACCAGCGCTTCGACGCTCTGCCAGTCGGTGGTGCGGATCGACGGCCGGGCCATTGGGGACGGCAAGCCCGGCCCGCTCGCGATGCGGCTGCGCGCGCTCTATATCGACTTTGCGCGGCGCACCGCTGTCTGAGCAAAAGGCGGTTTGAGCAAAAGAACGCGCAAAACTTGATCCATTTCGGATGAACTAAGGGAATGCCGCCATTCCCGCCATTTCGGCGGGGATCGAGGCTCCATTTTGGCGGTCCGTTACGGTGAGGCTGGAAAAGAGCCGTTTACAGGGCGCTCCATGAACGCGATGGGCGGCATTATCTCCATAATGGAGAATGGTTTGGCTGCGTAACGACGGCGTTGCGATAAGCTGGAACAAACAGGATGGAGATTTTCGGCGTGGGTTTGGATCATGATGAGATCGGTTTCGGCGCATCCCTGGACCAACCCTTCGGCGCGCGCGACGAACGGCCGGGCCTGCTGATCCTGGCCGACGACATCTATCTGGACGACGCCGCGATGCTGAGCCAGGCGGCGGGCCTTCGGCTGCTGGGCACGGTGCCGCTGGACCAGGCGTCGACCCGGCTGGACGTGCAGATCGGCTGCGACATCATCCTGTGCTTCTGCCCGACGCCCGATCCGATGATCGAGCGGCTGCTGGTGCAGATCGAGACCTTGGCGCTGCAGAACGACATGCCGGTCATATTAGTGGCCGATCTGGGAACCGTCGATCTTGCCTATGCCTGTCTGCGCAGCGAGCGGACGCAATTGCTTTGCCGGCCGGGGCATACGGATCTGGCCGCCGCCCTTCTGGCGGCCGCCCGCCAGAGGCCGTCCGGATCGCTGCACGAGGCGAACCGGGATAATGAAGGCCTGCGGCTGCAACAGTTGAGCGACGAGGTGAGCCGCCTCGCCCGCACGCTGGAGGCGCTGACGCTGCGCCCGCGCCATGCGACGCCGTCCTTCGACCTGGGGCCCCGCATATCGGACGAGCCGAGCGACTATATCGGCATGCCGGCGCTGGAACCGATCGGGAGCGCCGACAAGTCCGCCGATGCCGCGGCCCTGGAAGCGGCGCAGGTGCGCGACCTGTTGCGGGCGCGTCGCTTGCGCGACGATTTCCTGCCCGCCGATCTGTTCGCTGACCCGGCCTGGGACATGCTGCTGGACCTGCTGGCGGCGCGGCTGGAGCATGAGCGCGTGTCCGTGTCCAGCCTGTGCATCGCATCGGCCGTGCCGCCCACCACCGCGCTGCGCTGGATCAGGACGCTGACCGAGATGGGCTTTGTCGACAGGCAGGCCGATCCGCATGACGGGCGCCGCGTCTTCATCGCGCTGGCCGACCACACGGCGGAGGCGCTGACCCGCTGGTTCACCGCCAGCCGCCGTTTCCTTTGCGCATGACGTACCGGTGCGCATCGCCGCTTGACCGACGCCCGGATTGCCGTAGATAGGCGCGCACCGGACGCTTGGCATCAGGACAGGCATCGGGCGATTAGCTCAGTTGGTAGAGCGTCTCGTTTACACCGAGGATGTCGGCGGTTCGAGCCCGTCATCGCCCACCATGCCCCCTTCTTGGAGAAAGCTGTTCCCGCGGCCGGGGGAATGGCGTAAGGTTCCGGCAACGGAACGCTTTTGTGAGGCACTTGCATCATGTCTCTCACGCTTCTTCTCGCTGGAACGGTGGCCCCCTTCCTGCTGATGTTTTCGCCGGTTTCGCTGGCGGCCGCCCGCGATTGCCTGGATTGGGAAGCGCCGGCCAAGGCGGTGGACCTGGGCGTGGAGAAGCCCTGCCCGAAAAAGAAGCCGCCATTGCTGCTGATGTAAGCCCCGTCTCCACGGATATTGCGGCGCAGCGCCAGCGCTGCTAATCGGTGCGGCCATGATCCAGCCGCCTGAAATCATCCGAGTCACCAAGTCCCGCGTCTCCTGCGACGGTTCGGGCGACATTCCCGCCGCGCTCGGCCATCCGCGCGTCTTCCTTGAGATCGATGAGCATGGCTATATCGACTGCGGCTATTGCGACCGCCGCTTCGTGCTGACCGGCAGCGTTGCGGATACGCCGGAAATCGCCGGGCTGCCGGATATTCCTTCGGGCGCTAGCCTTTAAGTAGGGCAATCCCATTCAAATCGTTATTCCCGCGAAGGCGGAAATCCATCTCCTGCACGTTCCGCCTGACGCGAGTGGGGGAGATGGATCCCCGCCTTCGCGGGGATGATGGAAATGCCTTTTTAATTGGCTTAGGGCCAATCGACATTCAGATGATGACGAGCCGAGCCGAAGACCACCGAAGGTAAAATGATGGTTTTCCGTGACCCGGCGCGCAGCCTACTCAAAGTAGGTGAGCACCGGAACCACGGAAAAGCGTCATTTGCAGGCCGTCAAGGCTGAATGTCGATTGGCTCTAGCCTCTGCCGCCCCTATATCGGACGGCATGACCGATGCTGCTCCCCAGTTCACCGACGCCCGCGGCCTGCTCTACCGGCCCGGCCTCCTCGATCCCGACGGCGCGCGCCGCCTGACCGCCGAGGCGCTGAAAGGCTGCGACGATGGCGAACTCTACCTGCAATATCGGGCGAGCGAGAGCTTCGGCTTCGACGATGGGCGGCTGAAGACCGCCGATTATTCGACCGATGCGGGTTTCGGCCTGCGCGGCGTGTCGGGCGAGATGACCGGTTTCGCCCATGCCAACGACATCAGCGAAGCCGCGATCCGCCGGGCGGCCGAGACGCTGACGCTGCTCGATCCGGCCAAGGGGCAGCCCGCGCCGCCGCCGCAGCACACCAACCGCCATCTCTATACCGACGTCAATCCGCTGGAGATCGTGCCCTTTGCCGAGAAGGTGACGCTCTGCGCCGCCATCGACGCCGCCGCCCGCGCCCGCGATCCGCGCGTCGCGCAGGTGTCGGTGAGCCTGGCGGGAAGCTGGTCGGTGGTCGAGATCGTGCGCGCCGACGGCTTTACCGCGACCGACATCCGCCCGCTGGTGCGGCTCAACGTCTCCGTCATCCTGGAGGAGAATGGCCGCCGGGAGACGGGCGTGTTCGGCATTGGCGGGCGCTATCTCTACGATGAGGTGATGGAACCCGCCATCTGGAACCGCGCCATTGACGAGGCGCTGGCGCAGGCGCGGGTCAACCTGCGTTCCGTGGCCGCGCCCGCGGGCGAGATGACCGTGCTGCTGGGACCGGGCTGGCCGGGCGTGCTGGTGCATGAAGCCATCGGGCACGGCCTGGAGGGCGACTTCAACCGCAAGGGCACCAGCGCCTTTTCCGGCCGCGTGGGCCAGCGGGTCGCCGCGCCGGGCGTCACGGTGGTCGACGACGGATCGATCATGAGCCGGCGCGGCTCGCTCTCCATCGATGACGAGGGCACGCCGACGAAGGAAAATGTGCTGATCGAGGACGGCATCCTCAAGGGCTATATGCAGGATCGGCTGAACGCCCGGCTGATGGGCGTCGAACCCACCGGCAACGGCCGCCGCGAAAGCTATGCCCATGCGCCGATGCCGCGCATGACCAACACCTTCATCAAGGGCGGACAGGACGATCCGGAAGAGCTGCTGAGCCGGATGAAGTCGGGCATTTTCGCGAAAAGCTTCGGCGGCGGGCAGGTCGACATCGTGTCGGGCAAGTTCGTCTTCTCCTGCACCGAGGCCTATAAGGTCGAGAATGGCAGGCTGGGCGAGCCGATCAAGGGCGCGACGCTGATCGGGGACGGGCCGACGGCGCTGACCAAGGTGATCGGCATCGGCCATGACTGGGCGCTGGACGAAGGCATCGGCATGTGCGGCAAGGCCGGGCAGAGCGTGCCGGCGGGCGTGGGCCAGCCGACCCTGCTGATGGAGGGCCTTACCGTGGGCGGCACGGCGACCTGAGGCACCAACGCCACGGGCGGAGGAACCAGCGTGAGAGTGCGTCTTTATCTCTTTCATGAACATGCTGACCGACAGCCATGATGCGGTGACCGCCGATTGGGCGGCTGCCCTGCTGGATTTCTGGTTCAACCGGATCGGGGAACAGGGGTGGTGGAGCCATGATCCGGCGCTGGACCGGGCCTGTCAGGCGCGCTTCCGCGCATTATGGGAGGAAAAGCGCCATTTGCCCGCCGAAGAGTTTCTGGAGCGGGCCGATGACGCGCTGGCGGCGGTGTTGCTGTTCGACCAGTTGCCGCGCAACATGTTCAGGGGATCGGCGGCGGCGTTTTCGACCGATCCTCTTGCCAGGGAAGTGGCGCGCGGTGCGGTTGCCCATGGCTATGACATCCAGATCGGCGGGGCGGGGCGTCTGTTCTTCTACATGCCCTTCCAGCACAGCGAAGCGCTGGACGACCAGAAACTGTCGCTGAGCCTGTTCGAGGGAGCGGGCGACGAGAAGTCGCTGGCCTTTGCGCGGGAGCATTATGAGATGATTGAACGCTTCGGCCGCTTTCCGCATCGTAATGCGACGCTGGGTCGCGCGAACAGACCGGGCGAGGAAGAAGCGGCGAAGGAAGGTGGGAGTTGGTGAAGGCTTGGTAAGGCTTTCCCCACTCCGTCATGCTGGACTGTTTCAGCATGACGTTGGGGATGACTTCGTTACGACTGGGCTGATGGCTCCATCCCAATTGGGGGCCTGATCATAGGCAACGGCCGTGCCTAATTTTTAAGCATCGTCCTGGCGCTGCCCATTTTTTCAGCGCCCTGTTTTGACGCACCGCATCAAAAGCCCGCATTAACCCGCCTTTTACGAATTGGCACGCCTCTTGCTGAGTAGTTTGTCGCACACCAGTAACAGGGGGCGACATGAAACTTGTCATGGCTATCATCAAGCCGTTCAAGCTTGACGATGTCCGCGAGGCACTTTCCTCGCTCGGCATCGCCGGCATGACGGTGAGCGAAGTGAAGGGCTTCGGCCGCCAGAAGGGGCAGACCGAAATCTATCGCGGCGCCGAATATTCGACCAACATGGTTCCGAAGATCAAGATCGAGGTGGTCTGCGACGACGACCTCGCGCCGCGCGTCGTGGAAGCCACCCAGGCCGCCGCCAATTCCGGCGCCATCGGCGATGGCAAGATCTTCGTTCTCGATGTCGAGCAGGCAGTGCGCATCCGCACCGGCGAAACCGGCGAAACCGCTCTGTAAGGGGGGAATTAATGACCTTTTCCAAGAAGCTTAGCGGCGTCGCGGGGGCCATGGGCCTGTCGCTGTTCGCCGCGATGCCCGCCTGGGCACAGGCCGCCGCGCCCGCGGCCACCGTCGACAAGGGCGATACGGCCTGGATGATGACCTCCACGGTCCTGGTGCTGGCGATGATCCTGCCCGGCCTGGCGCTGTTCTATGGCGGCCTGGTCCGCACAAAGAACATGCTGTCGGTCATGACGCAGATCGGCGCCGTGGCCTGCCTCGCCATGCTGATCTGGGTGATCTACGGCTATTCCATGGCGTTCGGCCCGGATTACACCAGCGGCCTCAGCAACTTCATCTCGACCTTCGACAAGGCCTTCCTGAAGGGCATCACGCCCGCATCGCAGGCGGCGACCTTCACCGCGGGCGTCGAAATCCCCGAATATGTGTTCGTCAGCTTCCAGATGACCTTTGCCGCGATCACCGTGGCGCTGGTGCTGGGTTCGGTGGTCGAGCGCATCAAATTCTCGGCCGTGATGGTGTTCGCCATCGTGTGGCTGACCATCGTCTACTTCCCGATCGCGCACATGGTCTGGGCGGCGAGTGGCCTGTTCTTCAAGGCTGGCGCGCTGGACTTCGCGGGCGGCACCGTGGTGCACATCAACGCCGGCGTCTCGGCGCTGGTCGCCTGCCTCATTCTGGGCAAGCGCGTGGGCTTCCCCAAGGAACCGATGCCGCCGCACAGCCTGACGCTGACCGGTGTCGGCACCGGCCTGCTGTGGGTCGGCTGGTTCGGCTTCAACGCCGGTTCGGCGCTGGAAGCCAATGGCTCGGCCGCTCTCGCGATGATCAACACCTTCGTCGCCACCGCCTCGGCCGGTCTGTTCTGGATGCTTGCCGAGCGCGTCAACGGCCACAAGGGTTCGGCCCTGGGCTTCTGTTCGGGCATCATCGCCGGTCTGGTCGCCGTCACCCCGGCCGCCGGCAATTCCGGACCCTTCGGCGCGATCGTCCTGGGCGCCGTCGCTTCGATCGTCTGCTTCTATGCCGTCACCGTCCTCAAGCCGAAGCTCGGCTATGACGACTCGCTGGACGCCTTCGGCATCCACGGCATCGGCGGCATGATCGGCGCCATCGGCACCGCCATCGTCTACTCGCCCTCGCTGGGCGGTCCGGGCGCTGCGGACTATGACATGGGCGCCAAGCTGGTCGTCCAGATCGAAGCGGTCCTGACCACCATCGTCTGGGCGTCGATCGGCACCGCCATCGCCATCTTCATCGCCAAGGCGGTCACTGGCCTGCGCGTCAGCAAGGAGGTCGAACTGGAAGGCCTCGACCTCGGCGAACATGGCGAGCGCGCCTACAACCCGTAAGTTTGGCAGGGCGGGCCGGTAAGGACGGCCCGCCCGCCCCACCTTGTTCCTCCTGCGAACATGCCTTGGGACCGATGCGCAAGTATCGGTCCCTTTTTTTGTCAGGTCCGGGGGCGGGTCCAGAGCATGTCCGGCCGCGATGTTCCAGCGGGCCAGCGGCGGGCGCGGCCCGGCACCTGAAGGCCCGCGCGAAAGACCCAGCGGAGCTTGTCGCCTTTCGGCGTGGTGACGCGATGGTCCCAGGCATGGTCGCCCCGGCGCGCCACTTCTCGGGCGATGTCGCCATAGATGCCGGCGGCGGCGAGGACCGCCCAGGCGGATCGCGGCGGCAGGGCGCCGGTGCCGTGGCGGGCGCTTTCCTCATAGGCGGCGGCCATGTTGGCCATGCGACGGGCAAGGATGGCGAGGCGCGGGCGGACCCACGGCTTCATATGCTCGCCCGGCGGGATGTCCATTTCGACCAGCCATTCCTCCGGCAGGTAGCAGCGGTCGGCGGCCTCATCCTCGCTGATGTCGCGGGCGATATTGGCGAGCTGGAAGGCAAGGCCCAAGTCGCAGGCGCGGTCGAGCGTGGCTTCGTCGCCGGGATCGACGCCCATCAGGATCGCCATCATGCAGCCGACCGTGCCCGCCACATGGTAGCAGTAGCGCAGCATGTCCGCCTCGCTGCGCGGGCGCCATTCGCGTGCGTCGAGGGCGAAGCCTTCGATCAGGTCATGAGCGTAGCGCTCCGGAATCGCGCATTCGCGCATGACGAGGCCGAAGCCGTCGAAGGCCGGATCGCCGGTGGGTTCGCCCTGAAGCGCCGAACCGGTCAGCACGCGGATGGTGGAGAGGCGCGCCTGACCGTCCGCGACGCCGCGCATCGTGCCGCCATGGTCCTGCCCGTCCGCGATGTCGTCGCATTTGCGGCACCAGGCGTAGAGCAGCCATGCCCGTTCGCGGGTGGAACGGTCGAAGAGTCTGGAAGCGAGCGCAAAGGATTTGGAACCCCTGGCGATGCTGTCGCGAGCCTGGGCGATGAGGGAGGGGCGGTCAGGAAATTCGGAGGACATGGTCAGGACATGCCCTGCGCAGGCGCCAAAGTCACCCGACCTCCGTTCATTTCGAGCGAAGTTGAGAAACGGCTATCCGGCGTGGACAAATTCAAGACTCGCCGGATTGGGTGATTTGGGTGGATTGCGGACATTCCCCCTCCCGCAGGCGGGAGGGGGTTAGGGGGTGGGCTGGCGCGGCATCTGCGCTGTTTTGCAACGGCTAAGTCAGAAGCTCGCTGCGCTCGCGCCCACCCCTAACCCCTCCCGCCTGCGGGAGGGGAATGTCTTGGATTGGCCATTTCCCGGCATTCCGAATTTGTCCGCAGCGTGGCTCAGCGCTTCCCGTTTCTCGGAACGGGTCCTGCTATGGGATCACAACCGATCCGCCTTCATCGCGAAGATGGTTTCATGCGGCTGATAGGCCGCCATCCTGTCGAGCAATGCCTCGATCGCGTTGGCATGGATCAGGATATTGGCGTGTTGCGCGCGGATGAAGCCCGCCTCCACCATATGCTGGTTGAAAGCGATGAGTTGGTCATAGAAGCCCGCGACATTGAGCAGGCCGACCGGCTTGCGGTGATAGCCGAGCTGCGCCCAACTGATCGCTTCCCACAATTCATCCATCGTGCCGACGCCGCCCGGCAAGGTCACGAAGCCGTCGGACAGGTCGGTGAAAAGCTGCTTGCGCTGGTGCATGGTCTGGACGACGTGCAGTTCCGTGCAGCCGCGATGGGCGACTTCGGCCCCGACCAGCGCTTCGGGGATGACGCCGATCACTTCGCCGCCCGCTGCCAGCGCCGCGTCGGCCACCGCGCCCATCAGTCCCAGCCGGCCACCGCCATAGACGACGCCGATGCCCCGTTCGGCTAGGATGCGTCCGACATCGCGGGCAGATTCGACATAGGCGGGATCGGCCGGGGTGGCCGAGCCGCAATAGACAGCCAGTCTCTTCATAAATCCTTCATGTCAGGCCAGGTCTTCCAGCATCAATGCGGCCGTCGCCTTGGCGCTGCCGACCACGCCGGGAATGCCCGCCCCCGGATGCGTGCCCGCCCCTACCAGATAGAGGTTGGGAATGACGTCGTCGCGATTATGCGCGCGGAACCAGGCGCTCTGGGTCAACAGCGGCTCCAGGCTGAATGCGCTGCCCAGATGCGCCGACAGGTCGCGACGAAAGTCTGGCGGCGCATAATGGAACCGCGTCACAATGCGCGAGCGGATGTCCGGAATCAGGCGATGCTGGATCTCGTCTAGGATACGTTCCGCATAGGCCGGCGCGAAACGGTCCCAATCGATAGGCAGCTTGCCCAGATGCGGCACCGGGGCAAGCGCGTAGAAGGTCGAATGGCCCTCCGGCGCCATGCTGGGGTCGGTGACGGTCGGATGGTGCAGGTAGAGCGAAAAATCCTGCGGCAACACGCCATAATCATAGATGTCGGTCAGCAGCCCTTCATAGCGCGGGCCGAACAGGATCATATGGTGCGGGATGCCCGGCCAGCTTCCCCGGATGCCGAAATGCAGCACGAACAGGCTGGGCGACCAGCGCTTGCGGGCAAGCTTCGCCGCCTGTTTCTCGCCCCTGGGATGATGGCCGATCAGGTCGCGATAGCTGTGCATCAGGTCGGCGTTGGAGGCGACGGCATCCGCCTCCCCCCGCCAGCCCGAAGCGGTGCGCACGGCGACGGCGCGGTCGCCATAGGTTTCGATCTGCACCACCGGATCGGCGAGGCGCAGCGTGCCGCCCAGCCGCTCGAAATGCGTGGCCATCGCCTGGACGAGGCGGTTGGTGCCGCCCTTGGCGAACCAGACGCCGCCATCCTTCTCCAGCTTGTGGATCAGGGCGTAGATCGAGCTGGTCTGCATCGGATTGCCGCCGACCAGCAACGTGTGGAAGGAGAGCGCCTGCCGCAGCTTCTCATCCTTCACATGAGAGGAAACCACGGAATAGACGGAGCGCCACGCCTGATGCTTCATCAGCGCGGGCGCGGCGCGGACCATGGAGGCGAAGTCGAGGAAGGCGACCGAGCCGAGCTTGCGATACCCCTCCTGATAAACGCCGTCGGCATAGTCGAGGAAGCTTTCATAGCCCGCGACATCCTCCGGATTGAGCCGGGCGATCTGGGCGCGGAGGGCGGTTTCGTCGTTGGAATAGTCGAAATTCGTGCCGTCGCGCCAGTTGAGCCGGTAGAAGGGGGAGACGGGGACGAGGCTGACATCCTCCGCCATGTCGTGGCCCGAAAGGCGCCACAACTCGCCCAGGCAATCGGGATCGGTGATGACGGTCGGCCCGGCGTCGAAGACGAAGCCGTCCTTTTCCCACATATAGGCGCGGCCCCCCGGACGGTCGCGCGCCTCGACCAGAGTGGTGTCGATTCCGGCGGATTGCAGGCGGATGGCCAGCGCAAGGCCGCCGAAGCCCGCGCCGATGACGATCGCTTTCCGGTTCATCGGGTCCGGTTCATCAGGCGGGAGGGCTCAACAGGGCGCGCATGGCGTCCCTTATGGGCACGGGGGGCCGCCCGCACAAGATGCGGATGCGATCCCCGAGCGTCGAGCGGCCCGCATAGAAGCGGCCGATAAGGGAGGGATCAAGCCGATAGAAACGTTCGAAGATGCGCCAGCGCTGGTCCGGTCTGGCCGCGCCGAACAGCATGCGGCCGAGCAACCGGTAATAAGCGCCCTGCCGCCAATGGTCCCGCGCCCAACCGCGCGTGGCCTGGGCGAGCAGTTGCCCCTCCACCGGCCATTCATTCGCCAGGCGCAGCGCGAAGCGCACCGCATCGGGCAGGGAATAGCCGGTCATGGGCTGGAATAGCGCCGCCCTTGCCCCCAGCCGCGCGACCGGATCGTCCTGCGGCCAGAAGCGGTCGAAATCGCCGCCGTGGACGACCGGAAGGACGCCGCTTTCGCCATGGACGACCTCCTCCACCTGCCAGTCCCGCGCCCGCGCATAGGCGGCGATCCGGGCGCCGAGCATGGGCACGTCGAGGTTCGGCGTGTCGCTATAATAAGTATCCTCGACGAAGACGGTCCGTTCGTCCCAGGGCAGCAGATAGACGAAGCGATAGCCGTCCATCTGCTCGACCGTGGCGTCCATGACGACCGGACGGGAAAGGCCGTGCGGGGCACGGAGGCGCAGGGTCTGGCCGACGAATTTCTGCCAGCCGCACCGCAGGGCGGAAAGATCGCCGCCCCCTCTGGCGTCGAGCACGGCCTTGGCGCGGACGACGCGGCCGTCGGACAGGGTGACGCTGGTGGGCGTCAGCCCGGTGGCCTGCGCGCCGGTCAGCACGGCATCGCCAAGCCGCTCCCGGACATGGGCGTCGAGGCGCGCCGAGGTGATGCTGTTATAAGGCACGGCAAGTTGGCGGCAGTGGCCGGGGAAGCGGACCTCATAACCCTCCGGCCAGCGATGGGCGATCAGGGGCTCGACCAGCCAGCGGTCCCCGGCGTCAACGTCGCTGTCGAAGAAGGACCAGATATGATTGCCGCCCAGCCGATCGTCGCTTTCCAGCAGGCGCAGGGAGACATGCGGGTGGCGCGCCGCGAGGGCGAGCGCGGTCAGGCTGCCGGCAAGGCCGCCGCCCACTATCGCCACGTCGCAATCGGTCATGGTCGCCATCGCACCCTTGTTAGGGGCTGCGCGGGGAAATGCACGGATTGATTTTCACACCGGCATAGTATAGGGGGGTACCCTATGCATATCGTGGCGGATCGGGACAAGCTGCTGGCGCGGGTGCGGCGCATCGCGGGGCAGATCGGCGCCGTAGAACGGCAATTGTCGGGCGATGCGGGTTGTTCGGAAACGCTGCAACTCGTCGCCTCCGTGCGGGGTGCGGTCGGCAGCCTGATGGAAGAATTGATCGAGCAGCATATGCGCGAACATGTCGCCCGGCCGGGCATCAGCGACGCAGCGCGAGAGACCGCGGCGGAGGAAATGCTGGCGCTGATCCGGCGCTACGGGAAATGAGCATGCACGACGACCATGGCCATGGCGGCCACCATCATCCCGAGGGCCATGATCATGTGCATGGCATTCCGGTGGCCAATGCGGATGATGGCGAGGAAAGCCATTATTTCGACCATATCTACCTGACGCGCGGACATGACGAGAATGCCCGCAAGACGATCTGGGTGGTGTGGCTGACCGCGGCGACCATGGTGGTCGAGATCGTCTTCGGCTGGCTGACCGGGTCGATGGCGCTGCTGGCCGACGGCTTCCACATGGCGACCCATGCCGGCGCGCTGGCGGTGGCGGCCGCCGCCTATGGCTATGCCCGGCGGCATGCGCGCAACCCGCGCTATACGTTCGGGACAGGCAAGGTGGGCGACCTGTCCGGCTTCGCATCCGCGCTGATCCTGGCCTTCACCGCCCTGTTCATCGCCGTCGAGTCCGTGATGCGCTTCTTCGAACCGGTGAAGGTGGCCTTTGGCGAAGCGACGCTGGTCGCGGTGATCGGCCTGATCATCAACCTGATCAGCGCCCTGCTGCTGGGACACGACCATAGCCATGATCACGGGCATGATCACGGGCATGATCATGATCACAGGCATGGCCATGCCGACAATAATCTGCGCGCCGCCTATGTGCATGTGCTGACCGACGCGCTGACGTCGGTGCTGGCGATCATGGCGTTGCTGGCGGGGCGCTATATGGGCTGGTGGTGGCTGGACCCCGCCGTCGGCCTGCTGGGCGCGGTGGTGATCGCGCGCTGGGCCTGGGGGCTGATGAAGGATACCGCCGCGATCCTGCTCGACACGGCCGAACCGGCGCTGATGGCGCGGATCAAGGCGCTGGCCGAGACGGAAGGGGCGACCATCCGCGACCTGCATGTCTGGCGCATCGGGCCGCATGCCCATGCCGCGATCGTCAGCCTGGCCCCCGGCGCCGATGTCGCCGCCGTGCGCCGCCAGGTCCGCGCCCTGCCGCGCATGGAGCATGTGACGGTGGAGTGCGGATAGCCAGCCCGCAGACTCCGCTACCGAAGAGATAATCCTTAAGAGTTAGAGCAGCGAAACCGCCGGGTTAAGGCGGAAATTCACCACGATGGCAGATCGGCATGGCTTGACTCGACTCGGGCGGCCATTCAATTTCCCTTACGGAAATCTATAAAATACCGTCGGAGAGGAGGCTTTATGCCGGTTGCAAAGCCCTTTGCGGGAAAGGTTTTTCACGCCCTCTTGATGGAATGTTTCGCTGAACAGCGAAGGCCCACCGCCGATGAAGTGGACTCGGTCGCCTCCAAAATCTGGCAGGACAGTCATGGATCGATGACCGGGCAGGATTGGCGGGATGTGGCAAGGGGAAGCGACGCCCACCGGCAGATGATCAATGCGGCTCTGATGGCGTTCGGGTCGGCTCCGGCGGAAATGCATAGGGAGATATCCTGACGCTCGGTCGATGTTGAAGCCAAGGCGGGGATGACCGGCGCTGGCTCCATCCTCATGATGGGGTTTGAATGGCGACTGTTCCCTATCAGCCATTGTGAGGCGCGAAGTAGACGCATCAGCCCGAAGAAAATTCTCCGTAGCATCTTGAAACTGAAATAGCTCTTCCTATTTCCCTCTTGTCCCGGCCTTCTCCCCCCTCCCGCCGGGACATCCCTCTTTGTGGCCCCGGCGTTCCCTTGCGCCGGGGCTGCTTTTTTAAGAGCATCGTGCGCAAAAGTGGGAACCGGTTTTGCGCTTAAACGATGCGGCAACAAAAGCTTAGAGCGCGCGGCCTGCGTCTGATGTAACGCAGCGCGCTCTAGAGATATTGGGCCGCTACCCAGCCGCTCGCCCAGGCCCATTGGAAATTATAGCCGCCCAGCCAGCCGGTGACGTCGACCGCTTCCCCTATGGCGTAAAGGCCGGGCAGGTGGCGCGCTTCCATCGTTTGCGAGGACAATCCCGCGGTCGAAATGCCGCCGATTGTGACCTCCGCCTTGGCGAAGCCTTCGGTGCCATTGGGCGTGAAGGGCCAGGCCGACAGGCGGCGTTCGGCGTCCTGCAGCTTGCGATCCGGGATGTTGCCCAGGTCGCCGGGAAGCGCCAGCCGCTCCGCCAAGGCGTCGGCCAGACGGTCGGGCAGGTGGCCGCGCAGGCATTGCGTCAGCGTGGCGCGCGGCCTGCCGCGCTTCGCCTCCGTCAGCCAGCCTTGCGGCTGGTCGGGCAGGAGGTCGAGAGCGATGGCATCGCCATGCCGCCAATAGGATGAAATCTGCAGGATCGCCGGGCCGGATAGGCCCCGGTGGGTGAGCAGCGCGGCTTCGCGGAAGGCGGTCTTGCCATGGCGGGCGATGACCTCGGTCGAGACGCCGGAGAGCGAGCGGAAGAGCAGCTCTTCGCCGCCGAGGGTCAGGGGCACCAGCGCCGGTCGGGGTTCCACCACCTTGAGCCCGAACTGGCGGGCGAGGTCATAGGCAAGGGCGGTTGCGCCGATCTTGGGGATGGAGGGGCCGCCGGTGGCGATGACCAGCGCCGGGGCCGTGGCGGTCCTGTCGCCATGGGTGACGCAGTACCGGCCGTCGGCATGGGTGACGGCGGCGATGGCGTGGCCGAGCCGGATCGCGACGCCGCCCGCCTCGCATTCGGCCAGCAGCATGGCGACGATCTGGCGCGCGCTCTGGTCGCAGAAGAGCTGGCCCAGAGTCTTTTCGTGCCAGGCGATGCCGTGGCGTTCGACAAGCCCGAGGAAATCTTGCGGCGTGTAGCGGCCCAGCGCCGATTTGGCGAAATGAGGGTTGGCGGACAGGTAGCGGTCGGGCGCGGTGTGGATATTGGTGAAGTTGCAGCGGCCGCCGCCGGAAATCAGGATTTTCTTCCCTGCCTGGTCGGCATGGTCGATGACGAGGATGCGCCTGCCCCGCTGGCCCGCCACGGCCGCGCACATCAGGCCAGCGCCGCCAGCGCCCAGGACGATGGCGTCATAGGTTTCCGCTGGGGAAGCCATCAACCGGCGGCGAGCGCGTCCATGATCTGGCGGACGGGCGTGACGTCATAGCCGGCGGAGGCGGCCTGCTCGGTCAGCGCCGCCGGATGGTCGCCCGCGCGGGCGCGGGTCAGCGCCCAGAGCAAGGTGCTGCGCGTGCCGGAACGGCAATAGGCGAGTATCTTGCCCTCGCCCGCCTGCTCCAGCGCGGCGGCCATGCCGTCGAGCTGCCAGGGCGCGAAGCCGCCATGGGCCACGGGGACGGCGGCATAGGCGATGCCGGCGGCCCTGGCTGCGGCTTCGATCTCCGCGCCGTTGGTCTGGCCCGGCTCCTCGTCGTCGGGGCGGTTGTTGATGATCACCGTCACGCCCAGCGCCTTGGCTTCCGCCACCTGATCGACGCTGATCTGTGGGGAGACGTAGAGGCTTTTGGTGAGCTGGCGGAACATGGGCGGGACTCCTTTTCGGGTCTCCTTGCGCTTGTGGGCGGCGGGATTCAAGAGGGTAGGCTACAGAGCAGCATGCTCCTTCGCAGGAGCAGGTCAATTCTTCCGTTCTAAAGATAAGGGCGGATCGCCGCGAGGAAGGCGTCGCCATAGGCGTCGAGCTTGCGCTGTCCCACGCCGCTGATGTGGCCGAGTTCCGTGAGGCTCGTCGGGCGCTGCTCCGCCATTTCACGCAGGGTCGAATCGTGGAAGATCACATAGGGCGGCACGCCCGCCTCCTGCGCCAGTGCGCGGCGGCAGGCGCGCAGGGCGTCGAACAGCGGATCGCCCACCGGATTTTCCGCGCTGCCGTTGCGGGCGCTCTTGCGGCGGCGTTCCTTGCGGGGCGGGAGGACCAGGCTGACCTCTTCCTCCCCGCGCAGGATCGGGCGGGCATTGGGGCCGAATTCCAGCCCGCCATGCTCGTTGGTCTGGAGCGCGTCGCGCACCAGCAGGGCGCGGGAGACGGGGCGCAGCAACGCCGTCTCCTCTCCGTCGACGATGCCGTAGACCGAAATCCTGTCATGGCCGCGTTCGCGAATCTTGTCGGTGACGGCGCCGGTCAGCACCTGCTCGATATGGCCGACGCCGAAGCTCTGGCCGGTGCGGTAAACGGCGGACAGGAATTTGCGCGCGGTCTGGGTCGCGTCGATGCTGGGCGGCGGATTGAGGCAATTGTCGCAATTGCCGCAGCCCGGCGGGGGATTTTCCCCGAAATGGCGGAGCAATATGGCGCGGCGGCAGGTGCCGGTTTCGACCAGCCCGCCCAGCGCGGTGATGCGGGCGCGCTCGCCCTGCTGGCGCAGGGGATCGAGCTCGCCGATGCGCTGCCGGGCGCGGGCGAAATCGTCGGCGCCCCAGA
Source organism: Sphingobium fuliginis (assembly GCF_004152845.1). Classification (GTDB taxonomy): domain Bacteria; phylum Pseudomonadota; class Alphaproteobacteria; order Sphingomonadales; family Sphingomonadaceae; genus Sphingobium; species Sphingobium fuliginis. The sequence continues at coordinate 830,279 of NZ_SEON01000002.1, forward strand.
AAAGATGCGCTTCGGCGGGTTCTCCGTCGCGGCCTGCGCGGCCGGATTCCTGATAATAGCCCTCGATCGACTTGGGCAGCGCCGCATGGGCGACGAAGCGGACGTCGGGCTTGTCGATGCCCATGCCGAAGGCGATGGTCGCGACCATCACCATATCCTCGCTGGCGATGAAGGCGGCCTGGTTGGCGGCGCGGACCTGCGGGTCGAGCCCGGCATGATAGGCGCGGGTCGGGCGGCCGGTCTTGCTGAGGGTTTCGGCCAGCTTCTCGGTCGCGGCGCGGGTGGGGGCGTAGACGATGCCGGGGCCGGTCTGGCCGGCGATCAGGTCGGAAAGCTGGCGGGGCAGGCCATCGCGGGGATGGACGGCGTAGCGGATGTTCGGACGGTCGAAGCCCGCGATGATCAGGCCTTCGCGGGGAATGCCAAGCTGGACAAGGATGTCGTCGCGGGTGTGGTGGTCGGCGGTCGCGGTCAGTGCGAGACGGGGAACGTCCGGAAATTCATCGAGCAGCGGGCGCAGCAGGCGATAGTCCGGGCGGAAATCATGGCCCCATTCGGAGACGCAATGGGCTTCGTCTATCGCGAAGAGGGCGATCTTCGCGGCGCGCAGGAGGTTGCGGAACCCCTCCCCGCTGGCGCGCTCCGGCGCGACATAGAGCAGGTCGAGATCGCCATTGCGCAGCCGGTCCTGCGTCTCGCGCCAGTCGGCGTCGACGCTGGTGAGGCTGGCGGCGCGGATGCCGACCGCCTGCGCGGCGCGAAGCTGGTCGTGCATCAACGCGATCAGCGGCGATATGACGACGCAGCAGCCTTCGAGCGCGACGGCGGGAAGCTGGTAGCAGAGAGACTTGCCCGCGCCGGTCGGCATGATCGCCAGCGTCGCCTGCCCCGCCATGATGCGGCTGACCACCTGTTCCTGCACGCCCCTGAAGCCGGGAAAGCCGAAAACATCGTGGAGGAGGGTCGGGATGTCAGGACGCATGGGAAGGGGCTGTAGCGCTTTGAGGGGATTGGGGCCAGCTTCCCACATGGTCATCCCAGCGAAAGCCGGGATGACCATGGAAGCTCAAGGCTCCAGCAGACAGCCCCAGCCCTTGCGATAGCGCGCCGTGCGCGAAGCGAGCAGCGGAACCGCCGCGTTGACCGATTGCGATTCGGGCATGTCCTTCAGCGACACGGCCCACATGCCGGGTTCCTTGTCGCCATGACAGCTTTCCATCGACCGGCCTTCCATATAGCGGCAGGAGCAGGTGACGCGCGCGCCGAAGCCCGCGCCGACCTGGGCATGGGCGCGAAGGGCGCTCCAGTTCCACGCCAGTAGCGCCAGCGGCAGCAGGGCCACCGCCAAAACCCCATAAATCCATTTCCGGCGACCGGACATGCTCCCCTTTCCCGCGCTCCATGCTAAGGCCGCGGCTTATGAGGCTTGAGCGGAACAGCGTAAAGCGCCTTGGCATGCCGGGCGGGATTTTGGCGATTCTGGCCGTGGCCGGGTTGTGGACGGTGCGCGCCGCCGGGCCGGAGCCGGTCTACCATGTCGCAGGCGATTCGGACGCGGACGCCGCCGCCCTGCGCGCGGCCATCGATCCTTTGTTCGAGGATGCGGTGGGCGAGACCCGGGCGCTGGTCGTCATGCACGATGGCGAAATCGTGGCGGAGCGCTATGCGCCGGGCTATGGGCCGCGGACGAAGCTGCCGTCCTGGTCCACGGCCAAGAGCGTGACGGCGGTGCTGATCGGGCTGATGGTGTCGGACGGGCGGCTGGCGCTCGATTCGCCGGTGCCGGTCGCGGCCTGGGGGCAGCCGGGCGATCCGCGAGGGCGCATCACCCTGCGGCAGTTGCTGGCCATGACGTCGGGCCTCGATCATGTCGAGGACAGGGAACCGCTGGCGGAGGCCGACACGATAAGGATGCTGTTCACCGACGGAGCGCAGGACATGGGCGCCTTTGCGGAGGCCAAGCCGCTTGCCCATGCGCCTGGGACCGCCTTTTCCTATTCGACCGGCAACAGCGTCATCCTGGCCGACCTGATGGCGCGGATGCTGACCAACAGCACCGATCCCGACGTGCGGCGGCGGGCGATGCAGATGTTCATCGACGGGCGGCTGAAGATTCCGGCGCGCCTCGACAGCTTGGCGGTGGAATATGATGCGGCCGGGACGATGATCGGCGGCAGCTTCATGCATATGACGGCGCGGGATTATGCCCGCTTCGGGGAATTGCTGCGCAATCACGGGCGCGGCGTGGCGGGGCATCAGATCGTGCCGGAAAAGTGGATCGACTATATGCGCGCGCCCTCGCCCCGCAATGCCGCCTATGGCGCGCATCTGTGGCTGAACCGGGACAGCGAGGACAGCGCGCTGATGCCGGGGCGGGCGCCGCGCAGCCTGTTCGGCTGCGTCGGGCATGGCGGGCAATATATACTGGTTTCGCCTTCGCAGCGCCTGACGGTCGTGCGGCTGGGCATGTCGCCCACGAAGGAGGAGCGCGATGCGCTGAAGACGGGGCTGGCGAAGCTCGTCGGGCTTTATTCGCGGTGAACTGACCTCTATTTTCTTTGCGCAGGGTCGCCGGTTGGCTGGAATTGGCCGGACGGCCTCAGCCATCGCCACCTCTCAAAGCAGGAAATTGCCTTCGATCACCGTGCGGCAGGCGCCCGTCAGGATCACCCGGTCGCCTGAAAGCCGGCACGTTAAGCGCCCGCCGCGCTGCGATGCCTGAAATGCCGTCAGCCTGATCTTGTCGAGCCGCTTCGCCCAATAGGGCGTGAGCAGGCAATGGGCGGAGCCGGTCACCGGGTCTTCGTCTATGCCCGCGCCAGGAACGAAGACGCGGCTCACCATGTCGCTGTCCTCGCCGGGTGCGGTGGCGATGAGCAGCAGGGGCCCCGCCTTCTTCAGCGTCGCGAAGTCCGGTTCCAGCGCATGGATCGCGGCGGCATCGCGATAGACGAAGATCGCGAAGCCGCCCTCGCGCCACTGGGTTTCGAGGACGTCCCCGCCCATCGCCGCCGCCAGCTCCGGCAGCGGGCTGGGCGCGGTCGGCCAGGCCGGGAGCGAGAGGCCATAGCCGTCGCGGTCCCGCGACACGGTCAGGATGCCCGCTTCCCGCGTGCGGAAGCGGACGGCGGTACGCCCGCCCATCAGCACATGGCCGCTCGCCAGCGTGGCGTGGCCGCAGAGCTTGACCTCCACGGCGGGCGTGAACCAGCGCAGCGCATAGTCCGCCTCCGGATCGTCGGGCGTGGGCACGGTGAAGGCGGTTTCGGACAGATTATTTTCCGCCGCTATCGCCTGAAGCGTCGCATCGTCCAGCCATCGGCCGAGCGGCATGACCGCGGCCGGATTGCCGGTGAAGGGAGCGTCGGCGAAGGCGTCGACCTGAATGATGGGCAGGCTGGTCACGGGCAATCCTTTGGTTTTCGGGCCATCATGACGATGCGTTCGATGCGGGGACAGGGCCGGTCCGCCGAAAATGGCTTGGCGTCGCCCGGCTCCTCAGGCCAGGCCCGCTCCTCAAGCCAGAAGGGTGAGCGTGGTGCAGACCGCCAGTCCGACGATCAGGTTGAGCGGAATCCCGATGCGCACGAAATCGGAAAAGCGATAGTCGCCCGCCGCATGGACGAGCGCGTTGGTCTGATAACCGATCGGCGTGGCGAAGCAGGCCGACGCGCCGATCATCAGCGCGATCACCAGCGGACGCGGATCAGCGCCGAGTTGATGGGCGAGCGCGATGGTGAGCGGCGTGAGCAGCGCCGCAACCGCATTGTTGCTGAGCAGTTCCGACAGCAGAAGCGCGAAGAAATAGATGAGGAACACCAGCGTCCATGCCGGAGCGGCGGCGAGCAGCGGCTCGATCCAGCCGACCATCAGCGCGACGCTGCCCGCCTGTTCGAGCGCCAGCCCGACCGCGAGCATGGCGAAGATCAGGATCAGCACGTCGCCGTCGATGGCGGCCCAGGCTTCCTCCGGGTCGATGCAGCGGGTGACGAGGATCACGCCCACGGCGATGAAGGCGGCAAGGCCGATGCCGATGAGCTCGACGGCCGAGAGCAGCACCACCGCCGTCAGGGCAAGAATGGCGATCCATGCCTTTCGCGGGCGGAAGGCGCGGGTGCGGCTGATGTCGACGCCGATCAGATGGGCATTGTCCTTGAGCGAACGGATGCTGTCGTCGCTGCCCGCGATCAGCAGGCGGTCGGCGCCGCGCACGCGGGTTTCGCTGAGGTCCGGACCCGGCAGGTGACGCGCCCGGTGGATGCCGATGATCCGCACCCGCAGCGCGTGCAGGAAGGGAATGTCGATCAGCCGTTCCCCGATGGACGGATGGCTGGGCGCGATCATCGCTTCGATGACGGTGCCGCCGCCCGGAGTCTCCGACGCCGCGGCCAGCCCGATTTCGAAATCGCCGGATTCGCGCAGGGTCATGATCGTCGCGCCGTCGGCATGGACCAGCAGGCGGTCGCCGGCGTGCAGTTCCTCTTCCTCTATCCCCCGGCGCCGTATCTCCCCCGCCCTCTTGAGGCCGAGCAGGCTGGCGGAGCGGCCGATGATCGACAGGGAGCCGACCGTGCGGCCGATGAGGTCGCTGTCGCGCGACAGGGTGAGTTCGGTCAGATAATCCTGCACATTGCCGCCATCCTCCCCCGCGATGGAGGGCGGATCGCCGGGAAGCAGGAAGGACAGGCCGGTCAGCGCGGCGACGCCGGCCAAGACCCCCGCCAGCCCATAGGGCGTGATGTCGAATATGCCGAACGGCGCCATGCCCTGCTCGGCGGCGATGCCTGCGACGATCAGGTTGGTCGATGTGCCGATCAGCGTCACGCAACCGCCCATCACGGCAACGGCGTTCATCGGGATCAGCAGCTTCTTCACCGGATAGCCGGTCGCCTGCGCCAGCTTGAACATGATCGGGATCAGCAGCACCACCACGGGCGTGTTGTTGAGGAAGGCCGAGAGGATGACCGTGCCGAGCGTGACTTCGGCCAGCGCCAGGCGCGGGTGGCGCTGGGCGCGGGCCATGACCAGGTCGGCAACGCGATTGATCGTCCCCGTGCGGATCAGCGCGCCGGAAAGCACGAACATCGCGCCCACCGTCAGCGGCGCACTGTTGGAGAAGACGGAGAACAGGTCCTTTTCGTCGAGCAGGCCCAGCGCCGCGAACACGCACGCCCCGACCACGGAGACGACCGTGGGCGAATAGCGTTCGCGCACGAAGGCGACGAACATCAGGGCGAGGATGAGAAGTCCGATTTCCGCGCGATAGATGCCGATCAGCGCGGTGATGAAATGCATGCCTTGTGCCCCGGATCGCGTTTTCGCGTCCTGCCTGAACGAAATGGGCCAGCCATGGTTGCATGGCTGGCCCGTGTTCGCGGCTGAAGGGGACGTTTTGACCGTCAATCCATGGAAACCATGGTGACGCTCCCCAGGCTTACGCACTGCCGCTCGCCCTCCCGCGGGCGATCTGTGACGATGATGTTACCGCAGATTGGCTGAGTCGTCTCGCGCAAATCCTGCCTTTATCGAAATAATGGCTCGATTCGGCGCGTTATATTGCGGCGGTGAACGCGGTTCTCCTGCGGGCTCCTGCCCTTGCAGGAGCATGGGGACGCCTGACTCAGACTTCACCGCATTGCGCGCGGTGGAGCAGCTTCTGGTCCGCCAGCACCAGCGCCATCATCGCTTCCACCACCGGCACGCCGCGAATGCCGACGCAGGGGTCGTGGCGGCCCTTGGTGATGATCTCCGACGCCACGCCTTCGCGGGTGACGGTTTCGACCGGGATCAGGATCGAGCTGGTCGGCTTGAAGGCGATGCGGACCTTGACCGGCTGCCCGGTGGAGATGCCGCCCGCAATGCCGCCCGCATGGTTGGCGAGGAAGACGGGGTTGCCGTCATTGCCCCCGTCCATATTGGGCCGCATCGGATCGGCATTCTGTTCGCCGCGCAGGCGGGCGGCGGCGAAGCCGTCACCGATCTCCACGCCCTTGACCGCGTTGATGCTCATCATCGCGGCGGCCAGTTCGCTGTCCAGCTTGGCATAGAGCGGCGCGCCCCAGCCCGCCGGAACCCCGCTGGCGACGCATTCGACCACCGCGCCGAGCGACGAGCCGTCCTTGCGGGCGTCATCGACCAGTTTCTCCCAACGCTTCGCCGCTTCCGGGTCGGGGCAGAAAAAGGGGTTGCTGTCGATCTCGCTCGCGTCGAAACGGGCCGGATCGATGGCGTCGCCGCCGATTTCGCTGACATAGGCGAAGATGTCGACATCGGGGATGACGAGCCGCGCCACCGCGCCGGCCGCCACGCGGCTGGCGGTTTCCCGTGCCGAGGATCGCCCGCCGCCGCGATAGTCGCGGAAGCCATATTTGGCGTCATAGGCATAGTCGGCATGGCCGGGGCGATAGGCCTTGGCGACCTCGCCATAATCCTTGGAACGCTGGTCGGTATTCTCGATCATCAGGCTGATCGGGGTGCCGGTGGTCCGCCCCTCGAACACGCCGGAGAGGATGCGCACCTCATCCGGCTCGCGGCGCTGGGTGGTGAATTTGGAGGTGCCGGGCCTGCGCTTGTCGAGGAAGGGCTGGATGTCGGCTTCGCTGAGCGACAGGCCCGGAGGGCAGCCGTCGACCATCGCGCCGATGGCGGGACCGTGGGATTCGCCCCAGGTCGAAAAGCGGAAGACGCGGCCGAATGTGTTGAAGCTCATGATCCCTGCCCTTTGGGTGAGGTGGTTCGCCCTCACCCTCCCAGCGCTTCGCGCCGGGGCCCTCCCTCTCCCGGCGGGAGAGGGTTTTGTTACTTGTCCAGCGCGATGTCGGGGGCGTCCTCGGCCTTCATGCCGATGACATTGTAGCCCGCGTCGACATGATGGACTTCGCCGGTCACGCCCGCCGCCAGGTCGGAGAGGAGATAGAGGCCGGCGCCGCCCACATCCTCGATCGTCACATTGCGGCGGAGCGGGCTGTTCAGTTCGTTCCACTTCATGATGTAGCGGAAATCGCCGATGCCGCTCGCCGCCAGCGTCTTGATCGGTCCAGCGGAGATGGCGTTGACCCGGATATTTTCCGGGCCCAGGTCCATCGCCAGATATTTGACGCTGGTTTCCAGCGCCGCCTTGGCCACGCCCATGACGTTATAATGCGGGATGACCTTTTCCGCGCCATAATAGCTGAGCGTCAGCAGGCTGCCGCCCTCCGCCATCAGCGCCCGCGCGCGCTTGGCGACGGCGACGAAGCTGTAGGCGGAGATGTTCATCGTCAGCAGGAAATTCTCCAGGCTGGTGTCGACATATTTGCCGCGCAGCTCATTCTTGTCGGAAAAGCCGATGGCATGGACCACGAAATCCAGCTTGCCCCACTTCGCCCTGACCTCTTCGAAGGCGGCGTCGAGCTTTTCCATGTCCGACACGTCGCAGTCGATCAGGAAGTCGGAACCCAGTTCCTCCGCCAGCGGCCTGACCCGCTTGGCCAGCGCGTCGCCCTGATAGGAGAAGGCCAGTTCCGCCCCCTGGGCGTGCAGCGCCTTCGATATGCCCCAGGCCAGCGACTTGTCGTTCGCCAGCCCCATGATCAGACCGCGTTTTCCCGCCATCAAGCCTGTCATTTCGTCGTCCCATTCCCTTTGTCGACCTGCGCGGCGGCCGCGGCTTCCTCTTCCGGGAACTCCGCCAGCGCCGCATTCAATTCCGCGCCAATTACCACGCCAAGCCCGACAAGGAAGAAGAAAATGAGGGTGATCATCACGCCGGCCAGGCTGCCATAGGTCATGTCATAGCCGCCGAGCATGGAAAGCGTGACCGGCAGCAGCAGGGTGACGCCGTACCACCAGAGCGCCGTGGCGATGGCGCCGGGCCATTTCGGGAAGCGCGGATCCTTGTACAGGCTGGGGGTCAGGGAAACGTAGAGATAATAGAGCGCGACGCACAGGATCGCCATGGGCGCAAGCTTGGTCAGGCCGACGATCTGTATCGCCTGGTCAGCAAAGGGCAGGATCTGGTGCAGGAACTGGTCGATGCCGGTGATGATCACCTGCATGGAGAAGGCGAACATCACCGCGAACACGCTGACCAGGGTGATGCCGATGGCGGTCAGGCGATAATGCCAGAAGGGGCGCGTGCTCCTGGTGCCATAGGCGCGGCGCAATATGTCGCGGATCGTCTCTATGAGGCTGCCGACGGTCCACAGCCCGACCAGCCCGCCCAGCCAGAGCAGCGGCCCCGTGCGGGCGTTGAGCACATCGACGATCGGCTGGCGCACCACCTCCGCGACGCCGGGCGGCACCGTTTCCAGAAAGGCGCCGACCGCCGCCAGCCCGTCCTGCGACCGGCCGAAGATGCTCGCCACCGCCGCCGCCACGATGAAGAAAGGGAACAAAGTCATCAGCGAAAGATAGGCAAGGTTCCCCGCATGGATGAAACCGTCGCTATAGGTGCCGACCGCCACCCGCTTCGCGATTTCGAAGGCATGGCTGCCGGGGCGCACCCGGGCGATCTGGCGGTGGAACTTGGTGCGGGCTTCTTCGGTGAGCCGCTGGCGACGGGACTCCGGTGAATAGGGGGACGGCTGCGGCATTCCCCCCTAACCCCTCAAACGCCCAGATGGGTCCGCACGGCACGGCTGTCCCGCCAGCCTTCCACCAGCGCCTTGATCGCCGGATCGTCGGCGGGCACGTCGATCAGCAGGGTGACGAGCTGGTCGCCGCGCTGGCCGTTCCTGCCGGTGAAGCCCCTGCCGCGCAGGCGGAGCGTCTTGCCGGAGGATGCGCCCGCCGGCACGCCCAGCATCACCGGGCCGTCGACCGTCGGCACCTTGACCTTCGCGCCCTGCACCGCCTCGTCCAGGGTGATGGGCAGGTCGAGCAGCACATTGTCGCCGTCGCGGTTGAAGAAGGGGTGCGGCTTCACCTCTATGGTGACGATCGCGTCGCCCGCGCCGCCGGGACCCTGCTGCCCCTTGCCGGAAAGCCGCATCTGCGTGCCCGTCTCGACCCCCGCAGGGAGCTTGAGGTCGATGGTCTTGCCGTCCTGAAGCGTGATCCGCTGGGGCGCGAGGGTCGCGGCGTCGACGAACGGGACGGCGAGGCGATAGGTGACGTTCGCGCCCTTCTGCGGAGGCGCGCCACGGCCGAAACCGCCAAAGCCTCCGCCCGCCCCGCCACGGCGGCCTGCGCCGCCGCCGAACAGGCCTTCGAATATGTCCCCGAAATCGGCGCCGCCTTCCTGGAACTCGAACCCGCCGCCCTGACCCGGCCGGCCCCGAAAGCCGCCCGCCCCGGCGCCGCCGAAGCCGAAGGGCGCGGTCGGATTGCCCTCGCCGTCGATCTCGCCCCGGTCGAAGCGCGCGCGCTTGTCCTTGTCCGACAGCAGGTCGTAGGCGCTGGTGACGGCGGAGAATTTCTCCGCCGCCTTGGGATTGTCCTTGTTCCTGTCGGGATGCAGTTCCTTGGCGAGCTTCCGATAGGCCGATTTGATCTCTGCCTCGCTCGCGCTGCGCGCGACGCCCAGGGTGGAGTAGGGATCAGCCATTGCCGCCAACATATCCTTTTGCATGAAAAACCGTTTGCGCCTTATGTGGCGAAAGGCGAGGGATCGTTCAAGCGTGGGAAAGCCTTATCGACATGGCTTTATGAGGGGCGTACATCACCGCGCATGACCGATCCCTTCGTCCTGTTCGATGCCTGGTATGTCGAGGCGCGCGAAACCGAGATCAACGACAGCAACGCCATGGCGCTGGCCACCGCCGATGCGCGCGGGCGGCCTTCGGTGCGGATGGTGCTGCTGAAGGGGCATGGGCCGGACGGCTTCGTCTTCTACACCAATTTCGAGGGGCGCAAGGCGGGGGAGCTGCACGCCAATCCCCTTGCGGCGCTGCTGTTCCACTGGAAGTCGCTGCGGCGGCAGGTCCGGATCGAGGGGGCGGTGGGCCCGGTGGAGGAGGCCGCGGCCGACGCCTATTTCGCGACGCGCAGCCGTGACAGCCAGTTGGGCGCCTGGGCATCCGACCAGTCGCGCCCGCTGGAATCGCGCGACGTGTTCATGGCGCGATATGAGGAAGTCAGCCTGCGCTTCGAGGGCGGGCCGGTGCCGCGCCCGCCGCATTGGTCGGGCTTCCGCCTCATCCCCGAACGAATCGAATTCTGGCAGGATCGCGAACATCGCCTGCATGAGCGCCGCCTGTTCGAACGGACCGGCGACGGCTGGCGCGAGGGGCTGCTCTACCCCTGAGGCCGTGCTTTTCCGGCGCCGGACGGGGCGCGGAATATGATTCCTCATTCGTCTAACCCGATGACGGCAGGCGCGCGCCTTCGATTGCGGGCGCTGCGGGTGGCTGTTAGGTGTAGCCACCATTTGGGACAGACCATGGATGCGGTGCGCCCACGCGCCGGTTAAAGGAACGAGATGCGAAATCGACTGACGGCGTTCATCCTGACGGGCATGGTTCTGGGGGTGATCGTGGGCTTTGCCACCAATATCTGGGTGGGTGGCGACAAGGCGCTGGCGAAGGATGTGGCGGGCTATTACCACCTGCTGGCGGACATCTTCCTGCATCTGATCAAGATGATCATCGCGCCCCTGGTCTTCTCCACGCTGGTGGCGGGCATCGCGCATATGGGCGACAGCGCCGCGCTGGGGCGGATCGGCGGGCGCGCGCTCGCCTGGTTCATCATCGCCAGCCTGATCTCGCTGACGCTCGGCCTCATCTTCGTCAATTTCTTCGCGCCGGGCGAGGGATTGAACCTCGTCCGGTCGGGCGCGGATTCGGGCGTGAATACGGAGGCGCTCAACTTCCGCGACTTCATCCTGCATGTCTTTCCGACCTCCATGGTCGGGGCGATGGCGGAAAATTCGATCCTGCAGATCGTCGTCTTCTCCCTGTTCGTGGGCATCGCGCTGACCGCCATCGGTGAGAAGGGCAAGCCGGTCGTCACCGTGATCGAGGCGATGGTGGAACTGATGCTGCAGGTGACCGGCTATGTCATGCGCGTCGCCCCCTTCGCCGTGTTCGGCGCGCTGGCGTCGGTGGTGACGACCGAGGGGCTGGGCGTGCTCAAGACCTTCGGCGAACTGGTGGGCGAATTCTACCTGTCGCTGATCGCGCTCTGGCTGCTGCTGTTCGCGGCGGGATCGATCTTCCTGGGGAAGCGGATGGTGAAGCTGATCCGCTATGTGCGCGAGCCGATATTGATCGCCTTCTCCACCGCCTCGTCGGAGGCCGCCTATCCCAAGATGCTGGAGCAGCTCGACCGCTTCGGCGTGCCGCGCCGCATCTACAGCTTCGTGCTGCCGCTGGGCTACAGCTTCAATCTGGACGGGTCGATGATGTATTCGACCTTCGCGACGATCTTCATCGCCCAGGCCTATGGCATCGACCTGCCGATCGCCACGCAGATCACCATATTGCTGGTGCTGATGGTGACCAGCAAGGGCATCGCCGCCGTGCCCCGCGCATCGCTGGTGGTGGTCGCGGCGACGCTGGGGCAGTTCGACCTGCCGGTGGAGGGCGTGGCCTTCATCCTGGCCGTCGACCATTTCATGGACATGGGCCGCACCGCGACCAACGTGCTGGGCAATGCCATCGCCACATCCGTCATCACCAAATGGGAAGGCATGCTGGAGGTCGAGGAACCCGAATATGTGCCCCACCCCAAGGCGCCGGCGCATACCGCCGCGCACGGCCGAGCCGGGCTGGAACTGGCGCCCGACATGGTGGAGGAAGAGGAAAAGGGCTAGGCCGTAGTGACGATTTAATCATTTGAGCCATAGCATGATGCTGGCGAGTTTGACGAAGCCGAGGAAGTTTGCGGCGAGTTTGTCATAGCGTGTTGCGATGCGGCGCCACTGCTTGAGCTTGGCGAAGAAGCCCTCGATGCCCCAACGCTGTTTGTAGGCGATGCGATCATAGTGGTGCTGATATTTGCGATGGCGGCGAGGTGGGATGACCGGCTCGCCGCCTTGCT